>CAVYKC010000005.1:0-2073304 GCA_963769005.1 uncultured Actinomycetota bacterium | reverse complement strand
GTCGCCGCGGACTTCCCGCTGCGCCTCGGCTACACCGCGTTCTTCCCCCTGCCGGCCGTGGCGTGGGACGACCTGGAGGCCTTCGGCGAGAACCCGATCGGCAACGGACCCTACATGTTCGACGGGGAGGGTGCCTGGAAGCACGACGAGAGCAGCCTGGTCAAGAACGAGGACTACAGGGTGCTCGTGAGCCCAGAACGGCGGCGTCGACATGAAGCTCTACGCCGACGTCGACGGCGGCATACGCCGACCTTCTCGGTGGCGAGCTCGACGTCATCCACGAGATCCCGGACAGCGCGCTGCAGACGTTCGAGAGCGAGCTCGGGGACGCACGGTCAACCAGCCCGCCGCGGCCAACGCCACGTTCACCATCCCGGAGCGCCTCGCGCACTTCAGCGGTGAAGAGGGCGAGCTGCGTCGCGCGGCGATCTCGCACGCGATCAATCGCGAGGAGATCACCGACATCGTCTTCAACGGCACCCGCACGCCGGCGAGGACTTCACCTCGCCGGTGATCGACGGCTACGAGGACATCCCCGGTTCCGAGGTGCTCGAGTTCGACGCCGAGAAGGCGAAGGAGCTGTGGGCCGAGGCCGACGCCATCGCCCCGTGGACCGGCTCCTTCGAGATCCAGTACAACGCCGACGGCCCGAACCAGGGCTGGGTCGACGCTGTGGCGAACCAGGTCAAGAACAACCTCGGCATCGAGGCGGCCGGCAAGCCGATCCCGACCTTCGCCGAGCACCGCACGCTCATCACCGAGCGTCAGTCGACCACTGCCTGCCGCACCGGCTGGCAGTTCGACTACCCGTCCATGTTCAACGGCCTCGGCCCGATCTTCGGCACCGGTGCCGGCTCGAACGACGGCGACTACTCGAACCCCGACTTCGATGCGCTGCTCGACGAGGGCGCTTCGGCGGCCGAGGTCGAGGAGGGCATCCAGAAGTTCCAGGAGGCACAGGAGATCCTGTTCCAGGACCTGCCCGCGATCCCGCTCTGGTACACCAACGCCATGGGCGCCTGGGTGAAGAGGTCGAGAACGTGCAGTTCGGCTGGGACACCTGGCCGATCCTCCACCAGGTCACGAAGGCCGGCGAGTAAGGCCTGACGACACTCACCTGTGAGGCGGTGACGATTCCTTCGTCGCCGCCTCACAGGCTGTGCTCTTCACGTTCTTCCGCCTCCTCGCAACAGGAAAAATCATGCTCGGCTACATCCTGAGACGATTCCTGCAGGTGATTCCGGTCTTCTTCGGAGCCACCCTGCTCATCTACTTCCTCGTGTTCGCCATGCCCGGCGACCCGATCCTCGGCCTGTTCGGCGACCGCACGCCGAATCCTTCGGTCGTCCAGCAGCTGCGAGAGCAGTACCACCTGAACGAACCGTTCCTCGTGCAGTACTGGTACTACATCACCGGCGTGTTCCAGGGAGATCTCGGCAACACGTTCTCCGGCCGTCCCGTCTCGGCGGTCCTCGCCGAGACACTTCCCGTCACCGGCCGGCTCGCGGTCATGGCGATCGCCATCGAGTTCGTTCTCGCCATCGTCATCGGCACGGTCTCGGCCCTCCGCAAGGGGAAGATCTTCGACCACACGGCGCTCGTCGTGGCGCTCATCGCGATCGCGATCCCGATCTTCGTCGTGGCGTTCCTCGCGCAGTATTTCCTCGCGATCCAGTGGGGGCTGTTCAAGCCCACGGTCGGCTCCGACAACGACTGGGGTGGCCTGTGGCTGCCCGCGATCGTGCTCGGCTTCAGCCTGTATGCGGTGAGCATGCGCCTGATGCGGAGCTCGGTGATCGACACGCTCAACCAGGACTGGGTGCGTACGGCCTACAGCAAGGGGCTCTCGCGTGGACGCGTGATCCCGGTGCACGTGCTGCGCAACTCGCTGATCCCGGTGATCACCAACTCGGCGACCAACTTCGGCGTGCTGCTCGTCGGAGCGACCGTCACCGAGGGTATCTTCAACGTCCCCGGCGTCGGCAACACGCTGTACCAGGCCGCGATCCGCAACGAGGGACCGACCGTCGTCTCCTTCGTCACGGTGTTCGTGATCCTGTACGTCCTGGTCAACCTCGTCATCGACCTGCTCTACGGTCTGCTCGACCCAAGGATCCGCTATGCCTGACCCCACCACGCAGAACCACTTCGTCGCGCCGGTCGAGACGGAGAACATCTCCGTCGACGCGGTGCGGATCGCCGAGAAGCCGAGCAACCTGTGGCGTGACGCGTGGGCCGATCTCCGCAGCCGACCGCTGTTCTGGTTCTCGGTGGTGCTCGCCGTCTTCTTCCTGGTGATGGCTCTGTGGCCGACGCTGTTCACGTCGGTCCCGCCGAACAGCGACTGCCAGCTCGGCAACAGCAACGGCGGACCCGCGGACGGGCATCCGCTCGGATTCACGTTCCAGGGCTGCGACATCTACGCCCGGTTGGTCTGGGGAGCGCAGACGTCGCTCGTCGGTCGGTCTGCTCGCCACGGCGATCTCCTCGGTCGTCGGACTCATCATGGGAGCGCTCGCCGGGTTCTACGGCGGATGGCTCGACTCGTTGCTCTCGCGCGTCGGCGACATCTTCTTCGCGATCCCGTACATCCTGGCGGCCGTCGTCGTGATGACGGTCTTCTCGCAGTACCGGTCCGTGCCGGTCCTCGCACTCGCGATCGGCGGTTTCGCCTGGGCGTCGACCGCACGCGTCGTGCGCGCCGAGGTGCTGAGAGTGCGCCAGGCCGACTTCGTGGTCGCCTCGACGGCGCTCGGGCGTCCCAGTTCGGCACGCTCGTCGGGCACGTGATCCCGAACGCGCTCGCGCCGCTGCTCGTCGTCACGACGCTCTGGCTCTCGCCGCCTCGATCGTCGCGGAGGCGACGCTGTCGTTCCTCGGCGTCGGGCTGGGAAGCCGACACCATGTCGTGGGGCAACGACATCAGCGCCGGCGCAGTCGATCCCTCCGCGTCGCCCCGATGGCGCTCATCTATCCGTCGATCGCGCTCACCCTCGCGGTGCTCGCGTTCGTCACCCTGGGTGAGCTCATCAGAGACGCCCTCGACCCGAAGGCGAGGGCACGTCGATGAACGATCGTGCAGCCGCACAGATCCCGCTGCTGAGCGTCCGCGACCTCACCGTCGCATTCCGCACGCAGGAGGGCGTCACGGAGGTGCTGCACGGAGCGAGCTTCGACATCTTCCCGGGGAGACCGTCGCCATCGTCGGTGAGTCCGGATCCGGGCAAGTCCACGACGGCCACGGCCATCGTGAACCTCCTCCCCGGCACCGGCGAGATCACTGGCGGCGTCGATCACGCTCGACGGGCGCGAACTGACCACGCTGAGCCGCACGGCAGATCGAGACCGTCCGCGGCGCGAGATCGGCTTCGTGCCGCAGGACCCGATGTCGAACCTCAATCCGGTGTGGAGCATCGGCTTCCAGGTGAAGGAGGCGATCCGTGCAAACGGCATCGCCCAGGGCAGGGAAGCGGTCAAGGCCCGCGCGATCGAGGTGCTCCAGCAGGCAGGACTGGCGGATGCCGAGAGGCGCCTTCACCAGTTTCCGCACCAGTTCTCCGGTGGCATGCGCCAGCGGGCGCTGATCGGCATCGGCCTGGCGGCCGACCCGAAGCTGCTCATCGCCGACGAGCCGACTTCCGCGCTGGACGTGACGGTGCAGCGCGTGATCCTCGACCACATGGCGTCTCTCACGCGAGACAAGGGCACCTCGGTGCTGCTGATCACGCACGATCTCGGCCTCGCGGCCGAGCGTGCCGAGAAGATCATCGTGATGAAGCAACGGCCATATCGTCGAGGCCGGGCCCAGTAGAGAGATCCTTGAGAACCCGCAGCATCCGTACACGAAGCGACTGGTGGCCGCGGCTCCCGAGCATCGCGTCGCAGCGCATCCAGGCCGTGGTGGAGGACAGGGGCATCGAGACGCTCGAGGACCTCGCCGACATCCCGCCGACGGTGCGGGTGGCAGGGCTCACCAAGGATTATCGGATCCGTCAGGGCGGCTTCCGCAGTGAGGCCTTCCGGGCAGTCGACGACGTGACGTTCGAGATCCCGCGGGGCAAGACGCTCGCTCTCGTCGGCGAGTCAGGATCGGGCAAGTCGACGGTGGCGAAGATGCTGCTCAAGCTCGAGGAACCGACCAGCGGCACCATCGAGATCGACGGTCAGGACGTGTCGCGTCTCTCGAACGCGCAGGCGTTCGGGCTGCGCCGGCGCATGCAGCCGGTCTTCCAGGATCCCGTACGGCTCACTCGATCCGCTGCGCAACATCGGCAACACCATCGCCGAGCCGCTGCAGATCCACGGCGTCGGCGACCGTGCCTCGCAGCGCGCGCGGGTCGAGGAGCTGCTCGACCAGGTCGCGCTGCCGCAGGCGCTGGCCACGCGCTACCCGAACGAGCTCTCCGGTGGTCAGCGACAGCGTGTCGCCATCGCCGGGCGCTCGCGCTCAAGCCCGACATCGTCGTGCTCGACGAGGCGGTCTCGGCACTCGACGTGCTGGTGCAGGATCAGATCCTGAAGCTCCTCGCCGACCTTCAGGCGGAACTCGATCTGACGTACCTGTTCATCACGCACGACCTCGCCGTAGTGCGCGTGTCGAGCGACCTCGTATGCGTCATGGAGCAGGGGAAGGTCGTCGAGCAGGGAACTGTCGACGAGATCTTCGCGAACCCGCAGCAGGAGTACACCGATCGTCTTCTGCAGGCGATCCCGGGTGCATCGATCACGCTCGGTGGACGCTGACGGTGACTCAAGACGAGCGCCCGGAGGGCGCGCGGACATTCCGCGCGTCCTCCGGGCCGGTCGCGTTGATCATCTCCGCGCTGCTGGCGCTCTTCCTCCTCGGTGATGCCGTGGTGCGCGGCAGCTGGGGGCAGATGCTGCTGCTCGCGCCCTGGGTGCTTCTCGCGCTGTGGGTGGTCTACGAGATCAGCTTCGTATCGCACGTCCGCGTCGACGACGCACGGCGCGTTCGTGCAGAACATGCTCGCCGGAACACAAGCTTCGGCTGGAGCCGGGTGCGCGACATCGACCTGCGCTGGCAGCTGGTGTTCTCGCTGGATGACGGCACCGACGTCACCTGCTACGGCGGTCCGGCGCGGTCGCGTCCGGTGCGCAGTCGCTCGCGCGGCGACGAAGAGCCCAAGGCGCCGGCCGGGCTGCGCGAGCTGACCAGACTCCGTGATCGCTGGGAGGCGGCCGACTCAGCCGACTCGGCGGCGGATGCTCCGATCCGGCGTTCGTGGGACGGCCGGCGCTGATAGCTCTCGGCGTTCTCGCGCTCTGGGCGGCCTCGGCCGTCGTGATCGTGAACGCTGACCCGCGCAGCGCTGAGCAGGATTGATTCTTGAGGACAGGGCGACTGGTGACTGCCGACAGCCCGGCGCGGCCAGGTCATCGTGGGGAGTCAGCCAGGTGCGTTCGCAACACAGCGGCCTCGAATGACGCCAGCAGATTTCGCGCTCTAAATGCCCTGTTGCCTCAACTAGCAACCTCCGCGAAGGTTGATGTGGGCTGAGGATCCGGTCCGGCACTACGCGGGCAGCCCGAACAGCGCAGGCCAGGTCGCCGCGGCCCAGGGGTAACCGACGAACACCGCCGCGTCGATGAGGAAGTGCGCGACAAGGAACGGCAGCAGCCGGCCGGTGCGCAGGAACAGCCAGCCGAACAGCAACCCCATCGCGAAGTTCCCGATGAACGCACCGGGTCCCTGGTACAGGTGGTAACTCGCGCGGAGCACGCTCGTCGCGATGATGATCACCCACGGCCCCCACCCCAGCTGCTTCAGCCGCGCGAACAGATAGCCGAGCACGACGAACTCCTCCTGCAGGGAGGCGCGTGCTGCGGCGAGCAGCAGGATCGGCACGGTCCACCAGTGCGCGTCGAGACCCGCCGGATTCACGGCGACGAAGAGTCCCAGCATCCGCCCGACGAGATACAGGGCAAGGCCCGGGATGCCGATCGCGAGCACCAGCAGGATGCCGCGCCCCGCGTCCCTCCCGACCCGTGTGCCATCGAGCCCGAGGAGACCGAGATGAGGGCGCGACGACTGCCACAGCAGGAAGCAGACCAGAAGCACCGGAACGATCGAGAACCCGATCGACAGCACCTGGTAGATCAGGTCGAACAGCTCGCGGTCGCTGCGCGAGGGATTCAGGGTCGCGACCTGGTCCGCCAGCGGCTTTTCGTCGGTGAGACGGTAGGCGAGCTGCACGATCGCGTACACCGCGGACTGGCCGAGTCCGAGTGCGAGGACGATCGCGATCTCCCACCACAGACGCGTGCGCGAGGGGGCAGCAGGCTCGAGTGGCGCGAGCGCCGGATCCGGTCGAAGGGTCACGCCCCGATGCTACGACGTCCACCCAGGAACGATGCCTGGCCATGCGATACCCTGGAATGTCGGCATCCCGACCCTTTCCCCTCCCTTTTAGGACTTCTGCATGGCGCACGCCCTCCGCTCTGACCTCCGCAACGTCGCAATCGTCGCGCACGTCGACCACGGAAAGACCACGCTCGTCGACGCCATGCTGCGTCAGACAGGCTCTTTCGGCTCCCACGAGCACATGGAAGAACGCGCCATGGACTCGAACGACCTGGAGCGTGAGAAGGGCATCACGATCCTCGCCAAGAACACGGCGATCACGTACAAGGGCAAGCACGCCGAGGGCAAGGAGATCACGATCAACGTGATCGACACCCCCGGTCACGCCGACTTCGGCGGCGAGGTCGAGCGCGGCCTGTCCATGGTCGACGGCGTCGTGCTGCTGGTCGACGCGAGCGAGGGTCCGCTGCCGCAGACGCGCTTCGTGCTGCGTAAGGCGCTGGAGTCGAAGCTCCCCGTCATCCTCCTGGTCAACAAGACCGACCGTCCCGACGCCCGCATCGCCGAGGTCGAGGAGGAGGCGCACGACCTGCTCCTGGGTCTCGCCTCCGACCTGGTCGATGACGTGCCGGACCTCGACGTCGATGCCCTGCTCGACGTTCCGGTGGTCTACGCCTCCGGCCGTGCCGGCGCCGCGTCGCAGAACCGTCCCGCCGACGGCTCGCTGCCCGACAACGATGACCTCGAGCCGCTGTTCGAAGCGATCCTCCAGCACGTTCCCGCGCCTTCCTACGATGACGAGGCGCCGCTGCAGGCGTGGGTCACGAACCTCGACTCCAGCCCGTTCCTCGGTCGCCTGGCGCTGCTGCGCGTCTTCAACGGCACGCTGAAGAAGGGCCAGACGGTGGCCTGGGTGCGCGCCGACGGCAGCACCAGCAACGCCCGCATCACCGAACTGCTGAAGACCCGCGCCCTCGAGCGCTACCCTGCCGAGTCCGCCGGCCCCGGCGACATCGTCGCCATCGCGGGCTTCGAGAACATCACCATCGGTGAGACCATCGCCGACCCGGAGGACGTCCGCCCGCTCCCGGCCATCACGGTCGACGACCCCGCCATCTCGATGACGATCGGCACGAACACCTCGCCGCTCATGGGCAAGGTCAAGGGCCACAAGCTCACCGCTCGGATGGTCAAGGACCGTCTCGACAAGGAGCTCATCGGAAACGTCTCGCTCAAGGTCGTCGACGTCGGGCGTCCGGATGCCTGGGAGGTGCAGGGCCGCGGAGAGCTCGCGCTCGCCATCCTCGTCGAGAACATGCGCCGCGAGGGCTTCGAACTCACCGTCGGCAAGCCGCAGGTGGTCACGAAGAAGATCGACGGCAAGACCTACGAGCCGTTCGAGCACCTCACCATCGACACTCCGGAGGAGCACCTCGGCGCGATCACGCAGCTGCTCGCGAACCGCAAGGGCCGCATGGAGAACATGACCAACCACGGCACCGGCTGGGTGCGCATGGAGTTCATCGTCCCGTCGCGCGGCCTCATCGGCTTCCGCAGCGAGTTCCTGACCACGACCCGCGGCACCGGCATCGCCAACGCGATCTCGCACGGCTACGAGCCGTGGGCGGGCTCGATCACCACGCGCCAGAACGGCTCGATCGTCGCCGACCGCCAGGGCGTCGTCACCCCGTTCGCGATGATCGCGCTCCAGGAGCGCATGTCGTTCTTCGTCCAGCCCACGCAGGAGGTCTACGAGGGCATGGTCATCGGCGAGAACTCGCGCGCCGACGACATGGACGTGAACATCACCAAGGAGAAGAAGCTCACCAACATGCGTGCGGCGAGCTCGGACACCTTCGAGTCGATGACGCCTCCGCGCCAGCTCACCCTCGAGGAGAGCCTCGAGTTCGCACGCGACGACGAATGCGTCGAGGTGACGCCCGAGGTCGTCCGCATCCGTAAGGTGAACCTCGACGCGAACACCCGTGCGCGCGAGACCGCACGCATGAAGCGCCAGGACGCCAGCGCCTGAGAATCGCCTCAGAAAGAGGGCCCCGTACCGCCGACTCGGCGCGTTCGGGGCCCTCTTCTCATGTAATCCCCAGGTGAGAGCAGGTTTTCACTCAGGTTCGTGCTGCAGACTCGATGGCTTGCGTCCGGGACGAACTCCCGATGAGTCTCCCTGTCAAGGGCGTACGACGACCCGAAAGTCGAACCCATGCTTCACAAGACCCGTACCCTTCGGCGCGCCTCCGCGGTGGCCTCCGCCCGCGCCGCCGTCACCGCGCGACGCCCGATGTTGATCCTCGGCACCGCGACGGCGGCGCTCCTCGGTGCTGCGCTCACCGCCGGCATCGTCTCCGCTCCGGCAGCCGGAGCCGAGCGCCTCGCTCCCGCGACGACCGTCTCCGCCTTCGCCACCGGCGCCGACGTGCCGGCGAAACACGCCGACGCGGCGGCGATCACGGTGGCCGAGGCGCGCGACGCCGTGGCGTCCGCGGATGCATTGACCGCTGAGGTCGCAGCGTCCGGCCTCGCGGTCGACCCCGCCGTGGCGGCGGTCGACACCACTGACCTGCGGGACCGGATCGATGCGCTCGAGGATCGCGCCGAGATGCCGGTGCTGGTGCTGGCCGTCCTCACCGAGGACTCCGCGGCCGAGACCGAAGAGGTCGTCGCGGGCACGGCGGCCCTGCAGGCGGCCTTCACCGCGGCGCAGGAGCAGAAGGCGGCGGCCGAAGCGGCACAGGCCGCCGCGGAACAGGCGGCCGCTGAAGCGGCGGCACAGGCTGCATCGCTGGCAGCCACGAACACCGTCGACGGTGCGAAGGCGACCGCCCAGCAGATGGCGGCGAACCAGTACGGCTGGGGCGCAGACCAGTTCTCCTGCCTGGAGTCGCTGTGGAACAAGGAATCCGGGTGGAACTACCAGGCGTACAACGACTCCAGCGGAGCCACCGGCATCCCGCAGTCGCTGCCCGGCAGCAAGATGGCCTCGGCCGGCAGTGACTGGGAGACGAACGCGGCGACGCAGATCGCGTGGGGTCTCGGCTACATCTCGTCCGTCTACGGCACGCCGTGCGGCGCGTGGTCGCACTCTCAGTCGACGGACTGGTACTGATCCGCTGCGGCGGTCAGCGCAGCTCCGAGATGAGCACTGCGCTGCTGCCTGGCACGAGCGCTTCGAAGATGTGCGGTGAGTCGCCCGGATAGGAGAGATAGTCGCCGGGGCGCAGAGTCACGGGTTCGCCGACCGGGCCGACCTGCGCCTCGCCGGAGATCAGGATGACGTGCTCGGTCGTGCCCGGGTGGTGCGGGTCCGACACCCGCGGCTTCCCGGGCTCGGCCTGGATGAGGTAGAGATCCCTGCGGGCGCCCGGAGGGCTGGCCGACAGCAGGGTCGCGCTGTATGCGGCGGCCGCGGCGGGCACGCCGGCGAGATCGTCCGCTCGAATGAGCGTCGGGGTGTTCGCCTGCTGGTCGACGAGGACCGCGAACGGCACGCCCAGGGCCACACCGAGAGCCCACAGGGTCTCGACGCTCGGATTGCCGGAGCCGCTCTCGAGTTGGGAGACGGTCGCCTTCGAGATTCCGGCACGGCGGGCGAGCTCCGAGACCGACAACCCCGCTGCTTCCCGCTCCCGACGCAGGGTGCGGGCGATTCGGGTGCGCAGATCCTCCATGTGTTCATCATGTCAAACGATCGTTCGCTTGACTATCCGCGGCGCGGTGTTCAGAATGATAGCCATGCGTTCAGTGGATCGAACACCTGTCCATCGAGGGGAGCGCCGTGTCGGCAGAACGTGAGGTCTGGCGCGAGGCGCTCGGCGTGGTCCTCGCGACCAGCGCTTACGGCATCTCCTTCGGGGCACTCGCCGTCGCCGCCGGGCTCGATGTCTGGCAGGCCTGCGTGCTGAGCCTGCTGATGTTCACCGGCGGGTCGCAGTTCGCCTTCGTCGGGGTGTTCGCTGCGGGAGGGCTGGCCGCACTGCCCTCGGCCATCGCTTCTGCCGCGCTCCTCGGCGTGCGCAACGTCGCCTACGGGATGCGGATGTCTCCGGTGGTCGGCGGAGGAGCCTGGCGGCGCGTGGCTGCCGCGCACTTCACGATCGACGAGTCCACGGCGGTCGCGATCTCGCAGAACGAGCCCCGCCTGCGACAGGTCGGGTTCTGGGTCACCGGGATCGGGATCTTCCTGGGCTGGAACGCCACGACGCTGATCGGGGCCCTGGTCGGAGACGTGCTCGGGGACCCGAAGACCTGGGGGCTGGATGCGGCGGCCGCCGCCGCATTCCTCGCGTTGCTGTGGCCGCGCCTGAAGCAGCGGCAGGCGATCGCCGTCGGCGTCGCCGCCGCTGTCGTCGCCGCCGCGTTCACCCCGCTCCTGTTGCCGGGATTGCCTGTTCTCGTGGCTGCGGTGGTCGCGATCCTCGTCGGCTGGTTCAACTGGTTCGGTCGTGCGGATGCCGCGGTACCCGCCGAGAGCGCGCCGGATGTCTCACGATGAGCGTGTGGAGCGCGATCCTGCTCGCCGCCCTCATCTGCCTCGCGCTCAAGGCGATCGGCTACCTCGTGCCGCCGAAGGTGCTCGAGGCACCGCGCCCGGCGCGCATCTCCGACCTGCTCACCGTGGGTCTCCTCGCCGCGCTCGTCGCCGTGCAGACGCTCGGCGACGGTCAGGCGATCATCGTCGACGCCCGGGTGCCGGCCCTCCTGGTTGCGGCGGGGCTGCTGTGGCTGCAGCAGTCCTTCCTCGTCGTCGTGTTCGCAGCGGCGCTGGTGGCGGCTCTGCTCCGCCTCACCGGCCTGGCCGCGTGAACAGGCGGTCCGAGTAGAATCCTCAGGTGCGCATCAGCTGGATCTCCCGGGTTCTGTCGTGGATCGCCGCGGCTCTCGTCGGCGGCGTCTACGGCATCGCCGGAACGATCGGGCACAGCCTGATGTGGGGGCCGGTACCCGTCGGACTCATCATCGGGGCCATCGCCTGCGCGGCGATCCTGATCGCCATCCGGGCGCTCACGCACGACAGGGGCGCGACCCTGGCCGCGGGGCTCGGGATGATCGCAACACTCGTCGTGATCTCCGGAGTCGGCCCTGGTGGCTCCGTCGTCGTCGAGGACACGCTCTCCGGGCGCATCTGGACGTACGTCGTCGCCGGGTTCGTGCTTCTCGCCGTCGCCTGGCCGTCGTTCTCGCGCGTGCCGGCGCGAAGGCAGGCATCAGCCGTGGAGCCGCCGGAGGAGGCGCCCCTCATCACCTCGGTGCCTCTCCACTCGGCCGTACGGGGATCCGAGTCCAGCCACGAGCCGTAGACTGGAGCGGTGACGTATGTGATCGCTCTGCCGTGTGTCGATGTGAAGGATCGTGCCTGCATCGACGAGTGCCCCGTGGACTGCATCTACGAAGGGGAGCGGTCGCTGTACATCCATCCGGATGAATGCGTGGACTGCGGCGCCTGCGAACCGGTGTGCCCGGTCGAGGCGATCTACTACGAGGACGACCTGCCCGAGGAATGGGCGGACTACTACAAGGCCAACGTGGAGTTCTTCGACGAGATCGGCTCTCCCGGCGGTGCGGCCAAGACCGGCGTCCTCACCTTCGACCACCCCGTCATCGCCGCCCTCCCGCCCCAGGGCGAGTAAGTGACCGTTCGCGACCTCGCTGACTATCCCTGGGACTCCGTCGCTGCGTACCGCGAGCGTGCGGCGCAGCATCCGCAGGGAATCGTCGATCTCTCCATCGGATCACCTGTCGATCCGACTCCGGAGATCATCCGGCTGGCACTCGCCGAGGCGACCGATGCCCATGCCTATCCGCAGACGGTCGGCACGCCCGCCCTGCGTGAGGCCATCGTCGACTGGTATGCGCGTCGCCGCGGTGTCCCCGACCTCACCGTCGCCAACGTGCTGCCGACGATCGGATCCAAGGAGCTCGTCGCGCTCCTGCCGACGCTCCTGGGTCTCGGCGAGGGCGACATCGTCGTGCATCCCCGCGTGGCCTACCCGACGTACGAGGTCGGGGCCCGCGTCGCGGGAGCAAAGCCGCTGGCCGCCGACGACCCAGCGGAGTGGCCGGAGGGCGCCAAGCTCATCTGGATCAACACCCCCGGCAACCCCGACGGACGCACCTGGTCGATCGACGAACTCACCGTGGCTGTGAACCGCGCACGCGAACTCGGAGCGGTTCTCGCGAGCGATGAGTGCTACGCCGAACTCGGCTGGGACGGCCCATGGGCGACCGAGTCGGTGCCCTCCGTGCTCGACCCCAGGGTGACCGGCGGCAGCCGGGCGAATCTGCTCAGTGTGTACTCGCTGAGCAAGCAGTCGAACCTGGCCGGCTATCGTGCCGCGTTCCTCGCCGGCTGCGCACGCATCGTGGGCGAGCTGCTCACCGCGCGCAAGCACCTCGGTCTGATGCCGCCGGCGCCCGTCCAGCACGCCATGACCGTCGCGCTGCAGGACGACGACCACGTGGCCGTGCAGAAGGAGCTGTACCGCGTGCGCCGCGATCTCCTGCGTCCGGCGGTCGAGGCGGCAGGATTCCGGATCGACGGCTCCGAAGCGGGTCTGTACCTCTGGGTCACCGAGGGGCGGTCCGCGTGGGAGTCGATGCAGCGACTGGCCGAACTCGGCATCCTGGCGGGCCCCGGCCCGTTCTACGGCGCCGTCTCCGGCGAGTACGTGCGGCTCTCGCTCACGGCGCCGACCGAACGCGTGTCCGACGCGGCTCGGCGCCTGCTCGGCAGAGATCTGTAGGATCCCTCCCGCCTGAGGCTGATCTCTTGGCCGATGTCACAGTAGGCCGATGCGGCTACTAGGCTGTAGAAGCGATTCGGTCGTGATCCGGCCTGGCGCTCTGCGCCGTGACATCGCCCCGATTTTTGACTGAGTCGAGAGACCGACGTGCAAGACACCTATGAGGAGGTCCGCGTGAGCGCAGCGGCAGACCAGCAGGCCACGGCGAAGCTGACGATCGGTGAGACCACCGCAGAGTTCCCGCTGGTGCGGGGCACAGCAGGACACGACAGCATCGACTTCTCCACGCTGACCCGTCAGACCGGGTACACCGGACTGGACTACGGTTTCGTGAACACGGCGTCGACGAAGTCCGACATCACGTTCATCGACGGCGACAAGGGCATCCTCCGATACCGCGGCTACCCGATCGAGCAGCTCGCCGGCAACACGAACTATCTCGAGGTGGCCTGGCTGCTGATCTACGGCGAGCTGCCGTCGGCATCCGAACTCGCGGAGTTCGACGAGAAGATACGCCGCCACACGCTGCTGCACGAAGACCTCAAGCACTTCTTCCAGGCGCTGCCGGACAACGCGCACCCGATGGCCGTGCTCTCCTCGGCGGTCGCGGCCCTCTCGACGTACTACCAGCAGGAATCCGACCCGGCGAACCCCGAGCACGTCGAGCTGAACATGGTGCGGATGCTCGCGAAGCTGCCGGTCATCGCCGCCTACGCGCACAAGAAGAGCATCGGCCAGGCTTTCCTCTATCCGGATAACTCCCTGAGCTTCGTCGACAACTTCCTGAAGCTCAACTTCGGCGTGCACTCCGAACCCTACGAGATCAACCCGGTGATGTCGAAGGCGCTCGAGCTCCTGCTCATCCTGCACGAGGACCACGAGCAGAACGCCTCGACGTCGACGGTGCGCCTCGTCGGCTCGACCGGCGCGAACCAGTTCGCGTCGATCTCGGCCGGCATCCAGGCCCTCTCCGGACCCCTGCACGGCGGGGCGAACGAGGCGGTGCTGACGATGCTCGGCCAGATCCGCGACTCGGGGCAGAGCGTGTCGCGTTTCGTCGACCGGGTGAAGAACAAAGAAGAAGGCGTGAAGCTGATGGGCTTCGGGCACCGGGTCTACAAGAACTACGACCCGCGCGCCAAGCTCGTCAAGGATGCCGCCCGCGAGGTCCTCACCGAGCTCGGCGTGACCGACCCGCTGCTCGACCTCGCCCAGGAACTCGAAGAGCTCGCGCTCGCCGACGACTACTTCCGGGAGCGTCGCCTGTACCCGAACGTCGACTTCTACACCGGCGTCATCTACAAGGCGATGGGCTTCCCGACCCGCATGTTCACCGTGCTGTTCGCGATCGGCCGGCTGCCCGGCTGGCTCGCCCAGTGGCGCGAGCTGCAGAACGATCCGCAGACGAAGATCGGCCGCCCGCAGCAGCTGTACACCGGGTCGCCGGAGCGGCAGTTCCGCACGCTCTGAGTCCGACGATGCCCGTCGTCAGCGCCGAGATCATCGTGCCGGTGGATCCCGCGACGGCGTTCGCGGTGTCGCAGACGACCGGTCGGGTGCGACACCGCTGGGATCCGTTCAACAGCGAGCAGCAGTTCCTCGACGGCGCCACGACCGCCGGCAAGGGCGTGCTCACCTTCACCCGTCAGCGCCTCGGGTTCTCGATGGTGAGCCACTACGTCTCCTACGCCCCTCCGACGGACGTCGGCATGCGGCTGACGCCGGGGTGAACCGCGGCCCCACCACCCGCAGACGCCGATGGCCGTCATCCACGAAGGATGACGGCCATCGGCTACTCGGATCCCGAGTCAGAGCCTGAGGTCAGCGCCCCTGCGAGCTGCGACGGCCCTGGCCGCCGCCCTGACCGCGGCCGGCGCCCTGCGCCTGGCCCTGACCGGCCGGACGGGGACGGCGGCTGCGACGGGCCGGGGGAGCACCCACGCCGCCGCCGGGGCGCTGCTTGGGCGCCTGACGCTGCGGCTGCTGCTGGACGATCGGCGCCGGGCGCACGTGCTCGGCACGCTCTCCGACGAGTTC
This sequence comes from uncultured Actinomycetota bacterium, assembly GCA_963769005.1. GTDB lineage: Bacteria > Actinomycetota > Actinomycetes > Actinomycetales > Microbacteriaceae > Microbacterium. The sequence continues at coordinate 2,058,190 of CAVYKC010000005.1, read as the reverse complement.
GGTGACGGCCCCGGCGGTGACGTCCTCGAGGGGCGCGGTGATCGATGCCTTGCGAAGGAGGTCCTTCACGTCGCGACGCTGCTCGGGGAGCACCACGGTGACGACGGTTCCGGCGGCTCCAGCGCGAGCGGTACGACCGGAGCGGTGCAGGTACGCCTTGTGCTCCATCGGCGGGTCGACGTGCACGACCAGATCGACGTTGTCCACGTGGACACCGCGAGCTGCGACGTCGGTGGCGACGAGCACGCGCACGCCACCGTCTTCCGGAGCCGAAGAGAACGCGCCGAGGTTGCGCTCACGCGCGTTCTGCGACAGGTTGCCGTGCAGGTCCACAGCCGGGATGCCGGCGGCGGTCAGCTGCTTGGCGAGCTTCTTCGCCTGGTGCTTGGTGCGGGTGAACAGGATGCGGCGGCCGGTGCCGGAGGCGAGCTCGCGCACGAGGGTCGTCTTGTTGTCGGTGGAGTCGACGACGAGTACGCGATGGGTCATCTCGCCGACCGGCACGCTCTCCTCGTCGACCTGGTGGCTGACGGCGTTCGAGAGGAAGCGGCGCGCGAGCGTGTCGATGCCGCGGTCCAGCGTGGCGCTGAACAGCAGACGCTGTCCACCGGCGGGGGTGGCGGTGAGGATGCGGGTGACGCCGGGCAGGAAGCCGAGATCGGCCATGTGGTCGGCCTCGTCCAGCACGGTGATCTCGACGGCGTCGAGCTGTACGACCCGCTGCTTCATGAGGTCCTCGAGACGGCCGGGGCACGCCACGACGATGTCGACGCCGCTGCGCAGCGCCTGCTCCTGCGGGCGCTGGCTGACGCCGCCGAACACGGTGGTGACGCGGAGGCCGGCTGCTGCCGCCAGGGGCGCGATGGTCGCGGCGATCTGGGTGGCGAGCTCGCGGGTCGGAGCGAGCACGAGGCCGCGCGGGTGCCCGGCGCGGGTGGTGCGGGAAGACGCCGAGAGGCGGGCGACGAGCGGCAGCGCGAACGCGATCGTCTTGCCGCTGCCGGTGCGGCCGCGGCCGAGGAGGTCGCGGCCCGCGAGGGAGTCGGGGAGGGTGTCGCGCTGGATGGCGAACGCCTCGGTCTTGCCGTCCGCGGTGAGGACAGCGGCGAGATCGGCGGGCACGCCGAGGTCGAGGAAGGAAGTCATAGATGTATCTCCGTGAGTGCACACGCAAACAGAGGCGCTGTGCGGAAGGTGGGCGACGGCGCGGGATCGCGCATCGTTTCGCCGTTCGAAAAGGCCAGAACCAGCTAGTGGCGCGGGAGCGTGTCGACGACGCAGACGTCTCGCTCTCGCGAGAGGCATCGGGACGACACTATCACGCGCCCACCGGTGAACTCTGTACGCCGCTCCTCGGTCGACCGCGCGTCGCGGAGGGGATCAGGCGTGCAACGCCTCGTTCAGGGTGACGCCGACCCCGGCACGTTGCTTCGCCTCGATGGCGCCCGTGACCGAATTGCGCCAGAACAGGATGCCGTTGCGGCCGCTGAGCTCGGCGGCTTTCACGGCGCGCTTGCCGCCGCCGGCGGTGTCGGGACCGTCGGCCAGCAGGACCTTGGACCCGGCCGTGACATAGAGCCCGGCCTCGACGATGCAGTCGTCGCCGAATGCGATGCCGATCCCCGCGTTCGCGCCCAGCAGCGAGCGCTCGCCGATCGAGACCCGCACGCTGCCGCCGCCGGACAGGGTTCCCATGATCGAGGCGCCCGCGCCGATGTCGCTGTCCGCTCCGACGACGACACCCTGCGAGATGCGTCCTTCGACCATGGCAGCGCCGAGGGTCCCGGCGTTGAAGTTCACGAATCCCTCGTGCATCACCGTCGTGCCGGGGGAGAGGTGCGCTCCCAGCCGCACCCGCGAGGCATCAGCGATCCGCACGCCGGTGGGCTGGACGTAGTCCGTGAGCCGGGGGAACTTGTCCAGTCCCTGCACCTGGATGCCGGCGCGCTGCAGCTGCGGGCGCAGGCGCGCGGCATCGCTCGGATGCATCGGTCCGGCGTTGGTCCACGCGACGTTCGGGAGGTGCCCGAAGATGCCGTCGAGGTTCAGCTCGTTCGGGCGTACGACGAGGTGCGACAGCGCGTGCAGGCGCAGATAGGCGTCGGCTGTCGATGCGGGCGCGGCATCCAGGTCGATCTGCAGCCGGATCGACCTCGAGAGTGACGTTGCGACGCTCGTCCGGCTCGGCCACGGCTCCCCAGCGGGATTCGGCAGCGGCGGCATCCGCCGCGTTCGGCGACCCGATGCCCACCTCGGGGAACCACGCATCCAGGACGGTGCCGTCTCCGGCGATGGTGGTGAGGCCGGCTCCCCAGACAGTGCGCGCTTCAGTCATGCCTCAACGCTACCGAATCCGCGACAGTAGGCTGGAACGCATGCTGCTCGACCTGACCGCGTCCTCCGTCGATCTCACTCGCGCGATCTGCGACATGCCCAGCGTTTCCGGCGATGAGAAGGCATTGGCCGATGCGATCGAGGCCTCCGTCACCCCGCTCGCGCACCTCGAAGTCATCCGACAGGGGAACACGATCGTCGCCCGGACCAACCTCCGTCGCGCGCAGCGGGTCGTGATCGCCGGTCACATCGACACCGTCCCGATCAACGAGAACCTGCCCACCCGCGACGTCGAGATCGACGGCGAGGCCTTCCTCTGGGGGCGCGGAACCGTCGACATGAAATCCGGGACGGCCGTGCAGCTGAAGCTCGCCGCCGAGCTCACCGACCCGATGATCGACATCACCTGGATGTGGTACGACAACGAAGAGGTCGCGGCGTCGAAGAACGGACTCGGTCTTCTGGCCGCGGTTCGTCCCGATCTGTTCGCAGCGGACTTCGCGATCCTCGGGGAGCCGTCCAACGGCGAGGTCGAGGGCGGCTGCAACGGCACGTTGCGAGCGATCGTGCGCACCGTCGGCGTACGCGCCCACAGCGCCAGGGCCTGGATCGGCGAGAACGCCATCCACCGCGCCGCTCCCATCCTCACCAGGCTGGCCGAGTACCGGGCCCGCGAGATCCCGGTGGACGGGCTCCTGTACCGCGAGAGCCTCAGCGCCGTGCGCATCGCCGGGGGCGTCGCCGGCAACGTGATCCCGGACGCGTGCGAGGTCGAGGTCAACTACCGCTTCGCCCCGAACAAGAACGCGGCGGAGGCCGAGGCGCACGTACGCGGCGTGCTGGCCGGGTTCGACGTCGAGATCACGGATGCGGCGGAGGGCGCCCGGCCGGGTCTCGACGCGCCCATCGCCCAGGACTTCGTGAAGGCCGTCGGTGCCGAACCTCAGCCGAAGTACGGGTGGACGGATGTCGCCCGCTTCTCCGCACTCGGCATCCCCGCGGTGAACTACGGGCCCGGCGATCCTCACCTCGCCCATCACGATCAGGAACGGGTGCCGCTCGCGCAGATCGATGCCGTGGAGCGGGGACTCCGCGCATGGCTCACCGCGCGCTGATCGGAGCCGCTCGACGGTGGGCCGAGCTGTCCGTCGTCGCGCGCATCGCGATCGTCTATGTGGCGGCGCGCCTGGCGACGACAGGGTTTCTCCTGCTGGCCGCTTCGCTGTCGACGCCGCTCTCCCGGTTCGGGCCCGACCCCGCACTCGCGGACTTCGTCCTCGGCTGGGACGCGCAGTGGTACTGGTCGGTCGCCGAGTACGGCTACCCGGACCGACTGCCGCTGACCGAGTCCGGCGAGGTCGCCGAGAACACCTGGGCGTTCATGCCGGTCTACGCATACGCCGCGAAGGCACTGGGGCTGCTCTTCGGTTCCTGGGGGGCCGGCGCCCTCCTCCTCTCGCTGGCGGCGGGCTTCCTCGCGTGCCTCGCACTGCACCGGCTGCTGCGGGAGCGGATCGGCGCCTCGGCCGCGATGTGGGCTGTCGTGTTCTTCGCCGCGGGTCCGCTCGGGGCGCTGTTCCAGGTCGGATACGCCGAGGTGCTGTTCCTGCTGTTCCTGTTCCTCGCGCTGGATGCCGTGACCCGGCGGCGCTTCTGGATGCTGTATCTGCTCGTGCCGCTGATGGCGTTCACCCGGCCCGGCGTTCTCGCATTCGCGCTGTATCTGGGCCTGTACGGCGTCCTGCGGTGGCTCCGGCGCCGTCACGATCCGCTCCCGGGCCGTGAGATCGTGCACATCGTCGCTCTCGGCGCGCTCGCCACGGCGACCGGGTTCGGCTGGCAGGTGATCGCGGGTCTCGTGACCGGCGACCCCGGTTCGTACCTCGCCACGGAGCTGGCCTGGCGTCGCAACTGGATCGCCGGCGGTGCACCGGCATTCGTGCCGTTCGAGGGCTGGATCCAGGCGGCCCAGTTCTGGTTCGGCCAGTGGGGGATGCCGTCCTGGTGGGGGCTCATCGCCCTGGCGGCGGTGGTCGCGGCCTTCGGTGTCGCCCTGTGGCGCTCACCGCAGGTGGCGGCGCTCGGTGCCGATCTGCGGCTGTGGAGCGCGAGTTACGCGCTGTACCTGCTCGCGGTGTTCTTCCCGCAGTCGAGTACGTTCCGGTTGCTGATCCCGCTCAGTCCGCTGTGGGGAGCGGTCGCCGTTCCGCGCTCGCTCATCTGGCGGATCGGCACCCTGGTGGGGTGTCTGCTCGGTCAATGGCTCTGGATCTACCACGTCTATGCCCTCGGCAACACCTTCTGGCAGGTGCCCTGAACGTTAAGCGTTGGTGCATTTCTTCACATGTGACGTCCGGGTGTCATTCACAACCGATAAAGTTATTCCATACCACCGAGGGAAAAGGAGCCACGATGGCAGCGATGAAGCCAAGAACCGGAGACGGACCGATGGAGGCCGTGAAGGAGGGGCGACTCATCATCGTGCGTGTCCCGCTTGAGGGCGGCGGCCGTCTGGTCGTCTCCGTGAACGATGCCGAGGCCAAGGAGCTTCACGACGTGCTGGCAGCCGTCGTGACGCCGGCCTGACGAGACCTCCGTCCGCACGAGCGGATGCGGAAGGGGCGGTGGATCATCGATCCACCGCCCCTTTCTGTACTCGGTCGGGCGTCAGCCGCGCTCGGCGATGCTGACCAGCTGGAGCAGGCCTTCGCCGGCGGGCGACACCGCTGCGAGGACGGCCGAGGACTCCTGGGTCTCCTGGACGAGCGAGCGGTAGGCGGCGGTGACCGCGTCGCGCTGCACGGGGTCGGCCACTCGACCTCCAGCGAGGACCCGGGGAACGAGCACCATCCCGCCGTTGCGGGCCAGGCGGAGGCCGTGCTCGACGTACTCGATCACGTTCTCGGCATCCGCATCGACGAGCACGATGTCATAGGAGGCCTCGTTCATCCGCGGCAGCACGTCAGCAGCGCGGCCGGTGATGAATCGCGCCTTCGTCGAAGAGATCTTCGCGTCGGCGAACGCCTGGCGGGCTGCGGCGAGATGCTCGGGCTCGTTGTCGATCGAGGTGAGCACCGCCTGCGGCGCGCCGCGCATCAGCCAGAGTCCTGAAACTCCGGCGCCTGTCCCGATCTCGACGATCGATCGGGCACCGGTGGCGGCGGCCAGCACGGCGATCTGTGCGCCGACGGCCGCACTGATCGGAGATGCCCCGAGTTCGACGGCGTGGGCGCGTGCACGGGCGATCGCATCCGGTTCGACGATGGATTCCCGGATGAAACGTGCGTTCGCGTCGTGCTCGCTCATGGCCTGATTCTCCCGTTGATGGTCATCCTTGTTCCAGGGTATGTGCACGGTGTGTGCGGCAAGGGCAGGCGCGGCGGTAGCCTGGGCATATGACATTCGGGCTCACCTTCGAGAAGCTTCTGCTGATCGGTCTGATCGCGGTGATGATCATCGGTCCTGAGCGCCTCCCCAGGGTCGCCGAGAACTTCTCCAAGTTCGTGCGACGGGCCGGTGTCTTCCTGCGCGACACGAAGTCCAAGGTGCGCGAGGAGATGGGCCCCGACATCGACGACGTCGACTGGCGCAAACTCGACCCTCGGCAGTACGACCCTCGCCGCATCATCCGTGATGCGCTGCTCGAGGAGGACCCGAAGCCCACCACACCCGCGGCGGCCATCGTCGAGCCCACGCTGGAGCCGGTCGCTCCTCGTCGCTCGCAGATCAGCCCCGCCTTCACCGGTGGCAATCCGCCGCCGTTCGACGTCGAGGCCACGTGAGCTCATCTGCTCACAGATCCGGGTTGACCGCTGGGGATCATGTGGCGTCCATCGCCATGAGGATCGCTTTCAGCCGCACCCGCTCCGCGAGGCGGACTGCCGTCAGCTGAGCGACATCGGCAGGGATCGCCCGGCGAGACCGCGTCCCTGAGCAGCCAAGGTCCGAGCGAGATCGACGATGGTGGATGCGGCGACATCCGCCGGTTCGCCGATCACAACGGGGACTCCCGCGTCGCCTCCCGTACGCAGAGCGGGGCTCAGCGGGATCGATGCCAGCAGCGGTATCGTCCCATCCGGCTCGGACAGGGCCTCCGCGACCGCGGCGCCCCCTCCGGCCCCGAACAGATCGATGACCGTGCCGTCAGGCAGTGCGAACGCAGCCATGTTCTCCACGACGCCGATCACGCGCTGCCCGGTCTGTCTGGCGACGAGGCCGCTGCGGATCGCCACCTCGGACGCGGCCGTCTGCGGTGTGGTGACGACCAGCACCTCGGCATGGGGGAGCAGCTGACCGATCGAGATCGCGATGTCGCCGGTGCCGGGCGGCATGTCGATGAGGAGCACGTCGAGGTCGCCGAAGAAGACGTCGGTGAGGAACTGCGTGACGGTGCGGTGCAGCATCGGCCCGCGCCACGCGACCACGGCCTCGCCGTCGCGCAGGAACATCCCGATCGAGATCGTCTTCACCCCGTAGGCGACCGGCGGAAGCATGAGGTCGTCGATGCGGGTCGGCTGGGTGCCGGCAGGGATGCCGAGGAGGCCCGGGATCGAGAAGCCGTGCACATCCGCATCGACGAGGCCGACCGACAGCCCCTGCTCGGCGAGGGCGACGGCGAGATTCGCGGTGACGGTGGACTTGCCGACTCCGCCCTTGCCGCTGGAGACGAGGATCACCCGGGTGAGCGAGTCCGGCCCGAACGGCATCTGCCGGGCCGGCCGTCCATCGCGCAGCTTCTCGGTCAGTGCCTTGCGCTCGCCGGGCGTCATCACGCCCACGTCGACGACGACCTCAGCGATACCGGGAACGGATGCCGCCGCCTGCCGCACGTCAGACTCGATGCGCTGCGCGGCAGGGCAGCCGGCGATCGTCAGCACGATGGCGACCTGTGCCACATCGCCCTCGACCGCGATCCCGCGCACCATGTCGAGGTCGCCGATCGGACGGCGGAGCTCCGGATCGGTGACCGCTGCCACGGCATCGCGGACCCGATCGGCCGTGGTCATGAGTGGTCTTCGCGGGAGGGCGCCGTCGGCGCGGGGCCGGACGCCGCCTTGGCATCGGTGTCTTCGAGCTCTGCGAGCAGTGCCTTCAGCTCCTGACGCAGCACGTCTCGGGTCACCGTCTGGGAGTTCCGCTCCTCGAGCGACATCCGCAGCGCGACGATCTCGCGGGCGAGGTACTCGGTATCGGCGAGATTCCGCTCCGCGCGCTGACGGTCCTGTTCGATCTGCACACGGTCGCGGTCGTCCTGACGGTTCTGCGCCAGCAGGATCAGCGGGGCGGCATAGGACGCCTGCAGGGAGAGCATCAGCGTGAGCGCGGTGAAACCGTTGGCGGCGGCATCGAATCGCCAGTTCTCCGGGGTCATCGTGTTCCAGATGATCCACAGGACGCAGAACAGCGAAAGCAGGACGAGGAAAGTCGGCGTGCCCATGGCGCGAGCGACCCATTCGGTGAACCGGCCGAAGCGGTCGCGCGACGTGGGGCGCTGGCGGGTGGTGCCGCGACCGAGGGGTGTGCCGCGGCCGAGGGGCGCATCGAGACGCGGGGAACGGGCCATCAGGGCGCCGCCTTCGCTTCGGCCGTCTCATCGGTGTCGTGACTGCGCCAGTCGTCCGGCAGCAGGTAATCGAGCATGTCGTCGATGCTGATCGCTCCGACCAGGCGATGCGCCGCGTCGATGACCGGCAGCGAGACGAGATCGTAGCTCGCCAGCATCCGGGCGACCTCCATGGCGGATGCCGTGACCGACACCGTCTCGAGGGTCTCGTCCATGATCGCTCCCAGCCGCTCGTGCGGCGGGTAGCGCAGCATCCGCTGGAAGTGCACGACTCCGAGCAGGCGCCCGGTCGGCGTCTCGAAAGGCGGAAGCGTCACGAACACCGCGGCCGCGAGGGCCGGATGAAGTTCGTGACGGCGGATCAGCGCGAGCGCCTCGGCGACGGTGGCGTCGGCCGACAGGATGATCGGCTCCGGGGTCATCAGGCCACCCGCGGTGTCGGGACCGTAGCGGAGCAGCATCCTGACGTCCTCTGCCTCCTCCGGCTCCATCAGCTGGAGCAGTTGCTCGAGCCGGCCGGACGGCAGCTGAGCGAGGAGGTCGGCCGCGTCATCCGGATCCATCTGGTCGAGGATGTCGGCCGCTCTCTCGTCTCCGAGCTGATCGAGGATGTGCACCTGCTCGTCCTCGGGCATCTCTTCGAGGGCGTCGGCGAGACGGTCGTCGGAGAGCTCCTCCGCCACTTCGAGCATGCGCTTCTCGGGCAGATCGAGGAGTGTGTTGGCGAGGTCGGCCGCATGGAGCTCGGAGTAGGAGGCGACCAGCTGCTCGGCGGACTGGGATTCGCCGGGTGCACGCTCCTCGGCCACTTCGCTCCAGGCGGCGAAGGTGGTGGGCCCCTTCGCGAACGGGGAGGCGCTGGTCTTCGGCCGGCGCAGGAACAGCTGGCTGATCGCCCATTCACCGAGCCGGTTCGGTTCGATCGCGACATCCTCGATGACGGCGCTCCCGCTGCCGTCGGCGAAGGTCACCCGGCGACCGAGCATCTCGGCGAGCACGCGCACTTCGCCGGCGCGCGGCTGGAAGCGGCGCACATTGATGAGACCGGTGCTGATCACCTGGCCGGAGCGGATGGAGGTGACCCGTCCGATGGAGAGGAACACGTGGCGTCTTCCCGGGATCTCCACCACGAGGCCGATCACGCGAGGAGCACCGGTACTTCGGTACACGATGACGACGTCACGGACTTTGCCGAGCCGGTCGCCGGCGGGGTCGAAGACAGCGCACCCGGCCAGGCGCGCGGCAAAAACCCGTTGTGTGCTCACCCTCCCAGCGTAGTGCGCGTGTCTCCGCCGTGCGGTCGGATCCACGGTTCCCAGTACCCCCATCGGCGGGCGTGGAAGAATGGCTGCATGAGCATGCTGAACCGTCCGGCCAACGGCACCGAAACAGGCGAGACCGTCGCTTCGATGCGCGACTACGAGGCCGCCCAGAAGGCGGTGTCCAAGCTGATCGCGGGGGAGGTGCCAGCACGGGACATCGCGATCATCGGGCAGAGCGTGCGCACGGTCGAACGCGTCACAGGCCGACTGGGGTATGCGGCGGCTGCCCGCTCGGGCGCCATCAACGGCGTGCTCATCGGTCTCTTCCTCGCCGCGATCCTCGTGATCGGGCAGCCGGAGGTGCCGATCCAGCTCTTCGTCGGGTTCGTGCTCATCGGCGTCGCCGTGGGCATGCTGCTCAGCCTCATCACCTACGCGATCGTGCGGCGCCGGCGCGATTTCGCGAGCATCACGCAGTTCGCTGCCGATCACTACGAGGTGACGGTGATGCCGTCGTCTCTCGCGAAGGCTCGTCAGGTGATGGGTGCGGTGACTCCGCAGACGACGCGTCCGCCGGTGAACCTCGACGAGCCGCCGCGCTACGGCGAGCGGGTGACGCCGGGCTCGACGCCCGCGGCTCCTGCCCCGGCTCCCGCGCCCGGAGCCGAGGGATACGTCATCCCACCGCGTCCCGCGACTCCGATGTACGGCGAGCGGGTGGATCCTGCGTCGACGGATGCTGCGGCACAAGCTGCTCCCGCTCCTGCTCCCGCTCCCGCTCCTGCTCCTGCGGATGTCCGTGCTCCGGCGGATCCCGCTTCTGCGGACGCGGCTTCCGACGGCGCCGAGGACTCCTCTGCCGCTTCCTCGTCCGCGCCGGAAGGCGAAGGAGCCTCCACATCCGACGGGCCGAGCGCGCGTCCCGCCGGGCGCGAGAGCGACGCGGACTCCTGACCTCCGGATGGTCCCGTTCCGCTTCGACGTGACGCTGCCCACGGGGGCGGTCGAGGTGTCGGCGGTGTGGAGCGAGGGAACCGGTCGAGGGACGGTGCTGATCGCGCACGGCGCCGGCACCGGCATGGACCATCCGTTCCTCACCGGCTTCGCCGCGGCGCTCGGCGAGGCCGGGTTCTCGACGCTGCGATTCAATTTCCCGTACGTGGAGCTCGGACGGCGGATGCCGGGTCCGGCTGCCCACGCCAGCGCGACCTGGAACGCGGCGGTCGCCGGTGCTCGGGATCGAGACCCGCAGGGTCCGGTGTGGGCGACCGGCAAGTCGTACGGTGGGCGGATGGCCTCCATGGCCGTCGCCGCAGGCCTCGCCGTCGACGGGGTTGCCTATCTGGGGTACCCGTTGCATCCTCCGGGACGGCCCGAGAAGCCCCGTGCCGAACATCTTCCGGCGATCGCCGTGCCGCAGCTGTTCATCGAGGGCACCAACGACCCGTTCATCCAGCCGCTGTCGCAGTTCGAAGAGGTCGTCGCGACCTGCCAGGATGCGCGGGTGGCGTGGATCGACGGCGGTGGGCACACCTTCGAGGTGAAGGGCCGCAAGCGACCGGCCTCCGAGATAGGCGCCTCGCTCGCGCCACTGGTGGCGGATTTCGCCAGGGCGTGATCCGGGCGGTGATCCGCATCGGCGGGCGGGAACAGCACGTTGCCGCCCGCCGACGCGGGGCGCGATCAATGCTGGGCGTCGCCGCCCGAGATGATGAGCGTGAGCACGTCTCCTTCCACCTTCAGCTCGGCCACCTGGCCCGCGGGAAGGCCGGTGACTTCGAGAGCCGGGAGCTTGCCCGGATACTTGTCGGCCTCGATGAGAGGAAGGCTCGCAGGCAGGCTCTCGAGGGCCGAGAGATCGACCGCGAGGGTGCCAGGCAGTTTCACCTTGCCCTCGACGAGAAGCGACGGGGTCGACGCGTCCTCGACCGTGAGCCGGAGAGTGGCCCGCTTCTTCTGAGTGAGGTCTCCATCGATCAGGAGCGTGCCGACAACCTGCTCGCGGAGCGTGCCCTCACGGATCTCGACGTCGCCGGTGCCGAGCGCCGAGGTGGTCGTCGCCGCGAGTTCACCGCCGTCGAGCAGCACGTCGCCCGCGAAGGAGTTCTCCCCGGCGAGGGTGAGCGAACCCGAGCCGGTCACCGTGAGACCGCCGGACCCGTCGATGTCATTGCGCCAGACGTCTGCGGCGCCGTAGCCGGCTGCCGCTGCGTCGTACGTCACCGCGACGTCGCGATCGAACGAACCGAAGCCGTTGGCTGCGGCGAAGAGATTGATGCGTCCCCACCCTTCGGCGTCGTCGGCGACAGGCAGGCCGGAGTCGAGGGCTGTGGAGTAGAGCACCCATCGCAGCTGATCGTCGTCGAGCGACGGGTACCGGGTGCGGATGAGCTCCTCCGCGCCCCGGGGGACGACGGGTGCGATGCCTGCTTGCCCGACCGGATCGAGGCCGAAAGTCGTCTCGGCGATGTACTCGGCGAGGCGCTCCTGGTAGACGTCGCGGTCGGTGTCGAGGTCGAGCTCGGCGCCGAGCAATGCGTCGGCGTCGGCCGTCGCCTCTGCCACGAGGCCCGCGTTGGCGTCATCGGCCAGCGTCGCCGCGGCGATCGCGGTGGCGAGGATGCGGCCGCCGATCACGTCGAGCGACGAGTGCATGCCTGCCTCGACGCGGCTGTAGCCGAGGGCGGCTGACTGCAGGATGAGGTCGTCGTAGTGCTCGGGCACGGCCGTGGCCATCGCGATGCCCGCGAGGAAGGCAGCGTTGGTGTGGCCGCTCGGGAAGCCGCCATCGGACGCGGCCTGCGAGTCGGGCTTCTTGACCGGCAGCAGCGCCGGCACGATCGAGACCTCACCGCTCCAGCGGAACGGGCGCATGTACTGGTAGAACTCCTTCGCGCGGTTCGACGTCGCCCAGTTGCCGCGCACGGTGTCGACGAGTTGCACGACGCTGCCGAGTTCTGAGGAGGTGTCGGCCCATGCTCCGTTGTCGTTGCCGCCGTCGGTGTAGGCGACCGTGAGAGCGTCTGCCGGGATCTCATCCGGAATGGTCGTGCCCGCGTTGGTGAGATCGCGGAAGGCCGGTGCGTCTTCGACGAGTCCGTCGATGATCGAGTAGCTCTGGTGGCGACGGTCGGCGAGGTACGCCGCGTCGGCCTCCTCCGGCGAGCGGCTCTGGGTGATCTGCACGGAGGTGGCGATGTTCTGCTCGTGCACCTGCTGATTCAGTACGGTGCCGTCGTTCCAGGTCTGGCCTGGGGTCCAGTATTCGAGCATCTCGGAGAGGACGCCGATGGCGGGGTTCGTCTCGGGCGTCATGAACTCCGGCGTGTTCTGCTTGTACGTGTCGACGTACGCCCCGTATGCCGCCTCGTGGGGCTCGATGGCTGAAGGGTTGACGTCGTCGCTGTGACCGGGATTCGCCGCGAACGCCGGCTGCGCGAAAACGGGGGTGAGGAGCAAGGGCGCGAGCACGGCGCACGTGGCGATCTTGCGGCGGGTGGGGGATGGCACGGGGGTTCCTTTCCTGAGCCCGGCCGAGGCGGGCTCGCGGTGATTCGGCGCGGTCGTGAGCGCGCACGGGGCGAGGGAAGGGTGTCGGAACGGGATGAACGACGAGGAAACTGCGGACGCGGACCAAGACGGTATCGACTCCCGATCGACGATTGAGTTATTGTCAGAACATAGCGCACCGGCTCACGAGACTCCATCGTTCCGCTCGATTCGCACGCCTCTGCAGGACATAACCTGGAGATGGGAGTTCGAGAAGACGGAGATGACGGATGACGACCAGGGGTTCTCATACCGCTGTGTGTCGCGGGCGGCGGGCCAGCCCGGGGTGAATCACCTCGCCTTCTGGGGCGGATCTCGCTCGGAGGTCGACGCGATCATGTCCGAAGCGGCGGCGCACGGCTGGCGGGCGCTGTACCAGGATCGGTATCCGCATGCCGGAGGCCCGGACCACTACGCGGGCTGGCTGGAGAACGACGATGGGTTCAAGGTCGAGGTCGTGGCGGACCCCTGAACCACTCACCCTGCCAGCGCCCCCACCTCGGCGTCCGCGAGCAGCCGCCCGATCGTCGAGAGTCCGAGCGCACTCATCTCGGGGTTCGAGTCCTCGTAATACCAGACAAGTCCCATCGCCTGCTGCAGGGCCCACGCTGCGCCCCGGAACCACTCGATGTCGCCGGCATCGGCCCCTGCGCGGACCACGCCCCGTGCCGGGGCATCGAACAGATGCCACGCTGCGACGAGATCGAGCGCCCGGTCGGCCGGACCGAATCCGCCGCCGTCGAGCACGCCGGTGAGCCGCCAAGAACCGGAGGCGTACTGCGACGAGCAGGTTCGGCGGTGTCAGATCACGGTGACTCATCGTGTCCGCACCGGACGGCGGCAGACGCCGCAGCACCGCCCATAGCGCCGCGACGCGTGGGACGTCTCGACCAGGTGGGCGCTCCGGGCGACGCACACCGCCATCCACTCGTCGTGATCCGGGAGCGACCCGCCGCGGCCGTGGCCGTCGAAGACCCGATCGCCGGGACTCGCCGAACGCAGGCTGCGATGAGCGTCGCCATGTCCTCCGCCAACGTCAACGAGTCGGCGTGACGCGTCGTGCCGGGCGGTCTGCCCGGTGACCCACGTCTGCACCGACCACGCCGAGGGGTACTCGTCCGTCGCCGCAGCGATACCGACGGGAACCGGCGCCGGGAATGGACAGACCTCGGCGAACGCCTCGAGGGCCGAGGCCTCGGCCGCGAGCCCGCTCTCCGAAGCCGACGCGAGAGGAAACCGAGCCACGAGGTCGTCGCCGATCCGAACGATCGTGTTCACCGTCCCGGCCGTGCGAGACGTGCTGCACGCGGAGGGCGGCCAGCTCCGGGAACCGCAGAGCGATCAGCCGGCGAGCAAGATCGTCATCGACGTCGAGTTGATTCTTCGTGCATCCATTCAGTGACCGGAGCGAGAACGTCCTGGCTTGCCCTCATCGACCCATCGCGTGTGCGACTTCAGGGCATGCAAGACTGCGAATCGGACGGCGAAGTAGATCACCGCACCGACGGCCATCGCAGCCACCGCATAGGCGAGCAGAATGAAAACCAGGTGCATCCCGGACAGGCCGGCATCATCCCTGCACTCGCGTGATCCACGCCTCGACGTCATCGGCGGTCCGCGGGATCGCCGCCGACAGGTTCACCGGGCCGTCCGCGGTCATCAGGATGTCGTCCTCGATGCGCACGCCGATGCCGCGGAGCTCGGCCGGCACGGTCAGATCGTCGATCTGGAAGTACAGTCCTGGCTCGATCGTGAAGACCATCCCCGGCTCCAGGATCCCGTCGTAGTACATCTCGCGACGCGCCTGCGCGCAGTCGTGCACGTCGATGCCCAGGTGGTGCGACGTGCCGTGCACCATGTAGCGGCGGTGCTGGCCACCGGCATCCGCATCCAGTGCCTCTTCGGCGCTGACCGGAAGCAGACCCCACTCGGCGACGCGTGCCGCGATCACCTGCATCGCAGCCTCGTGCACGGTGCGGAACCGCACGCCGATCCGCGCGGCGGCGAAGGCGGCATCTGCCGCCTCGACCACGGCGTCGTACACCCGGCGCTGCACGTCGGTGAACGTGCCGGAGACCGGCAGGGTCCGGGTGATGTCGGCCGTGTACAGGCTGTCCGCCTCGACGCCGGCGTCGACGAGGATCAGATCGCCGGGAGCGACGACGCCGTCATTACGCGTCCAGTGGAGGTAGCAGGCGTGCGGCCCGGACGCGGCGATGGTGTCGTACCCCTCGCCGTTGCCCTCCTCACGTGCGCGGCGGTGGAAGACGCCCTCCACGACGCGCTCGCCGCGAGCGTGGGCGGAGGCCTCGGGAAGAGCGCGGATGATGTCGTCGAACCCGAGAGCGGTGATGTCGACGGCGCGACGCATCTCGGCGATCTCGAACTCGTCCTTGACGAGGCGCAGCTCGGAGACGTAGCCGTCCAGCGCGGCATCCTCACCGAGCACCAGTTCGCCCTCGGCGGGTGCGAAGTCATCGAGGTGCGCGGTCGCGATGGCGAGATCCGCAGCGACCCCGGCGAGCGACGGGCGGGGACCGATCCAGAACTCGCCGACCGTGGCATCGGCGTAGAACTCGGTCGTCGTGCGGTCGGCGCGCTCGCGGAAGAACAGGGTCACGTCGTGACCGTCTTCGGTCGGCTCGAAGACGAGGACGGAGTCCGGCTCGGCATCCGATGCCCACCCGGTGAGGTGCGCGAAGGCGGAATGCGCGCGGAACATGTAGTCGGTGTCGTTGCTGCGTTGCTTGAGCGATCCGGCCGGGATCACCAGGCGCTTGCCCGGGAAGGCCGCGGAGACCGCGTCGCGACGAGCAGCGGCGAACGGTGCCTGTGCTCGCGCATCCGGCAGCGACTGCGGGCGTTCGGCCCATCCGGCCGAGATGGTGTCGAGGAAGCCCCGGGGGAACGGCTGCTTGCGGTTGATGGTGCTGATCTCGGCGGTGGGTTCAGCGATCGTGTCGCGCTCTCCTGTGCTCATCCGACAAGTCTGTCATCTGTGCGGGGATCCCGGTATCAGCCCGCAGGCTCAAGCTGCACGACCAGCCCTCGGTGGTCACTCCCGCCGGCGTCCGCGAAGACGAGCGAACCGGATGGCCGCCAGTTCGGGGAGACCATCACGTGGTCGATCGGCGCACCGGCCAGTGCGGGGAGAGAGTTCGGCCAGGTGCCGACGAGGCCGTTGCCTGTGCGGGATGCCACGTCGCGGCAGTACCCCATGTCACCGCCGTCGACCCCGAGCGAAGCCATGTGATCGACCGTGGCGTTGAAGTCGCCGGCGAGGATGACGTCTCCCTGCGGGCACTGGTCGGCGATCCATTGCAGATCGGATCTCCAGTCCTCCATCTCCTCGAGCCGCGGTGCGACGGCGTGCACGGCCACGATCGTCGGGCCTTCCCCGTCGACGGGCATCAAGACGGCGCTCGGTACCGATCCGGTGTTGCTCGTGCCGTCTTCGGACGACTGGATGACGGAGTAGTCGCCCAGCTCGGGCGAGACCAGCACCGTGGTCTGCCACGACTGCGGACCGTCGGGGACGTCTGGGTTGAACTGCACGTGATGCACCCACATCGGGTAACCCTGCTCGCGCAGCATGATCGCGATGCTCTCGCCGACGGTCTGCGCGGTCTCCGGAAGCGACACGATGTCGGCACCCTGATCGAGGATCTGCTGGGCGATCTCGGCGGCCGGCACAGCCTCGCCCGCGGTGTTCCATGTCATCACCCGGATGCTGGAATCCGTCTTCTCCGGAAGCGATGAGCTGCCGAATCCGCGCGTCGCGCCGATGATCCCAGTCGCGCCGGCGCCGATCAGGGCGACGATCAGGACGGATGCGGCGAAACCGCGCAGCGGGCGGGCGAGGAGGAGCAGCAAGGCGAGGACGGCGAACACCAGGAACCCGCCGAGCACGAGGCCGCGAGCGGAGACGAGCTGCGCGAACGGATATGTCTGCTCGAGACGGAAGAACTGCGGCCAGACGACGATCGCGGTCGCGATCGCGAGCAGCAGCGTGAAGAGGATCCCGAGGAGACGAAACATCCGGTCAAGCCTAAGAGGAGAGTCTGTGAACTCCCTGCCGCGGTGCCGGTCGCACCCGGCGTCCTCCGCGCTCGCTACGCTCAGAGGATGTCCGCCGATCAGTCGCATCGATTCGCGGGTCCCGCCGACCTGCACATGCACTCCAACCATTCCGATGGGACCGAGGCGCCCGCCGAGGTGATGCGTCAGGCTCACGCCTACGGCATCCGCACCGCCGCCCTCACCGATCACGATCGCACCACGGGGTGGGACGAGGCGGCGGCCGCCGCCGGTGAGCTCGACATGACTTTCATCCCCGGGATGGAGCTGTCCGCGAAGCACGAGTGGCGCAGCGTCCATGTGCTCGGCTACCTCTTCGACCCGGACGACGCGGCTCTGCGGGTGGAGACCGACCGCATCCGCGGTGACCGGATCGGGCGCGCAGAGCGCATCGTGCGCAACATCGCACGCGACTACGACCTGCACTGGGACGACGTACTCGCCCAGACGATGCTGGATGCGACCGTGGGTCGTCCGCACATCGCCGACGCGCTGGTCGCCCGGGGCATCGTCCGCGACCGCACAGAGGCGTTCGACGGCATCCTGCACCCGCGTGAGGGCTACTACGAGCCGCACTACGCGCCCGATCCGCTCACGGCTGTGCAGTTGATCACCCGGGCCGGAGGCGTCGCCGTCATCGCGCATCCGGTGACATCAGGGCGCGACCGGATGATGCCCGTTGCGTTCATCGAGCAGCTCATCGCGGCGGGTCTCGGAGGATTCGAGATCGACCACAGGGAGAACACCGAGGCAGGCAAGAGGATGCTGCGTGAACTGGCGGTGAAGCACGACCTCATCGTGACCGGTTCGAGCGACTATCACGGCAGCGGAAAGCCGAACCGCCCCGGTGAGAACACGACCACCGCGGAGATGGTCGCCCGGCTCATCTGCCGCGCGACCGGTACCTCTCCGCGCTACGCCTGAGACGCAAGACGGGCGGATGCGTGCAGCATCCGCCCGTCTCGGGTCTCACATCGCCTCAGGCGCCGGCCGGCGCTCCGGCGCCGGCGCCACCGCGGCGGCGACGGCGGCGACGAGCGGGAGCCGGCTTGCCGTCGTGGTGCTCCTTGCCCGCACCGTCGTGAGTGCCGGCGCCGGGCTCGGCGGCCTCATGCGCGGCGACGCCTGCCTCATCGGACGACTTCGCGGACGTCGCGGATTCCGCGCCCTCGGCGAATGTGGATCCCACCTTCTCGGCAGCGCCGCGACGGCGACGGCGACGGCGGGTTCCGCCCTCGTCGGTGCCCTGTTCGGCGGCATCCGCTGCGCGCTCAGGGCGCGGCGCGCGCTGCGCCTTCGGCGCCTCGGCCTTCTTGGGAGCCGTCGTCAGCCGGCCCTTCGTCCCTGCGGGGATGCTGAGGTCTTCGAAAAGGTGGGGGCTCGACGAATACGTCTCGACGGGCTCGGGCTGGCCGAACTCGAGAGCGCGGTTGATGAGCGCCCACTTGTGCATGTCCTCCCAGTCGACGAAGGTCACGGCGATGCCGGTCTTTCCGGCGCGGCCGGTGCGGCCGGCACGGTGCAGGTACGTCTTGTCCTCGTCCGGGATCGTGTGGTTGATGACGTGCGTGACGTCGTCGACGTCGATGCCGCGGGCGGCGACGTCGGTGGCGACCAGCACGTCTCGCTTGCCCGCCTTGAACGCCGCCATCGAGCGCTCGCGCTGCTCCTGGCCCATGTCGCCGTGCACGCCCCCGACGTTGAAGCCGCGGTCGCCCAGTTCGTCGACCAGTCGCTGCGCCGCACGCTTCGTGCGGGTGAAGATCACGGTCTTGCCGCGTCCCTCGGCCTGCAGGATGCGGCCGATGACCTCGTCCTTGTCCATCGAGTGCGCCCGGTACACCAGGTGCTTGATGTTCGCCTGCGTGAGCCCCTCATCGGGGTCTGTCGCGCGGATGTGGATCGGGTTGCTCATGAAGCGACGGGCGAGCGCCACGATCGGGCCGGGCATCGTCGCCGAGAACAGCTGCGTGTGGCGGACCGCCGGCACCTTCTGGAAGATCTTCTCGATGTCGGCGAGGAAGCCGAGGTCGAGCATCTTGTCGGCCTCGTCGAGCACGACCTGGGTCGCGTTCGAGAGGTCGAGCAGACGCTGTCCGGCGAGGTCGATCAGGCGACCGGGCGTGCCCACGACGATCTGCGCGCCGGCCTTCAGCTGGTCGATCTGGCCCTCGTAGGCCTTGCCGCCGTAGATCGCGACGACGCTGGTGGAACGGTTGCTGGTGAGCAGGTCCATGTCCTCGTACACCTGTACCGCGAGCTCGCGGGTCGGCACGACGATGAGTGCCTTGACGCCGTGCTCCGGGTTCAGGCCCAGGCGCTGCACCACCGGGATGCCGAATCCGAACGTCTTTCCGGTGCCGGTCTTGGCCTGGCCGATGATGTCCTGGCCGGGAAGGCCGAGGGGGATGGTCTGCTCCTGGATGGGGAACGCATCGATGATGCCCTTGGAGGCGAGTGCCTCGACGATGTCCGGATCGACGCCCAGATCAGCGAAAGTAGTCAATTCTTCAAATGCCTGTCCGGCGACCCCTCGCAGGGCTCGGTGATCGCCACGAAAACGGATCCACGCCGTCTCTTCTGCCACAGGCGCGGGGTCCCGCTCCACTGGCGGGACAAGCCCAGCCTACCCGAGGGGGTCGGAACACCCGAGACGGCGGCCGAGCTTGGGTAGTCTGGGCGCATGGTCGACTGGTTCTGGAAGCGCAAGGCACCGCGGCGCACACTGACGCTTCGCAGCCGCGGTGATCAGGGCGATGCGACCAGGGTCGACTTCGCCGAACTCGCGCCGGAGCTCAATCGCTTCCTCGGTCAGGCCGCGTACCTGCAGCTCGGCTACTTCGAGACGCTCACCCGGCTTATCCGCGCGACGCCGGAGCTCTCCGAGAAAGAGGCGCTGTCACGAGCCGCCGGCGCCGCCCTCAGCAAGCATCGCGCGATCGTCGATCTGATCGCCTTGCGCGGCGACGATCCGACCCAGCTGATGCTGCCGTTCCGCGAGCACCTCGATGCCTTCCGCCGGAAGACGATCGGCGCGCGTCCGCGGGAGACCCTCCTGGCCGTGTACATCACCGCCGGGATGCTCGACGACTTCTACCTCGCGCTGGCTTCCAGCTATGGCGACACCGGACGCCGTGTCGCCGGCATCCTGCGCGAAGACGATGACCGGCAGGAGATCGTCGCGATCATCCAGCTCACGATCGAGAGCGACGAGGAGTGGCGTTCGCTGCTCTCGATGTGGGCGCGCCGTCTCGTCGGAGACACCCTGCTCGTCTGCCGAGCGGCGTTGCGGCCCGAGCGGCTCGCGGTCGACGAGGAGCGCGTCGAACCGGTCTACACCGAGCTCATGGGCGCGCACGCCCGCCGGATGGATGCGATGGGTCTCGCGTCCTAGCGGATCTCAGTCGAACCGCACGGGAGTGGCCGATCAGATTCCCAGCGCGGCCTTCGCCTCGGCATCCGTGCGCCGGCGGATCGCGACGATCATGAGCGTCGCGGCGACGGCGATCGCGACGGAGCCGAAGATGCTCGCGAGCCACAGCCAGATGCTGTCCTCAGCGACACCGGCCCATTGCAGCGCCGTGTAGATGATGCCGGATGCGACCGTGGCGATCGCCGGAGTGAGGGCGACGCCGCGCAGTTCCCTGCCCCCGATCAGGAAGTGCGCGCCGACCCCGAGCGCGCACGCGGCGACCAGTGCGAGAAGGATGTACATCGTGAGGTCAGGCGACGAAACCGACGCGGCGCGATTCCTCGGTGCCGAGTTCGATGTAGGCGAGGTTCGCGGTCGGTACCAGGTAGGAGTTGCCCTTCACATCGGCGAAGTTCAGGTGCGTCGAACCCTGCTCGAGAGCCGTGGCGACCTGGGTGCGGACCTCGTCGGCGGAGGCCCCGGTGTCGAAGCTCAGCTCGCGGCCGGTGTTGATGATGCCGATGCGGATTTCCACGCTTGCTCCTCGCGATTCATGTGACGACGTTCTCGTCGGGGACTGCGCCCAACTCTACCGCGGTGCTGTCGAGCGCGGATCGGCCGCCGCGGCCGGTTTCGCCGTGAGCGCACAGGCCGGGGAACACGGGGGAGGAGTGATGTCCGCGCACCCCGCTAGCGTGGAGAACATGACACCGGATGCTGCGCAGCGAGCCGTCGTCGGCGCCCCTGCGACCGCATCCGGCGTGATCATCGGAGCGCCCGGCACGGGCAAGACCCGCGCCCTCACCGATCGCGTCGTGCACCTTCTCGCCTGCGGCCTGCGGCCTGCGGAGGTGCTGGTGCTCACCCCGAACCGGAAGGCCGCGACGATGCTGCGCGATCGCATCGGCGTGCGCATCGACCAGGCGACTCCCGGGCCGCTGGCGCGATCTCTCGGCTCCTTCGCCTTCCAGCTGGTGCGTGGTGCGATGGTGCAGCAGGGCGATGAACCTCCGGCGCTGCTCACCGGAGCCGATCAGGACCGCATCATCGCCGAACTCCTCGCCGGTCACGAGAGCGACGAGGATGACGGCGTCGAGCGCTGGCCGTCTCAGCTCAGCGCCATGGTCCGCGCCTCGAAGGACTTCCGTTCGGAACTGCGCGCGTTCATCGCCGAATGCGCCGAGCTCGGGGTGTCGCCGGAGGAGCTGAGGGAATCGGATCGCGACGCCTGGCGCGCCGTCGCCGACTTCATCATCGAGTACCGGGGCGTGCTCGACCAGTTCCGCTCCGCGCATCGCGATGCGGCCGATCTGCTCAGCGAGGCGGCTGCTCTGCTGCGCACGGCCGACACGCCATCTCTCGGGGCGCTCGGCGAGCTGCGGACGGTGCTCATCGATGACGCCCAGGAGCTCACCTCCGGCGGCATCGCCATCGTGCAGGCCCTGCGCGATCGTGGGATCGCGGTGCTCGCCTTCGGCGATCCCGACATCTCCTCGGGTGCGTTCCGCGGAGCGAGCCCCGAGCTGTTCGCCCGGCTGGCCGCCGTTCTCGGCGATCTGTTCGTCCTCGACGAGCCGCACCGGCAGACACCCGCGCTCACCGATCTGACGCGGCGGGTGACTCAGGCGATCGGCGTCGCCGGGCGGGTCGAGCACCGGCGTGCACCGGCGCCGCGGGACGAGCAGGCGCAGGACGCCGGCATCACGACCTTCCTCGCGTCGTCGCCCCACGAGGAGATCGACCGCATCGCGGCCGTACTGCGCGACTGGCACCTCGAACAGGGGATCCCGTGGGACCGGATGGCGGTGCTCGCGCACGACACCCGGCAGGTGGTGAACTTCGATGTCGAACTGGCGGCGCGAGAGGTGCCGACCCGCTCCGCCGGCGTGCAGCGGCCTCTGGGCAGCGAGCAGGTCGTGCGCGACATCCTCGGCGTCGTGCGCCTCGCCATGACGCCCGTGGCCGAACGGGAGGCGGATGCTCTCGCCGAGGCGCTGCGCACGCCCTTCGGCGGTCTCGACGGCGTCGGCCTCCGCCGGCTCCGCGCGGGACTCCGGCATCGCGAGCTGGAGAACGGCGGCTCGGCACCGGCGCGCGAGCTGCTGCGCCTGGCGCTGGCTGAACCGGCGACCCTCGACCTGCTGGACACGCCGGAGGCGCGCACCGCCGCGCGATTCGGTTCGCTGCTGCAGAACGTCTCCGATGCCGCAGCACTGGGGGAGACCATCCACGAGCTGCTCTGGCGGGTGTGGGACGCAGCCAGGGCGCCGGGCGGACGACGCCTCGACGAGGCCTGGCGGGAGGCATCCGACGCACCGGGTGGCGCCGAGGCCGGACGGCGGCTCGATGCGCTCGTCGCCCTGTTCGACGCCGCCAAGCGCTCCGTGGAGCGCGTGCAAGAGGGGGGACCTGCGCGATTCATCTCCGACATCCTCGACAGCGAGGTGCCGGAAGACACGCTCTCATCCCCTGAGCGCCCGGGAACGGTGACGCTGCTGACACCCGCCACGGCTCTCGGCACCGAGTTCGACGCCGTCGTCATCGCCGGTGTCCAAGACGGCGTCTGGCCCAATGTGCGCCTGCGCGGCGGGATGCTCGACACCTGGCGTCTCGCCGACACGATCGCGGCGGCCCGAAGTGGCCATCCGCTGGATGAGCCCGACACGCAAGGCCGGCGCCGCACTGTGCTGCACGACGAGCTGCGCCTGTTCGTGCGCGCCCTCTCCCGGGCTCGTCGACTGCTGCTCGTCACCGCTGTCGACGACGACGATTCGTCGCCGAGCGCCCTGTTCGGCTTCCTCCCGGAGCCCCGCCCCGATGCAGGTGACCGCATGGCCTACCCGCTCACGCTCCGCGGCCTCGTCGCCCGGCACCGGCGCACGCTCACCAGCTCCGACGACGCGCACGCCCGTGCCGAGGCAGCCGGCCAGTTGCGGTTGCTCGCCGAGGCGGGTGTGCCCGGCGCCGACCCGTCCAGCTGGTACGGGGTGCGCGAGCCGTCCAGCACCGCGCCGCTGCGCGACCTCGACAACGCCGGCGTCCGCGTCTCCCCGTCGCGACTGGAGGCATACGAGGAGTGCGGCCTGGGCTGGGTGGTGTCGGCGCTCGGCGGTGACACGGTGGTGGCGCCGTCGGCGGGCATCGGCACGATCCTGCACGCCGCGATGGAACGCGTGCCAGAGGGCGGGATCGAGCAGACTGCGCGAGATCGTCGCCGAACGATGGCCCGAACTCGACTTCGAGACCGCCTGGATCGGGCGCAAGGAGAGACGCCGCGCCGACCTCTACGTCGACCGGATGCAGGCGTACCTGAGCGAGGTGTCCCGCGACGGCGGACGTGTGGTCGGATCGGAAGCGGCGTTCCGCTTCGCGGTCGGGCTGTCCGACGACGTCGACGACGTGGTCATCGCCCCCGCGGAGGGCGCGGCTCCGGCGGGGCGGGCGCTCGTGAGCGGCGTGATCGACCGGGTCGAGGTCTATTCCGCGGGCGCCGGCGAGCACCGCCCCGCGCGCGGGCAGCGCTGGACGGAGATGTCGGACGGCGCAGGCGGAGAGCGTGTCGTGGTGGTCGACCTGAAGAGCGGGAAGTACGAGCCGGACACGGAGTCGGCCGTCCTCGAGCACGCGCAGCTCGCGGCCTACCAGGTGGCCGTGCAGGAGGGGCTCGTCGACGGCGCCAACGCCGACGCGCTGGTCGGGGCGCGCCTCGTGATCGTGTCGAAGACCGTCGGCAAGAGCGACTACCGGGTGGCGCATCAGCACACGCTCGGCAACGAGCAGCGTGCGGCGTTCCTCCGCCGGGTGGCCGACGCGGGCAGAGGCATGGCCGCGAGCAGCTTCACCGCCCAGGTCGAGGCGCACTGCGAAGACACCCAGGTGTACGTCAAGCCGTGCCGCATCCACACCGTCGAGGCGGTGAGTTCGTGACCGTCTGGACGGGTGCGCTCGACGCTCACCGCCACCGAGATCGCCGCGGCTCTCGGCCAGCCGCCGCCCACGGCCGCCCAGCAGCGCGTCATCGAAGCGCCGCCCGGCCCCGCGCTGGTGGTCGCCGGCGCCGGATCGGGCAAGACGGAGACGATGTCGGGGCGGGTGGTCTGGCTCGTCGCGAACGGCCATGTCCGCCGCGACGAGGTCCTGGGGCTGACCTTCACACGCAAGGCGGCCGGCGAGCTCGCCGAGCGCATCGGGGCGCGCCTCGCGCTGGTCGACGAGTACGGGCGGCGCGGTCTGCTTCCGCATCTCGCCGAGATCGTGCGCAGCGGCGCGCTGGAGCGGGTCGAGGCGGCATCCGCCGGTCGTCAGCGCGAGCTGGTGCGCTCGACGGTCCTCGACGAGCTCGCCGTGCGCTTCGGCACCGGCTGGGACCCGTCGGCTCCGCGTCCTGCGGAGGAGATCATGATCCGCCCGCGGGTGTCGACCTACAACGCGTTCGCCGACTCGCTGGTGCGCGAGCACGCGGCGCGGATCGGCCGCGACCCGGATGTCGCGATGCTCAGTCAGTCCGCATCGTGGCTGCTCGCCCGCACGGTCGTGCACCGCTCGCAGGACCCCGACCTGGAGGAGATCGAGCGTTCGCCCTCCGGGGTGATCGATGCGGTGCAGCGCCTCGCCGGCGACGCCCTCGACCATCGGGTCGACATCGCGGACATCGAGAGGATCGCCAGCGCTCAGGCCGAGGCGTTCGGGCCGTACCGTGAGCGAGCGATCGTGGAGACTGCGGCGGCGAACCTGGAGAACATGCCGGTCCTCACCCGGCTCGTCGCCGAGTACGTCGCCGAGAAGTCCCGTCGTGGCGTGCTCGACTTCGCAGACCAGGTCAGCGGCGCCTTCGACATCGTCGAGGGCTCGGCCGATGTGCGCGAAGCGCTGCGGGAGCAGTACCGGGTGGTGCTGCTGGACGAGTACCAGGACACCTCGGTCATCCAGACGCGGTTCCTCGCCGCACTTTTCCACGACACGGCGGTGATGGCAGTCGGCGACCCGCACCAGTCGATCTACGGATGGCGCGGTGCCAGCGCCGACAATCTCTACGCCTTCGGCCGCGAGTTCGCCCGCGCGCAGCCGGCGGCGAACTACAGCCTGATGACGAGCTGGCGCAACGACCGCAGCATCCTCGACGTCGCCAATCGCGTGCTGCTGCCGCTGCAGCGGGCCGAACTCAGCGTGCCCGAGCTGGAACCGCGGCCCGGAGCCGGAGAGGGCGCCGTGGACGTGCGCTTCGCGCTCACGGTGGAGGACGAAGCCGACGAGGTCGCGGCCTGGTTCGCCGATCGCCGTGACACGGCGGACGGCGCATCGAGCGGCGCCATCCTGTTCCGGTCCAAGAAGCACATGCAGACATTCGCCTCCGCCCTCGGTCGCCGTGGCATCCCGCATCGCATCCTGGGACTGGGCGGACTCCTGTCGACGCCCGAGGTCGTCGACGTCGTCTCCGCTCTGCGGGTGATCCATGACCCGACCGCCGGATCCGCGCTGATCCGCCTGCTCGTCGGACCGCGCTTCGCCGTCGGTGTCGCCGACATGGCGGCGCTGTACGACCTCGCGACGACTCTCGCCAAGCGTGACGGCTCACTCACCCCGCTCTCCGACGAGGTGCAGGCGCGGCTGCGCTCCTCGCAGGGCGCGGACGAGGCCGTGTCGATCGTCGACGCCGTCGATTTCGTGCGCGGCGTCGCCGACGGCTACCGGATGCTCGATGCGATCACTCCGGCCGGGCGTGCGCGCCTGCGCGAGGCGGGAGAGATGCTGGAGCGGCTGCGCCGGGCGTCCACGCAGCCCATCCCCGAGCTGATCCGCCTGATCGAGACCGAGCTGCGTCTCGACATCGAACTGGCGACGAACGAGACCAGGGGACCGGCGCGCACGGCGTCGACGCAGCTGCGTGCCTTCACCGATGAGGTGCGCGCCTTCCTCACGGCCGACGAGCGCGGCACGATCGGAAGCCTGCTGGCCTGGCTCGACAAGGCCGAGCGCACGGACGAGCTGATGCCGCGGACGGAGCCGCCGGAACCCGGGGTCGTGCAACTGCTCACGATCCACGGTTCGAAGGGCCTGGAGTGGGATGCCGTGGCCGTGGTCCGCCTGGTCGACGACGAACTGCCCGGCACACCGAAGGAGACGGCCGGCTGGTTCGGCTTCGGGATGCTTCCGTTCGCGCTCCGCGGCGACCGCACGGCCCTGCCCGTGTTCTCCTGGGATCCGGCGGCGGAGATGGCCGCGGCTGGCGACGATTCGAAGAAGCGCCACAAGGCCGCGCTCGATGCTCTGGGCAGCGGGCGGACGAAGGCCTATCCGTTCGGTGGCGCTCTCGAGCGGTTCAAATCCGAGTACCGCGACTACCAGCAGCAGGAGGAGCGGCGGCTTGCCTACGTGGCCGTCACCAGGGCCCGCACCCATTTGTTGCTCAGCGGGGCGCACTGGGCGGGACAGAAGAAGCCGCGCACGCCCAGCCCCTACCTCCTGGAGGCCATCGAGATCCGCGGACTCGACGCCATCGGCGACGTCGACCCCGACGAGAACCCGTACGAGGGAGCCTCACGCACCACGTCCTGGCCCCGGGATCCCCTCGGCGGGCGAAGGGGCGTCGTGTCACGTGCAGCCGAGGAGGTGCGAGCGGCGATGGCATCCACCACGCCACCGCAGGCGACGCGCGAACTCGAGCGCCTTCTCGCGGAGCGCGCCGAACGGCAGCGCGGGGTCATCGCCCATGTGCCGACACGTGTTCCGGCGTCGCGATTCAAGGACTACATCGGCGACTTCGCCGGGACCGCCCGTACGATCGCCCGGCCGATGCCGGAGCGCCCGTACACGCAGACCCGGATCGGAACCCTGTTCCACTCCTGGGTGGAGCACCGCTCGGGCCTCGTCGGCGCCGACTCCTCGCTCGACGACGGCCTGTGGGAGATCGATGACGACGAGGCGCGGCTCGACGATGTCGCCAGGGCCGACGAAGCGGCCCTGGCGGGGTTGCGCGACACCTTCGAACGCAGCGAGTGGGGTGCGCTGCAGCCGATCGCGGTCGAGATCGAGATCGACTTCGCGCTCGGGGGCACAGGCGTGAGCGACGAGAGGCACATCGTCATCTGCAAGCTCGACGCCGTCTATCGCCGTGATGACCGCGGCGGTCGGATCGAGATCGTGGACTGGAAGACCGGCAAGGCGCCGCGCACCGACGAGGAGCGGGAGGAGCGGATGCTCCAGCTCGCCCTCTATCGCCTGGCCTACCACCGCCGGTTCGGCGTGCCGCTGGACGAGATCGACGTCGCGCTGTACTACGTGGCCGACGATCTCGTCATCCGCGGGGACCGGATCTACTCGGAGGCGGAGCTCTTCCAGCGCTGGAGTGCGGCCCGCGCGGCCCGCTGAGCTTCGTCCGAGTCGCCGGCGGCCGTGGAGCGATCGTGGTCGTCGCGCTCAGGAGCTGCCTGATCGACATCCTCCATCCGGAACAGTCCTGAATCGATGACGTCCGACAGATCCTCGGTTTCGACGTTCGGCGTCTCAGCTGTCCGATCAGCGGGCGCATCCGATGCGTCCTCGGTCGAAGGGGATCCGTCGAGAGGAGGGATGGAACCCGTCGCATCCGGGTCGTGCCAGAGGTCGTCGGGGTTGTAGGCGTCGGTCTGCATCGAGGTGTCGACGGCGACGGCCGCCGCAGCGGGGACGCGGTCGAGCGCGTCGAGCGCCGAGTCCACACCCTCGCTCCGTGCGGCGATCACACTTCTGTCGTCGTCGCGGAGACCTGCGGCGAGGGCCTCCAGGAGGGCGGCCGCATCATCGACGATGTCGGCGCGGCGCAGCGAGTCTCCATGGGCGAGCCAGCGCGCGAACTCCAGCTCGGCGAGCAGGCGCGCCCTCACCTCGAGCGAAGAATCGGGCACGCGCCCCGCGGCGCGCGCATACGAGGCGTGCACATCGGCGGCCGCTTCCGGCGCGGCCGAGAGCCACGCCAGATCGACGGCCGGATCCCCGACCGACAGCCCGTGCCAGCCGACCAGTCCGGTGACCTGCGGGCCGAGTTCAGGGTCGTCCTCGAACAGGAACGATGTGGATTGCAATCCACCGAGCACGACCGTGGCCTCGAACCGCCACAGATCGTCGTCGGCGACGGCCTCTCGCCAGCGCACCGTGAGCCTCGCGGGCACCCGGCCGGTCGCGGCCGCGGTGTCCACCAGCCGGCGCACTTCGTCGCGGCCTTCCTCCGCGGACCGCGTGGAGAGGCCGGCGCCGCGGACGACCGAGACGGGCATCCCGTGGACGGCGGCGATCGCGGCGCCCATCGACTCGGCCGCACCTGGCCCGCCGGGAACCTGCGGGGCTTCGATCTGGAATCCCGGAAGCAATTCGGTGACGAGCGCGCGGCCGTCACCGAGGCGCGTCTCGCCGATGTATTCCGGTGCACGGAAGGGCAGCATGGCGCGGGCGCCGGCGGTCAGGGCGCGCAGCGCGATCGCCTCCGCGGCGAGCTCGCGCGCGGTCTCGTCGTCGTCAGCCACGCGGATCGCGAGTTCGCGGCGGTCGCTGAGCGTGACGACGGCGGAGTCGAAACGGGCGTCGCCGTCGGCGGTCAGCGGGCGTGCACCCGTCACGTCCGCCCCGGGCAATGCGGCCGTCACCGCCGCGGCTAGAGTGAAAGGAGAGCGTGCCATGCCCCCAGGGTAGGTCGGTGCAGGGGCGGTCCCGCCCTCGCCACGCCCGTGAGAGAGGGAGTCGATGATCATCCAGGGTCCGACCCTCGACCGTGCGGCCGAGATCCGCACCGAGCCCGACGTCATCGATCGTCTGCGCGCGCACGCGACAACGCGAGTCCTCGTGGTGCGCGACGGCCGAGTTCGTGTGGCGCT
The DNA here is from genome assembly GCA_963769005.1 of uncultured Actinomycetota bacterium. GTDB lineage: Bacteria > Actinomycetota > Actinomycetes > Actinomycetales > Microbacteriaceae > Microbacterium. Next base: position 2,029,147 of record CAVYKC010000005.1, on the reverse strand, counting down.
TCCGGACGCCTCTTCGGCCGGCCCTGTTCCTCGAGAAGCCTTGGTGAGCACTCTCGTGCTGGTGGCGCCGGCCGAGGTCGAAGACGCCATCTGGGCCCTTCTCGGCCGCGACGCTGCCGGAGCAGCGGTGCTGCTCGCCGCCACCGCCGACGACACCGGAACGATCGACGCCGCGCCCGAGGAGACCTGGCTGGGACTGCGGGACATCACCGGACGTCTGCATGCGGTTGACGCCGAACTCCTGGTCGAAGCGGTCGCGCTCGCCGGGTGGCTGCGGGATGCGCCGTTCTGCCCCGCCTGCGGAGGCACCGCTGACGTGATCCAGGCCGGCTGGTCTCGTCGGTGCCGATCCTGTGGCCGGGAGCATTTCCCGCGCACCGATCCGGCCGTGATCGTCGCCGTCGAGAGCGTGGATGGCGACAAGCTGCTGCTCGGAGCCAACGCGAACTGGGGCGGCCGCATGTACTCCTGCTTCGCAGGGTTCGCGGAGGCCGGAGAGTCCCTGGAGCAGGTCGTGCACCGGGAGATCGAAGAGGAGGCGGGTGTGCGCCTCAGCGCGATCCGCTACATCTCCTCGCAGGCGTGGCCGTATCCGCGTTCGCTCATGATCGGTTTCCGTGCGGTCGTCGAGGACGAGTCGGTCGCGCGCGCGGACGGCGAGGAGATCATCGACGTCCGCTGGTTCACGCGGGCGGAGATCGGCACCGCGCTCGAGGGCGGGGGACCGGTCGGGCTGCCTGGTTCCGCCTCGATCGCCAGGGCGCTGATCCGCGACTGGTACGAGGATCGGACGTGAGCGTTCCCGAAGCCGTCGGCGGAGCGCTGGCAGCTCTCGATGAACGGCAACGCGAAGCCGCATCCGTGTTGCGCGGTCCCGTCGCCGTTCTCGCCGGAGCCGGAACCGGGAAGACCCGTGTGATCACGCACCGGATCGCGCACGGCGTCGACACCGGCACGTACTCGCCGTCTCGCGTGATGGCGGTCACGTTCACGGCGAAGGCCGCCGGCGAGCTCCGAGGCCGACTGCGCGCACTCGGGGTCGAGGGCGTCGCCGCCCGCACGTTCCACGCGACCGCGCTCGCGCAGCTCAACTTCTTCTGGCCGACCCTGGCGGGTTCACCGGCCCCGTCGATCATCGACAACAAGGTGCGGCTGCTCGGCCAGGCGGCCGACGGCCTCCGGATGCGACCCAACACCGCCACACTCCGGGACATCGCCTCGGAGATCGAGTGGCGCAAGGTCTCGATGCTCTCCATCGAGCAGCATGCGGCACTCGGGCGCACCGTGAACGGCGTGGACGCGACTCAGCTGGCGGAGTTGCAGCGCGCATACGAGGTGCTGAAGGACGAGCGACGCCAGCTCGACTTCGAGGACGTGCTGCTGGCGTGCGCAGGGATGCTGGAGGCAGAGCCGCGCGTCGCGGCATCCGTCCACGAGCAGTATCGCCACTTCACCGTCGACGAGTATCAGGACGTGTCGCCGTTGCAGAACCGGCTGCTGGAGCTGTGGCTGGGGGGCCGGCGCGACCTCTGCGTGGTGGGAGACGCGAGCCAGACGATCTACTCCTTCGCCGGCGCCGAGCAGCGCTTCCTGCTGGAGTTCGGCCGGCGATATCCGGACGCGACCGTGGTGCGCCTGGAGACCAACTATCGTTCGCAGCCGCCGATCCTCACGGCAGCGAATGCGCTGATGCGCGGACGCCCCGGAGCTTTGGAACTCGTCCCGGCTCGGGACTCGTTCACTGCCGACGCTCCGACGGTCACGGCCTACGACACCGAGACGGAGGAAGCCGCCGGAGTCGCTGCGGCGATCGCCGCGAGGATCGCCGGTGGTGCATCACCGGCGGACATCGCAGTGCTCTACCGGGCGCACGCCCAGTCCGCAGCCCTGCAGCAGGCGCTGGGGGCGGCGGGCATTCCGACGACGGTCCTCGGCGGAACGCGGTTCTTCGCGATGCCCGAAGTGCGGCAGGCCATCCTCGCGCTCCGAGGAGCAGCGGTCGCGCCGACCGAGCGGGACTTCCTCGGGAACGTCGAGAAGGTGCTCCGCGAACTCGGCCTCACCGAGGAGCCGCCGGCCGCCGGAGGGGCACAGCGCGACGGCTGGGAGGCGCGCCGAGCGATCCTCCGGCTGGCGGAGGAGGCGGGTCCCGACGCGAATCTGCGCTCCTTCAGCGACGCCCTGATGGCGAGGGCCAAGGATCAGCATGAGCCCACGATGCGCACGGTGACGCTGTCGACGCTGCACGCCGCGAAGGGGCTCGAGTGGCTGCACGTGCACCTCGCCGGATGGGCGGAGGGCGCGCTGCCGATCTCCTACGCGACGACGTTCGAGGCCGTCGACGAAGAGCGGCGTCTCGCCTATGTCGGGGTCACGCGGGCCGCGCGAACGCTGTCGCTGTCGTGGTCGCGAGCGGCAGGACGAGGGGAGAGGGCGCCGTCGCGTTTTCTCGCCGAGATGGGAACGACCGCTCGCGGCACCGGCATTCTGCGTGAAACGTCACCGAGCGCCACTCGCGGGCGCCGTCCGCAGTGAACTGAGCAGTCGGTGACGCGTCGCCCTCGGGCGACGACAGGATGCGGGAGACGAGAGCTGCGGCCTGCGCGACGTGCACGGCGGCGATCGGGCCGCAATCGCGGCCGATCAACTGGGCGTGCAGTCGGGGCCAGGCCGGATCGCGATCGCGCTCATGGCCGTCGCGGCACGACAGGCACGGCGTGACGCCGGGGAGCACGAGCGGTCCGACGGTCACCCGGCCCCTCTCGAACGACACCGGCAGGTGCGGGATGTCTGCGCTCAGGTACGGAGCGAGCTGGAGCGCGGCCGCGGCACCCTGCACGAGGATCACGCCGACGGAACCCGGATCGCCGCGTACCCCGAGCGACAGCCCCTCGTCGGCGAGAGCATCGCGCATCCGGTGGTCGCAGCGGGCGTCGGTGATGTTGATGCCCTCCACCCAGACCTCAGGCGGCGTCGCGGGATCGTCGATGAGGAGCGGCTGCAGACGTCGCAGCAGCATGCGTGCCTCGTCCCGGGGCGCCCCGGCCGCGTGCGCGATCACGTCGAAGGCGCGGCGCTGGAACCCGGCGCACATCCGCGCGAGCAGCGCCTCGACCCAGACGCCGACCACCTCGATGCGCACGTTCCCGTCGAGCCCGAGTTGCAGCGTCCGCTCGTCGCGCCAGAGCAACGGAGTCGCCGGGTCGAGCCGGGTGGTCGTCTTCGGGGTGAGCGGGGACATGCCCCGATTCTCACGACTTCCGAGAAGGCGCAGCGGGCAGAAGGGCCATCCGTGGACAACTTCCCGGCGTTCGCGCTCTGGGGAGGAGGAGTGGAGACTCCTGTTCAGACGGGCCTTTCGCCCCCGCTGCCGTCGTCCTCCGACGTGTCCGTGTCCTCGCCCGGGCCTCCCGAATCCGCGGTGCCCGCCGATCCCGGTTCCGCATCCGTATCGCCGGTGAAGTCATCGCCATCGAGCAGACGCGCGAGTGCCTCGTCGAACTCGTCGGCTGCCGGCTCCTCACCGCGGGCGACCGCCTGCAGCCGGGCCACCAGCGCGCTGGGGTCGTCGATGTCCTCGGCCGTGGGCATGAGATCGGGGTAGTCCCAGAGCGAGTCACGAGCCGCCGTGCCGACGGCATCCGTCACGGCCTGCCACATGGCGACCGCCTCGCGCATCCGTCGCGGCCGCAGCTTCAGCCCGACCAGTGCACCGAGGGCATCCTCGGCCGGGCCGCCGACAGCGCGACGGCGACGAGCAGCCTCGGCGAGGCGGGCGCCGTCGGGAAGACGCGAGGTCGCCTGGGCTGTGACCACGTCGACCCATCCGTCGATGGTCGCGACGAGATTCTCCAGCCTGGTCAGCGCCTCACGTTGCGCCTCGGTCTGCGTGGGCAGCAGCGCGCCGCCCTCGATCGCGGCGCGCAGTTCCTCGGGATTCGAAGGGTCGAGGCGGCTGGCGACGTCTTCCAGTGCGTCGACGTCGACGGTGACACCGCGAGCGAAATCGGTGATCTGAGCCATGACGTGCAGGTGGAGCCATTTCGCGTGGCGGTACAGGCGTGCGTGGGCGAGCTCCCGCGTCGCGAGATACAGCGCGATCTGGTCGTCGGGGATCTCGAGCCCCTCGCCGAAAGCGGTGAGATTCTGCGGGATCACCGCGGCGGTGCCGGCGGGCAGCACCGGAATGCCGACGTCGCCTCCGGAGACGACCTCGAGCGACAGGTTACCGAGCACCTGGCCGAACTGGGCGGCGAACACCGAGCCGCCGAGACCCCGCATGAGCTTGCCCGCCCCCTGCACGAGACCGCGCATCTCGTCGGGCACCTGCGTGTCGAGAGCGGTGGTGAGGGCGTCGGCGATGCTCGTCGACACCGGGTCGGCGATCTCCTTCCACACAGGCAGCGTCGCCTCGACCCACTCCCCGCGGGTCATCGCCTTCGGCGCCTCCGCGAGTTCCGATATCGTCGTCGCCTCGCCGAGCCACAGGTTCGCCAGCGCGAACGCGTCGACGAGCGAGGTGCGCGAGCCGTCGGTGACGCCCTGGCCGTCGCGATTCGCGATGTGCAGAGCCTGACGCAGCGCGTTCTCCCACGCGTCGCCGCCGAAGGCCCCCTGCAGCTGCGACATGATCGTCGACATCATCGCCGGGTCGAGTTGCAGGCCCTCCATGCCGGCGAAGGCGCCCTGCAATGCCTCCGGGTCGATGTCGCCGGCACCCTGGCCGGACAGCATCCGTCTGAGGAACTCCTGGAAGTCCTCGGGGGTGGGGTCGTTGTCTGCCATGTCGCTCGCCCTCTCAGCACGCCGATAGCCGTGGCATCTACGCTAGTTGCAGGTTTCTGCACGTGACCCCGACGCGGGCAGATCGCTGTACGCCGCCCGCGAACGACGGAGGATCACTGTGGACAGATTCCGGTCCGCGAAGCCCGGACTGGGTGTCTGGGCGTTGATCGTCGCGCTCGTCGCGCTGGTCGTGCTGACCTTCCTGCCCACGCCCTACGTGATCCAGCGCCCAGGGCCCGTGTACGACACCCTCGGCACCGCCGCGGGCAAGGACGGCGAGCAGGTCCCGCTCATCCGGATCGACGGTGCGGAGACCTTCGAGACCGCGGGGACCCTCGACCTGACGACGGTGCAGGTCATCGGCAACCGTGAGCGCACCCCCAGCTGGTTCGAACTGGCTCTGGCCTGGACCGACTCCTCGCGCGCCGTCGTGCCGCTGGACTCGGTGTTCCCCGAGGGCGTCAGCAGTGAGCAGCGCGACGAGCACAACGCTGTGCTGATGGTCGACTCCCAGCACGAGGCGACGGCCGCGGCGCTGAGCGAGCTCGGCTACGACACGGGTGCGAGCGTGCACGTCGTCGAAGCGGTGGAGGGCACCCCCGCCGACGGGGTGCTCGAGCCGGATGACGTGATCACCGCGATCGGCGGGGAGTCGGTCACCTCAGCCAAGGTGCTGCGACAGGCGATCCAGGATGCGGAGGGCGAGCCTGTCGAGCTCACGGTGCTCCGCGGCGGGGAGGAGCAGGCGGTCTCCCTCACCCCGCAGAAGCGCACCGAAGGCGAGAACACGATGTGGCTTATCGGAATCTCGCTGAAGACGGAATACGAGTTCCCGTTCGACGTCGCCATCCAGCTCGACAACGTCGGCGGTCCCAGCGCCGGCATGATGTTCGCCCTCGGCATCATCGACACATTGACCCCCGGCGAGCTCAACGGGGGAGAGGACATCGCCGGCACCGGGACCATCGAGGCCGACGGCACGGTCGGCCCGATCGGCGGCATCCGACAGAAGCTCTACGGCGCGCGCGACGCGGGGGCCGAGTATTTCCTCGCTCCCGAGGCCAACTGTGCGGACATCGTCGGCCACGTGCCCAGCGGGCTGCAGGTGATCCGCACGGCGACACTCGACGATTCTCTCGAGGCGCTGGCGGTGATCGCCGGCGACGGTGACGTGGAATCATTGCCCACCTGCGAGGCGCCGTGACCACGCCGTGACCGGGATGACAGCCCGCCCATAGTGAGGCGTGCCTAGGATGGGACGGTGACCACGACCTCCGCGCCGAATCCGGCCACGCCCCGAACGTCCCGACGAATCTTCACCATCTCGGTGGTGATCATCGCCGCAGTCATCGCTGCGTTCTTCGTCTTCGCCTCGCTTTACACCGAGTTCCTCTGGTTCGACCAGGTCGGTTTCGCGAAGGTGCTGACCACGCAGTGGATCGCCACCGCTGTCGATGTTCACGGCGGGCTTCCTCGGAATGGCTGTGCCCCTGTTCCTGACGATCCAGCTCGCCTATCGGTTGCGACCGGTGTACGTGCGCCTGAGTTCGCAGCTCGACCGATACCAGGAGGTCATCGAACCGCTGCGGCGCCTCGCCATGTGGGGCATGCCGATCTTCTTCGGCCTGTTCGCCGGATTCTCCGCCGCAGCGCAGTGGAAGACCGTGTGGCTGTGGGCGAACGGCGTCGCCACCGATGCGGTCGACCCGCAGTTCGGGCTGGACACCGGCTTCTACATGTTCGCGATGCCGTTCTATTCGATCCTGCTCGCGTTCGTCTCGGCCGTGCTGCTGCTCTGCCTTCTCGTGACCGCGCTGGTGTCGTACCTCTACGGCTCGGTGCGCATCGGCCAGGGTGAATTGCGCATCTCGAAGGCGGCACGCATCCAGCTCGCGGTGCTCGCCGGTCTCTACCTGCTGGTGCAGGCCGTGAGCCTGTGGCTCGACCGCTACCTCACGCTCGTCGCTGAGGACGACCGCATCACCGGCGCCGCCTACACCGGTGCGAACGCGACCATCCCCGGTCTGGCGATCTTGGCGATCCTCGCCGCCCTCGTCGCCGTGCTGTTCTTCGTCACCGCGATCATCGGCCGCTGGCGGTTCCCGCTGGCGGCGACCGCGCTGCTCATCGTGGCGTCTCTGGTCGTCGGCGTCGGCTACCCGTGGGCGGTCGACACCTTCCAGGTGGGCCCGAACCAGAACTCTCTCCAGGCCGAGTTCTACCAGCGCAACATCGACGGCACGAAGGAGGCCTACGGCGTCGCCAACCTTGAGACGACGCCGTTCACGGCTGAGACGGATGCTGCCGCTGGCCAGTTGCGCGAGGACGCCGCGACCACGGCATCCATCCGCATCGTCGACCCGAAGGTGATCAGCCCGACCGTGCGACAGCTCGAGCAGTACCGCGGCTACTACCAGTTCCAGCAGACGCTCGACGTCGACCGCTACGAGATCGACGGCGTCATGCAGGACACGGTGGTGTCGGTGCGCGATCTCGACATGAAGGGCGTGGACAGCGGCAACTGGAACAACATCGCTGCCGTGTACACGCATGGTTACGGCCTTGTCGCGGCTGCGGGCAACCAGCGCACATCCGACGGCGAGCCGGTCTTCCTCGAGCGGGGCATCCCCTCGGCCGGCTTCCTCACCGAGAATGAGAAGTTCGAGCCGCGCGTCTACTTCGGCGAGTCCTCGCCGGAGTACTCGATCGTCGGAGCGCCGGGCGGCGCCGAGCCGGTCGAGATCGACTACCCGCGCGGTAAGGACGGCTCCAGCGAGACGAAGACGACCTTCGAGGGCGAGGGCGGGCCGCATATCGGCGATACCTTCACCAAGCTGCTCTACGCGCTGAAGTTCCAGTCCGAGCAGATCCTGTTCTCGAACCTCGTGAACGAGGAGTCGCAGATCCTCTACGACCGCGACCCGAAGACCCGCGTGCAGAAGGTGGCACCGTACCTCGAACTCGACAGCGACCCGTACCCGAGCGTCGTCGACGGCCGGATCGTCTGGATCGTCGATGGCTACACGACGAGCTCGACGTACCCGTATTCGACGAAGGTGAGCCTCTCGGAGGCGATCGCCGACTCCAACGTCCCGACGCCGAGGCTCGCGATCGACGAGATCAACTACGTCCGCAACTCGGTCAAGGCCACGGTCGACGCCTATGACGGGTCGGTGACGCTCTACGCCTGGGATGCCGAGGACCCGATCCTCAAGACCTGGCAGAAGATCTACCCGGCGACGGTCGAGCCGATCAGCGAGATGTCCGGCGATCTGATGAGCCACGTCCGGTACCCGACCGACCTGTTCAAGATCCAGCGCGACATCCTCGGCACCTACCACATCGACAAGGCCGGCTCCTTCGCCCAGCAGGACAACCGCTGGCAGACGCCGAATGACCCGCGCGAGAAATCGCAGCTGCAGCCGCCGTACTACCTGACGATGCAGATGCCCGGGCAGGATTCGCCGCGCTTCTCGATGTTCTCGACCTTCATCCCCTCCTCGCAGGGGACAGGAGACAACCGTGACGTCCTCATGGGCTACCTCGCGGTCGACTCGGATGCCGGGGCCGAAGCCGGTGTGAAGGCCGAAGGCTACGGACAGCTGCGCATGCTCGAGATCGACACCGACACCACGGTGCCCGGTCCAGGACAGGTGCAGAACACGTACAACTCGGATACAGCTGTGGTACCGCAGCTCAACCTGCTGCAGCAGGGCGAGTCCGAAGTGCGGTACGGCAACCTGCTGACCCTGCCGGTCGGCGGCGGGCTGCTCTATGTGCAGCCGGTGTACGTGCAGTCCTCCGAGGGGACGAAGCTGCCTCGCCTGCAGAAGGTGCTCGTCGCGTTCGGCGACGAGGTCGCGTTCGAGGACACCCTGACCGCGGCACTGGACAAGCTGTTCGGCGGCGACGCCGGAGCCGACGGCGGCGACGACACGGTCGAACCCACGGAGCCGGGGACCGAGGAGCCCACCGATCCGAATGCCGGCGAGGTGCCGACGGCGCCGACCGACGCCGAGGCGGAGGCACTGGCCGCGGCTCAGCAGGCCCTCCTCGATCGTGAGTCGGCGCTGAAGTCCGGCGACCTCACCAAGTTCGCCGAGGCCGACGAGCGCCTCACTGCGGCCGTGCAGAAGCTGCTCGAATTGGATGCCGCCGCGAAGTAGCCGGCGGTCGACGGATCGGATGGGCGTCCCTGCGGGGGCGCCCATTCGCGTACTGCGGGTCTCGCATGCCCTGGACGCGCCCCCATGCCAGTGCTTCACTGGGAACATGCCCAGGACTCTGGATGTCGACTACCTCGTGGTGGGAGCCGGCGCTGCTGGTATGGCGTTCACGGACGCGCTGATCGACCACGCTGACGTGCGTGTGGCGCTCATCGATCGGCGGGAGGCGCCGGGCGGACACTGGCTCGATGCGTATCCCTTCGTCCGGCTCCACCAGGCCTCGATGTTCTATGGCGTGGCGTCCACGCTGCTCGGCGACGGTCGGTTGCAGGTCGAGGGCCCGGAAGCCGGACTGCAGGAGAGAGCCGACCGCGATCAGATCTGTACCTATTACGCCTCGGTTCTCACCGACCGGATGCTCGTGTCGGGCAAGGTCGAGTTCTTCGGCGGCAGCGCTTACCTCGGCGACAGACAGGTCTCCACCGGCGATGCAGGAGACGGATTCGCTGTGACCGATCACTGTCGGATCGTGGATGCCTCGTACCTGGCCTCAAACGTCCCCGCGACGTCACCGCCGCCGTTCCAGGTCGCCGATGACGCCACGGTCATTCCGGTCAATGATCTTCCACGGATGGATCACGTGCCGGGTCAGTACGTCATCGTCGGTTCAGGCAAGACGGCAACAGATGCGATCGTGTGGTTGCTCAGTCGTGGCGTCGATCCTGGCGCGATCTGCTGGGTGCGCCCGCGTGACCCGTGGATGCTCAATCGCGCCAAAGTGCAGCCTGACTCGGTAGTACTGCTCGGCATGGCAGCCGACACGATGGAGGCGGCGCGGGTGGCGACGTCACTCGATGATCTGTTCCTCCGACTGGAGGAGGCCGAGATCATGCTCCGGATCGATCGATTGGTATTGCCCACGATGGCACGTACCCCGACGCTCGCCGCGTGGGAACTCGCACTTCTACGGATGGTCGAGAACGTCGTGCGCCGAGGGTATCTGAGGCGAGTCGAACAGGGGCGATTGCTGTTCGATGACGGGATCGAAACCATTCAGCAGGACGCGGTCGTCGTGCATTGCGCCGCCGCGGGGCTGCCCAGACGGTCGCCGGTGCCCATCTGGGGTCGCGATGCGATCAGGCCGCAGCCGACCCGCACGGGTTTTCCTTGTTTCGGTGCTGCGATGGTCGGCTACGTCGAGGCGACTCGCGATGATGACGACCTGAAGAATCAGGTCTGCCGTCCCTCGCCCTATTCGAGCACTCTGGCGGAGTGGGTGGAGATGACGGTTCTCGGAGCACGGTCCGCCCAAGCATTCGGAGCAGAACCCGACATCTCGGAGTGGGCGAACCAGGTGGCGCTGAACCCGGCACGCGTACCCCCTGAATCCAGCGCGAGTGCGGAACTGGATGCGGTCAAGGCTCGGCTCAGGGAGCATCGGGAGCCGGGGCTCGAGGCGCTGGTCCGGCTGAGCAGCACTGCCCGGGGAGTTGCTGCCTGAGGTCTACATCGCCGGAGCGATGTTCTGATTGACGTGGAACAAGTTGCCGGGGTCGTAAACCTTCTTGACCCGGGTCAGCCGGTCGTAGTTCGGTCCGTAGTTGGCGCGGATGCGGTTCTGATCGTCGCCGGACATGAAGTTGACGTATCCGCCTTCGGACGTGTGCGGTTCGAGCGCGGCGTGGTACCCGCGCACCCAGGCGATGTTCGCCTCGTTGTCGACGGCATCCGGCCACATCCCGGCGATCACCGGAGAGAAGCTGACGCCGCGATGAGAGAACGCAGTCGCCTCCACGGCGATGTCGTGCACCGCGCCGTCGATGGAGTAGAGGTGCATCGTCGACTGCATAGCCGGCACCTTGGCGCCATGCTCCAGATGCACCATGATCGCATCATCGGTGAGGTCGGGCAGGAAGGCAGCCTTCCAATAGTGCTGCAGCCCGGCCGGGAGCAGCCCGTCGAAGGCGCAGTTCAGCGCCGGGTACGGCATCCGGCCGACATGCTCTGCGACTGGAGCGGAAACGTCCCGCAACTGTGCCAGCAGAGCCTCCGCCTCCTCGTCGGGACCGTTGAAACAGGTCACGATCAACAGGAACGGCTCCCCGACCCGATCCTCGGGGATGAACGGCAGCGGCGGTGCGATCTGGAACGCCGGGAACGCCCCCATAGCGCGGGGAGCCGCGGCGATCCAGTCACGGTAGGTTCGGAGCAACTCTTCGGCCGCCTCGAGCTCGAAGAACATCGGGCCGCCATAGACGGTGTCCACCGGATGCAGGTCGAACTCGAGTTCGGTCACGACGCCGAAGTTGCCGCCGCCGCCCCGGAGCGCCCAGAACAGGTCGGCATGCTCGGTCTCGCTGGCGGTCACGAAGGTGCCGTCGGCGAGCACCACGTCCGCCGAACGCACGTTGTCGATGGACAGTCCGTATGCCCGCGCCAGGTAGCCGATGCCCCCGCCCAGGGTCAGTCCCGCCACGCCCGTGGTGGAGATGATCCCACCGGTCGTCGCGAGCCCGAAAGCGTGTGCCGCATGATCGAAGTCGCCCCAGGTGCAGCCGCCCTGCACCCGTCCTACCCGCCTCTGCGGGTCGATCCGGATACCCTTCATCGCGCTGAGGTCCAGCACGATGCCGAAATCGACCGTGCCGAATCCGGGGACGCTGTGCCCGCCACCGCGGACGGCCAGGTCCAGGCCGCTCTCACGGGCGGCGTTCACCGCGATGCGGACATCGGCGACGTCGACGGCGCGGACGATGGCGAACGGTCGTCGATCGATCATGCCGTTGTAGACGGCTCGCGCCTCGTCGTACTCGGGCGACTCCGCCGTGATGACGTCGCCGCGGGCGGCCTCGAGGATGCTCAGTGCCGGTGTGCCGCTCATCGGATTCTCGCTTTCTGTGCTGTGCATGGGAGGTGCTCCCGACGCTACGGAGCGGCCGGGCGATCCGCCTGACCAGATGTGACCGATTCAGACGAGATGGTGCCTGGTCAGAACTGACTATCGACGACGGTTCCGAACCCGCGGAGCATGCCGTAGACGCGTGGTGACGACGGTGATTCACTGTGAAGATGAGTGTGCTCGGCAGCATTCCCGCTTCGGCACCCTGGGGTGTCGGGAGCACGGCCTTCGTCGGCCGTTCGGTCGAGGTCGAGCGGCTCGATGCAGCGTGGGCGGCGGCGCTGGACGACCGACGCCAGGCCATATTCATCGGCGGGGAGCCCGGTGTGGGCAAGACCCGGCTGGTCGCCGAGATGGCGGCCGCGCTCCGGGCGCAGGGAGCCTCGGTGCTCTGGGGTGCATGCCGGGCCGATCTCGACATCCCGTACCGGCCGTTCGTCGCCGTCGTCGAGGAGATCCTCGATCACGCAGCACCGGATGCGCTGCGGGAGATACCCCCGAAGCTCGCCGCTCCGCTGGTGCGCCTGACCGACAGTGCGGTGCGGCGCTGGCCCGAACTCGGAGACTCGTTGTCGGGCAGCGGCGACTCTCGTCCTGCGCTGTTCGACGCCGTGCTCCGCTTGGTCATGGCGGTCGCGGACAGGCGGCCGACCGTCCTCGTGCTCGAAGACCTGCACTGGGCAGCGGAGCCGACCCTGGCCATGCTGGCTCATCTGGTCGAGTCGACCGCAGGAGAGCGACTCCTGATCCTGGCCACACGCCGAACGACGGCTCCGGATCGGAACGACGCCGTGACCTATGCTCTGGCCGACCTCGGTCGCCTTGACGGTGTCGGGCGGATCGACCTGGACGGGCTGAGCGTCGAGGAGGTCGCTGCATACCTCGTCCGGGAGGGCAGAGTCCCCTCGGGGGATGCTCTGGCCACCGCACCTGTGATCCGCCACTTGACGGGGGGGAATCCCTTCTTCCTCCAGGAATACTGGCGCGACCTGCAGAAGCGCGGCGGCCTGGGCGCGGTGCGGTCCTCGACGGACCACACTCCGCAGTCGGTGCGAGATTCGCTGGCGCTGCGGATGGCCGCGTTCGACCCGGAGCTTGCCCGTGTGGTCGAGTTCGCGGCGGTCGTCGGAGACTGCGTCGACATCGCCGTGCTCCTCACGGTGTGCGATCTCGACGCTGAAGCGGTTCTTGCGGGAATCGACTTCGGCACCCGGGCCGGGCTGCTGATCTCCGCGCACGGCGATGGGGAGGTCCGGTTCGCTCACGCGCTCGCCCGCCAGGCCGTACTCGACCAGATGTCTGCGACAGCGCGAGCTCGCGCGCACGCGCAGGTCGCCGCCGTCCTCGAATCCCAGAGAGGCGAACGCGACCCTTCTGTGGTCGCCGATCTCGCACATCACTATTTCCAAGCCCGAGTGCTCGGCCATGAGGGGAAGGCAGTGCACTTCCTCGTCATGGCTGCTCGCCATGCCGAGCGCAGTCTCGCGCATCGCGAGGCTGCGGAGCTGTATGAACGGGCGGCGCAACTGCACACTCCCAACGGGCCGACACGTGCCCAACTGATGACATCGGCGGCCCGATGCCGCATGCACGGCGGGGACTTCGCGACCGCTCGGCGGATCTATGAGGAGATCGCTGAGGACGAGAGCCCACGGGTTCGGCTGCTCGCCGCGATCGGCCACGAGGATGCCTCGTGGCGGCCGTCCGAGGACGGTCGGCGTTCGCTCGACCTGCTCGACGAGGCGCTGCACGCCGCTGCACTCGATCATCACGATCCGCTGTACGTGCGCGCTCGCGCCAGCATGGGACGCGCGTACTCATTCACCGGCGACGCTCGCCGAGCACGCGTGATCGGCGAAGATGCACTCCTGCGCGCGCGGGCGATCGGCGACGAACGGCTCATCGCACACGCGCTGACCACAACGCTATGGCAGAGTCTGGCGCCCGATCGTGCATCCGAACTGCTGGCTCGAGCCCACGAGCTCCAGGAGATCGGGGCGCGTCTCGGCGACGACGATCTCCTGGGCCCCGCTGCCTTCCATCGGGGTGAGCTCGCCTACATCGTGGGCGATGAGCCGGCCTGGAGCAGCGCCCAGCGCGATCTGACCGAACGCGCCCTCGCGCGCGGCCAGCCGTTCTTCCGCTACGTGGCCGGATGCTCCCGATACGCGCATCGGTACGCCTCCGGGGACTTCGACGGAGCATGGCGCATCGTCGACTGGCTGGACGAACAGTTCCGAGATGAATTCGGCGGCGGCACCGAGGGCCCCTGGGGTCTGCAGCAGTTCATGTTGCGAAGGGTGACTTCCGGCCTTGAGAGCGTCCGCGCGCAGATCACGGGCGCCGAACGTCCCGAAAGCCACTGGCCGCCCGCTCTGCTCGCCCTCTACACGGAGCTGGGGATGTCTCAGTCTGCGGCCAGAATGCTCACGCGCCTGTGTGAGCGGATCGACGAACAACGCGGAGGTGCCCAGTGGGCCGGGCTGCTCGCCTTCGCGGCCGAAGCCGCAGTAAAGCTCGACGACCGGTCGGCCGCCGCACAACTGCGTCCCCTGCTCGCCGAATACAGCGGCGCCAATCTGATGGCCGGAGCGAACGCAGCCGTGTTCGGCAGCGCCGACCGGTACCTCGGAGAGCTCGACTCGCTGCTGGGGCGTTCGAGCGCCGACCAGCATTTCGAGCGTGCACTGGCCATGGATCGGAGGATGGGCGCAGTGACTCACCAGGCGGAGACGCTGGCTGCCTGGAGCCGGCACCGACGCCGGACTCGCGACGGCGCAGCAGGCCCGTCTGCGGCCGGACTTGCAGGCGAGGCACGCGCCTTGGCGCAGCGCATCGGCCATCACCGTGTTCTGCGAGAGCTCGATGCCGAACCGCTGCCCGACATCGTGCCACCGCCGTTGCCGCACGGTCTGACCAGTCGTGAGCTCGGTGTGCTGCGGCTGGTCGCCGAGGGACTGTCGAACCGCGAGATCGGCGATCGCCTGTTCATCAGTCCCAATACCGCTGCCAACCACATCCGCAGCATCCTGGACAAGCTCGACGCGCCGAACCGGACCAGAGCCGCCCGGATCGCCGCCGATCACGGCCTGTTGTAGACGCGGGAGTGCACCGCGACGCCCGCACGGCCTCAGAACGGGTCGAATGACGCGTTGGGGAGGATCGTCCCCGACACCTCGATGATCGCATCGGCGGGGATGCCGGCCCGGATCGCCGCGGCGCGGATCGACTCGACATCATCGGCCTCGTACAGACAGAAGGTCTTGCGTTTGTCCGCGGAGAGGAACGATCTGAGCCAGCGAACGCCCGCCTCGTCGTTGATGCGATTGATCACGGCCGCCGTGCCCGGAGTGACCTCGAGTTGCTCGGCGAACTGCCGTTCCACCATGAAGACGGGCATCGGGTTCCTCCCCCGTGAGACCGGTTACCCCCGAGGTCACCGATCGGACTGGTTGCTCCGGCACTCACAGCATAGGCGATCAGCTTTCACGCCTCGACTGCGGCTTTTTCCAGGAGGTCACCCAAAGCGAAAGGCTCTTGATCAAGGATGAATCCCTGATCAAGAGCCTTTCATTTGTTGCGGGGACAGGATTTGAACCTGCGACCTCCGGGTTATGAGCCCGGCGAGCTACCGAACTGCTCCACCCCGCGGCACAAGAGAAAACTTATCACGGATTCGAAGGGTCGTCGAATCGAGCGGGCACTCCCGGGCGTGTCCTCGAAGCCGTCCATGAGGGCGCGACGCACGCAGATGCTGGGAGGATGGGGGCATGTCCGAGACATCCGCCCTGCCCGTCGCCGTGTGCCAATTCGCACCCACCGCATCCCGTGCGGACAACCTGGAGCGGATCGCGGGGATGACGGCCGAGGCCGCCGCGCGCGGAGCGAAGCTGGTGGTGTTCCCGGAGTACTCCAGCTACTTCGTCGACCCGATGGATGCGACCCTCGCAGAGAATGCGGAGCCGTTGGGCGGCGAGTTCGTGACGGCGCTGACGGCGCTCGCTGCGGAGTACGCCGTCGTCATCGTGGCGGGTCTCGTCGAACGCGCAACCGACGTGAACCACGTGCGCAATGCGGTGGTGGCGGTCCGCGGTGACGGCATCCTCGCGGTATACCGGAAGCAGCATCTGTATGACGCGTTCGGGCAGCATGAGTCGGACTGGATCGAGTCCGGCGAGCCGGGGGAGGCGTCGACGTTCGATGTCGGGGGTCTGCGCTTCGGCCTGATGACCTGCTACGACCTGCGGTTCCCCGAAGTGGCACGCACGCTGGTGGATGCCGGTGCCGATGTGCTCGTGGTACCCGCGGAGTGGGTACGCGGCCCGCTCAAGGAGCACCACTGGACCACGCTGCTCGCCGCCAGGGCGATCGAGAACACGGCCTACGTCGTCGCGGCCGACCACCCCACTCCCATCGGTGTCGGTCACTCGCAGATCATCGACCCGGAGGGTGTCGTACTCGCCGGGGTCGGCACCGCTGACGGCATCGCCATCGCGCCCGTGGAGCGTGCCGTGATCGATCGCGTGCGCGCGGTCAACCCGTCCCTCCGTCTGCGGCGATACACGGTCGCCCCGCGCTGACCGAGCGGAGTGTCGGCGCAGAGTCGCGAATGTCGGCTCAGATCCGTGTTTCGAGCCGACAGATCGAGTTCCGAGCCGACAGAACGACCTTCACGCTCCGGATCAGGCCCCGAAGGCAGCCAGCCGCGTCGCGGCCTCCTCGAGCACCTCCACCCGCTTGCATGCGGCGAACCGCACCAGTCCGTCGTACTCCGGACGACGCTCGGCGGAGACGAACGCGGTGAGCGGGATCGCGACGACGCCGGCGCGCTCGGGGAGAGCGCGACAGAACGCGGCGGCGTCCGCTCCTCCGAGCGGGGTCGCGTCGGCGACGGTGAAGTAGCCGCCCTGCGGCGGGAGCACCGTGAATCCCGCTGTCCGGAGCCCCGCCCCGAGGATCTCGTGCTTGCGGGCGAGAGCGGATGCGGCGTCCGCGAAGTAGGAATCCGGCAGACGGAGCCCCACTGCGATCGCGGGCTGGAACGGCGAGCCGTTCACGTATGTGAGGTACTGCTTCACCGTGAGCACTGCGGTGATGAGGTCGGCGGGGCCGTGCACCCATCCGATCTTCCAGCCGGTCGTGTTGAACGTCTTGCCGGCCGACGAGATCGTGAGCGTGCGTTCCGCGGCGCCCGGCAGCGTCGCGATCGGCGTGTGCGGTGCATGGAAGGCAAGGTGCTCGTAGACCTCGTCGGTGACGATGATCGCGTCGTGGAGGGTCGCGAGGCGTACGACTTCGGCCAGCACATCCGCGGCGAAGACGGCTCCGGTGGGATTGTGCGGGTCGTTCACGAGGATGATCCGGGTGCGGTCGGTGACGGATGCCGCGAGCTCCCCGAGATCCGGCTGGAAGCCAGGAGCGCGCAGTGGCACCGTGCGCAGCCGTGCGCCGGCAAGGGCGACGGCGGCCGCATAGGAGTCGTAATACGGCTCGAAGACGACGACCTCGTCATCGGGGCCGTCGATGAGAGCGAGGAGCGTCGCGGCCAGCGCCTCGGTGGCTCCTGCCGTGACGATGACCTCGCGCTCGGGATCGACATTCAGCCCGTAGAAGCGCTGCTGGTGCTCGCTGATCGCGGCGAGCAGGTCCGGGATGCCCCGACCCGGCGGATACTGGTTCGCGCCGCGGGAGATCGCCTCGCGCGCAGCGTCCAGCACCTCCGCGGGACCGTCCTCGTCGGGAAACCCCTGGCCCAGGTTGATCGCGCCGGTTCTCGCCGCAGCGGCTGACATCTCTGCGAAGATGGTGGGCGCGACAACGCCATCGGCCGAGAGCAGGCCGGCACCTGCTGCGGTGCGTCGCCATGCACCGGGAATGTCACTCATGAAGAACAGGCTAAGGCCATAGCGGAAACTCACCCCGAGCATACGAAACGCACAGATACGGGGCGCACTCTGAAGAGGCGTTGTTGAAGGAGCACACACCATGAACGAAGACGACACCCACGACCACACGGCACCCGTTGTGCCGCCCACCCAGGCCGCAGACGCTGCCGCGAACCCCGCAGCGAGCCCTGCGCCCGGTCAGGCGCATACCGTCGCCGCAGGACAGGGACATGAGGTCCCGTCGGCGTTCACGTCGGCCGCGCCATCCGCGGCCCCCGCCTCGAACCCCCACCAGGCGGGCGGCGCGGCATTCGGGCTTCCGACGCCGTCGGGCGCGACGAATCCGACGCTGCCGCTGGGCGGCACCGCACCGGTGGGCTTCATCGACGTTCAGGGACGCGACACCCCGGGCGCCGCGGGCGCGGCCAAGGGGACAGGCCACAAGCCCCGGACGGGCGTGAAGGTCGCAGCCCTCGTGGTGGCTGCAGCGCTCGTCGGCGGAGTCGCCGGCTTCGGCGGCGGCGCCATCTGGAGCGCAGTCGGCACCCCGCCGCCCGCCGGCGTCGCCTCGGGTCCGGAGACGGTCACGGTGAACAACCCCGGTTCGGTGAACGAGACGACAGCGATCGCCGCGAAGGCGTTGCCCTCGGTCGTCACCATCGAGGTGGCCGGCACCGGCGAGGGTGGCAGTGGATCCGGTGTGATCATCAGCGACGACGGCTACGTGCTGACCAACACCCACGTCGTCACTCTCGGCGGCGCCGTGGCCGATCCCACGATCCGCGTCACGACATCGGACGGACGCATCTACGACGCCGCTGTCGTCGGTACGGACCCGATCTACGACCTCGCCGTGATCAAGCTCGAGGGCGCGAAGGACCTCACGCCCATCGAGTTCGCCAACTCGTCGAAGCTCAACGTCGGTGACACGGCTGTCGCGCTCGGCGCTCCGCTGGGGCTGTCCAACTCCGTGACGACGGGCATCATCAGCGCGCTGAACCGCAGTATCCAGATCGCATCGTCCGCGTTGCCCGACTCCTCCGGCGAAGACGCGCCGCAGGAGGAGGCACCGGGAGAGCAGGGCGAGGGCGGGCCCTTCCAGTTCGACCTGCCCGGCTCCGGCCAGCAGCAGACCTCCGAGTCGATCTCGATCGCCGTCATCCAGACGGACGCCGCGATCAACCACGGAAACTCCGGTGGCGCACTGGTCAACAGCAAGGGCGAGCTCATCGGTATCAACGTCGCCATCGCCAGTTCCGGCAACTCCGAGGAGTCCGGCTCGATCGGTCTCGGGTTCTCGATCCCGTCGAACATCGCCGATCGCGTCTCGAAGGAGATCATCGAGAACGGCTCCGCCACGCACGGCCTGCTGGGAGCATCGGTGCGGGATGCCGCTTCGGTCGAGGGCGCAGAGGTCGCGGGAGCCTTCATCGCCGAGGTGACGAGCGGAGGCGCGGCAGCAGCCGGCGGACTGAAGGCCGACGACATCGTCACCGCCTTCAACGGCGTTCCGATCACCAGCGCCAGCGACCTCACGGCGCAGGTGCGGGCCGCCGCCGCAGGCAGCACCGCGACCGTCACCTACGTCCGCGACGGCCGCGAGAACGAGATCGAGGTGACGCTCGGCGCGCTCGCCGGCTGAGTCTTCGACGGGCTCAGGGACCCATATTCAGTGGAAGGACGCCACCCCCGCGATAGGCTCGCGGGGTGGCGTCCTTCTCTTTCGGCTCCGGCAATGCGGCCAAGCTGCTCCGGATCCCCGTGTATGCCGCGGGGCGCATAGGAACGGTCCTCGTCCCGCGCGGCAACCGCTGGGTCTTCGGATGCGGCGCCGGTATCGGCGACGGTGCGCTCGCCCTCCACGCTCTCGCGAGCGAAGAGGGGCACGACACGCTGTGGCTCACCTCCTCCGAACGCGAGGAGCAGGATGCGGCGGCACTCGGCATCCGCACGGCGCGCAAGACGAGCCTGCGCGGCTGGTGGGAGACGGCACGGGCGGGGGTCGTCGTCGTGACCCACGGCCTGGGAGATGTGAACCGCTACGGGGTGGCCGGTGCGTTCGTCGTGCAGCTGTGGCACGGCATCCCGCTCAAGCGGATCGGCCTCGATTCGCCGGCGACGACCCAGGTGCCACGCGTGCCCGGTCACGCGGTGCTGCAACGCCTGATCGCCCTGCTGTACCGGGCAGCCGCCCAGCGCATCCGCGTGCTCCCGGCGGCTTCCCATCGTTCCCGCGGTCGTCTGGAATCGGCCTTCGGGCTGGGCGACGAACGGATCGTGGTCACCGGTGAACCGCGGGTGGACGTGCTCTCGACCGGATCCGAAGAGCAGCGCCGCGCGGCGGCATCCGCTCTGCTCGTCCGCACCGCCGGCGACCTGCCCGATGCCGCCCGCGTGGTCCTGTACGCACCCACTTGGCGTGACGGTGCGGCCGACCCGGCGGTGCCGACCGCCGAAGAGTGGGTGCGCATCATCCGTCTGCTCGAGGAGCGCAACGCCGTCCTGATGGTCCGCTCCCACCCCCTCGGCGAGGGAGCATACTCGCCGCCCCTGCCGAGCCGGCGGGTGCGGACGCTGAGCTCGCGCGCCCTTCCTGACGTGTCTCCGGCGCTCGCCGCCGTCGACGTGCTGGTCACCGACTACTCGTCGCTCGCCTTCGACGTCGGCCTGCTGGCGATGCCGGTGCTGTTCCTCGCGCCGGATGCCGCCGAATATGCGCGCACACGCGGCTTCTACGGGAGATTCGAGGACGTCGCGGGTGACGACGCCGCGACCGACTGGGACGAACTGGCCACGCAGCTGGAACGGCTCTTCACCGACGAAGCGGCCTTCACCGCGAAGGCACGGCGTTCCGCTACGCTCAGCGCGGAGATGCACGCGTACCGCGACGGACGCAACACCCGGCGGGTGTATCAGGCAATCCGTGCGCGGGGCATCCCTGCGCCGAAGGGAGCAGCATGACAACGGCCCGCATCGATGACCAGGCGGAGACGCTGATCATCGCCGGGGAAGGCGGGCGTCCGGCGCACGCCGAGCTGGTCGGCTCCCGCGCACGGGTCGACGCCAGGATCACCGGCGGGGGCAAGACGTGGAAGGCGACGTTCGCGCTGCGTGCCTCGCGCTGGGGCGGGGCGGAGCTGCCGCTGCCCGCGGGGGAGTACGAGCTCCGCATCGACGATGTCCCGCTCGAAGGACTGTCGATCGCGCCGACGCTGCTGCCGGGCCTTCGCGTCGACCTCGACGGACACATCGTGCGGATCGCGCCGCCGCTGGACCCGGTGTATGAGAGCGCTCTGGGTCAGTCGACCCTCGAGGAGCGGTATGTCGCGCAGGCCGGCGGCACCGAGAACGCGGTGTTCTTCGAGAGCTTCTACGGGCAGAGCGTCGGGTGCAACCCGCGCGCGATCGACCGGGAACTCGCCGTGCAGGCACCGGGCGTGCGCCGCTACTGGAGCGTGACCGACCTCTCCGTCGCGGTGCCGGATGGGGCCATCGCCGTCGTCGAGGGCAGCCCGGAATGGTGGCGTGCGCGGGCCGCGGCCCGACTCCTGGTCGTCAACGACTGGCTGCGCCGCCGGTTCGCCCGCAAAGCGGGGCAGAAGGTGCTGCAGACCTGGCACGGCACTCCGCTCAAGCGCCTGGCGCTGCACCGACCCGGGTTCGATCCGCGCCGCATGGCGGCCGTGGTGAAGGAGGCGCGGCGGTGGGACGTCCTGCTCGCGCAGAACCCCTACTCCGCTCGCATCCTCAAGAAGGCATACGCGTTCTTCGGCCGCCCGATCTGGACAGAGGGCTATCCGCGCAACGACGTGCTGCGCACCGGTGATGCGACGTCCATCCGCGCGGCCCTCGGCATCGGGGCCGATGAGCGCGTGCTGCTCTACGCCCCGACCTGGCGCGACGACCGCGCCGAGATGGTGGATTTCGTGGACCCGGAGCTGCTCGCGCGACAGGCCGACGCGGTCGTGCTCGTACGCGGGCACTCACGCACCCTGAAGCCGGGGCGCGACCGGGCGGGCGCACGCGTGATCGACGTCACCGGCTACCCCGAGACGGCGCAGCTGCTGCTGGCGGCCGACGGACTGATCACCGACTACTCCTCGGTGATGTTCGACTTCAGCGTCACGGGCAAGCCGATGTACTTCCTGGTGCCGGATCTCGCCCACTACCGCGGCGAGCTGCGCGGGTTCTACTTCGATCTCGCCGACCGGGCGCCGGGACCGCTGGTGCACACGCAGGAGGAGCTCGCTGCGGCGCTCGCTGACACCGGACATGAGGGCGCCTACGCCTCCCGCTACGCCGCCTGGCGGGCCCAGTTCAACACGCGCGACGACGGCCATGCCGCTCAGCGCGTGGTCGCACGCATCCTCGACCAGGGGCTCGTCACCCGCTGACTCCTCGACGGGATCAGGGACCCGACGCGGCGCTCAGGGGAGCGGAGTGTTGCGCGTGCCGAGGCGGGACGCGTCGACGGTGTCTCGCGCGCCGCGCAGCACACCGCCGAGGAAGCCGAGTCCCCAGGACACGTGCATCGTGGGGAGTACGAGCAGCGTCCACAGTCGCTGACGGATGCTGCCGCCGCCGGGTGCGAGAGCGACTGCCAGGACCAGCACGACGTACGCGGCGAGCGGCAGATACACCAGGGATGCGATCGTCGACGCGAGACCCGTGAGGATGCCGGTCAGCTGCAGCACGGCGACCGCCAGTGCGATCGTGATCAGGATCACGAGCGCGGGGGGCGCGAAGTAGCGGATGCCGTTGCGTCTGCCGAACCGGCGCACCAGTTCGCCGCGCCACGCGCCCGTCGCGTTGAACTGCCGGGCCAGTCGCAGCCAGCTCTCGCGGGGCCAGTAGGTGACCGACAGGGCGGGGTCGAACCAGACACGGTGACCGGCCTGGCGGATGCGCAGGTTCAGCTCCCAGTCCTCGCCGCGGCGGACGGACTCGTCGAAGAGGCCGACCTCGTCGAGCACATCCCGGCGGATGACTCCGAGATACGCGGACTCCGCTTCGCCCTCGTGGCTGCCGCTGTGGTAGGCGCCCCCGCCGAGCCCGACGGGGGAGTTGTACAGGCGAGCGACGGCCTTCTGGAACGGGCTCCGCCCGTCGGCGCGCATGACGCCGCCGACGTTCGCCGCCCCCGTCCGCTGCAGCGTGAGCAGCGCCCGGGCGGCATAGCCCGGCGAGAGCTCCGAATGGGCGTCCACGCGGATGATCGTCGAGTAGCGGCTGGCGCGGATCGCCTCGTTCAGCCCGACAGGGATGTGTGCGGCGGGGTTGCCGACGAGCCGGATCCGGTCGTCGCCGGCGGCGAGGTCGTGGGCGAGCTCGGTGGTTCCGTCGGTCGAGGGGCCGAGCGCGAGCACCAGCTCGGCCGGACCGTCGAGTTCCTGCTCGAGAACCGACGCCACGGCGTGTTCGAGGTAGGCGCGTTCGTTGAGCACCGGCATGACGAACGAGACGCCGAGAGGCGGCACTGCGGTTTCGTTCTCATGCATCCGTCGATCATGTCACGGCGACCTCGGAGGTTCGCTGATTACCGTCGGGGGATGGACGTCATCATCGATCTGAAGAAGGCATATCGCCTGATCCGCCGTGCTGTCGTGTCGCGTGCGGCCACCCAGCGCGTGCGGGGCAGGGTGGAAGCGCCCGAGGGCAATCGGTTCCGGATCGCGGTGTATTTCGCCGATTCGGCGGTGAACATGTATCAGATCAGGCAGTGGTACCGGCCGCTGGCCGGGCTCGCGGAGCGCTGGCCGGTCGTCGTGCTGTCGCGTTCGGCCGTCGGCGCCGAGGCGTTGCTCGACGACGGCGTGCTGCCGGTCGCGTACGTCCCGAAGATCCGCGATCTGGAGCACTACATCGCCGACCAGGACATCAGGATCGTCCTGTACGTGAACCAGAACACCCGCAATTTCCAGATGTTCCGGTACGGGCATCGCTGGCACGTGTTCATCAACCACGGCGAGTCCGACAAGATCTACATGGTCAGCAATCAATACAAGGCTTACGACTATGCGCTCGTCGCGGGGCAGGCTGCGCGCGATCGCCTGTCGCGCACGCTGTGGGGCTACGACGTCGAGCGTCGCACGCTCGAGATCGGCCGGCCGCAGGCCGACCACTATCTCGCCGAGACGCCGTACCCGGCGGACGACCGCATCGTGGTGCTCTACGCGCCGACGTGGGAGGGGGATCGCGCATCGATGAGTTACGGATCCGTCATCTCGCACGGTGAACGCCTCATCGCCGAACTGCTCGCCACCGGCCGACATCGGGTCATCTACCGGCCGCATCCGCGCAGCGGGATCAACGCGCCGGCGTACGGCGCGGCCAGCAGACGCATCATCGCCGCGATCGCCGCCGCCAACGCCTCCGATCCGTCGGCGCACCACGTCCACGACGATGGACCGGAGGTCGGCTGGCAGCTCGCCGCTGCCGATGTGGCCGTCGTCGACGTCTCGGCGATGATCTACGACCGGCTCGCGGTCGGCAGGCCGCTGCTGATCACCCGCCCGGTCGACCCCCTCGCGCGAATCGATGATGAGGGCTACCTCTCGGATTGCGAGTGGCTGATGTCGGATACCGCGGCCGACATCGTCTCCGAGATCGACAGGGTCCGCGCCGACGATGGGGCGGTCGCCCGGCTGCAGCAATGGGTGCGGCACTACTTCGGCGACACGAGCCCCGGTGTGGCGACGGCGAAGTTCCACGCGGCCATCGAGCAGCTGATGGATGAGTGGGAACGGTGGCGCGCTCTCGACGGCGACTTCCTGTCGTCGTCGGGAGATGCCGAAGAGGATGACGGCGTCGATCAGCCGGAGATCTGAGGCCGCGGGAAGCGGGAAGCGGGAAGGGCCAGGACGGGGACTCAGTATCCTGGAGGGATGGGTGCAGTTTCCGACGCGACGAAGGCATATCGCCTGCTCAGGCGAGCGCTGATCTCGCGATCCTCGGTGCAACGCGTGCGGCGCCGCCTGCAGGCGGACGGCCCGCTCCCTGCTGACCATTACAAGGTCGCGGTGTACTTCGCCGACGGCGCCGTCAACATGTACCAGATGCGTCAGTGGTACCGACCGCTGGCTGAGCTCGCGAAGCGCTGGCCGGTGGTCGTGATCTCTCGCAACGCGACAGGTGCCGAGAAGCTCCTCGAGGAGGAGGGCGCCCCGCCGATCACCTTCGTGCCGACGGTGCGCGATCTCGAGAAATTCATCGCCGGGCAGGACATCCGCGTCGTCCTGTACGTGAATCAGAACACCCGCAACTTCCAGATGTTCCGGTACGGGCGTCGCTGGCACGTGTTCATCAATCACGGCGAGTCCGACAAGATGTACATGACCACGAATCAGTACAAGGCGTACGACTACGCCTTCGTGGCCGGGCAGGCCGCGCGTGATCGGCTCTCGCGGACGCTGTGGAACTACGACATCGATGCACGAACCATCGAGATCGGCCGCCCGCAGGCCGATCATTACTCGGGGGTGCTTCCGTACACCCCCGACGAGCGGACGGTCGTCCTGTACGCGCCGACGTGGGAGGGCGATCGCCCGAGCGCGCACTACGGTTCGATCGCGACGCACGGCGAAGCCCTGGTCGCGGCACTGGTCGCCACGGGGAAGCACCGGGTCATCTACCGTCCGCATCCGCGCAGCGGCGTGGTCGATGACGAGTACGGGGCCGCACACCGCCGGATCATCGCTGCCGTGGCCGCCGCGAACGCCGCCGATCCCGGCGCTCAGCACGTCTACGACAACGGTCCCGAGCTCGGCTGGCAGCTCGCCTCGGCAGACGTCGCCATCGTCGACATCTCCGCCATGGTCTACGACCGGCTCGCCGCGGGAAAGCCGCTGATGATCACGCGCCCGGCCGACGGACGGGCGTCGGTCGACACCACCGGCTACCTCGCCGATTGCGAATGGCTGACAGCGGATGCCGCGCCCGGCATCGTCGCGGAAGTGGAGCGGGTCGGAGCGGATGCCGAGGCCATCGCACGACTGCGCATGTGGGTGCAGCACTACTTCGGCGACACGGCACCCGGAGTCGCCTCGGCCAAGTTCCACGGCGCCATCGAGCGGCTCATGAGCGAATGGGACGACTGGCACCAGCACGAGATGGGCAGCATCCGATCCGACGAGGACGACGACGACGAGGAAGCCGACGAGGAAGAGCTCTAGGCTGCTCGTCATGGAATTTCCCCGTGCCGCGGCCGTCGCCGCCCGATTCGCCGTACTGCCCGAGACGGGCTCGACGAATGCCGACCTGCGCGAGCACGCCGAGGATCCTGCCGGCTGGCCGCATCTGTCGGTTCTCACGACGAGGAGCCAGACGGCAGGGCGAGGGCGGCTCGATCGGGTCTGGATCGCGCCGGCGGGAGCATCCCTGGCGGTGTCCGTGCTGCTGCGACGCCTGCCGGCATCAGTGGATGCCCGCGGCTGGATCTCGCTCGCGGCCGGTCTGGCGATGGCTGAGGCCGTCGCGGCACAGCTTCCCGATCAGGAAGTCGGCGTGAAGTGGCCGAACGATGTGCTCGTCGGCGGCGGTGAGACCGGGGGAGCCGCAACGTTCGCGCACAAGATCTGCGGAATCCTGGCGGAGGCGACGGGTGAGACGATCATCGTCGGAGCGGGCGTGAACACGGCGATGACCGCGGAAGAGCTTCCGGTGCCGACGGCGACCTCCTTCGCCGTGCTCGGTGCCGAGGTGGACGAGGATCGCCTGCTGGCCGACTACCTGCAGGCACTCGATGGTCACCTCACGGCGCTGGTCTGGGCCGACGATGCCGTGCGAAGCGGCCTGCACGCGGCAGTCACCGCACGATGCGTGACGCTGGGGAGCGACGTGCGCGTGTCGCTGCCGGGCGGCGAGACGCTGCAGGGCCACGCGGTGCGGCTGGACGCAGACGGACGCCTCGTGGTCCTCGTCGACGAGATCGAGCGCGCGGTCTCGGCCGGCGACGTGGTGCATGCTCGGGCATTCTGACGTCGCGATGACCGGCGCGCCTCCGGGGATGTCGCCGACCACCGGCACAATAGAGGTGTGACTCAGCCCGTGACGCTCGGAGGCAGGCCGATGATGCCGCCGCCCGGCGTGCCGGCGGAGGAACTGCTCATCGCCCGATTCCGCGGTCACGCGCGGCGGCTGTTCTGGTCTGCGTTCGTACTGATCGCCGTGTTCGGCGGCACGGCCTATTTCTACGACAACCTGCCTGCGCCGTTCGAGAACTGGATGCTGCTCGCAGCGGCAGGTCTCGTCGTGCTCCTGACGGTCGTCGTGCCGTACGCGGTCTGGCTGTCGCGCACCTGCACCGTGACGACGCGTCGTGTGATCGTCAAGCACGGGATGGGCGCCAGCCATCGGCGCGAGATGTCGCATGCGCGCGGGTACACGATCGGGGTGCGCCGCGGCATCCTGCAGCGGATGTGGGGAGTGGGCACGATCATCCTCTCCAACGGCGTCGATGCGCCGCTGCGGATCGCGAACGTCCCGAACGTCACACTCGTGCACGAGACCCTCGCCGATCAGATCGAGGTGAGCCAGATCCTCGCCCACCGTGATGCTCAGGCGGGCGGCGACTCCTCCGAAGACTCCTGACCCGCGCGATTGCGGGACAGCGTCTTTTTCTTCCGCACCAGTGCGGGACAGCGTCTTTTTCTTCCGCACCAGTGCGGGAGAATGGACCCGGACGAATGGAGGCGGCACATGGCGCTGCGTGTGGGCGTGATCGGCGGAGGACAGCTGGCCCGGATGATGATCGCTCCGGCGGTCGAGATCGGCATCGACCTGAGGGTCCTCGCCGAGGAAGAGGGGATGTCGGCGCAGCTCGCCGCGACGGCGGTCGGCGACTACCGCGACCTCGACGCCGTGCGCGCCTTCGTCCGCGATGTCGACGTCGTCACCTTCGATCACGAGCACGTTCCGCAGGACGTGCTGCGTGCTCTCGTCGCCGACGGCGTCGCGGTGCATCCGGGGCCGGATGCGCTGCAGTTCGCCCAGGACAAGCTGGTGATGCGGGCGCGGCTGGCCGAACTCGGCATCCCGCAACCCGACTGGGCTGCGGTCAGGGATGCCGACGAGCTTCGGGCCTTCCTCGACGCGCACGGCGGCCGGGGAGTCGTGAAGACGCCACGCGGCGGGTACGACGGCAAAGGCGTGCGGGTGGTGCGTGCCGGCTCCGAGGCGGATGACTGGTTCGCGACGCTCGGTGACGGTGAGGCGCTGCTCGTCGAAGAGCTCGTCTCCTTCGTCCGTGAACTCGCGCAGCAGGTGGCTCGGCGTCCGGGCGGCGAGGTCGTCGCCTACCCTGTCGTCGAGACGGTGCAGCGCGACGGGGTGTGCGCCGAGGTCCTCGCGCCGGCGCCCGGAGCACCGCAGCGGCTGGCGCAGATGGCCGAAGGCATCGGCCGCACGATCGCCGAGGGGCTGGGCGTGACCGGCATGCTCGCCGTCGAGCTCTTCGAGACCGACGACGAGCGCATCCTGGTGAACGAGCTCGCGATGCGTCCGCACAACAGCGGGCACTGGACCCAGGACGGTGCGGTCACCAGCCAGTTCGAGCAGCACCTGCGTGCCGTCGCGGATCTGCCGTTGGGGGATACGAGCCCGCGTGCTCCATGGTCGGTGATGGTGAACATCCTCGGCGGACCGGCCGAGGGCACGCTGGAGGACCGATTCTCGGCGGCGATGAGCGATCAGCCCGCGGCGAAGATCCACACCTACGGGAAGGCTCCGCGCCCGGGGCGAAAGGTGGGACACGTCAACGTCGCAGGCGACGACCTCGACGACGCCGTCTACATCGCGCGCGCAGCAGCGGCGCATTTCGCCTGACCGAGGGCGCGCGCCGTTCGGGGAATCTCACAGTCCCAGCCCGTAGCCTGAGTGGGTGACTGAGCCTCTGCACTCCTCCACAGCCCCTCTCGTCGGTGTCGTCATGGGATCGGACTCCGACTGGCGCGTGATGAGCGACGCCTCCCAGGCGCTCAGCGACTTCGGCATCCCGCACGAGGTGGAGGTGGTGTCCGCGCACCGGACGCCCGACAAGCTGATGCAGTACGCCCGCGAGGCCCGTGGCCGCGGCATCCGCGTCATCATCGCCGGAGCCGGCGGTGCAGCCCACCTGCCCGGCATGCTCGCGTCGATGACCGCGCTGCCCGTGATCGGCGTGCCGGTGCCACTCGCGTACCTCGACGGGATGGACTCGCTGCTCTCGATCGTGCAGATGCCTGCGGGTATCCCGGTGGCGACGGTCTCGATCGGCGGTGCACGCAACGCCGGCATCCTCGCGGCGCGCATCCTCGGAATCGCTGACGACGCCCTCGCAGACCGGGTCGAGGACTACGCGCGCGAGCTGGAGGCGCAGGTCGGCGAGAAGAACGATCGGCTGAAGGAGTCGCTGTGACCCTGGCGCCGCCGCGCGCGGCTCGGGCGGCCGCTGATCGAGACGCGCCCGCTCCGGCATCCGGATGCCGCCGACGCCGGAATGATGGCGAAGCGCGGGTGGTGGCTGGTGCTGCTCAACGTTCTCGTCCCGGGTTCCGCGCAGGTGCTCGCCGGCAGACGCAGGCTCGGCCGGTTCGGTCTCGGTGCCACGTTGATCGTCTGGTTCCTCGTGATCGTCGCCGCGGCGCTGGCGATGTTCGCCCGCCCGGTGCTGCTGTGGCTGGCGGTCGGGGGCGGCCTGTTCTCCGCTGTGCTGCTCACCGTCGTGCAGGTGGCGCTGGTCGGCTACGCCGTGCTGTGGCTGGTGCTCACGCTCGACACCCTCCGCCTGGTGCGGCTGGTCAAGGTGCCGGGGCCCTCGCGCTTCGCGATCCCGCTGGTCGCGCTCCTGCTGTTCGGCCTGATCGGCAGCGGCACGGCATATGCGGCGTCTGCGGTCGGGTCGGTCCGCGACACGCTCGGTGCGGTCTTCGGGAACAGCGGTCCGAGCCTTCCGCCCAGCGAGGGCTACTACAACATCCTGCTGCTCGGCGCCGACAGCGGGGAGGGGCGCGATTCCATGCGCTTCGACAGCATCTCGGTGGTCTCGGTGAACGCCACGACCGGTGCCGTGACCATCACCGGGATTCCGCGCGAGCTGCCGAACGCGCCCTTCAGCGCGAAGAGCCCGATGCTCGAGCTGTATCCGAACGGATTCGAGGGGCACTCGTCTTCGACGTGCGGCTGGAACGGATGGATGAACCACGTCCGCAACGCCGCGCAGACCTGTCGCGAGGACGGCGGGTCGGCGCTGTACCCGGACGCGGCGGCGCACGGTTCCGAGCCCGGCATCGAGGCGACGAAGGATGCGGCGGAGGGCGTGCTCGGCATCGAGATCCCGTACTACGTCTTCGTCGACATGCACGGGTTCGCGCAGCTGATCGACGCGCTCGGCGGAGTGGACATCGACGTCACCGAACGATTGCCGATGGGCGGCGGTCCGTCCTATCAGGGCGAGCCGGCCGAGGACTGGGCGATCGGCTGGATCGAACCGGGACAGCAGCACATGACCGGCGACACCGCGCAATGGTACGCACGTTCGCGATACACGACGAGCGACTGGGATCGGATGAAGCGGCAGCGCGAGCTGCAGGCTGCGATCCTCGCCCAGTTCACGCCGCAGACCGTGCTCACCCGTTTCAACGAGGTCGCCGCTGCCGGGACCGCGCTGATCGAGACGGATCTTCCGCAGGACAAGCTGCCGGAGTTCTTCGACCTGGTGCTCAAGGCGAAGGAGCAGACGGTGACGTCGATCGAGCTCACGCCCGAATTCGGAGTCGACGAGCACGAGCCGGACTACGCCCACGTGCACGAGATGATCCAGCAGACGCTGCATCCACCGACGCCGACGGCGACTCCGTCGCCCTGAGGCCCGTGAAGCTGTGTAGTCGCTGACACTTGCCGGTCGGGATCGCGCGTTGTCCGAGCGCTGATCGCGGCTGAGGCTACCCTTTCCTCATGGGTGCTCGACTGCGTGTTGTTCTGGATCAGTTGGGGCACGTCGTCGATGCCGATCAGGCGGCGGCATCCGTGGACCTGGCGAAGGGGCTCATCGCGACGACGCCATCCGGATGCGAGATCGAAGCGATCGTCGCAGCGGGTGCCGAGGTCGATATGGCGGGCCTCGTCGGGGTGCGCCGACTCTCGCTGGCGCGGCGCGAGCTTGCCGCTTCCTGGCAGCTCGGCATCGCACCGGGAGTGGGCGGCGGACTGATTCACGCGCCGACGCTGATGGCGCCGCTGGTGCGGCACGACCGCGTCCACGACAACGACCAGACGACCGTCACGCTGTGGGACCTGAACGCCTGGGAGGCCCCCGAGACGCTCTCGAAGACCACCGTCGCCTGGCAGCGCGGAATGCTGCGCAGGGCGGTGAAGCACGCGGATGCCGTGGTCGTGCCCTCGCACGCCTTCGCCGAGCGGCTCAAGGAGCTCGCGAAGGTGGGAGAGCGCGTGCGGGTGATCGCGGGCGCCGCACCCACTGAATTCGCAGTGCCGGCCGATGCCGCAGGACGCCGGTCGGAACTCTCCCTGCCGGCGCAGTACATCGTGCTCGTCGGGTCGAACGCGTCTCTCGAGGAGGGCTTCCGTGCGGCAGCGGCGGTGGGTATGGATGCCGTCGTGCTCGACGTCACCGAAGGGACAGAGCCCCGTCTGGCCGAGATCGCGTCCGCCGCGGGTCTCCCGGAGCAACGTGCGCACATGCGCGGTCCGCTGCCGGCCCCCGACCGTGCCGCCGTGCTCTCCGGCGCTTCGGCGTTCGCGGCGACGAGCGTGCTCACCGCCTGGCCCTGGCGCGCGATCGAGGCGATGACCCTCGGTGTTCCCGTGGTCGCAGTCGACAGCGGCATCCATCGCGACGTGATCGCCGACGGCGGGATGCTCGTGGACCCCTCCGAGCTGGCAGAGGCCGTCATCGTGGCGGCCGGACCGGGCGCGCAGCGGCTGAGGGTGCTCGGGGCCGACCGCTCGCGGGCGTTCTCGTGGGCGAGTTCCGGCGAGAAGGTATGGGGACTGCACGCCGAGTTGTGATGTCGGGGCGCCGTCAGCCTTGAAGTTTCAGG
This sequence comes from uncultured Actinomycetota bacterium, assembly GCA_963769005.1. Lineage (GTDB taxonomy): Bacteria > Actinomycetota > Actinomycetes > Actinomycetales > Microbacteriaceae > Microbacterium. The sequence goes on along the minus strand of CAVYKC010000005.1, from coordinate 1,997,376 downwards.
TACGTCGCCAACGATTTCGCCGCCTCGGTCGGCGTGAAGCCAGCCGAGAGGATCCGGTCGAGGTTCAGGACGCCGTTGCGGGGCCGGGGCGCGACCGGTGCATCGGACTTCGCAAAGTAGCCTTCGGTGGAAATGCCCGTCACGCGTGCCGGGTCGTGGCCCGTCGCGGCGAAGACCCGGCGCGCGACATCCGCCCAGGTCGTCGGTTCGCCGGTGCCGGTGAGGTTGTAGATTCCGTACGCCGCTCCCGTGGAGACCAGATGCTGGATGCCCGCCGCGATGTCGCCGGTGAACGTCAGCCGGCCGAACTGGTCGTCCACCACCTTCGGGTCGATCCCGCGCTCCGCCAGCGAGGCCATGGTGCGCACGAAGTTGTGGCCTTCGCCGATCACCCAGGAAGTCCGGATGATGTAGTGACGGGGTACGGTGCTGACGATCGCGTCGCCGGCCGCCTTCGTCTGGCCGTAGACGCCGAGCGGGCGCACAGCATCCTCTTCGGCATACGGGGCGTCTTTCGTTCCGTCGAAGACATAGTCGCTCGAGACGTGCACGAGGGTGATGCCGTTCTCGACCGCGACACGGGCCAGTGCGGCGACCCCGGTGACGTTCGTGGCCCAGGCGTCTGCTCGCCCTTCCGGGGTCTCGGCCCGATCGACGGCGGTGTACGCCGCGGCGTTGATGATCGTGTCGTAGTCCCGCCAGCGCCGCGAAGAAATGAAAGCGGGGTCGGCGAGGTCGAGTGAGTCGCGACCTGCGTACTCGTAGCACGGCGACTCGCCGAAGGAGTGGCGCAGGGCGAGACCGAGCTGCCCGCCGGCACCGATCACGAGGGTCTTCTTCGGTGGGATCGGTGTGACGTCGCCCAAGCGCGGGTGCACGAGGTCCTTGGCGGAGATCTCGACGTCCGAGAGCGGGATCGGCCACTGGATGGCAACGGTCTCATCGGCGAGGTTGAGGAAGGAATACTCGGCCTCAGCCGACCACTGGTCGTTGACGAGGTACGTGTAGGCGGTGTCGGCCTCGAGCGTCTGGTAGGAGTTGCCGACGCCGCGTGGCACGAAGATCGCCTTCGACGGGTCGATCTCCGCTGTGAAGACGGCGCCGAACGACGGCCCCTCACGCAGGTCGACCCAGGCTCCGAAGATGCGTCCGGTGGCGACCGATACCCACTTGTCCCATGGCTCGGCGTGGATGCCGCGCGTCGTGCCGATCTCGTCGTTGAACGAGATGTTGTTCTGCACAGGTCCGAAGTCGGGGAGACCGGCGGCCATCATCTTCTCGCGCTGCCAGTTCTCCTTGAACCACCCGCGTGAGTCCCCGCGGACGGGGAGATCCGCGATGAGCAGCCCGGGGATCGTGGTCTGGGTGATCATGAGCGACCTGCCGAACTCGATCATCACTGGCCCTTGGATGCGTAGAAGGTCTCTGTCGCGTCCTTGGAAGGCGCCCACCACGACTCGTTGTCCTGATACCAGGCGATCGTCGACGCGAGACCGGACTCGAAATCACCGAACTGAGGAGTCCAGCCGAGTTGGGCGCGCAGTTTCGTCGAGTCGATCGCATAGCGCAGATCGTGGCCTGCGCGATCGGTGACGTGGTCGTAGGCGTCTGCCGGCTGTCCCATCTGCGTGAGGATCAGCTCGATGACGGACCGGTTGTCCTTCTCGCCGTCCGCGCCGATCAAATAGGTCTCGCCGATCTCTCCCCTGTCCAGGATGGTCAGCACGGCGGAAGAGTGATCGCGGGCGTGGATCCAGTCCCGGACGTTGAGTCCCGCGCCGTACAACTTCGGGCGGATGCCGCGGATCACGTTCGTGATCTGGCGGGGGATGAACTTCTCCACGTGCTGGTAGGGCCCGTAATTGTTGGAGCAGTTCGATATCGTCGCCTGCACGCCGAATGAGCGCGCCCACGCGCGCACCAGCAGATCGCTGCCTGCTTTGGTCGACGAGTACGGAGAGGAAGGGTTGTAGGGCGTGGACTCCGTGAAACGCTCTGGAGCGTCGAGCTGGAGGTCGCCATATACCTCATCGGTGGAGATGTGGTGGAACCGGCGGTCGTACCGCCGGGCCGCTTCGAGCAGGGTGTAGGTGCCGACGATGTTCGTGTCGAGGAAGGGGCGCGGGTCGTGCAGAGAATTGTCGTTGTGGGACTCGGCGGCGAAGTGGACGACCGCATCGACGTCGGCGAAGAGCCGGTCGACCACTTCCGCGTCCGCGATGTCCCCCTGCACCAATCGGAAGCGGTCTGCCGGGAGAGCCGTGAGCGAGGCCAGATTGCCGGCATACGTCAGCTTGTCGAGAACGGTGACGTCCGCGTCGGTGTTCTCGATCACGTGGTGCACGAAGTTGGATCCGATGAACCCTGCGCCGCCGGTGACAAGCAGTCTCTGCATGTGGTCCAGGGTAGCGCTGGCGTACGCTCAGCTCGGTCTCGCTTGTTGCCGGGGAGTCGGCCAGACTGTGACGCATGCGTGGCATCATTCTCGCCGGAGGAACGGGATCCCGGCTTCACCCGATAACGCTCGGCGTCTCGAAGCAGTTGCTGCCGGTTTATGACAAGCCGATGATCTACTACCCGCTGTCGACACTGATCCTTGCGGGAATCCGCGACATCCTCGTGATCACGACCCCGCACGACGACGACGCGTTTCACCGGCTACTCGGAGACGGTTCACGGTTCGGGATCTCGATCACCTACAAGACGCAACCATCGCCGGACGGTCTCGCGCAGGCTTTCCTGTTGGGCGAGGACCATATCGGGAGCGAATCGGTGTCTCTCGTGCTTGGTGACAACCTCTTCTACGGCCAGGGGATGGGCACTCGACTTCGCCAGTACGCGGATGTCGACGGAGGCGTGATCTTCGGCTATTGGGTCGAGGACGCGAGGGCGTATGGCGTGGTCGAGTTCGACAAGACCGGCACCGTGGTCTCGTTGGAGGAGAAGCCCACGAACCCGAAAAGCAACTTCGCGGTTCCCGGCCTCTACTTCTACGACAACGATGTGATCGAGATCGCGAAGGGGCTCCGGCCTTCGCCGCGCGGTGAGCTCGAGATCACCGACGTCAACAATGAATATCTGAAGCAGGGGAGGCTCGCAGTGCAATTGCTCACTCGCGGCACGGCCTGGCTGGACACTGGCACCTTCGATTCACTCGCAGAAGCCACGGACTTCATCCGTGCGGTCGAGAAGCGCCAAGGGCAGTCGATCGGATGCCCGGAAGAGGTGGCGTGGAGGATGGGTTTCCTCACGGATGACGAACTCCGAGAATGCGCCGAGCCGTTACGGAAGGGCGGGTATGGCGAATACCTCCTCAAGATTCTTGAGCAGGGTCGTTCATGACGCGGCGGAGCGGTTCCCGCTTCCGCGGAACGGCCGGATGACTGACTGATCGCGGGTGTCGAGCGCCGCGGCGTGTGAGCTGAAGGACCGACAAATTCGTCACAGTGGCATCATTCGTCTACTTCCGTCACACTGATCACATGCCTCGACGTGCCCTGCGGTCTCGAAACGCCCTGAGAATCGCGCGATTCTTCGTCTGTTTGACTGCTGTCCTGTCACTCGTCGCGGGGACGGCGGCGTCACCGACGATGGCTGTGGCCGACACGTACAAGCGTCTGTCCGCCGAAGCTTCCTGGTCGACGGGAGGTAATCTGCGGACAGGGATCGTGAAGACGACGCTCGCCGGCTTCACCCCGGGCAACATCATCAGCGATGTCGTGTTCACGAACAAGAACTCGATGAGTGAAGCTCAGATCCAGTCCTTCTTCGACTCGAAGGTCAGTCGTTGCCTGGGCGGGACGGATGAAGACGGGCGACCGATTGTCTGTCTCAAGGACTTCAAGACGACGTCGGTCAATCGATCCGCCGATCAGTACTGCCAGGGGTACGTCGGAGCATTGAACGAGTCCGCCGCTCGCGTCATCCATCGCGTCGCGCAATCGTGCGGGATCAACCCGCAAGTACTCGTCGTCATGCTCCAAAAGGAGCAGGGGCTGGTGACGCACTCCTGGCCCAGCGCGTGGCGGTTCGACAAGGCCCTTGGTCAGGGCTGTCCAGACGGCGGTGTCCCCTGTGACCCCAAGTTCGTCGGGTTCTTCCATCAGATCTACGGCGCTGCACGTCAGATGCAGATCTACATGGAGGGCAGGTACTTCACGTGGTTCGCGCCGGGGAAGACGTGGGACATTCTGTTCCACCCAGCGGAGTACCTCAGCGGAGCCTGGGTGAATCGCTGCGGAAGCGCCCCCGTGTACATCGCCAACAAGGCGACTTCGGCCCTGTACTACTACACGCCCTACCAGCCCAACGCAGCTGCGCTGGCTGCTGGACACGGCGAAGGGGACAGTTGCTCTGCTTACGGCAATCGGAACTTCTACAACTACTTCACGGACTGGTTCGGCTCCACGCATCCGCCTGCGCTGCAGCCCATCAACACCTCCCAGCATGTGGTGAGCGTCAACGCCGCCGGAAACCTGTTGGCGTACCCGTTCGGGAAGAACGCCTGGGGAGACCCCGTGCAGATCGGTGCTGGATTCGGGGGAGCCAATGTCTTCGGGTCGGGGGACCTCAACGGCGACGGCAACCGCGACATCATCGCTTCGAAGGCAGATGGAAGCCTGCTCTTCGTCTCGGGGACGGGGACGGGCTACGGGGCCGTGTGGCGTCTGAGGGCCTCCTGGGCTTCCAGCGTGCTGCAGGCCGCTGCGGGAGACTTCGATGGCGATCGTATCCCGGACATGTTCACGACGACGAAGACCGGTGCTCTTCTCCTCTGGCGGGGTGATCACACGGGAGAACTGCGCGAGGGAGTGCAGGTCGGTTCTGGATGGGGCGTGATGAACCTGATCGTCGGTGGGACCGATCAGACAGGAGACGGCCACACCGATCTCATCGCGCGGGATTCCTCGGGTAATCTCTGGCTATACCCGGGCACCGGTACCGGCGGCTTCGGAGGAAGGATCTCACTGGGCTCCGGTTGGAATGTCATGGCGACCGTCAGCGTCCCTGGCGACTTCGACGGCGATGGGCGGGCTGACGTGCTCGCCAGCGACCGCGGGGGAGCGATGTGGCTCTACCGAGGGATCACCGGCGGCACCGTCACCAATGGCCCGCTCATCGGGTCCGGGTGGAACGCGATGTCATCCGTGAGTGGACCGGGCGCCAAAGCCGGTCAGCCCCGGCCGTTCCTCCCCGGAGCAGGAGACGTCGATTCCGATGGGGATGCCGATGTCGTGGCGAGCACTCCGGATGGTCGGCTCGCCGTCTACGACGGGAACGGTCAAGGCGGCTGGGGCGGGGCGGGATACGTGCGCACCGACTGGCAGGGCCAGAAGAAGATGATTCCGCTCGGCGACTTCGACGGTAACGGCACCCGAGATCTCGGCAGCGTGGACACCGGCGGCCGATTCCTCCTGTGGTCCGGTGACGGCAACGGCGGGTTCGCCAGTCCGAAGCAGATCGGCAGCGGCTGGAACCCGGACGCGCTCTTCATCGGTGGTCTGGATTTCGATGGCGATCGGCGGACCGACGTCCTGACTCGCGCGGCGAATGGAGATCTTCTGATGTATCGCGGCAATGGCGCCGGCGGGTGGGCGACGGGGTCCGCTCAGTGGATCGGCAGCGGCTGGGGCAGCGTGGACACCGCGTTGTACGCCGGCGACTTCGACCGCGACGGCCGGGGGGACATCCTCGCCCGCCGTCCTTCGGACGGGACTCTCTGGCTCTACCCGACGGAAACGGGCTACTGGGGGACTCCACGACAGATCGGATCGGGGTGGAACACCGTGGGACAGGTTATCTCCCCGGGTGACTTCAGCGGCGACGGGAGTCCGGATCTCCTGGCTCGACGTGCTGACGGCACCCTCGTCCTGTACCGCGGCGACGGTCGGGGCGGCTGGGGTGCGGTCTCCGTGATCGGGTCCGGATGGTCGGCCTTCGCTCTGTTCGGCTGAGTGCACCGAGCGCCGAGCGAACTTCGCATAGAATGGTGACTTCGATCCCGAACCCGTCGGAAGCCTCAGTGAGCATAGTTCAGTCTCCTTTCGGTGAAGTGCCGAGCAGCGAATTCGACGTCCCCGGGCGCAGTCGCGGCCTGCTCGATGTCGTGCGCTGGCGCTACCTCCTTCACCTGCTCGTCCGGACCGGCGTGTCCACCCGCTATCGGAACTCGATTCTGGGGTGGACGTGGTCGTACGTGCGTCCGGCAGCACAGTTCCTCGTCTTCTGGATCGTGCTCGGCGTCTTCATGAAGCTCGATCACGGCATCCCGAACTACCCGGTGTACCTGTTCAGCGGCATCGTCGTCATTAACCTCTTCTCAGAGGCTTACAAGAACGCCACGACGTCGATCGTCGGAAACGCCTCGCTCGTGAGGAAGATCTTCCTTCCTCGTGAGCTCTTCGCGGTGTCAGCGGCGATCGTCGCGCTCGTGCACTTCCTCCCGCAGGTGGGGCTGCTGATCGCTGTGAGCCTGTTCCTCGGATGGGCCGCACACGTCTCGGTGATGTCGATTCTGGCGATCCTCGCAGCCGTGGTCATCGTGATCACGTTCGCCCTCGGGCTCGGACTGCTGTTCGGTGCGATCAATGTCCGATTCCGCGACGCCGAGAACGTCGTAGAGCTTCTTCTGCTTCTCGCGACCTGGGCATCACCGGTTCTGTATGCGTGGACGATGGTGCAGGATGCCGTGGTCACACGGTTCCAGTTCCCTTCATGGCTGGTGGAACTGTATCTTCTCAACCCGATCACTCAGGCCGTCGAGCTGTTCCACTACGGCTTCTGGCGGCCGGCGACAGAGGGGACCGTGTCCGCCGCAGGCTATGCGGGTTCGGCGATGGTCGACCTACCGCCACTCCTCGGGTGGAATACGCTGTGGACATTTCTCATCGCGGTGGCGACGCTGCTGATCGGGCAGCTCGTCTTCCGTCGCCTGGAAGGCCGGTTCGCACAGGACCTATGAGCGCGCACCCATCTCTTCGCCCCAGCGTCATCATCGAGGACGTTCGCAAGACCTTCGTCCTCAACCACGCCTTCTCGATGAAGGATGCGGTCGTCTCCTGGTTCAAACGGCGGAAGCTGTCCAGTACGTTCGACGCGCTCAAGGGCATCGACCTCATCATCGGGGAAGGCGAGTCCGTCGCGATCATGGGGCTGAACGGCTCGGGCAAGTCCACACTGCTCAAGCTGCTCTCCGGCGTCATGCAGCCTGACTCCGGCAGCGTCCTCACCCGTGGCCGCATCGCCGGTCTCATCGAAGTCGGTGCCGGATTCCATCCTGAGCTCTCGGGTCGCGAGAATGTCTTCCTCAACGCGGCGATCCTTGGGATGCAGCGGGAGGAGATCGAGGCGCGCTACGAGCAGATCGTGGCGTTCAGCGAGATCGAGCCGTTCATCGACCAGGAAGTAAAGCACTACTCCTCCGGGATGTTCATGCGCCTCGCATTCTCGGTGGCGATCCACGTCGATGTCGATGTGCTGCTCGTCGACGAGATCCTGTCAGTCGGGGATGCGCCGTTCCGTGAGAAGTGCCGTACGAAGTTCGAGGAACTCATCGCAGCCGGCAAGACGCTCGTGGTGGTCAGCCACGATCAGGAGATGGTGCGCGAACTCTGTACCCGTGGAGTGGTCATCAACAAAGGTGAGATCGTCTTCGACGGAGACATCGAAGGAGCGATCGACCGTCTGAGGTGAACAACCTCGGTTCGCTCGACGTCGCACGCAGGGTATGACACGCTCGGGTACGCCCCGTAGGCAACGAGGAAAGGAACCGAATGAACTCGAACTCCGCTGTGAGAATCGTCGAGTCCGCTGATGTGTCGCCGGAGGCGATCATCGGTGACGGATCGTCGATCTGGCATCTGGCACAGGTCCGAGAAGAAGCGCGTCTGGGAAAGAACTGCATCATCGGACGTGGAGCCTACGTCGGCACCGGAGTCGTCATGGGGGACAATTGCAAAGTCCAGAATTACGCGCTGGTCTATGAGCCCGCGAAGCTTTCCGCAGGCGTGTTCATCGGCCCAGCCGTCGTGCTCACGAACGACACATATCCACGCGCGATCAACGCCGACGGCTCGCAGAAGAGCGCCCATGACTGGGAACCGGTCGGGGTCACTATCGAGCAGGGAGCATCGATCGGAGCTCGAGCGACCTGCGTCGCCCCCGTGACCATCGGCGCCTGGGCGACGGTTGCGGCCGGTGCTGTCGTGGTGAAGGATGTTCCCGCCTACGCATTGGTGGCTGGTGTCCCCGCGCGTCGAATCGGCTGGGTCGGCGAAGCCGGAGTCCCGCTCGTGGCAGCCGACGAGGATGGCATCTGGGAGTGTCCTGCCACCGCCAAGAGGTATCGCGAGGTAGACGGCCTGCTCAGCATCGTCTCGTGACGACAATGCGGTCCATCGCTTCACGCGATGGACCGCATTCTCATGAATCCGATGCGCGTCGACTCTTGCGAGCGACGAGGAGCACGGCGAGCGCCGCGACCAGAACCCCGGCGACCGCTGAGATGATCCCCGCGGTCATACCCGGCGGAGAATACTGGATGACGATCTCTTCGGACTCCAGGCCTGCAGGAAGGTCGAGAGTGAGAATCCCTGCCGGGCCGATCTCCGTATCGAGGGCCTCGCCGTTCAGGAGCACGGTGTAGCCGGGCCAGGCGATCCGTCCGAAGTACAACTTGCCGCCTGCTGTGGTGCTGACGGTCAGCCGCTCCCCGACAGAGCCGACGAGCTGGTCGTCCGTCACGCTGACGCCGTCATCGGCGACCGTGAGGGTTCCAGAACCCGCGAGAGGCTCGTCTCGGGTGAATCTCGAGGAGTGGTCGTCGGCGCCAGCCAGCGACCAGCCGTCCGGTACCTTTGGCGCACGTTCGGCCTCCTTCGTGACGACGACGGTGTCGGCGCCGATGAGGTCGGCGAGGACATGGTCATCGCTGTCGGCAGGAACCTCCCACAGGGCGTCCCACAACTCGTAGCAGCTTCCGCCGTTGTAAGTCGTGCACATGGCCGCATCGAGCTTCGTGAACCCGATTCCCGAATACGCGGTGATCGACGGATAGCCGGCGACCGCCGGCAGGTTTCCGGGGAGCACGCTGCTCCAGCGCTCGCGATCGGACCGGCTGGCCTCCACGCCCACATCGAAGATCTGAACGACCAGACCATTCGAGTACTCCGAGAAGCGTTCCTGGAGTACGGCGCGGGAAGTCGGAAGCCGATAGTCGGCGACATTGGAGTTGTTCGGAGCGAGGACGAGCTGCACGCCGAGGAAAGCCAGGGTCGCGAGCATCATCGCGCCTGCGCGGAGCCACTCGCGCCGAGCCCACCGGGTGATGAACAGCACAGCGATGATCACTGCGATGGTGGTTCCGATGTGCCAGCGGAGCGAATACGGCTTGTCGCTCACGGCGATCCACACGCCGAGCAGAACGATGCCGACGCTCAGCAGAGCCCGCAGACGAGGCTTCGTGTGCGCGAGGCCCTTGCTCGCCGTCACGGCGAAGAACACGATGATCGCGAGGTAGAGGAACGGGAGCAACCGCGCCGGCCAGCGGAACATCCACAGCTGCGAGGGTCCCAGCACCAGGATGAGCATGATGCCGCCGAAGGCCATGACGCTCGTGAGCTGGCGCCACTGGGTGCTGAGCCAGCCCCACCGGAGCCAGGGCAACAGAGGAAGCACGAACCAGGCGAGATACGTGCCGGGGAACCGCATGAACGTTCCCCACATCTTGATCGATGGGAGATTCGTGGGCGTGCTCATCCCGAACAGATCGCTCAGGTTGACAGCGAGGAACTCGTCGTTCCACACCACAGTTGCTGCGCGGTTGCCGTAGGGAGAGGTCAGCACGAAAGGCAGGTAGACGATGACGCTCAGGAGCAGAACGCTCAAGCCGATGGGGACGAGCGCGACAAGACGCCCCGGACGACGGAGGACGAGCGCTTCGACGCCGAGCGCAACGAAGAGGAACGCCAGAACGAGCAATCCGTAAGGGTTCCCGGTGGATGGAAGGAGCGAGCTCAGGATCACCGCGAAGACCACATCGCGCGCACGGACTTCGCGACGGATGCAGCGACGCAGCGCCCACCATGCCCATGGTGCGAACGCCATGATGGCGGTTCCGTTGATCCATGCGGCCCCGTCCATGAAGATGGCCCAGCCGGACAATGGGAGCGCCATTCCCGCGACGGCCGCCATCCATCGAGTGGCACCCAGATCCCGCGCGAGAACGTAGACGCCGCCAGCGGTGATCAGTAGGAGCACAACCTTCGCGACGGTCATCGCCAGAGCGATGTCGTCGATGGGATACGTCCCGAGCATGAGCCCGAGCATCACCGGGTTGAACATCCCGGTGGCCGCCTCGGCAGCGAAGTTGCCACCGCGCCACATGTCGAGGTTCAGCAGAGGCAACTGCCCGTGGAGCACGGCTTCAGCTGTCCGGTGCCACACACCGACGGCCGCAGCCGCGGTGTCGTCCCAGTAATAGAACGTACGGGTGCTCAGCAGTGGAATCACTGCTCCGATGGTCGTCGTGATCAGCATCGCCAGCATCGGCAGCAGCCGTGAGAACTTGTCCGCTCGGGGCCCGGTCGCGTCCGGTGCCGTCGCGGGAAGCGCCTGGGATGTCACGCTCAACTCCTCGTGCTCTCGAGTTTGGAGACGATCACTTTCGCGATCTCAAGCGAAGCGGTGGCGGCCGGGGAAGGTGCGTTGAGGACGTGAACCTGGCGCTCGGCGGTCAGCAGATGAAAGTCATCGACGAGGCGTCCGTCGCGGTGCATCGCCTGGGCGCGCACTCCCGCCTTGGCAGGGAGCAGATCGTTCGCGGTGATGCCGGGCACGAGGCGGGCAAGGCTGGAAGCGAATGCGGACTTCGATGCCGACCGTCGCACCTCCCCGGCAGCAGTCCCGGCGAACTTCGCGCCCAGCTTCCAGAGACCTGGCCAAGTGCCGGCGGACCAAAGGTCCGGAATCGAGATGTCTCTCCAGCGATAACCCTCGCGCGCCAGTGCGAAGACGGCGTTCGGGCCTGCATGCACGGAGCCGTCGACCATCTTGGTGAGGTGAACTCCGAGGAACGGGAACTCGGGGTCCGGCACCGGGTAGATCAGGCCACGTACCAGGTGGCTGCGATCTTCGCGGAGGGTGAAGTACTCGCCCCGGAAGGGGATGATGCGAACATCCGGCGTCACGCCTGCTGCCGCAGCGACGCGGTCGCTGTGAAGCCCGGCGCAGTTGACAAGACCGTCGGAGACGATCGCCTCTCCTGACGTCTCGACCCTGACGCGTCCATTCTCGATACGGGACGAGACGAATGCCGTATTGAAGCGGATCTCCCCACCCGCGGAGATGATCTCGGCGGCCATCGCGCGGCACACGCCGACGTAGTCGACGATCGCCGTCGGCTCGACCCGAAGCGCACCGACTGTGGCGACGTGGGGTTCGAACTCACGAGCCTCTTCCGGACCGACGAAGGCAGCTGCGACGTTGTTCGCCTCGGCGCGATTCGCGAGGGCCTGCAGTCGGGGTAGCTCGTCTTCCGAGGTGGCGACGATGAGCTTGCCCGTATCGACCTCGGGGATGCCGTGGTCTCGCGCATACTGCTTCATGGACTGGGCACCGGTTGCGCACAGCCTTGCCTTGTAGGAGCCAGGCGTGTAGTAGATCCCTGAGTGGATGACCCCGGAATTCCTGCCGGTCTGATGCATCGCGAGTGCCGGTTCCTTCTCCAGGACGACGACATGGTCGCCTCGCAGTGCCAGCTCGCGCGCGACAGCGAGGCCTACAATTCCGCTGCCGACGATTACGTGACTCGACATGACTTCCTCAGTTCTCGGTCGAAGAGGGATGGCTTCCAACGCTCACCCGGGGCCGACCTCGTCGACGAAGGACCCGAGCTTCCGCCGTGCCAGCACGGCGACTCCGGCCGCGGAGCCGGCGGTGATCAGGTCGGCGATGATGAACATGACCCGCGACACTGCCGCATACGCCGTAGCGGCCCCGACTCCGACGAGAGGGCTGAGGGCCGTGATGATGACCAGTTCGCGGGCGCCGACGCCCGACGGCAACAGGAAGAAGACGAGACCGGCGATCATCGCGACGCCCATCGTGCCGATGCACAGTGCCAGCGGCGAGAGAGACAGTCCCTGCCAGGTGTCGGCCAGGAGCCACAGATGCGTCCCGAACGAGACGTACGATCCCACAGCGAATGCGAGCGACGCGATGACCACGCGGAGAGTCACAGGATGATCGGGGCGCGGCCGGCGCAGCAGGTGGAACCCCCATCGCACGATTCGAGTGAGCAGAGGCGGGTACAGCAGGATGAGCGCGAAAGGAAGCGTGACGTAGAGCCATGGGAGCCAGCTCAGACGCGAGTCCTGTTCGATCAGTGAGGGAATCGCGAGTGCACCGGCAAGCAGCGCTGCGACCATCGCGATGACCACGGAGAAAATCGTCGCCGCGAAGACGCGGGCTCTGGCGAGCCCAGCCTTGCGACCGAGCTCGATCTGAAGAACGTACGCCCAGATCGAACCGGGCAGGTACTTTCCGAGTTGGCCCACGAGGAATATCTGCGCCCCGCGGCCGACACCGATCGGCTTGCCCAGGTCGTCGAGAAGCACCTGCCAGCTCATCGTGGAGCACATGATGCCGATCACGACGGCGACGAGAGACAGAAGCGCACGATGCCACTGCAGCTCCGCGATCGTGTGCGCGACCTCCGGCCAGTTCACCCAGAGCTGCCAGGCAGCAGCCACGACGACCAGGACTATCAACAGGATCCGAGCGACGTTCAAGAGCATCGATGCTCGAGTGCGCTTCTTCTTCTGAGGCATCGTGGAGCCGTCAGCGACGGCATCTGCCTCGGTCATGCGTGCCTCACTGTACTGGCGCCGTGCGCCGGATCAAAATGTCAGGGGAGACGAGCGAGTGTTTCACGCGGAGACAAGGCCTCACGCACAGTCGCTTCGTCAAACGGTCAGTCCCATGTTAACTCACGCGCCGAATGCGATTCTGGACGCCACCCCGGCGGCTGGTCGCGTACTGGCGCTTCGTCGGGCACGTGTAGGCTCGACATGCGCATTGCGCGTTCAGTCTGCGAATAAGGATGCTCTCGTGATCCCAATCTCCACAGTTCGTCTCAGCGCTGCCGTCGAGGAGCGGGTGCTCCAGGTCATCCGTTCGGGAAACATCGCCCAGGGACCTGTCGTCGCCGAGTTCGAGCAGCGTTTCGCTGAACTCGTCGGAGCCAAGCACGCCGTCGCCGTGAACAACGGAACGACAGCGCTCGTTGCCGCGATCCAATCGTTGGATCTCCGGCCGGGTGACGAGATCATCACGAGCCCGTTCACCTTCATCGCAACCCTCAACGCGATTCTCGAGGCCGGCGCGACCGTGCGTTTCGGTGACATCCGCGTGGAGGACTTCGCTCTGGACCCCGAGTCGGTGCGGGCGCAGATCACCGATCGCACCCGAGCGATCATTCCGGTGCACCTGTACGGTCAGGCGGCTGACATGGCACCGCTGGTGGAGATCGCCCGGGAGCATTCGCTGGCCATCGTCGAGGACGGTGCACAGGCTCACGGAGCGACCTATCGCGGTCAGGGCGTGGGAACGTTCGGGATCGGATGCTTCTCCTTCTATGCGACCAAGAACCTCACCACCGGCGAGGGTGGAATCATCACCACGAACGACGATGTCGTCGCCGATACTCTCAGGGTGATGCGCAACCAGGGGATGCGCGCTCGCTACGAGTACGTGATGGCCGGTCACAACTACCGCCTGACCGATCTGCAGGCTGCAGTCGTGATCCCGCAGCTCGACGAGTACGCGATGCTCCTCGAGGCGCGTCGAGCCAACGCGGCCTCGCTCACCGAGAAGCTCTCCGGAATCGAGGGGCTGCTTCTCCCGCAGCAACTCGAGGGGCGCGGGCACGTCTGGCACCAGTACACGGTGCTCCTCCCGGTGGGAGTGGATCGTCAGGAGTTCGTCGATGCTCTCGCAGCGGAAGGCGTCGGCAGCGGCATCTACTACCCCAAGCCCGTCTACGACTATGAGACGTACCAGGGACGGCCGGACGTCATCCGTTCGGAGACGCCGATTGCCGCGGATGCGGCCGCCAGATGCGTGTCCCTGCCGGTGCATCAGCACCTGAGCGCTGACGACATCGATACTGTGGCGAAGGCCACTCGGAAGGCGCTGGGACGATGAGCGTGGCGCGCATCGCTCTCGTCGGTGCGGGCTCGATGGGACGAAACCACGCCCGCATCATCGCGGAGAACCCGGGTGCTCAGCTCGCCACGATCATCGACCCGTTCGAGACGACCGGCCGACCCGTCGCGGATCAGTACGGTGCCCGGTGGGTTCCGGAGCTGGAACTGGACGACATCGATGCAGTAGTCGTCGCCGCGTCCACCGAGCATCACTACGGAATCGCACGCGATGTCATCGCGGCCGGCAAATCGCTGCTGGTCGAGAAGCCGGTGTGTCCGTCGCTCGCCCAGACCGAAGAGATCCTGGGCGCAGCCGAAGCGGCCGGCACTCCGATCATGTGCGGGTTCCTGGAGCGCTACAACCCCGCGATCATCGCGGCCAAGCAGATGATCGACGAGCCGCTGTACGCTCGTGCCGATCGTCATTCACCGTACGCACCGCGCATCAAGACCGGCGTTGCCTGGGATCTGCTCGTCCATGACGTCGACCTCATCAGCCAGCTGTTCGGCAGCCAGGTGCCCGCGACCATCGGCGTGGAGGTGGGGAACTTCCACCCGTCCTCTCTGGCCGGCGCGGAAGACATCGTCGAGGTCTCGCTCGGATTCGGCAACGGTGGAATCGCCTCCGCATCCGCATCGCGACTCGGACAGCGCAAAGTCCGTTCTCTGCTCGTCCAGTCGCTGGACCACATGGTCGAAATCGATCTGCTGCGCCGCGGAGTGACCCTCTATCGGCACACGACGATCTCCGAGGACAAGCCCGGTGGCGCCGGCTACCGTCAGATGACGGAGATGGAAGTGCCGGAGGTGACCGGGCGCGAACCGCTCGCGACTCAGTTCGAGCGCTTCCTCGGTCTCGTGGCTGGTGACGTCGATGCCGACGAGGAGCGCCGCTCTATCCTTCCTGCCCATCGCATCGTGGAGAGCGCGCTGAAGGCTCGAACGGCCTGAGCCTCGGTCAATCCAAGCTGCGGAACTCCGGACGCGGGTTGGACTGGTCCCCGAGCTCCACAGCGGCAACTGGCCGAGCCGGAACGCCGGCGACGACAGTACGGGCCGGCACGTCGCGCGTCACGACGGCACCCGCACCGATCACGGACTCGTCGCCGATCGTGACTCCCATGTTGATCACGGCGTTCGCACCGATGAAGACACGGTCTCCGATGGTGACCGGCTGCACGTTCGACCTCGGCGAACGGTCCGACCTGACACGCAACGGCGCGCCGAGGAGTGCGTGTAGATGTGCACGCCGGAGGAGATGTCGCAGCCGTCGCCGATCGTGAGACCGCCGGAGCCGTCGATCAGCGTGAACGCGCCGATCCAGGTGCCCTCGGCCGATCGACGGGCTCCCCGATGACCCAGGCGTGCGCGTTGTACGGGTTCAGCGGGAAGCCCGCGGTCATCTCAGGCTGCTGCCTTCTTCTGATCGAGTTCGAACCGGATCAGGTCGGTCATGCCCTTCTCGACGGCGATGGAGTACTCGAAGCCGATGAGCTCCTTGGCGCGCGTGGTGTCGGCCGCTCGGCGGCTCACGAGGACGTCGCGGGGGTTGAACTGCGGCTCGACGTCGGCACCGACCGCGTCGATCAGGATGCGCGCGAGCTCGGCGACCGTGGTGTCGATTCCGGTGCCGACGTTGATCGGCGCGTTGCCCTTCTCGGACTCGGTGGCGAGCACGACCGCGCGAGCGATGTCCTCGACGTGGATGAAGTCCATCGACTGCTCGCCGGCGCCGTCGATGATCGGCGGCTCGCCCTTCAGCAGTCGGTTGACGAAGTGGTTGATGACGCTGGTGTAGTAAGCGGTCGTCTTCTGGCCGGGGCCGTAGACGTTGAAGAACCGCAGCGCGATCCAGCGACAGGTCCCTTGGCACGCTCGTAGTAGCCGAGCAGATCCTCGCCGGTGCGCTTGCTGATGCAGTACGGCGTCAGCGGGCTGAGCAGGTCGTCCTCGTGCATCGGCAGCTTCTGCGGGTCGCCGTAGACCGAGGCGCTGGAAGCGTATACGAGCCGCTCGCACACCCTGCTCCGCCGCAGCGGCGAAGACGTTGTGCGATGCCCGGCGATGTTCATCTCCACGGACGAGTACGGGTCAGCGACGCTCTTGTTGATCGAATCGGCGGCGAGATGGATGACGTGGCGAGCGCCCTTCATCGCGGCGGTGACGGCTGCGCCGGAACGGACGTCCTGGTCGATGACCTCGACGTTGCCGGTCTTCGCGAGTTCGTTCGCCCGGTCGCGGTCGCCGCGCCACATGTTGTCGAAGATGCGCACCTTCCAGTCGCGCTCGAGCAGCTGGTTGACGACGTGCAGGCCGATGAAGCCGGCTCCACCGGTGACGAAGACGGTACGTGAATCGCTCATAGGATCTTTTCCTTGTTGTTCGGGTGGTCGGTTACCGGCGGACGGCGCCGTCGAAGACGATGGTGCGCAGCGTCTCCGACACGTAGGTCACGTCGTCCTCTGTGAGGTTCGCGTGCATGGGAATGGCGATGTGGCGGGCGAAGATATCAGCCGCGACAGGCAGCGCGCGTCTGCTCACCGTAGAGCGGCTGGAGGTGGCTCGCGTATGTTCCGAAGTTGCAGCCGACGCCGGCTGCGCGAAGAGCCATCGCCGACGGAGCCGCGGTCGAGTTCTGGTGCCACCGTGATGACGTATGACTGCCACGGGTGCGTGCGGTCGTCGAGCGCGACGGGCAACGAGATCTGCTCGAGATCGCCCAACTGGGCGCGGTACGAGTCAGCGGCGCGTTGGCGTGCGGAGAGCAGCTCGGGAAGCCTGCGGACCTGAACCCGCATGATGGCGGCCTGGACGTCGGACAGACGGTAGTTGTAGCCGAGCTCGTCGAATGACGGGATGGGCAGTCCCACAGCACCTTCACGGCTGATCGCGGGTGCGATGCCATAGGTGTGCAGCTTGCGCGCGTGGTCGATGAGCTCCGCGCGGCCACTGGCGAGTGCGCCGCCTTCACCCGAGGTGATGCCCTTTCGCCCGTGGAAGCTGTACGCGGTCATGTCTGCGAGTTCGCCGACCCGACGACCCTTGTACGTCGCGCCTGTCGCGCAGGCTGCATCCTCGATGACCCAGAGCCCGTGCTTGCGAGCGATCGCAGTGATCTCGTCGTAGTCCGCAGGCTGTCCGAAGGGATCCACGGCGATGATGCCCACGGTGCGCGGGGTGATCGCGGCCTCGATGAGCGCCGGGTCGATCGACCATGTATCGGCGCGTACATCGACGAAGACGGGCTTCGCGCCCGCCCACATCACGGAGTGGCCGGTGGCCGGGAACGTGTAGTCGCCGACGATGACCTCGTCTCCCGGGCTGACGCCGAGGGCGAGCTGCGCCAGATGAAGTGCCGAGCCGCAGTTGCTGGTGGAGAGGACGTTGTCGACGCCGGCGACGGCGGCGAACTCGGCCTCGAACGCGAGACAGGACGGACCGGCTCCGGACAGCCATCCCGACTCGAAGACCTCTCGAACGGCGTCGAGTTCTTCCTGGCCGACGGTGGGAGCGCCGAGGGCTACCGAGCGATTCATGCTTCTCCTGACTTCGTGGAGGTTTGAGAGGTGAGTGGGTCGGGGACTTCGCTTACTGTGCGCACGATGAAGACGGGTCGTCGCCTCGCATCGTCACCTGCACGCCAGACGTACTCGCCGAGGACGCCGATGCCGACGAGCGTCATGCCTCCGACCGCGAGGATCAGTCCGCTCAGCAGGGCGACCGCTGCCCCGAAAGGCTGGAAGAAGGCCAGAACGAGTGCCAGGAGCAGCGACAGCGCTCCGAAGGCGCCCACGATGAGACCGCCCCACGCCACCCATTCCACGGGCGCATGTGAGAACTCCACGAACGAGTCGACGACGAGCTTCATCTTCCGCTTCGTCGTCCATTTGCTCACCCCGTGCGGGCGGGGAAGCTGCTCGAAGTAGATCTTCCGCTGGTCGAAGCCGACCCAGGCGGCCATTGCGAGGACATTGCGATTCAGCTCGGGCATAGCGTTGAGCGCGTCCAGGACGGCGCGCGACACGAGGATCTGCGACGGTCCCTCAGACGGATAGTTGGGAACATCGGAATGGGTGCCGTAGATGCGCGAGAAGACACGCGCGAAGGTCTCGCCGACGCCCTTCTGCACAGCGCGAGTCGCGCGGAGCCCCCACACGATGTCGGCACCGGATCGCCACTCCGCGATGAAGTCTCTGATCGCTTCCAGCGGCTCCTGGCGGTCCGCGCTCAACGTCAGCGCCGCGTCGCCACGCGCGTGTGCGAACCCCGCGCTGATGCCGGCGTGCGAGCCGAAATTGCGGGAGAGGCTGACGATTCGTGCCGGCCCGACGCCTGTGAGGGTGGCGAGTAGCGCTTCGCGCGTGCCGTCCGTGGATCCGTCGTCGACCACGATCAATTCGAAATCGATCTCGGTGTGCGCTGCCCGGATGTCCCGATAGAACTCCGCGATCTCCGATGCCGACTCGACCTCGTTATACGCGGGGATGACGAGACTCAGCAGGGGTATCGCGTGAGCCATTGTGACCTTTCGTGCGTGTGCGATCGGCGCTCGACGGCCGAAGGCATACGCACTGAAGTTTATCAGCAGGAATTCTCTCCTGGGCAACCACCCGCTCGGCTCATCGGATGGGTCGGATAGACTGGCGCTACTCTGATGCCTGAAAACATCATGTCGTCTGCCGCGGCCGCGCCCGCGAGAAAGTACGCATCTACACATGGATCTCCTCGTCGTCGGGTCGGGTTTCTTCGGCCTCACCATCGCTGAGCGCGCTGCAGAAGCGGGCCGCAAAGTCACCGTCATCGACCGTCGCCACCACATCGGCGGCAACGCATACAGCGAAGCCGAGCCCGAGACCGGGATCGAGGTGCACCGCTACGGCGCGCACCTGTTCCACACCTCGAACGAGACGGTGTGGGAGTACGTCAACCGCTTCACGACGTTCACGAACTACGTGCACCGCGTCTACACGACGCACAAGGGCGTTGTGTTCCCGATGCCGGTGAACCTCGGCACGATCAACCAGTTCTTCCAGGCGGCGTACACGCCGGACGAGGCGCGTGCGCTGGTGAAGGAGCAGGCGGGGGAGTTCGACGCGAAGACGGCGAGCAACTTCGAGGAGAAGGGCATCGCCCTGGTCGGACGTCCGCTGTTCGAAGCGTTCTTCCGCGATTACACCGCGAAGCAGTGGCAGACCGACCCGCAGAAGCTGTCGGGCGACATCATCAGCCGTCTCCCGGTGCGCTACACCTACGACAACCGCTACTTCAACGACACGTGGGAAGGGCTGCCGACCGACGGCTACACCGCGTGGCTGGAGCGGATGGCCGATCACCCGAACATCGAGGTGAAGCTGAATGTCGACTACTTCGACGAGTCGCAGCCGCTGAACAAGCGTGCGACCGTCGGTCAGCTCCCGGTGGTCTACACCGGTCCCGTCGACCGCTACTTCGACTACGCCGAGGGCGCCCTCAGCTGGCGCACGCTCGACTTCGAGCAGGAAGTGCTCGATATCGGCGACTTCCAGGGCACCCCCGTCATGAACTACCCCGACATGGACGTGCCGTACACGCGCATCCATGAGTTCAAGCACTTCCACCCCGAGCGCAAAGACGTCTACGCGTCGGACAAGACTGTCATCATGCGAGAGTTCTCGCGATTCGCGGAAGCGTGAGGACGAGCCCTACTACCCGGTCAACACCCAGACAGACCGGGACGGACTGCTGGCGTACCGCGAGCTCGCGAAGGGGGAGCAGGACGTCCACTTCGGCGGACGCCTCGGTACCTACCAGTACCTCGACATGCACATGGCCATCGGCTCGGCGCTGTCGATGTGGAACAACACTCTCTCGTAGACTCGGCATTGTGAGTCACGCAGCTGTCGGGGCGCCGGGGACGCCCCGGCGATACCTGCATTCTCTGTGGATCCTGTCGGCGCGCGACCTGCGAGTTCGCTACGCGACCAGCTTCCTCGGATACCTCTGGTCGGTGCTCGATCCGCTCGTGATGAGCCTTGATCTACTGGTTCGTCTTCACGCAGGTCTTCCACCGCAGCGTGGGGGAGGAGCCCTACATCGTCTTCCTCATCGTCGCGCTGCTGCCGTGGGTGTGGTTCAACACCTCCGTATCGGATTTCACCAGGGCGTTCCAGCAAGGACGCCCGCCTGGTCCGTTCCACCGCGATCCCTCGTTCGATCTGGGTGAACCGCATCGTGCTGAGCAAGGGCATCGAGTTCCTGTTCTCGCTGCCGGTGCTGGTCGCTGTTCGCGATCTCTGCAGACGGCGCCACGGTCGAACTGGGTGCTGCTCTGGTTCCCCGTCGCGGTGCTCCTGCAGACGATCGCTGCTCGTCGGGCTGGGTCTGCTGGTCGCGCCGCTGTGCGTTCTCTACACCGACCTCGAGCGCACCACGGCGCTCATCCTGCGCGCACTGTTCTACGCATCGCCGATCATCTACAGCGTCATCGACCTTCCCGGCGCCCTTCGACACGATCGGCGCCTTCAATCCACTCTCTGGCATCTTCACCCTCTATCGCGATCGGATTCTTCCCCGATCAGTGGCAGACAATCCCCGTGCTGATCAGCGTCGTGATGAGCGTGGGCATCCTCGCGCTCGGGCATGTGGACCTTCCGAAGTCTGGAGCGCCCCGTGCTGAAGGAACTGTGATGACAGCAGCGATCGAAGTGCAGGGTCTGGGCGTCAGCTTCCGACGCAACCGCCGGGGTCGGCGCAGCTTCAAGGACCTGTTCGCCGGAGCATCCCGACGTTCGCGCCCGGGTGAGTTCTGGGCCCTTCGAGACGTCTCGTTCACCGTGCAGCCGGGGGAATCGATCGGCGTCGTCGGACGCAACGGCCAGGGCAAGTCCACGCTGCTGCGCCTCGTGGCGAAGGTGCTGCTTCCCGACGAGGGCACCGTCGTCGTCAACGGGGGCGTCGCCCCGCTGATCGAGATCACCGGCGGCTTCGTCGGCGACCTCACAGTGCGCGAGAACGTCCGGCTCACCGCCGGTCTGCACGGGATGTCTCGCGACGAGGTCTCACGCCGGTACGACGGCATCATCGCCTTCGCGGAGCTGGCCGGCTTCGAGGACACCCCCTACAAGCACCTCTCGAACGGGATGAAGGTGCGTCTGGCCTTCTCCGTCGTGTCACAGCTCGACGAGCCGATCCTGCTCGTCGACGAGGTGCTAGCGGTCGGCGACAAGGCCTTCCGTGAGAAGTGCTACAAGCGCATCGATGAACTGCTCGCCGAGGGGCGCACGCTCTTCTTCGTCAGCCACAACGAGCGCGATCTGCGACGCTTCTGCACCCGTGGCCTCTACCTCGACAAGGGCAGCCTGGTGCTCGACGCGCCGATCCGCGACGTCCTCGACCGGTACAACGCCGACTACTCGCTGTGATCCGGGTGGCTCAGAGCCCGACCAGGCTCCGGAGGTGCTCCGCAGCAGCACGCGCCGCGTCTCTGGGGCCCGCCATATCCGAGCCCGCGTCGACGGCCGCCCGCAGTGCTTCCAGGCGCTGCGCGTAGGCAGAGACGCTCTCGTACCAGGTCATCCCCATCGATGCCGGGGCGACAACACCCGAGAGCAGCTGTACATCCCCTTGCAGAGAGTCCAGAATGCTCAGTGCGTCGTTCCCAGTCGCTTCGGACAAGAAGTCGAGCCCGGTCATCGCGTCACCCAACCAGGGGCGCACCTGGTCGCGGAACGCGCCCAGATCGGGGTCGGATTCGGGCGGCGCGGTGACGATGGGAACCGGATCGGGCGACGGGGAGGTCGGAGCGGGAGTCGGAGTAGTCGTCGCGGTCGCCCCGGGAGAACTCGTAGCCGTGGGGGAAGGGGCGGCGTCAGGCGTGACGACACCGCGGGGGAGCAGGAAGAACAGCAGCGCGGCCACCATCGCCAGTGCAAAGACGGAGAGTCCCACAAGGAGCCAAACCCGTCCGCGGTTGCTCGGTTTCGGCGGTATCGGAGCCCACCGGAGTTCAGGCTGCTGTTCGCTCATCGTCACGCCTCCAGCGGTGGCATCGGCTTCCAGGTGCGGTCTCGACTGAGCTTGCCGCCTTCTCGGAGACCACGGAACAGATTGCTCGTGCCGCGCACGGTGCGCTCCACGAAGACGAGACGGATGAGCTCCTTGGCGAAGGTCATCGACGTGCCGAGAGCGAAGAGGACCGGGTTGTAGGCGCCGTGCGCCCGGTAGTAGTTCTTGATGTATGCCCGATTGCGCATGATGTAGAAGCGGTAGGCGTTGCTGGACGCGTTCATGTGACGGACGCCCATATCCCACTGCTTGATCTCACGGGTGCGGCGCAGCACGAACTCGTCCACGATCACCGCCGTCGTCTTCCGTGCAGCGAGCCAGCCGTACATCTGGTCATCCCAGTAGATGAAGAAGCGCGGGTCGGGCAGGCCGATCTGGGTGACGATGGAGCGATGGATGAACATGCCCTCGAAGCATCCGCTGTTCATCTCCTTGAACCCCGACTCGTCGAAGCCCGAGGGAGCGAACGGGATCGGGATGCCCATGCGCTCGGCGATGCGGTACTGCCAGTAGAACTCGCTGCCGTCGTAGTCGTATCGACGGCCCTGGATGCTCTTGAAGCGCGGCGTCCACTTGCCCATACGGGCGAGGCCGTCGGGGAGTACCTCGACATCGTCGTCCATCATCCAGATCCACTCGGATCCGAGTTCATAGGCGATGCGCATGCCCTCGCTGAAACCGCCCGAGCCGCCGGTGTTCGTCTCGAGCCGGCGGTACACGATCTCGGTGCCGATGCCCTCGCGGAACGAATCGACGACCTCGGTTGTATCGTCCGACGAGGCGTTGTCGACGATCACCACGTGGCCTGGCTTCGGCTCCATCATGGTGATACTGGTGAGGAGGCCGGTGAGCAGGTGCGAGCGGTTGAAGGTGACGATGACGATGGTCGCGGATGCCGGGTCGAGAACGGCAGAGGCCCCGGTCACGCGTGCCCCTCGAATGTACGCTCCCAGGATTCCTCGGAGACCAGGTCAGGAAGCGCACGGCGGTACTGCTCTTGGAGTGCGGGCCACCGTCTACGCAGTTGTGCGTGAAGGCGCAGGGACTCCATCAGCAGGCTGCGGAACTTTGCGCGATCCCGCGTGTAGACGTTCTTGCCGGATCCGTCAGCCGCGCTGACGAGCGCGCTGTCGTAGCGAGGGAGGCGCCACCAGTTGGCGTCGCCCTTGCCGAATTCGACTTCGGGTTGGGTGAGATTCTCGGGATTCGGCGTGTGGAGCCAATGCGCTGCGAGGGTTGTCAGCGTGAACCATCGCAATCGCAGGCCGGTGGGGCTGTCGAAGATGTTGCGCTTCAGACGACTGAACACGAGGCGTCCACGCCGGGCATGCAGGACCTTCGTGGGGTCCTTGTGGACGACTGTCTCCGGGAAATCTGCTGCCAGCGCGCGGGCGGCCGGCATGGCAGTTGCCAGTCCCGCGCGCATGTGTTCCGGACCGGACAGGACGTCGCGCAATGCCTGCGTGCCGCAACGCGACCGGGTAGTACTGCATCATCATCAGGTGCTTCAGGTCGACGCGTCGGCTGTGCCGGATCAATGTGCCGCCGCGGGGGGTGCGCGAATGGAGGAGCCCGGCCACGATCCGGTTCCGCGCGTGGAAGTAAGCCTGCCAATCGATGGAGTCATCCTTGCCCACCCACGACACGTGCCAGAGTGCCACTCCCGGCATCGACACGGTTGGGAATCCTGCCGCACCGGCACGGAGGCAGAACTCGGCATCATCCCACTTGATGAATGCGGGCAGGGAGAGGCCGACCTTGCGGATCGCCGCGACTGGGATCAGGCACATCCACCAGCCGTTGTAGTCGGCGTCCATGCGCATGTGCAGCAACGGCGACTGACGCAGATTGGCGCTGCCGAAGTCGTGAGGCATCTTCTCCTGGAAGAGATTGCGCCACATGAAGGGAGCGTTGTCGACGACCTCAGCCCAGCCGTGCAGCTTGGGGCGGTCGAGCAGATCGAACATGTGCCCGCCGACGAGCAGAGGCTCCGTGGCGTACCGGCCGAAGACGATGGAGCGCCGAAGAGACTCCGGTTCGACGCGCACATCGTCGTCGAGCAACTGCACGAAGTCGCTCTCTGGGCGTTGCAGCGTCTCGTGCATGGCGCGCGCGAATCCGCCTGAGCCACCCAGGTTCGGCTGGCGAATGACCTGCAGAGTGTCGCCGAGCCGTGCCGCTACTGCATCGAAGCCGTCCTGGTCCGACGACGAGCTGGGTACCCTGGTCGACAAGGAAGATGCGATCGACGAGATCGATCGCATCCGGCGCGTCGGCGAGGGCGGTCAGCGTCTCAACGCAATAGTCCGGCTTGTTGTAGGTCGTGATGCCGAGCGACGCTTTGCCGGAGCGTGCGGGCTCCTGCTCGGTGGTCCATTCTCCACCCTCGAGTATCGCGTTCTTCTCGTCCGCCACGATGTCGAACCAGATCCACCCACCGTCGCTGAACTGCGTCAGCGCGAGATCGAACGATGTCGAGGCTTCACCGTGAACCTCCCGGCGTGTCGATGCGCTGCTGGACGCCTCCGCCGTTCGAGCGGTAGACGAGAATCGTCGCAGGACCGGCCGTGCGGACGGTGAGCCGTACTTCGCGGACACTCGTCCAGTGCTGCCAGTAAGAAGCTGGGAATGCGTTGAAGTACGTCCCCAGCGATACTCGTCGGCCCGGGACGATGCGTGCGCGGGTGCGGCCCGAGGATGTTCCCGAGGTGGGCGCGGTTCGAGACCCGTACCGGTTCCTCATCGATCATGGACCACGTTTCCGGGTCTGCGTAGAGAGGCAGAAGATCGGGATCGCGATCGAGGGGGAAGACGACGTTCTGAAGTACGTATGCCACGAGGGAGTTCTCCGATGTTGTTGCGCCGCACTCATTCCCACGAAGGGAGCGCGGACTCGACGAGCAGAGAGTAGCCTACCGGTCGCTACCTCCGGATCCCCCGGGGAGGACCACTCAGGTTCGGTCTACCGCTCCGGCCGCAGGGTCGGTATGGCGCCGGTGTGCGCCGCGTCGATCTGCTCGCGCCAGGAGCGCGACTGCCCGGCCCGCAGCGCGCAGAGCACCAGCATGAACCAACCCGTCCCGGCGAGCGTGAAGCTCTCGAACATCGAATCGACGGCGAGCGTGACCAGCACCAGGGGCGTCCACGCATACACGACGGGGCGGCGGACGCTCGCGACCAGCCAGGAGCGGATGAGGGCGACGCCGCCGAGCAGCAGGAACAGCGCGAGTCCGGCCGCGCCGAGCTGCAGCAGGGCGTCGAAGTAGGCGTTCAGCGCCGTTTCGTGCCGCTCGTCGAGCTGGAAGTTGATGTACGTGAAGGGATACTCCCCGCGCTGCCACGGGCCGAACCACCCCCAGCCCTGCAACGGCTTCACGGCCGAGAAGTCGAGGATGGTGTTCCACAGCGTCGCGCGCACGGAGAAGTCGGATCCCGCATCCATCATCGCGATGATCTGATGGCGGAGCACGAATGCGAAGATCAGTGCAGCTGCGACCACGCCGCCGAGCGCCCACTGCACCACGTTGCGACGTTCGGCGGGGGCATGCCGAACGATCATCAGGGCGACGGAGGCGATGCCGACCGCCACGGCGAGCACCAGAACGGTGGGGGAGGACGACAGGAGGGCCAGGAAACCGGCCACTCCGACCGACGCGACGGCCACCGGGGGACTCACCGACTGCGTGCGCCACTCGATGACGAAGGTGATCAGGGCGATCACGGCCACGAAGCCCAGCATGTTCCGGGTTCCGAAGATGCCCTGCACGGGGCCGCCCATCGCGAGCTGTCCCTGGATCCCGAGGAAGGTGAACGGCAGGTCGAGGAGGACCCCGGAGAGGATCTCCAGGCCCAGCGAGACGGCCAGCAGCACGCGCAGCGCATCCCCGATCGCCCGTACCGTCTGCAGGGTGTCGCGGATATGGCCGACCGTGATCGCGAGGAAGGCGAAGCCGAACAGCGACATCCAGCCCAAGAGGGTGTCGGTGCGGTCGGTGGTCCACACGAAGCTGACCAGCGCCCAGCCCATGAACGCGAGGAGCGATGACGGCGCGATCCGCAGCAGCGACAGTTCCTCGCGCCGCACGAAGAGGATGCCTGCGCCCAGTACGCAGAGGACCGCGATGACCGCGGCGAGGGTGACCGGTGAGGTCATCCTCTGGATCGCGAAGGAGCCGAAGATCGCGGTGAGCACGGCGAGCGTGAAGGCTCGCGCCATCTCCGCGGATCCGAGCAGACGCCCCAGCCGCCGGCGCGGCGTGGTCACGGAACCCGCCGTCGGCGCTCGCCGTGATCGGTGACGCGCGCGCGCTCGCTGAGGCCGACCCCGACCAGCGGAACGGACTTGATCTTGAACGACAGCAGCACGAGCAGCATCCACCCCCACAGCATGATCGGCGTCGACTCCGCGTAACCCTGGACGAGCAGGACGACGGTGAACAGGCTCGGAAGCAGAGTGAGCGCCGAGTATGGGCGATCCACCTCCAGATCCCACCGCGGGCGGTCCACCGCGAGGAACCAGGACCGCCAGAGCAGGCTGAGATACGCGACCGCCATCAGTGCGACGCCGACCGCCCCGAGCTGCAGCAGCACGTCCAGCCACATGTTGTGGGCGTGGAACACGGTGATGTTGTGATCCACGATCCAGCCGTCGAATGCGGGGTCGGTGGGAACCCACGGGCTCGAGAACCCGTTGCCGAAAACGGGATGAGTGCCGGCGCGTTCGAGCACCTTGCCCCAGATGAGGTCCGAACGGCCGGTCAGGTCGGAACTGCGGCCGAGGAGCGCCAGCAGCGGCCCCTGCAGCGCCCAGAGCGCGGCGGCGCCGACCACCACGGCGGCAGCGCACACGACATAGATCCGAGTGCGATGCGCCCGGCGTCGTCGCCCGGCGCATGAGCAGAGCCGCGACGAGCACGACGACGGCTGCCGCGGCGCTCGCGTAGGCCGTGGCGGAAGACGCCCGGAAGAGGAAGAACGCAGCGACGAGCATCCACAGCGCGAGCATCGTGCGGCGGCGCGCGCGGGCGGCGAACAGGATGCCGAAGGTGAGGATCGCGAAGACGCAGATGATCGCCAGGAGATTCGCATTGCCGACGATGCCCTGCACGCGTCCGCCGTCGAGGAGGTTGCCGCGCACCCAGTACCACTGCGGGTCGATCTTCTCGCCCTCGGGGACCAGGAAGAAGTTGGGCAGGATCGGGCCGCGCACGAACAGCGACACCCAGAGCTCGAGCAGCAGCGAGAGACCGAGGATCCACTTGAACGCCGACGACAGAGCCCGCACGATGTCGTGCCAGGTGAGCGCATGCGCGATGAAGAGGGCGTTCACGGTGATCGAGGCCAGCAGCGCCCAGGTGAGCAGCGTCGGACCGCGCCACTGCGACCAGGCGACGGAGACCAGTGCGAGCGCGGTGTAGCCGAGTGCAGCCCAGGGCAGCCGGCGCCAGGCGAACGGCTGGGGACGATTGCGGGCGAGCATCGGCACGCCGATGGCCGCTGTCGCAAGCGTGAAGACCAGCAGCACGATCCCTGCTCCGACCTCGCCGAGAAGGTTGTACACCGCAGAGTGCGCGAAGGTGGCGAACAGCACCGTGACGGCGTACGCGCGCAGCATCAGATGCCCTGTCGACTCGCGCTCCGGCGGGGCGGGCAGGGCAGCCACCGGATGCTTCGTGTACTGCGCCATCGCGTTCAGGCTACCGCGCCGGACGATGCGGACGGTGGCTCTACGCTGGTGGCATGCTGCTGAGTCTCACCAACGTTCCGCGTGACTACTCCTGGGGGTCGACGACACTGCTGGCCGGCTTCGAGGGCCGTGAGCCGTCCGGTGCGCCGGAGGCCGAGGTCTGGTTCGGCGATCACCCCGGCGATCCATCCGATGTGGACGGCGGCGGCACTCTGGACGCCGTCACGGAGGGCACGCTTCCGTACCTCCTGAAGCTGCTCGCGGCGGGCGGCCCGTTGTCGATCCAGGTGCACCCCACGATCGAGCAGGCGCGGGACGGATGGTCGCGCGAGGCGGCCCTCGCGCCGGACGACCCGCATCGCAACTACCGTGACGACAACCACAAGCCCGAACTCATCGTGGCGCTCAGTGACACCTTCGAGGCGCTCAGCGGACTGCGCCCCGTGACCGAGACCCGGCGGATGCTGGACGTGCTCGGGGCCGCGCCGGCTGTCCTCGCACTGCGTGATCGGCTGGACGGGAGCGGCGACGTGCTGCGCGGCACCATCGGCTGGATCCTCTCCGAGGCGGAGCCGGAGGAGATCGGCGAGATCATCGCCGCGGTGCGCACCGCGGCCGATGCCGGGTCGGGGGAGTGGGCCGCCGTGTTGCGGGCTGTCGTCGACGTCGCGGATGCCTTTCCGGGCGACCCGGGCGTGATCGTCGCCCTGCTGATGAATCACGTCGTCCTGCGGCGCGGCGAAGGCATCTTCCTCCGTGCTGGGCTGCTGCACGCGTACCTCGCCGGTCTCGGCGTGGAGATCATGGCGGCGAGCGACAACGTGCTTCGCGGCGGACTCACACCCAAGCACATCGACGTCCCCGAACTCCTCTCGGTCCTGGACACCACGACCGAGGAGGTGCCGGTACTCCGCCCGGAGGTGGTCGGCGCGACCACCTCGTACCCGGTACCCATTCCGGACTTCGCGCTGCGCCGGGTGACGGTGGCGGGCGAGCCGGTCGTGATCGAGGTGGCCGGTCCGGCCATGGTGCTCGGCACTGCCGGCGACATCGCCGTCAGCGGTGCGGATACCCCGCAGCACCCGCTCGCCGTCGGCGCCGTGGTGTTCGCCTCGGCCGATGAGCGCTCGCTCGAGATCTCCGGCAACGGCGAGGCGTTCATCGCCACTCCCGGCCGGTGACCCGCACTGTCGGGTCTTTGAGCGTGCCGAAGTGCGCCGCGACACGCCGATGAAAGCTCAAGAACCTTAAAGAGCTGCTTGAGGCTTTACGATCCGCGACTTGACCGATGCGAATGACACGGGTGTAATTAGGTATTGCACGGCCCGCCGGGGGGCGGAAACAGGGTTGGAGATCGAGATGACGGGATACCGTTCCGACGTACCGGAGAACTGGTTTGTCGATCCGATCAACCTCGGAGTACCGGGGGTTCGCCGGACCGACGCCGCCGATGATGACAATGCTCTCGCCTGGCAGACCGATGCGCTCTGCTCGCAGACAGATCCGGAAGCCTTCTTCCCGGAGAAGGGCGGGTCCACTCGCGACGCGAAGCGGATCTGCACCACCTGCGACGTCCGCGGCGAATGCCTCGAGTATGCGCTGAACAACGACGAGCGCTTCGGCATCTGGGGCGGGCTGTCCGAGCGCGAGCGCCGCAAGCTCAAGCGTCGCGCCAGCTGACGCATCCGCAGTCGTCGCGAGGAGCGCGCCTCTCGGCTTCGCGGGCGCGCCGCATCCACTGCCCTTCACAGCGGTGGCGGACGCATAGGCTGACCTCGTCATGCCAGCCCGAGTTCATGCCATCATCGTCGCGCGCCCCGGCTCCACAGCCCGAGCGCAACTCCTCCGAACGCTGGATGCGCTGCGCTCGCAGAGCACTCCGCCCGATGCGATCACCCTGGTCGTCTGCGGCGATGCAGCATCCGCCCGTGACAGCGAGACGGTGGCCCGCGCCGTCGAGGGGATCATCGAGGCGAGGGGGACCACCTCGTTCGCCGAGGCCGTCGAGCTCGCCCGTCCGCGCGTCACCGACGGCAGCGCGGTGTGGCTCCTCGCCCACGACACCGCGCCGCATCCGCTGGCGCTGGAGCGCCTGACCGGCACCCTGGAGCGCTCGCCGTCGGCGGCGATCGTCGCTCCCAAGCTGGTGCACACCGACGACGAACGCGAGATCGTCTCCCTCGGCGTGAGCATGACGGCCCTCGGGCGATCCGTCGAACTCGCGGCCGGTGAGCTCGACCAGGGACAGCACGACCGCGGAGACGATGCGCTCGGCGCCGACATCCGCGGGCTCCTGATCCGCTCCGAGGTGCGAGACGCCCTCCGTCCGGACACGGCTTTGGCGGGCGCCGACGAGGGACTCGATCTCGGCGTCCGGGCGCGCCTCGGGGGCGGACGTGTGGTCCTCGCGCCGAACGCCCGTATCTCGGTTCAGCCCGACGGGCCGGCCGCGCTCCCACGGGGCCGGTCACGCCGAGCTTTCGTCACGAGGCTCGCGCAGCTGCATCGTCGTCTCGCCTACGCACCCTCGCCGGCACTGCCTCTGCACTGGCTCGCGCTGCTCCCGCTCGCGCTCTGGCGTTCGATCACGCATCTGGTCGGCAAGCGCCCCGAGGCGGTGTTCCCGGAGTGGGGTGCCGCGCTCACCGCCATGGTCCGGTTCGGCGCCGTGGCGCGTTCACGGCACCGCATCCGCTCGTTCCGCACGTCGTCCTGGGCGAGCGATCGCCCCGCTACGGGTGACCGGGGCACAGCTGCGGCGTCGGCTGGACGACGGCCACGGCAACGAGAACGCCGCCGCCGGCGAGCTGCACTTCTTCTCCGGCGGCGGCGCTTGGGCCGTGCTCGTCACCCTCGTCGTGAGCATCGGCGCCTTCACGACTCTGCTGGCGTCGCCGGTGCTCGGTGGTGGAGCGCTGCTTCCGCTGCGTCAGACGATCGGCGCGCTCTGGCGCGACGCGTCGTGGGGTCTGCGCGGTCTCGGCGTCGACGTCGTCGGGCCGGCCGACCCGTTCGCCGGTGTGCTGGCAGTCCTCGGCTCTCTCTGGCCGGGGGCTCCGTCGTTCTCGCTGGTACTGCTGTGGATGCTCGCGCTCCCGCTGGCGGTGCTCGGAGGGTGGTTCGCAGCGACGCGGGTCACCGATCGGCCGGGGCTCCGCATCTTCGCCGGCGTCGCCTGGGCGCTCGCACCGACGTTCCTCACCGCGCTCACCGACGGCCGTCCCACGGCGGTCCTCGTGCATCTCCTGCTGCCCTGGCTGTTCCACGCCGCCGTGGTGGCACATCGTTCCTGGGGTGCCGCTGGCGCCGCATCCGTGCTGTTCGCGGCCGTGCTGGCGTGCGCGCCGTCGCTGGCGCCGGCGCTGATCGTGCTCTGGATGATCGCCCTCGGCTTCGTCCTCAGCACCGCCCGTATCCGGGGCGCCCTGCGCCTGCTCTGGCTGCCGGTGCCGGCCGTCGCGCTGTTCGCGCCGCTCGTCATCTGGCAGTTGCAGCACGGCAGTCTCTGGGCTCTCCTCGGCGACCCCGGGCTGATCTGGAACGGACCGCACGCCTCGGCCGACGCCACCGGCCGGCTCGCGCTCGCCGCTGGATTCCCGTCGATGGACCTCGCCGGCTGGCTGCCCTTGGCCGCGGATCTGCGGGTGCCGGAGTCGATCGCCGCATGGGCGCCGGTCCTGTGTGCGCCGCTCGCGCTGCTCGCGCTCGCCGCCGCGGTCTCTCCGCGCTGGCGAGCGGGCATCACGCTGCTCGTGATCGCCATGACCGGGATCGCCACCGCCTTCCTCGCCGTCGGCGTGCAGGTGAG
Source organism: uncultured Actinomycetota bacterium (assembly GCA_963769005.1). GTDB lineage: Bacteria > Actinomycetota > Actinomycetes > Actinomycetales > Microbacteriaceae > Microbacterium. The sequence goes on along the minus strand of CAVYKC010000005.1, from coordinate 1,965,635 downwards.
CTTCGTGCAGGGGACCTCGGTGCCGATCTGGCCGGGAACCGGTCTGAGCATCGGCTGGATCGGCGTCGTCGGCGCCGCGCTGGTCAGTCTCGATACCGCTGTCACGATGCCGCGTCTGCGCGTGCTCACCACATCGATCGTCGGCCTCGCCCTGCTGGTCTGCGCTGTTCCGGCGCTGACCGCGCAACATGGCGGACGCACCGTTCTGACCGACGGCCCCGAATCCACACTCCCGGCGTACGTCGCCGCTCAGGCGGCCGGCGATCAGGAGATCGGGACGCTCGTGCTGACGCCGCAGAACGACGGCGGGCTCGCCGTCGAGGTCGCCTGGGGCGCGAGCGAGACGCTCGGCGCACAGACCACGATCCTCTCCACGGCGACCGAGATCCAGGGCGCCGACCTCACGGCGCTGGCGGTCGATCTGCTCTCGGCCCGCGACTTCGACGCTCCCGGCGAACTCGCCGAGCACGGCATCAGTTATGTGCTGCTGGCGAAGAAGACCGGTGACGAGGATGACAGGGCGAGAGCCTTCCGGACCACAGCCGTGACCTCGCTCGATCAGCGCGTCGGCTTCGTGCAGGCCGGCTCGACGGATCGCGGTGTGCTGTGGAGGCTGGAGTCGGATGTCGCGGAGCGCCCCGGCCTCACCGGCGGCCAGAACGCCACCGCCCGGCTCGTCATCACGCTGCAGTTGATCGTCGTGTTCGCGGCGCTCCTGCTCGCCATTCCCACCCGCGCATCGCGCCGCGCCGCGCGTGCGCAATCCCGCATCGTCGGGCGCGCCCCCGACGAGCCGCTGGTCCTGCCGAAGCACCGGGAGGATGCGGAGTCCGTGTCCGAGCCGCCAGTCGACGAAGCGGTGGACGAGCCGGTCGGGGACGCAGCCGATGAACCGGTCGACGCCTCGGACGCGGCGGCCGGGGCCGAGCCGGTCGATGATCATCCGGGTCCGGTCCCGCGTCCAGATCCGGGGCCAGATCCGGAGCCGGACCATGAGCCGGGTCCCCGGGCCGCCGATCCCGAGGCGGAAGAACCCGAAACGACCTCGCCGGAATCGGAATCGAACACCACCGAGGAGGAGCGATGAGCGGCACCCGCGCGTTCCGCGTCGTGGCCACGAGCGCCCGCGTCGTCACCGGAGCACTGGTCGCTGCGGCGTGCGTCGTCGGCGTGGTGCTGGCGGTCGCCGCTCCGTGGCCGACTCTGCACGGCGCTCCGGCGCAGGCCGAGGTGACGCCGCTTCCCGGCGACACCGTGCTCGTGTGCAGCGGGGACTTCCGCGCGATCGGTCGCGTTCCCAGCGATCCGCTGAAGATGGACTCGGCAGCGACCCCGCGGCTCACCGTCGACGGCTCGGCCGGTGCGCCGGCATCCTCACCTCTGGCGATGCCCGAACTCGCGCAGGCCGGCGAGCTCCAGAAGCTCACGAGCGCCGTCGAGGACCGAGGCGCGCCGCTGATCGGCGCCGCCGAGTCGGTTTCGTTCGCCGAGGCCGACCTCTTGGGCCTTGCCGCCGCCCCCTGCCGCGAGGCTCTCACCGAGTCGTGGCTGATCGGCGGCAGCGTCGCCACCGGCACCGAGGACATCGTGACGCTCACCAATCCCGGCGACGTCGCAGCGACCGTGACGCTCTCGGTCTTCGGCGACGAGCGGAGCTCATCCAACGTGGTGGTGCCTCCGGCGACTCAGGTCGCGATGCCGCTCGCGTCGTTCGCCACGGGGAACCAGACGCCCGTGATCCACGTGACGACGACGGGCTCGCCGGTGCGGGCCATGCTGCAGTCGTCGCTGACGCGCACGCTGGACCCCGCCGGCGTCGACCTGCAGGATGCCGTCGCCGGCCCGCAGCAGCATCCGGTGATCCCGGGCGTGCAGGTGTTCCCTGTCGACGGCGATGACACGGAGATGGCCGTGCTGCGTCTGCTCGCGCCCGAGACCGACGCACAGGCGCTGGTCACCGTGCGCCCGGTGGGTGAGCCCGCCGGTGCGGCTTCGGAGTTCATCGTCCCGCTCGCCGCCGATGTGCCGGCTCAGGTCTCACTCGGAGACCTCGATGCGGGGTCGTACACGGTCGAGGTCGACGCGGATGCACCCGTGCTCGCCGCCGTGCGCCAGCAGGACGGCCCAGGGCGCGGCGCCGACTTCGCGTGGGTGACCCCGGCGCCGGAGATCGACGGTGATGTGCTCGTGGCGATTCCGGCCGGACCGAGCCCGCAGCTGGTCCTCGCCGGGAATGCGGATGCCGACTCGACGGTCGTCATCGAGCCGGTGGACGGCGGTGACCCGCAGACCGTCGTGGTGCCCGCCGGGGGCTCGATCGCCTTCCCCGTCGAGGCGCGCACGGTCTACACGGTGCGCCCGACGGGGCCTGTGCACGTCGCGGTGACGATGACGGCTGCCGGTGCGCTCGCCGCGTGGCCGGTCTGGCCGGCTGCGGGGGCGGAGCAGAGCATCACGGTCTTTCCCTGACTCCGGATACCCGACCACGCTGGGGCACTGAGCCGGCCGAAGGGCCGCACGCGTCAGTGGTCGTGTCCGAGATCCCAGGGTTCGCGCCCGACATACTCGGCTGCCGCCCGGAAGACGGCGCTCTCGATCGCCATGCGCCGGTGCGCGGCGTCGTCGTGACCCGGCGGCAGCAGCCGCTCGATAGGCAGGCGGAACAGCACGATCCGGCGCGCATCGCGATCCAGATGCCACCTCGGCACTTCGTCGGTGGCCTCGTGCGTCGGCATCGCGCCGATCTCGAAGCGCACCTCCTGCAGTTCCGGCCACGTCCCGCGCAGGAACTCCACTGCGGTGCCCACGGTCAGATCGAACCGGTCGATCCGCCCCTCCAGAGGGGCCAGCGGCGGGCGGACGACCTCGCTGCGCCCGATTCGCCCGTGACGGCCGTGCCGGGCGCCACGCCGGGGAGCGGCGGATGCGCGGGCTGTGCGTCGACGTTGCATGACGAAAGTCTAGGCGTTCCGCCTGCGCGGCGGCGCGGCATCCGGACGTCGCCGTGGTCGGCCCGTACGCTGGCGGAGATGGACGGACGACTCTGCTCGAAGGTCGGCTGCGCGCGTGAAGCCGTGGCGACGATCACCTACGAATACGGCGACAAGATGGCCGCACTCGGCCCGCTCGGCGCGGCGAATCATCCGCACGCGCACGACCTCTGCTCGCCGCACGCGGATCGGGTCTCCGTGCCGTCCGGCTGGCTCATCGTCCGGCACGAGGCGCTCCGCGCCTGAGACGCTCCGCCGACAGACGACTCGTTCGCGAAGATCAGGGCCACCCCTGATCCGGTTCGCCCGTGCCTCGGGCTACGTTGAATTCGGATGCGCCAGAGCGGCGCCTTCGGAAAGGCAGCCGTGATCGTCTGGCGTCGCTGGATCTTCCCCATTCTGCTCGTCCTCGTGCTTCGGCGCCAGTGCGCCGCGCCTCGTGAAGATCGCGTTCTTCCCCGACCGCACCGAGGCGATCGGTCGAGTCCGGAGGCCGGAGTCACTGATCCGGTGATCGCCGTCGAGCGGGGATCGGTCGTCAACGCCCTGTCCCTGAGCGGGCAACGTCGCGCGTGACGACGAGTTCGCCGTGCGCAGCGAGATCAACGGCACGGTCACCGCCGTGCACGTCGCCGAAGGCGCGACGGTCGCCGCGGGACAGGTGCTGTTCACCGTCAAGCAGGACGACCCGAGGAAGGACATCGACGTCCTCGCGCCCGAGGCCGGCGAGGTCTCGCGATCTGCCCTGGTGAAGGGGCAGATCACGTCAGCGTCGGCACCGAGATCTACACCCTACCCCGGCGCGCTACCACCTGCTCGCCACCGTCGAACCCGTGCAGCTGTACCGCCTCGTGAACGCCCCGGCCGAGGCGTCCGTCACCATCACCGGCGGCCCGGCTCCGTTCGCCTGCACCGGCGTGCGCGTGCAGGTGAGCGCCGAGGGCACGGCGAGCGTGCGCTGCGCCATCCCCGTCGATCAGATCGTGTTCGCCGGCCTCCCCGCGACCATGGATCTCGCGCTCGGACAGGTCGACGACGCCCTCGTGATCCCGGTCACCGCGGTCACGGGCGGCGCCGGCACCGGCAACGTCTGGGTCGATGCCGGCGACGGCGCCGAACCGGAGGAACGCGCCGTCACGCTCGGCGTGAACGACGGCACGATGGTCGAGGTCGTCGAAGGACTCGACGAGGGCGACAGCGATCCGCCAGTTCGTGCCCGGGTTCGTCGCGCCGGTCGACGAGGTCTGCTACGAGGTCTCAGCCCGGCGTCGAGCAGTGCGACAGCGGAATGAGCTGGTGACTCTCGTCGCCCTCGACGACGTCACCAAGAGCGTGCGTCTCGCCGACGACTCGCGGCTGGAGATCCTCCGCGGCATCAGCCTCGAGGTCAGCGCCGGCGACCACGTGTCGATCGTCGGGCCGCTCCGGATCCGGAAAGTCCACCCTGCTCAACATCCTCGGGATGCTCGACGCTCCGACCACCGGTTCGGTCGCGTTCGAGGGCCGCGAAGTGCGGCAGGATGCGCTCGGGGCGACTGGATCGACTGCGCGGCGACAACGTCGGCTTCGTCTTCCAGCAGTTCAACCTGCTGCCGGGGCGCACCGCGCTGGACAACGTGATGATGCCGCTCGGACATGCGAAGGGACGGCTGTTCTGGAACCGCCGCGCGATCGCGGCCGACATGCTCGAGCGCGTCGGTCTCGGCCATCGCATCGACCAGATCGCCGATCGGCTCTCCGGCGGCGAGCAGCAGCGCGTCGCGATCGCCCGTGCCCTGGTGCGCCGGCCGGTGCTGATCCTCGCTGACGAGCCGACCGGGTGCCCTCGACATCGACACCGGCGCCTCGGTGATGGCGCTTCTCGACGAGGTGGCGACAGAGACCGACGCCGCGCTGGTGACGATCACCCACGATCTGCATGTCGCCGCCCGTGCCCGCCGCCATTACCGACTCGACGCCGGGCATCTTGCGCCGGTCGATCTCAGCCGCGCCTTCGAGGCGTCGACGCTGTCGGCGCCGTGCCCGCTCCGCCTGACGGGCGTGCAGCGTGAGCGGGTTCCTCGGCGCGCTCGCCGACGCCTGGGCGGAGATCCGCGTGCACAAGCTGCGGGTGCTGCTCAGCCTGATCGGCATCGCGGTCTCGGTCGCCGCGCTCACCGCCGTCGTCGCGTTCTCCGAGTACCAGCAGCAGTTCCAGGCCGAGCAGTCCGACCGCTGGGGCGGGCGTGCAGCGACCATCGCGATCGTCGCCGTTCGCGCGAAGACGGCACGCCGGTCGACTGTCGACGCGTTCGACGAGCGGTTCCAGCGCGTCTCGGAGCGCTTCGGGTTCAGCCACACCGTCGCGGATCGTGCAGGGCATGATCGTTCCCGGTGCAGCTCTCCGACGGCGTCGCCGATGTGCCGGCGCGCGCTGGTCGACCCGCTTACTCGCAGATCCACCGCGAGCAGCTGCTCGAGGGGCGCTGGTTCCGCGACGCCGACGTCGAAGCGCTCGCGCCGCCGGTCGATCATCACCGAGCCGCTGTGGGACCGGATCGGGCGCGTGCCGCTGGCGCAGCATCCGACGATCTCGCTCCTCGGCGACGCCGGCGGCACGTATCAGGTCGTCGGAGTCGTTCCGCGGCAGGGCGTTCGGCGACGAAGAGCTGCGCGTCGACGTCCTCTACGACGTCGTACCGGGCCCGCGTCGACGCGCTGCCCGAAGGGGCGCTGGCCGCAGTACGAGATCTGGGTCGGCGCAGGATCAGGCCGCCGAGATCGGCCCGGTGCTCGCGATGGATCTGCGGGCCGGGTTGCCGGAGGGGCAGACCGTGTCGGTCAGCCGCATCCGACTGGGCGGCCCAGCCCGGTGCCGATGGACGCGCATGGCGACCTTCGAACTGATCACCGGCGGCATCGCCGTCGCTCATCCTCGGCGCTCGGGCGCGCTGAGCCTGATCAACATCCAGCTCGTCGCCATGCGGCAGCGGGTGCGCGAGATCGGCGTGCGTCGCGCGTTCGGCGCGACGTCTGGGCGGGTCTTCTTCTCCGTGCTGCTGGAGAGCCTCGTCGCGACCACGGTCGCCGGCATCGTCGGCATCGCGATCGTCGTCGCCGTGCTGCGCTCGCGACTGGGTGGTGCCTCGATGTTCTCCGGGATGCAGGACGTTCCGCCGTTCCCGATGCGTGCCGCGATCGTCGGCCTCGTCGCGTCGGTCGTCGTCGGCGCCGTCGCCGGGTTCATCCCCGCGCTCGTCGCGCTGCGCGTGAAGGTGATCGACGCGATCCGCTTCTGAGGCGCCGTGGGCGAGGGATCTCAGACGCCGACGCGACGCCCGGTCAGCTTCTCGGCGCGTCGGTCCGCGTTCTGCAGCGCTCGACGTTCGCGCTCGCGGCGGAGCACCGTGATGCCCATGAGCACCTCCTCCGGCCGAGACCGGAGGCATCGGAGAGACGAAGGGTGCGGCCTCGGCGAGCAGTTCCTGCGCGACGCGAACCCGGGCGCCCGGCGCGAGCCGAGGCGCGGTCTGCAGGAACTGCGAGATGCGCCGGGCGAGTCGATCGGGGAGGCGTGCGACATCGGCGACCTGCGCCCAGCCGGCGAGGGACGGCGGAAGCGCCGGTGCATGCGGAATGAGCTTCGGCGTCCTGCACCCGCTGGCTGTACGTGCCGGCGACCATGTCGCCCAGGCGCTGCGACCGCGCGTTGAAGGCGCCGGCGAGCACGGCGATGCCGCCGAGCGTCATGTAGATCTCGAGCACCCCCAGCAGTGCTCGGATGAACGCGTGGCGGAACCCGGCGGCGCCGCCGTCGACGCGAACGATCCGGCCGCCGACGGCGAGCTTGCCGAGGCTGCGTCCCTTGAGCGCCACCTCCATCGCGATCGGAACCACGACGAAGCTGACCACGATGGCGACGACCATCGCGATCCGGTCGGTCGCCTCGTCGAGGATCCCGACGTCGAAGAGCCAGATCCGCACGAAGATCCACAGGATGAACAGCACGATGCCCAGGAGCATGTCGATGATGGCGCCCAGCGCGCGTAGAAGGAAGCCGACCGGCTGCACATCGATCGCGACGGCCTCACCGGAGAGGACTTCGTCTGAGGTATCGACCGAAGCGGACATGAGTACAGTAAATCAGGTGGATGCCGATGCGCTCAGTGATGCACGCCGCGCCGAATGGGAGCGGCTGGAACAACTCAGTCGTGCCCGCCTGGACGGCGCAGGCGTCGACGAGCTCATCGTGCGGTACCGCGCAGCGTCGGCCGACCTCGCGGAACTGAAGACCTCGGTGGGCGAATCGCCGCAGGGCGCGTACCTCTCCACGATCCTCGTCCGCGCGCGGCTCCGGCTGACCGGAGCATCCGACAACGTCCTCACGCAGATCGCCCGGTTCTTCAGCCAGCAGCTTCCTGCGGCGCTGTACCGGCTGCGCTGGACGACGCTCGCGATCGCGCTCGTCTTCGCGGCGATCGCCGTCGGCACCGCGGCGTGGATCGCGAGCGATCCCGAGCTCGTCGCCACGCTCGGACCCCCCGACCTGCTCCAGCAGTACGCCGACGAGAGCTTCACCGGGTACTACACGGAGAACCCCGCAGCGGTGTTCGCCGGCATGGTGTGGACGAACAATGCCTGGATCGCCGCGCAGTGCGTGCTCTTCGGCGTCACCGGTATCTGGCCGGTGTACATGATCGTCCAGAACGCCATGGGTCTGGGCGTCGCGGGTGCCGTGATGGCCGTTCACGACCGCGTCGACGTGATGGTGCTGTACATCCTGCCGCACGGGATGCTGGAACTGACCTGCATCTTCGTCGCCGCGGCCGCCGGCCTTCATGTCTTCTGGGCCTGGGTCGCGCCGGGGCACCGCACTCGCGGCGAGGCGCTCGCCGAGGAGGGACGCGCGCTGGCCACCGTCGCGATCGGCCTGATCTTCGCGCTGTTCCTCGCCGGTCTCGTGGAGGGGTTCGTCACCGGATGGGCACTGCCATGGCCGGTCAAGATCGGGATCGGCGCCGCGGCGCTCGCCGTCTTCCTCATCTACATGCTCGTCGTCGGCGGGCGCGCGCACCGACGCGGCGAGACGGGCGACCTCGTCGAATACGAGGCCGGCACACCGCGCCTCGTCGCCGGCTGACTCTCAGGCGGACGGCTCGACCTGTTCGGCGGCCGCGCCGTCGAACAGTCCCTTGTACGCGAAGCCGGCGATCAGCGCGCCGATGACGGGGAAGACCAGGAACACCCACAGCTGGGCGAGGGCGTCGGTGTTGCCGTAGACGGCGGTCGCGATCGAGCGGGCCGGATTCACCGAGGCGTTGTCGATCGGGATGATCGCCAGGTGGATCAGCGTCAGCGTGAGGCCGATGACGAGACCGCCGAAGGCGCTGCCGCGGGCGGGGCGCGTCATGCTGAGGATCACGATGAGGAACAGGGCGGTGAACAGCACCTCCACGACGATGGCGGCACCGATGCCGAAGCCGCCTGGCGACGCCGCGTCGAAGCCGTTGCTCGCGAAGCCGGCGGTGCGCTGCGCCTCCAGCCAGCCCTCCGGCCCGAACAGGCCGACCAGGAAGATGAGCGTCGTCGCGACGAGACCGCCGATGACCTGTGCGATCACGTAGCCGGGGACGTCGCGCCAGGGCATGCGGCCGGCCGCGGCGACGCCGACGGTGACCGCGGGGTTGAAATGCCCACCCGAGATCGGCCCGAACGCGTACGCACCGGCGACGACGGCGAGGCCGGCGGCGAGGGCGACCCCGAGGAACCCGACGCCCTTGTTGTGCGCCTCCGTTCCCTCTCCGAACCCGGCCGCGAACAGTGCGGTGCTGATCAGGCCGAGGACGAGGAGGAACGTGCCGAACGCCTCCGCGGTGAGCCTGGCTGACGTGGAGGGGGCTTGTGTGCTGGTCTCGCTCATGTTCTTCTTCTCCTCGGGTTCACAATCGGCCGGCGGCCTTGAGTTCGAGATAGCGGTCCGCGATCCGTGGCGGCAGATCTTCGGGATCGGCAGCGATCGCTTCTCCGCCTGCGCGCCGGATCGCATCGGCGACGTTCTCCGCATCTCGAAGCGTGCGCTCGGCGGCTGCGGCGAGGTAGATCTCCTCGCGTGATCCGCGCTGCTGTGCGAGCGATGCGACATCGTCGTCGGTCACCGATCCGACGAGCACGGTGGTGGCCCGCGACGCGTCCGGGAACGCGCCGAGGAAGCCGCGCGCCGATTCGGCCGCGTCCTGGGCGGTGAGGACCACGATGAGCGAGGGGCGGGTCGTGAGCGTGCGCACGGCGGCGAAGGCGCCGTGCCAGTCGGTGTCGACCAGTCGCGCGTGCACCGGTGCCATCGCATCCGTCATCGCGGGAAGCAGGCCCGCGCCGTCCACACCGGTCACGCGGCCGCGCACCACACGGTCGTAGAGGAGCAGATGCACGTGGTCGCCGGCCCGAGAGGCGAGCGCGGCCAGCAGGAGCGCGGCCTCGAGAGAGGCGTCGACTCTCGTCCCGTCGCCGACCCGGGCCGCGGCCGTGCGACCGGTGTCGATGATGATGACGACGTGCCTGTCGCGCTCGGGGCGCCAGGTGCGCAGCATCGTCGTTCCGGCGCGCGCCGTCGCCCGCCAGTCGATCGACCGGACGTCGTCCCCGCGCACGTACTCGCGCAGCGAGTCGAATTCCGTGCCCTGGCCACGGACCTGGATGCTCGTGTTGCCGTCGAGTTCGCGCAGCCGGGCCAGCCGTGACGGCAGATGTTTGCGGGAGGAGAACGCGGGGAGGACGCGGATCGCGCCGCGCACCCGGTGGCGTGCCTGACGCCCGGCGAGCCCGAGAGGGCCGCGGGAGCGGATCATCACGAACTCGCTGACCAGCTCACCGCGCCGGCGGGGGAGCAGCGGGATGGTGACGCGCCGCCGTTCGTCAGGCGGGACGGCGAGACTCGAGCGCTCCGGCGCAGCCCCGGCTGTCGGCTGCCAGGCATCCCTGATCAGCGCGTGCAGGGTGCGGGAGCCCTGGTTGTGCAGGGCGACGCTCACCGGCACGGTCTCGCCGAGACGTGATCGCGTCGGCACGCGCCGGCTCACCGCGACGGTGTGCGGATTGGCGGCCAGCGCGACATCGAGGCCGACCAGCAGCGCGCACAGCCCCACCCACGCGCCCAGCAGCGCGTAGGGAGGGTAGCCCGCCATCCCGAAGGCGACGAGCGGCAGCACGCCCACGGCGAGGGCGATGGCGAGGCGACCGGTGACGAACACCTAGATCGGCACCCTGGTCTGCTGGACGACGGAGGTGAGCACGGCATCCGCCGACACGCCCTCCATCTGCGCGTCGGGACGCAGCGACAGGCGATGACGCCACACGGGGACCAGCATGGTCTGGACATGGTCGGGGGTGACTGCGCTCGAGGCGTTGAGCCACGCCCACGCCTTCGCCGCTGCGAGCAGCCCGGTCGACGCGCGCGGGCTGGCTCCCAGTTCGACGGAGGGGGACTGGCGGGTCGCCCTCGCGAGATCGACGACGTACCCGAGGACATCATCGGTGACTTCGACGCGACCCACAGCGTGTTGTGCCGCACGGATCTCGTCGGCGCTGACGACCGCCTCGACGCCGGTGAGCTCACGCGGCGAGAACCCTTCGGCGTGACGGCGGAGCACTGTCACCTCCGCATCGCGCTCCGGCATGCCGACGACGAGCTTCATCAGGAAGCGATCCAGCTGAGCCTCGGGCAGCGTGTATGTGCCCTCGTGCTCGATCGGGTTCTGCGTCGCCGCGACCAGGAAGGGGTCGGGCAGGGGGCGGCTGACGCCGTCGGACGAGACCTGACGCTCCTCCATCGCCTCCAGCAGCGCCGCCTGCGTCTTCGGCGGTGTGCGGTTGATCTCGTCGGCGAGCAGGATGTGCGTGAACACCGGCCCTGCCCGGAAGTCGAACTCGCCGGTGCGCGCGTCGTACACGAGGGACCCGGTGACGTCGCCGGGCATCAGGTCGGGAGTGAACTGCACACGCTTGGTGTCCAGTCCCAGCGCGCGGGCGAAGGAACGCACGACGAGCGTCTTCGCGACACCCGGCACGCCCTCGAGGAGCACATGTCCTCGGGCCAGAAGCGACACCAGCAAGCCTGTGACGGTGCCGGCCTGCCCGACGACGGCTTTGTCGACCTCGGTGCGCACTCGGTGCATGGCCTGACGCAGCGCGGCATCGTCGGTGGTGAGGTTCTCGGTGTTCACGGGGTGTCCTCGGCTTCCGTCGGGGTGTGTGTACGTCGGATCTGCTGCGGTCATTCGGATCTCCTGACCGCGTGCGAACTCTGCTCGACCGATGCCTCCAGGTCGCTGAGGCGGCGGGCGAGGTCGATCAGCCCGTGGTCGTCGGCGGGCAACGGGCCGCCGAGCAGCTCCTGCAGCGATCCGCGCGGGAGGCGGAGCCGGTCGGCCGCGGCATCGGCGACCTCATCGACGCCGGCGCGTGCCGTGAGTCCCAGGCGGCGGGCGAGACGACGCATCGACCCTTCGCGGAGCGCCTCAGCGGCATGCGGTGCATCGGCGGCCTTGGCGGTGAGACGTGCCCTGCCGTGCATGGTCTCGGAGGCGCGCACCGTCACCGGGAGAGTCTCCGCGACCAGGGGGCCGAAGCGCTGACCCCGCCAGATCGCGGCCGCGATCCCGGCGATCATCAGCAGGAGGATCGCGGGCGTCACCCATCCCGGCGTGAGGGTGCCCAGGGTCTGGGGGGCGTCGCCCTCCAGGTCGGAGTCCGCGAAGGAGGGCACGTACCAGACGACGCGTTCGGTCTGGCCGAGAAGTGCGAGGGCGAGCGCCGCGTTGCCGTTCTCGGCGAGGTAGGCATTGCTGAACAGCTTCGTGCCCTCGACGGCGGCGATCCGGTGGTCACCTCGGTCGTCGACAAGCACGGCCGAGCCGCCCGCATTCCCGAAACAGCCCTCGACGCCGTCGGCCGGCTCGAAGAGGCGGTCTGGCCGGATGCTTCCGACAGCGGCGAACTCCTCGACGGAGCAATCGGCCTCGGTCGGCCCGGCACTCCCCGATGAGGTCTCACCGATCTCGAGCAGCCGCAGCAGATGTGTACCGGTGGAGAGGAACACGACGCGATCCGCCGGCTCGATCAGCTCGAGGGTCGCCTCGTCGGAGAGCGTGTAGGGGTTCGACATCACCAGCGTGGTGTCATCGTCGTCGACGGCCGCCCGCGCCTCGGCCCTGGTCCGGAACACGGAGACCTCGACTCCCTGGTCCCGCAGGATCTCGGCCAGGGCGAGGGTGCCGCTGTCATTGCGGCCCTCCGGGTCCAACCCTCCGTGGGCGTTCGGGGCCGTCGCCGACACCTGCAGAGCCACCAGCGCGACGACGATCACGAGGAGGGCGACGAGGGCCCAACCCGCGACCCGGCGCAGCCGTCCGCGGGTGCGCACCGCGGTGGACGGCAAGGCGGCGTCATCGTCGACGAGAGTCACGCGGGCACCGCCTCCGGGCGCAGCGTGCTGAGCCGGTCGTCGGTGGTGGCCAGCTCGCGGTAGCGTTCGGCGTCGGACGGATGCTGCAGGTAGCGGACATCATCGAACGCGGTCGCGGCACTGCGCACCGGTCCGCCCTCGGCCGGGAACACGGCGGCCGCCTCACGGGCGATCGCCTGCGCGGTGGCACCGGGGGCGGGGTCGATGAGGTCCCTTTCGAGCAGTCCTCGCGCCAGAGCGCGGAAGCGGAGGATGGTCGCGGTGTCCCAGTCCCCGGCGCGGGCACTGCGCTCGGCCTCGGCTCGCAGCCGGGCGGCGCTGCGGTCATCGCGCTCGCCGAGGAGGTCGCTGCGGGCACGACGGACGGCGCGCGCATCACGAGGGCGACCCCAGATGATGAGGGCCGCGATGAGAGCGGCGATGATCACGACCGTGACGACGATGAGAGCAGCAGGACCCACATCCGCGCCGTTGTCGGAGGTGAACAGATCGGCGAGGAAACGGCCGATATCGCGCGCCACGAGATCGAACCAGTTGGGTCTCGCGTCGGCGTACCGGGGATCGGAGAGCTCCTCCTCGGCCCAGCGCCTCGCGTCGTCGCCGTCCGGGATGAAGAGTTCGTCGAGCCGCCGGATCATGCCGGATCGGAACCCGGGGCGGCCCACGGGCTGTCGGTCGGCGCGCTGGCGACCATGGGGGGATGGTGCGCCGGCGGAGGCGGGGCGAAGCCCTGCTGCGGACCCGGGGACGCTGACTGCGGAGCCGGGGCGGCGGCATACGGCGGGGTGGTCGGGGAGCCGGGGTACGCGGGAGCAGCGGACGCCTGGGGCGGATATGTCTGCGCCGGGTACGCCTGGGGCGGGTACGGCGCTGCGGCATACTGCTGCGGCGGATATCCGTAGGCCACGGGCGCCGTCGCGTACTCGGGCGTCTGCCTGGGTGGCGGCGCGCTGCTCACCGCGCGGGCGGGGTCGACCTCGTAGGGATCACCCAGCTGTTCCTCGGTCCAGCCGAGATCACGCTTCTCGACGTGGGAGATGAGCGCCTGGTCGAGGCCTTCGTATCTCATGCGGCAGTCCAGGTAGACGAGCGCGGATCCGGTGCTCTGCACCACCAGGGTGATCGCCTGCAGCACGAGAAGCAGGATCTGCGGCGCGAGCATCGCGAAGACGAACCCGAAGATCGCACCCGCGTCCGGCGAACCGGTCGGGGCGATGACCGAACCGAACAGGGTGCTGAGCAGCGACACGGGAATGCTCACGACCTGCATCGCGAGGCCCATGATGACGCTGATCAGGGCGGTCACGCCGAACGCGACCCAGAAGCGTCCTCTCGTCAGACGCCAGGACCGGACCAGCGCTTCGCGGAACCGCGCTCGTTCCAGCACGAGGATCGCCGGGACCAGCAGCAGCTTCGTCGACAGCCATATCATCAGCGGGATGCTGGCGGCGAGGATCAGGAGCACGATGATCACGGTCAGTCCGATGAGCTCCGCGCTCGAGCCGAGACCGCCGGCGACGAATGCGGCGATGACGCCGACCACGATCGCGACGAGGCCGAAGACGAAGAGCACCGAGAGCGAGGCGAATCCGGCGAGTCGCCAGAACGCCGGAGCCATCTTGCGCCAGAGCGCGCCGAGCGAGGCCTTCACCCCGACCGCCGCGTAGCCGACTTCGGCGGCGACGACGCCCTGCATCAGCGCGGTGAAGGCGACCGAGGCCACGCCGACGCCGAGGCCCGCGAGGATGTTCGCGAGAATCGTTCCGGCGAAGACGGCCTCGAAGTCCGGCGAAGACGGCGACACCGTCTCGAGTCGGGAGAACGTCGTGAAGAGCACCACGCCCATCACACCCGCCATCGCCAGCGTGGCGATGAGCTGGATCACCACGGCGAAGCCGAAGAGCACCTGGGGGTTGTGGCGCAGAGCGGAGAACGCCCGGCCCAGCAGCATGCCGAAGGTCAGAGGGTGCAGGGGGATGATGCCCTTCTTCGGGGCAGGGGTCCACGTCTGGCCGCTCACAGCACTCCCTCCGTCGCGCGTTCCCATCGTGTCACATCCTTAACAGCGACGCGCGTGCAGGACATGGACGCCGGGTCGCAGAGCAGGAGGGAGCGAGTGTCATAAGGTAACAGTTATGACCTCACGCATTCTTGTGGTCGACGACGACACCGCGCTCGCCGAGATGATCGGCATCGTGCTGCGCACCGAAGGCTTCGAACCGGTGTTCTGCGCAGACGGTGCGCGGGCCGTCGAGGAATGGCGCGCCCAGCGCCCGGACCTGGTCCTGCTCGATCTCATGCTGCCCGGCATGGACGGGATCGAGATCTGCACCCGGATCCGCGCCGAGTCCGGCATCCCGATCATCATGCTGACCGCGCGCACCGACACCGCGGACGTCGTCCGCGGTCTGGAGGTCGGCGCCGACGACTACATGGTGAAGCCGTTCAACCCGAAGGAGCTCGTCGCGCGCATTCGCACGCGACTGCGGCCGGTGACGCAGACGGCCGGCGAGCAGCTGCGCGTCGGAGACCTCACCGTCGACGTCGACGCGCATGAGGTGCGCCGCGGCACCGCGCCGATCGCTCTCACTCCGTTGGAGTTCCAGCTCCTGGTGGCGCTCGCGTCGAAGCCCCAGCAGGTGTTCTCCCGCGAGATGCTGCTCGAGCAGGTCTGGGGATACCACTACAAGGCGGACACCCGGCTGGTCAACGTGCACGTGCAGCGGCTGCGGGCGAAGGTCGAGCTCGACCCGGACAACCCGAAGATCGTGATGACGGTGCGCGGCGTCGGCTACCGAGCCGGCAGCGTCACCGGCGCCGGCTAGGAGCGGGTGATGGTCGGGACGAGCACGACCACCACGGCGGTCGCGGTCCTGCGCGACTGGCGAGGTTGGCCCGACGGGCTGGCCGCGCTCTGGCGGCGATCGCTGCGCTTTCGCACGCTCTCCGCCACACTGCTGCTGACCTCGCTCGCGATCTTCGTCACCTGTGTCACCATGGCCCTCGTCATTCAGAGCGACCTCTTCGATTCGCGCAGGGATCAGGCGCTGGAGGATGCCCAGCGCGCCGTCGATCAGGCGCAGAGCACCCTCGATGTCGCCGAGGTCGGTGAGGATCCCGCCGCGCTCAGCGACCTGTGGGACCGGATCCAGGAAGACCTCGGGCGCAACTCCTCGTCGGACATGCTCGCGGCCATCAAGATCGATGAAGGGCCGACCGGCATCCGCCTCAACGGCTTCACGGCCGGACTCAGCGCGAACCATCTGAGCCCGGCGCTCAGCACTCTCGTCGCCAAGTTCGATGACAGACAATGGTGGCAGTCGGTCGCCCTCCCGACCGAAAGCGGGCGCGAGGTTCCGGGAATCATCGTCGGTCAGCAGCTGATCGTGCCCGAAGCCGGATCGTTCGCGCTCTACATCGCCTACGATCTCAGCGACGCCGATCAGACGCTCAGTTTCGTGCAGCGCACGCTGTGGATCGCCGGGATCGTACTGGTCGCGATCCTCGCCGCGATCTCCTGGATCGTGCTGCGCACGGTGTCGACGCCGATCGTGGAGGCGGCGGAGACCAGCGCCCGGCTGGCATCCGGCGACCTCGGCGTGCGCCTGCAGGTGCGCGGCGAGGACGAACTCGCCACCCTGGGCCGCTCGTTCAACGCGATGGCGGACAGCATCGAGGCCCAGATCAAGGAGCTCGGTGAGCTGTCGCTCGTGCAGCAGCGCTTCGTCTCGGACGTCTCGCACGAGTTGCGCACTCCGCTCACGACGATCCGGCTCGCCGCCGACATGCTCAACGACCAGCGAGACGACTTCGACCCGACCACTGCGCGCACCACCGAGTTGCTGCACACGCAGGTGCAGCGCTTCGAGACGCTGCTGTCGGACCTGCTGGAGATCAGCCGCTACGACGCGGGTTCCGTGCAGCTCGAACTCGAGGCCACCAGCCTCGCCCACCTCGCCGAGGACATCATCGAGCAGATGCAGACCTCTCGCCGAGGGACACGGCAGCGAGCTGCGCCTGGTGGCACCGGGCGGCTATTCGCCGGTCGACATGGATCCGCGGCGCGTGCGCCGGGTGTTGCGCAACCTCATCGGGAACGCGATCGAGCACGGCGAGGGCAAGCCCATCGTGGTCACGGTCGACAGCAATCAGCACGCCGTGGCCGCAGGAGTGCGCGATTTCGGATTGGGCATGAAGCCGGCCGATGCCGAGCGCGTGTTCGACCGCTTCTGGCGTGCGGACCCCTCGCGGCAGCGCACGATCGGCGGTACCGGGCTCGGACTGTCGATCGCGCTCGGTGATGCCACTCTGCACGGAGGGACTCTCGCCGTCTGGTCCGAGCTGGCGGTCGGCACGAACTTCGTGCTGACGCTGCCTCGGCGGGCGGGCGCGCTGGAGGGGGTGTCTCCGGTGCCGCTGGAGCCGCAGGAGGTGATGATCGAGGTGGGCAGCGCGACGCAGCCGATCGAGGTCACGGACCTGCACCGGGAGCTGTTCGACGAGACCGGGGGCCGAGATGACCGCTGAGCCTGCAATCCGCCGAGCGCTGCGCGGGATCGCCGTCGTGGCCGCCGCGGCGCTGCTCTCGGCGTGCGCGGGCTTGCCGACCAGTGGTGATGTGACGGTCGGCCTGGAACTGGGACAGGTGCGCGACGAGCCGGACTTCCTTCCGCTCGCATCGGGTCCGCTGGCCGGAGCGGGTCCTGCGGAGATCGTCGAAGGCTTCATGGAGGCGGCGATCACCCCGGAAGAGGGATGGCAGACCGCCCGGAAGTTCCTCACCCCCGAATTCGCCGCATCATGGCGGCCGGCGGAGGCCGTCACCATCGACGCCGGCGCCTCGGCCCGCACGATCAGCTCCTCCGTCCAGGACGGCGACGATGCCGAAGAGGCCACCGATGCAGACGTGCACGTGCAGACCGACCTGGTCGCCAGCGTCGACGAATTCGGAACCTACTCCGACGCGCCGGGCCCGGGCAATCTCTCGTTCCAGGTGGTGCGCACCGAAGACGGCGAGTGGCGCATCTCCGAAGCGCCGGACGGGATCGTGATCGACCAGAGACGGTTCGTGGTGGTGTTCACCGGCTACGCGCTGAGCTACTTCGACCAGACCTGGAAGCGCCTGATCCCCGACGTGCGGTGGTTCCCGCGTCGTCCCGCGCCCGCCACCACGATCGTCCAGGCATTGATCGGTGGTGCACCGAGTGCCTGGCTGGAACCCGCCGTGCAGAGCGCCTTCCCCTCCGACGTGCGCCTCGCCCTGGGGGCGGTCCCCATCGGGACCGATCTGGTCGCCGACGTCGCCCTCAACAGTGCCGCGCAGAATCTCGATCAGACGACGCTCGCGCGCATGCGCACGCAGCTGGAGCGCAGCCTCGCCGACGCCGGTGTGCGAGTGAACCAGGTGCAGTTCAGCGTCGACGGACGCGCGCTCGAAGCCGGCGTCGTCGAGGTGGAGCAGCCGTCGGCGCAGTCCGGGTCCCTCGTGCTCGCCGACGGAGCGTTCGGCACGATCGTCGGCGATGAGATCACGCCGATTCCCGGGGTGAGCGAGGACATCCTGGGCATCGCGCAGCCGATCGCGGCCATCGATGTCGCCGCCGACGATTCCTTCGCGGCTGTGCAGCTGGTCGACGGGCGCGTCTACCGTGTCGGCGACGGGCAGATGGACGAGTTGCCTGGGGGGACAGGGCTCGTGGAGCCATCCATCGATCCCTACGGCTACACCTGGACGGTGCCCTCCGGCGATCCGCGCGGCCTCATCGCCTGGGGGGCGGGGGTGACCCCGTTCCCCATCGCCAAGGCCTGGCCCGAAGGGTCGAGCATCGCCCAGCTGCGGGTCGCAGCCGACGGCGCGAGGGTGGCCGCCGTGCTCAATGTCGGCGGCCAGCGCCGAGTCGTCATCGCTGCCGTGCTCCGAGATGCGACGGGTGCCCCCACCGCGCTCGGAGACGAGGTCGAGGTCCTCGGCACGCTGAACGGTGCGGCAACGGGCCTGGTGTGGCTCGGCACGGACCGACTCGGCATCCTCACCGGCCCCGAAGACCCGACGATGGTCTGGCAGCGGGTGGCCGGACCGTCCACGAGCGAGGCCGCCCCGTCCGATGCGGTCTCCATCGCAGGTTCCAGGACCCCGGCCGGCGTGCGAGTGCTCGGCGCGGGTGGCGCGCTGTTCGCGCGCAGCGGCTCCGCGTGGCGCGAGTCGACCTCTGGCGTCTCGGTGCTCGCGACGCGCGCAGGGCAGTGAACCCGCTCTCGATCTGCACACGTCCGGATCATCACGAGTTCTCCGCGAATCGTGCGATCCGGTGCGCGGGCACGGTCTCGGTGGCCGCAGGATCGATGGATGCTCTCGTCGCCCCGCTCGCCGTCGGCCCCGTTGGGGGCCATCGGCGCCGAACTCGCTGCGCTGATCCTCGCCGCCTGCTGCGCGGGCTGCGACACGCCCGGTGAGCTGCTCTGCGATCGCTGTCGCGCGCAGTTGTCGCCGACTCCGAGCGACTTCACCACTCCCGGCGGGCTGCGTGTCCGTGCGGCGCTCACCTATGACGCTGTCGCCGCGCGCTGCATCCGCCGGCTCAAGGGAGACGGCGAGACCATCCTCGCTCGTCCGCTGGGCGACGCGCTCGCCGGCGTCCTGTGGGCGGCGCTGACACCGGCGGCGTTTGCGGTGCCGGTCCCGACGGGTCGTTCCGCGTTCCGTCGTCGTGGCTATCGCGTCCCTGAGCTCCTGATGCGTCGTGCGGGCGTCGCTCCGCAGCGGCTGTTGCTCCCGGCCCGGCCTACGGCGGACCAGCGCGGACTGGGCGCGCAGGAGCGCGCCGAAAACGTACGCGGAAGCATGCGCGTCCGAGCGCGCGGAGCCGGTACCGAGGTGGTCCTGGTGGACGACGTCGTGACGACCGGCGCGACCTTCGACGAAGCGGCGCGGGTGCTCGGATCCGCCGGCTTCCGCGTGGTCGCAGCGGTCGCGCTCGCCGCCACGCCGCTTCACCGGAGACTCATCGGCAACCCACCGGAGACACGGAGAAAATGAGTCGTGACTTCCCGCGATGAGCGGACTACGGTTAGGGACCACAAGGCGACCACGGTCCGCCCTTGGCCGGGAGGACCGGGACAAGGAGACAGCAATGGAAATGAGCATCGTTGGCGTCGGAGTGGGAATCACCGACCGCTTCCGCACCGTTGTCGAAGAGAAGATCGCCCGGGTCGAGCCGCTCGCATCGCGAGCGTTGCGCCTGGATGTGAAGGTCACACATCGCGTCTACCGGAATGGCCACG
The DNA here is from genome assembly GCA_963769005.1 of uncultured Actinomycetota bacterium. Taxonomy (GTDB): domain Bacteria; phylum Actinomycetota; class Actinomycetes; order Actinomycetales; family Microbacteriaceae; genus Microbacterium. Next base: position 1,945,925 of record CAVYKC010000005.1, on the reverse strand, counting down.
TGCCCGATGAGACCGTGGAACTCACGCTCGTCGGCAAGGGTCCTGTGGTGCGAGCCGAGGCAACCGACGGCGACAAGTTCGTCGCACTCGATTTCGCCATCGACAAGCTGTCCACCCAGCTCCGACGCGCGAAGGAGAAGAGGGTCGACGGACGTCAGCATCCTCGTGGAGCGCATTTCGAGAAGGGCAGTGGAGCCCTGGAGGGAATCGACGTGCAGCCCGCCTCCGTCGAGGTGCTGCGTGCCGTCGCTACCGGCGCCGTGCCGGTGCAGAATGTGGAGGAGGAAGAGGCATACTCGCCGGTCGTCATCCGCACCAAGAGCTTCGATGCCGAATGGATGACCGTCGAAGAGGCGGTCGACCGGATGGAGCTCGTCGGGCACGACTTCTTCCTGTTCGTCGACGCCGCCACCGATCACCCGAGTGTCGTCTACCGCCGCAAGGGCTGGGACTACGGTGTCATCGCCCTGAGCACGCAGGCGCCGCCCGCGGAGGCTTTGGCGTCCTGAGCTGAGATACGGAGCGGCTCGGTCCCTGAGGGGACCGAGCCGCTCCGTCGTCGGCCGCCGGTGCCTGGACCGGATCGGCGATCGCTTCCGACGTCAGTCGAAGATTCCGTCGAGGAGGCTGCCGATGACGAGGCCCCCGAGGAGTCCGGAGGCGATGTCGCCGCCGCCACCACCGCGGCGTCCGCCGCCGCCCCAGCCATCGCCGCCCCATCCCTGATCCTGCGGGCGAGAGGAGTCGATGTCGCGCTGGGCGAGCTGCAGAGCCTCGGAGGCGAGGTGCGCGACCCGCCGTGCAACGGCGAGGGCCTCTTCACGGGTCTCCTCGGCGGGGAGCAACGCAGGAAGGTCGACGCGCAGACGCTCGGCCTCGGCCAGGCGGGTGCGCGCATCCGCACCGATCCAGCCACGGTGTCCGGCGATCAGCCCGCGAGCCACGCCGAGCTGACGATCGGCATCGTCGATCGCGTGCTGAACGTGCTGCACAGTCGGCAGCGGGTTCTGCTCCCGATGCCGGGCCTTGGCGATCGCTTCGTCGAGTGCGCCGTTGGCCTCGCGCAGCTGCGAGAGCTCCGCGAAGGGATCGTTCGGGGTACCGGAGGGGGCGAGCGCGGCCAGTGCCTGTTCGAGAGCTGCGACTGCTGACCGCACCGCGGGCACCTGCGGGGCGGTCCGCGCCGCGATGATGTCACCGCGGGAGTCCGCGACGACCTCGGCAAGCGTCGATTCCGCGCGCAGCGCCTCGATCTCGAAGTCCTCGACCGCGTCGAGGAGAGCGGAAGCGCGGCGCGTGGCCTCGGTGGCCGTCTCGAGCGCGAGATTGGCCTCCTCGTTCTGCTTCGCCGCACGCCGGCGCTCCGACACGTTGGCTCCATGCGTCGCGAAGGAGATGAGCTGCTCGGCTTCCCTCGCGCTCGCGGTGATCTGCGCCATCGCCGAGTCGGAGTAGCGGGAGGCCAGACGCTCCACGGTCGCGGTGGTCTGCGGGATGCGCTCGCTCAGGGTCTCGGCATCCGCACGCACCTGGGCGATGACCTCCGGCGCGCGCCGCACGCGTGAGATGGACTCGGCGAGCACGCCGGTCTTCTCATCCAGCAGGTCCTGAGCCCAGTCGCACAGCTGCACGATGCGGGCGTTGCGGGTGCGCAGCTCTTCTGCCGTGTCTGGAATCTCGTCGTGGTTCAGCTGGTGGAGCTGGAACGCCTCGCGCAGGTGCGTGCGCACCGCGCTGAGGGCCTTCTTCAGATCGGCGGTGAGCGACCCGCCCAGCTCGGCGTCGGCGAACGCCAGTTCGTCGGCGGTCGTGCGGATCCGCTCGTCCGCTGCGACCAGCGCCTGCTCGGCGCGACGCGCCAGATCGGCGTCCTGTGCCGCGAGTGCTTCGTCTTCGCGCTTGCGTCTGCCCCAGAATCCAGCCATGGTTCCGATCCTACGGGAGGCGCGGCGCACGAGAGCCGTGCTTTCCTGGGGCCTTCTTATGACAGAGCATGGTTCGAGCCCGTCGGCGCTGCGGTCGTCCGGCGGAGTGCCGGATCTGCGGCATCCGCCTTCACCGGACGTCCGCGGCGAGGGCGTTCGGCAGCAAGGCCCAGCCCGATCGGGTGCTGCGGCTGCTGACCCAGGCGCTCTTCGGCGTGATCGAGCCAGCGCAGTTCAGCCTCGGCGGCGAACCTCATCGAGGCGTTGACCAGCGACCAGGCCAATTCGGAAGCCTCCGAACCGCTGCCGTCGAACGTCGTGGTCTCCAGCCTCTCCAGCTGCGCGTACGACGTCGCGCGCTGAGCGCGGATCAACGCCGAGACGTCCACGCCAGGGAGGGTCGCCGCCACGGCGAGCTTGATCGCGAGCTCGTCGCGCGTGGCCTGACCGCGCTGCACGGGGGAGGACAGCCACTGCCCGACCTCGGACGAGCCCGCCTCGGTGATCGTCCAGTAGACGTGCCCGAGCTCATCGGCGCCCCCGCGGGAGACCAGCCCGTCACGCTCCAGGCGCTCCAGCGTGTTGTAGATCTGACCGACGTTCAGCGGCCATGTCGACCCGGTGCGCCGGTCGAACTCATGGCGCAGCTGATAGCCGTAGCAGGGGCCCTGGTCGAGGATCGCGAGCAGGCTCTGGCGCACCGACATGGGACTCCTGTTCGAGCGGAGGGGAAAGGCATACCGAGTATATGCATGCGGGGAAACCTGGCCGCGGGGAGCACGCAGGCGACGCGCAGGTCACAGCCCGGTAACATGGCACCGTATGTCTGTGCATGCCCGAATGCGGGCGGCACGGCAGAAGACCCACCAACAGGGAGAAGACATCTGTGGCGAATCCTCTTGAGAAGCTGCTGCGCGCGGGCGAAGGGCGGGTCATCCGCCGCCTGAACCAGGTCGTGAAGGCAGTGAATGCGCTGGAAGAGGACTTCTCGAAGCTCACCGACGAAGAGCTCCGCGGAGAGACGGCGGAACTGCGAGCGCGCTTCGAGAAGGGGGAGACGCTCGACCAGCTGATGCCGGAGGCATTCGCCGCCGTCCGCGAAGCAGGCAAGCGGACCCTGGGCATGCGCGCCTACGACGTGCAGCTCATGGGCGGTGCGGCCCTCCACCTCGGCAACATCGCCGAGATGAAGACCGGTGAGGGCAAGACGCTCGTCGCCACGTTCCCGGCGTATCTCAACGCCATCGCGGGCCAGGGCGTGCACGTCATCACGGTGAACGACTACCTCGCCAGCTACCAGGCCGAGCTCATGGGCCGCATCTACCGCGCGCTGGGAATGAAGACCGGGATCATCGTCTCCGGTCAGACCCCGGCGGTGCGGCGCGAGCAGTACTCCGCCGACATCACCTACGGCACGAACAACGAGTTCGGCTTCGACTACCTGCGCGACAACATGGCCTGGCGCAAGGAGGATCTCGTCCAGCGGGATCACTTCTTCGCGATCGTCGACGAGGTCGACTCGATCCTCATCGACGAGGCGCGGACCCCGCTGATCATCTCCGGCCCGTCCTCGGGGGAGGCGAACCGCTGGTTCGCGGAGTTCGCGAAGATCGCTCGTACCCTCGTCGCGGGCGAGGACTACGAGGTCGACGAGAAGAAGCGCACCGTCGGCGTGCTCGAGCCCGGTATCGAGAAGGTCGAGGACTACCTCGGCATCGACAACCTCTACGAGTCCGCCAACACGCCGCTGATCTCCTTCCTGAACAACTCGATCAAGGCGCTCGCCCTGTTCAAGAAGGACACCGACTACGTCGTGATGAACGACGAGGTCATGATCGTCGACGAGCACACCGGTCGCATCCTGGTCGGACGGCGTTACAACGAGGGCATCCACCAGGCCATCGAGGCCAAGGAGGGCGTGCCCGTCAAGGCCGAGAACCAGACCCTCGCCACGGTCACGCTGCAGAACTACTTCCGCCTCTACGGCAAACTCGCCGGCATGACCGGTACGGCCGAGACCGAGGCCGCCGAGTTCATGTCGACATACTCGCTCGGCGTGATCCCGATCCCGACGAACAAGCCGATGATCCGCAAGGACCAGTCCGACCTCGTCTACAAGAACGAGACGGCGAAGTTCGGTCAGGTGGTCGAGGACATCGCCGAGCGGCATGCCGCCGGCCAGCCGGTGCTCGTCGGAACGGTCAGCGTGGAGAAGAGCGAGTACCTCTCGCGACTGCTCGCCAAGAAGGGCGTCAAGCACGAGGTGCTCAACGCGAAGAACCACGCACGCGAGGCGGAGATCGTCGCGCGTGCAGGACGTCTGGGCGCCGTCACCGTCGCCACGAACATGGCAGGTCGAGGCACCGACATCATGCTCGGCGGCAACGCCGAGTTCCTCGCCGTGCAGGAGCTCAAGGTCAAGGGCCTGGACCCGGTGGAGACGCCGGATGAGTACGAAACCGCCTGGGACGAGACCTATTCCGCGATGAAGGCGACCGTCGCGGAAGAGGCGGAGAAGGTCATCGAAGCCGGTGGCCTCTACGTGCTCGGCACCGAGCGCCACGAGTCGCGCCGCATCGACAACCAGCTGCGTGGACGATCCGGACGCCAGGGCGACCCGGGGGAGAGCCGCTTCTACCTGAGCCTCACCGACGACCTGATGCGGCTGTTCCAGTCGGGAGCCGCCGAGGCGATCCTCGCGCGGACGAACTTCCCGGATGACGTGCCGATCGAGTCGGGCCTGGTCTCGCGTGCGATCCGCAGTGCGCAGTCGCAGGTCGAGGCGCGCAACGCCGAGATGCGCAAGAACGTCCTCAAGTACGACGACGTCCTCAACCGTCAGCGTGAGGCGATCTACGCGGATCGCCGGCACATCCTGCAGGGCGATGACATCGCGGACCGCGTGCAGCACTTCATCGAGGATGCCGTCACCGGCGTCGTCCGCGATCACACCGGCGAGGGCCACAACGAGAGCTGGGACTTCGACGCGCTCTGGACCGAGCTGAAGACCCTCTACCCGGTCGGTGTGACGATCGACGAGGTCGTCGCCGAGGCGAGCGGCCGCAAGGGCGGCATCAGCTCGGACGGCCTCACCCGCGAACTGCTCTCCGACGCGAAGATCGCGTACGAGAAGCGCGAGGAGACGCTCGGCGCAGCGGCGACGCGCGAGCTGGAGCGCCGCGTGGTGCTCCAGGTCCTCGATCGTCGCTGGCGCGATCACCTCTACGAGATGGACTACCTCAAGGACGGCATCGGTCTGCGCGCGATGGCGCAGCGCGACCCGCTGATCGAGTACCAGCGCGAGGGCTACTCGATGTTCCAGTCGATGATGGGACAGATCAAGGAGGAGTCGGTCGGCTACCTCTACAACCTCGAGGTCGAGGTGCGCCGCGCCGCCGACAGCGATGCGGCCGAGGTCGAAGCCAAGGGGCTCTCCGACGGCGGCGGCGAGCAGCGCCTCGAGTACTCGGCGGCGAATGACGCCGGCGAGGTCGAGGTGCGCAACGATCGCGGTCAGGTGCAGCAGGCGGCGACGGATCGGATCCGCCAGGCGGCGGCCCGCGCCGCCGCGACCGAACCCGCAGAGCGCGAACAGGGCGCCCGCGGCGCTTTCGGGCAGCGCACGGATGCCGCCGAGCAGCCGACCGCAGGCAACCGCGAGCAGCGACGGGCGCAGGGCAAGAAGAAGAAGTAGCGGTACGCCGAAGAGGGGCCGATCCAGCCGGATCGGCCCCTCTTCGCTGCCCTGTAGGCTTGGCCGATGACACCAACGCGCCACTTCGACCAGTCGTCGAAGCTCAAGAACGTCCTGTACGAGATCCGTGGGAACACGCTCGTCGAGGCGGCGCGGCTCGAGGCCGAGGGGCACCAGATCCTCAAGCTGAACACGGGCAATCCGGCGATCTTCGGCTTCGATGCGCCCTACCAGATCGTGCGCGACATGCTCGAGGCGCTGCCGACCGCGCACGGCTACAGCGACAGCAAGGGCATCATCTCGGCGCGGCGCGCCGTGGTCAGCCGCTACGAGGAGATCCCCGACTTCCCCCGCTTCGACCCGGACGACGTCTACCTCGGCAACGGGGTCTCCGAGCTCATCACCATGACGATGCAGGCGCTGCTGGACGAGGGCGACGAGGTGCTCATCCCGGCTCCGGACTATCCGCTGTGGACGGCGATGACCAGTCTGGCCGGCGGAACCCCGGTGCACTACGTCTGCGACGAGGAGGACGGCTGGCAGCCGGACCTCGAGGACATCCGGTCCAAGATCACGCCGCGCACCAAGGCGTTGGTCATCATCAACCCGAACAACCCCACCGGCGTCGTGTACTCCAGGGCGGTGCTCGAGGGAATGGTGCAGATCGCCAGAGAGCACCAGCTCCTGCTGCTTTCCGATGAGATCTACGACCGCATCCTCTTCGACGAAGCGATCCACATCCCGACGGCGACGCTCGCGCCCGATCTCCTCTGCCTCACGTTCAACGGACTGTCCAAGACCTACCGGGTCGCCGGATTCCGCTCGGGCTGGGTGGTCATCACCGGTCCGCAAGCACACGCCAAGGGCTTCATCGAGGGGATCACGCTGCTCGCGTCGACGCGTCTCTGCCCGAACGTGCCTGCGCAGCACGCCCTGCAGGCCGCGCTCTCCGGAGTGCAGTCCATCGACGCGCTCATCGCTCCCTCCGGACGCCTGCACGAACAACGCGACATCGCCTGGCAGGCGCTCGAGTCGATACCGGGCGTCTCCTGCGTGAAACCGCAGGGTGCGCTCTACGCCTTCCCGCGGCTCGATCCGAATGTGCATGAGATCAGGGACGATGCGAAGCTCGTCTACGACCTGCTCGTCTCCGAGCACATCCTGCTCGTTCAGGGCACCGGCTTCAACTGGGCTACTCCCGATCACCTCCGGATCGTGACTCTGCCGGAGGCCCGGGTGCTCAGCGAGGCGATCGAGCGACTCGGAAACTTCCTCGCCAGCTACCGCCAATAGCCCGCGCTGGCGCGGGTTCCGGCGCGGCCGAGTCCGGAGCCGGTGCCAGTGATCCTGCCAGCCGGCGCACGGCCGCGACGAGCGCCGAACGCGGGGTGACGTCGCTCATCGGCCTGGCATGCAGGAGCGCGGCATCGGCCGCCCGCCGGTCGTACGGAAGGAACGTCACGTCGGCGATGCCGGCGAACCTCTCGAGGGTGCGTCGGATCTGACCACGGGCATCGATGCCGAGTGGTCCTGGGCGCACCTGGTTGGCGACCACGGTGATCGGGGTCGGCCCGATGAGATCGCGGAGCTCGGCGTGATCGCGCAGGAATCGGCTGATTCCGAGCGGATCTGCCGTGGTGACGGCGATCACCGTATCGGCCTCGCGGAGGGTCGTCGTCGTCGCAGCGTGGCGGCGCGGTCCGGCGAGATCGAACGTGGCCTCGTCGTCGGCGTCGAGGGTGCCGGCGATGTCCACCACCGTCTCCTGCATCCACTCGCGGCACGCCTGGAGCGTGGCGCGCAGGCGTGCCGCCGAGAGCTCCGGCCAGCGGCCGGGGCGATTGATCCCTCCGAGCACTTCGACGGCGCCGGCACTCGTCTCCAGCGTGGTGGCGAGCCGGGTCAGCTCGTTCGAGTCGAGTCCGCCGAGCTCCGCACGTCGGCACGCGGCCGCGATACCGGGTGCGTCGTCGCTGAGGCCGAGGAGGAGCGCGAGCGAGGGGGCGACCGTGTCGGCGTCGACGAGGGCGGTGCGGCGGCCGCTGCGAGCCAGCTCGACGGCGAGCTGGATTGCGAGCGTGGATCGTCCGGGAGCGCCGTGCGGGCCCCAGAGCGCGAGGATCCGGCTGGTGGATGCCGACGAGACCGGCCGCACCGCGACCGGCGCCTCCGCGGTCAGGGCCGCAGCCACCTCCCATCCCGACGCCTCCGCCGACAACGCGGCACTCAGGCCGTAGCGCCCGAGGAGGCGGCTGTCGCCGTCTCCGAGGGGGACGATGCGGACGCCGGAACGATCGCACGCGGCGATGAGGTCGGGCGTGAGGAAGGCCCGAACGGCCGGTGCGAGCAGCGTGTCGGCGTCTCCGAGATGGGAGGCGATGGCGGCGTCGGGTGAGAGGACCGCGATGACGCGCACGCCCTCGAGCTCGAGCTCCTCCGCCAGAGCGGTCGCCCGCGGCTCGGGGATGGCGATGATCACCCCGGTCATGAGCCGGCACCCGCGGGGACCAGCGACAGTACCGAACCGCCGGTGATGGCCGCGAGGACGTCGGCCACATCGGAGCGGTCGACGACCAATTCGACTCCGGCCTTCGCCCCCGCCAGCATCCCTTCGGTCTCCACGATCGCTGCGACCACCGCATCGGCGATGAGAACCCTCGGTGCATCGAAGGAGCGGTCATCCTCGAGGGGAGGGGCGTGCCACAGTTCGACGACCGTCCCCGGTGCCACGTCCTCGGGGATACCGGTGCTGCTCTCCACGACGATCGTCGTGGTGCGACCGCTCTCGGCGGCTGCCGCAGCGGCCGAGGGGACGAGTTCTCCCTCCGCGAGCGTGCGGGCGGCGATCTGGCCCGGCTCCAGATCCTGCGGGGCGAGATAGGCGTCGCCGACGGCGCCGAGATTGACTTCCACGACCTGGAAGTCGCCCGACACGAGTGCCTCGCCCGCGACGATGGTGCGGCTGGCCTGCAGCACCGGCGTGGTGTGATCGGCGGAGGAGACGATCAACCACACGCCGGCGATGGAGAGGGCGACCAGCACGATGCCGATGAGGAAGCGTGCATCGCCCCAGAAGGCGCGTCGCGATCGAGTGTGCGTCGTCATGGAGCCATGGTCACAGAAATCGGCTGATCGCCGTTCGAGTTATCCACAGGAGGGCCGAGAGCGGGGCATATATGCACGGCGCAGGGGAGAATGGGGACATGCCCGAAATGCCCGCATCCGCTCCGCGCTTCCTCGCGCCTGCCCAGGTGGCGGAGCTGCTGAGCATCGGGGTGGACGAGGTGATCGCGCTGGTCTTCGAGGGGCGCCTGCGAGGTTCGCAGCTCGGATCTCCCGCACGCTGGCGGGTCGAGGAGTCGAGCCTGTCGGAGTACCTCGCCGAACAGTCGGAGGAGGCCAGGCGGATGGCGTTGTGGCGCCAGGCGAACGAGGCCAGCTTCCCCGAGGTGTGGGGAACCTCGACTCGCACCCCCCTTCAGGGCAGCTGAGCCACCCCGGCCGTTCGGAGCCGGAGCAGCGCGCTGAACGGCACGATGCGGAACCCACGGACTGCTTCGGCGCGCCGGACCTCGCCGGCGTCGTGCACAGCGAGGTCGAGATGATCGGCGCCGGCCCGGTCGATGGTTCCGTGCACCTCGTCGCCGCCCTGGAGGGCGATGCGGACGGGCACCCGTCGACGCGCGAGATCCCGCAGCACGAAGCCGAATGTCATGCGTTCGCGCAGCGAGGGCTCCGCTGCGGTCTCCGGGTCGAGACTGGCCAGCAGCATGCCATGATCCATGGTCATCCCGCTGATGGCATGCAGGGGGATGACCGACATCGTCCGACCCGCCCTCGATTCCGCATCGGACGACGACTCGGCGGCGATCCAGTCCGCCCCTAGCGCCCGCAGGCGCACGGGGAGACGCTGCCCGCCGGCGAGCTCGATCGTCACCGGCGAATCGACGGCGCACAGCATCCGGAGCCTGCTGCGCAACTCGAGTCGTGAGATGCGCAGCCGCTCGGACTCCGCATCGAGCGCGGCGCGCTCCGCTTCCCACTCCGAGGCGAGCTGACCTTCGAGGTCTTCGAAAAGGCGATCCCAGTGCACCCGACCGAGCGTAGGGGACCGCCCGGATCCATGTACGAGTTATCCACAATTATCGTTCTCGCGCCGTCGGAGCCGTCGTCACCGTGTTGTACTTTCACGCAGTTTCCCAGAACGAGAGCGCCCCTCATGACCTTGCACGAGTACTTCGCCCCCCAGCCCACCTCGGCATCCGAGCTGCCGGATCCCGCCCCGCTGCTGCGAAGCCTCACCCAGGGTGTTCTCGAGGTTCTCGCCGGCGTCCGCGAGGTCGATCAGCTGGCGAGGTGGTTCAGCGAGGATGCGTTCCGCAGTCTGGTGACGAGGGCGAACCTGTCGGCCAGGGCGCGCAGCGCCCGCGGGGTCGCACCGGCGCGGCCCGCGTTCGAGATCCTCTCGATCCGGTGCGCGGCACCCAGGGACGACGTGATCGAGGCGGTGGTCGTCGTGGCAGGTCCCGGGCGCACCCGAGCGGTCGCAATACGGCTGGAGGGCATGGACCGGCGCTGGCGGGCGACGTCGCTGGCGATTCTCTGAGCCGACTGAATCTATGCTGGGGAGGTGTCAACCCTCAGCGATCTCGCCCAGGCCCAGGGCCTCTTGACCGACGCCGACGTCGAGTGGCTCCACCGCCTCGCCGGCGACGGCCAACTGCTCGCGGACCTCGCGTCCGCCGACATCGTCGTCTGGATCCAGACCGACGACGGCAGCTTCGTCGCCGTCGCGCACGCCCGTCCCAGCGGTGCGGCCACACTGTTCTACCGCGACATCGTCGGGGAGCGGGTCCGTCCGCAGTGGCGCACCCAGGTGCAGGGGGCGTTCGACTCGGCGGAGATCGTCGATTCCTCGTCGCCGGACTGGTTCGAGGAGACGCCGACCAGAGTCAGGGCGGTGCCGATCGCACGCCAGCGGCGCAAGGAGGACGGTGCGGCGACGGTCATCGGCGTGGTCACCCGGCATACGAACCTCGGTGAGGCCCGCACCCCGTCACGGCAGCAGATCACTTTCGAGGAGTGCGCGAACGATCTCTTCCGCATGATCGCCGACGGCAGCTTCCCTGATCTCGCCGCTCCCACGTCGCCGCGTCGCGGCGCGCCCCGAGCATCGGACGGACTGATCAGGATCGACGTCGACGGAATTTCCACGTTCGCCAGCCCGAATGCGCTCTCGGCTTTCAACCGGATGGGCTTCGACGACGAGCTCGAGGGGGAGTCGCTCGCCGAGGTGACCACCCGCCTGGTGCCGCCGTCGCGGCAGGTCGACGAGTCGCTGCCCGTCGTCGTCACGGGGCGCGCTCCCTGGCGGACGGACATCGAGGCGCGCGGTGTCACCGTCTCGCTCCGGGCGATCCCGTTGAAGGACCACGGCAACCGCACCGGCGCGATCGTGCTCTGTCGTGACGTCTCCGAGCTCCGGCACCAGGAACAGGAGCTCATCACCAAGGACGCGACGATCCGCGAGATCCACCACAGGGTGAAGAACAATCTGCAGACCGTCGCCTCGCTCCTGCGCATCCAGGCGCGCCGCACCCACTCGGAGGAGGCGCGCGACGCGCTCACCCAGGCGATGCGACGGGTGGATGCGATCGCGGTCGTGCACGACACCCTGGCGCAGGGACTCACCCAGAAGGTCGATTTCGACGAGGTCTTCCAGCGTGCGCTGAAGCTCGTCGCAGAAGTCGCTTCGGCCCCGAACACGCGCGCGATGGTGCGCTCGTCCGGGCGATTCGGCGTGCTGCCGAGCGAGTACGCGACACCGCTGGCGCTCGCGCTGACCGAGGTCGTGACCAACGCCGTCGAGCACGGGCTCGCCGGTCAGGAGGGCTCGGTCACGGTCGACGCCGTGCGCACCGAGGAGAACCTCCGTGTGACGGTGAGCGACACCGGGCGGGGTCTGCCCGAGGGGCGCATCGGTCAGGGACTCGGCACACAGATCATCCGCACGCTCATCCAAGGCGAACTCAGCGGGACGATCGAGTGGCACGGCCGTGAGGGCGAAGGCACCGACGTGATCATCGACATCCCGCTGCGCTGGCTGACGAAGTAGCGCAGCGGGGAGCGATCAGGACGCGCGGCGGGCGCGCGCTGCGCGACGCTTGAGGGCGCGGCGCTCGTCTTCGGAGAGTCCGCCCCAGACGCCGGAGTCCTGGCTGGTCTCGAGGGCGTACTGCAGGCAGATCTCGGTCACCGTGCAGGTGGCGCAGACGGTTTTCGCCTTCTCGATCTGGTCGACTGCCGGGCCGGTGTTCCCTACGGGGAAGAACAGCTCGGGGTCGACAGTCAGGCAGGCGGCCTTGTCGCGCCAATCCATGGGGGCTCCTCGGTGTGGATTTCAAGAGCGACCGCAGACGCGATGGCTCGGATTCGGGTGTCGGTTTCGGGTTCCGCTACCCTGATGTGTTGCAGACGGATGCCTGCGTTTGTGTTGCGAGCTGAAGCGCCCGCCCCACGCCGCTGTGGGAGCACATGACTCTGTCTATTCTGTAACATACCGTTAACAAGGGCAAGGGTTTTCTGCGCTCTCATTCGATTCCCAGGAGATCCCGTGCGCGCACCCGGACTGGCTCTTGCCGCCGCTGCCGTACTCGCGGTCGAGGGTCTGGCGCTCATCGTCTTCGCCGTCATCGAACTCACCGGGCTCGGCGCCGGAGATGCGGCATCGCTGCCCACCGCTCTGGCGCTCATCGTGCTCACGCTGATCGGCGCCGTCGCGCTCTTCGCGTTCGCCGCGGGCGCCCGTCGGGGGCGCTCGTGGGCGCGCTCAGGTGGCGTCGTCTTCCAGGTGCTTGCCGTCGCACTGGCGCTCGCGTCGCTCACGCTGCAGCCGGTCCCGTGGCTTTTCACCGCGGGGGTCGGTTTCCCCGGCCTCATGGGCTTCATCCTGCTGATCGCCAGCGCACGCCGCGAGGCCGAGCCGATCGAGCCGGAGCATACCGCGGCGGAATGATCATGCCCGCCTGAGCTGCCGTCAGGAGTCGATGCCGAGCAGCTTCCGGATGCGTGCGACGTGTCCGGTCGCCTTGACGTTGTAAAGCGCGAGGGTGACGGTTGCGTCCTCATCGAGCACGAACGTGGAACGGAGGACGCCCTCGATCACCTTGCCGTAGTTCATCTTCTCGCCCCAGACGCCGTATGCGTCGTGAACGGCGTGATCGGGATCGCTGAGCAGGGTGAAGGTCAGCGCGTCGCGATCGCGGAACTCGGCCAGCTGAGACGGCTCATCCCGGGAGATTCCGACCACCCGGTAGCCGGCTCCCTGCAGCGACGAGATGCTGTCGCGGAAGTCGCACGCCTGCGTCGTGCACCCGGGCGTCATCGCCGCCGGGTAGAAGTACAGAATCGTCTTGGTGCCCCGCAGGTCGGCGAGCCGGACGGGCGCACCGTCCTGGTCGAGGAGTGTGAAGTCGGGGGCGGCGGTACCGGGTTCCAGGCGCAGAGTCACCTCACCAGCCTAACGGCCGGGGGCCTGGTCCGCCTTGTCGGAGAACGTCTGCAGCAACCGCTGCAGAGAGTCCAGGCGTGCCCGCCCGGTCTCGCCGAGTTCGCCGCGCTCGGCGGCTTCGATCAACGCGCAGTCCGGCGCGTCGGCCAGGTGCGTGCAGCCCCGGGGGCAGTCCTCGGCGATGAGGGACAGCTCGGTGAACGCCGCGAGGATGTTGGCCGGGTCGACGTGCCCGAGGCCGAAGGACCGCACGCCGGGAGTGTCGATCACCCAGCCGGTCCCGTTCGCGCCGTGATAGCGCAGTGAGACTGTCGACGAGGAGGTGTGCCGCCCGCGTCCGGTGACCTGGTTGACGTGACCGGTAGCACGCAGCGCCGTGGGAACCAGCGCGTTCACGAGTGTGGACTTGCCGACGCCGGAGTGGCCGACGAACACCGTGGAGTGCCCGACCAGAGCGGTGCCGATCTCCTCGATCGGCATCTCCTCCTGCGCGCTGGTGAACACTCGCAGGTCCAGGCCCTCGAAATGCGAGAGGAAGGCGGTGGGGTCGGCGAGGTCGGTCTTGGTCACGACGAGGAGGGGACGGATGCCGGCATCCAGCGCTGCGACGAGATAGCGGTCGACGAGCCGCGCGCGGGGTTCGGGGTCGGCAGCGGCCACGACGACCAGCATCTGGTCGGCGTTCGCGACGATCACCCGCTCCACCTGGTCGGTGTCATCGGCGCTGCGTCGCAGCAGCGAGGTGCGATCGACGATCCCGACGATGCGGCTGAGCGTGCCCTCGGCACCCGAGGTGTCGCCGACGACCCGCGCCTGGTCCCCGGTCACGATCGGCATGCGTCGCAGCTCTCGCGCCCTGGTCGAGGTGACGGCGCGTTCGTCCTCGGTGTTCTCATCGATGAGCACGGAGTAGCGGCCACGGTCGACGCCGAGGACGCGGCCGATCACCGCGTCGTCGTGTGCGGGGCGGCGCTTGGTGCGCGGGCGGTTCGCTTTCGGGTTGGGCCTCGTTCTGAAGCTGCTCTCGTCGTATGCCTCGAAGTCGTCATCGAGGTCGTCGGAATCGTCGAGCCAGCTCATCCGGGGGTGCCCTGCAGCATCCGCTCCCAGAGCATGGTGAACTCGGGAAGCGTCTTGGCGGTGGTGCCGATGTCGTCGACCTCGACGCCGGCGACGCGCAGGCCGATGAGGGCTCCGGTCGTCGCCATCCGGTGGTCGTGGTGCGCGGCCCATCCGCCGCCGTGCAACGGCCGAGGAATGATCCGCAGTCCGTCCGAGAGCTCCTCGGCCTCGCCGCCGACAGCGTTGATGTTCCCGACGAGTGCGGCGATGCGGTCGGTCTCGTGGAGGCGGATGTGGCCGATGCCCCGGATCGTCGTCGGAGTGTCGGCGAAGGCCGCGAGACCGACGAGCGTCGGCGTGAGCTCGCTGGCCGCGGACAGGTCGAGATCGAGTCCGCGGATGCCGGCTCCGGAGCGCACCGTGAGGACGCCGCTGTGCCTGCTGACATGCGCGCCCATCGCCTGCAGGATCTCGGGCAGCAGCGCACCCGGCTGAGTCGAGTGCGCGGGCCATCCGGTGATCGAGACCGAACCGCCGGTGATGAGCGCGGCAGCGAGGAAGGGCGCCGCATTGGACAGATCCGGTTCGATCGCGATCTCCTTGGCCCGCGGGACGCCGGCCTCGACGAGCCATTCGCCGGCGGCCGGCCGTTCGATGCGGATGCCGCGGCGACTGAGCGCCTCGATCGTCATATCGATGTGGGGAAGGCTGGGCAGGTGGGAGCCGGTGTGCACGAGGTGCAGCCCCACGTCGAACCGGGGCGCCGCGAGGAGGAGCCCCGACACGAACTGGCTCGACGCGGACGCGTCGATCTCGACCCGCCCGCCGCGGATCCGGCCGTGTCCGCGGATCGTGAACGGCAGCGCCCACGTGCCCTCGTCGTCGATGTCGACGCCGAGGTCGCGGAGGGCGTGGATCAGTCCGCCCATCGGGCGGTGAAGCGCCGTCTCGTGTGCGGTGAGGTGCACGTCCTCGGCGGCGAGTCCGGCCAGCGGAGCGATGAAGCGCATCACGGTACCCGCCTGTCCGCAGTCCACCGTCTTGCCGCCCTGCAGCTTCGCAGGCGTCACGACGAGGTCGGGGCCGAACTCGCTGCCCGCGTGCTCCTCTTCGATCCCGACGCCGAGGGCGCGCAGCGCGTCGACCATGCGGCGGGAGTCATCGGAGTGCAGCGGCGCGATCAGCCGCCCGGGCCCATCGGCGATGGCCGCGATGATGAGCTCACGATTCGTGAGCGACTTCGACCCCGGAATGGTCAACGTGGCGCGCACGGCGTCGGAGGTCGTCGGCGCCGAATAGGCGCCCTGGACGAGGGGAGGGGAATACCTGTTGGCGCTCATCGGTTTCCACCTTAGTGAACGGCGAACGACGCGCCGAGAAGGAGACAGCATGCTCGCCACGCTCGAGCGCGAGACGGTGGACCTCAGCGGCCTAGACTGGCCGGTGATGGATGACACGGCGACGACAGATACGACCGGCGACGCACGGCGTGAATTCGAGGAGCAGGCGATCCCCTTCATGGATCAGCTCTACGCCGCAGCGATGCGCATGACGCGCAATCCGGCGGACGCTGCCGACCTCGTGCAGGAGACGTTCGTGAAGGCGTTCGGGTCGTGGGCGACGTTCACGCAGGGGACCAACCTGAAGGCCTGGCTGTACCGTATTCTGACCAACACGTACATCAACATCTATCGCAAGAAGCAGCGCGAGCCGTACCAGGGCACGATCGACGAACTCGAGGACTGGCAACTGGGCGGGGCGGAGTCGACGACGGCCTCGCATGGCCGCTCGGCCGAGGCCGAGGCGATCGACCGGATGCCGGCATCGGTCGTCAAGGACGCCCTGCAGGCGGTCCCGGAGGATTTCCGGCTGGCGGTGTACCTCGCCGATGTCGAGGGCTTCGCCTACCAGGAGATCGCCGACATCATGAAGACGCCCATCGGTACCGTGATGAGTCGTCTGCACAGGGGCAGACGGATGCTGCGGGAGCTGCTGGCCGACTACGCTGCGGAGCGGGGCATCGCCGCGGCAGACACGAGGAGCAAGAGATGAGCGACTGCGGCTGCACGAAGGCGCGTCAGGATCTGGAGGAGTACCTCCGCAACGAGGTGTGCAAGACGGAGCACACCGAGATCCGCGAGCATCTGGAGAGCTGCCCCTCCTGCCGGGACGAGGCACTCGTCGCGACGACACTGACCGAGGTGATCGCCCGCGCCTGCAAGGAGAGCGCCCCGGAGGAGCTGCGCGACCAGGTGTTCGCGCGTCTGCGTGAAGTGCAGGCCGCGCAGCACTGACCCGAGGTTCACCGCTGCGCCGATTCGGCGCGTGCGCCTGGATAGTGTGGAGGCATGAGCCTCATCGATGCACGGGGGATCCCCGCCGACACGACCTCAACCGCTCGCCTCGCCGGCAGCGGGCTCGAGTATCGACTCGTCGACCTCGGCGATCCGGTCCGCGGCAAAGCGTTCCAGCGGGCGGTGTCGCGTGGTTTCCTCGGTGAGGAACCGAACGCTGAGGCCCTCGAACACGGGCGCCCGCCGATGCAGTGGCGCCGCAACACCGGCGTCTACGATCCGGGCTCCGGCAACGACGAACTGCCGGTGGCCACAGTGAACTCGTGGGTGGCACCGATGACCGTTCCGGGCGGAGCCGAGGTGGGGATGTGGGCGATCAGCTATGTCACCGTGGCCGCGACGCACCGGCGGAGAGGCATCGCGAGGGCTCTGCTCGAAGGTGAGCTGCGCGCCGCGTCGTCGGCCGGTGTCCCGCTGGCCGGGCTCACGGTGTCGGAGGCGACGATCTACGGCCGCTACGGGTTCGCTCCGGCCGTCCCGATGGCGCGTTTCACCGTCGACACGCGCAAGGCCGGATGGGCGGGGTCGCTGACTGCCGGTCGCGTCGAGTATGTGGAGAAGGAGCAGCTGGCCGCCGATCTCGGAACGGTGCACGAGCGGGCGCGACTGGCCCGTTCGGGGCAGATCCCCGGGTGGCGGGAGCGGTGGGAAGGCCACGCCGGGATGTCGCCGGCCGACTCCGACCGTGACAAGGTCCGCGGGGTCCGCTATCTCGACGAGTCGGGAGAGGTGCGCGGAGCGCTGGCCTACAGCCTCCGGGAGAAGGGCGAGACCTTCCGATTCAGCCTGAGCGTCCGACTGCTCGCGGCGGAGACGCCGGAGGCGCTCACGGCGCTCTGGCGGTTCGCGCTTCAGCACGACCTGGTCGACGAGGTCACCGCGGAACTCCGCCCCCTCGACGACCCGCTGCCGTGGCTGGTGGCCGATCCGCGCGGCGTGACGCAGGTCGTGCACGACCACGGGTGGTTGCGAATCCTCGATGTGCCCGCAGCGCTCGGTGCCCGGACGTACGCGGCACCCGTGGACGTCGTGATCCGTATCGACGACGAGCTGGGGTTCGCCACCGGTGACTGGCTGATGCGTGTGGACGCCGACGGCGGGACCCACATCGACGCCGTGCACGGCGAGCAGGCCGACGTGTCGATGGGCATCGCCGCGCTCTCGGCGCTGTACGCCGGTGGCGTGCGGGCATCGTCGCTGCATGCGGCCGGCCTCATCCGCGCGGATACGGAGACCGTCGCCCGGCTCGATCGGGCCTTCCTCGCCCTGCCTTCCCCGTCGCTCGACATCTGGTACTGAGTCCGGCTCTCTCGGGGCACCTGCCCCGACCCCGGCGGTGTCTCGAGTTACGTGCGCCGCGCTGGGGAGGTGCCGGCGCTGCTCGCGGCGACGGCCGTCGTCGTGACCGCCGTCCGGCGTCCTCGAAAGGAATCCTGAACGACCTGATCGGCGATCGCCGGGGGCGATGCGAGAGAGGCATCCCGGCCGAAGCCGGGATGCCTCTCTCCCTGCGTCTGCGGTCAGCCGATGGTGAGCGCGGTGCGCAGCAGCTGAGCCTGCTCGGCGGCGTGCACCTTCGAGGACCCGGTCGCTGGCGAGGCGGATGCCGCTCTCGCCACCGGCACGAACGCGCGATCGCCGGGCACATCGGCGAAAGCGAGCGCGAGGAACGGCCAGGCGCCCTGGTTCTCCGGCTCATCCTGCACCCACACCAGTTCGGCGTTCGGGTACGAGTCGGTGATCGCCTTCAGCTCGTCGATCGGAGTCGGGTACAGCTGCTCGAGTCGCACCAGTGCGATCTCCGGGTTCGGCTTCTTCTCGAGTTCGCTGCGCAGATCCCAGTGGATCTTGCCGGAGTGCACGAGCACGCGCTTGACGGCCGAGCGGTCCAGCCCGCGGTCGTCGTCGATGACCGGTTCGAAGCGGCCCTGGGTGAACGCCTCGACCGGGCTGGTCGCGCCGCGCAGGCGCAGCATCGCCTTCGGTGTGAAGACGATCAGGGGCTTGCGCGGGCGCGAGTAGGCCTGCCGGCGCAGCAGGTGGAAGTGGGATGCCGGCGTCGAGGGGCGCGCCACGATCATGTTGTCCTGCGCGCACAGCTGCAGGAATCGCTCGATGCGCGCGGAGGAGTGGTCGGGTCCCTGGCCCTCGTAGCCGTGGGGCAGCAGCAGGGTGACGCTGGAGTGCTGGCCCCACTTCTGCTCGGCGGCGGAGATGTACTCGTCGATGACGGACTGAGCACCGTTGACGAAGTCGCCGAACTGCGCCTCCCACAGCACCAGCGCCTCTGGTGCCTCGACGGAGTATCCGTACTCGTAGCCGAGGGCGGCGTACTCGCTGAGCAGCGAGTCGTAGACCCAGACGCGGCCCTGGCTCTCGGAGAGGTTCGCCAGCGGCAGCCATTCCTGACCGTTGGTGCGATCGTGCATCACGGCGTGACGCTGCACGAAGGTGCCGCGACGGGCATCCTGTCCGGCGAGGCGCACCGGTGTGCCCTCGAGCAGCAGCGATCCGAAGGCGAGCAGTTCGCCGAACGCCCAGTCGATGCCGCCGTTGCGGCTCATGTCCGCGCGCTTGTCGAGCAGCTGCTGCACCTTCGGGTGCACCGTGAAGCCCTCCGGCTTGTTCACGAAAGCGTCTCCGATGAGCTGGATGACCTCGTTCGCGACGCCCGTGACCTCGGGCGCGCCCTCCTGCTCGTCGACAGGGGCGGTGACCGGGGCGATCGGGGTCGCACCGGTCTCGGCGGCGTGCGTCTCGGCGAATGCGATCTCGAGGCGGTTCTGGAAGTCGGCCTTCGCCTCGTCGTACTCCTGCTCGGTGATGTCGCCACGTCCGACGAGAGCCTCGGTGTAGAGGCGGCGGACCGACCGCTTCGCCTGGATGAGGTCGGTCATCAGCGGCTGCGTCATCGAAGGGTCATCGCCCTCGTTGTGGCCGCGTCGGCGGTAGCAGACGAGGTCGATCACGACGTCGCGGTGGAACCGCTCGCGGTACTCGAACGCGAGCTGTGCGACGTGGATGACGGCTTCGGGGTCGTCGCCGTTCACGTGGAAGATCGGAGCCTGGATGGTCTTGGCGACGTCCGTCGCATACACCGACGAGCGCGCGTCCGTCGGCGTGGTGGTGAACCCGACCTGGTTGTTGACCACGACGTGGATCGTGCCGCCGGTGCGGTAGCCGCGCAGCTGCGACATCTGCAGCGTCTCGACGACGACACCCTGACCGGCGAATGCGGCGTCGCCGTGCACGAGGATCGGCAGCCACGAGAAGGTGCCGATCGGGTGCCGGTCCTGCTTGGCGCGGACGATGCCCTCGAGCACGCCGTCCACGGTCTCCAGGTGCGACGGGTTGGCTGCGAGGTAGACGGGGAGCTCTCCGCCGTCATCGGCGATGAAGGTGCCTGCGGTGCCCAGGTGGTACTTCACGTCACCGGAGCCGCGCTGGTTGCCCGGCGTCTGGGTGCCCTCGAACTCGCGGAACACCTGCCCGTAGGTCTTGCCGCCGATGTTGGTGAGCACGTTCAGGCGACCGCGGTGCGCCATGCCGATCGCCGCGCCCTCGAGGCCGGCCGTCGCCGCTCCCTGCAGGATCTCGTCGAGCAGCGGGATGAGCGACTCGCCGCCCTCCAGCGAGAACCGTTTCTGCCCGACGAACTTCGTCTGCAGGAACGTCTCGAACGCCTCGGCCTCGTTGAGCTTGCGAAGGACCCGCAGCTGCTCGTCGTGACCGGGCTTCTGGTACTTGAGCTCGACCTTCTCCTGGAACCAGCGGCGCTGCTCAGGATCCTGGATGTGCATGTACTCGATGCCGAGCGTGCGGCAGTAGGAGTCCCGGAGGACCCCGAGGATGTCGCGCAGCTTCGCGACACGCCGGCCGCCGAAGCCGCCGGTGACGAACTCGCGATCGAGATCCCAGAAGGTGAGGCCGTGCGTCTCGATCTCGAGGTCGGGGTGCGAACGCTGCACGTACTCCAGCGGGTCGATGTCCGCCATCAGGTGGCCGCGCACACGGAAGGAGTTGATGAGCTCCTGCACCCGGGCGGTCTTGTCGACGCGCTCGGCGAGGTCGACGGCGATGTCGGCGTTCCAGTGGATCGGGGCGTACGGGATGCGCAGAGCCGCGAAGATGTCGTCGTAGAAGCCGCGCTGCCCGATGAGCAGCTCATGCACCTTCTTGAGGAACTCGCCGGAGCCGGCGCCCTGGATGACGCGGTGGTCATACGTGCTGGTGAGGGTGATCGTCTTGCCGATCGCCAGCTCGTTCAGCGTCTTCTCGCTCGCGCCCTGGAACTCGGCCGGGTACTCGAGGGCGCCGGCGCCGATGATGGCGCCCTGCCCCTTCATCAGACGGGGCACGGAGTGGACGGTGCCGATGCCACCCGGGTTGGTGAGCGAGAGCGTCGTGCCCTGGAAATCCGCGGCGGTGAGCTTGTTGCCGCGCGCACGGCGGATCAGGTCCTCGTAGGCGGTGAGGTACTCGGTGAAGGACATCGTGTCGGCGCGCTTGATGCTCGGCACCATGAGCGCGCGCGTGCCGTCGGGCTTGGGCAGGTCGATGGCGATGCCGAGGTTCACGTGCGCCGGAGCGACGACCGACGGCTTGCCGTCGACCTCGGCGTAGAACACGTTCTGGCTGGGGAACTCCTTGAGCGTCTGGATCAGAGCCCAGCCGATGAGGTGCGTGAAGCTGATCTTGCCGCCGCGCGTGCGCGCCATGTGGTTGTTGATGACGATGCGGTTGTCGATCATCAGCTTCGCCGGGATGGTGCGAACGCTGGTCGCGGTGGGGACGGTGAGGGACTCGTCCATGTTCGCGGCGAGGGTCTTGGTCATGCCGCGGAGGACGGTGACCTTGTCTTCCTCGGCGGCCTCGACCGGATCGCTCTTCGCTTCGGGCTTGGGTGCCTGGGCGGGGATCGGGGCGGACGCTGCGGGCTTGGTGGTGGTCCTGGCGACCGGCTGTGTGCCGATCACGGGGATGGGTGCCGTGACCGGGTGCGCGGGCTGCTGCTCCGCCGGTTGCACGCCCGCCGGGGGAGAGACGGTCTCCGGCTGGTAGTTCTCGAGGATCGGCCACCACTCCTTGTCGACGGAGTCGCGGTTCACCTTGAACTGTTCGTAGAGCTCTTCGACGAGCCAGGAATTGGCTCCGAACCCCCCGTCGCCCCCGACGCCGGTCACCTGGTTCGACACGCTCGATCGCCCTCTTTCATCACTGAATCCGTCTGCACGATCCAGGGCGCAGGATGCGTCCGGGCTCGCACACTCTCAACGAACAAGCCTAACGTGTTTCCCCTGCCGAATCCGCGACACCACGAGGCGAACGTCACCCGACGTGAGTAGCGTGGAGGCATGGAGTTCTCAGGTGCGCTGCCGACCGTCGATCTGACCTATTCAGATGTCTTTCTCGTGCCCCGCAGATCCGCGGTCTCCAGCCGTCTGCAGGTCGATCTGGCACCGCAGGACGGCACCGCTGCGACTCTTCCCCTGGTGGCGTCCAACATGAACTCCGTGACGGGCCCGCGACTCGCGGCCGTGCTCGCCCGGCGCGGCGGGATCGGCGTGCTCCCGCAGGACATGCCCTTGCAGGACCTGGATGCGGCGATCCGCGAGGTCAAGAGCCAGCCGGTGCTCTGGGACACGCCCCTCGTGCTCCCGCCAGAGGCGTCGGTCTCGGATGCGCTCCGCCTCTTCCCGGCGGTCGCCGGGCACGGCATCGTCGTCGCGACCGGACGAGTGCCCTACGACGTCGGCCGCATCCTCGGGATACTCCCCGCCACACGGCTCGCGACTGCGCTCCCGGATGCGCAGCTGGGCGACCTGGTGCACTCGGGGACGCCGTCGCTCGACGCCGACGACATCGGATCGGAGCGTCACGCCTTCGACGTGATCACCGACGCCGGTGTGGAGATGATGACCGTCACCCACCATGGACATCTGGTCGGCACACTGAGCGCCCGGAGCGCGCTGCGGTCGACCCTGTACCGTCCGGCGCTCGACGCGCACGGCCGGCTCGTGGTCGCCGCGGCGATCGGCATCAACGGAGATGTGGCCGCGAAGGCGAGGGCGCTCGCCGGCGCCGGCGTGGACGTCCTGGTCCTGGACACCGCGCACGGACATCAGGAGGGGATGCTGCGGGCGCTGCGCTCCGTGTCAGAGCTGAATCTCGGCCTGCCGATCGTGGCGGGGAACATCGTCACCGCCGACGGCGTGAGCGATCTGGTCGGCTCGGGCGCCACGATCCTGAAGGTCGGCGTCGGGCCTGGGGCGATGTGCACGACCCGGATGATGACGGCCGTCGGCCGACCGCAGTTCTCTGCGGTGCTGGAGACGGCGGAGGCCGCTCGGGCGGTCGGAGCGCACGTCTGGGCCGACGGCGGGGTGCGCTACCCCCGCGACGTCGCGCTCGCGCTCGCCGCCGGCGCGGCATCCGTGATGATCGGCTCCTGGTTCGCCGGCACGATCGAAGCGCCGGGCGAGTTGCAGAGCGACGCCGACGGACGCGTCTACAAGGAATCGTGGGGGATGGCCTCGACGAAGGCCGTGCAGGCCCGCTTCGGGCGCCTCGACGCGTACGAGCGCGCTCGCAAGGAACTGTTCGCGGAGGGGATCTCCTCGTCGAAGATCTATCTCGACCCGCTGCGCCCCGGTGTGGAGGACCTCCTCGACATGATCACCTCTGGAGTGCGCTCCTCGTTCACCTACGCCGGCGCCGCGACGGTGGCGGAGTTCCACGCGCGCGCCCTCGTCGGCCTGCAGTCCGCCGCCGGCTACGAAGAGGGCAAGGCCCTGCCGGTCAGCTGGTAGCGGCGACCCCGCGACTCGCAATCACAGATCGCTTCTGTAGAATCGTCGGCACGATGGATGACCCTCCCAGTTGCAGTAGTTCGCCCCACCGTCCACCTCTCCTCAGCGGGAGGAACACCTGATGGACTACATCTTGTTGGGCGTGGGGCTCCTGCTCACGGTCGGTACCGGACTGTTCGTCGCGAGCGAGTTCGCGCTGGTCAATCTCGACCGTGCCGACCTCGAGGCACGTCAGGCTCGCGGAGAATCGCGACTGGCGCTCACGATCAGCGCTCTCCGGCACACATCGACGCATCTGTCCTCGGCGCAGCTCGGCATCACCCTGACGACCCTGCTCACCGGTTACACGATGGAGCCGGCGCTCTCGAACATCCTCGGTCCGACGCTTCTCGCCTGGAACGTCCCCGAAGCGGCCGTCTCACCGATCGCGACCGTGGTGGCGATGACGCTCGCCACCGTGGTGTCGATGATCCTCGGTGAGCTCGTGCCCAAGAACTTCGCGCTCGCCCTGCCGCTGGCGACGGCGAAGCTCGTCATCCCGTTCCAGATCGCATTCACGACGGTGTTCAAGCCCGCCGTGATCGTGCTCAACGGCAGCGCCAACGCCGTGCTGCGCGGAATGGGCATCGAGCCGAAGGAGGAGCTCTCCGGGGCGCGCACCGCGGAAGAGCTCTCCTCGCTGGTGCGACGTTCGGCCCGTGCCGGCGTCCTCGAAGCCGACACGGCGAGCCTGCTGGACCGCAGCCTCAGCTTCGCGCGTCTCACCGCGGGCGATGTGATGACCGCCCGCCCGAGCATGCACGCGATCTCGGCAGGCGATTCCGCGAACGACCTCATCCAGCTCGCCCGCCGAACCGGGCACAGCCGCTTCCCGGTCTACGACGACGACCTCGACGACATCACCGGCGTGGTGCACCTGAAGGCCGCCGTCTCCGTCCCGCGCGAGCGTCGCGTGGAGGTTCCGGTCGGCGCGCTCTCCACCGAGCCGCTCCGCGTGCCGGAGACCGTGCACCTGGACGGGCTCATCTCCGAGCTGCGCGCGCGGGGCTACCAGCTCGCCGTCGTCGTCGACGAGTACGGCGGCACGGCGGGACTGGTCACGCTGGAAGACCTCGTGGAGGAGATCGTCGGAGAGGTCTCCGACGAGCACGATCGCTCCAAGGCGGGCGTCGTCCGCGGCCGCGACGGGATCACCTTCCCCGGAGAGCTGCGCCCGGACGAACTCCGGCGGCGCGCGGGCGTCGAGGTGCCGGAAGGCGACGTGTACGACACCGTGGGCGGCTTCGTCATGAGCGTTCTCGAACGCGTGCCGTCGAACGGAGATGAAGTGCCCCTCGACAGCGGCATCCTGCAGGTTGTGCGGATGGACGGACGCCGCGTCGACCGCATCCGATTCATCCCGGCACCGCACGACACCGAGAAGGAGGCGACCCGATGAACGACTGGGCAGGCCTCATCTGGCTCGTGGTGCTCCTCGTGGCGAACGCGTTCTTCGTCGGCGCCGAGTTCGCTGTCATCTCCGCGCGACGCTCGCAGATCGAACCGCGTGCCGAGCAGGGCTCCCGCGCAGCCAAGACCGCACTGTACGCGATGGAGCACGCGACGCTCATGCTCGCGACCTCGCAGCTCGGCATCACGATCTGCTCGCTGCTCATCCTGAACGTCTCGGAGCCGGCGATCCACCATCTGCTCGCTGAGCCGCTGCATGCGATCGGGTGGTCTGACGGCGTGGTCGACGCGGTCGCCTTCACCGTCGCGCTGCTCATCGTGTCGTTCCTGCACGTCGTGTTCGGCGAGATGGTCCCGAAGAACCTCGCCTTCTCGGTGCCCGATCGGGCCGTGCTGATCCTGGCTCCGCCGCTGGTGTGGGTGTCGAAGGTGTTCATGCCGGTGATCTGGCTGCTCAACGGTGCGGCGAACGCCGTGCTGCGGCTGTTCCGGGTGGAACCGAAGAACGAGGCGGCGTCGACCTTCACCCTCGAGGAGGTGGCGACGATCGTCGATCAGTCCCGGCGGGAGGGCGTGCTCTCGGATGCGTCCGGCACACTCGCCGCGGCACTCGAGTTCACCGACAAGAAGGCCCGCGACATCGCCGTTCCGCTCGGCGATCTCGTGTCGCTGCCCGAGACCATCACGCCAGACGAGATCGAACGAGCCGTCGCCCGCTACGGGTTCTCGCGGTACGTGATCGTCGATGCCGAGGACGCGCCGATCGGCTACGTGCACCTGAAGGACATCCTGCGCACCTCCGACGGTGCGGATGCGGTCGCCAAGTCCGCGCAGCCGGTGCCGAAGAAGCGCATCCACCACATGGTCCCGGTCCAGGAGGACACGGACCTGGAGGACGCGCTCGCCCTGATGCGCCGAGCCGGCCGCCATCTCGCGAAGGTGCGCAACGCGCAGGGCGAGACCACGGCCGTGCTGTTCCTGGAGGACATCCTCGAAGAGCTCGTCGGCGAGGTGCAGGATGCGACGCGTCGAGTGATCAGCCGCGGAGAGTGACCGTCAGCGCCAGCGGGCGCGCTCGTACTGCGGAGGCCACGGGATCTCCGCGCCGAGTTCGTGCGCGGCGCGGAGGGCGAAGTGGGGGTCTCGCAGCCACTCGCGACCGGCGAAGATCGCGTCGGCCGCGCCTTCTTCCAGCACGCGCTCGGCCTGTTCGGCCGCGGTGATCAGGCCGACGGCCGAGACGGGGATGCGTCCGCCCTGGCGCACGGTCTCCGCCAGCGCGACCTGGTATCCGGGGAAGACGTCGATCCGCTGATGCGCGACCAGCCCGCCGCTGGAGACGTCGACGAGATCGGCGCCGTGGTCGGCTGCCCATCCGCCGACGATCGCGGCCTCCTCGGGGGTGAAGCCGTTCTCCGCGTGGTCGGTCGCGGAGATGCGCACGAGCAGCGGAACGTCATCGCCGGACTCCGCGCGCACCGCGTCGATGACGCGCAGCAGCAGCCGGGCGCGGTTCGCGAGCTCTCCGCCGTACGTCGTCGGCGCGCCGGTTCGACAGCGGCGAGAGGAACTGGTGCAGCAGGTAGCCGTGGGCGCCGTGGATCTCGAGTACGTCGAATCCGGCGTCCAGGGCACGGCGTGCCGAGGCGGCGAAAGCGTCGACGACGCGTTCGATTCCGGCGGCGTCCAACGCGATCGGGGCGTCGAAGCCGTCGTAGGCGATGGCGGACGGGGCCGTCGTGGTCCACCCGCCCTCGGCGGAGGGGACGGACCCGCGCGCGTCAGCCCACGGCCACCAGGTCGACGCCTTGCGTCCTGCGTGCGCGAGCTGGATGCCGGCGACCGCGCCGCGGTCGTGGATCGCCTGCACGATCGGCGCCCACGCGTCGCGCTGCTCGTCGTTCCAGAGCCCGGTGTCGCGCGGCGAGATGCGCCCCTCGGGGACCACGGCCGTGGCTTCGGCCACGACGAGACCGGCGCCGCCTGAGGCGAACTGCGCCAGGTGGGTGTGGTGCCACTCCTGCGGCACGCCGTCGACCGCGCTGTACATGCACATCGGCGATACCCAGAGCCGGTTGCGGAACTCGATCGAACGAAGACGAAGAGGGGAGAAGAGAATGCTCACCTCTCGACCGTAATGTGCGCACGACGCATCAGGGCCGGTCGCACTAACGTGGAGTCCATGGTCGAGGTTCGTGAGTGGTCCCGCGCGGACACGATTCCGTTCCTGCACGTTCCGTCGCCGGCCGATGACAAGTACTCCCGCGGCGTCGTCGCACTGCGCACCGGTTCGGCCGCGTACCCGGGGGCGGCCGTGCTCGGCGTCGAAGCCGCGTGGCGCGCCGGCGCGGGCTACGTCCGCCACGTCGGCGCGGGAAGGGCAGCGGATGCCGTCATCGCCCGGCGCCCCGAGACGGTGACCGGCAGCGACACGGGACGCACGCGGATCGGCGCCTGGGTGATCGGCTCGGGCACCGATGCCGCCGGCCGCAGCGCCGACGAACGGGCGGCGCTGCACGACATCCTCGCCGGCCGCGTGCCCGTGGTGGTGGATGCCGGCGCGCTCGATCTCGCGGCAGGGGCTGACGCGCCGATCCTTGTGACCCCGCACGCGGGGGAGCTCGCCCGGCTGCGCGAGCAGCTGCAGCTCAAGTCCGCGGGAGATCGTGCGTCGGCCGCCGCAGAGACCGCGGCGAGACTCGCCGGCACGGTGCTGCTCAAGGGCGCGCAGACGCTCATCGCCTCGCCGGACGGCGCGATCATCGCCGTCGAGGCCGCGACGGGCTGGATGGCGACGGCCGGCACCGGAGACGTGCTCGCCGGCAT
The DNA here is from genome assembly GCA_963769005.1 of uncultured Actinomycetota bacterium. Classification (GTDB taxonomy): domain Bacteria; phylum Actinomycetota; class Actinomycetes; order Actinomycetales; family Microbacteriaceae; genus Microbacterium. Next base: position 1,918,296 of record CAVYKC010000005.1, on the reverse strand, counting down.
CCTGGGTGCGCTGATCGCCGCGAACCCCGGTGCGCCGCTCGCCGAGACGGCCGCGGCCGGGGCCTGGCTGCATGGGTACGCCGGGCGCGTGGCTGCCGGGATGACGCAGGACGACAGTCGTCATGGGCATCCGATCGTCGCGATGGACGTCGCCGAGGCGCTGCCGCGAGCGATCGCGGACCTGCTGCGGTGACCTCCGCCCGCACGGGACGGCTCATCGCACTGTGGGCGGTGTTCCTCGGCGTGCACGCGCTCGTCGCCGTGCTCGGCTGGATCTATCCCAGCCAGCCGATGGGCGACGTCGTTCTCGTCTACGAACCGTGGTCGGCCGCCGCCGTCGGCGGGGGAGCGATCGTCGGGATCACCGAGCAGTGGGTCTATCCACAGCTGGCGCTGCTGCCGATGCTCGTCGCGAAGCTCCTCTCACTCCCGCTCGTGCCGCTGCTCGGCGCGTCCGGCGCGTATCTCGTCGCCTGGGCGGTGCTGGTGACGGCGCTCGACGCCGTGGCGTTCCGCGTGCTGCTCGACCGCGCGACGTCGCGACCGCATCGCATCGCCGGATGGACCTGGTCGGCTGCGCTGTTCCTGCTCGGTCCGATCGCGATGTACCGGATCGACGCGGTCACCGTGCCCCTCGTCGTGATCGGCGGGCTCTGGCTGCGGAAGCGGCCCGCCGTCGCCGCGGCCCTCCTGACGATCGGCGCCTGGATCAAGATCTGGCCGGGCGCTTTGATCGTCGCCGCCGTCCTCGCCGGCAGGATGCGGACGCGGATGCTCCTCACCGCCGCAGCGGTCACGGCCGCAGTGGTCGTGCTGCTCTTCCTCCTCGGAGCCGACGGCGAGCTGTTCGGATTCCTCACCGAGCAGACGGGCAGAGGCCTGCAGATCGAGGCCGTCGCGGCCACGCCCTTCCTCTGGCTCGCCATGACCGGCACTGCCCGCATCGAGTACAGCTTCGACATCCTCACGTTCCAGATCGCCGCGGCAGGGGCGGATGTCGTCACCGCCGTTCTCACACCCCTGATGATCGTCGCCGTGCTCGTGATCGCCGTGATCGGCTCGATCAAGGCCATGCGCGGAGCATCCTTTCCCCGGCTGTTCCCGCCGCTGGCGCTCGCCCTCGTCTCGGCCCTGATCGTCACGAACAAGGTCGGCTCCCCGCAGTTCCAGACGTGGCTGATCGCGCCGGTCCTCCTCTGGATCGTCTTCGACCGCACCCGCGCGCGGGTGCCGGTCGTCGTCGTGCTCCTGCTGTGCGCGCTGACGTGCCTCATCTACCCGCTCAGCTACGACGCGCTGCTGCGCGCGGAGCTCGTGCCCGTCCTGCTGCTGTCTGCACGGAACATCCTGCTGATCGTCCTGCTCGCCATCGGAATCCGTGCGCTCGTGCGGGTGCCGGTGAAACCCTGAAAACCGGAGGTCCTCCCATGCTCATCGCCTTCTCCGTCGCCCCCAGCGGCACACCGGCCAGTGGCACCGAAAGCACGGACGGCTCGGTGCACGACGCTGTCGCGGCGGCTGTGCGTGTCGTCCGCGAGTCCGGCCTGGCGCACCGCACGACCAGCATGTTCACCGAGATCGAGGGTCCGGATTGGGACACGGTGATGGACGTCGTGAAGCGCGCCACCGAAGCCGTGATGCCGTTCGGCTCGCGGGTGTCGCTCGTGCTGAAGGCCGACATCCGCCCCGGCTACTCCGGCGAGCTGGACGCGAAGGTCGACCGCCTGGAGGCGGCGATCGAGGACGCGTCGGACCGGTAGCATCAGAGGGTGAATCCCTCGACTGAATCGAGGGGTGCGGCGAAGAGGGCGCTCCTCTCTCTCGCCATCGGCAGCTTCGGCATCGGCATGACCGAATTCGTCGTCATGGGCCTGCTGCCCGACATCGCCCGCGACCTCCTGCCGACCGTGTGGGAGACCAGTGCGGAGGATGCCCTGGGTCAGGCCGGCTGGCTGATCTCGCTGTACGCGCTCGGTGTCGTCGTGGGTGCGCCCACCATCGCGGGGTTCGTGGCACGATTCCCGCGGCATCGGGTGATGATCGGCCTCGCTCTGGCACTGACCGTCTTCAACGCCCTCACGGTGGTTCTGCCGTCGTTCGAGCTCGTCGGGCGCGTCGCGGTTCCTCGCCGGGCTGCCGCACGGTGCGTTCTTCGGCATCGGCGCGCTCGTCGCCGCCGATGTGATGGGCCCGGGCAACAGGGCCAAGGGCGTCGCGTTCATCCTCACCGGTCTCACCATTGCCAACGTCGTCGGCGTTCCGCTCGGCACGTTCCTCGGTCAGCAGTGGGGCTGGCGAGCCGCGTTCGCCGTCGTCACGCTGGTGTTCGCGCTGGCGACGCTCTGCATCGGGCTCTTCGTTCCGGAGCACGCCGGAGATCCCGGACGCACGATGCGCGCGGAACTCGGCGTGTTCCGCATCGCGCAGGTCTGGCTCACTCTCGCCGTGGGCGCGATCGGATTCGGCGGCTTCTTCGCCGTGTACAGCTACATCGCGCCTCTCGTCACCGAGGTCGCCGGATCGCCGGCGTGGGCGGTGCCGATCGTGCTGGTGCTGATGGGCGTCGGCATGACGGTCGGGAATCTCGTCGGCGGGCACTTCGCCGACATCGACCTGCGTCGCACGCTCCTGATCGGCCTGGCCGCGATGGCGGTGGTGCTCGTGCTCCTGGCCGTGCTGTCGTTCTGGATCGTGACGCTGAGCGTGCTCGTCGTGGTCGTCGGTTTCGTGTCGTCGGTGCTCGGTCCCACGATCCAGACCCGATTGATGGATGTCGCCGGCGACAACCAGTCGATCGCCGCGGCGGTGAACCACTCGGGGCTGAACATCGGCAACAGCCTCGGCGCCTTCCTCGGCGGCGCAGTGATCGCCACGGGCTGGGGCTTCACGGCGCCCGCGTGGACAGGAGCGGCGCTCGCCGTGATCGGCCTCGCCATCGCCGTGGTGTCGTACCGGGTTCAGGCGCGACAGACGGCGCCCGAGCTGGTCTCCGCTCGAGCGTGAGGGCCGGCCGTAGAGTGTGGGAGTGACCGACTCCGAGGATCTCCCTGTCGCCGGTACGGCGGTGCTGCTGCGCGACGGCACGGAGGGTCTCGAGGTTCTCCTGATGCGCCGGCCGGAGCGCGGTTCCTTCGCGGACGCGTGGGTGTTCCCCGGCGGCCGGATCGAAGACGGTGACCGGATCCCCGGTGCCGAAGAGGTGGATGACGCCTGTCGTGCCGCCGTCCGCGAGACCTTCGAGGAGGTCGGGATCGTCGTCTCCGACCTCGTTGTGCTCTCCTGCTGGCATCCGCCCGTCGAGGCCGCCAAGCGGATCCGGACCTGGTTCTTCGTCGGCGCCGATCCCGGTGGAGAGGTCCTCGCCTCCGACGAAGAGGTCGTCGACGTCGTGTGGACGACGCCGACGGATGCGCTGGCCCGGCACGCCGCAGGGGAGTGGACGCTGTTCCCCCCGACGTGGGTGACGTTGCACGCGCATGACCGCCGTCGCGGATGTCGCGGCGGCGCTCGCTGCGGCGGGAGAAGCGCGGGCCTACCGCACGGTGATCAGTCGCACGGAAGCAGGGCTGGTGTTCTCCTGGGACGGCGATCGCCTTGAAGCGGCGTCGCTGCCCTGGAGATACGTGAAGGGCTGACCTCAGCTCGCCAGAAGCCGTCGCAGGTGGGCACCGACCGCGTCGGTCTCGATCAGGAATCCGTCGTGGCCGAAGTCGCTCGTGAGCACGACGGCTTCAGCGCCGTCGAGGGTGTTCGGGATGCTGCGCGCGATGCGGTGCTGCCCGTCGATCGGGAACAGGCGGTCGCTGTCGATGCCGAGCACGAGCGTGGTCGCGGTGACGGTGCGCAGCGCGTCCTCGACGCCACCGCGGTCGCGCCCGACGTCGTGCGAGTTCATCGCCTCGACGAGGGTGACGTAGCTGTTCGCGTCGAAGCGACGGGTGAACTTGTTCCCGTGGAAGTCCAGGTACGACTCCACGGCGAAACGTCCGCCGTGGCCGAGCGGCGAGACGCCGGATTGCCAGGACCGCTGGAAGCGCTGGTTGAGCTCGATCGGGCTGCGGTAGTTCAGCAGCGCCATCCGCCGGGCGAGGGCGAGCCCGCGGTGCGGCCCGTCGCCGTCGCCGAGGTCGTAGTACTCGCCGCCCTGGAATCGCGGATCCATCCGGATCGTCTCCGTCTGCACGGTGTTCAGCGCGATCTGATCGGCGGTGGTCACCGGCGGCGAGGACAGCACGCCGAGTCGCTGCACACGATCCGGGTGCGAGACGGCCCACTCCAGTGCATGCATCCCGCCCATCGACCCGCCGATCACCGCCGCCCAGACGTCGATGCCGAGAGCGTCGGCGAGGTGCACCTGTGCTGCCACCTGGTCGCGGATGGTCAGGTACGGGAAGCGCGAGGCCCACTCGTAGCCGTCCGGCGCGACACTGGCCGGTCCGGTGGACCCCTGGCATCCGCCCAGCATGTTGGGAGCGATGACGAACCACTGGTCGGTGTCGAGGGGAGCGCCGGGTCCGGTGATCTGCTCCCACCAACCGGCCGTGGGGTGACCTGCGCCGGCCTCGCCCCGGAGATGGCTGTCACCGGTGAGCGCGTGCAGCACCAGCACGGCGTTGTCCCGTGCGGGGTTCAGCTCGCCCCAGGACTCGTAGGCGAGACGGATGCCGGGGAGCTCGGCGCCGCTCTCGGTGCGGAACGCGCCGAACCCGGCGAAGCGCCGATCGCCGATGGGGTCGCCGTCACGCCAGGCGCCGGTGGCCGGCGGCCGCGCGCGGAGCAGGCGTACATCCGCCTCCGTCACCGGTGCCGACGGCACGGTGTCTTCAGAGGTCGTCTGCCAGTCCATGTTCCCATTGTCGCGTGCCGGGGCGGTGGACCGGCGAAGGTTACGGTTCCGCGTCCTTCGGGGGCGGGAGTTTCGTTAGCGATGGAAGGAGGAAGATGTCGGTCTCCGGCGGTCGAAGCAAGCACCTTCCTCCTTCGCTGTGTGGTTGTGGGAGCGAGGAAGAGTAAGAGGCGCGAGACTCCTCGTGCACAGGGCGTGGGTCGGCCCGTTTGTCCACTGATCGTGGCAATGACGGATGCGGCGCCCGCGGGTTCGGCGACGATGGACGGATGCGACGCCGAGCTGCACTGCCCCGAACGTTGGGAACCAGCTTCGGCGTCGGTGCAGCCGCCGCTCTCGGGGTGGGGAGGACACGACGGGATGCTGACGATCTGGACCGGCCGTTCTACGGAGTGCGCTCGATGGCGCGACCGGAACGATTCGAGGACCTCGTCCAGTACTACCATCCGCGCATGCGGAGAGAGCATCGCTATGCCGGACGCACGGCGGTGCGGCTCTGGGGAATCCCGTTTGCGATTGCCTGGTCGTCCGAGGAGCCGTTGGACGTCGCTGTGCCACCTGACGCGGCCCCACCCCGCACGCACCGGGTGAAGGGACGCCGCCTCGCAGAATCGCGAGCTTGCACTTGGACGGTCCGGGGCGTGCCGGTCGTCGATCCTGTGGCGGCCCTCTTCAGCTGCGCCGCCGAACTCACCGTCGACCAGATGATCGTCGCGATCGACGCATTGCTCACGACAGCATCCCACTATCCGGGTCTGGGACCGGGGCGGCCGATGACGACGCGAGAATCTCTCGAGGAGCGTCTGCGGGCCTGGGGACGTTTTCCAGGGAGCGCGGTGGTCAGGGCGGCGGTACCGCTCGCCCGCGAACGCGTGGAGTCGCCGAAGGAAACCGAGACGCGTCTGCTGATTATCCGCGCCGGTCTTCCGGAGCCGTCAGTGCAGTTCGGAGTATGCGACGAAGTGCGCCTCATCGCCCGGGTGGATCTGGCATACCCGGCGTGGAAGATCGCCATCGAGTACGAGGGCGACGGTCACCGTACAGACAAGAACCAATGGCGACGAGACATCCGGCGCCAGCGTGATCTGGAGGACCGCGGATGGATCGTGATCCGCCTCACCGAGCTCGACCTCGCCGATGGCGGGATCGCCCTTCTCGCCCGCATCCGCCGTGCGATCGCTGCGCGGGGTCAGGGATGAAAGGAGAAAATCGCCGGTTCTGGGATGCGAGAATCGGCATCTTCCTCCTTTCATCGCCCAGCTGGCCGAGGGCACGGCCGCAGGGCACGGCCGGAACGCACGGATGCCCCGGACCGCTGAGGTCCGGGGCATCCGATGCGTGGAACGGGATCAGGCGCGAGCCGCCTCCGAGACGCGGCGTGCTGCGGCCAGGGCCTGGTCGAGGTCGGCCTTCAGGTCGTCGATGTTCTCGAGCCCGACCGAGAGGCGCACCAGACCCGGCGTGACGCCGGCCGTGAGCTGCTGCTCGGGCGTGAGCTGTGCGTGGGTCGTGGAAGCGGGGTGGATGACCAGCGAACGCACGTCGCCGATGTTGGCGAGGTGGCTGAACAGCGCCAGGCTGTTCACGAACTCGCGTCCGGCCTGGACGCCGCCCTTCAGCTCGAACGACAGCACCGCGCCGACGCCCTTCGGCGCGTACTCGTTCGCCTTCGCGTACCAGGGGGAGGTGGGCAGGCCCGAGTAGTTCACGGCCGCGACGTCATCGCGGCTGTCGAGCCACTCGGCGATCTCCTGAGCGTTCTGCACGTGGCGCTCGATGCGCAGGGACAGCGTCTCGATGCCCTGGATGAGGTTCCAGGCGCTCTGCGGAGCGATGGCGGAGCCCAGGTCGCGCAGCAGCTGCACGCGTGCCTTGATGATGTAGGCGAGGCCGTCGCCGACTGCCGCGGTGTAGGAAGCACCGTGGTACGAGGGGTCAGGAACGGTGAGGCCGGGGAACTTGTCGACGTTCTTCGACCACTCGAAGGTGCCGCCGTCGATGATGGCGCCGCCGATGGTGGTGCCGTGGCCGCCGAGGAACTTGGTGACCGAGTGCACGACGATGTCGGCACCGTGCTCGAACGGGCGGATGAGGTAGGGCGTTGCGATGGTGTTGTCGACGACGAGCGGCACGCCGCTCTCATGTGCGACGTCGGCCACGGCGCGGATGTCGAGGACGTTGATCTGCGGGTTGCCGATGGTCTCCGCGAAGAAGAGCTTGGTGTTCGGGCGCACGGCACGGCGCCACTCCTCGGCGTCGTCCTGGTTCTCGACGAAGGTGACCTCGATGCCCAGCTTGGCGAGGGTGTACTTGAAGAGGTTGTAGGTGCCGCCGTAGATCGAGCTCGAGGCGACGAGGTGATCGCCTGCTTCGGCGATGTTCAGCACCGCGAAGGTGGAGGCGGCCTGACCGCTGGAGAGGACGAGAGCGCCGGTGCCGCCTTCGAGTGCGGCGAGGCGCTTCTCGAGCACGTCCTGCGTCGGGTTCTGGATGCGGGTGTAGATGTTTCCGAACTCGGCCAGGGCGAACAGGTTCGCCGCGTGGTCCGCGTTGTCGAAGACGTACGAGGTGGTCTGGTAGATCGGCGTGGCTCGGGCCTTCGTCACCGGGTCGGGCGCAGCGCCGGAGTGGATCTGCTTGGTCTCGAAGCGCCAGGACTCGGCTGCGGACATGTTGTTCCCCCTGGGAGCGTAATGGAAAGTCGGATGGCGGATGCCGTTGCAGCGAGCGTACGGACGATGCCGGGATGTCAACAAGGACCGGGAAATGTGACGTAACAAGCCGAACGGCGGGCACGCGCGAAAACCGCACGCGAAAGTCGTACGGTGGAGGCATGGTGAACAGGCGTGCAGTTGTGACAGGTGCGAGCTCGGGGATCGGCGCGGCGACGGTGCGTGCGCTCAGGTCGCGCGGATGGGACGTCGTCGGAGTCGCTCGACGCGAGGAGCGCCTGGCTGCGCTCGTCGCCGAGACCGGTGCGTCCGCGGTCGTCTGCGACCTGACGGATCCCGAGGCGGTGGCGGCTCTCATCGCGGAACTCGAGGCGACGGGCCCCGTGCACGCACTCGTTCAGGTCGCGGGCGGAGCTCGCGGGACCGACAGCATCGAGAACTCCTCGGTCGAGGACTGGCAGTGGATGTTCGATGCCAACGTGCTGGCGACGCAGCGCCTGGTCGCCGGTCTCCTCCCGCTGCTGCGCCGGGCCGCCGACGAGGACGGCCACGCCGACGCGGTGTTCGTCACATCCACCGCCGCCCAGGTGGCGTACGCGGGCGGCGGCGGCTACAACGCGGCCAAGGCTGCCGAGGGGATGCTCGTACGCGTGCTCCGGCAGGAACTCAATGGCGAGCCGATCAGGGTCGTCGAGGTGGCCCCCGGCATGGTCCACACCGAGGAGTTCACGCTGAACCGGCTCGGCGGAGACGCAGTCGCGGCCGAGTCCGTCTACGCCGGTGTCGAGGCCCCTCTCGTCGCGGAGGACGTCGCAGACGTGATCGCATACGCGCTGCAGGCGCCGGGGCACGTCAACCTCGACCTCATCACGATGCGCCCGGTCGCACAGTCCGCCCACCATCTCCTCGCGAGAGGCCCGCTGCGCGTCCGGCTGGACGACTGACCGGTGCCGCGCACTCTCGCCGAACTCGCCGTCGAAGGCCGCATCGATGCCGGCTGGGCGGAAGCACTCGCCCCGGTGCAGGGAGTGATCTCCGATATCGGCGAGCGGCTGCGCGCGGAGCAGGCCGCCGGTCGCGGCTACCTTCCCGCCGGCGACGACGTGCTCCGGGCGTTCCAGCGGCCGCTGTCCGACGTTCGCGTGCTCATCACGGGGCAGGACCCCTATCCGACGCCGGGGCATCCCATCGGTCTCTCCTTCGCGGTCGAACGCCACGTGCGGCCGCTGCCGCGCAGCCTCGGGAACATCTACAAGGAGCGCGCGACCGATCTCGGCATCCCGCCCGCTCCGCACGGCGACCTCACCGCCTGGAGCGATCAGGGGGTTCTGCTCCTGAACCGCGTGCTCACCGTGCAGCCCGGCACGCCGGCATCCCACCGCGGCTGGGGCTGGGAGCAGGTCACCGAGCTCGCCATCCGTGCGCTGGTCGCGCGCGAGCAGCCGCTCGTCGCGATCCTCTGGGGGAAGGATGCGGCGAACCTGCAGCCGCTGCTCGGTGACGACCCCGGTGATCGCTTCCGCACACCCGTCGCCGCTGTCGGCGAGCCGCGGGTTCTTCGGCTCGCGGCCGTTCTCCCGCACGAACGCCCTTCTGGAGGAATCCGGAGCAGCTCCGGTGGACTGGCGGGTCGAGGGCGAGCCGGCAGAGTCCGTAGGCTGAGCGCATGCAGTTCGAACCCGGCGACCGCCGCCGCCGCATTCCCCGCCACCTGCGGCGCCCCGAGCCGGCACCCGACGTGTTCTCCTACGCGATCAGGCCGGCGAAGGCGACCGATCTTCCGCACGTCCGCGAGATCTACAACCACTTCGTGAGCAATTCGGTCGTCACCTTCGACGAGCGGCGCAGCAGCATCCGCTACTGGCGGGACAAGTTCGCGCTGCTGTCGAAACTCGGACTGCCCTTCCTCGTCGCGGTCTCGCCGTCCGGCGAGGTGCTCGGCTACGCGCTCGCGCAGCCGTGGGCCAGCAAGACGGCCTACCGCTACACCGTCGAGGACTCGATCTATCTCGGCCCAGGAGCTGCGGGCAAGGGCCTCGGGGCGGCGCTTCTGCAGGCGCTGATCGAGGCGTGCGAGCAGATCGGCCTCCGCGAGATCGTCGCCGTGATCAGTGACACCGGCGCCGAGGCGTCGATCCGGCTGCACACGAAGCTCGGCTTCGTCGAGGTGGGCCGGATGGGCCGGGTCGGCTTCAAGTTCGGCCGCAATCTCGGCACGGTGTACCTGCAGCGCTCATTGCGTCCGACGGGCCGGCGCCGGCGCCGGATCATCGGTCGGGGGCGCTGACCCGCTCGTCACCGACCGGGGATCACCGGGATCGCGGCGAGGAGTGTCTTCGTGTACGCGTGCTGCGGGTGCAGCAGCACGTCCTTCGTGGCACCGCGTTCGACGATCACCCCGTCCTTCAGCACGACCACCTGGTCGCACAGGTGCTGCACCACGCCGATGTCGTGCGACACCAGAAGCAGCGTCAGATCGGAGGTCCGGTGCAGCGACGCCAGCAGCTCGAGGATCTGCGCGCGCACGGTCACGTCGAGAGCCGAGAGCGGCTCATCGCCGACCAGGATCCGCGGGCGGTGCACGATGGCGCGTGCGAGCGCGATGCGCTGACGCTGGCCTCCGGAGAACTCGTGCGGATATCGCGACGCCATCCCCGGTTCCAGCCCGACCTGGTTCAGGACCTCCGCGATGCGTGCAGCACTGTCGCCGGGGATCTCCAGTGCCCAGAGCGGTTCGCCGATGATCTGAGCCGCGGTCATCCGCGGGTCGAGCGAAGCATACGGATCCTGGAAGACCAGGCCGGTCGCCCGGCGCAGCCAGTGCAGTGATCGGGCGGATGCCGCGGCATCCACCGTCTTGCCGTCCACCGCGACAGTGCCCGATGTCGGGCGGTCGAGGCCCAGGAGCAGGCGGATCAGGGTGGACTTGCCCGACCCGGATTCGCCGATGATCCCGAGAGAGGATCCCTCGGCGACATCGAGATCGGTCGGTGCCAGCGCGGTCTGCGTGCGGGTCTTCTCGAACGGCGAGCGCCTCGGCACGATGAAGTCACGACGCAGCCCGCGGGCCTCGATGAGACTCATGTCCGGTCTCCTTCCGGTCGCCACAGGGTCGCGGTGGCGTCGCGCAGCAGCCCCTGGGTGATCGGCGAGGCCGGTGCGGTGAGAAGAGTGGAGACGGGCGCGGCCTCGACGACACGGCCGTTCTCGAGCACGATGCCGTCGGCGGCGACCTGGGCGAGCACGGCGAGGTCATGTGTGATGAACACCAGCGACATCCCTTCCTCCTCGACCAGCGACAGCAGCAGAGCCAGGATCTCCGCCTGGATGGTGACATCCAGGGCCGTCGTCGGCTCATCGGCGATGAGCAGCCGCGGCCGGCAGGCGAGCGCCATCGCGATCGCGACGCGCTGCCGTTGACCACCGGAGAGTTGATGCGGGTAGCGGTCGACGATCGACTCCGGGTCGGTCAGCCGCACGCGGGCGGCCTCCGCGATCGCGCGCTGGTGTGCCTCCCGTCGTCCGATGCGCTCATGGATGCGGATCGACTCCGCGATCTGCCGGCCGACGGTGCGGATGGGATTCAGCGCGGTGCGTGGTTCTTGGAAGACGATGCCGATCTCGTCGCCGCGGAGCTCCGCGAGCCGCCGATCCGGCATCCCGATCAACTCCGTGCCGTTCCAGCGGATGCTGCCGCTCGCCACGGCGCCGGCGGGGAGCAGCCCCAGCACCGCGAGCGCGGTGAGCGACTTGCCGGAGCCGGATTCTCCGATCAGGCCGACACGGGCGCCATCCGGCACATCGAAGGAGATGCCGTCCACGACGCGGCGGCCGTCGATCTCGACCACGAGTTCTTCGACCTGGAGGCTCATGCGACCACCCCCGGTGTGTGGACCTCTGCCGCGCGGTGGCGCAGGGTCGGGTCGGTGGCCTCGCGCAGGCCGTCGCCCAGGAGGTTGAGGGCGAGCACCGTGATCGTGATCGCGAGGCCCGGCCAGATCACCGAAAGCGGATGCACGCCGATGTAGCGCTGCAGGTCTGCGAGAAGGATGCCCCACGAGGGTTCCACGACGGATGCTCCGAAGCCGAGATAGGACAGCCCTGCTTCGGCGAGCACGGCGACGGCCATCGACCACGACAGCTGCACGATGAACACCGGGGCGACGTTCGGCAGCAGATGCCGCATGAGACTCTGCCCTGGGGTGAGTCCGGATGCGCGGCCGGCCAGCACGAAGTCGCTCTGCTGGACCCGGCGCAGCTCGGGGCGTGTCACCCTGGCGATGTTGACGCCGAACCCGATGCCGACGGCCCAGATCACCACCCAGAGCGAACCGCCCCAGACCGCCGAGATCATCATCGCGATGATCAGCACGGGGAAAGCGATGAGGATGTCGACGAGAACGGCGATCGTCTCGCGCACCCAGCGCACCGTGAGCGCCCCCAGGGCGGCCAGGGCGATGCCGCCCACGGTCGCGACGAGGCCGGCGCCGATGCTGACGAACACCGTCGTGCGCGCACCCGCCATGATCAGGCTCAGGATGTCGCGACCGGTGTCGTCGGTTCCGAGCAGATGCGGCCAGCTCGGAACGGCCCAGCGGTTGCGCACGTCGGAGTCCTGCGGGTCGAACGGCGTCCACACCAGCGAGACCAGAGCGGTGACGACGATCACGGCGACGACGATGAGGCCGAATCGGCCTGTCGTCGTCGACCACAGCCTGGCGGCCCAACGGGGCATCATGCGGCTTCCCGCTGACGGGGATCGATCACGTGGTGTGCGAGATCGACGAGGAAGCCCACCACCAGCACGAAGCCGGTGAGCACGAGCAGTTCGCTCTGCACCTTGATGAGGTCGCGGGTGCCGACGTCGACGACGAGCATCCGTCCGATCCCGGGGAGCGTGAACAGCTGCTCGATGACGACGGAGCCGACGATGATCCCCGCCACCTGCAGGCCGAGGACGGTGATGATCGAGAGTCCGACGGCGGGGATGCCGTGCTGGATGAGCGCCCGGTTGCGGGTGAGCCCCTTTGCGGCGGCGGTGCGGACGAAGTCCTGACCGGCGGCCTGCAGAGTGGCACTGCGCACGAAGCGCATCAGCATCGCACCTTCGACGATCCCGATGGTGAGAGCCGGCAGCAGCAGCGCCTCGATCGCTTTCCCGGGCGTCGTCCAGCCGTCGCGGGGAAAGCCCTGCGGAGGGAGCCAGCCGAGCCACACCGAGAAGAGTACGACGAGCATCATGCCCGCCCACACCACGGGCACGGCCGCCAGAGCCTGCGCACCCACGCTGAGCACGGTTCCGCCTGCGCGTCCCCGCAGGACGGCGGCGAGGATGCCGAACGGGACGGCGATGAGAAGGGCGATCGTCAGCGCGATCACCCCCAGCGGCACCGTCACCTGCGCCTTGAGGAACAGCTCTTCGCCGACCGAGGCGCCGCTCAGGAGCGACGTGCCGAGGTCTCCACGCAAGATGCCGCCGATCCAATCGGCGTACTGAGTGATCAGCGGAAGGTTCAGTCCCAGTGATTCGCGCAGCTGCTCGACCTGCGCGGGGGAGGCCTGGGTCCCGGCGATGAGCTGGGCCACGTCGCCGGGGAAGACGCGCAGCGTGAGGAAGATGAGCACACTCGACACGAGGAGCCCCGCGATGAGCAGGGCTCCCCGGACGAGCAGATAGCGGATCATGAAGGAACGGCTACTTCTCCGCAAGCACGGTGACACCGGCCAGGTTGATGCGGGAGTTGATCGAGTCCTTCGGGAAGCCGGTCACCTCCGGGCTCACCGCCGTGATCGTCGCCCCGTTGTACAGCCAGTCCGCTGCGTGGTCCTCGGAGACGAGGCGCGCGGCCTCCGCGAGCAGCTTCGCGGACTCGTCCGGGTCGACCTCGGCCAGCGCCTCGGTGTAGAGGCGCTGCACGTCGGCGTTGTCGTAATCGAAGTAGTAGTCGGGATTCGCGAAGTTGCCGAAGTCGCGCGGCTCGACGTGCAGTACGAAGCTGAGGTCGTAGTCGTGGTTGCCGTAGACGTCTTCCAACCAGGTCGGGAACTCGACCGAGTTGACCTCGAGGGTCACGCCGACCTTGTTGAAGTCGGAGATCAGCACCTTCGGAACCGTGGTGCCATAGAAGGACGGGATGGTGAGCGTCAGCTCCAGGTCCTTCTGTCCGGCCTCCGCGAGAAGCTCCTTGGCGCGTTCCGGGTCGTAGGAGACGACATCGGAGAGGTCTTCATACCCGGGGTCGAGCTCGGGGATCGGGCCGTAGAGCGTGCTTCCGGCGCCGACGGCCTCGACGAGTGCCCCGTGATCGATCGCCAGTCGCAGCGCTTCGCGCACGCGCACATCGTCGAGCGGTGCCTTGGCGTTGTTGAACGCCAGGGTGGCCTTGTCGGTGGTGCGCCCCGTCGTCAAGGTGAAGTCGCCCGAATCCTCGAGCTGGGAGGCGAGGTTCGGGTCCACCGCGGTGAGCACCTGCACGCCGCCGTCGAGCGCGTTGTTCACGCCGGCGGTGAAGTCGGGCACGTACTGGAACTCGACCTCGGCGACGCCGGCCGGGGTACCCCAGTAGGCGTCGTAGCGGGCGAAGGTGATCGAGCTGCCCTTGCTCCAGCGGGTGAGCGTGAACGGGCCGGTCCCGTTCTCCGCCGTCTTGAGGTCGGTGGCGTCGCCCGTCTGGAAGACGAGGCCGGCCGGACCGGTGAGGGCGAAGAGGAAGTTCTGGTTCGGTGCCGTCAGCACGATCTGCACCGTCGCAGGATCCGGCGCGGTGATCGACGCGACCGACGCGAAGTCGGCGTTTCCCTGAAGGGTCGCATCGGTGCGCACCGCCTCGTAGGAGGCGACCACGTCGGCGGAGGTGAGCGCAGCGCCGTTGTGGAAGGTGACGCCGTCGTTCAGTGCGAACGTGTAGGTCAGACCGTCGTCGGAGATCTCGAAGTCGGATGCCAGCCGCGGCTCGATCTCGTTGTCCTGCGTGCGGGTGACGAGACCCTCGTAGATGTTGTCGATCAGGATCTGCTCGATCGCCGCGCCGCTCGTGTGCCGGATGTCGAGGTTCGTGGGCTCCAGCACGAGACCGACGGCCAGGGAGGCATCGGGGTCCGGCTTGCCCGTCGACGTCGCGGCCGGCTGGGGCGATCCGCCGCAGGCGCTCAGGATCACGGCGGTGGCCGCGAGCGCGGAGATCAGCGCGAGGCGTCGGGTGCGTCGGAACATGGGTGCGATCCTCTCGGGGCGGCGGAAGCCGGGTGTGGTTCGAGCCTAGGGATGTCTCGGGGCAGGCGGGGTGATTGGAGGAATCCGGCGTCACATTCCGGATGCTGCGGACAGCGACGCGACGATCAGTGCCGCAAGTTCCACCGGGCCGGTCTCCTGGACGTTGTGCGTGGCGTCCATCGACACCACATGCGCTGCCGGCAGGCGGCGCTGGAACTCCTCGGCGTCCGCCGCGCTGACGAAGCCCCTGGACGCACGCACCAGCGTGACCGGCGCCGAAACGGCGGCGAGATCGTCCCAGCCGGTTTCGTGCAGCCGGGACGGCGCGACCGCGGTACCGGTGTCGTGGGCAGCGAGCGCCTGGGCCGCGAGATGGGCGAAGTGATGCTTCCACTCGATCCTGCCGTCTTCCCGCACGCGGGTGTTCAGGAAGACGCCGCGCTCGGTCTCCGCCCTCGTCCCGCCGAAGCCGAGCGCGATCGCGCGGTCGACGAGCTCGGCACGGGTGGCGAAATCGGTCGGACCTGCGTAGAACTCGCGCAGGGCCGAGGGGCCGGCGCTGACGTCGATGCCCGGGGTGATGTCGACGATGATGAGCTCGTCGACCAGATCGGGGCGGGCGGCGGCGAGTGCGGCCCCGGTGAGACCGCCGAGCGACTGCCCCACGATCAGCTGCGGGCCGGATGCCCAGGCGTCGAGCGCCGCCGCGACGTCGCCGGCGAGGGGGCGAGGGGTGTAGTCGAGGTCCGGTCGCCAGGACGAGTCGCCGTGGCCGGCGAGATCGATCGCCAGGGTCGGCTCTTGCAGGGCGAGCACGGTGGTGTCCCAGGTGTGGGCGTTGAGACCCGCGCCGTGCAGCAGTGTCACGCGTGGAAGCTCCGTGCCGTAGCGGAGCGCGCTGACCGATCGGCCGTCCGGAAGCCGGAGGGCGAGACGCTCGACGGGAGGAACGGGAACGCCCAGAGTCTGCGCCTGTGCGGGGAGATAACTGAACTCAGTGATGTCGGTCGCCACGTCCATATTCTGCTCCTGCCCGATCGAACCGAGAAATGCGGCAGCGATGTGCTCGATGCCCGCGCAGTGTGACTTGTCGATATGTTCACTTCAAGTCGTCAGATCATGCTTTCCCGCCTGAGCCGCTCCTCGGGTGCTCTGAGCCGGGAGCCGGCACAGCGAATATGCTGGATTGCATGAGCGAGACGCGAGTGCACCTCTCCAAGACCGAACCGGCCGCGTATCACGCACTGGATGCCTTCTCGAAGACCGTCGGCGAGATCTGCCGCGACAACGGAATCGACGACCGGCTCAAAGAACTCGTCATGATCCACTGCTCCCAGCTGAACGGGTGCGCGTACTGTGCTCGGGTCCACGTCGATCGTGCCCTGGCTGCCGGTGTCGATGTGGACACGCTCACCCAGCTTCCCGCCTGGCGCGAGAGCGGTGTGTTCACCGAGCGCGAATGCGCAGCGCTGGAACTCGCGGAAGCGTTCACCTTCATCGCCGAGGAGGGCATATCCGACGAGGTCTACAACCGTGTCGGAGCCGTCTTCACGGAGAAGGAGTACGCCGCCCTGAGCTGGGCATGTGTGTCGATCAACGCCTTCAACCGCATCGTCGTGGCGGGCCGCTACGCGGTGCCGCCGCGCACGCCTCAGACGCAGGGAGTGGAAGTACGCGCATGACCATCCTCGATGTCGAGGGCGTCAACAACGTGCGCGATGTCGGCGGCATGCCGGCGGCAGGCGGCCGGATCCGCTCCGGAGTGCTGCTGCGTTCGGGCCAGCTCGCGGGGGTGACGCCTGAAGGCGCCGACGCGCTGCGCAGCCGCGTCCGGCACATCGTCGACCTCAGGGACGGGGAGGAGGTCGCGGCGGAGCCGACGGACATCCCAGGGCCCGAGACCACGCATCTGCCGTTGTTCCTCGGCTCCGTCCGCTCCTTCTTCGAGGCGGACACGAGTCTCGAGGCCCTCTATGTGCACCTGCTCGAGGAGAGCGGAGAGAGGCTGGTCGCCGCGATCCGCATCATCGCAGCGGGGGAGCCGACGCTCGTGCACTGCACGGTCGGCAAGGACCGCACCGGTGTCACCGTCGCTCTCGCCCTGGCTGCCGTCGACGCCGATCGCGAGGCGATCATCGCCGACTATGCACTGACCGAATCGCAACTCCCCGTCGAGCGGTCCCGCCGCATCGCGGCCTACATCCGCGCGCAGCATCCGGAGGCGGTGCACGCCGTGGCCCTGGCGACCCAGTCTCCGGCGATCGTGATGCGGGCGCTGCTGGAGCGCGTCGATGAGAGGTGGGGCTCGGCTGCCGGCTACTTGCGCGCCAACGGGATGAGCGACGAGGCACTCGCGGCGCTGAAGGCGGCACTCGTCGAGTCGGCCGAAGGATCCGCCGACAAAGGTTAGGCAACCCTTCGCCAGGTGATATCATGGAGACACCATGAGCACCTCCCTCGACACCGTCACCACGCGCGCACAGCGCCGTGCTGCCCGTCGACGCGCCCACCACCTGGTGACGGCAGACGAGCACTCGCTCGCCGATCTCGAGGTGTTCCTGGCGACGCTGCCGCTCTGCGCGTCCGGACGCATCTTCGTCGAGGTGCCCGAGAAGGAAGACATCGGCGTGATCGACGCTCCCGCGCGGATGACCGTCACCTGGCTCGCCCGGGGAACGCGTTCCGGCGCTCCCGGCACCGGTCGTTCCTGTGCACCGGGTCAGGCGCTCGCGCGCGCCACCTGCGCCTGGGCCGACGAGATGCTCTGCGGCGATGAGCTGGAGACCCGGGTCACCCTGCTCGGCGGATACCTCGGCACCGCTGACATCGTCGAGCACCTCACCGGGCATCTCGGAGTCGAGGCCACGACGATCCATGCGCCGGAGCGCTTCGGCCTGCTGCCCGTCACGCGCTGAACCGACTCCCGCTCAGCGAACCCGGCGCACGTAGTTGCCGTCTTCCAGACCCGCTTCGATCTCGAAGCGGTTCTTCATCGGGTCGCGGCCTGCGAACAGGTAGAGGACCGGCATCAGGAAACCGTAGCGCCGCCACTGATCGCGGTGCACGGCTTCGTGCCGCAGCACCGCATCGCTCGGGCGGGCATCGCCGGTGAGGAAGCATCCGCCCACGCAGACGCCGCCGCGGTTGAAGGTCCAT
The DNA here is from genome assembly GCA_963769005.1 of uncultured Actinomycetota bacterium. Taxonomy (GTDB): domain Bacteria; phylum Actinomycetota; class Actinomycetes; order Actinomycetales; family Microbacteriaceae; genus Microbacterium. The sequence goes on along the minus strand of CAVYKC010000005.1, from coordinate 1,900,409 downwards.
GCCGGCATCCCTCGGAACACCCACAGTCCTTCGCGGCGCTCGACCGGGCCGGTGCTCCAGAGCCCGCCCCAGATCCAGCCGATCGCATTTCCCCACCAGTAGCCGACGCGGCTCACCGGCGAACGGAGCAGGAAGGCGGGGATGCGGCGATCGACGCGCCGTCCACGGGCGAGAGCCGCATCGGCGGCCGGGCGCCAATCCGACGTCACGCGACCGCTCCGACCAGACGCAGGAGCGCGCCGAGGTCATCGACGGCGTCGGCGGGGGTGCGCGGGGCGAAGCCGGAGATCGTGGCGCCCGCCAGCGGCACACGCTCGCGCAGCCGCCGGATAGCCGCGCCGAGCGCCGCCGGGCCGGCACCGAACGGTGCGGGCGAGGAGACTCCGACGAGTTCTGCCGGATCGAGCACGTCGACGTCGATGTGCACCCACACACGGGATGCCCCGGTGGCGGCGACTGCCTCGGCGAGGGCGTCGACGCGATCGAGATCGGCGACGGAGAGCCGAGTGAGGCGGTCCAGCTGCTCGACCTCGTCGTCGTCGGGCGTGCGCACGCCGACGGTCACGACACGGCCTCGCGGGATGCCGGGCGAGAGGACCAGCTGTCGTTCTCCCTCGCCGAGCACCGCCCGCAGCGCCATCCCGGAGAACGCGCCGGACGGCGAGGACTCCGGGGTGTGCAGATCGGGGTGGGCATCGCACCACACCACGGCGACGTCGTCGGTTCCGCCGGGAAGCGCGGCGAGGGCGGCAACGGTGACACTGCAGTCGCCGCCGATCACGACCATGCCGGCTGCGGCGTGCTCAGTCACGAGTTCGCGGGTGCGCAGCAGGGCGCTCAGCCGACGTACTCCCGTTCCGAGAGACTCGCCCGCCTCGACGGGGACGTCCAGCACCGTGGTGGCGGCGCGAGGGAGGTCGCCGGTGATGGCCGACGCGCCGTCGACGAGGAGCATCGCGCGAGGCGCAGGCGAGCCCTGCCACTGCGGGACGACGAGAAAACGCACCATGGGTTGCCTCCGGAAAAGGGAAGGGCGGATGCTCCGGGCACGTCGGCTCGGGGCATCCGCCGGACGCGATCAGGAGCCTTCGATGGCCTGACGCGGCGCGCTGCTGCCGGCCTTCAGCTCGGCGAGGCGGGCTTCGACCTCGGTGAGCTCGCCGAGGTCCTCGAGGCTCTCGAACTGGGCGTCGAGGCTGGACGCTGCCAGCTCGGTCTTGCCCTGTGCGAGCGCCTCCTGGCGACGGACCTTGTCTTCGAAGCGGCCCAGCTCGCTGGTCGGGTCGAGGACGTTGATCGACGAGACGGCATCGTGCACCTTGGTCTGCGCTTCGGCGACCTTGGCGCGGGCGAGCAGCTCGCTGCGCTTGTTCTTGAGCTCACCGAGCTTGTCCTTCATGCCGTTCAGGCCGGACTTGAGCTTGTCGACGATCTCGGTCTGAGCGGCGATCTGCGGTTCGGCGCCGGTAGCCTCCCGCTCGGCACTGATCTGGCGCTGGAGGGCGATCTTGGCGAGGTTGTCGAACTTGTCGGCATCCGGAGCGTCGCCGGAGGCGCGCATCTCGTCGGCCTTGCGGCTGGCAGCGAGGGCCTTGTTGCCCCACTCGGTCGCCGACTGGACGTCTTCCTCGTGGTCCCGCTCGAGCAGGCGCAGGTTGCCGATCGTCTCGGCGATGGCCGACTCGGCATCCGCGATGCTGTTGGTGTAGTCGCGAACGAGCTGGTCGATCATCTTCTGCGGGTCTTCTGCAGAATCCAGGAGGGAGTTGATGTTCGCGCGGACGAGGGTCGAGATACGTCCGAAGATGGACTGCTTGATCATGCGTGATTCCTTTCAGAGGGTCTTCGTCGAAGTCGGTTCGTGTGAGTCTGTGCGGATCAGAAGCGCCCACCTCCGGAACGCCCGCTGCGGCCGCCACTGGAGCGCCCGCCGCCGCCGAAACCGGAACTGCGGAAGCCTCCGCCACCGCTGGAACGCCAGCTGCTGCTGCGGGAGGAGGACCGGCTTCCGCCGCCGCCGCCCGAGAGGAGGCCGCCGATGATGCCGCCCAGGATGTCCCCGCCGATGCCGGAGCCTCCGGAACCGGAACTCGAACCGCCGAACAGCCCGCCGCCGCCCCAGCCGGCGTTCTCGTAGCGCTGCGGGTTCTGCGCTTCGACGTCGGCCTGCGCGGAGTACGTCGCTTGTCGTACGAGCTCCAGCGCCCTGCCGGCCAGGGCGAGCGCGGCCTCGGGGTCGGTGGTGCGGAGGTTCAGGGCTTCCGTGACGGTCGTCTCCGCCTGCGAGAGCCGGGTGCGCGCCGTGGAGCCGACGGTGCCGCGGCGCGTCTCGATGTACTCCCGGCAGGCGCGGATCTCGGAGTTCGCCTGCGAAAGCGTCTGCTCGAGCATCTGCTGCACGCGGCGCGCGCGTTCCGCAGCCTCGGTGCCCTGCGCGATCGCGGCGTCGATCTGCGTGTTGGCTGCCGTCAGCGCCTCGAGCGCGCGCTGCGGGCTGCGCGCCGACCCCGAGAGATCAGCCTGCACTTGCCGAAGCAGGTCGTTCGTCGCGGCTGCCGTCGTCGCGATCGCGCCGCCCGTGTCGGGCAGTTGCTGAGCGGTGGCGACGTCGCCCTGCAACTCCGCGACCAGCGCCTGAGCCTGGGTCTCGATGGTCTTCAGCTCGGCCCCGAGCGCCGTGATCGCCTGCGACAGCTGCGCAGCCTGGGCGACCGACTGCTCGGCCGTGCGGATGGCGAATGCGGCCTCGCCGGACCTGCCCGCGGCGATCGCATCGGCGGCGGCACTGATCGAGCGATCCGCCAGCACTGCCCGTTCCTGCGCCTGGGCCGGGTTATCCGCGACAGTGCTCAGGGCGGCGGCGTCATAGGAGGAGGAGAGAGCCGCGAGTGCGGGGGCGGCCCCGGCGAGCACCGGTTGCAGCGCGGCGCGCTCCGTTCGTACCCTCTCCAGCTCCTGCGGGGCGTTCTGCTCGAGCTTGCGAAGCGCGTCGAACGCCTCGGCGTTGGCGTCGAGCACCTCGTCGATCTCGTCGCAGAGTTGGATGATGCGGATGTGCCACGCGCGGCGGTCGTGGACGGTGTCCTCGATCTCGTCGTCGAGCTTCTGCCTCAGATCGAACGCCTCGGACATCTTCGTGTTCGCGGTCTCGACCGCGCTGCTGAACGCGGCGGTCGCCCCGTCGCCGAACTGGGCGACGGCGAAGCCGAGCTCTTCGCGACTCGAGGTGATCGCATCATCAGCCTGGACGAGGGCGGATCCGGCCTGGGTCTCGACCTGATCGTCGGTCAGCGTCGAGAACGGGTCGTTCGGATCGGGAGTCTCAGGCATGGCACCGCGCTCGCGGATCGCGGCGTTGCGGCGGGCGCGGGAGACGAGAGCGACGATCAGCCAGATCGCAAGTGCGGCCGCGACGATCGCGCCGACGATCAGCGCGACACGCAGAGCACCGGCACCGCCATCACCCTGGATCTCGTCGGCGGCGAGGACGATCGCTCCGTCCCAGTCGCTCCGGGCCAGCAGCGGCTGGATCTTCTCCTCGATGTCGGTGAGCTTTCCGTTGCTGAGCGGGCCGCCCTGGGCGGCCGAGATGTAATAGGTGCTCTGCTCGACCGCGATCGCGAGCAGGTACTGCTCGGGGCCGAGGTTGTTGTTGTCAGCGACGGTGTCGGCCCACTGCACGTAGTCGGAGGGGGAAGTGAAGCCGTCAACCAGCACGACGAAGAGGTCGGCGTCGGATTTCTCGGTGAGCTCGAGCAGCCGAGCCTCGACCGCAGCCTGCTCGTCAGCGCTCAGCACGCCGACATCGTCGGTGACGTAGCCGGAGTCGAGGGTGAGCGGATCGGTGGCGAACGCCGCGGTGGCGGAGAACGTTCCCAGCGCCGCTGCCAGCGCCAATGAGGCCGTCATCAGCCAGCGAGTCCTCATCGTGTTCCCTCCGACTGGCTGCCGTGCCCCCATGCCACGAGTCTATGCACACAGGCCGACACGCGACAGCATCCGCCGGGGGATCACCGTTCGCCATCAGCGGAGACACATACGCTGGAGGGCATGGATGACAGGTATGGAGCCGATGTGCTCGCGACCGGGTGGCGCGAGCGCGCCGCGAAGCCGGTGCCGCAGGTGCCGGCGGAACTCGATCTCGTCGTCGAGGTCGCCGACGACGGATTCTGCGGCGCGGTGACTCGGGTTCAGAGCGGGACCGTGGAGCTGGAGGACCGCTCCGGGCGCAAGCGGCTGTTCCCGTTGGGCGGTGGATTCCTCATCGACGGCTCGCCGGTGCGTCTGACGGTACCGGCAGCGAAGGCGCAGGCGCCCCGGCGCACGGCCTCCGGCTCGTTCGCCGTGGGCGAGCAGCGCGCCAAGGTCGCACTGCCCAGCCGCATCCTGGTCGAGGGCAGGCACGATGCCGAACTCGTGGAGAAGGTGTGGGGTCACGACCTGCGCGTCGAGGGCGTCGTCGTCGAGTTCCTTCAGGGCGTCGATCTCCTCGATGAGCTGCTCGCAGCCGAACCGCCCGGCCCCACCCGTCGCTACGGCGTTCTGGTGGATCACCTGGTGGCCGGGTCGAAGGAGTCGCGGATTGCGGATGCCGTGGCCCGCGGCCCGCACGGTCGCCACGTGCGCATCGTCGGGCATCCGTTCATCGACGTCTGGCAGTGCGTCACGCCCCAGGCGCTCGGCATCTCCCGCTGGCCCGAGATTCCGCGCGGCACCGATTGGAAGACCGGCATCTGCCGCGCCTTCGGCTGGCCGCACGAGACCCAAGCCGACACCGCCCGGGCGTGGCAGCACATCCTCTCCAAGGTGCACACGTTCCGCGATCTCGAACCGGCGCTGCTGGGTCGGGTCGAGGAACTCATCGATTTCGTGACGGCGCCGGCCTGACGGTACCCGGGCGGCACCCGGGGCGAGGCGCGGTCGCCGCGCGACTACCCTGGAAACATGCCTGAGCCCCGCGTGTTCCGTGATGAACCGGTGTCGTTCGTGCGCCGCAGCGGACGGATGTCCGACGGGCAGGAGCGCGCCTTCGCCGAACTGGCCCAGCGATACCTGCTCGACGTGCCGCGCGGTGCCGCTGAGACCTCGGTGCACCCCGACGCCCGGCTCGATCCGGCCGCCGAGTTCGGACGCTCCGGTGCGATCTATGTCGAGGTCGGCTCGGGGCAGGGGCACGCGATCGTCTCCGCCGCGCTGTTGCGCCCCGATGATGACTTCCTCGCCGTTGAGGTGTTCCGCGCCGGGATCGCCCGCACCATGCTCGATGCCGACCGCGAGGGCGCTCGTAATCTGCGCCTCGTCGAGGCGAACGCTCCGGAGGTGCTGTCGTCCTATCTGCCCGAGGGGGCGGCGGCGGAGGTGTGGATCTTCTTCCCGGATCCCTGGCACAAGAACAAGCACAACAAGAGGCGTCTTGTCCGCCCGGGGTTCGGCGAGGCCGCCGCTCGTGCGCTGCGCGATGGCGGGCTGCTCCGTCTCGCGACAGATTGGGAGGACTACGCCCGGCAGATGCGGGAGGTGCTCGATGCCGATCCGCTCTTCGAGCGCGCCTTCGACGGAGCCTGGGCCGACCGGTTCGACGGCCGCGCGATGACGGCGTTCGAGCAGAAGGGCATCGCCAAGGGGCGAGACATCCGCGATCTCACCTACCGGCGGAAGCCTCGGGCATGACTGTCGTGCGACGCGAGACGGGGCTGTGGCCCGCCGTGATTCCGGCTGCGCTCGTGTGCGCGGCCGCCCCGGCGTTCTTCGTCGTCCAGTGGGCCTGGCTCGGCTGGGTGCTGCTGGCGCTGGGGATCGGAGGCGCATGGCTGATCGAGCGCAGGCGGGGCGACGATCGAGTGAAGGGTGACGATCGCGTGCGGATCGGCGCGCGGCGGGATACCGCCCACGTCGTGGGGCGCAGCCCTTCCCTGACGAGGGACCTCTCGCTGATCGGGCTCGGGATGCTCATCGTCAGCGTCATCCCGTTGGCGGCGGAGCTCGACAATCTCGCGATGCTGCGTTTCACGCTGGCACTGGGTGGAGCCGTCGTCGTGCCCTACGTCATCTCGCGGTTCGTGTTCCGCGATCGGGCGATCAGCTTTCCGTGGCGCACAGGGAAGCGCTGGGGTCGATTGCAGTGGGGCTGGCTGATCGCCGTCCTGGTGCTCGGCTGGCTGATCCTGCCGTTCTACTTCATCACCAGCGGCGTGTACCAGAACTGGCCGGTGGTCGACACTCCGGAACTCATCGCGCGCCTGTTCGTCGGGGTCGGCGCCGTCGGCATCTGGGACGAGCTCTTCTTCATCTGCACCGTGTTCGCACTGTTGCGACGCCACTTCCCGGATGCCGTGGCGAACGTGCTGCAGGCCGTCGTGTTCGTCTCGTTCCTGTGGGAGCTCGGCTACCGCGAGTGGGGTCCGCTGCTGACGATTCCGTTCGCTCTCCTGCAGGGATGGATCTTCCTGCGGACGCACTCGCTCGCATACGTCGTCACGGTGCACCTGCTGTTCGACGCGGTCGTGTTCGCCGTCCTCGTGCACGGGCACAATCCCGGGCTGCTGGATATCTTCCTGGTGTGAGGGATCGGGCGCCGTCACTGCCCGTCTCTCGGCGCCGGTGGCCGAAACGCGAGAAGATGCTCCTATGCTCATCGCCGGATTGGTCCTCGCCGCAGCTGCTGCCGCGTTCCATGTGTTCATCTTCGCCCTCGAGTCGCTGAAGTGGACGGAGCCCGCGACGCGCAAGGTCTTCGGCGTCGCCAGCGAGGCGGATGCCCTGACGATGAAGCAGCTGGCCTTCAACCAGGGCTTCTACAACCTGTTCCTCGCCCTGACGACGCTTCTCGGCATCGTGCTGTTCATCTCCGGGGTCGTCACCGTCGGACTGACTCTCGTCTTCGCCGGAACCGGAATGATGCTGGCGGCCGCGCTGGTGCTGATCCTCTCGGACCGCGGCAAGGCGCGCGCCGCGATCATGCAGGGGTCGCTCCCGCTGCTCGCCGTGATCGTGACCGCGGTGGGCATCTCGATCGGCTGACGACGAGTCCTTCGGGTTGTGCGAGTGTGGTCGTCACGCCCGACAGCGTGCCCAGGGGTACCGACAAAGCGGGCTGGAGCGCGATGCGCCCCAGCCCGTTGAAACTCTGACGCTCAGAACCTCAGCAGCACCTTCCCGACACGTCCGGGGGTCTTGCTCAACCGCACCGCGTCTTCGACATCTGCGGCATCGAAGACGCCCGCGACGGGCAGGGTCAGGGTTCCCTCGATCACCCGCTGGATGAGTTCCCCGAACAGGGCAGCGCGCAGCGCGGGATCAATCTGCTGAATGACCTTGCTGCCCCAGAAGCCCTTGACCGTCGCCTGCTTGAAGATGACGTCGGAGGAGGCGATCTCCATCATGGGCGAGTTCATGGCACCGAAGGCGACGAGCGTGCCGCCCTCGGCGAGGAGCGACAGCACTTCGCCGGATGCCGGTCCGCCGACGGAGTCGACACCCGCGACGATCGGTGCGCCGCCGGTGAGGCGCGACGCCTGGTCTCGCCAATCGTCCTGATCGGTGGCGATCACGTTCTCGATGCCCTGCGCGCGGAGCTCATCGACACCCGCGGTGCGGCGGACGAGTCCGAGCACGTTGATGCCGCGCGCGGCTCCGAGCTGCGCCAGCATCCGCCCGACGGCGCCGTTCGCCGCGTTCTGCACGATCCAGGCGCCTTCGGCCACGTCGAGGAAGTGCAGCAGGCTGATCGTGCTGAACGGCATCGACACCAGCTGTGCTGCGCTCTCATCCGACAGCGATTCCGGCACGGGGATGAGCCCGGCCGCGCCCGTCACGACGTACTCGGCCCAGGCTCCGAAGGTGCCGCCGGTGGCGACGCGCTGTCCGACGGTCAGATTCTCGACGCCGTCGCCGACCGCGTCGACGAAGCCGACAGCCTCGGTGCCGGATGCCGCGGGAAGATCCGGCTTGAACCCGTAAGTGCCGCGGATCGTCCACAGATCGTGGTTGTGGATGGGGGAGAGGAGGATGCGCAGGCGCACCTGGCCCGCGTGCGGCTCGGGGAGGGGGCGGTCCTGGACGGTGAGGACCTCGTCGGCTTCGCCGAAGGCGGGGTGGATGAGTGCTCGCATGGTGCTGGTTCCTTCTTTGCGTGGATCAGTCGTCGGAGACGGTGATGGCGACGTCGATGTTGCCGCGCGTCGCGTTGGAGTAGGGGCAGACCTTGTGCGCGGCGTCGGCGAGGGCGCGCGCCTGCTCGTTCGGCAGATCGGGGATGACGACCTCGAGATGGACGGCGAGGCCGAAGCCGCCGTCGCCGTTCGAGCCGATCTGCACGCGCGCACCGACGGACGAGTCGGAGATCGAGATTTTCTGAGCGCGGGCGACGGTCTGCAGTGCCGAATGGAAGCATGCGGCGTATCCCGCGGCGAAGAGCTGTTCGGGATTGGCTCCGTCGCCGCTGCCGCCCAGTTCCTTGGGAACGGCGAGCGTGACGTCGACGCGCCCCTCCCTGGTCGCGACGTGGCCGTTGCGGCCGGAGCCGGTGGCCAGAGCTTCGGCGGTGTAGAGAGCTTCCATCGTGTGGATTCCTTTCGGTGCTGCGGTCATTCGCTGCCACCCGAGCGCGTGGTCGCGTCGGGCGCAGATGCGGTGGACGCGCCCTGCAGCAGGGCGGTGAGTTCGTGCAGCTCACTGATCAGGCGGCGTCGGTGTGCGTCGTCGCGGATGCCGGCGAGCTCGGCGATCCGGGTGCGGATCGGAGCCACCTCGGCGCGGAGTGCGCGGCCCTGTGGCGTGATCTGCACGATGACGACGCGCTCGTCGCTTGTGCCGCGGGCGCGGGAGACGTATCCCGCCTGCTCGAGGCGTCGCACCAGCGGGGAGAGGGTGCCCGAGTCGAGCTGCATGGCGTCACCCAGCGAGCCGATGCTCTGTTCGCCTTCGTTCCAGAGGATCGCGAGAACGAGGTACTGAGGATAGGTCAGCCCCCACGGGGCGAGGAGCGCTCGATACGCCTGCGTCGTCGCGCGTGCGGCGGAGTACAGGGAGAAGCACACCATCTCGTCAGTCACGCTCATGGATTAAGTATTGCACGCAAGTCAGTTGTGCACAATGTAATCGCCTCTCGTCGGTCGTTGAACTCGCGAATCGGCTCCGGATTCGGGTGCCACGGAATGATTCAAAAGCGTTGGCTGATCTGCTGGTTTTCGGGGTCGAAATGTCGGTGACCCTCGGCAGAATGGGGGTATGAACAGCACCGCGACGCTCTTGGACCGGGTCGTTTCCGACCTCGGTCCGATGGCGCGGACGGACGAGGCGGTTGGCGGGTCGGATGCCGAGAAGATGGACATTCTTCGCGCGGCCGGTGAGGTGCAGAGGCTGCTGGATGCCCTCGTCGTGGAGACCGTCGCATCGGTTGACTCGCGTCCGGAAGGCCCTCGGGAGCGGTCGTTCGCGGCGACGTTCGGGTGCCGGAACATGAACGAGCTCCTGCAGCGGGCCCTGCGGGTGGATGCCGCGGGTGCGGGGCGGGTGGTGAAGGCCGCGAAGGCCGTGCATCGCCAGACGGGACTCACGACCGGCGACCCGTTGCCGGCATTGTGGCCGCAATTGCGGGAGGCGATGTTGGACGGAGTGATCGGCCTGTCCGGGTTGCTGGCCGCGACTGGCCCGATCGACCAGGCGGGACGCCGGGTCGGTACTGAAGAACGGTGGCGGGCGGATGCACAGCTGGCGGCCTTTGCCCGCGGTTGCGCGATTGCTGATCTGGCTGGCGTCGTCGAGGTGGAGGATGATGTGTCAGCTGCAGATCGGATCGAGGTGTCTGGGCCGTCGGCGACACCGGATGATCTGCGCCTGTTCGCCCAGGTGATCGCCACGTACCTCGACCCCGACGGGGCAGAGCCCGCGAACGAGAAGGCCATGCGAGAGCCGATTCCTGCGCTTCGGGCGGGAGAGGGACGGAGGTGTCCCGGTCCACGGGAACCTGCTCCCGGATGCTGCCGGACAGTTCCTGCGCCTCCTCGACGCGTACAACAACCCGAAGACGGACGGGCCACCCGTCCCCGACATCGGAGGGGTGGTGTTCCGCCCGACGGCTGATGACCGCGTGCCGGGAGATGACGCCGACGGGGGCGACGCGGCGGCGGAGGAGTTCGACGTTGCCGGACTCGACGACAACTGCGATCCGCGTCCGGTTCCGAACGATGACCGCACGCCGGGCCAAAAACGCCACGACGCATTCGCCGCGATTCTGATGATCGCTGCCCGCCACGACGACATCCCCACGCTGGGTGGTGCCGCCCCCACTCTGGTCGTCTCGGTCACGGCAGACGATTTCGTGTCCGGGCGCGGGTGGGCGCAGGTCGAGGGGATCGACACCCCGATCCCGGCATCCCTCGCCGCGCACACGGCGTGTGCGGGAAACGTGCAACGGGTCCTGTTCGACGAGACCGGCCGCATCCGGGGCATCAGCACCACCGACCGCATCTTCAACGCCCACCAACGCCGCGCGATCGCTCTCCGCGACGAGGAGTGCTTGATTCCGGGCTGTCACGTCCGGGCGTCCTGGTGCGAATACCATCACGTCCGCGACTACGCTTACGGCGGTCCGACAGATACCGACAACGGCGTCGCCCTCTGCTGGTTCCACCATCGCACCCTCGACACCTCCGGGTGGGAGATCCGGATGACCTCCGGGCTCCCCGAGATCCGGGGCCCTGCCTGGTGGGACCCCGAACGACGATGGCGAAAGCCGCAGCATGCGCAGGGACGCAGAAGATCGCGAGCAGCGCCTCTTCGATGTTAGGAGCCGTCCTGAAGCCCCGAACCGCGTCGCCGGCTCCAGTCAGAGACATGGCAGTGCAAGTGGGGCATCCGATGCCCCATCACGAGGTAGTCGATCTTGTGCGGCTCGAACACCGCGGAACGCGAAGAGGGCCGTTCTGAAGAACGGCCCTCTTTCACATCTGTGCCCCCGGAGGGATTCGAACCCCCGACCTACGGTACCGGAAACCGGCGCTCTATCCCCTGAGCTACGGAGGCGTACCGATAGACATTATCACTGCTCGGAGGTCGTCTCCGACTCACCGGCCTCGGTGACCGGTGCCTCCCGCAACTCGGTCAGTGCGGCCGCCACCTTCTCCGCCAGATAGCGGTGTCCGACGGTCGAGGGGTGCTTGCGGCCGAAGTCCACGTCGATGATGTCGAGGTAGTTCCGGGCGGTGATCCAGTCCTGGGCGATGGGGGAGATGTACCACCATCCCCGCGCACCGGCGAGGGCTCCGAGGTCGGTGTCGATGCGCGCCGTCGCTGCGCCCACCGGGAGCTCATGGGGAGCAGGACCGAGCACGACGACCGTCGCCTCCGGGTACAGCGCCGCCAGAGCATCCCACGCCGCGGTCACGGCCTCGCGGTATCCCGCCGCACCCTGCGCCCGGTCGTTGATCGAGCCCTGGATGATCACCAGATCCGGATCCGCTGCCGGGTCGAGCGCCGCGATCCTCCCGCCGAAGGCAGGCCCGTCCACGCCGGGCTTGAGATAGCCGCTGCCGCGGACGCCGTTCACGATCGTCTCGCCCCCGAGCAGCTCGGCGAGCACATAGGCGTAACCCAGCGTCGGCTCCGTCGCAGCCGCGCCGTACGTCCAGGAGTCTCCGAAGACGAGGATGCGCGGATGCTCAGGCAGGATCAGCGGAGCCGGAGCGATCACGACGGCATCCGTTCCGTCACTCGCGGAAGCGGCTCCGACGGGCGCGGCAGGGGTGAGGGGAGCCCACGGCCGCCACACTCCGAGGACGACCGCCGCGACGGCGACCAGGAGCGCGATAGTGACGGCAGTGTTGCGCAGACGATGCGCGGGAGCCGGGGCCTTCATGGCATGAGAGTAGATCACCGGACGCGAAGCGCAAATTCGAGTATGCGACGCGCCGTAAACTGAGTCACCTATGAATCCTGAAACGCTCGCCCACGCCCTCCTCGCCGTCCTCGCGCCGATCGCCGGCGAGCGACGACCGGGCGAGCCGTTCGAGCTGTCCGCATCCGACATCGTGCTCGAGCGCCCGCGCAACCGTGACCACGGCGACTGGTCGTCGAACATCGCCATGCGCCTCGCGAAGCAGTTCGGCGCCAGCCCTCGCCAACTCGCCGAGCAGATCGTCACGGGCATCGCCGACGTCGACGGCGTCGCGAGCGCCGAGGTCGCAGGCCCCGGGTTCATCAACATCCGTCTCGATGCCGGTGCCGCAGGCGCCCTCGCCAAGACGATCGTCGATGCGGGCACCGCGTACGGACACAACGACACGCAGGCCGGGCGCAGTATCAACATCGAGTTCGTCAGTGCGAACCCGACCGGGCCGCTGCACATCGGACACACCCGCTGGGCAGCCCTCGGCGACGCGATCGCCCGGGTGCTCGCCGCATCGGGGGCGAAGGTCGCCCGCGAGTACTACATCAACGATGCCGGCGTGCAGATGGAGCGGTTCGCAGCATCCATCGTCGCGGCCGCCAACGGCCGGCCGACCCCCGAGGGAGGCTATGCGGGCGGCTACATCGACGACCTCGCCGCACGCATCCTCGAAGAGCGTCCCGAGTTCCTCGAGCTGCCCGCGTTCGAGCAGCTGATCCTCGCCCGCGAGCTGGGCTACGAACACCAGCTCGCCGAGCAGAAGGAGTCGCTGGCGAAGTTCAACGTGCACTTCGACGTGTGGTTCTCCGAACGTCTCCTGCACCTGCAGAACGCGAACGGCGGCAGCCTCGTCGACCAGGCCGTCGACCGCCTCCGGGCACAGGGGCACGTCTTCGACCAGGACGACGCCGTCTGGGTGCGCACCACCGATTTCGGAGACGACAAGGACCGCGTCATCCGCCGCTCGAACGGCGAGTACACCTACTTCGCCGCCGACGCCGCGTACTACCTGAACAAGGGCGACCGCGGCTTCGAGCACAAGATCTACCTGCTCGGCGCCGACCACCACGGATACGTGCACCGGCTGAAGGCCCTCGCCGGTGCCGCCGGCGACGATCCGGAGAAGGACGTCGAGGTGCTCATCGGGCAGCTGGTCTCCGTCGGCGGGGCGCGCCTCAGCAAGCGCGCCGGCAACATCATCGAGATGGACGACCTTCGCGAATGGCTCGGGACGGATGCTCTGCGCTACTCGCTGGAGCGTTCGCCGGCCGACTCGCCCCTCGCCCTCGACCCGGAGCTGCTGCAGAAGCGCACCAACGACAACCCGGTGTTCTACGTGCAGTACGCGCATGCCCGGACCCACAACGTCGGCCGCAACGCGGCCGACTCGGGTGTCGACCGCTCCGAGTTCGTTCCCGAGCTCCTCACTCACGAGACCGAGAGCGCACTCCTCGGCGCACTCCAGGAGTTTCCCCGCATCGTCGCGTTCGCCGCCGAGTTGCGCGAACCGCACCGCGTCGCGCGCTACCTCGAGGAGCTCGCCGGGCTCTATCACCGCTGGTATGACAACTGCCGGGTCATCCCGCAGGGCGATGACCCGATCTCGAGCGTGCACCGCACGCGGCTCTGGCTGAACGACTCCGCAGGACAGGTGTTCCGAAACGGACTCGACCTGCTCGGCGTCTCGGCGCCGGAGCGGATGTAGCCGCGATGGAGTCGATCGCCGTGGAGCCGAAGCGCCGCCGCTGGCCCTGGGTGCTGCTCGTCCTCCTCGTGCTGCTCGCGGTCTTGGTCGTGGCCGCCGAGTTCATCACGCGCAGCGTGCTTCCCGGCATCGTCCGTGGCATCGTGATCGAGCAGCTCGATCTCCCGGCCGATCAGCAGCTCGACGTGGAGGCCGACGGCATCCTGCTGCCTCAGCTCATCGCCGGCCGACTCGACGAACTCCACCTCTCCAGCGACCGCGTGACGCTGGAGGGCGTCACCGGCGCCGCCGACGTCACCGCCACGGGTGTTCCGCTGCGCGGTGGCGATCTCGCGTCCGCGAGCGGCACCGTGCGCATCGATCAGACGCAGCTCTCGGCGCTTCTCGCGAACTCGGAGCTGCCGATAGAATCGCTGGCTCTCGAAGCGCCGAACGCCATCGCCTCCGGTTCGATCAGCCTCTTCGGCACGTCGATCGAGGTCTCGCTGACCCTCACGCCCGGCGCGAAGGACGGCGCGATCACGCTGACGCCGGTGTCGGCGACACTGGGCGGGGTGGTCCTCGATGCGCAGCAGCTGAACGATCGCTTCGGATCGCTCGCCGCGCAGTTCACCGCGACCCAGCAGCTGTGCATCGCCGATCGGCTCCCGGCCGGTCTCACGATCACCGGGTTGAGGATCGACGGCACCGAGGCCGTGATCGACCTCGATGTCGACGGCGCGATCGCCACCGACCAGACGCTTCTGGACCCGGGCGTCTGCCCCTAGGGCCGATCCCTAGGTGCGGTCGCTGCCCGGATCGGTCGCGGCACGCTTGCCGACGCGTTCGGCCCGCTCTGTCTCTTGTGCGGCGCGCAACTTGTCGGTGGCCGTCGCGACGGCGCTCTCGGCCTGCTGCACCCCGCGCTGGGCGAGGGTCTGCGCTCCGTACCGCGCGTGGACGCGGTCGCGCTCCTCCTCCATGCCGGTGATCACGTACGCGCACGCGATGAGCGTCACCTGGGCGGAGAGATTGAACCAGATCAAGAGCGCCAGCAGGGAAGCGAAGGATGCCAGCAGCGGGTTGGATGCCGCTCCGCCGACGAAGAGTCCGGACAGCTCCTGCAGCGCGAGCATTCCCACCCCGCCGAGCAGGGCCCCTCGCCAGAGGGATCGCGCCGACGGGCGGACCCCGGAGAGCACCAGGAAGACGCCGGCGATGAGGGCGACGTCGAGCAGGAGGATCACGGCCAAAGAGACGAGTCGGACGCCCCATCGCGCGGCATCCGAATCCTCGTCGATCCCGAGGAATCCGGCCACCCAGTTCACGCCGAGCCGACCGGAGAAGGTCAGGAAGGCGGCAGCGACGAAGGTGGCGGCGATCCCGACCGCCAGCGTGATGTTGCGCAGGACGACCCAGACCCAGAGCACGTCGTCGTCGAGAGTGCCGGCGAGCGCCCGGATCGCCATCCGCAGCGAACCGATAGCGCCGAGTGCGGCGCCGATGAGCGCGACCAGCGAGAGGACACCGGTGAGCGAGAAACCGATCGACGCGTCACGCAGTTCGTCGGGGTCGATCACCCCGTCCGCGCCGAAGAGTCCCGGTACGGCGGAGCTCACGGCCGAGATGATCGCGTTCCAGGCCACGTCGTTGCCGGCGAGCCAGATCGACGCGATGGAGAAGCCGAGCAGGACCGCGGCGAACACGCTGAACAGGGTGCGATAGGTGATGCTGTCCGCGAGCATGGGCCCCTGTCGCTCGATGTAGAGCAGCACCGCACGCACCAGCTTTCGCGCCAGCGCCCAGCGCATCACCGCCGCGATCGCGCGCGCGAACGCGTTCTTGTCATCAGGTCCGGCTGCAGCATTCATCTGCTCCAGATTACGAGCCGAAGGGCCGACGGAACAGCACGACATCGTGGCGGGGCCCATCCGAAGGTTGCCATAGAATCGGGGGCAACCTCGAAGCGCGCACCTCCCGCGACGCGCTCCGTCCCACGATTGGTGCTCCGTGCTTTCCCCTGCCAACCCGCTTGCTCCGGACTGGCTCGTCATGCCCGACGATGCGAACGACCTCGCCGCCGAAGTGTGGCCGGCATCTGCCGCCCGCGACGCCGACGGCACGCTCATCCTCGCCGGCATCCGCGCGACGGACCTCGTGCACACGTACGGAACCCCGCTGCTCGTCCTCGACGAGGACGAGGTGCGCCGGCGTGCCCGCACGCTGAGAGCCGCCTTCGATACGGCGGCGGCGGAACACGGCACGACAGTTCGCGTGTACTACGCAGGCAAGGCCTTCCTGAGCACCGCGGTGGCTCGCTGGGTCGTCGAAGAGGGGCTCTCGGTCGACGTCTGCACCCGCGGCGAGCTCGAGGTCGCGCTCGCCGCAGGCGTGGCCCCGTCATCCATCGGCTTCCACGGCAACAACAAGTCCGTGTCCGAGCTGCGGCGCGCCGTCGAGGTCGGCGTCGGTACGATCATCGTCGACAGCGCCATCGAGATCGAGCGCCTCGCCGCCATCACCGCTCCGGCCGACGCCGTCCAACGTGTCATGGTCCGCGTGATCAGCGGTGTGCATGCTGAGACCCACGACTTCCTCGCGACCGCGCACGAGGACCAGAAGTTCGGCTTCCCGCTGGCGGATGCCGAGGCGGCCGTCGCGCGCATCCGTGAGATCCCGGGACTGGAGTTCGTCGGCCTGCACTGCCACATCGGATCGCAGATCTTCGGGGTCGCCGGTTTCCGGGAGTCCGCCTCACGGTTGCTCGAACTCCACGCCGCGCTCCTCGCCGACGGTCCGGTACGGCAGCTGAATCTCGGCGGCGGCTTCGGCATCGCGTACACGAGCGCCGACGACCCCACCCCGATCGCCGAACTCGCCGCCGGCATCGTCGCCGCGGTCGCCGAGGGGTGCGCCGCGCGCGGAATCCCCGTTCCCGCCCTGTCGTTCGAGCCGGGACGGGCGATCGTCGGCACAGCCGGCGTCACCCTCTACGAGGTCGGCACCACGAAGGACGTGACGGTCGAGTCGGGCGCCTCCCGCCTGTACGTGAGCGTCGACGGCGGCATGAGCGACAACGCCCGGCCCGCCCTCTACGGCGCGCAGTTCTCGGCGCGCCTGGCATCGCGAACCGGTGTGGACGCGCCGCGACTCAGCCGCGTCGTCGGCAAGCACTGCGAATCCGGCGACATCGTCGTCGACCACGAATACCTCCCCGGAGACGTCGCGCCGGGCGACCTGCTCGCGGTCCCCGCGACCGGCGCATACTGCGCCTCCTTGGCGAGCAATTACAACCACGTTCCGCGTCCGCCCGTCATCGCCGTCCACGGCGGGAAGGCCACGGTGATCGTCCGAGGCGAGAGCATCGACGACCTCCTGGCTCGAGACACGGGCGTTCACGCGGAAGAACCCTCCGAAGGAGCACAATGACCGAGTACCGACGACTTCGGGTGGCGCTGCTGGGCGCCGGCGCCGTGGGCTCCCAGGTCGCAGCCCTGCTGCTGCGACATGGTGACGAGCTCGCGGATCGCGCTGGGGCCTCCCTCGAACTGGCCGGCATCGCCGTGCGCAACCCCGACGCTCCTCGCGACGTCGACCTGCCGCAGGAGCTGTTCACGACCGACGCCGAGTCGCTCATCCTGAGCGCGGACATCGTCATCGAGCTCATCGGCGGCATCGAGCCCGCGCGTACGAATATCCTGCAAGCGATCGGCTCGGGTGCCGACGTGGTGACGGCGAACAAGGCGCTGCTCGCCACTCACGGGCCCGAGCTCTTCGAAGCCGCCGACCGCGTCGGTGCATCGGTGTACTACGAGGCCGCCGCCGCCGGGGCGATCCCGATCATCCGCCCGCTGCGCGACTCGCTCGCCGGTGACCGCGTGGTGCGGATCATGGGCATCGTCAACGGCACCACCAACTACATCCTCGACCGGATGGAGACCGAGGGCGCCGACTTCGCCGACGTGCTCGCCGACGCTCAGCGACTGGGATACGCCGAGGCGGACCCCACCGCCGACGTCGAGGGCTATGACGCCGCGCAGAAGGCCGCGATCCTCGCGAGCCTCGCCTTCCACACTGCCGTGCCGCTCGATGCCGTGCACCGGGAGGGCATCTCCTCGATCTCCGCCTCGATGATCGAGGAGGCGCGTGCTGCCGGTTTCGTCATCAAGCTGCTCGCCGTCTGCGAGCGGCTCGAGTCCGACGGCGCCGAGTCGATCTCGGTGCGCGTCTATCCGGCGCTGGTTCCGCGGTCGCATCCGCTCGCCTCCGTGCACGGCGCGAACAACGCCGTCTTCGTCGAGGCCGAGGCCGCGGGCTCCTTGATGTTCTACGGTGCAGGGGCCGGTGGCGTGCAGACCGCGTCTGCCGTGCTTGGCGACGTCGTCTCGGCCGCCCGCCGCCACATCGCCGGCGGCGTCGGCGTGGGGGAGTCCACCAGGGCGAACCTCCCGATCGTGCCCATCGGGCACGTCACCACCCGCTACCAGATCACGCTCGAAGTGGCCGACGCGCCGGGCGTGCTCGCCACCGTCGCCGGCATCCTCAGCGACGGCGGCGTCTCCGTCGCCACGGTCGTGCAGACCGTCGAAGGTGAGGACGAGCCGACCGCCCGCCTCACGATCGGCACGCACCGGGCCACGGACCAGGCCCTCAGCGACACCGTCACGGCTCTCTCCGAGAGCTCCGTCGTCGAGCGCGTGGTCTCCGTGCTGCGCGTGGAAGGCGAGTGAGCGTGGTCGAGGGGCGCGCCGTCGAGGTGCGGGTTCCGGCGACAAGCGCCAACCTGGGCCCGGGCTTCGACACTCTGGGCCTTGCCCTCAGCGTCTACGACTCGCTTCTGGTGACCGCGCTGGCCCCGGGCGCGCTCGAGATCGAGGTGTCCGGCTCCGGTGCCGACGAGATTCCCCGTGACGCATCCAACCTCATCGTCCGCACGGTCGCGCACGTCTACGCCGACGTCGAGCGACCGATGCCCGGCCTGCGCATCGTCGCGGAGAACGGCGTCCCGCACGGTCGCGGCCTCGGCTCGTCCGGTGCCGCGGTCGCCGCGGGCGTGCTCGCGGCGAAGGGCCTGCTCGCCGGGGACGTCGAGATCAGCGACGACGACCTGCTGCGTCTCGCCACCGAGGTCGAGGGGCACCCCGACAACGTCGCGCCGGCGCTGTTCGGCGGTCTCACGATCGCCTGGATGGGCGAGCGCGGCGCGCAGCACAAGAAGCTGCTCGTGCACCGCGGTGTCTCTCCGCTCGTCCTCGTGCCCGCGTACACGATGTCGACGTCGCTCGCCCGTTCGCTGCAGCCCCCGCAGGTGTCCCGAGAGGACGCGGTCTTCAACGTCTCCCGCTCCGCCCTGCTGATCGCTGCGCTCACCCAGAGCCCGGAGCTGCTGTTCGACGCCACAGCGGATCGGCTGCATCAGGACTATCGGGCCGAGGCGATGCCCGAGACGCAGCGGCTCGTGCAGGCTCTGCGGCGGGCCGGTTTCGCGGCCGTGGTCTCAGGCGCGGGCCCCAGTGTGCTCGTCCTCGCCGACGGCTCAGGCAGCCGGCAGGATGCCGTCGAACTGGCCGGTTCCATCACGGACACCCCGTGGGAGGCCCTCCTGCTCGCGGTCGACGTGCGTGGTGGTACAGTTGGGGATCGAGCGGAGGGCTCCACGTAACTGCGTGAATCTGGCCCCAATGCAATCTGCATGACCCGCACGTGAAACCCCACGGCCTCACGGCCACGGCTGGCGGATGCTGAGCGTCTGCCCGTGCGATCGCGCGCAGCACCCGTTGTGCGCGTACAACGCTCATTTCCCATGACATATGAGGGAGTACTCGTGGAGAACTTCTCCGGTACCCAGAACGATCAGGCGACTTCGGTCGCCGAAGCTCCGGCAGCAGCCGCGAGCGGCGACGCGGCTCCGGCCGCACCGGCCCGCAAGCGCGCACCGCGTCGTGCGTCGACCGCCACCGCGAAGGCCGCGGCTGAGAAGGCGGCAACCGCGACTGCGGACAGCGCTCCGGCATCGGAGCAGGCTTCCGCCGCTCCCGCCGATTCCGCGGAGGTCGCCCCGAAGGCGAAGGCGCCGCGTCGCAGCCGTGCCAAGAAGGCGGATGCCGAGACGGCGGATGCTCCCGCCGCAGCAGCCGAGGCGCCTGCCGCTCCGAAGGAAGCTCCTACGGAGCCCGCCGCCGACGCAGCAAAGCCCGCCGCCGACGCAGCAAAGCCCGCGGCGGAGGCCGCGAAGCCGGCCGCCGACGCCGCGCCCAAGACCACCGGCCGCGGACGCCGCGCCGCGAAGCCGGCTCAGGACGCGGCTGCCGAAGCGCCTGCTGCTGATCAGCCGGCGCCCGCACCGACCGAGAACGCGCCGGCGAACGGCGACGGCTCCTCCGAGAACGCAGACGGCGACGAGCAGAACGGCCGTGGCCGTGGTCGCAACCGCAGCCGCAACCGCGGACGCGGTCAGAGCGGCACCGCTCCGGAGCCGCAGCAGCAGGCCGCACCCGCCGAGAGCGAGCAGTCCGCGAACAGCCGCAACCGCCAGCGCAACAAGCGCCGCGGCGGCGAGCCCACCGACGAGTTCGACACCGAGATCGGCGAGGACGACGTCCTCATCCCGATCGCCGGCATCCTCGACGTGCTCGACAACTACGCGTTCGTCCGCACCACCGGCTACCTCGCCGGCCCCAGCGACGTCTACGTCTCGCTCGGTCAGGTCAAGAAGTACAACCTGCGCAAGGGCGACGCGATCGTCGGGTCCATCAAGCAGCCCCGCGAGGGCGAGCAGCCGGGCCGTCAGAAGTACAACGCGCTGGTCAAGGTCGATTCCATCAACGGCCTGTCGGTCGACGACGCCGCGACCCGCGTCGAGTTCGGAAAGCTCACCCCGCTCTACCCGCAGGAGCGTCTGCGCCTGGAGACGGCACCCGAGAAGCTCACGCAGCGCATCATCGACCTCGTCGCGCCGATCGGAAAGGGTCAGCGCGGTCTCATCGTCGCGCCGCCCAAGGCCGGCAAGACGATCGTGCTGCAGCAGATCGCCAACGCGATCGCGCAGAACAACCCCGAGGTCCACCTCATGGTCGTGCTCGTCGACGAGCGTCCCGAAGAGGTCACCGACATGGAGCGGACGGTGAAGGGCGAGGTCATCGCCTCGACGTTCGACCGTCCGGCTGAAGACCACACGACGGTCGCCGAACTGGCGATCGAGCGCGCGAAGCGACTCGTTGAGCTCGGTCGCGACGTCGTCGTGCTGCTCGACTCGATCACGCGTCTCGGCCGTGCGTACAACCTGGCCGCTCCCGCATCGGGCCGCGTGCTCACCGGCGGTGTCGACGCTTCGGCGCTGTACCCCCCGAAGCGCTTCTTCGGCGCCGCGCGCAACATCGAGAACGGCGGATCGCTCACGATCATCGCCACCGCGCTCGTCGAGACCGGCTCCAAGATGGACGAGGTCATCTTCGAGGAGTTCAAGGGCACCGGCAACAGCGAGCTGCGCCTGTCGCGCTCGCTGGCCGACAAGCGGATCTTCCCGGCGGTCGACGTGAACGCGTCCAGCACCCGCCGCGAGGAGATGCTGCTCTCCGCCGACGAGGTGAAGATCACGTGGAAGCTGCGTCGCGCCCTCGCCGGCCTCGACCAGCAGCAGGCCCTCGAGGTCGTGCTCGGAAAGCTGAAGGAGACGCACTCCAACGTGGAGTTCCTGATCCAGATGCAGAAGTCGATCCCCACGCTGCCCGCGGGCGGCCACGGCCACGACAACAACATCCGCTGAGCTGACGTGTTCGAGTCCGTCCAGACTCTCATCGACGAGCATCGCCGGGTGCAGGAGGAACTCTCCGACCCGGCGGTGCACGCCGATGCCGCGCGAGCCAAGCGGGTCAACCGCAGGTACGCCGAGCTGAGCCGGATCGTCGCTGCCTACGACGCGTGGCGTGCCGCATCCGACGATCTGGATGCCGCACGGGAGTTCGCGAAGGAGGATGAGGCGTTCGCCGAAGAGGTGCCGTCTCTCGAAGCCGGTCTCCAGGCCGCTCAGGAGCGTCTGCGGCGGCTTCTCATTCCCCGCGACCCCGATGACGCCCGCGACGTGATCATGGAGATCAAGGCGGGGGAGGGCGGTGCCGAGTCGGCGCTGTTCGCCGCCGATCTGCTGCGGATGTACATCCAGTACGCGGCATCCAAAGGCTGGAAGACCGAACTGCTGGAGCGCAACGAATCCGACCTCGGCGGATACAAGGACGTCCAGATCGCCATCAAGGGGTCCTCGACCGATCCCGCTCAGGGCGTCTGGGCGCACCTCAAATACGAGGGCGGCGTGCACCGTGTGCAGCGCGTGCCGGCGACCGAGTCGCAGGGGCGCATCCACACCTCGACGACGGGCGTGCTGGTCTTCCCCGAGGTCGATGAGCCCGACGAGGTCGAGATCAGCCAGAACGATCTCAAGATCGACGTCTTCCGCTCGTCCGGACCCGGTGGTCAGTCCGTGAACACCACGGACTCGGCGGTGCGCATCACGCATCTGCCGACGGGCATCGTGGTGTCGATGCAGAACGAGAAGTCCCAGCTGCAGAACCGCGAGGCAGGCATGCGCGTGCTGCGGGCCCGGCTGCTCGCCCGGCAGCAGGAGGAGCGGGATGCGGTCGCATCCGACGCGCGCAAGTCGCAGATCCGCACGATGGACCGCTCGGAGCGCATCCGCACGTACAACTTCCCGGAGAACCGCATCGCCGACCACCGCACAGGCTTCAAGGCGTACAACCTCGACCAGGTGATGGACGGCGCCCTCGGCCCGATCGTCGAGAGCGCGATCCAGGCCGACGAAGAGGCTCGACTCGCCGCCGTCGGCTCCTGAAGCCGGACCGGTTCAGATCGAGTAGTCCGGCGCGGTGAGCAGCGCGCGGGTGTCCTCGCCGACGGCGCGCTGACGCGGTTTGGCGGGGACGCCGACGAGGATGCTGTCCGCCGGCGCATCCTTCGTCACGACCGCGTTCGCGCCGACCACGGAGCCCGCGCCGATCGTCACGGGGCCGAGGATCTTCGCACCCGCGCCGACCGCGACGCCATCGCCGATCGTGGGATGCCGCTTTCCGGAGTCCCGCGTGCGACCGCCCAGGGTGACACCGTGATACAGCATCACGTCGTCGCCGATCTCAGCCGTCTCACCGATCACGACGCCCATGCCGTGGTCGATGAAGAAGCGCCGGCCGATCTGCGCGCCGGGGTGGATCTCGATGCCGGTCAGCCACCGCGTGAGCTGCGAGCCCAGTCGGGCGACGAAGCGCGCCCGGTGCGTCCACAGCCAGTGCCAGGCGCGGTGCGCCCAGGCCGCATGGAGTCCGGGATACAGCAGCGCGATCTCCAGGCTCGATCGAGTCGCGGGATCCCGCAGCTTGGCGGCTGCGAGATCCTCGCGCATTCGCGAGACGATGCTCATCAGTCTTCGCGGATGTCCTCGAACAGCGCGGTGGAGAGGTAGCGCTCGCCCGTGTCGGGGATGATCACGACGATCTTCTTTCCGGCGTTCTCAGGGCGTGCGGCGACGGAGAGCGCGGCCCAGGCGGCTGCACCGCTGGAGATGCCGACAAGCAGCCCCTCCTTCGCCGCCAGGTCGCGTGCGGTGGAGATCGCATCCTCGAACTCGACCGTGACGACCTCGTCGTACACGGTGGTGTCGAGGATCGGGGGCACGAAGTTCGGGCCGATGCCCTGGATCTTGGCAGGGCCGGGCGTGCCCTGCGAGAGCAGGGGAGACGCGGTCGGCTCGACCGCGATCACCTGGACGTTCGGGTTGCGCTGCTTGAGCACCTGGCCGACGCCGGTGATGGTGCCGCCGGTGCCGATGCCGGCCACGAAGATGTCGACGTCGCCGTCGGTGTCGCGCCAGATCTCCTCGGCCGTGGTGCGGCGGTGGATCTCGGCGTTCGCCTGGTTCTCGAACTGGCGCGCGAGGATGGCCCCCGGCGTCTCGGCGGCGATCCGCTCTGCTTCGGCGATCGCGCCCTTCATGCCCAGCGTCGGGTCGGTGAGCACCAGCTGCGCGCCGAACGCCTTCAGCAGGACGCGGCGCTCCTTCGACATCGAGGCGGGCATCGTGAGGATCACGGTGTAGCCGCGGGCCGCACCGACGAGCGAGAGCGCGATGCCGGTGTTGCCGCTGGTGGCTTCGATGATCGTTCCGCCGGGGGTGAGCGTGCCTGCCTCTTCGGCGGCGTTGATGATCGCGATGCCGAGACGGTCCTTCACGCTGGAGCCGGGGTTGAAGAACTCGAGCTTGGCCAGCACCGTCGCGCCCAGGCCCTCGGTCACCCGATTGAGGCGGACCAGGGGAGTGTTTCCGAACGCGGTGGTGATGTCTGCATGGATGCCGGACATGAAGGGCCTTTCCTAGACGGGACGCTGCGGCACCAGCCTAAGTGAGGGCTCCTGTCCGACGGCCAATGTGACGGCGAATTGCGCTCTACGCTGGAACCCATGCCCGAATCCTCTCTCGCCGTTCTCGTCCGGGCTGCGGCGCAGCGCCTCGCCGAAGCCGGCGTTCCGGATCCACTGGTCGACACGGAGCTGCTGGTCGCGCATGTGCTGCGGACGCGCCGCGGCGAGGTGCAGGCGGCGATCATCCGCGGCGACGCGATGCATGAGGCGGATGCCGCGGCGCTCGATGCTCTCGTATCGAGGCGCGCGCAGCGCGAACCACTGCAGCATCTCACCGGTACCGCTCCGTTCCGGCATCTGGAACTCGCGGTCGGGCCGGGGGTGTTCGTGCCGCGTCCCGAGACCGAGACCGTGGTCCAGTACGCCATCGACGCGCTGCAGAACGCGCCGGAGCCCGCGCCGATCGGCATCGATCTCGGCACGGGCAGCGGGGCGATCGCCCTGGCGATGGCCACCGAGGTGCCGCACGCCAGGATCTTCGCCGCCGAGGTCTCGGCGGACGCACACGCCTGGGCGGCGCGCAACGCCGCCGGAGTGGGCAACCTGACCCTGGTGCACGCGGACCTCGCCGACGCCTTCACCGAACTCGAGGGCACCGCGACGGTCGTCATCTCCAACCCGCCCTACGTCCCGGACGCCGCCGTGCCGCGCGACCCGGAGGTGCGCCTGTTCGATCCCGCTCTGGCGTTGTACGGCGGGGAGGACGGACTGGACATCGTGCGCGTGCTCAGCACCCGCGCCCGGCAGCTGCTGATGCCCGGTGGTCTCCTCGTCATCGAGCACGGGGAGCTGCAGGGCGAGGCCATCCGCGACATCCTCACCACGGACGGCTGGCGAGCCGCTGCCACGCACCGCGATCTGACCCAGCGCGACCGGGCCACGACCGCCCTCTGTCCCTGAGCCCAGGCGACGTTCTCATCCAGGAACCCCCGACTAGAATCGAATGGTCATGTCCTCTATCTTCGACTGCACCGATGCGGCGCAGCTGCTCACCGGCATGCGCCATGCGCGCCAGGCGATCGGTCGCGGCGAACTCATCGTGATGCCCACCGACACCGTGTACGGCGTCGCCGCCGACGCCTTCTCCCCGGCTGCCGTGCAGCGGCTCCTCGATGCGAAGGGCCGCGGCCGCGACGCGCCGCCGCCTGTGCTGATCGGCACCAAGGAGACACTGAACGCCCTGGTCGAAGAGGTCCCGGAACCGGTGCAGAAGCTCGTCGACGCGTTCTGGCCGGGTGGCCTGACGATCGTGCTGCCGGCTCAGGCCTCGCTGGCGTGGGACCTGGGGGAGACCCTCGGCACCGTCGCTGTCCGCATGCCCGAGGGGCAGGTGGCCTTGGAGCTGCTTGCCGAGACGGGACCGATGGCCGTCTCCAGCGCGAACCTCACCGGCAAGGATGCGGCGATCTCCGCGTACGACGCGGAGCGGATGCTGGGCGACAGCGTCGCGGTGTACCTCGCCGACGGCCTGAGCAAGAACGGGATCGCGTCGACCATCGTCGACGCGACATCCCTCGTGCGCCGGGGCGCCGATGACGAACCCGCGCGGGTGCGGATCCTCCGCGACGGCGTGATCACGCGTGAGCAGCTGAGCGAGGTGCTCGGCGATCTGTTGGAGCCGGTCACGTCGTCGGACGAGGATTCGTGAAGCAGTACCTCTTCACGATCATCCTGACCGCCGCGATCACATTCGCGCTGACCTGGGCGGTCTGGCGGCTGAGCCTGCGGTTCAAGCTCTACCCCGGCATCCGTGAGCGCGACGTGCACACCACGCCGACCCCGCGACTCGGCGGCGTCGCGATCTTCCTCGGCATCGCAGCGGCGATCGGCTTCTCGGCGGCCAACCCGTTCTTCGCCACGATGTGGGTGCCGCCGCAGACCATGTGGGCGATCCTCGGCGCCTCCCTGCTGATCGCCGTCATCGGAGTGATCGACGATCTCTGGGATCTCGACTGGATGATCAAGCTGGGCGCGCAGTTCCTCGCCGCCGGGGTCATCACCGTCGGCGGCGGACTGCAGATCCTCTCGCTGCCGTTCGGCGACATCATCGTCTTCTCGAGCTGGTTCAGCATCACGATGACGATGTTCGCGATCGTCATCGTGATGAACGCCGTGAACTTCATCGACGGCCTCGACGGCCTCGTCGCCGGTGTCTGCCTCATCTCGAACGGCGTGTTCTTCGCCTACTCCTACATCCTGACCAGAGACACCGGAGCATCCAGCTACTTCAACCTCGCCTCCTTCCTCGCCGCGGTCCTGATCGGCGCGTGCCTCGGCTTCCTGCCGTTGAACTGGAGTCCGGCCAAACTCTTCATGGGAGACTCCGGGGCGCTCGTGCTCGGGCTGCTGATGGCGACGTCCGCCATCGCGCTCACCGGTCAGCTGGATCCCTCCGCGCTCGACCCGGAGCAACTCGGACGATCGCAGCTGCTCGGTGCGTTCATCCCGATCCTCCTGCCGGTGCTCGTCGTGCTGCTGCCGCTGCTCGATTTCGGGCTCGCCGTGCTCCGACGCATGAGCGCCGGGAAGTCGCCCTTCTCGCCGGACCGCAAGCACCTGCACCACCGGATGCTCGATCTGGGGCACCGCGACCGCGACGCCGTGCTCATCTTCTACGCCTGGGCCGCCGTGATCTCGCTCGCCGTGCTGCTGATGTACGTCGGCGCACGCGAGGACTGGCCGGGGCAGTACCTGCCCGGCGTCGCCTTCGGCGTGGTGGGCATCGGCGCCTGCCTCGTGATCACCCTGATGCCCACGCCCCGCGCGAAGCCCGCGGCGATCGCCGAGCCCGACCCGTCACCCCTGGAGTCCTGATGAGCCCGAATCCCGTATCCAGCACGCCGATCCTGCGCCGCACCCTGATCTGGTCCGCTGTGGCGACCGCGGTGCTCGCCGTCGTCGCCGGCGCCCTGGGCTTCGCGTTCGCGCAGGGCTCGGGCCTGGTGAGCGGTCTGCTCGGCGTGCTCCTGGCCGCGCTGTTCCTCGCGATCACGGCCATCAGCATCCTCGTCGCCAACCGCTGGTACGGGGACCCGATCTACGTGCAGCTGTTCTTCGCGATCGTGCTCGGGGGATGGCTGCTGAAGCTCGGGGTCTTCGTCGTGGTGATGATCTTGCTCAGCGGCGCAGCCGTGGATCCACCCGATGACGTTCTTCCTCTCCATCGTCGCCGGTGTGATGATGTCGCTCGTGATCGATGTCCTCGTCCTGACGAGGATGCGGCTGCCGAACGTGAGCGACATCTCGCTGCCCACCGAAGCGCCGGAGGATCGGGCGCCAGGAGCGGCGAACCGGGCCCGGGATGAGCCGTCCGAGGGGGGCCCGGCGTCTTCGCCGACTCCCTGATTCTGATAGGGTTGAACCGTGCCCGCCGCTCGCCCGCGAGCGCTTGCGCTGTGAAGCACACCGACCATCGTCGCCCCGGTTCTGACCGGTGCCCCGAAGCTGGAGCCCGCGCTGTTCAATCTTGCTGCGACCTTGACCCCACGACTTGCCTCTGACGGCGAGTTCCACGGACCGTCGATCGACGAGTTCTTCCCGGATGCGATCTTCTCCATCGGCGGACTCGAGTTCAACCGGATCCACCTGATCCAGCTTCTCTCGGTGATCGCCGTCGTGCTGATCCTCTGGCTCGGGACGCGCAACATGCGCATCGTCCCCGGCCGTTTCCAGAGCCTGGTCGAGATGGGCCTCGGCTTCGTCCGCGGCGGCATCGCGCACGATCTGCTCGGACGCAAGGACGGCGACCGCTTCCTGCCGATCCTCACCACGATCTTCTTCATGGTGCTGTTCATGAACATCACGGGCATCATCCCGTTCCTGAACATCGCTGGCACCAGCATCGCGGCCGTTCCGCTGCTGCTCGCCGTCATCAGCTACGTGACCTTCATCTATGCCGGCATCCGCCGTCACGGCCTGCGCTTCTTCAAGAACGCGCTGATGCCGCAGGGCGTTCCCGGCTTCGCGATGCCGATCGTGGCGCTCATCGAGCTGGTCTCGACGTTCATCCTCCGGCCGGTCACGCTGATGCTCCGACTCCTGATGAACATGGTCGTCGGCCACATGCTCCTGGTGCTGTGCTTCGCGGCCACCCAGTTCTTCTTCTTCACCGCAGGTGGCGGCTGGGCCGCCCTCGGTGTCGGAACCCTCGCCTTCGGCGGTGCCTTCACCCTCTTCGAGGTCCTGGTCGCCGTTCTGCAGGCGTACGTCTTCACCGTCCTCACCGCGGTCTACATCCAGCTCGCGGTCGCAGAAGATCACTAAGCCCACTAGACACTGAGCGGGTCGGCCCAGGCCACCCACCCAACGAAAGGAAAAACCCGTGGACGCAACTACGGTTCTCGCTGACATCAACGGTCACCTCGCATCTGTCGGCTACGGCCTCGCAGCGATCGGTCCGGCCATCGGTGTGGGCATCGTCGTCGGCAAGACGATCGAGGGCGTCGCCCGCCAGCCCGAGCTGGCCGGTCGCCTTCAGGTCCTCATGTGGATCGGTATCGCCTTCACCGAGGCGCTTGCATTCGTCGGCATCGCCGTCGGATTCATCCCCTTCCCGTAATCCACACCGACTTCTGAAGGAGACAGGATGCTGAACGCTCTTGTCACGAACCTCGCGGCCGAGGGAGAAACGCCTAATCCGCTGCTCCCCGCGTGGTACGACATCATCTGGTCGGGCCTGTGGTTCCTCGTCATCCTGCTCGTCGTGTGGAAGGTCGCCCTTCCCAAGCTGACAGCGATGCTCGATGAGCGGTCCGCCGCGATCGAGGGCAACATCGCCAAGGCCGACGAGGCGCAGAAGCAGGCGGAGGCGGCACTCGAGGAGTACACGCGTCAGCTCGCTGAAGCGCGCACCGAGGCCGGTGAGATCCGCGAAGCCGCCCGTGAGGACGGCAAGAAGATCGTCACCGAGGCGAAGGATGCGGCCTCCAGTGAGGCCGCTCGCATCACCGCGACCGCACACACGCAGATCGAGGCAGAGCGCCAGGCCGCTCTCGTCTCGCTCCGCTCCGAGGTGGGCACGCTCGCGATCGATCTCGCCGGTGGCGTGGTCGGAGAGACTCTTTCCGATGACGCACGTGCCACGGCCGTCGTCGACCGGTTCCTCGCCGACCTCGAAGCATCCGAGAAGGCGGCTCAGTAATGGGCAGCGCGACCACTCAGGCACTCGCGGCATCCGTTCAGGCGCTTGCCGCAGCGTCCGGCGTCACGCTCGACACCGCGCGGGAGCTCTTCGCCGCCGCACGTGCCGTGGGCGAGTCGTCCCACCTGAGCGGCGCGCTCGCCGACCCCTCGGCTCCGGTCGAGGCGCGACAGAATGTCGTCGCAGCGGTGTTCGGCGGGTTCTCTGCGAACACCAGGGACATACTCAAGGTCGCCGTCGCAGAGCGCTGGTCGGACGCTGATCAGCTCATCGACGGCATCGAGGAGCTCGCGATCCGGGCAGCGGCGATCGCCGACGAGAACGCGGACATCGAGGGCGAGTTGTTCGCCTTCACCCGCGTGATCGCGGCGAACGCCGAGCTCGAGCTCGCGCTCGGCGGACGGCTCGGGGGAGAGGACGCCAAGGGCGCCCTCGTCGATCGACTGCTCGCGAGTGGCGCCAGCGCCCCCGCGACGCTGATCGTCTCGTCGCTGGTCCGCCAGCCCCGTGGGCGCCGCGTGCGTCAGCTGCTGAGCCGGGCGATGAACATCGTCTCCAGTCAGCGCGGCCGCGTCGTGGCCACGGTGCACAGCGCGAAGGCGCTCAGCGCAGCCCAGCAGACCCGTCTGAGCGACGCGCTCTCGCGTCGCTACGACGGCCGGGTGTCGCTCAACATCGTCATCGACCCGACCGTCGTCGGAGGCCTGCGCGTGCAGATCGCCGATGACGTCATCGACGGCAGCATCGCCGCCCGTCTCGCTGATCTTCGCCAGAAGCTCGCGGGCTAACACGATTTTCGCGCGGGAAACCGCGCAGACTCTCTAATACAAAGGGAAGACAATGGCAGAACTATCGATCAGCCCCGACGTCATCCGTGACGCGCTGAAGGACTTCGCCGCTGCGTACGAGCCCTCCGGGGCCGCGGCGACCGAGGTCGGCACCGTCATCGACGCCGCAGACGGCATCGCGCACGTCGAAGGACTGCCCGGTGTGATGGCGAACGAGCTCGTCACGTTCGGCGACGGCACCAAGGGCCTCGCGCTGAGCCTCGACGAGCACCAGATCGGCGTCGTCGTCCTCGGCGACTTCCAGGGTGTCGAGGCCGGCCAGAAGGTCACCCGCACCGGCGAGGTCCTCTCCGTCCCCGTCGGCGACGGCTACCTCGGCCGCGTCGTCGACCCGCTCGGCAACCCGATCGACGGTCTCGGCTCCATCGAGACCGAGGGCGTCCGTGCACTCGAGCTCCAGGCCCCCGGCGTCATGCAGCGCAAGTCGGTGCACGAGCCGATGCAGACCGGCATCAAGGCGATCGACGCGATGATCCCCGTCGGCCGCGGTCAGCGTCAGCTGATCATCGGCGACCGCCAGACCGGCAAGACGGCCATCGCGATCGACACGATCATCAACCAGAAGGACAACTGGGCGTCGGGCGACGTCAACAAGCAGGTCCGCTGCATCTACGTCGCCATCGGCCAGAAGGGCTCCACCATCGCTTCGGTGAAGGGTGCGCTCGAAGAGGCCGGCGCCCTGGAGTACACCACCATCGTGGCGGCTCCGGCATCCGACCCCGCCGGCTTCAAGTACCTCGCCCCCTACACGGGTTCGGCGATCGGCCAGCACTGGATGTACGGCGGCAAGCACGTCCTCATCATCTTCGACGACCTGTCGAAGCAGGCCGAGGCCTACCGTGCCGTCTCGCTGCTCCTGCGTCGTCCGCCGGGCCGCGAGGCCTACCCGGGTGACGTCTTCTACCTGCACTCCCGTCTGCTGGAGCGTTGCGCGAAGCTGTCCGACGAGCTCGGCGCGGGCTCCATGACGGGTCTCCCGATCATCGAGACCAAGGCGAACGATGTCTCGGCATACATCCCGACCAACGTGATCTCGATCACCGACGGCCAGATCTTCCTGCAGTCCGATCTCTTCAACGCCAACCAGCGTCCCGCGGTCGACGTGGGCATCTCGGTCTCGCGAGTCGGCGGTGACGCTCAGGTCAAGTCGATCAAGAAGGTCTCCGGAACGCTGAAGCTGGAGCTCGCGCAGTACCGTTCGCTCGAGGCCTTCGCGATGTTCGCGTCCGACCTCGACGCGGCCTCGCGTCGCCAGCTGTCGCGCGGTGCACGACTGACCGAGCTGCTCAAGCAGCCGCAGTACTCGCCGTACCCCGTCGAGGAGCAGGTCGTCTCGATCTGGGCCGGAACCAACGGCAAGCTCGACACGATCGAGGTCGAAGACGTTCTGCGCTTCGAGCGCGAGCTGCTCGACCACCTGCGTCGCAACAGCAAGGTGCTCGAGACGCTGCGCGAGACCAACGTCCTCGACGATGACACCGTCGCCGAGCTCACGAAGCAGACCGATGCCTTCATCCTGGAGTTCCAGGGCGGCAAGGGACACGCCATCGGCGCCCCGGGCCACGAGGAGCACGCGGCCGCTGAGGCGGAGGACGTCAACCAGGAGAAGATCGTCAAGGGTCGTCGCGCGTAATCGCGTGAGGTACTGAACCATGGGCGCTCAACTCAGGGTCTACAAGCAGAAGATCTCTTCTGCCCAGACGACCAAGAAGATCACGAAGGCGATGGAACTCATCGCGGCTTCGCGCATCCAGAAGGCGATGGCACGCGTCAAGGCGTCCACCCCCTTCGCGCGAGCCGTGACGAGGGCCGTCTCAGCCGTCGCGACCCACTCGAACGTGGATCACCCGCTCACCCGCGAGCCGGAGAACATCAGCCGCTCCGCGGTGGTCATCTTCTCCTCGGACCGCGGTCTCGCCGGCGCCTTCAACTCGCAGATCCTCCGTGAGGGTCTCGAGGTCGCGGAGCTCCTGCGCGAGCAGGGCAAGGAGCCGGTGTTCTACCTCATCGGACGCAAGGCGGTCGGGTACTTCCAGTTCCGGCGCATCGCCGCGGCCGCGCAGTGGACCGGCGACACCGACACACCCTCGTTCCACACGGCGGAGGAGATCGCGCACACGCTGCTCGACGCCTTCTCGCGCGGTGGGGACGGCGGCGGGGTCGACGAGATCCACCTCGTGTACAACCGCTTCGTCAGCATGATGACGCAGTCGCCGGAGTCCGTGCGCCTGCTGCCGCTGGAGATCACGGAGGCCGACGACTCGGAGGCGGGGAGCACCGTCTACCCGCTGTACGAGTTCGAGCCGGATGCCGAGACCGTGCTGGACGCGATCCTGCCGGTGTACATCCAGAGCCGCGTGTTCAACGCTCTTCTGCAGTCGTCCGCCGCCAAGCAGGCCGCGACGCAGAAGGCGATGAAATCCGCCAGCGACAACGCCGACAAGCTCATCACCGACTACACCCGCCTGCGCAACAACGCGCGTCAGGCTGAGATCACGCAGCAGATCGCGGAGATCGTCGGCGGCGCCGACGCCCTCTCATCGAGCAAATAGAACCTCAGGAAAGAGACGAGAAATGACCCCCACCGCTACGGCTGACAAGCCCGCGACCGCGGTCGTCGGGCGCGTCGCACGCGTCAACGGTCCGGTTGTCGACATCGAGTTCCCGCACGACTCGATCCCCGAAATCTACAACGCGCTGAAGACCACGATCACGATCGGCGAGGAGTCGACCGAGATCACGCTCGAGGTCGCTCAGCACCTCGGTGACGACCTGGTCCGCGCCATCGCTCTGAAGCCGACCGACGGCATCGTGCGCGGCCAGGAGGTGCGCGACACCGGCGAGGCCATCTCGGTCCCCGTCGGCGACGTCACCAAGGGCAAGGTCTTCAACGTGATCGGCGAGGTCCTCAACGGCGAGCCCGGTGAGGTGCTCGAGGTCACCGAGCGCTGGCCGATCCACCGCAAGGCGCCGAACTTCGACCAGCTCGAGTCCAAGACTCAGATGTTCGAGACCGGCATCAAGTCGATCGACCTTCTCACCCCGTACGTGCTGGGTGGAAAGATCGGCCTGTTCGGTGGCGCCGGTGTCGGCAAGACCGTCCTCATCCAGGAGATGATCCAGCGCGTCGCGCAGGACCACGGTGGTGTGTCGGTGTTCGCCGGTGTCGGCGAGCGCACCCGTGAGGGCAACGACCTCATCCACGAGATGGAAGAGGCGGGCGTCTTCGACAAGACCGCCCTCGTGTTCGGCCAGATGGACGAGCCGCCGGGAACGCGTCTTCGCGTCGCCCTCTCGGCCCTGACGATGGCAGAGTACTTCCGCGACGTGCAGAAGCAGGATGTGCTTCTCTTCATCGACAACATCTTCCGCTTCACGCAGGCCGGTTCCGAGGTCTCCACGCTGCTGGGCCGCATGCCCTCCGCCGTGGGTTACCAGCCGAACCTCGCCGACGAGATGGGCGTCCTCCAGGAGCGCATCACCTCGACCCGTGGGCACTCGATCACCTCGCTGCAGGCGATCTACGTGCCGGCCGACGACTACACCGACCCGGCTCCGGCGACGACCTTCGCTCACCTCGACGCGACCACCGAGCTCTCGCGCGAGATCGCCTCGAAGGGTCTCTACCCGGCGATCGACCCGCTGACCTCGACCTCGCGGATCATGGACCCCCGCTACCTGGGCGAGGACCACTACCGCGTGGCGACCACGGTCAAGCAGATCCTCCAGAAGAACAAGGAACTGCAGGAGATCATCGCGATCCTCGGTGTCGACGAGCTCTCCGAAGAGGACAAGATCGTCGTGTCGCGTGCACGTCGCATCCAGCAGTTCCTCTCCCAGAACACCTACATGGCCAAGAAGTTCACGGGTGTCGAGGGTTCGACGGTTCCGCTGAAGGAGACCATCGAGTCCTTCGACGCGATCACCCGCGGTGACTTCGACCACGTCGCCGAGCAGGCCTTCTTCAACGTCGGCGGCATCGGCGATGTCGAAGAGAAGTGGGCTCAGATCCAGAAGGAGAACGGCTGATCATGGCGCTGCATGTCAGCCTCGTCTCCGCGGACGCGGAGGTCTGGACGGGAGAGGCGAGCCTCGTGGTCGCCAAGACCGTCGAGGGCGAGATCGGCTTCATGACCGGTCATGAGCCGGTGCTGGCCATCCTGGCCGAAGGCCAGGTCCGGATCACCCAGGCCGATGGCACCAAGGTGCTGGCGAACGCACAGGACGGCTTCCTCTCCATGGAGGGCAGCAACTTGACGATCGTCGCCGGCAACGCGGCGCTCATCGCCTAGCAACGAATCGATTCCGAAGCGCAAGGACCCCTCGGGTCCTTGCGCTTCGGCGTCTCCTGTGAGGAAGAGCATGAAGATCCTGCTGCCGCCGTCGGAGACCAAGCGGTCCGGAGGCTCCGGCCCGGCCATCCGGCTGGGTTCCCTGGCACTGCCCGGCCTTCTCGATCAGCGTGCGGCAGTCGTCGACGCTCTCGTCGAGCTGGCAGCGGACGAGGTCGCCTCCCGCCGGGTGCTCAAGCTGAGCGAGCGTCAGCTCGGCGACATCGCGCACAATCGGGCACTGCGCTCCTCGCCGACGATGCCGGCTGCCGATCGCTACACGGGCGTGCTCTTCGATGCGCTGGATGCCGCCACTCTGCCGGCCGCCTCCAGACGCTGGCTCGGCGCGAACGTCTGGATCCACTCCGCCCCGTTCGGGCCGGTCGGAGCCTTGGACCCGATCCCGTCATACCGTCTCGCCGCGGGAACGTCACTGCCGGGAGTGGCCGCACTGCGGCGGCATTGGGCGGCCGCGACCACCGCGGCGATCGCTGAGGAGCAACCGGCGTTCGTTCTCGATCTGCGCAGTGAGGCGTACGTCGCGCTCGGACCGATTCCGGTATCCGTCCCGGCCGCCTACGTGCGCGTCGTCACTGACGACGGGGGCACTTCGAGGGCGCTCAACCACTTCAACAAGACGGCGAAAGGGCGGCTCGTGCGTGCTCTGGCCGAAGATCGTCCTCGTGTTCGCTCGCCGCGTGCGCTGCTCTCGTGGGCGTCGGGACGCGGGATCCTGCTCCGAGCGACCGAGGACGACAGGGTGCTCGAGCTCGTCGTCGCCGGCTGAAGAATCCGAATGGGGATTTCTGCCCGTGTTTGTCATTGCC
Source organism: uncultured Actinomycetota bacterium (assembly GCA_963769005.1). Lineage (GTDB taxonomy): Bacteria > Actinomycetota > Actinomycetes > Actinomycetales > Microbacteriaceae > Microbacterium. The sequence continues at coordinate 1,865,267 of CAVYKC010000005.1, read as the reverse complement.
CGGCCACAGTGTCACCGCTAGTGTGGTGACGCGAAGCGCACGCTTCGTGGCGGGGGACGAGACACGTCTCCCGAGACAGAGAAATGTGAGTCTCATGGGTTACGACGACGGTTCTGGCTACATCGGCCTCCTCATTGCATATGGGTTCGTGATGTTCATCGTGGGAATCGCGGTGTACGTTCTGACCTCGCTGTTCCTGATGAAGATCTTCCAGAAGGCCGGTGTGCAGGGCGCATGGCGTGCCTGGGTTCCGGTCTACAACTCGATGGTGATGTTCAAGCTCGGCGACCTCAGCCCGTGGCTCGTGCTCTACGGCATCGGCGGCGCGATCCTGCTCAGCTGGATCGGCATCGGCGTCGTCTTCTCTCTGGCGCTGGCAGTCCTCTCCGCCCTCGCGGCCTGGCGCATCGGCCTCAAGCTGCAGAAGGACGCGGTCTGGGTCGTTCTCTACGTCCTCCTGAGCATTGTCTGGCTCGGCATCAACGCGTTCGACAAGTCGCGCTGGAACGCGAATGTCGCCCCCGCGCCGTGGGCAGGCAACGCGTTCCTCGGCGACCGCACCGTCTGGGACGGCGTTCCCACTCAGCCGTCCGCCGTCGCAGGCCCCGCACAGCCTGGTTACGGCGCCGCCCCTCAGGGCTACGCACCGCCGGCTCAGCCTGGTTACGCCGCTCCCGCACAGCCGGGGTACACGCCTCCTGCAGCGCCATCTGCTCCGGCGACGGGTGCTCCGAGCGTCCCGCCGGTTCCGCCGACGACGCCGCAGGCTCCTCCTGCTGCTCCGCCGGCACCTCCCGCCACGCCGCCGGCACCTCCCACCACGCCGCCGGCACCTCCTGCTGCGCCGCCGGCGAACCCCACGCCGCCCCCGGCCTGACAACTGTGAACACAGAGCCCTCGACTTCGGTCGGGGGCTCTGTCGCGTGCGGGGGCACCGCGGCTCGTCGCGCCCCGCCCGGGCGAACGACTGGGATAGCGTGGAGGGCATGGTGATGTCGCAGCGCCGCGTGGGCGCATCCGGTCTTCTGGTCTCGCCGACGGGACTCGGCTGCAACAACTTCGGGCGCGCGGGCACTGCGACCCAGACGCTCGAGGGCACGCAGGAGGTGATCGATGCGGCGATCGCCAACGGCATCACGCTGCTCGACACCGCCGACATGTACGGCGCGGTCGCGGGAACCAGCGAGACGCTGATGGGGGAGGCGCTGGAAGGTCGCCGTGACCGTATCGTGCTGGCCACGAAGTTCGGCCACGAGCGGGACATGGGGTACGACTTCCCGGCCGGGCGAGGCTCCCGCCGATACGTCCGCCGTGCCGTCGAGGAGTCCTTGCGCCGTCTGCGTACCGATTGGATCGACCTCTATCAGTTGCACCTGCCCGATCCGGAGACACCGATCGCCGAGACGATCGACGCCCTCGACGAGCTGGTCAGGGAAGGGAAGATCCGCTACTACGGCCACTCGAACTTCACCGGGTGGCAGGTCGCCGACGCGGAGTTCACCTCTCGGGAGCGCTCGACCGGCCGCTTCATCTCGGCGCAGAACCACTACTCGCTGCTCGCGCGCGCGGCGGAGCGCGAGGTTCTACCCGCTGCGGAACGGTACGGGCTCGGCTTCCTCCCCTACTTCCCGCTGCACAACGGTCTCCTCACCGGAAAGTTCACTCGCGACGGCGGACCGGCATCGAGCCGCATCATGTCCTCGCGCCGGCACGTCTGGGAGAACGCGCCCTGGGATGCTCTCGACGAGTTCCGGGTCTTCTGCGCTGAACGTGACATCACCATGCTGCAGGCGGCGTTCGGTTGGTTGCTGGCGCGACCGGCCGTGTCCAGCGTGATCGCCGGGGCGACGTCGGCCGCCCAGATCGAGGCGAACGCGGCAGCGGGCACGGCATGGGTTCCTGATGAGGCGGACCTCGCGATCATCGACGAGCTCTTCCCGTTGCCCGAGGATCCGGGAGCGCGGGTATGAGGGCGGATGCGGAGTTCTACTACGATGTGTGAGTATCCTGCGTTCTCCCGAATGACCGCAGGGATTTCGGAGGATGCACGTGGCTGAGACGACAACCCAGACGCGCACTCTCATGGTCGCGGACCATCAGATGCGGCTCTCCTGGGCAGGCGTCACCGATCAGGGGCGTCGTCGCGACTCGAACCAGGACGCCTTCCTCGCGGAGTTCCCGCTCTTCATCGTCGCCGACGGCATGGGCGGCCACGCCGGCGGCGAGATCGCCAGCCGGAGCGCGATCGGCCGCCTGAAGACGGTGGTCTCCGACGGCCCGGTCAGCCGAACCGCGATCGAGCTTGCCCTGGAGCTCGCGGTGGGAGACATCGCCGACCACCCTGAGACGACCGACGAAGGCACGGGAACGACACTGACCGGCGTGTTCCTCGACCTCGACGCCGAGTTGCCGACCTGGGTGTCCCTGAACATCGGCGATTCCCGCGTGTACCTGCTTCGCGACGATCGACTGATCCAGATCACGACGGATCACTCGGTGGTGCAGGAACTCATCGCTGCGGGCAAGATCAGTCCTGAAGAGGCCGAAGGGCATCCGTACAGCAACGTCATCACCCGTGCGGTCGGTGCCAGCGAGCTGACGGCTCCCGACTACATCAGCATCGATGTGCGCGCCGGCGACCGTTTCGTGATCTGCTCGGACGGACTCACCAAGGAACTCACGGACTACGGCATCCAGCACTTCCTCCGGGAGAACGCCGACCCCGGTGATGCGGTGGATGCGATGCTGGTCGCGGCTTTGGAGAACGGCGGACGGGACAACGTGACCGTCGTCGTCGTGCAGACGTCCGAAGACGCCGCTGACTCCTCCTCCACAGACACGGAAACGGTCGAATAGCGGCCGATCGCTGGGGACAACGATGATTCGACGTCGCAGCTGATGTCGAATGGCGGGTATGGATTCCCCGCCCATCCCACTCCCGGCCCCTATCCCTCCGGCCCGGCGTCCCCCGACACCCTTCCTCGCGGCAGTGGTGCCGATCGCGGGTGGCGTCGTTCTCTGGTTGATCACCGGATCACTGTTCGCGCTGTGCTTCGCTGCTCTCGGCCCGCTGATGCTCGCGGCTTCCCTGCTCGATGGAGCACGCAGCCGACGACGTGATCGTCGACTCGCCGACGAGGAATCGATGCAGGCATGGGCGCGGGCGGAGACGGATCTGCGCGACCGGCAGAACCAGGAGCGGAGCCGGCTCCGACATCGTCATCCGGACGCTGCGACATGTCTCATGCAGCCGCCGCTGCGCGGAGTGCAGGCACCGGATGCGGACACGGAGCTCGTGCTCGGTCGCGGTGTCGTCGCGAGCGGCATCCGCACATCCGGGGGAGAGGGAGACCGTGCGCGCGAGTTCCTCGCGCGCAGCAGCGCACTGAGCGATGCGCCGATCACGGTGCCGCTCGGCGGAGGCGTCTGCCTGCGCGGCACCGCACCGATCGTCGCGGCCGCCGCTCGAGCGCTGGTGATGCAGCTCTGTCTGCGCTTCAGCCCGGCGCAGCTCACTCTCGTCGGCGACCTGGACTCGAGTGGTCTCGGCGGACTACCGCATGTGCGCGGTGCACGGCGAGGTGCGCTCCGCGTCGGTGTCGCGAGCTCCGGAGCCGCCAGACCCGAAGCGGATGCGGTGCTCTGGCTCCTCCCGCCGGAGGCCGAGGTTCCGGAGGGGGTGACGACGGTGATCGACTGCGTCGAGCCCCAGCGCGCGCAGTTGCGCACCACCAGGGGTGTGCAGGACCTCGCAGTCGAATGCCTCTCGCTCGCTCAGACGGAGATCGTCGCCGGCGACTGCAGTGATCGGGTTGAAGACGTCGACGTGCTGCCCGACGCCGTGTCGCTGCACGATCTCGACCAGCCGCACTCCACGAGTGGTCTCCCTGCCGTGATCGGCCGCGGGGAGCGCGGAGACGTGCTGTTGGACATCGTCGCCGATGGGCCGCATGCGATCGTGACGGGGACGACCGGCACCGGCAAGAGCGAACTGCTGGTCAGCTGGGTGACGGCGATCGCGGCGGGTCACGGTCCCGACCAGGTGTCGTTCGTGCTCGCCGACTTCAAGGGCGGAACGGCGTTCGAACCGCTGCGAGAACTGCCGCAGGTCGTCGCCGTGATCACCGATCTGGACGAGTCCGGTGCGCGCCGTGGCGTGTCCAGTCTCACAGCGGAACTTCGCCGGCGCGAGGCCGTGTTGGCCGCCGCCGGCGCTCGCGACATCAGCGAGGTCACGATGCCACGGCTCGTGATCGTCGTCGACGAGTTCGCCGCTCTCCTGCAGGAGCACTCCGACCTGGGCAGCGTCTTCACCGATGTGGCCGCTCGCGGGCGGGCCCTCGGCATGCATCTGATCCTGGGAACTCAGCGCGCGTCCGGGGTGATCAGGGAGGCGCTCGCGGCGAACTGCCCGCTTCGCCTCAGCCTGCGCGTCGGGGATCCGGCCGACAGCCGGCTGGTTCTCGGAACGGATGCGGCGGCCGAGCTGCCCGGCGGCCAGGGGTCTCGCGGACTCGCGTTCGCCCGACGCCCGCAGGATGTGGATCCGGTTGCGCTCAGGGTGGCGCTCACCGGAGCGGCAGATCTACGGGCCGTCGGGATGCGATGGTCCGCTGCAGCGACAGCGCAGAGTCCCTGGCTGCCGCCGCTCCCGCGCCTGCTGCCCCTGGCGGAGCTGACCCCCGACGGGGCGGCGAGACAGGGAGCCCTGGTTCTCGGGCGTGCCGACGACCCCGATCGTCAGGCGCAGCCCCTGGAGCTGCTCCGACCCGGCGCTGACCGCGGCCTCGCGATCCTCGGCGGCCCGGGGTCCGGGAAGTCGGCGGCGATCCGTGCCCTCGCGGCCCAGCATCCGGAATCCCTTTGGATCCCCGGTGACCCCGAGCGCGCATGGGACCTCGTCGCCGAGCTGGCTGAGCGCGACCCTGCTCCCGGAACGCTGGTGCTCTGCGACGACATCGATCGGCTGCTCGCCCGGCTGCCGCTGGATCACGCGCAGCAGATGGCTCAGCGATGGGAGCAGATCCTTCGGGCCGGTTCAGGCGCCACAATCGTGCTCACCGCGGCGCGCGCCGGCGGGCTGGTGGCGCGGCTCATCGACGCGCTCCCGTCGAGGGCGCTTCTGCAGATGTCCAGCCGGGTCGAGCACCTGGCGGCGGGCGGTGAGGCCGCGGGGTACGACCGCGACAGGGCACCCGGCCGTGCACGCATCGGGGATCGTGAGGTGCAGTTCGCGTGGATCGACGAGCAGGAGAGGCTCGCGGAATCACGCCCGTCCCCGCGCAGCGGAAGCGACGCCTGGCAACCGGAGACCGTGATCACCGGTGTCGTGAGTTCCGGCGCCGATGCGGTGGCCACGGCCCTCCGCGACGCGTACCCGTGGTGCGATGTCGTTCTTGCGGCGAGCGACGTCCAGCGCGCTTCGAGGCCGTTGATCGTCGTGGGCGATGCCGATGCCTGGCAGCGCTGCTGGACGGTCTGGCAGCGGGTGCGGGCGGAGGGCGAGGTGCTCGTCCGCGCTGAATGTCCTACAGAGCTGAGGCAGCTCGCGGGCGTGCGCGAGCTGCCTCCCTACGCTCTCACTCATGCCGGACGAGCATGGTCGCTCAGGGATGCGAGGATGCCCCGGCGCGTGATCGTGCCTGCGCTCGTGCCGGCGACCGCATCGAACAGAGGCGTTGGCGCCTGATCAGATCCCGGCGCCGGCGCGGATGGTTCCGACCGGGAGGCCACCGCCGAGCACGTCCAGCGGCAGTGCAGCGGAGAGCCTCGTGACGTCGTCGTCGCTGAGGGCGCCCGCACGCGCAAGGAGGGTGGCCGCGACCAGCGTCGCGGCGCGAGCCGAGCCGTCGAGCATCTTGAGGGCGACCGTCGTGCCGTTCGGGGCGACCATCACCATGAAGCCCTCCGCACCGCCCTTCGCGAAGACTCCGAGGGTCTCGATTGCGATCGTGTCCGGTCGCTCGGGGCCCTCGATCGTCCACGGATGCTGGCGCACGGCGCGGACCAGGGAACCGGCCACGCGGTGCAGGGCGAACGGCGAGCGGTCCGATGCGCTGCCGATCCGGTGGATCGCGCGGGCGACGCCGGTCAGGGTGAGCGCGTACACGGGGGCGCCGCATCCATCGATCGACGTGTGCGCGACCTTCTCGCCGGTGAGACGCTCGACGACCTCTCGGATGTGCGCCTGCAGCGGATGCGCCGGGTCGAGGTAGCCCTCGATCGGCCAACCGGTGGCGACGCAGGCGCGCAGCATCGCCGCGTGCTTGCCGGAGCAGTTCATCCGGATGCGGGACGGCGTGCCGTGCTCGCGCACCATCTCGTCGCGGGTGGCGGTATGGCTCGGCCACGCCGGGGGGCAGCCGAGGTCGTCTTCGGTGAGGCCGCCGGCGGTGAGGATGTCCCTCACTACGGCGGCATGGCGATTCGTGCCGGTGTGACTGGCGGTGGAGATGGCCAGCTGCTCGCCCTCGAGTGCGGCGCCGGCTGTGATGCACGCGACGGCCTGCATGGGCTTCATGCTCGACCGGGGGAGCACGAGGGCCTCGGCGTTGCCGTATCGCGCGACGACGTCCCCGTCGGTCGAGAGCACGACGGCGGCCCCGGTATGCCGTGACTCGATGAACCCGCTCCGCTCGACGACGGCGAGTTCCACGGCATCCTGAACGGTCAGTGTCTCCATCACGGTTCAACCCTAGCCAATGGCCCGGCTGGCAGACTGTTGCCATGGCAGAACAGAGCTCCCCTCGTCCCCTCGGTGAACACCACTACGAGCTCACGGCGACCTGGACGGGCAACACCGGCACGGGCACGTCGGGCTACCGCGACTATCGACGCGATGTGACTCTCGACGTCGTGGGGAAGCCAGGCATCCTGGCCTCGTCAGACAAGCCGTTCCGCGGCGATACCGCTCGCTGGAATCCGGAGGACCTGCTGCTGGCCTCGCTCTCGGAGTGCCACCTGCTGTCGTATCTGCACGCCTGCGTCACGGCGGGGGTCGTCGTGGTGTCCTACAGCGACAGGGCGACCGGGGTGATGCGCGAGAACGGCGCCGGAGGTGGGGCATTCGTGGAGGTCACCCTGCACCCGGAGGTCGTGGTCGCCGACGCATCCATGATCGAGGTGGCCGAGCGCGCGCATGCCCAGGCCAACGAGTGGTGCTTCATCGCGAACTCCGTGAACTTCCCGGTGCGCCACCAGGCGACGGTCACCGCGCGCTAGCCACGAAGTCCTCGAGCTCGTCGAAGGGTCAGCGTCGCTCGTGCGGGAGCGCCTGCTTGATCTTCTCGATCGTGCCCTGGGCCGGTGCTTCGTTGTACGCCCCGGCGAGCTCCTGACCAGACAGCGAGTGGATGGCTGCCATGATCTGGTCCGTGGCCAGGCGTCGTGCCTTGCCGCTCGTGGCGGGACCGTGCGGTGACAGATCGAGTGGCTGACCGAAGCGCACGGTGATCCGCTCGGACATCGAGGGCATCTTCGCGCCGACGGGCATCACCTTGTCGGTGCCGATGAGGCCGACCGGAACAACGGGCGCGCCGGTCTGCAGCGCGAGGAACGCCACGCCGGTACGCCCCTTGTACAAGCGACCGTCTGTGGAGCGGGTGCCCTCGGGGTAGAGGGCGACGGCCAGGCCGTCTTCGAGCAGCTGACGTTGCAGATCGAGCGCATCCAGGGCGGCCTGCCCCGCACCACGGCGCACGGGAATGGCGCCGATCGACTCGAAGAAGGTCTTGCTGAGCGCGCCCTTCATGCCGGCGCCCTCGAAATAGCTCGACTTGGCCAGGAAGTGCACGGGGCGGGGAGAGGCGACCGGTATGGCTATCGAGTCGATGAACGAGAGGTGGTTGCTCGCGAAGATCACCGGACCCGTCATCGGGACGTTCTCCCTGCCCTCGATCCGCGGCCGGTAGATCAGGCGGGCCAATGGACTGATCAGACTGCGACCGAGTGCGTAGGTGAACCCTGCGTGCCGCGGTTTCGCCGACTCTTCGACCGAGTGCTCGGGCTCCACGGACTGCTCAGAGGTCATCAGAGCAGGTTACTCCCGGATCCATGCCCGTGCGGGAATGCAGAAACGCGCGCGTCTCCCAGCGGGGGCAAAGGGGGATGCGGGAGGATGGTGGTTTCCGCCCGCGATCCCGAGGTCTCACTGTGCGCAAGCGTCCGCTCATCGTCCTGTCCACCGTCGCCGCAGCGACCCTCCTGCTGGCCGGCTGCGCTGGCAGCCCCGCTCCGGAGAGCTCGAAGACACCGGAACCGGAGAGCGCGTGCGCACTCGATGCCAAGGCCGGTGCCACCTCGGATGCCGTCGTCGTCGACGGTGACGGCGCCGACGCCAAGGTCACTGTTCCCGCCGACGCGCCGTTCGCCGACGTCGAGCGCACCGTCGTCCGTGAGGGAGACGGTGACGAGGTCACGGTCAACGACCTCGTCTCGGTGCGCTACCAGATCGTCGACGCGGCGACCGGTACCGTGCTCGACTCGTCCGCGCGGGGCGAGGACGGCCTGCTGCCGATCCTGATGGACACCAACCAGTCCTCGCTGTTCGTCGCGGCGCTCGAGTGCAACCCCGTCGGTTCCCAGATCGTCCTCGCACTGCCGAGCAGCGTGCTCGGCGAGGGCGCGAGCAACATCGTCGTCTACGCAGAAGCCGTCGAGGAGCTTCCGACTGTCGCGACCGGCGAGCCGGTGGAGCCCACTGAGGGCATGCCGACGGTGAAGCTGGACGACGACGGCGCACCCACCATCACGATCCCGGATGGCGATGCGCCGGCCGAGACGAAGGTCGCCCTGCTCAAGGAAGGCGACGGCCCGGTCGTCGGCGCCGGCGACCTCGTTGTCGTGCAGTACCTCGGCGTGAAGTGGTCCGACGGCAAGGAGTTCGACTCCAGCTGGAGTCGCGAAGCGACGCCCACGCAGTTCCAGACATCGGGAGTCGTGACCGGATTCCGGGTGGCCCTCGAGGGCCAGAAGGTCGGCTCACAGGTGATCGTCACGATGCCCCCGAAGGATGGTTACGGCGCGAGTGCCGGTCATGAGCTCGAGAAGGAGAGCCTCGTCTTCGTCGTCGACATCCTCGCCACCACGGCCGCTCCGCAGTAGCCAATAGGCTGGCGACATGCGTCGCGTCATCGTCCTCGGGTCCACAGGTTCCATCGGCACTCAGGCGTTGGAGGTCATCCGTGCGAACCCGCGTCGATTCGAACTCGTCGGGCTCGCAGCCGGCAGCAACGCTGAGATGCTCGGCGACCAGGCGGCGCAGTTCCAGGTGGAGGACACCGCGCTCGGAGCGGTGGAGGCCGAGCAGCTGGTGCGCGATGTCGAGGCGGATGTCGTCCTCAATGCGATCACCGGCTCGATCGGCCTCGGCTCCACACTCGCAGCTCTGAAAGCAGGTCGCACGCTCGCGCTCGCAAACAAGGAATCGCTGATCGTCGGCGGAGAACTCGTGCTCGCCGCTGCCGCACCCGGGCAGATCGTCCCGGTCGACTCGGAGCACTCCGCCATCGCCCAGGCGCTGCGCAGCGGCCGGCACGACGAGGTGCGGCGGCTCATCGTCACCGCATCCGGAGGTCCGTTCCGAGGCCGGAGCCGTGCCGAGCTGGCCGCTGTGACGCCCGCGGAAGCCCTGGCGCATCCGACCTGGGACATGGGACGGATGGTCACGACCAACTCGGCGACGCTGGTCAACAAGGGACTCGAGGTCATCGAGGCGCATCTGCTCTTCGACATCGCCTACGACGACATCGACGTGGTGGTGCATCCGCAGTCGATCGTGCACTCGATGGTCGAGTTCGTCGACGGGTCGACGATCGCCCAGGCGTCACCGCCCGACATGCGTCTCCCGATCTCTCTCGGACTCGACTGGCCCGAGCGCGTCGGGGGAGTGGGCCGTCCGCTGGACTGGACCAAGGCGACGGCCTGGACCTTCGAACCGCTGGACGACGATGCCTTCCCCGCAGTCGGCCTGGCGAAGGCGGTCGGCCGAGCCGGCGCCACGTTCCCGGCCGTCTACAACGCGGCCAACGAACAGGCTGTGGACGCCTTCCATGAGGGCCGACTGCCGTTTCTCGGCATCGTCGACACCGATCGCACGAGTCGTCGACGCGCACGAGCCGCCGGACCGGCTGACCGTGGAGTCGCTCGCCGACGCCGAGACCTGGGCGCGCCAGAAGGCCGACCGGCTCATCGCCGCCACCGCCTGAGTCAGGCTCTACGCCTCGTCGGGGTAGGGCACCGGCCAGCGCGACTCCGGCACGGGCCATCCGGCCGCGCGCAGGGCGCGGCGGGCGAGTTCTCGCGCCGAGTACGGTGTGCGCACTCCGCGGATGTCGCGGTAATCCTGGTGTCCTGGACCCGCCCAGAGGATCGCATCGCCATCGCCGACGAGCCCGACGGCAGCGACGATCGCGCGCTCCGGCGGGGAGTACTCGTGGATTTCGGCATCCGGGCGCGCGGCGCGAGCCCCTTCGATGAGGGTCGCCCTGATCGATTCCGGGTTCTCGAAACGCGGGTGGTGGTCGGTGACGACCAGGATGTCACTGCCCTCGACGGCGGTGCGAGCCATGTCGAACCGCTTGCTGGCGTCGCGGTCGCCGTCGGCGCCGAACAGCATCAGCACCCGGCCGGGGGTCACCCGGCGGACCGCCGCGAGGGTCTTCTCGAACGCGTCGGGAGAGTGCCCGAAGTCGACGAAGACGGCGGGACCGCGATCGCTGGAGACCAGCTGGGTGCGGCCGGGCAGGTAGGCGCGGATGCCGCCGTCGCGCTCCAGTGCCGTCGAGATGCGTTCCCAGGCGTACCCGCCCTCGAGCATCATCACGATCGCGAGTGCTGCGTTGGCTGCCATGTGCGGGCCGATGACGGGAACCGTGGTGGTGAGGGTGCGGCCATCGGGGCCCGTCATCGTGAACGTCGTGCCGGTGGTGCGCTCGTCATCGATGACGACCACCCAGTCGGCATGGGATGCGACATCCGCATCGGCGGCGATCGACGGAGTGCCAACAGTGACGACGGGGATCTTCGCCCGGTCGACGACGACCGAGCCCGATGGAGAGTCGAGGCAGATCACCGCCCGGCGGGCGCGGTCCGGGAGGAACAGCGGCAGCTTCGCCTCGAAGTACTCGTCCATGTCGGCATAGTCGTCGAGGTGGTCGTGGCTGAGATTGGTGAAGCCCGCGACGTCGAACAGGATGCCGTCGACGCGGTGCCGGGAGAGCGCCTGGGCGCTGACCTCGACGGCCACCGCTTCCACCTTTCGCTCGCGCATCAGGGCCAGCAGCGCGTGCATCTCGGACGCTTCGGGCGTGGTGAGGCGCGACACGATGACCTCGCCCGCGATGTGACGCTCGGCGGTCGAGGAGAGGCCGGTGACCACGCCGAGCTGATCGAGGATGCCCTCGAGCAGGTGCGACACACTGGTCTTGCCGTTGGTTCCGGTCGTCGCGAACAGCAACGGGAGCGGATCATCTGCGCCGGTTCCGTACACCCATGCGCTCAGCGCGCCGAGTGTCCCGCGGGGATCGTCGACGACGAGCACCGGAAGCCCGGATGACGCGGCGATCGCGGCGCCCGCCTCATCCGTGATGACGGCGACGGCGCCCTTCTGCGCAGCGGTGGCGGCGAAATCGGCGCCATGGCGGTTCACGCCCTGGATCGCGACGAAGGCCTCGCCCGGGCGGAGGTCGGCGGTGGCGAGCGTGATCCCCGTCACCGTGACCCCGTCAGCGTCGCCGCGCACTTCGCGGGCGAATCGAGAGGCGAGTTCGGCGAGCTCACGACGCGGCGGGTTCGCGGGGCGGAGCACAGGAGGCAGGCTCGGTTGTTGTTCAATCGACATGGCGCATCCATGATCTCACGGCGCGCAGGCGAACCCGGCACGGCGCCGGGCGGATTCCTAGGGATCGCGCAGTAGCGTGGGCACGTGGAAATCCTGCTGTATGTGGGCGGCATCCTGTTCATGCTGCTCGGGCTCGGTCTGTCGATCGGCCTGCACGAAGTCGGCCATCTGGTCCCGGCGAAGCTCTTCGGCGTGCGCGTCGGGCAGTACATGATCGGTTTCGGACCGCGACTCTGGTCCAAGCGGTTCGGGGAGACCGAGTACGGCTTCAAGGTCCTCCCGCTGGGCGGTTTCATCTCGATGTCGGGGATGTATCCGGCTTCGACGGACGCAGGCCCCGCGCGTGGCCTGTTCCGCACGCTCATCCAGGACGCCCGTTCCGCGAATGACGAGACGATCGCCGAAGGCGCCGAGGATCGCGTGTTCTACCGGCTTCCGGTGTGGAAGCGCGTGATCGTCATGCTCGGCGGACCGCTGATGAACCTGGTCCTGGCGGTGCTCATCTTCACGGTGCTCGCCTCCGGCATCGGTCTCCAGCAGGGCACCACCACCATCGCCTCCGTGACGCAGTGCGTGCTTCCGGCAAGCTCGACGCAGGAGGAATGCCGCACCGGTGACCCGTCCTCTCCGGCCGCCGAGGCCGGCATCCTCCCTGGAGACGTCCTGGTGTCGATCGATGGCACGCCCGTCTCCACCTTCGCCGAGGCGACCGCCATCGTGCAGGCCGCGCCCGGGGAGGCGCTGGACATGGTCGTGCGGCGCAATGGCGCGGAAGAGACGCTGACCATCAGGCCGATCGCCGCCGAGCGGAAGATCACGGACGCGAGCGGTCAGCCGGTTCTCGACGAGCGGGGCGAACAGGTCGTCCGCGAGGTCGGCTACGTCGGGATGGGCTCGCAGATGGGCTTCGTGCAGCAGCCGCTGCTCGTCGGTCCCGAACTCGCCATGGGCAACGTCGCGCGGGTCGCCAACCTGGTGGCGACGTTGCCTGTGCGCCTCTGGGATGTCGGCGCGTCGCTCGTCACCGGAAGCGAGCGCGATCCCAACGGCCCGCTCAGTGTGGTCGGAGTCGGACGGCTGGCCGGCGAGGTGGCTGCGACCGAGGCCCCGATCCTGAATCGCTTCACCGTGCTCCTCAGCCTGCTCGGGTCGCTCAACATCGCCCTGTTCGTCTTCAACCTGATCCCGCTGCTGCCGCTGGACGGCGGACACGTCGTGGTCGCGCTGTGGGAAGGGATCCGTCGGGTCTGGGCGAAGCTGTTCCGTCGGCCGCCGCCTGCGCCGGTCGATGCGACCCGGCTCGTGCCGCTGACCGTGGTGGTGGCGGCCCTGCTGATCGGCATGGGCGCGCTGCTTCTGGTCGCCGATGTGTTCAAGCCGATCAGCATCCTGCAGTAGTCGGACTGCAGGCGGTGGTGGTCAGGCCAGTGCCTGCGCGACCAGACGCGTCAAGGTACGGATGCCGTCGCGTGACAGGATCGACTCGAGATGCCCCTGCACGGAGGCGAAGTGCGCGCCGCGGAGCGCGTACACATCACCCGATGCCGGGTCGGCTGAGACATCTGCGCCGCCGATCGATGTCACTCCCGGTGCCACTCGCGCCGTGAAGGTGTTGTAGAAGCCGATCGACGCCTCCTCGCCGAAGACGGGGACCGACTTCTGCAGACCCTGATGCGGTGCATCCAGCGGTGTGAGGTCGATGCCCAGTCGATCAGCGAGGATCTGATGGCTCAGGCAGACGGCGAGCAGCGGTGCGCTGTCATCGAGGCGACGGGCGACGATCTCGCGCATGCGTGCGATTCGCGGATTGGCGTCATCGCGCGGGTCACCGGGACCCGGGCCCGCGACGACGAGGTCTGCAGCATCCAGGCCCTGATCGCCGACCTCTTTCCACCCGGCGATCGTGACGTCCAGGCCGAGGTGGCGCAACTGGTGCGCGAGCATCGTGGTGAACCGATCTTCGGCGTCGACCACGACTGCCGTGCGGCCGGCGAACGGTCCCGGCGCTCCATCGTCCTGCGGGTTCAGCCAGAACTCGGCGAGTCGACTGTTGCGCGACGCGAGCAGCTCGGCGATCGCCGGGTCGTCGGCGAGTGCGTGCTCCTCGGTGGGAGCATCCGCGTCGCTGCGTGCCTCCGCCACCCGATCACGATCGATCGCGCCGATGGCACCCAGCACACCGGCGGCTTTGCCGTGCGTCTCGCTGACCTCGCCGTGCGGGTCGGAGTGGCGGACCAGGGTCGCTCCCACCGGAACGCGCAGCGTGCCGTCCTGCAGATACACCGTGCGGATCAGGATCGGCGCGTCCAGGTCGTGTCCGCCCTCCGCGTTCGGCGTGAACAGCGCGGCGACGCCGGAGTAGTAACCGCGGGGCGCGCGCTCATGCCGGCGGATCACGGCGCACGCGTTCTGCATCGGCGATCCGGTCACGGTGGGCGCGAACATCGTCTCGCGGAGGATGTCGCGCGGGTCGAGGCGGCTGCGGCCGCGGAGCATGTACTCGGTGTGGGTGAGACGCGACATCTCTTTGAGGTGGGGCCCCGTGATGCGGCCGCCGTCCGAGCAGACCGCGCTCATCATCTTCAGCTCCTCGTCGACGACCATGAAGAGCTCCTCGGTCTCCTTCGTCGAGGAGAGGAAGTCGATCAGCGTCTCCTTGGTGGCGCCGCCCGCCGGGTGGCGGAAGGTTCCGGAGATCGGGTTCATCGTGACGACGCCGCCGCGGGCGACGACGTGCGCCTCCGGGCTCGCGCCGACGGCGATATGGCCGGGCGTCACCACGAGGAACGTCCAGTACGCGCCGCGTTCATGCGTCAGGAGCGCGCGGAACCAGGTGAGGGCGGCGGCGCGGTCGTCGGAATCGATCCGCGCGGTGAAGTCGCGACGGATCACGAAGTTCGCGCCCTCGCCTCGGCCGATCTCGTCGGCGATGACACGCTCGACGATCGCGGCATAGTCGTCATCGGTGATGTCGAAGCCGGCGTCCTGCAGCGGGATGGGTGCATCCGGGAGTGCGTCGAGGATCTCGGCTGTCGGCAGAGCGAGGTGCTCGTCGACGATCAGGCATCGCAGGGGCGCGGCGTCGTCCTGCGCGACGAAGCCTCGCTCTCGCACCTGCCGGTACGGGACCATGGCGAAGATCTCACGGGGGATGCCTTCGAGGGTGAGCGGGATGTCGGCGAGGAGATCGACATCGGCGACATCGCCGGTGAGCAGCTCGACGGTGTCGGCACCGTCACGGGCGATGAGCACGAAGGAAGCCGCCGGATCTGCGGTGAGCTCGGCGAGGCGAGAGAGGGTCATCGATGTCTCCTGTGCGGTGCTCCGGCTCGGCCCAACGAAAAGACCGCCCCGGAGGCGGTCTGGATTCGTGGGAACGCGAACACACCGCCTAGGAGGCGGGCCACCAGGTGAGGTTCGCGAGCATGGGCCGAAACTATCACACGAGCGGCGTGTGATCCGGCCGGATGACGGGGTGCGGCTCGGGGCCGGCATCCAGCCCGCGTGCATGCGGGCGGCGTAGGCTTGAGGGGTGCCAGCAGTGAACCTTGGGATGCCGAAGATCCCCGAAGTCCTCGCCCCTCGCCGCAAGACCCGTCAGATCAGGGTCGGCAAGGTGCTCGTCGGCGGTGACGCCCCCGTCAGCGTCCAGTCGATGACGACGACCAAGACGACCGACATCAACGGCACCCTGCAGCAGATCGCCGAGCTCACGGCATCCGGATGCGAGATCGTGCGTGTCGCCGTGCCTCACCAGGACGACGCGGACGCGCTGAAGATCATCGCGATGAAGAGCCAGATCCCGGTCATCGCCGACATCCACTTCCAGCCGCGCTACATCTACACGGCGATCGACGCCGGGTGCGGTGCTGTGCGCGTGAACCCGGGCAACATCCGCGAGTTCGACGGCAACGTCGGCAAGATCGCAGAAGCCGCGAAAGCTGCCGGTGTCTCTCTGCGTATCGGCGTCAACGCCGGTTCGCTCGACAGACGCATCCTGCAGAAGCACGGCAAGGCGACCGCGGAGGCGCTCGTGGAAAGTGCTGTCTGGGAGGCGTCGCTGTTCGAGGAGCACGACTTCCACGACTTCAAGATCTCCGTCAAGCACAACGACCCGATCGTCATGGTCAAGGCGTACCGCCTGCTCTCCGAACGCGGCGACTGGCCGCTGCACCTCGGCGTCACGGAGGCCGGTCCCGCATTCCAGGGCACGATCAAGAGCGCCACGGCGTTCGGCATCCTCCTCTCCGAAGGCATCGGCGACACCATCCGCGTCTCGCTGTCCGCGCCGCCGGCCGAAGAGGTCAAGGTCGGTCACCAGATTCTGCAGTCGTTGAACCTGCGTGAGCGCAAGCTCGAGATCGTCTCGTGCCCGTCGTGCGGGCGCGCCCAGGTCGACGTGTATACACTCGCCGAGAATGTCACCGAGGGCCTCAAGGACATGACGGTGCCGCTCCGCGTCGCCGTGATGGGCTGTGTCGTGAACGGACCCGGAGAGGCGCGCGAAGCCGACCTCGGCGTCGCATCCGGAAACGGCAAGGGACAGATCTTCGTGAAGGGCGAGGTCATCAAGACCGTCCCGGAGGCGGATATCGTCGCGACGCTCATCGAAGAGGCGAACCGCATCGCAGCCGAGATGGGACCGGGGTCTCCTCTCGGCACCGCTCAGGTCATCACGATCTGACCCCCGATTTCCAGATAGAAGGAGACGACGATGTCCACTCAGGTCCCCGCTCCCGTCCAGGCGATGGTCGATGCCATCAACGACGCCGACACCGAGGCGTTCGTGGCGGCGTTCACGACGGACGGTTTCGTCAGCGACTGGGGCACGGTCAAGGCCGGCCCGGAGGGCGTGCGCGGGTGGGCGGACAGCGATGCCATCGGCGCGGGAGCGCAGATGACGGTGCTCAGCGCTGAAACCGAGGGCGACACCACGCGCATCCGCTTCGGCTGGTCCAGTCGGGTATTCAACGGGGAGTCCGACGGGATCTTCGTCGTCGCAGGCGGCAAGCTCGCCAGCTTCACCATCCCGCCGAACCACTGAGCGGAGTACCGTACCGGGTAGCGGAATCTCACTGGGAGGTGCTTGATGCGAAATGCAGTGCCCCGCGTCGGAATCGTCATCGGCGCCGTGCTCGCGCTCTCGCTGTGTGCGTGCACACCGGCGCCGTCCGCTGAGCCGTCGTCACCCGCTTCGGTGGAGGCGACCGAACCTGCTCCGTCCGAGTCCGTAGCCCCGGCCGTCGAGCCGACTGCGGAGGACGACGCTCCGCTAGCGGGTGTCTACCTGGATTACGAGGATGGAGCGATCGAGGATATCCCCGGCACGAAGGTGCTGTTCTTCCATGCGACGTGGTGCCCGCAGTGCCGGATGCTCGATGAACAGCTTCGGAACGAGGGCGCACCCGACGGGGTGACCGTGTTCAAGGTCGACTACGACGACCGGGTGGATCTGCGACAGCAGTACGGTGTGACCCTGCAGACCACGGTCGTATACGTCGGTGACGACGGGGAGAAGCTGTCCAGCGCCGTGCTGTACGACGAGCCGTCCATCCAGTCCCTTCTCGACGCGGCCCCGTGACCGTGCGATGACCGCGTCGCTGCTGCTGAGCCTCGCCGCCGGGATTCTGACCGTCGCCGCACCCTGTGTGCTGCCCCTGCTGCCGATCATCATCGGCGGCGCAGCCGTCGGCGACGAGCGACGCAGCAGGTTGCGGCCGTACACGATCGCCCTTTCGCTCGCCGTGAGCGTCATCGTGTTCACTCTCGCGCTGAAGGCCACGACCGCGTTGCTGGGCATCCCACCGACGGTCTGGCAGATCGTCTCGGGAACGATCATCATTCTGCTCGGCGTAGATCTGCTGTTCCCCGTGTTCTGGGACCGGCTCTCTGCGAGATTGCGCCTGCAGGAACGCAGTGGCGGGATGCTGGAGAGTTCGCAGTCGCGTCGGGGGATCGGAGGCGATGTGCTCACCGGAGCCGCCCTCGGGCCGGTCTTCTCGAGTTGCAGCCCCACGTACGCGCTCATCGTCGCCGCGGTGCTGCCGGTGTCCTTCGCCGAGGGGTTCGTCCACGTGATCGCGTACGCGGTGGGGCTCGCCGGCACTCTGCTGTTGGTGGGTCTCCTCGGGCGGCGTCTGGTGAGGCGGCTCGGATGGCTCGCTGATCCGCGGGGCTGGTTCCGTCGGGTGATCGGCATTCTCTTCGTTGTCGTGGGGATCGCCGTGATCGCGGGGCTCGACAAGGCTCTGCAGACACTGATCCTGGATCTGGGCTGGTATGCCCCGATCGAACAGCTCGAGCGCTGGATCGGCGGCGGTTGACCACGAGTGGAGCAAGGATCCGATGACGCAGAGCAGTGCCGTGACCGATACGATCGTGACCTTCGCCGCGGGCGGGCTGCGCGGCGAGGCGCGGATCGTCCTGACGGAGAGCCGCCCGGATGGCGCGGTGATCATCGTGGATACGACGCCTTTCCACCCGGTCGATCACACCTGGCCCGATCAGCCGGGGGATACGGGTGCACTGGTCAGCGAGGCCGGCCGGGTGCTCGTCACCGACACGGAGATGGCCGCGCGCAGCGATGCCGGCGAGTTCGCGATCGGCGCAGAGATCCCGGTTCGGCGGGGGAGCGAGGGGTGGAGTTGGTTCGTCGCGCACCGCATCGAGGCGACGGATGCTCCGGCCTGGCTCGCTGCCGGATCGACGGTCTTCGCGGAGGTGGATGCTGCGCGACGTGCGGCGCTCAGCCGCGGGCACACCGCATGTCATCTCGCGTCGCTCGCCTTGGACCTGGCGGTCGCCGATCTCTGGCGGAAAGACCCGGGAACGGATGCACTCGGCAGCCCGGATTTCGAGGGGCGCGCGAACCAGTCCAGCCGTATCCACGATGACGGCAGCGTCGACGAGTACCGGCTCGGCAAGAGCCTGCGCAAAGCCGGTTTCGATACGGAGACGTTCGCCGCGACTCTGCTGGAGCGCGAGGAGCGCATCAACGCACAGCTCGCCGTGTGGGTGGCATCCGCGGCCCGCAGCCGGATCGAGGTCGATGGCCCGACCATCGTGGATCGCCGCCGTTGGCATTGCGACCTGCCCGAAGGAGAGGCAGTGATCCAGTGCGGCGGCACTCACGTGGCGTCGCTCGCGGAGTTCTCGGCCATCTCGGTGTCGCTGGATCTCAACGATCCGCAGATGCTCGTGATGACGACGACGGCGGTGCCTGCGGCGTGAGGTGAGTCACCACATCGCGCGCAGGACTCGTACGGTGTCCGCCTGAGTCAGCTGCGCACGTCGTGCGGCAGCGGCCAGGGCGCGGGCGGCATCTGCGACGTCCTGCGATACGGCCGTCGCAGAGCGGCTCACTCGTGTCCCGGCGCCGATGCGCGATTCGACGAGTCCCTCCGCCTCCAGCTGCTTGTACGCCTTGGCGACCGTTCCGGGCGCGATGCCGAGATCGGATGCGAGCTGGCGCACCGAGGGGAGCCTTTCGTCGGCCGCCAGACTGCCCGCCGTGATGAGACCCCGGAGTTGGCTGTGCACCTGCTCGGCCGGTGTTCCGCCCGTGGGCGAGACGACGATGATCATGCGGCACGCGCCGGCGAGGTGCGTCGTGATCCGACCGGGACAGCCGTGAGAGCGGTGAGGATCCACAGCGTCAGGCCGACGGCGAGCGTGAGCGCGGCAGACGTGTGCAGGGTGGGCCCGAGTGCCGCGAACGGTGTGCCTGTCGCGACCGACCCGAGTTCAGTTGTGCTTGCTGATCCGCGCATCGAAGCTGTCCCTCCCAGCGAGCTCAGCACCGTGGAGAGGTGGACCAGCAGTGCAGCGCATGTGACCCGCCCGATGTTGTCTGCGCGGAGGCGGCGGACTGCGGCGTCGTGCGTCAAGTCGTCGTTCCATGGGGTGCGGGGAATGACGGCCCACGCGATCGAGGCAGTGACCAGGAGGGCAGTGAGTCCGAACAGGGCCGGTACGGAGTAGTACCAGCCGTAGATCCCGGTCCCCATTTCCATCGAGCCCAGGGTGATCGAATAGAACGTGTAGTGACCTTCGAAATCTGGCCGGGAAGCCACCCCCGCAGCGATCGACAAAGCGACGATAATCGCGACGAGCACGACTGCCCCGGCGACCCACCATGGTGAGAGGAAAGACATCACTGTGCGCCGTGATATCTGGGCGGTCGCCCTCGTGCGCTGCGACGATGAGGGGACCATCAGCAGGAGAACGGCGACGATGCCGAGGACCAGCGGAAGCATCGCACCGAACCGCAGGTCCAGATTGATCGCGCTCGGATACCAGAACCCGAAGACGCGGAGAAGCACGAAAGCGAGTGCCGGAATGCCGCCGGCGATAGCCGTGAGCAGCGCCGTCCGTGCGCTCAGCGGTGGAACCGATCGCGGGATCAGGAAGCGGATGCAGGGTGCGGCAATCGCGGCGAGAGCGATCGGGCCCACAGCGATCAGGATGAACGTGAACATCGAGCCCTCCAGAATGTGCCAATCGATTGATACATAATGTACTGATTGATCGATACATTGCAAGCAGGTCGGTTCTCCGCGTCACCCATCGACGGGAAATGCGACTTCACCGAGCTTCGCCCCGAGGCCGCCGGCGAGGACGTGTGCCTGCGCGAGCGGGATCCATCGGCAGGTCCACGTCTGCGCCGGACCTCCGCCCTCCGGATCGGTCTCCCCGGCGACCCACGAAGCGTCGATGTCTGCATCGTCGACGCGCATCAGGAAGAAGTGTCTCCGGGCGATCTCAGACCGCGTCGGGGTGAGGTCGTAGTCCGCTGACCCGAGTGGACGAACGACGCTCCCTCGCAGTCCGGTCTCCTCGAAGAGCTCTCGCACGGCAGCGTCGCCCGGTGACTCTCGGGTTCGGACCGTCCCTGCAGGAACCTGCACGCCGGTCACGGTGAGGGGTACGTCGTCGTGGGTGAACACCAGCAGGTGGTCGTCGGCGACGACGTAACAAACTGCCTTCTCGATGATCGCTCTGCCTGGAGTCGCACGACTGCGGGTCGCGTCACCCAGCATCCGTTTGACGCCGGGCTGCATTGGGAGATCTGCCAGTGCGGATCGCTCGAACCAGCCGACTTCGACGAGTTCGTCTTCCTCGAGGATCAGCTCACTACGAGCGGGGAGTTCGCACTCGAATGCGACCGTGGTGTATCCGACGCGGTCGCCGTTGGGGTAGTCAATGATCAGGTCGGCCCCGCCGAACGCGCCGACGAGGTCGCCGACAACCGGCTCGACGCCGAGTTCTTCGAGGACCTCGCGAGCGACGGCATCCTCCGGGTTCTCTCCCGGCTCGATACCACCGCCGATCAGGCCCCAGAGCTTCGACCCGTGCTGCCGTGCCAGCAGGAACCGGTCGCCGTCACGGATGACGGCGGTGACAGCGGGGAGAAGCAGCAGATCATGGCCGATGTGCGCGCGGAGCTTCTCGACGTATGGAGACTTCGGCATGAAAGCGAGCCTACTTCGCGCGCCTCAGCGCTCAGCGGACGGCGGCCTTCGTCTTCGATTTTCCGCGGGACAGGGGGAACTTCATGTCGAGGTGCGGCTCGAGATAGATCCGGCGGATCGCGACCAAGATGATGTAGCCCCCGATCCAGTAGGAGAGGAACAGCACCAGTCCGTAAGAGAAGGTGAAGCTCACGAAGGTGAGGACCACGCCGATCCCGATGTACAGCCATCGCCACGCGCTGCTGATCTGGTCGCGTGCCGCCTGCTGTTCGACTGTGCGGTCCTCCAATGAATCGACTCGGTTGTTCAGATCAGCGTCGTCGATCACGGTGAACAGCTCTCGCACTGAGACTTGCAGCGCTTCGGCGACAAGGGACAGCGTTTCCAGGCTCGCGTCTTGTCCTGCTTCCAGCCTCTGAACGGTGCGGAGGCCGACTCCGCTCTCGTTCGCGAGCCGTTCCTGCGTCCAGCCCTGCGTCTGGCGGAGTTCGATGATTCGTGTCGTGTTCATGGAAATCATGCTCGTTCAGCTCCTGCCGCCATGGCCACGTCATCGACCCGCCACTGTGCCGCCACTTTGCCGCCAGCGATCCGCCAGTCAACGAGGCAGGTCACCAGGACCATCTTTCGGGAGGGCGAACTCCACTTCTCCGCGCGCGATGTCGGCGCGCACCAGTCGCAGTGAGATCACGTCGCCGGGCGCTGCGCCGACCGGGACTGGAGCGGATGCCGTCACCACAGGCTCGGCGATCTGGATCGTCGCCCGATCCTCCCGCAGCTCGATCACTGTCGCTTCGATCACAGACCCGACCAAGGGCGTCAGCAGCGCGGCTTCGACGCAGTTGATCGTCGCGTTGTTCAGCTGCGACGCGCGCTGTCCGGATGCCTGCATCAGGCCGGGCAGTTCGTCGAGCGATTCCCGTACCCAACCCTTAACGTCGTTCCCGTTCGAGACAGCGAGGCAGATGGTCAGCACCCACCGGTCGACGAGACGCCGCAGGGGTGCGGTGGCATGGGCATAGGGGGCGGCGATCGCGGCTTGCTCGGCATCCGTCGGCGATGTGCCGTCGAACGGCAGATATCCGGCACCGCGGAACAGCATGGCGGCTGCTTCGAGCACGGGGAGTGTCAGCGGATCGTTCCGATCCAGCGCGCGCAGGTACTCGCCGTACGTGCCCGTGGTCCACGGGCGGCCGAGCGCCTCGGTCTGTCGGCGGAAGGATTCGAACGATTTCTCATCGGGTTCCGGCATCGTGCGCAGGATTCCGACGCCGGCTTCCAGCATCAGAGAGGCGGCGGCCATCCCGGTCATCAGAGAGAGCTGGGCGTTCCACTCCTCGACAGGCAGCGGGCGGCGCCGTTCGATGGCGTATCGGCCGTCAGGGTCCCGAACGACTTCGTCGTCCGGAAGATTCAGGCTCGCACCACCGCGCAGACGTTCCTGCTCCAGACGCAGCGCACCGATTTCCGGGAGGAGCGAGGCTGGCCCCTCTTCGCCGCGGTCCAGCGACTGCTGGGTGGAGACGTAGTCCAGCTGCACGCGTGAGCGGATGAGTGCGCGCTCGAGCCGGAAATCGGTGACGACGCCGGCGCTGTCGAGCTCGAATGTCCACACCAGCGCGGGTCGGTCGGCTTCGGGCAGCAGGGAGATCCGATCCTCGCTGAGGACAGGCGGATGCAGAGGGATCCTGCCGTCCGCGGCGTACAGCGTCTGGCCGCGCCGGCGTGCTTCGGTATCCACCGCTCCGCCCGGCGCAATGAAGCCGGGCACGTCTGCGATCGCGTACCTCACCGTGTAGTTGGAGCCGTGGCGCTCGAGGTGAAATGCCTGATCCAGATCGCGTGCGCCCAGGGGATCGAGGGTTGCGAAGGGGATGTCGCGCAAGTCGAGTTCCGGTGTCGGTGCCGTCGCGGCTTCGGCCTCAGCGAGAACGGATGCCGGGAACTCCACAGGCGCATCAAGCGACTCGCGCAGCGTCGCGAGCGCCGCCGCCAGCTCGGTCTGGGCGGCGGATGGAGCGACGTGTGATCGGCGTTGAGGCATGAAACCACACTATGCGCCCGGCGATATGCCCCTAGCGAAGCGCGCGCATGCGCGACTCGGCGTCAGAAGGGTGGTTGGGTGTCGTCTTCGGTGAAGGTGACGGTGTTCAGGGGTGGGGGTCGGTCGAGGTAGACCTTCCCTGTGGGGCTGGTCCAGGCGAAGATGCCGGCTTCGAGTTGTTCGACGTGCCACGGGGAGTGGTGTTTGAGGACGTGATGTCGGCGGCAGAGGTCGCCGAGGTTGTCCTCGCTGGTCGCCCCGCCGAGAGCGGCATCGTGGTTGTGGTCGAGGTCGCAGTCGCGGGCGGGGAGCCCACAGGTCGGGAACCGGCAGCGTTGATCGCGGGTTTTCAGGTGTCGTTTGAGGTGCGCGGAGGGTCGGTACCGGTCGACGGCGAGGAGGGCGCCGGTGATCGGGTGGGTGAGGATCCGGTCCCATCCGGATGCCGCTCCGGCAAGTGCCCTGGCAGTCGCGGCGTCGATCGGAATGCGCCCGTTCAACTCCGCCGGAGTCGTGCCGGTACCCATCAAAGTCGTCACCGGAACCGTCACCGACACCTGGGCGGTGATCGACGCGAGCAGCCCGTCTTCAGTGTCGTGGCCGGGGGGGTGCCGGTGAGCAGCAGGTCCAGGGCGAGGTCGCAGCGGAGTTGATCGAGGGTGCGCGGGTCTTCGGTCGCCCTCATCGATACGAAGCTGGGCTTGCCCCGGTGATCCCGCCTGTACCGCCTTGGCCATCCCGGTGAGTCGCTCGAACGCACCGTGCACGAGCGCCGCCGGCCCGGACAGGCCGAACTCGGCCATCCCGTCGGCCCGGTCGTTCACCCAGACGCCCCGCTTGTCGCGAGCATCCTGGTGCCGGTCCTCGATCGGGCGAGCCTGGAAGCGTTCCGCGACCCGGCGAGCCATCCGCGCCACCCGGTTCGGGGACTCGGTCTCGGCGAACGCGATCATCTGCTCCGCATACGCTTCCCGTGCGGCGGCATCGTCGAGGTGTTCGGCCGCGTCGGCGATCACTCGGGCATGGGCGGCGCTGATCCGCCCGGCCCCCTGCGCCTGCCACACCAGCGGGAACCGCTCCACCAGGAACGACGCCGCAGCCATCCGGCGCTGCACGGTCCGGTCACTGATCCGCAACGCCGCACCCATCTCCGCCGCGACCGTCCGCAACGCCATGTCACCGAAGTCCGGATGCTCCGCCTGTTCGGCGACCTCCAGCGCGAGCCGGGAGCCGAGGGCGAGCATCCCGTCCCTGGCAGCCTGCAACTGGCTGATCGTGCGCTCGATCTCCACGACGGAATCGGTGAGCGCGCCCAGCGTGCCCACCTGCTCCACAGTCGCATCCATCAACGCCGTCATACGTCCAGTACACCAGGGGCCACCGACATTCAAACCCCAGATCCAGCTCTAAAATGCACCCGTTGAGTCACGACTGAATAACGACCCGAGCCAGCGTCGAGCTCACGCCACGGAACGACATTCTGTCTCGCAACGCATCCTCGACGACTGGCAGCCTCGCACCGTGCCCTCTATCGACAGGCAGCTGGCCGATTCGAGGAGTCTCGCCTGCGCGCCGTGTGTCCGTACTCAGGCCGAGGCCGGGCGAGTGCGCGCCCGCACGTGCATCCGTTCACCGTGTTTGCCGAACAGGCTCACAATCTCCACGGGGGCGGTGCCGGTCGAGCCGAACCAGTGCGGGTTCTTCGTATCGAACTCCGCGACCTCACCAGGGCCCATCACGATGTCATGATCGCCGAGGATGAGTCGCAGGCGACCGTCCAGGACGTAGATCCACTCGTAGCCGGGGTGCGTCCGGAGCACTGGCTCGCGTTCCGTCGCAGGGATCGTGATCTTGAAGGCCTGCGGTTCGCCTCTCGATGCCGACAGACGCGTGAGGATCCGGCCGTCGGTGCGGGTCTCTCGCGGTGTCACGCGGGGGTCCTCGATGCGGGGCGACCGCACGATCTCGTCGAAAGGCACGCCGAGAGCGGCCACGACCGGCAGGAGGAGCTCGAGGCTCGGCCGGCGCTGGCCCGATTCGAGCCGCGACAGCGTGCTCTTGGAGATGCCGGTCTCCACCGCCAGCTCCTCGAGAGTGATGCCCTTCTTCTGACGTGCGTGGCGAAGTCGAGGAGCTACCTGACTGAGCTCGTTCTCGATGCGTTGCGTTGTGCTCACGTGCCGAGCGAAGCACACCGTTCCACTTTCGGCAACAGAATTCCCGAATACTGGATGACGATCGCCATGCTGACCCTATGAACAGGAACAATCTCCACGACGTGATCATCATCGGAGCAGGGGCAGCCGGCCTCAGCGCCGGCCTCGTGCTCGCGAGAGCCCAGGCAGACGTGCTGGTGATCGACAGCGGCGCACAGCGGAACGCACCGGCAACCCATATGCACGGCTTCATCACTCGCGACGGCATCCCTCCAGCCGAGTTCCTCGCCGCGGGCGGTGCCGAGCTGGCGCACTACGGCGCTTCCCTTCTCCGCGCCGGAGTGAAACGCGTCGACAGCGACACTGACGGCACGTTCGTCGTCTCGACCGACACGCGCAGCGAGAAGGCACGCGCCATCCTGATCGCCACCGGCCTGGTCGATGAGCTGCCCGACATTCCCGGCGTGAGCGAGCGTTGGGGCACTCTCGTGCATCATTGTCCGTACTGCCACGGTCACGAAGTGCGGGGGCGGAGTATCGCCGTCATCGGCGGGGTTGTGCGCGACATGTCCATCAAGCAGGCAGGTCTGCTGCGCAGCTACAGCGACCGCGTCTCGTTCATCACGAACGGGATAGAGCTCTCCGCGACGGAGAGGCACCGGCTCTCATCGTTCGGCGTGCACGTGGTGGACGAGGGCGCGTCCCATCTCACCGGTGAGGGTCGACGAATGAAGGTCGCCCTCGACGCCGGTGGGGTCGTGGATTGCGAGGCAGTGTTCATCGCACCTCGTCAACAGCCGCAGGACGAGCTATTGCGCGCCCTCGGATGCGACATCGACGACACCAGCGGTTTCGCCCGGATCGATGATTTCGGCCAGACCAGCGTGCCCGGCGTCTGGGCAGCAGGCAACGTGGTCACTCCCACGGCTCAGGTCATCACCGCAGCGGGCGCCGGAAGTGCCGCGGCCATTGCGATCAACGGATGGCTCCTGAAACTGAACCTCGACGCCGCTGCCGCGGCGTGAACTCCGACAACCATCGAAAGGCTCCCATGTCCCAGTCCACCCCCACCGAGATCGCACCCTCTCCCGAAGCCCTGCGCCCGCCCTCAGTGCACGTGCGTGCGATCATCACCTGGCTCGCCATCTTTCCGCTCGTCACCCTCGGCTTCTTCGCCATCGCACCTTTCGCCGAAGGGTGGAGCCCGGTGTTGCGCGCGTTCGCCCTCACCATCGTCGTCGTCCCGGTGGCCGTCTACCTGGTGGTCCCGCAGCTCTTGCGGGCCTACAGCGCGCTCGTCCGCCGCGCACGCCGTTGACCGACGGGCCGAAGCCGCCCATACGCCCAGCACCTGGCGACCTCGCGTTAGCGTTGAGGCATGACCACTGCATCCAAAGCTCAGACCCTTGTCGGACTCTACGAGGCGCCGCAGATCCTCCGCGTCGTCAACGTCTGGGACGTGGTGTCGGCGCGAGCCGTCGCCGGCCTTCCTGACACCACGGCGATCGCCACGGCCGGCCACGGTATCGCCGCGACGTTCGGATACGCGGACGGCGCGATTCCCCGCGACCTGATGATCGACATGGTCGGCAGGATCGCCGCTGCGGTGGAACTGCCGGTGACGGCAGATCTCGACGACGGCTACGGCGACGCGGGGGAGACCACGCGGCTCGCCATCGCCGCAGGGGTCGTCGGCGCGAACGTCGAGGACCGCCTCAAGCCCCTGGACGAGTCCGTGGCGACCGTCGAGGCCATCGTCAAGGCCGCCGAGGGCGAGGGTGTTCCGTTCGCGCTCAACGCCCGCACCGACGCCTTCGTCCGCGCCGGTCACCGACCGATCGAGGAGAGCATCGCCGATGCGATCCAGCGGGGCCGCGCCTACCTCGACGCCGGGGCGACCTGCATATTCGTGCCGGGGCTGCTCGACGCGAACGTGACCCGCCAGCTCGTCGACGGCATCGGCGAACGCAAAATCAGCGTGATCGGGGTCCCCGGCGCTCTCGCTGCGTCCGTGTACGAAGCGCTCGGAGTCGCCCGCATCTCCTTCGGTCCGCTCCCACAGCGCGTGGCGCTCACGGAGTTGCAGGAACTCGCCTCCAGCCTCTACGCCGGTGGCGTCGTCCCGACGGGGCTGCCCGCTCTGAACTGAGCATCTCACGAAGAAAAGCGAGTGACCGCGGGTCACTAGACTTGGCCCGTGGTCACTCGTCTTTCGAACTTCTTCCTCCGCACGCTGCGTGAAGACCCCGCAGGCGCCGAGATCGCCAGTCACAGGCTGCTGATCCGCGCCGGGTACATCCGCCCCCAGGCCGCAGGCATCTTCGCCTGGCTGCCGCTGGGCTTGCGAGTGAAGGCCAGGATCGAGGCGGTCGTCCGCGAGGAGATGTCCGCAGCCGGTGCGCAGGAGGTGCACTTCCCGGCCCTCATGCCCCGGGAAGCGTACGAGGCGACCGGCCGCTGGGAGGAATACGGCGACCTGCTCTTCCGGCTCCAGGACCGCAAGGGGGGCGACTACCTGCTCGCGCCGACACACGAAGAGGCGTTCACGCTGCTCGTGAAGGATCTGTACTCGTCGTACAAGGACCTCCCTCTCACGATCTACCAGATCCAGGACAAGTACCGCGACGAAGCCCGCCCTCGTGCCGGTCTGCTCCGCGGCCGTGAGTTCACGATGAAGGACGCGTACTCCTTCGACGCGTCGGATGCCGGTCTCGAGACCAGCTACCAGGCGCAGCGCGATGCCTATGAGCGCATTTTCCAGCGTCTTGGTCTGGAGTACGTGATCGTTCAGGCGGATGCCGGGGCCATGGGCGGCTCGCGCAGCGAGGAGTTCCTGCACCCCACGCCCGTCGGCGAGGACACGTTCGTCCGAAGCTCTGGCGGGTACTCCGCCAACGTAGAGGCGTTCACCACTTCAGTCCCTGGGCCGGTCGCATTCGATGCGGATGCGGCACCCGTGGTCTTCGATTCGCCGAACACGCCCACGATCGACACCCTGGTGGCTCACTGCAACAACAACCTCGAGGGCGAGTACACGGCGGCGGACACCCTGAAGAACGTCGTTCTTGCGCTGAAGCACCTCGACGGGACACGTGAACTCGTCGTGGTCGGGATCCCCGGCGACCGCGAGGTCGACGAGAAGCGGGCCGAGGTCGCCTTCGCGCCCGCCGAGGTCGAGACGGCCACGGCCGACGACTTCGAGAACAACCCCCTGCTCGTCCGCGGCTACATCGGCCCATGGACGCCCACGGGTCCCGTACTCGGCGAGGAATCCGCGACCGGTATCCGCTACCTTGTCGACCCGCGTGTCAGCGAGGGGTCGACCTGGATCACCGGGGCGAACATCGATCAGAAGCACGCGCATTCCGTCGTCGCCGGCCGCGACTTCTTCGCCGACGGAATCGTAGAGATCGCGAGCGTTCGGGCGGGCGACCCCGCCCCTGATGGATCGGGTCCGGTCGAGCTCGCCCGCGGTATGGAGATCGGCCACGTGTTCCAGCTCGGACGCAAGTACGCCGAGGCATTGGGGCTGAAGGTCCTCAACGAGAACGGCAAGCTGGTCACCGTCACCATGGGCTCGTACGGCATCGGAGTCACCCGCATCCTTGCGATCATCGCTGAGTTGAACAACGACGAGAAGGGCCTCATCTGGCCGGCATCCGTCGCTCCCTTCGATGTCCACGTCGTCGCCGCGGGCCGCGACCAGGTCGCCTTCGACGTGGCCGAGGACATCGCGGCGCAGCTCGAATCCGCGCGCCTCGATGTGCTCTACGACGATCGCCCCAAGGTGTCTCCCGGCGTGAAGTTCGGCGATGCGGAGCTCGTCGGCATCCCGAGGATCGTGATCGTCGGCCGGGGGGCTGCCGAGGGCCAGGTCGAGCTCTGGGACCGTAGCACCGGTGACCGTGAGACCGTATCGGTCGCGGAGGCCATCGCCGCTCTCTCTGCCCGGTGAGAAGCGGGGGCGGTAGCGGGCCGGGTCGCTCGCGCCCGTCTGCGGCGGACGTGACAGGCTGGGGTCATGAGCGACGCACTGACTTCGGATGCCCTGGATGCCGACCTCGCGAAGGTGCTCGATGAGGCGGGTATCCGCACCAATCGATCTCTGATCACCAGGATCCTGCGCAGTGGAGTCCTGCTCGGGCAGGACGCCACGTCGCGCCTGGATCTGAAGATCGCGTCAGCGGCGCTTGCGGAGATGCGTGATGCGTTCCGGCTGTTCCAGCCGTACGAGCGCATCCCCAAAGTCACCGTGTTCGGATCCGCACGCACCCGGCAGGACGATCCGCTCTACGAGCAGGCGCGAGACGTCGCCGCTGCTCTCGCGGCGCAGGGCTGGATGGTCGTCACCGGCGCGGGCCCCGGGATCATGCAGGCGGCCGCGGAGGGCGCAGGCAGCGAACGCGCGATCGGAGTGTCGATCCGCCTGCCGTTCGAGGAGAAGCCCCTGGAGGCGATGGCGAACGACTCGCACACCGTGCAGATGAAGTACTTCTTCACCCGCAAGCTGATGCTCATCAAGGAGTCCCTCGGCTTCATCTGCCTTCCCGGCGGGTTCGGGACGATGGACGAGATGTTCGAACTGCTCACCCTGCAGCAGACGGGCAAGGCCGAGCCGATGCCGATCGTGCTCCTCGACGAGCCGGGCGGCGGCTTCTGGCAGGGACTCAAGCGCTTCATCGAAGAGCAGATGGTCCCCGCCGGAGTCATCTCGCTTCACGACTTCGACCGGGTGCTCGTCACCGATTCCGTCGATGCGGCCGCCGCCGCGATCACCGGGTTCTGGAGAAACTACGACTCGTTGCGCTGGGTCGGAGATCAGTTGGTCCTGCGCCTGCGGGCGGAGCCGACGGATGCGGACGTCGCAGCGCTGAATCAAGAGTTCGGCGGTCTGCTGTCCGAAGGATCGATCGAGCGCATCGAACCGGTCCAGGCCGAGGTGGTGGACCGTGACCTCCTCGAACTGCCGAGGCTCGGACTGCGGCTGCGTCGGCGCGAGGTCGGTGCCCTCTACCGGCTGATCGGCGCGATCAACGCCCTGCCCTCGGCGCCCTGAGCATTCCCCTCAGCGGGCGTTCGTCTGCTCGCGCGCCGCGATGCGCGCGGCGAAGTCGCTCAGCGCGATCGGGTTGTTCAGAATCCTCTCGGCCGCGCGATGCCCGGAGTACAGCGCCGCGCCCACCGTCGCCGGTTCGTCGCCCCACGTCGCCTCGCCCGCGAAGTGCAGCACGCCGTCGACCGGACCGGCCAGCGCATCGTGATCATGGTGGGAAGAGCCGACGGCGAGGTGCGAGTAGGAGCCGAGCGAGTACGGGTCATCGCCCCAGCGGGTGATCCAGTGCGCGACGGGCCTGCCCACGCGCTCGCCGTACAGCGCGTTCAGGCTCCGCAGCGCGTCGTCGATCACCGCGTCGTCGGACCGCCCCTGCTGGTGCCGGCCGAAGGGGCCTGCGGCGAAGGTCAGCAGCGTCGGGCGTCCGCTGATTGCGGAGACGTCGTACCAGGAGTGCCAGTGCTCGCCGGCCTCACCGAGGGCGCGCAGCACGTAGCCGTCCTCCGACCAGAACCGCTCCCGGAACTGCAGGAAGAGCTTGTTGAAGACGCCCATGCCCAGGCGTGCGATGGGTCCGGCGACCTGCTCGGGCAGCGCCGGTTCGAACTCGATCACTTCTGCTTTGAGCACGCCGAGCGGAACGGTGACGACGACGTTGCTCGCCGCGAAATCACCCTGATCGGTCGAGACGACCACGCCGTCGCTGGAACGGCTCACCCGGGTGACGACGTGGTCGAGCCGAACGTCGAGTCCCCGGGCGATCCGCTGCGGCAGCTCGTCGTACCCGCGGGGGAAGATCACCTCGTCGCCCTCGATCGCATCCTCGTCGAGGCCGTGCGCGTCGAGATCTCCGATCCAGGCACCGCACTGCTCCTCGACACGATGCCGGAAGAACTCGCGCACCTCGTCGATGCGCTCCGGCGTCCAGCCTGAACGGTCCAGAACCCGCTCGGTGACGTCGAGATACGTGTCGCCGGGCGCGGAACGGGCGATCTCGTCGGTAAGTGCGAGGTCGGCCGACTCGACG
Source organism: uncultured Actinomycetota bacterium (assembly GCA_963769005.1). Lineage (GTDB taxonomy): Bacteria > Actinomycetota > Actinomycetes > Actinomycetales > Microbacteriaceae > Microbacterium. The sequence continues at coordinate 1,833,678 of CAVYKC010000005.1, read as the reverse complement.
TCGGCGACCCAGCGCTCGGTGGCCTCGGCATCCATCGGTTCGCCCTCGCCGTCGAAATTATCGATCGGCCGGCCGCCGGCCTGGAAGCTCCCGACGGTGAACTCGATCGTGGGGATGCCGAGCGTACGGACCAGATCCCAGAGCGGTGAATCGGTGATCCCGTGGATCCACGAGGCGCCGAGATCGACGGCGAAGCCGGCGGAGCGGTCGGTGTGCATCCGACCGCCGATGCGATCGCGTGCCTCGAGGACGAGCACGCGCCGGCCGGCATCCGCCAGCATCCGGGCGCCGGTCACGCCTGACATCCCGGCCCCGATGATGATCGTGTCGAACGCGGTCACTGGTCCTCCTGGGCCCGGGGCGGCGAGCGGCGTTCCCGTGCGTCGCGCCGAGCAGTGGCCACAGGGTATCGTGGTACGGATGTCGGCGTGTGAACAAGCGCCGACGAGAGCTGAATAGGGAGTCGTCATGGACATCGAGCTGAGTCTGCTGCGTGGGATCGAGAAGGAGAAGGCGATTCCCTTCGATGAACTCGTCCGGATCATCGAACAGGCCGTCCTGACCGCTTACTCGAAGCATGTCGCCGCCGATGGGACCACGCCGGAGGGCGTCCGCGTCGAACTCGACCGCAAGTCCGGTCACGTCGCGGTGCTGCAGGTCGTCAAGGACGATGAGGGCGCGATCATCGGCGAGGAGGACGCCACCCCCGACGACTTCGGACGCATCGCGGCCTTCGCGGCGAAGCAGGTCATCAGCCAGCGGCTGCGCGACATCGCCGACGACGTCGTGCTCGGCGATTTCAAGGACAAGGAAGGCGACATCGTCGCCGGTGTCATCCAGCAGGGCCCGAACCCGCGGATGATCCACGTCGATCTCGGCTCCGTCGAGGCGATCCTCCCTCCTGAGGAGCAGGTGCCCGGCGAGGAATACACTCACGGTTCCCGCATCCGGGTCTACGTCACCAGCGTCGCCAAGGGCATGAAGGGGCCGCAGATCACCGTTTCGCGCACGCACCCCGGACTGGTCCGCAGGCTGTTCGCACTCGAGGTTCCCGAGATCGCGGCGGGTCTCGTCGAGATCGTCGCGCTCGCCCGAGAGGCGGGTCACCGCACGAAGATCGCGGTGAGATCGGACGACCCCTCCATCAACGCCAAGGGCGCGTGCATCGGCGAACTCGGGCGGCGCGTGCGCGCGGTGACCGAGGAACTGGCGGGGGAGAAGATCGACATCGTCGACTACAACCCGGAGCTCGCGGCTTTCGTGGCCAACGCGCTGTCACCGGCGAAGGTCACCAGCTCTTTCATCCTGGATGCCGGAACCAAGGCAGTGCGGGCGCTCGTGCCCGACTACCAGCTGTCGCTCGCCATCGGCAAGGAAGGCCAGAACGCTCGTCTGGCGGCCAAGCTGACCGGCGCGAAGATCGACATCCAGCCGGACAGCGTCCTGGACTGAGTCGATGTCCTGCTCCGGACCCTCGGCGGCGCGGTGTAAGATGGAACCTGTACGAACATGCGTCGGCTGTCGCATGCGTGCTTCTCGCTCCGCCCTGCTCAGGGTGGTGTCCCAAGACAACATCCTCATCGTCGATGAGCGTGCGGTCTTGCCGGGGAGGGGCGCGTGGCTGCATCCGACGCAGGAATGCATGGATGCCGCACTGCGGCGCCGCGCTTTCGCACGAGCCCTCCGTGTGTCCGCACCACTGGACACGCAGACCATCGAGAAACGGCTGAATGGCTATGGAAACAAAGTGAACGGCTCGAAATGAGACCCGTCCGCGACTAGTGGTCTGCCCTGTCTGGGTGGACCGACCCTGACAGGAGAATTGTGGCTGGAAAACCACGCGTACACGAGATCGCCGCCGAACTTGGCGTCGACAGCAAGGTCGCTCTTGCAAAGCTGAAGGAACTCGGCGAATTCGTCAAGAGCCCTTCCTCGACCATCGAACCGCCGGTGGCGCGCAAGCTGCGCGCCGCGATCGAGGCCGACGGCTCCGCGAAGCCCGCAGGAGCCGCGGCCCAGCCGGCCGCCAAGGCCGCTTCGGCCACGACCGGCGCTGCCAAGCCCGGTGCGGCGAAGCCGACCGGCCCGACCCCGGGACCGAAGCCCGGCCCCAAGCCCGCTCCGGAGGCTCCCGCCCCCGCAGCACCCGCCCCGGTCGCTGAGGCGCCTGCTGCTGCCGCTCCGGCTGCGCAGGATGCTCCGGCTGCTGCGAAGGCAGAATCCGCCACGCCGAAGACCGACGGCGCGGCTCCCACACCTGGCGGGCCTCGTCCCGGCAACAACCCGTTCTCCTCCGCGCAGGGCATGGGTCAGCGTCCGGCTGGTCCGCGTCCGGGCAACAACCCCTTCGCGTCGGCGCAGGGCATGGGTCAGCGTCCGACACCGGGCAACATCCCGCGTCCGCAGGCTCCGCGTCCCGGCGCCCCGCGTCCGGGTGCTCCGCGTCCGGGTGGTCCTGCTCGTCCCGGCGCTCCGCGCGGCGGACAGGGCGGCGGTCGTCCCGGTGGCGCACCGTTCCAGCAGCGTCCAGGCGGCCCCGGCCGTCCCGGCGGTGCAGGTGGCCCTGGTGGTGCAGGCGGTCCCGGTGCACGTCCCGGTGGCGGCGGCGGTTTCGCCGGTCGTCCCGGTGGCGGCGGTGGCCGTGGCCGCGGTCCCGGCGGTGGCACCGCAGGTGCCTTCGGCAAGGGCGGCGGCAAGAGCAAGCAGCGCAAGTCGCGGCGGGCGAAGCGGCAGGAATTCGAGATGCGGAGCGCCCCGGTCGTCGGTGGCGTCAACGTCACCCGTGGCAACGGCGAGATCATCCGCATGCGTCGTGGAGCGTCCATCGCGGACTTCGCCGACAAGATCGAGACGCTGACCGGTTACACGGTGCAGCCCGGAACCCTCGTCACCATCCTCTTCAACCTCGGCGAGATGGCCACGGCCACCGAGTCGCTGGATGAGGCGACCTTCGAGGTGCTCGGCGCCGAGCTCGGCTACAAGATCCAGATGGTCTCGCCCGAGGACGAGGACAAGGAGCTCCTCGAGGGCTTCGGTCTCAACCTCGAGCAGGAGCTGGAGGAGGAGAACGAGGATGACCTCGAGATCCGTCCGCCGGTCGTCACCGTCATGGGTCACGTCGACCACGGTAAGACCCGGCTCCTCGACGCGATCCGTCAGACCAACGTCATCGAGGGTGAAGCCGGTGGCATCACCCAGCACATCGGTGCCTACCAGGTATGGACCGAGCACGAGGGCATCGAACGTGCCATCACCTTCATCGACACCCCTGGTCACGAGGCGTTCACCGCCATGCGTGCCCGTGGTGCGCAGGTCACCGACCTCGCGATCCTGGTGGTCGCGGCCGACGACGGCATCATGCCGCAGACGGTCGAGGCGCTCAACCACGCCCAGGCGGCAGGCGTGCCGATCGTGGTCGCGGTGAACAAGGTCGACAAGCCCGACGCCAACCCGGCCAAGGTGCGCCAGCAGCTCACCGAGTACGGACTCGTCGCCGAAGAGTACGGCGGAGACGTCATGTTCGTCGATGTCTCGGCGCGTGCCGGTACCGGCATCCAGGAGCTCCTGGACGCCGTGCTGCTCGCGGCCGACGCCGGCCTCGACCTGACGGCGAACCCGAACAAGTCCGCACGCGGCGTCGCCATCGAGGCGAAGCTCGACAAGGGCCGCGGGTCGATCGCGACGGTGCTCATCCAGTCCGGAACGCTGCGTGTCGGCGACTCGATCGTCGCAGGCACGGCATATGGCCGTGTCCGGGCGATGCTCGACGAGAACGGCGATGCGGTCGAAGAGGCCTACCCGTCCCGTCCGGTCCAGGTGCAGGGTCTGAACTCGGTGCCCCGCGCCGGTGACGTGTTCCTCGTCACCGACGAGGACCGCCTGGCCCGCCAGATCGCTGAGAAGCGTGAAGCGGTCGAGCGCAACGCCCAGCTGGCCAAGGCCCGCAAGCGCATCTCGCTCGAGGACTTCACCCGTGCACTCGAAGAGGGCAAGGTCGAGTCGCTCAACCTCATCATCAAGGGTGACGTGTCCGGTGCCGTCGAAGCGCTGGAGGAGTCGCTCCTCAAGATCGAGGTCGACGATTCGGTGCAGTTGCGCATCATCCACCGCGGCGTCGGTGCGATCACCGAGTCCGACGTCAACCTCGCGACGATCGACAACGCGATCATCGTGGGCTTCAACGTCCGCCCGGACACGAAGGCGCGCGAGCGCGCTTCTCGCGAAGGCGTGGACATCCGGTTCTACTCGGTGATCTACAACGCCATCGACGAGGTCGAGAACTCCCTCAAGGGAATGCTCAAGCCGGAGTACGAAGAGGTCCAGTCGGGTGTCGCCGAGATCCGCGAGGTGTTCCGTTCCTCGAAGTTCGGCAACATCGCCGGTGTCATCGTGCGGTCGGGAACGATCACGCGAAACGCCAAGGCTCGCGTCATCCGCGACGGAGTCGTCCTCGCAGACGGCCTCGCCATCGAGTCGCTCAAGCGATTCAAGGACGACGTCACCGAGGTTCGCACGGACTACGAGGCTGGTATCGGCCTCGGCAAGTTCAACGACATTCAGATCGGCGACGAGATCGAGACCATCGAACTCGTCGAGAAGCCTCGCGGCTGATCAGTTCGATATCTTCGGGCGAGGGTGCGCTGAGCACCCTCGCCCGAAGGCTTCGTGGAGAGGAAGAGAACAATGGCTGGTGAACGACAGGCCCGTCTCGCCGATCGCATCCGTGTGATCCTGGCCGAGCGTCTGGACAAGGGGCTGCGCGACCCGCGCCTCGGATTCGTCACTCTCACCGATGTCCGTGTGAGCGGCGATCTGCAGCATGCCTCGGTGTTCTACACCGTGCTCGGCACGGAAGAGGAGCGCATCGCCAGCGCTGCGGCTCTCGCTTCTGCCACGGGGATGCTGCGCAGCGAGGTCGGACGGCAGCTGAGCACGCGCCTCGTGCCCACGCTCGAGTTCATCCCGGATGCGCTGCCGGAGAACGCCGACCACATCGCGGCGCTGCTTCGTGAAGCACGCGAGCGCGATGCGGCTGTCGCCGGAATCGCCGCTTCTGCCGTGCACGCGGGTGACGCCGACCCGTACGTCAAGCCGCGGGAGCTCGACGACGACGAGGCGTGATCGCATCACCGCACCTTTGTAAGCGCTGCTAACATTTGTCACACGCGGCGATGAGGTGAGCGGAGACAGGTGTGGCTACGACGTATGCGAGCAGCGGAGCAGCGACGCGTTCGCACCGAAGCCCTGAGCCGGTCGTGCAACTGCTGGAGCACCTCCGGGAGCGGGATCTGCTGATCGCGCCCCATGTCGCCGCACGCCTGTTCCGTGAACTCGATGAGGACAAGCAGGCGATCGTAGAGGTCGCCTCGGGGCTCTCTGCCGGTGAACGTCGTGGAACACGAGCGCTGCCCGATCCGCTTCCGCTGACCGCTGCGGTCACCGCCCGGTTCTCAGACCTCGTCCTGGCGCCGTGGGAGCGACGGACGTTGGTGGCTGCGGCCGTCTGTGTCGACGACCGTACCGAGGTGCTCCGTGCTGTGTCTGGGCGGTCGATGGCGGACATCATCAGCAGCGAGATCAGCTCTCATCTGCTCCTCGTCGCCGGGCACTTCGCCTTCAACGACCCTCGGCTGCGCATCTGGGTTCACGAGAGCGCCGACCTGGCCGAGCGCACGGCGGTCCACGCCGCCCTGCGCCGTGCATACGAGGAGATGGGCGACGAAGGGCGTGCGCTCTGGCACCGGTCGCTGAGCACCATGCAGGGCGATTCCGCGCTGATGCGCCCTCTCCTGGAACTGTCGCGTCATGCAGCGGCGGACGGAGACGCGACGCGCGCGTTCGCCGTCGCGAGGGAGGCGGCGGGCCACGCCGATAGAGACGGCCTCGTGGCGGCGCGGATCGCTGCCGGGATGGCTGCGCTTCGCGGCGGATGGGTGGACGATGCCGCCGAGGTCCTCGGCGCCGTGGTCGACGAGGACTCCCGACGCGGCAGCCGCCCCGACAGCGTGGCCGCAGCAGGGCTCGTCGTGGCGAATACGCTGCGCAGCGGGACCGTGCCGGCCGTGGACGCTGCGCGACTGCGGCCGATCGATGCCGGAATCGGGACATGGCGTGACTGGGGACGACTCGCCGCGATGGCGGCGATGCTGAGTACGGAGCGCGATGCCGGCGACGAGAGCAGGAAGTGGGCGGCGATGGCCCACGAGGCCGATGCGGCATGCACCGCAGGAGGCACGCTGAGCGGGCCCGCCGACGCCTGGGCGGCGATCGTCGTCGGCGATGAAGTCACGGAGATCCGCGGTGACGCGCCGCTCCGGTGCATCCTCCTGGCACTGCGCAGCGGGCTCTCGGGCGACACAGCGAGGGGACTTCAGCTGCTGGCCGCAGACGACCGGATCGACGGTCGAGGAACGGACACGCGAGGATTCGATCGCAGTCCGGTGGTCGAGGCGTACCGGGCGACAGTCGAGGCGTTGCTGCACCTCTGGTCCGGAGACGTGCGTGCTGCGCACGAGCTCCTCGTGCGAGCGGCGCTCTCAGCGCCGCTCGCGCTTCCGTTCGCCGGCCTCGCCGTCGTATTGATGCGCCTGGTGGAACTGGCCAGGACGGGATGCCGCAGTGCCGTATCCGAGGCGCTCGAACTCGCCCTGCCGCAGGCGCTGCACAGCGACCACCTCGTGGAGGACGGGATCAGCGCCTACCTGGAAGGACGGTTGGATGAGGCGGCGACACATGTGCGATTGTGGGCTGATCGCGGCGCCCCCGCCTTCTGTCTCGGCTTGCCCGGACTGGACGAGGTGGGCCCTGTCACGCTTCCGAGTCTCATCGAGCCCCCGGACATCACCGCAGCACGCCGCCTTCGCATCCAGATCCGCGCGGCCCGCGTGAATGCGTGGGGACAGGACTACCAGGCGGCCGCCGACGCCGGCCGCACGATCAGATCGTCGTTCGAGCGGGGGAGAGTCGAGGCGCTCCTCGGCACGACCTGCGTCACGCGCGGCGATCTGGGGGCCGGAGTCCGGCATCTGCGGGCAGCGCGGAGTCTGTTCGCCGCATCGGGCGCCGAGGCATGGAGATCTGCCGTGGATGCCCGGCTGGTGCGTCTGGGGGAGCTGGTCGCGGAGAGGTCCAGCCTGCCGACCGCTCCCATCCCCGTGTGCTCCGCCGACCCCTTGGCGGCCTGCCGTGCGGTGTGGGAACCGGTGCTCACCGATCGAGAACTGCAGGTCGCGATGCTCGTGGCCGAGGGAAACAGCAACCGTGAGATCGCATCGCGGCTGCACATCTCGGTGCGGACCGTGGAGGTCCATATCGGACGGTTGTTCGGAAAGTTCGATGTGCACACACGTGCTGAGCTCACGGTGCTGGCTCATCGGACCAACCAGTACGCCTGAGCGTCCGTCCATGCGGGATACCTGTGCGCCAGCGCGCATGCCGGCCCCATGTGGTTAACCCCGATGCGACCCCGGGGACGCCCTCAATAGCGTCAGATCACCGCATCTCCCGCTCGTCATCGAGTATCGGAGAGGACAGGATGCGGATGCTCCGGCATCCGCCCGACGAAGGAAGATCATGACGAGACCTGAACGATCCCGGCGCGGTATCGCCGCCGCGCTCGCGACGCTGGCCACGGCGGCGACCGTGGCTGCACTCGCCACCGTCGCCGCAGTGCCGGCCGCGGCTGCCACGGAGACCCCGAGCGTTTCTGCCGAAGAGTCGAGTGCGTTGAACGGCTACCGCACCGTCGGCTACTTCGCGCAATGGGGCGTGTACGGGCGAGGTTTCCAGGCGAAGCAGCTGGACGTGTCCGGCGCCGCCGCCGACCTCACCCACATCAACTACGCGTTCGGCAACATCCACCACGAGACCTTGCAGTGCTTCATCGCCAACAAGGCGCAGGGTTCCGGCCCCACCGGCTCCGACGGCGCGGGTGATGCCTGGGCCGACTTCGGAATGGGCTACACGGCGGCGAACTCCGTATCGGGCGTCGCCGACACTTGGGACCAGCCGCTCGCCGGTTCTTTCAACCAGCTCAAGCAGCTCAAGCAGAAGAACCCGGACCTCAATGTCATGCTGTCGCTCGGCGGCTGGACCTGGTCGAAGAACTTCTCGGCGGCCGCCGCGACCGACGCCACCCGGAAGACGTTCGTCTCCAGCTGCATCGACCTCTACATCAAGGGCAACCTGCCCGTCGTCGACGGACGCGGCGGCCCCGGAGCTGCAGCCGGAGTCTTCGACGGGTTCGACATCGACTGGGAGTGGCCCGGCTCGCAGAACGGTGAGGTCGGGAACATCGTGGACGAGGCGAACGACAGGGCGAACTTCCAGGCTCTGCTGAAGGAGTTCCGCACGCAGTTGGATGCGCTGTCCGTCACGACCGGAAAGGACTACCAGTTGTCGGCGTTCCTGCCGGCGAACCCCGCCGACATCGAGGCCGGAGGATGGAACGACCCCGCACTGTTCGACTATCTCGATTTCGGAAACATCCAGGGCTATGACCTTCACGGCGCGTGGGATGCGGGACTCACCGGCCATCAGGGCAACCTGTACGACGACCCCGCCGACCCCCGCCCGGAGGCCAGGCGGTTCAGCGTCGACCAGAGCGTGCGCGAGTATCTCAAGACGGGGATCGACCCGACCCAGCTCGGCATGGGCCTTGCCGCCTACGGGCGAGGCTGGCAGGGAGCGACATCCGCGGACGCCTGGGGTCCGGCGACCGGTGGGGCGCCGGGAACCTGGGAGAAGGGCAACGAGGATTACGACAAATTGAAGAGCCTCGGCACCGGCCACTACGACGCGACGATCGGCGCCGCTTGGCGCTACGACGGCAACCAATGGTGGAGCTATGACGACACCCGCAGCGTCACGCAGAAGGCCGCATACATCGTCGAGCACGAGCTGGGCGGCGGTATGTGGTGGGAACTCTCCGGAGATCGTCAGGGCGAGTTGATCGGCACCCTCGCCGATCACCTTCGCGCGGCGACGCCCGGCGGAGCGACCGATCCGACGGACCCGACCGACCCGACCGACCCGACGGATCCTACGGACCCGACGGACCCGACGGACCCCGGCCCGTGTGAGGCTGCGGCATGGTCTTCGACGGCCGTCTACACCGGCGGCGCCGCGGTCTCGCATGGAGGATCCGAGTACACCGCGAAGTGGTGGACCCAGGGTGACACTCCGGGAGCGAACGAGGTGTGGGCGCTCGTCGAGGAGTGCGGGACGGACCCCACCGATCCGACGGATCCAACCGACCCGACCGACCCGACGGATCCCGGTGCCTGTGATGCGGCGGCCTGGTCGCCCTCGACGGTTTACACGGGCGGCGCGACCGCTTCTTACCAGGGTTCTGAGTACACCGCGAAGTGGTGGACGCAGGGGGAGGCGCCCGGTTCGGTCGAGTGGGGAGCGTGGGGGCTGACCAGCACGTGCTAGCGGCCTGACCTGACCGGAAGTGTGCCCCGGGCCGCGCGGCCCGGAGCACCCTTCTGTCCGGCGTGGGCGTTTTGCTACCCTGTGCCTAGCCGCGAAACTCTGTTCGCACCGGGGGGTCGAAAGTGAAGACACCGGAGAAGCGGCGAGGGCGTCGTGCCGAAGGCACGGAGGTCTCGCTCGAGGTCATCGAGAGCATGCTCGATGACCTGCTCGAACATGAGCTGAGCACGGCTCCGCATGTCCTGAGAACCCTCGTCGTGGAGTTGAACGCGGATCTGCCTGCAGTGCGCGAAGTCGCCGCCCACCTCACGCCTCAGCAGCGGCACGGACTCCGGCCGCTACCGGCGCCGCTTCCGCTCGTGCCGCCGATCGCGAACGTGTACGCCGCGATCGAACTCTCCGATGCTGACCGGGACGTGCTGCTGGCCGCGGCCCTGCGCCTCGACGATCGTCTCGATCCGCTGCTCGAGTTCGCCACCAGGACCGCGCATGAGATTCTCGTCGGGCCGGCGGGGCCGCACCTCGTCATCCACGCGGGCCGCTACCGCTTCGCCGATCCGCGGCTGGCGATCTGGCTGCGGGAGACGACCGCGGCCGCCGTGCAGGTGCAGGTGCACGAGCGACTGGAGACCGTCTTCCGCCGCAGGGGCGATCGGGTGAGTGCTGACTGGCATCGGGCGAGGTCCTCGCTCCACGGGGACCCCGCGACGGCATCCGAACTGATCCCGATCGCGCGAGAGCTCTCCGAAGCCGGTGATACCGATCGCGCCCTTCTTGTCGCTGCTGAAGCGGCCGAGCATGCCGTCGGAGTCGAACGCGACGAGGCGCGTCTCGTCGCAGGCGCCGCGGCCATCGGCGCAGGTTACGCCGCCGAGGCGGGCGAGTGGCTGGGTGACCTCTTTCCCGAGGGTGCCGAGCGCTGCCGGCTCCAAGGACTCGGCGGGCTCATCGTCGCATTGGCGCATATCCATGGCGACGTGCCCGACATCGATCCGGCGGCGCTCCGCCCGCGGACGGATGACCACGACGACTGGTACTCCTGGACGAGGGCGGCGGCACTCGCTGCCGTGCTCTGCGCCGAACGCGGAGACCGTGGCGGGATGCGCACCTGGCTCGATGCGCTGCGCGAAGGATGCGCGCGGGTCGGCGCGGAGCGGGAACTGCGGGACCCTGTCGTCGCTCTGAGCTGGCTGCTGACCGGGGAGCAGGAGACGATCGCCGTCGAAGGATCCGGTCCCGTCTCCGGCAGCGTGCTCGCAGCTCTGCGTGCCGCCCTGGACGGCGACATCGACGGTGGGCTCCGCACGCTGGCGAACGGCGACGGCACGATGGGCGGAGAGGCCGACCCGTTCGTCGCCGGCTTCGAGCACAGCCCGCTCGTGCGCGCCTATCGCGAGGTGGCCGAGACGTTGCTCCTGGTGTGGCGCGGAGACATCTCCCTGGCCAGGGAGCGTCTGATCACCGGGTCGATCGCCGCTCCCGTCGCGATGCCGTTCGCCGGACTCGCCGTGGTGCTCGCTCGTCGCCTCGACCTCGCCGTCCTCGGCACGCTCGGCCCGTTCGCGCGATCACTGACCGCGGCGCTCCCGCCGGGACTTCGCGTCGATCGCCTGGTGGATAGCGGCATCGAGGCGTACCTCGATGGAGCGTTCGCGAAGGCCGCCGCCTCCCTGCAGCTCTGGCAGGATCGCGGCGCTCCCGAGGCGGCGCTCGGCGTTCCTGGTCTGGATGAGGTCTCCCCTGCAGGGGGAGAGCGCGACGATGATCGCCGACGTGTCGAGCCTCTCGAGCAGTCGCTGGCGCGGGAACTCCGCCGGCGTGTGAGCGCGGCCGCCGACGGCAGATGGCGCAGCGAGTTCGCCGCGGTGCATGCCGAGGCTCGGATGCTGCGCTCGCCGTTCTCGCGAGCGAGTGTGGAGGCGATGCTCGGCGTTCATTCCATGATCCGGGACGACCACGCGACGGCCCGACGGTACCTGCAGACGGCGCGGAGCCTCTTCGCCGACGCCGGTGCCGCGGCATGGGCGGCATCCATCGACAGACGTCTTGCGCTCTTCCAGGCACAGAAAGGCCCTCCGGAGGAGTCGCCCGATCTGCTCGCATCGTGCCGGCACGCGTGGGAGTCGTTGCTCACGTCACGGGAACTCGAGGTCGCGATGCTCGTCGTCGGGGGAGCGCCGAACAGAGACATCGCCGAACGGCTGATCGTGTCGGTCCGCACGGTCGAGGTGCACCTCGGGCGCGTGTTCTCGAAGCTCGACGTCCGCAGCAGGGTGGAACTGACGGTGCTCGCACACCGCACCAGCCGGCATCTCTGAGACGCGCCGCGCGATCTCCCGATCAGCGCGGCAGCGAGAGCAGGAGTTCGGATGCCTCGGCGAGGCCGTCAGCGATGAGGGAGTCGATCGCCCTGTCGCGCTGCCGGGGGTTCGGCCAGTCCGGGATCACCGACGGCAACGGCACAGCTGCGGGTGCCGCGTCGCGGAGCATCCTGAGCACAGCGCCACGCGCCTGCCGGTCCGACCCCTCGTAAGCGGCCTGCCGCCTTCGGCTGTCGGGGGTGTCCGGCCTGCCGGCCGCCACCCAGGCACAGTCGGCGATGAGCGGACACCGATCGCATTTCGGTGCGCGGGCCGTGCACACGGTGGCGCCGAGCTCCATCGCTGCGGCGTTGAACACCGCCGACTCGGCGGCCGCCGCCGGCAGCAACGATTCCATCAGTGCGAGGTCGCGCCGGGACGCGGCCGACGGCTGTCTTTTTCCCTCGATCGCCCTCGCCAGCACCCGGCGGGTGTTGGTGTCGACGACGGGGTGCCGGTCGCCGTAAGCGAAGACGGCGACCGCTCGGGCCGTGTAGTCGCCGATACCGGACAGCGCCAGCAGCGCGTCGACATCGCGGGGCACCACGCCGTCATGTCGCTCGGTGATCTCGATCGCCGCGCCATGCAGCCAGAGGGCTCGGCGCGGATAACCGAGGTTGGCCCACTGCTGCACCACCTCGGCCGGAGTGGCGGCCGACATGGCCCGCGGCGTCGGCCAACGCGTCAGCCAGGCATCCAGATGTGGAATCACCCTGGCAACCGGAGTCTGCTGCAGCATGAACTCGCTGACCAGCGTTCCCCAAGCCCCGAACTGCTCGTGGAACGCGGCACGCCGCCACGGGAGATCGCGGGCGCTGAGCCGGTACCAATCCGACAACCGCGCCTGCCGAACAGACGGAGACGTCGGGTACAGGGGCACCCGTTCAGCCTATGACGGAGAGCGCGCCGCGCGCTCGCGCCGGCAACGAGCCAGCCGCGGCGCCTCGGTAGGCTGGGAGGATGGTCTCGCCCGGCATCCTCCTCGTCGACAAGCCCGCGGGCATCACCAGCCACGACGCGGTCGCGCGCACCCGCAAGGCGTTCGGCACGCGCAAGGTCGGGCACGCCGGCACGCTCGACCCGATGGCCACCGGACTGCTCGTGATCGGGATCGAAGGCGCCACCCGGGTCCTCACCTACATCGTCGGCGCGGACAAGACCTACGAGGCGACGATCCGCCTCGGGCAGACCACGTCGACCGACGACGCGGACGGCGAGATCACCGCGCGGGCTGACGGGGAGGCCTGGCGTGCGGTCACCCCGGAGCGCATCGCCGAGGGCATCGCCGCGCTCACCGGCGCAATCTCCCAAGTGCCCAGCTCAGTTTCCGCCATCAAGGTCGACGGACGCCGCGCCTACGACAGGGTGCGCGCGGGGGAGGAGGTCGTCCTCGCCGCCCGTGACGTGGTCGTCTCCCGATTCGACGTGATCGCCGAGCGTGCCGGTTCCGGCAGTCCTCGATCTCGATGTCGTCGTCGACTGCTCCTCCGGCACCTACATCCGCTCACTGGCGCGCGACCTCGGCGCATCCCTCGGCGTGGGCGGTCACCTCACCGCGCTGCGCCGCACCAGAGTGGGCTCCTTCGACGTCACGGATGCCGTCGGCATCGACGACCTCGAGGGTGCTGCGACCCTCACCCCGGCCGATGCTGCGGCTCGAATCCTCGAGGCGCTCCCGGTGACGGCAGATGACGCGCGCGACCTGCGACACGGCAAGCGGCTCGCGGGTCAGGCATCACGGCTCACCGGTGCGCTCGCGGCAGCCATCGATCCGGACGGGGCACTCGTGGGCATCGTCGAGAAACGCGGCGACGACCTCAAGAGCGCCATGAACATGCCCGAGGCGGCCTCGTGATCCTCTGGTTCACCGTCGCCCAGGTCGCCGTGGCGGTCGCCGCCGGCATCTTCTGCATCGTGGCCGGCCTCGTCGGTCGCCGCCCCAGCGACTTCTCGGTCGGCGCCCTCGCCCTCGTGGAGTTGCTCCTCGTCGTCCAGGTGGTCGTCGCGATCATCGCGCCCCTGGCCGGGAACCCGCCCACCGGTGATCTGCTGGAGTACTGGGTGTACCTCGTCTCCGCGGTGCTGTTGCCGGTCGGGGCAGTGTTGTGGGCGTTGATGGAGCGCAGCCGCTGGAGCACCGTGATCCTCGGTGTCGCGGGCCTTGCCATCGCGATCATGCTCTGGCGCATGCAGGTCATCTGGGCGATCCAGATCGCCTGAGAAGACTGCTCCCGTTCGGGGTGCCGTTCGGGGAGTCCGGCCCGTCCCTGCGCATCTAGGATGGAATGCGCTATGAGCTCCTCCGTTCCCACCCCTCGGATGACCGGTGTCGGCCGTGTCCTCGTGATCGTCTACGCCGTGATGGCGCTCGCCGCGACCGGCCGGAGCGTGGTGCAGATCATCCGCCGCTTCGATGAGGCGCCGCTCGCCTACACGTTGTCCGCGGTCGCGGCCGTCGTCTATCTCCTGGCGACTCTCGCGCTGGTGCTCGCCGGACGGCGCGGCTGGTACGCCGTCGCCTGGGTGGCGATCGTCTTCGAGCTCACCGGCGTGGTCGTCGTCGGTTCGCTCAGCCTCCTGATGCCGGAGCTCTTCCAGCACGAGACCGTCTGGTCCCTGTTCGGGATCGGATACCTGTTCATCCCCCTGGTACTGCCCGTGTTCGGGATCTGGTGGCTGCGGACGCACCGTCCGGTCGGGGCCCCGCAACTCGTGGAGACGACCGCGTGATCGTCTTCCGCGACCCGGCGCAGATCCCGGCCGGCTTCGGTCGCTCGGTCGTCGCGATCGGGAAGTTCGACGGCGTGCACGCCGGCCATCGCGCGGTCATCCGCCGGCTGAAGGAGGAGGCCGCCGCATCCGGCGCCCGAGCCGTCGCCGTCACCTTCGACCGGAACCCGCTTGCCGTGCTGCGACCGGATCGCTGCCCGGAGAACGTCGTGACCGTCGAGCGCAAGCTCGAACTTCTCGGCGAGCTCGACCTCGACGCGACCCTCCTGCTCACATTCGACGAGGCGATGGCTGCGCGCAGCGCCGAGGAGTTCGTCGTCGACATCCTGGTCGGGGCGCTCCACGTCTCGACGGTGCTCGTCGGCGAGGACTTCCGCTTCGGTCGAGGCGGGGCCGGCGACCCCGCACTGCTGCGCGCTCTCGGCCCGCAGCACGGCTTCTCCGTCGGCGTCGTCGACGATGTCTACCTCCCGGGTTCCGATCGCCGGGTGTCGTCCACCTGGATCCGCGAACTGCTCATCGAGGGAGACGTCGCGACCGCCTCGCTCGTCCTCGGCCGCAACGTCGACGTGCGCGGCGAGGTCGTGCACGGGCTGAAGCGTGGCCGCGAACTCGGATTCCCGACCGCGAACCTCTCCGCCATCGTCGACGCCTTCGTGCCCGCCGACGGCGTCTACGCCGGCTGGCTCGTCGACCACGACACCGGGATCCGCCATCGGGCTGCGATCTCGGTGGGGACGAACCCCACCTTCGACGACGTCCTCGTCCGCCAGGTGGAGGCGCATGTGCTCGGCGAGACCGATCTCGATCTGTACGGGCACGATGTGAGCGTCGAGTTCGTCCAGCGCCTGCGGGGGATGGTCGCGTTCGAAGGCATCGACAAGCTCAAGGAGCAGATGGCCACCGACGTCGCCGAGGCCGAAGCGCTACTGGCCGACCCGGCGTGATTTGCGCCGTGGCTCGTCGTCTCGCGGCGATTCTGGCGTAGACTGTCGATCGTTCCCGGCGAACCTCGCGCGTCAGTCGTGCGTCGGCGGGAACGAGATCTACTGTTCGTACGGTCCTGGCACACGCCACACGCGGACATCGAGAACGGCTCAGGCGCCCTCGGGGAGCCTCGGCATTCACGCTCAGGAGGAGCATGCCGACCACGGCAACCGCCGCCACGCGGCGCAAGAAGACGTCCCGTCGCGACGAAGACGCCCCCCTCATCCCGATTCTCGCGCGCAAAGTGCGCGAGATCGAGGCGAAGTCGCAGCGCGGCAAGCTGGGCCCGACGAACCGGGTGAAGTTCCAGGTGATCGCGTTCCTGGTGCGTGAGGAGCGCGCCAGGGTGAAGGCGGATGCCGAGCTCGGCGATCCGGCACGCGCCGAACTGCTGAAGCGACTGGACGGGGTCGCGACGATCCTCGCCAAGACCGCGGCGCGCGACACGTCGCTCATCCAATTGCTCGAAGCGGATCAGGCCACCTCCCCGGTGGCGAAGCGGATGCGGCGCGACTGGCTCCTGGAGTCGGGTGCGGAGCTCGCGCCGGAAGAGCTCATCATCGTCGACATCGCCCCGGTGCAGGCGCCCGTGGTGCCTGCCGGGATCGCCGAGCGCCAGGTCACCCCGGCGTCCGTCGAGGCCCGTCAACTCGCGAACCCGTTCCTCGAACCCGACCTCACCCCGAGGGCGGCGACGACACCGCGCCGCCGGCTCGACGGCTGGGAGCTGATGGGGCCGCTCTACAAGTCGTTCGAGACCGGAGCGGGCGGAGCCGTGGCGAGCATGGACCTGCCCCCGGCGCCCGAGTTCGACCACGTGTCTCCCAAGGGCCTCGAGGTCATGGTGCACCAGGCCCGCTTCCTCGAAGAGGTGCGGGCGGGGCATCGCAGCTTCCTCCTCGCCGACGAACCCGGACTCGGCAAGACCGCGCAGTCGGCCCTCGCGGCCTCCGTCGCCGGTGCCTACCCGCTGCTTGCGGTGGTGCCGAACGTCGTGAAGATGAACTGGGCGCGTGAGGTGGAGCGGTGGACGCCCAATCGGCGCGCCACCGTCATCCAGGGCGACGGCGACGACATCGACGCTTTCGCCGACGTCTTCATCGTGAACTACGAGATCCTGGACCGGCATCTGTCCTGGCTCGGCTCGCTCGGCCTGCGGGGCATGGTCGTCGACGAGGCGCACTTCATCAAGAACCTCTCCTCGCAGCGTTCGCAGAACGTGCTGGCGCTGGCCTCCCGGGTGCGCGAGCACACTCCCGGCGGCAACCCGCTGATGCTTGCTCTCACCGGAACACCGCTGATCAACGACGTCGAGGACTTCGACGCGATCTGGCGATTCCTCGGGTGGACCACCGGCGAGAAGCCCGGCCCGGAACTCATGGAGAAGCTGGACGCCACGGGGCTCACCCCCGCGGACAAGGCCTTCTACCCGGAGGCCCGCGAAGCGGTGATCTCGATGGGCATCGTCCGTCGCAAGAAGAAGGACGTCGCGGCCGACCTTCCGGACAAGCTCATCGCGGACCTCCCCGTGCAGCTGGACGACGAGTTCGGACGCAGCATCCGCCAAGCCGAGCGCGAACTGGGCGAGCGGTTGGCGGCGAAGTACCGCCGCATCGTCGATGCCCGTTCCTCGTCCGGGTCGAAGAGCCTGTGGACGGGCACGCCGGGCGAGATCGACGACGACATCGTCCGTCTGGTGGCCAACAACGAGCTCGAGGAGTCGAAGGCGGCCGGCACCGGCGGAGACAACGTCTTCACGATGGTGCGCCGGATCGGCCAGGCGAAGGCCCAGCTCGCAGCCGACTACGCGGCGCAGCTGCAGCGCTCGGTGGGCAAGGTCGTGTTCTTCGCGAAGCACATCGACGTGATGGACCGCGCGGAGGCGCACTTCGCTTCCGCCGGCATCCGCTCGGTCTCGATCCGAGGCGACCAGACGTCGACCGCGCGTCAGCAGGCGATCGACGACTTCAACGGCGATCCGTCCGTCGGCATCGCGGTCTGCTCGCTCACCGCGGCCGGCGTCGGCCTCAACCTGCAGGCGGCCTCGAACGTGGTGCTCGCCGAGCTCAGCTGGACCGCCGCGGAGCAGACGCAGGCGATCGATCGCGTGCATCGCATCGGTCAGGATGAGCCGGTCACCGCATGGCGGATCATCGCTGCGCACACGATCGACACCAAGATCGCGGAGCTGATCGATCAGAAGCAGGGTCTCGCCGCGCGTGCGCTCGACGGCGAAGTCGTCGACGACTCCGCAGCCGAGCCTGTGCAGCTGGCGGCGCTCATGCATCTGCTGCGGCAGGCGCTCAACGGTTCCTGATCCGGACCTCGAGAAGCGCGTTAAGAAACGCGCTTCTTGAGGGGCGGACGGACGTCGGAAATCCACTTCGATGGAAGATCTGCGATTCGGCCGAAATGGCCTGTCAAGATCCGGTGTTTTCGCGTGCCTCGAATGGCGCCCGGTGGTGCTTCGGCGCTAGTGTCGAGGCAGGCAGCGTCGCCTCTTTCCCTTTTCCCGAAGTCAGAAGGCAGCAGCATGAAGATCGGCATCCTGACGAGCGGCGGCGACTGCCCCGGACTCAACGCGGTCATTCGAGGCATCGTCCTCAAAGGCACGACAACGTACGACATCGAGTTCGTCGGCATCCGCAACGGATGGCGCGGCGTCGTCGACGGTGACTTCTTCCCGCTCACGCGTCACGAGGTGAAGGGGCTGTCCAAGGTCGGCGGAACGATCCTGGGCACGAGCCGCACGAACCCCTACGAAGGGGCGCGCGGCGGCGCCGAGAACATCGCGAAGACCCTGTACGGCCACAAGATCGACGGCATCATCGCGATCGGCGGCGAGGGCACACTGGCGGCGGCCGACCGTCTGTCCAAGGACGGCATCAACGTGATCGGGGTCCCGAAGACCATCGACAACGATCTGCGCGCCACTGACTACTCGTTCGGCTTCGACACCGCGGTGAACATCGCCACCGACGCCATGGACCGGTTGCGCACGACCGGCGACTCGCACCAGCGGTGCATGGTCGCCGAGGTGATGGGCCGCCATGTCGGCTGGATCGCGTTGCACGCGGGAATGGCTGCGGGCGCCCATGCGATCTGCATCCCTGAGGTGCCGATGTCGATCGATGAGGTCGCTGCCCTGGTCACCAGTGCTTTCGATCGCGGCAGGGCTCCGCTCGTCGTCGTCTCCGAGGGCTTCACACTCACGGGCATGGACGAGGCATACAGCGACAAGGGCCTGGATGCGTTCAATCGCCCGCGTCTGGGTGGCATCAGCGAGGTCCTCGCGCCTGAGATCGAGCGCCTCACCGGAATCGAGACGCGCTCAACGGTGCTCGGCCACATCCAGCGCGGCGGTTCGCCCTCGGCATTCGATCGCGTGCTCGCGACCCGGCTCGGGCTGCACGCTGCCGACGCCCTCGTCGAAGAGTCATGGGGCCAGATGGTGGCCATGCGCGGCACCGACATCGTCCGCGTTCCGTTCGCCGAGGCGCTCGGCGAGCTGAACACCGTTCCGCGGTACCGCTACGACGAAGCCGCAGCGCTCTTCGGCTGATCTCACGCTGGCCGGGGGCTGCCGCATCCCGAGATCAGGAGAATGCCCCCAGATCAGGACGCCCCACGCGGATTCCTCCTGATCTCGGGCGGTCGTCCTGATCTCGGGTGTACGGATGCCGTCACGCAGCGCGGTGAAGGCCCTGTGCTATCGCCGCTCGGATGATGTTCTGAATCATGTCCGGCTGAAACAGCACCTGGTGGTAGTCGAAGCGGAACACCGTGTAGCCGCGCAGGCGCAGTCGGGCGTCGGCTTCGATGTCACGACGGCGATCGGCCGGGGTGCTGTGGTGCGCGAAGCCGTCCAGCTGGACGACGAGGCGATCGCCGATCAGCGCATCGACGGGGTGCCCGTCGAGCCACACCTGCTGACGGACAGGGACCCCGATGGCGCGCATCAGGCAGACGAAATGGGACTCCAGCCCCGAGTCGGACAGGTCGGTGCAGAGCGCAACGAGGCGCTTCGCGCGATCACTGTGCCACTCAATGCGCTCGAGCACCGCGGAGTCCACGAGCTTCTTGTTGAGTGCCGATTCCCAGATCGCCAGGGCGTGAGCCGGCTCCTGGCAGCGCGCCACGTGGTGGAGCACATTGATCAGAGGATCGACGACGGCGCGAGCAGCAGGCGTCGGGCCTGTCGACCAATGCACGCGTAGTCCCTCGGTCTTGATCCGGGCTGCGCCCGGCAGAACGGCGACGTGTATGCGATCGTGCGGGGGAACCCAGAGACCCAGTCTTCGAGCAGCACTGATGCACGTGAGGCGCCCGCCGACGCCGATCGCGGCCAGTATCGTCGGATCGCACTCGCGCAGCGCGATCCAGGACCGGCGGACTCGCAGCATCCGTCCTGATCGAACTCCTGCTGCTATCGCATGCTTGCTGAATCCGGCCGCGTAGATGGCTGACGAGTGCGCAGCGCCATCGCGGGCGCGGAGCCATTCCCTGAGTAGCATCCGTACACTCTGCGCGAACTCATGTCAGTGCGGGTCACATCGGGCGAAATGTGTACGCGAACAGCCGGTCGGGCGATCTGTGGAGGAGAAGTCACCGCAGCCCGAATCAGGACGACTTCCCGAGTTCAGGACGCTTCACGCGGATCTATCCTGATTTCGGGCGGTCGTCCTGATCTGGTGCAGCGCGCTCAGGCCTTTGCGAGGCCGAGGGTGTCGAGCAGCCAGGCCAGTTCGAACGCCCGTTCCTTCCAGGAGTTGTAGCGCCCGCTGACGCCGCCATGCCCGGCGACCATCTCGCACTTCAGCAGGACATCGGATGCTCCCGCGACGCGCAGCGCGGCGACCCACTTGGCCGGTTCCACGTACAGCACGCGCGTGTCGTTGAGGGAGGTCACCGCGAGGATCCGGGGGTATGCCGCGTCCGATCGCACGTTCTCGTAGGGGGCGTACGACCGCATGTACTCGTAGACGTCGGCATCGTGCAGCGGGTCGCCCCACTCGTCCCACTCGATCACGGTGAGGGGGAGGGAAGGGTCGAGGATCGAGGTCAATGCGTCGACGAACGGGACGGATGCCAGGATGCCGGCGAACTTGTCCGGTGCGAGGTTCGCGACCGCGCCCATGAGCAGCCCGCCGGCGCTGCCCCCCTCGGCGACCATTCGGTCCGCGGTGGTGACCCCGGTCGAGATCAGGTGCTCCGCGCACGCGACGAAATCCGTGAACGTGTTGCGCTTGAACAGCTTCTTTCCGTCCTCGTACCAATGCCGGCCCATCTCGCCACCACCGCGCACGTGCGCCACGGCGAAGATCACGCCGCGGTCGAGCTCGGAGAGACGCGCCACCGAGAACCCGGGATCGATGGAGTGCTCATACGAGCCGTAGCCGTAGAGGTGCAGTGGCCGCGACGCGGCGCCCGGCTCGCCGAACGATCGCTTCCAGACCAGCGAGATCGGCACCCGTGTCCCGTCGGAGGCCACGGCCCACTCGCGCTTCTGGCCGTACTCTGCCGCGTCGTAGCCGCCGAGCACCGGCTGCTGCTTGCGCAGCACCAGTTCGCGGGTGGCCAGGTCGAGGTCGTAGACGGTGCCGGGTGTCACGAACGAGGCGTATCCCAGGCGCAGGAACGGCGAGTGCCATTCGGGGTTGCCGCTGACCCCGGCCGAGTACAGCGGCTCGTCGAACGACAGCTCCTCGACGGCGTCCGTCGCATAGTCGAGCAGGCCGACGCGCTCCAGACCTTCGCTGCGGTACTCCACCGTGGCGAAATCGCGGAACGCGTCCACGCCGAGCAATCGGCGACCGGACTCGTGGGCGACGATTACGCGACGCTCACCCTGCGGGGCCGATGCCGGCACGGAGACCAGCTCGAAATCGAGGGCGCCGTCGTTGTGCAGGATGAACAGGCGATCCTCACCGTCGACGACGGCATGCTCGAGCGAGTACTCCACACCCTCGCTACGTGGCCATACCAGTTGCGGTTCGGCGGTGATCGGGCCGCTCAGATCGACGAGGCGCTCTTCGCTGGTGACGCTGGAGCCCACGGCGATGACCAGATAGCGGCGGCTGCGGGTGATGCCCGCTCCCAGCCAGAACCGCTCGTCGGTCTCGTGGAAGAGCTTCACATCGTCGTCGACCGCAGTGCCGATGCGATGCAACCACAGCGTATCCGGCCGCCATGAGTCGTCGAGTGTCGTGTAAAGGATGCCGGTCCCGTCCGGGGTGAAGAAGGCGCCACCGGTGTTCGGGATCTCATCGGCGAACTGCTCGCCCGTGACGAGGTCGCGCACGTGGACGGTGTAACGCTCGTCGCCCTCGAAGTCGGTGGACCAGAGCAGCCGGGTCGCGTCATCCGACACGGCGAACGAACCCAGCGAGAAGAACTCGTGCCCCTCGGCCTCCGCATTGCCGTCGAGCAGCACTTCTTCGCCCGGTACCGCCAGTCCGGGTTCGAGGTGCGGGGGAGTCCAGTCGTCTGCGGCCGCGGCGGCGCGGCAGTGGATGCCGTACTGGGCGCCCTCCTCGGTGCGGCTGTAGTACCACCAGTCGCCGCGTCGGGTGGGCACAGACAGGTCGGTCTCCTGCACGCGGCCCTTGATCTCCTGGAAGAGCGTCTCCCGGAGATCTGCGAGATGCGCGGTCTCGGCATCCGTGTGCGCGTTCTCGGCTTCGAGGTGGGCGACGACCTCCGGCGACTCCTTCTCGCGCAACCACTCGTACGGGATCGTCGAAGGTGTGGCCGTGGTGGGTTCGGATGTGCGAGCGGCGGTCTGCGATCGGAGCGTTGGTCACCGCTCCACGCTATCCCAGGTCAAGTTGACCGGCGCGGGGGAGGGTGGGAGGATCGACCGGGGCCGGTTAACGGAAGTCAAACCCACGGTGAACTCTTCGTTCATCACGTCGATCACGTCGACACCTCCCTCTTCCTCGAAACGACCGAAAGCGTACGGTGGAAACCGCAGCCCTCATCGTTGTGCTGGTAATTGCACTGGCACTCTTCTTCGACTTCACCAATGGCTTCCACGACACCGCGAACGCGATGGCGACGCCCATCGCGACGGGTGCTCTCAAGCCCAAGACCGCTGTTCTCCTCGCAGCCGTCCTCAACCTCGTCGGTGCGTTCCTGTCGACCGAGGTCGCCAAGACCGTGTCGGGCGGCATCGTCCGTGAAGACGCGATCCGCGAGATGGGCGCCGAGGTGTTCCTGCCTCTGATCTTCGCCGGTCTGATCGGCGCGATCACCTGGAACATGCTCACCTGGCTGCTCGGCCTGCCGTCGAGCTCGTCGCACGCGCTGTTCGGCGGCCTGATCGGTGCGACCCTGGTCGGCGTCGGATTCACCGGGATCGACTTCGGCATCGTGCTGTCGAAGATCATCCTGCCGGCGCTCATCGCGCCGCTCACGGCGGGTCTCATCGCCTTCATCGCCACCAAGATCGCCTACTCGATCACGCGACGCTACGACGGCAAGCCCGATGGCCGCGACGGCTTCCGCTGGGGGCAGATCTTCACGTCCTCCCTCGTCGCCCTCGCGCACGGCACGAACGATGCGCAGAAGACCATGGGCATCATCACGCTCGCCCTCATCACCATCGGGTGGCAGTCGGACGCGCACCACGAGCCGGAGTTCTGGGTCATCGTCGCCTGCGCCTTCACGATCGCCCTCGGCACGTATCTGGGCGGCTGGCGGATCATCCGGACGCTGGGCAGGGGGCTCACCGACGTCAAGCCCGCACAGGGGTTCGCCGCGGAGAGCTCGACAGCGGCCACCATCCTCGCTTCCAGCGCCCTCGGTTTCGCGTTGTCCACGACGCAGGTCGCCTCGGGATCCGTCATCGGGTCCGGCCTCGGCCGCCGTGGTTCCACCGTGCGCTGGCGGACCGCCGGGCGCATCGGCATCGGCTGGCTGCTCACGCTTCCGGCCGCCGGAGCCGTCGGCGGGCTGGCCGCGCTGCTGGTGCAGTGGCTGGGCAACTGGGGTGTCGCGATCGACGCCGTGCTCGCCGTGACGATCATCATCTCCCTCTTCCTGCGCTCCCGTCGTAACGCGGTCACCCACGCCAACGCCATGAGCGACGTCGCCGAGTCGGGGCTGGCGGTCGACCTTCCCGACGCGCCGCCGCCGACCCGGCGCCAGCTGCGCCTCGACCTGGCCAAAGCCGAGGCCAAGGCGAGGGCGCAGGCGCGGGAGCAGGCGAAATCGGCCGCGAAGAAGGCGAAGGTCGCCGCGAAGGCCGGAACCCCGTCGACCGCACGCCAGGACGATGCTGACGCGGCCGGCAGGAACGAGGAGTCGAAGTGATCAACTGGCTGGCCTTCGTCCAGGTGTTCGTGGCGGCGCTCGTCGGTTCCGCGGCCATCGTCACCTTCTACGCCGCTGGGCCTGCGCCTGCTGGTGCGCAGCGGGCATGCCCCGGTGGTGAGCCCGGCCGAGTTCACCGACGCGATCACCGTGATCACCGAGAAGGAGCTCAAGCGTGCCGCCAAGCAGGCCGCGAAAGCCGCCAAGAAGAGTCCGCTCACGACGGCCCAGAAGCGCCTCTCGCTCCTCGGTGCTTACGGATGCTTCGCCCTCTGCGCCGTCGCGGTGATCAGCGGCATTCTGATCATCGTCGTCGGGCACTGAGGGACGTCAGCCTGCGCCGAGCAGGCCGGCGACGAGATCGTCGATCACCGTGTCCGTCGAGGTCTCCGGATCGATCGGTGTCGTCAGGCGGTCGAGCAGGAGCCCGTCGATGGCGTAGTGGAACAGCGCGATCTCGCGTCGCCCTCCGGGAAGCCCTGCCGCGTTCGTTGAAATCCACATCGGCATCGAGACCCGATCGCTGCCAGGCGCCGAGCACAGCGCCCACCTCCGGCCGGCGGCTGCTCTCCAGGCGGAGCTCGAACAGCGCGATCGTCACATCGCGGTCGGACAGCAGTCGCCGCACGATGTCCCGGATGTAATCGGCGAACAGTGCAGGGCCCGGTTCGGCGGCGGCCAGCCGGGCGAGGTCTTCCGGCGTGGGACCGAGGCGCTCACCGATCCGCTCGACCAGTCCCGCGATGAGCGCGTCGCGGCTCCGGAAGTAGTTCGATGTGGTGCCGGTCGGCACGCCTGCTGCGTCGTCCACTGCCCGGTGCGTCAGTCCGCGGGAACCCTCACGCGCGAGCACCGCAAGTCCGGCATCGGCGATGCTGCGCCGTCGGGTCTCGTTCTTGGCCATGGTCGGCATCCTATCGTCGTCACTACAGCTGGCGTGGTCTCGCAGGCGCGGCGCAGCGGTCCTAGGCTGATGCCATGGTCCATCTCGCGAAGAAGCCCCATGTCTTCGGTCGTCACGAGCCTGCATCCCACGTGATCATCCACGTCAGCGACCCGCATTTCCTCGCCGGCGGAGCCCGACTCGCCGGCCGGTACGACGTCGAGGCCAACTTCGCACGAACTCTCGAAGCGATCAAAGCGGTCCACCCGAACCCCGCAGCGATCGTGATCACCGGCGACCTCGCCGATCTGGGCGAGCCCGAGGCCTATCGTCGTCTGCGCGATGCCGTCGAGCCGGTCGCGGCCGAGCTCGGCGCGGTCGTCGTCTGGGTCGCAGGCAACCATGATGAGCGCCCGGCCCTGCGACAGGGCCTCCTGGAGCTCGCCCCCACCGAGGAGCCGGTCACCGGCGTCTGGGACCTCGACGGGCTGCGGTTGATCGCCCTGGACACGAGCGTGCCCGGCTGGCACCACGGCGACCTCGACGCGGCGCAGCTGGAGTGGCTCGCCGGGCAGCTCCGGGAGCCGGCGCGGCACGGGACGCTGCTGGCGATGCATCACCCACCGCTGCCCAGTCACGTCCCGCTCTTCGACATCCTCGAGCTCCAGCATCAGGACGCGCTCGCCGAGGTGATCCGGGAGCAGCGACGTCCGAGGCATCCTCGCCGGCCATCTGCACTACTCGGCTCACGGCACCTTCGCCGGGGTACCGGTGAGCGTCGCGTCCGCCACCTGTTACACGATGAACGTCGCGCTCCCCGCGTCCGACGTCAACGGAATGGATGCCGCGCAGTCGTTCCAGCTGGTGCACGTGCGCCCCGACACGATCACGCACACGGTGGTGCCGGTCACGGATGCTCCCACCGGCGACTACTTCTCCGAGGCATGGCTGGAGAAGATGGCGAGACTGACGCCCGCCCAGCGGTTCGAGGCGTTCTCCCGCAAGACCGGCCAGCCGAGCGGCATAGACTGGAAGCATCCCCCGAACTTCTCTCACCCGCCACCACCCACAAGGATGTGACATGGCCTCTGCCGCGCCTGCCCTGACCCGCACCGAGACCGATTCCCTCGGCAGCATGGAGATCCCCGTCGACGCGTACTGGGGGATCCACACCGCCCGTGCCGATGCGAACTTCCCGATCACCAAGCGTCCGATCTCGGTCTACCCCGACCTGGTGAGGGCCCTCGCGATGGTCAAGCAGGCCAGCGCGCGGGCGAACCGGGAGATCGGCGTCCTCGACCCCGAGCGGGCCGACCTCATCGACCGCGCGGCGCAGCGCGTCATCGACGGCGAGTTCCACGACCAGTTCACCGTCGGCGTGATCCAGGGCGGTGCCGGCACCTCGACGAACATGAACGCGAACGAGGTCATCACCAACATCGCGCTCGAGATGGCCGGCCGCGAGAAGGGCGACTACGCCTTCCTCTCGCCGATCGACCACACCAACCGCAGCCAGTCCACCAACGACGTGTACCCGACCGCCGTGAAGATCGGCCTGTCGCTGACGCTGCAGTCTCTGCTGGACGAACTCGACCTCCTCCGCCGGTCGTTCCTCGGGAAGGCCGTGGAGTTCCACGACGTCCTCAAGGTCGGTCGCACCCAGCTGCAGGACGCTGTGCCGATGACGCTCGGCCAGGAGTTCCACGGTTTCGCCACGACCCTCGGCGAGGATCACAGCCGTCTCGGCGAGAACGCGTCGCTGATGTTCGAGATCAACATGGGCGCGACCGCCATCGGCACAGGAATCACCACCCACATCGACTACGCGCCCGTCGTGCTCAAGCACCTCCGTGAGATCAGCGGCCTCGACCTCGAGACGGCCACCGACCTCGTCGAGTCGACGAGCGACACGGGTTCGTTCATGTCGTTCTCCTCGTCGCTGAAGCGCAACGCGGTCAAGCTGTCCAAGATCTGCAACGACCTCCGCCTGCTCTCCTCCGGCCCTCAGGCGGGTCTCGGCGAGATCAACCTGCCGGCGAAGCAGGCCGGTTCCAGCATCATGCCGGGCAAGGTGAACCCCGTCATCCCCGAAGTCGTCAACCAGGTGGCATTCGCCGTGGTCGGCGCCGATATGACCGTCACCATGGCGGTCGAGGGCGGCCAGCTGCAGCTCAACGCCTTCGAACCGGTCATCGCCCACTCCATCTTCCAGTCGATCACCTGGATGCGTCAGGCGATGTGGACGCTGCGCGTCAACTGCGTCGACGGCATCACGGCCAACCGCGACCGTCTCGGCGCGATGGTCGGCGCATCGGTCGGTGTCATCACCGCGCTGACGCCGTTCATCGGCTACGCGGCATCCGCCGCTCTCGCGAAGGCCGCGCTGCTGACGAACCGCAACGTCGCCGACCTCGTCGTCGAAGCAGGTCTCATGTCGCGTGAGGAAGTCGTCAAGCAGCTCTCGCCCGCGCGGCTCTCCGGACTCGAAGCCGTGACGGCGGCGATCCCGATCATCGCGGCGGAGGACCTCACCGAGATTTGAGCCCGCTGACGGCGAAGGACGGATGCCGCGGCATCCGTCCTTCGCCGTTCCCGGGACGGCCGAGCGCCGGCCCGCTTCAGCTGAGGATGCGGCAGTGCGTGGTGAGTTCGCCGATACCGTCGATGCCCACGGTCACCGTGGAACGATCACGAAGGAAGATCTGCGGGTCGCGCGAGTACCCGGCGCCCCCGGGGCTGCCGGTGGAGATCAGCGTGCCCGGCAGCAGCGTGAGCGACTGCGACAGGTGGGCGATCAGCGTCGCCACGGAGCGGACCATCTGACCGGTGGAGGCGTCCTGAACGGTGTGGCCGTCGACGATCGTCCAGATGTGCAGATCCTGCGGATCGGCGATCTCGTCGGCGGTGACCGCGAACGGACCGGTCGGGGTGAAGCCGTCGAACGACTTGCATCGCGACCACTGCGCCTCGGAGAACTGGATGTCGCGGGCGGTGATGTCGTTGACGACCGTGTACCCCCAGACGTGCGACAGCGCCTCGTCGGCCGGCACGTCCTTCGCCGGCGTGCCGATGAGCACCCCGAGTTCGGCTTCGTAGTCGACGGATTCGCTCAGCGATCGCGGCCAGGAGGTCGTCTCCTCGTGTCCGGCGAGCGAGTTCGGCCACAGGGTGAAGACGGTCGGCGCACTGTCGGTCTTCAGGCCGAGCTCGCTCGAGTGCGCGGCGTAGTTCAGCCCGACGGCGAGTACGGCGGGGGGAGCGATAACGGCCGACGCGTAGCCGAAGTCGCCGAGCGGATGCCGCGGTGCGGCGCCTGCGGCGAGAGCGCGCCGGATCGCGTCGAGCGCGTCGGCACCGCCTTCGATGAGGTCCTGCAGAGTCGCAGGCGCGTCGGTGAGGAGATCGGAGACGAGGATGGCGTCGGCGTCTTCCACCACTGCGAGAGCAACGTGGGAGGAATCGGCACGGCGCAGATGAGCGAACCGCATATCTCTACGCTACCGGTGACAGGCTCGATCTTTCTGGAGGACTTCACCAGACCGCGAGCGCAATGCTTGTGCCCCATATGCTTTGGCTATGAGTTCCGGAGGACCGTCCCAGCCGCAGCAGCCCTCGCCGTACACGCCACCGCCTGCGCAATCGTCGCCGCCGGCGCCGCAGTACTCGGCGCAGCAGTACTCCCAGTCGCCCTACATCCCGCCGCAGTTCTCGCAGCAACCGGAATTCGGATCGGCGCTCGCGCAGCCGACCCATTACTCGCCGCCCGCGCCTGTGGCGCCGTCGCCGGCGCCCTCGCTGCCCAGCCTGCCGGTCCCCGCGAAGAAGGGGCGCACCGTCTCGATCTGGCTCTTCGGCGCGCTCGGCTTCCTGCTGATCGCGCTGATCGGTTACTTCGTCTGGGCCCTGGGCGCACTCGCTTCCGGCATCGGGATGGTGCTGGCGCTCATTCCCCTGATCATCGTCCTGCTCGGGGTGCGGCTGATCGACCGGTGGGAGCCTGAGCCGAAGCGCGTCCTGTTCTTCGCCGTCGCCTGGGGAGCGATCGCCGCGATCGGCCTCACCCTGCTGCTCGACATCGCGATCACGCTGCTCTTCGGTCTCCGCTCCGAGGCGGTGGCCGCCATCATCCAGGCTCCGATCGTGGAGGAGTTCTGGAAGGGCCTGGGCGTCTTCCTCATCTATCTCTCGGTCGCGCCGTGCCTTCGACGGCCCGGTCGACGGGGTCGTCTACGGCGCCCTCGTCGGCGCCGGCTTCGCTTTCACCGAGAACATCCAGTACTTCGCGATCAGCCTCATCGAGGGCGGCGGCGAGCAGCTCACGATCACATTCGTCCTGCGGGGACTGATGTCGCCGTTCGCCCACGCGATGTTCACGGCGCTCACCGGCTACGCGATCGGTCTCGCTGCCCGGCGCCACGCCTCGGCAGGTGCCGCGCTCGGGATCGGCCTGCTCGGGATGCTCGGTGCCATCCTGCTGCACGCCTTCTGGAACGGCTCGAGTTTCGTGGCGGACTTCTACGTCCTGTACTTCACCCTGCAGGTGCCCCTGTTCATCGGCTTCATCCTCGCGATCATCGCGCTGCGCCGGGAGGAGTCCCGGCTCACACGGCTGCGGCTCGGGGATTACGCCGCCGCCGGATGGTTCACGCCGGAGGAGGTGACGATGCTCGCGACTCCCGCCGGCCGCAAGACCGGACTGCGGTGGGCGGCTTCGCTGCGTGGGGATCGTCGACCGCTGATGCGGGAGTTCATCAGGGATGCGACGGCCCTCGCCGCCGTCCGCCAGCGTGCGATCAGCGGACGCGATCCTCTCGTCGCCGACGACGAGAGGGCGCTGCTCATCCGCACCAGGGCGACGAGAGCGGCGCTGCTCGCGTACTGACCCAGCACGGACCGGCTCGAGGAGCTTCCCGGAGCAAGACTCAGCGCCCGGAGCTGCGGCGATGCCTGCATGACGCCCGGGCGCTGAGTTGATCTGTAATCAGGGTGCACCCGTGTGCTCGGGGTGTCAAGAGAGTTCTGAAATCCCGGTCAGCTCATCTCGACGATGACGTCGAGCGCTACGCCTTCGCAGGCGACTCGGGGGAGGCCTTCGAGGCGGCTGCCGCGTATCGAGTCGCCGGTGGCGCACCTCGGATCGGTGGAGACCACCACCCGTCCGACACCGTTCGTCAGAGTCACCTCGTGCCCGAGCGCGGCGAATCTCGGTGTGAGGTCGCGCTCGACCGCGGAGACGAGCAGATCGAGGCCGGCGACCCCGATCCTCGCCCCGTCGACCTCCGCCGGGGCGGCGATGGTGATCGTGTACTCGTCGCTGCAGAGGTAATCGACATACGGGCCCGCGACGTGCGGGTCGCCAGTAGACATCGGCACCCGGTACCACTCGAGCGCGCTGTAGTCGATGTTCTCCTTGTTGACCGACTGCGATGCGAGGACGAGCTGCCTGCGCTCCGCGCCTTGCCACCATGCGAGATGGCTGCGCGCATCAGAGAGCAGGTCGATCGCCGCGATGAACCCTGCGCCGTACACCGGGACGTCGGGGAGGGCGAGGGTCTCCAGAGCGTACGGCCGCACCAGTGCATCGACCTTGGCCCTGGTGAGGGGACCGCGGCGCTCGACGGCGGCGAGCTGCTCGGCGAGGGGCGTGACCCAGCTCAGCAGTGAGCGGATCGGCGAGGAGAAGTAATCCCGCACGATCGTGGCCGCGGCGTCAATCGCGGTGGGGATCTTCGTACTCATCACGTCCTCCTGTGCATGTCGATGGTGGGTTGTCGTTCAGCTGATCTTCGTCTGAAGCTCGATGAGTGCCTCGATCGTCTCGGTCACCATGAGCTCCGTCCGTCTGCCGGCTGTTTCGGCGTCGCCGCCCTCCACGGCATCGAGGACTGCGGCGAGGTGAGCCGCTTGACTACGATGATTCTCGACCTCGTGCGCGACGAGGCGCAGGTACGGGGACAGTTCGGCCTGCAGCTTCATCTGCTCGCGGGTCAATCGCGCGGACTGGCTCAGCGCGACGAGTTCGATCTGCACGTCGTCGAGCAATCGGCGCTGCTGTTCCTGGTCCAGCTCGGTGAGGCGCTCCATCCGCCGCCGCACCTGCTGAGTCTCGGAGGCATCGGCGCGCCGGGCTGCGAGGCGCACGCAGGCGCCGGTGATGGCTGCATAGTGCGCGCCGAGGTCACGCAGGGCGAGACGGGAGGAGGTGCGCACCGCTTCTCGCGCGAAGGAGAGCGGGTCTGCGTGCTCGGCGACGAAGCTACCGCCGTTGCGTCCGCGCTTGGTGATGACCAGTCCACGGCCCCGCATGGCGAGCAGGGCCTCACGGACAGTGACCGGGGCGACGCCCAAGCTCCTGGACAGGTCTGATTCCGACGGAAGTCGTTCCCCGGCGCGCAGATGACCGCGGGTGATCGCATCGACCAGACGGCGCTCGACGAGCTCGGCGCGTCCCTCGTCGCCGATCGGCTGGAACAGTGCACCCTGCAGGCGGTGCGGTGTCGCGTCCTGGCGTGCCTCGGAATCCTGTGCCGTGAGCGGCGTCGACAACGATTCCATTCTGCGATTCTCCACCTTCCTCGGTGAACGGCGAAAACTCCCACTTGAAATATTACCTCTGGGTTTATAGGTTTATCCCCATCTTCCCCGTTTTGCGATGACCAGAGGAGAGCGAGATGATCGCTACAGCACCCGAGACCACGGCTGCACTCGCCGCGGCTGCACCGGGAACAGTGACGTTGAGCGGCGTCACCAAATCTTTCGGCGAGGTCACCGCCGTCAAGGACCTCGACATGGAGGTGGCACCCGGCGAGTTCCTCTCGATGCTCGGCCCGTCCGGCTCGGGAAAGACCACGGTGCTGCGGATGATCGCCGGCTTCGAGGACGCGACGAGCGGCAGCATCCGCCTGTCCGGTGCCGATGTGACGAAGACGCCGCCGCACGCGCGCCAGGTGAACACCGTGTTCCAGGACTACGCGCTCTTCCCGCACCTGACGATCTCTGAGAACGTCGGCTACGGACTGCGTGTGCGCGGTGAGGGCAGGCGGGAGAGGGCCGGACGCGTGCAGGAGTCTCTCGCGCAGGTGCGGCTCGATCATGTCGCGAGTCGCCTGCCCCACCAGTTGTCCGGAGGGCAGCGTCAGCGCATCGCCCTCGCGCGTGCACTCATCCTGCGCCCCCAG
Organism: uncultured Actinomycetota bacterium; assembly: GCA_963769005.1. GTDB lineage: Bacteria > Actinomycetota > Actinomycetes > Actinomycetales > Microbacteriaceae > Microbacterium. The sequence goes on along the minus strand of CAVYKC010000005.1, from coordinate 1,801,792 downwards.
GTACTCCTGCTCGACGAGCCATTGGGCGCCCTCGACAAGCAACTACGCGAGCAGATGCAGATCGAGCTGAAGCAGATCCAGCGCGAGGTGGGAATCACGTTCATCTTCGTCACGCACGACCAGGAGGAGGCGCTCACCCTGAGCGATCGGGTCGCCGTGTTCAACAACGGGCGGATCGAGCAGATCGGCACGGCTAGAGAAGTGTACGAGTACCCCCAGACCGAGTTCGTCGCGCGCTTCCTGGGCCTCTCCAACCTCATCGACGGTGATCTCGCCGAAGAGCTCACCGGCGACCGCCGGACGATGAGCATCCGCCCCGAGCGCGTGCGCCTCACCTCACCTGACGGACCGCTCGGCGACGGCGATGTCTCTTTGACCGGCACGATCCGCGAGGTCGTGTACACCGGCCCGGCGACCCGCTATCTGGTGACCGCCGATGCCGGAGTCGACATCATCGCCGAGCAGCCCAACGCGTACCACCCGATTTCCGGAGCCGTCTTCGGGCGCGGAGACCATGTCCGTGCCGCATGGACACCGGAGCACGCGGCACGGCTTCCCTGAACATCCGGACCCCACCCTGCACCACTGACTACAAAGGAGCGATCAATGCGCAACAAGATCCTGGCGACCACCGCAATGGCAGCCGTCGCTGTCCTCACCCTCTCCGCCTGTTCCGGCAGCGGAGAAGAAGCGCCGGACACAGGCAGCGGAGAGCTTCAGATCGAGGTTCCCGACATCCCGATGCTCGACAAGCTCGGCGACAACGAAGACGAGGTCAACATCATCGCCTGGAGCGGTTTCGTCGAGGCCGACTGGAGCGACCAGTTCACCGCCGACACCGGATGCACGGTCAACCGCCGCGTCGCCGGCACCAGTGACGAGATGGTCCAGCTCATGCGCACCGGGGACTACGACCTCGTGTCCGCCTCGGGTGACGCCAGCCTGCGTCTGATCGCCGGCGGTGACGTCCAGCCGCTCAACCTTGACCTGATTCCGAGCTTCGGCGACGACATCGTCGCGGGGATGAAGGGCCAGATCTACGACACGATCAACGGCAAGTCGTACGGCATTCCGATCGGCCGCGGCGCCAACATCCTGCAGTACAACAGCGAGGCCGTCGCCGAGGAGCCCACGAGCTGGGATGTCGCCTGGGAGAAGGACAGCCCCTACGCGGGCCAGGTCATCGCCTACGACGCGCCGATCTACATCGCGGATGCCGCGGTGTACCTGATGGCGCACGAGCCCGATCTCGGCATCGAGAACCCGTATGCACTCGACGAGAAGCAGCTCGCCGCGGCCGTCGATCTGCTCAAGCAGCAGAACGAGATCGTCTCGGAGTACTGGTCGGACCCAGCCGCGCAGATCACCTCGTTCGCGGGCGGCACCACCGTGCTCGGCACCTCGTGGGAGGTGCTGCGCAAGCTCACCGAAGACGACAAGTTCAAGAGCGTGCTGCCGGAGGAGGGCTCGACCGGCTGGTCGGATGCCTGGATGCTGGCGGCTGAGGCGAAGAACCCGAACTGCGCCTACGCGTGGATGGACTACGCCTCGACACCCGAGGTCAACGGCGCCATCGCGATGAACTTCGGCATGGCCCCGGCCAACGCCGCGTTCTGCGAGACGAGCGACGAGGCCAAGGCGCACTGCGAGTACTACAACGCCACCAACGAGGAGTACTTCGAGAAGGTGTGGTTCTGGACCACCCCGATCGAGCAGTGCATCGACGGTCGTACCTCCGAGGAGGCGACCTGCACGAACTTCCAGCAGTGGACGGACGCCTGGCTCTCGATCAAGGGCTGAGCGACACGACCTCACACGATCCCTGGGCGGGGCCTCGGCTCCGCCCAGGGAACCGGACCTTCCGAACGACGACGACGGGATCGACATGAAGCGCCGCACACGCCTCGCCGGCCTGCTGGCCCTCCCGATGACCTGGCTCATCGGAATCTACATCTTCTCGCTGGTGATGCTTCTGGTGACCGCCTTCTGGGTGACCGACCCGTTCACCTCGAAGGTGAAGCCCGGGTTCACCCTTCGCAACTTCGAGCAGCTCTTCATCAACCCCGCGTACTTCTCGACGTCGGTGCGCACGCTCGGCATCGCCCTCGCAGTGACGCTCCTGTCGATCCTCGTCTCGGTGCCGCTCGGCATCTTCATGGCCAAGGTGGCTGCGCCGTGGCTGCGGGCGCTGCTGGCCGTGTCGATCACGCTGCCCCTGTGGGCGGGGTACCTGGTGAAGGTCCTGGCGATGCGCATTACCTTCACGAAGGAGGGCTTCTTCAACTGGATGCTCGCCCCCTTCGGTATCGAGGGACCCGGTTTCACGCTGGTGACGGTCGTGCTCACCCTGACGTATCTCTGGCTTCCGTACATGGCCGTCCCTGTGTACACCGCGATCCGTCAGCTGCCGCCGAACCTGTTCGACGCCTCCGCCGACCTCGGAGCGGGCTCATGGCGCACCATCACGTCGGTCGTGCTGCCGCTGATCAAGCCGGCGATCATCGCCGGATCGGTCTTCACGTTCTCACTCAGCCTCGGCGACTATCTCGTGGCGCGGTTCGTCGGCGGCGACACGCAGATGATCGGCAGCGTCATCGCCTCGAACATCAACCTGAATCCGCCGCTCGCGGCGGCGTACTCGCTGGTGCCGATCGCGTTCGTCGTCATCTACCTGGTGAGCGTTCAGCGCACCGGTGCCCTCGAAAGGATGTGAGCTGCTCATGCTGAGATTGTCCCGCACGTCCCAGGTGATCCTCGGCCTCCTCGTCGCAGTGATCCTCGCCTTCATGTACGTCCCGCTCGGGCTGGTGGTCCTCAACTCCTTCAACGCGGCGCGTATCGTCAGCTGGCCGGTCACCGGCTTCTCCCTGGAGTGGTGGGGGAAGGCGTTCGCGAGCGAGGCCGTGCGCGCCGCGCTGCTCAACTCGGTGCTGGTCGCCAGCGGGGCGACGGTGATCGCGGTGATCCTCGGCACCCTGGTCGCGTTCGCGCTCCAGCGGCACTCGTTCTTCGGACAGCGGGCGGTGAACCTCCTGGTGGTCCTGCCGATCGCTCTCCCCGGCATCGTCACCGGCGTCGCCCTGAACAACACTTACAACCGGATGTTCGAGCCGATCGGCATCCAGGTCGGTTTCTACGGGATGATCATCGCCCACGGCACCTTCTGCATCGTGATGGTGTTCAACAACGTGCTCGCACGGCTGCGCCGGCTGAATCCGAGTATCGAGGAGGCCTCCCAGGACCTCGGCGCGACGCCGTGGCAGACGTTCCGGATGGTGACCTTCCCGCAGTTCCGCAGCGCGCTGATCGCGGGGGCGATCCTCGCCTTCGCGCTCAGCTTCGACGAGGTGTACGTGACGATCTTCACGGCCCCGCCGGGAGTCGACACGTTGCCGCTGTGGATCATGAACCAGATGGCGCGCCCGAACGAGGCGAACACCGTCAACGTCGTGGCGACCATCGTGATCCTCGCCTCGTTCATCCCGGTGTGGGTGTCCCAGCGACTCGGGCGCGACATCACGGACCGCGGATGATCCGCCGGCGCGACGTCTGCGCGCGCGTTCGCGCTCAGCGGATCATCTGCGTTGACCCCGGGGGAGCGCCTCGGGTTGGATGGAGTCATGACTGATCGCACAAAGCCCGAGTTCGACGCTCCCACCGGCCCCGCCCCCACGGAACTGGTGGTCAGGGACCTCATCGAAGGCGAAGGCGCCGAGGCGAAGCCCGGCGACACCGTGACCGTCCACTATGCGGGTGTCGAGTTCGACTCCGGCGAAGAGTTCGACTCCTCCTGGGGTCGTGGCGAGACCATCCAGTTCCCGCTGCGCGGACTGATCCAGGGTTGGCAGGACGGCATCCCCGGCATGAAGGTCGGCGGTCGGCGTGAGCTTGTCATCCCGCCGCAGCTGGCGTACGGCCCCGCCGGTGGAGGTCACTTCCTCTCCGGAAAGACGCTGATCTTCATCATCGACCTCGTCGCCGTCGGCTGATCGCACACTTCGAAGGCGCCCCGATCCAGTGGATCGGGGCGCCTTTCTGCATCCCGAACGAACTCCATATTCATCGGAATATATTCATGTGAATGCGAGTTGTCTCCTCTGATGCCGCAGAAGCGGCCCCTGCCGCAGCAGCGGTCCACGTCCCAGAGGAGCAACCATGACCAGCATCGACATCCCCGGTTACCGTCCAGGCACCTGGGTTCTCGACCCCGCGCACAGCGAGGTCACCTTCAGCGTCCGTCACATGATGATCTCCAAGGTGCGCGGCACCTTCGGCATCAAGAACGCGACCCTGGTGGCACCGGAGAACCCGCTCGAGGCGAAGGTCGAGGCGAGCGTCGACGTCACCTCCATCGACACCAAGGACGAGGGCCGCGACGCGCACCTGCGCTCGGCGGACTTCTTCGACACCGAGAACTTCCCCACCATGGAGTTCGTGTCCACCGGTGCGCGTGTCGAGGGCGGCGACTTCTTCGTCGATGGCGACCTCTCGATCCGCGGCATCTCGAAGCCGGTGAGCTTCGAGTTCGATTTCGGCGGCTTCGGGGCCGACCCGTGGGGGAACTACAAGGCCGGCGCCTCGGCGGTGACCACGATCAACCGTGAGGACTTCGGTCTGACCTGGAACGCCGCGCTGGAGACCGGCGGAGTCCTCGTCGGCAAGGAGATCACGATCAGCCTCGACCTGCAGGGTGCGCTCGAGCAGAGCTGACGCCTTCGGCTGTCTGAACCCCGGGTCCTCAGGGCTCGGGGTTCAGTGCGTCGTAGCCGCGGAACCGCGGGGTGGCTCTGGCGAGTATCGCGACCAGGGCGATCACCAGGAACCCGCCGAGCAACGGAGGGAACCACAGCGATGTCGCAGTCGCGAGGACTCCGGCGTAGAGCGCTCCGACGCGGGGTCCGCCGGCCACCACGATGATGAAGACGCCCTGCAGTCGTCCGCGCATCGCGTCGGGCACGGCGGCCTGCATCATCGTGTTCCGGTAGATCGAACTGACGTTGTCGGCGGCCCCGGAGAGCGCCAGTGCGACGCAGGCGCACACGATGAGCAGGATGTTCGGCGTCGTCGCCGACGCGTCGGGCGCGAATGCGCCCATCAGGAGGACCGCTCCGAACAGGGCGATCGTCACCCCGTACGCCTGGACGGCCCGGGCGATGCCGCGGCCGTGCCAGCGATACTGCACCACGCGGCCTGAGAACAGGCTCGAGGTGAACGTCCCGACGGCGACGGCGGCCGTCAGGATCCCCGTCGTGACGGCACCGCCACCGAGCAGCACGGCCCCGAGCGCCGGGAACAGGACGAGCGGGTGTCCGAACGTCATCGCGATGATGTCCAGCAGGTACTGCATCCGGATGTTGCCGGCGCCGCGCAGGAACCGCCAGCCGTCGACGAGGGAAGCCAGCCCTGGGCGCACGATCTCGCCTTCGGGGCGGAGTGCCGGCAGGGTCCACAGGCCGAGGAACATCGATGTCATCAGCACGACATCGATCGTGTAGGTCCACCCGAAGCCGGTGAGCGCGACGAGCAGCCCCGCGAGCGCGGGACCCGCCATCACCGTGAGGCCGAAGGATATCCCGTTCAGGGCGGAAGCTGCGGCGAGCTGATCGATGGGGATGAGCCGTGGCACGATCGCGGTTCGCGTGGCGAAGCCGACCGAGTTCGTCGCGGCGATGATCATGCTGAGCGCGTACAGCCACCAGATCGTCTCGGTACCGGTCCAGGTGAGGGCCGCAAGCAGCGCGGTCGCACAGAAGGCGATGGATGCGGCGATCAGCGCGACCTTGCGCCGGTCGAAAGCATCCGCGAGCATTCCACCGTAGAGGCCCGCCACGATCATGGGCACGAGCCCCGCGACGGCGATCATCGACACCGCGAGAGTGCTGGCGGTGAGGTCGAACACGTGCAGCATCACAGTGACGATCGTGAGCTGGCCGCCGATGCCCGTCAGCAGCGACCCGATCCACATCCGGGCGAAGGCGGGGGAGGTCCGCAGGGGAGTGAGGTCGATGAGATGCCCGCGGGAGAACTGCACCTGACGAGGCTACCGGCCCCGGTGCGAGGGAGGCGCGCGCTGCTGGTAGACTCTTCAGGTTGCCGTTTGATCGGCCGCGGATAAAGAGAGCTCACACATCAGGTGTTGGGCGCCGCGCAACGAACTGAAAGGGGATCCCATCTATGCCACTCGAATCTGACGCCAAGAAGGCGATCATGGAAGAGTACGCGACGCACCCCGGTGACACCGGATCCCCCGAGGTGCAGGTCGCAATGCTGACGCAGCGCATCAAGGACCTCACCGAACACCTCAAGGAGCACAAGCACGACCACCACTCGCGTCGTGGCCTGTTCCTCATGGTGGGTCAGCGCCGTCGTCTGCTCGGCTACCTCCAGGACATCGACATCGCGCGTTACCGCTCGCTGATCGAGCGTCTTGGGCTTCGCCGCTGAGCGACCCAGCGTTCAATCGCACTTCTTCCGAAGGCCGTCCCAGGTGTGGGGCGGCCTTCGTCGTTTCCACGGGTTGACCATCGCTCAGCTTTCCAGTAGGAAAGGAGAAGAGCTTTCCACCTGGAAAGCGGAAGGGGTGCGGATGGACCAGAAGCCACTGCGGGCTACGGCACCGCTGGATCCCCCGACCGCGGATGTCGCGCGTGCATATCTCGAGGAAGTCGGTACCGTCTCTCAGCGTCGAGAGGAGCGGGTGGATCGACGAGGCATGGCTCAGGTCGCGCTCTGGGAGGCGTGTGCGCTGGCTGTCTACCTGTGCGTGATGATGTTCGGCTTCGGCGGAGCCACGGTCGCCTCGACTTTCATTCTGTTGATCTCGGTCTTCCTCCTGTGGATTCAGCTTTCGGGCGAACTCAAGGAGAGCTACGGCTTCCAGGCGCGAGGGGGACTTCGCACGCGCAGCCTGTACATCGCCTTCGCCGTGATCGTCGTCGCCACCGCAACCGCGGGCATCTCCCTTCAACTCAACGGGGTCGACATCCCGCTCGGGCTGCGATTCGTTCCAGGCGCGCTTGTCCTGCTCGTATTCGGAGGTCTCGCCGTGCGCGACATCCAGAAGGCGGGCGCGGCGAACCACGAACGCGGACGGATGCCACTCCCCGTCACCGCACGAGCGATCACCATCACGATGGGCGCGCTCATCGGGGCGGCGATCTTGGTCGCGGCGGCGGCGGATCCGTTCCCGGCCTCCGTCTTCTCGCTGGTGCTGATGTTCTGCATGGGCGGCTGGTGGATCGCTACGCAGGTCAGTGATCGACTCCCGGCGCTGGGTGCTCTTTGGAGCTGGCCTCAGTGGTCGGCCTTCGCGACGGGCTGGTGCGTGCTCGCCGGTGTCGTGCTCATGCGGTTCCACACATCTCTCGACATGCTGCCGTCGGCGATCGCGGCGGCCTCCGTCACGATGTTGTTCACGGTCGGCGCGTTCGCAGCTGGTCGCAATGCCGGCTGACGAGCGCGAGCCGCGCGGGCCGAAGCCGTCCGTGGAGACTCACACATCGTTGCCCGGGCGGGCGAGGGCGCCGCATCCGAGGATGCGTCTGGACGACAACTTCGCCAGCCCGATCCGCTTCTCGCTGATGGCGAGTCTCGGAGACGACATGGAACTCGACTTCGGCACCCTGGCGGACATTCTCCAGGTCGGGGACTCGGCGCTGAGCAAGGCGATCTCCCATCTGCAGATCACCGGCTACGTCGCCGTGCGCAAAGGCTTCGCGGCCAGCCGGCCCCGAACCTGGGTGCGTTCCACGATCGCGGGGCAGAAGGCCTTCGCCGGTCATCTGCAGGCGCTCCGCGCGATCGTCGAACTCGGCGGCCAGCGGATGTCGTGAGGGTGGAGTTGGACTAGGCGGGCACCCCGACGAGATCGCCGTGGTGGATCGCCGCGACATCCGGGTGCGCACGCAGCCGCGACTTCAGAGCGTTCTCTCCGTAGAGCGAATGGATGGGGTTGCTCGGATCCTGCGTGATCCCGTTTGCTTCCGAAGCGAGATCGGCTGGGAGCTCGATCAGCGGGAGGCGCTGGTCCAGCGCGGGGTTGAAGAAGAACGGGATCGAGATGCGCTCGTCAGGCGCCTGCGGCGAGACGACCCGGTGGTTGGTCGCCTTGAGGTAGCCGCCGGTTGCGTACTCCAGGAGCTCTCCGATGTTCACCACGAAGGCACCGGGAACGGGCGGTGCATCCACCCAGTTGCCGTCGCGCTCGACCTGGAGCCCGCCCTTGCCCGGCTCGACCCAGAGGAGGGTCAGCACACCGGAGTCCTTGTGAGCCCCGACGCCCTGCTGCGGCTCGGGCTCATGGGTTCCGGGGTAGCGCACGATCTTGATGAGGGTGGATGGTTCGCCGAAGTGTTCATCGAAGTACGACTCCTCGGCCCCGAGCGCGAGTGCCCAGGCTCGCAGCAGCCTCCGGGCGACGCCCGAGAGCGTCTCGTGCCATTCGGCGACGACCTCGCGCAGCTCGGGCTGCGCCGCCGGCCACAGATTCGGTCCGATCAGGCGGTTGAACGCGGGCCCGCCGGTGACGGGTTCTCGCTCGGAGCCGATGTCGATCTGCTCCCGCCAGTCGACCTTGCCCTGGGTGCGCTCGCCACCGATGCGGGTGTAACCGCGGAAATGCGGGCTCTTCACGTTCTCGATCGCGAGCTTCTCCTCTTCCGGAAGTGCGAAGAAATCCAGCGCCGCGCGATGCAGTCGTGCCTCCAGCTCGGGGGACACGCCGGTGCCGGTGAGATAGAAGAAGCCGACATCGTGGGTCGCCGCGCGCAGATCGTCGCGGAAGCGGGCAGCGGCCTCCGGGCCTTCATCGAGCTGGGACAGGTCGAGGATGGGGAGGGAGAGTTCAGCCATGACCCGAGGTTAGATCCGGCCGACGGAAGCCGGAAACAGTGTTGCGTCGCGTTACCGGGAGGGTGCTACACCTCCTAAGTCAGGGATGCCCTACCTCTGTTCTGCGATCGGGAGTCTCCCTGTCCGTGCTCGCCGCATTCCTCATCGGCCTTTGCACAGGCCTGGAATCCGTGCTGGTCGTCGGCATCCCCATCGCCTACCTCCGTCGACTCGATGTGCGCTGGTGTGCTCCCTCGGCTGTGGATAGGATCGTCCTCGCCGCCGCGCTGCGCTGGGTAGGGGAGCGGTGCACGCGATCCGCGATCTCAGCCCGATCGCCTTCGGCCGCGCACGACTGCGGTGGTCGCAGGTCGGGCTCGGCAAGACCTCGCGCACGACGTCGACGCAGGCGACGCCCCACAACCTCTTCGGCTGCAGCGCCGGCTTTCGACCGACCTCCTGAACGAGTACATCCGGCACGTCGGCTCCGGGATCTGGGCCGTCCCTGCAGGCGCGAAGCCCGGGTCCTACGTCGGGGCCGAGCTCTTCGACTGAGGCGAGGCCGGCCGGCGGGAACCGGTCGGGTCGTTGCGGCGCCCCTCGCGCGAGGCGAGGCCGGGATCGGTGAAGAGCCACGTCGGGCGTGGTTCCACAAGCGGCCGGAACAACCATCGCACCGGTCTGGTCGCGAGCGCCAGGGCGATCAGCACCGACAGCACCGTGACGATCGGGAGCCAGATCCAGGTCGGATCCAGGTCGCGCAGGATGCCCGTCTCGCGGAACGGGTAGAGCACGAAGGAATGCAGCAGGAACACGTACATGGTGTACTGCCCGAACGGCGTCCACCAGTGCGTCCCGCGGGGGATCAGGGCGAAGAAGGCCGCGCTGAGCACCACGGCGAGCAGCATGAGGGCGATGCGCAGGCCGCCGGCCCACCACTGCTCACCCCCGAGGTCCGCATACGAGTCCTCGTAGAAGAGCCAATGCCTCAGGTCGATCGCCTGCCAGAGCGGGAGCCAGGTCCACGCCGCCCACCCGGCCGTCCCGAGCGCCGCGACCGCCACGACGGGGACCCACCACGGACGGGAATCCAGCAGCCGCAACCGGGCGACGATGTCGTGCTCGCGCAGCCACCACCCGAAGGCGAAGAACGGCAGCAGGCCGAGAGTACGCGAAAGCGAGAAGGTGCTGTCGACGTTGGGCAGGTATCCGACGCCGATCGAGATCGCCACCGTCCACAGCAGCGGCCACCGCAGCAGGGCCAGGTAGGGGAGCACCAGGCGGAAGATCCCCAGCGCGAGCAGGAACCACAGCGTCCACGATGGCCGGGTGATGTTGGGGTCGGCCTGTCCCTCGACGAGCCACTTCGTGAGCGTCCAGAGCAGTTCGAAGATGAGATAAGGCACCAGGATGTCTGTGATGACCCTGGCCATCTGCGTCTTCGTCGGCGACGACGACTTCGAGAAGTACCCCGAGATGATCGCGAATGCCGGCATGTGGAACGCGTACAGCGTGAGGTAGAACGCGAAAGCGATGTCCGAGTCGTAGATCAGGCGCTGGATCGCGTGCCCGAGGACGACGAGGACGATGCAGGCGTAACGGGCGTTGTCCCAGAACGGCACCCGGCGCCGGGGTCTCTGGATCGACCCGGTGGACGGTCGTCCGGAGTCTGCATCGGCGCTGCTCATCCTCCGAGGCTACCGCGCGGGAATAAAGTTGCCTGGATCGCGTTGACTCAAATACATTCAAGTGAATAGAAACGGATGCCAGTCATCCGCTTCGGGAAAGACGGAGCAATCATGAGCGAGCAGTCGGGCGCACACGGGATGCAGTTCGGCATCATGTCGGTCAGCGACATCACCCGCGACCCCGTGACGGGGGTCACGCCGAGCGAGCAGGAGCGCATCAAAGCCACGATGACGATCGCCAGGCACGCCGAAGAGGTGGGCCTGGATGTCTTCGCGATCGGTGAGCATCACAACCCGCCGTTCTGGTCGTCCAGTCCGTCGACCTTCCTCGCCGCCCTCGCGGCGCAGACCGAGCGACTCATCGTCTCGACCTCGACGACGCTGATCACGACGAACGACCCTGTGCGCATCGCCGAGGAGTACGCGATGCTGCAGCACGTCTCGGACGGCCGGATGGACCTGATGCTCGGGCGCGGCAACACCGGGCCCGTGTATCCCTGGTTCGGGCAGGACATTCGCCAGGGGCTCCCGCTCGCGATCGAGAACTACGCGCTGCTGCACAAGCTGTGGCGTGAAGACGTCGTGGACTGGGAAGGCAAGTTCCGCACTCCGCTGCAGGGCTTCACCTCGACGCCGCGTCCGCTCGACGGCATCGCGCCGTTCGTCTGGCACGGATCCATCCGCACCCCCGAGATCGCCGAGCAGGCCGCGTACTACGGTGACGGCTTCTTCGCGAACAACATCTTCTGGCCGAAGGAGCACTACCAGCGGCTCATCGAGCTGTACCGTCAGCGCTTCGCGCATTACGGCCACGGAACGCCGGAGCAGGCGATCGTCGGACTCGGCGGACAGGTGTTCATGAGTGCGAAGTCGCAGGACGCGGTGAACCAGTTCCGCCCGTTCTTCGACAACGCCCCGGTGTACGGTCACGGCCCGAGCATGGAGGACTTCACCGAGATGACGCCGCTGACGGTGGGCTCGCCGCAGCAGGTCATCGATCGCTACGCCGCAATGCGCGAGCACTACGGCGACTACCAGCGGCAGCTGTTCCTCATCGACCACGCCGGACTCCCGCTGAAGATGGTGCTCGAGCAACTCGACATCCTCGGCTCCGAGGTCGTGCCCGTGCTCCGCAAGGAGCTCGCGAAGGACCGTCCTGCGAGCGTTCCGGATGCTCCGACCCATGCCGCTCGTGTCGCGGCGGAGTTCGGCGATGGGCCCACCCGTCAGGCGCGCCCCGGCGCGAACCGCGGGGACAACCTCACCGGCGACTCGCCCTATCAGGACACTCCTGCGCCGACGGGCGCGGCATTCGGCCTCAGCCGGAAGGACGCATGATGACCACGCGCCGTATCGCCGTCGTCTCGGCGGGCCTGTCCAACCCCTCGTCCACCCGGATGCTCGCGGATCGGCTGGCAGCGGAGACGCTGAAGGCCCTGGCGGCCGAGGACATCGAGGCGAGTGTGGACGTGATCGAGTTGCGCGACTACGCGCACGACATCACGAACAACATGCTCACGGGATTCGCGCCGCCAGCTCTGGAGACGGCGATCAACACCGTCATCTCTGCGGATGCGCTGATCGCGGTCACGCCGATCTTCTCAACGAGTTACTCGGGGCTGTTCAAGTCCTTCATCGACGTGCTCGACCCCGACTCCCTGGCCGGCAAGCCCGTGCTGATCGGCGCCAACGCCGGGACCGCGCGCCATTCCCTGGCGATCGACTACGCGATCCGCCCGCTTTTCGCCTACCTGCACGCCGAGCCCGTCTCGACCGGCGTGTTCGCGGCATCCAGTGACTGGGGTGGCGCGGGCGACGACGTCGCGCCGCTCGCGAAGCGGGTGGAGAAGGGCGCGCGGGAGCTCGCCGAGGCGATCGCGCGGAGGAAGGCGACCGTGGTCGCCGACCCCTACGACCCGACGACCTATCTCGGCGAAGGACGCTCCTTCGGTCATATGCTGGGCGGCCTCGCGGGGGAGTGATCGCCGACTGCGTTCTCCGTGCGCCCGCCGCGGGTCAGAATGGAACACCACCACCTCTGAATGGAGACGCATGGAGATCGCAGTCGCAGGCGGCACCGGCATCGTCGGCACCGAAGTCGTGCGGGTGGCGCAGCAACGCGGCCACCGTGTCCGTGTCCTGACCAGAGGCAACCGTGTCGACGTGCAGAGCGGTGAGGGCCTCGACGCGGCGCTGGAGGGTGCGGGTGCCGTGATCGACGCGCTCAGCGTCGTCACGCAGAGCGCCCGGACGTCTACGGATTTCTTCACCAGAACCACGGCGAAGATGCTCGCCGCGGAGCAGCGCGCAGGAGTCGGTCATCACGTCGCCCTGTCGATCGTCGGCGTCGATCGTGCGCCGCACGCGTACTACGCCGGCAAGCTCGCGCAGGAGCAGGCGGTGCAGTCCGGTCAGACGCCCTGGACGATCCTGCGCGCCACGCAGTTCCACGACTTCTCGGCGCAGATGCACCGCAGAGCCGCTGCCGGTCCGCTGCACCTCGCGGTGCGGATGCGCACGCAGCCGGTGTCGGTCATCGAGGTCGCGCAGCGACTCGTGGACCTGACCGAGGCCGCGCCCGCGGGCCGCGCGCGCGACCTCGCCGGCCCCCGCGAGGAAGACCTCGCCGAGATGATGAGGTCGTGGGCGCGGCACACCGGTCGAGAAGGCTGGATGCCGGCGATCACGCTTCCCGGTGCGTTCGGACGGGCGATGCGCGACGGCAGCATGCTTCCCGATGACGACGCCGATCGGGGAACCGTGACGTTCGCGGACTGGCTCGCCTCGCAGCCGCAGCGCTGACCGCAGAGGCCGCGTGCCCGACGCGCCGCGTCACCGCCGGTGGGGAATCTCAAGGCGTCTGGGGACCCCGGTTCCACCGGTACTCGGTTTCGGGGCGACCGCGAGCTCCGTAACGCGCTGTGCGCCTCAGCGTCCCCTCGGTGACGAGGTGTTCCAGATAGCGCCGCGCCGCGACGCGGGACATGCCGAGGATCTCGCCGACCTCGGTCGCCGAGAGCGCATCGGAGGACCGCATCGCCGCCGTGATGCTCTCCAGCGATGCCGGGGACAGGCCCTTCGGCACAGCGATCGATCCGGTCGGCCGCGCCGCGCCCAGGAGGGCGTCGATCTCGGCCTGCGTCGCTTCTCCATCGGTCGAGTGCGACTGCGCGAGATAGGTGCGATACTGCTCCAGCCGCTCGCGGAACGTCGCGAAGGTGAACGGCTTCACCAGGTACTGGAAGACACCGAGAGCGGCCATTTGGCGCACGACCTCGGCATCTCTCACCCCGGTGATGGCGATGACGTCCACGGCGGCGGAGCGCGCGCGCAGCGTACGCAGCACATCGAGCCCTGAGCCGTCCGGCATCGTCATGTCCAGGAGCACGAGATCGATCGGGCGGTCGATCGCGTGATCGAGTACGGCGGCGAGCGCGGCCCTCGCGCCCGTGCATTCGCCGGACACGGTGAACCCGTCGAGGCGGTCGATGTAGTCGCGGTGGAGCTCCAGTGTCAGAAGATCGTCGTCGACGAGCAGAGTGCGGATCACCGCTTCCTCCGTGCGGACGAAGCAGCGGGCAGCGTGACGTGGAATGTGGTCGGGTCACCCGTGATCCGCACCGAACCACCCGCTTCTGCGACGACCGACCGGACGAGAGCCAGGCCGACTCCGCGTCCCTGAGAGCCGGACGGCTTGGTGGAGTAGCCGTGGGCGAAGATCTGCTCGCGCAGGCCGTCGGGAACCCCCGAGCCGCTGTCGGAGACCCCGATCAGCAGCTCGCCCTCATCGGTGCGGGTCAAGGACACCTCCACCCACCGATCAGAGGCTTCCGCGGCGGCATCCATGGCGTTGTCGATGAGGTTGCCCAGCACCGAGACGCTGTCGACTGTGGAGAGCGAAGAGCGCGGGGCGTCGGGCGCGATCCGCGCACGCCAGTCGATGCCCCGCTCCTTGGCCTGGGACGCCTTGCCCAGCAGGAGCGCGCCGACCGCCGGGTCGCCGTGGCGGCGAGCGGTGACCTGGTCCACGAGGGACTGGCTCTGACGAGACGTCTCGGTGAGGATCTCGATCGCCTCCTCTGTGCGGCCCAGCTCCAGCAGCGCGACGGCGGTGTGCATCCGATTGCCATGCTCATGGGTCTGGGCGCGCAATGCCTCGCCGAGCGTCCGGATGGACTCGTAGGACGAGACGGCGTCCCGCAGCTGTCCGGGCGGAAGGTCGCCGGCGATGCGCCGCGTGAAGCGCCGGGCGAGCCATGCGCCTATCACTCCGACCGCGAGCACCGATATCGCGATGCCGAGCGACAGCGGCAGTCGCCGCACCAGGGTCTCGGCGATCGATTCCACGGTCACTCCGGCGGCGACCCAGCCGATCAGGTCCCCGCCCTCCGGGGACAGGATCGGCACGATCGTCCGCACGGACGGTCCGAGGGTGCCGGTGAACACCTCGGTGCGCGACTCGGGGGCGGCGGGGATCGTTCCCAGGTAAAGACCGCCGATCTGGTCGGGGTCCGGATGCGTGATGCGCACCCCGTCAGGCGTCATCACCGTGATGAAGTCCAGGCCGGCGGCTCCCGCCACGTCCAGGACGTACGGCTCCAGCTCATGCGTTGCGGCATCGAGGTCGCCGAGGCGGAGCGCGTCGATCGCGGCGGGCGATTCCGCGATCGCGATGGCCGTCGCACTCGTGACGCGCTCCGCCTCGGTATGCGTCGCGCGCTGCGCCTCGATCACCAGGAAGACGGCCACCAGGGCGCCCACCAGCACGGCGACGAGGAGCAGGACGATGAACACGCGGGATGCGGCGCTTCGAGCCTCGGAGGCGCGTGCCATCGAAACTCCTTCGGCTCGTGACGTGTTCGCCAGTGACCAATACGACCACAAATGGTGCCTCTGTGTGAAGTCGATGACGCTGTTCCTACCGTCGGCGTTGACGCAGGCGGTCATGTGACGACGAAGTTCATGTTCAAGGAGGACACGATGGCCATCACGACGGGATTCTCTCTCCCCGGATACAACTCGCGACGCGGCAAGCAGGCCTGGGACCGGCACACCTGGCTGTACGTCTCGGTGATCATCGCCGTCGTGCTCGGCGCGGCGGTGGGACTCATCTGGCCCGAGGTCGGCCAGAGCTTCGAGCCCCTCGGCAAGGGCTTCGTCGCCCTGATCAAGATGATGATCGCCCCGATCATCTTCTGCACGATCGTCGTCGGGGTCGGATCGATCGCCAAGGCAGCCACGGTCGGCAAGATCGGCGGCCTCGCACTGCTGTACTTCATGGTGATGTCGACGTTCGCCCTCGCCATCGGTCTTGTGGTGGGCAACATCATCCACCCCGGTGCGGGACTCGACATGACCTCCTCCACCTACGACGGGGAGACGGGGGAGGCGAAGACGACCCAGGAGTTCGTCCTCGGCGTCATCCCGACCACCTTCTTCTCGGCCTTCACCGGCGAGAGCGTGCTGCAGGTGCTGTTCATCGCTCTGCTGGCCGGCTTCGCCCTGCAGGGCCTCGGCGACAAGGGCGCCCCGATCATGGATGCGGTGAAGAACCTGCAGAAGCTGGTCTTCCGCATCCTCGGGATGATCCTCTGGCTCGCACCGCTCGGTGCGTTCGGTGCGATCGCCGCCGTCGTCGGAAAGACCGGCGTCGCCGCGATCTGGAGCCTCGGCATCCTGATGGTCGCGTTCTACGTCACCTGCATCCTCTTCATCGCCGTCGTCCTCGGGACGCTGCTCTGGGTCGTGACGCGGGTCAACATCCTCAGCCTCATGAAGTACCTGGGGCGGGAGTACCTGCTGATCGTCGGCACGTCGTCGTCCGAGTCGGCGCTGCCACGGCTGATCGCGAAGATGGAGCACGTCGGTGTCTCGAAGCCTGTCGTCGGCATCACCGTTCCCACCGGCTACTCGTTCAACCTGGACGGCACGGCGATCTACCTCACCATGGCCTCGCTCTTCATCGCGACCGGGATGGGGCAGCCGATGTCGATCGGCGAGCAGATCGGCCTGCTGGTGTTCATGATCATCGCGAGCAAGGGCGCGGCCGGTGTCACGGGTGCGGGACTCGCGACCCTCGCCGGCGGTCTCCAGGCCTACCGGCCCGACCTCGTGGACGGCGTCGGCGTGATCGTCGGCATCGATCGGTTCATGTCGGAGGGCCGCGCGCTGACGAACTTCACCGGCAACGCGGTGGCGACACTGCTGATCGGCACCTGGACGAAGCAGATCGACCGCGACAGGGTCCGGCAGGTGCTGAGCGGCGAGCTTCCGTTCGACGAATCGGCCCTCGACGGCGTCGACGAGCACGGCATGTCCGATGAGCGTCAGGCCGTGGGCACGCAGGAACTCAGCGAATCCGCGCTGGCCGAGATGGCGGCCAAGGAGCAGCGGGCGCGAGAGCGCGTCTCCAGGAGCTGAGCCGCGCCGACCGAAGTGGTGAAGGATGCGGGAGGAGGCGGACGCCTGCTCCCGCATCCTTCATGCGGTCAACCGCTCTTGCGTCGGAACTCGCGCCGCGTCTGCGGGGCTGCGGGCCCACCGTGCACGGCGGAATCGCCGTCGAGGTGAGCCTCGCCCTGCCGATGGTGCGCGTTCTTCTTCTCGAGCGCTTCCTTGAACTTGCGCTTCATGTCCTCAGAGGAGGAGGCGCTTTCTTCGGTGCTCATGCTCGTCAGCCTATGTCACGACGAGGGCTACGGGGGAGTTCCCTTGCGCATCTGTCGCATCACCAGATCGATCAGGAGCCCGATCCCGACGGCGACGACGATCGATGCGGGCACGGCCACGAGGGGCCCGCCGGGGATGATGGCGGCTACGGCTGCGCCGACCGATGCCTGGTAGACGGCCCAGCCGGTGGCGGCGAGCGCGACGAGAGCCAGATACCGCGGCGGGTGGATCCGCGACGCCCCGGCGACGAGGTTGATCGCCAGCCGGGCGAACGGCACGAATCGCGCGGTGAACAGCACCGTCGCGGTCCCGCTGTCCAGGCGCCGTCTGGCCCAGTCCAGAGCGAGTCGCACGCGCGGCACCCGCATCCACCGCCACCGCTCTGTGCCGACGGCTCGTCCGATCAGATAGCACGCGACATCGCCGAGCGCGGCGGCGACCGCAGCGCAGGCGATCACCGCGGCCAACGGCGGTGCGCCGTTGGTCACCGACAAGGCGCCGAGTGCGGTGACCGCGATCTCACCGGGGATGACGACGAAGAATGCATCGCCGAGAACGAGGACGCTCATCAGGACGAGCGCCCAGGGTCCGGTCATCAGCTCGGCGAGCGCATCGGTCGGCACGTCGACAACTGTGCAGGTTTCGGGTGAACGGGAACCAAAGAGCGGATAGCCGGTGACCGGCGCTCCAGCATCCGGTGAACATCTGGTGGAGGGAGCCGATTCCGGCGTTCCCGACGGGACGGCACCCCCATCCTGAGGGTGTGAGAGTCGCGATCGTGACAGAGTCCTTCCTTCCGCACATGAATGGTGTCACCGGTTCGGTACTGCAGATCCTGCGGCACCTCGAACGCACCGGTCACGACGCCCACGTCATCGCACCGGTCGCCGCCGGTATCCCCGGAGACGTGAGCGGAGCGGTGATCGAGCCGATCCCGAGCCTGGCGCTTCCCGGGTACCGCAACGTCCGCGTCGGCACATCGCCCGCGCATCGTGTGGCGGCTTCGCTGCGTCGCTTCCAGCCGGACGTCGTGCACCTGGCGTCGCCTTTCGCGCTCGGGTGGCGCGGCGTTCTCGCCGCCGAGCGGCTCGGCGTGGCATCCGTCGCGGCGTACCAGACCGACGTGGTCGCGTACACGGAGCGCTACCGGATCGCGGCGACCACCGGCCTCGCGCAGTCGCACATCGCCCGGCTGCATCGCCGGGCGACCCTGACCCTGGTGCCGTCGGGGGAGTCCGCACAGCAGCTGGAACGGCTCGGCGTCGATCGGATGCGCCGCTGGGGGCGCGGGGTCGACGCCGAGCGGTTCCATCCGAGTCAGCGCTCCGGTGCGCTGCGCGCGCAGTGGGATGCAGAGGTCGTCGTCGGCTACGTCGGCCGGCTGGCCCCGGAGAAGCAGGTGCAGGATCTCGCCGTATTGCAGACCATCCCGGGGGTCCGGCTCGTCATCGTCGGCGACGGGCCGGCTCGTGCGCAGCTCGAGGCTCTCTTGCCGCACGCCCTGTTTCTTGGCCACCTCGACGGTGATGCGCTCGCCGCAGCCATGGCCTCGTTCGACGTCTTCGTGCACCCGGGGGAGAGCGAGACCTTCGGGCAGACGCTCCAGGAGGCGCACGCCAGCGGGATTCCTGTGGTGGCCACGGGCCGTGGCGGCCCGCTCGACCTCGTGCGGATGGGGATCGACGGGTGGCTGTACCGCCCCGGCGACCTCGACGATCTGAGGATGCGGGTGGCAGACCTCGTCGGCGATGCGCGGAAGCGGCGTGCATTCGGCGAGGCCGGCCGCATCGCCGTGCAGGGACGATCCTGGGCGAGCGTCTGCGACCAGCTTCTCGGGCATTTCGACGAGGCACGCGCGCTGCGGACGGTCGACTCCGGGCTCCGGGCCCGCCGCGCGGTGCGTCCGGAGATCGCGAAGGCGGTATCTCCGAGGCGTTGGCAGCGCTACGTCGCGCTCGGCGACTCGCTGACGGAGGGACTCTGCGACCCGGCGCCAGACGGGGCGCTGCGCGGCTGGGCTGATCGTCTGGCACTGCTGCTGGCGGCGCGCGGCGGCCTGCACTACGCGAACCTCGCCATCCGTTCGAAGCGGGTCTCGGACGTCTGCGGCTCTCAGCTGGAACGTGCTCTGGAGCTGCGCCCCGACCTGGTCTCGATCCTGATCGGCGCGAACGACCTCGTGAAGCATCGCGTCGACATCACCGCGCTTGCCGGGCGTCTCGAGGATGCGGTGTCGCAGCTCCGCGGGATCGGCGCCGACGTCCTGCTGGTGACGCCGTTCCTGCCGGGGCGTCGTGCCGCGTCGATCTACACCGGGCGTTTCGCCGCTTTCGCCACCCTGCTCACCGGGATCGCCGCGCGTACGGGCGCGATCCTCATCGACACCGATCTGCACCCCACCCTGGGGGATCGGCCGAACTGGGGCGAAGATCTCGTCCACCTGAGCAGCCGAGGGCATCGGTTCCTCGCCTACCGGGCAGGTGAGGTGCTCGGCGTGCCGCACGCCGACGCGCTCGGAGCGCTCGATGCGGCCCTGCACGAGCACGAGTCGATCAGTACCGGGCTGTGGTGGCGGCGCCACGCGCTGCCGTGGGTCTGGCGGCGGCTGCACGGACGCGCCGCGGGCGACGGACGGATCGCGAAGCACGACGACTACGTGTACCTCGGGCGCACGCCGGCGCGGGAAGGGGTCGGCGCGCACTGATCCCGCAGACCCGGACCCGTGCGCGCGGCGGAATCTCGGTATCCCGCTGGTAGGCTGGATGCGGTTGCCTTCGGGCATCCGCTCAATTTCACACACATATACGGAGCGGTCGGCGGAGAAGCTGGTCCCCTGTGGTGGGTTCCTCGGCAGAGATGCGCCGGGTGGCTTTCTACTGGTGGCCAGCGCAGGCGACATTCGCGGGAATGCCCGCGCGCCCATATCTGCCCGTATCCGCTCCTTCACGAACACGCTCGCGCATCATACGGATTCGCGAGTCTAAACAAAGAAGGAGAGACCTCTTGGAAGGTCCTGAAATCACCGCCACCGAGGCCGTTCTCGACAACGGCCGCTTCGGCACCCGCACCATCCGCTTCGAGACCGGCCGCCTCGCGCAGCAGGCTCAGGGCGCAGTCGCCGCGTACCTCGACGACGAAACCATGCTCCTCTCGGCCACCAGCGCAGGCAAGCACCCGCGCGAGGGCTTCGACTTCTTCCCGCTGACGGTCGATGTCGAGGAGCGCTCCTACGCCGCAGGCAAGATCCCCGGCTCGTTCTTCCGCCGCGAGGGTCGTCCCTCCACCGAGGCCATCCTCGTCTGCCGTCTGATCGACCGTCCGCTGCGTCCGTCGTTCGTCGACGGTCTTCGCAACGAGGTCCAGATCGTCATCACGGTCCTCTCCATCGCTCCTGGCGAGTTCTACGACGCGCTCGCGATCAACGCGGCTTCCGCCTCGACGCAGATCTCCGGTCTGCCGTTCTCGGGTCCCGTCGCCGGTGTCCGCCTGGCGTTCATCGCAGGTCAGGGCGAGCACGCCGACCAGTGGGTCGCGTTCCCGACCGCCGAGCAGGTCTCCGAGGCCGTGTTCGACCTGATCGTCGCCGGTCGTGTCGTCACGAAGGCCGATGGCACGGAAGACGTCGCCATCATGATGGTCGAGGCCGAGGCCACCGAGGGCAGCTGGAACCTGATCAAGGCCGGCGCCACCAAGCCGAACGAAGAGATCGTCGCCCAGGGCCTGGAGGCCTCGAAGCCGTTCATCGCTCAGCTGGTCAAGGCTCAGGCCGAGCTGGCCGCGACCGCATCGAAGGAGCCGGGTGTCTACCCGGTCTTCCTGCCGTACAGCCAGGAGGTCTACGACTTCGTCGCGGGCCGCTCCTACGACGATCTCGTCGGCGTCTACCAGATCGCCGACAAGAAGGACCGCCAGAACGCGGATGACGCGATCAAGGACCGTGTCCGGGCCCAGCTCATCGAGGCCGTCGAGGCGGGCGAACTGCCCGCCGGCGCTCCGCTCGAGTTCTCGGCCGCCTACAAGTCGGTCACGAAGAAGATCGTCCGCGGACGCATCCTCACCGAGAGCGTCCGCATCGACGGTCGCGGTCTGGCCGACATCCGTCCGCTCGACGCTGAGGTGCAGGTCATCCCGCGCGTGCACGGCTCCGCGATCTTCCAGCGCGGCGAGACCCAGATCATGGGTGTCACCACGCTGAACATGCTCAAGATGGAGCAGCAGATCGACTCGCTGTCGCCGACCACGAGCAAGCGCTACATGCACCACTACAACTTCCCGCCCTACTCGACCGGTGAGACCGGCCGCGTGGGTTCGCCGAAGCGTCGCGAGATCGGGCACGGCTTCCTCGCCGAGCGTGCCCTCGTGCCGGTGCTGCCCAGCCGCGAGGAGTTCCCGTACGCGATCCGTCAGGTGTCTGAGGCTCTCAGCTCCAACGGCTCGACGTCGATGGGCTCGGTCTGCGCTTCGACCCTGTCGCTGCTGAACGCGGGTGTGCCGCTGCGCGCTCCCGTCGCCGGCATCGCGATGGGCCTCGTCTCCGACGAGGTCGACGGTGAGACCCGTTACGCGGCGCTGACCGACATCCTGGGTGCGGAGGACGCTCTCGGTGACATGGACTTCAAGGTCGCCGGTACCGGTGAGTTCATCACCGCCATCCAGCTCGACACGAAGCTCGACGGCATCCCGACGTCGGTTCTCGCCGGTGCGCTGACCCAGGCACGCGACGCGCGCCTGACGATCCTCAACGTCCTGAACTCCGCGATCGACGCTCCCGACGAGATGGCGCCCACCGCGCCGCGCGTCATCAGCGTGCAGATCCCGGTCGACAAGATCGGCGAGCTGATCGGCCCGAAGGGCAAGACGATCAACGCGATCCAGGACGAGACCGGCGCGCAGATCTCCATCGAGGAGGACGGCACCGTCTACATCGGCGCCACCGATGGGCCGTCGGCAGAGGCCGCGCGCGCGCAGGTCAACGCCATCGCGAACCCGACCAACCCCGAGGTCGGCGAGCAGTTCCTGGGTACGGTCGTCAAGATCGCCACCTTCGGTGCTTTCGTCTCGCTGCTTCCGGGCAAGGACGGCCTCCTGCACGTCACCGAGGTGCGCAAGCTCGCCGGTGGCAAGCGAGTCGAGAACGTCGAGGACGTGCTCTCCGTCGGTCAGAAGATCCTCGTGAAGATCACGAAGATCGACGACCGCGGCAAGCTGTCGCTCGAGCCCGTCGTGGAGGAGACTTCGGCAGCGGATGCTGCGCCGGTCGAGTCCGTTCCGGCAGAGGTTGCTGCCGAGTAAGCACTGACGTACACGAGACCCGGGTTCCGGTCGGAAACGACCGGAACCCGGGTCTTCGTCGCGTCCGGCGTGACCAAACCGTTATCGGAAGTTTTCGCGCCGTTCGCCGGATTGGACGGGCCGTTCGAAGATGTCGCTTACCCTCGAAGTACGCACCGGGGGGTGCATCGGTGGTACGCAAGCCGGGGTGAGACCCGGTCGACGCGGGGGTGAAGAGTATGCGGTTGTTCAGTGCAGGGGCAGGAGCCTCCACTGAACGCGCATCGGAGCAGCCCTCGGAGCATCCGTCCGCCCCGATTCCGGTCGTCGGCCCCGGCGTGGGGGAGACCATCCGCGTTCCCCTGGGAGAGACCGGCTTCGAGACGTTCCCGATGATGCTGGGCGCTGCCGAGTTCGGCTGGAACGTCGACCTCGAGACCAGTCACGGCATTCTCGATCGCTACATCGAGTTCGGCGGCAATGCCATCCACACGGCCGATGGATTCTCCGGTGGACGCAGTGAGCACATCCTCGGGCAGTGGCTGCGTTCCCGCGGTCACCGTGACCGGGCGCTTCTCAGCGTGCGCATCGGCGCGCACGCCGACAACCCCGGCCTCGGGTCGGTGAACCTGGTCCGGGCGGTCGAGGGTTCCCTCACGCGGCTCGGGGTCGACCGCATCGACGTGCTCTACCTCGACGCGACACTCGACGTCACCACGAACCTCGAGGACACCCTCGCGACTGTGGAGTGGCTCGTGGACGCCGGAAAGATCGGCGCCGTCGGCGCCTTCGGCTTCGCGCCGGAGCGGCTGGTCGAGGCGCGCATCCTCGCGGCTGCGGGGTACCCCCGCATCCAGGTGATCGATGCGCCGTACAACCTCGTGCGCCGTCAGCCCTTCGAAGGCGATCTCCGTCTCGTCGCGGGTGCCCAGAATCTCGCCGTCACGCCATCGCACGCGCTGGAGCACGGCTTCCTCTCCGGACGCCACCGCAGAAAGGCGACGACGTCGCAGGGCGTCAGAGGCGAGCAGCTCCGCGGGCAGTTGAACCGGCGCGGCATCCGCATCCTTCGTGCCCTCGACCAGGTTGCCGAAGACCTCGGGGTGCCGGTCGCAGCGGTCTCGATCGCGTGGCTGCTCGCGCAGCGGACCATCGTCGCACCCATCGTGAACACCTTCGCGACCGAGCACGTCGACGAGCTGATGCAGGGCGCCGGCGTCACGCTTTCGCGCGCGCAGGTCGCCGACCTCAACCGCGTCGGGAACTGACCTCGGGTCATGCTCCTGTCGCACGCGTGGCATATGGTGGATTGACGCCCAGCGAATGCCGGCGACGAAGCGAGTGGGTTTGTGACGCATTACATATATCTGGTCAGACATGGTGAACATCAGGATGCCGAGCACGGCCTGACCGATGGACCCCTCTCGCCTCGCGGACAGCGCCAGGCAGAGCTGATCGCCGACCGGCTCTCCGGACTGCCGCTCGACGCCGTGTGGCACTCTCCGCTGCTGCGGGCGAACGAGACGGCGCGGGCCGTCGCCGAGCGGCTGCCGTCTGTCGACCCCGAGCCGACTGCGCTGCTGTTCGACTGCGTACCCACCGGTATGACCGAGGAGACCCCTGCGGCCTTCGAGCCGTTCTTCGGCTCGGTGACCGAGGCTGAGATCGAGGCCGGCCGCGCGCAGATGGCCGACGCAGTGAACGAATTCCTCGTGCGCAAGACGGGTGAGGTGCACGAAGTGCTCATCACGCACAACTTCGTGATCTCCTGGTTCGTGCGCGAGGTGCTGGGAACGCCGGAGTGGCGCTGGATGACTTTGAACCAGGCGCACTGCGGTCTGACCGTGATCGCTCAGAAGCAGGGGCGCCCTTGGACGCTGCTGACCCACAACGACACGGGCCACCTGCCGGTCGAGCTGCGCACCGGCGTCCCCGACGCGATGCCGGTCTGATCCCCGACTGCAGCCGACGCCGCCGCGCCGCGCGGCCGGCGCCGTGCGCGGCGAAATAGACTGGACCCATGACCACGCAGGTAGCACTCGTCGGCGGAACCGGGAAGCTCGGCACGATCATCCACGGCGTGATCGATGAGCTCGAGGGCTTCGAGGTCGCCCGGGTGCTGACGTCATCGAGCGCGATGACCGAACTCGACGGCGCCGACCTCGTCGTCGATGCCTCCACCCCGCAGGTGAGCATCGACATCGTGCGCGCAGCGGTCGAACGGGGAATCAACGTGCTGGTCGCGACCTCCGGCTGGTCGTCCGAGCGCATCGCGCTGATCCGACCTCTCGTCGACGCCGCCGGAACGGGCGCCGTCTTCATCCCGAACTTCTCGCTCGGTTCGGTGCTGGGTTCAGCACTCGCAGCGGCAGCCGCCCCGTTCTTCGACTCGGCCGAGATCGTCGAGGCCCATCGGGAGACGAAGATCGACTCTCCCAGCGGCACCGCGGTCCGCACCGCCGAACTCATCGCCGCAGCCCGAGCGGAGCAGGGACCGGTGAGCGCGCCGCACGCCGACCAGCGCGCCCGAGGTCAGCAGGTGGGCACGGTGCCCATCCACTCGCTCCGGCGCCCAGGAGTCGTGGCGAAGCAGGACGTGATCCTCGCGGGACCCGGTGAATCGCTGACGTTCACTCACGACACGGTCGATCCGGCGCTCGCCTATGCCCCCGGCATCCGGCTCGCCGTACCGTTCGCGTTGAACGCCACCGGTGTCGTGGTGGGCCTGGAGAACATGATCGACATCGGCATCCGCTCGTGATGTCGCGCATCGGCGTCGGCGTGATGGGCGCTGCTCTGCTGCTCTACCTGGCTGTCGCCGTCTGGCTCGGAGTGATGTTCATCGCGGTCGGAGAACCGGTGGCGGTGGGGATGGGCATCGCTCTCCTCGTCCTGGGGGTGCTGAGCGGGTGGGCGCTCTTCCGCGAGATGCAGTTCGGCTTCGCTGCGGACCGGCTCGGACGCGCGCTCGACGCGGAGGGTGGCATGCCGGAGGCCGAGACCGAGCTCACACCCAGTGGTCGCGTCGCTCGGGCGGATTCGGAACCGCTGGTGGCCCGATACACGACCGAGGCGGACGTTGCGCCCGACGACTGGCGCGCCCACTACCGCTTGGGTGTGGTTCAGGACGCGGCGGGGCGCCGCAAGGACGCCCGCGCCAGCATCCGTTCGGCGATCCGCCTCGAGGAGGGCGCCCGGAAGATCACGCCAGGGTCGCCTCCAGCGTGATCTCGATCGCCAGCGCCTGAGACACCGGGCAGCCGGCCTTCGCGTCGTTCGCCAGTTCCTGGAATTTCTCCGGTGTGATGCCGGCGACGACGGCGTTCACGTTGAGGTGGCTGCCGGTGATGCCGGTGCCGGGCTTGAACGTCACGGACGCGGACGTGTTGAGGCGCTCCGGGGGAGTGCCGTTCTCGGCCAGCAAGTTGGAGAAAGCCATGCTGAAGCAGGAGGCGTGCGCGGCGGCGATGAGCTCCTCCGGCGTGGTGGTCGTGTCGCTGCCCTCGCTGCGGGCCTTCCAGTTGATGGGGAAGGTCCCGAGGTTCGATGAGGAGAAGGCAACGGTGCCGGACCCCTCGAAGAGGGATCCGGTCCAGGTGGCTGCGGCTTCGCTCGTGACAGGCATGATTCCTCCGGTTCTCGCGCTGCTCGATGATGCGGTCGCGATCTCCCGCCAGCTTATCGAGCGAGTAGGGACGAAGGAACCGGAGTCAGGCGGCGGACGCTGCGCGACCGACGATTCCGGCGCGCTGCAGCAGCAGGTAGATCTGGCAGCCGAGGCAGAAGGCGAACGCGGCGTTGAGGAACGCGGCGATGAACGCCGCGGCTGTGGCGATCGGCAGTGCCCACGGTACCCCGGCCAGGTGGAGGACGAGTCCGATGCCGACGACGAAGAGGCCGATGCCCTGCGCGAAGCGCGGAGGACGCGGATCCTCCAGTTCGCTCGGAGGCGATAGCCGAGGACGGATGGCGCGGCGGAACAGCACGCCCCAGGGCGCCGTCGCCGGTGATACGACACTCCACAGGAAGAGGAGAGCGATCGCCAGGGCGAGAAGGAATCCGGGGTCGAGGGCGCGCTGGGCGACGCCGACGGACTGGATCGCCCAGGAATGGCCGGCGATGAAGGCGAAGTCCGTGTTCGGGACGATCGCGAACCAGCCGCCCGGCAGCTTCGCGGTCGAGATCCCGATCAGTCCGAGGAAGGTCGCGAGGAGCAGCAGAGCTGCGGTGACGCTCGCGGCGAAGCGGGGGCCGCGCGGGTCGATTCCTGCGGGAGTGGTCATCTCTCTGCTCCTGTCTGCGCGCCTCAGACGGCGGCGAGGGCCTCGGTGAGTGCGTGCCGGTGCGGCACGCCGTGGAAACGGGCGCGAACGCGCCCTGCATCGTCCACGAGGAACGTGGTCGGCGTCTGCAGCACTTTGTACCGTGCCGACAGGTCGGGCCGATGCGTGAGGTCCACTTCGACGTGCCGGAGGCCGTCGTGGTGCTCGGCATAACTGTGCAGCATCCGCCGTACATGCGGGCACCGCGTGCACATCTCGGTGCTGAACTGCACGAGAGTCGCCCTCGAGCCTCGCTCGGATTCGGAGACGTCGGCAGGGTGGAGCCGCAGTTCGCCGGCATCCACACGGCGTCCTTCCCGGCGGCGCAGCACGACGCCCAGGATCACGGTGAGCACGAGGAGTGCTCCCGCGATCGTGAGTGCGATTTCCGGCGACATGGATCGAGCGTACGGCGCGCCGAGGTTGCGAGGGCCGTTGTTTCCGTCGATGACGATCGGGCGCGCGTTCCCCCTCCGCCGCGTCGGTGCGGGTATCGTGGCAGTCATGAGCGCAGCCGTCCCGACGCCGTATGAAGACCTGCTCCGCGACGTGCTGGAGACTGGCACGCACAAGTCGGATCGCACCGGCACGGGGACGACGAGCGTCTTCGGACGGCAGATCCGGTTCGATCTCGCGAAGGGCTTCCCCCTCGTCACGACGAAGCGCGTGCACTTCAAGTCGATCGCCTACGAGTTGCTCTGGTTTCTCCGCGGCGATTCGAACGTGCGCTGGCTGCAGGAGAACGGCGTCTCGATCTGGGACGAGTGGGCGGATGCCTCCGGCGATCTCGGTCCCGTCTATGGCGTGCAGTGGCGTTCGTGGCCGACCCCGGGTGGGGAGAGCATCGACCAGCTCGCCGACGTCATCGAGCAGATCCGTCGCACGCCCGACTCGCGTCGACTGATCGTCTCCGCCTGGAACCCGGCCGACATCCCGGACATGGCGCTCGCGCCCTGTCACGCGCTCTTCCAGTTCTACGTCGCCGACGGCAAGCTGTCCTGCCAGCTGTACCAGCGCAGCGCCGACCTGTTCCTCGGTGTTCCGTTCAACATCGCCTCCTACGCCCTGCTCACGTTGATGATCGCGCAACAGGTCGGTCTCGAACCCGGCGACTTCGTCTGGACCGGCGGCGATTGCCACATCTACGACAACCATGTCGATCAGGTGCGCGAGCAGCTCACTCGCGATCCGTACCCCTATCCGACGCTCCGTTTCGCGCGCACCCCCGAGTCGATCTCCGACTACCGCTTCGATGACTTCGTGGTGGAGGACTATCAGCACCACCCGCCGATCCGAGCGGCGGTTGCCGTATGACCTGGGTCGGCCTGGTCTGGGCCGAGGCGGACGGCGGGGTCATCGGCGCCGAGGGCGGCATGCCGTGGCATGTGCCGGAGGACATGGCGCACTTCAAGGAGGTCACCCTCGGTGCCCCCGTGGTGATGGGGCGCAAGACCTGGGATTCGCTGCCCGAGCGCTTTCGGCCGCTGGCCGGCCGAGAGAACATCGTGGTCACCCGCCAGCAGGATTGGGCAGCGGACGGAGCGCGCCGCGCGGCCACCGTCTCCGAGGCCGTTCGCGGACAGGAGCGCGTCTGGATCATCGGCGGCGCCGAGATCTTCCGGCAGGTCATCGGCGGTGCCGATCGGCTGGAGGTCACCGAACTCGATCTCCAGGTCGCGGGCGACGCCTACGCGCCGTCGAAGTCCGGCTGGCGCCTCATCGACGAAGGGGAGTGGCAGACCTCTCGCTCCGGCGTCCGCTATCGCTTCCTGGGTTACGAGCGCTGATGCCCACCGCACTCATCACCGGAGCGAGCGCCGGGCTCGGAGCGGAGTTCGCCCGTCAACTCGCGCGTCGCCAGGCGGATCTGATCCTCGTCGCACGCTCGGCAGGGAACCTGGAGTCGCTGGCTGCCGAGTTGCGCAGGGCGCACGGTGTCGCCGTCGAAGTGGTGCCCGCCGACCTCACAGACGAGTCCGACCTCGATCGGGTGGCGTCTCTTCTGACGGATGCCGCGGCCCCGGTCGACCTGCTCGTCAACAACGCGGGGTTCGGGCTGTCGCTGCGCTTCGCCGACAACGATCTCGCCGACGAAGTGGGCCACCTCCGTCTCCTCGTCGAAGCGCCTATGCGCCTGAGCCATGCCGCTCTGCAGGGGATGCGCGGCCGCGGCGGGCGGATCATCAACGTCGCATCGGTGGCGGCGTTCATCCCCCGTTCGACATACTCCGCGTGCAAGGCGTGGCTCGTCGGCTTCAGCCGCTGGGCGAATACGGAGTACGCCCGCGACGGCGTCAGCGTCACGGCGCTGTGCCCGGGGTTCACCCACACCTCCTTCCACGAACGGATGGGGCTGCCGCCCGGGCAGGAGGGCGTTCCCGGTTTCATGTGGCTCGATGCTCGCGCCGTGGTGAGACAGGGACTTCGCGACGCCGCGCTCGGGCATTCGCTGTCGGTACCGTCGTGGCGCTACAAGGCGATCGTCGCCCTGACACGCGTGCTCCCGTCTTCGCTGCTCGCCGGCGCCGGCCGCAGCGGCCGCTTCTGAGATCAGCATCGCTCGCGGTGGCATGATCAAGGTCGTTCCGTCTGGGTGAGCGGCATCCGAAACGATACGCTGGGACCATGACGCATTCGGGCAATCCATTCGGACAGGTTCTCGTCGCGCTCGTCACTCCGATGACGGCCGACGGTGAAGTCGACTGGCCCGCCGTCGAGAAGCACATCGATGACGTCATCACCGCAGGTGCGGACGGCATCGTCGTGACGGGAACGACCGGCGAGACCTCGACCCTGACGGACCCCGAGAAGCTCAAGCTCGTCGAGGTCGGCAAGTCCGTCGCTGCGGGCCGGGCGAAGATCATCACCGGTGGCGGGTCCAACGAGACCGCCCACGCGATCGAGCTCTACAAGGCCAGCGAGAAGGCCGGCGCCGACGGCATCATGATCGTCACGCCCTATTACAACAAGCCCACCCAGGCCGGCATCCTCACACACTTCCGGATGGTCGCAGACGCGACCGACCTGCCCGTGATCCTGTACGACATCCCGGGCCGCACCGGTGTGCCGATCAAGTACGAGACGATCATGCGCCTGGCCAAGCACCCGAACATCCTCGCCGTGAAGGACGCCAAGGGCGACTTCTCCGAGGTGAGCCGCGTGCTCAACCAGACCGACCTGATGTACTTCTCGGGCGACGACGCGAACGTTCTCCCGCACCTCTCGATCGGCGCAGCCGGCCTCATCGGCGTGACCGCGAACGTCGCCGCGGCTCCGTACCGGGCCATCGTCGACGCGGTGAACCGCGGAGACCTGGCTGCTGCCACGGCCGAGCACAAGCGCCTCGAGCCGCTCGTGCGGGCGGTCATGACGCACGTGCCCGGCACGGTCGCCGCGAAGTACATCCTGCACGGCCTCGGCCGCATCTCCAGCCCCCGAGTCCGCCTGCCCCTGGTGGGGCCGGAGGAGTGGGAAGCCGCACTCATCGAGGACGAGCTCGATCTCGTGAACGAGGTGCCCGGTGCGGACTTCTCCAACTTCCGCCCCGACCGCAATGCGGCCGCCGGCGGTGCACTGCCGAAGGTGCACGGCACCACGCGCTGAGATTTCGGGCGCTGAGACGCGTCCCCACGAACGAACGGGCGCGCACAGCGTCCGACAGAGGAGACAGTATGTCCATCCCCATCGCAGACCCCGCACCGCTGGCTGAAGGGACACTGCGCGTCATCCCGATCGGCGGCCTCGGCGAGATCGGTCGAAACATGACGATCTTCGAGTACGACGGCAAGATCCTGATCGTCGACTGCGGGGTGCTCTTCCCGGAGGAGCACCAGCCAGGAGTCGACCTGATCCTGCCCGACTTCGAGCCGATCCGCGACCGCCTCGACGACATCGTCGGTGTGGTCCTCACGCACGGTCACGAAGACCACATCGGCGCGGTGCCGTACCTGCTGCGCCTGAAGAGCGACATCCCGCTGATCGGGTCGGGCCTCACCCTCGCGCTCGTCGAGGCGAAGCTCAAGGAACACCGGATCAAGGCCTACACGCTCACCGTGAAGGAGGGACAGCACGAGAAGGTCGGCCCGTTCGATCTGGAGTTCGTCGCTGTCAACCACTCCATCCCGGATGCTCTGGCGATCGCCATCCGAACGCCTGCCGGTCTCGTGCTCGCCACCGGCGACTTCAAGATGGACCAGCTTCCGCTGGATGGGCGGATCACCGACCTCCGGGCGTTCGCTCGACTCGGTGAAGAGGGCGTCGACCTGTTCCTGGTGGACTCCACGAACGCCGATGTGCCCGGTTTCACGCCGACGGAGCGCTCGATCGGCCCCGTCCTGGACCAGGTGATCGGCAAGGCTCCCCGCCGTGTCATCGTCGCGAGTTTCTCCAGCCACATCCACCGCGTGCAGCAGGTGCTCGACGCCGCTGCCGCTCACGGACGGCGAGTGGCGCTCCTCGGCCGCAGCATGGTCCGGAACATGACGATCGCTGCGGACCTCGGCTACCTGACGGTGCCGGACGGCGTGCTGATCGACTACAAGAAGGCGCGCGACCTCCCGGACGACAAGATCGTCTTCATGTCGACCGGATCACAGGGCGAGCCGATGGCCGTCCTCAGCCGGATGGCGAATCGGGACCACGCCATCGAAGTGGGCGAGGGCGACACGGTGATCCTCGCGTCCAGCCTCATCCCCGGGAACGAGAACGCGGTCTACCGCGTCATCGACGGACTCACCCGACTCGGCGCCCATGTCGTGCACAAGGCCAACGCCAAGGTGCACGTCTCGGGCCACGCCGCTGCGGGCGAGCTGATCTACTGCTACAACATCCTCAAGCCGAAGAACGTGCTCCCCGTGCACGGCGAATCGAGGCACCTGTATGCCAACGCGAAGCTCGCACAGGAGACCGGAGTCCCCGAGGAGCGCACGTTCATCGCCGCCAACGGCACCGTGATCGACCTCAAGGACGGCGACGCGCGCGTGGCCGGCCAGCTGGACATCGGG
Source organism: uncultured Actinomycetota bacterium (assembly GCA_963769005.1). Lineage (GTDB taxonomy): Bacteria > Actinomycetota > Actinomycetes > Actinomycetales > Microbacteriaceae > Microbacterium. Next base: position 1,770,010 of record CAVYKC010000005.1, on the reverse strand, counting down.
TTCGTGTACGTCGACGGCTCCACCGTCGGCGAGATCACGGATGCCGACCTCAAGGACCGGAGGATCCTGGGCGAGGAGGGCTTCATCTCGGTGATCGTCGTGGTCGACGCGGGCACCGGGCGCATCATCTCCGGACCGGAGATCCATGCGCGCGGCGTCGCCGAGGACGACTCGGTCTTCGACGACATCACGCCGAAGATCGTCGCTGCCCTCAAGGATGCGTCCGCCAACGGCGTGCACGGCACGCACGCGCTCTCCCAGGTCATCCGGCGCACGATCGGGCGCTGGGTGAACCAGAAGCTGCGTCGCCGTCCGATGATCGTTCCCCTCGTCATCGAGGCGTAACACGCCGTCGGTACACTCGCGGCATGTCCGCGTTCCGCGTTCGCCCAGCAGCAGTGTCCGACGGCGGGTTCCTCGCCGAGATGGTCGTCGAGGCCGCCAACTGGCAGCTCGATGGCATCCGTCCGAGGCATGAGGTGATCGCCAGCGCGGAGTACCGCCGGTATCTCGCCGGCTGGATGCGCCCCGGCGATGCCGGGTTCCTCGCCCTGGACGAGTTCGGCGAGCCGATCGGCGCGGCGTGGTACCGCACCCTGCCGCGGAGCGATCCCGGTTTCGGATATGTGGGCACCGGGATCCCGGAGCTCATCATCGGAGTGCGGCCGATCTGGCGGGCCAGGGGAGTCGGGCGCGCGCTGATCCGCGAGGTCAGCGATCACGCCCGCGGGGCCGGCTATCGCCTGATCAGCCTGAGCGTGCAGCGGGGCAACCACGCTGCGACCCTGTACCGCTCCGAGGGATTCGCCGTGACCGAGAGCGGTCAGGTCCGCGACATCATGGTGAAGCGCCTCGGCTGAGCGGAGAATCCCGCGGAAGGCCGCGTCATTACGCGGAAACGTCGGTGCCGGGACGTAGCGTGAGTGCATGGCCAGGAGCACCACGAAATCCGAGCGCGCGTCTGCGGGTGCATCGCCTCGCCCGAAGCGGCAGGCGGCTCCGAAGGCTCAGGCCGCTCCCAAGAAGTACATCGATGAGATCGACAAGCCCCCGCTGGCCGTTCGCGCCTGGATCGGGCTCGCGCATGGCGTGGGCGGGCTGTTCCGCGCATTCGGACCGGAGAACCTCGAGAAGGACGACCGTCGCGACGGCTTCCCGTTCCTCCTCGTGCTGCTGGCCGCCGCCGGCGCGGTGAACGAGTGGTTCTTCATCGGCAACGAGGTCGCGGCGAACATCAGCGCCTTCTCGGTCGGTGCACTCATCGGCCGCGCGGCATTCGTGATGCCCGTGCTGCTGCTCCTGCTCGCCGGGTGGCTGTTCCGGCACCCTTCGTCCGTGCACGACAACGGGCGCATCGGCATCGGATTCGGCCTCTTCGTCCTCTCGCTGGCAGGCTTCTGCCACGTCGCAGGCGCTCGTCCGCAGCCCAAGCAGGGGATGCTCGCGCTCAGCGAATCCGGCGGGCTCTTCGGCTGGATGCTGGGCGAACCGCTCGCATTCCTCAACCAGATCGTCGCCTTCATCGTGCTGTCGCTGCTGGCGGCACTGAGCGTCCTCATCCTCACCAAGACCCCTCCGAACCGCATCGGCACCCGCCTCGGCGACCTCTACGCCTGGATGTTCGACGCCGAGCGCATCGAGAAGCCCTCGAAGGAGGAATCGGCGATCGATGAGGCCGACAAGGTCGACGATCCCGATGTGCTGCCGTGGTGGCGCCGGAACAAGACGGGGCGCGAAGAGGATCCGGATGAGGGAACTCTCGGCTCCGATGACATCACCGCTCTTCTCTCCACCCCCGACACCACTCCGGCGTATGACCAGGCCGTGATCGTCGCCGACCCGTACGACGCCGCAACCGAGGTGCTCTCGGATGTGCGCTCCGTCACCGATGCTCTCGCCGAGCAGCAGACGACGGCGCTGCTCGACGATGCTTCCGACACCGGTGAACTGCCCGAGCTGCCGGGCCTGGACGGATTCGGCACCGCAGGACCGGGGGAGCGCGGTCCGCAAGCGCCGGTCGTGCCGTACATCCTCCCCCCGCCCGCTGTGCTCAGTGAGGGGCCGCCCTCCGTCGTGCGCTCCGATGCCACCGACAAGGTGATCGAGCAGATCACCAACGTGCTGACGCAGTTCAAGGTCGACGCCAAGGTCACCGGCTTCTCGCGCGGCCCGACGGTGACCCAGTACGAGGTCGAGGTCGGCCACGGCGTCAAGGTCGAGAAGATCCTGCAGCTGAGCAACAACTTCGCCTACGCGGTCGCCTCGAACGACGTGCGCATCCTCTCGCCGATCCCCGGCAAGAGCGCGATCGGCATCGAGATCCCCAATGCCGACAAGGAGATGGTCGCGCTCGGCGACGTGCTGCGATCGCCTGCGGCGCAGAAGAGCACGCACCCGATGACGATCGGCGTCGGAAAGGACGTCGGCGGCAACATCGTCATCGCGAACCTGGCCAAGATGCCGCACCTCCTGGTCGCCGGTTCCACTGGCTCCGGAAAGTCCAGCTTCGTGAACTCGATGATCACGAGCCTGCTCATGCGTGCCCGGCCGACGGATGTGCGGATGGTGCTGATCGACCCCAAGCGCGTCGAGCTCACCAGCTACGCCGGCGTGCCCCACTTGATCACGCCCATCATCACGAACCCCAAGAAGGCCGCCGAGGCGCTGCAGTGGGTCGTGAAGGAGATGGACATGCGGTACGACGACCTCGCGTCGTTCGGATTCCGTCACATCGACGATTTCAACCGGGCGGTGCGCGCCGGCGAGGTGGAGGTGCCGGTCGGCAGCGAGCGGGTGCTCAAGCCGTATCCGTATCTGCTCGTCGTCGTCGACGAGCTCGCTGACCTGATGATGGTCGCCCCGCGTGATGTGGAGGACTCGATCGTCCGCATCACCCAGCTCGCCCGCGCCAGCGGCATCCACCTGGTCCTCGCCACGCAGCGACCGAGCGTCGACGTGGTGACCGGTCTGATCAAGGCGAACGTGCCTTCTCGACTCGCATTCGCCGTGACCAGCGTCACCGACAGCCGCGTCATCCTCGACAGCCCGGGCGCCGACAAGCTCATCGGGCAGGGCGACGCGCTGTTCTCGCCGATGGGCTCATCGAAGCCGTTCCGCCTCCAGGGTGCCTGGGTCGATGAGAAGGAGATCGAGGCGGTCGTCAAGCACGTCACCCGACAGGCCCGGCCGGACTATCGTGCCGACGTGCAGGAAGCGATCGAGCACAAGAAGAAGGAAGTCGACGAGGACATCGGCGACGACCTCGAGCTGCTGCTCGCGGCCGCGGAGCTCATCGTCTCGACGCAGTTCGGCTCGACCTCGATGCTGCAGCGCAAGCTGCGCGTCGGCTTTGCCAAGGCAGGACGCCTGATGGACCTGCTGGAGTCGCGGGAGATCGTCGGTCCGTCCGAAGGATCCAAGGCCCGCGACGTGCTGGTGACGGCCGAGCAGCTGGCCGATGTCATGGCGACCCTTCGTGGCGATGATGCACCCGCTGCTCCTCCTGCTCCGACACCGGCCCCGGGCTTCCGGGGTGTCGATCCGGTGGAAGCACAGTTCGAAGGTCTCCCCGTCGTCGAGGCCGAGGGAGATGGCGACGATGACGCCTGGGGATTGACGGGCCGCGACTGATGGCGATTCCCCGGCAGTTGCCCAACGCGATCACGGTCGCCCGCATCCCGCTCGCGGTCGTCTTCTTCGTGCTGCTGCTCCTCGGCGGCACCTACGGCATCCCTGATCTCGCCTTTCGCTGGACCGCGGCGATCCTGTTCATCATCGCGATCTCGACGGACTGGGTCGACGGCTACCTGGCGCGGCGGTACGACATCGTCAGTGACTTCGGCAAGCTGTGGGACCCGATCGCCGACAAGCTGCTCACCGGGGCCGGGTTCATCGGTCTCGCGGTTCTCGGCGAGCTCGGCGCGTTCGGCTGGTCGTTCGTCGTGATCATCCTCGTCCGTGAGTGGGGGATCACGATCCATCGCTTCGTGGTCGCGAAGCAGCACATCGTCGCAGCCGCGTGGATGGGCAAGTTGAAGACGGCGGTGCAGGGTGTCGCGCTGTCGTGGGCGCTCCTTCCGCTGCACGTGCTGATCGGCCTCGACGCCTGGGTCCTCATCACCGCCGTGCTCATGATCGCCGTGCTGCTGCTGACCGTGGTCAGCGGCATCGACTACGTCGTCGCGCAGGTTCGCGGCGGGCGGCAAGGCCAGACGGGTTCATGACGACGGCGGATGCGGCAGCGCTTCTCGACCTGCTGCAGTCGCGCGGCCTGAGTCTCGGCATCGCCGAGTCCCTCACCGGTGGCGCGATCGCCGCGGAGATCGTGACCGTTCCCGGTGCATCCGATGTCTTCCTCGGTGGCGTGGTGGCGTATGCCACCACGGTCAAGCACACTCTGCTCGGCGTCGACGCCGCCTTGCTCGAGGAGTATGGCCCTGTCCATCCGGAAGTGGCAGTCCAGATGGCGGATGGCGTGCGCCGTGCGCTCTCGATCGACGGAGCTCCGGCCGACGTCGGTATCGCGAGCACCGGCATCGCCGGACCGGATTCACTCGACGGCCAGCCGGTCGGCACGGTGCACATCGGGATCGTGGCGCCTGGACTCCGGACCTCCCGCACGTTCCTCTTCTCGGGGGACCGCGCCGGTGTCCGCCGGCAGTCGGTCGACGCCGCCATCACCGAGTCTCTGACGGCGCTCCGGGAATAGCGGCGAACGCGACTCTGTTGTGGATGATGTGCGGATCACACCACGTCCCTTGTCAAGGTCCTTCACAACGAAACCACAGCGAGAAACAGTAGATTCAATGGAGTCAGGTCGGGTTAGACTGGCGATCCCCAGAAGGATTCCGGGGACGATGGAGAGGGGGTTCTGATGATTCTTGTTCGACAGGAAATCGGCGACGTGCTCAGGGACTTCCGCCTGCAGAAGGGTCGCACTCTTCGTCAGGTCGCAGGTAAGGCATCGGTAGCCCTCGGTTACCTCAGCGAGGTCGAGCGTGGGCAGAAGGAGGCGTCCAGCGAGATCCTCGCCTCCGTGGCCGACGCGCTCGACGTCCCCATCTCGACGATCATGCGCGAAGTGGGCGACCGCATCTCTGTTCTCGAGGGCATCCAGGTCTTCCCCGATGTCGTCCCGGACGACCTCGTGGCATCGATCGAGCCGCAGCTCTCCCTCCACTGACCGGCGCCGGACCTCGATGCGTCGCAGTGAATTCCTCCGCGCCGTCGATGACGAGTTCTCGGTACGTGCGTCGGCTCTGCTGAACGACCTCGTTCTCACGCCGCTCGGCAACCGGACAGCGATGGAAGCGCTCGATTTCGGCCTGCCCCCGCGCGACATCTGGCTCGCGTTGTGCGAGGAGATGGATGTGCCGTCGGAGCGGCGCTACGGCGCCGGCCGTCTGGAGCCCCGCGGACGCTGACCCCGTCGACGCCGACCGCTTCGGCGCTGATCCATCTGTGCGGGCGACGGCGCGCAGATCCCGGCGTGTCGTCGAAGATCTGTTCGAAGCGGGCGTATTCTTCTGCACAGATGGTTTCGAGACTTGTCTCTCCACAGTTCTCGGGTTCGGCGACGCGATGTCGGAGGCCCCTCCTACGGTGAAGACATGGCCCAGAGCCATACGCCTTGTCGGAGAGTTCGTCCCAGCCGGGTCGGCCGCGACAGCCTACAGGCGGCACCACGCGAGCAGAAGGAAGCACATCATGCCATCACCCGCCGACCGCGAGAAGTCCCTGGAAACAGCCCTCGCCCAGATCGACCGGCAGTTCGGAAAGGGCTCGGTCATGCGGCTGGGCAGCGATGATCGAGCACCCGTCGCCGTCATCCCCACCGGCTCGATCGCCCTCGACGTCGCCCTCGGAGTGGGTGGCCTGCCGCGCGGCCGCATCGTCGAGATCTACGGCCCGGAGTCGTCGGGTAAGACGACGCTCACCCTGCACGCGATCGCCAACGCGCAGCGCGCCGGCGGAATCGCCGCCTTCATCGACGCGGAGCACGCGCTCGACCCTGATTACGCGGCGAAGCTCGGCGTCGACATCGATGCCCTTCTCGTGTCGCAGCCCGACACCGGAGAGCAGGCGCTCGAAATCGCCGACATGCTCGTGCGTTCCGGTGCCATCGACCTCATCGTCATCGACTCCGTCGCAGCGCTCGTGCCCCGCGCCGAGATCGAAGGCGAGATGGGCGACTCGCACGTGGGCCTGCAGGCCCGGCTCATGTCACAGGCGCTGCGCAAGCTGACCGGTGGCCTGAACCAGACGAACACCACCATGATCTTCATCAATCAGCTGCGCGAGAAGATCGGCGTCTTCTTCGGATCGCCTGAGACGACCGCCGGCGGCAAGGCGCTGAAGTTCTACGCATCGGTGCGACTCGACATCCGTCGCATCGAGACGCTGAAGGACGGCACCGACGCAGTCGGAAACCGTACCAGGGTCAAGGTCGTGAAGAACAAGATGGCCCCGCCGTTCAAGCAGGCCGAGTTCGACATCCTGTATGGGATCGGCATCTCCCGTGAGGGAAGTCTCATCGACTTCGGCGTCGAGCACGGCATCGTGAAGAAGTCGGGTTCCTGGTACACCTACGACGGTGACCAGCTCGGTCAGGGCAAGGAGAACGCGCGTACGTTCCTCCTCAAGAACCCCGATATCGCTTTGGCGATCGAGACTCAGATCAAGCAGAAGCTCGGCATCGGTGCGCCGGCGGTCGCGGCTGCTGCGACGGACGAGCTCGCAGAGCGTCGACCGGCCTGATGTTTCGGCGTCGCTCAACAACCGGGGTGACCTATGGATGACGGGGGCGGGACGGACGGCATCGCAGATCGTCTCGCCCCCGTCATCCCGCTCTTCGGCGCGAAGAGCGGATCGGAGACGCCTGTCTCAGAACCTGAAGAGGGCACACCGAGCGATCGGCACCCTGCACGTGGTGCAGCCGAGCGCCGAACCGCGCCGCGTCTGCGCGCGTTGCGCCCGCACGCAGAACCGAGCGCTTCGGATGCTGACGCTGCGTCGACGCCGGCACCGGACCCTGACGAGACCCGGAAGGTCGCCGAGGAGGCGTTGGTGCGAAAGCTGCGCACCAGATCGCTCTCGGTCTCGGAGGCCCGAGGTGTGCTGAAGGGATTCGCGATCGAGTCGTCGCAGATCGACGATGTGATCGACGACTTCTGCCGGCGGGGGTACCTGGACGATGCGATCCTCGCCGGGCACCTCGTCACCTCCGGTGTCGAACGGAAGGGTCTGGGACGAGTGGCCCTGTCGCGGGCACTCGCGCAGCGCGGGATCCCGCGAGACGTGATCTCCGCGGCGCTCGACGAGGTTCCCGACGACGACGCCGAGCGTGCGCTGGAGTTCGCCCGTACCAAGGCGCGATCCCTGTCGCGTCTCGACCATGAAACAGCGCTCCGTCGGCTCGTCGGTCAGCTGTCCCGGCGGGGATACAACGGCTCGGTTGCGATGGCGGCCGCGCGGACGGCTCTGACCGAAGCGACGTTCGGACAACCCTCCTCTGGCGTCCGATTCGTCGACTCGGACTGAGCAGCCGCGACCGGGCTTTCCGACCGCAGCGGCGGCGGTCGGAGGGCCTCCACGGTGGAGCGCTCGTACAATGGGAACACCATGACTATCCCGCGCAGCGAACCGACGATCATCAGTGCTTCGTCGGCGGCCGTCGACGCCGACGGACGACAGCGATCCTACGAAGTGCGCACCTTCGGGTGCCAGATGAACGTGCATGACTCCGAACGGCTCTCCGGATCGCTGGAGAGCGCCGGTTACGTGCGAGCCGTCGATGGCGCCGAGGCCGATGTCGTCATCATCAACACCTGCGCGGTGCGCGACAACGCTGCGGGCAAGCTCTACGGCACTCTCGGGCACCTCGCGTCGGTCAAGCGTCGCAAAGAAGGCATGCAGATCGCCGTCGGCGGCTGTCTGGCGCAGATGGACAAGCAGGCCGTGCTCGACAAGGCGCCATGGGTCGACGTCGTCTTCGGCACGCACAACATGGGTTCTCTTCCCGGCCTGCTCGAACGCGCGCGCCACAACGGCGAAGCCGAGCTCGAGATCCTGGAGTCGCTCGACGTCTTCCCGTCGACGCTGCCGACCAAGCGGGACTCGGCGCACAGCGGTTGGGTGTCGATCTCGGTCGGCTGCAACAACACCTGCACGTTCTGCATCGTGCCGAGCCTGCGCGGCAAGGAGAAGGACCGTCGCCCTGGCGACATCCTGAACGAGATCCGCCTCCTCGTCGACGACGGAGCGATCGAGGTCACCCTCCTCGGACAGAACGTCAACTCGTACGGCGTCGAGTTCGGTGACCGCCACGCATTCGGAAAGCTCCTGCGTGCCGCCGGCGAGATCGACGGCCTGGAGCGCATCCGGTTCACGAGCCCGCATCCTGCGGCCTTCACCGACGACGTGATCGACGCAATGGCCGAGACTGAGGCCGTGATGCCGCAACTGCACATGCCGTTGCAATCGGGCAGCGACCGCATCCTGAAGGCGATGCGCCGCTCGTACCGCAGCGAGCGGTTCCTCGGCATCCTCGACCGCGTGCGCGAGCGCATCCCGCTGGCGTCGATCACCACCGACATCATCGTGGGCTTCCCCGGCGAGACCGACGAGGACTTCGAAGACACCATGCGCGTCGTCGAACAGTCGCGGTTCTCCGGAGCCTTCACCTTCCAGTACTCCATTCGCGAGGGCACGCCTGCCGCGACGATGGAAGATCAGGTGCCGAAGGAGATCGTGCAGGAGCGCTACAACCGGCTCATCGCCCTGCAGGAGCGTATCTCGCTCGAGGAGAACCAGAAGCAGGTCGGCCGCGAGGTCGCAGGTGCTCGTCTCTACGGGCGAGGGGAAGAAGGATGCGGAGACGCACCGTCTCACCGGCAGGGCAGAGGACAACCGCCTGGTGCATTTCGAGGTGACCCCGCGTTCCGACCTGCCTCGGCCCGGTGATGTGGTCACGGTGACGATCACGCACGCCGCGCCGTTCCATCTGCTCGCCGACGACCCGACCGGGAGCCCCCTGCGGATTCGACGGACCCGTGGAGGTGACGCATGGGATCGCGCGCAGTCCGAATCCTGCGCAGTTCCCGCCCCGTCCGGCGACGGTGCACCCCGCGCGGTCGTGCTCGGACTGCCCACGCTCCGCGTCGGTGTCTGATTCGGCACCCTCGACGGGTTCCGGAGAGGGAGACGGCTTGCCGGTGGATGCGCCCCGTCTCTGGGTGATCGTCGGCGCAACGGGAACGGGCAAGAGCGACCTCGCCCTCGATCTCGCCGAGTCGCTCCGCAGCGCGGGCAATGCGGCCGAGATCGTGAACGCCGATGCCATGCAGGTGTATCGCGGCATGGACATCGGCACCGCGAAGCTGGCACCGGAGGAGCGGCGAGGCATCCCGCACCATCTCTTCGACGTGCGTGAGGTCACCGATGAAGCCGCGGTCGCCTGGTATCAGCCGTTGGCGCGTGAGGCGATCGCCGATATCCACAATCGCGGCGGCGACGCGATCCTGGTGGGTGGCTCCGGGCTCTACGTCTCGAGCGTGATCTTCGACTTCCGCTTCCCGCCGCGTGACACGGTGGTGCGGGCGCGGCTCGAGGGCGAGTTGGAGAGCGAAGGGGCTGCCGCAATGCTGGATCGGCTTCGTGCCCTTGATCCGGCGACGGCTGCTCGTGTCGACCCGAAGAATGCCCGGCGGATCATCAGAGCCCTCGAAGTCATCGAACAGGGGGCCGAGACGCATGGCGCTGCCCTTCCCGAGAAACCCGTGTTGTGGCGTCCCCGCACCCGACTCATCGGGCTCCACGTCGATCGCGGGGAACTCGTCGAGCGGCTCGATGCGAGGGTCCAGCGGATGTGGGCGGCCGGCCTCCTCGACGAGGTCGACGGCCTTCGCGACCGGGGAATCGAGCAGGGCACTACTGCCAGCCGCGCCATCGGCTATGCGCAGGCCCTCGGGCAGCTCCAGGGCACGATGAGCGAAGCGGAGGCGATCGCGCAGACGCAGGCGCTCACCCGCCGTTATGCGCGGCGTCAGGTCTCCTGGTTCAAGCGGTACACCGGTCTGGAGTGGCGTCATCCTCCTATCGACCCTGACGGATTGCTCGAGCACTGACCTGGCTGATGTCTGACGCTGGTGCGACCCTGGTGCCATGACCACCTACTACTACACCGCCTCCAGTCTCGACGGCTTCATCGCGACGACCGAGCATTCGCTCGATTGGCTGCTGAAGCAGGACATCGACCAGGACGGTCCGATGGCCTACACCCAGTTCGAGAAGGGCATGGGCGCCTTGGCGATGGGCGCTTCCACGTACGAGTGGGTACTTCGCAACACCGCCGGCGAGCCGTGGGGGTACGCGCAGCCGACCTGGGTGTTCACTCATCGAGAGCTGCCCGTGCCCGATGGGGCCGACGTCCGCCTCGTGCGCGACGACGTCAGCGCCGTACACGCCGAGATGACGGCTGCGGCCGGGGAGCGGGACCTCTGGATCGTCGGCGGCGGAGGTCTGGTCGGACAGTTCTCCGACGCGGGACTGATCGATGAGATCTGGGTGCAGTACGCCCCGGTGACGCTGGGGTCCGGCGCGCCGCTGCTTCCCCGTGCACTCGACCTCGAACTCCTCGAGGTCGCGCGCAACCGCAACTTCATGTGCGGGCGGTACCGCGTCGTCCGTGACGGAGCGGGCGTGAAGCGGCTGATCGCCGACGCATAGACGAGAACTCTAGACTGGGCGAATGGTCGCATTCACCAAGGGACATGGCACGGGCAACGATTTCGTCATCATCGCCGACCCTGACGGACAGATCGACCTCACAGTCGAGCAGGTTGCGGTGCTCTGTGATCGGAACTTCGGCATCGGTGCCGACGGCATCCTCCGGGTGGTCCGTTCCTCGGCGATCGATGCAGGGGCGGTCGCGCTCGCTGAGGAGCCGGACGCCGAATGGTTCATGGACTATCGCAACGCTGACGGATCCATCGCCGAAATGTGCGGCAACGGCATCCGCGTGTTCGCGCACTACCTGTTGCGATCGGGCCTCGCGGCGCTCGAGCCCGGCTCGACGCTCCCCATCGGCACCCGTGCCGGCGTGCGCGACGTCACCCGGAGCGAGACGGGCTACCAGGTCGATCTCGGTCGCTGGCGGCTCTCCGGGGATGACCCGCTGGTGAACGTCGAGGGCCTCGCCGTCACCCGGCCGGGCCTCGGAATCGATGTCGGGAACCCGCACGTCGTCGTCGCGCTCGCCTCGGATCAGGAGCTCGCCACTCTCGAACTGCACCGGGCGCCGGTACTCGAGCCCGCCCTGCCTGCGGGGGCGAACGTCGAGTTCGTCGTGCCCGGCGAGCCTCTGGTCCGTGATGGCATCGGGCACGTGCGGATGCGCGTCTTCGAACGCGGCGTCGGAGAGACGCAGAGCTGCGGAACCGGAGTCGCGGCGACCGCCTTGGCGGTCCGCTACTGGGCGGGGGAGCAGGCGCCGGACAACTGGCGCGTGGAGGTCCCAGGCGGCACTCTCGGCGTGCGCATGTTCGCGGCCGAGGACGGCGAGCACGTCGCACTCTCCGGTCCCGCTCAGCTCGTGTTCCGGGGCGAGATCGACCTGGTCTGATGTCGCTGCCGGAAGCCATCGATCTGGTCATCTTCGACTGCGACGGCGTCCTGGTCGACAGCGAGACGCTGTCGGTCGAGATCGACAGGCGGGTGCTGTCCGAACTCGGCTGGGAGCTGACCGTCGATGAGATCGTGCACCGGTTCGTCGGTCGTTCGGATGCGCACTTCCGGGCTGAGGTCGAGACCCACCTCGGGCGCCTCCTGCCGGACGACTGGGAGAATCGGTATCAGCCCTGGTACCGGGAGGCGTTCACGCGCGATCTGGAGGCGGTTCCCGGGGTGATCACCGCGCTCGACGCGATCAGCGGCGCGACCTGTGTCGCCTCGAGCGGGACCCACGAGAAGATCCGATTCACGCTCGGACTGACGGGGCTCCTGCCCAGGTTCGAGAACACGATCTTCAGCGCGGTCGACGTGGAGAACGGCAAACCTGCTCCGGACTCTATTCCTGCACGCGGCGTCCCGCATGGGCGTGCCTCCGTCGCGCTGCGTCGTCATCGAGGACAGTCGATTCGGAGTCGAGGCCGCGCGGGCTGCAGGAATGCGGGCCTTCGGATACTGCGGGGGCCTGACGCCGGCCGAATGGCTGACGGGAGAGAACACGACCGTCTTCGCGGACATGGCCGAGTTGCCCGCTCTCCTCGGGTTCATTCCCGGCGCGTAGGGCTACTCCGCGAGGAGGATCGGCTCGGTGGGCGGCGTTCCGTGCTTGCGCACCTTCAACACGCGGTACCCCTTGCCGGTGGCGGTGCGGTGCACGCTGTAGCCCGGATGGAAGGTCGCACCGAGCCAGCGTTGCAGCGAATCCGCACCGAGATTGCGCTGCACGACGAGCCAGGCGTCGCACCTCTCGTCGAGTCGTGGGATCCATCGTTCGAGCAGACTGTGCAGCTCGTCCTTGCCCACGCGGATCGGCGGGTTCGAGCGGATTGATCGGAACGTCACGTCCTCGGGAACATCGTCGGGCAGCGAGGCGTTGATATTGGTGAGGCCGAGCGCTGTGGCGTTGCGGCGGACGAGATCGAGCGCCCGCTCGTTCACGTCGACGGCCCACACGGTCGCGTGCGGGGCTGCGAGCGCCATCGTCAGACTGATGGGTCCCCACCCACTGCCCAGGTCGAGAAGATTGCCGCCCGGAGGGACCGGAGGCATGTTGGCGAAGAGCACCGCGGTACCGGCATCCAGACGATCCGGGCTGAAGACGCCTCCGGCGGTGGTGACATCCAGCTCACGGCCTGCAAGCGTCACACGGATCGCGCGCAGGTTCTCGGGGCTTGCCGGGGCTGCGGTGAAGTAGTGATCGGACCCCATACGGTGAGCGTACCGGAGACCGAGGGCTAAGGTTAAGGCTCGAATCAAAAGCGGAAAGATCAGGGACTAGATGACGCAGACCTCGACACCCTCCAACGGAGACGAGGCGCTCGACCGCGTGCTCGCGAACGCCGAGAGGCGGTCGGAAGTGCGCGTGTTCGGAGCGGCGCAGGCGCTGCAGGACGAGGCGACGGTCGCGCACTCCGCGACCGACGGGGCACAGTGGGATCTTGAGGATCGCCATGCCTTGCGTCGCGTCGGCGGACTCTCGACCGAGCTCCAGGACGTCACCGAGGTGGAGTACCGCCAGTTGCGTCTGGAGAACGTCGTGCTCGTCGGCGTGTATCCGCAGGGAGCGCAGGCGGACGCCGAGAACTCGCTGCGCGAACTCGCCGCCCTCGCCGAGACCGCCGGAGCAGTGGTCCTGGATGGTGTGCTGCAGCGACGTCCGCATCCGGATGCCGCCACGTACATCGGCCGCGGCAAGGCGCAGGAGCTCAAGGACATCGTCGCCGCCACCGGCGCCGACACGGTCATCGCCGACACCGAGCTCGCCCCCAGCCAGCGACGAGCACTGGAAGACGTCGTCAAGGTGAAGGTCATCGACCGCACCACCGTGATCCTGGACATCTTCAGCCAGCATGCGAAGAGCCGAGAGGGCAAGGCGCAGGTCGAACTGGCTCAGCTCGAATACCTGCTTCCGCGACTGCGCGGGTGGGGTGACTCGATGAGCCGCCAAGCCGGTGGCCAGGTCGGTGCGGGCGGAGCGGGTATGGGTTCTCGTGGTCCCGGTGAGACGAAGATCGAACTCGACCGTCGCCGCATCCGCACCAAGATGGCACTGCTGCGCCGGCAGATCCGTGATTTCGGGCCGGCCCGCGAGGCCAAGCGCGCCGAGCGCAAGCGCAACACGATCCCGTCTGTCGCGATCACCGGATACACGAATGCCGGCAAGTCGAGCCTGCTCAACGCGCTGACGAGCGCCGGTGTGCTCGTCGAGAACGCGCTGTTCGCGACGCTCGACGCCACCGTGCGCCGTACCGAGACGACCGATGGCCGTGTCTACACCTTCACCGACACCGTCGGCTTCGTCCGCAACCTTCCGCATCAGCTGGTCGAAGCGTTCCGGTCGACCCTGGAAGAGGTCGGCCAGGCCGATGTCGTTGTGCACGTCGTCGACGGCTCGCACCCCGATCCCGCCGGTCAGCTGCAGACCGTGCGCGACGTGATGGGTGACGTCGGTGCCCGCGATCTGCCGGAGATCGTCGTCATCAACAAGGCAGACCTTCTCGGCGAGGACGACCGTCTCGTGCTGCGGGGCCTCGAACCGAATGCGCACTTCGTCTCGTCCCGCTCCGGCGAGGGTATCGAAGAGCTGCGCGCCGCTGTCGAGGACGCCCTACCCAAGCCGGCCATCGAGATCCATGCTGTCGTGCCCTACGACCGGGGAGATCTGGTCGCAGCGATCCACGAGACCGGGATGCTGCTGTCGGCTGAGCACGGCGAGCAGGGCACCGTCGTGCACGCGCACGTCTCCGCGCGGCTGGCCGCGGAGCTGTCACCCTTCGTCCGCTGACGCAGGGTGAGCGCTGTGTCGACTAGCGGGCGATGAACCGTGCCTCGACGGTCGCGGCGACGATGAGCTCTTCGGGCTCGTACTCCATCGACGCCGCGGAGTCGGCGGAGGCGAAGGCCGCACCTCGCATCTTCATCGTCGGCGGAGCAGCGCTCTCCGCTCGGGCGATGAGCCCGACGTCGGCGATCTCCAGCGGAGTCACTTCGTTCAGCCCGAGAGCGCCGGCGTAGGCCTGGGCGCGCGCGACAGCGACGCCCACGGCCTCGGAGGCGACTTCTCGCTCGACTCGGGCGCGTGTCTCAGGTGTCAGCTGCCAGTCGACCCACCCGATCTCCACTCCGTCCCAGGCGGAGACATCGGACACCCAGATCGATAGCTCGGATGCCTCGGCGAAAGTGGCGGTGAGCGAGATGCTTCCGTAGAAGACGGGCGCGAGGCGCTTCCCCTCGTTGTTCCACGGCCGCTCGGCGCGTACGGCGAGGCGCTTGCTCGTCCACTCGAGCACCGTGCCGGTATCTTTGCGGTCCGTGATGCTCGTGCGCACCGGTTCCGCGAGCCTCATCACGAGGTCGACGACGGGCGCGCGCTCAGCTCCTTCAGCACGTACGGTGATGTGGATCGTCGCGCGCTCCGGCGCGATGCGTGCCTCGTTCTCGCCGCGTACGGAGATGGTGACGTCGGTCATGCTGTGACTCTACGCGACCGACCCGGGACCGCGCGGAATAGCGTGAGCAGCGCATTCGTTGTAGTCTGTGATGCCCGGGTGCATGCATCCGGGGGTGAAAAATACACAGTGTGACAGCGGTCCCTTCGCAAGAAGGACCACGGGGCTGATCGGTTTCGACAGCGCCTGTGAATCCACGAGAAGCGGGCCGAGGATGCAGGGTTATCTCGTGAACGCTCCCTGCAAAACTATAAGTGCCGAAACCAAGCGCACTGACTTCGCCCTCGCTGCATAAGCGAGCCCGATAGTCCGTCAGGCCGTATGTGATTCCGATACGGATCCTGGCGTCATCTAGGAATCTTGCTGTGTGACGGCGTCTGGACGTCATACGGGACTCTTCCCAGGCTGGGCTTGTCGACTTAGGTGTCTGTGACAAAGGTCGGAGCCGAGTAGAACGTCTGCACAGACTGCGCCCGGAGAAGGCGTGGAGACTCAGCGTTGGACGGGGGTTCGATTCCCCCCAGCTCCACCGAACCGCTGTCACTGTTGAAAACCCCCGCGTTTCCTTACGAGAGTAGGGGAGCGCGGGGGTTCTTCTCTGCCGCCGCCGTGATCCGGGCCGACACCGCGGCCGCGTCGGCGGCTTCGATTCGGCACCGAGCCCGACCGCAGTCGCGAGCAGGATCGCGCAGCAGATGGACAGGACGATGAACGCGCCGTTCCGCTGTCGAGCCGGATGCATGTCGATCAACCGGACCACTCGATGAGG
Source organism: uncultured Actinomycetota bacterium (assembly GCA_963769005.1). GTDB lineage: Bacteria > Actinomycetota > Actinomycetes > Actinomycetales > Microbacteriaceae > Microbacterium. The sequence goes on along the minus strand of CAVYKC010000005.1, from coordinate 1,754,068 downwards.
ATGAGGCTCTGCTTCGTGTCGGCGAGCTTCACCCAGCCGTCTCCGAAGAGGTAGGTCATTCCGTAGCCGTCTTCATCGGCGCCGAGTGCGTGCCGCGCATCCTCGGTGATGTACACACCCTCTGGGCCGTCTTCGCGTTGCCACCCGTCGGCGAGCAGCGCCGCCTGTGCCTTGGCGGCATCGGGTGCACTGATTTCTGACCAGCCGAAGAGCTGACCATGATCGGAGGCGACGGTGTAGTCCGCCCAGAAGCAGAGCAGTCCTTCCGAAAGCTGTACTCCGCCGACATAGAACTCCTTGATTCCGGCGGTCCAGCCGGCCTCGGTGAGCGCGTCCACAGTACCGGGCGAGATCATCGTCTCGCAGCTGGGCGGGGTCGCAGTCGCGGTCGGCTCGGGAGTCGGAGTGCTCGTCGGTTCGGCTATCGGTTCCGGGGTGGCGTCTGTCGACCTGGAGGTGGAAGTCGCGACGGCGGGCGGCGCACTGCTGCACGCGGAGAGCGCGAGCACGAGGAGCAATGCGCTGGTGGCAGTGATCGAGATGCGGGGGATCATCACTGGGCCCTGTCGTGTGTCTGGGGTGGAGTCAGTGCAGGAGGTTCAGGAAGGCGTCGTGCAGGATGCCGTTGCTGGCAAGCGTCGAGCGCGCCGAGATCGTCTCGACTCCGTCGAACGAGGTCATCCGGCCACCGGCCTCGCGGACGATGGGGACGGCAGCGGCGATGTCGTACTCCTTGACGTCGAACTCGGCCACCATATCGATGCGCCCCTCGGCGAGGAGCATGTACGCGTACACGTCGCCGTAGGCCCGGTCACGCCAGACGCTCTCGGCAAGCGTGAGGAGCGCAGGGAGCTGCCCGGCATCGGCCCACTGGGCGATGCTCTGAAAGCTCACGCTCGCCTCGTCCAGGGATGCGACGGACGACGAGCGGATCCTCCGGGGGCCGGCGTCGGTCGCGGTCCACGCGCCCTCACCGGTCGATGCCCACCAGCGCCGTCCGAATGCAGGCATGCTCACCACTCCGACGTGCGGCACTCCGTCCATGGCCAGGGAGATCATCGTTCCCCACAGCGGGACCCCACGCAGGAAGTTCGCCGTGCCGTCGATCGGATCGATGATCCACTGGCGGTGACTGTCGCCCTGAGCGCCGAACTCCTCGCCGAAGATGCCGTCGCCCGGGCGTTCGGACGCCAGGACGTCGCGGATGGCCCGCTCCGTGGCGAAGTCGGCGTCGGTGACGTGAGAATTGTCGGCTTTCGTCGAGATCTCGAGGTCGGCCGCATCGAAGCGCGGCAGCGATTGCGCGTCGGCGGCGTCCGCCAGGCGGAGCGCGAGTTCGAGGTCGTCGCGGAGGTCGGCGGCAACGGGGGAGGCGGTCACCTCCTCAGGATAGCCGTCCAGTTCTGAACCGCCTCGGCGGGTCGGCCTCGATTTCGCATGGCGTCGATCGGCTGGTAATGTAATTCCTCGGCCGGGGTCATCCCGGGCCACGCACCTCTAGCTCAATCGGCAGAGCAACTGACTCTTAATCAGTGGGTTCTCGGTTCAAGTCCGAGGGGGTGCACGGAATCGCCTCGAAGACTCTCGCCAGTCTTCGGGGCTTTTTCATTTAGCAGCCCGAGCGTTGCGCTCAGACCACTCGCCTGCTCAGATCAAGGACCCATTCGTTGACGGTGAGTTCTGCGTCACGGAACACTTCGGTCATGGTTCCCACGTGCGTGAAGCCGGCTTTCCGGCATACCGCATTGGACGGTTCGTTCGCCACCGACGGGAACGCGGTGAGCAGTCGGCGATCGACGCCGTGCTCGCGCATGACGTCGACGAGGAGTGCGAGTGCGGAGGATGCCACCCCCTGCCCCTGGGCTTCAGGCAAGACGAACCATCCGGTCTCGAGGACGGGCTCTCCGCGCCAATCGGTCTTCCAGCAGCCGATCGAGCCGAGCCGCCGATCGCCGTCGGCGATCGCGAACATCCATGCGTCACCCTCGTCCTGTAGGCGCAGGTAGCGCTCATGACGGGCGATGACCTGATCCTCGGTCTCCGGGCCGTTGAGATGCGCCGTCATGCCGGCGGCATTGGCCCGGCGCAGGAGGTCGAGGTCGTCGACGCTCCAGCGTCGAAGGGACAGTTCGTTCATGATCTCAGGATGACAGGCACCACCGACACGGTGCGGTACCGTGAGCGTCGACACGAGGGGTGGGGCGGCGGACGATGAGAAGAACGACCCGTACGGTGATGGCAGCGGTGGTGGCGACCATCGTGGGGCTCGGGATGGCGGGATGCGCCGGAGCGGCCGAGAAGACCGTCGAGCACACCGCGGACTCCGTGACGCTCGCTCCCGGCCAGACGCTCGTCGTCGACTTCGGGGAGATCAACCCCTCGGTGGGAGATGCCTGGGTGATCACGCAGGAGCCGGACGCGAGCGTGCTCGGGCCCGGCGAAGAGGAGACCCGCTACACGGGTGAGGAAGGGATGACCGGCGCGCCTCTTGAGCTGTCGTTCCGGTTCGCCCCGGTGGGAACAGGCACCACGGTCATCGAGTTCGAGTATCAGTTCCGCGGGGCAGTGCCCGAGGATATCGACGACCAGAAGACCGCGAAGATCGAAGTCACGGTCAGATGACCTGAACCGGTCAGCGCCGCGCGCCGGCGATGCGGGCGGAGAGCTGATGCGCGTGGGCGAGCAGGGTCCGGCCGAGGTCGGCCATGCGGTCGGGGCCGAAGCGGAACTCGACGCCGGTGAGGCTCAGCGCCCACTCGGGACGACCGCCCCGATCGAACACGGCGGCGCCGATTCCCCAGCTTCCCTCGACGATGAGCCCGGGGTTGATCGCGTAGCCGCGCTCCTTGGTTTCGGCGAGTCGAGTGCGCAACGGCCCCTCGCCGTGCGTACGGCCCCACTGCGATGCCAGACCAGGATGACGTTCCAGATAGGCATCCACATCGTGGTCAGGGAGGAACGCGAGGATCGCGAGGCCGGCGCTCGCTACGCCGAGTGGGAATCGCACTCCCTCGCTGAGAACGAAGGAGCGGATCGGGAACGATCCCTCCTCGCGCAGCAGGCAGACGGTCTCGTCCGCCCGTCGCACCGAGAGGAACGCGCTCTCCTCGGTCTTGACGGCGAGGGAGCGCACGATGTCCCTCGCCTGCGCCGTCACGTCGTAGCGCGCCGCGGCCACCGAGCCCATCAGGAACAGTTCCGGCCCCGGCATCCAGCGCGCGGTCGCGTCGTCCCGGTCGACGAGTCCTTCCGCGCGCAGGGCGGAGAGCAGGCGGTGCACGGTGGACCGCGAGAGGTCCGCCGTGCGGGCGAGATCCTGCAGCGGGGCTCCGTCCGCGCCGCTCGAGGTGACCAGGCGCAGCAGCAGCGCCGCACGTGCGATCGCCTGTGCGCCGGGGACCGTTCCCGAAGGCTGTTCCATAATGTGGACGGTACCTCCGACAGTGACCACATCGCAAGCACCGGCTTCCCCGTGACGGCTCGGAGGCGGATGCTGGAGTCAGGACACGATGCGAAGGAGTACGCGTGATCGACAAGCAGTGGGCGTCAGCGACGGAGGCCGTCGCCGACATCCCCGACGGTGCATCGCTGGCAGTGGGCGGGTTCGGGCTCTCCGGCAATCCGATCGCGCTCATCGAGGCGCTTCTCGCGCAGGGGACATCGGGCCTCAGCGTCGTCAGCAACAACTGCGGGGTGGACGACTGGGGACTCGGAGTGCTGCTCGCGGCACGCCGCATCCGCAAGATGACCTCGTCGTACGTGGGGGAGAACAAGGAGTTCGAGCGTCAGTTCCTCACCGGCGAGCTCGAGCTCGAGTTGACGCCGCAGGGGACTCTTGCCGAGAAGCTGCGTGCGGGCGGGTCAGGTATCGCTGCGTTCTTCACGCAGACCGGCGTCGGCACGCAGGTCGCCGAGGGTGGCCTGCCTCAGCGATACAACTCCGACGGCACCATCGCCGTCGCCTCGCCCGCCAAGGACGTGCGCACCTTCGATGTGCGGGGCGAGCCACGCGAATTCGTGCTCGAAGACGCGATCACCACCGACTTCTCTCTCGTTCACGCTCTCGCGGGCGACCGTCACGGCAACCTCGTCTTCAACAAGGCCGCCCGGAACTTCAATCCGCTGGCGGCGATGGCCGGGCGCGTGTGCATCGCCCAGGTCGAGCGGCTGGTAGAGCCCGGCGAGCTCGATCCCGATCGCGTCCACCTCCCCGGAGTGTTCGTGCACCGCATCGTCGAGGTGGGCCCCGACATCCCCAAGCGCATCGAACGGCGCACCGTATCGGCCGGATCACTCGCAGCGGAAGGAGCCTGAGATGGCGCTCACCCGAGACCAGATGGCGGCCAGGGCTGCCGTCGAACTGCAGGACGGCGCGTACGTGAACCTCGGTATCGGTCTGCCGACTCTCGTGCCGAACCATGTGCCGGAGGGAGTCACCGTCGTGCTGCAGTCCGAGAACGGCATCCTTGGCGTGGGCCCGTATCCGCAGGAGGATGGCGTCGACCCCGACCTCATCAACGCCGGGAAGGAGACCGTCACGGTGCTCGCCGGTTCTGCGTTCTTCGATTCCGCCACGAGCTTCGGCATGATCCGCGGCGGCAAGATCGACGCGGCGATTCTGGGCGCGATGCAGGTGTCGGCGGCCGGAGACCTCGCGAACTGGATGATCCCGGGGAAGATGGTCAAGGGTCCGGGCGGCGCGATGGACCTCGTGCACGGAGCGGCCCGGGTCATCGTGCTGATGGAGCACGTCGCGAAGGACGGATCCGCGAAGATCGTCGACGAATGCTCGCTGCCTTTGACCGGTCGCGGCGTCGTGGACCGGATCATCACCGATCTGGCGGTCATCGACGTGACGTCGTCCGGGCTCGTCCTGGTCGAGACGGCACCGGGTGTGACCGTCGACGAGGTCATCGCCGCGACCGAGCCCGAGCTCATAGTGGCCGAAGCGCTGAAGGAGCGATCATGAGTGAGAAGGAAATCGTCATCGTCGCGGCGGCTCGCACGCCGCAGGGACGTCTGAAGGGGCAGCTGGCCTCGTTCACCGCGCCGGAGCTGGGGTCGTTCGCGATCCGCGGCGCGCTGGAGCGGGCATCCATCGATCCTGCCGAGGTCGACGCGGTCGTCGTCGGGCAGGTGCTCGCAGCGGGCTCAGGGCAGAACGCCGCACGCCAGGCTGCCATCGGCGCCGGCATCGGGTGGGACGTCCCGGCGCACTCGGTGAACAAGGTGTGCCTGTCGGGCCTCACCGCGATCATCGATGCGGCGCGGATGATCCGCGTCGGCGATGCCGAGGTGGTGGTCGCAGCCGGGATGGAGTCGATGACGAGGGCGCCGCACCTGCTGATGGGTTCCCGCGACGGATGGACCTACGGCAGTGTCGAGGTGCTCGATCACATGGCGTTGGACGGGCTCACCGACGCGTACGACCGGGAGAGCATGGGGGCGTCCACAGAACGGCACAACGCCCGCTACGAACTCACCCGGGAGGCGCAGGATGCGGTCGCGGCGCTGTCGCACCAGCGCGCGGCGGCTGCTCAGGCAGCCGGTGTCTTCGCGGATGAGATCGTCGAGATCTCCGTTCCGCAACGGCGCGGCGAACCGGTTCTCGTGACGAAGGACGAGGGCATCCGTCCGGACACCACGGTCGAATCGCTCGCCGGACTGCGAGCGGCTTTCGCCGAGGGCGGTTCGATCACTGCAGGGAACTCCTCGCAGATCTCCGACGGCGCATCCGCCGTCGTCGTCACCTCCCGATCCAACGCGGATGCGCAGGGTTGGCCGGTCCTGGCCACAGTGGGTGCGAGCGGCCAGACCGCCGGCCCGGACAACTCGCTGCAGGCGCAACCGGCGCGCGCGATCGAGCGGGCCTGCGAGAAGCAGGGGATCACGCCGAACGATCTGGACCTCGTCGAGATCAACGAGGCGTTCGGCGCGGTCGTGGCGCGATCGCAGACCGAGCTGGGACTGTCCGAGGATGTGGTGAACATCCACGGCGGCGGCATCGCCATCGGGCATCCGATCGGTGCATCCGGGAACCGGCTCGTCGTGCACATCGTGCATGAACTGACGCGCCGGGGGAGCGGCATCGCCGCGGTCGGCCTCTGCGGCGGCGGCGGTCAGGGCGAGGCGCTGATCCTCACGCGCTGAGGGGGTGTTCAGCTCCTCACGCGCTGAGGATGGTCAGCGTCGCCGATCCTTCGCGTGACCCTGCGCGTCGGCCAGTGCCTTCTGCGACCGGAACTGCAGTCGCTGCGCCTTTCTCGATTTCTTCACGGACTGCGGCGAATCGGCGTCGACGAGCACTCCGCGCCGCTCGCGATTCATATCGACCACTGCTCCGACCGCGAGTGCCATGGTGATGCCCCAGCTCAGCCAGGAAAGAGCAGCCCGCCACGTGATGGGTTCCTGGCGCGTCCCGCGCAGGAGGGATACTCCCGCCGAGATCGCCGCGACGAGTCCAGTGCTGAAGAGGTAGCGCATGTCCCTACGCTACCCGGCGGTGTCCCTGGCGGCACCGAGCCTTGACAACCCGTCTCCCGATCCGGTCCGATGCGTGAGCCGGGCTCTCAGCGGGCGTTCCAGCCGGGTGAACGCAGAGCCGCGGTAGAATGGGCTCGCCGCGGTTCGAGCGCGGCCGCACACCGTGTGACTACCGGCCGTCGGCATTCCCCGGCGGACAGCGGCGGCACCCGATCACCGCGTCGTCGACGCGCGAGAGCCATGTCACAGACATACACCGCACCCCAGCCCGGCCTTCTGAAGCTGGCGGGCATCCCGTACTTCCTCATCGCCTTCGTCGCGCGGCTCCCGTTCGCGATGATGGTCGTGGGCGTGCTCACGGTCGTCGTCGCCGCCCGCGGTTCGATCTCCCTCGGCGGACTCACCTCGGCAGCCGTCGGACTCGGCACGGCCTGCTTCGGGCCGTTCCTCGGTGCGGCGGCCGACCGATTCGGGCAGCGCGTCGTCCTGCTCGTCCTCGCGGTCTCGAACGGCGCGATGCTGGTGGTGTTCACGGGCACCGTGTACGGCTCCGCCGCCGATCCGCTGGTACTGCTCACCGCCGTCGGGATCGGTGCCACCGCACCGCAGGTGGCGCCGATGTCGCGTTCGCGGCTGGTCACGATCATCGCCGACCGGATGCCGGAGGCCCAGCGCGCGCGCACGCTGTCCGGGACAATGGCGTACGAATCGGCCGCCGATGAGACGGTGTTCGTGTTCGGGCCGTTCCTCGTCGGCGTGCTGGCAACGGCGATCGCACCCTCGGCGCCGCTGATCGGAGCGGCCACGCTCACGGTCCTCTTCGTCGGCGCATTCGCGCTGCATCCGAGCGGCCGCGTCATCTCACTGCAGCGGGACGCGTCCGGCAGAGCACCGTCCGCCGTCGCTGAACTGTTCCGGCCGCGGCTGCTCGTGGTGGTGCTCGGGATCCTCGGTGTCGGGCTCTTCTTCGGCGCGATGCTCACCTCGCTCACGTCTTTCATGGCAGACCGGGGCGCTCCCGAGCAGGCAGGCCTCCTGTACGGCGTGATGGGCGTCGGATCCGCCGTACTCGCGCTGGGTGTCGCGTGGCTTCCACCATCGTTCTCCCTGCGTGCACGCTGGCTCGTGTTCTCCGGCATCCTGCTGGCGGGCTCGCTGCTGCTCGGAGCCGTCAGCTCGCCGGGGATGATGATGCTCGCCCTCGGGATCATGGGTATCGGTATCGGGCCGACGCTCGTCACCCAGTACAGCTTCGGAGCGGCACGCAGCCCGCTGGGACGCTCGACGACGGTGATGACGATGCTCGGCTCGGGAGTGATCGTCGGGCAGTCCATCGGCGCCGCCCTCACTGGCGAGCTCGCGGAGAGCGTCGGCACGGCTCCCGCCCTGATGCTGCCGGTGGTCGCGGCGAGCATCGTGTTCGCCGCGGGGCTCGCGAACTGGTTCCTCAGCCGCACCCGTCCGCGCGCCGTGCGCGTCCCGGTATGACCGCGGTGCACGCGAAGCCCGGTGACATCGATAGCCTGGGGAGCACCGAACCGCAGGCGTGAGGAGTCATCAATGACCGCCGCAGAATTCGTCGTCGTCGCCAACAGGCTGCCCGTCGACCGTATTGCAGGCCCCGACGGGGAAGAGGTCTGGCGCACTTCGCCGGGCGGGCTCGTCGCCGCGCTCGAGCCTGTGATGCAGGGCGTCGACGGCGCGTGGGTGGGCTGGCCGGGGCAGGCCGACCTCGACGTGAAGCCCTTCACCTCTGGCGGCATCCGGCTGATCCCGATCGCATTGAGCGAGCAGGAGGTGGCCGAGTACTACGAGGGATTCTCCAACGACACGATCTGGCCGCTGTACCACGACGTCATCGCGCCGCCCCAGTACCACCGGGAATGGTGGGACGCGTACGTCGCGGTGAACCGGCGGTTCGCAGATGCCGCCGCTGCCGCCGTCGCCGAGGGCGGGACCGTCTGGGTGCACGACTATCAGCTGCAGCTGGTGCCGCAGATGGTGCGCGCGCTGCGACCGGACGTGACGATCGGGTATTTCCATCACATCCCGTTCCCGACGCACGGTCTGTATGCCCAGCTGCCGTGGCGAGGGCAGGTGCTCCGAGGTCTTCTCGGAGCCGACGTGATCGGATTCCAGCGGGCGACGGATGCGACGAACTTCCTCAACGCGGTCCGTCGTCGGCTGAAGTACGAGATCAAGTCGTCCACGGTCACCGTGCCGTCGGGCAACGGCGAAATCGACGACAGGGGCGATTCGCATCGAGCACTGGTGAAGGCGTTCCCGATCTCGATCGACACCGTGCCGTACCTGGAGCTCGCCGCCCGTCCGGACATCCAGGCGCGCGCGGCGGAGATCAGGGCGAACCTGGGCAATCCGAAGCACGTCCTTCTCGGCGTCGACCGCCTCGATTACACCAAGGGCATCGGGCACCGGGTGAAGGCGTACGGAGAGCTTCTCGCCTCCGGCGACGTGTCGGTCGAAGACGTCACCCTCGTGCAGGTCGCGAGCCCGAGCCGCGAGCGCGTCGACGCGTACGCGAACCTGCGGGACGAGATCGAACTCGCGGTCGGACGGATAAACGGCGACCACGACACGATGGGGCACACGGCCATCCGGTACCTGCACCAGGGATTCCCGCGCGAGGAGATGGCGGCGCTGTATCTGGCTGCCGATGTGATGCTCGTGACCGCACTCCGGGACGGCATGAACCTCGTGGCCAAGGAGTACGTCGCCACGCGGATCGACAACCGCGGTGTGCTGGTGCTCAGCGAGTTCGCCGGAGCCGCCGATGAGCTCGGCACGGCGATCCTGGTGAACCCGCACGACATCGAAGGCCTCAAGGAGGCCATCATGCGCGCCGTCGAGATGCCGCCGAGGGAGCAGGCACGACGGATGCGTTCGCTGCGACGTCGCGTTCTCGACAATGACGTGACCGCGTGGTCCGAGCTCCTTCCTGACCGCTCTCGCCACCGCCCGTGACGCCCGCTCCGGCGCGAGGGGCTGACGATGACCGAATGCCGAATGGAGACACTGTGACCCGTACCTGGACGCCGGGAACCCCGGATGCCGACCTCTCGGCGATCGCCGCCACGCCGCGGCTGGTCGTCGCGCTCGACTTCGACGGCGTCGCATCGCCTCTGGTGCCCGAACCGATGGCGGCACGCGCTCTCCCCGCGGTCGCCCAGCAGGCGAGCCGACTCGCGGCTCTGCCTGACACTCTCGTCGCATACGTCTCCGGGCGCAGCATGCACGACCTTCGAGTGATCACCGAACACGACGACTCCTCACCGATAGCCCTCGCCGGCTCCCATGGCGCGCAGTACTGGTATCCGGGCACGGGCGAACTCGACAGTGCCGGGGAGCAGGCCGTCGACGGGGAGCGCGAAGCGCTCTGGGATGCAGCGCGGCCGATCATCGACCGCTACGAGGGTGCGGAGTTCGAGCCGAAGACCTTCGGGATGGGAGTGCACACCCGCCGCGCCGACCGCGAGACCGAGAATCAGGTGTTCGCCGAGATCGACGCCCTCGTCGCGGAACGCTTCCCCGGTCTGCGACGCCGTGCCGGCCACAGGGTGCTGGAGTTCTCCTCGAGGACCGAGGGCAAGGATGCCGCCATGACGGCGCTCCGCGACCACTTCGACGCCACCGGCATCCTTTTCGCCGGTGATGACGTCACAGACGAGGACGCGATGCGCGTGCTGCAGGACGGCGACCTCGGCGTACGGGTCGGTCCGGGGGAGTCCGCGGCGCTGCTGCGTGTGGACAGCCCACAACAGATCGGCCAGCTTCTGGAGGCGCTCGCGGACGAGCGGGCTGCGCGGCAGGAATAGACTGCCCTCATGTCCTCGCATGATCCTTCTGCCAGCGCGCCCGCCGATTCCCGCACCGTCGACATCAAGCCCCGTAGTCGCGTCGTCACCGACGGCATCGAGGCCACGACCTCCCGTGGCATGCTGCGTGCCGTCGGGATGGGGGATGCCGACTGGGAGAAGCCGCAGATCGGCATCGCCTCGAGCTGGAACGAGATCACTCCCTGCAACCTGAGCCTGGACCGCCTCGCTCAGGGAGCGAAGGAGGGCGTGCACTCCGGCGGCGGGTACCCGCTGCAGTTCGGCACCATCTCCGTCTCGGACGGCATCTCGATGGGGCACGAGGGCATGCACTTCTCGCTCGTCTCGCGCGAGGTCATCGCCGACTCGGTCGAGACCGTGATGATGGCCGAGCGCCTGGACGGCTCCGTGCTCCTCGCCGGGTGCGACAAATCCATCCCGGGGATGCTGATGGCCAGCGCCCGCCTCGATCTGTCCAGCGTCTTCCTCTACGCCGGATCCATCGCGCCGGGCTGGGTGAAGCTGTCCGACGGCACCGAGAAGGATGTCACGATCATCGACTCGTTCGAGGCCGTCGGCGCGTGCCGCGCCGGGCTCATGAGCGAAGAGGACCTCAAGCGCATCGAGTGCGCGATCGCACCGGGTGAAGGGGCGTGCGGCGGCATGTACACCGCCAACACCATGGCATCCGTCGCCGAGGCTCTCGGACTCAGCCTCCCGGGCTCAGCCGCGCCGCCCGCGGCCGATCGCCGCCGCGACTACTTCGCGCACCGCTCCGGCGAGGCCGTCGTGAACCTGCTCCGTCTGGGGATCACCACGCGCGACATCCTCACCAAGGAGGCGTTCGAGAACGCGATCGCCCTCGCGATGGCGCTCGGCGGCTCGACGAACGTCGTGCTGCACCTGCTGGCGATCGCCCGCGAGGCGGAGGTCGAGTTGAACCTGCACGACTTCAACCGCATCGGCGACAAGGTGCCCCACGTCGCAGACATGAAGCCCTTCGGCAAGTACGTCATGAACGACGTCGACCGGCACGGCGGCATCCCGGTGATCATGAAGGCCATGCTCGACGAGGGGCTCCTGCACGGAGACGCCCTCACCGTGACCGGGAAGACGCTCGCGGAGAACCTCGCAGAGCTCGACCCGCAGCCGATCGACGGCAAGGTCATCCACACGTTCGACAACCCGATCCACGCCACCGGCGGGCTCACGATCCTGCACGGGTCGCTGGCACCCGAGGGTGCCGTCGTCAAGACGGCGGGTTTCGACGCGGCCGTCTTCGAGGGCCCTGCCCGTGTCTTCGAGCGCGAGCGCGCCGCGATGGATGCGGTCGCCGAAGGATCGATCGACCCGGGAACGGTGATCGTGATCCGCTACGAGGGCCCGAAGGGCGGTCCGGGAATGCGCGAGATGCTGGCGATCACCGCCGCCATCAAGGGCGCGGGGCTCGGAAAAGATGTACTACTCTTGACAGACGGACGATTCTCAGGCGGCACAACCGGCCTGTGCATCGGCCACATAGCACCCGAAGCGGTGGACGCAGGTCCTATCGCCTTCGTGCGCGATGGTGATCTGATACGGGTCGATATCGCGGCTCGCACCCTCGACCTACTCGTCGACGAGGCAGAGCTGAACTCCCGCCGCTCTGGCTGGGAGCCGCTTCCCCCGCGCTATACCCGTGGCGTTCTTGCCAAGTACTCGCGTCTCGTGCGGTCCGCCGCCGAGGGCGCGACGACCGGCTGAATCGCGTCGGCCACGCCTTCGGCATCCGACGTCGTCCACAGACCACCAGAAGGAATGTCATGACTGCTGATTCCGTCTCGGCCGTGCCGAGGCCGCCCGCCCGCCAATCCGCCGCCCCGGAGCTCTCGGGTGCCGAGGCCGTCGTCCGCTCCCTGGAGCTGCTCGGCGTCACCGACGTCTTCGGGCTCCCCGGTGGCGCGATCCTCCCGCTCTACGACACGCTGATGGGCGACTCCCAGCTGCGCCACATCCTGGTGCGCCACGAACAGGGCGCCGGTCACGCGGCCGAGGGATACGCCTCGGCCTCGGGAAGGGTCGGGGTCTGCATCGCGACCTCCGGTCCCGGTGCCACGAACCTCGTCACGGCGATCGCCGACGCCTACATGGACTCCGTGCCGATCGTGGCCATCACCGGCCAGGTGTTCTCGACCCTCATGGGAACGGATGCCTTCCAGGAGGCCGACATCGTCGGCATCACGATGCCGGTGACCAAGCACTCGTTCCTCGTGAAGGATCCGGCCGACGTTCCCGGTGCCATCGCGGCAGCGTTCGAGATCGCATCGACCGGTCGCCCCGGTCCCGTCCTGGTGGACATCACCAAGGACGCGCAGCAGGCGATGGCGCCGTTCGTGTGGCCGCCCAAGATCGACCTCCCGGGGTACCGCCCGGTGACCAAGGCGCACGGAAAGCAGATCCAGGCCGCAGCCGCGCTGTTGGCCGAGGCCAAGAAGCCGGTGCTCTACGTCGGCGGCGGAGTGATCCGCGGACGCGCGTCCGCCGAACTGCTCGCGTTCGCCGAGACGACGGGCGCTCCTGTCGTCACCACACTGATGGCGCGCGGGGCGTTCCCGGACTCGCATCCTCAGCACCTGGGCATGCCGGGAATGCACGGCACGGTTCCCGCTGTGCTCGCGCTGCAGGAATCCGACCTGCTCATCTCGCTCGGCGCACGCTTCGATGACCGGGTGACCGGCAAGGCGGCGCTCTTCGCGCCGAACGCGAAGGTCGTCCACATCGACATCGACCCGGCGGAGATCTCCAAGATCCGCACGGCCGACGTGCCGATCGTCGGCGACGTGCGCGACGTCTTGGTCGACCTCGACGCGGCGTACCGCGGCGCGATCGGCGAGGCGAAGCCGGACACCGAGGAGTGGTGGTCGTACCTCGACGGTCTGCGCGACGAGTTCCCCCTCGGCTTCGCGCCGACCACTGACGGGCTCCTGGCACCGCAGCACGTGATCCAGCGCATCGGCGAACTCAGCGGGCCCGAGGCCGTCTACGCCGCCGGCGTCGGCCAGCACCAGATGTGGGCCGCGCAGTTCATCAAGTACGAGCGTCCGAACGCGTGGCTGAACTCCGGGGGAGCAGGCACGATGGGCTACTCCGTGCCCGCGGCGATGGGCGCCAAGGTCGCCGAACCGGACCGCGTGGTCTGGGCGATCGACGGCGACGGCTGCTTCCAGATGACGAACCAGGAACTCGCCACCTGCACGATCAACAACATCCCGATCAAGGTCGCGATCATCAACAACTCCTCGCTCGGGATGGTGCGGCAGTGGCAGACGCTGTTCTACGACGGCCGGCACTCCAACACCGACCTGAACACCGGGCACGGAACCGTCCGCATCCCCGACTTCGTCAAGCTGGCCGAGGCCTACGGGTGCCTCGCGATCCGCGTGGAGAAGGAGGACGAGGTGGATGCCGCGATCAAACTCGCGCTCGAGACCAACGACCGCCCCGTCGTGATCGACTTCGTCGTGAGCGCGGACTCGATGGTGTGGCCGATGGTGCCGCAGGGCGTCAGCAACAGCTATGTCCAGTACGCGCGTGAGCATGCGCCCGAGTTCGAAGAGGAGATCTGAGCCATGTCGACCCACGTGCTGAGTCTGCTGGTGGAGAACAAGCCAGGCCTCCTCACCCGCGTCGCCGGGCTCTTCGCCCGCCGCGGGTTCAACATCGAGTCCCTCGCCGTCGGCGTGACCGAGGTGCCGGGGATCTCCCGCATCACCGTGGTCGTCGATGTCGAAGACCTTCCGCTCGAGCAGGTGACCAAGCAGCTGAACAAGCTGATCAACGTCATCAAGATCGTCGAGCTCGATCCGGCCTCCTCCGTGCAGCGCGATCACATGCTGGTCAAGGTGCGCACCGACAACGCCACCCGCTCGAACGTGATCGAGGTCGTGAATCTCTTCCGCGCCTCGGTGGTCGACTACGCACCCGACGCCCTGGTCGTCGAGGTCACGGGCGACAAGGGCAAGGTCGAGGCGATCCTGCGGGCACTCGAGCCCTTCGGCATCAAGGAGATCGCCCAGTCCGGCCTGCTCGCCATCGGCCGCGGCGGCAAGAGCATCACCGAGCGCGTCCTGCGCGGCTGACCTACTTTTACTGGGTCCCTGAGCTTGTCGAAGGGCCCGAACGAACCACTATCAAGGAGAAAAACAGTGAGCACCGAGATCTTCTACGACGCCGACGCCGACCTGTCCCTGATCCAGGGCAAGAAGGTCGCGATCGTCGGCTACGGCTCGCAGGGCCACGCCCACGCGCAGAACCTGCGCGACTCGGGCGTCGAGGTCGCGATCGCCCTCAAGGAGGGCTCGAAGTCCGCCGCGAAGGCCGAAGAGGCCGGCTTCCCCGTCAAGACGGTGGCGGATGCCGCCGAGTGGGCAGACGTCATCATGATCCTCGCGCCGGACCAGTACCAGCGCACGATCTTCAACGAGTCCATCAAGGACAAGCTGACCGCCGGAAAGACGCTCGCCTTCGCGCACGGCTTCAACATCCGCTTCGGCTACATCGACGCACCCGAGGGCGTCGACGTCATCCTCGTGGCCCCGAAGGCTCCCGGTCACACCGTGCGCCGCGAGTTCGTCGCCGGACGTGGCATCCCGGACATCATCGCCGTCGAGCGCGACGCGTCCGGTCACGCCTGGGACCTCGCGCTCTCGTACGCCAAGGCCATCGGCGGCACCCGTGCCGGTGTCATCAAGACGACCTTCACCGAAGAGACCGAGACCGACCTGTTCGGCGAGCAGGCCGTGCTCTGCGGCGGCGTCAGCCACCTCGTGCAGGCCGGCTTCGAGACCCTCACCGAGGCGGGCTACCAGCCGCAGATCGCCTACTTCGAGGTCCTGCACGAGCTCAAGCTCATCGTCGACCTGATGTGGGAGGGCGGCATCGCCAAGCAGCGCTGGTCGGTCTCCGACACCGCCGAGTACGGCGACTACGTCTCCGGGCCGCGCGTCGTGACCCCCGAGGTCAAGGACTCCATGAAGGCGATCCTCGCCGACATCCAGTCCGGTGCGTTCGCGAAGCGCTTCATCGACGACCAGGACAACGGCGGCGAGGAGTTCCTGGCACTGCGTGCCAAGGAGGAGACGCACCCGATCGAGGCGACCGGCAAGGAACTGCGCGCCTTGTTCGCGTGGAAGCAGCAGGACGAGGACTACGTCGACGGCAGCGCTGCGCGCTGACCCACGGCATCAATGAAAAGGCGTCCCTCGCGGGGCGCCTTTTCTTGTCCTCGATCCCGGATACATCCGATGTCTTTGGCTAGGATGAATCCATGCGACAGGACTGGTTCGACGAGGCACGATTCGGCATGTTCGTGCACTTCGGTCTCTACAGCGCCGCAGCGCGGCACGAGTGGGTGCAGAGCTTCGAGCGTCTCACCGAAGACGACTACCGTCAGTACTTCGAGCATTTCGACCCCGATCTCTTCGATGCGGGTGCCCTCGCGCGCACGGCGAAGGAGACGGGGATGGGCTACGTGGTGCTGACGACGAAGCATCACGACGGCTTCTGCCTATGGGACTCGAACCTCACGGACTTCACCTCCGTCACCTCGGCCGGTCGTGACCTCGTTCGCGAGTACGTGGAGGCGCTGCGCGCCGAGGGGATCAAGGTCGGTCTCTACCATTCGCTCATCGACTGGCATCATCCGCACTTCACCCTCGACTGGACCCATCCGCGCCGGGACGACGCCGATGCCCGCACCATCGATGCGGGGCGGGACATGGCCAGATACCGCGAGTATCTGCACGGCCAGGTGCGTGAGCTGCTCACCGGATACGGCGACATCGACTACCTGTTCTTCGACTTCACCAGCCCGGCCGACAAGGACGGGTGGCCGGGCAAGGGGCCGGAGGACTGGGACTCCGAGGCGCTGCTCGCGCTGTGCCGGGAGCTGCAGCCGAACATGCTGGTCAACGACCGGCTCGGCATCCCGGGCGATTTCGTCACCCCCGAGCAGTATCAGCCGACCGCACCGATCGTTCGCGACGGGCTGCCGCTGGTGTGGGAGGCCTGCCAGACGCTGAACGGCTCATGGGGGTATCACCGTGACAACACCGATCAGAAGTCGGCCACGCTGCTGACGCAGATGCTGGTGGATTCCGTGTCGATGGGCGGCAACATGCTGCTGAACGTCGGGCCGGACGGCCGCGGAGCGATCGCCCGGCGCGATGCCGACACCCTGTCGGAGATCGCGGACTGGATGCGGTTGCATCGGAATGCCGTCATCGGGGCAGGGTATGCTCCGTTCGCCCCGCCGCGCGAGGGCGTGTACACACGCCGGGGCAACCGCCTGTATCTGAGTCTCTTCTTCTGGCCGATGGGTGTCGTGCACCTCCCGGGACTCGCCGGTCGGGTGTCCTACGCACGACTCCTCAACGACGGCTCGTGGCTGCGGACGAGTGTCGCCGACCCCGAACAGGAAGCCGACCTGATGACACCGGCGGGCCAAGCGGAGGGCACGCTCAGCGTCCACCTGCCGGTGCGGCGTCCCGATGTTCTGATCCCGGTGATCGAACTCACGCTCACGGACTGAAAAGCCCTCATAGATCGGAGAGGCTACTCCGCCGGGGTCTCCTCGTCGGAGGGGAGCTCGTCCGCGGCGGGGGCATCCTCGACGTCGATCGGGGCGTCGGACGGGTCGGCCCAGACGGGCGCCGGCAGCAGCGTGTCCGTCTGCCCATCGCGGATCGCCCGGAGCGCGGTGACGATGTCCGCCGCGTTCTCCGGGACAGCCAGTCCGCAGGTCTTCAACTCCGACGCGAACTCCAGCGTCAGACGGGTCTTGCCCGCCTCGATGGCCTGAGCGGTCGTTCCAGTGCGCTTCTCGCTGCCGGTCTGGATGTCCGACACCTCTTCGCAGACGTGATAGACGGAGCCGCCGTCGACCCAGACGACCTCGTCCTTGCCGAGCAGCTGGATGACGGTGGACTGGTCAGCGGTGTACTTCTCCACGGACGGCGGGTTGAAGTCGATGCCGAGCACGACCGCGAGAGCAGCCAGGACGATGCCGACGATGCCGGCTGTCGTCTTCTGCCCCTTGTCCATGTCCTTGTTCAGGAAGATCAGGATGATCAGCGGCACGAACGCGATGATGGCGATGATCGCGCCGAGCTGGTTCTGCACGAAGAAGCGCACAGTGTCCGACTTCCTCGCCGGGTCGAGGCGATTGGCCTTCTTCCAGAGGAACGAGCCGGTGATGGCCAGGGCTGCGATGACGACGAGCAGGACGAGCAGCGTGATGAACGCCCACTGCGGGAAAGTCGCTGTGACGCCCTGTTCCTCGATGAGACCGGTGTCGGGGTCGCGCACAAGTGTGCCGTCCTCGCCCACGAAGACGCGCTGACGCAGCAGCCAGAAGATGCCGACCGCCTCACCGGCGATCGCGAGGATCCACAGGACCATGGCGATCCAACGGAAGGTGGTCGCCTTCGACTTGGCCTCGGCCGTCGGTGTCCAGTTCGCCGGCGGCTCGGCGGCCGTGCCGCCGTTCGACACGGCTTGCTCGCGGCCGGCTGCCTTCTTCTTGTTCTCAACCACGCTGTTGCCTCCTCGATCGTTACAGCGCCGAGCTTAGTGGAAGCTCTACGCTGTGCTCATGACATCCGATTCCGACGACGCGTTGGCCTGGGCGGACGACGAAGAGGCGTCGAAGAGAGACGCCGCGCTTCCGCGCGGATGGAACGCCGTCGGCAAGGGCAGCGCCGAGGTCGGGCGGCTCGAAGACGACGGCACCGTCACGCCGGCGGGGGCACCGACGCCGATGAGCACCACGATGCTCCTCACGGTCGGCATCGTCGGGGGCATCTACCTCCTCTACA
Organism: uncultured Actinomycetota bacterium; assembly: GCA_963769005.1. Classification (GTDB taxonomy): domain Bacteria; phylum Actinomycetota; class Actinomycetes; order Actinomycetales; family Microbacteriaceae; genus Microbacterium. Next base: position 1,735,899 of record CAVYKC010000005.1, on the reverse strand, counting down.
CGATCGGCTGGGTCATCGGCGGACTCCGGCTCAAGCCGCTGACCTCTCTGATCGTCGCGGACGCGATGTTCGTGCCGTGGTTCGTGCTGGCGATCGCGGCGCCTGCGCTCTGGTTCCTCACCACGTGGGTCCTCACGCGAGGACGCGCGACCTGGATCCGCCTCCTCGTCCTTCTTCTCGGCGTGGTGCTCCTGGTGCCATGGCCCTTCGTGACGGTGGGAGTGATCGGATCATGAGCGCTGCAGAAGAATCCGTGCGGGGGGCGGCGTTCGGCGAGGGCCCCCGCTGGCTGATCTGGACGGTCGTGGGCGCAGCAGGACTGCTGTACTCCTACGCCGTCTGGAACGCCGTCGCCTATCTCGTCTCGATCCTGCCGAGCGGTCTGACCGTGATCGGCTGGGTGACGCTCCTGTTCGGGGTGCTGTTCCCGATCATCGTGTTCGTGCTCGCCCTCGCGATCGGACGGCGTCGCAACGTCGGCGACCTCGCCCTGGTGCTTCTCGCCGGACTCGGCGTGGTGGCGGTGTTCTGGCTGAGCCTGCTCGGATACAGCGTGCTGAACATGGACGAACTGGTGACCGTCTCCCGCTGACCCCGGAAGTCACACGGCGGGGTGCGCCGAGCCGCTCCGGTACAGTTGAAACCGATCGCGCCCCCACGGTGTGCGGCGCATCGGCCCCTCCCGCCTGTCGCGCTGCCCCGAAGGATCCACTGTGCCGAAGCCCGTTGTGCTCATCGCCGAAGAACTCTCTCCCGCCACGATCGAGGCGCTCGGCCCCGACTTCGAGGTCCGCGAGGTCGACGGCACCGATCGTGCGGCGCTCTTCTCCGCTCTCGCGGAATCGGACGCGGTGCTCGTCCGCTCGGCGACGAAGATCGATGAGGAGGCGCTCAGCCACGCGCCGAAGCTCAAGGTCGTCGCCCGTGCCGGCGTCGGTCTCGACAACGTCGACATCAAGGCCGCGACGACGGCCGGAGTGATGGTCGTCAACGCGCCGACCTCGAACATCGTCTCGGCCGCGGAGCTCACGGTCGGCCACATCCTCAGCCTCGCCCGTCGCATCCCTGCCGCCCACGCCTCGCTGTCGGCCGGCGCATGGAAGCGCAGTTCCTTCACCGGTGCCGAGCTCTTCGAGAAGACGGTCGGCATCATCGGTCTCGGCCGCATCGGCGCCCTCGTCGCCGCGCGTCTCGCGGCGTTCGACATGCGCGTCGTCGCGTACGACCCCTACGTCACCTCCGCACGCGCCCAGCAGCTCGGCGTGCAGCTGCTCTCGCTGGACGAGCTCGTCGCCGAGTCGGACTTCATCACCATTCACATGCCGAAGACGCCGGAGACCACGGGCATGCTCGGGGCCGAGCAGTTCACGGCGATGAAGCCCACCGCGTTCGTCGTGAACGTCGCCCGCGGTGGACTGATCGACGAGGTCGCCCTGCACGAGGCGCTCGTCGCGGGCGAGATCGCCGGTGCCGGACTCGACGTCTTCACCTCGGAGCCGCCCGCGGAAGGCGGATCCGCTCGCGCGCTGCTCGACCTGCCGAACGTCGTCGTCACCCCGCACCTCGGTGCGAGCACCGAGGAGGCGCAGGAGAAGGCCGGCGTCTCGGTCGCCCGCTCCGTGCGCCTGGCGCTCGGCGGTGACCTGGTGCCCGATGCGGTGAACGTCGCCGGCGGGGTCATCGATCCGTACGTGCGGCCCGGAATCTCCCTCGTCGAGAAGCTCGGTCAGATCTTCGCCGCTCTCGCGACGTCGCCGCTGACGAGCCTCGACGTCGAGGTGCACGGTGAACTCAACGAGTACGACGTCAGCGTGCTGCGGCTCGCCGCCCTCAAGGGCGTCTTCACGAACATCGTCAGCGAGACGGTCTCGTACGTGAACGCCCCGCTGCTCGCAGAGCAGCGGGGCGTCGCGGTCCGCCTGATCCAAGACGACGTGAGTGACGAGTACCGCAACGTCATCACACTGCGCGGTGCGCTCTCCGACGGATCGCAGCTGTCGGTGTCCGGCACGCTGACTGGTCCCAAGCAGATCGAGAAGCTCGTCGGCATCAACGATCACGCGGTCGAGCTTCCGATCGAGAAGCATCACGTCGTGATGCTGTACACCGATCGCCCTGGCATCGTGGCCGTCTACGGACAGAAGTTCGGTCAGGCCGGCATCAACATCGCGGGCATGCAGATCGCTCGCCAGGCGGCCGGAGCACAGGCCCTGAGCATCCTCACACTCGACTCGCCGGTCTCGGACGAGCTCCTCGACGACGTGCAGAGCGCGATCGACGCCGACCTGTTCCGTCAGATCGAGATCACCGAAGCGTGAGGCGGGGGAGGGTGAGCGGATGAGCCGCGAGCCCTCCTCCGTCAGCTGGTGGCCCGCAGGACGAGATCGATGAGATCTCCGAGCTCGTCACCGTTCGGGATGAGTCGTTCGGGGCCGTGCACGTCGAGCGAGTTGTTGAAGTAGAGGCCGTCGCTGACGAGCATCACGAGATCGAGACTCGCGTTGTCGCGGACATGGGGCCGGATCTGGTCCGCCCAGCGCCTGCGGACGTCTCGGAGCGCATCGGCCGCCGCCTGTGATCCGGCCTGAGCCAGCCGCGACGTGGCGATGAGGGCGCGATCCAGCGCGTCGTCCTCCATCACCGAGGTGCGCACGTAGTACGCGACCGGACCCTCCGCCGCTGCCGACATGCGCTCCAGGTCGGCCGTCGTGAGGGCGTCCAGGCGCTCGAGCATCCCGGCGGTGAGCTCGTCCTTCGATCCGAAGTGGTACAGCAGGCCGCCTTTGGAGACACCTGCTGCCTTTGCCGTGGCCTCCAGCGTCGCCGCCCGCTCACCGTCGGCGATGACGAGCGCCTCGAAGGCATCGAGAACGCGTTCGCGCGCGAGCGGCGGTCGGGGCATCGGGGTCCTTCTCTCGGGAAAAGTTCTGCGGACTCTGTTACTGTACCAGCTGGACGGTCCAGTAACCCGTCGCATGATCCTGAGAGGTGTTCCATGACGCGCACGGCGTCGATTCCCACGGTTGGCAGCGATGTCGAGGCGGATGCTCCGCGAGCCGGTGCCCGCGGCTGGGCGGCTCTTGTCGTCCTCATGCTGCCGGTGCTGCTGGTGTCGGTGGACAACACGGTGCTGAGCTTCGCGCTGCCTGAGATCTCCATCGCGCTCGCCCCCACAGGGGCCGAGCAGCTGTGGATCATCGACGCGTACCCGCTCGTGCTGGCCGGGCTCCTCGTCACGATGGGAACCCTCGGCGACAGGTTCGGACGACGACGGATGCTGCTCATCGGCGCGATCGGCTTCGCCGCCGTGTCGGCGTTGGCCGCCTTCGCGCCCACAGCCGGTCTGCTCATCGCCGCTCGCGCGCTGCTCGGCTTCTTCGGCGCGATGCTCATGCCCTCCACGCTTTCGCTGCTGCGTTCGATCTTCCGCAATCGCGATCAGCGACGCATGGCGATCGCCGTCTGGGCTTCGGCCTTCTCCGCGGGTGCCGCGCTCGGTCCGATCGTCGGCGGCTTCCTGCTCGAGCACTACGGCTGGGGTTCGGTGTTCCTCATCGCGGTGCCGGTGCTCGTCCCGCTGCTCATCGCGGCGCCGTTGCTCGTTCCGGAGAGCCGCGACCCGAACCCGGGCCGGATCGATCCGATCAGCATCCTGCTCTCCATGGGGGCTCTGGTCCCGATCGTGTACGCGATCAAGTCCTTCGCCGTCGAGGGACCGACGTTCTTCGCCGGCGTCTGGACGCTGCTGGGGGTCGTACTGGGCGCACTCTTCGTGCGCCGTCAGCTGCGGGCCGAGGTACCGATGCTCGATATGGCGCTGTTCCGTCGAGGCTCGTTCTCGGGAGCGATCCTGGTGAATCTGCTCAGCGTCGTCGCCCTGGTCGGCTTTCTCTATTTCGTCTCGCAGCACCTGCAGCTGGTGCTGGGACTGTCGCCGATGACGGCCGGGTTCGCGCTCGTGCCGGGCATGGTCGCCATGATCATCGCCGGTCTCACCGTCGTGCCCATCTCTCGTCGGGTGCCGCCGCACGTGCTGGTTCCGTCCGCGCTGGTGTTCTCGGTCGCGGGCTACCTGATCGTGGCGTTCACCGCGCACGAGCACGGTGTCATGCCGCTGGTCGTCGCGTTCGTGGTGCTCGGGATCGGGATCGGCGCCGCGGAGACCATCTCGAACGAGCTGATCCTCTCCAGCGCGCCGGCCGAGAAGGCGGGAGCCGCCAGCGCGGTCTCCGAGACGGCGTACGAACTGGGCGCGGTGCTCGGCACAGCGGTTCTCGGCGGCATCATCACCGCCTTCTACCGTGGTGCGCTGGTGCTGCCCGATGGGCTGCCGGCGGAGGCGCTGGATGCCGCGCGAGAGACGCTCGCAGGGGCGTACACGGCGGCGCACGACCTGCCCGCGCAGCTCGGCGACGCGCTCTGGAGCGCGGCCGCCACGGCCTTCGGTTCCGGTGTGACGGTGACGTCGCTGATCGGCGCCGGACTCGTCATCGCGGCCGGAGTGATCGCCGGCGTCACACTGCGCTCGGGTCGTATGCACTGACCAGTACGCTGGATGCACGCCCGCACCGCGCCGGATCGCGGGCGATCCCGATGCAAGGAGTGTCATGTCGCGTGTCGTGAAGCTGGCCGTCATCCCGGGTGACGGCATCGGCCCCGAGGTCGTCGCCGAAGCGGAGAAGGTGCTCTCAGCCGTCACCGCAGACAGCGATGTCACGTTCGACAAGACTCGTTTCTCGCTCGGCGCCGCGCGCTTCCTCGAGACCGGCGACACCCTGACGGACGGCGACCTCGAGTCGATCTCCGCGCATGACGCGATCCTCCTCGGAGCCGTCGGCGGCACCCCCGGCGATGTGCGCCTGAAGGACGCGAACATCGAACGAGGGCTGCTCCTGAAGCTGCGCTTCACCCTCGACCACTACGTGAATCTCCGTCCTTCGAAACTGTTCGCCGGCGCCCCAGGACCGCTCGCGGACCCGGGGGAGATCGATTTCGTCGTCGTCCGCGAGGGCACCGAGGGGCCGTACGTCGGCAACGGGGGCGCCATCCGCAAGGGAACCCCGCACGAGGTTGCCAACGAGACGTCCGTGAACACCGCGTTCGGCGTCGAGCGCGTCGTCCGCTACGCATTCGACCTGGCCGAACGCCGCCGCAAGAAGCTCACCCTCGTGCACAAGACCAACGTGCTCGTGCACGCCGGCGGCATCTGGCAGCGCATCGTGAACGAGGTCGCTGCCGAGCATCCGGACGTGGCGGTCGACTACCTGCATGTGGATGCGGCGACGATCTTCCTCGTCACCGCACCCTCGCGCTTCGATGTGATCGTCACGGACAACCTCTTCGGCGACATTCTCACCGACCTCGCCGGTGCGGTCACGGGCGGTATCGGGCTCGCCGCATCAGGCAACATCAACCCCGACGGTGCGTTCCCGTCGATGTTCGAGCCCGTGCACGGCTCGGCTCCCGACATAGCCGGCCAGCAGAAGGCCGATCCGACCGCAGCGATCCTCTCGGTCGCCCTGCTTCTCGATCACCTCGGGTTCCCGGCGGAGTCCGCGCGGGTCACCGCGGCCGTCGAGGCCGACATCGCCGCCCGCGACAGCGTGCCGCGCACGACGGCGGAGATCGGCTCCGCGATCACTGCGCTGCTCTGACCGAGCAGCCCGGATCCGCGGTGCGCTTCCACGGTTCAGGCGTAGGCTGAAACGGCACGACGGAGCGCCCACGCACAAGGAATGGATGACGACATGACGACCATCGACGCACAGACGGCCGTGGCGCCGCTCGAGTTCACCGTGATGAAGAACCTGCAGGCGGCGTCCCCCGCACGCCTTGCGGAGGTGCTGGAGAATCCCGGCTTCGGCGTCAACTTCACCGATCACATGGTCGACATCTGCTGGTCGGCGAAGGGCGGATGGCACCGGCCGCGCGTGCAGCCCTACGGCCCGATCCCGCTCGACCCGGCGGCGTCCGTGCTGCACTACGGCCAGGAGATCTTCGAGGGCATCAAGGCGTACCGCCACGCGGACGGCTCGATCCACACGTTCCGTCCCGATCGCAACGCGGCCCGGCTGCAGGCGAGCGCCCGCCGCCTGGCGCTTCCGGAACTCCCGACCGAGTACTTCATCCAGTCGCTGCGCGAGCTCATCGCCGTCGACGGCCGCTGGGTGCCGTCGGGCGTCGATCAGAGCCTGTATCTGCGGCCCTTCATGTTCGCGAAGGAGGCCTTCCTCGGCGTCCGGGCCGCCCAGAAGGTCGCGTACTACGTGATCGCCAGCCCCGCCGGCGCGTACTTCTCCGGCGGAGTGAAGCCGGTGCGCATCTGGCTCTCCGAGGACTACGCCCGTGCCGGGCGCGGCGGCACCGGGAAGGCGAAGACCGGCGGAAACTACGCCTCCAGTCTGCTGCCTCAGGCCGAGGCGAGTGCCCGGGGCTGCGACCAGGTGGTGTTCCTCGACGAGAATCGCAACGTCGAAGAGCTCGGTGGCATGAACGTCGTGTTCGTGTTCAAGGACGGTCGCGTGGTCACGCCTCAGTCCGACAGCATCCTCGAGGGCATCACCCGCGACTCCCTCCTGCAGCTCGCCGAAGATCGCGGTTACACTGTCGAGAAGCGCCCGATCTCGATCGACGAGTGGCGCGAGGGCACAGCCTCCGGCGACATCGTCGAGGTGTTCGCGTGTGGCACTGCCGCCGTCGTCACGCCGATCGGTGCGCTCGTCGGCGAGGGCTTCGACGAGGAGCAGCCCATCGGCGAGCTCGCGCTCTCGTTGCGCGAAGAGCTCACCGACATCCAGTACGGCCGCCGTGACGACAAGCACGGCTGGCTGGTCCGTCTGGACGCGTGAGGTTCTAGGCTGGACGGGTGAAGATCGCCCGGTTCAGCCACAACGAAGCCATCACCTACGGAATCCTCGACGAGAAGGATCTGGTCGTCCTCGCCGGCGACCCCCTGTTCGCGGGATACGAGACGACCGGCGAACGCGTGCCGCTCGCGGATGCGGTGCTGCTGGCCCCGGTCATCCCGCGGTCGAAGGTCGTCTGCGTCGGCAAGAACTATCACGATCACGCGGCCGAGATGGGGGGAGTGGCGCCCGAAGAGCCGCTGCTGTTCCTCAAGCCGAACACCTCGGTGATCGGCCCCGGCGACGCGATCGTGCGTCCGACTCTGTCGGAGCGCACCGAGTACGAGGGCGAGCTGGCGGTGGTGATCGGACGCATCGCGAAGAACGTGAAGGCGGCGGATGCCCTGGACTACGTCCTCGGCTACACGATCGGCAACGATGTGACCGCGCGCGACCTCCAGCGCAAAGACGGCCAGTGGGCGCGAGCCAAGGGCTTCGACACCTTCTGCCCGCTCGGCCCGGTGATCGAGACCGATTTCGACCCGGCATCCGCCACCATCGAGACCCGCGTGAACGGCGAAGTGCGTCAGCATGCTCCGCTCACCGACATGATCCATTCGGTTCCGGCGATCATCGAGTACGCCTCGGCCGTCTTCACCCTGCTGCCCGGCGACGTGATCCTCACCGGCACGCCGGCAGGTGTCGGCACGTTCGATGCCGGTGACACCGTCGAGGTCGAGATCGCCGGTCTCGGCATCCTGCGCAACTCCGTGCGCGACGCACCGCCCGCGTCATGAGCGTCGCCGCCCTGACGGAGCAGCAGCAGGCGGCGGTGCAGCGCCGGACGGTGCTGGTGCTGTCGATCGGGCAGGTGCTCGGCGGCATCGCCTTCGGGGCGACGGTCTCGCTCGGCGCGCTGCTGGCCGCCGACCTCTCGGGCGATGACGCGTTGTCGGGGCTGGCGACGGCGTCGGTGACTCTCGGAGCGGCGGTCTGCGCGATACCGCTGGCGAAGCTCGCCGCACGCGTCGGCCGTCGTCGGGCGCTCACCCTCGGCAACCTCTTCGCGCTCGTGGGCATCGTCGTCGTGATCCTCGCCGCGGCGCTGCGGGTGTTCCCGCTGCTGCTCGTCGGCATCCTGATGATCGGCGCGGGAAACGCGGGCAACCTGCAGTCGCGCTTCGCCGCCACCGACCTCGCCGCGCCCGTGCACCGCGGTCGCGACCTGTCCGTCGTGGTGTGGGCGACGACAATCGGCGGAGTCGCCGGTCCGCTGCTGCTCGGCCCCGGGGAGATCGTCGGCGGCGCGATCGGAATGCCGCCGCTGACCGGATCGTACGTCTTCTCCTTCGTCGCGCAGTGCGCGGCGCTGATGCTGTACCTCGTCGCACTGCGGCCGGACCCGCTGCTCGTCGCGCAGAGGATCGCGAAGGCGGCGGCCGAAGCAACAGGCAAGGTGGTCGCCGACCGTCCGATCGCCGCTCGCTACGCCATCTTCGCCGTCGCAGGTTCGCACGTCGTGATGGCGTCGGTGATGGCGATGACCCCGGTGCATCTGGCGCACATGGCGCACGGCGCTCACGGCGGGCACGCCTCCTCAGCAGACGTCTCGCTGCTGGTCGGCGTCACCATCGCGCTCCACGTCGGCGGCATGTATCGCGCTCTCGCCGGTCTTCGGCATCCTCGCCGATCGCTGGGGCCGTCTGCGCGTGGTGCTGCTGGGTCAGGCTGCTGCTGGCAGGGGCGCTGGGGTTCGCCGTCTTCGCGAACGACCTCGCCGGCCGGGGTCATGATCGCGTTGATCCTGCTCGGGCTCGGCTGGAGCGCCGCGACGGTCGCCGGCGCGGCGCTGCTCACCGAGGCCAGCGCCTCCGACGTGCGCACCGCTCGTCAGGGCCGCAGCGACTCGTTGATGAGCCTGTCGGCGGCGGCCGGGGCCGTGCTCGCCGGCATGATCCTCGCCAACTTCCAGTACGCCGGACTCGGGACCGCCGGCTTTGTGATCGTCATCGCGATCGTCGTCCTTTCGCCGCTGGCACGTCGCGGAATGCGATGAAGGCATGGGCGGGTGTCGGCGAAGCCTACGCGGCTTCATACGCGGCACTCTGCGCGGGAACCATCGATGCTCTCGCAACGGAACTCGGATCGGGCCGCGGCAGGTCGCTCCTCGATGTCGGCGCGGGTACCGGGCTCCTCGCTGCGCACTTCACGGCGCGCGGATGGGATGTGACGGGCTGCGAGCCGGAGGCGACGATGAGGGCGGTCGCCGAGCGGGATCACCCGGAGGTCCCGTTCGTCCCCGGAGCGCTTCCTGACCTGCCGTTCGCCGAAGCGCAGTTCGATGCCGTGACGGCGAACTTCGTACTCAACCACGTGGACGATCCGCGGCTCTCGGCGCGAGAGCTCGCCCGAGTGAGCGCCGACCTCGTGGCGGCGTCCATCTGGGTGCGGTCGCCGTCCTGGTTGTGGCTCGAGGTCTGCGAGAGAGCCGGACTCCTTCCCGGCGCGGGGGAGCGGCTCGCCCTGGAGAAGGACTTCGAGCGCGATGCGGCGGGATTCGCCGGGATGCTCCGCGACGGCGGCTGGCGCGAGGTCGTCGTATCGGAGCTCACCTGGACCTGGCAGGCGGAGCCGGCCGCGCTGTGGGCCTCCGCCGAGGGCGGTGTGGCATCCGCCGGGGCGTTCTACCGGGCTCTCGACGAATCGGGTCGACGCCGATTCCGTGGCGCGTTCGACGAACTGTGCGCCGAGCGCGCGGTCGACGGGGTCGTCGCCCTGCCGCACACCGCCGCCATCGCGTCGGGTCACCGCGGCTGAGGCCTCCGCGCGTTCCTGAGGCGAATCGGCGCGGCGGCAACGCGCCGTAGGATTGGAGGGCTATGGCTACCCCTCACCCCCTCACCACGACCGCAAGCGGCGCTGACGTCCGCGTTCGCTTCTGCCCTTCGCCGACGGGCCTGCCGCACGTCGGCATGGTGCGCACCGCGCTGTACAACTGGGCCTACGCCCGCCACAACGGCGGCAAGATGATCTTCCGGATCGAGGACACCGACGCCGCCCGTGACAGCGAGGAGAGCTTCCGCCAGCTGGTCGACGCGCTCACCTGGCTGAAGATCGACTGGGACGAGGGCGTCGAGGTCGGAGGTCCGCACGCGCCGTACCGTCAGTCGCAGCGTCACGACATCTACCGGGGCGTGATCGACAAGCTCGTCGAGTCCGGTGCCCTGTACGAGAGCTACTCGAACGCGGAGGAGATCGACGCCCGCAACGAGGCCAACGGGCGCGCGAAGCAGCTCGGCTACGACAACTTCGACCGCGACCTCACCGACGAGCAGAAGGCGGCGTTCCGTGCCGAGGGGCGTCAGCCCGCACTGCGCCTGCGGGTGCCCGACGAGGACCTCACCTACGTCGACCTCATCCGCGGCGAGGTCACCTTCCCCGCCGGCTCCTTCCCGGACTTCGTCGTCGTGCGGCCGAACGGCGTGCCGCTGTACACCTTCGTCAACCCGGTCGACGATGCGCTGATGGGCATCACGCACGTGCTGCGCGGTGAAGACCTGATGCCGTCGACCGCGCGCCAGCTCGCACTGTACGCCGCGCTCATCGATGCCGACGTCACCACGTTCGTGCCGCGATTCGCCCACATGCCGCTCGTGCTGGGGGAGACCGGCAACAAGAAGCTCTCCAAGCGCGACCCGCAGGCAGATCTGTTCCTGCACCGCGAGCGCGGGTTCATCCACGAGGGTCTGCTGAACTACCTGGCACTTCTCGGCTGGTCGATCGGTCACGACCGCGACGTCTTCTCGCTCGAGGAGTTCACCGCCGCATTCGACATCGTGAACGTGAACCCGAACCCGGCGCGCTTCGACCAGAAGAAGGCCGAGTCGATCAACGGCGACCACATCCGGATGCTCGACGTGAAGGACTTCGCCGAGCGGAGCATCCCGTACCTCGCAGCGGCCGGGCTGTTCGACGAACCCACCCACGAGCAGCTCGTGCTCGCCTTCCGGGCGGCTCCGCTGGTGCAGGAGCGCGTGCAGCTTCTCGGCGAGGTGCCCGGCATGCTCGGCTTCCTGTTCACCGACGAGGTCGCCTACGAGGCTGACGCCCTGAAGGGGCTGCCGGCGAACGCCGCCGAGGTGCTGGAAGCGTGCGTCGCCGCGCTCGAGCCCCTGGACAGACTTCACCCCGGCGGCGATCCAGGATGCTCTCGCCGTCGCGCTCGTCGAGAAGCTCGAGCTGAAGCCGCGCGTGGCCTACGGTCCGCCGCGCGTGGCGATCACCGGGCGTCGCATCTCGCCGCCGCTCTTCGAGTCGATGGAGCTGCATCGGCAAGGACGAGTCGCTGCGACGCCTCCGTGCGCTCGCGGAACTTCGCAAGGACTGACGACGCGCCCGAGCGGGCGGCCGGCCGGGCTGTTTTGGTGTTCCGGCCGCCGCTCGGGTAAGCTTGACTCTTGGTGCGAGACCTGGTTTCGCCCTTGGGGTATGGTGTAATTGGCAACACGGCGGTTTCTGGTTCCGTTGTTCTTGGTTCGAGTCCAGGTACCCCAGCAAGATTGAAACCCCCGCTCAGGCGGGGGTTTTCTTGTACCTACGACCGGCGCACCTGCGTCCGGCGGGCTCCGACGTGCCGTGAGCCGCAGGCGATCCCCCCTGGAGGCCGGTGCTTCTGCACGGTACATTCACACTGAGCGGACTGCGCGCAGCAGACGCGGTACGGAGGAGGCATCAGATGAACCGGCCCGAACCACACGCTACTCGTCGCATCGCTTCGCTGTTCGTGGCTGGGATGCTAGTGACTGTCCTCGCGCTCACAGGATGCTCCGCGCCGAGCAGCGACCCAGGCGGGGGCAACGCGCTGCCGCCGGTCGTCGCTGATCTGACCGAGATCGACGGCACGACCGTGACAGTCGAAGAGGGCAACGTGATCGACCTCGTCGGCGATGAGGAGAACTACCTCGACTGGACCGCTGAGATCGACGACGAGAGCATCGTCTCGTTCACGCCCGGCAAGGACGACGGCTCGGCGCAGTTCAACCCTGGTCTGACGGCGAAGGCGGTCGGCGAGACCGAGGTTGTTCTGTCCAACGACACCTCCGGCGACGAGGTCGCCTTCACCGTCGAGGTGACCGGGAAGAAGTAGCCGCGGCCGGATGCGCTACTCGCACTGGCCGGAGTGCAGCATCGCGCATGGATCCCCTCGAATGACACAGGTGCACTGTGATGAACTCAGAAGCGGACCGAGCCGGAAACAGGAGGACGATCGATGGACGGACGGGTGCTGCAGATGCGGCTGGTGGTCGAGGCTGCGGACTACGACGAGGCCGTCGCCTTCTATCGCGACGTGCTCGGTGCCCCGGAGGAGTTGTTCATCGACAGCGGAGACGGCGCGCGTGTGACGATTCTCGACGTCGGACGCGCGACACTCGAGTTGAGCACGCCCGAGCAGGTCGACCTCATCGACGAGGTCGAGGTCGGACATCGTGTGAGCCCGCGCATTCGTGTGGCGTTCGAAGTCGTCGATGCCGCCGCCGTGGCATCGGACATGGTCGCGGCCGGGGCCGTGGAGATCGCACCGCCGACGCGAACGCCATGGCGTTCGCTCAACGCGAGGCTCGCTGCCCCGGGGGACCTGCAGATCACCGTGTTCGAGGAACTCGACTGACACGGTTCTGGCTCTCGTCGTCGCGACGCCGATGTCGGCGGCGTCCGGGAGAATGAACGGGTGCCCGGTATGAAGACGTTCTGGAGTTCCCTGCCCACCGAGGGCCGTTGGCTGCTGTCGACGGTGGCGATCCAGACTCTCGGACGCGGGATGACCCTGCCGTTCACGATCATCTACTTCCACGAGGTGCGCGGTTTCGATCTCGGCCTCTCGGGTGCGCTGATGAGCCTCATCGCGATCACCGGACTCATCGTCACCGGCCCTGGCGGCACGCTCATCGACCGCTATGGTGCCCGCAGGGTGCTGCTCGCCGGTCTTGTCGCCATGATCGCGGGCTGCTCACTGCTCGCCTTCGCATCGCATCCGGCGGTCGCGGCGATCGCCGTGATTCTCATCGGCATCAACTTCGGCGTGTCGTGGCCCGGCTTCAACGCCCTCATCGCGACGGTCGTCGACGGCGAGGTCCGTCAGCAGTACTTCGGCGTGAACTTCGCGTTGGTGAATCTCGGCATCGGCGTCGGCGGGATCATCGGCGGATTCTTCGTCGATGTCACCGATCCGGGCACTTTCACCGCGATCTTCCTCATCGACGCCGCGAGCTCGCTCATCCCGCTCGCCCTCCTCCTCGGTCCGTTGCGCAACGTGCGCACCCAATCGGAGGCGGAGGAAGGGGCAGCGCCGGCAGGTGGATATCGCGAGATCCTCCGGCGCCCGGCTGTGCTGTGGCTCACCGTGCTCACATTCTTGGCCGTGTTCATCGGCTATGGCCAGATGGAGGCCGGATTCCCCGCCTTCGCCCGGCAGGTGGCCGAGGTCTCGACGCGTGTCGTCGGGCTTTCCTTTGCCGTGAACACCGCCGTCATCGTGCTGCTGCAGTTCGCGGTTCTCCGGTTCATCTCCGGCAGACGCCGGACGAGGGTCATGCAGGTGATGGCCCTGATCTGGGCGCTCTCGTGGGTTGTGCTCGGCGCGACCGGCTTCCTCCCGGACTCTCTGGCAGCGGCGGTCGGGGTCCTGGCGTTCATGGGAGTCTTCGCCTTCGGCGAGACCATGCTGCAGCCGACGGTTCCCGCGATCTACAACGATCTCGCGTCAGACAGCACCCGGGGTCGGTACAACGCCATCAATTCAGCTGCCTTCCAGGGCGGCGCCATCACCGGTCCACTCGCGGCCGGCTTGTTGCTGGGAGCGGGACTGGATGCCTGGTTCATCGCGGTGATGGTCGCCGGAGCACTCGGCGTCGGCGTGCTCGCGATCGTCCTCGAGGGGGTCGTTCCAGCGTCGGCCAACGGCGCGGAACCGGAGAGAACCTCGATCGCGGTCGATCGGGAGGTGTAGGCGAGCCGTCGAGGCTAACCCGGAACCACCCTGGCATCGGTGCCCGGATACACCAGGGCTTCATGACCGTCGGTCCAGCGCACCAGGTACGGCGGCGCGCCGTCTTCCCCACGGACGTCGAGCACCTCCGCCTCGCGGCGGTGCTCGACGTCCGTGTGGCCTTCCACGATCAGACGATCGCCTGCCTTTGCCTTCATGATCTTCGCCTCCGCGATTCGGCAGAACTGATGAATTCAGACTGCTCCGGATTCATCGACGTGACAAGGGGTCCTCATCGCGGTTCAGGGAGCGGGGAGTGGTTCGATCAGATGCGCAGATCCGGGTCTTCCCCGCGGACATCCTCGGCGCGGGGCTGCGGGTACCCGGCCGCCGATGGGCTGGTCGCACTGTCGGGGGTGGCAGCAGGTGCGCCTGTCGCCGCGACGGCCGTCCTTCCGTCGTGGATCTCGCCTCGCCACGCGCCGGTCGGCGTGTGGCGGCCCTCGATGAAGTCCTTGAAGCGCTCTAGATCGTGTTTCACGACCATGTCGTCGACATGCAGGGCCGCGCCGGCCTTCTCGATGAACCCCTCGGGTTCCCACTGCATGCTGAGTTCGACCCGCGTTCCGCCGTCGGAACCGGGGCGGAACGAGACGCGGCCCTCGTGAGCGACCTCATTCAGGCTGCGCCACGCGATGTGGTCGTCCGGGACCTGATCGATGATGCGGGCATCGAACTCGCGACGCACCCCACCGACATCGACGATCCAGTGGGTGGTCGCGTCATCCAGCTGGGTCACCTCGTCGACACCGCTGAGGTACTCCGGAAACGACTCGAACTGCGTCCACTGCTCATAGGCCGTGCGGATCGGAACGTCAACTTCGATGTCCGATGTGATGGTGTTGCTCATCTTGACTCCTTCCGTCGGGTCACCTCCGTGACACAGGTCACCCTAGGCGGCATCTGTGCCGTAGGAGAGGGGGTTGCTCATCGGGTGAGCGGCGACTAGTGCGAAGCAGTGTCCCAGCCGGGTCCAGCCCCGGCGCTCATCGATCGGGTCTTCCGTCAAGCCCCTGTTCGTGATTCGAGTCCGAGCGTAGCTTCGGAGACATGTGGACCTTGATCGTCGTTCTGCTCGTCGTGTGGGCGATTCTCTCTGTGGTCGGATTCGTCTTCGAGGGACTGTTCTGGCTGGCCGTGATCGGGATCATCCTGTTCCTGGGAACACTGATCATCGGCATGATCCGCCAGCGCGGCAGCGGACGAACCTAGTACTCGGATCTTGAGAACCGGAGACGTCGTGCCGTTCCGGCGATCACTGCTGCAACGGGGCACCCCACTGGAGGAGAACACAGGCGATCATGCCGACCAGCGTGAGTGCAGCCATGCCCAGGAAGCAGAAAGCCATCCGCTGCAACCGCTGCGGTCCGGGGGACGCAGCGAGACGCACTGTGACCATCGCCGCGTACAGGGCGACCATGAGCACGATCGTCACCATGGCGACCGCCCCCGCCGAACGTCCGGTCGCCACGATGCCGACGAGTGGGATCAGACAGATCGCAGTGAATATCGCGCCCACGATGAGCCAGATCGCCCCCGACGAAGTGCGCAGAGCAGGCTGATTTCGCACGCGCGACGGGTCGTCCGCCGAATCACCGACGCGGCTTCGCATGGGACCCCGAACCATGGTCAGCCTCCTTTCCCAGATTGCGTTCGAGCATCGTCGTTGCGATGCCGGTGGAGAAGTCCCTGGACAACCGGCCCTCCCGGGTATAGGCCATCCGCCTTATCATCGGCCGCGAGGGAGTACCACCCCCTTTTAAGCGATCGCACAACTCCAGCATCCTGAGTCGGTGCGTCGGCCGACTGCAGAAACGAAGATTTTGGAGGGCGGGGATGACATCGCTGATCCGTGTGGTTCCCGGCGAGCAGGCCGGATTCCGTCGGGTCCGGGCAGGTAGCGGATTCCGCTACCTCGACGAGACGGGAGCTCCCGTCGGCGATGGGGACCGCGAACGCATCCACGACCTGGCGATCCCGCCCGCGTGGCAGGACGTCTGGATCGCTGCGGAACCGCTCGCGCATATCCAGGCGGTCGGAGTCGATGAGGCCGGACGTCGCCAGTACCTCTACCATCCGCTCTGGCGCGTCCGTCGGGATCGGCGCAAGTTCGGCAGGGCGCTCGCCTTGGCCGAGGCACTGCCGGCAGCGCGCGCCAGAGTCACCCGTGCATTGCGAGAACAGGAGCCCACCCGCAGTCGAGTTCTCGCAACGGCCTTCCGCCTGTTGGACGATGCGGCGCTCCGCATCGGATCGGAGCGGTATCTCGTGCGGCACGGGAGTCGCGGACTCACCACGCTGCGGCGGCGCGACGTCAGCGTGGACGGATCGACCGTCGCGCTCGCATTCCCTGCGAAGAGCGGACGTCGAGCCAGCATCGAGATCACCGATCCTGTCCTCGCGGACGCACTCGCCGACCTTGCGGCGGGACCGGATCGGGCGCCGCTGCTGGCGTACCTGCGCGGGAGGCGACGAGTCAGGATCACCCCTGGTGAGGTCAACGCCTACCTGCGCGAAGTCACCGGCGGCGCGTTCACTGCGAAGGACTTCCGCACGCTGCACGGCACGATCCTCGCTGCCGATGCCCTGGCGCGCATCGGCCGGCTGGACGCCGTGCGCGAACGGCGCCGAGCCGAGCGCCTGGCTGTGCAGGCGACCGCGTCAGCGCTGGGCAACACCACGGCTGTCGCTCGCGGCAGCTACATCGATCCGCGCGTCTTCCGCCAGTACTCCCGGGGACGGATGCTGGACCTGACCGTGTCTCCGGAGACGGCGATCCGCCGGCTCCTCGAGGGGAAGTGAAGCGGTCGCTCACCGTCCTGGGTCGTGCACCCGCCATGAAACGATGGATGCATGAACTCAGCGAATCTCACCAGGGACGAGACCGCCGCGCGATCCGCAACGGTCGCCCTGCGCAGCATCCGGGTCGAACTGGACCTGACCGGAGCACCCGAGCACACCCGCAGCGGTTTCCCGACGATCACGACGCTCGAGTTCGACAGCACCGTCCCCGCGACCTGGCTGGACTTCATCGGCGAGTCCGTCGGTCGCCTCATCGTCAACGGTGTCGAGCAGAACATCGACTACGACGGGGCGCGCATCGCGCTGACCGGACTCGAGGCGCACAACGTCGTCCGCGTAGAGGCGATCGGGGCATACAGCCGCTCCGGCGAGGGGCTGCACCGCTTCCACGACCCGTCCGATGGCGAGACCTACCTCTACACGCAGTACGAGCCGGCCGACTCCCGGCGCGTGATGGCCTGTTTCGAGCAGCCTGATATGAAGGCTGCCTACACCTTCGTCGTCGAGACTCCGGCAGGCTGGGAGGTGCTGTCCAATCAGTCACCGGCGACCGTCGATCTGCGCGCCGGCGTGCAGCGCGTCGAGTTCGCGCCGACGCTACCCATCTCCAGCTACATCACCGCCGTCGCGGCGGGACCGTACGTGCGGGTCGAGGGGGAGTGGCGACGCGACGAACAGTACATCGCGTTGAGTGTCTTCGCCCGCAGGTCTCTTGCGGAGCACCTGGAGTCCGATGAGATCCTCGAGGTCACGCGCCAGGGGCTCGATTTCTTCACGGATGCCTTCGCCTACCCGTACCCGTGGGGCAAATACGACCAGATCTTCGTCCCCGAGTACAACCTGGGCGCGATGGAGAATCCCGGTCTCGTCACCTTCACCGAGGGCTACCTCACCCGCGGCGCGGCGACCGACGCCCAGCGCGCCGCACGGGCGAACACGATCCTGCACGAGATGGCGCACATGTGGTTCGGCGACCTCGTCACGATGCGCTGGTGGGACGACCTGTGGCTGAAGGAGTCCTTCGCCGACTACATGGGTTCGCATGCCTCGGCGGCCGCGACCCGCTACACGGATGCGTGGGCCAAGTTCGCCGCCAACCGCAAGGCATGGGCCTATCAGCAGGATCAGCTGCCGACGACGCATCCGATCGTCGCCGACATCACCGACCTCGAAGCCGCGAAGCTCAACTTCGACGGCATCACCTACGCCAAGGGCGCGGCCGTCCTCAAGCAGCTCGTCGCCTTCGTCGGCGAGGACGCCTTCTTCGAAGGAGCCCGCCGTTACTTCGCCGCTCACGCGTTCGGCAACACCACGCTGGAAGACCTGCTGGCCGAGCTGAATGCCGTGTCCGGGCGCGACATGCGTTCATGGTCGCGGGCGTGGCTGGAGACGACCGGAATGTCGACGATCGGACTGGAGACCGACGACGACGGCCGGCGGATCCTCGTGCAGAGCGATCCGCGTCCGCACCGGTTGCGAATCGGCCTGTACACGCGGACGGATGGGCGCGTCGTCCGGCGGAACCAGATCTCCGTGGATCTCACTGATGAGCGGGCCCCGGTGGACCTCCCGGATGCGGACCTCATCCTCGTGAACGACGACGACCTCACCTACGCGAAGGTGCGCCTCGACGAGCGCTCGCTGGCGTGCGTGGAGGAGTCGCTCTCCGGTATCGAGGACCCCCTGGCGCGTGCCCTGGTCTGGTCTTCGCTGTGGAACGCCACCCGCGACGGCGAGTTCCCGGTCTGCCGCTATCTCGCCATCGTGCGCGACCACGCGCCACGCGAATCGAGCATCGGTCTGCTCGTGGGAGTCCTCGGCAACGCGGCGTTCGCCGTGCGACGCTTCGTTCGCGAGGAGTCGCGCGCCGACGAGCAGCGGTTGTGGACGGAGGCTGCGTGGCGCGCGCTCCGGAACGCCGAGGCGGGAAGCGACGCGCAGTTGTCGTGGGCTCGCGCGTTCGCTGCGGCGTCCGCCTACGACGACACACGTGAGAGCGACGTGCGCGACCTGCTCTCTGGGCGGGCGCCGGAAGGACTGATCGTCGATCCCGATCTGCGCTGGCAACTGGTCACCGCACTTGCCACAACGGGCCGCGCCAGATCCGAGGCCGTCGCTGACGAGCAGAGCCGCGACGACACCGCGACCGGTCGTACTGCCGCGCGGCGTGCCCTCGCCGCGCGGCCGGATTCCGGTGTCCGTGCGGCCGCGTGGGACGCGGCGTGGAACGATCTCACTCTCAGCAACGATCACCTGGATGCAGAGATCGCCGGGTTTCGGGCAGGTGGACGTCGCGACCTGATCGCGGGGTTCGACGAGGAGTACTTCGTCAGGATCGAAGAAGCCTGGCGAGCCCGCAGCATCGAACTGGCCAGACGTCTCGTGGTCGGGCTGTTCCCCGCCACGGATTCACTGGACCTGGTGGATGCCTGGCTCGCGGATCACGCGTCGGCGCCGGCCGCTCTGCGCCGCCTCGTCATCGAGCAGCGTGACGGCCTCGCACGCGAACTCAGAGTCCGGGCGGCGCGCTGACAGTGACCGCGGGCGCCGGCTCGACCTGCATGCCCATGACCGTGCGGACGATCCACGGGTGCGCATGGTCGTCGGCGATGTGCGTCATACCGAGATTCTCGGCGACCCGGCGAGACGCGTTGTTCTCGGGATGGATGATCGCGGTCAACAGCGTCGGTGCGAGATCGCTCCGCACCAGGTCGACGCAGGCGCGCGCCGCTTCGGTCGCGTAGCCGCGGCGCTGCATCGCTGCGCGCACCTGATACCCGACCTCGAGCACGGGCGTGTCGTTGTAGGACTGCCAGGTGATCCCGCAGCCCCCGATGAACTCGCCGTCGTACGACTCGACGATCCACAGGCCGTGGCCGTGCTCGGCGTAGCGCTGCCGGTTCCGCGCGATCCAGTCCGCGCTCTCCTGGCGGGTCTTCGGAGCGGGGTAGAAGGCCATGACCTTCGGATCGCCCAGCATCGCTGCCATGTCGTCGAGATCCTCGTCGACCATCTCCCGGAAACGAAGGCGGGGAGTGGGAGCGGGGAGGAGTCGACGGGTCACAGGTCCAGCGTATCGCCGGGTTCCAGCGCGAAGAACTCGCCGCCGATCCCTGCTCCGTCGCCCATTGCAGGCGCTGGCGGTGCATCCCCTTGCCGATGACGGAAAGAGTCATGTCGTGGGTGCCGAACGCTCGGCGAGGCCGCACGGCGAGGACGAAGTCCATCGCGTCGCCGATGCGGAGCCAGGGCGCACCGAGCGGCGCGGCGAGGGTGTCGACCTCGACGCCGGCGGGCACGGCGTAGGAGTCACCCGGGTAGTAGAGCTTCTCGTTCACGAGAACGCCGAGGTTGTCGATCGCGGGCAGGGACGAGTGGATGATCGCGTGCTCGCCGCCGAAGAAGCGCAACGTGAAACCGCCGACCTCGACGGTGTCGCCGGGCGCCACGACGGTGATCTCGTATCCGTCGGCGGCGCGCGCCACGCCGGCGGGCGCGAAGATCGGAGTACCGGGGGCTCCGCGGAGGATCCGGTCCAGGTGCTCCGGCGTCCAGTGGTCCGGATGCTCGTGCGTGATGACCAGTCCGACGACACTTCCGAGATCGCTGACCGGGGTCGTGAACGACCCCGGGTCGATCAGCAGCGTCTCCTCGGCCCTGTCGATGCGGAGGCAGGCATGTTCGAACTTCGTGACGCGCATGAGGGGAGTCAACTCGATCGGAGCCGGTGCCGCAAACCCCTTGTGAACGCGCCACGCCCGGGCGCGCGGTCGGCTCGGCGTCGATTTTGCGGAGGGAGAATCCGCATGGCATACTTGAACGGTTGTCGCGGCACGGAAACGTTCCGCCAGACGGCCCCATCGTATAGCGGCCTAGTACGCTGCCCTCTCACGGCGGTAACGCGGGTTCGAATCCCGCTGGGGTCACACGACGCGAAAGCCCTCGGTTCTCCGAGGGCTTTCGTCATTCCCGGAGCGGATGCTGCTCACACCGGAGTTCGCAGGGACAGCTCCCGGAATGTCCTGTTGCGCAGGGGCACGATCATGATCGCCGCCATCGCCGCCCCGTAGAGCGCGAACGGGACCCACAGCGCCGTCGCCGAGGCCAGTGCGCCGAAGCCGGCCATCGCGAGCGGCATCAGGCAGTCGTCGCCGAGTCGCGTGATCGAGCTCATCCGCCCGAGGTAGGCGGTGTCGACGGTGGCTGCGAAGGTGGAGCTCAGCAGTACGGAGGCATAGCCCGCGGTCGTGCCGATGACGAACGAGGCGGCCGCCACACTCCAGAGCGGGCCGAGACCCAGCGCGACGATGCCGGCGCCCTGCACGACGAGCGCCCAGAATCCGGCGTACGCCTCTCGCCGGGGCCGCCAGCGGGCGACGGCGACGGCCCCGAGAGCTGCGCCGAGACCGAGGAGTGCTTCGAACAGGCCGAGCGCCTGCGCGCCCCATGCCTGGTCGTGCGCCCGTAGGGCCATCCCGATCCCGACCGCCGGTCCGACGGCGAGGTTCAAGCCGGACAGTGCGATGACGAGCGTGCGTGTGGTGGGCGCCTGTCGCAGATGAGCGAACCCCCGCGCGATGCCGCGCAACGTCGAGTCGCGGTCGGTGCGGGCAAGGGCGAACCGCGGGCGGAGCCAGATCACGATGAAGGCCACCACCAGTGTGAACGTGAGGGCGTTGACGGAGGCGCTGCCGCTCAGGCCGAGGTGCGCCACCAGGATGCCGCCGATCGCAGCCCCGGCCATGCTGCCCAGTCGTGATGCGGTCTGGGCGACGGCGCTGTAGGAGGGCAGATCGGAGGGACGCACCAGCTGGCGCGCGATCGTACCTGCGGACGGTTCGTAGAAGGCGTCGCAGACGCCGAACGCGATCGCCGCGAGCAGCAGCACGGCGACCGATGGCGTGGCCGCGAGCACCCAGAGGGCGACGGCCACGAGCACCACCGACACGCAGGGCATTGAAGAGGATCATGACCCGCCTGGCGTCCGCGCGGTCGGCGATCACTCCGCCGAAGAGCAGGACGACGGCGCGCGGCACGGTACCCGCAGCGACGATGAGGCCGGCGACGGCGGGGGAGGCGACCTGCACGGCCGTCCAGGCGAGAGCGATCGTCCAGAGTGCGTCTCCCGCATCGGAGAGCGCCTTCACTCCGATCCACGCGTGCACCGCGACGTCGCGGCGGAACACGGGTGGCTCGCGCAGCAGGCGTGCTTCGGTGGCGGCCATCACGGTTCCGTCGGAAAGGCGTGGGAGAAGAAGAAGACCGGCATCCGCTCCTGACCGTCGGTCCTGTCGATCGAGGTGCGCCATTCGTCCAGGGTCCGGCGCAGCCTCTCGGAGAGGTCCTGCAGTTCGGCGGGCGTCGCCCAGGCCAGGGTCTCGGTGCTGTAGCCGTCGTACTGCGGCAGGTCGCCGGCGCGGTGCCGTCGGCGCCACCGCTGTAGGCGATCGATCTGCCCGCGGATGCCGTTCGCGCTCGGCCTCGCGTGCCAGAAGCGCATCCGCCGGCGAGTCGGCGTAGTCGTCCGCCGACCAGGTGAAGCTGTTACGTGACAGCATCCACCAGCTCGTGCGCCGGTCGCCGCTCGGATCCTCGGCGCGCTGGACGACTCCCGCGCGCTCCAGCATCCGCAGGTGATGGCTGATGCTTCCCACCTGGCTGTCGAGGGCGCGCGAGATCGCGGTCACCTGTGACGTGCCGTACAGCAGCAGGTAGTCGAAGATGCGGCGGCGCAGCGGATGGTGCACGGCGGTGATCACGGAGATGTCTTCCACGAGAAGAACGCTAAGCGCACAGGCGGAATCTCACAAGAGTTCTTGTATACCCCGGAAAATTCAACGAAAAGGCCGCTCCCGACATCGCGTCGGGAGCGGCCTGTCGGCGATCGGGTCTCAGCCCTCGTCGGATGCGCCGGCTGTGTTCCGGCGCCGACGACGAGTCCGGCGGATCACCCAGATCACGAGCACGACGATGCCGGCGACGGCGAGCCAGGGAAGGACGAACCCGAGGGCGACCACGAGCGCGTTCAGCGAGACCACGAGGCCGTTCCAGCCGGCCAGCAGCCCGTCACCGAAGCCGGCAGGATCCGCCGTCGTCGGTGCGGCCGTCTCGCGTGAGCTGCACCTGCAGCGACGACATCGCCACCTGATCCTCGAGCGCCGCGAGCTGCTGCTCGTACGACTCGAGCTGCGCCTGGCGATCCGTCAGCGCGACCTCCGCCTCGATGAGCTCGGAGACGCTGCCGGACTGCGACATCAGCTCGGTGAGTCGCTGCACCGAGGTGCGAGTGGCGTCGACCCGCGCCCGCAGGTCGATGGCCGTCGAGGTCACGTCCTGCTTCGAGATCGACGACGAGAGCACCTCGCCGGATTCCTCGAGCGCATCGATCACGTCGGTGAGGTCGGCCGACGGCACGCGGATGCTGATCCAGCCGTACCCGCCCTCGGGAGGCGCGGGCATCGACGTGTCGACAGTCGCGAGCGACTTGCCGATCTCGGTGCTCTCGACGTAGCCGCCGTGTTCCTCGGCCAGGGCGGAGATCGCCGCTGCGGCCTTCGCGATGTGCTTCACCCGCAGCGTCGCGCTGTGCGTTCGCGATGATCTCGCGGGAGGACACCTCATCGGTCGCCAGCGGTACGATCTCTGTCGCCTCGGCCGACGTATCGGTGACGGAACTGGGTGCGTTCTCCGCCGACAGCTCCTGCACGCCGCCTCCGCCTTCGGTCGTCATGCTCCAGCCATCGGCGGTGGTCGTCGCCGTTCCGGAGCCCACGATGCCGAGGATCGGGGGAGTGACGAGCACACCCACGACGAAGGCTGCAGCGATTCCGCCGCCGGTCAGCCAGCGCCGGCGTCGGATGCGGGCGCGGTCGACGGCCGGGACGCGACGACGGGCGCTCGTTCGCGATCTCCGTGAACACCGCGTTCTCGATGCGATCGATCGTCGCTGCGGACAGCTCGGGCGGTAGGTTCTCGGTGTTGGTCTGGTCGTTCATGCGTCTCTCGCTTCCTTCACGGCGCCGCGCAACTGGGTGCGCACTCGGGAGAGACGGTTCCGAACGACCGCATGACTGACGCCGAGCTCCTCGGCGGCCGCCTGGTAGGCGTAGCCCTCGGCGGCGCACAGCCGGAAGATCTCCTGGTCGAGCTCGCTCAGCGTGCCGACCTCGGCCGCGATCCGCGCCGCGAGTGCAGCCGTGATGACCTGCTCCTCGACGCTGACCGTGTCCGGCAGATTCTCGTCGACGGCATCCGCGGTGTGCGCCTGATCGCGCCGGCGCTGCCGCAGGCGGTTCGCCGCCTGGAAGCGGCAGATCGTCGCCAGCCACGGCAGGATCGACTCACCCTGCAGGTCGAAGCCCGGGAGCTTCCGCCAGGCGACGACGAACGTCTCCTGGGTGACGTCCTCGGCATCGGCGGGCGAGCCGAGGATGCCATGGGCGATCCAGTAGACCGGACGCACGTGGGCTCGGTACAAATCCCGGAAGGCGCTCTCGTCACCTGCCGCGGCCTGTGCCGCCCATCTCTGATCACTCGTCTGCACGGGGCATCCTGTTCCGTTCGGTGTCTCTCACCTGGAAGTGTCGACGGATGCCCCATCGTCTCAGAAGACGCGCGGATCAGTGCTCGGGCTGTGCGTGCACCTTCGCGAGCGTCTGCTGCGACATCCGGTCGATCCACGCGAGGGCGACGGCAGAGACGATGAAGACCATGTGGATCACGACCTGCCAGAGCACGCCGGTGGGGGTGTAGCTCCCGAGGCCGTCGACCTCGGATGAGGAGACGCCATCCGCATCCATGTTGCCGACCGCGATGAAGGTCTTCAGCAGGTGGATCGAGGAGATTCCGATGATCGCCATCGCGAGCTTCACCTTGAGCACGTTGGCGTTCACGTGCGACAGCCACTCGGGCTGGTCCGGATGCCCGTCCACGTTGATGCGCGAGACGAAGGTCTCGTAGCCGCCGATGATCACCATGATCAGCAGGTTCGCGATCATCACGACGTCGATGAGCCCGAGCACCGTCAGCATGATGGTCGCTTCTTCGATATGCGTGATATCACCGAAGACGTCTTCCGCGATCAGGTGCCACAGCTCCACCATGAAGACCACGACGTAGACGATCTGCGCGACGATCAGTCCGAGATAGAGCGGGGCCTGCAGCCAGCGGCTGACGAAGATGAGCGAGCCGATCGCCCGGGCCCACGAGTTCTGGGGAGCGGTCTCGAGCGGAGCGGTGCCGTGGTCGACATGGTGATGCGAGGTCTGTGTCACGCCGACCATTTCATCATGATCGCCATGCTCCGCTAGCATTGACCTGCGAGAGGGAGTATCCCGGTTCCGCGCGCATCGTCATCACGAGCATCGACAGAGCTGCTCCGGGCGCGCGACGCACTCTGTGCGGGGGAGAGACTTTCGGCTTGTTTCCGACCCTCTCGAAAGGTGCAGTGCGCCCTTGGAAATCCCCGTCTGGTTCGAGATCACCTCGATGATCGTGCTCACGATCATCCTGATCGCCGACCTTCTGCTCGTCCGTCTCCGCCCGCACATCCCCTCGACCAAGGAGTCGACCCTGTGGGTCCTCTTCTACGTCGGTCTCGCTCTGATCTTCGCTGTGCTCCTCGGCAATGTCGGAGGGTGGAAGAACGCGGGCGACTTCATCACCGGCTGGGCGCTGGAGTACAGCCTCTCCATCGACAACCTCTTCGTCTTCGTCCTGATCATGGCGCAGTTCGCGGTGCCCCGTCGTCTGCAGCAGCAGGTGCTGATGGTCGGCATCATCATCGCCCTCGTGCTGCGCGGCGCCTTCATCCTCGTCGGCGTCGCCATCATCGAGCACTTCTCTCCGATCTTCTACATCTTCGGGGCGTTCCTCATCTGGACGGCGATCCGTCAGGCGATGCCCGATGGCGACCACGAGGGCGAGGTGCAGCGCGAGAACTTCATCGTCCGGCTGCTGCGACGTCGCATCGACATCAGCGACGAGTACGACGGCTCGAAGCTGCGCACCACCGTCGACGGCAAGCGCATGTTCACCCCGATGGTCATCGTGTTCATCACGATCGGCGTGACGGACCTCATCTTCGCGATCGACTCGATTCCGGCCATCTTCGAGATCACGACCAACGGATTCCTCGTCTTCGCGGCCAACATCTTCGCGCTGATGGGGCTCCGTCAGCTCTACTTCCTGCTCGGCGATCTGCTGGACCGCCTCAAGTACCTGCACTACGGCATCGCCGTCATCCTCGGCTTCATCGGCGTCAAGCTGATCCTGCACGCCCTGCACGAGAACGAACTGCCGTTCATCAACGGCGGACGAGCACGTCGAGTGGGTGC
The DNA here is from genome assembly GCA_963769005.1 of uncultured Actinomycetota bacterium. Lineage (GTDB taxonomy): Bacteria > Actinomycetota > Actinomycetes > Actinomycetales > Microbacteriaceae > Microbacterium. The sequence continues at coordinate 1,709,872 of CAVYKC010000005.1, read as the reverse complement.
CGGACATCGACAACATGGTCTCGCTCGGAGTGATCCTGGCGTCGATGACCGTGGCGACGATCGCCAGCCTCATCTCGTCGTCGCGCGAGAGGCGCTCGACCAGCAAGGCGTCCATCGTCGAGTGACAGCGAGGTCGAACGGACGGACCACCCGTCGAAGCGGTGTAAACTGACCGCATGCGGCGGGTGGTTCTCCTTCTTAGCGGCCGCGACGAGACCTCGATCTAGGCCTCTCTCGTCGCGGAGTCCAGCGTGGGCCGAACCTCGATCCCAGGAGACAGCGACATCATGACCACCGATGCCATCGAGACACCCGTCCGTCTGCGCACGCTCGCCGAGAAGGTCTGGGACGACCACCTCGTCGTCAAAGGCGAGAACGGCGAGCCGGACCTCATCTACATCGACCTGCACCTGGTGCACGAGGTCACCAGCCCGCAGGCGTTCGACGGTCTGCGCGCCGAGGGGCGCCCGCTTCGCCGGCTCGATCTGACGATCGCGACCGAAGACCACAACACTCCGACGTGGGACATCGACAAGCCGATCGCCGACCTGACCAGTCGCACCCAGATCCAGACGCTGCGCAACAACGCCGTCGAGTTCGGGGTGCGTCTGCACTCGCTGGGCGATGCGGAGCAGGGCATCGTGCACGTGGTCGGTCCGCAGCTCGGCCTGACGATGCCGGGCATCACCGTCGTCTGCGGCGACTCGCACACCTCGACCCATGGTGCTTTCGGGGCGATGGCCTTCGGCATCGGCACGAGTGAGGTCGAGCACGTGATGGCGACCCAGACGCTCCCCTTGAAGCCGTTCAAGACGATGGCGATCAACGTCGACGGCACGCTGCGCCCCGGTGTCACCGCGAAGGACATCATCCTCGCGGTCATCGCGAAGATCGGCACCGGCGGGGGACAGGGGTACGTTCTGGAGTTCCGCGGCAGCGCCATCCGCGCGCTGTCGATGGAGGGCCGCATGACGATCTGCAACATGTCGATCGAGGCGGGCGCGCGCGCCGGCATGGTGGCCCCCGACGAGACGACTTTCGCGTACCTCGAGGGCCGGCAGCACGCCCCCCAGGGGCAGGACTGGGAGGATGCCGTCGCTTACTGGCGCACGCTCCCGAGCGATGACGGCGCGGTGTTCGACGCCGAGGTGTTCATCGATGCCGATGAGCTGGAGCCGTTCGTGACCTGGGGGACCAACCCCGGTCAGGGCAGTTCGCTGTCGGCGTCCGTGCCGAACCCGGCCGACATCGCCGACCCGAACGAGCGCGCAGCGGCCGAGCGGGCCCTGGAGTACATGGCGCTCACCCCGGGAACCCCTCTCAAGGAGGTGCCGGTGGATGCCGTGTTCATGGGCTCGTGCACCAACAGCCGGATCGAGGATCTGCGAGCATTTGCATCCGTCATCCAGGGCAAGAAGAAGGCCGACGGGGTGCGCGTGATGGTCGTGCCCGGCTCGGCGCGTGTGCGCCTGGAGGCCGAGGCCGAGGGGCTCGACAAGGTCATCACCGATTTCGGTGCCGAATGGCGGTTCGCGGGGTGTTCGATGTGCCTGGGGATGAATCCGGACCAGCTCGCGCCGGGCGAACGCTGCGCCTCGACATCGAACCGGAACTTCGAGGGCCGGCAGGGCAAGGGCGGGCGCACCCACCTGGTGTCGCCGCTCGTCGCCGCGGCGACCGCGATCCGCGGAACCCTGTCCAGCCCGAGCGATCTGGAGGTCTGATCATGGAGAAGTTCACCACCCACACCGGCATCGCCGCACCGCTGAAGCGGTCGAATGTCGACACGGATCAGATCATCCCCGCGGTGTTCCTGAAGCGGGTCACCAAGACCGGATTCGAGGACGCCCTCTTCCACGCCTGGCGGCAGGATCCGGATTTCATCCTCAACCAGAAGCCGTTCCAGGGTGCCTCGGTGCTCGTCGCCGGTTCCGACTTCGGCACCGGTTCCAGCCGTGAGCACGCCGTGTGGGCGCTGCGCGACTTCGGTTTCCAGGTCGTGCTCAGCCCGCGTTTCGCGGACATCTTCCGCGGGAACTCCGGCAAGCAGGGTCTGCTCGCCGCGACCATCTCCGAGCAGGATCTGGAGCGGATCTGGGCCGAGATCGACGCGAATCCGGGCGCGCAGATCACCGTGGACCTCCAGGCCCGCACGGCGACGATCAGCGGCATCCAGGCCGACATCGGGATCGACGATTACACTAGGTGGCGGCTCCTCGAAGGGCTCGATGACATCGGGCTCACGCTGCGCAACGAAGATAAGATCGCGCAGTTCGAGGCCCGTCGCGAGTCGTGGCGGCCACGTACCCTCCCCGTGCAGTGACACGGACCGGGTCGTGAGTCAGGGGCAGACCGCCCCCGCGGCGACCGCCGCAATCCGTGGAACGAAGTGAGGCTCCGAATGACGACACCCGTGCGCGATGCTCTTCCGGACGGAGTCCCCGCTCTCACCGGAGACGTCCTCGCCATTCGAGGAGGACGCCCGCTGCGCGGTCGCGTCGACGTCAAGGGCGCCAAGAACCTGGCGACCAAGGCGATGGTCGCCTCCCTCCTCGGGGAGACCGTCAGCGTGCTGCGCGACGTGCCCGCCATCAGCGACGTCGCGGTCGTGCGCTCGCTGCTCGAGGTGCACGGCGTCCGCGTGAGCGACGGCGATGAGCCCGGCGCGCTGGTCTTCGACCCGAGCGACGTCGAGTCCGCCCACTTCGAGGAGATCGACGCCCACGCCGGCGCCTCCCGCATCCCGATCCTGTTCTGCGGTCCGCTCCTGCACCGTCTCGGTCAGGCCTTCATCCCCGATCTCGGCGGCTGCCGCATCGGCGATCGCCCGATCGACTTCCACCTCGACGCGCTCCGCAAGTTCGGTGCCGTCGTCGAGAAGCTGCCCAGCGGCATCCGTCTGTCCACCGGCGGCACCCGCCTGCACGGCGCGAACATCCACCTCCCGTACCCGAGCGTCGGCGCCACCGAGCAGGTGCTGCTCACCGCCGTCCGTGCCGAGGGCACGACGGAGCTGCGCAACGCCGCCATCGAGCCCGAGATCATGGACCTCATCGCGGTGCTGCAGAAGATGGGCGCGATCATCTCCTACGAGCCCAACCGGGTCATCCTCATCGAGGGCGTCGAGCACCTCCGCGGCTACGATCACCGGTCGATCTTCGATCGCAACGAGGCCGCATCGTGGGCTTCGGCCGCACTGGCCACAGACGGCGAGATCTTCGTCGGCGGCGCCAAGCAGCAGGAGATGCTCACGTTCCTGAACGTCTTCCGCAAGGCGGGCGGCTGGTTCGACATCAAGGAGGACGGAATCCTGTTCCGCCGCGACGGCGAGCTGCGTCCCGTGGTGGTCGAGACCGACGTGCACCCCGGCTTCATGACCGACTGGCAGCAGCCTCTGGTCGTCGCTCTGACCCAGGCCCGTGGTCGTTCGATCGTGCACGAGACCGTCTACGAGAACCGCCTGGGGTTCACCGACGCCCTGGTCAAGATGGGCGCGGACATCGTCGTGCACCCGCGCGGATTCCAGGACGGCCCCCGTCGGGTGCCGCGCCGCGACCTCGAGCAGGCGGCCGTCATCACCGGCCCGACGCCGCTGCACGGCGCCGACATCGTGGTTCCTGACCTTCGGGGCGGCTACAGCCATGTGATCGCGGCACTGACCGCACAGGGCGAGTCGAAGGTGTCGGGCGTCGACATCCTCAGCCGCGGTTACGAGAAGTTCCTCGCGAAGCTCGACGCCGTCGGCGCAGACTTCGACGTCATCCGGTGACGACGATGGGTTCCCCTTCACCTGAGAAGAGCCGACCCAGTCTGTTCTGGCCGCTGGCAGCGATCGTCGTTCCGCTGATCTCCTTCCTGGCGAAGATCCGGATCACCGGGCGGGAGAAGCTGCCCCGCAATGGCGCCTTCGTGCTGGCCCCCAACCACTATTCGGAGTTCGACCCGCTGATCGTCGCCGTCGCCGTGTGGCGGCTGGGGCGCGCTCCCCGGTTCATGGCCAAGGACAGCCTGTTCCGCATCCCGGTGCTGGGATGGCTGCTGCGGAAGACGGGGATGATCCCCGTCGCCCGTACCTCTTCGGCATCCGCCGCGAAGCAGACGATGAAGCAGTCGAACGATCTCGTCGAGCACGGCAGAGGCGTCATCGTGTACCCCGAAGGCACGCTCACCCGAGACCCTGAGCTGTGGCCGATGCGGGGCAAGTCCGGCGCGGTGCGTCTCGCTCTGGCCGGCGACATCCCGCTGATCCCGATGGCCCAGTGGGGCACCCAGGCGATCATGGGTCGCTACCAGAAGGGTCTCAGCGTCTGGCCGCCCCGCAAGCCGGTGCACGTGATCATCGGAGACCCCGTCGACCTCAGCGATCTGAAGGGCCGCAGCGGAGATCAGGCGGTGCTCACCGAGGCGACCACGCGTCTGATGGACGCGATCACCGCCCTCCTCGAACAGGCGCGCGACGCGAAGGCGCCGGCGGAACGCTGGAATCCGGCCACGCACGGCCAGAAGGAGACCGGTCGCCTTGACTAAGAGAATTCCCGCCGCAGGGCCCCGCGTCGCCGTGGTCGGCGCCGGAAGCTGGGGGACCACGTTCGGAAAGATCTTGGCCGACGGCGGAGCGCAGGTCACGATGTGGGCGCGCCGGGCCGAACTCGCGCACGAGATCGACGAGGCGAAGCGGAACTCGCGCTATCTGCCCGGTATCAACCTTCCGCGCTCCATGGCGGCGACGCATGAGCTCGCCGTCGCGCTTCAGGGGGCGGAACAGGTCTATCTCTCCGTTCCCAGCCAGTCGCTGCGCGAGAACCTCAAGGCTCTGCGCCCGCTCCTCGAGAACTCCGACGCCAAGATCGTCAGCTTGATGAAGGGCGTCGAGCGCGGCACCGGACTTCGGATGAGCCAGGTCATCGAGCAGGAGATGCAGTGCGACCCCGATCGCATCGCCGTCGCCTCCGGGCCCAACCTCGCACTGGAGATCGCGAAGGAGCAGCCGACGGCTGCGGTGATCTCGTCGCGCAGCCGGGAGACCGCCGAGACGATCGCCCGCGCCGCGCGCAACAGCTACTTCCGCACCTTCGTGAACACGGATGTCATCGGCACGGAGTTCGGCGGCGTGCTGAAGAACCTCATCGCCGTCGCCATCGGCATCGTCGACGGCGTCGGCTACGGCGAGAACACGAAGGCGTCGATCATCACCCGCGGCCTCGTGGAGATGACGGACTTCGCGGTCGCCAACGGTGCGCACCCGGAGACGCTGCAGGGCCTGGCCGGACTCGGCGACCTCATCGCCACGTGCCAGTCGCCGCTGAGCCGCAACAACACGGCCGGGCGCCTGCTCGGTCAGGGATACAGCTTCCAGGACGTCGTCAAGCAGATGCAGCAGACTGCAGAGGGGCTCGCTTCGGTCGCCCCCATCCTGCAGCTCGCGCGCGAGTCCGAGGTGCACATGCCCATCGTCGAACAGGTGAAGATGGTGCTCGACGGGAAGATGAATCCCCGCGACATCGCGCCCCACCTGACGACGGACGACGACACCCCGCAGGGGGAGAGGACCGACCATGGACAAGCAGACGGTGGTGGTGCTCTTCGGAGGGCGCTCCAGCGAGCATTCGATCAGTTCCGCAACGGCGGGCGGAGTTCTGGGCGCGATTGATCGCGACCGCTACTCGGTGATCCCGGTCGGGATCACCCGGGACGGCGCCTTCGTTCTCGAAGAGGACCGGCCGGAGAAGTTCCCGCTCGATGCGGAGCACCTTCCCGAGGTCGTCGACAACGGCACCCGGATGCTGTGGCCCGAACCCGGGGGCGACCGCACGCTGCGCGTCGTGCACCCGGACGGCGCGACCGAGAGCCTCGGCGAGATCGACATCGTGCTGCCTCTCCTGCACGGCCTGCACGGCGAGGACGGGGCGATTCAGGGCTTCTTCGAGGTCATCGACGTGCCCTACGCGGGCTGCGGCATCCTGGATTCCGCGATCTCCCTCGACAAGCACTTCACCAAGCTCGCTCTGAGCTCCGCCGGCATCGCGGTCTCGCCCGGGATCACCGTGCGCGCAGCGCAGTGGCGGGCCGACCCGTCGAGCGTTCGCGAGCAGATCGCCGCGCTCGGTCCTGTGGTCTTCGTCAAGCCTGCGGGCGCCGGTTCGAGCGTGGGCGTCTCGCGGGTCGACGACGGCGAGGGTCTCGACGCCGCGTTGGAGATCGCGTTCGCCGAAGACGACAAGGTCCTCGTGGAGTCGCGGGTCGAGGGGCGCGAGATCGAGGTCGGAGTGCTCGCCGGACGAGACGGTCAGCGCGCCCGTGCGTCGCTGCCCGGTGAAGTCGTGCTGACGTCGCGCAGCTTCTACGACTTCGAGGGCAAGTACCTGGGCGGTGACGGCGTCGAGATCGTCTGCCCGGCAGAGGTCGACGAGGAGCTGATCGAGCGGCTGCGCGAGACCGCTGTACACGTGTTCGAGGCCGTTGACGGCAAGGGTCTCGCTCGCGTGGACTTCTTCGTCACCCCCTCGGGCGAGCTGGTCGTCAACGAGCTGAACACGATGCCCGGGTTCACCCCGATCTCGATGTTCCCGAAGTGCTGGATCGCGTCAGGGCTCGGCTACGGCGACCTGATCACCGAGCTCATCGAATCCGGCCTCGGTCGCTGACGTCAGGGCGCGGCCAGGTGACGCCGCTCTCTCGCGGCGCCGACTAGCCGCGCTCAGTGCAGCGCGCGGTCGGCGCCGCGAGTCCCGACTGGATGCTCTTCGAGATCGTGTCCACGACCGTGGCGAAGTCGAACTCCTCGCCGCGTTTGATTGTCACCTCGATCGCAGGATCGCGGCCGTACGTCACCAGACGCTGCCGCTCGTCCTCCTGATCCAGCACGAGCCAGTCGACCCCCCCGATCGTCGCGCAGTCCAGCGCAGAGGGCGCAGGAGGGGCCACGCCGCATCGCAGCAGGATGCTGGGGTCGCCCCAGGCTCCAGTGGCCTGCGCGTCGGTCCAAACGCGATCGAGCCCGGCCACTGTCTCCGGGAGGAGCACGGAGACGTCGGCGCAGGCGGGATCGTTCGCAGCGTCGGCCGGTTGGACATGCACCGTGGTCGAGCATCCGGCGAGCACGGAAGCCACGATCAGAGCGCCCGCGGCGACTGCGAGGCGACGAGAACGGGACATGCTTCCAGGCTACCTTTGACAGCATGCCCTCCCGACCCGAAGACGACGATCCGCGCCTGGGAGACATCTCCGAGGGGCGCATCCTGCAGGCGATCCTCGCGCGTACCGCACCGGCGTCACACACTTTGATCGGTCCCGGCGACGACGCCGCCGTGATCGCGGCGCCCTCCGGGACGGTGGTGGCGACGACCGACACCCTCGTGCACGGGCCGGACTTCCGGCTGGCCTGGTCGAGCGGCTACGACCTGGGGTGGAAGGCCGCAGCGGTGAATCTCGCCGACGTCGCGGCGATGGGCGCTCGGCCGACCGCTCTGCTGGTCGCTCTCGCCGTTCCGCGCGACCTGCGCCTCTCGTTCGTCGAGCGACTCGCCGACGGGTTCAGCGATGCCTGCGCGGCGCTGGCGCCGGGGTGCGGCGTCGTCGGCGGCGACCTGACCGTCTCGGACACGCTGACGGTCGCGGTGACCGCCCTCGGCGACCTCGAGGGGCGTGCGGCGGTCACCCGATCCGGTGCCCGCCCGGGCGACGCCGTCGCGGTCGCCGGTGAACTCGGCCATGCCGCGCGCGGGCTTACTGTGCTGTTCGGCCGGTTCCGGGACGGCGAGACGCCGGTGGCGGTCGACACCGCCCTGCTCGCCGACGGCGAGCGTGCCGCGCTGTCGGCTCAGCTGCGTCCGGCGCCGCCGATCGGCCTGGGGCCGGTCGCCGCCGTCGCCGGGGCGACGGCGATGATGGACATCTCGGACGGTCTCGCGCTCGATGCACGCCGGATGGCCGAGGCCTCCGGCGTGACGATCGCCCTCGATGGCGATGCCCTCGGTGACAACCGCGAGCGGGCACTCGCCGGCGGCGAGGATCATGCACTGCTCGCCACGTTCTCCGACGGCGTGCTGCCACCGGGCTTCCGGATCATCGGCACTGTTCTGCCGCGCGGCGCCGAGGCGCTGCTCTGCGACGGGGTGCCGGTGGACGTCGCCGGCTGGGATCCTTATCGGGACTGGGATTCGGCCTCCGGCTGAACCTCGGCGACTCCGCGTGACCCCGGCGTCGCCTCGGCGCTCTGCGGCGCCGCCCACCACAGCGTCGTGTCGCCGTAGTTGCGGTCACGGACCAGCTCGAGCCCGGCCGCCGCGAGATCGGGCGGGGTCGAGCGGCGTGCGCGCTCGATGATGACGAGCGCCTCGGGCGCCAGCAGGGGCGCGAGCGCCGTCAGATCGCCGTTCATCGATGCGTCGTCCAGGTCGTACGGCGGATCGGAGAACACCAGATCGTACGGCCCTGCCGCGCGCTGCAGGAAGGTCCGTACTGCGCTCTCATGGACATGCGCCGCCGCCGATCCAGCGGCCTTCGCCACCGTCGCTGCATTGCGGCGCACGATCGCGGCCGCGGGGCGTGATCGCTCCACGAGGTCGGCGCTCACCGCGCCGCGGCTGAGCGATTCGAGTCCGAGCGCCCCTGAGCCGGCGTACAGATCGAGCACTCGTGCGCCGGCGATGGCATCCGCCGACTCGAGAGCGCCGAAGAGCGATTCCCGCACGCGGTCGCTCGTCGGACGAGTGCCTGCACTCGGTACTTCGAGGCGGATGCCCCTGGCCGAACCGGCGATGATCCTCGTCACCCGTTCACGATACGACAATCGGGCCTGATTCCGTGTCCGCCGCGTTCCCTAGACTCGGAGCATGTCGCTCACGCTGGATACGTCGCTGGATGAGGCGCTGGGCGCGGCACCCGCGAAGACCCTGGATCGGGCCTTCGACATGCGCAGCGTCGGCGACCTGCTCGCGCACTACCCGCGTCGCTACGCCGACCCGGGAGAGCTGACGCCGATCCGCGATCTTCCGATCGGAGAGACTGTCACCATCGTCGCCGAGGTGCTCTCCTCCACTGCGCGTGCGATGCGCAACCGGAAGGGGGCGATGGTCGAGGTCATCATCGGCGACGGCATCGGGCGGATGTCGCTGACGTTCTTCGCGAAGAACCTCGGGGCCGCGAAGTGGCGCTCGGAAGAGCTGGCCGTCGGTCGTCGTGGTGTCTTCTCGGGCAAGGTCGGGATGTACAACGAAGTGACGCAGTTCGCGCACCCGGAGTACGAGCTCTTCGAAGACGAGGATTCCGCGCGGCGGAGCGCCGACGCCAGGGCCGCGGTGCCGATCCCGATCTATCCGGCCACCTCGAGCATCCAGACCTGGCAGATCGCCAAACTCGTCGGACGCGTGCTGGACGTGCTGGGAGACGTGCCGGATCCGCTGCCGTCCGCCGTGCGCGTGCAGGAGGGGCTTCTCGATGCGCGCACCGCGCTCGAGCACATCCACCGTCCGCCCACCCGCAATGACATCGACCCGGCGGTGCGCACGTTGCGCACGCACGAGGCACTCGTGCTGCAGACGGCTCTGCTGCAGCAGCGGGACGCCGTCCGCGCACTCTCCGCGACGCCCCGGCCGGCGCACCCCGGCGGCCTGCTCGAGCGCTTCGACAGCACGCTGCCGTACACGCTCACCGATGATCAGCAGACCGTCGGCGCCCAGGTGGCGGCCGATCTCGTCGGCGCCTGGCCGATGAACAGGCTGGTCCAGGGCGAGGTCGGTTCCGGAAAGACACTGGTGGCGCTGCGTGCGATGCTGCAGGTCGCCGAGTCCGGGGGACAGGCGGCACTCATCGCGCCGACCGAGGTGCTCGCGGGGCAGCATCTGCGCTCGATCACGCGGATGCTGGGTCCGGAGCTCGCGCCGCTGGTGATGCCGACGCTGCTGACCGGCCAGCTCGGGGCCGCCGACCGCCGCCGCGCGGCCCTGCGGGTGGCGTCAGGCCAGTCGCTCATCGTCGTGGGAACGCACGCGCTGCTGGGGGAGAAGACGACCTTCGCCGATCTCGGCCTGGTGGTGGTCGACGAGCAGCATCGGTTCGGCGTCGAGCAGCGTGAGGCCCTGCGTGCGAAGGGATCCAGCCCTCATGCGCTCGTGCTGACCGCCACGCCGATCCCGCGGACCGTGGCGATGACCGTGTTCGGCGATCTGGACACGTCGGTCATCCGCACGATGCCGGCGGGGCGTGCGGGCATCGAGACCTTCGTCGCCCCGCTCGCCGAGCACCCCGGATGGTTCAACCGCGTGTGGGATCGTGCTGCCGAAGAGATCGCACGGGGTCACCAGGTCTTCGCGGTGTGTGCGGCGATCGACACGGCGAAGAAGACCGTGGAGGCCGGGGCGGAGCAGGCGCCGGTGCTGGACGCGGCGAACGGGCCGCGCTGGGGCGTGGTGCAGCTCGATGAGGCCCTGGCGACGCATCCGAAGCTCGGAGCGCTTCGTCGCGCGGTGCTGCACGGGCGGATGCCCTCCGACGAGAAGGATGCCGTGATGCAGGCCTTCGCGAGAGGGGAGATCGACCTGCTCCTGGCCACGACCGTCATCGAGGTCGGGGTCGACGTGCCGAACGCGTCGACGATGATCGTGCTGGATGCCGATCGCTTCGGCGTATCCCAGCTGCACCAGCTGCGCGGACGCGTCGGTCGCGGAGGAGTCCCCGGACTGTGCCTGCTGGTGACCGAGGCGGAATCGGGAACGATCGCGAGGGAACGCGTCGATGCCGTCGCCGGAACTCTGGACGGCTTCACGCTCGCCGAGGTCGATCTGGAACTGCGGGGCGAGGGCGATGTGCTCGGCGCCGCGCAGGCCGGTGTCCGGTCGTCTCTGAAGCTGCTGCGCGTCGTCAAGGATGCCGGCCTGATCACGATGGCCCGCGATATCGGCGAGGCGATCCTCGCCGACGACCCCGACCTCACATCGCATCCGGGTCTGAGAGAGGTGATCGCTCGGCGCGTCAGCGACGATGACCGAGCGGCTCTCGCGAAGAACTGACGCGATCAGAGCGTGCCCTAGGGTGGAATCATGAGCAGTCGGATCGCCGTCGTCCCGGGTTCCTTCGATCCGCCCACCCTCGGTCACCTCGACGTGATCCGCCGTGCGGCGAAGCTGTACGACGAACTGCACGTTCTCGTGGTGCACAACCCGGGAAAAGAGGCGATGCTGCCCATCGCCCAGCGCCTCTCGCTGCTGGAGCAGTCCATCGCGGAGGACGGCATGGAGGGGAACATCGTCGTCGGATCCTGGAGCATGGGCCTTCTCGTCGACTACGCACGCGACGTCGACGCCCACGTCCTCATCAAGGGCATCCGCTCGCAGATCGACGTCGCCTACGAGTCGCCGATGGCGATCGTGAACAGGCACCTCGCGGACATCGAGACGGTGTTCCTCCTGCCGGATCCGGCGCATGCCATGGTGTCGAGTTCGCTGGTACGGCAGGTCGCATCGCTCGGCGGCGATGTCACGCCGTTCGTGCCGCCGGCGGTCGCCGCCTTCCTCGACACGGAGCCCGCGGCATCTGCGCGGCCCATCCTGCAGCGAGCGTAGCATTGGGGGGTGCGACCTCGTCTGAATGGCCCGTTCATCCTTCCCGTCCGTGACATCGTCCGCAAACCAGGCGAGATGCGCGAGCACCGTTTCTCCGTGCCCCTGCCCGAGCAGTGGGGAGAGGGAATCGTCTCCTACGAGACGGGTTCCGAGATCGATATCGACGTACGTCTGGAGTCCGTTCACGAGGGCATCCTGGCCACCGGAACGGTCGATGCGGAGTACGTCGGAGTGTGCGGAAGATGCCTCATCGACATCTCCGAGCCTGTCGAAGTCGAGTTCCAGGAGCTTTTCGCGTATCCTGGTGAGGAAGAAACTGACTTCGAGGTTCAAGACGACCACGTGGATCTTGAAACTCTGGTCAGGGAAGCGGCCGTCATTGGCGCTTCCATTTCAACCGGTGTGTCAGCCGGACTGCCCTGGACTCGACCCGAGTACAGGTGAGCGGCTGGCCGTGAACACCGGCACGGAGCAGGCCGCTCCCATCGATCCTCGATGGAGTGCGCTCCAGCAGATCACAGACCAAGACGGCAAGGCAGAGAGCCGCGCCGCCGAGAAAGAAGAGAGTTAGCCATGGCTGGTAACCCCCCGAAGCGCAAGGTATCCCGCTCCAACACCCGCTCGCGTCGCGCGCAGTGGAAGGCGGCGCCCATCGCGCTCGTCAAGACGATCGAGAACGGCCAGACCGTCTACAGCCGTCCGCACCAGGCGAAGGTCGTCACCGACTCGCAGGGCACCGAGCTGTTCCTGGAGTACAAGGGCCGCAAGGTCGCCGACGTCTGAATCGCGACTCGTGACCGAGGTCCCCGGGGGATCGAGACCTCTGCCTGAGAAGCTCCGCGTCGATATCGACGCGGAGCTTCTGGAGTTGGCCCTGACCCATCGGTCGTATGCGTACGAGCACGGCGGGATTCCGCACAACGAGCGACTCGAGTTCCTCGGCGACTCGGTGCTGGGACAGGCCGTGACGGTGATGCTGTTCACGACCCACCCCGATCTCGACGAAGGACAGCTGGCGAAGCGGCGCGCGAGCGTCGTCTCGACGGTCGCTCTCGCGGAGGTCGCTCGTGGGATCGACCTCGGCAGCCATCTGCTGCTGGGGCGCGGCGAAGAGCAGACCGGCGGTCGCGACAAGGATTCGATCCTCGCCGACACGATGGAAGCCGTGATCGGCGCGACGTACCTGTCCGCGGGTCCCGAATCGGCGACCGAACTCGTGCTCCGTCTCACGGCGCCGTTGCTCGCTGACCCTGAGCGCTACGGCGCGGCGATGGATCCGAAGACGAGCCTCCAGGAGCTCGCGGCCACGGACCGGAGCCGACCCGCCGCAGTACTCCGTCGTGGCGAGCGGCCCCGATCACGATCGGCGTTTCCTGGCGACCGTCGTCGTCGGCGACGTCAGCATGACCGGCACCGGCAGCAGCAAGAAGACCGCCGAGATGGCGGCTGCGCTCAGCGCGTGGCGCTCCCTCAGCGAGCGTGCCTGAGCTTCCCGAGGTCGAGGTCGTCCGATGCCGGCCTCGCACCGGCGGCGATCGGTTCTCGTGATCAGCGCCGTCAGCGTCTTCGATGAGCGCGCGCTGACCCGTCATCCTGCGGGATCGGCCGATTTCGTCGCGCGCCTGGAGGGCCGCTCGTTCCGCGGCGGCCGAGCGCCGCGGCAAGTTCCTCTGGCTGCCCGCTCGACGGAGCGGAGGCCGCGCTGATCGCGCACCTCGGGATGAGCGGGCAGATGCTGCTGCGTGCGCCGGATGCGCCGCCGGAACGCCATGAGCGCATCCGGATCCATCTGGAGCATCCGCAGCACGGCGACGCTCGCGATCGTGTTCGCCGATCAGCGCACCTTCGGCTCGCTGGCTGTCGACCCGCTCGTCGTGGACGGGGACTCGCTGATCCCGTCGCAGGTCGTGCACATCGCGCGGGACCCGCTCGACGCCGCATTCGACGACGCTCGCGTTCCGCGCAGGCGCTCGGCAGACGAGGAAGCGCGATCAAACGCGTGCTGCTCGACCAGGGCGTCGTCAGCGGCATCGGCAACATCTATGCCGACGAGTCGCTGTGGGCGGCCCGCATCCACCCGGAGACTCCGGCGAACCAGCTTTCGACGGTCGCCGTGCGGCGGCTGCTCGCCGAGGTGCGGACGGTGCTGGCGAAGGCTCTCGCCGAAGGCGGCACGAGCTTCGACGCCCAGTACGTCAACGTCAACGGCGCAGTCCGGGCTACTTCGCCCACTCGCTCAACGCCTATGGACGCGGAGGCGAGCCGTGCCCGCGGTGCGGCAGCCCGATCCGTCGCGAGGCCTTCATGAACCGCTCCAGCCACTACTGCCCGCGGTGCCAGCGCCGCCGGTGAGATCACCGCGACCTACACTGGGAAACGTGACATCCTCTCTCTTTCCCAGTGCCGTGATCACCGTCTCGGACCGCTCGGCGGCGGGCCTGCGCGAAGACCTCTCCGGGCCTCTCGCCCTCGAACTCCTCGCCGCGGACGGCTGGTCGGCGACGGTGGATGTCGTGCCGGACGATGTCGTGGCGATCGCGGACGCGGTGCGACGCGCGGTGGCGAGCGGTGCTCGCCTGGTCGTGACGACCGGCGGCACCGGGCTCTCGCCTCGCGATGTCACCCCGGAGGCGATGACCGGCCTGCTGCAGCGCGAGATCCCCGGTATCGCCGAGGAGATCCGTCGCGCCGGCATCGCGGGGGTTCCGCAGGCGATGCTGTCCCGCGCGCGGTCCGGCATCGTGGACGGCGCTCTCGTCGTGAACCTCGCCGGGTCTCCCGGTGCGGTTCGCGACGGCATCCCGGTCGTCCTGCGGGTGGCCCGGCACGTCGTCGCGCAGCTGGACGGCGGTGACCACGCATGATCGTGTTCAGCAGGGTGTCGGATGCCGTGCTCGACGCATCCGTGCACCTCGACGCCGTCGCGGCACCGGACTCCGGCGCCAGCGCGATTTTCGTCGGCACCGTGCGCGACCACGACCCGGATGCGGCGGGCGAAGTCATCCGGCTCGAGTACAGCGCGCACCCGGATGCGGAGCGGATCCTCGGTGAGATCGCCGCAAGCCTCGACGAGGAAGGACTCCGCATCGCGGTGAGCCACCGCGTCGGCGCGCTGGACATCGGCGAAGCCGCCATCGTCTGCGCCGTGTCCTCGGCGCACCGGGCCGACGCATTCGAGATCTGCCGCGAACTCGTGGAGCGGGTCAAGGCCGAGCTCCCGGTGTGGAAGAAGCAGCTCGAAGCCGACGGCACCGCCGTCTGGGTGGGACTGGGGAGTCTCGCGAAGTAGGCGCGCCCCCGCGCCGGGCTCAGCCTCCGGCGAAGGGTGGGAGAACGTCGACGGTCGCGCTGTCCGCGACGAGCACGTCATCCGCGCCGCGCACCCCATCCACGAGCAGCGAGCAGCGACCGAGCACACCGGCGAACTCCGGGCCGTGCTCCGCGCTCAACGACGCTCGCAGTTCGCCGAGCGTGATCGGACCCGTGACCTGCTGCTCCTCGCGGCCCGCCGCGTCGGCCGCCCCGGCGAAGTAACGCAGCCTCATGCCTGTGCCTGCCAACTCGCGATGGCCGCACGCGTTCGCGTCACCGCGTCCTCAACGGGCATACCGGCTGTGACGGCGATGCCGACCAGATAGGTCGCCAAGGGTCCCGCAGGGCGGACGACACCGTGAGCCACCTCGCGGGTGAGTTCCAGCAGCAGGTCTGTAGGCACAGCGGTGTCTTCGATGCCGAGCGCCTCGGCGAGGGCAGTGACCCATTCCTCGAGGACGGCGGGGGAGTCAGGCATGATCTTCCTTTCGGCTGTTCCGATAGTCCTCGATCGCGGACCAGGTATCAAGGTCGATTCCGGCTCCCTCGTCGTCGACCGCATGCAGCCTCAGGGGAGCGAGCATGTTCCGCATGGATGCTCCCGCTGTCTCGGAGAGAAGGGCGACGGCGCGTCGCAGCGGGCCCAGCCGGTAGCGCCCGGCCAGCCATTGCTCGCGTCCGGCCGCGTCGATCGCGATCACGGCATCCGCGCCGTCGGGGATCGCGACGACAGCGAGCCGGGCGACGAGTTCCTCGGCGCGGGGCAGGTCGCAGGCGAGCAGCCAGGTCTCCCCGGCATCTGGTCCGGTCAGCTCGGGCAGCGCTGCTGAGATGGCCGCGACGGGACCCCCGAACGGAGGATTCTCCCGCACCACGCGGATCCCCGGGCGGGAGATGCTGTCCGGACCGACGGCGACGATCGGCACGCACCCGCGGACAGCGGCATAGACGTGATCGATGAGCGCCGCGCCGGAGACGACCACGCTCGCCTTGTCGGTCCCGTCCAGGCGCGTCGCGCGGCCGCCGCCGAGGATGATCGCGGCGGTGCCAGGGGCCGATGCGGTCACGGAGTGCGCACCCAGTCGCCGCTCTTGCCGCCGGTCTTGCGGAGCAGCGCGATGTTCTCGATCGTGATCGACTTGTCGAGGCCCTTCACCATGTCGACGAGCGCGAGCGCCGCGACGCTGACCGCGGTGAAGGCCTCCATCTCGACGCCGGTGCGGTCGGCGGTGCGCACGGTGGCCTCGATCTGCACGCCGTCGTCGACGATCTCGAGGTCGACCTGTGCCCCGTGCACGCCGATGACGTGCGCGAGCGGCAGGAGCTCGGCGGTGCGCTTGGCGGCCTGGATTCCGGCGATGCGGGCGACCGCGAGGACATCGCCTTTGGGCGTGGTTCCGTCACGGAGGGCTGCGATCACGCGCGCGGAGCATCGCACGAACCCGGATGCCGTCGCCGAGCGCACCGTCGGCTGCTTCTCGGTGACATCGACCATCCGCGCGTGGCCAGCGCTGTCGAGGTGGGTGAACGGCTGGTTCATGACAGGACCATCACAGTCACAGGATCTCCTTCTTCGACCCGCTCGATCTCGGCGGGAATGATGGCGAACGCCGACGCGATGGCGAGGGATGTCACCAGATGCGAGCCGCTGCCGCCGCTCGTGGCCGGACGGACGGTGTTCTCGTCGAACACGACGGGCAGGATCTGCATGCGCCCCGGGGGGCAGCGCCAGCCGACCGCGGCCGAGCGGACGATCCGCGGGCGGTCGATCACGGCGTGTCCGGCGATGCGGCGCAATGCCGGGCGGACGAACATCTCGAAGGACGCTGCGACGCTCACCGGATTGCCCGGGAGGCAGAACGCCAGCATCCTCGAATCGAGCACGCCGAAGCCCTGCGGTTTGCCCGGCTGCATCGAGACAGCGTCGAAGCGGATGTCTCGCTCACCGCCCAGCACCGCCTTGACCACGTCGAAGGCACCGACACTGGCACCGCCGGAGAGGATGACGACGTCTGCCTCCAGTTCGTCGAGGACGCGGCGCAGGGCATCCGGATCATCGGCCACTGTGCCCACAGTGACGACCTCCGCACCTGCAGCACGGACGGCGGCGCTGAGCAGTACGGAGTTCGACTCCGGGATCTGACCGCGTTCGGGGGTGGCGGAGGGCGAGATGAGCTCGCTTCCGGTGGAGACGACGGCCACCCGAGGCGCACGGATCACGGTGACGTGGTCATGACCGGCCGAGGCGATCGATGACAGCTGCCATGCCCCCAGCGCCGTGCCCGCTGCGACCGCCAGCGACCCTGCCGGGGCATCATCGCCGCGCCTGCGGATATGCGCGCTCTGGCCGGGTTCGGTGAGCACGGTGATCTGCGCCGGCGGAGTCTCCTGAATCGCGATACCGAGGTCGGTCTGCTCCAGCGGGACGACGGCGTCGGCATCCGAGGGCACCGGCGCGCCGGTCATGATGCGCGCTGCCTCCCCGGGGCCCAGAGGCGGATCCTCGCTCGAACCGGCCGCGACATCGGCGACGATACGCAGGACGGCTCCCGCTGCCGCATCCGCACGCCGTACCGCGTAGCCGTCCATCGCGGAGTTGTCGAAGAGAGGAACCGGCCATCGGCTCGACACGTCCTCCGCGAGTACGAGTCCGAGCGCTGCGGCGAGCGGAAGACGTTCGGCGGGCAGGACGAGCGAGGCGTCGAGAATGCGCGTGCGATGCTCGTCGACGGTGATCACGAGAGGCCTCCGGAAGGTGCGAACGAGGCGGACCACGCCGCGTAACTGCCGGCGAGAAGACGCAGGTCTGCGCCTGGGTGGGCAGCCGCGAGGGCACGTCCTGCCGCGCGAGCCCGTGGCCCCTGCTGGCAGAAGACGACGACGGTTCCGGTCAGCTCCACAGCGAGCGGGTCGGCGAGCAGGGTGCCCAGCGGCAGGGAACGGGCGCCGGGGATGGTCCCGTCGGCGTATTCGTCCGGTTCGCGCACGTCGAGCAGGGTGACGGGAGCTTCGGCGATCAGTGCGGCGAGCTCCGCGGGGGACACCAGGGGAAGACGTCCAGGGCCGGACGGGGCTGCCAGCGGGATCTCCCGGCTGCGGCCGCTGAGGGCGTCGATGACCAGCATCCGGCCGAGCAGGGGTTCCCCCACTCCGCAGATCAGCTTGACCGCCTCGGTCACCAGCATCGAGCCGACCTGCCCGCACAGCGAACCGAGCACACCGGCGTCTGCACACGAGGGAACGGTGCCGGCGGCCGGACGGCTCGGGGAAGACATCGCGCAGACGCACCGGCGATCCCGCTGAGGGGCGCGACCAGAACACGCTGACCTGAGCGTCGAATCGCAGCACCGAGCCCCACACCAGCGGGATGCCGAGTGCATCGCAGGCGTCCGCGACCGCGTAGCGCGTGTCGAAGGTGTCGCTGCCGTCGATGATGAGGTCGTAGCCCCCGAGTAGCTCCTGTGCGTTCGAGTCGGTCAGCCGGGTCCGATGCTCGATGACGCGCGTGTCCGGGGCGAGCGCGCGGACGCGTTCCGCGGCCACCGTGGCCTTGGAGTCGACCGACATCGGCCGTGCCGAAGGCGATCTGTCGCTGGAGGTTGCTGCGCTCGACGACGTCGTCGTCGATGATCCCGATCGTGCCGACTCCGGCGGATGCCAGGTAGAGCGTCACCGGCGAGCCGATGCCGCCGGCGCCGAGCACGCCGACACGTGCCGCCGCGAGGCGGAGCTGTCCGATCTCGGCGATCTCGGTCAGCCGTGACTGCCGCGCCGTGCGCACGCGTTCTGCATCGGAGAGCGACGCAGCGGGTGCCACAAGGGGTGGGAAGGCCATGCAGCAACGGTACCGCTCCGTACGAAGTGCGGAGCATCGGTGTGCAACGCCCGGAGTACGCTCTCGGAGTATGGGGCGGATCACGACGAGACGGCCGGTGCTGAAGATCTCACTGGACAGCGGGTCGCAGCGCCGTGCTGACACGCTCGCCGTCGAGGAGCCTCTCGAGATCCGCGTGGCGGGCACGCCGATGGCCGTCACGATGCGCACCCCGGGACACGATGTCGAGCTCGCGGCCGGATTCCTCGTCTCGGAGGGAGTGATCGCCCGAGGCGACGACTTCCGGTCCGCGATCCACTGCGGCGGGCCGGGCACGGGTGGCGTCGAGAACACCTACAACGTCCTCGACCTCTCACTCGCTCCGGGGGTGCAGCCGCCGGCACCGGAACTTGCACGTTCCTTCTACACGACGAGTTCCTGCGGCGTGTGCGGCAAAGCCAGCATCGACGCCGTGGAGACGGTCTCCCACCACGAGGTCGCCGATGACGGCGCATCCGTCGCGGCTGAGGACCTGGCCGCGTACCCCGTCCGACTGCGCGAGCAACAGGACGCCTTCGACAAGACGGGCGGGCTGCACGCGGCTGCGCTGTTCGATGCGCGATCGGGCGAGATGCTCGTGCTCAGAGAGGATGTCGGGCGGCACAACGCCGTCGACAAGGTCGTCGGCTGGGCGGTGCTCAACGATCGGCTTCCGTTGCGTGGCACGGTGCTGCAGGTCTCCGGGCGCGCGAGCTTCGAACTCGTGCAGAAGGCGGCGATGGCCGGCATCCCGATCCTCGCTGCGGTCTCCGCTCCGTCGTCATTGGCGGCAGAGCTGGCGGATGCTCGCGGCATCACGTTGGTGGGCTTTCTGCGGGGCCGATCCATGAACGTCTACTCTCATCCGCAGCGGGTGACGATCGAAACGGGAGGGAACGCCGACGCGGCCCTTCAGCCGGAGGGAGCAGTTCGTGACCGATCTGGACGATGACCGGAGGCAGGGAGCAGCACTCGGACTGATGCCGGATGTTCCTCGTCAGGGCGGATACGGCCCGGCGACGGATCGCCCCTGGTCGCAGCAGGATTACCATCACCCGGCGGCGGGCTGGGGTGCGACGATCTCGGTGGGAGAGGTTCTGCTGCGGTCGAAGGAACCGGTCAGTGGAGCGCGCGCGATGCTCACGATGAACCATCCGATCACGGGGTTCGACTGCCCTGGATGCGCCTGGCCCGACGACCAGAAGGGTCTGCGGCTCGACATCTGCGAGAACGGCATGAAGCACGTCACGTGGGAGATGACCCACAAGCGGGTGGGCAGCGGCTTCTTCTCGAAGCACACGGTCGCTGAGCTCGCGACCTGGACGGACTTCGAGCTCGAGAACGCCGGCCGGCTCACCGAGCCGATGGTCTACGACCCGGAGGTGGACCGATACGCGCCGATCAGCTGGGACGACGCATTCGCTCTCATCGGCGAGGAACTGCGCAAGCTGGACAGCCCCGACGAGGCCACTTTCTACACCTCGGGCCGGCTCAGCAACGAGGCGTCCTTCATGTACCAGCTGATGATCCGCGAGTACGGCACGAACAACATGCCCGACTGCTCCAACATGTGTCACGAGGCCTCAGGCCGGGCGCTGAAGGCCTCGATCGGCACCGGCAAGGGCACCACCACACTCGAGGACTGGGAGAACACCGACCTCCTTTTCCTGATCGGTGTGAATGCCGCCTCGAATGCGCCGCGGATGCTCACGGCCCTGTCGGATGCGGTGAAGAACGGCGCACACGTGGTGCACGTCAACCCGCTCATCGAGGCGGCATCGACGCGCACGATCGTGCCGCACGACTTCGTCGATATGGCGCTCTTCAAGACGCACAGCACGGGAACGCTCGATCTGCAGGTGCGCCCCGGCGGTGACATGGCGCTGATGCGCGCCGTCGCGAAGGTCGTGTTCGAGGCGGCGGAGAACGATCCCTCGGTGCTCGCGGCCGACTTCATCGAGAGCTGCACGCAGGGGTTCGCCGAGTACCGGGCGCTGGTGGAGGCGACACCCTGGCCGGAACTCGTGCAGCAGTCCGGGCTCACGGAGGAGCAGCTCCGCCACGCCGGCCGACTGTATCTCGAGGCGGATCGGACGATCATCAGCTGGTGTCTCGGCGTGAGCCAGCAGGAGCACGCCGTCGACATGGTGCGCGAGTTCATGAACGTGCTGCTGCTCCGGGGCAACATCGGGCGTCCCGGTGCGGGACCGGCGCCGGTGCGCGGGCACAGCAACGTGCAGGGCAACCGCACCTGCGGCATCGACCACCATGCACCCGCCGCTCTGCTCGATCGGTTGGACGCCGTCCTCGGAATCACCTCGCCGCGCGAGCCGGGGCTCGACACCGTCGCCAGCATCCGAGCGATGCACGAGGGAGACGTCAAGGTGTTCATCGCACTGGGAGGCAATTTCGTGGCCGCTGTTCCGGACCCGGTCTACACCGCCGAGGGCATGAGTCAGTGCAATCTCACCGTGCAGGTGAGCACCAAGCTGAACCGCAGTCATCTCGTGCACGGTGCGAAGGCGCTGATCCTGCCGTGCCTCGGGCGAACCGAGGCCGACGAACAGGCCTCGGGGCGACAGGGACAGACCGTCGAAGACGCGATGAGCATGGTGCATCTCTCGGTCGGCAGGAAGAAGCCGGCGTCCGAGCATCTGCTGTCGGAGCCTGAGATCATCGCGCGGATGGCCAGAGCGACCACGCCGGACAGCCCGTTGCCGTGGGAGTCCTATGTCGTCGGACTACGGCGTCATCCGCGACGTGATGGCCGAGGTGCTGCCCGGATTCGAGGGCTTCAACGAACTCGTCACGCACCCCAACGGCTTCCGCATTCCCCAGCCGGCGCGCGAACTCGACTTCCGCACGGGATCAGGGAAGGCGGAGTTCTCGCTGCCGCGGCTGCATGACGTGCTCCCGGCGTCCGAAGACATGCTGGTGCTGCAGACCATGCGCTCCCATGACCAGTGGAACACGACGATCTACGCGAACAACGACCGCTACCGGGGCGTGAAGAACATCCGCGAGCTCATCTTCATGAACTCTGAAGACATGCGCGATCGCGGCATCGGTCACGGGGATCTCGTCGACATCGTGGCGACGTCGAAGGACGGCTCACAACGCGTGCTTCGTCAGTACCGCGCGGTGACGTACAACACGCCGCGCGGAAGCGCGGCGGGCTACATGCCCGAGATGAACGTGCTCATCGGCCCGGCGGACTACAGCGCGCAGAGCGATCAGCCGCTGATGAAGAGCATCCACGTCCGGGTCGGCCCGTCGGTCGGCCGGCAGTAGGACCGACCGCTCTTCGATCAGGCGGCCGCGAACGATCGAGCGAGGAGCGGGCGGGTGGCGCGGGTGCTCACCCACACCACGCCGATGCCGACGGCGACGACGAGCACGATCGTGAGCAGGGATGCCGGAGCCGTGACGAGCGCCAGGCCGAGCAGCGGGAGCACCAGGGCGCCGGCACACAGCGCGGAACCGATTGCGGTGACCAGCAGCGGAGACATGATCGCCCTGCGCCGCGCGCGGTCGACCGTGTCAAGCGGCATGCCCAGGTGATGGAGACTGCGATGCAGTTCACGCTGGTCGAGGATGTCCGAAGCCTGGTTCACGCCGACGGATGCCGCCACCATCAGGAACGATGCGACGAGGGTGATGACGAGTCCCGTGCGCATGTCGCTCGCCAGCGCCAGGTCGTCTGTGGCGGCGTTCTCTGCGCTCATCACGTTCATCAACGCGACGCCGGTGCCGGCGAACACGGCCATGAAGCTGGCCATGGCGATGCCGCCGACCTGCCGCCAGGCCGCCTTTCGACCTGCATGGCCGCTCCACCCGCCGGGTGGAAGGTGACACGTCCCGAGTCCGGGGCGATGATGCCGGCGAGCACATGCAGAAGTGTCGTCTTCCCCGAGCCGGATGCTCCCATGATCGCGACGGATTCGCCGCGATGGATCGCGAGGTCGACCCCGGCGAGCGCTCGGGTGGAGCCGAAGGTCTTCGTGAGGGCGTGGGCCGACCGGAGTGTTCATGCTTCCAGCCTCGTGGCGCAGGCCGTGTCGTCGGTCGGCTGACGACGTTCCTGTCACCCGAGTCGACCGTCGACGTCTCAGAGCTTCTTCTGCCACGCGCCTGCATAGGAGACCGGCACGAAGCCGATCGCCTCGTTGATGTCGAGCATCGGACGGTTCTCCTCGGCGTTGAAGGTGGAGACCCAGGGAGATTGCGGAGCGAGGTCGCGCCAGCGCAGCAGGTTCGCGCACTTCACGATCGTGCCGAGGCGGTGTCCGCGATGCTCCTTGAGTACCAGAGTGCCCATCTGGTGAGTGACCTCGGTGCGATCCGCGCCGATCAGCAGCTCGTTGTAGGCGACGATCGTGCCTGAAGAGATGTGCTCGACTGCGGAAACCGAAACGAGCTGCCCGCCTCCCGTCAACCGGGCGTCGCGTCGGACGACGCGCTCGGCGTCCCACTGCTGTTCGTCGATCTCCAGGTCCCCGGTGGGCGCATCCGTAGAGAGCCGTGCGAGCACGGCTGCGTAGCCGGCTCTGATGCCGACAGGAGTCGGCAGCGACCAGGAGAGTTCGTGATACTCGGTGCCGGCTGCGGCCTGAGCCTCCGCGAGGGCGTTCTTCAAGGCGCTGTCGTCTCCGTGCAGATCGAACCCGCTGTTGCGTTCAACCTGTTCGAAACTGAAGCCACTCGCTTCTAATAGGGCGGTGAGCTCGGTGGCGGGGACCTTCCCCCAGCCGGTCTTCGGCGTCAGCATCCGTTCTCCTTCGACCGGGCGATGCAGAGTCCACGTCTGCAGGACGCGGCGACCCGCCAGGCGGGCCTCGTCCTCGGCGCGCGCGAGGAGTGTCTCCTCGATGCCCTGTCCCCAATGCTCGCGGGGCACCATCAGGTCGAACTCGGCAGTGCTGGCGCCACTATCCTGCGCCAGGGAGACCGTGACCATCCCGACGATGTCTCCACCGCGACGTGCGACGAACCCGCGGCTGATCTCGTCGGTGTCATCGAGCCAACCCGGGATCATGTCGACAGCCTTCTGCGCGAGGTCGGGAAGCCCGACCTCCTCGTCGCAGATCTGCCGATTGAGTTCGGCGTACGCGAGGAAGTCGGCCGCGTCCGCGGCGTCGACCGACTTCGGCACTATCAGCGGCGAGATCGTCAGGGTGGTGGTGGTCGTCATGTCAGTACCTTCTTCCAGGCGCCCTCATAGGCGATGGGGGTGAAGCCGATGGCTTCATTGATGGAGAGCATCGGCCGGTTCTCCTCCGCGTTGTAGGTGAGTACGCGGGGAGATGCCGGAGCGACGCCGGTCCAGGACAGCAGGGCGGCGCACTTGACGAGCATGCCGAGGCGATGCCCTCGGTGCGTGGAGAGCACGAGGGTGTCCTGCTGATGCGTGACCGCGGTCGGGTCCTGGCCGATGGCCAGTTCGTTGAACGCGCACAGCTCGCCGGTGGCGATGTGCTCGGCTGCGGTGACCTGGACCGTCTGACCGCCGTCGAGGAAGCGCCGATCATGCCGGGCGACTCGCGCCGCGTCCCACTTCTCCTCGTCGAAGACGAGCTCGGCAGCGGGAACGTCCGTTGACATGCGCGACTTCATCCAGGCGTATCCCTCGATGCGCTCGGCCGGGGTCGGCAGCATCCACTGCACCACTCGGTAGCCGTTCGCGGCCGCCTGCGCCTGACGCACCAGGTCTGTGGCGTGCTCGCGGGTCTTCTCGCTCAGATCGAGCGAGCTCACCCTCTCGACCTGCTCGAGAGCGAACCCGTGGCGCAGGTAGAAGCGTGCGACGTGATCGTGCGGGATGCTGCCGAATCCGGTCGGCGAGTTCAGCGTCGGCCCGGCGGAGGCGGGCTGTTCCGCCCACGACTGCAGGATCGAGCGGCCGTGCTCTCGAGCTGCAGCTTCGAGGTACGGCCAGATGGCGGTGCCGATGCCCTGACCCCAGACGTGCGGGTGCAGCTCGATGAGCACGTACGCGCTGCGAGAGCCGGCATCCATGGGGAGGTCGACCATGGCGCGGCCGACCATCTCCCGGCCGATGCGCACGGTCCAGATCAGGGTCTTCTCGTCCTCGTCGGAGGAGATGACCGGAAGCAGCTCCTCAGGTGTCATGTCCTGATCGTCGCGGCCGGTGATCGCCCGATAGACGGCGTTGCGCACCTCGGTGAATTCGCGCAGTTCGGCGGAGCCCGCCGCATCCGCTCGTGCCGGGGGCACGAACGGATGCAGCGTGGCGTTCTCCGTGAGCGGGATGGTCATTTCGGTGACCTCCAGGTCAGCGCAGCTGCCGCTGCAGGTCGTAAGTGAGCAGTGCGTACCTTTCCAGGGGCAACCGGTTCTGCTCCTCGAGAAGCAGCAGACCCAGCTCCTGGGCGCGTTCGGCGCGACGCTCGGCACGACGCTCAGCACGATTCTGCGCCTGCTGCGCACGCAGCAGCAGCCAGACGCCGAGCCGGAGGGAGAGCCGATCCGTCAGTGCGAGTTCGCGACGGTCGGCCGGGACGGATATCTCGAGGACCGTGAGGTCCTGCATATCGGGCGGATGGGATTCGCTGCGGGGCAGCGTGAGGGTGTTCACGAATATCTCGTTTCAGAGTCGGTTGTGTACAGGTTGATGTGCGTGATGCACGGGTGCGCAGAGGATGCGCGGGGTGCGCAGGATGCGCGGCGGATCGCAGGATGCGGGGCGCGACGCCGGATGCGTCGGGCGTGGATGTGCTGCTCGTTGCGGAGCATGCGGGATCGACGATCCGAAGACCAGTCGATGGCGGTGGTGCCGGCACGGCGGAGAAGGCCCGTACGGGCAGAGTTCTCGCGCCGAACTTGCTAAGCGACCGTGACGAGACGGAAGCTGGGGTCGGTCACCGAGAAGGCGGTGCGCAGCGCAAAGGCGCTGTACGCGACAAGGCCTGGGGCCTGTCTACGAGCAGTTGTGATCATCATCGGTAACCTCCTTTCACAGCGATCCGAGCAGTCACGCTAGCGAACGTCTGGTGTGTTCGTCAAGCATCGATCGGCGAGTCCGGTACCGTGAAGTCGTGATCCGTCCTCGAACCCCGCGCAGCAGCGCCAGATGAGCAGGCTGTCCGCATGCATCTGAAGAGCCTGACGCTCAAGGGATTCAAGTCGTTCGCGCAGCCGACGAGTTTCGTCTTCGAACCGGGCGTGACCTGCATCGTCGGTCCGAACGGGTCTGGCAAGTCGAATGTCGTCGACGCGCTCGCCTGGGTGATGGGCGAGCAGGGAGCAAAGACACTCCGCGGCGGCAAGATGGAGGACGTCATCTTCGCCGGCACCTCCACGCGAGGACCGCTCGGCCGGGCCGAAGTGCAGCTGACGATCGACAACAGCGACGGCCTGCTGCCGATCGAGTACGCCGAGGTGACGATCAGCCGGACGCTGTTCCGCAACGGCTCCAGCGAGTACGCGATCAACGGCGAGAACTGCCGCCTGCTCGACGTGCAGGAACTGCTCAGCGACTCCGGCCTCGGACGCGAGATGCACGTCATCGTCGGTCAGGGCCGGCTGGACACCGTGCTGCAGGCGTCACCGGAGGATCGCCGCGGATTCATCGAGGAGGCCGCCGGCATTCTCAAGCACCGACGCCGCAAGGAGAAGACCCTCCGCAAGCTCGATGCGATGGAGGCGAACCTCACCAGGCTCAGCGATCTCGCCGGGGAGATCCGTCGTCAGCTCAAGCCGCTCGGGCGGCAGGCGGAGATCGCCAGGGAAGCACAGACGATCGCGGCCGTCGTGCGCGACGCCAAGGCGCGGCTCTTCGCCGACGACGTCGTGGCGCTGCGCACAGCGCTCGTGGATCACACCCGCACGGAGCACGAACGTCACACCGAGCGCCTGGTCCTCTCCGATCAGGCAGAAGGAGTGCGGGCGGGCATTCTGCGGCTCGAGCAGGATCAGAATTCAGTCGCGGTCGACAAGGCGCGCGGCATCGCATTCGGGCTCGAGCAGGCGCAGGAGCGGATGCGCGGGCTGTTCACGCTCGCCAATCAGCGGCTCGCGCTGCTGGGCTCCGAGGAAGACGATGCGGCCGTCACAGCCGTCACCGTGACGCAGAGCACGATCGACGAGGCGAAGGACGAGATCACCGAGATCGCCGCGGGGCTCGGCGATGCGCAGGATGCTGCGGCCGCAGCCAGTCGCGAGGTCGTGAACGCCAGGGCAGAACTCGACACGCTCGATGTCGACATCGCCGAACAGAGCGCCTTGGTCTCCGAGTACGACATGCGCCTCAGCGCGCTGCGGGGCACTGCGGATGCGGCGGCCTCCGCGCTGGCCGCGGTCCGTGGAGCGGTTCTGCGGCAGGAGAACGCATTGGAGGCGGCGAACACTCGCCGCCGCGAGGCGGCGGACGCACTGGACGCCATCGAGCTCGCAGAGGCACCCGAGGGCACGGCAGCCGAGCATTCGGCCGCGTACGAGAGCGCTCAGCGTGCGGCGACGGCGGCGGAGGGCGAGCGCGAGACCCTGCGGGAACGTCTGCATGCCGCTGAGCGGGAGGTCGATGCGCTGACGGCGAAGGCGGCGGCCCTCGGCAGCGCCCTCGCCATCTCGGGCGGCGCAGCGGAGATCGTCAAGGCCGGTGGGGACGGAGTGCGCGGCCTCGTCGGCGACTCGGTGCAGGTGCGTGCCGGGTTCGAGGCGGCTGTGGCGGCCGTGCTCGGCTCCCTGGCCGAGGGCGTGCTCGTCGACGGCGCGTCCGACGCCTTCGCCCTGGCCGCGGATGCCGCCGAGCAGCGCAGGGGAGTGGTCGACTTCGTGATCGCCGAAGCGCTGCGACCGACGGTGGATCTGCCGCGGATCGCCGGCGTGACGCCGGCCGTCGATACGGTGACGGCCCCGGACGGGGTGCTCGGCATCCTCTCTCATGTGCTCATCGCCGACGACCTCGATGCTGCACGTGCCGCGCGGAGCGCGATGGACTCCACCGGCGACACCACCACGACGATCGTCACGATCACCGGCGATGTGATCACGGCGCAGACTCTGCGCACCAGCTCAGGGGGAGAGCGTTCACGGCTCGAACTCGCAGCGGAGCGCGATGCGGCGTCCGAGCGGCTCGCCGAGGTCCAGGTCATCGTCGATTCCCTCCGCGAGGCGCGCGAAGACGCGAACGAGGCGGTCGAGACGACGAGGCGGAACGCGAAGGAGGCGCTGCGGCTCCTCCGCGAGCACGACGCCGCCCTCGCAAGCCACGCCGAGCACGTGAACCGGGTCACGGTGCGCCATGAGTCGGCTGTGGCCGAATGCGAGCGGCTCGAATCCGGGCTCGGTCAGGCCCAGGCGGCTGTCGCGGATGCCGAGGCGAAGGCCGAGAAGGCGAAGGGAGAACTCGACGACGCGATATCCGCTCCTCGCCCTGTGCTCGACGCGTCCGCCCGCGACGGCCTGCTCGAGGCTCTCGAACAGGCACGGGAGGGCGAAGTGCGCGCCCGGCTGGAGATCGAGACGCTGCGGGAGCGCGTGCGTGCTGCGCAGGCGCGGGTCGCCGGCCTCGAGCGCCAGCGGGAGCACGAGCGCGATGCAGCGGCCGAGGCCGCTCGCCGCGCGGTGATCCGGCGTGCACAGCGCCAGGCTGCATCCGGAGTGATCGAGGAGCTGCCCAGGATCCTCGATTCGCTCGACCGGTCGGTCACCGAGGCACGCATGGCGCTCTCAGAAGCGGAGACAGCGCGCTCCGCGCAGAACGAGGAGCTCACCGCGCTCCGTGCGCAGGAGACGTCGCTGCGGGAACGGCTGGCCGGGCTCACCGAGAGCGTGCACGGACTCGAACTGCAGATCCACGAGAAGAAGCTGCATCTGACGAGCCTGCTCGAGCGGGTGGCATCCGAGCTCGCTCTCGACGAGGACATCCTCGTCGCGGAATACGGCCCGGATCAGGCGGTTCCACGGGACCCTCTCGCCGTCGTCGAAGAGGGCGCTGACGACGACACCGCCATCCCGTTCGATCGCCGCATCCAGGAGCGCCGGCTCGCCGAGGCGGAGCGCAAGCTCGCTCAACTGGGACGCGTGAACCCGCTCGCCCTGGAGGAGTTCGCAGCGCTCGAGCAGCGTCATGCGTTCCTCACCGAGCAGCTCGCCGACCTCACGCAGACACGCCAGGATCTGCTCACGATCATCGCCGACCTCGATGAGCGGATGCAGACGATCTTCGCGGACGCGTTCGAGGACACCCAGCGGGCGTTCGGCGAGGTCTTCCCGCTGCTCTTCCCCGGCGGCTCAGGAAGCATCTGGCTCACCGATCCCGAGAACATGCTCACCACGGGCATCGAGGTCTCCGTGCGCCCCGTCGGGAAGAAGATCGAGCGGCTCTCGCTGCTGTCCGGCGGCGAGCGGTCGCTCGCGGCCGTCGCGCTCCTCGTCGCGATCTTCAAGGCGCGCCCGAGCCCGTTCTACATCCTCGACGAGGTCGAGGCGGCGCTCGACGATGCGAACCTCGGGCGTCTTCTCACCGTGTTCGAACAGCTCCGCGAGAGCTCTCAGCTCCTGGTCATCACGCACCAGAAGCGCACCATGGAGATCGCCGACGCGCTGTACGGCGTGTCCATGCGCCAGGACGGCGTCTCCGCCGTCGTCGGTCAGCGTGTCGGGGACCGCGCCGCCGCTCGCTGAGTCGCGGCGCTCGCGTTCAGGCCTCGCGCGGCACTTGGACGGCGTCTGCGCCGCGTCGACCCGCGCCTCGGATGAGCGCTCGTTCGCGAATCATCCCAGGATGCTACCCGTAGGCTGGAGCCATGGCGGAGAAGTCCTGGTCCCTCGGTCGCGCACTGCGCGGCATGTTCGTCAAGCCCACCATCGACGAGACGACCTGGGAGGACCTCGAGACCGCGCTCATCACCGCCGACTTCGGCCCGGACATCAGCGAGCGGGTCGTCGAAGAGCTGCGGGAGAAGGTCGATCGCTACCGGACGACGGATCCGCAGGATCTCCACCGGATGCTGCGTGAGACGCTCGAGGAGCATTTCGCCAAGTTCGACACCACGCTCAAGCTCACCGAGCGCCCGGCCGTGGTGCTCGTGGTCGGCGTGAACGGCGTCGGCAAGACGACCACGATCGGCAAGTTCACGAAGTTTCTGCGCGGCTACCAGCGCAGCGTCGTGGTCGGTGCGGCGGACACCTTCCGCGCCGCCGCCGTCGATCAGCTCGCCACCTGGGCTCAGCGCGGGGGAGCGGCGATCGTGCGCCCCCAGCAGGAGGGCCAGGACCCGGCATCCGTCGCTTACCAGACCGTCGAATTCGCCCAGCGCGAGGGCATCGAGATCGCGATCATCGACACCGCCGGCCGTCTGCACACCAAGGGCGGGCTGATGGACGAGCTGTCCAAGATCCGCCGGGTCATCGAGAAGCAGGCGCCCATCAGCGAGGTGCTGCTGGTTCTGGATGCCACCACCGGGCAGAACGGCGTCCTGCAGGCCGAGGCCTTCCTCGAGCACGCGGGAGTGACCGGTCTTGTGCTCACGAAGCTCGACGGCTCCGCGAAGGGCGGCTTCGTCCTGGCGGTGCAGGAGCGCACCGGCATCCCGGTGAAGCTTCTCGGGCAGGGCGAGGGGATCGACGATCTCACCGGTTTCACCCCGCACGTCTTCGTCTCCTCCCTCGTCAACTGACGACGGGACTACCGCGGCACCCAAGAGACTGGTTTCATAGCGTTATGGCGATCGAACACGACTACTTCGGACTCCTCTCGTCGGGGCCCGACGGATCGATCTTCTGGTCCGAGACGGTGGAGCTCGGTGACCAGTCGGTCACCGTCGACCTCACCGCGCCCGACCAGGAAGACGTATCGCCTGAGGCTCTCGACATCGCCGCATCCCTCATCTCCGGTCTGGAGAATGTGGATGCCGTGGCGCGACGCGGAATGCTCGCCGAGGTCGACGACCGGGCCAGCGAGGTGACCGAGTACATCCTGCAGCAGCAGGAGGTCTACGGTGACGGACTGGCTGAGGTGCTCGTCGACGTCAGCGGTGACCCGGCGGTGGACATCATCCGCTCGCTCCGCCTGATGAGCATGACGATCCTCGCCGATGAGCACGGCGGCTCGGAGCCGTTCGCGGTCCTCGAGTACGCGCTGGATGCCGACTCGACCGACGACGTGCTGCTCGTGAATCTCGGATCCGACGGCAGCGTGCAATCGGTGATGAGCGCGGACTGACCTGCGTCATACCGCCTGCGCGAAGCCGAGGTCGGCGCTCTCCGCGATGTGTGCGAGGTGCGGCGGGATCTCCCGGCCCTTGGACGCCATCGACTGCGCCCACAGGCGTCCTGCACGATACGACGACCGCACCAGCGGGCCGGCGAGCACGCCGAGGAAGCCGATGCGCTCCGCCTCTTCCTTGAACTCCACGAACTCGTCGGGCTTCACCCAGCGGGAGACGGGCAGGTGTCGAGGGGTAGGTCGCAGGTACTGCGTGATCGTGATGATGTCGCACCCGGCATCGTGCAGGTCCTGCAGCGCCTGAACCACCTCCTCCGGCTCCTCGCCCATGCCAAGGATCAGGTTCGACTTGGTGATGAGTCCCGCTTCGTGGCCCTGGGTGATCACGCTCAGGGAGCGCTCGTAGCGTGAACGCGGGGCGGATCCGCTTGAAGATGCGCGGAACCGTCTCGACGTTGTGCGCGAAGACCTCGGGGCGGGCATCGAAGATCTGCCCCAGGAAGGCCGGGTCGGCGTTGTGCTCGTTGGCCAGCAGCTCGACGCCGGTGTTGGGGTTCAACTCGTGGATCTTCCGCACCGTCTCGGCGTTGAGCCAGGCGCCGGTGTCGGGAAGATCGTCGCGCGCGACACTGGTCACCGTCGCGTAGCGCAGGCCCATCTGCCGCACGCTCTCGGCGACACGACGCGGCTCATCGGTGTCGTAGTCGTCGGGCTTGCCGGTGTCGATCTGGCAGAAATCGCAGCGGCGCGTGCACTGCGATCCGCCGATGAGGAACGTCGCCTCCTTGTCCTCCCAGCACTCGAAGATGTTCGGGCAGCCGGCCTCCTGACAGACCGTGTGCAGCCCCTCCTCCTTCACCAACGAATGCAGAGCCGTGTACTCCGGCCCCATCTTCGCCTTGGTGCGGATCCACTCGGGCTTGCGCTCGATCGGGGTCTCGGCGTTGCGGATCTCGAGGCGCAGAAGCTTGCGCCCTTCCGGCGTGGCGGCGCTCACGCGGCGACCCCTGCGTACTCGGCGAGGAACGCGGTCGTCACGCTGTCGACGATATCGGCGGGGGAGACGTCGGCGCCGACCACCTCGCTCACGGTCGTCACACCGGCATCCGTGATGCCGCAGGGGATGATCCCGCGGAAGCCGGCGAGGGTGTTGTCGCAGTTGATCGCGAAACCGTGCATGGTCACTCCCTGCTGAACGCGCACGCCGATCGCGGCGACCTTGTCCTCGGAGAGCGGCCGGCGCACCCACACCCCGCTGCGACCCTCGACCTGGTAGCCGTCGACGCCGAACGGGCGGAGCACGTCGATGAGGATCCGCTCCAGTCGGCGCACGTGCGCCACGACGTCCATCGGCTCGGGCAGTCGCACGATGGGGTAGCCGACGAGCTGCCCGGGGCCGTGCCAGGTGATCTTGCCGCCGCGGTCGACGTCGATGACGGGCGTGCCGTCCTGCGGACGCTCCTGTGGTTCGGTGCGCTTTCCAGCGGTGTACACGGCTTCGTGCTCGAGCAGGATCAGCGTGTCAGGGCGGCTGCCGTCGACGACGCCCGCATGGACGTGTCGCTGCAGGTCCCAGCCGTCGGTGTACGGGACGAACTCCGGCGCGATGCCGGCGTTGAGGATGTCGAGCATGCTCGCAGGCCCTCTTTCAGTCATTAGTTGGATGCGGTCTAACAATACTCCTCCGCGCTCGGCTCGGCTCGTGGCGCGACGCGCGGTAGCGTGAGGGGATGACCAGCACGAGTCGGGCGGGGCGCCCCAAGGTGTCTTCGCGCGAGACCCTCGCCGAAGCGGCGTGCGAGCTCTTCCTCGAGCGTGGTTACGACGCGACGTCCGTCGCGGACATCACACAGCGCGCCGGCGTCAGCCGGTCGAGCTTCTTCAACTACTTCTCCTCCAAGAGCGACGTGCTCTGGTCGGGGCTGGATGAGCGGATGAACGAGGCGATCGCCTCCCTGGAACTGCTCGAAGCGGATGCCGGGGGCGACGCGGTGCGCGGCATCCTGCTTCTGATCGTTCGAGACTTCGCGCCGGACCCTCTCGCTTTGGCGCTGCGCAACGCGGCCGCGATGGAGGCTCCAGGAGGAACTGATGCGCGACACCGGTCTGCGGAACGCCCGGCTCGCGGCTGCGATCGCGTCGGCCGCCACCGCATCCGGGATAGACGTGATCCGCGCCGACGTCCTCGGTGCGGCGTTCGCCGCCGCGGTGCTTTCATCTCTGCGGTTCTGGGCCGAGCACGGAGCTGGTCAGAGCTCGCCTGACGCAGCGTTGCGCCACGCCTTCGCGGTGATCCACGACCTCCCGTGGGGGATCTGATGGCCTTCCGGCTCGTGAATGCGAGGGAATCTCGCGCGCGCGAGAACGACCCCGAGCCGCGCTGAGCGCGGCGGCGCCGCTCGCGTAAGATTGATCGCACCATGGCAACCTTTGGCACGCTCTCCGATCGGCTCACCGAGACCTTCCGCAATCTGCGCACGAAGGGAAAGCTCACCGCGGCCGACGTCGACGGCACCGTGCGCGAGATCCGTCGCGCGCTCC
Organism: uncultured Actinomycetota bacterium; assembly: GCA_963769005.1. Lineage (GTDB taxonomy): Bacteria > Actinomycetota > Actinomycetes > Actinomycetales > Microbacteriaceae > Microbacterium. Next base: position 1,676,415 of record CAVYKC010000005.1, on the reverse strand, counting down.
TCGATGCGGACGTCGCTCTCATCGTCGTCAAGGACTTCACCGCGAAGGTGCGCGAGCGCGCACTCGGCGACGAGGTCAGCAAGGCGCTGAACCCGGCACAGCAGGTCGTGCAGATCGTCAACGAAGAGCTCGTCGCGATCCTCGGCGGCGAACAGCGTCGGCTGCAGTTCGCGAAGACCGCGCCGACGGTGATCATGCTCGCCGGCCTCCAGGGGTCGGGCAAGACGACGTTCGCCGGCAAGCTCGCGAAGCAGCTCGAGAGCGAAGGACACACGCCGCTTCTCGTCGCCGCCGACCTTCAGCGCCCGAACGCGGTGAACCAGCTGCAGGTCGTCGCGGAGCAGGCCGGAGCGACCGTCTACGCCCCCGAGCCCGGCAACGGTGTCGGAGACCCGGTCAAGGTCTCCCGCGACGGTGTCGAGCACGCCCGTCGCCACCAGCACGACGTCGTCATCATCGACACCGCAGGACGCCTCGGCGTCGACGCGGAGCTGATGAAGCAGGCATCCGACATCCGCAAAGCCACGAACCCGGATGAAGTCCTGTTCGTCATCGACGCGATGATCGGTCAGGATGCCGTGAACACGGCGAAGGCCTTCCAGGAGGGCGTCGACTTCACCGGCGTCGTCCTCTCGAAGCTCGACGGCGACGCCCGTGGCGGTGCGGCTCTGTCCGTGGCATCCGTCACCGGCCGTCCGATCATCTTCGCCTCCACCGGCGAGCGTCTCGAGGATCTCGAGCCCTTCCACCCCGACCGCATGGCGAGCCGCATCCTCGACCTCGGTGACATCCTGACCCTCATCGAACAGGCCCAGCAAGCCTTCGATGAGGAAGAGGCCATGAAGATGGCCGAGAAGCTCGCGACCGAGCAGTTCACCCTGGAGGACTTCCTCGACCAGCTTCAGCAGATGAAGAAGATGGGCTCGATGAAGAAGATGCTGGGCATGCTCCCCGGCATGGGCCAGATGAAGCAGCAGCTCGAGAACTTCGACGACCGTGAGATCGACCGCACCGAGGCGATCATCCGTTCGATGACGCCCGGTGAGCGGCGCAACCCGAAGGTTCTCAACGGCTCACGGCGGCTGCGCATCGCGCGGGGTTCCGGGATGACCGTGACCGACGTGAATCAGCTCGTGCAGCGTTTCGAGCAGGCCGCCAAGATGATGAAGACCGTCGCGCGCGGCGGTACTCCGAACATCCCCGGAATGGGTGCGATGCCCGGAATGGGACGCCCCGGAGCGTCGTCGAAGCGGGGCAAGAAGGGCAAGTCGTCGGGCGGTTCCCGATCCGGCAACCCGGCCAAGCGGGCGGCGGAGAACGCCGGACTGCCGACCGGTCAGCCCACCGGCTCCGGATTCGGCCTGGGCGGCGGTGCGGCGCAGGCTCCGAGCGAAGCAGACCTCGCCGAGATCCAGAAGCTCTTCGGCAAGGGCTGAGCAGGGTCAGCGGCCGACTGTGAGAACCGTCGCCGCGACCGGATCAGCCAGGAGAGGTTGCGCGGTCCTGGCCGGGCGGACGAAGAACTGCCCGCCGATCAGGGCGAGAAGAGCGATCCCGAAGCCGATCGTCTGGACCGGTGTGAAGGACTCGCCGACGACCAGCGTCCCCAGGAGCGTCGCCACGATGGGGGAGAGCAGCGCGAGCAGACCGGGTGCGATCACCGGGAGCTTCTGGATTCCGCTGAACCAGAGCGCGTATGCGACGATGCCGCCGGCCGTCGCCAGCCACAGATAGCCCAGCACCGCTTCTCCGCTGATCGAGGCGGGCGTCCCCTCGACGAGAAGTGCGAGCGGAAGCAGGAGGAGGCCGCCCGCGGAGAGCTGCCACCCCGCGTAGGCGACCGGCCCGACTCCGACGGGCCGTCCCCAGCGCTTCGTGAGGATCATGCCGAGCCCGGTGGCCGTCACGCCACCCAGCGCGGACAGGATGCCCAGAGCATCGAGGCGCGCGGCAGGGCCCAGCACGATGAGGGCGACACCACCGGCTCCGGTCACGGCTGCTGCCGCCGTCATCGGCCTGATCCGTTCTTTCAGGACCAGTGCCCCCAGCGAGAGCACGATGAGCGGCTGAGCCCCGCCCACCGCTGCGGCGACGCCACCGGGAAGCCGTTCGGCAGCGAGGAAGAGGAGAGGAAAGAACGCCGTGATGTTGAGCGCGCCCAGTACGAAGGACTTGAGCCACCAGCCGCCGCGCGGAAGGGTCCGGCTGATGGCGACTGCGAGGAGCCCGGCGGGAAGGGATCGGAGAAGTCCGGCGAACATCGGATGCCCGACGGGAAGCAGTTCAGTGGTGACGAGGTAGGTCGTGCCCCATGCGATCGGGGCGAGTGCGGTGATCAGGACGATGGTCAGGCGGTTCATGGCTCCAGCCTGCGCGCGCAGAAGTAGTGAGTCCAACGCATAGTTGTCACCCCATCCATGAACCACCATCATGGATGAATGGACCTCCAGCAGTTGCGCTACGTCACCGAGGTGGCCGATGCCTTGAGTTTCACCCGCGCTGCTGAGAGATGCTTCGTGACCCAGTCGGCGCTGAGTCATCAGATTTCGGCGCTGGAGCGCGAGATCGGAGAGAGGCTGTTCGCCCGGACGAGCAGAAGCGTCCGGCTCACCGAGCCCGGCGAGGCATTCGTCCGACAGGCGAGGATCGCGGTGGCTGCCGCTGACGCCGCCCGGGAGGATGCGGCAGCGGCAGCCGGCCACGTCGTCGGCACGCTCCGTCTCGGAGTGATCCCGACGGTCACGGCCGTCGATCTGCCGGCGTTGCTCGTGCGGTTCCGCGCGGCACATCCCGTCGTGCGGGTGGAGCTTCAGGTCGGCAACAGCGACGCGCTGGTTTCGGCCGTGCAGCGAGGGGCCCTCGACGTCGCCCTCCTCGGGTTGCGCGAAGACAGCGTTCCGACAGGGGTGGACGTGCGCGCGCTCTCCCGCGAGCGTCTCGTGGTCGCTCTTCCACGCGGCCATCGTCTCGCTGGCCGCGATGCCGTGCTGGCCGATCTCGCCGGTGAGGTCTTCGCCGATTTTCCTGCGGGGACCTCGGGGCGGGCGCAGAGCGACGCCGCGTTCGCTGCCGCCGGCCTCAGTCGCGATGTCGCCTTCGAAGCGGATTCTGCGAGCCTCATCCTGGGGCTGGTGGCGGCCGGCCTCGCCGTCACGCTCCTCGCGCCGGGCGCCGTCGCGACATCGAATGCAGACGTGGTGTCGGAACAGGTGCTCGACGGGCCCTACCGTGTCGAGTATGTCGCTTGGGGCGCGACCTCACCTCGCAGCGTGGCGCGAGCCTTCCTCGCCGCACTCGGCTGAGGGCGCGCCTCCGTAATCGAGAAAGAGGGCGGACCCGGAGTATTCTCCGAGCCCGCCCTCTCAGCGATGCGAGATCACTTCACGTCGTCGTCGACCCAGTCCATCGACTTCGTGACGGCCTTGCGCCACAGCCGCAGCTGGCGGTCGCGCTCGGCGGCGTCCATCGACGGCTCCCAGCGCTTGTCCTCCTGCCAGTTGGCGGAGAGGTCGTCCAGGCCGTCCCAGAACCCGACGGCGAGTCCGGCTGCGTAAGCCGCACCCAGCGCCGTGGTCTCGGCGACGACCGGACGGACGACCGGCACGCCGAGGATGTCAGCCTGGAACTGCATGAGCGCGTCGTTGGCGACCATGCCGCCGTCGACCTTGAGCTCGGTCAGGTCCACACCGGCGTCCGCGTTGACCGCGTCGAGCACGTCGCGCGTCTGGTAGGCGACTGCCTCCAGTGCGGCGCGCGCGATGTGGTTCTTGTTCGCGTAGCGGGTGAGGCCGACGATCGCGCCGCGCGCGTCGGGGCGCCAATACGGCGCGAACAGACCGGAGAACGCCGGGACGATGTACACACCGCCGTTGTCCTCGACCTGCTTGGCGAGCTCTTCGACCTCGGGAGCCGAGCCGATGATGCCGAGCTGATCGCGCAGCCACTGGATCAGCGATCCGGTGACGGCGATCGAACCCTCGAGCGCGTAGTGCGTCGGTGCATCGCCGAGCTTGTAGCCGACGGTGGTGAGCAGGCCATTCTTCGAGTGGACGATCTCCTCACCCGTGTTGAAGATCAGGAAGCATCCGGTGCCGTAGGTGTTCTTGCTTTCACCTGTGTTGAACGCGGCCTGGCCGAACGTGGCCGCCTGCTGGTCGCCCAGGATGCCGGCGATCGGCGTCTCGCGCAGCAGCGACGAGTCTTCGGCTTTTCCGTAGACCTCCGAGGAGGAACGAATCTCGGGCATCATCGAGCGCGGCACGCCGAACGCTTCAAGGATGTCGTCGCGCCATTCCAGCGTTTCCAGATCCATGAACATCGTGCGAGACGCGTTGGTCACGTCGGTCGCGTGCACGCCACCGTTGACGCCGCCCGTCAGGTTCCACAGTACCCAGCAGTCGGTGGTGCCGAACAGCAGGTCGCCTGCGTCTGCCTTCTCCCGAGCGCCTTCGACGTTCTCGAGGATCCACGTGATCTTCGTACCGGAGAAGTACGTCGCCAGCGGTAGGCCGACGACATCCTTGAACCGGTCGCCGCCGCCCTCGGCAGCGAGGCGGTCGACGATCGGCTGGGTGCGCGTGTCCTGCCAGACGATCGCGTTGTAGATCGGCTTTCCCGTGGTCTTGTCCCACACCACGGCGGTTTCGCGCTGATTGGTGATTCCGACCGCGGCGATGTCGTGACGAGTGAGATGCGCGCGGGTCAACGCCAGGCCGATAACCTCCTGGACGTTGAGCCAGATCTCCGCAGCGTCGTGCTCGACCCAGCCGGCCTTCGGCAGGATCTGCTCGTGCTCTTTTTGGCCGGTCGCGATGATGCTTCCCTTCTTGTCGAAGATGATCGCGCGGCTGGACGTGGTTCCCTGATCGATGGCGATGATGTAATCAGCCATGGTTTTTCTCCTTTGAAGTCAGAGTGATGAACAGCGGACGGCTCACGCGAGTCCGAGCAGCGCCGGGGCTGCGAGAGCGGCGAGCACGCCACCGATGAGCGGACCGACGACCGGAACCCACGAGTAGGACCAGTCGCTGGAGCCCTTGCCCTTGATCGGGAGGATGGCGTGGGCGATGCGCGGGCCGAGGTCACGGGCCGGGTTGATGGCGTAGCCGGTGGGGCCGCCGAGGGACGCGCCGATACCGACGACGAGCAGTGCGACGGGAAGCGCTGCGAGCGGTCCGAGTCCTCCGGGGACGCCGATCTCGATGTCGCCGTAGTCGGCGAAGGCGAAGATCACGAAGACCAGCACGAACGTGCCGACGACCTCGGTGACGAGGTTCCACCCGTAAGAACGGATGGCCGGTCCGGTCGAGAAGACTCCGAGCTTGTTCGCCGGGTCCTCCTCGAGGTCGAAGTGCTGCTTGTAGGCAGCCCAGCACACCACCGCACCGAGGATCGCGCCGAGGAGCTCAGCGCCGGCGGCGACGAGGAACATCGTGAACGAGATCTTGCCGGCGACCAGGAGGCCGATGCCGACCGCGGGGTTGATGATCGCACCGGAGTAGGCCGAGACGAGCACACCGGCGAAGACCGCGAGGCCCCATCCCCAGTTGATCATCAGGAACCCGCCGCCGAACCCCTTGTTCTTCGCCAGCACGACGTTGGCGACGACGCCGCAGCCGAGCAGGACGAGCATTGCAGTGCCCACCAGCTCCGAGAGGAAGTAGAGACCGAGATTGACTTCAGTCATGTCTTCATTGACCTTTCTTGCGTGTCATGGCCCCTCTGCCATGGCACTTGTTAGTGAACGTCGCAAGGAGGGCGACGGTCGGATCTCTCGTCAGCCGCGGGTGCGGGAAGAGAGGGAGAGTCCATGCCGCTCATTGAGCAGCTTGCGGGTCTGGTCCACCTCGGCGTCGTGGCGGGTACGATCCCAGCCGAGCAGCTGTGCAAGCGCGTCGGCCAGTTCGTCGAGCACGGCAATATCGGCGTGCCCGGTGAAGGCGATGCTGGTGCGGCGGAGGATGACGTCCTCGAGCCGGGTGACGAGTTCGTTCTCGACCATCCACGCAAGTTCGCGCGTCGACAGGTCTCCTCCGGCGAGCGGAGAGTCGTCGCCCTGCTCGATGAACGCCCACACATCTGCCGCGCGTGTCCCGTAGCGGGTGAGGAGCTTCTCGGCCCTGTCTCCGGCCCGAGGCAGGTTCTCCTGGATCCAGATGCGCCGCGCCTTGGTCGTGCGCGGGAAGTCACGGCCGCCACCGATTGGAACACCGGAGGTGGATACGGTGCGCGTGCGTCCCAGCAGGCCGAGCACCACATCGGAGAGGGATTCACCGAGGGCCCGGAAGGTCGTCCATTTGCCGCCGACGAGGCTGACCAGAGGCGCTGCGCCCTTGTCGTCGACCTCGATGCGGTAGTCCCTGGACACGAAGCCCGGGGCGGTGTCCTCGTGGCGGGGGAGCGGGCGGATACCGGAGAACCGGTACACGATCTGTTCACGCGACACATCGATCTGCGGGAAGACGTGGTGGATCAGGGCGAAGAAGTAGTCGACCTCCTCCTCCGTGCACACCGGCACCTCGCGGGGATCGGCGTCGATGTCGGTCGTGCCGACGAGCACCTTGCCCTTGAGTGGGTAGATGAGCACGATGCGGCCGTCGGAATGCTCGAAGAAGATCTCCCGACCCCGGGTGGCGTCGAGGAGTTCGGGGTGATCGAGCACGATGTGCGAGCCCTTGGTGCCGCCCATGAAGCGGGTGTCCGCGCCGAGGGCGTCGTTGGTGAGATCTGTCCACGGGCCGGATGCGTTCACCACGACGTCTGCGATCACGGTGAACTCGGTGCCGCTCTCGCGATCACGCAGCACGACCTTGTCTCCATCGCGGCCTATCGCCTCGACGTAGTTGAGCGCATGTGCGCCGGCGTGCGCTGCGCGTCCGTCCTGCAGGACGTCGAGCGCGAGACGCTCCGGGTCGTGCATCGAGGCGTCGTAGTAGGTCGCAGTGTATTTGATGTGCGGGTCGAGCGAGGGCAGTTCGGCCAGTGAGCGCTTCCGGCCGAGGAAGCGGTGGCGGGGAACCATGCCGCCGTCACGCGAGAACGTGTCGTAGATCATCAGCCCGACCTTGATGAGGAACGCACCGCGCTCCTGCGGCTTTCCGCTCTTGTGAGTGAGGAACCGCAGCGGAGCAGAGAGGATGCCGGAGAAGGTCGAGTAGATCGGGATCGTCGTCTCGAGGGGCTTCACATAGTGCGGAGCGATCTTCAGGAGCCCGTTGCGCTCCTGGACGGATTCGCGCACCAGGCGGAACTCGCCGTTCTCCAAGTAGCGAATGCCGCCGTGGATCATGTGGCTGGATGCCGAGGAAGCACCTGACGCGAAGTCGCCACGGTCGACCAGGACGACATCGATGCCCTGAAGGGCCAGATCGCGGAAAGTGGAGATCCCGTTGATGCCTGCGCCGATCACCAGGACGGACGTACGTCCCGCTTCGCGGACCGCGCGGACTTCGGCGCGTTCCGCTGATGAGTGTGTCGAATCGATCATCCTCGACCCCTTCTTCCTTGCTTGCGACCAGCATCGACCTCCACGCCCGCGGCGCGCAACCCCAGTGCACATATGTGCAAGGATCGATGGTGAGGAGGTCCTCATGGCGCATCCGGACGCGCAACCGCAGGAGGCGAAGCTGATCGCCGCGCTCACCGCCGCGCAGCTCTATTACATGCAGGACAAGACCATGGAGGTGATCGCGCGGGAGCTGCGAACCTCCCGGTCATCGGTGTCGCGCCTGCTGAGTTTCGCCCGGGAGAGCGGCCTTGTGGACATCCGCATCAACTCGCCCCTGGAGCGGCTCGGCATGCTCGAGCAGCGCATTCGCGACCGCTACCGCGTCGCGGCGCACGTCGTCCCGATGCCGGAGATCGTTAGCGAGATGGAGCGGCTGGAGCGTGTCGCACTCACAGCCGGACGGCTGCTCTCTCAGTTCGTCGACTCCAACATGATCATCGGGATCGCGTGGGGCTCGACCATCAGCGCGGTCAGTCGCGGACTCACGCAGAAGGAGACGCACAACACGACATTCGTGCAGCTCAACGGCGCGGGCAACACGCAGACAAGCGGCGTGGAGTACTCGAGTGACATCCTGCAGCGTTTCGGAAGCGCCTTCGGTGCTCAGGTTCAGCAGTTCCCAGTGCCCGCCTTCTTCGACGATCCCTCGACGCGCGAAGCGATGTGGCGCGAGCGCAGCACGCTGCGGGTGCTGGATCTCCAATCCAAGATGGACATCGCGGTGTTCAGTCTGGGCTCGCCATCGGCCGAGGTACCGAGCCGCGTCTACGTCGGCGGTTACCTCGGACGCGAGGACTACCGCTCCCTTCGAGAGGACCGGGCGATCGGGGATGTCGCCACGGTGTTCTTCCGCGCGGACGGCACCTGGAAGGACATCCGTGTCAATGCCCGAGCCACCGGGCCAGGACTTGATCGCCTCCGCCGCGTGCCTCGCCGGGTGTGCGTCGTCTCGGGCGTGCCCAAGCTGGTCAGCCTTCGCGCGGCGATCGCCGCGGAACTCATCACCGACGTGGTGCTCGATGAAGGGCTGGCCCGTCAGTTGCTGGAGGGCTGAGTCCGGATCAGAGGAGGCACCTCGGCGACGGATGACTCGGGGCCGGAGCGGAACTCGCGGATGAGATGCTGCACGACGGCGCCGAGGTCGCCGTCCGCGGCATCCGCCGCTGCGAGCTGCCGGGCGTAGCTCGCACCGCTGTCGAGGATCGAGGCGACGCCGCCGAACTCGCGGCTGCATTCGAGGTCGCGCGCGATCGGCGCGAGTTCGGAGAGCGTCCGGACGAGGTGCTCACGTACCGGCAGCTGGTTGCCGGCAGCGTCCACGATCACTCGAGCCTCCAGGCCGTATCTCGCCGCGCGCCACTTGTTCTCGCGGTGGAACCAGGGTGCGAGCTCGGGGAGCAGGAGACCTTGATCGAGCTGGCGTGAGAAGTGCTCGACCAGCACCTGCACCAGCGCGGCCACGGAAGCCAGTTCGGGGAGCGTGGACATCCCGTCGCAGGCGCGCACCTCGATGGTGCCCCAGCGGGGAGCCGGGCGGATATCCCAGCGCACCTCGGAGGCGTCGGCCATGACACCCGTGCGCACCATGTCGTCGAGATACGACTCGAACTGCGACCAGTCGTGCATCGACCAGGGCAGGCCGGCCGTCGGCAGCTGCTGGAACACGAGAGCGCGGTTGGAGGCGTAACCGGTGCGCTCTCCGGCCCAGAACGGACTGGAAGCGGCCAGCGCCTGGAGATGGGGAAGGTACGCGGTGAGGGCATTGATGATCGGAAGCACCTTGGCCTGCGACTCGACGCCGATGTGCACGTGGATGCCCCAGATCATCATGTTGCGCCCCCACCACTGCGTGCGTTCGATGAGAGTGTGATAGCGGGACTTGTCGGAGACCCGCTGGTCGTACCACTGGGCGAAGGGGTGGCTGCCGGCCGACAGCAGTTCGATGCCGGCAGGTTCCGTCGCGGCGCGGACGGCCGAGATCGCCTGTGCGATGTCGTCGACGGCCTGGGTGACGGATCGGCCCACGCCGCTGGTGACCTCGATCGTGTTCGTCAGCAGTTCGCCGGTCACGGTGTGCCGCTCGTCCGCGCTCTCCGCCTCGAGTGCCGCGAGCAGTTCCGGCGCCCGGCCGACCAGGTCGCCGGTCGCCGGATCGGCGAGCATGATCTCCCACTCCAGGCCGACGGTGGACCTGGCGGATGGGGCGAACTCGAGCTTCACGAGCACATTCTGACACGCGCGCGACGGGGCACCGCAAAGCCCGTGTCGTCGCGTTTCGCGCCTGGCGTGCGCATCTGGCAGAATAGAAGGTCGGACGACGTGCTCGACCCTCTATCCAGTTCGCGTCCACCTATTAGAGCTTCCGCCGGGTGTGCACCCCACTCTCCAGGCGATCGGTTCATTTCCTTCCACACAATTCAGGAGAATCGTGGCTGTCAAGATTCGTCTCAAGCGCATGGGCAAGATCCGTGCGCCGTACTACCGCATCGTCGTCGCCGACTCGCGCACCAAGCGCGACGGTCGCGTGATCGAAGAGATCGGCAAGTACCACCCCACCGAGGAGCCCTCGTTCATCGAGGTCGACTCCGAGCGTGCGCAGTACTGGCTCTCCGTCGGCGCCCAGCCGACCGAGCAGGTCGCCGCGATCCTCAAGATCACGGGCGACTGGGGCAAGTTCAAGGGCGACGCCGACGCGAAGTCCACGCTGCGGGTCGCAGGAGCCCAAGGCCCCCTTCGAGATCGACGCGAAGAAGAAGTCCGTCGTGAAGCCGAAGGTGGAGAAGAAGGAGGCTCCCGCTGAGGAGGCTCCCGCCGCTGCCAAGGCCGACGCGGAGGCCGCTGAGGCTCCCGCAGCCGACGCAGAGTAATCGTCGTGCTCGCCGCCGCGCTCGAACACATCGTCAAGGGGATCGTCGATCACCCGGAGGATGTGCAGATCCACGCTTCCACGTCGCCGCGAGGCGACCTCCTCGAGGTGCGTGTGCACCCCGATGACCGTGGACGCGTGATCGGGCGCGGCGGCCGCACCGCAAAGGCACTGCGCACGCTCATCACCGCTCTGGCAGACGGGCGTCGCGTCCGCGTCGACGTCGCGGATGACTGACGTGGTGTCGAACGACCGAAACCAGGGCAAGAACCAGCTTCGAGTCGGTCGCCTCGTCAAGGCGCACGGCCTCAAAGGCGGTCTCAAGCTCGAGCTGTACACCGACAACCCTGAGCGACGCTTCGTCATCGGGGCCGAGTTCACGTTGCAGGTGCCAGAGGCATCTCCGTGGCACGGCAAGACCATCACGGTGCGCGAGTACCGGGTGATGAACGGCAGTCCTGTCGTGTTCTTCGACGACGTCGACGACCGCAGCGGCGCGGAGAGCCTCGTCCGCGCCATCCTCTGGATCGATCAGGACAACGACGAGGTCGAGGACAACGCCTGGTTCGACCACCAGTTGGTCGGCCTGGACGTCGTGCGAGACGAGACCGTCGTCGGACGCGTTGCGCGTGTCGAGCACTTCCCCGCTCAAGACCTCCTCATCGTGCGTTCCGGCGAGCGGGAGATCATGGTTCCGTTCGTCGCGGCCATCGTGCCGACTGTCGACGTCGCCGCCGGTCGCGTGATCGTCACGCCTCCTCCCGGGCTCTTCGAAGAGCTGGCCGATTCCGCGGACGGTGACGAGTCGGACGCCGCGGACTCCGAATCCGCCGAGTGACCGCTGATACGGTGCCGTCGTGCGCATAGACGTTCTCTCGATCTTCCCGTCGTACTTCGACGGACTGACGCTTTCGCTGCTCGGCAAGGCGCGGGATGCCGGCATCCTCGACCTGCACGTGCGAGATCTGCGCGACTGGACCAGCGACCGGCACCGGACCGTGGACGACACCCCGTACGGCGGTGGCGCCGGCATGGTCATGAAGCCGGAGCCATGGGGTCTCGCGCTCGATGAGGTCGCTCGCGAGACCGAGGCGCCGACGATCATCTTCCCCTCGCCGGCGGGGGAGGTCTTCACCCAGAAGACCGCGCGTGATCTGGCCACACGGGATCACCTCGTATTCGGTTGCGGTCGGTACGAGGGGATCGACGAGCGGGTGTTCGAGTTCGCCGGCTCGCTCGGCGAGGTCCGTCTGATCAGCCTCGGCGACTACGTCCTCAACGGGGGAGAGGTCGCGACCATGGCGATGATCGAGGCCATCGGCCGGCTCATCCCCGGTGTCGTGGGCAACCCGGAGAGCCTTGTCGAGGAGTCGCACGAGGACGGCCTGCTCGAGTACCCGTCCTACACGAAGCCGTCCATCTGGCGTGACCGCGTCGTCCCCGACGTCCTGCTCAGCGGCAATCACGGAGCCATCGCCGCGTGGCGGCGCGATCAGCAGATCGAGCGCACTCGTCGCCGTCGCCCTGATCTCCTCGACGACGGGCAGCCACTGCCCTGAGCGGTGTCGCCTTCGCCTGATCGACGCTCAGAGCATTCGCTCCGTGCGGCGGTCGATCTCGATGACGACGCCAGGGGGATGCCGCAACGCCAGGGCGTGTGCGGGATCGAGACCCCGTAGTTCGGCGCGCAGCATCCGTCCGATCATCTCGTGCGACACGAGCAGCGGCGGACTGTCCGACGCCCACCCGCAGGCGATCAGCGCCGCTCGCGCGCGACCGCGCGCCTGCGCATAGCTTTCACCGCCGGGAAACGCCCAGCCGTAGCGGTTGGCCGCACGGTCCTCCCTGGCGCCCGGGAACGCCGTGTCGATCTCGTCCCAGGTCATTCCGGCCATCTCACCGTGGTGGACCTCGGCGAGCTCAGGGATCTCGATGAGGTCGGCACCGATCCCTTCGGCGACGATGACCGCGGTGCGCAGTGCCCGTCCGAGCGGGCTGGAGCAGACCGTGCGGATGTCGAGTCCGGACAGCCGATCCACCAGCGCTCTGGCCTGTGCGATGCCATCGGCCGTGAGAGGAGAATCGAGTTGCCCTTGGAGACGGTGCTCTCGATTCCAGACCGTCTGACCGTGGCGAGCGAGGTACACACGCTCCGGCACATGACGGTCCTGCGGGATCATGCACCCAGGATGGCACAGCCGCGCGCCCGTCCTCGCGTGTCGCACGCTTGCGCCGCTGGTAGCGTCGAACACATGGTCGATGAGGTGCGGGGCGCATGAGGATCTGGTCGCTGCACCCCGAGTACCTCGACCGGCAGGGACTCGTCGCGTGCTGGCGTGAGACGCTGCTCGCGCAGGCGGTGCTGGCAGGTCGCACGCGCGGCTACACCAGCCACCCTCAGCTCGAGCGGTTCCGGGATGCTCCGGAACCGCTGAGCGCGGTCGGTGCCTATCTGAACGGGGTCGCCGCCGAAGCGGATGCCAGAGGCTATCGATTCAACAGGACGAGGATCGACCATGGGGAGGCCGAGGGCGTCGGCTCGCTGATCGTCACGACGGGGCAGATCTCCCTGGAATGGGCGCACTTGGCCGCCAAACTCCTGGTCCGCGATCCCGAGCGTCTCGCGCGGTGGTCGCAGGTGGTGATCCCGAAGCCGCATCCGCTCTTCCGCGTCGTGGACGGACCGATCGCGAGCTGGGAGCGCGCTCGAGCCGTCGCCTGAGCGGGTCGGTCAGTCGACGCCGAGGAACGATCGGTCGGTGAGGATGATCGGGCCGTCTTCGGTGACCGCGACGGTGTGCTCGGAATGCGACCCGCGGGAGCCGTCCACGCTGCGCAGTGTCCAGCCGTCCGGGTCGGTGACGAGCTCGTCGGTCGTCGCGAGGAGCCACGGCTCCAGGGCGAAGACCAGGCCCGCACGCAGCGGGAAGCCCCGGCCGGGACGGCCGTCGTTCGGAATATGGGGGTCGCCGTGCATGATGCGGCCGACGCCGTGCCCGCCGAAGTCGGTGTTGATCGAGTAGCCCTCGCCATGGGCGACGGCGGCGATGGATGCCGAGATGTCGCCGATCCGGTTGCCGATGACGGCGGCTGCGATGGCCGCATCCAGTGCGCGTTCCGTGGTCTCGATGAGCCGTAGGTCCTCGTCGCGAGGCGTGCCGACGACGAACGACACCGCCGAGTCCGCGACCCAGCCGTCGACCGACACCGCGAAGTCGAGGGAGACGAGGTCGCCGTCGCGGATCGTGTAGTCATGGGGGAGGCCGTGCAGCACCGCGTCGTTGACCGAAGTGCAGATGACCTTGCCGAAGGGACTCGCGCCGAATGACGGGTGGTAGTCGATGTAGCAGGACTCCGCTCCGACCTTGCGGATCATGTCATGTGCGCGCCGGTCGATCGAGAGGAGGTTCGTGCCCACCTTCGTCTCGTCGCGCAGCGTCGCCAGCGTCTCGGCGACGAAGCGCCCGGCTGCGCGCATCTCGTCGATCTCGGCAGGGGTGCGCAGTTCGATCATCGGGTTTCCTCTCGTCCTCTCCATTCTTGCCGATCAGCACGTGCTCGTTGACCGGAAGCTCTCAGCGAAATCCGGCTCCCGGGCGGTTTCGGCGGCGTAACATCGCGGTATGTGGTTGCGACAGGCATTCTTCCGCTGGCTCTTTCCGGCGGCCTTCCTGCTGCCGCTGTGGTTGCTGATCGGCTGGGGAGTGACCGGCGCGGGTGGCTGGGCGTTCCTGCTGCTGCTCATCGCCATGCCCTCCGTGTTCATCGGGCAGCTCCTGCTGACGCTGCTGGTGCGATCCAGGCCTTCGGTGCGAGCCGAGCGAGCGGTTTCGTGGTGGGACGTCGCAGGCTTCACGGTGTGGCACGGACTGACCATCGCCGTCGGCTTCTTCCCGCAGGCGTGGTTCGGCCTCTTGGTGACAGGAGCGGTCGCGGTCGGGCTCGCCATGTTCTGGCTGATGCTGTGGCAGTTGTGGAGCGAAGCGAAGGGGAACGGCAGCGGCATCCGCTACTTCACCGCTGCAACCGTCGACGCCCCCGCAGAGGCTCCACGCGCGGCATCCCGAAGACAGCGCGGTCTTCATCATCCAGGAGAAGCCCGCAGCCGATCGCTGACCGATGGTTTGGCCGGGTGCGGCATCCATGGCAGAATAGGTCCTTGTGCCGTGACCGGCTCTGCCTCAGGGGAGTCCACGGACGCATCAGCGCCGTGCAGCACACACTATTCTCATTCCTTCCAGCATCATGCATCCGACCTGTGGCGAGTGCAGAGAGAGACGATCATGCAGATCCTCGACGCCGTAGACGCGGCTTCCCTTCGTTCCGACATCCCTGAGTTCCACCCCGGTGACAACGTCAAGGTGCACGTGAACATCACCGAGGGCAACCGCTCCCGTATCCAGGTCTTCCAGGGCGTCGTCATCGGCCGCCAGGGCGACGGCGTGCGCGAGACCTTCACGGTCCGCAAGATCAGCTTCCAGGTGGGCGTCGAGCGCACCTTCCCGGTGCACAGCCCGGTGATCGACCACATCGAGGTCGTCACCCGTGGTGACGTGCGTCGCGCGAAGCTGTACTACCTCCGCAACCTCCGCGGCAAGAAGGCGAAGATCAAGGAGAAGCGCGACAACCACTGACGCGCATACTTCTTCGAAGCACCCCGGGACACGATGTCCCGGGGTGCTTTGTTGTCCCCGACGTATGCGACCCTTGTATGTGCCGTCTTCGAGCGGTGCTCCACCGGTGAAGGATCCTGATGACGACTGACTCCGCCCGCACGACCGCAACCAGACGGCGTCGAGGGTTTCTCGTCTTCTTGCGCGACGTGGTGGTCATCATCGTCATCGCGGCGCTCGTCTCGTTCGTCGTCAAGACCTTCGTGGTCCGCTCCTTCTACATCCCGTCCGCGTCGATGGAGCGCACGCTCATGATCAACGACCGGATCCTCGTCGACGAGCTCACCCCGCGTTGGGCCGACTACCAGCGAGGCGACGTCGTCGTGTTCAAAGACCCCGGCGGCTGGCTGGCGGCACAGCCGCAGACGCCGGCCCGTCCGCCGCTCGTCGAAGCCGTCGACTGGGTGCTGACCTTCGTCGGACTCTCCACCTCCGACGCGCAGGACCACCTCGTCAAGCGTGTGATCGGGCTGCCCGGCGACCACGTCGTCTGCTGCAACGCACTCGGCCAGATCACCGTCAACGGCGCGCCGATCGACGAACTCGACTACCTGAATCTGCCCAAGGGCGACACAGCGGCCTCGAATGAGGCTTTCGACGTCACGGTGCCCGATGACTCGCTCTGGTTGCTCGGCGACAACCGTGATCGTTCGCGTGACTCCCGAGCGCACCAGGAACTGCCCAGCGGTGGATTCGTGCCGCTGTCGAACGTCGTCGGCAAGGCGTTCTTCACGACCTGGCCGCTGGATCGGCTGGGCACGATCGACGGTCACCACGACAGCTTCAACGGCGTACCGGACTCGGAATGACCGTCGTCGCGCCGAAACTCACGCTGGAGCGCTCGCTGCTCTCGGAGTGCGAGCTGATCATCTCGCTGGACGAGGTCGGCCGCGGTGCGCTGGCGGGACCGGTGGCGGTCGGTGCCGCCGTGATGGATGCTGCGGGGGCGCGTCGTCGGGTGCCGGAAGGTCTCCGGGACTCGAAGCTCGTGACCGAGAAGCGCCGGCCGGACGTGGCGCTGCGCGCAGCGGCGTGGGTTCAGGCGTCGAGCGTGGGCTGGGCGAGCGCAGCGGAGGTCGACGAGGTCGGCATCATGCGCGCGCTGGGACTCGCCGCATCTCGCGCGGTGCAGAACGTCGTCGATCAGGGAGCCGCGTTGCACAACGCGCTGATCCTCCTGGACGGCAACCACGATTACCTGTCCGCTGTGCACCCGGAACCCCTCCGGGTGCGCCCGGTGATCAAGGCCGACCGGGACTGCGCATCGGTGTCCGCGGCCTCGGTGATCGCGAAGGTCGCCAGGGACGCCTACATGACGGACCTGCATGAGACGTACCCGATGTACCAGTGGGATCGGAACAAGGGCTACGCGAGTGCGGAGCACCGAGACGCGATCCGTTCGCTCGGGCTTTCGCAGTATCACCGGGCTTCGTGGGCGATCACCGACGCCCCCACGCTGTTCTGATGCGCGGGTCGGGGTCTCGAGGCGACGGCGGAGCGGCCAGCCTCGTAGGATGGAGTCATCATGGATGAGGAAGCCTTCGACGACTACGACCGCGAGCTCGAGCTGGCGCTGTTCCGGGAGTACCGGGACGTCGTATCGCAGTTCCAGTACGTCGTCGAGACCGAGCGCCGGTTCTACCTGGCCAACGAGGTGAATGTCGTTCGTCGCGACACCGAGCACGACTTCTACTTCGAGATCTCCATGACCGACGTCTGGGTGTGGGACATCTACCGTGCCGACCGGTTCGTCAAGGCGGTCCGGGTGCTCACGTTCAAGGACGTCAACGTCGAGGAGCTCCAGCGCCGCGAGTTCGAGCTGCCGCAGGAACTCTCGCTCGACGGAGAGTGACGCGCCCCGGCGCGCACACTCGTTCTGCACAGGAAGTCCATCTTCGCGACCTTTCCGCAATCACCGCGAGCCGGCCGCGATCCGGGGCCGCTGAGTCGCCCCCGCAAGCGATGCTGTCGACATGGCAGCGAAGGATGAACTCGGCAAAGCCGGTGAAGAACGGGCCGCACGGCACCTGACCGGACTCGGATACACCGTGCTGGACCGCAACTGGCGGTGCGCGCAGGGCGAGCTCGACATCGTCGCGGAGTGCGGCATTCACCTCGCCGTGGTCGAAGTGAAGACCCGGCGATCGGCTGCGTTCGGGCATCCGTTCGAGGCGATCGATGAGCGCAAGCGGCGACGACTGTGGCAGCTGGCGCACGCGTGGGCGGCGGCGCACCCCGACCTCGCACGGGCCCGTGCGGTGCGGCTGGAGGCCATCGGCATCATCGGAGCCGACCCGTCGCATGGTCAGCTCGAGCATCTCGTGGACCTGTCGTGAAGACGGCGCGCACCTGGGCGGTCGCGCTGACCGGTGTCGACGGCCACCTCGTCGAAGTGGAGGCCGATCTCTCCAATCAGACGCCGGAGTTCAAGATCATCGGGCTACCGGACAAGTCGCTCGGCGAAGCCGTGCAGAGGGTGCACAACGCCTGCAAGAACGCCGGCCTCGATCTGCCACGCCGCCGCCTGACCGTCAACCTGTCGCCGGCGAGCCTGCCCAAGCACGGCTCCGGTTTCGATCTGGGGATCGCCCTGTCGACGCTCGCAGCCGGTGGATCGGTGGACCGGCACTCCATAGGCCGGACCGTGCACATCGGCGAACTGGGGCTGGACGGTCGTATCCGGCCGGTCCCGGGCGTGCTGCCCGCGGTGTTCGCCGCCGCCCGCGCGGGGTTCGACCGGATGATCGTGCCTCACGCGAACGAGGCCGAGGCGCGGCTGGTGCCCGGCATCGAGGTCCGTGCCGCGGCGTCGCTCGCGCAGGTGGCGGCGTGGCACGGCGCCGATGTCGAGGTGCCCGAGGTCGAGCCGGTCGGTACGGCGTCTCGTCGCGGTCGTCGAGGACGAGATGCTCGATCTCGCCGACGTCGTCGGTCAGGAGGATGCCGTCGACGCCCTGATCGTCGCGGCTGCGGGCGGACACCACATGCTCCTGAGCGGACCGCCGGGCGCAGGCAAGACGATGCTGGCACGGCGTCTCCCGGGCATCCTCCCGCAGCTCACCGAGGAGGAGGGCTTGGAGGTCGCCTCCATCCGCTCCCTCACGGGCGAAGTGGTCACCGCGCTGGATCTGCTCGCGCCGCTGGAGGCGCCGCACCACAGCGCCTCCGTCGCTGCGCTGGTCGGCGGTGGATCCAGAGTGGTCCGCCCCGGTGCGATCGTGCGGGCGCACCGCGGCATCCTCTTCCTCGACGAGGCTGCCGAGTTCTCTCGTGTCGCGCTCGACGCTCTCCGCCAGCCCCTCGAATCCGGCACGATCGAGGTGAGCAGAGCAGGTTTCACGGCGACGTTTCCCGCTCGGTTCCAGCTGATCCTCGCGATGAATCCCTGTCCGTGCGGCAACTACGGGATCGGGGTGCGGAGTGCGTCTGCCCGCCGATGGCGATCAGACGGTACGCCTCGCGGCTCTCCGGTCCGCTGCGGGATCGGCGTCGACATCGAGCTGCAGGTGGCCCGGGTCGCGGCGTCCCGTGCGACTTCGGGCGTCAGAGCAGAGGTCAGCAGCGCCGACGCGCGGGCTCGGGTGCTCGCCGCCCGCGCTCTGGCCGCATCGCGCTGGGCGGGAACGCCGTGGCGGCGCAACGCCGAGATCCCGGGCACCTGGCTCCGGCAGGGCGAGCTGCGCCTGGACCGTGAGGCGCGCGCGCCGCTGGATCGCGCACTCGAACGCGGAGCGCTGACGCTGCGCGGATACGACCGCGTTCTGCGACTGGCCTGGACGATGGCCGATCTCGGAGGGATCGACCGCCCAGGACGCGACGAGATCGGTCGCGCGCTGTTTCTGAAGAGAGGACTGACCCCATGATCGACGACCTGCTCGGCGACGCCGAGACGATGGCGGCTCTGCGCGCGCTGCGACCCGACGGAGATGCCGCGGAGGAGATCGCTCGCGTGGCGTGGTCGATCCTGGCGGAGCCCGGTGACGGGGTGGCTGGAGCGCTCATCGCGCGAGCTCGGTGCGGCGGAGGCGCTCCGCTTCGCGCTCGACGACTCTTCTGGCACCGGACGGGCGGCGCCGTCCCCAGCATGAGAACCGTGCGCTCAGCGGAGGCGCGTGCACGCTGGCGTCCGCGGGCGGACAGCGCAGCGGTGGGCGACGCGCTCCGTGGCGCCACGCACGTCGGTGCTGCTGTGCTGGTCCCCGGTGACGCGGAGTGGCCCACGGCACTGGATGAGCTCGGAGACCACACGCCGTCGGTGCTCTGGGTCAGAGGCGACTCGAGCCTTCTGACCGCCCAGCCCAGAGTCGCGATCGTCGGCGCCCGCGCGTCGACCGGGTACGGCGAGCATCTCGCCGCGGAACTGGCGGGGGACCTGGCCGCCGACGGGGCGGTCATAGTGTCCGGAGGCGCATACGGGATCGACGGGGCGGCGCACCGTGCCGCGCTCGGGGTCGGCGGCGCGACCGTCGCGTTCCTCGCCGGTGGCGTCGACCGGGCGTACCCGAGCGGCCACCGACAACTCCTCGGAAGCATCGCGCGCTTCGGTGCCGTCGTGAGCGAGCTCCCGTGCGGGGCCGCGCCGACGAAATGGCGCTTCCTGGCGCAGAAATCGACTGATCGCTGCGCTCGGCCAGGCGACGGTCGTCGTGGAGGCCGGGTGGCGCAGCGGGTCGCTGAACACGGCTGGGCATGCGGCGTCGCTCGGTCGTCCGCTGGGCGCCGTTCCTGGCCCTGTGACCTCGGCGGCGTCAGCGGGCTGTCATCGGTTGCTACGCGAGTACGACGCCCGGTGCGTCACGTCGGCCGCCGAGATCCGCGAGCTGTGGGGAGCGGATGCGGAGTCGCCGGTGATTCCCATTCGAGCCGACCCCGATCAGATCCGTCTCGGGGACGCGCTGAGCACCCGAGCGGGCCGGTCGCCCCGAGGATCTCGCCGCCCGGTCGGGGCTGACGGTGGCACGGGTGGTCGCACTGCTCGGTCTGCTCGCGCTCGAGGGTGCCGTCGTCCGGGAAGAGAGAGGGTGGCGCGCAGCGACCGCGAGCGAGCGGACCTGACCTGGTCGCCCGGCCTCCGCGTCGTCGCGACGAGATGTGCGGCACCGAGGCGGTGCCACGCGAGGCACCTCGGTGACCGGCCGCTGCGGCGGGGCATGCGACGGATGAGGCCGGTCTTCGGCATCCTGGACGGATGGAGCTGTCCGCCGCGACCGACGCGTTCGCCGACCACCTGACGCGGGTGCGTCGGTTGTCGCCGGCGACAGTTCGCGCGTATCGGTCCGACCTTCGCGATCTGACGGCCTCGACCGGAGAGAGCGAGCTCGGCGACGTCGACCTCGAGATGCTTCGCGAATGGCTGTGGAAGGCGACGCAGCGCGGCGACGCCCGCTCGACGCTGGCTCGGCGCGCCGCTGCCGCGCGGTCGTTCTTCGCGTGGGCCAAGGACGAGGAACTTGTCACGCACGATCCGAGCTTGCGCCTGATCGCGCCGAAACGCGGACGCACGCTCCCGGTCATCGCCTCGCAGGATGCGATGACCGGGCTGCTCGACGACCACAGACAGGCCGCGAACGGGGGAGATCCGGTCGCGTTGCGGGATCACGCGATCCTCGAACTGCTCTACGGCTCCGGCATCCGGGTCTCCGAACTGTGCGGTCTCGACATCGACGACCTCGACCTCGATCGCGGCACCGCTCGGGTGCTCGGCAAGGGGTCGAAGGAGCGGGTGGTGCCCTTCGGGGCACCGGCGCGTGACGCAGTCGCGCGCCTATCTCAGCCGTGGTCGTCCGGCGCTGACCGCCCGCAGCGACTCCTCCACTCCCGCGCTCGTCCTGGGGAGTCGCGGCGGGCGAATCGGCCCGCGCACGGTGTACACGCTGGTCGCGCGGGTGCTGGGACCGATCATCGGGGCCGAGACGATCGGTCCGCACGCCCTGCGGCACACAGCGGCCACCCACCTGCTCGACGGCGGAGCCGACCTGCGTGCGGTTCAGGAGATCCTCGGCCACGCCAGCCTCGGCACGACCCAGATCTACACCCACGTGTCGGCGGAGCGCCTGGTCACCACTTACCGCCTCGCCCACCCGCGCGCCTGAGACGGTTCTCCTGAACAGGTTCTCCGCAGGCAGGCTCCATGCAGGCGGGTTCCACGCATCACTTGACCCGCATCGCTCACAGGGGCGCGCAGCAGGGCAGCAGCACCGCCCGCGGGCACGTCGCCGAACAGCAGCATCGGATTGATGTACTCGCCGTCGAGCCGGACCCCGACGTGCAGGCTCCCCGGAGGTGCATGGCCGCCGGCATCGACCACGCCGATCACGTCACCCTCCGCGACGGCATCGCCCGGGGAGAGGGGCGACAGGAGCGGCTCGAAGGTGGTGACCAATCCTCCGCCGTGGTCGATCGTGAGAAGCGGTCGATCGACGACCGTGCCGCGGAACGCGACGATGCCGTCGGCCGGCGAGCGGACAGCGACGCCGTGCGCAGCGGCGATGTCGACCCCGCGGTGACCGGCGCCGTACTCGTGCGCCGGGGCCCGGTACGGCGCCAGGATCACCCGCGGTCCCTCGAGCGGCCAACTCCAGGTGGGGAGGTCGTCCTGCCGGGGCACGGCCTCTGCCCCGGCTGCGGGAACCGTCAGGAGAACCAGGGAGAGGACGAGGCCGAACACCATCTGCCGGCCGACTCGAGAACGCATGCGGTCCATGGTGCGCCGGGGCTGCCTCCGCTCGGGTCGGGGAACACCGGAACGGGGGAGAGATGCCCTGTGGTGCCCGCTGTGCAGAGGGCGTCGGCGCGCCGCATCCTGTATGCTGGACGAGCACCTCGATCATCGGGGTGACTACGCGTGCCCAGAGCGACTTCGGTCGTGGCATCCACTCCCACAGGTCCCGCTCCACGAGCGGGCGGGTGTGCGCCGGGTACCAGGAAGTCCGATCAGCAGATCGGCAGACAACCTCAACGGCGCTGAACGCGCCAGAACCAGGAGACGACCATGGCTGTGGTCACCATCCGCCAGCTGCTCGACAGCGGCGTGCACTTCGGACACCAGACCCGTCGGTGGAACCCGAAGGTGAAGCGATTCATCCTCACCGAGCGCAGCGGCATCCACATCATCGACCTTCAGCAGTCGCTCGGCTACATCGACAGCGCCTACGACTTCGTCAAGGAGACCGTCGCGCACGGCGGCACGATCCTCTTCGTCGGCACGAAGAAGCAGGCTCAGGAGATCCTCGCCGAGCAGGCGACCCGCGTCGGTCAGCCCTTCGTGAACCAGCGCTGGCTCGGTGGCCTCCTCACGAACTTCCAGACGATCTCCAAGCGTCTCGCACGCATGAAGGAGCTCGAGGAGCTCGACTACGAGGTGCCGGCCAACAGCGGCTTCACCAAGAAGGAGCTCCTGCTCAAGAAGCGCGAGCTCGACAAGCTGCACAAGTCGCTCGGCGGAATCCGCAACCTGACCAAGACGCCTTCGGCGATCTGGGTCGTCGACGCCAAGCGCGAGCACCTCGCCATCGACGAGGCCAAGAAGCTCGGCATCCCGGTGATCGGCATCCTCGACACCAACGCGGACCCGGACGACTTCCAGTACCCGATCCCCGGCAACGACGACGCGATCCGCTCCGTCTCGCTGCTGACCCGCATCATCGCCGACGCTGCGGCCGAGGGCCTGCAGCAGAAGCACAACCCGGAGACCGGCGACGCTGAGCCGCTGGCCGACTGGGAGCGCGAGCTTCTCGAGACCCCGGCCGACGAGGCCGCTGTCGCCGAGGCTCCGGTCGAGGAGACCCCCGCTGACGCTGAGGCGCTGGTCGAGGCTCCCGCCGAGGCCGCTGCCGATGAGGCCGGCGCCGAGGCTCCAGCCGCATCCGGTGAGGAGACCGCTGAGGTCGCCGACGCCGTGGCTGCAGACGCCAAGTAATCCCGCCGAACTCGCACACACATCACGAAGCAAGGAGCCACCACACATGGCCAACTTCAACATCGCTGACCTCAAGGCGCTGCGCGAGCAGCTCGGCACGGGCATGGTCGACACCAAGAAGGCGCTCGAGGAGGCTGACGGAGACGTCGCGAAGGCCACCGAGATCCTGCGCCTGAAGGGTGCGAAGGGCAACGCGAAGCGTGCTGACCGTTCCACGAGCGAGGGCCTCGTCGTCGCTCGTGAGCAGGACGGCGTCGTCACGCTGATCGAGCTCGCCTGCGAGACCGACTTCGTCGCCAAGAACGACCGCTTCATCACGCTGGCCGACAAGGTCGCCGACTCTGTGGCCGCCGTCAAGGCGGACTCGGTCGAGGCCGCACTCGCTGCGACCGCGGGAGCTCAGACCGTCGAGCAGCTGATCTCGGAAGAGGCGGCGATCCTCGGCGAGAAGGTCGAACTGCGTCGCGTGCGCACGATCGAAGGCGACAACGTCGAGGTCTACCTGCACCGCACGAGCAAGGACCTGCCGCCGCAGATCGGCGTCGTCGTCGCCTACTCGGGTGACGACGCGGAGACTGCGCGCAGCATCGCCCAGCACATCTCGTTCGCGAACCCGTCGTACCTCTCCCGCGAGGACGTCCCGGTCGCCGACGTCGAGAAGGAGCGCGAGATCGTCACCGAGATCTCCCGCAACGAGGGCAAGCCGGAGGCGGCTCTGCCCAAGATCGTCGAAGGCCGTGTCTCCGCGTTCATCAAGCAGGTCGCCCTGCTCGAGCAGGACTACGCGAAGGACAACAAGCTCTCGGTCGCCCAGGTGGCGAAGGACGCCGGTATCACCGTGACGGACTTCGCGCGCTTCAAGGTCGGCGCGTAGCACGAGAGAAGGGGTTCGGATCAGTATGATCCGAACCCCTTCTTCATGCCCTGAGGGCACTATCTTGAATGTGACGAGAGGACAACATCCATGACCGAACGCACCGGACGCCGCCGCGTCCTCCTCAAGCTCTCCGGCGAGGCCTTCGGAGCAGGTCAGCTGGGAGTCAACCCGGATGTGGTCAGCCAGATCGCCCGTGACATCGCCGCGGCCGTCGACCGGGTCGAGATCGCGATCGTCGTCGGCGGAGGCAACTTCTTCCGCGGCGCCGAGCTGAGCCAGCGCGGCATGGATCGCGGTCGCGCGGACTACATGGGCATGCTCGGTACGGTGATGAACGCGCTCGCGCTGCAGGACTTCCTCGAGCAGGCGGGTGCTGCGACCCGTGTGCAATCCGCGATCGCCATGACCCAGGTCGCCGAGCCTTACATCCCGCTGCGCGCGGAGCGGCACATGGAGAAGGGCCGCGTCGTCATCTTCGGTGCCGGCGCCGGACTTCCGTACTTCTCAACCGACACAGTCGCAGCCCAGCGCGCCCTCGAAATCGGTGCGCAGGAAGTGCTGGTCGCGAAGAACGGCGTCGACGCGATCTACACCGCTGACCCGAACAAGCATCCCGACGCGGAGCGCATCGAACGCGTCACGTACCGGGACGCCCTGCAGCGCGGTCTCAAGGTCGTCGACTCGACCGCCTTCAGCCTCTGCATGGACAACAACATGGACATGCGGGTCTTCGGCATGGAACCGGCCGGCAACGTCACCCGCGCGCTGCTCGGAGAGCCGATCGGCACACTGGTCACCGCCTGAGCGTCTGAGCGGGCGGAGGAGACTTCGCCCGATAGAATTTCCAGAACACCCCGACGATAGGAGCCACCGTGATCGCGGATGTCCTCGCTGAAACCACCTCCCGCATGTCACGGGCGGTCGAGGCTGCCAAGGAGGACTTCTCCACGGTTCGCACGGGCCGCGCGAACCCGCAGCTCTTCCAGAAGGTGCTGGTCGACTACTACGGAACGCCGACGCCGCTTGCACAGCTCGCCGTCTCTGGCGAACCAGGAAGCGCGTACCCTCATCATCACGCCGTACGACAAGTCGGCGCTGAAGGCGATCGAGCAGGCGGTGCGGGACATGCCGAACCTCGGCGCCAACCCGACGAACGACGGCAACCTCGTCCGCGTCACGATGCCCGAGCTCACAGCCGAGCGCCGCAAGGAGTACGTCAAGCTCGTGAAGACCAAGGCCGAGGACGCGAAGGTGCACGTGCGCGGCATCCGTCGCAAGGCGCAAGGACGAGCTCGACGCACTGAAGAGCGAACTCGGTGAAGACGAGATCGCCCGCGGCGAGAAGGAACTCGATGCTCTCACGCGCCAGCACGTCGACCTCATCGACGACGCTCTCAAGCGCAAAGAGGCCGAACTCCTCGAGGTGTAGTCGGCATGTCTGACGAATCGGGCGAGAGCAGCGGACGCAGCGGAGGGCGATGAGGCGACCCCGGACCGACCTCCCGCGTCGACGAGAGTGCCCGCAACCGCGCCGGGGGCGCCGCTCGACCCGACCGATCACCATGCGATCCGTGAGCAGTGGCGCGCAGCGCGAGACGAGTTCGGCACGCACGTCTCGCAGGCGCGTGATCACCTCGACCAGACCAACGAGCGCATCAAGCAGCGCACCGGCCGTGATCTGATCGTCGCGATCCTGATCGGCCTCGCCTTCGGCGTCGTGCTGCTCGGCTCGCTGCTGTTCATCAAAGCGCTGTTCGTTCCGTTCGCCCTCGCAGCCGCCCTCCTCGGCGTCTACGAGCTCTCTCGGGCACTGCGCGCCTCCGGACGTCGGATCGATGTCGTCCCGCAGCTCATCGCCGCCGCGTTCTTGGTGCTCTCCGCGTACTTCGCCGCTCCGTGGCTGTGCTGGGTCGATGTTGTTCGTCTCCGTCGCCTTCGTGATCGTCTGGCGCCTGATCGCGCAGATGATCGCGCAGGACGGTCGCACGTACGGTGACGTGCTCGGCGGACGTCGTCATCGGCGGATTCGTGCAGATCTACGTTCCGTTCCTCGCCGGAATCGCCCTCATCCTGCTCGAGCAGGAAGGCGGTCAGTGGTGGGTGCTCAGTTTCATCGCGATCGCTGTCGCCGCCGACACCGGCGCATACGCAGCCGGTGTGGCCTTCGGCCGGCACCCGATGGCACCGAGGATCAGCCCGAAGAAGACCTGGGAAGGATTCGCCGGCGCCGCGTTGGCGTCGGTCACTGCCGGCGTGCTGCTCGCCTTGTTCCTCCTGGATCTGCCGTGGTGGGCCGGAGTCATCTTCGGCGTCGCCATCCTGCTGTCTGCGACGCTCGGCGACCTCGGCGAGTCCATGTTGAAGCGCGACCTCGGGATCAAGGACATGAGTTCCTGGCTGCCCGGGCACGGCGGCCTCCTGGACAGACTCGACAGCATCCTGCCGTCGACGATCCCCGCGCTGTGCCTCTACTTCCTTCTCTCTCCCTGGGTGGTGCTGTGATGAACTCCGACTCCGTATTGGATCTGGAAGATGCAGACGAGCAGTCTCGACCGGCCTTCTCCCTGACGCATGGGCGCACGCTCGGCTATCACCGGGTCGCCGTGGATCGCTTCCTCGCCGCCGCACGCGCCGCCTTCGAGGACGACAGCGACGATCTCGGTGCACCTGAGGTCCGGATCGCCTCGTTCCCGCTGGTGAAGGGCGGCTACATCGTCGCGGAGGTGGACGCCGCGCTCGCCCGTGTGGAGGATGCCTTCGCCGCACGCGCCCGCCGGCGCGTGGTGCGCAGTCAGGGAGCCGGCGCATGGGTCGCACAGGCGCGCGAGGATGCGCAGGTCATCCTCGATCACCTGGCACGACCCGAGCGCCAGCGCTTCGCCCGCACGGGAAGGCTCACCTTCGGATACCGCATCGATGAGGTGGACCATGTCGCCACCCGGATCGTTCGTTACCTACGTGACGGCGAGACGCTCTCGGCCGAGCAACTGCGTTCCGCCGCTTTCCGCATGCAGCGGGGCGGCTACCGAGAAGAGCAGGTCGACGCCCTCCTGGACGCCTCGATCGACGTGATCCTGGCCGTTCGCTGAGCGTTCTCATGGCCGTCTCAGTCTCATTTGCGTAGACTGACTCTCATCGTGAACTCCAGCAACGACATGATCCCTCCCGACCGCGCGTCGGCCGCGGCGGTTTCGGCGACCTCGATGCCCCCGCGAAGCGGAGTGCGCCGCTGGTCCCGACGCCGGGGTGTCACCGGTTTCTTCGCCGCTCTGGCTGTCGTCGGTTTCGCCGCCGCCATGGTCGCGCCGACCGGCGTCGCTCTCGCGGATCCGGCGGCTCCTGACGAGAATGAGACGGCCTACTCGCTTGCGCTCGAAGACACGCAGAACCTCACGGTCACGGTGGAAGGCGCGACGATCGCGCCGGTCCAGCGTGGCTCCTTCTCGGTCTACGTGACTCCCAAGCCGACACCGACTCCCACTCCTGAACCGGCCGCTGAGGAGTCCAGCGGCGGTGGCGGGCCGCTCTTCTACACGGGCGGCGGAGCCCCGGCGGAGTGGATGGCGGCGGCGGGCATCCCCGAGGGCGACCGAGGCTACGTCGATTACATCGTGTCCAAGGAGAGCGGCTGGAACCCGAACGCGGTGAACACCTCGTCCGGTGCCAGCGGCCTGGTGCAGGCGCTGCCCTGCAGCAAGGTTCCCGGCAACTGCTTCGACCCGGTCGACAACCTGCGGTGGGCGAACGGGTACGCCACCGGTCGTTACGGCAGCTGGGCCGGCGCATACGACTTCTGGACCCGCAACCACTGGTGGTGAGCTGGCGACATGCCCCGCTCCCGCCGACCGCGTTCAGCGCGCCCTGAGACCGTGGACTCCTTCGACCGCCTGCTCGCGGGCTGGAAGCGCACGGAAGTGCGCCGTGGCACCGAATGGACGGTCCAGCCGATCTCCGCGGTGCAGGCGCAGAAGGCGTACGTCTGCCCCGGTTGCGGACAGAGCATCATCGCCGGGACAGCGCACCTCGTCACCTGGCGCGCCGATGGCGTTCTCGGAGATGCTGCCGACCTCGCGGCCAGGCGACACTGGCACACACACTGCTGGAGGATGGCGTGAGCATGGAGATCCGGGGACCGCTCGAGCTGCCTGCTCGTCGTGAGGACATCGAGCTGGAGACTGCAGACGACCTGACGCTCGTCGGCGAACTCGCGGTGCCCGTGGCTAATGCGCCGGTCGCGACCCTCGTCACACTGCATCCGCTTCCCACAGCCGGCGGGTTCATGGACTCGCACATCCTGCGCAAGGCGGCAGCACGCCTTCCCGAGCTCGCGGATATCGCCGTGCTGCGTTTCAACACCCGCGGTACCACATCGCCTCGCGGCACCAGCGACGGCGCCTTCGACGGCGGCGCGGCCGAGCAGTTCGACGTGGCCGCCGCGGTGGACTTCGTCCGCGAACGCGGGCTCCCGCGACCGTGGCTGCTGGGCTGGTCGTTCGGAACCGAACTCGCTCTGAAGTACGGCCGTTCGCACGACATCGCGGGGATCATCCTGCTCTCGCCGCCGCTTCACCGCGCCACGGCGGACGAGGTGGCAGCGTGGGCGCACACGACGACTCCGGTGATCGTTCTGGTCCCGGAGTTCGATGACTATCTGCGCCCAGCCGAGGCCCGCCGGCGGTTCGCCTCGATTCCGCAGGCGACGCTGATCGCCGTCGAGGGCGGCAAGCACCTGTGGGTGGGGGAGAGTCAGACCAGACGCGTTCTCACCGAGATCGTGGCCGCCGTCAACCCGGCAGCCCTCCCGCTGCCGACGCAGTGGCCACCGGCGGCCGATTGATCGCGCTTCCGCGCGCTCAGAGCTCGTTCATCCGCGGGATGATCACCTGCCGGTAGATGATCAGGATGCTGGCCGCCACCGGGATCGCGATCAGCGCGCCGAGGAGTCCGAGAAGACTTCCGCCGGCAAGCGCCGCGACGACGACGACGGCGCCGGGCACCGCCACCGCGCGGCTCATGATGCGCGGTGAGATGAAATATGCCTCGATCTGCATGTAGATCAGATAATAGATCGCCGCGGCGATCGCCGTGGCAGGAGAACCGAGGCCAGGGATCAGACAGATCAACACGATGATCGTGGATCCGGTCAGTGTGCCGACCAGCGGGATCAGCGAGAAGAAGAACGCGATGACGGCCAGGACGGCAGGGAACGGAGCGTCGATGATCGAGAGGAAGATCGCGCTCAGGATGCCGTTGATGACGCCCTGGCTGACCTGCCCCATGACGTAGTACCCGACCGAGTCGGTGATCTGGTCGGCGATGTCGATGAACCGCTCTCGTTTCGACGCCGGGGCCAGCTGGTACACAGCGCGCTTGAGGGAGGGCGTGGATGCCGTCAGATAGATCGTGAGGATCAGCACGATGAAGGCGCCGAAGAGACCGGTGACGATCGCGGTGCCGACGACGATGACGCTCTCGGTGATCGTGCCCCAGTTGTCCAGCAGCCATTCGGTGGCATTCGTGAACAGATCGTCGATGAACGACGGCTGCAAACCGGGGAAGACGCCGATGATCCAGTCCTTCACGTCCTCGAGCGCAGTGCTCTGGAGGAAGACCGTGATCCTCCCCACGAGCTGGGTGATCTGGTCGATGAGGACGGGCAGCACCATCAGCACGATGCCTGCGAAGACACCGAGCACAGCGAGGATCGTGATCAGCACGGCGAGCCAACGGGGGAGCCTGCGCCGCTCGAGGAACGCGACGACGGGGTCGAGACCGAGACTGAGGAAGAGCGCGGTGCCCACGTAGAGCAGGACGGTGGAGAGCGACTGGACGCTTCCGATGAGCACGATGCCCAGTCCCACACCGAGCGTCGCCACCAGGGCGGTGCGGAAAGGGTTGTGGATCTTCATCTGCGCTCCTCGGAAATCTCGATGCAGTCAGGCTATCCACCGCCGGGCTCGGCGCTCGCACGACGTGCCGCGCGGTCGCCGAGTGCGCGGCACGTGGGCAACACTCAGGTGATTTCGATAGTCTGAAATGTCGAGTGTTGCGACTCGGGCAGACGTCCGGGTCGCGTGAGGAGACTATTCGTGCGTTTCGTATGGGCCGTCGTGGCCTTCGTGCTGGCCACGGTGCTGATCGGCGCCGGGATCGCCCAGCGCACCGTCTTCATGGGCCCGTCGTCGCAGCAGATGCAGGTGAAGATCGAGGAGCCCGCTCCCTTCGTGCTCATGGACGGCGATGTGCTCCGCGCCCGCCCCGGTGCGCAGACCCTGTTGCTCCGCGGTGAGGGCGAGATCTTCGCCGCCTACGGGCGCACGGCCGATCTGAAGGCATGGCTCGCTGATTCGGACTACAACCAGGTGAGCCTCGACAAGGCCGGTCGTCCGACGGTGAAAGCCGTCGCAGCGACCGTCGCCGATGAGCCGGCCGAAGGCGAGGAGCAGCCGGTCGAGGGAGAGGCTCCTGCGGACGACACCGCGGGTCGCAACCCCGCCGGCTCCGATCTGTGGCTCGACTCATTCAGCGAGAAGGACGCCCTGATCGCTGACAACATGCAGCTTCCCGAGGGCATGAGCGTACTGATCGCCCATGACGGCACGCAGGACGCGCCCGACAACATCGTCGTGTCCTGGCCGCTCGACACCTCCACGCCATGGGCGGGCCCCCTGATGGCGGCAGGCGCAGCGGCGTTGCTCGCGGGCCTGGTGATGTACGTGCTCGGCATCCGGCACCAGCGCCGCGGGCGTGGTCCACGTCGCAAGGGCCCCGGCCCGATGCCCGCGACTGAGCCGATCGAGCTCGCCGCCATCCCGCCGGCGGAGCGTGAGGCGATCGAGGCCCCGGTCGGCGAGCCGAAGGCGTCAGACGCGACCGGACACTCGGACGACGACAAAGAACCGGAGGCGAGGACATCCATGCGCGCACCCCGTTCGACGCGTCTTCGTCGGATGCTGGCGCTGCCTGCGCTCGGGCTCACGGCGGTTCTCGCCGCAGGCTGCTCGGCGGATTCCTGGCCGCAGTTCGGCGCGGCGTCGCCGACGCCGTCCCCGACGCCCACGGTGATCGCCCCAGAGAACCAGAAGCCGCCGGCCGTGACCGAGGCTCAGGCGGCACGCATCCTCCAGGAGGTCTCCAGCACGCTGGTGGAAGCCGACACCGCTCTCGACCTCGAGCTCGCGAAGACCCGCCTAGATGGCGCGGCGCTGGCCGCCCGGGGTACCGAGTACGCCCTGCGCACAGCTCTGCCGGAGACTCCGGTACCGGCGGCGATCCCGACCGAGGACATCGAGGTCGTACTCCCCGAAGCCACCGACCGTTGGCCGCGCACGGTGCTGCTGCTGTCGAAGAGCACCGCCGACGAGACCGTGCCGCCGGCGATTCTCACCATGACCCAACAGGATCCGTGGTCGAACTACAAGGTGACGAACATCGCCGAGATGCAGGCATCGTCGAAGGTCCCCGACCTCGCCGCCCCCTGGCTGGGCACATCGATCGTGCCGACGGATTCCGCCTTCCTCAGCATGGCACCCGGCGAGGTCGCCGCAGCGTTCGCCGACGTGGTCGATGTGGGGGAGCAGAGCGCCTCCTACGGAATGTTCGATGAGCTCTCGCTGAACCTGGCGACGTCGATCCGGGACAGCCGGCAGGCGGTGGTGCAGAACCTCATCGACAACAATGCCGCAGCCACAGCTCAGACGGCGTTCGACATCGTGCCGTCCGACTCGGCACCCGTATCGATGACGACGCTCGACAGCGGGGCGATCGTCGCGGTCTCCCTCATCGACAAGGAGACGGTGACGCCCACCTCGGGCGACGCCGTCATCCGGTTCGGTGACAACGCTCAGGCGAAGGCGCTGACCGGTGCGACCGAGTCGGCCAAGGGCGTCGAGACGACCTACGAATTCCAACTCTTCTTCGCGGTGCCGGCACAGAGCTCGACGGAGCAGATCCGTCTTCTGGCCGCCCGCCAGGACATTCTCAGTGTGCAGGTGATCAAGTGAGCGAAATCTCTCCCGCGGCCCTACGGGGTGCCGTCGACCTCTCCTCGTTGCGCGGCAGGTCCACGCAGCAGGCAGCCGCTGCCAGCGCGGCGGCTCCCGGCATCGTCGATGTCGTCGTCGATGCGACAGACGAGTCGTTCGGTCAGATCCTCGAACTGTCGCGCACCGTCCCGGTGGTCGTCGATCTCTGGGCCGAGTGGTGTGGACCCTGCAAGCAGCTGAGCCCGATCATCGAGAAGGTGACGAGGGAGCTCGGGGGCCGCGTTCTCCTCGCGAAGGTCGATGTCGACGCCAATCCCCAGCTCGCGCAGGGCTTCCGGGCGCAGTCCATCCCGATGGTGGTCGCGCTGATCGCCGGTCAGCCGGTGCCGATGTTCACGGGCGCTGTGCCGGAGACGCAGGTGCGTGAGGTCTTCGCCCAGTTGCTGCAGCTCGCGGCGCAGAACGGTGTCACCGGCACTCTTCCGCTCGGCGACGGCGCAGCGGAGCCGGCCGAAGCCCCGGAAGAGCCGCCGATGCCGCCGCTGCATGCGGAGGCGTTCGCCGCCATCGAGGCCGGGGATTATGCGGCAGCGATCGTCGCCTACGAGAAGGCGCTAGCGGAGAACCCTCGGGACGAGGAAGCGATCGCCGGCCTCGGACAGGTGCGGTTGCTCGATCGCGTGCAGGGGCTCGATCTGCAGGAGGCCCGCGCTGCCGCTGCGGGCGCCCCGCTGGATGTGCAGGCGCAATTCGCCGTCGCCGACCTGGACCTCGCCGGCGGTCACGTGGACGACGCGTTCGGTCGTCTTCTCGACCTGTTCCAGTCGCTTCCCGCGGACGAGCGCACCCCGGTGCGTGAACGACTGGTCGAGCTGTTCGGCCTGATCGGTGCATCCGACCCCCGGGTCATCGCCGCCCGCAACCGGCTTTCCTCACTGCTGTTCTGAACCGCCGTCGCAGGCGGTCAGGCGGACTCGGGACCGAACGGCCCCGAGTCCGCCTGCATTTCAGCCGTGGTTCACGGTCGGAACATGCGGTTCTGGCTGGTACCGCAGCCACAGCGTGGACAGAGCCGGCAACGTCACGGTCGCCGTCGGTGCGCTCTCGCCGTCGGAGTGCGCCACGACCATCCCGAGGTTGCCCGAACCGCGACCACCGTAGTCCGCGGCATCCGTGTTCAGGATCTCCTGCCAGACGCCCTCCCGCGGAAGCGCGAGGCGGTAGCCGGAGTGCTCGACGCCGGCGAAGTTGCTGACGACCACCAGGCGGCCACCGTGCGCATCACGCCGTTCGAATGCGATCACCGTCGGATCCCAGTTGGGTGCGCCCAGCCGGGTGAACGACGAGCTGTCGTTGTCGCGTTCCCACAGCGGGGCCTGGGCGCGATACGTGCTGTTCAACGCGCCGACGAAGCTCTGCAGCTGCGCGTGCGACGGCTGCTCCAGCAGCCACCAGTCGAGCTCGCGTCCTTCCGACCACTCGGCGAGCTGACCGAACTCCTGCCCCATGAACAGGAGGTTCTTACCCGGGTGACCCCACATGTAGCCGAGATAGGCGCGAACGTTGGCGAGCTTGTGCCAGTGGTCGCCCGGCATCTTCGCCAGCAGGCTTCCCTTGCCGTGCACGACCTCGTCATGACTGATGGGGAGCAGGTAGTTCTCGCCGAAGGCGTAGACGAAGGAGAAGGTCATCTCACCCTCGTGGTGGGCTCGGTACATCGGGTCGCGCTCGATGTACTGCAGGGAATCGTTCATCCACCCCATGTTCCACTTGAACCCGAAGCCGAGTCCGGCGTGACTGGTCGGGGCGGTGACGCCGGGGAAGCTGGTCGACTCCTCGGCGATCATGACGACCCCCGGATGCAGGCGATAGGCGGTGGCGTTGACCTCCTGCAGGAACCGGATGGCCTCCAGATTCTCCCGTCCGCCGTGGATGTTCGGCTCCCACTCGCCCTCGTTGCGCGAGTAGTCCAGGTACAGCATCGAAGCGACGGCGTCCACGCGCAGCCCATCGACGTGGAACTCGCCGAGCCAGAAGAGCGCATTCGCGACGAGGAAGTTGCGTACCTCGTTGCGTCCGTAGTCGAAGATCAGCGTGCCCCAGTCCTGGTGCTCGCCACGACGGGGATCCGCGTGCTCGTAGAGCGCCTGCCCGTCGAAGCGGGCCAGCGCGAACGCGTCCTTCGGGAAATGACCGGGAACCCAGTCCATGATCACGCCGATGCCCGCCTGGTGCAGCCGGTCGATCAGGTACTTGAGGTCGTCCGGGCTGCCGAAACGGCTGGTCGCGGCGAAGTAGCCGCTGACCTGGTAGCCCCACGAACCACCGAAGGGGTGCTCGGCGAGCGGCATGAACTCGACGTGGGTGAATCCGGTCTCTGTCACGTGCGCGATGAGCGGGTCGGCGATGTCGCGGTAGCCGAGGCCGTGGCGCCACGAACCGAGATGCACCTCGTACACCGACAAGGGCTGCGCGACCGCGTGCGTCGCCGCTCTCCGGGTCATCCACGCTCCGTCTGACCAGGTGTGCGTGGAGCTCGTGACCACGGAGGCGGTGCCGGGTGGAACCTCGGCGGCCAAAGCCATCGGATCGGCCTTGAGAATCCACCCGCCGCTCCTCGTGTGGATCTGGTACTTGTACTTGGCGCCGATCGCGAGATCGGGGATGAACAGCTCCCAGAGCCCGCTGACGCCCATCGAACGCATCGCGTGCCCTTCACCGCTCCAGTCGTTGTGGTCGCCGACGACCCTGACCGCGGTGGCATTCGGCGCCCATACTGCGAAGGAGACGCCCGACTCGCCGTCGACCGACAGCGGATGGGCTCCGAGCGCCTGCCAGAGCTGCTCGTGCCGTCCCTCGGCGATCAGGTGCAGGTCCAGCTCACCCAGAGTGGGAAGGTGCCGGTAGGGGTCGCCGGCGATCGTCTCCTCGACCTCGGTGTATGCGGTGGCGACGCGGTACGGGACGGGGGGGCCATCGTGGCGTGCCTCCCAGATCCCGTGGGCGGCGTGCTCGAGTTCGAGCCGCGTGCCGTCCGCGAACACCGCCGCGACGGACGAGGCGAGCGGACGCCGTACCCGGATCACCGTCACGGTGCGATCGGCCGCGGTCGTGATCGGATGCGCTCCGAGGAGGGCGTGCGGTTCGTGATGGGACCCCGCCGCGACGGCCTCCCAGTCGGCGGAGACGCTGATGTCTTCTGCGTAGCTCATGCTCGTTCCTTCACCCTCAGAATGTGCACCGGCTCGGCGAAGGCGTCGAGCCGCACATAGTTGTGGTCGCTCCAGGTCCAGACGCTGCCCGAGAGCAGATCCTCGACCTCGAAGCTCTCGCCGAGCGGGATGCCCCACACGCGCGTGTCGAGGTGCACCATCGTCTGCCGCACCGAGTGCGGGTCGACATTGGCGACCACGATGATCGTGTCCGGCTTGCCCGTGCCGGTGAATGCGGCATCGAGATGCTTGCTGTACACGAGAATCGAATCGTCGTCGCTCCAGTGCAGCGAGAAGTTGCGAAGCTGGCGCAGCGCCGGATGGGTGCGGCGAATCTCGTTCAGGCGGCGCAGCAGCGGAGCGAGGGAATCGCCTCTCTCCTCTGCGCCGTCCCAGTCCCGGAACTTGTACTCGTACTTCTCGTTGTCGATGTTCTCTTCGGACCCCGGTCGGGCGACGTTCTCGACCAGCTCGTAGCCCGCGTACACACCCCAGATCGGCGCCGCGGTGGCTGCGATCGCCGCGCGGATGCGGTAGGCGGCGCGACCTCCGAACTGGAGGTACTCGGTGAGGATGTCGTGCGTGTTCACGAAGAGATTCGGCCGCATGAAGTCGGCGGTGTCGTGTGAGACGGATGTCAGGAATTCCTCGAGTTCCGCCTTCGTGTTCCGCCAGGTGAAGTAGGAATAGCTCTGCTGGAAGCCCGCCTTCGCGAGGCTCTGCATCATCGCCGGTCGCGTGAACGCCTCGGACAGGAAGATCACGTCAGGATCCTCGCCGCACACGATGCCGATGAGCCACTCCCAGAACTGCACCGGCTTTGTGTGCGGGTTGTCCACGCGGAAGATCTTCACCCCCTGCGACACCCAGTGCCGGACGACGCGGAGCACCTCGGCATAGATCCCGGCCGGGTCGCGGTCGAAGTTGATCGGGTAGATGTCCTGGTACTTCTTCGGGGGATTCTCGGCGTACGCGATCGTGCCGTCCGGCAGCACCGTGAACCACTCCGGATGCTCCGCGACCCACGGGTGGTCCGGAGCGGCCTGCAGCGCGAGGTCGAGCGCGACTTCCAGGCCCTCCTTGTGGGCGGCGCGCACGAAGGCGCGGAAGTCCGCGGCGGTTCCCAGATCACGGTGGATGGCGTCGTGACCGCCGTCGGGGGAGCCGATCGCGTACGGCGACCCGGGATCGCCCCCCAGCGCCTCCAGCGTGTTGTTGCGGCCCTTGCGGTTGATCTCGCCGATCGGGTGGATCGGTGGCAGATAGATGACGTCGAAACCCATTCCGGCGACGCCGGGCAGACGTTTGATCGCGGTACGGAACGTCCCGCTCCTGACCGTTCCGTCCTTCAGGCGCTTCGCCCCTTCGGAGCGGGGGAAGAACTCGTACCAGGCGCCGACACCGGCGAGTTCCCGCTCGACGACGATACGAAGCGGGGTGGACGCGGAGTGCAGCGTGCTGAGGGGCCGGCCTGCGAAGATCGTCGCGAGCTCTGCGTCCGTGGCGACGGCAGAGATCAGCTGCGCATCCGCATCCTGCATCCGCTGCGAGGCAGCCGCCAGGTGCCGCCGCTGAGCGGCCGGTCGGCGCTTCTCGGCGGCCGCGCGTGCGAGGAGCTCCGCGCCGAGCGCGGCCATCACCGGTGTGTCGACGTCGACCGCAGCCTTCAGCTCGGCGGCATGCGCCCAGGTCGCGAAATCGTCGGAGAACGCCTCGAAGCGGTACGTCCAGGCGCCTCGTTCGTACAGCGCGACGTCAGCGCGCCAGCGGTCGGTCCCGTCCCGGAGCGGGGTGAGGCGGTGCAGGCTCTCCTCGCCGCCCGGAGAGGTCAACCGGAGATGCACGCCGATGACGTCGTGCCCCTCGCGGAAAGCCGTCACGCCGAAAGGCACGACCTCGCCGGCGAACGCCTTGGCGGAGAACCCGCCGGGCACCTGAGGCGACGGCGACACCAACGGGATGCGCGTCGTGCGCAGATCCTCGGAGTCGTCAGCGTGCCCCAGGGGGCGCAATGGAATCTGGACGGGGCTCCGAAGAGCCGCTGTTCGGGTGTCGTTGCGTGAGGCCACTAGCTGAATGTACCGCCCTCGCACCCTCGCTGGAAGCGAGCCGCCGGGGTGGCCGCCGACCTCGCATCATTCGACGCGGAAAAGCCTCATCGAGGTCCCAGGGATGGGGAGCACATCGCCGGGCGCGAACACCTCGGTGCTCTCCGATGGACGCTCTTCGGCGCTCGACCAGAGCGAGACGAATCGAGTCGCGTCCTCGATCTCCTCGGGCAGGCGGACATCGATGGGTGACTCCGTGCCATGCACGATCAGAAGGATGCGGTTGTACGACTCCCTGTCGGGTGTGGACGCCGCGACGTACTGAAGCGTGCGGTTGCCGGGGTCGGTCCATTGACCGGCCTCCATCGTCTCGCCGTTCTGGTCGTACCAGTCCATGACACTGGCGTTCGGGATGTGCTCGCCGAGACGCGCATAGCGGCTCGGACGCAGAGCCGGGTTGTCGGTGCGCAGCTGAATGAGCCGGGTGACGTGAGCGCGGAGATCCTCCTGCCACGGCTCGAACTCCCACGGGAACCAGCTGAGGGGCGAATCCTGGGCGTAGGCGTTGTTGTTGCCCCGCTGGGAGCGTCCGAATTCGTCGCCGGCGGTGAGCATCGGGATACCCGCTGAGAGCAGAAGGGTGCCGAGGAGATTGCGCATCGCCTTGCGACGCGCGGCCAGGATGCCGGGGTCGTCGGTCGGACCTTCGATGCCGTGATTGAACGCGCGATTCATGTCTGCGCCGTCGCGGTTCTGCTCGCCGTTGCCCTCGTTGTGCTTGACATCGTAGGACACGAGATCGTGCAGGGTGAAGCCGTCGTGCGAGGTGATGAAATTGACGCTGGCCAGCGGTCCGCGGCTCTCACTGAAGGTGTTCGACGAACCGGCGAGACGGGTGGCGAAGCCGCCGATGCCCACCGGAGCGGAGGCGCGGCGGGCGTAGTCGATATCGCTCAGCCAGAAGTTGCGCACACGATCGCGGTAGCGGTCGTTCCACTCGTGCCAGCCGGCGGGGAAGTTGCCCGTCTGCCATCCGCCGAGACCGACATCCCAGGGCTCGGCGATCAGCTTGGTGTCCTGCAGGATCGGATCGGCGGCGATCGCCGCGAGCAGCGGGTGGTCGGGCGTGTAGGTGTGGTTGGCATCACGCGCGATCGCGGCGGCGAGATCGAAGCGGAAACCGTCGATCTGCATCTCCTGCGCCCAGTAGCGCAGCGAGTCGAGCACCAGACGTGCACCGGCGTCTGTCGCCGTGTTGAGCGTGTTCCCGCATCCCGTGGTGTCGATGTAGGCGCCATCGGCCTGCTGGCGGTAGTACTGGGCGTTGTCGATGCCGCGGAAACTGGATCGCGGGCCCCCGAGACCCTCCTCTGCGGTGTGGTTGTAGACGACATCCAGGATGACTTCGAGCCCGGCCTCGTGCAGGAGGCGCACCATGCCCTTGAACTCGGCGAGGACCGCCTCCGGGCCGCCCTTGCGAGCCTGCTCCGTGGCGTACGCCGTGTGGGGCGTGAAGAAGTTGAGGGTGTTGTATCCCCAGTAGTTCGTCAGCCCGTGCTGGAGCAGCCGGGGCTCCGGGACGAAGGCGTGCACGGGGAGGAGTTCTACGGACGTGATGCCGAGCGAGTGGAAATGCGCGATCATCGC
Source organism: uncultured Actinomycetota bacterium (assembly GCA_963769005.1). Taxonomy (GTDB): domain Bacteria; phylum Actinomycetota; class Actinomycetes; order Actinomycetales; family Microbacteriaceae; genus Microbacterium. The sequence continues at coordinate 1,637,682 of CAVYKC010000005.1, read as the reverse complement.
CGGATGCGCGAGGCCGGCGTATGTCCCGTGCAGAGCGGGCGGAACGTCGGGGTGCCGCTTGGTCAGGCCTTTGAGATGCCCCTCGTAGATGACCGTGCGATCCAGCGAGATACGAGGCTTCCGTGAATCTCCCCAGTCGAATCCGTCGACGATGACGACGGAGCGCCATTCCTCGTATCCATCGCCCTGTGCGAGACCGCGGGCGTACGGGTCGAGGAGGAGGGACTCCGGGTTGAACGTGTTCCCGGGCCCGTGCGGCCCGTCCACGCGGACGGCGTATCGCGTTCCCGGTTGCAGAAGTTCGGTCGTGACCTCCCAGACCCCACCGGGACGACGCTCGAGAGGGAGCTCATCGGTCACCCAATCGAGGTCGGTCGCGTCGAAGATGACAAGCTCGACGGCGGACGCATTCTGCGACCAGAGACGGAGGGTTCCCACTCCGTCGTGAAGACGAACACCGAGGTTGTCGAGTGCGGCTCCCCCCGGAGGAGCGGCAGCGGGCTGCGGACACATGAGGAACAGCCTAGGCCCGCGCGGCTCGGTCAACTGCGCAGCGCCACGTCCGCGGCCGGGTGGGAGGATGGAGGGATGCGGTACTACCTCGATCATGCGGCGACCTCGCCCCTCCGTCCGGAGGCGCGGGATGCGTGGCTCGATGCGACGGATCTGACCGGAAACGCCTCGTCTACGCACGGCTCCGGCCAGGCCGCCCGCCGCCTCCTGGAGTCGTCCAGGGAGCGGGTAGCGGCAGTCCTCGGGGCCGACCCGATCGAGGTCGTCTTCACCTCGGGTGGCACCGAATCCATCAACCTGGCGCTTCAGGGGCTCTGGCGGGCGCGGGACCCGCGTGCTCGCGCGATCGTGCTTCCGGATGCCGAGCATCACGCCACATTCGATACCGTGGCCGCCTTGACAGCCGACGGCGCCGAGGTACGGGCGGTACCGGTGACGTCCGACGCACGCGTCACGCCTGAGGCTTTCGGCGCCGCGATGGCACCCGCAGGCTCGTCGGGCGCCGCGTTGGCGACCGTCCTCGTCGCCAACAACGAGGTAGGAACCGTGAACGACGCGGCCGCCCTCGCGGCGGTCGCTGCAGACGCCGCCGTGCCGCTCCACCTCGACGCTGTCGCCGCGCTCGGCCACGTGCCGCTTTCCTACCGGGAACTGCGCGGGAAGGCCCGACCGGGATCGGGGCTGGTCGCGCTGAGCGTTGCCGGGCACAAGGTCGGCGCGCCCGTCGGCACCGGCGCGCTGGTCGTGGATCGCACCGCAAGGATGGCGCCGGTGCAGCATGGAGGGGCGCAGCAGCGCGGCTTGCGGGCCGGTACGCAGGACGTCGCCGGAGCCGCGGCGTTCGCGGTGGCGCTGGAGCTGGCCGAGGCCGAACGACGTAGTGAGGGAGCCCGCCTGCGGGCCCTGCGCGACCGCCTGGTGCAGGGGATAGGTGCTGCGGTTCCGGCATCCGAACTGCTCGGTGATCCGGTGAACCGCCTGCCGGGCAATGCCCACCTGCTCTTTCCCGGGGCCGTCGGCGAGAGCCTGCTCTTCATGCTCGACACGGCAGGCGTGTCCTCTTCGACGGGGTCGGCCTGCCAGGCGGGCGTCGCGGAACCGTCGCATGTCGTCCTCGCGATGGGTCGCAGCGAACGCGACGCGCGCAGCGTCATCCGGTTCACTCTCGGCAGGACCTCCGGCGAGGCCGAGGTCGACGCGGTGCTCGCCGTGATCGCCGATGCCTATGCGCGCGCATCCGGCACCGGCACAGGCAACCGCTCCTAGACTGGACTCATGCGGATACTGGCGGCCATGAGCGGCGGTGTGGATTCAGCCGTCGCGGCTGCACGGGCCGTGGAGGCGGGACACGACGTCGTCGGCGTGCACCTCGCGCTCTCACGCGCCGGTGGCACGTTGCGCACCGGAAGTCGTGGTTGCTGCACGATCGAGGATGCGCTCGACGCGCGGCGTGCGGCCGACATGCTCGGCATCCCGTTCTACGTCTGGGACTTCTCCGAACGGTTCCGCGATGATGTGATCGACGACTTCATCTCCGAGTACCGGGCCGGACGAACTCCGAACCCCTGCATGCGCTGCAACGAGAAGATCAAGTTCGCGGCCCTCCTGGAGCGGGCGATCGAGCTCGGGTTCGACGCGGTGTGCACCGGACACTATGCGACTCTCGTTCCCACGGCGTCGGGACTCGAGCTGCACCGGGCTTCGGATACGGCGAAGGACCAGTCCTACGTCCTCGGCGTCCTGACGACGGAGCAGCTGGCGCACACCTACTTCCCCCTGGGCTCCACCCCCTCGAAGGCCTTCGTACGGGCGGAGGCGGCCGAGCGCGGGCTCAGCGTCGCGCAGAAGCCCGACAGTCACGACATCTGCTTCATCCCTGACGGCGACACGCGCGGTTGGCTCGCCGAGAAGGTGGGAGCGGAGACCGGAGAGATCCTCGACCGTGCGGGCGAGGTCGTCGGCACGCACGAAGGTGCACATGCGTTCACCGTCGGGCAGCGGCGCGGGCTCAAGCTCGGTGTGCCGGCCGCTGACGGCAAGCCGCGATTCGTCCTCGAGGTGCGCCCGGTGTCGAACACGGTCGTGGTGGGGCCGAAGGAGGCGCTCGCGATCGCGGAGATCGCGGGGGAGCGGTTCTCCTGGGCGGGAGCGGCGCCCGACTCATCGGAGTTCGACTGCGAAGTGCAGATCAGAGCGCACGCGGACCCGGTGCCGGCCGACGGCCTTCGTGACCGACGCGGGTGTGCGGGTCGTGCCTGATGTCGCGCTCGACGGCGTCGCACCCGGTCAGACCGCCGTGCTCTACGTCGGTACCCGCGTGCTCGGCCAGTTCACGATCGATCGCACGGTCTCGGCGGTTCCGGTCGAGGTGTAGAGCGCTTTTCCCCGGTGTTTGTCGCACCCCGCTCGTAGACTGGCGAGGTGCCGGAGAACATCTCACTGGAAGCAGCCCGCAGCGAGGTCGAAGAGCTGACCACCCGCATCCTCGAGGCGAAGGACGCGTATTACGGGCGTGACACCTCGCTCGTCGACGACGCGACGTACGACGGGTGGATGCATCGGCTGGAGGAGCTGGAGCGGCTGCATCCGGAACTCGCGGGTCAGGATTCACCGACTCAGATGGTGGGCGCAGCCGAATCCACCGGACTCGCGACCATCGAGCATGCAGAGCGGATGCTGAGCCTCGACAACGTCTTCTCGATCGACGAGCTGCGCGAGTGGGCGTCGAAGGCACAGGCCTCGTCCGGACGAGAGGTGGCCTGGCTCACAGAGCTCAAGATCGACGGCCTCGCGATCAACCTCCGCTACGAGGACGGCGTGCTGACTTCTGCTGCCACCCGCGGAGATGGCCGTGTCGGCGAGATCGTGACCGAGAACGCGCTCCGGTTGCCGGAGATACCGTCGCGCCTGTCCGGATCCGGGCATCCGCCGATCGTGGAGGTCCGCGGCGAAGTCTTCATCCCGGTCGCGGCGTTCGAGCGCCTGAACGCGGCCCAGGCGCGTTTCCGCGACCTCGCCTACGCCGACGCGCTCGAGCGCTGGACCGCCCGCGGCGGGGCGAAGAGGCCGTTCGACGAGGACAAGGCTCGTACCGCGGCTGCCCGTCGTTTCCCCTCCTTCGCGAATCCTCGCAACGCCGCGAGCGGCGGGCTGCGGCAGCAGATCGACAAGAAGAGCGGGCTCGAACTCGAGGCGGCGCTGCTGCGGGTCGAGTCGCTGTCGATGTACGTGCACGGCATCGGTGCCTGGCAGAACCCGCCCGTCGGCGCCCAGAGCGAGGTGTACGAGCTGCTTGCTGAGTGGGGCCTGCCGACGAGTCCGCACACGAAGGTCTGCCACGGCATCGACGAGGTGGTGGAGTTCGTGCGAGCATTTCGGCGAACACCGGCACGACATCGAGCACGAGCTCGACGGCATCGTCGTCAAGGTCGATGAACTCGCGCTGCATGATGAGCTGGGCACGACGAGTCGCGCCCCGCGGTGGGCGATCGCCTACAAGTACCCGCCGGAGGAGGTGCAGACGAAGCTCCTCGACATCGTCGTATCGGTGGGGCGTACGGGGCGGGCGACGCCGTTCGCCGTGATGGCTCCGGCGCACGTCGCGGGCTCCGTCGTACGTCAGGCGACGCTCCACAACAAGGACGTCGTGAAGGCGAAGGGCGTCTTCATCGGCGACACCGTCGTGCTGCGCAAGGCGGGGGACGTGATCCCCGAGGTGCTCGGCCCGGTGGTCGAGAAGCGCGACGGCACCGAAAGGGAGTTCGTGATGCCGACCGGATGCCCCGAATGCGGCACGCCGCTGCGTCCGATGAAGGAGGGCGACATCGACCTGCGTTGCCCGAATGCGCGCTCGTGTCCTGCGCAGGTGCGCGGACGCGTCGAGCACATCGGCTCACGCGGCGCGCTCGACATCGAGGCGCTCGGCGAGGTCACGGCGGCGGCGCTTGACACAGCCCACGTCTCCGGAGACCCCTCCGTTGCAGACGGAAGCCGGGCTCTTCGCGCTCACCCTCGATGAGATCGTCCCGATCGAGGTCGTCGTGCGGGATGCCGAGACCGGGCTGCCGAAGGAAGACGACGACGGCGTGGTGAAGACGCGTTCGCCGTTCCGCCGGAACCCCTCGTCCGCCGAGCGGAAATCGGGGCTGATCGAGCCTCAGCCGTCATCGCAGGCTGTGACGCTGCTCGCCGAGCTGGAGAAGGCGAAGACGAAGGACCTCTGGCGTCTGCTGGTCTCGCTCAACATCCGCCATGTCGGTCCGGTCGCCGCACGTGCACTGGCGCAGTGGTTCGGCTCGCTGGACGCGATCCGCGCACGCATCGCGGGAGGAACTCGCCGGCGTCGATGGCGTGGGCGGGATCATCGCCGACTCCCTGATGGCGTGGTTCGAGATCGACTGGCATCAGGAGATCGTGCAGCGGTGGGCGGAGGCGGGAGTCCAGTGGGCGACGCCGGGACACGCCGGGCCGGGAGCCGCCGTGACCGAGGGGGGCGTTCTGGATGGTCTCACCGTGGTGGCGACCGGTTCTCTCGACGGCTACACGCGCGACGGAGCCCAGGAGGCGATCATCCAGGCCGGCGGCAAGGCCGCGTCCAGCGTCTCGAAGAAGACGGACTTCGTCGCTGCCGGTCCCGGCGCGGGGTCCAAACTTGCGAAGGCGGAGGAACTCGGCATCCGCATCCTCGACGCGGCGCAGTTCCACATCCTCGTCACCCACGGGCCGGACGCACTGGGTGGCTGATCGCCGACGCAGCTGGCGGCGCTGAAACGCGAAGTTCCGCATGAGACACCACGTCAGACGTGGTGTCTCATGCGGAATGACGTCTCGTGCGTCTTGCTCAGCCCTTGTGACGGGGCTTGCGGAACTCGCGGTCGCCGGTGCTGCGCGGCGCGCGGTCGTCGTCGTCGCGCGAACGGCGTCCGGGAGCACCGCGGTCGGCCTTGATCTCGATCAGGCGTCCGGAGATGCGCGTGTCGCGCAGCTTATCGAGCACCGACGGATCCATGTTCGCGGGCAGCTCGACGGTCGAGAAGTCCGGGCGGATGTTGATCACGCCGAAGTCGTCGCGGCCGAGGCCGCCCTCGTTCGCGAGTGCTCCGACGATCTGGCGCGGTTCGACGCGGTGACGACGGCCGACCTCGATGCGGTAGGGCGTGTAGTCGCCGCGACCACGACGATCGGTGCGCGGCTCGCGGTCGGTACGCGGTGCGCGCGTCCCGCCGGCGGAGTCCCGCGCGGGCCGGTTGTCAGCGGCCACGGCCTTCGAGAGCGGGTCGTGTGCCGGGTCCAGCAGAAGCGGCGTCTCGCCCTGGGCCACGACGGCGAGGGCGGCGGCGACGTCGCCCTCGGGAACATCGTGGTTGCGGACGTAGTGCGCGACGATGTCGCGGAATCCTTCGATCCGGGCGGTCTCCGAGAGCGCCGCCGTGATCGCGTCATCGAAGCGGGCGAGGCGGGTCGTGTTGACGTCCTCGGTGCTCGGCAACTGCATCTGAGTCGGCTGCTGGCGCGTCGCCTTCTCGATGCTCTTGAGCAGGTAGCGCTCGCGCGGGGTGATGAAGCTGATCGCGTCGCCCTTGCGTCCGGCGCGGCCGGTGCGGCCGATGCGGTGCACGTACGACTCGGTGTCCGTCGGGATGTCGAAGTTCACGACGTGGCTGATGCGTTCGACGTCGAGACCGCGAGCGGCGACATCGGTGGCGACCAGGATGTCGAGCTTGCCGTCCTTGAGCTGGTTCACCGTGCGCTCACGCTGCACCTGGGCGACGTCGCCGTTGATGGCGGCCGCGGAATATCCACGCGCACGCAGCTTCTCGGCGAGCGTCTCGGTCTCGTTCTTGGTGCGGACGAACACGATCATGCCCTCGAAGTTCTCGACCTCGAGGATGCGGGTGAGCGCATCGACCTTCTGCGCGTACGACACCACGAGATAGCGCTGCGTGATGTTCGTGCCGGTCGCGGTCTTCGACTTGATGCTGATCTCTTCGGGATCGCGCAGGTACTGCTGCGCGAGACGGCGGATCTGCGGCGGCATGGTCGCCGAGAAGAGGGCGACCTGCTTCTCCTTGGGAGTCTGCGCGAGGATCTGCTCGACGTCCTCCGCGAAGCCCATCTTCAGCATCTCGTCAGCCTCGTCGAGCACCAGATACTTCAGCTCGGAGAGGTCGAGGGTGCCCTTGGCGAGGTGGTCCATGATGCGGCCGGGGGTGCCGACGATCACGTGCACGCCACGACGAAGCGCCGACAGCTGCACACCGTAGCCCTGTCCGCCGTAGACGGGGAGCACGTGGACGCCCTTCATCTTCGCGGAGTACGACTCGAATGCCTCGCACACCTGGAGGGCGAGCTCGCGCGTGGGGGCGAGGACGAGAGCCTGCGGGATCTTCTGAGAGATGTCGAGACGCTCCAGCACGGGCAGCGCGAACGCCGCCGTCTTGCCGGTGCCGGTCTGGGCCATGCCGACGACATCGCGGCCGGCGAGCAGCGTCGGGATCGTCGCGGCCTGGATGGGGGACGGCGTCTCATAGCCGAGGTCGCGGACCGCTCTGAGGACGGGGCCGGTCAGGCCGAGTTCCTCGAATCCAGGAGTTTCAGGGGTTTCGGGGGCATCGGCGTTCACAGCGTCTTCAGGAGTCACTAACTAAAGGTAGCGCCTCCGCGCCGATCGCACCTGTGAAGTCGGGTCAGGAGCCGGTCGTCAGCGCGACGAGCTTCTCCTTCACCTGGCGCCGCAGCACCTTCCCGATCAGCGACTTGGGAAGTTCGTCGACGACGAAGACGCGCCGCGGCACCTTGTACGGGGTCAGGATTCCGCGGGCGAACTCGCGGATCGCCTCGACGTCGGCATCCGAGTCCTCCGCGATGACGATCGCAGCGACGACCTCCTCACCGGAGTGTTCGCTCGGCAGCCCCACCACGGCCGCGTCGATCACGTGCGGATGCTGACGCAGGGCGTTCTCGACCTCGGTGGGTGCCACGTTGAAGCCGCCCGTGATGATGAGCTCCTTGATCCGGTCGACGATGCGGATGAAGCCGGCTTCATCCACCGTCACGATGTCGCCGGTGCGAAACCATCCGTCGACGAAGACGGCGTCCGTCTCCTCCGGCTTGCCGTAGTAGCCGGAGAAGACCTGCGGACCGCGGACGATCAGTTCGCCGGCGGTTCCGGCCGGTACATCGACGGTCGGCGCATCCGGGTCGACCACCCGGCACTCCGTCCCAGGGAGCGGAAGTCCGACCGTGCCGGGAACGCGGTTCTCCGCGACCGGGTTCGCCATCAGCACGGGAGAGCACTCGCTGAGCCCGTAGCCCTCGACGAGGTAGCCGTTGGTCGCCTCTTCGAACGGCACCACGAGGGCGTGAGGGAGCGCCATCGCGCCCGAGATCGCCACCTCGATCCCGTCAAGGGAGACACCCTTGCTCTCCGCGGCGGCCAGCAGGCGGTCGGCGATCGGCGGCACGAGCGGCAGGAAGGTCGCCGGATGCTTTTTCACGACGTCGAGGACGAGATCAGGGTCGAACTTCGGGAAGAGCACCAGGCGGGCTCCCATCGACATCGCGAACGTGAGGCACAGCGTGAGCCCGTAGGCGTGGAACATCGGGAGTACCGCGTAGACGACGCACCCCCTGCCGCGCTGGATCGACGGCACCCACGCCTGCGCCTGCGCAGCGTTGGCGAGCAGATTCCGATGGGTGAGGGAGGCGCCCTTCGGCGCGCCGGTGGTGCCCGAGGTGTACTGGATGATCGCGAGGTCGTCCGATTGCGGCTTCGGGTGCGGCGCCGGGAGCGGAGCGGATGACACCAGGGCATCCCAGGTCACGGTGCCGCGCACCTTCTCGGTCAGGGCGGCGCGCGACTCCCGCGCCTTCGCGACGGGCAGTCGGAGCGCGACGCGGGTGAGGAGGGGCATCGCCCGGGTCACGTCGACGGAGATGAGGTTCGACACGACAAGGTCGGCGGGGAACTCCTGCACCGTTCCGACGACCTTGTTCCACACGATCGCGTGTTGCGCTCCGTGGTCCTCGAACTGCTTGCGCAACTCGCGCGGCGTGTACAGCGGGTTGTGTTCCACGACCACGGCGCCGAGGCGCAGCACGGCGTAGAACGCGACGATGTGCTGCGGGCAGTTCGGCAGCACGATCGCCACCGGGTCGCCGGCGCGCACGCCGAGATCGCGCAGACCGGATGCCGCGCGATCGATCGCCTCCTGCAGCTGGGCGTAGGTGGTCTCCCGGCCGAAGAACTGCAGAGCGGGAGCATCCGGATAGTCCCGAGCGGATGCCGCCACGATGTCGACCAGCGAGCCGTCGACGGGGGAGAGGTCTTCCGGAACGCCGGGGGCGTAGCTTCTGACCCAGGGGCGCGGAGGCTCGAACGTCGTCACCCGCCCAGCATAGGCCGGGCGGAAAGGGCGGTGAGAAGCGACGCCTAGACTAGAGACGTGTCTGAAATCACCCCTGATCTTGTGCGCCATCTCGGCGTGCTCGCGCGCATCCAGTTGAACGACGACGAGGTGTCGCGGCTCACCGGCCAGCTCGACGCCATCGTCGACAACATCGCGAAGGTGTCGCAGGTGGCGACCGCCGACATCGTCGCGACGAGTCATCCGATCCCGCTGAGCAACGTCTTCCGTCCCGATGTCGTCGGGCAGCCGCTCACGCACGAGCAGGTGCTGCAGAACGCACCGGATCAGGCCGACGGCCGCTTCCGCGTCACCGCGATCCTGGGAGAAGAGCAGTGAGCGACATCATCCGCCTGACCGCAGCGGAGCTCGCCGACAAGCTCGCCTCGCGAGAGGTCTCCAGCGTCGAGGCGACGCAGGCGCACCTCGACCGCATCGCCGCCGTCGACGGCGACGTCCACGCCTTCCTGCACATCAACGAGCACGCGCTCGACGCTGCCGCCGCGATCGACGCGCGCCGCGCAGCAGGCGAGCAGCTCGGACCGATCGCCGGCGTCCCGCTCGCCATCAAGGACGTCCTGGTCACGACCGACCAGCCGACGACCAGCGGCTCGCGCATTCTCGAGGGATATCGTTCGCCCTACGACGCCACCGTGGTCGCCCGCTCTCGCGCAGCAGGGCTGATCCCGCTCGGCAAGACCAACATGGACGAGTTCGCGATGGGCTCCTCCACCGAGCACTCCGCATACGGCCCCACTCGCAACCCCTGGGATCTCGACCGGATCCCCGGTGGTTCCGGCGGTGGCTCCGCGGCTGCCGTCGCCGCCTTCGAAGCCCCGCTCGCCCTCGGCTCCGACACCGGCGGATCCATCCGCCAGCCCGCACACGTGACCGGAACGGTCGGCGTCAAGCCCACCTACGGCGGCGTCAGCCGCTACGGCGCCATCGCCCTGGCCTCGAGCCTCGACCAGGTCGGACCCGTCACCCGCACCGTGCTCGACGCGGGACTGCTGCACGACGCGATCGGCGGGTACGACCCGAAGGACTCGACCTCGCTGCGTGACGCCTGGCCGTCGTTCGCCGAAGCCGCTCGTGAGGGCGCCAGAGGAGACGTGCTCAAGGGCCTGAAGGTCGGCGTCATCCGTGAGCTTCCGGACAGCGGCTTCCAGCCGGGCGTCGCCGCATCGTTCCGCAGCGCACTCGCGCTGATGGAGGCGCAGGGCGCGGAGATCGTCGAGATCGGCGCACCGCACTTCGAGTTCGGCGTGGCCGCGTACTACCTGATCCTCCCGGCGGAGGCTTCGAGCAACCTGGCGAAGTTCGATTCGGTCCGATTCGGGCTGCGTGTCACCCCCGACGGCAACCCCACGGTCGAGGACGTCATGTCGGCGACTCGCGACGCCGGTTTCGGCGACGAGGTCAAGCGCCGCATCATCCTCGGCACCTATGCCCTGTCGGCCGGTTACTACGACGCCTATTACGGCAGTGCGCAGAAGGTCCGGACGCTCATCCAGCAGGACTTCGCGAATGCCTTCGCCGATGTGGACATCATCGCGACACCTTCGGCGCCGACCACCGCGTTCAAGATCGGCGAGCAGGTCGATGATCCGCTGAAGATGTACCTGAACGACATCACCACGATCCCGGTGAACCTCGCCGGGGTCCCGGGCATCTCGATCCCTTCGGGCCTCGCCTCCGAGGACGGCCTGCCCGTCGGCATCCAGTTCATCGCTCCGGCACGCGAGGACGCCCGTCTGTACAAGGTCGGCGCTGCGCTCGAGGCAGTACTGCTCGACTCGTGGGGCGCCCCGCTCCTGAATCGCGCACCCCAGCTCACGGGAGGAACCCGCTGATGGCCGCCACCAAGCTCATGGACTACGCCTTGGCGCTCGAGTTGTTCGAGCCCGTGCTCGGCTTCGAGGTGCACGTCGAGCTCAACACGAACACGAAGATGTTCTCGGATGCGCCGAACCCAGCGAACGAGTTGTACCACGCGGCCGATCCGAACACGCTCATCGCACCGGTCGACCTGGGCCTTCCCGGTTCGCTGCCGGTCGTGAACGAGACGGCGATCCGCTCGTCGATCAGCCTGGGTCTCGCCCTCGGCTGCTCGATCGCCGAGTCGAGCCGCTTCGCCCGTAAGAACTACTTCTACCCCGACCTCGGCAAGAACTACCAGATCTCGCAGTACGACGAGCCGATCGCGTTCGAGGGCTCGGTCGAGGTGGAGCTCGAGGACGGCACGATCGTGCAGATTCCGATCGAGCGCGCGCACATGGAGGAGGACGCCGGCAAGCTCACCCACATGGGCGGCGCGACCGGTCGCATCCAGGGTGCCGAGTACTCGCTCGTCGACTACAACCGCGCCGGTGTGCCCCTCGTCGAGATCGTCACGAAGACGATCTTCGGCACCGACCACCGCGCCCCCGAGGTCGCGAAGGCGTATGTCCAGACCATCCGAGACATCGTGCGCAGCCTCGGGATCTCCGAGGCCCGCCTCGAACGCGGCAACCTGCGCTGCGACGCGAACGTGTCGCTGCGCCCCCGAGCCGCCGAAGGCGAGCAGCCGGCCCCGCTCGGCACCCGCACCGAGACGAAGAACGTCAACTCGATGCGCTCCGTCGAACGCGCCGTCAAGTACGAGATCCAGCGTCAGGCGCAGATTCTCGCGGACGGCGGCACGATCAGGCAGGAGACGCGGCACTGGCATGAGGACACCGGCGCCACATCTCCTGGTCGCCCGAAGTCGGATGCCGACGACTACCGCTACTTCCCGGAACCGGATCTGCTCCCCGTGCAGCCACCGGCCGAGCTGATCGAGGAACTGCGTGCGGCTCTGCCCGAGCAGCCCGTCGCCCGTCGACGTCGCCTGATGACCGAGTGGGGCTTCACGGACAAGGAGTTCCAGGACGTCCGCAACAACGGCCTGGTCGGCGAGGTCGAGGCGACCATCGCCGCCGGGGCTACTCCCGCCGCGGCGCGCAAATGGTGGACCGGTGAGATCACCCGCACCGCGAATGTGCAGGGCAAGGATGCCGCCGAGCTGGTCAGCCCGGCAGATGTGGCCGCCCTTCAGCAGCTCGTGGAGGCGGGCACGCTCACCGACAAGCTTGCCCGTCAGGTGCTCGAGGGCGTCATCGCGGGCGAGGGGACGCCGCAGCAGGTCGTCGATGCACGTGGTCTTGCTGTCGTCTCCGATGATGGCGCGTTGATCGCGGCCATCGATGAGGCCCTGGCGAGCCAGCCGGACGTGATGGCGAAGATCCGCGACGGCAAGGTACAGGCGGCCGGTGCAGTCATCGGCGCTGTCATGAAGGCGATGAAGGGTCAGGCGGATGCGGCTCGCGTGCGCGAGCTGGTCCTGGCTCGCGCCGGTGAACCCGAAGCATAGGGATTCCGCGGACTGACCGCTCCTCCCGGACCTCGTGTCCGAGGTCCGGGAGAGAATGGGCACATGGGACACGGTGACGGCAGAGGGCGCGTCGTATCCTCCGACGGTGCCGACGACACGGGCACCCGCATCCTGCACGTCGACATGGACGCGTTCTACGCGGCGGTCGAGGTGCTCGACGATCCGGCGCTTCGCGGGCTTCCGCTGATCATCGGTGCGCCGGACGGGCGCTCCGTCGTCTCCAGTGCCTCCTACGAGGCCCGGCGTTACGGCGTGCGTGCGGCCATGCCGGTGTCGCAGGCGCTGCGGTTGTGCCCTTCAGCCCGCATCGTGCTGCCGCATTTCCACCGGTACCACGAGGTCTCCCGACAGGTGATGGAGATCTTCGAGTCGTTCACGCCGCTCGTCGAGCCGTTGTCGGTCGACGAGGCGTTCCTTGACGTGCAGGGAGTGCGTCGGCTGTGGGGGAGCCCCGCGCGAATCGCTCAGCTCATCCGGGAACGCGTGCAGGCGGAGGTCGGGATCACCTGCAGTGTCGGAGTCGCCGCGACGAAGCACGTGGCGAAGATGGCGTCGACGATCGCGAAGCCCGACGGGATGCTGGTGGTCGCCGCCGCCGACACGCTTGATTTCCTGGCACCGCGCCCGGTGCGGGCCATGTGGGGCGTGGGGCCGAAGGCCGCAGAGGCGCTGGAGGGCCGCGGCATCCGCACCATCGGCGACATCCGCGAGTCTTCCCGGGAGATGCTCGATCGGGCGGTGGGTGCGGCTCTCAGTGCCCGTCTGACGCAGCTGGCGTGGGGCGAAGACGCGCGACCCATCGAGACGGAGCGAGTGGAGAAGAGCATCGGGCACGAGGAGACCTTCGATCACGACGTCATCGATCGCGTGTACCTCCGTGCCGAGCTGCTGAGGCTGGCCGATCGTGTCGCCGCCCGGCTTCGGCGCGCGGACTGGGAGTCGGGGACGGTGGCCATCAAGATCCGCTTCGACGACTTCCGCACTCTCAGCAGATCGCAGACGCTTCCCGAGGCCACCGCTGTGGGTCAGCGGATCGGAGAAGCCGCGCAGGCGCTCTTCGAACAGATCGATCGTCGTGATCCGGTTCGCCTGGTCGGTGTGAGAGCCGAGAACCTCCGCCCGGCGGGTGGCAGCGTGATGGGCCTCTGGGACGACGACGAGGACTGGCGACGCGTCGAGGGCGCGGTCGACGACGCGGTCGCGCGTTTCGGCAACGCCACGATCACCAGGGCGCGCCATCTGGGGCGCGGCGAAGAGCGCGGCGCCGCGCAGCATCCGAAGGCTCACGGACTGGATTGACGTTCCGAGCGGCCCGGTCGTGGGTTAGCGTGGGTTCATGCCCAACATCGCATTGGAACTCGGGAAGAACGCCGGATCCTTCGGCGTGAACAGCGCCTACGGAAACACGCAGACGGTTGACGGCGCGGAGTTCACTCCTGTCGCATTGACCTGCACCGGATTCGGCGGCGGATCAGGTGGTGCCGACGGCGCCGCGGAGGGCGAGGGTGGCGGAGGCGGCGGCATCGCGATCCCGCTGGGGGTCTACGTCCGCCGCGAGGAGGGCTTGCGATTCGAGCCGAACTTCGTCTCGCTGCTCGCCGTCGCGATCCCCTTCGTCTGGGTCGCAGGACGGGCGATCACACGCATCATCCGTGCACTCAAGAAGTGACGACCCCGTCGCGGCCGCTCTGGAGCACGCCGCGGCACTGATCGCAGACGATGTGAAGGCCCTGGCTGCTGGCAATCCGGTGGTGCTCATCGACGGATGCAGTGGTGCCGGCAAGACCTCGCTCGCACAACGCCTGCTCCGGCGGTGGCCGATGGCCGGCCGAGTGCAGTTGATCGCGCTGGACTCGATCTACCCGGGTTGGGACGGTCTTGACGCCGGGGTCGAGCGCGCCGCCGAATGGATTCTCAGACCGCACGGCCGCGGTCTCCTGGGCACCTGGCGACGGTGGGACTGGGAGGCCGAGGCGGATGCCGAGAGCCATGCCGTGGATCCGGCGCTCGGGGTCATCATCGAGGGGAGCGGTTCCCTCACACCCCTGACCGCCCAGCTCGCCGACGTCAGGGTGTGGGTGGATGCTCCGGATCATTCGCGCAAGTCACGCGCGCTCCGGCGCGACGGCGACACGTATCGGCCGCACTGGGACCGGTGGGCGGCCCAGGAGCGTCGCCACATCGAGCGCGATGCGCCACGGACGCTCGCGACGCGGATCGTCGAGATTCCCTGACCTCGGGTGTGCTCAGTCCAGATCGTCCGCGGCCTGGATCAGACCTTCCAGCCGGTAGCCGAGCCAGGTGTAGACGCCGTAGCGCGGGTCGTCCGGGTCGTTCTGGTCATCGTCCGTGATCTCCAGTCGATCCGCGATGACAAGCCGGAGCGCTGTCAGTGTACGCAGCCAAGCATCGATGTCGGCAGCGCGGATGATGACATCGCGAGGCGCGAGCGCCTCTTCCTCGGCGAGGGAATCGACGTCGACGTCGAATCCCTCGAGGGCCGACCGGACGGTCGCCGCATCGGTGACTCTGCGATCGAGGAGGTCGTCCCGAGTGCTGTCCGCGAAGCCACGCGATGCGTCGACGTCTTCCGGATAGGCGTTCGGCGTCAGACGGGCGATCGCCGGATCGCTCGTGTCACGCCCGGTGTCGACGAGCTCGACGAAGTCGTCGACGAGACGTGACAGGTGGTTTCCCTCGAGACGGGCGATGGAGAGCTGAATGGTCCGTTCCTTCACAGCGGGGCCTTTCTCACCGTCGCCCACAGTCCATAGTCGTGCATCGCCTGGGCGTGCACTTCCATGGTCTCTCGCGGACCGGTCGCGACGATGGCGTGTCCGTCGTTGTGCACCGCCAGCATCAGGGCGGTCGCCCGTTCCATCGAATACCCGAAATACATTCGGAAGACCCGCACGACGTAGCTCATCAGGTTCACCGGGTCGTTCCAGACGACGACCTGCCACGGCTCCAGCGGCGCGGCTGAGAGGTCAGTGGTCTCCCGGATGTCCGGAGAAATCGACGGCCGGCTCATGCCCACCCCAGGTTGTGCAGCTGGTCGTCATCGATCCCGTAGAAATGCGCGATCTCGTGAACCAGTGTGGTGTGCACTTCGTCGCGGAGTTCGTCCTCGTCATCGCACGCCTCCAGATGGGGCTCCCGATACACGATGATGCGATCCGGGAGTTCGCCCATCCCGTACTGGGTGCGTTCGGTGAGGGCCAGACCATCGTAGAGACCGAGAAGGTCGAGGCTGCCGTCCTCCGGGCGATCCTCGACCACGAAGATCACGTTCTCAAGGCCGTCCACCATGTCGTCGGGCAGGCGATCGAGCTCGTCGATGACGAGTTCCTCGAAGGCGGCGGCATCCATGTTCATCACAGCCCAGCCTATGGGGAGAGCGGAGTCCCGAAGATCCTCAGTGCACGAACACCAGCAGCGCGGCGACAGCGATGAACAGGGCGCCGAACACGGAGTTGAGTGTCCGTTGACCCCGCGGCGATTGCGTGAGCCGGCGGAACGGTCGCGCCGCGGAGGCGAAGAAGCCCCACATGACGATCACGTCGACGAGGATCACGGTGCCGATCAGGGTGAGGTACTGGGGAAGGGGTGGTTCGTCCAGACGGACGAACTGGGGAATGAAGGCGAGGAAGAACACGATCGCCTTGGGGTTGAGCAGATTGACCCAGAATCCCCGCCGGATCATCGACCAGCGACCCTCGCGGGAGACGGCGGCCGCGGTTTCGTCCTCGGCCGGTATCACGGGCCGGGCCAGGATGAGCCGGATGCCGAGGTACACGAGGTACGCGGCGCCCGAGTAACGGATGGCGTTGAAAAGGATCTCCGAACTGGAGACGATCAGGCCGACGCCCGCCGCGACGATCACGACGTGCACGATGAGCGCCAGCTGCTGGCCGATCACGCCCCAGATCGAGCGGCGCCAGCCGTGGCTGAGGGCATTCGACATGGTGTTGATGGCGCCGGCGCCGGGAGTGAAGCTGATCACCACGCAAGCCGTGAGGAGAGAGAGCCAGACCGTCAGCGACACCTCGACAGTCTACGGTCGTGGCGGACTCGCCTCGCGACGGTGCCGGAAGCAGAAGAGGCCCGAACCCCACGGTTCGGACCTCTTCATGTATTGGGGTGGCTAACGGGGCTCGAACCCGCGACCCCCGCGACCACAACGCGGTGCTCTACCAACTGAGCTATAGCCACCATGTGCCTGCCGGAGAAGGCAACCAGACGATTCTATTACACGTTCGGGGCGAACTCCGACACGGTGCGCGCGGCGATCTCTCGTGCCTGATCGCTGGAGGGTCCGGGCTCGGTGACGAAGACTGCTTCGCGGTAGTAGCGCAGTTCTCTGATCGACTCGAGGATGTCCGCCAGTGCGCGGTGCCCGCCGTCCTTCGCCGGGGCCTGGAAGAACACCCGCGGATACCAGCGACGGGAGAGTTCTTTGATGCTGGAGACGTCGACGTTGCGGTAGTGCAGCCAGTTGTCGATCTGCGGCATGTACTTTGCCAGGAACATCCGATCGGTGCCGATCGTGTTGCCGGCGAGAGGAGCCTTGCGCTCCAACGGGACGAACCGCTTGATGTAAGCGAGAGTCTGCGCCTCGGCTTCAGCGAGGGAGACGCCGAGCGGGATCTCCTCGATGAGCCCCGAGCTCTCGTGCATCTTCGTCACGAAGTCGTTCATGTTGCTGAGTGCCGCGTCGCTCGGTCGGATCACGATCTGGAACCCAGGATCGACGGGTTCGAGTTCGAAATCTGTGATGACGACGGCGATCTCGACGAGCTCATCGACCTGGAGATCGAGCCCCGTCATCTCGCAGTCGATCCAGACGAGTCGATCATTCTCGGACGCAGATACCATGACGCCATCCTATCGACGGCGCAGACATCGCCCTTGTGGTCCCCCAGGCACGATTCGAACGTGCGACCGGCGACTTAGAAGATCGATGCTCTTCCGCTGAGCTACTGGGGGTCGCCTTCCAGATTACCGACATTTTCGAGTTCCTCGGTGTCACGCAGGCCCAGATTCCGTCGCTGGGCGGCTGCGCTGCGCAATTCCCGGGCGTACGCCTTCCTTCTCTCCCGGCAAAGCTCGCATCGGCATCCTCGCCTGCCCTTGGTTCCACCCCCGTGCGGCACCTTGTCGCAGAGGACCTCGACGCGCGAAGGTGCGGGAACCGGGAGTCCGATGGCGAGCAGATACTTCCGATGGCCGCCTCTTCGTGCAGTCCTGCGTCTGTGGCAGTTGGCACACACGACCTCGCATTTCATGATCTCGGCGGCGATCGTCGACCATGCGCGCGTCGAAGCATTGACCGCTCGCGCGACCTCGAACTTCTTGGGCAGGCCAGGAAGGTGATCGAAATCGAGCACGACCGGGTCCGTCTCTCCGCAGTCGACACAGGGGTGCGTCCGCAGGTGATCGACCATACGCACGAAGTTCTGATGACGATGCCAGGCCTGCATCGCCTTGAGTCGCGCACCAGTGCTCGGCATGACCGTCTCACGCGTAGCGCAGCACCGCGACCGCATCGTCAGGGCGCCAGAACTCGCCGACGATTCGGAACGTCCCGGTGGCGAGGTGCAGTCGCTCGGCGCGGTAACGAAGCCCGAGCGGGTCGGCGACGATGCGCAGATGGCCGAGGATTCGGCCGTTCGCGTCCTGGACCCGCCACAGATGGTCAGCCGCTCGAACGAGCTTCTCGCGCGCGCTGGCGAGGCGGGGAGTCGCATAGGGGACCTCGGGCAGGGACGTGATCAGGTTGTCGGACATCGGAATCTCCTTTCTGATTCGAACATATGAGCGACCACCGACATTGGCGCCGATACCGATTCAGGCGCTTCTGCTGACTCTTCCTGCACGACTCTGCGGCTGGGATGAAGAGTGCACGGTTCCCGGGTTCGGCGCGTTCGTCCCCGTCGGCGTAGGCGCATCCTGGAGCGATCCGGGCGATCGACCCGGGCATGCAGAGGAGAAGGAAATGACCGACACGCTGACGATCATCGGAAACGTCGCCACAGACCCGGTACTGGGTCGCACGCCCAGTGGGATCCCCGTGACAAACTTCCGGGTGGCGAGTTCTCAGCGAAGGTTCGACAACTCGACCCAGCAGTGGATCGAGACGAGTACCAACTGGTACTCGATCGCGGCGTTCCGGCAACTGGCCGAGCACGCGAAGGCGTCGCTGCGCTCGGGGGACAGCGTCATCGTGACCGGACGTCTGAAGATCCGCAACTGGGAGGCCAACGGCAAGCACGGCACGAGCGTCGACATCGATGCGGACACCATTGGCCACGATCTTCGATGGGGGACGGCGGCGTATGCTCGCGCCGCGCGCTCCGCGTCGACCGAGAACCGTGCGCAGGTGGCGGCCGAAGCGAACGCCGGGCAGGAGGAGGAGGAGGAGAACGCCGTCGATCCTGACGAGGCGATGGCGTTGAACTCAGCCGTGTGGACGACTCCGGAGGCGGCGCCGGACCTGGCCGATGCTGAGACGACACCCTACTGAGCGATCACGAGCGAACCAGGCCTCCGTCCGAGCGTTCAGCGCCGTTGTCGCCACAGGCGGTCGTCGGAGCCCGACCCGTAGACTCGGATCGTGCTCCGACGACCGAACGCCCCTGTTTCGCGCACGACCCGGGGCGTACTGACCGCAGCGGCTGTCGCGATGCTGCTCACCGCATGCAGTCCCTCGCCGAATCCGTCGAGGAGCCCCGAGCCCGCCGAGAGCGTGCCGACCGCGACGGCGGCGCCCGAGGCCCCGGTTTACGACCCAGCGGGCACGGCCGAGGCCAACCTGCCGGTCTTCACCGCTGTCACGCAGCAGGTGTGGGCATCGGAACAGCGGGCATCGGGCCGGGCGTACATCGACGCTCTGGTGGCCGTCGGATTCGATCGTGCGCTCATGCAGGTCACGCCGGATGAGACAACGGTCGGCAATGCGGTGGAGAGCCTGCAGTTCTCCGTCCGCTGGGGCGATGCGCACTGCCTGGTCGGACAGGTGGGACCGTCGACCGGAGAGCCGGTCACCGCCGTGATGGCACAGCTCGCCGAAGGGCGCTGCCTCGTCGGAGCCACGCGACCGATCGACTGGTGACCTCGGCGCGGGCCTGGCCCCGATCCCGATGGGGCCACTCGGTCCGGCAGGTGCGGACAGCGGAGGCCGGTAGGCTGGAGTGTCGATCTTCGACGACATAGAAGGAGCGTTTTCGGTGGCAGAGTACATCTACTCCATGGTCCGTGCCCGCAAGGCGGTGGGCGAGAAGCTCATCCTCGACGACGTGACGATGGCGTTCCTCCCCGGCGCGAAGATCGGCATGGTCGGTCCGAACGGCGCCGGTAAGTCGACGATCCTGAAGATCATGGCGGGACTCGACACCCCCTCCAACGGCGAGGCCAAGCTCTCGCCCGGCTTCACGGTCGGGATCCTGATGCAGGAGCCCGAGCTCGACGAGTCGAAGACGGTGATCGAGAACATCCAGGAGGGCATCGCGATCAAGGCCAAGCTCGACCGCTTCAACGAGATCTCCGCGCTGATGGCCGATCCGGACGCCGATTTCGACGCGCTCCTTTCAGAGATGGGAACGCTCCAGGAGGAGATCGACGCCGCCGACGGCTGGGATCTCGACTCCCAGTTGGACCAGGCCATGGACGCACTGCGCACCCCGCCCGCGGATGCCGCCATCGGGCCGCTCTCGGGTGGCGAGAAACGCCGTGTCGCCCTCGCCAAGCTGCTTCTCCAGAAGCCGGATCTGCTGCTTCTGGATGAGCCCACGAACCACCTCGACGCGGAGAGTGTGCTCTGGCTCGAGCAGCACCTGCAGGCCTACAAGGGCGCCGTGATCGCCATCACCCACGATCGGTACTTCCTCGACCACGTGGCCGAGTGGATCGCCGAGGTCGACCGCGGTCGGCTGATCGGCTACGAGGGCAACTACTCGACATATCTGGAGAAGAAGGGCGAGCGCCTGGAGGTTCAGGGCAAGAAGGACGCCAAGCTCGCCAAGCGTCTCAAGGAAGAGCTGGAGTGGGTGCGCTCCAGCGCGAAGGGCCGCCAGACCAAGTCCAAGGCCCGACTCGCTCGCTACGAGGAGATGGCGACCGAGGCCGAGCGGACCAGGAAGCTCGACTTCGACGAGATCCAGATCCCCGCGGGTCCCCGACTCGGCGGCATCGTGATCGAGGCGAAGAAGCTGAAGAAGGGCTTCGACGGCCGTTCGCTCATCGACGGTCTCAGCTTCAGTCTGCCGCCGAACGGCATCGTCGGCGTCATCGGCCCGAACGGCGTCGGCAAGACCACGCTCTTCAAGACGATCGTGGGGCTGGAGCCGCTGGACGGCGGCGACCTCAAGATCGGCGAGACCGTAAAGATCAGCTACGTCGACCAGTCCCGCTCGAACATCGATCCCAACAAGACGTTGTGGGAGGTCGTGTCCGACGGACTCGACTACATCACCGTCGGTAAGACCGAGATCCCGTCGCGCGCGTACGTCTCGAAGTTCGGGTTCAAGGGACCGGACCAGCAGAAGAAGGCCGGCGTCCTCTCCGGTGGTGAGCGAAACCGCCTGAACCTCGCCCTCACCCTCAAGGAGGGCGGCAACCTGCTGCTGCTCGATGAGCCCACCAACGACCTCGATGTCGAGACCTTGAGCTCGCTGGAGAATGCGCTGCTCGAGTTCCCCGGCTGTGCCGTGGTCATCACCCACGACCGGTGGTTCCTCGACCGCATCGCGACTCACATCCTCGCCTACGAGGGCACCGACGAGAACCCCGACCAGTGGTACTGGTTCGAGGGTAACTTCGACGCGTACGAGCAGAACAAGATCGAGCGTCTCGGTGCGGATGCCGCCAAGCCGCACCGCTCGACTCACCGCAAGCTCACTCGTGACTGATCCGCGGTCAGGTGCAGCCTCGCCGGCTGAGGGCAGGCTGCACATCCCCATCCACCTGCGCTGGGGAGATCTCGACGCGTTCAATCACGTCAACAACACCTCGATGCTCAAGCTGCTCGAGGAGGCGCGCGTGCGCGCCTTCTGGCGGGCCGGGCCCGGCGAGGAGGCGCCGTCGACGGCGGTGCTCGACTCGGGCATTGACGTGGGCATCCTCACCCTCATCGCCCGCCAGGAGATCGAATACCTCGCTCCGGTGCCGTACCAGCGGCATCCGCTCGAGGTGCAGATGTGGTTCGGCAAGCTCGGCGGCTCCAGCATCGAGGTCTGCTACGAAGTACACAACGACCCGTCATTCCCGGAGCGGGTGATCTACGCACGATCCACAGCCATCATCGTGCTCGTGGACGCCGGCACAGGCCGGCCGACCCGCCTCAGCGACGAGATGCGGGACGCGTGGGAGCCGTTCATCGGCCCGCCGATCGAGTACATCCGTCGCTGACCGCCGAACGGGTTACGGTGCTTCCGGCACCCGCACCATGATCTCCTGCGCGACATTCGCGACCAGCGTGCCGTCCTCGGTGTAGATCCGACCCGTCGCGAGTCCGCGGCCGCCTCGGGCGTTGGGTGACTCCTGCACGTAGAGAAGCCACTCATCGACACGTGCCGGACGGTGCCACCACATCGCATGGTCGAGGCTGGCGACTTTGAGCCCAGGAAGCGACCAGTACGCACCATGGGCGCGCAGGATCGACTCCTGGATGGTCATGTCGCTCAGGTACGCGAGCGCCGCGCGGTGCAGCACCGGATCATCGGGAAGAGAGGCCCGCATCCGCATCCATACTCCCTGGTGCGGAACGCGCTCGTCGTCGCTCGGAAGGTACAGCGGCGAATCGACATGGCGGATGTCGGCGGCCCGCTCGCTGAGCATCCGCAGCACTGCATCGGGCAGGCCGACGACACGGTCTTCGTCGGGGGAGAGGGTGTCCGGAGCCGGGACGCCCTCGGGCATCGGCACCGCGTGCTCGAAGCCCGGATCGTCGTCCTGGAAGGAAGCGATCATCGAGAAGATCGGCACCCCGTTCTGATAGGCCTGCGAGCGTCGCGTCGAGAAGGAACGGCCGTCGTGGATGCGGTCCACGGCGATCGTGATGCCCTGCGAGGAATCGCCCGGTCTCAGGAAGTAGCCGTGCATCGAATGCACGGTCCGATTCTCGGGAATGGTGCGCTCCGCGGCGATGAGGCTCTGCGCGAGCACCTGGCCGCCGTAGATGCGGCCCGTCGGCATCGGATGCGACGTGCCCGTGAAGATGTCCTCGGTGGTCCGCGCCTGCGAGAAGTCCAGATCGAGCACGTCCAGCAGGCGATCGACGGTGTTCCTCGCGTGCGTGTCCGCGCTCATGTGTTCCTCTCCGCGACCGTAGGCGTCGCCTGTCGTTGCTAGTTTAGAGGGCGTGCCCCATCATCTCCTTCTCGCCGATCCGGAGACGTCCCGTGACGTGCTGACCTTCGTCGGCCGGGCGAAACGGATTTCAGATGAAGGGGTTCGGCTGCAGGCTGCGAACGGCGTGCTCGCGCTGACGTCCGCCGCTCTCGCACCCCACGGGCTCTTCGATCAGACTCCGACAGTTCTCTCGATGCGCATCGTCCGCGTCGACCCCGAGCTCGAGTGCGACATCGTCGTGGCGTCGCTCGCGGAGTCCGATGATGCGCATGCACTCGAGCTTCCGGAGACGGGTCTCTCACCGGCCTGGGCGGGCATCGCGCCGCCACGTGGTGGGTGGGCGGCGTCGACGACGCTTCCGGCATCCGTGATCGCCCAGCGCGCTCAGTGGGGCATCTCCGCGGTCGCACGCGGGGCGACCCCCGGCGCCGGGGAGGAGGCGGTCCGTGCCTTGCGTGCGGCCATCTGGGGTGAGCCGGACGAGGATCTCAGCGGTCTCCCGCGCGGAGTCGCCTTCGCCGCCGACGCCTTCGGATTCATCTCCGGTGAGGAACAGGTCGAGGTGACGCAGTCCGGCCGCTGGACGCGGCTCGCCTTCCGGCGCGGTCATGTGCTGACCAGAGGGCCCGTCTCGACCGGGCTCACCGCCGTGCGGGGCACCGGTTCCGGCGCCTGATCGAGCGTCCTCTGGCTCAACGTGTGGCTGCGCGGCCGGCCTGACGACCCGAGAACAGGCACCCGCCGAGGAAGGTCCCCTCCAGCGCACGGTAACCGTGCACCCCGCCGCCGCCGAAGCCGCTCGCCTCGCCCGCGGCGAACAGTCCGCGGATCGGCGTCCCGTCAGCCCCGAGCGCACGACCGTCCAGGTCGGTCTCGATTCCGCCGAGCGACTTCCGGGTCAGGACGTGCAGCTTCACCGCGACGAGCGGTCCGGCGGCGGGATCCTGCAGGCGGTGCGGCGCCGCAGTGCGAATGAGCTTGTCACCCCGGTAGGCGCGCATCGAGCGGAGCATTCCGATCTGCGCATCCTTCGTGAAGCCGTTCTCCATCTCACGGTCGCGGGCCGTCACCTCCTGACGCACACGGTCGATGTCGAGCACGTCGCCACCAGGATGACGACGCATCTGCTCGAGCAGCGTCTCCAGGTCGTTCTCGACGATGAAGTCCTCGCCTTCGTCGAGGAAGGCCTGCACGGGCCCGGTGGGTCCCTTCGCCAGCCTCGACTTCAGCAGCAGCTTCACATCCTTGCCCGTGAGGTCGGGGTTCTGCTCACTGCCCGACAACGCGAATTCCTTCTCGACGATCTGCCGGGAGGTCACGAACCAGGAGTGGTCGTGGCCCGTACGCCGGAGATGCGCCAGCGTGCCGAGCGTGTCGAAGCCGGGGAACAGCGGTACCGGCAATCGCGCGCCGATTGCATCGAGCCAGAGAGAAGACGGGCCGGGAAGGATGCGGATGCCGTGCGCGGGCCACACCGGATCCCAGTTGGTGATCCCCTCGACGTAGTGCCACATCCGGTCCCCGTTGATGAGGCGGGCGCCGGCGGCTGCACTCACCTCGTGCATCGAGCCGTCGACGTAGGCGGGAACACCGGTGAGCATGTGCTCCGGTGGTGTACCGAGCCGGTCCGGCCAGGAGGCGCGGACGAGGTCGTGGTTGCCGCCGATGCCCCCGGATGACACGATCGTCGCGGCGGCGGTGACCTCGAAGTCCGCGTCGATGTCG
The DNA here is from genome assembly GCA_963769005.1 of uncultured Actinomycetota bacterium. Taxonomy (GTDB): domain Bacteria; phylum Actinomycetota; class Actinomycetes; order Actinomycetales; family Microbacteriaceae; genus Microbacterium. The sequence continues at coordinate 1,613,280 of CAVYKC010000005.1, read as the reverse complement.
CGAGAGGAGGGGGCGCCGCGGGCGGCGTCATCCGGTGAGAGGACGTTGCCTCGCGCACCCGTGACCACACCGTCGGTCACGACGAGGCCCGTCACACGGTGGCGGGGAAGCAGGACGAGGCGCCCTTCCGCCTCGGCCTGTTCGACGTGCGCGATGAACGGGGCGACGATTCCGGGACCCGTGCCCCAGGTGATGTGGAAGCGGGGGACGGAGTTGCCGGGCCCGAGTGCTCCGTAACCACCGCGTTCGGCCCAGCCGACGACGGGGAAGAACGACACCCCTCGCTCCCGCAGCCATGCTCGCTTCTCGCCCGCGGCGAACTCGAGATAGGCCTGTGCCCAGCGGCGCGGCCACTTGTCCTCGGGCCGGTCGAAGGCGGCGCTCCCGAACCAGTCCTGCGACGCGAGTTCGAGCGAATCTTTGATCCCCATCCGGCGCTGCTCGGGGGAGTCGACGAAGAACAGCCCTCCGAAGGACCACCAGGCCTGACCGCCCAGGTTCGCACGGGACTCCTGATCGGCGATGATCACCCGACGGCCCGCGACGAGCGCTTCGCAGGCGGCGACGAGACCCGCCAGCCCCCATCCGATGACGAGGACGTCTGTGGACAGGGAGGCGGGGCGGTGCGTCATGATGTCTCCGTTGAATCCTGACTTGCTCGGGTCTCGAGCGTCGGGCGACCGTCCGAGACCGGACCGATGCCGGACGGCTCGAATGTGTTCACCATGGCATAGGCGGCCCGCTCAAGGTAGTCCCAAAGCGTGGCTTCATGAAGAGGCGACAACTTCGCCTCTTCGACAGCGCTGCGCATGTGCCTGAGCCAACGATCGCGCGCATCCGGGTCGACGTGGAACGGCATGTGCCGCATCCGCAGGCGCGGATGTCCGCGCGTATCGCCGTAGGTGGTCGGCCCGCCCCAATACTGCGCGAGGAAAAGGGTCAGCCGCTCCGCCGCCGGCGCCAGATCTTCCTCGGGGTACATGGGCTTGAGCACCGGATCATCGGCGACGCCCCGATAGAACGCGGCGACGATCCTCGCGAACGTGTCATGGCCGCCGACCTCGTCGTAGAACGTCACTTCGTGTCCTTCGGCTCCGGTGACTCTTTCGGTCGTGTCTTTCTTGCGCCAGATGCCGCGCGAGACGGTCGGCACACCGGTGACGGCGGTGGGTCGCGTCTTCGGCGGGTTGGCACCGCGGACACGCTGGGCACCTTCGAGGCCGGTGGGGACCACTGCAGCCATGCTCGGGATGGCGATCTCCTTCTCGGAGAGGGCCGTCCGCAGGCGCTTGCGGAGTTCCTGCGAGACGTCGTCCTTCGCGTTCGCGCGGGCCTTGATCACGACGCGCACGACCAGCGCGTCGCCGTCGATGGACTCCAGTCCCCAGATCTCGGGCTTCTCCACGATGCGCGTGCGCCACTTCGGATCCTTGGCGAGGCCCTGCGCCGTTTCGAGCATGGTCTGCTCGACGACGTCGAGATCGGCGTCGGCGGGGACGCCGAGGTCGATGATGGCCCGCGCCCAGCCCTGCGACATGTTGCCGATGCGGGTGACTTCGCCGTTGCGCACGTGCCACAGTGTGCCGTTCACATCGCGGACCTGGGTGATCCGCACGCTGACGTGCTCGACGACACCGCTGGCCAGGCCGAGGTCGACCACGTCGCCGATGCCGATCTGATCTTCAGCGACGAGGAAGATGCCGTTGAGTACGTCCTTGACGATGTTCTGCGCACCGAAGCCGAGGCCTGCACCCACTGCAGCCGTGAGGAGGGTGAGCGAGCCGAGCAGACTCTGGTCGAGAGCGTTGACGGTCAGCACGAGCGCGATCACGACGAGCATCACGTTGACGATGTTCTGCAGGATGCTGCCGAGAGTACGGGTGCGCTGCACGAGCCGCATGTCGGCGAGAGGCGACCGCTCCAGAGCCTGAGTGTCGTCGACCGCGGCCTTGCTCTTCGCGGTGTCGACGATGCGATGGACGACGCGGCGGATCACCAGGCGCAGGACGAGCGCGATGATGATGCAACTGATAATGATGAGCGCGACGTTGAGCGCGCTCCCGCCGATCCGGGCAAGAACCGCGAGTGCTTCGGCCCATTCGGTGGGTACGACGTCAGCGGGTGGAATGTTCTCGAAAGGGATCATCATCACTTCCCGATCCTACTGATCAGGCCTCTGCGCAGCCTGGAAGCGCTGCGGCAGAGGCCCGATCGAGAGGCGGGGTTCAGTCGTCGGCGTCGCGTGCCTGAGCGGCCAGCGCTCGCTCCACATCCGCCAGGTTCTCCAGGACCAGGCGGCGCAGCGCGGGAGCGGCATCCTGGTTCGCGGAGAGCCAGGCACGAGTCGCATCGCGGAGCTCGACGTTCCCGAGTGCCGTCGGGTACAGCCCGGTGATGAGGTACTGGGCGATCTGGTAGCTGCGGGACTCCCAGATCGGCAGAAGCATGTCGAAGTATGCGGGCACGAACTCACCGAGCACGCCAACGCCGGCCGGGTGCACGAAGCCGAGGGCTGCCGCGCGGACGATCGTGTTGGGTGCGTCGTCGCGCTCGATGAGCGAGGCCCATGCGGCCCTCTTGGAATCCGCGTCCGGAAGAGCAGCACGCGCCTGCGCCGCGAACTCGCCGCCCTTGGAGGTGTTGTCCGCGGCGAGCGCCGCGTCGATGGATGCCGCATCCGTCGCGCCGATGGTGGCGAGGCCGACGAGCAGCTGCCAGTTGAGGTCGGCGTCGATCTCGAGGCCGGGGAGCGTCTCCTCGCCAGAGCGGAGGCGTCCGACGATGCCGGCGTGCTCCGGGGTGACCAGCGCGTTCGCGAACGCGGTCACGAACTGCAGTTGGCTGTCGCTGCCCGCATCTGCCGACTCGGCGAGGGCCCACAGGCCGTCGGCGATCTTCTGGCGGGCGGCGGTGCGCTCCGCCGGTGCGACGTAGAGGTTGGCGGCGGTCCGCAGTTGCGCGAGCGTCGTGCGAACCGTGGTCGACTCGGTCTCCCGGCCGATGTTGCCGAGGACGAGGTCGATGTAGTCGGATGCGGCGCTCTCGGCGTCGCGCGTCTGATCCCACGCCGCACCCCAGACGAGAGAGCGGGCCAGGGGAGCGCTGATGTCGGCCAGATGGGCGATCGCGGTGGCGAGCGAGCGCTCATCGAGACGGATCTTCGCGTAGGCGAGATCGTCGTCGTTGAGCAGCACCAGGTCGGGCCGCTTCAGCCCGTGGAGCTCGGGGACCTCGGTGCGGTCGCCGTCGACATCGACCTCGATGTAGTGGCTGCGGACGAGCGCGCCCCCCTGGAGCGTGTAGAAGCCGATGCCGAGACGGTGCGGACGGATGGTCGGGTAGTCGGCCGGGGCCGTCTGCGTCACGGCGAAACGAGTGATCGTGCCGTTCGCGTCATCGGCGATGACGGGCTCGAGGGTGTTGACCCCGGCGGTCTCCAGCCACTTCTTCGACCAGGTGCTGAGCTCGCGGCCGCTGGTCGCCTCCAGCTCGACCAGCAGGTCGCTCAGTTCGGTGTTCCCCCACGAGTGCTTCTGGAAGTACTGGGATACGCCGGCGAAGAATGCCTCGATGCCCACCCAGGCCGCGAGCTGCTTGAGCACCGACCCGCCCTTGGCGTACGTGATGCCGTCGAAATTGACCTGCACGTCCTCGAGGTCGTTGATCTCGGCGACGATCGGATGCGTCGACGGAAGTTGATCCTGGCGGTAGGCCCAGGTCTTCTCCATCGCGTTGAAGGTGGTCCAGGCCTCGGTCCACTCGGTGGCCTCGGCGGTGGCGATCGTCGACGCCCACTCGGCGAACGACTCGTTCAGCCAGAGGTCGTTCCACCACTTCATGGTGACCAGGTCGCCGAACCACATGTGCGCGAGCTCGTGCAGGATCGTGACGACCCGGCGCTCCTTTACCGCGTCGGTGACCTTGCTGCGGAACACATACGTCTCGGTGAACGTCACCGCCCCCGCGTTCTCCATCGCACCGGCGTTGAATTCCGGGACGAAGAGCTGGTCGTACTTGGCGAACGGGTACGGAACCCCGAACTTCGTCTCGAAGTACTCGAAACCCTGGCGCGTCTTGTCGAAGATGTAGTCGGCGTCCAGGTGCTGCCACAGGCTCTTGCGTCCGTAGACGCCGAGCGGGATGACCTTGCCGGAGGCACTGGTCAGCTCCGAGAAGGTGGCCTCGTAGGGGCCGGCGACCAGGGCGGTGATGTACGACGAGATGCGCGGCGTGGGTTCGAAACCCCAGGTGGCGATGCTCTCGGCACCGGCCGACGCGTCGTGGACGATCGGCTCGGGCGTGGGGGAGTTGGAGACGACCTTCCACGCGGCAGGAGCTGTGATCGTGAACTGGAAGGTGGCCTTCAGATCGGGCTGCTCGAACACGGCGAACACGCGCCGCGAATCCGGCACCTCGAACTGCGAGTAGAGGTAGACCTCCTGGTCGACCGGGTCGACGAAGCGGTGGAGGCCCTCACCGGTGTTCGTGTACTCGCAATCGGCGTCGACGACGAGCACATTCTCGTTCTTCAGGCCGGCGAGCGCGATGCGGGAGTCCACGAACACCTCGTCCGGGTCCAGCAGTTCGCCGTTGAGTGAGACCTCGCGCACCTCACGGGCGATGAGATCGATGAACGTGAAGCTCTCCGGCGTCGCGGTGAAGCGCACGACGCTCCGGGAGCCGAAGACCTCAGCACCCTTCGTCAGATCGAGTGCGACTTCGTACGACTGCGTGTCGATGACGTCGCGGCGCTCCTGCGCTTCGATGCGGGTGAGGTTCTCTCCAGGCACAGCTGTACTCCCAGGGGTGAGGGGATGTCACCGCAGTGAGACGCGGCTGGCGTCGACGGCAACCATGACAGCCTACGCCAGGAGCTGCGCCGGGCGAGCGCTGAGGGGATACCCATAGGTTTCGGGTGGAAGGATGGAACGGTGACCGCGATCGATTCGGATGCCGTTCCTTATGCCTCTCCTGCTGCCGCCGGCGGCGCCCCTTATGTGACCACCGCCGTCGCGTACGACGGTGTGCTCCTCGCCGGCTTCGGAGGGCCTGAGGGGCAGGAGGACGTGATCCCCTTCCTCCGCAACGTGACCCGTGGGCGAGGCATCCCCGATGAGCGTCTCGAAGAGGTCGCGCATCACTACCGCCACTTCGGCGGGGTGAGTCCGATCAACGGACAGAACCGCGCGCTCAAGCAGGCGCTGGAGGCCGAACTGGCGGAGCGCCGCATCGAGCTCCCCGTCTACTGGGGCAACCGCAACTGGACGCCCTATCTGAGCGATGCCGTCACCGAGGCCGCGGCGCAGGGGGACACCACGCTTCTCGCCTTCGCCACCAGCGCCTACAGCTCGTTCTCCAGCTGCCGGCAGTACCGGGAGGACTTCGCTCAGGTCCTGGAGGAGACCGGCCTCGACACGACAGTCACGATCGACAAGATCCGCCCCTTCTACGATCACCCCGGATTCGTCGCCGCCTTCGAAAGCGGCGTGCGCACCGCGGTTGAGGGCTTTCTCGCCGACGGCATCCCCGCCGGCGCGATCCAGGTGCTGTTCTCCACGCACAGCATCCCCACCGCCGACGCGCAGCGCTCCGGACCCCGCGATGTGGACTTCGGACCGGGCGGGGCCTACGCGGCGCAGCACGAGGCCGTCGCCGGCTGGGTCATGGACCGTGTCGCGCAGGCGGTTCCGGCCGCGGCCGACGTCGCCTGGGAGCTGGTCTACCAGTCCCGCTCGGGTCCCGCGACGCAGCCATGGCTCGAACCGGATGTCTGCGACGTGATCGGCGAGCTTCCTGCGCGCGGGCTGGCGGCGGTGGTCGTGGTGCCGGTGGGTTTCATGAGCGACCACATGGAAGTGCTGTGGGACCTCGACACCGAGGCGGCGGAGGCCGCTGCGGGCGCCGGACTGGCTTTCATCCGTACGCCGACGCCGGGTGTCTCCGCATCGTTCGTCACCGGGATCGTCGACCTCATCCAGGAGCGACTCGAAGGTCGAGCGGCATCCGAGCGCGCGCACGTGACGAGCCTCGGACCGAGCTTCGACATCTGCCGACCGGCCTGCTGCGAGAACGTGCGCGCCGGATTCAAGCCGGCCGCCGCCGGTATCGCTCCCTGATGCCGCGGGCGGAGCCTGCGGACTTCTAGGATGGATCCCATGCGCATCCATATCGCCACCGATCACGCCGGTCTCGATTTCTCCACCCAGCTGCAGGATCACCTGCGCTCTGCCGGACATGACGTCATCGACCACGGTCCGATCGAATACGACGCGGTGGATGACTACCCGGCCTTCTGCATCCGCGCGGCGCAAGCGGTCGTCGCGGACCAGGGCGCCGGTATCGACGCTTTGGGCGTGGTCTTCGGCGGGTCCGGCAACGGCGAGCAGATCGCGGCGAACAAGGTGCAGGGCATCCGGGCCGCCCTCGTCTGGAACCTCTCCACCGCCGAACTCGCCCGTGAGCACAACGATGCGAACGTGATCGCGATCGGCGCCCGCCAGCACTCCTTCGACGAGGTGACGAGCTTCATCGACCGGTTCGTCTCGACGCCGTTCAGCGACGAGGAGCGCCACGTTCGCCGCATCGCGCAGATCGCCGCCTACGAACTCGACGGCTCACTGCTCCCGGATCCTCGGGCCTGACATGCCCGAGGGGCATTCCGTCCACCGGATTGCGCGCCAGTTCGATCGCAACTTCGTCGGCAAGCCCGTTCTGGCATCCAGTCCGCAAGGGCGCTTCGCTGAAGGAGCCGCCGTCCTCGACGGACGTGAGGCGGTGAGCGTCCAGGCCGTCGGCAAGCAGATGTTCCTGGAGGCCGAGGGCGATGTGTGGTTGCGCGTGCATCTCGGCCTCTACGGCGCTTGGGACTTCGCGGGCGAGATCGAGGCCGATGCGACGATCGCATCGGCGAACGGGCGGATGGGTCAGACGAACCAGCGTGGCACCGACCTTGACGCGCTGGTCGCAGACGACGCTCCGATCCTCGATGAGGCAGGAGAGAACTCCCTCTCGTCCATCGGTGCACCCCGGCGCGCCCGGGTGCACGTGCGCATGTCCGAGCAGACCAAGGGACTCGCCGACGAGGGAACCGAATGGCCGCCGCCGATCGTGGGGCAGGTCCGTCTGCGGTTGATGACCGACATCACCGCGGCTGATCTGCGCGGTCCGACCGCGTGCGTGCTGCAGACACCGGAGGAGATGCTCGCCACCGTCGCGAGACTCGGACCCGACCCGCTCGTCGGCGATCCTATCGAGAACGAGGAACGGTTCGTCCGGGCCGTGCGGAAGAAGCAGACCGTCATCGCGCTCCTACTGATGGATCAGTCCGTGGTCAGCGGAATCGGCAACGTCTACCGTGCGGAGATGCTGTTCCGGGAGCGGCTCAACCCGCACACGCCGGGTCGCGACGTCCCGGAGGAAGCGGTCCGTGCGCTGTGGCGGGACTGGGTGCGTCTCCTGGCGATCGGCGTGGAGACCGGCCAGATGATGACCATGGACGATCTGGATCCTTCGCAGTACCGTGCGGCCATGGCGAGTCGCGATGATCGGCACTGGGTCTATCACCGGGCGGGTCTGCCCTGCCGTGTCTGCGGCACTGAGATCGCGCTCGAGGAGATCGGCGCGCGCAAGCTGTATTGGTGCCCGCGCTGCCAGGCCTGAGCATCCGTCTCCGGACACGCGGTCATGTCGTCGCGTGACTCGGGTTGTCTGTGAATAAGGTGAGAGCACTTTCGCCCCGCGGCGCAGACAGGAGTCGACATGGACCTCACCGGATTGCAGATCATCCTCGAGACGATCAGCGGCGTCATCTGGGGGCCGTTCGTCCTCATCCCGCTGCTGCTGGGAACGGGTCTGTACCTGACGATCCGGCTGGGCGGGCTGCAGTTCATCCGCCTGGGTTCCGCACTCCGTCTCGGCCTGCTCACGCGCAAGGACCCGGGGTCCGATGGTGATATCTCCCAGTTCCAGGCACTGACGACGGCGCTGGCCGCCACGGTCGGAACGGGGAACATCGTCGGCGTGGCGACCGCGATCGGTATCGGCGGCCCCGGCGCTCTGTTCTGGATGTGGGTGACCGGCCTGCTGGGCATGGCTTCGAAGTATTCGGAGGCCTTCCTCGGCGTGAGGTTTCGCACCACCGATGCTGCGGGGGAGAAATCCGGAGGGCCGCAGTATTACCTCGAGCGCGGGATCCCGGGCCCCTTCGGAAAGGTCCTCGCCCTCTCGTTCGCCGTGTTCGCCGTCATCGCATGCTTCGGCATCGGGAACATGACGCAGGGGAACTCGATCGCGCAGAACCTGCAGTCCAGCTTCGACGTCCCGACCTGGATCACCGGCATCGTGCTGACCGTGTTCGCGATGGTGGTGCTCGTCGGCGGCATCAAGTCCATCGGGCGCGTGACGGCCGGGTTCGTCCCGATCATGATCATCTTCTACGTGCTCGGCGCCCTGTACATCCTGATCGCGAACGTCGGGGCCCTTCCCGCGGCCGTCGCGCAGATCTTCAGCGAGGCTTTCACCGGAACGAGTGCCGTCGGTGGTTTCGCCGGCTCTGCGATCATCATCGCCGTCCAGTTCGGCGTCGCACGCGGCATCTTCTCGAACGAGTCCGGCATGGGGTCGGCGGCCATCGCCGCCGCGGCGGCGAAGACGAGCCATCCGGTGCGCCAGGGGCTCGTGTCGATGACGCAGACCTTCATCGACACGATCATCGTGGTGACGTGCACAGGTCTCGTGATCGTGGCCACGGGCACCTGGAAGCAGATCGATCCCGAGACGGGCGAGCAGATCAGCCCGGCGCTGATGACCGGAGCCGCTTTCTCGCACGGCCTCCCGGGGGACTGGGGACACATCATCGTGACCATCGGCCTGGTGATGTTCGCCGCCTCGACGATTCTGGGGTGGTCCTATTACGGCGAGCGCAACATCGAGCGGCTGCTGGGCCGTCGTGCCGTGATGCCGTTCCGGATCGTGTTCTCGCTGGTCGTCTTCGTCGGCTGCACGGTGCAGCTGGGGGTGGTCTGGGCGTTCTCCGACGTGATGAACGGGCTGATGGCGCTGCCGAACCTCATCGGCCTGTTGATTCTTTCGGGACTGGTTGCCCGCGAGACGAAGAAGTATCTCGACAACGATCCCAAGCTGCGCGCGAGCCGTGGGGAGGTCGAGTCCTTCATGCAGGGCACCCCGGGTTGGGAGGAGTGGAAGACGCAGGCGATTCCCGTGGCGGGCAAGCGCTGAAGTCCTTGGAGCCCCTCTCGCCCATAGGCTGAGAGCATGCGCCAGAACCCCAGTTTCACCCTTGCCGATGTCGCGGAGATCCGCCGTGTGATCGACGGGAACCCCTGGGCGACGATCGTCAGCGCGGGCACCGACGGGATGGTCGCCTCGCACTACGTCGTTCTGCTCGACGAGGAACGCGACGACCTCACCATCGTGGGACACGTCGGCCGTCCCGATGACCTGATCCACGGCATGGGGGAGCGCGAGCTGCTCGTGATCTTCCAGGGTCCCCACGGCTACATCTCACCCGGCTGGTACGACGGCGCGCAGGCGGTGCCGACGTGGAACTACACCGCGGTTCATCTCGCCGGCATCCCCGAGATCCTCAGCGCCGACGAGAACCTCGCCGTGCTCGACCGACTGGTGGACCGGTTCGAGGGCGGGATGCCGGAGCCGAGGCGCATGTGGGAACGACCCAATGACGAGGCGTTCGTGAATCGGATGGCAGCAGGCACCGTCGGCTTCCGGCTGACGCCCACCCGAGTGGTCGCCAAGCGCAAGCTCAGCCAGAACAAGCCGGTGGAGATCATCGAGACGGTGATCACGGAACTCTCCTCGGACGGGCCCTACTCGAACCCGGCTCTGGCCGCCGAGATGCGGCGCGCTCAGGACGCTCGGATCGAGACGCAGCGGTGACAGCACTCGGCACACGCATCGGAATGATCCGCAGTGCCCGCATCGCCGGGCCGGGCCGCGAGTTCCTTCTCTCTGATGAGCCGGTCGACATCCACATCGACGGCGGAGTGATCTCCGACATCGCACCGACGGGTGCCCTGCCGGCGCGCGGTGATGTTCTCGATGCCGGCGGAGGCTGGGTCGTGCCAGGACTCTGGGACAACCACGTGCACACCGTTCAGTGGGCCCTCGCCGCCGAGCGCGAGCCTCTCGGCGACGTGGGGTCAGCGGCCGAAGCCGCCGAACGCATGTCATCGGTCGTACCGCTTCCCGACGGCCGCCGAGTGGGCAGCGGCTTTCGAGACGCCCTGTGGGCGGATGCTCCGAGGCTCGAGCTGCTCGACTCCCGGACGGGCGAAGAGCCGACCTACCTGATCAACGCGGATGTGCACAGCGTGTGGCTGAATTCTTCGGCGCTCCGCCGGGAGGGCTTCTCCAGCCCCGACGGGATGCTCCGCGAGGAGGACGCCTTCGAGATCTCTCGACGGCTGAACGCCGCGGACCCCGATCGGGGCGATCGTGCGGTGCATCGCGCGGGGGAGCAGGCCGCAGCGCGCGGCGTCACCGGCCTGGTCGACTTCGACATGGCGTGGAACGCCGACGCCTGGCCTCGGCGCGTCGCCGCCGGGTTCGCAGCGCATCGCGTGGAGTTCGCCGTGTACCCCTTGGACCTCGATCGCGCCATCACAGCAGGACTCCGTACCGGCGAGTTCCATCAATCGTCGGATGCCCCCGTCGACGGCGCCGGGCTGGTGCGGGTGGGACCGCTGAAGGTGATCACGGACGGCTCGCTCGGAACCCGCACGGCGGCGTGCTCGCGTCCCTACGCCGGCCAGGAGGCCAACTTCGGCGTGCTCAACGTTGCGCCGGAAGAACTCGTCGAACTCCTGGTCCGTGCGACGGGAGCGGGGCTGTCGGCTGCGGTGCACGCCATCGGCGACCGTGCTGCGACGACGGCACTCGACGCATTCACCGTGTCCGGGGCGACCGGCACGATCGAGCACGCTCAGCTGGTGCGGCACGCCGACCTCGCGCGCTTCGCCCGTCTCGGCGTGATCGCGAGCGTGCAGCCGCAGCATGCGCTCGACGACCGCGACCTGGTGGACGGCTACTGGGACCGGCAGACGGCGATGGGTTACCCGCTCGCCTCTCTCCGCAGAGCCGGGGTCGAGCTGCGCTTCGGCTCGGATGCGCCGGTGGCGCCACTGGACCCGTGGCAGGCCATCGCCGCAGCGGTGACGCGGACCGACGACATTCGGGAGCCGTGGCATCCGGAGGAGAGGCTCAGCGTCGATGAGGCCCTGCAGGCGAGCATGCGGTCGTCGGTGCGTCCGGGAGAACCGGCGGATATCGTCCTCTGCGATGCCGACCCGCACACCGCCCCCGCCGCCGCACTTCGTGGGATGAGAGTGTCGGCGACGGTCCTCGCCGGCCGCATCACGCACCTCTCCTGAGCACCGGTTTCCACATCCGGCGGAGCCCTGCCGGTCGCGGGAACCTCCGAGCATCCGCGCTATCGTCGTATGGTGCAAGCCGATACCACTACGCCCACCCGTGCCCGTCTTCGCCGTGAGCGTTCACCGGAGCACGCCGCGCAGTCTCGGTTCATCCCGCACGTCCAGGGACTCCGCGCGATCGCGGTCCTGTTCGTCGTGCTCTACCACTTCTGGCCGGCACGGCTCAGCGGCGGCTATGTGGGCGTCGACGTCTTCTTCGTCATCTCCGGATTCCTGATCACCTCCCACCTGGCACGCGAACTCGTCTCGACGGGGACCGTGAAGCTCGGACAGTTCTGGGCACGACGAGCTCGCCGTCTGCTGCCCGCGTCGCTTCTGGTGCTGCTGTTCTGCGCGCTGGTCGCCGCCTCGCCGCAGCTGATGCCGACGTCGGCGCTGCCTGCGGAGATCAAGGAGATCATCGCCTCGACGTTCTACATCGAGAACTGGTATCTCGCGCTCAACTCCGCGGACTATCTCGCGCACGCAGGGGATCCGACCACGGTCCAGCACTACTGGTCGCTGTCGCTCGAAGAGCAGTTCTACGTGCTCTGGCCCCTCATCATGCTCCTCGCGGCGTGGGTCGCCGTGAAGTGGTTCCGAGGTGCCCGGCTGCGCGCGGCGGCGATCGCGATCGCCGCCGTCTCCGTGGCATCGTTCGTCTTCTGCGTCATCTTCACCGTCACCGATCCGGCTCCGGCGTACTTCGTCACCTTCGGGCGGATGTGGCAGTTCGGGGTGGGGGCTCTCATCGCCCTCGTGCCGGTGCTTCGCGTCCGCAACGCCTGGCTCAGCTTCTTCCTCGGCTGGGCCGGTGTCCTCGCGCTTGTCTACACCGCATTCCGGTTCGACGGCCAGACGCCGTTCCCCGGTTACATGGCGCTGCTGCCGACGCTGGGCGCGGCCGCCGTCATCGCCGCATCCAACACCGACCGCTGGTGGTACCCGACCCGCATCCTGGCGGTGCGTCCGATGCGCTTCATCGGTGACATCTCCTACAGCCTCTACCTCTGGCATTGGCCGTTGATCATCATCGCGCCGTCGGTGCCGTTCTGGGGGCTGACGATCTATCACCGTGTGGCGCTGCTCGGGATCTGCTTCCTGCTCGCCTGGCTGACCAAACGTTTCGTCGAGGATCCCGTCCGCTCGTGGAAGCCGCTCACGACGCGGCGTCCCCGCGTGACGCTGTGGGCCTCGCTCGCGGCGATGGTGCTCGTCGCCGGCACCGCTGCCGGCGGATGGGTCGTGAACGCCCCGTCATATCAGCAGGGCGTGCAGGCGATCCAGGACCTGCGAGAGAACCCGCCCACGTGCTTCGGGGCGGCATCGGTCCTGGATCCCTCGTGTGCGGGTGAGTCCGCGGACACCATTCTCCCGGCGCCGGGATTCGCCGGCATCGACAAGCCGAAGGACGAGCAGTGCTTCGTGCAGCTGAACGACGCGCGTCCGGTGTCGTGCGAGTTCGGCTCGGACGATGCGGATGCTCCGCAGGTCGCACTGATCGGTGACAGTCATGCCTTCCAGCTGTTGACGACGTTCCAGGCGATCGCCGACCGCGAGGGATGGCACCTCACCACATACTTCAAGGGCGCGTGCCCGTGGAGCACGACGCCGCTCGCCACGGCCGGTTCCTTCGGCGCCGCCTGCTCGGATTGGCGCGCGGGAGTGGCGGATGAAGTGGCCGACATGGAGTTCGACGTGGTCTTCACCGCGGCGATCGCGAACACGCCCTACTCCGCTGCCGGGTTCGTTTCGGTCCACGACGCCGCTGTCGCCGGGTATCAGGAGGCCTGGGCGACCATGACTGACCGCGGTATCCCTGTGGTCACCGTGGTGGACAACCCTGTCTGGGAGACCGACCCGAACAAGTGCCTGCGCACGCGCGATGCCGCGGAATGCGCGGGGGCGCGTGCCGACGTGCTCGTCGCTGACGACCCTCTTCGCGACGCAGCCGAAGGAACGCCGGAGATCACGCTGCTGGACTTCACGGACGCGTTCTGCGATGACGACACGTGCTACCCGGTCGTCGGCGGGGCGAATGTCTACCGTGACCAGGACCACCTGACGGTGACGTTCGCCGACACCCTGGCGCCGCAGTTCACCGCCGCCCTGCGTGACGCGATGGCGAACTCCGCAGGCTGATCCCCGGTCGCCGGCCGGCAACGAGAAAGGGCACCGGGATCACCCGGTGCCCTTTCTCGTCTGTGTCTCAGGCAGCGATGTGCGAGACGAGGAACCAGCGGTCCTTCTCGAGGCCCCGCATGATCTCGATCGCGACATCCTGGCTGGTGAGGTCGACCTCGTCGAGGCCGTCGATCGCGGCCTTGACGTCGACGAGGATGGCGTCGATGTCCGAGATGACGGCACGGACGAGTTCGTCGGACTGCGTGAAGCCCGCGGGGACGGAGGTGGCGCCCGCCTTCTCAGCGACGGTGCTCAGCCGTGCGTCGATCGGGAGGCCGAGGGCGACGATGCGCTCTGCGGCGGTGTCCGCGAAGTCGCCGGCGTGGGCGACGATCGTGTCGAGCAGCTCGTGCACGCCGACGAAGTTGGCGCCGCGAACGTGCCAGTGGGCCTGCTTGCCGTTCACGGTGAGGGCCTCGAGACCCAGCACCACGGGCGAAAGGAACTGCGCTGCGGCTGCCGCCACGGTCGGGTCGCTTGCGGTGGTGGAAACAGTCTGTGCCTTGCTCATTGTGCGCTCCTTGACATGGCTTCTTCGTACCTGACGAAGACAACGCTACTCAGCCTCAGACATTCCGCAAGCAAGCTGAGGCTCCGCTTACTGCCCCGGAATCTCGCGGTTTTCCGGGATGCTGAGGGTAGTCTCGCCTCATGAGCATCGCACCAGGAGCATCCGTTCTCGCCCTGCCGGGCCGCACTCCCTCGATCGCCGACGGCGCCTTCATCGCCGAAGGAGCGAGGATCGTGGGCGAGGTCTCGATCGGGCGAGACGCGAGTGTCTGGTACAACGCCGTCCTGCGTGGCGACTCCGCGCGCATCGTGATCGGCGCCGCCAGCAATGTGCAGGACAACGCCTCGGTGCACGTCGACGCCGGGCACCCGGTCATGGTCGGGGAGCGGGTGTCGATCGGGCACAACGCCGTCGTGCACGGATGCACCATCGGCGACGGGTCGCTGATCGGGATGGGAGCGGTCGTGCTCAGCGGAGCGGTGATCGGCGACGGATGCCTGATCGCCGGCGGCGCAGTGGTGCTGGGCGGCACCGTGATTCCGGACGGGTCGCTGGTGGCCGGTGTCCCGGCGAAGGTGCGGCGCGCACTCAGCGACGAGGAGCGGGCGGGACTCCTCGCGAACGCTGAGATCTATCTCGCTCACCTTCAGACGCACAGCGCCGCGCTGCCCGTCTGACTTCGGTCGAGCCCTCACTCAACGCTAGGCTTGATGTGTACGGGGCGGTGGCCAAGCTGGTCAAGGCAGTGAGCTCATAACTCGACGATCGCGGGTTCAAGTCCCGCCCGCCCCACCAGATCTCCTCCCCTCGGGGACAACCAGCCGCTCGTCGCGTACCCCGCGCTGTCAACCCCCTTCCTCTCCTGCGCCTTCCAGAGCACCGTGGGGGACTGCGGCACCTCGCCGCGAAAAGGGAGGACATCATGAGCATTGGCACCGGAGTCGTACTCTTCGTGATCGGCGCGATCCTCGTGTTCGCCGTCAACGTGGAGGTCGAATACGTGAACCTCGACATGATCGGGTACATCCTCATGGGAGCCGGCGTCGTCGTGTTCCTCGTCGGAATCGTGCTCCTCGCGCGTCGCCGCCGCTCGGAAGCGGTGACGCACACCAGCGTCGATCCGGCGACAGGCCAGCCGACGTCGCGTCGCACGGTGACCTCGAGCAACGACGACATCGTCTGACGTCGAGATGGGCGGAAGCGGGGACAGCGTTCCCGCTTCCGCCTGCCGCATTCCCTTCTAACCGCGGACCGGCCAGGCGCCGTCGATCGCGTCTTCGGGATCGAGGCGGCCGATGCCGATGAAGTACTCGGTGAGGCTCGCGGCCTGCGACCGCGCCCAGCCGATCTGACGCGTGTGCAGCTCATGCGGAGTGTCGGGCATCTCGAACTGCCGGCCGAGCGCCTGCGCGACGCGGCCGGCGGCGATGGCGTCAGCAGATGCCTCGTGGGCACTGTCGAGCGGCACGGCGTAGTGGGCCGCGACGACCTCGAGCGTGCGTTTGCCCCGACGGTACCGGTCGAATGCCTTGTCGATCACGAGCGGGTCGATGACGGGCGTCGGATCGGCCAGCGGTGCGACCCCGTGACGGAGCGCCTCGTGGGCAAGCAGGGAGAAGTCGTAGGAGGCGTTGTACGCGACGACCGGAACCCCCCGCGCGAAGAGGGCGCGCAAGGACGCGGTGATTTCGGCGACCACGTCACGTGCCGGGCGCCCCTCCCGCCGGGCGTGCTCCGTCGTCACACCGTGGATCGCCGCGGCTCCCTCAGGGATCGGGACACCGGGATCGGCGAGCCAGGACCGCGCTGCGATCTCACTGCCCTTCGCGTCCAGGACCCCGACGTAGGCGGTGACGATCCGGTCCCTGGCCACATCTACTCCCGTGGTCTCCAGATCGAAGACGCCGACGCGGGTGAGCCAGGCCGGGAGCGGGGACGCGGGGGACATGGACCCACGGTAGAGCCGGCCCCGGACATTGCCAGGAAGGCGCACGGTCACTCCGTAGACTCGGAGGATGCCCGCGCCATCGCCGTACGCCGACCGTCTCAGCCGACTTCCGGTGCAGCGGCGCGAGGTGACCGTACGCGGCGGCATCACCGCGTACTGGGTGTACGGTCCGGCCGACGCCGAGACCACGGTGATCGCCGTTCACGGTTTCCGAGGGGAACACCACGGGCTGGAACCGGTGCTCGCCTACCTTCCCGAGGTCCGCGTGATCGCGCCGGATCTGCCCGGGTTCGGGGAGAGTGCGCCGATCCCGGGGCGCACGCACGATCTTGACGAGTACGCGGCCTGGCTGACCGAGTTCGCGTCCCAGGTGGCGCCGGGCGCGATCATCCTCGGCCACTCGTTCGGATCGATCGTGACGTCCGCCGCGGTCGCCACAGGGCTCGCGACACCGCGGCTGATCCTGCTGAACCCGATCGGAGCACCAGCTCTCGAGGGGCCGAAGGGCCTGATGACCAGGCTTGCCGTGCTCTACTACGACCTCGGCGCGTGGCTCCCTGCGCGCCTCGGAACGGCGCTGCTGCGCAATCGTCTGATCGTCCGGGTGATGAGCATCACCATGGCCAAGACGAAGGATGCGGCGCTCCGACGCTTCATCCACGATCAGCACGACACGTACTTCTCGCGCTTCGCAGACCGTGATGTGCTGCGCGACGCGTTCGTCGCGAGCGTCTCTCACGACGTTCGCGCGTTCGCCCCGGACATTCCCGTTCCGACCCTGCTCGTCGCCGCGCAGCGTGACGACATCACCCCGATCGAGGCGGAGCGCACTCTGGCGACGCTCTTCGACGATGCATCACTGGTGGAGATCGCCGACGTCGGGCATCTCATCCACTACGAGACGCCGGCCGAGGCAGCGGGAGCGATCCGCCGCTTCCTCAGGATTCCCGTCGAGCGAGGCCGATGAGCCCGGCCACCCGGAACGGGATCACCTCACCCATGGCGAGGGAGGTCTCGGTCCGCTCCACGCCTTCGATCGAGAGGATGCGCGCATCGGTGTCGAACAGATGCCTCGCATCCCGGCATGCGACTCTTGCCAGCAGATCGACCGATCCACTGAGGCCGTGCGCCTGCACGATCTCGGGGATGCGCGCGAGTTCGCTGATGATGCGGGGCAGTTCGGTCTGCCGCACGCCGATGCTCACGAAAGCCTGCAGCGGGAATCCGAGCACATCGGTGGAGAAAGAGCGCTCGTAGGAGAGGAACACGCCGCTCTGCTCGAGCCGTGCCATCCGCGCCTGGATGGTGTTGCGGGACAGGCCGAGATTCTCGGCGAGGGCGACGATGGTGATCCGTGGATCGTCGGCGAGCGCTGCGAGCAGCTCCAGATCGATGCGGTCTATTCCGGGCATAGTGCCAAACCCTAGCAGGGCGGTACCGCCCGGAATTGAGCAACATGCTCAAGCGGCTTTACATTGCTTGAGCGAGGTGTTCAACGGACGTACCCTCAGAGCAGCCGGTGAAGACGCCGGCGGCAGCGAACAGAGTCCCAAAAGGGCCCGCTGAGACTTGGGAGGACGATGATGTCACCGCAGATCACACCGATCGCCGACACCGCGCAGGATCTGGAGCTCACCGAGCGCATCCTGGCCCCGGACGGCATCCGCATCCCGAACCCCCAGCTGGATGTCTACGTCGACGACGTCGATGCCGCACAGCTGCGTGCACTGCATCGCGACATGGTCATCCTCCGCCGCATCGACGCCGAGGGCGTCGCTCTGCAGCGCCAGGGGCAACTCGGCCTGTGGGCGCCGTGCCAGGGCCAGGAGGCGACTCAGATCGGAACCGCCCGCGCGATCGCTCCGCAGGACTACGTCTTCCCCAGCTACCGGGAGACCGGCGTGATCTACGCGCGAGGCGCCGCCCCCGGCGACTACGTCCGGATGTGGCGTGGCGAGGAAGGTGCGGGCCACGACCCGGTCGCGCTCCGGGTGGCACCGCTGCAGATCATCATCGGCGCGCAGACGCTCCATGCCGTCGGCTACGCCCTCGGCATCAAGCACGACGGCGCCGACGAGGTGGCAGTGACCTACTTCGGCGACGGCGCGACCAGCCAGGGCGATGTCAACGAGGCGATGATCTTCGCCTCCTCCTACCAGGCCCCGGTCGTCTTCGTCTGTCAGAACAACCACTGGGCGATCTCCGAGCCCGTCGCTCTGCAGTCCCAGTATCCGATCGCCGGCCGCGCACCGGGCTTCGGCATCCCCAGCCTCCGGGTCGACGGCAACGACGTGCTCGCATGCATGGCGGCGATGCGCTGGGCCCTCGCCCACGCGCGCTCAGGCAAAGGGCCCGCGTACATCGAAGCGGTCACCTACCGGATGGGCCCGCACACCACAGCGGACGACCCGACGCGCTACCGGGACAGCGCCGAGCTGGAGCAGTGGCGCCGTCGCGACCCGATCGCCCGTCTCGAAGCCCACCTGCGCGCCGCCGAGAGCTCGAGCGATGAGCAGCTCGCCGAGACGCAGGCCGCGGCCGACGACGTCGCGCGGGAGATGCGCGCCGCGTGCCTCGGCATGACGACGCGCCCGCCCCTCGCAGTGTTCGACGGCGTCTATGCCGAGCCGCACACCGGTCTCGCTCGTCAGCGCGATGAGTACGCCGCCTACCTCGCGACGTTCGAAGGGGCGGTGTGATCGTGACCGAGCTCACTCTGGGCAAGGCTCTCGGCGCCGGCCTGCGACAGGCGATGCGCGACGACGACAAGGTCGTGCTCCTCGGCGAGGACATCGGCAAGCTGGGCGGGGTCTTCCGGATCACCGACGGCCTGCTCGACGAGTTCGGGGCCGCCAGGGTCATCGACACCCCGCTGGCTGAATCCGGCATCGTCGGCACCGCGGTCGGCCTGGCCTTCCGTGGCTACCGTCCCGTGGTGGAGATCCAGTTCGACGGGTTCGTCTACCCGGCGTTCGATCAGATCGTCGCGCAGGTCGCCAAGCTGCACTACCGCACGCAGGGGCGTGTGCGGATGCCGATCACCATCCGCATTCCATGGGCAGGCGGGATCGGGGCTGCCGAGCACCACTCGGAATCGCCGGAGGCGTACTTCGTGCACACGGCCGGTCTCCGCGTCATCGCCGTATCCAACCCGGAGGACGCCTACCGGATCCTCCGCCAGGCCATCGCCTCCGACGATCCGGTGATCTTCTTCGAACCCAAGCGCCTCTATCACCACAAGGGAGAGGTCGACCTCGACGCTCCGCTCGCCGACGCACCGCCGATGGGCCTCGCACGTGTGGTGCGCGAAGGCACGGATGCCACGCTCATCACATACGGCGCCATGGTCTCCACCGCACTGCAGGCCGCGGAGGCGGCTGACGACGACGGCATCTCGCTGGAGGTCATCGACCTGCGCTCGCTGTCGCCGGTGGACTACGACTCGGTCGCGGCATCCGTCCGAAAGACCGGCCGCGTCGTCGTCGCCCACGAGGCGTCTCGCGAGGCCGGCGTCGCCGCCGAGGTGATCGCCAGCATCACGGAGCGCTGCTTCGAGTACCTGGAATCCGCACCCCTGAGAGTCACCGGTCACGACATCCCGTACCCGCCCGCAAAGCTCGAGAAGTATCACCTTCCGGATCTGGACCGCCTTCTCGACGCCGTCGACCGGGTCCTGGACCGTCCGAACAGCCTGACGGGGGCAGAAGCATGATCGCGGAGTTCCGCCTGCCCGACCTCGGTGAGGGACTCACCGAGGCGGAAGTGGTGCAGTGGCTGGTCGCACCCGGCGACGCCGTCACCCTGAATCAGACCCTCGCCGAGGTGGAGACGGCGAAGGCCGTGGTCGAGCTTCCGTCGCCGTACGCCGGTACCGTGTCGACGCTTCATGCGGAGGCCGGCGACACCGTGGCCGTCGGCGCTCCGCTGATCGAGTTCGACGTCGTCGGCGACGAGCCGTCGAAGCCCGAGGGGGCAGCCGGGGATGAGGCGCCGGAGATGGCCCAGGAGAAGGCCCAGCCGAATCTCGTCGGATACGGAGCGGCACCGTCGTCGACAGGCCGTCCGGCGCGTCGCGCGCGTCGCGCATCGGCTGTTCCTGCGTTGACCGACACTGCAGTGATGGAGGCGGCGCCGCACGATGCCCGTCCCACAGCGAGCGTGGAGACGGTGATCGAGCGGCCCCGTTCGACGCCGCCCGTCCGTGCACACGCCAAGCGACGGGGGATCGACCTCGTTCTCGTCGCTGCGGAAGTCGGGGATCGCGTCATCACCCGCGCCGATGTCGACGCGTACGCCGAGCGGATCGGCACAGCTTCGGCCTCTGAGGACTCCGCTGCCGAAAGACCGGAGTATTCGGTGCCGCGGTCGCCGGCGGCGTTCGGTGAGCGCGACCGCGAGACGCGTCTCCCGATCCGCGGTGTGCGCAAGCACACGGCAGCCGCGATGGTGCTGAGCGCGTTCACCGCGCCGCACGTGACGGTCTTCCACACGGTCGACGTCACCGCGACGATGGATCTGCTCGCGTCTCTGCGCGAGGATCGCGCCCTGTCGGCGCACCGCATCGGTCCGCTCGCGATCATCGCGAAGGCGGTCTGCCTCGCGCTGGGACGCACGCCCGGACTGAACTCGAGCTGGGATGAGGCGGCGGCGGAGATCGTGCAGCACCACTACGTCGACCTCGGTATCGCCGCGGCGACCGAGCGCGGGCTCATCGTCCCGAACATCCGCGATGCGGAACGCCTCACACTCATCGAGATCGCCGATGCGCTGCGCGCCCTCGCCGAGACGGCGCGTGCCGGAAAGACGTCACCGGCCGAGCTCGCCGGCGGTACGTTCTCGATCTCGAACATCGGCGTCTTCGGCATCGACGCGGGCACGCCGATCCTGCCTCCGGGACAGTCGGGGATCCTCGCGGTCGGTGCGGTCCGTCGTCAGCCGTGGGAGTACCGCGGTGAGATCGCGCTGCGCCAGATGATGACCCTGAGCCTCTCGTTCGACCACCGCGTGGTGGATGGCGCCGAGGGCGCGCGATTCCTCAAAGACGTGGCCGACGTCCTCGAGGAGCCGGGGCGGGCGATGCTGCTCGCCTAGATGGCCGCGTGCTCGAGCAGCCGCAATGAACCGGGAGACGCCTCGAATCGGTGCACCGATCCGTTGCGGAGCAGTTCGCCTTCACGGGGGAGCGTGCCGCCGGAGACGTGGTCGAGCAGGGAGCGGATCACGCCGCCGTGAGTCACGACGATGACGGATTCGGCGAGGGGTGCCGAGCGTCGCCGCGCATCGCGGGCGATGCGATGCAGTGCCGACATCGCGCGGTCGCACACCTGGGCGAGCGACTCCGCACCGGGTACCTCTGAGAGCCAATCGCCGTAAGTGCGGATGTAGTCGGCCACCAGCATCCCTTCGCCGTCGCCGAACTCGCGTTCCCGCATGTCCGGGACGAGAAGCGGCGCGCCGAGGCCGAGATCGGCCGCGATGATCTTCGCGGTCTCGTGCGCACGGACCAGCGGACTCGCGTAGATCGTGTGGTGCGTGCCGTCGGCGAGCAGGGCTGCCGCGGCGCGGGCATCGGCTCGGCCGGTGTCGTTGAGCGCGATGTCCGTGGTGCCCTGGATGCGGCGATCGAGGTTCCAGTCGGTCTGGCCGTGGCGGACGAGGGTCAGCAGGGTCACTTCAGCAGCTCCTGGAGGGCGGGGAGGACATCGCTGGTGCCCGCGGCGAGGGTGACATTCGCCCAGGGATCCGCGCGAGTGGGCTCTCGGTTGACGATGATCAGGGGGATGCCGCGGCGGCGCGCGCGCTCGATGAGACGCACGCCCGAGTTGACGACGAGCGAGGAGCCGGCCACGATCAGCGCGCTGCTGGCACGCAGCAGCGACTCGGCGGCGCGGAACCGATCCTGCGGCACGTACTCACCGAAGAAGACGACATCCGGCTTGAGCATGCCGTCGCACACGGTGCACGTCGGAACGATGAAGCCGTCGGTCGTCTCCGGCAGCACATCGCCGTCCGGCGCGAGGGCGACGTTCTCGGGCACGGTGATCCAGGGATTGCGCTCCTCGATCTGCACGGCGATGTCCCGGCGATCGAACACCTGACCGCAGTGCAGGCAGAAGACGCGACGCATCGTGCCGTGCACCTCGATGACGTGCGAACTGCCGGCGCGGAGGTGCAGTCCGTCGACGTTCTGGGTGATCACGCCGCTGACGACCCCGGACGCCTCCATGTCGGCGAGGGCGAGATGTCCGGGGTTGGGATGCGCGTTCGCGAACGCTCGCCAGCCGAGGTGCCCGCCGACCCAATAGCGGCGGCGAGCAGCCTCATCGCCCAGGTATGTCTGGATGGTCATGGGATCGCTGCCGGGGCGTGCGCCCTCGCCGCGGTAGGCGGGGATGCCGGAGTCGGTCGAGATGCCTGCTCCGGTGAGAAGCGCCACCCGATGCCCGCGGAGCAGATCCGCGGATTCGACGAGGCCGGCCTGCAGCTCTTCGTCTGTCATCGCGCTCACGGAACCTCCACGACTGATTCTACGATGCCCGCGGGACGTGTCAGGCTGGTCCCCTATGGAACTCGTGCACGTCGACACCGCGGACGACCCGCGTCTCGACGACTATCGTTCGCTGACGGACGTCGCGCTGCGTCGCATCGTGGAGCCCGCGGGCGGACTGTACATCGCCGAATCGGCGACGGTCATCGCCCGCGCGTGCGCCGCCGGGCATCGCCCGCGGTCCGTCCTGGTGCAGGAGCGCCGGGTCGACGACATCCGGAAGATCCTGGGGGACGCTCCGGTGCCGGTCTACGTGGTGCCGGACGATGTGGCGGAGAACGTCACCGGGTTCGCAGTGCACCGGGGTGCCATCGCGTCCATGCACCGACCTGTGCTCCCGCCGGTCTCCGAGGTCGTGAAAGACGCCTCTCTGGTCCTGATCCTGGATGACCTCGCGGATCACACGAACGTCGGTGCAGCCTTCCGTGCCGCCGCTGGCCTTGGTGCGGACGCCGTCCTGGTGACCCCACGATGCAGCGATCCGCTGTACCGCCGAAGTGTGCGCGTGAGTATGGGCACGGTCTTTCAGGTGCCATGGACGCGGCTCGGCGAGTGGGACGACGCGGCGAGGGCGCTGCACGCGTCCGGTTTCGAGCTCGCGGCGCTCGCGCTGAGCGACGACGCGGTGACGCTCGACGCCTACGCGGCGAACTCGCCCTCGCTCGTGTGGCGCTGGTGATGGGATCGGAGGGCCATGGGCTTTCGCCGCGTGCGCTGGAGGTCGCCGACACGATCGTCACCATCCCGATGACCGGGGGAGTGGACTCTCTCAATGTCGCCTCGGCGGCCGCTGTCGCCCTGTGGGCTCTGTCGCGCTGAGCGTCACGCGATCCGTTCAGGGTTTATCCTTAGGGTAGGCTTACCTGGTTAGAGTCCAGATCCTGTCGGAGGCCGCGCGGTGCTGAATACCCTGTCCACAGCCTCGACCCGCTTGCGCGGGGGTGCGGATGACGCCGTCGCCCTCGTGTCCGAGACGGACTCGGATCATCGACTATGCGGAGTTGGACCGCCGGGTGACGGCGAGGCGAGAGCAGCTCGGTAGCATCCGCAGACTCGTCATGCTCGGTGCTGCCAACACCGTCGAATCCATCGTCACGTACCTCGCGGCCCTCGAAGGCGGGCACCCGGTGCTGCTGGTCTCGCCCGGTGACGATGAGGTGTCGCTTCGTCATCGTCGCTCGCTCGCGGAACGCTTCTCTCCAGACGTCATCGCCGGATGCGGGGGCGAGGACCAGCAGCTCGAGTTCGTCCGTGAGGGCAGCATCCACGAGTTCTCCGACGACCTCGCGATGCTCGTCAGCACCTCCGGGTCCACCGGTTCGCCGAAACTCGTCCGACTGTCGCGAGAGAATCTGCTGAGCAACGCGGCGGCCATCGCCGAATACCTGCGACTCTCGCCGGCGGACCGGGCAGTGACCACCCTGCCGATGCACTACTGCTACGGACTCTCGGTGATCAACAGTCACCTCCTCGCCGGCGCGAGCATCGTGCTCACCGAACGGTCCGTGACGGACGCCGGCTTCTGGGCATCAGCGTCGAGATACGGTGTCACCTCGCTCGCCGGCGTCCCGCACACGTTCGAACTGATCGCAGCCGGGGGGTTGGAGGGCCAGCTGCCTCCGACCTTGCGCTACATCACGCAGGCTGGTGGCCGCCTGGCTCCGGATGCGGTCCGACGATTCGCTCGACTCGGTCTCGAACGCGGGTTCGACTTCATCGTCATGTACGGCCAGACCGAGGCGACGGCCCGGATGGCGTACGTTCCGGCAGGACTTGCGGAGCAAGCGGCAGGGGCCATCGGCGTGGCGATCCCGGGCGGACGACTCCGGATCGATGCGGATCCGGAGTCTGACGCCGGCGAACTCGTCTATGAGGGACCCAACGTCATGCTCGGCTACGCCGAGACGCCAGCGGACTTCGCGCTCGGCCGCACCGTACGCGAGCTGCGCACCGGTGATGTGGCGCGCCGCCGCGAGGACGGCCTGTTCGAGGTCGTCGGGCGGCTGAACCGCTTCGTGAAGGTGTTCGGCCTCCGGATCGACCTCGACGCCGTGCAGCGGCTCCTCGGCGACGAGGGGTTCGAGGTGCGCACCGCCAACACTGACGAGGACCTGCTGATCTTCGTCCGCGCCGAGCGGCACGCTGCGGCGGTCCGTGCACGCGCCGCGGCCCTGCTCGGGATCCCGCCGCATGCTGTTCGCGTGTATGCGGTCGCCGACTTTCCTTTCACGAGCAGCGGCAAGCCGGACATCCCGGCGCTCGTGCGCCACGCCGAACTCGTGGATGCGCGCGCGGTTGAGTGCCATCGAAACGCGCCCATGGCGCCATCGGTGCCGTGGAGATCAGAGATCTGCTGGCGGAGTTCCTCGGGCGCCCCGATGCCACGGTCGATGACAGCTTCGCAGGTCTGGGCGGCGACTCGTTGAGCTATCTCGAGATTTCGCTCCGGCTCGGCGATCGGATGGGGAGCCTTCCCCGGGACTGGCCCGGGCTCTCGGCGAGTCGCCTTGCCGAGACGAATACGGAAGCCGCCGGCTCGGCCGCGGACGATGGGGCGGTGAGCACCGCAGGCATGCACACCCGCTCTCGGTGGGAGGCGTTCCCGCTGCTCGAAACGGCAGCCGCACTGAGGGCGGTCGCCATCGTGCTGATCGTCGCGACCCACGCAGACCTCATCGGTCTGAAAGGCGGCGCGCACCTGCTGCTGGCCGTTGCCGGCTACAACCTCGCACGATTCCAGCTTGCGGATGCGCCGGGCGTCAGTCGCGTGCGACGTCTGGGCCGGAGCGTCGCTCAGATTGCCGTGCCCGCCGTGGTGTGGATCGCCGCCGTCGCGCTCGTCAGCGGCAAGTACACGTGGACGACGGCGCTGCTGGTGAACAACCTCGCCCCCGGTGACGGGCGCTGGAACGAGCAGTGGCAGTTCTGGTTCCTCGAGGCTGCGGTATGGGCGATGCTCGGGCTCGCAGCTCTCTTCGCGATCACCCCGATCGATCGCCTGGAACGCCGCCATCCTTGGGTTTTCGCGATCGCCATGCTGTCGGCGGCGCTCGCCCTGCGGTTCGCGGGAACCGGAATCGAGGCGCTCCACGTCGACCGCTACGCGATCGTCAACGTGCTTTGGTTCCTCGCACTCGGCTGGGCGGTCGCTCGCGCGGACACCGCGGCGAAACGGATCGCTGTATCCGTCGTGCTCGTCGTCTGCACGGCAGGGTTCTTCGGCGACCAGCTGCGCGAGGGAGTCATCGTCGTCGGCGTGCTGGCCCTGATCTGGGCACCTCAGCTTCGCCTGCCGCGCCGGGTCATCCCGGTCGTGCGAGTCCTCGCCGGGGCATCGCTGTTCATCTACCTGACGCACTGGGTCGTTTACCCGGCCTGGGAGCAGAGTGCGCCATGGCTCGGCACACTCCTCTCGATCGGCGTGGGAATCGCTGCCTGGCAGGTGCACCGTCTGCTGGCGCGAATGCTGGCTTCGCGGCGCCGCCGTCGTGGGGGTTTCACACGACCTGGGTCTCCCGCTCCGGCTGACGCCTATCCGGTGCTCGCGGGATAGAGGACCACGCCGCCCTCTACGCTCACCGCGACCCCCGCACCGGCGGTGAATCGGTCTGCTTCGTGCGACGGCAACCTGTGCACGAGAGTGAAGCGATCCGGAGCGCGCAGTTCGATCGCCAGGTCGACGCCGCTGCCGCTCGGGTGCACAGCGGTGACGGTGGCGTTGGCCGTGTCATCCGCGTCTTGCACCGTGATCTGCGCCGGGCGGATCATGGCGCGGACAGCATCCGCCCCTCGAGCGCGATCATGTCGGATGGGCAATGCGCCGAAACCGCAGACCGCGCGGCCGGTGCCCTGCCGATGTGCCGGGAGGAAGAGCGCGGTCCCGAGGAACTCCGCGGTGCCCGCATCGATCGGCGCGTCGAACACGTCCGCAGGCACGCCGGACTGTGTCAAGCGACCGTCGGCGATGATCGCCAGCTGCTGCCCGAACGAAAGCGCCTCCTCCTGATCGTGGGTGACCAGGATCGTCGTAACCCCGCTCTGCTCCAGGGCCTCGATCATGGCGTCCCGGGTGTGTGCGCGCAGCCCGGTGTCCAGAGCGGAGAACGGCTCGTCCAGCAGGATGACGCTCGGCGCCGGCGCGAGCGCCCTTGCGAGCGCAACACGCTGCTGCTGGCCGCCGGAGAGCTGATGCGGGTACCGGTGCAGAAAAGCCGCATCGAGAGAGGTGAGGTCCATCATCTCTCGCACGCGCGATTCCCGGTGTGGTCCGCGGCGGAGCCCGAATCCGATGTTCTGCCGCACTGTCCGGTGCGGGAACAGGCCACCGTCCTGTGCGACGTACCCGATTCCGCGTCGGTGGGCCGCAACCGAGTGAGTGGCATCAGCGAGAAGCTGCCCATCGAGGTGCAGAGTGCCGCTGTTCGGTCGTTCGAAGCCGCCGATGACACGGAGCAAGGTGCTCTTGCCGCTTCCGGACGCGCCGACGATCGCCAGCCGCGAGCCGTGTGCGACGGCGAGCGTCACGCTGTCCAGCACCTGCTGCATGCCGAACGACTTCGATACATCCCTCAGCTCGAGATTCACCGTCTCCTCCGTCCTGTGACCTGGGCGAACATCAAGGCCACCGCCGGCACCGACAGCAGCACGAGCGTGAGAGCGTACGGTGCCGCTGCCGCGTAATCGATGGACGATGCCGCGGCCCAGAATTCGGTTGCAACGGTCCTGGTGCCGGTGGGTGCGAGCAACAGCGTCGCAGTGAGTTCGTTCGCCGCACCGAGCGCCACCAGTGCCGCGGCGGCGGCGAGCGAGGGGAGAAGCAGAGGCACGGTGATGCGGAACCTGGCGAGGAGCGGACTGGCGCCAAGCGACTGTGCCGCTTCTTCGAGACCCTCCGGAACCTGAGCGATCCCGGCACGCAGCGTGACGAGAGCGCGGGGCAGGAAGACCAGCACGTAGGCGGTGATCACGGTCGCGGCGGTCTGGTACACGACCGGGATCACGCGCAGGCTGATGGTGACGATTGCCAGCGCGATGATGATGGCCGGCAGGCTGCTCGCGATGTAGAACGCGCCCTCGATCGATCGCGTGATCCGTCCGGGATGGCGCGCGGCGAGCCACGCTACAGGGAAGGCGGCGACCAAGGCGGCTACCGCGCCGCCCGCCGCGAGCAGGATCGTCTGCGCGGCAACACCGGGCAGCGGCAACCAGTCGGCGAGGTCACCGGCGAGCAACCAACGTGCCACGTTGCTGAGCGGGACGACGACGGATGCCGTGACGAGGACGACCAGGCCGGTGACCACGAACCCCGTCGCGCGTCCGAGCGCGACTCGAGGCGCTGGGGTGGGCGTGCCGCTGCCGACGCGCGCATAGCGCAGCCGTCCGCGCAAGGTCGCCTCTACGACCAGCAGGATGAGGCAGAGGGCGGCCAGGACCACGCCGAGCGAGGCCGCGTTGGGACCGGCGAAGGTCGACTGGTATGCGACGACGATCGCGGTCGTGAACGTCTCGAAGCGCAAGAACGCGAATGCGCCGTACTCGGCGAGCAGATGCAGCGCCACCACGACGCCTCCGCCGAGCATGGCCAGCCGCAACTGCGGCAGCACCACCCGGAAGAACACCGTCACCGGTCCGAGCCCGAGAGATCGTGCGGATTCCTCCAGGGCCGGGTCGAGGCCGCGAAGCGTGGCGAGTACAGGCAGGTACACCAGCGGGTAGTACGCGAGCGTGGCGACCAGCAACCCGCCCCCGAGACCATGGATAGAGGGGATGGCGCTGGCCCATCCGTAGCTCGCGACGAACGCCGGGATCGTCAACGGCACCACCAGGAGCACCGCGAACAGACGTCGTGCAGGCAGGCGGGTGCGCTCGACGAGCCATGCGCCGCCGACGCCGAGCACGACTGCTCCCGGCACTCCGAGCGCGACGAGCAGCAGAGTGTTGCTGAGCAGCTCGCCGACCCGCGGACGGAAGATCAGGGCGGCGAGCTGCTCGCCGCCCAATGCGAACGCCGCCTCGGCGACATAACCGATCGGGAGCAGCGCGACCACCGCCAGGGTCGCGCACAGAGCGACGAGCCTGGCGGGCGGACGGCGGCGGCCGGTTGCGCTGTCCGCAGAGCGCCGCGCGGTGAGGGTCAGAGCAGACCGGCTTCGGTCATGAGCTTCACGACATCAGCGCCGTTGAGCGTGGATGGATCGATCGCCGGCGATCGCCAGGGTGTCCAGCGCCGGGAGCGGCGCGCGTGCCGGAATCGCGGAACCGACCGGGTACTCGAAGCTGTAGCCCTCACCGAGGATCGTCTGCCCCGCCGGCGCCGACGAGCCACGCGAGGAACTGCTGGGCCTCATCGGCGTGAGTGCTCGAGGCGAGCACGCCGCCACCGGAGATGCTGACGAAGGCGCCGGGATCCTCATCGCCGAAGTAGTGCAGCGCGGTGTTGCCGCTGATCTCCTTCGTGCCGTCCTGATCGCGGTACCAGTAGTAGTGGTAGATGACGCCGACGGGGACCTCGCCGGCGTTGACCGCCTTCATCGTCGCGATGTTGTCGTTGTAGATCGTCGGCGTTGTCGCTGCATGCCCTGCGAGCCACTCGCGCGGTCGCGGGCTCGCCCTGCGTCGCGAGCATGGCCGAGACGATCGCCTGGAAGTCGGCGCCGCTCGGGGCACCGCCCCAGCGGCCCTTCCACTCCGGCTCCTGCAGGTCCATGATCGACTTCGGCAGCTCGGCCTCGGTGAGCAGCGACGGGTTGTACACGAACACGGTGGAGCGTGCGGCGATCCCGGTCCACGTCGCCGGTGGACGGGCCGGTACTGCTGCGGGCACCTGCTGCGAGGGTGGCCTCGTCGACCGGCGGCGAACAGGCCGGCCTTCTCGACCAGCGACATCGCGGGCGAGTTCTCGGTGAGGAAGACGTCGGCGGGCGACGCGGCGCCCTCGGCGATGAGCTGGTTGGCCAGTTCGGTGTCGCCGCCGTTGCGCAGGACGACCTTGATGCCGGTCTCCTCGGTGAACGCCGTCGATCCACTCCTCGGTCAGCGACTCGTGCTGGGCGTTGTAGATCACTAGCGCTTCCGCTGCAGCAGAAGTGGGCTGACCGTCGCTCGCGGCGCAGCCTGTGAGGAGCATTGCGGCGGCGGCAGCGGTCGCAATGGCCGCGCGGAACGAGCTCTTCTTGCGCATGAGTGGATGCCTCTTTCGGATGGGAACTAAGGCAAGCCTAATGTAGCCATTCGACGTTGAACGACGCGCGACTTCTCGTCGCACGCGGAGGTCAGTCCACCCGTGACCAGAAGATCGGCGCGGGATCGGGGCGCTTGGCAGCGACGTTGTCGCCGGATGACTGGTGACGGATGCGCCGCAGCACCCACGGCACGAGGTGCTCGCGCGCCCATCCCAGGTCCTCGGCGCGCGCCTCGCGCCAGGTGCGCATCGGGATCGCCTCCGGCTGCATGGCCGTGAGATCGTTCGGCACGTTCAGTGCGCGCAGCGCCATCCGCGCCACCTCGTGGTGGCCGAGCGCGTTGTAGTGCAGACGGTCGTCGTCGAAGAATCGCAGATCCTGCACGACCTTGAGCGCCCACTGATCGGCGACGATGCAGTCGTGCCGATCGGCGATGGCGCGCACGTTCTCGTTGTAGATCGCGACCTTCCCGCGGAACGGACGGAACACCGGCGTGAACCCCGTGTCGATACCGGTGAACAGCAGCACGGATGCACCCGTCGAAGCGAGGCGGCTGACGGCATCCTCCAGCTGGGCGGCGATGGCATCCGGATCGGTGCCGGGCCGGATGACGTCATTCCCGCCTGCGCAGATCGAGACGAGGTCCGGGCGCAGAGCCACGGCCGGTTCGAGCTGGTCGGCGACGATCTGCGCGATCAGCTTGCCGCGCACCGCGAGGTTCGCGTACGCGAAGTCGTCGACCTGCTGAGCGAGCACCGCGGCGACGCGGTCGGCCCAGCCGCGGTGGCCGCCCGGGGCGGCCGGGTCGGGGTCGCCGATGCCCTCGGTGAACGAATCGCCGACAGCGACGAAACGTCGCCACGGGTGGACCGTCTCGTTGTCGAGGCGTGAGGTCCGAGTCGAATCCTGGTCGGTCATCCAGCTCTCCTTCGCGAACGAACGCCGTCCGGCGGTGGCCTCGGCGCAGTGACCGAGCCTACCTCTCACCGTCGCCGGTGGGAGTGCGCGCGAGGAATGTCCTGGACAGCGATTATCGTGGAGTCGATGCTTTCTCCGTCCTTTCCGCAGCGCGCCCCCTGGGGGACGGCCGACAAGCTCCGCGCCTGGCAACGGGAGGCACTGGACGCCTATTTCCAGGCCGATCAGCGCGACTTCCTGGTCGCGGCGACCCCCGGCGCAGGCAAGACGACCTTCGCCCTGACCCTCGCCGTCGAGCTGCTGCGCCTGGGAGACATCGATCGGATCATCGTCGTCGCGCCGACCGAGCACCTGAAGACCCAGTGGGCGGATGCCGCGGCACGCGTTCACATCCGGCTCGATCCGCGTTTCAAGAACAGCCACTGGGCGCCGGGACGGCACTATCACGGCGCCGTCGTCACCTATGCCCAGGTCGCAGCGAAGTCATCCGTGCACCGCCACCTCACCGAAGACGCGAAGACGCTGGTGATCCTCGACGAGGTGCATCACGGCGGCGACGCGCTCAGCTGGGGTGACGCGATCCGCGATGCCTACGGCCCGGCGAAGCGTCGGCTGCTGCTGTCCGGAACACCGTTCCGCAGCGACACCGCGCCGATCCCGTTCGTCGAGTACCTGCCGGACGAGTCCGGCGCGCGGGTCTCCAGCACCGACTACCGCTACGGCTACGGTCGCGCTCTCGCCGACGGGGTGGTACGGCCGGTGCTGTTCCACATGTATGCGGGCAAGATGCGCTGGCGCACGAGCGCCGGCGACGAACTCGAGACCCACCTCGGCCAGGACAACACGAAGGACGTCACCTCTCAGGCGTGGCGGACCGCTCTCGATCCCGAGGGCGACTGGATGCCGGCGGTGCTGTCGGCCGCCGATCGGCGCCTCACCGAGATCCGTCATCACGTGCCCGATGCCGGTGGGCTGGTGCTCGCAACGGATCAGACCGTTGCACGGGCCTACGCGAAGATCCTGCACAGCCTCACCCGCCAGCATCCGACGGTCGTCCTCTCCGACGATGCGACGGCCTCGGAACGCATCGAGAAGTTCAGCGCGAGCACCGATCGCTGGATGGTCGCGGTGCGCATGGTGTCGGAGGGCGTGGATGTACCGCGCCTCGCCGTGGGCGTGTACGCGACGTCGTCATCGACGCCCCTGTTCTTCGCACAGGCGATCGGACGTTTCGTGCGTGCCCGGCGCCGCGGTGAGGCCGCGAGCGTCTTCCTTCCGAACGTGCCCGTGCTGATGGGGCTCGCCAACGAGATGGAGAAGCAGCGCGATCACGCGCTGGACCGTCAGAGCAAAGACGAGGACGGCCTCGACGACTCGCTCCTGGACAGTGCGAACCGCGAAGAAGAGGTCTCGGATGCTCTGACCCAGGAGTTCAGCTACAAGGCGATCTCATCGCTCGCGCACTTCGACCGGGTCGTGTTCGACGGCGACGAGTTCGGCCAGCTCGCAGAACCCGGCACCCCCGAGGAGGAGGAGTTCATCGGGTTCCCGGGGCTTCTCGAGCCGGAGCATGTGCACGAGCTGCTGATGCAGCGCCAGGCGCGGCAGTCGCGGCTGCGCGAAACCCGCGAGGCGAATACGGAGCCCACCGCGACGACCACGCTGCCCGCGCCCCTGCACCGCACGCTGCGTGAGCAGCGTCAGCTGCTGAACAGCCTGGTGGGGCTCTACGCACGCCAGGCCGGTGAGCCGCACGGTGCCGTGCATGCCGAACTGCGGCGCATCTGCGGCGGCCCCGCCGTCGCCCAGGCGACCGTGACGCAGTTGCAGTCGCGGATCGACGTGCTCCGCAAACGGGTGCGTTCGTAGCATCCGCTTCGGGCTGCGGGTGGTCCCTGAGCCGGGCCCACGCACCCGGAGTGGGCGTGGGGGCGAAGGGTTCGGATCCCCGAAATGCTGGCAATCCGGGCACCGGGCCTTCTTCGACGCCATCACGCGGATAGCGTGGAACGGTTGCCCATCGACCTGGAGGTGCCATGACCGCGCCCGCTGCCGCCGAGCCGACCGCAGCCGACCGTCGACGCTGGGCCCGCTACCTCGTGGAGGAGCGCGCGGAGGGGCTCGTCTACCAGAAGCTCGCCGCGAGCCGCACCGGCGAGGAGCAGCTGATCCTGCTCAGCCTCGCCGATGCCGAGCGTCGCCACGAGCAGCACTGGCTCGACCTTCTCGGCGGCGAACCCGCTCGCCTTCCGCGCGCCGGTGTGCGCTCGCGGATGCTCGGGTGGATGGCCGGGCGTTTCGGGTCGATCTTCGTCCTCGCACTCGCGCAGAGCGCCGAGGCACGCTCTCCCTACGACTCCGAGCAGTATGCGACTCCGGCCATGCGCGCTGACGAGAAGGTCCACTACGAAGTCGTCCGCGGTCTCGCGGCACGGGGCCGTCGTCGGCTGTCCGGGTCGTTCCGTGCGGCGGTCTTCGGCGCGAACGACGGCCTGGTCAGCAACCTCGCCCTGGTGCTCGGCATCGGCGCGACCGGCGTGAGCTCGGGATTCGTGCTCTTCAGCGGCATCGCCGGTCTCCTCGCCGGTGCGCTGTCGATGGGCGCAGGCGAGTTCGTCTCGGTGCGTTCCCAGCGGGAGCTCCTCGCGTCGACGGAGGCGAACGAGGACGCAGCGGATGCCGCGGCCGACCTCGACATCGACGAGAACGAGCTCGCGCTGGTCTACCGCGCGCGGGGCATGGCCCAGGAGGAGGCGCTGGCACGCGCGCGACGGATCGTCACGGCCGCGCAGGAAGGCGTGCGCCGTTCGACCACCGGTCCGGTGCGTGTCCACGGCGCGTCCGATGAGCATGAGATCGTCGGCGGCGACTGGACGGCGGCGATCTCCAGTTTCCTGCTGTTCGCATCGGGGGCGATCATCCCGGTGCTGCCGTGGCTGTTCGGGTTGCAGGGCACGACCGCCGTCATCGTGGCGCTGGTGCTCGTCGGGATCGCCCTCCTGTCGACGGGCGCGATGGTCGGCATCCTCTCCGGAGGTCCACCGCTGCGGCGTGCAGTCCGCCAGCTCGCGATCGGGTTCGGCGCGGCTGCCGTCACCTACGTGCTCGGCCTGGTCTTCGGGGTCGGCGCGGTCTGATCCGCTCAGTCGAGTCGCAGCATCCGGTCGTCGTCCGGGCTGGCATTTCCGCGTCCGTCGGTGTTGTTCGTCAGTATCCGGATGCTGCCGTCCGGCGCCACCGTGACGTCGCGCAGCCGGCCGTGTGTGCCGACCAGCATCTCCGACGAGGTCGACGGATCGTCCAGGGGCACGACTCGGAGGCGCTCACCGCGCAGATTCGCGATGTAGAGCATCCCCTTGCGGATCGCGATGCCGCTCGGGCTGGCATCGGCCGGCGCCCACTGCTGCACGGGGTCGACGTAGTCGGGGTCGCCGGCGATGCCCTCGACGTCCGGCCAGCCGTAGTTCTCTCCGCCGCTGATGAGGTTCAGCTCATCCCAGGTGTCCTGCCCGAACTCGGACGCGTACATCGTCCCGTCTTCGGTCCAGGCGATGCCCTGCGGATTGCGGTGGCCGTAGCTGAACACGGGGGAGTCGGGGAAGGGGTTGTCCTCCGGGATGCTGCCATCGGGCATGAGCCGCAGGATCTTCCCGCCGAGGCTGTCGAGATCCCGTGCGCTGGCCGGTTCTCCGGCATCGCCGACGGTGGCGTACAGCATCCCGTCGGGGCCGAAGGCGATCCTGCCGCCGTTGTGATTGCCCGCCGAGGGCAGCCCGTCGATCACGCTCTCTGCGGCGCCGAGCGCCAAAGATCCGGTCTCGCCTTCGAGCTCGAAACGCTGGATGCGATTGCCGTCGCTGGAGGTCGAGTACGCGTAGAGGAAGGCGTCGTCGACAGCGAGCCCGAGCAGCCCCCCTTCGCCTCGGGCGAGGACCCCGCCGACCGCGCCCAGCTCGCGTGTCGAGCCGTCCGGTAGCAGTTCGCGAACGATCCCCGTGTCGCGTTCGCTCACGATCGTCGCGTCGCCGGCGTAGACCACCGACCACGGCGCGTCGAGCCCGGATGCGATGACGCTCGGCGTGGTCGCCCCGGTCGGATCCGGGAGCAGCAGAGATCCCGGGTTCCGGGGCGGATCCGGCTGAGCGCACCCTGCGAGAAGCACGGCTGACACGACGAGGAGGGAGAGCATCCCGCGTTCCGGTCCTGACATGGCGACTCCGATCACCCTGGATACGAAGAAGGCCCCCTCTCGGGGGCCATCTTCGTTCTGTGCGCGGAGGGGGACTTGAACCCCCACGCCCTTGCGGGCACTGCGACCTCAACGCAGCGCGTCTACCATTCCGCCACCCGCGCAGGTTTTGGATGATCGTTGCCGACCGAAGAATGAGACTAGCACGATCCGTGAGGCTGTTCGAACCGAGCCGGCGCCCGGGCGTGGCACGCCGTTTCGATAGCCTGGGAGGCATGATCGATCCATCCCTCCCCGAGGTCGTCCGCATCGCGAGCGAACTGATCCGCATCGACACCTCGAACTTCGGAGGTGGCAATGCGAAGGGGGAGAGGGAAGCCGCGGAGTACGTCGGCGCGTACCTGGAATCGCTCGGATTGACGCCGGAGTACTACGAGCCGATCCCGCGGCGCACCAACGTCATGGCCCGCATTCCCGGTCGTGACCGGGCGAAGCCGGCACTGGTCGTCCACGGCCACCTCGACGTCGTTCCTGCGATGGCGGAGGACTGGAGCGTCGACCCCTTCGCCGGAGTCGTTCAGGACGGCATGCTCTGGGGCCGCGGAGCGGTCGACATGAAGAACATGAACGCGATGATCCTCACCTCGGTCGCCGACATCCTCCGGGCCGGGGAGCAGCCGGAACGCGATCTGGTGCTCGCCTTCTTCGCCGACGAGGAGAACGGCGGGGTCGAGGGCTCGGCGCTCGTCGTCCAGAACCGACCCGGAGTGGTTCGCCGGAGCGACCGAGGCGATCAGCGAGGTCGGCGGGTACTCGATCACGGTCGATGACCGACGCGCCTATCTTCTGCAGGTCGGCGAGAAGGCGCTCATCTGGATCCGCCTGGTCGCCAAGGGGCGCGCGGGGCACGGCAGCCGGCTGCACGACGACAACGCCGTCACCAAGCTCGCCGAGGCCGTCGCGGCGATCGGACGCACCCGCTGGCCGATCCGGCTCACCGCGACCACCGAGGCGCTGCTGGACGGGCTCAGCGCCCTGAGCGGCCGGCCGGTGGACGATCCGGATGCTCTGGCCGCGGCCGCCGGCCCCGCCGAGGCGTTCCTGCGCTCCACGTTCCGCACCACCACGAATCCGACCGTGCTCACCGCCGGGTACAAGCACAACGTCATCCCGGAGCGGGCAGAGGCGCTCATCGACGTGCGCGTGATCCCCGGCACCGAGGACGACGTGCTCGCGCGAGCTGCAGGAGATCGTGGGCGAGGAGATCACCATCGAGACGGTCGTCCGCGACATCGGCATGGAGACGCCGTTCGCAGGGCGCCCTGGTGGAGGCGATGGTCGCGAGCCTGGGCCGGCACGACCCCGGCGTCCCCGTCATCCCGTACCTCCTGGGCGCAGGCACCGACAACAAGGCGCTGTCCTATCTCGGCATCACCGGGTACGGCTTCGCGCCGCTGCGTCTGCCGGCCGATCTCGACTTCACCGGGATGTTCCACGGAGTCGACGAGCGCGTGCCCGTAGAATCGCTTGTCTTCGGCCAGCAGGTGCTGACCGATCTGCTGCGCCACTACTGAGCGCGCATCAGCTGCACCTGCGCCGCCCACGAACCCCAGAAGGCCCCTCCATGCACCTGCTCGAAGCGCTCATCCTCGGCATCGTCCAGGGACTCACCGAGTTCCTGCCGATCTCCTCCAGCGCGCATCTGCGCATCCTCGGAACGTTCCTGCCGTCCGGCGAGGACCCGGGGGCCGCGTTCACCGCGATCACCCAGATCGGCACCGAGGCCGCGGTCGTCGTCTTCTTCTGGCGCGACATCGTGCGCATCGTCTCGCAGTGGTTCCGCTCCCTGGCCGGGAAGGTTCCCCGCAACGATCCGGACGCGCGGATGGGCTGGCTGATCATCATCGGCAGCATCCCGATCGTGGTGCTCGGACTGCTGTTCCAGGACCAGATCGAGACCGTCTTCCGCTCGCTCTGGATCGTCGCGATCATGCTCATCGTCTTCGGCATCCTGCTGGGAATCGCCGACCACGTGGGCGCGAAGCGGCGCAAGCTCGACGATCTCACCGTACCCGCACGGCATCGCGTTCGGGCTTCGCCCAGGCGCTCGCCCTGATCCCCGGCGTCTCCCGCTCCGGCGGCACGATCACCATCGGGCTGTTCCTCGGCTACGAGCGTGCCGCTGCCGCTCGCTACGCGTTCCTGCTGGCGATCCCGGCCGTGTTCGGCAGCGGCTTCTATCAGCTGTTCAAGAGCTGGGACGAGCCGTCGATCTTCTCGATGGGCGACACGCTGGCCGCGACCGGCATCGCGTTCGTCGTCGCACTCGGCGTGATCGCGTTCTTCATGAACTGGATCTCCAAGCACAGCTTCCTGCCGTTCGTGATCTACCGCATCCTGCTCGGCGTCGTCCTGCTGATCCTGCTCGGCACCGGCGTGATCGCGGCCTGATGTCGACGGACGAGACGTTCCGCCGAGCCCGGCGGAACGTCTCAGCGCTTGTGGTCGCCCGGGCCGTCGCCGCGGCGCCGGAGGTAGCGCTCGAACGCCTGCGCGATCGCATCGCCGGAGGCGTCGGGGGAGTCCCACGTGTCGCGGGTGCGCTCGAGCTGGCGGATGTACTCGGCCATGTCCTCATCCTCGGCGGCTGCGGCGTCGATCGACGCCTCCCACGCCGCCGCTTCGGTGCGCAGATGATCTCGTGGAACATTCACCCCGGTCAGCTCCTCGAGTCGGTCGAGCAGCGCGAGGGTGACCTTCGGCGAGGGCGTGGCCGTGGCGACGTAGTGCGGCACACTCGCCCAGAGGCTGGCCGTGGGGATGCCGGCATGCTCGGCGAAGTGCTCGAAGACGCTGAGGATGCCGACCGGACCCTCGTAGAGGGAGCGCTCCAGACCGTGGGCTTCGCGCACCTGCTCGTTCTGACTGGACGCGAAGATCGAGATCGGGCGGGTGTGCGGAACGTCGGAGAGCATGGCGCCGAGCGTCACGAGACCGGTGACGTCGTCGCGCAGGGCGACGTCGATGAACTCGCTGGCGAACGCCTGCCAGGTGCGCGCGGGCTCGACGCCGGTCAGCAGCCAGAACTCGGGACCGTCGCCGGGATCGCGCGGGCGCCAGAGACCGGCCTCCGGCCACCTGCAGCTGCCGGCGTCCTTCCGCATCCATCCGCGTCGACGGGCGCGTGTACTGGTAGTCGAAGTACAGCTCAGGGTCGATCGAGTGCACGAGGTCGTAGTCGGTCATCGAGCGCAGCGCCTCGATCGCACCGCTGGCGGCCTCGCCCGCGTCGTTCCAGCCGTCGAAGGCGGCGATGACGATGCGCGAACCGAGAACATCCATCGTGGGCTCCCTTCGAGGTCGTGGACGGGTATCACTCCAGGCTAGTCGGCGACGGCGGGCACGGGGGTGCACCGCGACTAGCATGGTTCAGTGATCAGACAGCCCGAGCGCAGTCCTCTGGGACATGGACGGAACACTCGTCGACACCGAACCGTACTGGATGGCGGCGGAGACGGCACTGGTGGAGTCCTACGGCGGAACCTGGACGCACGACGGACGCGCTTCAGCTGGTCGGCAACGGTCTGCACGACAGTGCCGTGATCCTGCGGAACGCCGGCGTCGACATGGCTCCTGCAGCGATCATCTCCCACCTCACCGACCGGGTGCAGGAGCTGCTGCGTGACCACGGCGTGCCGTTCCGGCCGGGCGCACGGGAATTGCTCCGCGACCTCAAGGAAGCGAACATCCCCACGGGGCTGGTGACGATGTCGCTGCGGCGGATGGCGCTCAGCGTCGTCGATCTCATCGATTTCGACGCATTCGACATCGTGGTCGCCGGCGATGACGTCGACCAGCCGAAGCCGCATCCTGAGCCTTATCTGCGCGCTGCCGGACTTCTCGACGTCGACATCACCCGACGCCGTCGTCATCGAGGACTCGCCGACGGGGCTGCGGTCCGGCATCGCGTCGGGCGCGGTGGTGCTCGGCGTGCCGCACATCGTGTCTCTCGACGATCTCGGCGCCCACGAACTCTGGCCGACGCTGCATGAGCGTCGTGCAGCCGACCTGGTCGACCTCTTCGGCCGGATGACCGCGATGACAGGAGTCACCCGATGACCGAAGCGAGCGCACAGCGCCCCAGTGGACCGTTCCGCGAGGGCGATCGCGTTCAGCTCACCGGCCCCAAGGGTCGCCTGCACACCGTCACCCTCAGCAGGACGGCGAACTCCACACCCATCACGGCGTCCTGCGCCATCGTGACCTCATCGGCCTGCCAGACGGCTCCGTGGTGGCGAACAGCTCCGAGCACGAGTACCTCGCACTCCGCCCGCTGCTCCAGGATTTCGCGATGTCGATGCCGCGCGGTGCGGCGATCGTCTATCCGAAGGATGCCGCGCAGATCGTGATGCAGGCCGACATCTTCCCCGGTGCCACCGTGGTGGAGGCCGGCGTGGGTTCGGGGGCGCTCTCGCTCACGCTGCTGCGTGCGGTGGGTCCGGCCGGAAAGCTCGTCTCCTTCGAGCGCCGCGAGGACTTCGCCGAGGTCGCCAAAGGCAACGTCGCGACGTTCTTCGGCGGTACCCCCGACACCTGGCGCGTCGTCGTCGGCGATCTGACCGAAGCCCTTCCAGTGGAACAGCCGCCGGGGAGCGTCGATCGCGTCGTGCTCGACATGCTCGCTCCGTGGGAGTGCATGGATGCGGTGGCCGACGCGCTCACCCCGGGGGGCGTCGTGCTCTGCTACGTCGCGACCGCGACCCAGCTCTCCCGGGTCGCCGAGTACATCAGGGGCACCGGACTGTTCACCGATCCGGACGCCTCCGAGACGATGGTCCGCGGTTGGCACGTCGAGGGACTCGCCGTGCGTCCCGACCACCGGATGGTCGCGCACACGGGGTTCCTGCTCACCGCGCGCCGCCTGGCACCGGGAGCCGTCGCCCCGTCCGTCAAGCGCCGTGCGTCGAAGTCCAGCTACGGCGACGTCGACGTCGAGCAGTGGACACCCGGCGCGGTCGGCGATCGCGAGATCACGGACAAGAACCTGCGCAAGCGGGCCAGGGAAGCCGCGAAGGCGGCTGACGGGGCTCGTCTTGCGACGGCAGCGCGCGAAACAGAGCAGGCGACGGAATAGACTGGAGCGCGTGCGTAAAACGTCCGCCGCTCTGGCCACCCTCAGCCTTGCCGTCCTCGCCCTGACCGGGTGCGCTGCGGCGCCGACCTTCAGTGGAGCGTCCTGCGATCGGACGGCTTCCGCGAGCGGCATCGGCGAGGCTGTGACGGTCGAAGGTGAACTGGGCGAGGAACCCGAAGTCGAGGTGTTCTCGCCGGTTCATGTGAAGAAGACCTCGTTCACGGATCTCACCACCGGCGACGGCCGTGCGGTCGTGACCGGTCAGCAGGCCATGAACCTCGAACTCTCGATCTACAGCGGCGAAACCGGGAAGCAGGTGTTCGCCACCGGCTACGATCCGAAGGCAGCCGCACCGGCGATGAGCATCGACGACTGGGCGGAGCGTTCGCCGGGTCTGGGCGATGTGCTGAAGTGCGTCACGGCGGAGTCGCGGGTTCTCGCCGCCCTCACGCCCGAGGATTTCGGACAGGCCAACCTCGAGGGACTCGGTCTGGCCGATGACGACACGGCGATCTTCGTGATCGACGTCGTCGACGTCTTCCTGCCCAAGGCGGAAGGCGCACTCCAGTTCAACGACGCCCGCGGCCTGCCCACCGTGGTTCGCGCCGCGGACGGCACGCCCGGCATCATCATCCCGGACACCGCTGCTCCGGAGAAGCAGACTGTGCAGACGCTCATCAAGGGCGACGGCGAGCCGCTGACAGCCGAGCAGACTCCGCTGGTGAACTTCACGGCGATCGGCTGGGATGACAAGCAGATCCTGCAGACCACCTGGGGTGACAAGCCGAGCGCGCAACTCCGCGACATCGCCGCTCCCGTGGCCGACGCGCTCATCGGCCAGCCGGTCGGCTCGCAGGTGATGGTCGTGCTCCCAGCAGCCGGCGAGGGTTCACCTGCGATCGCGGTGGTCGTCGACGTGCTGGGCGTCACTGCGGCTCCGACGCAATGATGGCCGCCCGTATTCCCGCGGAGGAGCGCCTGACGAATCTCGTCGTGGCGTTGATGGCCACGGAGATCGGGCTCACCAAGCAGCAGATCCTCGACAACGTCTCCGGCTACCGGCAGCGCGCCGAAGCCGGCACGCGTGCGGATGCGCTCGAGAAGATGTTCGAGCGAGACAAGGACGAACTGCGGACCCTCGGCGTCCCGATCGAGACCATCGGCGACCCGTCGGATCCCAACGACCTCCGTGAGGCCCGCTATCGCATACCGCAGGCGGAATACGACCTGCCGGGCGACATCGAGTTCAGTGCCGCCGAACTGGCGGTGCTGCGGCTGGCCGGGAGCGTGTGGAGTTCGGAATCCGTCTCGGCGGATGCCCAGGCCGGCGTGCGCAAGATCCGTGCGCTCGGAATCGACGGAGACGAGCCGATCATCGGATTCGCGCCGCGGATCACCGCTCGCGACGCCGGATTCGCGCCTCTGCAGGACGCTATCGAGAAGTGCCGGGTGGTCGTCTTCGACTACCTCAAGCCGGGCGAGGATGCTCCGCGTCGGCGTCGTATCCGTCCTCTCGCCCTGGTCGACTACGAGGCGCGTTGGCATGTCTTCGGCATCGACGTCGATGCCGACGCCGATCGGATGTTCCTGCTCGGCCGAATCGTCGCCGATGTCACGGTCACGTCCGAGACGTTCGCGCCGGGGCTGCGTGATGGTGCCGGCGAACGCGCGCTGGCCGGTCTCGATCGAGTGGCGGCACGCAACACGGCTCTGCTGGAGGTCACGCCGGGCACCGAGGCCGCACTGCGTCTGGGGCGGCGGGCGACGGCGGCGACGCAGGGCATCCGAGTGCCTTTCGTCGACCTGCACATCCTCGCCGACGAGATCGCGTCCTACGGTCCGGAGGTCAGAGTCGTGGAGCCCGCGCCGCTGCGGGACGCGGTGGTCACCCGCCTGCGCGCGGTCATCGAAAGTCATCCGGATGCGGAGGAGGCACGATGAGTGCCCAGGCCAAACCGTTGCTCGCCGCGGACCGCGTGCGGCTCTATCTCACGCTGGTGCCCTATCTGCTC
The DNA here is from genome assembly GCA_963769005.1 of uncultured Actinomycetota bacterium. Taxonomy (GTDB): domain Bacteria; phylum Actinomycetota; class Actinomycetes; order Actinomycetales; family Microbacteriaceae; genus Microbacterium. The sequence goes on along the minus strand of CAVYKC010000005.1, from coordinate 1,571,206 downwards.
GAGCACGGCCAGGTCTCGCTCGCCGAGGCCGCCGAGGAGTTCGGGGTGTCGTCGCAGGAGATGCGCGCCATGGTGGAGAAGCTCACCGTGATCGGGCTTCCGGGGGATTCCGGTTACTGGCAGCAGCCCCAGGAGATGTTCGACATCAACTGGGACCTCCTCGATGAGGAGGACGTCATCGAGATCACCAACGACGTCGCCCTGCGGAGAGTGCCGCGGTTCACCGCACGAGAAGCCGCGGCACTGCTCGCCGGCCTTCAGATGGTCGCAGCCGTGCCTGCGGTCTCCGACTCCGGCCTTGTCGCGGGGCTCATCTCCAAACTCTCCCGAGGCGCTGCGGATGCGCCGGCCGAGGTGGTCGTCGCCCCGAGTGCGGTCGACGACGTGCGTCAAGTCGTCGCACGAGGCGTGCAGGACGGCGTGGCCGTGTCGTTCACGTATCAAGCACCCGATGCCGCGCCGACGATGCGAACCGTCGACCCCGTGCAGATCCTGATCACCAATGCGCAGTGGTACCTGCAGGGCTGGTGCCATATGCGAGAGGCGATGCGGACCTTCCACCTCGACCGTGTCAGCGACCCGCAGCTGACCGACATCCCGATCACGCACGGCGGAGATTCGGTGCCCGAGGCGTTCTCCGCCGTCGACGACGAGCGTGAGGTCCGTGTCGTCCTGCCGGAGCGGCTCGCGCCTCTGCTCGGCGGATTCCTGTCCGCCGACAACGTCTTCACCCACGACGGCGTCCTCGAAGCGCGGCTGCACATGGCCGACCCCCGCGGCATCAAGCGCATCGCCGCGCGTTTCGGAGGCGCGCTCGAGGTGAAGGACCCGAGCATCGCCCGGACGGCGACGCGCGAGTGGGCGGCAGCGGGACTCGCACTGTATCGGCATCCGCAGCACGACGAATGACCATTAGACTGATCGAAACCACCTAAGACGGGAAGAAGAAATGTTCGCTGGAATGCAAGGCTGGCATCTGCTGATCGTCCTCGCTGTGATCCTTCTCTTGTTCGGTGCGGCGAAGCTCCCGGCACTTGCGAAGAGCATGGGGCAGTCGGCTCGCGTGTTCAAGGGCGAGATGAAGGCGATGAAGGAAGAGGACGGCGCACGCGCCGAGTCCACCTCCGCAGAGCAGAGCACGGTCAAGGACCCCGGTTCCGAGCCTGAGACTCCGCCGCGCGCCTGACCGTCCGTGGAAGTCTCAGAGTCCACCGCGGGCACAGGTAAGACGCCCCACCGCGACCGGAGGATGTCGCTCGGCGCGCACCTGGTCGAGCTGCGCAAGCGTCTGATGTGGGCGGCGCTCGCGCTGCTCGTCGGCATGGTCGATCGCGTTCATCGTCACCGATCCGATCATCGATTTCATCACCGAGCCGATCCGCATCATCACCGAGAAGCGTGGTGATGATTTCAGTCGCGCTCAACTTCGGCACGATGACGGCGGCGTTCGACATGCGCATGCGCATCGCGTTCTCGATCGGACTGTTCCTCTCGGCACCGGTCTGGCTGTGGCAGATCTGGGCGTTCATCATGCCTGGACTCACCCGCAAGGAGATCCAGTACACGGTCGGCTTCGTCGCCGCCGCCGTGCCGCTCTTCTTCGCCGGGTGCTACCTCGGCGTGCGTGATCATGCCGCATGTCATCGAGCTGATGTGCGGGCTTCACTCCCGAAGGCGCGACGAACTTCTACTATGCGCAGGAGTACTACGACTTCGTCTTCAAGCTGATGATCGTGATCGGCGTCTCGTTCGTGCTGCCGGTGTTCCTCGTGGCACTGAACTTCGCCGGCATCATGTCCGGACGCGCGATCCTCAAGGGATGGCGCGATCGCCATCATCATCGCGACGGTCTTCGCCGCGTTGGCGACACCCGCCGCCGACGTGGTGAGCATGCTGATGCTGGCAGGCATCCTCATCGTGCTGTACTTCGCCGCTGCCGGTCTCTCCCTGCTCTTCGACCGACGCAAGAACAAGCGCAATGCGGCGGCGGGGCTCCTCCCGGACACCCCATGAGTTCTCCGTCCGAGCGGTATTCCGCCGCGCGGGACGCAGCAGACCATCCGCACACCACCGCCTTCGCGGCCGGCCAGCGCTTCGAGCTGGACCCGTTCCAGATCGAAGGGTGCCACGCGCTGGAGCGCGGTCACAGCGTTCTGGTCGCCGCTCCAACCGGCGCGGGCAAGACCATCGTCGGCGAGTTCGCGATCCATCTCGCGATGCAGACGCCGAAGGACAAGGCCTTCTACACGACGCCGATGAAGGCGCTGTCGAACCAGAAGTTCCGTGAGCTCGTCGAGGTCTACGGCGCCGACCAGGTGGGTCTTCTCACCGGTGACACGAACATCAACGGCAATGCCCGCATCGTGGTGATGACCACCGAAGTGCTGCGGAACATGATCTACGCGGATTCAACCGCCCTCCGCGATCTGCGATATGTCGTGATGGACGAGGTCCACTACCTCGCCGACCGCTTCCGCGGCGCGGTGTGGGAAGAGGTCATCATCCATCTGCCGCAGCAGGTGCGGCTCGTTTCCCTCAGCGCTACCGTCTCCAATGCGGAGGAGTTCGGCGACTGGCTCGACACGGTTCGCGGCGACACCGAGGTGATCGTCTCCGAGATCCGGCCGGTGCCGCTGGAGCAGCACGTGCTCGTCCGTGACGACCTGCTCCCTCTCTTCGATGACCGTGCCGGTGTCGCCACAGCTCAGGTGAACCAGGAACTGATGCGCATCCGCTCGTTCACCGGGTCGAGGTACGACAGCAACCGCGAGGCGCAGGGGTACCGCAGCGACCGGCACGCGGGTCGGCAGGCGCAGCGACCACGCGGAGGCCACAAGCCGGCTCGCGCGGCCAACGTGCGGCGGATCGAGCGAGTCGACCGCCCCGACGTCGTGCGGCTTCTCGAGCGCGCGAATCTGCTGCCCGCGATCTTCTTCATCTTCAGTCGCGTCGGCTGCGATGCCGCAGTGCAGCAGGTGCGCCGCTCCGGTATCCGATTGACCACTGTCGAAGAGCGCGCGGAGATCCGTGCCATCGTCGAGGAGCGCACACGTGCACTGCAGGAGGAGGACCTGGGAGTCCTCGGGTACTGGGACTGGCTGGACAACCTCGAACGCGGCGTCGCTGCCCACCATGCCGGACTCCTGCCGGCCTTCAAAGAAGTCGTCGAGGAGCTCTTCCGCCTCAAGCTCGTCAAGGCGGTCTTCGCCACCGAGACGCTCGCGCTGGGAATCAACATGCCGGCGCGCACCGTGGTTCTCGAGAAGATGGAGAAGTTCAACGGCGAGGCGCGTGTCGCGATCACGTCGGGGGAGTACACCCAGCTCACCGGACGCGCCGGACGGCGCGGCATCGACGTCGAAGGCCACGCCGTCGTGCAATGGACCGAGGGAATGGACCCCCAGGCGGTCGCCGCACTCGCATCCAGGCGCACGTACCCGCTGAATTCCAGCTTCCGTCCGACATACAACATGGCCGTGAACCTGATCGACCTGTTCGGCAAGACCAGGGCCAGGCAGATCCTCGAGTCTTCGTTCGCGCAGTTCCAGGCGGACCGCGCCGTGGTGGGCCTGGCGAGACAGGTGCGCGAGGCGGAGGAGTCGCTCGCCGGGTACCGGAAGTCGATGGCGTGCGAGCACGGGGACTTCCTGGAATACGCCGCGATCCGGCGCGAGCTCAGCGATCTGGAGAAGAAGAACCGTCAGGACTCGCACGGCTCGCGCGCCGAGCGTGAAAAGCGGGTGAAGCGCATCCAGACTCTGCGCACCCGCATGCAGCGGCATGGTTGCCATAACTGTCCCGATCGCGAGGCACACGCGCGCTGGGCCGAGCGGTACTGGAAGCTCAAGCGGCAGAACGATCGCATCCGACGGCAGATCGAGACGAGGACCGGCACGGTCGCGCGTGTCTTCGATCGTGTCGTCGAGGTGCTCGACACGCTCGACTACGTCACCGGGACCGGTGCCGAGACGGCTCTGACGGATGCCGGGCGCACGATGCGCCGCATCTACGGTGAGCGCGATCTGCTCGTCGCCGAGTCTCTCCGCCAGGGCCTGTGGGCCGGCCTGGATGCACCCTCGCTCGCAGCGATGGCGTGCTGCCTGGTCTACGAACCACGACGCGACGAGGCGAATTCGGGGGAGCGGGGGCTTCCTCGAGGCGCCTTCCGTGCGGCGTACGAGAAGACATCCACACTGTGGGCGCAGCTGGACGACCTCGAGAAGGATCATCACCTGCCGGGGAGCGAGCCTCTGGCCGCAGGGCTCGCGGGTGCGATGCACAGCTGGGCCCGTGGCGCACTGCTGGACCGGGTGCTCATCGACGCCGACATGGCTGCGGGCGATTTCGTGCGGTGGGCCAAGCAGACGATCGATCTGCTCGATCAGCTATCGATCGTCGCTGAGGACGGTGCTCTCGCCCGGACTGCTCGCGCCGCGCTCGACGGAGTACGCCGCGGCATCGTGGCTTACTCGTCGATGTGAGGACGAGTCGGATGCCGGACACTCCTGCGCGCCTGAGGCCGCTCCTGCCGCTGTGGGCTGCCGTCGCGGCGGCGGCTGCCGCAGGTGGGCTGATGGATCTCGCCTATCCGGACGTGGCCGCGTGGATCCTCGCATTCCCGGCGGCGGCCTTGCTGCTGCTCGCCCTGATCGGTCGCCGTGCCGGTGGAGCGCTGCTCGTCGGCGCCGTCTACGGAATCGTGTTCTTCGCCTTGCTGGTGTCCTGGACAGCCCGCTATCTCGGCCCCGTCCCATGGGCGGCGCTCAGCGTCGTCGAAGGCGGGCTGACGGCCGTCGCCATCATCCCCATCGCTCTGGCGTATCGCTGGATGCCGCGCGCCTTCCCCGGTACGACAGGACGCCTTCTCGGGCTCCCCGTCGTCGTCGCGGCACTGTGGGTCGGACGCGAACTCTTCGTCGGGACGTGGCCGTACGGAGGATTCCCCTGGGCACGCATCGGCATGAGCCAGGCCCTGAGCCCCCTGGCCCCCCTCTCGTCCTGGATCGGCGTGAGCGGCGTGAGCTTCCTGATGATCCTGCTCGTCGCGATGCTCATCGAGCTGATCCGCGTGCGCGCCTGGCGGCGGCCCGTGCGACTCGCCCTCCTAGCGGCTCTCGTCCTGGTGATGGTGTTCACGCCGCTGTTCCCCACGACACCATCGGGCTCGCTGCGGATCGGCGCCGTGCAGGGCAACGGCCCGACCGGGTACTTCGATGCCCGTGAGCCCTATTCCGTCATCCAGGCCCAGACTGAGGCGACGGCGCCGCTCGTCGGCGAGGACGTCGACCTCGTCGTGTGGCCGGAGGGTTCGCTCGACGGCGATCCGGCCGAGGACCCGGCCCTGGCGCGCCGCCTGACGATGCTGGCGACCAGGCTCGACGCGCCGCTCCTCGTCAACGCGGCGACGTCACGCGACGAGCGCTACTTCAACACATCCCTGCTCTGGACCCGCGAAGGTTCGGCGACTCAGCTGCACGACAAGCGACATCCGGTTCCGTTCGGCGAGTACGTGCCCGATCGTCCGTTCTTCGCAGCCCTCGCCCCTGATCTGATCGGACTTCTCCAGCGTGAGTACACGCCGGGCACCAACCCGCCGGTCGTGGATGTGGATTCCGTGAAGATCGGCCTCGCGATCTGCTTCGACGTGATCTACGACGACGTCATCGCCGCCGGCGTGAACGCGGGTGCTCAGGTGCTCGTCTTCCAGACGAACAACGCCGATTTCCGCGGCACGGACGAGAACCTGCAGCAACTCGCGATCGCACGGATGCGGGCGATCGAGACCGGGCGGTCTGTCGTGAACATCTCGACAGTCGGCACGAGCCAGATCATCCGCCCGGACGGCACGACCGTGGACTCGCTGGATGCGGACGAGGCCGGGGCGATGCTCGAAGACGTCGAACTTCGCTCCGGCCTCACGGCTGGTGTGCTGCTGGGCCCCTGGATTCAGCAACTGCTGATGTGGGGCGGACTGGGCGCGCTCGCCCTCAGCGGGTGGCGCGCTCGTCGGCGCTAGGCGCCGATCTTCTCGCGGGTCGGGTCCTCACCGGCACCGCGGCGGGCACGGATGAACGCGAGGCGCTCCTCGAGCAGTTCCTCGAGTTCGGCGCGCGTACGACGCTCCATGAGCATGTCCCAGTGAGTGCGAGCGGCCTTCTCGTCGGTGACCTCGAGGGTGACGGCCTGACCGTCGACGTTCAGACGGGCGTCGGCACCGCATGAGCGGCACTCCCAGGTCTGCGGCGGCTCGGCGTCGGCCGAGAACATCAGATTGGTGACGTGTCCGCACGTCGTCACAGGTGTAAATGGTCTCGCGGCGTTCCATGAAAACGACGCCCTCTTCGCTCTGTAGGCTCTGGGCGCCGAGTCGGATGCCGCGCAGGCTGCGATCTGCCATTGTGTGGTCCTCTCGTCGTTGTCAGGTATAACGCCTCCAGGCTGTGCGCTTCATCCACGTCAGCGGATCATTCCGCTGGATTCACAGTCGAATCTCAGCGCCCACGAGAGCGACGGGCGGTTCTAGATCGCTTCGAGCGCCTTCAGCGCGACGTCGGCCCGATCCGACACGATGCCGTCGACGCCGAGCCGGATGAGCCGACGCATCTCGATCGGATCATTGACGGTCCAGACGTGGACCTCGACGCCCCGGCGATGCGCGACGCGCAGAAGAGCCGGTGTGAGCACGCGGAGCCTGCCGCGTCGCTCCGGGATCTGCAGCGCGTCGATATCCCGGAGGAGGCGCGCGGGGGAGACCCTGATCGAGGAAAGCCCGCGCAGCGCGGCGATGGTACCGCTTCCCGCGGAAGTGGCCGGGCGCATGGACGCACCGGCACGCATCACGGCGGCGACGGCGGCTCGACGGCGCGCATCGGAGAAGCTCGTGACCAGGACCCGGTGGGTGTGGTCGACGAGAATCGGTCCGAGCGGTTCCACCGCGGCCTCGGTCTTCACGTCGATGTTGAACCGTGTCGTCGGGAACGAGTCGAGCGCATCCGCGACGGTCAGCAGGCCGCCGTGATCCGAGAAGAGCCGGGCGAGTTCGTTGGTTCGCACTTCATCGACCCGTCGCGGATCGCCCGTGAGACGCGCGAGCGTCGCGTCGTGGAACAGCACCACATCACCGTCGGCCGTGACCCGGCAGTCGGTCTCGATGTACTCGGCACCTGCTGCGTGAGCGGCCGCGAACGCCGCGGCGGTGTTCTCCCACACGCCGGAGTCCTCGCCCGCCGCGGTCACCAGACCACGATGGGCGAGGACTCGGGGATGCCGTGCCTTGCCGAAGTAAGGGTGCGTCACGCGCCGGAGGGGGGCTGGTCGGTGGCTGGCCGGATCCGGGCCGCGGTGTGAAGGCGGTGCCGATACCCTTGAGCGCCTCGGTGAGTTCGCTCGGGATGATCCACAGCTTGTTGGACTGTCCCTCGCTGATCTTCGGCAGCATCTGCAGGTACTGGTACGCGAGCAGCTTGTCGTCGGGCGCACCCTGGTGGATGGCGGTGAAGACGTTCTGGATCGCCTCGGCCTCACCCTGTGCGCGGAGCACCGCTGCCTGCTTGTCACCTTCGGCTCGGAGGATCTCCGCCTGACGTGCGCCTTCCGCCTCGAGGATCGCGGACTGCTTGGTTCCCTCGGCCGTCAGGATCGCGGCGCGGCGGTCGCGCTCGGCGCGCATCTGCTTCTCCATCGAGTCCTGGATGGAGATGGGCGGGTCGATCGCCTTGAGCTCCACACGGCCGACGCGGATGCCCCACTTGCCGGTCGCCTCGTCGAGGACGACGCGCAGCTGGCCGTTGATGTTGTCGCGGCTGGTGAGCGCCTCTTCGAGGTTCAGCCCACCGACGACGTTGCGGAGCGTCGTCGTCGTCAGCTGCTCGACGGCGCCGAGGTAGTTGGCGATCTCGTATGTCGCAGCTCGCGCGTCGGTCACCTGGAAGTACACGACGGTGTCGATCGAGACCACGAGGTTGTCCTCGGTGATCACGGGCTGCGGCGGGAACGAGACGACCTGCTCGCGCATGTCGATCAGCGGGCGGAGCCGGTCGATGAACGGGACCAGGATGTTCAGACCCGGCATGAGCGTCTTGTGATAACGACCGAGCCGCTCCACGACGCCGGCCGTGGCCTGCGGGATGATCCGGATTGAGCGCGCGAGAGTGACCACCACGAAGATGATCACCGCGATCGTCGAGGATCCAGCCGATCGCGGCGGGGATGAACGATGAGTCGTCCACAGGTTCTCCTAGTCGTTGACGGGACGGACGATGGCGGTTGCGCCGCTGATCGCGGTGATCGCGATCGTCGCGCCCTGAGGGATGGGTACGGCGACGGCAGTGCGTGCGGTCCAGGTGTCACCGTTGCTCAGCTTGACCTGTCCGGAGACCTGGGTGATGTCGTGCAACGCGATACCGCGGAGATCGATGAGCGCGTCGACGTTCGACTTGGTCGGATCCTCGCCGCGGCGAAGACGTTTGAGCAAGGGCGGACGCAGGAAAAGTATGAAGCCCGCGGCGGCGGCGGCGGCGATGATCACCTGCACCCACACCGGAAGCCCGACGAGATCGGTCACGAGGCCGATGGCGCTGCCGAAGCTCAGCATCAGGAAGGTGAAGTCGAGGGTGAGCATCTCGATCACCAGGAAAACCGCGATCAGAACGAGCCATCCGATCCACGCCCATTGGTCGATGAACTGAATGAATGTCGAGAAGTTGTCCATGCGGCCTCCTTTGCGGTCAACCTATCACGCGCCCATGCCGCGATCGGGTGTCGGGAGCAGGGATTGATAGTGTGTGGATGCCGCGTGATCGCGGCGTCTCACGCACCACAAGGAGTCACCGTGACCGACGTTCTTCCCGCAGGTTCTCTCGACGGCAAGGTCGCTCTTGTCACCGGCTCATCGCGGGGGATCGGCGCCGACACCGTGCGATACCTCGCCGAAGCGGGTGCCGACGTCGTCATCAACTTCCGCAACAAGGCGCCGCGCGCCGAGAAGCTCGCCGGCGAACTGCGCGACCTCGGAAGGCGCGTACTCACGGCGGGTGCCGACCTCACCGATCCCGCATCCGTCGCCGAGCATGTTCGACGCGGTGCGAGAGGAGTTCGGGAGCCTCGACATCCTCGTGCTCAACGCCTCTGGCGGCATGGAGTCCGGCATGGCCGAGGACTACGCGCTCACCCTCAATCGCGATGCCCAGCTCAACGTGCTGAACGCGGCGCTGCCACTTGCTCGGCGAAGGAACGAGGGTCGTCTTCGTGACCAGCCACCAGGCCCACTTCATCCGCACGACGCCGACCATGCCGGAGTACGAGCCGGTCGCGCTCTCCAAGCGCGCCGGCGAGGACGCGCTGCGCGAACTGATCCCGGAGCTTGCCGCAAAGGGCATCGGATTCACTGTCGTCTCCGGTGACATGATCGAGGGCACCATCACGGCCACTCTTCTGGAGCGCGCGAACCCCGGAGCGATCGCCGAGCGCCGCGAGTCGGCCGGCAAGCTGTACAACGTCTCCGAGTTCGCCGCCGAGATCGCGCGCGCCGCTGTCGACCCGGTCCCGGCCGACAACACGCGCCTCGTCGGCGATGTGAGCGCATTCGCCGCTGAGTGAGCAGACCGTCAACAGGATCGGCCCCGCCCTGCAGATATGCAGGGCGGGGCCGATCCTGTTGAGGGGTGTCGTGCACGACCGATTTGCCGAGAGTGATCGCGCGGACGATCTGGACGATGCCGAGCGCAACCAGGGAGACGGCGAGGAGGAGCCAGAAGAACGGCACAGCGGCGAACCCGAGCGTGAAGACGACGATGCCGGCGAGGATGCTGAGGATCGCGTAGAGGAGCGTCCAGACGCGGGACCCGTCCTGACCGAGCAGCGTCAGCGAGACGATGCCGTCGACGATCCAGCCGATGCCGATGAAGACCACGACGATGATCGCGAGGCTCGCGGCCGCCGCAGCCAGATTCGTGAACGCGATGACGCCGGCGACGATGTAGAGCAGTCCGAGCGCGAAGTGCCCGATGCGGGCCCAGCCTTTGTTGCCGGAGAAGATGCCGAGACCGATGTAGACCAGGCCGGCGATGATCAGGTAAGAGGCGAAGATGCCGGTGACGATGACCGCCGACTTGATCGGCCAGATGAGGAGCACGAGGCCGGCGAGGAGTGCCAGCACCCCGGAGATCGCGAGGGTGATCCGGATCGACTTGAGCACCGACCGTGGTTCCGTGACTGATGCAGACATTCTGGGGCCCTTTCTGAGAGGATCCTGTGAGGATGGCCTCAGCGTAGCGCCGATCAGGTTTCGAACGGGGGAGTGCTCTTCGCCGTCCGTCGACGCACGTCGTATGCGTCGGAGCATCCGCGTGGCAGGATCGTTCCGTGATGCCCGTCGACGATGCCCGACTCCGCGAACTCGCGGTGATGCGCAGAGTGCGCGATCGGATCGACCGGGACTACGCGCGTCCGCTCGACGTCGAGGCGCTTGCGAAGGGCGCGCACATGTCGGCGGGGCACCTCAGCCGGAAGTTTCGCGAGGCCTACGGAGAGTCGCCCTACTCCTACCTCATGACCCGGCGCATCGAGCGAGCGATGGCACTGCTGCGTCGCGGCGACCGGAGCGTCACGGACGTGTGCTTCGAGGTCGGATGCTCGTCGCTCGGCACGTTCAGCACCAGATTCACCGAGCTGGTCGGTGTCTCACCCGGCGTGTACCGTGAACGCGCCGCCAATGTCGACGGCATTCCGACCTTCCAGGCCAAGCACGTCATCCAGACCGATCAGGAATCAAGAAGCACCCCGCACCGACGCGAACCTAACCTGAACTCATGAACATCAGCATTCACTACGCATTCCTCCCGCACACCGATGCCGACGCGGCGCTCGCCTTCTATCGGGACGCCCTCGGCTTCGAGGTGCGCAACGACGTCGGCTACGACGGCCTCCGCTGGCTGACCGTCGGTCCGGAAGGGCAGCCCGGCACGTCGATCGTCCTTCATCCGCCGGCGACCGACCCCGGGATCACCGATGCCGAGCGTCAGACGATCCTCGAGCTCATCGCGAAGGGGAGCTACGCGGCGCTGACCCTGGCGAGCGACGATCTGGACGCCCTGTTCGAACGACTCGTGGAGAAGGGCGCCGACGTCGTGCAGGAGCCGATGGATCAGCCCTATGGTGTTCGTGACTGCGCATTCCGTGACCCGGCGGGCAACCTGCTCCGTATCAATCAGGCAGCCTGATCCACAAGGCTGCCGCTCTCGAATCCGAAGGACGCTGATGACCTCTGACGCCCACGCCGCCGACACCCACGACCTCATCCGCGTGCAGGGCGCGCGGGAGAACAACCTGAAGGACGTCAGCGTCGACATCCCGAAGCGGCGGCTCACCGTGTTCACCGGCGTCTCCGGGTCTGGGAAGAGCTCTCTGGTCTTCGACACCATCGCCGCGGAGTCGCGTCGCATGATCGACGAGACCTACAGCGCGTTCGTGCAGGGGTTCATGCCGTCGGTGCCGCGCCCTGACGTCGACGTGCTGGAGGGTCTGACGACGGCGATCATCGTCGATCAGGAGCGCCTCGGCGCCAACCCGCGCTCGACGGTCGGCACGGTGACCGATGCGAACGCCATGCTGCGCATCCTGTTCAGCAAGCTCGGAAAGCCGTACATCGGAGGACCGACCGCTTTCTCCTTCAACATCCCCACCCAGAGGGCGAGCGGGGTGATGACCGGCCCGGGTGGCGAGAAGAAGATCGTCAAGGATGCGATCTATCTCGGCGGAATGTGCCCGCGATGCGAGGGCAGGGGAGCGGTCTCCGACCTCGACCTGGCTCAGATCGTCGACGAGACGAAGTCTCTGGATGACGGGGCCATCATGGTGCCCGGATACACGGCCGACGGCTGGATGGTGAAGGGCTTCTCGGCATCGGGTTTCTACCCTGCCGACAAGCCGATCGCGGAGTTCACCGAGAAGCAGCGCCATCTCTTCCTGTACGGCGAGGTCACCAAGGTCAAGATCTCGGGGATCAACATGACCTATGAGGGCCTGATCCCGAAGATCACGAAGGCGATGCTGTCGAAGGACATCGATGCGCTTGCAGCCGCACATCCGCGCCTTCGTACAGCGCGTCGCGACGTTCGCGGTGTGCCCGGAATGCGAGGGGACGCGTCTGACTGAGGGGGCGCGCTCATCGAAGATCGACGGCGTGAGCATCGCGGATGCCTGTCGCATGCAGGTGACCGACCTGGCCGATTGGGTGCGCGGTCTGAAGCTTCCTGAGGCGGCGCCGCTGCTGAACGCTCTGAGTGCGAACCTCGACGCCTTCGTGACGCTCGGGCTCGGATACCTCAGCCTGGATCGGCCCTCGGGCACGCTGTCCGGGGGAGAGGCGCAGCGCATCAAGATGCTCCGCCACCTCGGTTCCTCCCTGACCGACATCACCTACGTCTTCGACGAACCGACGATCGGGCTGCATCCGCACGACATCCAGCGGATGAACTCGCTGCTGCTGAAGCTGCGCGACAAGGGCAACACCGTGCTGGTCGTCGAGCACAAGCCGGAGACCATCGTGATCGGCGATCACGTCGTCGATCTGGGACCGGGCGCGGGCAGCCGTGGCGGCACCATCTGCTATCGAGGGCGATGTCGCGGGTCTCAAGGCGAGCGGCACCCTCACCGGCGAGCATCTCGACGACCGTGCGGCGATCAAGACGGAGGTCCGCACCGGCGACGGGGCGATCGAGGTGCGCGGCGCGACGGCGAACAATCTCCAGGACGTCGATGTCGACATCCCGCCTGGGCGTGCTGACGGTCGTGACCGGAGTGGCCGGCTCAGGCAAGAGCTCACTCATCCACGGCTCCGTCTCGCAGCGCGAGGGCGTCGTCTCGATCGACCAGGGTGCGATCAAGGGTTCGCGACGCAGCAACCCCGCCACGTACACCGGCCTGCTCGAGCCGATCCGCAAGGCTTTCGCCAAGGCGAACGGCGTGAAGCCTGCTCTGTTCAGCGCGAACTCGGAGGGCGCCTGCCCGAGCTGCAAGGGTGCAGGCGTCATCATCACCGAACTCGGGTTCATGGACACGATCGAGACGCCGTGTGAGGACTGCGGCGGCAAGCGTTTCCAGGCAAGCGTGCTCGAGTACAAGCTGGCCGGTCGCGACATCACCGAGGTGCTGGATCTGCCGGTGTCGGAGGCACGCGGCTTCTTCTCCGAGGGCGAGGCGAAGATCCCGGCGGCTGCGGCGATCCTCGGACGGCTCGAGGATGTCGGGCTCGGTTATCTGTCGCTCGGGCAGCCGTTGTCGACGCTCTCCGGCGGTGAGCGTCAGCGCATCAAACTGGCTATCCAGATGGGGGAGAAAGGTGACGTCTACGTGCTCGACGAGCCGACGACGGGTCTCCACCTCGCTGACGTGGCGAAGATCCTCGGGCTGCTGGATCACCTCGTCGACTCAGGCAAGACGGTGATCGTGATCGAGCATCACCAGGCCGTCATGGCGCACGCCGACTGGATCATCGACATCGGGCCGGGGGCTGGCCATGACGGCGGCCGCGTGGTGTTCGAGGGAACGCCCTCTCGAGCTGGTGGCCGACGGGTCGACGCTGACCGGGGAGCACCTGGCGGAGTACGTCGGAGGGTGACCCGGGTGGCCGTGCTACGGTCTGAGCCATGAGAACTCGCGGGGGGATCTTCGTCATCGGTGCTGCCGTGCTGGTCGCAATCTCGACCGGTTGCGCCGCCACACCCAGCGCGCCACCGACGTCGATGGCGGTGGGCGAACCATCGTTTGCCCCGACCGAGTCTGCAGAGGTTTCTGCGGAGGAGGCCGAGGCTCAGCAGCGAGCCGAGACGTGGTTGGAGACCACGCCCGTCCCACCCGGTGCTGTGCGTTCGGAGAAGAGGCCGAGCGAGATCTTCGCCATGTCCTACTACGGCTGGGTCTGTACGCCGACGATGACCGAGACGGGTTACTGGACCGTAGACGGCATGGCGCCGGGCGAGGCGCTGAACTGGATGCTTGACAATCCGACTCCCGGCCTCGTGCCTTGGCGATCCCAGCCGATCGCCGTCGAGAGCGTCGACCAATCTGCTTCGGCGGGCGTGACCCCTGCGGGAGAGGCGCTCCAGGGCATCGCCTTCACCTACGTGCAGACTCCAACCGGTTCGGCGATCCGTGCAGAGGTCGGTGCGACGCCGGTCGACGCGATCTGCCCGACGCCAGACGGTGGCGGAACCTGGGGGCGGCCAGGGGAAGGCTGATCCGAGCCGTGTCGCAGAGCCGCACGAGCGCCAGGGCCGCACGAGTGGCGTTCGCGACTGCCGCAATGCTCGTCGTGACGGTGGTCGGCGTCGAGGAAGGGTCGTCGGGGAAAGCGTCCGTGCTCATCGGCCCCATCGACGGCGCCGCCCTGCTGGCGTTCTCGATGTTCGTGGCACTTCTCGTGCTGAGCATCGGCATCTGGAGCGTCGGCGTACCGCGATGGATGCTGCCGCTGTCGATCCTCGGGGGCGTCATCGCCTCCGCTGCAACCGCGCTGGCCGGATTCACTGTCTTGATGACCACTGACGCGAGCGTACTTCGCTGCTGCACCGAGGATGCGAGACCGGCTACGTAGCCGTAGAACGCTCGTTCCTCTTCCTCTCCTAGGGGACGATCTACCGCTACGACGGACCGTTCATCGTGACGGAGGTCGGACACTCATCGGGGGACGACGGACACCAGCCCTTCGCCAGTGGCACCTACGCGTTCACCGAACGCGACGGTGAGTGGCTCATGCGCTACGCGATGGCGGACCCAAGGGGCCTAAGAACGTCGCCCGCGCCGGACCTCCATCCGACATCGGCGCTTCTCATCGGCGATGTCGAAGCGGCCGCTCGTGCGCTCGTCGAGTCGTCGTTCGACGCGGTTTCCGGACCGGTGGTCGATGCCTCGGGAGAACCGATCGAAAAGACGGATCTTGTCATGGCGGAGGTCCTATGCTCTCGCGACTCCGGCACGAGGAAAGAGTTCAATCTCGACGTCCGCAAGGATGATAACGAGATGGCGCTCCGACGGATACTCGAAGTGTGGGACGCAGCGGGCTATTCGTCGGCCCGCGCAATGGAGGAGGACATCCGCTACGGCGAGACGCTCCCGGTGTCGCGGATGAGCATCCGAGACAAGAGCTCCATCGACGCCCTTCTGCACATGAGGATCGCGTCGGTGTGCGTCGCGGGGGAGTAGCCGCCGATCCGTGTTCGCCAAGCGATGAATCGGCGTGTGGCAGCCGCCTGTCAGGACTGATCGCGCGGAGCAACGGGAACGGCGAGAAGATTGAGTGCGCCGAGGAAGGCCTGGCGTGCCTCCGCATCGAGTGGGGCGAGGACTTCTTCCTGCGCGTCGGCGGCCAGTGCGGCCAGCAGGCGCTGCTGCTCGCGACCTGTAGCGGTGAGGGTGACGACGTTGCGACGGGCATCGTCAGGGTCGGGACCGCGTTCGATGAGCCCGTCCTCGCCCAACGCGGCGAGCGTGACGGCGACGTCACGGCGATCGAGGCGGGCCAGCGAGCCGATCACGACCTGGGACAGGGGAGTGGGACTGGTGGCGAGGACATCGAGGATCCGAAAGTCGTATCCGTGCGCCGCCGCCTCACCGAGTTTGGCGGCGAGGATGGTGTGGGCGCGCTGGTGGGCCTGGCTCAGCATCCATGTGGGTAGTTCCGTGAAGGACATCGCAGCCGATCTGTTGGTTAGACCAACGATATGTTATGTTGGTCAAACCAACGATATAGGAGGTGTCATGTCGACGCCACTGCAACAGGAGATCGGTCGAACGGAACGCGCGCTCAGCGCGCTGCTCGTCCAGCATGTTCTGCGGGCGACGCCGTTCGGATCTACGACGGAATGGGTCGCCGCGAACATCCTCG
This sequence comes from uncultured Actinomycetota bacterium, assembly GCA_963769005.1. GTDB lineage: Bacteria > Actinomycetota > Actinomycetes > Actinomycetales > Microbacteriaceae > Microbacterium. The sequence goes on along the minus strand of CAVYKC010000005.1, from coordinate 1,555,323 downwards.
CGGATGCGCCGACCGAGCTGACGGCTTCTGAACTGCAATCTGCTCTGACCATTCCGATGGCGGAGTTCGAGACGGTTCTTGAGCGAATGCTGATCGCAGGTGCGGTCGTCACAGCACGTGGCGTTATCGTCCTGAGCGAATCGGGGAACCGCGCCTTGCGAGATGCACGCGTCAGAACGGCCTACGTGGCGTCGCGCATCGAAGCCGCGGTGCCGATGGCGGATCGGGACGCAACTGTGCGCACTCTCTCGGCCGTACGGAGCGTCGTATCGACCATCGGAAACACCGGCCTTCCCGCGGACCATCGTTAGGCCGATAATGCACATTATGTCAGCTCAGAGATGAAGCCAGCGAATGCCGATACGCACTCCCCGCCTCTGATTCGCGCACGTCCACGCATCTGGACATGCTGGGGTTGTGAGCATCCTCGTCATCTGGTGGGAACGCCATCAGGTCGCCCTCTATATCGCCGGGATCGTTGCCGGCACCTTGAGCGGTTTACTCCTGCCGGGTGCCGCTCATTCGCTCGAACTCGCGATCAATCCCGTCCTGGGGTTGTTGCTCTACGCGACGTTCCTCGGTATCCCGTTCTCGATGATCGGCCGCGCGCTCAGCGACGTTCGGTTTCTTGCGGTGCTGCTGGTCGTGAACTTCGCGATCGTCCCGGCGATCGCTTTCGGCCTCTCTCGGTTCGTTGCACACGATCAGGCGTTGCTGGTGGGCGTCCTGTTCGTTTTGTTGACGCCCTGCGTCGACTACGTGATCGTATTCACCGGACTCGCCGGAGGCGCGAAGGAACGACTGCTCGCTGCAGCGCCGATCCTGATGCTGGGACAGATGTTGCTTCTGCCGTTGTACCTGTCGCTGTTCGTCGGCCCCGAACTTGTCGACGCCGTCGATCTCGCCCCGTTCATCGACGCACTCCTCCTGCTGATCGTGCTGCCACTTGCCGTTGCCGGTATCACCCAGTACATGGCGTCCCGCGCACGCTGGGGTCGAGTTCTCCGCGATACGGTACTTGCCGCCATGGTGCCGCTCATGATGCTCACGCTCGCCGTCGTCATCGCGTCCCAGGTCCACGGCATCGGACAGCGACTGGCCGCGCTCCTGACCACGATCCCGATCTATGCCGCCTTCGCCACACTCATGGTTCCCGTGGGGCTGGTCGCAAGCCGGGCGGCACGGCTCGATGCCCGCAGCACGCGCGCTGTCGTGTTCTCCGGAGCGACTAGGAACTCCCTCGTCGTACTTCCCCTGGTACTCGCACTGCCCGCAAGTTTCGCTCTCGCATCGCTCGCCGTCGTGACTCAGACGCTCATCGAACTACTGGCCATGGTCGTGCTCGTTCGCCTGGTCCCCCGACTCGTACCCTTTTCGCCTCAGCAACGTGCATGAAGCGACGCACGCTGCGACAGCAACCGCCGCTACCGATCTATCCCCAACTGGGCAAGGACAGGGTCCGCGCCGCGGACGGTGATCGACCAGTCCGGCCGGATGAACGACGACTTCTTGAGGCGCACTCGTTGCTCGTCGACCGACTCCCCCGGGCGCGGAGCGACGCGCGTCACACCGTTCAGCTCGTAGCCGAGCTTCTTCGAGACCTTCAGGGACGCTTCATTCCAGCTCGCGGCACCGGACTCAGCCCACTCCGCACCGAGGACGTCGAAGGCGAACAGCAGGAGCGCCGCACGCATCTCGGTGCCGATCCCTTGACCGTGCACGGATCGTGTGAGCCAGGACCCGGTGTTCACGGTGCGTCGATGGGCGAAGTCATGCGCGGAAAGGTCCTGCGATCCCACCGCGCGATCTTCGAAATGAACCGCGAATGCGATCGCCCAGTTGCGTGGGCTGATCCGGTTGCGCAGGTTCCACTGGTATGAGGCAAGATTTCGAGGAAGATCTGCGGGAGCGGCATCCGTCCACGGGACACCGAAGGGTGTGCGTTGCGGATCGTGCACGCCGTCCAGCGCCGCCTGCGCCAGTCCGGGGAGGTCGACATCTCTGACAGGTCGCAGCACCAATCGTGGTGTCGAGATTTCGAGTCCGAACAGCGGCCAGATCTCCTCCAGTTCCATACCGGGACACTACCCCGGACCGCAGTGTCGCACCGATTATCCCCCCGTTCTGATTCAACGGCGGTTGCGGCGACATCCTACGACGCGTTGCCCGCAGTCCCTGCGTCCCTCGGTCTGACCACGCTGTACACGAGCATGTCTCGGCGTTCCTCAGCGATCTCCTGCCACGAGCGGAGCAACCCTTCGCGCTCGTAACCGGCCCGCTCTGCTGTCCTGCAGGAAGCCCAGTTCGCGGGGTCGATGTGAAGCTGCAGCCGGTGAAGGTCCGAGAGGTTCCACGCCCAGCCGGAGCGCGTCTGCAGCGCGTCGAGTGCATACCTCCGCATCCGTCAGAGGTCCCGCACGGTCAGCAGACTGCGGCCGTGCTCGGAGTTCGCGTTCACACGCCCGGTGTCACGGAATCCGAGCTTCTCGAGGACTCTTTGCGAAGCGATGTTCCAGTCCCACACCGACGCCCACAACCGGGGATAGCCCGCGGTGCTCGCCCATGTGATCACCGCCTCCCCCGCTTCGGTGGCATAACCGCGATTGTGGACCGCGCGCAGCAACTCGAACGCCAGCTCGGGGTCATCGGGTGCGCCGTTGCCGTTGAAGACGAGCCCGCAGTATCCGATCACGTCATCGGAGCCCTTCCTCCCACCGTCAGCAGCCCCGGTCCCGGGTCGTCGAGCTGCGCCCTGATGTGAGTCGCGACATCCGACTTCGCGGGACGCCCGTCCGGACCCACGCGACGATGCGGCGGCACTCGCGCATCCCGTTCCGTCCACAACCGATGGAAGACAGGCGCATCCTCCACTCGCTGCCGGCGCAGGAGGAGACGTTCGGTTTCCAGGTTCTTCAATAGCGATGCCGGCGTCATGCTCCCATTCTCCCTGCACGTCCGGCCACGCCTGCCTTCATGCGAGCGCTCGGCTGCGCGAGGTCTGCGGACTCGTAGACTCTCATCTCATGGCTGAGTCCGTCAGGAACGTCTCGCATGACCATCTATCGACGAGCGACGTCGCTGCGCTGCGCACGCTGTTCGAGCGAGAGTACGCGGCGGATTTGGGGCCGTGGAACCCCGACGCACCCTACGGCTACTCCCCTGCCGACCTGCACACTATGGTCTTCGACGACGATGAACTGGTGGCGCATGTCGGTCACCAGCTCCGCACGATCACCGTCGGCGGCGCGCCCATCACGGTGGCGGGGACCGGTGGAGTGCTCGTCGATGCCGGGTGGCGTGGAACCGGTGTCGGCAAACGGGTGATGCGGCACGCTCAGGATGCCATGCAGGCGAACCCGTCCATCTCGTTCGGATATCTGGGCTGCCGTGACGCGGTCGTCGCCTTCTACGAAGCCACCGGCTGGCACCGCATCCACGTCGTGGAGCACTGCGAGTCCTGGAGCGAGCCGGGTACGACCATCACCGCTCATGATTCCCCGATCCTGATCTACCCGGTCCGCTCGGCGCTCCAGGACTGGCCCCAGGGCGAGGTGGATCTGCTCGGCACTCCGTGGTGAACGGCCAGACAGGCCGAACCAGAGCGAAGGCTCTCAGATCCTCCCCCGCACCGGCGTACGCTCTACGGTGTCTCCGTCTGCGGGCATCTCCATCTCCGCGCGCACGCCGAGCAGACGCACCTCGCGGCCCTCGTCGATTTCGCTGCCGAGTGCCAAGGCAGCAGCGACGAACGCGGCACGGTCGGTCGTCGCCGACGCGAGCTTGCGGCCGGTGGTCTTGGTGACGAAGGGCGCGTACCGCACCTTGAGATGGACGCGGATGACCGCTCGTCCCTCCGCGGCGCAATCATCGAAGGCGTCCTCCGCCAGCGAACGGATCGCCTCTTCGATCTCCGCAGTGCTCGTCAGGTTCGACTGGAAGGTCGTCTCCCGGCTGTGACTGCGTGCGACCCACGGCGTGTCGTCGACGACACTCGGGCCGTCTCCCGAGCCGAGCCCGTGGTACCACACCCCCATCTTCGGACCGAACTCCGCTACGAGGTCGTCGCGTTCCGCGTCAGCGAGCTCCCGGACGGTCTTTATGCCGTGATCCGCGAGGCGTTTCTGGACCCGTGAGCCGACGCCCCAGAGGTCACGCGTCGGCCGCTCCCCCATCACCGCGAACCAGTTCTCTTTCGTCAGGCGGAAGGTCCCTCTCGGCTTGCCGAACTCGGTCGCGATCTTGGCGCGGATCTTGTTGTCGCCGATGCCCACGGAGCAGTGCAGGCGTGTCGCCTCCAGAACCGCGGCCTGGGCATCGCGCGCGACCGATTCGGGGTCATCCGTCGTCACGCCGAGGAAGCACTCGTCCCAGCCGATGATCTCCAGCACGACTCCGGGTTGTGCGCGGAGGGTCTTCATCACCGCGCCGGATGCTGCCTCGTACGCCTCGTGATCGACGGGCAGGAACACCGCATCCTCCGGCGCCTTGCGGGCGGCGATCTTCAACGGCATCCCGGAGCCGATGCCGTACGCCCGGGCTTCGTACGAGGCGGTCGAGACGACGGCCCGTTCTGTCGTATCACCCTGCCCGCCGACGATCACCGCTCTGCCGGCGAGTTCCGGGTGGCGCAGCACCTCGACAGCGGCGATGAACTGGTCCATGTCGACATGCAGCACCCAGGCAATCGCGTTCATCGGACGCAGCTACCGGGGCGTGAGAGCTCTCGCATGGCGCCCACTGTAGCCGTGCTCCCGGGACGCCGTCGCGAAACCCGCCATCCCCTTGCGATCCGACGGTCGCGGGGCTCCTTCGCGCAGTGGCCTGCACTCGTCTCGTTGCCGCTCGGATCGGTGAGGATACGATCTCCGCATGCCTGAGTCATCGGATCACACGCTGCTCGATCGCGTCTTCGATGTCAGCATCATCCTCAAGGGGATCGTCGGCGTCGCCGAACTCGTCGGCGGGGTCGCGTTGTTCTTCGTGAACCCGGACATGATCCGGCAGTGGCTCGGTTGGTTGACCGCCCACCTGCTCGTCGGGCACGATCACTCCCCCCTCGCCGTGTGGTTCGACCATCTCGCTGACAACCTCGGGGCCGATGCGACGGACTTCGCCGCTGTCTATCTGATCCTTCACGGTCTCATCAAGGTGGTGCTCGTCTGGGCGCTCCTGAAACAGCAGCTCTGGGCGTATCCGTGGATGATCGTCGCTCTCGTGGTCTTCATCGTCTATCAGGTCTATGAGCTCCTCGTGCACTTCACCTGGGCGATGGTCGCTCTGACCGTGTTCGATCTCTTCATCGTCGCTCTCACGCTCCGTGAGTGGCAGTTGCACAGAGAGCGCCGTACCGCCACTCGGGCCGCAGCGCCCGCGCAGTCCCAATACCGGGAGTAGCGTTGACGTGTGCGCACAGTCCCGGTCACCCCCATTTCGTCTCCGGGTTGGCGCGCATGGTTGATCTGGTCGGTGGGCGTCGCCGCGTACGTGCTCGCCATCACCAATCGCACCTCTCTCGGCGCGGTGGGCGTCGACGCCGCGGATCGTTTCGATGCGGATGCCGCCACGCTTGCGCTCTTCGCCGTCGTCCAGCTCGCGGTGTACGGGGGCATGCAGATTCCGGTGGGCGTGCTGCTGGACCGGTACGGGTCCCGGCCGATCATGACGATCGGAATGCTGCTCATGGCGGCCGGTCAGCTGACGATGGCGCTCTCCCCCAGCATCGGTGTCGCGATCCTCGCCCGCATCCTCCTCGGCGCCGGAGACGCGGCGGTGTTCCCCGCCGTGCTCCGGCTGGTCGCGACGTGGTTCCCCGCCCAGCGCGCGCCGCTCATGGTGCAGTTCACCGGGATCATCGGTCAGGCCGGTCAGCTGGTGGCTCTGGTCCCGCTCGCCGCTCTCCTGCACGCGACGAGCTGGACGATCACATTCGGCAGCATCGCGGGGCTCGGGGTGCTCTTCGCGATCCTCGTGGCGGTCGTGATCCGCAATCATCCGCCGGAACGCGGCGCCGACGTCTCGGTCAACACCGACACCGGTGTCATCCGGGTCGTCACTTCAGCGATCGACACCGGTGTCGGCATCCGCGCCTCGTGGGCGCACCCGGGCACGCGGCTCGCCTTCTGGTCGCATTTCACCACGCCGTTCGCGGGCACCGCATTCGTGCTGCTCTGGGGAATGCCGTTCCTCACCGCGGGTCAAGGCCTCAGCACCGCGCACGCGGCCGGCATCATCTCGGTGTACGTCGTCGCCGGCATGGCGCTCGGTCCCGTGATCGGCGAACTGTCCCGGCGGTTGCCGAACCAACGGTCGTATGCGCTCGTGCTGCCGGCGATCGCCGTACAGCTGATCGCCTGGGTCGCCGTCATCGCACTGCCTGCGGCTGCTCCCGTCTGGCTTCTGTACGTCCTCGCCATCGCTCTCGCGACCGGCGGCCCCGCCTCGATGATCGCGTTCGATCACGCACGGACGCACAACCCCTCTCATCGCCTGAGCACGGCGACAGGCGTCACGAACGCGGGCGGATTCATCGCGGCGCTCATCGCGATCTTCTTCATCGGACTGGCCCTCGATCTTCAGGGTGCAGGAACGCCGGAGACCTACTCGCTCGATGCGTTCCGGGTGGCCTTCCTGACTCCGATCCCGCTGTGGATCCTCGGGGTCGTCTTCATCCTGTTCGAACGCAAGAGCACCCGCATCCGGATGGGGCTCGACCCTGAGCGTGCACGCCGCCCCTGATCACGGCTCGTAGGATGAATCATGCCTTCCTCCTACACGTTCTCGAACGACACCGCTCGCATCGATCGCGATCGGGTGCACTCCTGGCTGAGTGAGCAGTCGTACTGGGCCAACGGACGTGCTCGCGAGGTGCAGGATGCCGCCATCGACGGTTCGCGCAATTACGGCGTGTGGGATTCATCCGGTATGCAGGTCGCCTACGCACGCGTCGTCACGGATGCCGTCACGTTCGCCTGGTTGTGCGATGTCTTCGTCGACGAAGAAGCGCGTGGCAACGGCATCGGGAAGATGCTCGTCGAGGGCGTGATCTCGGACCTCCAGCCGCTCGGCCTCACCCGGATGCTGCTGGCGACAGCGGACGCGCACGGTCTCTACGCGCAGTACGGCTTCGCGCCCTCCGACGACCCCACCCGCTACATGATCAAGCAGATGCGTCCCTGACCGTTCACCGTCCCCGCGGGGTCCAACCGGAGGGGAGTGCGCCGTCGATCAGCGCGCGCTCTCGGTCGGCCTGCGCGGACCAGCCCTGCGCCTCATCGGGCGTGTCGAAGGCACCGCGTGCGAGACGCAGGCCCACGTCTTCGTGATGCATCCGCGGGGCCCCTCCTCGCCGTACCGAGGCACGCACGCTCCACGCGTCATCGGCGAATCCTCCGCCGCGGAACACCCGGTAGTCGTCGTAGCGTGCGGGGTCGAGCAGATCCCAGCACCATTCCCAGACGTTGCCGAGCGTGTCGAACAGGCCGTTGAGATTGGGGATCTTCCCGCCCACCGGCTGCGGGGTGCGCACGCCGTCGGCGCCGGTCCATGCAGCATCCGACAACGGCGCGTAGTGGGGGCCGACCGAGCCGGCACGGCAGGCGAACTCCCATTCGGCTTCGGTCGGCAGCCGGTACCCGTCGGAAGTCACGTCCCAGGTGACCTCCTCGCCATCGAACCGGTAGACCGGGTCAAGACCCTCCCACTCCGACGCGGCGTTGCAGAAGCGCACAGCGCGGAACCAGCTCACGTCCGAGGCCGGACGGCGCGGATGCGGGGCCGGGATGCCGAGGATCTCGGCCAGCTGCTCCTCGGTGACGGCGTACACGCCGATCTCGAACGCTTCGAGTTCCACGACCCGCTGCACCTTGCGCCGCGCATCATGCAGCGTCACCGTGCCGGGCGAGATTCCGGCGAGTTCGAAGTCGCCGCTCACGTTCCGGCCAAAAGGCTCACCATTGCGGAACCCGCTCCACCCACGCGGGGTACTTCGCCGCACGTCCATCGCCGGATGACGTCCTCGTGACGCGCCGCTTGACCCATGGGCCGACGTGCTCGCGGTAATAGGACGCTCCGGAGGGCCCACCGGACCCCGGCTGTGGCGGGGCCCACCAGGTCGCCGGAGGTTCGAACCCGAGCGCGTGCAGCACTCGCGCCGCCACTCTGTGGTGTCCGGCGGCGTTCATGTGCAGCCGGTCCTCAGACCAATAGGGCGCGCGTGAGAGCTCCCTGTCCGGCCAGTTCAGCGCGCGGATCACGTCGGGGCGATCCTGGACGCGTCGTAGCACGGCCTCGGAGAGCAAGTCGCCTCGCCGCTGCACGATGTTGCCCATCGGCAACTGGCCGCTCGGATTCGCGCCCGAGAGCAGGATCATCGTGACGCCCTCCTCGTCGCATCGGCGCAGCACCCGGCTGAACGCGTCGGCGATGTGCTCGACGTCGGTGCGCGGTCGAAGCATGTCATTGCCTCCGCCGTTGAACGAGAGGTGCGTGGGACGCAGAGCGAGCGCCGGCTCGAGCTGCTGCTCGACGATGGGCCAGGCGAGCCGGCCCCGGATGGCGAGGTTCGCATACTGGATAGGCCGCCCCGCGGCGTTGGCCCACTCCTGGGCTGTGAGATCGGCCCAGCCCCGTTCCCGCCCATCCGGGAGGACATCGCCGACACCCTCCGTGAAGGAGTCTCCGATCGCCACGAAACGCACGTCAGTCACTCACCAAGGATAGGCCCGGACCGCCCGCTGCATCGCCGGATTCAGCGGTCGTCGAGCGCCACGCCCCTGCGATCGGCGAGCCCCCACGCGGCGGCAGCCGCGATGAGGAAGCAGCCGCCGAAGACGGTGAAGAGCAAGGGAGCCCCGCCCGCGACCAGCAGCAGGGGCACGACGAGCGGCGCAACGATCGACGCGATCCGGCCGACTCCTGCTGCCCAGCCTGCTCCGGTGGCGCGGAGCGAGGTGGGATAGATCTCCGGTGTCACGGCGTAGAGCGCACCCCAGGCGCCGAGATTGAAGAACGACAGAGCCATGCCGGAGGCGATGATCGCCGGCTCGGTCGTCGCCGTCCCGAAGAACACGGCCGACACCGCGGACCCGATGAGGAAGACGGAGAGCGTGCTGCGCCTCCCCCACACCTCGATCAGCCACGCGGCGACCGCGTAGCCGGGCAGCTGCGCGAGAGTGATGATGAGCGTGAAGCCGAAGGACCGAACCAGATCGAACCCGGCCTCGACGAGGATGCTGGGAATCCAGATGAACGCGCCGTAGTACGCGAAGTTCACGGTGAGCCAGACCAGCCACAGGCAGATCGTCCTCCTGCTGAACTCCGGGTTCCAGAGGGTCAGCAGGCGTGCCCGCGCGGTCACCGCGATCGACCGGGACGGCGGCTCTTTGCGGATCGCGGGCTCGGCCACGAGTCCGGCATCCGCTTCGAACGTGCTGACGATGCGCTCGGCCTCGGCGATGCGCCCACGGGAGGCGAGCCATCGGGGGGACTCCGGCAGACCCCATCGCACGACGAGCGCATACAGCGCCGGGATCGCCCCCAGGGCGAATGCCCAGCGCCAACCGTCGGCGGAGGCCGGAATGACGAAGTAGCCGATCAGTGCCGCGGCGGTCCACCCGACCGCCCAGAAGGCCTCCAGGATCACGATCATCCGCCCGCGGATCCTCGCAGGAGCGAACTCGCTGACGTAGGTCGATGCCACGGGCAGCTCCGCTCCCAGCCCGAGGCCGACCAGGAACCGGAGCACGAGGAGCGCGGCGAGGCCGCCGACGAACGCGCTGGCGCCCGTCGCGACGCCGTAGACGAGCAGCGTGAGGGCGAACACCTGCCGGCGTCCCAGCCGGTCGGCGAGCAGCCCTCCCAGCGTCGCGCCGACCGCCATGCCGAGGAATCCGACCGAGGCGATCCATCCCGCCGCGGTCCTGCTGAGATCCCACTGCTGCACGAGAGCGGCGAGGATGAACGAGATCAATCCGACGTCCATCGCGTCCAGCGCCCAGCCGAGCCCTGAACCGGTCAGCAGGCGGGCATGTCGGCGTGTGAACGGAAGATCATCGAGACGCTCGGCGAGCGACGCGCGACTCGGCAGGGCGGTGTTGGCCATGCTCCTCATCGTAGAGCCGCGTCGCACCCGGTGACGCGTCGCGACAGGCTACTTCTGCGCGTCCAGGAGGGCGCGCACCCGCGGGATCACCTCGGTGCCGTAGAGCTCGATGCTGCGCATCATCGCCTCGTGCGAGAGCGTGCCGGTCGCGTACTTCAGGTCGAATCGTCCGAGACCGAGGGTGGTGACGGTGTCGGCGATCTTCTTCGCCACTCGCTCGGGCGAACCGACGTACAGCGCACCCTCCGGCCCGACGTCGTTCTGGAACCGCGCGCGGCTGTACTGCGGCCACCCGCGCTCTCGTCCGATGGTGTTGTTCATCGCCTCGAAGCCCGAATAGGCGGCATCCCACGCCTCGGCGTCGGTCTCGGCGATGTGGCCCGGCGAATGGACTGAGATCGGATGCGAGGTCGTGCCGAACGTGGCGACCGAGCGGTGGTAGAGCTCGACGAACGGCTTGAAGCGGATGGCTGGACCGCCGATGATCGCGAGCATCAGTCCGAGTCCGTGCCGGGCGACGCGCACGACCGACTCCGGGCTGCCGCCCACTCCGACCCAGGTGCGGAGGCCGTTCTCGGTCTTGGGGTACACGTCCGCGTTCTCCAGTGACGCGCGCATCGTCCCCGACCAGGTGACCGGCTGCTCCTTGAGCAGTTCGACGAACAGGTCGAGCTTCTCTTCGAACAGCGCTTCATAGTCGCGCAGATCGTAGCCGAACAGCGGGAACGACTCCGTGAACGACCCACGTCCCAGAACGACCTCCGCCCGCCCGCCGGAGAGCGCATCCAGCGTGGAGAAGCGCTCGAACACCCGCACCGGGTCGTCTGAGGACAGCACGGTCACCGCGGTGCCCAGGCGAATGCGTTCGGTTCGAGCTGCGATCGCAGCGAGAACCATCTCGGGTGCGGAGACCGCGAACTCGGTGCGGTGGTGCTCCCCCACGCCGAAGAAGTCGACGCCGACCGCGTCGGCACGCTCGGCCTGCGCGACGACGTTGCGGATGGTCTGTGCCGCTGAGAGCAGCTTTCCGTCCGCGTCGCGGGTGATGTCTCCGAACGTGTCCAGCCCGAACTCGATGTCCATGTGCGCCAGCCTTTCGTATTCACATGAATGAACCGAGCGAGTCGCTCGGGCATTCCCGGGCGAGCTGCGCTGCCCCGAGCGCGAGCCGGCGCTCAGCGCAGCAGTGCGGTGCGCAGCGTGTCGAGGCCGACGCCGCCCATGTCGAGAGCGCGCTTGTGGAACTCCTTGATGTCGAAGTCCGCTCCGCGCTCGGCCTGGTACGCGTCGCGCACCTGCTCCCAGATGCGCTGACCCACCTTGTACGACGGCGCCTGGCCCGGCCAGCCCAGGTAGCGGTTGACCTCGAACTGCACGAACTGGTCCGACATGTTGACGTTGCTGCGCATGAACTCCAGCGCATACTCGGCGTCCCAGACGCCGGTGCCGTCGAGCCGCGGCTTGCCCAGGTGCACGCCGATGTCGAGAACAACACGGGCCGCACGCATCCGCTGCCCGTCGAGCATGCCGAGACGATCGGCCGGGTCGTCGAGGTACCCCAGCTGCTGCATCAGACGCTCCGCATACAGCGCCCACCCCTCGGCATGCCCCGAGGTGCCGGCGAGGAGGCGGCGCCACGAGTTCAACTCGGCACGGTTGTGCACCGCCTGCGCGATCTGCAGGTGGTGACCCGGAACGCCCTCGTGGTAGACGGTCGTCAGTTCACGCCAGGTGTCGAACTCGGTGACGCCCTCGGGAACCGACCACCACATGCGGCCGGGCCGCGAGAAGTCGTCCGTCGGGCCGGTGTAGTAGATACCGCCCTCCTGCGTGGGGGCGATCATGCACTCCAGCGTGCGGATCTGCTCGGGGATGTCGAAGTGCGTGGCGCCCAGCTCGGCGACTGCGCGATCGCTCGTCTCCTGCATCCAGCGCTGCAGCGCGTCGGTGCCGACGAGCTTGCGGGCAGGGTCTGCCTCGAGGTGCGCGACTGCTTCTTCGACCGATGCGCCGGGGAGGATCTCGTTGGCGATCGCCGTCTGCTCGGCCACCATGCGCGCCAATTCCTCACGACCCCACTCGTAGGTCTCGTCGAGGTCGATCGTCGCCCCGAGGAAGCGGCGCGAGTTGAGGGCGTAGAGCTCGCGTCCGACCGCGTCGACCTCGCCGGCGGACGGGGCCAGCTCATCGGTGAGGAAACGGCCGAGCTCGTCGTAGGCGACCCGCGCGGCCGCCGAGTTGTCGGCGAGTGCGCGGGCGAGAGAGGCAGGAAGGTTGCCCTCGTCCGGCGCTGCCTCGGCGACGAACGCCGCGAAGAACCCGTCGTCGGCGGTGTAGCGGGTGATCTGCGTCGCGACCTCCACCACCTGCCGCCGAGCAGGCGTCACGCCCCGCGCGATTCCCTCTCGCAGGGTCTCGGTGTAGCCGCGCAACGCGTCCGGCACGGCGGCGAGACGCTTCGCGATGACACCCCAGTCATCGGAGGTGGCTGTGGGCATCAGATCGAAGGCGGCGCGCACGTCCTGTGCGGCGGAGGCGATCACGTTCAGGTCGCGCAGGTGCCAGTTCGCATCGTGCAGGTCGAGATCGAGCTGCAGCTCGGCGCTCAGATCGGTCTTCGTCACCTCATCGATGGCGTCGACCGGCTCGAGGGCGCTGAGCTTGCCGAGGGTCGTGCGCGTCGCCTGGGCGATCTCCTCGAGACCGGCGGGGCTCAGGTCGCCGAAGCGGTCACCCGCCTCGGTGCGTCCGATGTAGGTGCCGAGTGTCGGCGACAGCACAGCGATGGTGTCGACCCATTCGTCGGCGACACTGTCGATGGCAGACGGGATGCGAGGCACTGAAGTCATCCCGCCAGCCTATCCCTCGACGTACCCGCAGCATCATGATCGGTGCGCGGTCGCGGCGTCCGACCTCAGTGCGCGGCCTCGTTCCAGTTGCTTCCGCGGCCGACCTGCACGTCGAGCGGCACGGTCAGCTCTGCCGCGCCGCCCATTCGCGTGCGGACGATGCGCTCCGCGGCATCCCACTCGCCAGGAGCGACCTCGACCACGAGTTCGTCGTGGATCTGGAGCAGGGCTCGCGATGCGAGACCCTCGGCACGCAGATCGTCGTGGATGCGGAACAGTGCGATCTTCATGATGTCCGCGGCGCTGCCCTGGATCGGTGCGTTGAGCGCCGCGCGCTCGGCGTTCTCGCGTAGCACCCGGTTGGGACTGGCCAGGTCGGGGAAAGGCCGGCGGCGGCCGAAGATCGTCTCTGTGTAGCCGACCTCCTTCGCCTTCATCACCGAGGCGCGCAGGTAGTCGCGGACCGCACCGAAGCGCGCGAAGTACTCGATCATGAGCTGCTTCGCCTCGGACTGCTCTATGCGCAGCTGTTTGGACAGTCCGAACGCCGACAGCCCGTAGACGAGGCCGTACGACATCGCCTTGACCTTGGTACGCATCGCGGAGGTCACCTCGCTCGGGTCGACGCCGAACACCCGCGCACCGACGAAGCGGTGCAGATCCTCTCCGCTGTTGAACGCCTCGACGAGCCCCTCGTCGCCGGACAGATGCGCCATGATGCGCATCTCGATCTGCGAGTAGTCCGCGGTGAGCAGGGTCTCATACCCCTCTCCCACTTGGAACGCGCTGCGGATGTGGCGGGATTCCTCGGTGCGCACCGGAATGTTCTGCAGGTTCGGGTCGGTGCTGGAGAGGCGCCCCGTCTGGCTTCCGGTCTGCACGTAGGTGGTGTGCACACGGTGGTCATCGTCGATCGCGGTGTCGAGCGACTCGATGATCTGGCGGAGCTTCGTCGCCTCTCGATGCTGGAGCAGGAGGTTGAGGAACGGATGCGGATTCGACTCCTGCAGGTCGACGAGGACAGCGGCATCGGTGGAGTAGCCCGTCTTCGTCTTGCGGGTCTTGGGCAGCTGGAGGTCTTCGAACAGCACTTCCTGCAGCTGCTTCGGAGAACCCAGGTTGAACTCGCGCCCGACGACGGCGAACGCCTCCTGGGCGAGTCCTTCCGCGCGCGTGGCGAGCTCGTTGGAGAACGTCGACAGGACGTCATGGGAGACCGAGACTCCGGCGACCTCCATGTCGGCGAGAGTGAGCAGCGTCGGCAGCTCGATGTCGACCAGCACCTGCGCGACGGACTCCGGGAGATCCTCGCGCAGAGCTGTGGCCGTTCGCAGAATGAACCACGCCTCCTGAGCGGGCGTGGCACCCTCCGTCTCGGGGACGAGTTGCGTCGGATCCGCCTCCGGCAGCTTCTCGCCGAGGTAGCGCTCGACGAGGTCGCGCGAGCGTCTTGTCGGGGTAGCTCGGGCGCAGCAGCCACCCGGCGAGGTTCGTGTCGTACGCCAGTCCGGAGGGACGGATGCCGGCGCGGACGAGAGCCTTCACCTGCGGTTTGGCGTCGTGGAAGACCTTGGCGGTGTCGGACTCGAGCCAGGCGCGCAGGGCCTCGGCGCCCTCATCGGTCCAATCGGTCTCGCGGAGTTCCGTCTCGGTGGCGGCGCCGACGCGCGTCGGCCTGCCGCCCGTCGTGGTGATGCGAAGCGCCACATCGCCCGGCTGAGCCTGCGCCCAGGAAGCCAGTTCGGCCGCCGAGACCTCGACGGGGATCGGCAGCACGACGACGGAGGCCGGGTCCTCGGCGACTTCGCCGGCGCCGACCGCTTCGAAGACGCGGGGCAGCAATGTGCGGAACTCCAGGCGCGCGAAGATGTCGCGCACCGCCTGCGGGTCGATGGGCGTGACGCCGAGGTCCGCCGGACCGACCGGCAGTTCCACGTCGACCAGGAGCCGGTTCAGCTTCCGATTGCGCCGGACGACGTCGATGTGGGTCTGCAGGTTCCCCCCGACGACGCCCTTGATCTCGCCGGCGCGCTCCAGCAGCTCGTCGAGCGTTCCGAACTGCGTCAGCCACTTCACGGCGGTCTTCTCCCCCACCTTGGGGACACCGGGCAGATTGTCACTGGTCTCGCCGACGAGAGCCGCGATGTCGGGGTACTGCTCCGGACGCACCCCGTAGCGCTCCTGGACCGTGGTCGGGTCGTAGCGCTTCAACTGCGAGACGCCCTGCACCGACGGGTACAACAGGGTCACGTCATCGGTCACCAGCTGGATGGTGTCGCGATCGCCGGAGACGACGAGAACGTCGAATCCCTGCTCGGCTCCCTGGCTGGCGAGTGTGGCGAGGATGTCGTCGGCCTCGATCCCCTCCTTCGTGAGAACCGGGATCGCCATCGCCGCGAGGCAGTCCTGCAGCAGCGGGATCTGTCCGCGGAACTCCTGGGGCGTCTCGGAGCGGGTCGCCTTGTACTCGGGGTACTCGTCGGTGCGGAACGAATGCCGTGACGTGTCGAACGCGACGGCCATATGCGTCGGCTGCTCGGCCTTGATGAGGTTCACGAACATCGACAGGAAGCCGTAGATGGCGTTCGTGTGCTGGTTGTCCTTGGTCGTGAAGTTCTCGACCGGGAGGGCGAAGAAGGCACGGTATGCGAGCGAGTGGCCGTCGACGACCATGAGGGTAGGCTTTGCGGAGTCCGTCACCCTGTCAGCCTAACGAGGACGGCAGACACCCGCTGAGGAGGATCGATGAGCGACACCGCGACGAGTGGGCTCGAGTGGGCCACAGCCCGGGGAATGGGCGCGCTCGCCCAGAAGATGGGCATGGAATTCACCGAGTTCGGCCTCGAACGCTGCGTCGCCACGATGCCGGTCGAGGGCAATACCCAGCCTGTCGGACTGATGCACGGCGGTGCCTACGTGGTACTCGGCGAATCGCTCGGATCGATGGCGGCGAATCTGCACGCGGGCCCCGGCCGGCTCGCGGTGGGCGTCGACATCAATGCCACCCACACCCGCTCCGCCACCTCCGGTCTCGTGACCGGTGTCTGCACGCCGCTCCACCTGGGACGAAGCGTGACCGTCCACGAGATCGTCGTCACCGATGATCAGGGCCGCCGCTGCTCCACCATCCGCATCACGAACATGATCAAGGACGTACGGGCGGATCGCTGAGAGGCTCCTCGAGCAGCCGCTGAAAGAGGATGTGGTCCCGCCACTCCCCCGCGATCTTCAGGTAGCGAGCAGCCGATCCGATCCGCTCGAAGCCGTTCGCCTCGAGAACGCGCTGCGAGCCTCGATTGTGCACGAGCGTCGCAGCTTGGAGACGATGCAGATGTACTTCGTCACGTGCATACGACATGATCTGCGCGACCGCTCTGGTGGCGAGGCCGTGTGACTGATGTGCGTGGTCGACCCAATAACCTAGATCCGCGCTCCAGAAAGCGCCGCGCACGATGTTGTTCAGGTTCACTCGGCCGCGGATCTCGCCGTCGGCCGATTCGATCACGAACCGGACGCCGCGACCGGCCGCCGCGTCCTCGACGCAGACCGCGACGTGCCGCTCCTGCTGTGCGTCCGTGAAGAAGTCCTCGCCCCTGGTGGGCTCCCAAGGAGACAGATGCGCACGATTCGCGGTGTACGCGCGTGCGAGCGCAGCACCGTCACCGGTGTGCACCGGACGCAGGACGTGCTCCGCGTCGAGTGCGAACACTACTTCTTCGGAGCGAGCTGCTCGATGATCGCCTTGGCGACATCCTGCATGGTCAGACGGCGGTCCATCGATGCCTTCTGGATCCAGCGGAACGCCTCCGGCTCGCTCAGGCCCATCTTCTCGTTGAGAAGACCCTTGGCGCGGTCCACGAGCTTGCGGGTCTCGAAGCGCTCGACCATGTCGGCGACCTCGGCCTCGAGCGTGATGATCTGCTCGTGGCGGGCCAGCGCGATCTCGATCGCAGGGAGAAGATCGTTCGGCGTGAACGGCTTGACGACGTACGCGAGAGCACCCGCCTCGCTCGCACGCTCGACGAGCTCCTTCTGGCTGAATGCCGTGAGCAGCACGACGGGTGCGATGTTGCCCTTGTGCAGCTTCTCGGCGGCGCTGATGCCGTCGAGCTGCGGCATCTTGACGTCCATGATCACGAGATCCGGGCGCAGTTCGGTCGCCAGCTGCACAGCGGTCTCGCCGTCACCGGCCTCGCCGACGACGTCGAAGCCGTTGTCGCGGAGGATCTCGACGATGTCGAGGCGGATCAGCGATTCGTCTTCCGCGACGACGACGCGTCGGGGTGCGGATGCCGTGGGCTGCTCAGCCTGCTCTTGCGGTTCTTGCTCGGTCACAGATCCATCTTAGTGGAGTGGCTGCTGGGAGCGCGGGCGGAGGCCGTTCGGTGGAGGTTCGTTCCGTTCTCCTGCGCTAAAATCGAAGACGCGACACACGAGCCGGCGTGGCGGAATGGCAGACGCGGAGCACTCAAAATGCTTTGTCCGAAAGGGCGTGTGGGTTCGAGTCCCACCGCCGGCACTTGAATGGCCTATCCGCCATCCTCATCTTGACCGAGTCCGGTCACATGGTGGCGGATGGCGGCGGCCACCGCCCGAGGCCCAGAATGCTGGACGACGTGGTGATGGCGAGGAATCAGCTGCCGCCTTACCGACATCTCCGGCGTCGGTCAAGACCCTGCATCGACGCTCCGGGCGAGGGCAGAATGTCCGCGTTGAGTGAAAAGGAGCGCATCGTGTCTTCAACAATCCTCGAGTCGCCCGGAGCAATCGGGATGGGCGCTCGCGGGCCGCTCAGCGACGCGGTGCTCCGCTGGTTCAGCGGATCCCGCCCCGATCTGAGCGAGCTGACTCAGCAGGCCGTGGCCGCATGCTCGGACATTCTTCATGACGACGACATCCAGCTCACGCTGTTCGTGCTGTACGCCTCCGCGTACGGCGCGCTGCCGGGGCTCGATCCGGAGCTTGAGTGGGAGCCGCATCTGATCGGAACTCGCCGATTCCTCGAGAAGGAGCTCGAAAGCGCGCTGCGCTCGGAGGTGTCGATGCCGAGCATCCCCGAGCCCAGCGAGGATTCCGTCGCGCGTGCACTGTTCGCCCTCACCGACGCGGATACCGGTCCGAGCCTTTCTCGGTATGTCGCGAAGAAAGCCACGCTGGAGCAGGCGCGTGAGTTCTTCATGCAGCGGTCGATATACACGCTCCGCGAGGCCGACCCGCACTCCTGGGCGATCCCTCGACTGACCGGAAGGCCGAAAGCGGCCCTGGTCGAGATCCAATCCGACGAGTACGGCGGAGGACGCCCGGAACGCGTGCACGCCGAGATCTTCGCGAAAGCCATGCGGGGCGCAGGGCTCGACGACACGTACGGTGCGTATCTGGAGGATGTGCCGGCCATCACTCTCGCATCCCACAACATGATGTCGATGTTCGGACTGAACCGCCGGCTCATCGGGGCGATCGTCGGTCACCTGGCGGCATTCGAGATGACATCGTCCATTCCCAATCGCATGTACGGCGACGGCCTTCGACGGCTGGGGTTCGGTGACGATGTCACGGACTACTTCGACGAACACGTCGAAGCGGATGCGGTACACGAGCAGATTGCCGCGCGAGACCTTGCCGGCGCTCTCGCCGCGGAGCGCCCAGATCTTCTCGACGACATCATGTTCGGTGCCGCAGCGTGTTTGGCGGTGGACGGACGGGTCGGCGTCCACATGCTGGATTCGTGGTCTCGAGGCCGGTCCTCGCTACGATCGCGACCCCGACCATGAGCGCGGGACACGAGGAGCCATCGATCACCGCGTACCCGGATGGGCCGCTGATCCTGCGCGGCGACCTGCAGCTGCAGACCGCCGACGGGGAACCGATCGAACGCCACCGACGGACCCTCGCTCTGTGTCGATGCGGACTGTCGGCGATCAAGCCGTTCTGCGACGGCACTCACAAAGCATCCGGATTCCGTACCACCGACTGAATCTCAACTCATCGAGCGAAGACAGCGATCTCGGCGACAACGCGCGGGTGGGCGAGTATCCGGAAGTGACCACCGGTCTCGAGACGCAGATTGGTCGCGCCGATGAGCTCGCTCCCCTCAGGAATGTGCGGATCGAAGCGAGCAAAGATCGAGATGACTCTCGAGTTCGCGGTGCGGTCCTGCGTGAGTCCCACGATCGAAGGATCATCCGGCGAGAGCGCACGCAGCATGCGCGTCGGCATCATCCGTGCATATCTCGATCCGCCGAATGGCGTGGCGACGGCGATCATGCCCCGCACTCGGTCCGATGCTGCGCCGGTCATCACGAGTTTGCCGGCGAGGCCGCCCTTACTGTGCGCGACGATCACCGCGTCCCTCAAGTCGGCTCTGTGCAGGTAGTCCGTCACCTGGGCCTCCATCTCGGCAACGGAGTGCAGGTTACGCTCGAGCATCTCGAGGACGTGCACCGGATGCCCGCGAGAATGCAGCGCTTCGACGATCGGTTGCATGAATCGCCAGGTCTCGTAGATACCCGGAAGGATGACGATCGGTGCGCGATCGCCGCTGCGGAAAGTCGACGGGTCCGTCCGATTCAACAGTGCCCGTGTCTGCCAGTAGGCGGCGTAGACGTAGTCCATGAGCCACCAGATCGCCGCTTTCAGCACTCGGTCACCCGGACCGCGGCTGCGACCGGCGTCGTGCGATCGGCGGAATGCGAGCGGTTCACCATGTCTGCCAACGTACCCTCGCCGCGGAGGACGAAGTGGGGGCTTGACGTTCGTGGTCGAGACACGCACGAGGGCCGGGACCATCCGGTCCCGGCCCTCGTGCGATCACTGCGTCAGATGACGGCCTTGTAGATCGGGGCGGCGCCGCCGACGGCATCCCCGACCTTGTGGACGCGGATGTCGTTCGTGGAGCCGACGATTCCGGGAGGGGACCCGGAGATCACGACGACCCGGTCACCGGTCTCTGCCAGGCCGTTGGTGAGCAGATAGGTGTCCACCTGGAGATACATCAGGTCGGTGTGCTGCACGAGATCGACGAGGGTGGAACGGATGCCCCAGGTCAGCGCCATGCGACGGCGGATGCCGGGCTCCGGAGTGAAGGCGAGCATCGGGATGCGCGAGCGCAGACGCGAGAGCCGGCGAGCGGAATCGCCGGACTGGGTGAAGACGCAGAGGAACTTCGCCTCGACGAACTCCGCGACCTCGAGAGCCGCGAGGGTGATCGCACCGCCCTGTGTGCGCGGCTTGTTCGTGAGCGGCGCGATGCGCTCCAGGCCGTGCTCCTCGGTGGACTCGATGATCCGCGCCATCGTCTCCACGACGATGACCGGGTAGTCGCCCACGCTGGTCTCACCGGACAGCATCACGGCGTCGGCGCCGTCGAGGACGGCGTTGGCGACGTCCGAGGTCTCGGCGCGGGTCGGCACCGGGCTGTTGATCATCGACTCGAGCATCTGCGTGGCGACGATGACCGGCTTGGCCATGCGGCGGGCCAGCTCGACCGCGCGCTTCTGCACGATCGGCACCGCTTCCAGCGGCAGCTCGACGCCGAGGTCGCCACGGGCGACCATGATGCCGTCGAACGCGTCGACGATCCCCTCGAGCGCGTCGACGGCCTGCGGCTTCTCGATCTTGGCGATGACCGGAACCTTGACGCCCTCTTCAGCCATGATCTCGTGCACACGCTCGACGTCGCTGGCGTTGCGCACGAACGACAGCGCGATGAGGTCGGCGCCGATGCGCAGACCCCAGCGCAGGTCGTCTTCGTCCTTCTCGCTCAGCGCAGGCACGTTCACGGCCACGCCGGGCAGGTTGATGCCCTTGTTGTTCGAGACGGCGCCGGCGACGATGACCCGAGTCGTGACGGTGACGCCGTCGGTCTCGACGACCTCGACCTTGACCTTGCCGTCGTCGATGAGGAGGAAGTCCCCTGCGTTGACGTCCTGCGGAAGACCCTTGAACGTCGTGCCGCAGATGTCCTTGTTGCCGATGATGTCCTCGGTGGTGATCTTGAAGATGTCACCGACCTCGAGCTCGTAGGGGCCGGCCTCGAACTTGCCGAGGCGGATCTTCGGGCCCTGCAGGTCGACGAGGATCGCGACGGCACGGCCGGAGTCCTCGGCGGCGCGACGGACGTTCGCGTAGTTGTTCTCGTGCACGGAGTAGTCACCGTGGCTGAGGTTCAGGCGGGCGACATCCACACCGGCATCGATCAGAGCGCGCACGGTGTCGTAGGTGGATGTGGCAGGGCCCAGTGTGGCGACGATTTTCGCGCGTCTCAACAGATACTCCAGGGTAGAGGGGGATAGAAATCAGGCGACGGTGCCGCGGCTCAGCCTACGCGGGCTGAAGGCCCAGCGCGACATCATCCGGACGCACCGGCTCGGGGAGCACGGTGGAGCCCATCAGGTACCGGTCGACGTTCGCAGCCGCCGCACGACCCTCGGCGATCGCCCAGACGATGAGCGACTGTCCGCGTCCGGCATCGCCGGCGACGAAGACGCCGGGGACGGTGGTTTCGTAGGTCGAATCCCGCTGGAAAGCACCGCGGTCGGTCACCTGAGGACGGGTGTCCTCGGTGAAGCCGTCCTGCTCGGGGCCGGTGAATCCCATGGCGATCAGCACCAGATCGGCGGGGATCTCCCGCTCGCTGCCGCTCTTGGGGATGCGGCGGCCGTCGACGTACTCGGTCTCGGCGACCCGCAGAGCTCGAAGCTCGCCGACGTCGTTCGAGAGGAACTCGACCGTGGAAGCGAGGAAGACCCGCTCTCCGCCCTCCTCGTGCGCGGACTGCATCTCGAACAGGGTCGGCATCATCGGCCACGGCTGGTGGTCGGGACGCTCTTCGCCCGGCTGCTTTCCGATCGCGAGGTTGGTGACGCTGAGCGCGCCCTGGCGGTGAGCTGTTCCGATGCAGTCGGCGCCGGTGTCGCCGCCGCCGATCACGATGACGTGCTTGCCCTCGGCGGTGATCTGCTCCGGAACCTTGTCACCGGCCACGGCGTGATTGGACTCGACCAGGTACTCCATCGCGAAATGCACGCCGGCGAGGTCGCGGCCGGGAATCGGGAGGTCCCGCGGCACGGTGGACCCGGTCGCGATCACCACCGCGTCGTAGCGCGCGCGGAGGTCGGCCCAGGAGATGTCCCTGCCGATCTCGACTCCCGCGCGGAACCGGGTGCCTTCCTCCTGCATCTGACGCAGGCGTGACTCCAGGTGGGTCTTCTCCATCTTGAAGTCCGGGATGCCGTAGCGGAGCAGTCCGCCGATGCGGTCATCGCGCTCGAAGACGGCGACGGTGTGACCGGCTCTGGTCAGCTGCTGAGCTGCCGCGAGCCCGGCGGGACCGGAGCCGACGACAGCGACGGTCTTGCCGGTCAGACGAGCCGGCGGCTGCGCGTCGACCCAGCCCTTCGCGAACGCCTCGTCGATGATCGACACCTCGACCTGCTTGATCGTCACCGCGGGCTGGTTGATCCCCAGCACGCAGGAGCTCTCGCACGGGGCGGGGCACAGCCGACCGGTGAACTCCGGGAAGTTGTTCGTGGCGTGCAGACGCTCGATCGCCGCGCGGCCCTCGCCACGCCAGGTGAGATCGTTCCACTCCGGGATGAGGTTCCCCAGCGGGCAGCCGGAGTGGCAGAACGGCACACCGCAGTCCATGCAGCGGCCGGCCTGACGGCGCAGCACCGCCTGATCGCCGGGCTGGTACACCTCTTTCCAGTCCATGATGCGCACGGGCACCGGACGTCGGGCAGGAAGCTCACGCTCGGTGACCTTCAGAAAACCTTTGGGATCAGCCACCGGTCACCTCCAGGATGCGGTTCCACACGATGTCGCCGTCGGGGTCGATCCCCTCGGCGACTGCTTCCTCACGCATGCTGCGCACGGCAGCGAAGTCACGAGGAAGCACCTTCACGAAGTCGGATGCGGCCGTCTCGAACCGCTCCAGGATGTCGGCCGCCAGAGGCGAGGCCGTGCGCTCGACATGTTCGACGAGCAGACTGCGCAGGACCTCGAGATCCGCGCGGTCCAGCGGCTCGAGCAGCAGTTCCCCGCTGTCGAGCGACTGCGCGTTGATCTTCTCGGTTCGCAGGGACTGGACGTATGCCACTCCCCCGGACATTCCGGCGCCGAAGTTGCGACCGGTCGTACCGAGGATCACCGCGAGACCACCGGTCATGTACTCGAGAGCGTGGTCGCCGACGCCCTCGACGACCGCGGTCGCTCCGGAGTTGCGCACCAGGAACCGTTCTCCGACGACGCCCGAGATGAACATCGTGCCCGACGTCGCGCCGTAGCCGATCACGTTGCCGGCGATCACATTCTCGTGGGGAGCGATCTTCGACCCGCGCGGCGGCCGGATGGTGATGTCACCACCGGACAGGCCCTTGCCGACGTAGTCGTTCGCATCGCCCTCGAGCCGGAGGATGATGCCCGGCGGGAGGAACGCGCCGAGCGACTGGCCGGCGGTGCCGTGCAGCGTGATGTCGATGGTCTCGCGTGCGAGACCCGCAGCACCGTGCCGAGCTGTCACCTGGTGACCGAGCATGGTTCCGACTGCACGCTCCGTGTTGCTGATGGGCAGGTCGACCAGCACCGGGTCGCCGTTCAGCAGCGCATCCTTCGCCATGTCGATCAGAGCGACGTCGAAGTGCTTCTCGAGTTCGTGATCCTGAGTGCGTCCACTCCGGCGGGGCTCTCCCGCGGGGAACGCGGGGCCCTCGAGCACCGGGCTGAGGTCGAGGCCCTCGGCCTTCCAATGCTCGAGCGCACCGTTCACCTCGATGAGCTCGGTGCGTCCGACGATCTCGTCGAGCGAGCGGTAACCGAGCTCCGAGAGCAGCTCCCGCACCTCCTCGGCGATGAACTCCATGAAGTTCACGACGAACTCCGGCTTGCCCGTGAACCGCTCCCGCAGAGCGGGGTTCTGCGTGGCGACGCCGACGGGGCACGTGTCGAGGTGGCAGACACGCATCATGATGCAGCCGCTGACCACCAGCGGCGCCGTCGCGAAGCCGAACTCCTCGGCCCCGAGGAGAGCGCCGATGATCACGTCTCGACCGGTCTTCAGCTGGCCGTCGACCTGCACGACCACCCGATCGCGCATGCCGTTGAGCATCAGGGTCTGCTGCGTCTCGGCGAGTCCGAGTTCCCACGGCGTTCCGGCGTGCTTCAGCGAGTTCATCGGGCTCGCACCCGTGCCGCCGTCGTGTCCGGAGACCAGGATGACGTCGCTGAGCGCCTTCGCGACACCGGCCGACACCGCGCCGATACCCGACTGGCTGACGAGCTTGGTGTGGATTCGGGCCTCGGGGTTCGCCCGCTTCAGATCGAAGATGAGCTGCTTGAGGTCCTCGATCGAGTAGATGTCGTGGTGCGGCGGCGGAGAGATCAGCCCGACGCCGGCGGTCGCGTGACGGGTTCGGGCCACCCACGGGTACACCTTGGTCGGCGGCAGCTGGCCGCCCTCACCAGGCTTGGCGCCCTGAGCGAGCTTGATCTGGATGTCCTCGGCCTCGGTGAGGTACAGGCTGGTGACACCGAACCGGCCGGACGCCACCTGCTTGATCGCGCTGCGGCGCTCGGGGTCGACGAGGCGATCGGCATCCTCTCCGCCCTCGCCGGTGTTCGACTTGCCGCCGATCCGGTTCATCGCGATCGCGAGCGTCTCGTGCGCCTCCTGAGAGATCGAGCCGTAGCTCATCGCACCCGTGGAGAAGCGCTTGACGATGTCGGAGACGGACTCGACCTCGTCCAGGGGCACAGGCTTGCGCGTACCGGTACGCAGCTTGAACAGTCCGCGGAGCGTCTTCAGCTCGGCGGCCTGGTCGTCGACGAGCTTCGTGTACTCGCGGAAGATGTCGTAGCGACGAGTGCGCGTGGCGTGCTGCAGTTTGAACACCGTCTCCGGGTTGAACAGGTGCGGAGACCCGTCCCGGCGCCACTGGTACTCGCCGCCGGTCCACAGCCGCTCGTGGGCGCGAGCCGCGGCGTCCTCGGGATACGCGTAGTCGTGGCGTGCCTGGTTCTCGGCGAAGACCTCTTCGATGCCGATTCCGCCGAGCTTGGACTCGGTGCGCGTGAAGTACGCGTCGATGAACTCCTGGTTGAGGCCGACCGCTTCGAAGACCTGGGCGCCGGCGTACGAGGACACCGTCGAGATGCCCATCTTCGACATGATCTTCAGCACGCCCTTGCCGAGCGCGTAGATGAGGTTGCGCACGGCCTTCTCCGGCGTGATCCCGGTGATGTACCCGGTGCGCACGAGGTGCTCGACCGTCTCCATCGCCAGGTACGGGTTGACGGCGGATGCGCCGTAGCCGATCAGCGTCGCCACGTGGTGCACCTCGCGGACGTCGCCGGCCTCGACGATCAGGCCCACCTTCATCCGGTTCTCGCGGCGGATCAGGTGGTGGTGGATGGCCGACACCATGAGCAGCGACGGGATCGGGACGAGGTCCTTGTTCGAGTCGCGGTCGGACAGGATGATGAACTCCGCGCCGTTCTCGATGGCCTCGTCGACCTCGGCGCACATCTCGGTGAGCCGGTCCTGCAGCGTCTGGGGTCGGGCGTCGAAGTGGTACAGCCCGCGGATGGTCACGCTGGACCGGTCGGGAAGCGCCCTGTCGATGTGGCGGATCTTCGCCAGTTCGTCGTTGTCGATGACCGGGAAGTCGAGCGACACCGTACGGGTGTGCTCCGGACCCCAGGTCAGCAGGTTCGACTCCGGCCCGAGGCCGAGCTTCAGGCTGGTCACCACTTCCTCGCGGATCGAGTCCAGCGGCGGGTTCGTCACTTGGGCGAACTGCTGGGTGAAGTAGTCGAAGAGCAGACGCGGACGCTTGCTGAGCACCGCGATCGGCGTGTCGGATCCCATGGCACCGAGCGGCTCGACGCCGTTCTGTCCCATCGGGGTGAGCAGGATACGCACTTCCTCCTCGGTGTAGCCGAAGGTGCGCTGGCGGCGGGTGATCGACGCCGGCGGGTGCACGATGTGCTCGCGCTCGGGAAGATCCGCGAGGCGCACGGCGCCGGCATCCAGCCATTCCTGCCACGGGTGCATTGTCGCGAGATCCCGCTTGAGCTCTTCGTCCTCGATGATGCGACGCTGCGCGGTGTCGACGAGGAACATCTTGCCCGGCTGCAGACGCCCGCGGCGCTTGATCCGCTCCGGCTCGAATGTGAGCACGCCGGTCTCGGAGCCGATCACGATCAGCCCGTCGGTCGTCTCGGTCCAGCGGCCGGGACGAAGTCCGTTGCGGTCGAGGGTCGCGCCCACGAGCGTGCCATCGGTGAAGATGAGCGCGGCCGGGCCGTCCCAGGGCTCCATCTGGTTCGAGTGGTACTCGTAGAACGACCGGAGCTCCGGCGTGATGTCCGCCTGCTTCTCGTAGGCCTCAGGGACCATCATCATGATCGCGTGCGGCAGACTGCGACCGGTGAGGGTGAGCAGCTCGAGCACCTCGTCGAAGGATGCCGAGTCGCTGGCCCCGTCGGTGCAGATCGGCAGCAGCGGCGCCATGTCGCCGAGCAGCTCGGACTCCAGCTGCGACTGGCGCGCGCGCATCCAGTTGCGGTTGCCGCCGACGGTGTTGATCTCGCCGTTGTGCGCGAGCATGCGCAGCGGCTGTGCGAGCGGCCACGACGGGAATGTGTTCGTGGAGTAGCGAGAGTGCACGACGGCGAGTTCTGAGGCGAACCGCTCGTCCTGCAGGTCGGGGTAGAACGGCTCGAGCTGGAGCGTGGTGACCATGCCCTTGTAGCCGAGAGTGCGGCTCGACAGCGAGACGAAGTAGGCGCCGAGCTCGTGACCGGCGCGCTTGCGCAGCCGATAGGCCACCCGGTCCAGGGCGATGCCGGTGAGCGGCACGTCTTCGACGGTCGCACCCCCGGCGCTCACGAACAGCTGCTCGAAAGCCGGACGGGCTTCGTCGGCGAGCTTCCCGAGGTGCTCGTTGACGGTCGGGACCTCGCGCCACCCGAGGACGCGCAGGCCCTCGGCCCTGGCGATCTTCTCGATGCCGGCCTTCTGCTGGCGGCGTTGCCCCGAATCGCGAGGCAGGAACGCCAGGCCGACGGCGTACTCGCCGACCGGCGGGAGCTCGAACCCGGCCACCGCGCGCAGGAACTCGTCGGGCATCTGCGTGAGGATGCCGGCGCCGTCGCCCGTTCCGGCATCCGACCCGATCGCACCGCGGTGCTCGAGGTTGCGGAGCGCCTCGAGTGCCAGGGCGATGATGTCGTGCCCTGCTACGCCGCGCAGCGTGGCGACCATCGCCAAACCGCAGGCGTCCTTCTCGAACGCAGGGTTGTACATGCCTTGCTTGGCGGGGAATCCCATGCCAGGGGGCGTGCGGAGGTCGCTCGATTCCATGCGGTACCGTCCTCAGATCTTCCAGTGACCCGGGGACGTCATTGGCCGGGCGATGCGATGGGTCCTCACGGACTGGCGGCTATCGGGAGCCGTCCGCGTCCGTGGGAGCGGTGCTTGTGGCAGTGGCTCCTGCGGTGACTTCTTCGGCCGGAGGCTCACTCAGGTCCACGAAATCGGAGGGATTGTTCTGCGATTCTACCTCAGCGTCGAGGTCTTTCCGGCCTCGGCCCGTCATGTACGGCGAGGGCTCGAGTCCAGGGTGGCGGCGCGTCTGCACCGCGAGGATCACGAGACCCACCACGATGCCGATGATCGCGGCCCACACGTTGCTGCGCAGGCCGAGGATGATCTCGCTCGGATCGATCCGGATCGATTCCCACACCACGCGGCCGGCGCTGTACCAGATCAGGTAGATCGCGAAGAGCTTGCCCCACTGGAACGCGGTCGCCTTGCGGCTGAGCAAGAGCAGCACGACGACGCCGAGTCCGTTCCAGATCACCTCGTAGAGGAAGGTGGGGTGGAACAGGGTGCCCTCGGGGAGCCCCGGGGGGAAAGCCGGGTTCGTGGACTCGATCTCCAGGCCCCACGGAAGATCCGTCGGCAATCCGAACAGCTCGTGGTTGAACCAGTTGCCGAAGCGTCCGAGCGCCTGTGCGAGCAGGATTCCGGGGGCCAATGCATCGGCGAAGGTCCAGAAGCGGATGCCGGTCCAGCGGCATCCCAGGTACGCGCCGATGGCCCCGCCGATGAGAGCGCCGAAGATCGCGATGCCGCCCTCCCAGACGGCCCATACCGAGCCGGGCTCGAACGGGTTCCAGGTGTTGCTTCTCTCGCCGAAGTAGAAGTTCGGGTGGGTGAGCACGTGGAAGATGCGGGCGCCGATGATGCCCAGCGGCACCGCGAGGATCGAGATGTCGATCACGACCCACGGCTCCGCACCGCGCTTGGTGAGGCGGTGGTTCGTCAGCAGCACCGCGGCGATGATGCCGGTGATGATGCAGAGGGCGTAGAAGTGCACGCGGATCGGGCCCAGGTCGATGTAGGAGACCGGAGGGCTTGGAATGCTGGCGAGCACGCCGTTGACGGTGCTGTGGAGCGCGAGGGACATGATTGCGATTCTAGTTCTCGAGTGCGGGGCGTGCCGACGCGGTGCCGGCTGCCAGGGTACGGGTGACCTCGGCGAGAGCGGGAACGCCCCCGTCGCGGAGGGCGCGGACGAGCGCCGTGCCGACGATGGCGCCGTCGGCGTACTCCCCCACAGCGCTGATCTGCGCGGCCGTGGAGATGCCGATTCCGACGCAGGCGCGCACGGCGCCATGCTCGCGCAGCCGGGAGACCAGGGTGCGCGCGGCACGGTCCAGATCGGCGCGCTCGCCCGTGATCCCCATGGTCGAGACCGTGTAGACGAATCCGGTGGATGAGGCTACGACGAGGTCGAGTCGGTCATCCGTCGAAGTGGGAGCGGCGAGGAAGACACGGTCGAGACCGGTGCGTTCGCTGGCCGCGATCCAGTCGGCCGCTGACTCGGGCGTGATGTCCGGCGTGATGAGTCCGGCACCACCCGCCGCCAGCAGGTCGTCGGCGTAGCGGTCGACGCCGTACTGCAGAACCGGGTTCCAGTAGGTCATCACCACGACGGGGACGTCGGTCGCGGCGGTGATCTCCCGGAGTGCGGTGAACAGATCCGCCGTCCGGTAGCCGGCTGCCAGAGCCGTCCTGGTGGCCTCCTGGATGATCGCGCCATCCATCACCGGATCGCTGTAGGGAGGTCCGAGCTCGATGATGTCGACGCCGTTCTCGGCCAGGGCGATGGCTGCCTGGATGCTGGTGTCGAGATCGGGGAACCCGACCGGCAGGTAGCCGATGAACGCCGTCCGCCCGGCATCGTGTGCCTTCTGGATCGCCTGTTCCACGCGGCTCATGCGCTGCCCTCCCGCGCTTCGGCAGTGGAGTCGTAGAGATCGAAGTAGCGCGCGGCGGTGTCCATGTCCTTGTCGCCGCGACCCGAGAGGCATACGGCGATCACGGCATCCGGACCGAGCTCATGTCCCAGGCGCAGCGCGCCGGCCAGGGCATGAGCCGACTCGATCGCGGGGATGATGCCCTCGGTGCGGCTGAGCAGACGCAGCGCCTGCATGGCCTCGTCGTCGGTCGCCGGGATGTATGCGGCGCGCCCGATGTCGGCGAGCCAGGAGTGCTCCGGTCCGACGCCGGGATAGTCGAGTCCGGCGGAGATCGAATGCGATTCGATGGTCTGGCCGTCCTCGTCCTGCAGCACGTACGTCCTGGCGCCGTGCAGCACACCCGGGCGACCGCGTTCGATGGAGGCAGCGTGCTGCGCGGTGTCGATGCCGTCGCCCGCAGCCTCGACACCGTAGAGCGCGACGCCCTCGTCATCGAGGAAGGCGTCGAACATGCCGATCGCGTTCGAGCCGCCGCCGACGCACGCGACGACCGCGTCGGGAAGCCGCCCGATCTCATCGAGGAGCTGCTGACGTGCCTCCTCGCCGATGATCTTCTGGAAATCGCGGACCATCGCCGGGAACGGATGCGGTCCCGCAGCGGTGCCGAAGATGTAGTTCGTGGTCTCCACAGACGCCACCCAGTCGCGATAGGCGTCGTTGATCGCGTCCTTGAGGGTGCGCGAGCCCGTCGTGACCGGCACGACTTCGGCGCCCAGCAGCCGCATCCTGGCGACGTTGAGGGCCTGTCGTTCGGTGTCGACCTCGCCCATGTAAATGGTGCACTCCAGGCCGAACAGTGCCGCGGCGGTCGCGGTCGCGACGCCGTGCTGGCCGGCACCGGTCTCGGCGATGACCCGGGTCTTGCCGAGCCTCTTGGTCAGCAGCGCCTGCCCGAGCACGTTGTTGATCTTGTGCGAGCCGGTGTGGTTGAGGTCTTCGCGCTTGAGGAAGACCCTCGCCCCTCCGGCGTGCGCGGCGAATCGAGGCACCTCGGTGAGCGCAGACGGTCGGCCTGCGTAAGAGCTCAGGAGTGAGGCGAGTTCGGCGCGGAACGCCGGGTCGGCGACGGCGGCGGCGTACGCGGCGGCGAGCTCGTCGATCGCGGCGATGAGGGACTCGGGCATGTAGCGCCCGCCGAATTCTCCGAAGAACGGTCCGTGCTGGTCACGCAGGCTCATCCCTTCACCTCCAGGAAACTCTTCAGTGTGGCGACCGGGTCGCCGGTGACGAGGGCCTCGCCGATCAGGACGACGTCGGCGCCGGCGGAGCGGTAGTGCGCGACGTCATCGGGGGTCAGCACTGCGGACTCGGCGATCTTCACGGACGTGCTCGGGATGCGGTCGGCCAACCGCCCGAACAGATCCCGGTCGAGCTCGAGGGTCTTCAGGTCGCGCGCGTTCACGCCGATGAGGCGCGCGCCCAGATCGATCGCCTGTTCGAGCTCGTCGGCCGAATGGGTCTCGACCAGAGGGGTCATGCCCAGCTCTCCGATGAGGGCGTACAGGTCGCGCAGCACAGCGGGCTCGAGCCCGGCGACGATGAGCAGCACCAGGTCGGCGCCGGCGGCGCGGGCTTCGAGCACCTGGTAGGGCGTGGCGATGAAGTCCTTGCGGAGCACCGGAACGGACACGCGGGCGGTGACCGCCTCGAGGTCGGCCAGGCTGCCGCCGAAGCGGCGCTCCTCGGTGAGCACGCTGATCGCGGACGCGCCGCCGATCTCGTACAGGGACGCCTGGTGGGCCGGGTCGGGGATCTCGGCGAGGGCCCCGCGCGACGGGCTGGCGCGTTTGACCTCGGCGATGATCTTGACCTGCTCGGCGGGCGCGAGCGCCGCAAGGGCGTCTTTCGCGGACGGGCGTGCCAGAGCGGCCTTCTCGACCTCGGCGAAGGGCCGGGACAGAGCGCGACGCTCGGCGTCGGCGACAGCGCCGGCCGTCAGGTCGGCGAGGACCACTAGTGCGCCTTCGGCGAGTACTTGGGACCCTTCACGCCGTAACCCGCCTTCGCGAGAATCCAGCCGACGATCGCACCGACCAGGACGATGGCAGCACCCACCCAGATGAGCGAAACCCACACGGGGCTGAACACGGCCAGGCAGTACGCGACGGTGCCGAGCGTGAAGCCCACGAGCATGATCACGACAGCGGTCCAGGCCGCAGGCGAGTGTCCGTGGCCGGGGTCGGCGATCGGGTTGGTCATGTTCTCCTCCGGGGGACGACGTGCGGGGGTCGGCTCAGTCTATCGGGGTCATCGTGTCGGGTCGGTGCCACGCGACAGCTCGTCCCACGATTCGATCGCATCCACGGCGCCGTCGTCGTGATCACCGGCGACGGTCTCGGTGCGATACCGCCGGCCTCCGACTTTCCATCGGCGCCAGGTCACCAGCACCAGCACGGCGGTGGCGAACAGGAGCGCCCACGCGGCGAGGGCGAGGAACGGCCAGAACGACGTCGTGATCGCCGCGATGATTTCGGACAGCGCTTCGGTCCCGGCGAGACCGGTGGCGTCGGTGACGGTCGGAGCGACCGCGCTGAGCGGTGGTGCGA
The DNA here is from genome assembly GCA_963769005.1 of uncultured Actinomycetota bacterium. Classification (GTDB taxonomy): domain Bacteria; phylum Actinomycetota; class Actinomycetes; order Actinomycetales; family Microbacteriaceae; genus Microbacterium. The sequence continues at coordinate 1,523,506 of CAVYKC010000005.1, read as the reverse complement.
CCAGCAGCGGCACCGTCGACCACGCCAGGAGAACGGCGGTCGCCGCTGCGACGATGCCGAAGGCCAGCCTCACGACCGGCCCGGCGATCGACAGCGCCGCCCCGAGGGCGAGCACGGCGAGACTGAGCGGTGCGAGCAGCGGCAGCGCCTCGGCCCCGGGGACGAGGATCGCCTCGCCGGCATCCGCCCGATCGACCGTGAGCCAGGTCTGGGTCGACGAGATGACGCCGACGGCGCCCGCGAGCAGGAAGCCCGAGACGGCGAGAGAGCGACCGCGTCGTGCGATGCTCATGCCCCGTCGTTCCCGGGAACGGCCTCGAGGTCGGTGGTGTCGAAACAGGTGCGGGTGCCGGTGTGGCAGGCGGGACCGGTCTGGTCGACCTGCAGCAGGATGGCATCGCCATCGCAGTCCAGCCGCGCCTCGCGGACGGTCTGGATGTTGCCGGAGGTGTCGCCCTTGCGCCAGTACTCCTGGCGCGAGCGCGACCAGTAGGTGACCCGCCCGGAGGTGAGAGTGCGTCGCAGCGCCTCGGCATCCACCCACGCGAGCATCAGGACCTCGTGCGTGTCCCACTGCTGCACGATCACGGGCGCGAGCCCGTCGTCGTTCCAGGCGACCTGCGCGATGCGCGTCTCCATCTCGCTCACCGGACCAGCACCCCCTCGGCGCGCAGCGCGTCCTTGACGTCGCCGACCGTGAGGGCCCCGGTGTGGAAGACACTGGCGGCCAGCACGGCATCCGCACCCGCCTTGATCGCGGGTGCGAAGTCGGCCGCCTTCCCAGCCCCGCCGGAAGCGATCACCGGAACCGTCGCCGCTTCGCGCATCAGGCGGACGAGCTCCAGGTCGAAGCCGTCACGGGTGCCGTCCGCGTCGATCGAGTTCACCAGCAGCTCGCCGGCACCCCGTTCGATCGCCTCCCGCGCCCAGGCGATGGCGTCGAGGGTCGTCTGAGTGCGCCCGCCGTGCGTGGTGACCACGAATCCTGAGGGCGTGCCCTCGGCGCGCTTGACGTCGAGCGAGAGAACCAGGACCTGTGCGCCGAACCGGTCGGCGATCTCGTCGATGAGCCCGGGCCGCGCGATCGCGGCGGAGTTCACGCCGACCTTGTCGGCGCCGACCGCGAGCAGCCGGGCGACGTCGTCGACGGTGCGTACTCCCCCGCCGACCGTGAGCGGCACGAACACCTGCTCGGCCGTGCGCTGCACGACGTCGTAGGTGGTGGCCCTCGCGTCGACGGTAGCCGTCACGTCGAGGAAGGTGATCTCGTCCGCACCCTGCGCGGCGTAATGCCGGGCGAGTTCGACGGGGTCGCCCATGTCACGGAGATTCTCGAAGTTCACGCCCTTGACGACCCGGCCCGCGGCCACGTCGAGGCACGGGATGACGCGACTGGCGAGGGTCATCAGAGCCTCGCGGCGTGGATCGCGGTCACCAGGATGGCGCGAGCACCAAGGGCGTACAGGTCGTCCATCACCTGATTGACGCCACGGCTCGGCACCATCACGCGCACCGCGACCCAGGAAGGGTCGCGAAGCGGGGAGATCGTCGGCGACTCACGCCCGGGTGCGATCTGGACAGCCTGATCGACGAGCTCGGCCGGCAGGTCGTAGTCGATCAGCACGAACCGCCTGGCCACCATCACACCGCGCAGTCGGCGCAGCAGAGTCTCTGTGCCCTCGGCGTCGCCCGGGCGGCTGATCAGAACGGCTTCGGACTCGAGGATCACCGGGCCGAAGATGTCCAGCCCCGCCTGCCGGAGGGTGGTTCCCGTCGAGACGACGTCGGCCACGGCATCTGCGACCCCGAGACGCACGGCGGACTCGACTGCTCCGTCGAGCTGGACGAGTTCCGCCGCGACGCCGTGCTCGCGCAGGAAATCGCCGACGAGGCCGGGGTATGCCGAAGCCACGCGGACACCGGAAAGGTCCGCGACGGTGTGGAACCGTCCGGGAGGACCCGCGAAGCGGAACGTGGATCCGCCGAAGCCGAGCGACTCGATCTCACGCGCCTGCTGCGGCACGTCGCGCAGCAGATCGCGGCCGGTGATGCCCACGTCGAGCGCGCCGGACGCGACATAGGTGGCGATGTCACGGGGACGCAGGAAGAAGAACTCGACGTCGTTCTCGGCGTCGATCAGGTGCAGGGTCTTGGCGTCGCGTCGTCCGGCGTAGCCGGCCTCCGCGAGCATCTCGGCGGCGGTCTCGGAGAGCGAGCCCTTGTTCGGTACAGCAATGCGCAGCATGGGAAACCTTCAGATGGGGTCGACAGGGGCGGAGCGCATCACAGATGTCGGTAGACGTCCTGCAGGCTCAGGCCTTTCGCGATCATCATCACCTGCAGGTGGTACAGCAGCTGGGAGATCTCCTCGGCGGCGGCCTCGTCGGACTCGTACTCGGATGCCATCCACACCTCGGCGGCCTCTTCGACGATCTTCTTGCCGATCGTGTGCACGCCGGCGTCGAGTTCGGCGACCGTCCCCGATCCTGCCGGACGGGTCTCGGCCTTGACGCTGAGCTCGGCGAACAGCTCGTCGAAAGTCTTCACGGTTCCAGGCTAGCGGCTCGTGCGAGGTCTCTGAGCCGCGTGACGGCGGCCTCGACGTCGTCGGCGCCGTAGACGGCGGAGCCGGCGACGAACGTGTCCGCGCCGGCGGCGGCGGCGATCTCGATGGTGCGGTCGGAGATGCCCCCGTCGACCTGCAGCCAGACGTTCGAGCCGCGCCGGCGGGCCTCATCGGCGAGTGAGCGCAGCTTCGGCATCGCCTCGTGCATGAATCCCTGGCCGCCGAAGCCCGGCTCCACCGTCATCACGAGGATCTGGTCGAACTCGTCGAGCACGTCGTAGAGTCCCTCGGCCGGGGTTCCCGGCTTGATGGCGACTCCGGCGCGAGCGCCGATGTCACGCAGCCGGCGAGCCAGCGAGATCGGATCGGCAGCTGCCTCGAGGTGGAAGGTGACGCTTGCGGCGCCCAGTTCTGCGTAGCCGGGCGCCCAGTGGTCCGGATCCGTGATCATGAGGTGCACGTCGAGCGGGATCGGACTGGTCTCCTGGATGCGCTCGACCATCTGCGGTCCGAAGGTGAGGTTCGGCACGAAGTGGTTGTCCATGACGTCGACGTGCGCGAAGTCGGCGGTGGCGATCTTCGCGAGGTCGCGCTGCATGTTCACGAAGTCGGCGGCGAGGATGCTGGGGTTGATGCGCGGGGCACGGGGAAGGTCCACGGGTCTATTCTCCCTTCGCGGCGGCATCGACGTCGTCCGTCGCGGCCGGATCGATGCGCTGCACGAGCGCGAGGAACATCGCATCGGTGCCGTGACGGTGCGGCCACAACTGGGCGGATCCTCCGCCGGGCTGATCGACGTGCGCTCCGAGGTCGATGGGCGACTGCGCGACATGTGCGAGCACGGATCGCGCGTCGAGTTCACGAAGATCGCTGCGGCCGCGCAGCACCTCCTGCACGACGCCGACGGTCTCGGCGAGGTGCGGCGAGCAGGTGACGTAGGCGACGATGCCCCCCGGAGCGAGGGCATCGACCGCCGCGGCGAGGAGCTGCTCCTGCAGCGGCACGAGTTCGGCGACATCGGCCGGCGTCTTCCGCCAGCGCGCCTCGGGGCGTCGACGGAGGGCTCCGAGACCCGTGCACGGTGCGTCCACGAGGATGCGATCGTACTGACCTGCTCGGGAACGGGCGAGCTCGCGGCCGTCCTCTTCGTGCACGACCACGTCGCCGGGGACGGCACGGAGGGCATTGCGTACGAGTCCGGCTCGCGCCGGGACGACCTCGTTGGCCTCGAGGTGCGCACCGTGCTGCACGGCGATGGCGGCGAGCAGAGCGGTCTTCCCTCCTGGGCCGGCGCAGAGGTCGAGCCATCGCTCCCCCGGACGGATCGGCGCTGCGTCGGCGAGAGCGAGCGCGACCAGCTGGGAGCCCTCGTCCTGCACCCGGATTCTGCCACCGGAGCGGGCCATGATCCGGTGCGGATCGCCGCCGGGAGAGCCGAAGGCGGTCGCCGCGTAGGGTCGGACCGGCTCGTCCCGCTCGGCCAGCCCGGGGAGGGCGACGAGCGTCACTTCTGGCGAGACGTTGTCGGCGTCGAGGAGGTCTTCCAGCTCGTCGGCCCGCCCTTCGGCGGCCAGAGCCCTCCGAAGGGCGCGAATCACCCAGACCGGATGCGCCGTGCGCAGGCTGAGCCGCTCGTCGTCGGATCGGGCAGAGCGTTCGATGCGCTCCTGCCACTCCCCTGGTGTCTCCTTCGCGATCCGGCGGAGGACCGCGTTCGTGAAGCTCGCTGCTCCGCGGCCCTGAGCCGCCGCGGCGAGATTCACGGATTCGTTCACGGCTGCGTGCGAGGCCACGCGGGTGGCCAGGAGCTGATGCACGGCCAGGCGCAGCGCATCCAGAACGGCAGGATCGATCGACGCCACGTCGCGGTCGGCGGCCGCCGCGATGATCGCGTCGTACATGCCGCGCCGGCGCAGTGTGCCGTAGGCGAGCTCGGTGGCGAGAGCCGCATCCTGCGTCGAGAGCCCCGCCTCGACGATCGCCGACGGCAGCAGCAGGTTCGCGTAGGCGTCCGAGTCGGTGACCGCGCGCAGCACGTCGTAAGCGACGCGCCGCGCGGGTTGCACGGCGCGAGAGGGCTGTGCCGAGCGCAAAGGCTGACCACCGCGGTCGGTGCTTCGGCGAGCGGATCCGGATGCGCCCTGGCTTTGGGGGCGCTGGCGTCGCTCCTGACCGCTCATGCGCCTGCTCGCAGGTCTTCGGTGCCGCGCTGGCCGCGCCACCAGTCGACGGCGCTCATCGCCGCCTTGCCCGCCGGCTGCACCCGGGTCACGGCGAGCGGCTCGGTGGCGGTGCCGATCAGCAGGGCCGACCTGCTCGCTGTGATCGCACCTGGAAGAAGAGTCTCGGCGTCGGTCGCCCGGCCTGCATCGAGGATCTTCACGCGCACTCCGTCGACGGTCGTGTGCGCGCCGGGCTCTGGGGTGACCCCGCGGTATCGCGCGTAGACGGCATCGAAGGGCAGCGACCAGTCCAGGCGCCCGTCGTCAAGCGTGAGCTTCGGAGCGAGCGTCGCTCCCCCGGTCTGCGGCACAGCGCGCGCCGTGCCGGCGTCGATGCCGGAGACGACTTCAGCGGTGAGTTGCGCCCCGTCGTCAGCCAGCGTGTCGAGTGCGACATCCGCCGTCGCCCCGTCCGGGATCGGGATCGTCCGTGCGGCGAAGACGTCTCCGGCGTCCAATTCGGCGACGAGCTGGAACACGCTCGCGCCGAGTTCCGGGTCGCCGGCGATCAGCGCACGTTGAACCGGCGCTGCTCCCCGCCACTGCGGAAGCAGTGAGAAGTGCAGATTGATCCAGCCATGCGCGGGCGTGGAGAGGAGCGGTTCGCGGACCAGACCGCCGTAGGCGACGATCACGCCGAGATCCGGGCGCAGAGCGGCGATGCGCGCCGAAGCCTCCTCGTCCAGGCGCGCTGCCTTGATCACGGGGATGCCGAGCTCGGACGCCGCCTCGGCGACCGGCGAGGGCGTCAGCACGCGCTTGCGGCCGCGGGGCGCGTCCGGCCGGGTCACCACCGCGGCGATGTCGTGCTCCGCCGCCAGACGACGAAGAGTGGGGAGGGCGGCAGCGGGTGTGCCGGCGAAGACGAGGCGCATGAAGGTTCTCCGGAAGGGTCAGAGCTCTGGATCGAGGATATCGAGGCGCACCGTGAGAGTGCTGCGCGTCGTGCGACCTCGGCCCCGCCGGTGCCGCACCGCTTCGGCGACGACGGCGGCACGCAGTGCGGTCGCGACCCGCAGGCCGGAACCGTAGTCGAACCGGAGCAGGGCGCGCACGCGTGGCGGGTCATCCTCGGGTTCGATGGGAACAGGGCCGAGCACCGCCTCGGCAGGGAGGGCGAGTTCGCGCAGCGCCTCCAGGGCGCGTGCGACGGCGTCCGTCGTGCCCTCGATGAGGGCGACGCGCATGGTCGGCGGCATGTGCAGCGGGGCCCGTGACTCCAATTCGGAGCGGGTATACCCGGCGTGGTTCCAGGTCGCGAGCGCCATGGCCACCGGGCCGTTGACGCCGACCAGGTGGATCGGCGCACCGGGCGCGGCGAGGGCGGCGGCGTTCGACCACCATCGCAGGCACGCCTCGCCGACGCGCAGATCGGGAGCCTGCAGCATCCGGGCGCCGTCCAGGAGAACCACGGCGCGATAACCGCCCTCGGCGAGCGGCTCCGCTCCGCGGGTGGCGACGACCAGGGCAGGGCGCGCATCGACCTTCTCGACGGGGTGTGCGCCGTCGGCGACGATGACGCGCACACCGGGGAACGCGCGGCCGAGTTCGTCGGCTGTGCGCTCGCTCCCGGAGGAGGCCAGGCGCAGTTGCACGCCCGAGCAGAAGGGGCACGCCCAGGCCCGTGCCGATCGCCCGCACCAGCCGCAGACCGGAACGGCCCCGCGATGCCGGGCTCCGAGGGGCCCGCCGCAGTGGGCGCAGCGCGCCGGCGCCCGGCATCCCGCGCACACGAGGGACGGCGAGAAGCCGGGGCGGGACACCTGGACCAGCACCGGTCCCTCGGCTGCGGCCGTCCGTGCGGCGAGGAATGCCGAAGACGGCAGCCGCTGCGCCTGGGGCTGCTCCATCTCCTGCGGAGTGCTCAGCAGCACCCGCGGGAGGACGCGGCGGGAGGCGCGGACATCCTGAAGCCAGCCGTGCAGCACCAGACGTTCGGTGTCGGTCGTACGGGTGTGTCCGGCGATGAGGAGAGCCGAACCCTCCTGCTCCTGCCGCAGCAGCGCGGCGTCCCGTGCGTTGATGTAGGGGGCGAGCTGCTCGCCCAGCAGTGGGTCGCCGTCGTCCCAGATGACCACGAGCCCGGCCTTGACCGGTGAGTAGACGGCGGAACGGTTGCCGACGACGATGCACGGCGCATCCTCAAGGGTGCGCAGGAATGCACGGTATCGGTCGGGATTGGTCTGCCTCGAGTCGTGGCGCACCACCGCCTCATCGGGCACGAGCACCGACAGCGTCTTGAGAAGGCTGTCGACGTCGCGGTGGTCAGGGACGACGAGGACCGCCGATGATCCCGATGCGAGGGCGCGCACCGCCGCGGCGGCGAGCAGCTGCGCCCACGCCGGGGAACCGTCGTCGAGTGCGGGGACGGCTTCGACGGCGGCGCGACCGCGATCGTCCAGAACTTCCTCGAGGCCTTCGTAGCGACCGACGACCTCGGCCGCTCGGGTGAGCGCGGTCTCGTGCGGCTGGACGGCGGGGGCATCCGCCGTCCAGGCCTTCTCGACCCGCACCTGGCGCTTGGGGATCGCGAGGCGCAGCACGTCCGACGCGGAGCCGGCAGCCCGATCCGCGGCGCGCCTGGCCAGCCGGTAAAGTCGCTCCGGCAGCACGGCGGCCGTCGAGACGACGCTCTCCACCTCGGAGAGCGCCCGGTCCGCATCGTCCTCGGTGTCGATCTCGATGATGTATCCATCGATGACACGACCCGCTGTGCGCAGAGGGACGCGGACGCGGACGCCGAGCGGAACCTCGCCCAGTTCCACGGGAAGCGCGTAGTCGAACAGCCTGTCGAGCTGCGGCAGCGGAGAGTCCAGCAGCACGCGCGCGATGCGCCGGCTCTCGGCGCTCATGAGGACCGAGGTGTCACGGGAACCGGCTCCCTCAGAGCCCGGCAGCGCGGCGCAGCTCTTCGGCGCGGTCGGTGCGCTCCCAGGTGAAGTCGGGAAGCTCGCGCCCGAAGTGCCCGTAGGCGGCCGTCTGGGCGTAGATGGGCCGGAGCAGGTCGAGCTCTTCGATGATCGCCTGCGGACGGAGGTCGAAGACCGAATCGATCGCCTGGATGATCGACTCGTCGGAGACCTTCCCGGTGCCGAACGTCTCGACGTACAGGCCCACCGGGCGGGCGACGCCGATGGCGTAGGCGATCTGCACCTCGAGGCGGTCGGCGAGGCCGGCGGCCACGGCGTTCTTCGCGACCCACCTGGTCGCGTACGCGCCGGATCGGTCGACCTTCGACGGGTCCTTGCCGCTGAACGCGCCACCACCATGCCGTGCCGCGCCGCCGTAGGTGTCGATGATGATCTTGCGGCCGGTGAGGCCTGCATCGCCCTTGGGGCCACCCGTGACGAACGGGCCCGCCGGGTTGATGTAGTAGGTGACATCGGACAGGTCGAGGCCCGTGGTCTCCAGGACCGGGTCGATGACGTGCTCGCGCAAATGCGCCTTGAGCTCGTCCTGGGAGATGTCGGGGTTGTGCTGGGTCGAGAGCACGATGGCATCGACGGTCTTCGGCGTGAACCCGTCGTAGCCGAGCGTGACCTGGGTCTTGCCGTCCGGGCGCAGGAACGGGAGCAGACCGGAGCGGCGCACTTCGGCGAGACGCTCCGCAAGGCGGTGCGCCGTCCAGGCGGCCATCGGCATCAACTGAGGGGTCTCATTCGTGGCGAAGCCGAACATGATGCCCTGATCGCCGGCGCCGAGCAGGTCGAGCGGGTCGACGGATGAGCCGTCTCGATGCTCCTGCGCATTGTCGACGCCGTGTGCGATGTCGGTGGACTGCTCGCCGACCGAGATGCTCACACCGCAGGAGTCACCGTCGAAGCCGGTGTCGCTGGACGTGTAACCGATGTCGTTGACGACCTTGCGCACGATCGTCGGGATGTCGACGTAGGCCTCGGTGCGGATCTCGCCCGCGACGTGTACGAGGCCGGTGGTGACCAGCGTCTCCACCGCGACCCGGGACTCCGGATCCTTGGCGATGAGCCCATCGAGGATGCTGTCCGAGATCTGGTCGCAGATCTTGTCCGGGTGCCCTTCGGTGACGGACTCGGACGTGAACAGACGCAGGGCGCTCATCGGTGCTCCAGAACGGGGACGGACGGGGGAAGGGCTGATGCACCCATTCTGGTCCGCGCCTCCGACATGAGCGGGGGCGCGGACCGGAATGTCACTCTGCGTGACGCAGGCGGAGCTTGTCCTCGTTGATCTCGTGCAATGCGATCGTGAGCGGCTTGTCCTCGACGGAGGAGTCGACGAGCGGGCCGACGTTGTCGAACAGGTTGCCCTCGTGCAGGTCGGAGTAGTAGTCGTTGATCTGGCGCGCGCGCTTGGCGGCGTAGATGACCAGTTCGTACTTCGAGTCGACGCGCGAGAGCAGGTTGTCGATGGGGGGATCGATGATTCCCTTGGTGTGGTGTCCGGCCATGGTGAGACCTCCTGATCAGGCGACGGGATCGTCGCGAAGACGGTGCAATAGGCGCGGGAGACGTTCAGCGCACAGAGCTTGAAGACAATTCTACGACCTCGCGCGCGGCAACGGCGACGTCCTCGTTCACGATGCGGTGATCGAACTCGCTCTGAGCGGCCAGTTCGACCTTCGCCGTACGCAGACGACGCACCCGCTCCTCGGGGCCTTCAGTGCCCCGTCCGACGAGTCTCTGGACCAGTTCATCCCAGCTCGGCGGCAGCAGGAAGATCAGTGTGGCGGACGGCTCGGCCTGACGCACCTGACGCGCGCCCTGCAGATCGATCTCGAGCAGCACGGTCTTCCCCTGGGCGAGAGCGTCGTCGATCGGAGCCCGCGGCGTGCCGTAGCGGGAGCGGTTGTGCACGACCGCGTGCTCCAGAAGCTCGCCGTTCGCGATGAGCCGGTCGAACTCGGCGTCGTCGACGAAGAAGTAGTGCACACCGTCGATCTCTCCGGGCCGCGGTGCGCGCGTCGTGGCGGACACGGAGAGGTGGATCTCGGGGTGGTTCTCCCTGATGTGCGCCGCGACGGTGCCCTTTCCCACGGCGGTGGGACCCGCCAGCACGAGCAGACGGCTGCGTCCGTCGCGCGGATGCGGCTGCGGGAACCTGCCGTCCAGCCAGTCCTGGAGCAGCACGCGCTGGCGTACGCCGAGACCGCCGAGGCGCTTCACCGCAGAGATGTGCAGATCGGCGAGGATGCGATCGCGCTTCCCCGAGCCGATCGCCGGCAGCGCCAGCAGGAAGTCGGTGATGCGCATGGAGCCGGCGACGGAGTCCGCATCGGCGGTGGCGTGCGCGAGCACCGTCTGCGGGCTCGTCACCCGCATCGTGAGGTCGCGTTTGAGTGCGGCACGTGCGCGACGACGCTCCACGGCCTTGCGGGCCGCCGCGGCGCGGTCGACCTCGGGAACGGTCCTGCCCTCAGCCATGAGCCACCTCGAGGTACTGCGCGTTGCGCGCGTCGATGGCCGCGGCGAGGTCCGCCGGGCCCGCCATCAGGATGCTGCGGCTCTCGCTCGCGATCACGCACTCGCTCATCGCGCCGAACCGCAGGCGAAGATCCTCAGGTGCAGCGCCCTGCACGCCGAAACCGGGGGCGAGGATCGGCGCTTCCGGAGCGAACGGCGCGAGTCCCGCATCCGTCCAGTCGACGGTGGCGCCGATGACGAAGCCGAAGCTGCCCCACTCCCCTGCCGGTGCCGTCTGCGCGTTGCGCTCGGAGACTTCGGCGATCAGCGCAGCCGAGACCGTGCTGCCCTGATCGTTCGTCGACCGCTGCAGGAGGCGGGCCTCGGGGTTGCTCGTCGCGGCGAGGACGAACAGCCCCTTGCCGGTGCGTTCCGCGAGCGCGAACGCGCCGTCGAGCGCCCCCACACCGAGAAACGGGTTCACGGTGACGGCATCCGCCTCCAGCGGCGAGCCGGGGGTCAACCAGGCTGCCGCGTAGGCGTCCATCGTCGAGCCGATGTCGCCGCGCTTCGCGTCGGCGATCACGAGGAGATCGGCGGCACGCGCCGCCGTCAGCACATCCTCGAGCGCGGCGATGCCGGCGGAGCCGAACCGCTCGAAGAACGACACCTGAGGCTTCACGACCGCGGCGCGACCTGCCGCGGCATCCACCGTCCGGAGCCCGAACTCGCGGACGCCGGCGGCATCGTCGGTCAGACCCCAGGAGCCCAGCAGGCTCGCATGCGGGTCGATTCCGACGCAGAGCGGTCCGCGCGCGCGCAGTGCCGCGCGGACCCGCTCACCGAAGCGTGAGCTCACAGCGCCGCCTTCCGGTCGAGCGCGTACTCCTGCAGGCTGCGTACGTCGAAGCCCTTGTGCGCCGCGTCCATCCCGCTGACCGCGGCGCCGAGCACGGCCATCGTGGTGAACAGAGCCTTGTCCGCGGCGACCGCGGCTGCCCGGATCTCGTAGCCGTCGGCACGGGCGGTGCCGCCGGACGGGGTGTTCACGACGATGTCGATCTCGCCGTCGTTGATGAGGTCGACGATGTTCCGCGCGCCGCTGACCTGCGTCTCGCTGTACTTCTCGACGACCGTCACCGCGATTCCGTTGCGGGACAGGATCTCGGCGGTGCCCTCGGTCGCGACGATCGTGAAACCGAGCTGCTGCAACCGGTGCGCGGGCAGGATCACGGCGCGCTTGTCGGAGTCGGCGACCGAGATGAACACGGTTCCCGAGGTCGGCATGCCTCCGTAGGCCGCGGCCTGACTCTTGGCGAACGCGGTCGGGAAGTCCTTGTCGATGCCCATCACCTCACCGGTGGAGCGCATCTCCGGGCCGAGCACGGAGTCGACGATCTTGCCTTCCTTGGTGCGGAACCGCTTGAACGGCAGCACGGCCTCCTTGACGGCGACCGGCGCGCCCAGGGGCACCCGCGAGCCGTCGCGCTCGGGCAGCATCCCCTCGTGCGATCAGCTCGGCGACGGTGCTGCCGACCATGATCCGGCTGGCGGCCTTCGCGAGCGGGATGCCCAGCGCCTTCGACACGAACGGCACCGTGCGGCTCGCGCGCGGGTTCGCCTCGATGACGTAGAGCACGCCGGCGCTGATCGCGAACTGCACGTTCAGCAGGCCGCGGACACCGACTCCCTCGGCGATCGCGAGGGTGGCCGTGCGAACCCGGTCGATGTCCGAGCGGCCGAGGGAGATCGGCGGCAGGGTGCAGCTGGAGTCGCCGGAGTGGATGCCGGCCTCCTCGAGGTGCTCCATGACGCCGCCGATGTACAGGTCGACGCCGTCGTACAGCGCGTCGACGTCGATCTCGATCGCATCGTCGAGGAAGCGGTCCACGAGGAGCGGCTTGCCCTCCTCGATGATGACCTCGCCGGCGGTGCGCACGAAGTAGTCCCGCAGGCTCTCGGTGTCGTAGACGATCTCCATGCCGCGACCGCCGAGTACGAAGCTCGGGCGGACGAGCACCGGGTAGCCGATGTCCTCGGCCACCGCGACGGCGCCGTCGACGTCTGTCGCGGTGCCGTGGCGGGGCGCGACGAGTCCGGCCGCGTCGAGGATGCCGCTGAACAGCGCCCGCTCCTCGGCGAGGTCGATGGCCTCTGGGCTGGTGCCGAGGATCGCGTATCCGGCCGCTTCGATGCCCTTCGCGAGTCCCAGCGGCGTCTGGCCGCCGAGCTGGCAGACGACGCCGAGGATGGTGCCGCTGGCGGCTTCGGCGTGGAGGACCTCGAGCACGTCCTCCAGGGTCAGCGGCTCGAAGTAGAGCCGGTCAGAGGTGTCGTAGTCGGTGGAGACGGTCTCGGGGTTGCAGTTGACCATGACGGTCTCGAAGCCGGCATCCGACAGCGCGAACGAGGCGTGCACGCACGAGTAGTCGAACTCGACGCCCTGGCCGATGCGGTTCGGGCCGGAGCCGATGATGACGACCTTGGTGCGCTCCGACGGCGCGACCTCGGTCTCGAAGTCGTAGCTCGAGTAGTGGTACGGCGTGAGCGCCGGGAACTCCCCCGCGCAGGTGTCGACCGTCTTGTAGACCGGGCGGATGCCGAGTCCGTGGCGGCCGGCCCGGACCTCGGCCTCGGTGGTCCCGCGCAGTTCGGCCAGCTGCGCGTCGGAGAAACCGTGCTCCTTTGCGTAGCGCAGGGTGGCGGCATCCAGCTCGGGAGCCGTCCGCACGATCTCGGCGACCTCGTTGATCAGCACGATCTGGTCGAGGAACCACGGATCGATCGCGGTGGCGTCGAAGGCCTGCTCGACGGTGGCGCCCTTGCGCAGCGCCTGCTGCAGCACGACGATGCGCCCGTCGGTCGGCGTCTTCGAAATCTCCAGGAGCTCCTCGACCGTGCGGTCCTCGGCGCCCCAGTGGAAGCTCGAGCCGCGCTTCTCCAGCGAACGGAGGGCCTTCTGCAGCGCTGTCGCGTAGTTGCGGCCGATGGCCATCGCCTCGCCGACCGACTTCATGGTCGTCGTCAGCGTGACGTCGGCGGCCGGGAACTTCTCGAAGGCGAACCGCGGCACCTTGACCACGACGTAGTCGAGCGTCGGCTCGAAGCTCGCCGGGGTCACCCCGGTGATGTCGTTCGGGATCTCGTCGAGACGGTATCCGAGCGCCAGCTTCGCGGCGAGCTTCGCGATCGGGAAGCCGGTCGCCTTCGAGGCGAGCGCACTCGAGCGGGAGACGCGCGGGTTCATCTCGATGACGATGATGCGGCCGTTCGCCGGGTTGACCGCGAACTGGATGTTGCAGCCGCCGGTGTCCACGCCCACCGCGCGGATGATGTCGATGCCGATGTCGCGCAGCTTCTGGTACTCGCGGTCGGTCAGCGTCAAAGCCGGGGCGACGGTGATCGAGTCACCCGTGTGCACGCCCACCGGGTCGACGTTCTCGATCGAGCAGACGACGACCGTGTTGTCGGCCGTGTCGCGCATGAGCTCGAGCTCGTACTCCTTCCAGCCGAGGATCGACTCCTCCAGGAGCACCTCGTTGGTCGGCGAATCGTGGAGCCCTGCCCCGGCCATCCGGCGCAGGTCGCTCTCGTCGTAGGCGAAGCCGGAGCCCAGGCCGCCCATCGTGAACGAGGGGCGCACGACGAGCGGGTACCCGAGCTCGCCCGCGGCGGCGAGCACCTCGTCCATCGTGTGGGCGATGCGGCTGTCGGCGACATCGGCGCCGGCATCCAGCACGAGCTGCTTGAAGATCTGGCGGTCCTCGCCCTTGTTGATCGCCTCGAAGCTCGCACCGATCAGCTCGACGTCGTACTTCTCGAGGATGCCGTGGTTGTGGAGGTCGATCGCGGCGTTCAGCGCGGTCTGGCCGCCGAGGGTCGGCAGGATCGCGTCCGGCTTCTCCTTGGCGATGATGGTCTCGATGACCTGCCAGGTGATCGGCTCGACATAGGTGGCGTCGGCGAAGTCGGGGTCGGTCATGATCGTCGCCGGGTTGGAGTTCACGAGGATGACGCGGACGCCCTCCTCGCGGAGCACCCGGCAGGCCTGGGTGCCGGAATAGTCGAACTCGCAGGCCTGGCCGATGACGATGGGGCCGGAGCCGATGACGAGGACGGAGCGGATGTCGTCGCGCTTGGGCATTACTTGGCGTCCTTGTTCTCGCGGACCATTGCCGCGAAGCGATCGAAGAGGTAGTTGGCGTCGTGCGGGCCGGCCGCGGCCTCCGGGTGGTACTGCACCGAGAAGGCGGGGATGTCGAGGGCACGCAGGCCTTCGACCACGTTGTCGTTCAAGCCGACGTGGCTGACCTCGATCTTGCCGTAGCCGTTCGGGCTGTCGAAGGGCCCGTCCAGCGGGGCATCGACCGCGAAGCCGTGGTTGTGCGCGGTGATCTCCACCTTGCCCGTGGTCTTGTCGAGCACAGGCTGGTTGATGCCGCGGTGACCGAAGGGCAGCTTGTAGGTGCCGAGGCCGAGCGCGCGGCCGAGCAGCTGATTACCGAAGCAGATGCCGAAGAACGGCAGTCCGTCGTCCAGCACGGCGCGCAGCAGTTCGACGTGACCGTCGGATGCGGCGGGGTCGCCGGGCCCGTTCGAGTAGAACACCGCGACCGGGTCGATGGCGCGGATCTCGTCGATGGTGACGTTCTGCGGCAGCACGTGCACATCGAAGCCGCGAGCGGCGAGGTTGTCGATCGTGGCCTGCTTGACGCCGAGATCGAGCACGGCGAGGTCGCCGATCCGCTCCCCCAGCGCTGTGGTGATCGTGGCGACGTCGACCGAGACCTCGGCCGAGAGATTCCGTCCGGACATCAGCGGCGCGTCCTGCACCGTGCGCAGCTGCTCCTCGGGGTCGAGGTCGGCGGCGGGGCCGGAGAAGATGCCGCCGCGCATCGAGCCGGCCGAGCGGATGTGCCGGGTGATCGACCGGGTGTCGATGCCGCTGATGCCGACGATGCCGTCCTTGGCGAGGGCGGCGTCGAGCGAGGTGTCGGCGCGCCAGTTGGAGACGACGCGTGAAGGGTCGCGGACGATATAGCCGGCCACCCAGATCCGGCGGGACTCGGGGTCCTCGGCGTTCATGCCGGTGTTGCCGATGTGGGGTGCGGTCTGCAGCACGATCTGTCCTGCGTAGGACGGATCGGTCAGCGTCTCCTGATAGCCGGACATACCGGTAGCGAAGACGACCTCGCCGAGCGTGGTGCCCAGCGCGCCGTACGCGTGCCCGGTGTGGCGGGTTCCGTCCTCGAGGACGAGGACGGCTTTCTCGGGAAGCCCGGTCCGTGGGCGTGTCGAAGGGGTCATTGTGCGGCTCCTTGGTCGGGGGCGGCTGGGCCGTCGGATGCGGCGACGAGTCGCTGCAGTTCGGAGATCAGGTTCTTCGGGTCTCCTGTGGTGAGTCGGAGATAGGAGTCGACGGTCGTGTCGTCGTCGGCGCTCCAGACGATGCGGACGAGCCCGCCGGGCTCGACGACGCGGTCGATGGTGACGGTCGCACGGTCGATCGCACGGAGCTTCGCCGATGCGAGGAACACCGTGGGGGCACCGTCGAGGCAGAGTGCGATCCCGCGGTCCGTGACCGCGAGTTCGCCGCGTGCCCGATAGGCCAGCGGTGAGATCGCCAGGCGCTCCAGCGGCTTGTCGTGCTGGGTGGTCGAGACGTAGAGCACCTCGTGCCGGCTCCCGACCTCGGCATGCTCCGGAACACCGAGCGGCGCGCTGAGGCCGGAATCGCGACGCAGGCGCCGACGCCAGGCGAAGAACATCGTCAGCAGCACGAGCAGTGCCACGGCGATCGTGATCGCGATGGCGATGTCGCGTACGCTCATCCGTTCAGCTCCTCGACGACCGCGGCGGCATCCACCGTCACGACGCCCCCGTGCACCGTGTACTGCACCCGTCCGGGCAGTGGCCTGCCCAGGTAGGGCGAGTTCGTGCTGCGCCCATGCAGGTCGGTCTCGGTGAACACCCCGTCGGCCGAGGCGTCGTAGAGCGTGATCTGTGCCGGCCGTCCGACTTCGAGCGGTGTGCCGTGCCCGGCGAGCATGCCGATACGGGCGGGAGTCGCGCTCATGACACGGGCGACGTCCTCCCAGCCGATGAGGCCGGTCTGCACCATGGACTGGTGCACGACGCGCAGGGCGCTCTCCAGGCCCACCATGCCGTTGGCCGCGGCCTGCCATTCGCATGCCTTGTGCTCGCTGGGATGCGGCGCGTGATCCGTCGCGACGATGTCGATCGTGCCGTCGGCGAGGCCTTCGCGCACGGCGAGCACGTCCTCTTCCCGGCGCAGCGGCGGGTTCACCTTGTACCGAGCGTCGTAGCCGCGCACCAGTTCGTCCGTGAGGAGCAGATGGTGCGGGGTGACCTCGGCGGTGACGTCGATGCCGCGCTTCTTGGCCCAGCGGATGATGTCGACCGAGCCGGCAGTGGAGAGGTGGCAGACGTGCAGACGTGATCCCACGTGCTCGGCGAGGAGCACGTCGCGGGCGATGATCGACTCTTCCGCGACGGCCGGCCAGCCGGCGAGGCCGAGTTCTGCCGAGACGGTGCCCTCGTTCATCTGCGCGCCTTCGGTGAGGCGCGGGTCCTGGGCGTGCTGCGCGATGACTCCGCCGAAGGACTTCACGTACTCGAGAGCCCGGCGCATGATGAGGGGGTCGAACACGCAGAAGCCGTCGTCGCTGAACACGCGCACCTTCGCACGGGACGAGGCCATGGCGCCGAGTTCGGCGAGACGCTCGCCCTTCTGCCCGACGGTGACGGCGCCGATCGGCTGCACCGTGGCGTAGCCGGCGGCCTCGCCGAGGGCGAGCTCCTGCTCGACGACGCCGGCGGTGTCGGCCACCGGCGAGGTGTTCGGCATCGCGAAGACGGCGGTGAAACCGCCGGCGGCGGCCGCCCTCGTACCGGTGAGGATCGTCTCGGACGCCTCATAGCCAGGTTCACGCAGATGCGTGTGCAGGTCGACGAGGCCGGGCAGCGCGACCAGGCCGTCCGCGTCGATGACACGGGCGCCCGTCCTGCTGAGGCCTGCGCCGATCTCGGTGATCATCCCGTTCTCGACGATGATGTCGGCGCTGTCCGCGCCGAGAAGCCGTGCGCCGGTGATGACGAGGGTCTCGCTCACAGGTCTCCCCCTCGTTCGTCGTCTCGTTCTCCTGCCAGCAGCAGGTACAGCACCGCCATCCGGACGGAGACTCCGTTCGCCACCTGTTCCAGCACCGTCGAGCGGGGCGAATCAGCGGCTTCGGAGGAGATCTCCAGTCCTCGGTTCATCGGACCGGGGTGCATCACAATGCTACCTTCCGGAAGCCGGGCGACGCGCAGCGCGTCCAGGCCCCAGCGGCGGGAATACTCCCGCTCAGTCGGGAAATACGCGGCATTCATGCGCTCGAGCTGGATCCGCAGCATCATCACCGCGTCCGGACCCTCGGCGAGGGCCTCGTCGAGGTCGTAGACGACGCGCGCCGGCCAGAGCGACACGTTCTGCGGGACCAGGGTGGGCGGAGCGACGAGCGTCACCTCGGCGCCGAGGGTCGCCAGCAGCCAGACGTTGGAGCGCGCGACGCGGGAGTGCAGCACATCGCCGACGATGACGACGCGGATGCCGGAGAGATCGCGACCCCTGCTGGAGGCGCCGAACCGCCGTTTGCGGATCGTGTAGGCGTCGAGCAGCGCCTGGGTCGGATGCTCGTGCGTGCCGTCACCGGCGTTCACGACGCCGGCGGAGATCCAGCCGCTGGTGGCGAGGGTCTGCGGAGCGCCGGAGCCGGGATGGCGCACCACGACGGCATCCGCTCCGATGGCCTCCAGGGTCTGCGCCGTGTCCTTCAGGCTCTCGCCCTTGGAGACGCTGGAGCCCTTGGCGGCGAAGTTGATGACGTCGGCGGAGAGGCGCTTCGCAGCGGCCTCGAAGGAGATGCGGGTGCGCGTGGAGTCCTCGAAGAAGAGGTTCACGACGGTCTTGCCACGCAGCGTGGGCAGCTTCTTGACCTCGCGGGACTGCGTATCGGCCATGTCTTCGGCGATGTCGAGGATCTGCAGAGCCGTCGCCCTGTCGAGCGTGCGGGTGTCGAGGAGGTGTCTCATTCGCCGATCGTCACCTCCTCGGCGCCGTCGTTCTCGCGCAGGCGCACGTTGACCCGCTCGGTCCGGGCGGACGGGATGTTCTTGCCGATGTAGTCGGGACGGATCGGCAGCTCGCGGTGGCCGCGGTCGACGAGGATCGCGAGGCGTACGACCGCGGGGCGGCCGATCGACTGGATCGCGTCGAGCGCTGCGCGGATGCTTCGGCCGGAGAAGAGCACGTCGTCGACGAGGACGACCGTCTTCCCGTCGATCCCGCCGACGGGGATGTCCGTCGGATGCGGTGACCGCGTCGGGTGCTTCGACAGGTCGTCGCGGAACAGTGTGATGTCGAGAGACCCGACCGGGATCGGGGTCTGCGCGATGCCGCTGATGAGCGCGCCGAGGCGGTGGGCCAGAGTGACGCCCCTGGTCGGGATCCCCAGCAGGACGAGTCCGGAAGCCCCCCGGTTGGATTCGAGGATCTCATGTGCGATACGGGTCAGTGCCCGCGAGATATCGGCTTCATGCAGCACGGTGCGCGTGCTCATTCGCCGCTCCCTTCTCCGCCTCACAGGACGGTGTTAAAGGTTGCTTGCTCCATCGAGTCTAGCGGAGCGATCCCGCATCCCTCAGACCGCCGGGCGCAGCGCCTCGTCGGTGACGTCGTCGATCTTCTTCGAGCGGATCGCGTGCCCGCTCGTGGACAGGCAGCGACCGGTGTTGAGGTCCCACTTCCAGTCGTGCATGCTGCAGGTAAGGATGCCGTCCTCGTCGACCTTGCCGGTCTTCGTGAGATCGGCGCGCAGGTGCGGGCAGCGCCGCTGCACGACCCAGTCGCCGACCTCGGCATCCTCCGTCTGGTCCGTCTGCTCGGAGTACCAGTTCTCGACGTACTCGATGCGATCCACCGAGAGGCACTTGAGGAAGGTGGTGAGGAACTCGTTGAACTTGCCGCTGCGGCCCACGTGGAACTGCATGGACAGGAAGATCGAGTTCGACCAGTCGATCTCGTGGTCGCGGATGTTCGTCGAGACGAGGTCGGCGGGGATCGTGTACCAGTAGATGCACTCCTCGCCGGCGTACTCGCGCACCTTCGCACGGGGGAAGTCGACGACCATGTCGAGCTCGCCGATGCGGAACCGCACGCACCCGCCCACGCCGAGACGGATGGTGCGCGACTTCTTCAGCAGCGGCTCCCACCAGGTCTTGATCGCGTCGAGCATCTCCGCAGGCGCGATGATCTCGGCGCGCGAAGCCTCCTCGTCACGGATCTCCTGCTGTCGCGCGGCCCGTTGCTCTTCGAGGTAGTCCCACTTCTCGTCGAAGATGCGGGCGATCTCCGCATCCGTGTAGAGGGTCTGCTCACTCGTGACAGCCCCGCCGTCGACGGTCACGACCGTGCCGGGAATGAAGAGCCGGCCGTCGTACTGCGGCGCCAGCTCCTTCATGTGCGCGAGGAACTGCTTCTGATCGGTGAAGATCGACTCGCCGTTCCGGCCCAGGCCGTTGAAGTCGAACAGCTCGTCACGGAGGAACATCGGCGGACCGGCCATCGGGAAGACGTGTGCAGCATCGACCTTCTCGATGTAGTACATCGCGCGCTTGTTCTGCGCGTCGCGCTTGAGCTGGGCGAAGTTCTGCTTGGCTTCCAGCGGCAGGTCGTAGACCATGGGCCACCAGATCGCGCCGGAGACCTGGGTGAAGTAGGCATCGGGCGTACCGAAGTCGAGCAGGGCCTCGAGATCCAGCGGATGCGAGTCGTTCTGATTCAGCACCGATCCGGTGCCGTCGTCGACGCTCAGGGAGGAGTCGCCGATCGGGCCGTCGCTGGGGGCGCGCAGCGGGGTGATCATGATCTTCAGGTCGCCGCGCTCGATGACCTCGCCCGCCGGCGCGTAGGTGATGTTGTCGTAGCCGAGCGCCCGGATGTCCTTCTCGAGGTCGTCGATCGGGTACTCCGGCAGGAGCACCTCGATGTCCTTGCGGATGTACCGCTCCAGCAGCTTCGGGTCGAAGTGATCGCGGTGCCGGTGCGAGATGTACAGGAAGTCCGCTTCGCGGCCGAACCGCTCCCAGTCGAGGCCGCGATTGTCGGGGAACGGGAACCAGGAGCCGAAGAAGGAGGGCCCGAGCACGGGGTCGCAGATGATGTTTCCGCCGGCCGTCTCGATGAACATCCCGGCATGGCCGAGTCCCGTGATCCGCATTGCGCTCCTCCTGAGGTGAACCGCTCGATTCTACCCGGGCCTCTCTGGGCGCCCGCGGAGACCGAGCCGGATCATCAGGGTGCGGCGCCGGACATTGCACGGATCCGCACGACAGCCGTCTTGAACTCCGGCATCGATGAGATCGGATCGGTGGCGTCGCTGGTGAGGAGGTTCGCGCTGTGATCGTCCGGGTAGTGGAACGGCAGGAACACGGTGTCCGGCCGGATGCCGGTGGTCGTCGTGACGCGGGCACGGACGACGCCGCGGTCGTTGGAGAGTTCGATGTCGTCGCCGTCCGCCAGACCGCGGTCCGCGGCTGTGGCGGGGTGCAGCGTCGCCTCCAGCCGAGGGCGCGCGTCCATCAGTTCCGGAACCCGGCGCGTCTGCGCTCCGGACTGGTAGTGCTCGAGGAGCCTGCCGGTGATGAGCGTGAGCTCGTCGCCCGTCGCGGCGGGCTCGGCCGGTCGAGCGACCGAGACGGCGACGATCCTCGCCAGCCCGTCGGCGTGCGCGAAGCGGTGCTCGAACGGCCTCGGAGTGCCGTCGGATCCCGCGGGATACGGCCAGTAGGCGGGCATCCCCTCATCGAGCAGCGCATGGCTGAGACCGGAGTAATCCGCGATCCCGCCCGCCGATGCGCGGGCGAGCTCGTCGAAGACATCCGCCGGGTCGAGGTCGAAACGCCCTGGTGCCTCCAGCCGCCTGGCGAGTTCGGCCATGATCCACAGCTCGCTTCGGGCTCCTGCCGGCGGATCGATCGCCTTCCGACGGCGGATGACGCGCCCTTCGAGGCTCGTCATGGTGCCCTCCTCCTCGGCCCACTGCGTCACCGGGAGCACGACGTCCGCGAGCTGTGCCGTCTCTGAGAGGAAGAAGTCGCAGACGACGAGCAGGTCGAGACTGTGCAGTCGCTCGCGCACTCCCCCGGCGTTCGGCGCCGAGACCGAGAGGTTCGATCCGTGCACGAGAAGGGTGCGGATGCCGCCTGGTTCACCGATGGACGCCAGCAGTTGCACGGCCGGCAGCCCGGGCCCCGGAAGGTCGTCCGGATGAACTCCCCACACTGCTGCCACGTGTGCCCGTGCATCCGGGTCGGTGATCTTCCGGTATCCGGGCAGCTGATCGGACTTCTGACCGTGCTCCCGGCCGCCCTGACCGTTGCCCTGGCCGGTGAGCGTGCCGTAGCCCGAGTCCGGCTTGCCGGGCAGCCCGAGGATGAGCGCCAGGTTGATGGCGGCGGTGGCGGTGTCGGTGCCGTTGACGTGCTGTTCCACGCCGCGACCGCTGAGGATGTAGGTGGGGCGCCCGGAGCCCAGTCGGCGGGCGACCTGACGCAGCAGGTCGACCGGCACGCCCGTCACCTGCTGCACCCGCTCCGGCCACCAGCCGGCGACCGAACGGCGGAGCTCGGCGAAGCCGACAGTCCGATCGCGGACGTAGCCGTCGTCGTGGAGCCGCTCGGCGATGACGATGTGGATCAGCCCCAGCAGCAGCTGGAGATCGGTCCCTGGGGCCGGTGCGAGATGGATTCCCTGGTCGTCGTCCGTCAGACGCGCGGTGGAGCTGCGACGCGGATCCACGACGATGAGCCCACCGGCGGCGCGAGCACCCTCGATGTGCGACAGGAACGGCGGCATGGTCTCTGCGATGTTCGATCCGAGCAGCAGGACGGTGTGCGCGGCGTCGAGGTCGGTCAACGGGAACGGCAGGCCTCGATCGGCCCCGAACGCGCGGTTCGAAGCCGCAGCCGCCGACGACATGCAGAACCGGCCGTTGTAGTCGATACGCGAGGTGCCCAGCGCGATGCGGGCGAACTTGCCGAGCTGGTAGGCCTTCTCGTTCGTGAGACCGCCGCCGCCGAAGACCCCGTTGGCATCAGCACCGTGCTGCGCGCGGACGCTGCGAAGCGTCTCGGCGATGAGGTCGAGGGCGTCATCCCAGGTCGCGGGCTGCAGTTCGCCGTCGGCGTCGCGGACGAGCGGCTGCACGACGCGATCTGCCGAGTCGAGGAGGGTCGACGACGTCCAGCCCTTCTTGCAGAGTCCGCCCCTGTTCGTGGGGAACGCGCGACCTTCGACGGTCAGACGAGGGTCGTCGGCGGGTGCTCCCGGAACCTTCGGCAGGAGCGTCATCGCGCACTGCAGGGCGCAGTACGGGCAGTGGGTCTCGGCGCCGGCGGTCATGCGGACGGCGCCAGGAGGGGTGAATCGAAGCGATCGATGAGTTCGGCGAGACGGCCCTTGCAACCGCCGCATCCGGTGCCGGCACGGGTGTCCTTGCCGACGCAGGCGACCGTGGCGTTGCCTGCGTGGACGGAGGCCTCCACACGTTCGACGGTGACGCCGTTGCACCAGCAGACGGTCGCGGACGGCGCGAATGCGTCGCCACCGGCACTCGGGTCGTCATCGGGACCGTCGAGACGCAGCAGGAGCGAGCGGTCGGAGGGAAGCTCGCCGCCGCGCTCGTAGAGCACTGTCAGCTCTGCGGCCGTGCGCGGCATCCCGACACTGGCGAACGCCTCGAGGACTCCGTCTCGCGAGACCATCTTCACGTAGCGGCCGTGCTGCGGATCGGCCCATTGCGCCACGTGCCGATGCGGTCCGGACTCCCCGTAGGGCGGTGTGTCCCAGAGTTCGATGCTGACGTCGCCGACCGCGACCACGTCGACGCCTTCGCCCTTCAGCATGACGACCGCCGGGCGCTCCGCCGGCGGCTCGTCCTGGAAGGAACCGCCGTCGGCTTCCGCCCTGAGCTGCGCGGCCAGCCAATCGGCCTGGCGCCAGCCCGGTCCGATCAGTCCGGACGGAGCCCCGGGAAGACGTTCCCCGGCATCGCGGACGTGCTCGGGATCGACGACGTGTGCGCAGTCGCCGATCGCGTAGACATCGGGATCGGTCCACGAGCGCAGCGAGCTGTCGACGACGACGCCGGCGGCCGTGCGGAGCCCCGCCGCCGTGGCGAGTTCCGCCCTCGCACCGACACCGCACGACATCACGAGAAGATCGCCGCGCACGTAGTTTCCGTCGGCGGTGACGAGCGCGTCGAACCGGCGGACCCCTGCCTCCTCCGCGTGGAACGCGACGGACTCGGCAACGCTGTGCGCGAGCACGGCGACACCGGCCTCACGAAGGCTTCTGGCAAGCACCGTACCGGCACCGCGGTCGAGGTTGCGCGGCATCGGGGTGGGGCCGTGATGCACGACGCAGACCTGGGCCCCGGCGCGGGCGGCGAGGAGGGCGAACTCCAGGCCGAGCACGCCGGCGCCGAGGACGACGATGCGGGCGCCGGACCGGATGGCTGCACCGATCCGGTCCGCGTCCGCCAGGTCGCGCAGTACCGTCACGCCCTCCGGCAGCACAGGATCGGCTCCCATCACGCCGGCCCCCGCACGTGCCAGCGCTGCGGCGTCGTACGCCCGGCGTTCGACGCCGACGAGCGTCGGGATGTTCGATCGCGCGCCCGTCGCCAGGACGAGCCGGTCGTACGGCAGCAGTTCACCGGTGGAGAGTTCGACCTCGTGCTGCTCGCGGTCGATGCGGATGGCCCGGGTGCCGGACAGGATCTGCGCTCCCGCGTCGACGATCTCGGCCGGGTCGTGCAGCACGATGTCGTCGAACTCGGCTTGTCCGACCGCCACCTCGGCGATGAGAACCCGGTTGTACGGAGCCTCCTGCTCCGCACCGACGACCGTGAGCTCGATGCTCCCCGATCGCACACTCGGCAGCAGCTCCTCGCAGAACCGTGCGCCGACCGGGCCGAATCCGACCACGACCACCCGCAGCGGTGCACCCGGTGCCGTCACGATCAGACCTGACGCTGGGCGAGCGACGCGCGCGGCACCACGTAGATGACGACCGTCAGGGTCAGCAGCACCAGGTAGGCGATGCCGAATCCGACGAACGCGGGCTCATAGCCGCCCGATGTCTGCTGCGACGCGTTCAGCACCTGCGGGATCACGAACCCGCCGTAGGCGCCGATCGCCGAGATCAGCCCGAGCGCGGCTGCCGCCTTGCGCTGAGTGGCGCCGACATCGGTGCTGCCTGCGGCGACAGCGCGTGCCAGGAAGACACTCGGGATCATCCGGTAGGTAGCACCGTTGCCGATCCCCGTCGCCGCGAACAGCACGAGGAAGCAGGCGAGGAACAGCGAGAACTCGTTCAGCGCGAGGACGCCGAGGATGCCGAAGGCGCCGGCCGCCATCACGGCGAAGGCGCCGATGGTCACCCGTGCTCCACCGAAGCGGTCGGCGAGACGGCCGCCCAGCGGGCGGAAGAGCGATCCGACGAGCGCACCCAGGAAGGCGAGCGAAACGCCGGCGGCGCCGATGTGGATCGCGGAGAAGTCCGGGAACTGGTCGGCGATGAGCTTCGGGAACACGCTCGCGAAGCCGATGAACGAGCCGAAGGTGCCGATGTAGAGCAGGGCGAGCAGCCACAGGTGCGGTTCGCGGAGTGCGGCGGCGGAGCCGGCGAAGTCGGCCTTGGCCGACGACAGGTTGTCCATGTACCGCCAGGCGCCCCAGATCGCGATCAGGATCAGCGGCACCCAGATCCAGCCGGCCAGCGGGAGAAGAGTCACACCGGCGACCGCTGTAACGACGATCGGCACGACGAACTGGGCGACAGAGGTGCCGAGGTTGCCGCCGGCGGCGTTGAGGCCGAGCGCCCAGCCCTTCTCCTTCTGCGGGTAGAAGTAGGTGATGTTCGACATCGAGCTCGCGAAGTTGCCGCCGCCGAAACCGGCGAGAGCCGCGATCGCGAGCATCGCCCAGAACGGCGTCTCGGGGTTGCCGACGGCGAAGCTCAGCAGGATTGCGGGGATGAGCAGCAGCGCGGCTGAGACGATCGTCCAGTTGCGACCGCCGAACTTCGGAACCATGAACGTGTAGGGGAAGCGGAGCGTCGCGCCGACGAGGCTCGGCACCGAGATCAGCCAGAACGTCTCGGCGCTGGTGAATGCGAAGCCTGCTGCGGGGAGCATCACCACGACGATGCTCCACAGCTGCCAGACGATGAAGCCGAGGAACTCGGCGAAGATCGACCAGCCGAGATTGCGGCGGGCGATCGAGCGTCCCTCCGACTCCCAGAAGTCCGCGTTCTCCGGGTCGAACCCGTCGATCCAGCGGCCTGGACGATGCGTGAGTGTGGTTGAGGAGGATGCGGTGTCGGTGCGGGGCGACGTTTCTGTGCTGACCATGCGGGCTCCCTGGGTTGGACGAGCGGGGTCGATCGAGCGGGGTGGACCGGATGCGGAGCATCCGTGGGCTCGAGACCGATGCTAGGGATCGCGTGTTTCCGCACCCGGCACCCGGGGTTACCGCTGTGTCACTTCCCCGTCACGCGGGGCATCGACGCCGCGTTAGCGTCTCGTCACATGCCGGAAACAGAGTGGCCGTCGGACGTGCCGGTGCCGCGGTGGCTCAGGACTCGAAGAGTCCTCTGATGTCGTCTGCAGTCAGCGTCTGCGCGAACAGCGCCTCGTCGTCCATGACGGCGGTGAACAGACGAGCCTTGCGCTGCTGCAGCGCCAGCACCTTCTCCTCGATCGTGCCGGTCGAGATCATCCTGTAGACCATCACGGGCCGGGTCTGGCCGATCCGGTGCGTGCGGTCGATGGCCTGCGCCTCGGCGGCCGGGTTCCACCACGGGTCGAGCATGAACACGTAGTCGGCCTCGGTCAACGTCAGGCCGAATCCGCCGGACTTCAGGCTGATGAGGAACACCGGCTGTTCGCCGGCGCGGAACCCTTCGATGACCTGCTGCCGTTTACGGGTGGACCCGTCGAGATAGGCGTAGGGGATTCCGGCCTGCTCGAGCCGGGCAGCGGCAAGCGCGAGGAATGAGGTGAACTGGCTGAACACGAGTGCGCGGTGGCCCTCCGCCTGCAGTTCGGTGACCCGCTCAAGCAGCACATCGAGTTTCTGCGAGCCGAGCTTCGCGTCGTCCTCGTCGACGAGGCCGGGCGCCAGGCTCAGCATCCGGAGCATCGTGAGCGACCGGAAGACGATGAAGCGGTTGCGGTCCAGATCCGCGAGCAGTCCCAGCACCTTCTGCCGTTCGCGCTGCAGCACCACGTCGTAGAGGGCACGGTGGGCGGGGCTCAGCTCGACCTCGAGCAGCTGCTCCTGCTTCTCGGGCAGGTCGGGCGCCACGAGCTCCTTCGTGCGGCGCAGCATCAGCGGGCGGATGCGCCGGCGAAGCCGCTCGATCCTCCGCTGGCGGTACTCGCCACCCTCCTCGTTCTCGGGGACCTTGCCCTTCTCGATCGGCTGGATGTACTCCTCGCGGAACTTCCGGGCCGATGCGAACAGGCCGGGGGCCGCGAGCTTCAGCAGCGCCCACAGTTCGCTGAGACTGTTCTCCAGGGGTGTGCCGGTGACGGCGTAGGTCACGTCTGCTCGGAACCCCGCGATCGAGCGGTGCAGTTTGGTCTTCGGATTCTTCACGAACTGCGCCTCGTCGAGGATGAGCCCGGCCCATTCGATCTCACCGAACTCGTCCTCATCCAGTCGCGCCAGCGTGTACGACGTCACGACGACGTCGGCGCGTGCGGCGGCATCCGCGACCGAGTCGTCGCGCTTGCCCGATGTGCTTTCGAGGATCCTGACCTGCAGCGAGGGCGCGAATCGCTCGGCCTCCGCGTGCCAGGTCGCGAGAACCGAGGTGGGGGCAAGGACGAGAAAGGGGCGCCGCTCCCCCGACTCGCGCGCATGCAGGATGAGCGTGAGCAGTTGGAGGGTCTTTCCGAGGCCCATGTCGTCGGCGAGGATCCCGCCGAGCCTGTGCTCCCAGAGGAACGCGAGCCAGTCGAATCCGGTCTTCTGGTAGGGGCGCAGCTCTGCCTGGAGCCCGCGCGGGACGGGACTCGACGGCACCTCGGTGGCCGCGCGCAGACCGTCTGCCGTTGCGCGCCAGCTCACGGCCGGCAGGGCTTCGTCGGCGAGGTCCTCGAACTCCTCCCAGAGGTCGGTCTGATAGCGGCTGATCCGAGGCCCGGTCTCCCACTCGTTCAGTTCGGACGCCTCGTCGATCAGCTCCCGCAGCTGATCGAGAGCCTTGTGGTTCAGCGAGAAGTAGCTGCCGTCGACGAGCAGCATCTTCGTCTTCCCCTTGCTGAGCGCGGTGAACAGCGGCTCGAAGGGGATGTTGCGTCCGTCGATCTTCACGATCACGCCCAGGTCGAACCAGTCAGGATCGGTGCTCTCGACAGTCGTGACAGTGATCTCGGGAGCCCCGGTGAGCTCGTGATAGGTCTTGCGCTTGTCCGCGACGACGAGAACCCCGCGCGCCTCCAGTCCGGGCACGACACGGGTGACGAACTCGGCGGCCTCCACGTCGGCGAAGGATCCGGTTGCCTCGAGCGGCTCGCCGAACGTCTCCTGCCAGAACGACTCCAGCTCCTGGCGGCGTTCGGATTCGAGGGTGTGGTCGCGCACCGGATCAGCTGACGGCGCGAAGGACACGCGCCCGTGCCCTTCGTACGTCCACTCGAAGGCGTACTTCACCACGTCGCCGCGATGGAATGAGAGGACGAGCGTCGGCTGCGGCACCGGCATCACCGGCAGCTGCACGGCGCCGACGGCCTGCACCGGCACCCGTCGCGCCAACGCCGGATACACGTCGTGCAGGAACGCGGCCTCGTCGGCGGCCGGAACGGGGATGGAACCGGCCGCGTCGAGCAGTGCGCGTACCGGATCGCTGAGCGGAACCTCCGCAAGGGTGACGAGGACCCGGTTCCCGAGGACCGTCACCGCATAGACACCGGAGTGCCCGATCGCGTGCACCTCCGCCGCGGGCACGTCTCTGCCGTCGATGGCGATGTCCGCGTCGACGACCAGGCCGCCGTCGTCGGCCCTGGCGACGCGGGCTGAGATCGAGCCCGACCCGCCGAGCGCGACCGACGTGCTCTTCTGACTTGCGACCAGCGGGATGCCGAGTGCCGATCCCGCACGCAGGTGCGGCCAGAGCAGCGTCGACTCGATCTGGTCCACGATCAGCCACTCGCCGGCGTTGCCGGAGAGCATCGAGTCGCGGGCGATGCTGAGAAGGTCGGCGAACCAGCGCGTCTGCGTCCGGCCGAATTGCGACGCATCGCGGCGCACGAGATCCCACCCGGCATGACCCTGGATCCACGAGCCGGTCGCGTCGCTGCGCATCAGCGGGCGGATGCCGAGGAGGAGCTCGCCTTCCCGCCTGGCGACGTCGCGTGCGCTCGCGGGCCGCACCGGCCGCGGCGCCCAGTGGTTGTCACCCCTGACCGCACGGTGACGCAGTTCGACGCCGAGAGCGAGCGGTACCGAGCGATCCGCCACTGACCGTCCGAGGAGCGACTTCCAGGCGGGTGCCGCCGGCTGGGCGCGCTGCGGGGGCGGCATCGACAGGGCAGCGGCACGATCGGCCTCCATGCCCGTGTTCGACGAGAGCACGGTCGCGACGACGTGCTTGCAGCCCGTCTGCACAGGGCACGTGCACGACGTCGAGCGGATCGCCCGTTTGCCGCCGGCGGGCGAGAATCGGACTTCGGTGCGATAGGACGCGCCGTTGCTGCCGCGCACCTGTGCGCCGAGCCGCTGGGTCTCTTCGTCCCAGACGACCCGGAGCACGTTGCCCTCGCGGAAGTAGGCAAGGCCGCGCTGATAGCCGCCGGCATCGGTGATCCGTAGAAGATCACGGAGATCGACGTGGGGTGCGGACATGGTTTCATCCTCCCCACCGCATCCGACATCCGGATTGCGGTGTCCGCTCAGGCGGCGCGAGCCACCCGGGCGAGCACACCGTGCACGAAAGCGCCGGAGTCGTCGGTGGAGAACTCCTTGGCGAGTTCGACGGCCTCGTCGATGGCGACCGCTGTCGGCACGTCGGCGTTGTAGAGGATCTCCCAGGTGCCGATCCGCAGCAGGGCGCGGTCGACGGCGGGCATCCGCTCGAGCTTCCAGTCCCGGCTGTGGGTGGTGATCAGCTCGTCGATCTCGTCACGATGATCGATGATGCCGTCGACGACCTCGCGGGCGTAGAGCCAGGAGGCCTCACGGGCGGGTTCGCTGACGGCGCGCTTCGCTTCGGCGGCGAGCGTCACGGCGATCTCGTCGCCGCGGACATCGGCCGAGAACAGGATGTCGAGAGCGCGTTTGCGCGCCTTCGTACGAGCGCCCACGCCTTACTTCTCGCGACCGAGGTAGTCGCCGGTGCGGGTGTCGACCTTGATCTTCGTGCCGGTCTCGACGAACAGCGGAACCTGCATCTCGTAACCGGTCTCGACGGTCGCGGGCTTGGTGCCGGCCGAGGAGCGGTCGCCCTGAAGGCCGGGCTCGGTGTATGTGACCTCGAGGGTCACGGATGCCGGCAGGTCGATGTAGAGCGGGTTGCCGTTGTTCAGCGCGATCGTCACCTGCTGGTTCTCCAGCAGGAAGTTCTTCGCGTCGCCGACGGTCGGACCGGGGACCGTGATCTGGTCGTAGTCCGAGGTGTCCATGAACACGAAGCCGTCGCCGTCGGCGTACAGGTACGTGAAGTCGCGGCGGTCGACGTTCTCGATGTCGATCTTCGCGCCGGCGTTGTAGGTGCGGTCGACGACCTTGCCGGAGATGACGTTCTTGAGCTTGGTGCGCACGAACGCGCCGCCCTTGCCGGGCTTGACGTGCTGGAACTCGATGACGTTCCACAGCTGTCCGTCGATGCTGAGGACGACGCCGTTCTTGATGTCTGCGGTAGATGCCATGCGCTGAGAGTTCCGTTCGTGTGTGGTTGTCCGCGGGCCGCCCTGCAACCGGGTCAGGGAGGGCCGACAGTCGATTCTACGGGATGCCTGTGCGCGGCCCGACTTCTCTCGATGTCATCCGGGGTTTCCGTGCCGGATTCGGAGGTCGGAGGCCTGACGCGAAGCTCCCCCGGAACCGTGCGCTTGGTCACCCTTTTTCTCCCGTTCACATGCGAAAACTGTTGTCTGCTTCGAACATTCGTTCTATACTGGAATCATGGAACTCCTCGATGACTTCGACCCCGTGCCGCGCACGGCTGGTGATGTCGTCGCGGTCCTGCTGGACGATCTGACCTGCACCGACAACGAGGCGAACCGTCAGGCATCGTTGCGGTCGGAGCGCATCGTCGAAGCCCTCGAGCTGGCCCGCCGACATCCGGAGATCTACACCCACGACGCCGACCCCGCCATGGCGGAGCGCTCTGCCATGCTCGACATCGCCGTGCGGCTACGCCTCTCCGAAGACCAGGTGCGCGAACTGCGCTCGACAGCACGCTGGGCGATGCAGCACCTCCCCGAACTCTGGGCGCAAGCCCGCACCGGGTTCGCCTCGATGCGCGCGGTCGGCCAGGTCGTCACCCTGTTGCACCCGATCATTCCGCCCGTCGATGCCCCGCAGGAGATGCAGGATGCTGCGGCGGCCGTGTTCGCGAAGATCGACCATGCTGCCGCCGGATGGGTGCTCACCTGCCCGCCTGAGGCGTTCCGCCGTGGGGTGAAGAGACTCATCGACGCGATCAGCGGGGATCTCGCCGCGCGCCGGCACACCCGGGCGATGGCAGACCGCAAGGTCGTGCAGTCCCCCGCCGGCGACGGCATGTCCTGGTTCGGAGCGCTGGTGCCCACCCATCAGGCGATCGCGGCCATGGGGCGCCTGACCGCGACCGCGAAGCAAATGCAGAAGGACAAGCGGGAAGGTCGCACGCGCGATCAGATCCGCGCCGACCTGTTCGTGTCCTGGCTCACCGGGAAGGGCACGGCGACCGGAGTTCAGACGAAGCTGTTCATCACAATCCCGGTTCAGCTCCTCGCCGGGGAGGCCGTCCCGGTCGAGCAGGCGGCATCGTCGGCGGCGACACCATCGACCCGCTCACCGCGAAACAGCTCTTCCTCGACACCCCCACATTCCACCGGGTCATCACCGACCCGATCAAAGGTGTCATCGTCGACATGGACCGCCGCAGCTACCGGCCCACGCGCGCGCAAAGGGACTGGCTGACCCTGCAACACGGCACCTGCTCCCGCGACGGATGCACCCGACTCGCCATCGACGCCGACCTCGATCATGATCGCCCCTGGACACACCAGGGCAGAACCGACATCAACAACCTGCGCCCGCTCTGCCCGCGCGATCATGTCCATCGACATCGCACCCGAGCCGTCTACCGCACCCGCCCCGACCGGAGCGTCGAAGTCACCACACCCACCGGCCACATCAGCGACGCTCCCCCACCGTTCTGACGCGGGTTGTTACAACTGAGCAAGCAACTCGCGCACGGCATCCGCGTAACCGTCGACACCGCGACCGATCACGCGCACCGCGGCCACATCGTGCAGGTACGAGTGGTGCCGGAACTCCTCACGCTTGTACACATCGGAGATGTGCACCTCGGCGAACGGAAGGCCGACACCGGTGAGGGCGTCGCGCAGTGCGACCGACGTGTGAGTCAGGCCGCCCGGATTGATGATGATTCCGACGCAATCCTCGCGCGCCGCGTGGATGGCGTCGATGAGCACGCCTTCATGATTGCTCTGGATCGCGCGCATCTCGAACCCGAGGGCGGATGCCGCGTCCGCCGCGAGACGCTCGACGTCGGCGAGGGTGGCCGTGCCGTAGACCTCGGGCTCGCGCGTGCCGAGCAGGTTGAGGTTCGGACCGTTGACCAGGAGAAGGCGGCGGGACATCGTCACGTCCGGCACACTATCAGCCCATGCGCGACGATCCCGCGCCCCACCAGTTCAGCACGCGCATCGCCTGGAGTGTCACCCATTTCGACGGCTCTCCGGTCGGCGAATCCTGGTGAAACCAGACCGCGCCCGGCAGGCGATGTCCCTGCAACCACCAACCGTCGGGTTGGCGCTGCGAGCGGATGTTCTCGATGGCCTCTTCCATCCGCAGGTCCGGCGCGGTGCCGTCCGCTTCGGCGGCGCCGCGGAAGTAATCGGCCGCGGCCAGCACGTTGTAATAGGCGCGACGCGGATGCGCGAGACTGAACACCCATTCGTTGAACGGCTCGCCCGTCGAGCGACGCCGGAACAGCGCCCGGCTCAGCAGGTACTCCTCGCCGCTTCTTCGGGCCGCGGCGACCCGCGCCGGATCCCCTGGCACGCGCTGGTAGTCGAGCAGAGCGATCAGCGCGTTGAGGGTGGAGTGGAACGACGAGACCTGAGATCCCTCGCCCCATTCGCAGTTCCACCCGCCGTCCTCCAGTTGATGGTCGAGGAACCAATCGACGATCGCATCGACATCCGCGCCGAGCCAGAGCCCGTTCGACAGCGTCCAGGAGTTGATGCAGCAGTCCACCTCACCGCCCCAGTACGGCAGGTCGTCATACTCCCAGCGCGTGGCCGCGAGCTTCTCCGCCGTCCCTTCCAATGCCGACGCGGGCACACCCAGCTCGCGAAGGTCCTTGAGCACCCAGGTCGTCGCCGTCCACGGCTGCGGCTCACCGCTTCCCCACTCCCACCCGGCCGGGAAGAACGGGCCGCCTGCCCACTGACCGTCGGCGTCCTGGTGTCGAAGCAGTTCGGCACCGAATCCTTCTGTGGCGACTCGCGCACGCGTCGCCTGCCACACCGCCGGGGGCGCTTCGAGAAGGTCGCGCTCGACCTGCCATCGCAGTGCCGGGTCAGAATCCAGGAGCCACAGTGCGAGGTGGTTCTCCAGCATCGTCGTCCTCCGATTCCCGTCACGCGATCGCAGACGCCCTCACGGTAGCCACATGAGGGTGACCGACGCAACGTTCTCGAAGCCGAAAGTGTGAACCGAATCACACGAGCGCGCGCCGCATCTCCAGCTCCGGACCGATCGCACCGGTGAACCGCAGACCGGTGTCGACGAAACCGGTGCGTCGATACGCGGCCTGTGCGCGAGTGTTGTCGACGTGCACGTCGAGCGTCAGCGTCCCGTCGCCGAGAGTGCTCGCCCAATCCGCCGCCGCGTCCAGCAACGCGTCGATGATCCCTGCCCCGCGCTGGCCCGGGCGCACGTAGACACCCACCACATCAGCCCGAGGTTCGGTGACCTCGCGACCATGATGGTCGGACGCGCCCGGCTCCCAGCGAATGACCGTGACAGTGCCGATCCACTCCCCGGCCGACTCCGCGATGAACTGCGCCACCGCGTCGCCGACGGAACCGAGCGCGGCGCGCTGCTGCCAGAAATCGTCCGGATGCGCGGCTTCGGTCTCGTACGAACGCAGGAAGGCCATCGCAGCGTCCGGATCCCGCACCGCGTCCAACCGCAGGTCGCGTACCCGCTCCCATTCATCAGCGAGGATACGACGCACGCGGATGCTCACGCACCGATCTCCTGGTACGCGGCGAACATCAGGGACTCGTCCGGCGCCTGCAGCACGGTGGGCTTGGCGATGTCGTCGAGCAGGATGAAGCGCAGCATGCCGCCCCGGCTCTTCTTGTCCCGCTGCATCGTCGCGAGCAGCTGCTTCCAGGCTCCGACGCGGTACGACGTCGGCAGCCCCAGCGATTCCAGGACGGTGCGGTGACGGTTCGCAGCCTCGTCCGGGAGACGGCCCGCGAGCCGCGACAACTCGGCTGCGTACAGCATCCCCACGGAGACGGCGGCCCCGTGCCGCCAGCGGTAGCGCTCGGCGTGCTCGATGGCGTGACCGAGCGTGTGGCCGTAATTGAGGATCTCGCGCTGGCCGGCCTCGCGGAAGTCCTCGGAAACCACACGGGCCTTCATATCGACCGCGAGCTCGATCGCGCGGCGGAACTCCTCCGTGGTGGGGTCGACCGCACGCCGAGGATCGGCCTCGACGATGTCGAGGATCTCCGGCGCCCAGATGAAGCCGGCCTTGACCACCTCGGCGAAACCGGCGGTCGCCTCGTTCTCGCTGAGGCTGGCGAGCTCGTCGAGGTCGCCGATCACGGCCCGGGGAGCCCAGAAGGCACCGACGAGGTTCTTCCCCTCCGCGGTGTTGACCCCGGTCTTGCCTCCGATCGACGCGTCCACGAGACCCAGCACCGTGGTGGGCACCTGGATGAGCTGCACGCCGCGCAGCCAGGTCGCGGCGACGAACCCGGCGAGGTCGGTCACTGCTCCCCCGCCGAAGCCGACGACGGCGTCGGTACGGGTGAAGTCGGACTGACCCATGACCTGCCAGCAGAACGCGGCGACCTCGATGCGCTTGCCCTGCTCCGCATCGGGGATCTCGGCGAGCAGCACGTCGCGCGGGCCGTTGTCGGTATCGGCGAGCAGTCGGTCCCTGAGTTCCGCGGCACGCGCGCCGAGCGTCGGCGGATGCACGACGAGGATCTTCCGCACCGTCGGCGCGAGCGCCGCCGAGACTCGGTCGAGGATGCCGCGCCCGATCGTGATGTCGTATGGGTCGTTCCCGGTGACGCTGATGGTCGTCGTACTCATCGTTGCTCTCTCCTCCATGTCACGATCTCGTCGGCGACGCGCTGCATCGGGCGGCGTGAGGTGTCGAACACCCTGGTCGCCACCTCGTCGTACCAGCCGCGTCGCTCCTCGAAGATCCTCGTCCAGCGCTCCAGCGGGTCATCTCCCGCGAGCAGCGGTCTGCCCCCGCCGCGGATCCGGTCGGCCACCGCTTCGGGCGACACCGTGAGAAAGGCGACGGGATGCGGAAGCAGAAGCGCCCTCGTCGCGGCATCCGTCACCGCTCCGCCCCCCAGCGAGACGACCCCGGCCTCCTCGAGCGCCGCAGCAACTGCGGCTCGTTCGAGCTGGCGGAAGTGAGGTTCACCGTACTCTTCGAAGATCGCAGGAATCGGACCGTGTTCGCGGGCGATCCGCTTGTCGGTGTCGATGAACGGCACGCCCAACCGGCGCGCGACCCGCCTGCCGATACTGGTCTTGCCCGCAGCCATCGGGCCGACGAGCACCAGCGTCAGCGGATCAGCCTCGCTCATCATGCGCGATGAGCGCCGCCTCGGAGGCAGGCGCAGTGCGCAGTTCCGCTGGGATACCGGCGAGGTACCCCTCGAGGTTGCGCCGTGTCTCTCGGATGCTGTCTCCGCCGAACTTCTCCAGCACGGCGTTCGTGAGCTCGATCGCGACCATCGCCTCCGCGACCACACCTGCGGCCGGCACAGCGCACACGTCGGAACGCTGGTGGTGCGCCGTGGCGTCTTCACCGGTCGCGACGTCGATGGTGCGCAGCGAATGCGGAACGGTGGCGATCGGCTTCATCGCGGCCCGCACGCGCAGCACGGTGCCGGTCGACATCCCGCCTTCGGTACCACCTGCCCGGTCGGAGCCGCGGGTGATCCCGTCGGTCGTGGCGAACAGTTCGTCGTGCGCGGCGGAGCCGCGTCGCCGGGAGGTCTCGAAGCCGTCGCCGACCTCGACCCCCTTGATGGCCTGGATGCTCATGAGTGCCTGAGCGAGCCGCCCGTCGAGCCGTCGATCCCAGTGCACGTGCGAGCCGAGCCCGGGCGGCAGTCCGTAGGCGAGCACCTCGACGATGCCGCCGAGGGTGTCGCCCTCCTTCTTGGCGTCGTCGACCTCGGCAACCATCAGTGCCGAGGTGGCGGAGTCGAAGCATCGCAGCGGATCGGCATCGAGTGCATCGACATCGTCCGGAGTCGGAAGCGGAGACCCCGCGGGAACCTCCACAGGTCCGATCGAGAGTGTGTGGCTGACGAGGCGGATGCCGAGCTCGCCCAGGAACGAGCGGGCGATGGCCCCGAGCGCGACGCGCGCCGCCGTCTCCCTGGCGCTCGCGCGCTCGAGGATCGGGCGCGCCTCGTCGAAGTCGTACTTCTGCATGCCCACGAGATCGGCATGACCCGGGCGCGGGCGCGTCAGCGGAGCGCTGCGGCCACGGGACTTGTCGGTGAGCTCGACGGGCTCGGGGTTCATGACCTCGATCCACTTCGGCCACTCGGTGTTGCCGATGCGCAGGGCGATAGGGCTGCCCAGGGTCTTGCCGTGGCGGACACCACCGGAGATCGTGAGCTCGTCCTGCTCGAACTTCATGCGTGAGCCGCGGCCATAGCCGAGCTTGCGACGCTCGAGATCGGCCTGGATGGCCTCGGAAGACACCGGAACGCCGGAGGGCAGACCCTCCATGACGGCAATGAGTTCTGGGCCGTGGGATTCGCCGGCCGTGAGCACGCGGAGCATTGCTCTAGTCTCCCATGCCATCCGACCGGGTGCTGTCCGCGTGTCGTTCAGCGACCGGGGGCGACCACGGCGCGCATCGCCGCGACGACCGCCGCTTCGTCCGGCAGCACGTGAGCCGGGTCTCCGGCCACGAAGATGCGGATCTGCCGAACCGCCTGATGCAGCAGCATCCCGAGTCCGGATACCACGACGCCGTCTCCCCATACGGTCGCCAGCGCTGACGGCCACGGCGCATAGGCGGCATCGAAGAGTGCTCCCCCGGCGACGGCGAGGCGAGCGGCGGACTCCCCCGGGAGCACCGTGCCGCTGGGAAGCGTTGCGACCGTGATGTCGACGGCATCCTCCGCCGCTTCATCGAGCGGGCCGGCTTCGACGTGGATCCCCATACCCGCGCCCAGGTCGATGAGACCGGCCGCGCGCTCGGGACGCCGAGCGCGCACGTCCACCCGGACGGCGCCCAGCTCGGCCACAGCCACCAGCGCCGAGGCCGCGGTCGCGCCGGCACCCAGGATGCGCGCTGTACGCACCTCGGTGATGCCGTCATCGGCCAGGGCGTCGATGATGCCTCCGACATCCGTGTTGAATCCCGCAGGCTCCTCACCGAGCAGCAGGGTGTTCACAGCTCCCGTCATCTCGGCGTGCCGGTCCCGCGTCGCGGAGGCGAGGAACGCGTGCTCCTTGAGCGGCATCGTCAGGGAGAGACCGAGCCACGATTCGTCCAGGGCGCCCAGGACCTCGGCGAAGCCGTCGCCGGACACCTGGCGGCGACCGTACTCCCAGTCGAGGCCGAGGACCTCATACGCCGCGGCGTGCAGCGCAGGCGACTTCGAATGAGCGATCGGATCGCCCCAGACAGCGAGCCGACGCCGACTCATCGTGTCAGCATCCCGAGTCGGGGTTGGCCCTGCACCAGGTCTGCCACTTCTCGATCCCCTGCTGGTGCTCCGCGTAGGTCTCGGAGAACTGGGTCTCGCCGGTGTTCAGGTTGATCGTGACGAAGTAGAGCCACGGGCCGTCCTCCGGGTGCATGGCCGCGGCGATGGCCGCGTCGCTCGGGCTGGCGATCGGCGTGGCCGGAAGCCCCTCGTGCACGTAGGTGTTCCACTCGTTCGGGTCCTCGAGGGCCTCCTGGGAACTGGAGACCACACCCTCGTGCAGCGAGCCGTAGCCGTACTGGGCGGTCGAGTCCATCTGGAGCTTCATGCCGTCGTCGAGCCGGTTCTGGATCACGCGCGACACTTTGGCGAAGTCGGCGGTGCGACCTTCGCGCTGGATGATCGAGGCGATCGTGAGGACGCGCTGCGCGTCGGCCTCCGGCACGCCGGCGGCCTCCAGCGACTCGCGTGTGCGATCGACCATCCGCTGGATCACCTGGGTCGCGGTCACCTCGGGGTCGAACGTGTAGACGGCCGGGAACAGCCAGCCTTCGAGCCTCGGCGCCGTGACCCCGTACGCGGAAGGGTCGGCGACAGCGGCTTCGAACTCCGCGAGCGGGATGCCGAGTGTCTCGGCCATGCCGGGCAGAGCAGCGGCGATCGTGCCGCCCTCGGGCATCCCGACGGTGTTCTCCAGTTTGTTGCCCTCGTCTCGGAGGGCCGCCAGCGCGGCTTCCGCCGTCATCTTCTGCTGAAGCTTGTACACGCCGGGGTAGAACGTGACGGCGATGGCTTCTTCGACGAGGTAGTCGTAGAAGACCTCGTCGGTCTTGGTGACACCTGCCTCGAAGAGGGCGGTCGACACTGGGCCGCCGGTGTCTCCTTCACGGATCGTCACGAAGGTCTCGCCGGTCGCAAGGCCAGGCTCCCAGTCCTTCGGCTCGCCCCAGCCCATGGTGTCGCTGATCTTCTCACCGTAGGTGTTCCAGACCCACACGCCGCCGGCGGCGATGCCGCCCAGGATCGCGAGGACGATGATCAGCGCGATGAGGCAGCCTCGGCGCCGCTTCTTCTTGGGTGGTCGGTGTGAATCGATGTCCTCGTGGTGCGTCTCGAAAAGATCCTCGAGCCGTCCGCCCTGCTTCTCCGGCGCGTCGGCCGGTTGCTCCGCTGCCGCGGCGAAAGGGTCCGCAGCAGCCGAAGAGTCGACGGCGGGCGAAGGACCAGCGGAACGGAAGACATCAGCCGCGACCGGAGGTGGGCTCGGTGAAGTCGGCGTCGGCTCCGCGGCCTCGCGGGCGGCCCGCCGCGATCCGGGCGCAGGAGCGGTGTTGTCGACCGTCGGGAGCTGCCTGGTCGGCTCAGGAAGGTTCTCGAACAGGGAGCCCAGACGGGCATCCGGATCATGCCGGGGGGAACCACTCTCACGTTCGGGCATTTTCAGACGGACTCCTCGTCAGACGGGACGGCCACACCGGCCGGGTTTCCGGTGCTCTTCTCCGTGTCGATCGCCTGCTGCAGAAGGACCACGGCGGCGACCTGATCCACAATGCTACGAGAGTTCTTCTGAGTTCTCCCCGAAGAACGCAGCGCCGCATGCGCGGTGACCGTGCTGAGCCGCTCGTCGACCAGGCGCACCGGGATCCCCGTGCGCGCCTGCAGGTCGGAGGCGAAAGTCCGCGCATCGGCCGTCGAAGGCGTGTCGACGCCCTGCATGTTCACGGGCAGGCCGACGATGAGTTCGATCGGTTCGAACTCGGCCGCGATCTCGACGATCCGATCCAGGGATACCTCTGTACGGGGCACCGTCTCGACCGGAAAGGCGAGCATGCCGTCCGGATCGCAGCGGGAGACACCGATGCGTGCCTTGCCGACATCGATTCCGAGTCGGACGCCCCGACGAAACCCGCTCACGCGCCGCGAAGCTCCTGGCTGATGGCCTCCAGCGCCGCCGGCAGTGCAGCAGCGTCGGTGCCTCCGCCCTGAGCGACGTCATCGCGACCGCCGCCGCCGCCGCCGAGCACGCCGGCCGCGCGCTTCGCGAGCGCTCCGGCCTTGGCGCCGGCTGCACGGGCGGCGTCGTTGGTGGCGACCACCACGACCGGTCGGCCGGCGACGATCCCGCCGAGGGCGACGACAGCGGCATCCGCCCCGAAGCGTTCGCGCACGCCGAGCGCGAGCTCACGGACGTCGTCCGCCGAGGCGATCTCGCCCAGCGACAGCGCGGCCACTCGGTGCGCTCCGACCCGCACAGCGGAATCGGCGATGGCCGGAATCTGGCCGGCGCGTTCCTTCGCCTCGAACTGGGCGATGCGCTTCTCGGCTGCCTTCAGGTTCGCCGCGAGGTCCGCAATGCGCTCGGAGAGCTGGTCGCGCGGCGTCTTCAATGCGCTGGTGAGCTGCGACACGAGGGCCCGCTCTGCGGCCAGTTCGCGGAACGCGTCCTGACCCACCAGTGCCTCGATACGGCGGTTGGACGCGCCCACCGAGGATTCTCCGACGACGCTGACGATGCCGATCTCGGCGCTGGTGTTCACGTGGGTGCCCGCGCACAGTTCGCGCGACCAGGGTCCGCCGATGTCGACCATCCGCACGCGGTCGCCGTACTTCTCGCCGAACAGCGCCATGGCGCCGGCGTCCTTCGCCTCGTCGAGAGACATGATGCGCGTGGTGACTTCGAGCGCGTCCTGCACCGCGCGGTTCGTGATCTCCTCGATCTCCGTGCGGGTGTCTGCCGACAGCGCCTGCGACCAGGCGAAATCGAACCGCATGTAGCCGGCACGGTTCAGCGACCCGGACTGGGTCGCGGTCGGGCCGAGCGTGTCGCGGAGAGCCGCGTGCACGAGGTGCGTGGCGGAGTGAGCCTGCCGCGCGGCGCGCCGGTTCGCGGCATCGACGATTGTGGTCGCAGCGTCGTCGACCGAGACGCTGCCGCTCGCCACCTCGATCGTGTGGCTGATCAGCCCGGCGACGGGTCGCTGCACATCGAGGACGTCGAGCACGAAGCCCGCACCCACGATGGTGCCCTTGTCGGCGACTTGACCGCCGGACTCGGCGTACAGAGTGGTCTCGGACAGGACGACCTCGGCGATCTGACCTTCGACCGCCGTGCGGACGGGCTGGCCGTCGACGAGGATGCCGAGGATGCGGGACTCGACCTCGAGCTCGGTGTAGCCGTCGAATCCGGTCTCGCCGAGTGCACGGAGCTCGCGGTAGACCGAGACGTCGGCCAGTTGGCGCTTGCGGTTGCGGGCGTCCTCCTTGGCGCGGGTGCGCTGCTCCATGCATGAGCGAGTCGAACGCAACGCGGTCGACGGAGAGCCCGGCTTCCTCGGCGACCTCGAGCGTCAGGTCGATCGGGAATCCGTACGTGTCGTGGAGCAGGAATGCCTCCGGGCCGCTGAGCGTCGCCCTGCCGCCCTTCTTCGTCTCGTCGAGCGCGAGGTCGAGGATGGTCGAGCCCTGTGCGAGCGTGCGGCGGAACGTCTCCTCCTCGGCGAAGGCCGATGCGGACAGCGTCGACCAGTCCTTCTCGAGCACCGGGTAGGCCGTCTTCATCGCGTCACGCGACGCCGTGAACAGCTCGGGGAAGGTCGGCTCGTCGACGCCGAGCAGCTTCATCGCGCGGACGGTGCGTCGCATGAGTCGCCGCAGGATGTAGCCGCGCCCCTCGTTGGACGGGCGAACGCCGTCGGAGAGCAGCATGAGCGAGGAGCGGACGTGGTCGGCGATCACGCGGAAGCGCACGTCGTCCTCATGCGCGGCGCCGTAGCGGCGTCCGGAGAGCTCGACGGCGCGGTCCAGGACCGGGCGCACCTGATCGGTCTCGTACATGTTCTCGACGCCCTGCTTGAGGAACGCGACGCGTTCCAGGCCCATGCCGGTGTCGATGTTCTTCCGGGGCAGCTCCCCCACGATGTCGAACTCGGTCTTGCCGCGGACGTTCTCGATGAAGTCCTGCATGAACACGAGGTTCCAGATCTCCAGGAACCGGGAGTCGTCGGCCGCCGGGCCGCCGTCCTTGCCGTACGAGGGTCCGCGATCGAAGAAGATCTCCGAGTCGGGGCCGCCGGGACCGGGCTGTCCGGTGTTCCAGTAGTTGTCGGCGCGGCCGAGCCGCTGGATGCGCTCGGGCTTCAGCCCGATGATGTCGCGCCAGATCGCCTCGGCCTCGTCGTCGGTCTCATAGACCGTGACCCAGAGATCCTTCTCCTCGAAGCCGTAGCCGCCGTCGGATTCGGCGCTGGTGAGCAGCTCCCAGGCGTAGCGGATCGCGCCCTCTTTGAAGTAGTCGCCGAACGACCAATTGCCCATCATCTGGAAGAAAGTGCCGTGACGCGCCGTCTTGCCGACCTCTTCGATGTCGTTCGTGCGGATGCACTTCTGCACGTCGGCGATCCGCGGGTGCGGCGCCGGCACCACCCCGGTGAGGTAGGGGATGAACGGCACCATTCCGGCGACCGTGAACAGCAGCGAGGGGTCGTCGCTGACGAGGGAGGCCGAGGGGACGATGACGTGGTCGTTCTTCTCGAAGAAATCGAGATAGCGCTGCGCGATCTCCGCAGTATTCATGGAGGTAGTGAGGTCCTTGCGTGAAGGGGTGAAGGGCCGCGCGACTGCGCGCTGGATCAGTTGCTGCCGGGCTCCGTCAGGCGCGCCTGCTGCTCGCGGTACGCGTCGCCGAGGATGCCGGTGAACTCATTGATCCGAGCGTCCACGTCGGCGAGGATGTCGTGGCCGCGCGGGTCCTTGTCCATGAAGTGGGCGGCGACGAACCCGCCGATCACACCGATGAGGAACCACAGCACAGTCTTCATGTCGTCATCCTTGCCCTTGGTCCGCGGAGACGCGGTGCCTCCATCGTAAGCGGAAACGACAAGAGGCGTCGGGTTGCCCCGACGCCTCTTGCCTTCACTTCTGGGTTGCTGCCCTTCGACAGGCTCAGCGAGCCAGTCTCAGATCAGCGAGCCGCGTAGTACTCGACGACGAGCTGCACTTCACAGGTCACGGGGACCTCGGCGCGCTTCGGACGACGGACCAGGCGGGCCTGGAGCTTGTCGAGCTCGACCTCGAGGTAGCCCGGAACCGGGGGCAGGACCTCGGCGTGACCGCCGGCTGCTGCCACCTGGAAGGGCTCGGTGCCCTCGCTCTTGGCCTTGACGTGGATGAGCTGACCCGGCTTCACGCGGAAAGACGGGCGGTCGACGAGCTGGCCGTCGACGAGGATGTGACGGTGCACGACGAGCTGGCGAGCCTGCGCGGTGGTGCGGGCGAAGCCCGAGCGCACGACGAGGGCGTCGAGACGCATCTCGAGCAGCTCGACCAGGTTCTCACCGGTCAGGCCGTCCTGACGGCGAGCCTCGTTGAAGGTGTTGCGCATCTGCTTCTCGCGGATGCCGTACTGCTCGCGCAGACGCTGCTTCTCGCGCAGACGGACGGCGTAGTCGCTGTCAGCCTTGCGCTTGGTGCGGCCGTGCTCGCCCGGAGCGTACGGACGCTTCTCGAGGTAGCGGGCGGCCTTCGGGGTGAGCGCGATGCCGAGCGCGCGGGACAGGCGGACCTTGCGGCGGTCCTGGGACTTCGTGGTCACGAAGTTTTCCTTCCGATGACGTGGTCGCGTCTCTCACGACTCACGGACGTATCTCCCCCGCCGGCCCTTCCAGGTGCACGCCGGGGCACGGAGGAAGGTGAGTGAGAGCGAGGGGATGCCCGAAAACTGTGTTTCGAGCCGATCAAGTCTAACAGATCCGAGGAGGGCACCCCGGCAGAGGATCAACGGTCGCCGAGGATCCGGCGGATCTTCTCGAGCCTGGCGGAGATGTCGCGCTCAGCACCGAGCTCCTTGGGCTCGTAGTATCGGCGTCCGTCAAGCTCATCGGGAAGGTACTGCTGCGGAACGACCCCGTACTCGCTGTCGTGGGAGTACACGTATCCCTTGCCGTGTCCGAGCCGCTTCGCCCCCGGATAGTGCCCATCGCGCAGGTGCACCGGCACCCGGCCGAAACCGCCGGAACGGATGTCGGCGATCGCCGCGTCGATCCCCGTGTATGCCGCGTTCGACTTTGCCGTCGTGGCGAGGTAGACCGTCGCCTCCGCGAGCGGTATCCGCCCCTCCGGCATGCCGATGAAGGCGACAGCGTCGGCAGCCGCCACAGCGATGACGAGACCTTGCGGATCGGCGAGTCCGACGTCCTCCGATGCCGAGATGACGAGGCGACGGGCGATGAAACGCGGGTCCTCGCCGGCCTCGATCATCCGGGCGAGGTAATGCAGCGCGGCATCCGGGTCCGACCCGCGGATGGACTTGATGAACGCGCTGATGACGTCGTAGTGCTCGTCCCCCTGCCGGTCATAGCGCAGCAGCGCGCGATCCACCGCCTGGGCCACGTCGTCGGCGGTGACCTCGGGCAGCGAGGCGGAGTCGTCGTCTTCATCGGCGCCGTGTGACAGCGCGACCGCCGCGCCGGCTTCGAGACCGGTGAGCGCGCGCCGCGCATCTCCCGATGCCAGGCGGACGAGAGCACCGCGGGCTTCATCTGAGAGCACGATCGCGCCGTTCAGTCCACGCGGGTCGGTGACCGCCCGATCGACGAGCACCCCGATGTCGTCATCGGTGAGCGCGTGCAGCGTGAGCAGCAGGGAACGCGACAGCAGCGGGGAGATCACCGAGAACGAGGGGTTCTCCGTGGTGGCGGCGATCAGGATGACCCAGCCGTTCTCGACGCCTGGCAGGAGAGCATCCTGCTGTGCCTTCGTGAACCGGTGGATCTCGTCGAGGAAGAGGATCGTCGTCTGACCGTAGAGATCGCGCTGCGTGATCGCCTCCTGCATGACCTCGCGGACGTCCTTCACTCCTGCCGTGATGGCGGAGAGCTCCACGAA
Source organism: uncultured Actinomycetota bacterium (assembly GCA_963769005.1). GTDB lineage: Bacteria > Actinomycetota > Actinomycetes > Actinomycetales > Microbacteriaceae > Microbacterium. The sequence continues at coordinate 1,479,213 of CAVYKC010000005.1, read as the reverse complement.
TCGCCGGCCGGAGGATCGGGCGATGGCCTGTGCCAGCGTCGTCTTGCCGGTGCCGGGCGGACCCCACAGGATGATCGAGACCGCGCCGGGCGACGTCGCATCCGGATCTGCCAGCGCCACGATCGGAGATCCGGCGCGCAGCAGATGCTGCTGTCCGGCGACCTCGGAGAGCGACACCGGCCGCATCCGCACGGCGAGTGGTGTCTGCCCGGAGAGCAGCGCGGCGGCGGAGGTCATCCCCCCAGGCTAATGCGGGTGTGGGACGTTGGCGGCGGTAGGCTCACAGGCGGCGCCCACCAGGGCACCAGGAGAGGCGGGAGCGGCATGGCCGGACGTGGTTCGAAGAACGATCAGCGGGCACGCACCGAGGCGGAACGCGCCCGCCTGTATGCGGCTCGCAGCGAGTGGCACCAGGGTCAGAAGCGCCGCCGGGTGCGGGACAACGTCGTGGCCGGTGTCGCCGGCGGAGTCCTCATCGCGGCCGTGATCGCCAGCCAGGTCGTGCACGCGCAGATCAACGCCCCCGAGCCGGAGCCGACACGGAGCAGCACGCCGTCGCCGAGCGTGACGCCGGAGCAGACGCCCGTGCCGATCCCCTCCGATACGCCCGCGGAGACCCCGGCCCCGTAGGGCTTCGACTCACACGGCGTCCAGGCTGTTGTGAGCGAACCGCTTCATGCGCGTAACACGCCGGGCCCCTCCGGGAAATGCCGCTGGGTCAGGCTGAACGCAGCCGAACTCGTGGCTCGCTGTCCCTGTGGAGGTCTCCCATGTCCTACGTCAAACCCGCGGAACTCGTCACCCGCATGGTCGACGCCGGTGCCTACAAGCTGCAGATGTCCACCCGCGACACGCTGATCCGCTCGTTCATGGGCGCTGCTCTGCTCACGATCGCCGCCGCCTTCGCAGTGACGGTCTCTGTCAACACCGGCCAGCCGCTCCTGGGTGCGCTGCTCTTCCCGGTCGGCTTCGTGATGCTCTACCTGCTCGGATACGACCTGCTCACCGGGGTGTTCACCCTCACGCCGCTGGCACTGCTCGACAAGCGCCCAGGCGCGACGGTCGGGGGGATGTTCCGCAACTGGGGACTGGTGTTCCTGGGCAACTTCGGCGGCGCCTTCATGGTGGCCGTCCTGATGGCGGTGTACTTCACCTACGGCTTCTCCACTGAGCCCAGCGCCGTCGGACTCGCGATCGGCGAGATCGGCCACGGACGCACCGTCGGCTACGCCGACCACGGCGCCGCCGGAATGCTCACGCTGTTCATCCGCGGAGTGCTGTGCAACTGGCTGGTGTCCACCGGTGTGGTGATGGCGATGATCTCCGACAACGTGCTCGGGAAGATCGTGGCCATGTGGATGCCGATCATGCTGTTCTTCTACATGGGCTTCGAGCACTCGATCGTGAACATGTTCCTGTTCCCGTCCGGGCTGCTCCTCGGCGCCGATTTCACCATCATGGACTACCTGATCTGGAACGAGATCCCCACCGTGGTCGGCAACCTCGTCGGCGGCCTGTTGTTCGTCGGACTCCCGTTGTACCTCACCCACGGGCGACCGGCGACGCGCAGGAAGCGTGCGGCCCGGGCGGCCGTCTCGACCGCACAGGTTTCCGCCGCGCAGGATTCCTCTGGACAGGAGCGGATGCCGGAGCAGACGGCCCCCGCTGACCGTGACGTCGAGCCGGTCCACGCCGGTTGAACGCGGATCAGGGCCCGGCGAGATTCTCTCTCGCCGGGCCCTGTCGTGGTCACGGTCAGTCGAGACCGGTGCGCTTCTCAGTACTCCGTGACCGCGAGGCGATAGCCCCGCTTGACCACGGTCTGCACGAGCTCTGCTCCGCCGAGCGATTCCCGCAGACGCGCCACCGCCACTTCCACGGCATGGCTGTTGCGGTCGCCGCCGGGCAGCACCCGCCCGATCTCGGCGCGCGAGAGCACTCGGCCGCCGGCGATGAACAGAGCCTCGATGAGTCCCGCAGCACTGCGTGAGAGCGGCACGAAGCGCCCGTCGATCAGGACGCCACCGCTGCGCACCTCGAGACGACCGGCATCGGTCTGCAGCCACGGAGCGCGCCCGCCGCCGAAGTGCGCGATGACGCAGCGCGCGAGCGATCCGAGACGTCCGCGGTCCGCGATCGTCGTCTGCAGATCGGCAGCGACCAGCGGACCCGCCGTGATCGGGCCCACAGATGCGAGCAGCAATCTTCCTGTCGCTGCTCGGCGGCGGATGTCGTCGAGCACGCCTGCATCCTCCGCGACAGCGATCCAGGATGCCGCGCCGGGGGCGGAGGTGAACAGCACGGCGTCGGCTTCGCCCGCCCCGGCCTGCAGAGCGGAACGTCGGACGACCGCGGGGTCGGGCGGCGGGCCCCACCGGTACACCGTGACGCTCACCACATCGGCGCCCGCATCCGCGAGGAGCTCGTCGAGCCCGTCGGACCCGGCGCCATGGTGCTGCACGACGATCCGCTTCCCGCTGATGTCCGAGGCGAGCAGGTACTCCCCCACCTCGGCCGACGTCTCGGACTCCGCGACCCAGTCGGCGGTGAATCCCGCCTGCTGGATCGCTCCGTGCGCCTTCGGGCCGCGCGCGATGAACTGGGCACCCGTCAGGGCGGCATCCAGACGCTCATCGAATCCGTGCTCGTGCGCCGCATCCATCCAGCCGCGGAAGCCGACACCCGTCGTGACGACCACGATGTCGGGAGGGGAAGCCATCAGCTGCTCCGTGCGGCGCATCAGTTCCGCGTCATCCGCGTTCGGGACGATGCTCAGCGCCGGCGCGCGATGCACCTGCGCTCCGCGGCGCTCGAGGGCGGTGGCGAGGTCAGCCGAGCGTCGGTCGGCAGCGACGATGATGGTGCATCCGGCGAGTGCGGCGTCGAGCACCCGCGGTTCCGTGCCTCGTGGGTCTGTCACGCGGTGCTCTCGGCGAACAGTGCGGTCACCGGCAGCAGCAGTCCTGCGGCGGCCACGCCGCCGAAGACGATCACCGCAGGGTTCTGCACCTGCGCGGCGCGAGCGTCGGCGACGACATTCTCAAGTGTGCTCCGGATCGTGCGCTGTGCAGCGCTGTGCCCGTTCTCGACGATCGCCACCGGCTGATCGGCAGGGATGCCGTGCGCCTGCGCCGCGGCGGTGAGGCGCGGCAGCGCGGCGACCCCCATCAGCACGACGGTGGTGACCGTTTCGTCCTTCATCGCAGCGAGAGTCGCGTCGGTGATCTCCCCCTGGCCGTTCACGACGTGCAGAGCGGATGCGACACCGCGGTGCGTCACGGGGATGCCCGCCGACTGCGGAACGGAGATCGCGCTGCTCACGCCGGGAGTCACATCCACCGGCACGCCGGCGGCCACGCACGCGAGGACCTCTTCGCCACCACGGCCGAGGACGAACGGATCTCCGCCTTTCAGGCGAACCACGCGCTTCCCGGCCTGCGCATGCTCGACGAGCAAGGCGTTGATCTCGTGCTGGGGCACGGGGTGATTCCCAGGGCTCTTGCCGACATCGATCACGAGCACGCCGGGATCGAGCTCGGCACGCAGTTCTGCCGCCGGTCCCAGGCGGTCCGCCACGACGACATCCGCCTCGGCGAGAAGCCTCCGCGCACGGACGGTCATCAGATCGGCCGGGCCGGGCCCGCCGCCGATCAGATCGACGCGTCCGAGCAGTCCTCGGCGGTGGCGCCGAACCGGCAGCCGGCCCGAGGTGAGCAGCCCGGCGACGGCGTCGCGGATCTCCATGGAGCGCCGGGGGTCGACGCCGAGCTCGCCGGTCACACCGATCACGACGTCACCGGACGATGCCTGAGCGGTGAGGCGTGCCGAGCCGATGGTGCCGTCCGAGGCATCGATGCAGATGACGCGTCGCCTCTCGCACTGGGCGGCCACGGTGCGATCGACCTCCTGATCGCCGGTCGCGGTGTGCACGATCCACGCTCCGGTGACATCACCACGGCGGAAGCGCCGCTGATGCCAGGTGACAGCGTGCTCCACGACGAGCTCACGCGTCTCCTCCGCCAGTTCCGGCGCGACGACGCGGATCAATGCGCCGTCGGCGAGGAAACGACGCAGTCGGCGAGCCGTCACCGCGCCCCCGCCGACCATCAGCACCTCGCGGCCGCGCAGCGAAAGACCGAGCATCGTCGTCATGGGCGCGCCTTCGTCTCCACGTGCACCGCGCCGTCGATCACCTGGACGCCCCATACCCGCAGCGCGGCATCCGGCTTGCCCTGCGTCTCGAGGCAGATGCCGGTGCGCAGGTCGAACACCTGCTTGTGCAGCGGCGACGCGACCGTCGGCGCCTCTCCTCTGGTTCCGACGATGCCCCGTGAGATCACGTGCGCACCGCTGTACGGGTCGAGGTTGTCCACGGCGTGCACCGTGCCGTCCGGCAGCAGGAAGAGCGCCACCTGGTCGCCGTCGATGAGGGCGGCGCGGCCCCGTTCCACCTCGAGATCGTTGAGCGTGCATACTCGTACCATTGTCACATCGATCACCGTGCTCATCCTCGTCTGACCTCCAGTGCGGTGCCTGCGATGAGGACGCCGCCGGTGCGGCGCTCCTCGTTCGTCGCCGGGCGGATCTGCCCGCGCTCGGCCACGTAGGCGAGCGAAGGATCGGGGGTGTCCCCCGCGTTGACGAAGGAACGGAAGCGCTCGAGCTTCGCCGGGTCGCGAAGGGTCGCTGCCCACTCGTCCTCATAGCGGTCGACATGCCCAGCCATCGCCTCGTCCAGATCGGCGCAGATGCCGAGGCTGTCGTCGAAGATCACGGCTCGCAGGCCGTCGAGTCCGCCGTCCAGCTCTTCGCACCAGGGGGCGGTGCGCTGCAGGCGGTCGGCCGTGCGGATGTAGTACATGAAGAAGCGGTCGATCGCGCGGATCAGGCCCTCATCGTCGAGGTCCGTGGCGAGCAGTTCGGCGTGCCTCGGGGAGAAGCCGCCGTTGCCGCCGACGTACATGTTCCAGCCGGTCTCGGTCGCGATGACGCCGACGTCCTTCGAGCGCGCCTCGGCGCACTCCCTGGCGCAGCCTGACACTCCGACCTTCAGCTTGTGCGGTGCGCGCAGCCCGCGGTACCGCAGCTCCAGCCGGACGGCCATCCCCACCGAGTCCAGCACCCCGAACCGGCACCAGGTCGAACCGACGCACGACTTCACCGTGCGCAGCGACTTGCCGTAGGCATGGCCGGATTCGAAGCCCGCGTCGACGAGCCGGCCCCAGATCGCGGGGAGCTGCTCGATCCGCGCACCGAACATGTCGATGCGCTGTCCGCCGGTGATCTTGGTGTACAGCGCGAAGTCCTTGGCGATCTGCCCGATCACGAGCAGGCCGTCAGGTGTCACCTCACCGCCCGGCATCCGCGGCACCACCGAGTAGGTGCCGTCCTTCTGCATGTTGGCCATCACGTGGTCGTTGGTGTCCTGCAGCGTCGCGTTCTCGCCGTCGAGCACGTGGGCGCCGACGAGGACCGCGAGGATGCTGGCGATGGCCGGCTTGCAGATGTCGCAGCCACGGCCGTGGCCGAAACGCTCGACGATAGAGCTGAAGGTGGTGAGCTGTGCGACCCGCACGGCGTCGAACAGCTGACGCCGGGACATCTCGAAGTGCTCGCAGAGCGCGTTCGACACGGTCTGCCCGAGCTTGGTGAGCTCCTGGCCGACGACCTTCTTCACCATCAGCACGCAGGAGCCGCACGTGGCGCCGGCCTTCGTGCATCCCTTGACCGCTGCCGCGTCGGCGCAGCCCTCCTCGTGCACGGCCTGACGGATGCGGCCAGCGGTCACGTTGGAGCACGAGCAGACGACCGCCTCGTCTGGTAGTTCACCGCCCGGGGCTTCGACCCCGCCCTCGGGCAGCAGATAGGCAGCAGGGTCCGCACCCAGCCGCGCCCCGACGAGCGGGCGGAGCGAGCCGTAGGCGGCGGCATCGCCGACCAGGATGCCGCCGAGCAGCGTCTGCGCGTCGTCGGAGAGCACCAGCTTCTTGTACACCCCGGCGACCGGGTCGGCGTAGACGACGTCGAGCGCGTTCGGCGTGGTCGCCATCGCGTCGCCGAAGCTCGCCACGTCGACGCCGGAGAGCTTGAGCTTCGCCGATTCGTCGTAGCCGGGGAAGGTCGCCTCGCCGCCGAGCAGCCTCGTCGCCGCGACCTCGGCCATCGCGTAGCCGGGGGCGACGAGACCGACGCAGCGCCCCTCGTAGTTCGCGACCTCGCCGATCGCGAGGATATGCGCATCGGAGGTCGAGCAGCGCTCGTCGATGACGACGCCGCCTCGCGGGTGCACCGCCAGTTCCGCGCCGCGGGCGAGCTCGTCACGCGGCCGGACGCCGACCGTGAACACGACGACGTCCGCGCGGTGGAAGGATCCGTCCTGGAACTCGAGCGCGGTCACCGCGCCGGAGTCGTCCGGGTCGAGTCGCGTCGTGCGCGCCTCCGTGCGCACCGATATGCCGCGCGCTTCGAGCAGACGGCGCAGCATGCCTGCTCCGGCCGCATCCAGCTGGTTGGACATCAGTCGATCCGAGTACTGCACGACAGTGGCGTCGACATCCATCCCCTGCAGCGCACCAGCAGCCTCGAGGCCGAGCAGACCGCCGCCGATCACGGCGCCGCGCAGCGGGCGACCCAGCATCCGCTCCCGCTTCTGGACGAAGTCACGAAGAGCCTGCACGTCGTCCAGCGTCCGGTACACGAAGCACCCGGGAAGATCGGCACCGTCCACCGCGACCCTCGCCGCGTACGATCCGGTCGCGAGCACCAGCGAGTCGTAACTCAGCGTGCGCCGCGCCTTGGTCGAGACCGTCCTCGCGGCCCGGTCGATGCGCGTCACGCGGTCGTCCGGGATGAGGCGGACGCGCGGGTCGTCGAAAACGGCGCGATCCAGCACCAGATCGTCGGCGGATGCTCCGGAGAAGAACCCGGTCAGTCCGACCCGGTCATAGGGATGCCGTCCTTCGTCGCCCACGACCGTCACCCGCAACGGTGCATCCGTGCGGGTGAGCAGGCTCTCCACGAAGCGGTGAGCCACCATTCCGGCTCCCACGACCAGGATCTCCTGCTGCGTGCTCGCGGTGTCGTTCATCATCGCTCCTGTCGACCCGGGGGATATGTCGTGCTGGCGACGATAGGAGCGCGGTGTTTCCCGGACGTGACGAACTGTGTTTCGACCGTCGAACGATCTCCTCACAATCCGATGACGCTCGTGTGAACACGCAGGCCCTGCTCGCGGAGTCGTCACGTACTAGGCTGAACCTCGTCCTTTCCGCCTCCCGCGGGCTGACCGCGCAAGGAGAATTCACTGTGTCTGCCAACGAGCCTTCGAAGCCGACTCCACCCGTTCCCGCTCCCCCGGCTGCTCCCCTGCCGCGGAAGATCCCGACACCGGCGGCCGTCGCTCCGGTGACGCCGACCGCACCCGCCACCAGCGGTGCAGCCCAATGGGGCAGAGTCGCGGAGGACGGCACCGTCGAAGTGCGCGAAGGCGACGCCTGGCGGATCGTCGGACAGTACCCGGACGGCACGTCGGACGAAGCCCTGGCATACTTCGTGCGCAAGTTCGACGACATCGCCTTCAAGGTGCACACCCTCGAGCAGCGCCACAAGGCTGGCGGCGCATCGGCCGGTGATCTCGTGAAGCAGGCCGGTCACCTCCTCGACGAGGCGACCGACGCCGCGGCCGTGGGCGACCTCGCCTCACTGCGCGACCGCCTGAACGCGCTGACCTCCTCGCTGTCGGAGGCGACCGCACAGGAGGCGCAGCAGGCGAAGGAACTCGTCGACCAGGCCGTTGCCGAGCGCACCGCCCTCGTCGAGCGCGCCGAGGAGATCGCTGCGCGCGACCTCACCAAGGTGCAGTGGAAGCAGGTCACCGCCGAGCTCGGCGAGCTCTTCGACACCTGGCAGGCCCAGCAGCAGAACGGTCCGCGTCTGTCCAAGGGGATCTCTCAGCAGCTCTGGAAGCGTTTCCGCGACGCTCGTGCCGTGGTCGACAAGCAGCGCCGCGCGTTCTACTCCGAACTCGACGACACGCACAAGGCCGCCCGCGACGTGAAAGCCCGCCTCGTCGAGCGCGCCGAAGCTCTGGCCCCGCGCGGCGTCGACGGCATCCCCTCCTACCGCACGCTCCTCGACGAGTGGAAGGCGGCAGGCCGCGCCGGACGCAAGGTCGACGACGCACTGTGGGCGAAGTTCAAGGCAGCCGGTGACGCCCTCTACGCTGCGCGCAGCGAGCAAGCTGCAGCCGAGGAAGCCGAGTCCGCTCCGCGGATCGAGGAGCGCGAGGCGCTTCTCGAAGAAGCGAAGGCGGTCGCCGACGAGCCGAACATCAAGCGTGCTCGCGCCCTGCTCACCCGAATCCAGCGCCAGTGGGACGACGGCGGACGGATCTTCCCCCGCGAGAAGGAGCGCGCCCTGGACGACCGGCTGCGCGTGATCGAGCAGGCGCTCAAGGCCCGCGAAGACGTCGACTGGAAGAAGAACAACCCGACGACCACCGCGCGCGCGAACGACATGAGCTCGCAGCTCCTCGAGGCGATCGAGAAGCTCGAGAACGAGCTCGCCGCGGCGGAGAAGGCGGGCGACAAGAAGGCCATCAAGGAAGCGGCGGATGCTCTGGAGGCGCGTCGCGCCTGGCTCAACGCCCTCGGTTCCTGACTCTTATCCACAGATCCTCCGCCGAAGATCCCCGCGCGGGGTGCGCTGCGCCACACTGGCGTGATGCACCCCGCGCTCTTCTATCTGCCCGGTGACCGGCTCATGCAGCCGGAGCTGAGCGCGGCACGGCTCGACGGCCACGTCGTCGAGATCGGTGAGGGCTACATCCCCGCGGATGTCGTCGAGGGTCCGGAGGCCAGGGCCGCAGGCCTCCGCTCGCTGATCCAGGTGGGGATGGCGGCGTCCGGCCCGTCTGCCGCTTGGATCCACGGCGCGGGTGACCGACCGCCCTCGCCTCATCACGCTCGCCGTGCCATCGACCGGCGCCTGCGCCCCCCGGTCACCGCCCGACTGGTCTTCCACGATTCACGACTCGCACCCGGCGATGTCGTGCAGATCGGCGGGATGGCAGTGTCGTCGCCGTTGCGCACCATGATCGACCTCGCCCTCGGCATCCATCGGGCACCCGCCTTCGCCGTCTGGGCGACGGCACTCGCGGACGTCTTCCCCGAACTCGTCGTCGCCGCAGCGCAAGAGCTGCGCGTCCTGAACCGGGTGCCTGGCACCCGCGCGGCTCTGACGTGGCTGGCGCAGCAGGAGAAGACGCCTACGACGTGGTGACGCGGTAGACGTCGTAGACCGCGTCGATGCGGCGGACCGCGTTGAGCACACGGTCCAGGTGCACCGCGTCGCCCATCTCGAAGACGAAGCGGCTGATCGCAAGACGCTCATCTGTCGTCGAGACCGTCGCGGACAGGATGTTCACGTGGTGCTCGCTCAGCACGCGCGTGACATCGGAGAGAAGACCCGAGCGGTCCAGCGCCTCGACCTGGATGTGCACGCGGAACACGCTCTTGGTCGTCGGAGCCCAGGAGACCTCGACGAAGCGGTCCTGCTCGCCGCTGAGCGCCTTCACGTTCACGCAGTCGGCGCGGTGCACCGATACACCACTGCCACGGGTCACGAAGCCGACGATCGGGTCGCCGGGTACCGGGGTGCAGCACTTCGCGAGCTTCACCAGGATGTCGGCGGCGCCGCGTACGAGGATGCCGGAGTCGCCGGCGCGCGGCTCCCGAGTGGGGACGCTGCCTGCGAGGTCGATCGCGCCTGTTGGGGTGTCGGCGTCGGCCACCAGCGCGGTGACCTTCTCCAGCACGGACTGGGTGGAGACGTGGCCCTCACCGACGGCGGCGTACAGGGCCGAGACGTCTTCGTAGTGCAACTGCTGGGCGACCTCCGCGAAGGAGTCCTGGCTCATCAGGCGCTGCAGAGGCAGGTTCTGCCGGCGCATCGCCCGGGCGATGGCCTCCTTGCCCTGCTCGATCGCCTCCTCGCGCCGCTCCTTGGTGAACCAGCCGCGGATCTTGTTGCGCGCCCTGGTGCTCTTGACGAAGCCCAGCCAGTCCTGGCTGGGGCCGGCATCGGGGTTCTTCGACGTGAAGACCTCGACGACGTCACCGCTCTTCAGTTCGGACTCCAGCGGCACCAGCCGGCCGTTGACCTTCGCACCCATGGTGCGGTGGCCGATCTCGGTGTGCACGGCGTAGGCGAAGTCGACGGGACTCGCGTTCGCGGGCAGACCGATGACACGCCCCTTCGGCGTGAAGACGTAGACCTCTTTCGCGCCGATCTCGAAGCGCAGGGATTCGAGGAACTCACCGGGGTCGGCGGTCTCCGCCTGCCAGTCGGAGATGTGCGCCAGCCAGGCCATGTCCGCATCGGATGCGCGGACCTCGGTCTTGCCGCCGTTCATCCGCTCCTTGTACATCCAGTGCGCGGCGACGCCGTACTCGGCCTGGTGGTGCATCTCGTTGGTGCGGATCTGGATCTCGACCGTCCGGCCGCCGGGGCCGATCACCGTCGTGTGCAGCGATTGGTAGAGGTTGAACTTCGGCGTGGCGATGTAGTCCTTGAACCGCCCGGGCAGCGGGGTCCAGCGGGCGTGGATCGCACCGAGCACGGCGTAGCAGTCGCGCACGGAGCCGACCAGCACGCGGATGCCGATGAGGTCGTAGATGTCGTCGAACTCGCGGCCTCGAACGACCATCTTCTGGTACACCGAGTACAGCTGCTTCGGCCGGCCGACGACCTTGCCGCGGATGCGGAGGTCACGGAGATCCTCGTCGATCTCCTCGACGACCTTCTGGAGGTACTGCTCGCGCTGCGGTGTGCGCTGCGCGATGAGACTGTGGATCTCGTTGTAGATCTTCGGATGCAGAACCGCGAAGGAGAGGTCCTCGAGTTCGGACTTGATGGCCTGGATGCCGAGTCGATTCGCCAGGGGCGCGTAGATCTCGAGCGTCTCCTTGGCCTTCTTGGCCGCCTTCTCCGGAGGGACGAAGCCCCATGTGCGCGCGTTGTGCAGCCGATCGGCGAGCTTGATCAGCAGCACCCTGATGTCCTTCGACATCGCCACGATCATCTTGCGCACGGTCTCGGCCTGGGCGCTCTCCCCGTACTTGACCTTGTCGAGCTTGGTGACGCCGTCGACGAGCATCGCGACCTCGTCGCCGAACTCGGCGGTGAGATCGGTGAGCGCGTAGCCGGTGTCCTCGACCGTGTCGTGCAGGAGGGCGGCGGCGACCGCGCGCGGCCCGAGGCCCAGCTCGGCGAGGATCTGAGCCACGGCGAGCGGATGCGTGATGTACGGCTCGCCGCTCTGCCGCAGCTGGCCGCTGTGCTTGTCCTTGGCGACGGCGTACGCGCGCTCGATCACCGAGAAGTCACCGCGCGGGTGGTTCGCCCTCACGGTCCTGATCAGATTGTCGAGGTCGTTGACGCGGGAGGCGCGCGAGAAGATGCGGGGCACGAGTCGTCGCAGACTAGAGCCCTGCGCCGACGGGTTCGCCTCCGCCATCCATCACCTCCGGGTCAGACAATCTTACGCGCGCCTGCAGGGCCTCAGCCCTGCAGGCGAAAGCACTTCTAGGCGCCGATCGTGGCACGGCTCCGCGCGTCGAGGATCCGTGCGTCGCGCTCGGCGATCAGTGGCTCCTTCTCACGGAACAGCGAGTACAGCGGTGCCGCGACGAACAGCGTCGAGTAGGTGGCGACGATGATGCCGACGAAGATCGACAGTGAGATGTCGGTGAGGGTCTCTGCTCCCAGCCAGAACGCGCCGATGAAGAGGATCGCGCCCACCGGGAGGGCGGCGACGACCGACGTGTTGATCGACCGGATCAGCGTCTGGTTGACGGCCAGGTTCACCGACTCGCCGAACGTGCGGGAGCTGTTCTCACCATCCTCCGTCGTGTTCTCGCGGATCTTGTCGAACACGACCGTGGTGTCGTACAGCGAGTACGCGAGGATCGTCAAGAATCCGATCACGGCGGCAGGCGAGATCTCGAAGCCCGCCAGCGCGTACACGCCGACGGTGATGACGAGCACGTCGAGCAGGCCGATGATGGCCGCCGCCGACATCTTCCAGGTACGGAAGTAGATCGCGAGGATCAGGAAGGTCAGAGCGAGGAAGATCGCAAGACCCCAAAGCGACTGCCGCGTGACATTCTCACCCCAGGCGGGACCGATGAACGACGAGGTGACGCTGTCGGCCTCCACCGTGTAGGCATCGGCGAGAGCACCCGCGACCTGCTGCGTCTCTTCGGCGCTCATCTGGTCGGTCTGCACGCGGATGTCGGCGCCGCCGACGATGACGACCTTGGTGGTGGCCTCAGGCGCCACGGAACGAACGGCATCGGTGGCCAGCGCCTGATCGGTGCTCTCCGGCGCGACGACCGTGAACTGCGAGCCGCCGGTGAACTCGATCGAGAACTGGATCGGGCGGAACACCGGCACGAGGGCGGCGCCGGCGACGAGCACGATCGCGATGATGAACCACAGTCGGCGCCTGCCGACGAACGGGAAAGAGGTCTTCCCCGAATACAGGTTGTTGCCGAACTCACTCATGGAAGCCATCAGGCGTCTCCCTCATTTCCGGAGCTCGTGGATCTGTCGCCGGCGAGGGCATCGGCGCGCTTGCGTTCGGCGATGGTCTGCCGACGATCCGCCTCCCCGCGCGAGCGGGCGTTCTTGGCGGAGCGACCGACGGTCGTCGTTGTCACCTCGCGGTACTGCGAGCGAGTGCGGTACACGGAACCCAGGGCCTCCGGGTCCAGACCCGACAGGCGATGGCCTCCGCCGAAGAAACGGGTGCGTGCGAGCAGCTGCATGACGGGGTGGGTGAAGATCACGAAGATGAAGACGTCGATCAGTGTGGTGAGGCCGAGCGTGAACGCGAAGCCCTTCACTGTGGCGTCGGCCAGGATGTACAGCACGACCGCCGCGAGGATGTTGATCGACTTCGAGATGTAGATCGTGCGCTTGGCGCGCCCCCAACCGTCTTCGACCGCCGAGGTGATCGATTTGCCGTCGCGGAGCTCATCACGGATGCGTTCGAAGTACACGATGAACGAGTCGGCCGTGAAGCCGATCGACACGATGAGGCCGGCGACACCGGCGAGTGAGAGCCGGAAGCCTAGTCGCCACGCGAGGATGCAGATGATCACGTAGGTGAGCACGGCCATCACTGCGATCGAGGCGATGATGACCGTGCCGAGCGCGCGATAACTGATCAGCGAGTACACGGCGACCAGTGCGAGGCCGATGAGCCCGGCGATCAGGCCGATCTGCAGCTGCTGGGTGCCGAGGGTCGCCGAGATCGTGTCGGAACTCTCCACGGTGAAGCTCAGGGGCAGTGCGCCGTACTTGAGCTGATCGGCGAGGGTCTTGGATGTCTCCTGGGTGAAGCTGCCCGAGATGCTGGGGCGGCCGTCCTGGATGAGGCCGTTCATCCGCGGTGCGGAGATGACGGCGCCGTCGAGCACGAAGGCGAACTGGTCACGCGGCGAGAGACCGGCGATCCGATTCTCGTTCAGACGCTGGCTGACCTTGCCGAAGGCGTCGGTGCCTTTGCCGTCCATCGTCAGTTGCACGATCCAGGCGCCGGAGTCGGGAGCGCGGCCGCTGGTCGCGTCCTCGATGACGTCGCCGGTGAGCTCGACGGGGCCGAGGATGTACTTGAACTGGCCGGTGTCGTCGCAGGTGATGAGCGGCTGATCCTCCGGCGCATTCGCCGGGTCACCGGTCGGGTTCGCGCAGTCGTAGGCGAGGAACTCGGCCGTCAGCTTCGGCGTGGCCCATGCCAGGTCGCTCGCGTCCGTGGGCTCCGGCGTCGGAACCGCGTTCAGCGACGGGTCCGGCGTCGGGTAGGGCGTGCTGTTGCCGTCTTCGCCGACGAACTCGTTCGTGGCCTGGTTCGTGGCGATCACCGCTCGGAACTCGAGCTGTGCCGCAGCCTGGATGCGCTCGCGGGTCTGCTCGTCTGCGACCCCGGGGATCTGGACGACGATGTTGCGTCCGCCCTCGGTGGTGATGTCGGCCTCGGCGACACCGGCGGCATCGACGCGCTGCCGGATGATCGACGCGGCCTGGTCCATCTGCTCCTGCGTGGGAGCGGAACCGTCTCCGGTGGCCGCTCCCAGGACGATCTGCGTGCCGCCCTGCAGGTCCAACGCGAGTTCAGGCGTCCAGGAGCTCTTCTGGAATCCGTACACGCCGAGCGCATTGACGCCGAAGAGGGCGGCCGTCACGAGAAGCAGGCCGAGGAGGACCCGCCAGGCGTGACGGACCGGAGAGGATGAAGCCACGTGAGTTCAGCTTTCTGAGTAGCCGGTTGTGCGATGCAGGAGCGGGCCGAGCGCGGCGCCGGACTACTTCTTGTCGTCTGAGTCGTTGTCCAGGCGGGCGCGAGTCTCTTCGACCGTCTCGGCATCCGACGCCGGTGCGTCCTCGACGATGTCATCGCCATCGACGTCTGCGTCCGCATCCTCGACGACGACGTCCTTGGGCTCGACGATCCGGAGGATCGCCTGGCTGTGCACTTCGATGACCGTTCCGGGGGCGATCTCCACCAGTGCCGGAGTGTCGAGATCCTCGGGGTCGTACGCGACGATCGTGCCGAAGATGCCGCCCTGAAGGAGCACCTTCACGCCGGGAACGGTCTTGGTGGCCTTCTCCTCCTGCTCGGCCTTCATCTGCTTCGTACGCTTGCGCGTGTTGAAGATCATGAAGACGAGGAGGACGGCAAGAAGGCCGAAGAGGAGGAATTCCATGGGCATGGAGAAGCGCCTTTCTCAGGTGCACGCGCCAGCCTTTGGGCGCACAAGGGGGTATCGGGGGAAGCCTTCAGCGATTATAGGTCATCGAGGCGCAGCGCCCCGTCCGGATGGGACACGCCGAGATGCGCGTACGCCTCCGGCATGGCGATCCGTCCGCGCGGCGTGCGTCCGAGGAATCCGATCCGGACGAGGTACGGCTCGACGACGCTCTCGACCGTCTCCCCCTCCTCGCCGACCGCGACCGCGAGCGTGCTGAGCCCCACCGGCCCGCCGCGGAAGCGGCGCACCAGGGCCTCGAGAACCGCCCGGTCGAGGCGGTCGAGGCCGATCGAGTCGACGTCGTAGAGCTCGAGCGCGGCACGCACATCGCCGAGCGAGGCCTCTGCTCCCTTGCCGTGCACGAGGGCGTAGTCGCGCACCCGGCGCAGCAGCCGGTTGGCGATACGGGGCGTGCCGCGCGAGCGGCGGGCGATCTCGGACAGCGAGTCGGAGGGCAGGTCGACTCCGAGCACAGATGAGGAACGGGCGATCACCCGTTCGAGCTCCGGCTCGTCGTAGAACTCGAGATGGCCGGTGAACCCGAAGCGGTCACGCAGGGGGTTCGGCAGCAGGCCGGATCGGGTGGTCGCGCCGACCAGGGTGAACGGCGACAGATCGAGCGGGATGCTGGTCGCACCCGCGCCCTTCCCGACCATGATGTCGATGCGGAAGTCCTCCATCGCGAGATAGAGCATCTCCTCGGCGGAACGCGCCATCCGGTGGATCTCGTCGATGAAGAGCACCTCGCCGGGGACCAGGCTCGACAGCAGCGCCGCGAGGTCTCCGGCGTGCTGGATCGCAGGTCCGCTGGAGAGCCGCAACGGACGCTGGCTCTCGTGCGCGATGATCATCGCGAGCGTGGTCTTGCCGAGACCCGGAGGCCCGGCGAGCAGGATGTGATCGGCGGTGCGGCTCTGGATGCGCGCCGCCTCGAGCAGCAGTTCCAGCTGACCGCGCACCTTCTGCTGGCCGACGAACTCACCGAGGCTGGTCGGACGCAGGGCGCCTTCGATCGCCAGCTCGACCTCGTCGACCGGCTCGGCCGCTTCGCGGGCGTCAGCCACGCTTCTGACCCCCCTGTGCGGGTCCGAGCAGGGCGAGCGTGCGCCGGAGCAGCGCGGCGACGGAGACGCGTTCGGCCTCCGTCGCATCCGCGACCGTCTGCGTCGCCGCTTCCGTCGCGACCTTCTCCGACCAGCCGAGTCCGACGAGGGCTGCCGCCACCTGTGTGGCGATGTCGGCCGAGCCCGCGACGACCGGCTTCGAAGCGGTGCCGACCGAGCGCACCTTGCCTGCGAGCTGGAGGACGATGAGTTTGGCCGTCTTCGGACCGATGCCGGAGACACGGCGGAACGGCGCGTCGTCCTCGGCGGTCACCGCCTCCGCGATCTGATCGACCGTCAGATGCGAGAGCACGCCCAGCGCGGACTTCGGGCCGACCCCGGTGACGCTGATGAGCAGCCCGAAGACCTCCAGCTCGCTCCGATCCGCGAAGCCGAAGAGCGACAGGGCGTCCTCGCGGACGATGAGGCTGGTGTGCAGGAGCAGGCGCTCCCCGACGCTCGCGGTGTGCGCGACATCGCCGGGCACTGCCACGGCGAATCCGACGCCGCCGACATCGAGGACGACCTGATCGGGTGTCGTGTGCAGGACGACACCGTGCAGCGAGGAGATCATGGCTTCAGCCTATGGCGCGGATCGTAGATATGTTCGAGCGACACGCTCCGCGTCGGCCCAGGCGCGTTGGGCGGGAGTGAGCGCGCTCTGCTCGGAGCCGGCGCTGCTCCCCCGCCGCCACGCATGACACAGGGCGATCGCGAGGGCGTCGGCAGCGTCAGCGGGCTGCGGAGGCGCGTCGAGGCGCAGAATCCGGGCGATCATCGCCTGCACCTGGCGCTTGTCGGCGGACCCGTAGCCGGTCACGGCGGCCTTGACCTCGCTGGGGGTGTGCGTCGCCGCGGGAAGCCCCGCTTCGGCGGCCAGGAGGAGCGCCACTCCGCTCGCCTGGGCTGTGCCCATCACGGTGTGGGTGTTCTGCTGGGCGAAGACACGCTCCACCGCCACCGCATCCGGCTGATGTGCCGCGATGACCTCGCGGATCCCCGCCGCGATGATCGCGAGACGCTCGCCGATCGGCGCGTCCGGTGACGATCGGATCACGCCGACATGCACGAGCGTGCCCCGCCGTGTCCGGTCGACGTCGACGACGCCGACACCGCACCGGGTGAGGCCGGGGTCGATGCCGAGCACGCGCAGCGAGGAGGAGGTCACTCCCCCAGGCTATGCGCGGCGAAGGAGATCGAGCGCAGCCACGCTGGGTCTCTGAACCCGAACGGCTACTCGTCGTTCTCGAGCTCGGCCTGCACCTCGGCGGTGAGATCGAAGTTGCTGAACACGTTCTGCACGTCGTCGCTGTCTTCGAGCGCGTCGATCAGCCGGAAGATCTTGCGCGCGGTGTCGGCGTCGACCTCGACCTTGAGGTTCGGCACGAACTCGACGTCGGCCGACTCGTACTCGATGCCCGCCTCCTGCAGCGCGGTGCGGACGGCGACCAGGTCGGATGCCTCGGTGATGACCGCGAAGCCGTCGCCGTGGGGCTCGACCTCTTCGGCGCCTGCCTCGAGGACCGCCATCATCAGGTCATCCTCGGTGGTGTTCTCCGAGCCGACCACGATGACGCCCTTGCGCGTGAAGTTGTACGCCACGCTGCCCGGGTCGGCGAGGTTGCCGCCGTTGCGGCTGAGTGCGGTGCGTACCTCGGCTGCTGCACGGTTCTTGTTGTCGGTCAGACACTCGATCATGAGGGCGACGCCGTTGGGTCCGTAGCCTTCGTACATGATCGACAGGTACTCGACAGACTCGCCGCCGATGCCGGCGCCGCGCTTGACCGCGCGGTCGATGTTGTCCTTCGGGACGGAGGTCTTCTTCGCCTTGAGGATGGCGTCGAACAGCGTCGGGTTGCCCTGAAGGTCGGCACCGCCGAGCTTCGCCGCGACCTCGATGTTCTTGATGAGCTTCGCCCACGACTTCGCACGGCGCGAGTCGATGATCGCCTTCTTGTGCTTGGTCGTCGCCCACTTGGAATGCCCGGACATAGTTCTCCGCTCGTCGTCCCGCCCCGCCTGTAACGCAGGGCGTCGACCATTCTATAGAACGGTCGCCTCTCGCACCGGAAGTCCTTGTCCGGGGAGGGGCGGAGTGGAAGACTTCGCGCATGGACGATCGGGAGCGTGCTCTCGACGCCGCCCACCGGCACGCAGCGGAGTTCCTTCGGACTCTGGATGACCGACCGGTGTGGCCGCGGGCGAGTCTGGACGACATGGTGGCGACCTTCGGCGGTGATCTCGCCGACGAGGGCGTCGATCCTGCGTCCGTCATCGACGAGATGGCACGCGGAGCGGACCCAGGACTCGTGGCCATCCCGGGCGGGCGGTTCTTCGGGTTCGTGATCGGTGCCACCCAGCCGGCCGCCCTCGCCGCGGACTGGCTCGTGTCCGCCTGGGACCAGAACTCGGGTTCGTCGACGCTGACCCCGGCGACGGTCGCGATGGAGCGGGTCGCCGGACAGTGGATGCTCGACCTGCTCGGGCTCCCCGCATCAGCGAGCGTCGGCTTCGTCACCGGCGGGCAGCTCGCGAACTTCACCTGCCTCGCCACCGCCCGCAACGCCGTGCTGAGGGGTGCGGGATGGGATCTCGCCGAACGCGGACTGCGCACCGCACCCCCGGTGACGTTCGTCGTCGGGGCGGATCGGCACGGCTCGATCGATCGCGCCGCCCGGTTCCTCGGGATCGGACGGTCCGAGACCACGATCGTCGACTCCGATGAGCAGGGAAGGATGCGGGCGGATGCGCTGGAGGCAGCGCTCGCAGGGGTCGACGGCCCCGTCATCGTCTGCCTCCAGGCCGGAGAGGTGCACACCGGTGCATTCGACGACTTCCGTGCCCTCATACCGCTCGCGCAGCGCCACGGAGCCTGGGTGCACGTGGACGGCGCCTTCGGACTGTGGGCCGCCGCATCCGATGCTCTTCGCCGCCTGACCGACGGGATGGAGGAGGCGGATTCCTGGGCCACGGATGCCCACAAGACACTCAACGTCCCCTACGACTGCGGCATGGCGATCGTCCGCGACCCGGCCGATTCGATCGCCGCTTTCCGCACCGGCGGCGATTACCTCATCTACTCGGGTCTCGACCCCTGGGACGTCACACCGGAGCTGTCACGTCGCGCACGAGGAGTGCCGGCCTGGGCGGCGCTGCGCTCCCTCGGACGCTTCGGAGTCGCCCGGCTCATCGACCGGCTGCACTCGAACGCCGTCCGGATGGCTGAGGGTCTCGCGTCCATCGACGGCATCGAGATCATCAACGACGTCGACTACACCCAGGTGATGTTCTGCCTGGCCTCCGATGCGGCCACCCGGGCTCTCGGAGAGGCCATCCTTGCCGAGGGAACGGCGGCGGTGACCGGCGCCGAGTGGCGCGGGCGGGCGACGCTCCGCTGCTCCATGTCGTCCTGGGCGACGACGGACGACGACATCGACCGCACGATCGCGGCATTCCGGGAGCTCGTCGAAGGCTGAGACGACCAGACGGATCAGCTGCGGGATGCGACGCGATCCAGGAAGCGCTCGTGGAAACGCGACTCCCCGGTGATCTCGGGATGGAAGCTGAGTCCGAGCAGATTTCCCTGCTCCACGGCGACGACGCGTCCGTCCGGAAGCGCAGCGAGCACCTCGGCTCCGGGACCGACCGCCTCGACGACAGGACCGCGGATGAAGGCGACCTTCACCGGATCGGGACCGATCGCCGGCACCTCGAGTTCCGCTTCGAACGACTCGACCTGTCGCCCGAACGCGTTCCGGCGCACGGTGACGTCGAGCCCCCCGAAGGATTCCTGACCGTCGATCGCGTCCACGAGCCGGTCCGCGAGCATGATGAGCCCGGCGCAGGTGCCCAGCATCGGCATCCCCGCGGCGATCGCGGCGCGGATCGGCTCCTGCATCCCGAACATCCGGGAGAGCTTGTCGATGACGCTGGACTCCCCGCCGGGGATGACCAGCCCGTCGACGGCCGCGAGCTCCTCGGGCCGGCGGACGAGGCGCACCTCGGCGCCGAGTCCGGTGAGCAGGGCGGCGTGCTCGCGCACGTCGCCCTGCAGCGCCAGAACTCCGACCAGAGGGGCTTTCGGGTTACCAGCCACGCTCGGACAGGCGGTGCGGCGCCGGAAGGTCGGTCACGTTGATGCCGACCATCGCCTCACCGAGTCCACGGGAGACCTCGGCGACGATCTTGGCGTCGTCGAAGAACGTGGTCGCCTTGACGATCGCCTTCGCACGCTCGGCCGGGTTGCCCGACTTGAAGATGCCCGAGCCGACGAACACGCCGTCGGCTCCCAGCTGCATCATCATCGCCGCGTCCGCCGGGGTGGCGACGCCGCCCGCGACGAAGAGCACGACGGGAAGCTGGCCGGTCTCGGCGATCTCGGCGACGAGGTCGTACGGCGCCTGCAGCTCCTTCGCCGCGACGAACAGCTCGTCCTTCGTCATCGAGCGGAGCACGTTGATCTCGCTCTTGATCTTGCGGATGTGCTTGGTGGCCTCGGAGACGTCGCCGGTGCCGGCCTCACCCTTGGAGCGGATCATCGCCGCGCCCTCGTTGATGCGGCGCAGCGCCTCGCCGAGGTTGGTGGCACCGCAGACGAACGGCACGGTGAAGCCGAACTTGTCGATGTGGTTGACGTAGTCGGCGGGCGACAGCACCTCGGACTCGTCGATGTAGTCGACGCCGAGCTCCTGCAGCACCTGCGCCTCGACGAAGTGGCCGATGCGGGCCTTGGCCATCACCGGGATCGAGACGGCATCGATGATGCTGTCGATCATGTCGGGGTCGCTCATGCGGGAGACGCCGCCCTGGGCGCGGATGTCGGCGGGCACACGCTCGAGAGCCATGACGGCGACGGCGCCGGCATCCTCGGCGATCTTGGCCTGATCGGCGGTGACGACGTCCATGATGACGCCGCCCTTGAGCATCTCGGCGAGGCCGCGCTTCACGCGTGCGGATCCGGTGGTCGGAGCAGTGTCAGTCATTGCGGTCCTCTCGGGTGAACCAATGAAGTAGTTTGATCTATGTCAAAAGATAGCACCGCTTCGGACAATCTAGAATCGGGATGACGAGGGGTGACATGGACCACGAGATCACGGGCTCGACAGCGGCCGACATCGCCGCCAGCGTGCGCGGACTGAGGGAACGCGGTGCGCTGCGCCCGGGAAGTCCGTTGCCGCCGGTCCGCGAACTCGCGGCGACACTCGGAGTGAACCGCAACACCGCCGTCGCCGCATACCGGCAGCTGGCGCAGGCGGGGCTCGTGATCTCCCGCGGGCGTGCCGGTACCGTCATCGCCGGCGTCGACGCCGTCGCTCAGGAGGGCTACGCCGCCGACTCCGTTCTTCGCGATGTCGGCACCGGCAACCCGGATGCCCTGCTCATCCCCGATCCCGCCCCCGCCCTGGCCACGGTCGCCGGACGCCCCGTTCTCTACGGCGAGCCGGTCATCGACAGCGCGCTCGAGACGTGGGCACGGAACTGGGTGGCGTCCGACCTCGGCGAGGCCGACTTCCGGATCACGATCACCAGTGGTGCGGTGGATGCGGTCGAGCGCCTTCTCGCCCAGGCGCTGATGCGCGACGACGCCGTGGCGCTCGAGGATCCCTGCTTCCTCGCGAGCATCCACACCGTGCGCCTCGGCGGCTACCGCGCGGTCGCGGTCCCCGTGGATGACGAGGGGATGACCGTCGACGGCCTGCGGAACGCGCTGGATGACGGCATCCGTGCGGTGATCTGCACCCCACGAGCCCAGAACCCGACGGGCGCCAGCCTGTCCGCACAGCGCGCCGCCGACCTTCGGGCAGTGCTTGCGGATCACCCCTATGTGCTGATCATCGAGGACGACCACTTCTCGATGCTGTCCCAGCGCCCCTACGAGTCCCTGATCGGCCCGGGTCATCGCCGGTACGCACTCGTGCGGTCGGTGTCGAAGTTCCTCGGCCCCGACATGTGCCTCGCGGTCGCCGCGACAGACCCCGAGACGGCCGAGCGGCTGGCGATGCGACTGAGCCCGGGCACGACCTGGGTGAGTCATCTGCTGCAGCGGCTCGCCCTGGCCCAGGTGACGGATGCCGACGTCACGGCGCGCATCGCCGCCGCCGGCCGCCACTATGCCGAACGCAACGAGGCGTTCGCCGAGCGGTTGCGTGCGCTCGGTCTTCGAGTTCCTCCGATGGACGGACTGAGCCTCTGGGTCGAGCTTCCGCAGCCGGCGAGGCTCGTGTCGGAACGCCTCATGCGCCGCGGCTGGCTGGTGCGCACCGGCGACGACTTCGCCCTCGACGACCGCGCCGAGCCGTCACGTCACATCCGGCTGACCGTGCATGACCTGTCCGACGACGACGCGGAGACGCTCGTGGCCGATCTGGCGGCGGCGGTCCGCTGACCGGGGCAGGCGCCATCTGGTGGCAGGATCGAGGGATGAAGATCCTCTCCATCCAGTCGGCCGTCGCCTACGGCCACGTCGGCAACTCGGCTGCCGTCTTCCCGCTGCAGCGCATCGGCGTGGAGGTGCTGCCGGTGTACACGGTGAACTTCTCGAACCACACCGGCTACGGCGCCTGGCGCGGCCCGCTGATCGCACCGGACGACGTCCGCGAGGTCATCACCGGGATCGAGGAGCGCGGCGTCTTCGGACAGATCGATGCCGTGCTCTCCGGGTACCAGGGCGGCGAGGGCATCGGCGACGTGATCATCGACGCCGTCGCGCGCGTCAAGGCCGCGAACCCGGATGCCGTGTACGCCTGCGATCCGGTGATGGGCAATGCGAAGTCCGGATGCTTCGTCGCCCCGGCCATCCCGGTGCTGCTGCGGGAGCGGGTCGTTCCCGTCGCCGACATCATCACGCCGAACCAGTTCGAGCTCGGCTTCCTCACCGAGACCGACCCGGACACGCTCGAATCCACCCTCGCCTCCGCGGACCTCGCGCGGGCGATGGGTCCACGCACAGTGCTCGTCACGAGCGTCGAGCGCCCCGATCGCGAAGAGGGCACGATCGAGATGCTCGCCGTCGACGACCAGGGCGCGTGGATCGTGCAGACGCCGCATCTGCCGATGAAGGCGAACGGATCAGGCGACGTCACAGCAGCGCTGTTCACGGCGCACTACGTGCAGACCGGCAGCGCGCAGACGGCGCTCGAGCGCACCGCATCCAGCGTCTACGACCTGCTGAAGGCGACGCTCGAGTCGGGCGAGCGGGAGCTGCAGCTCGTCGAGGCGCAGGAGTTCTATGCGAATCCGCGCCTCCAGTTCACCGCCCGTCAGGTGCGCTGAGGGTTACTTCGGCCAGGCCGCGGCCACCGCGTGCCGCACGTCGCCGAGCAGCTGGGGCAGCGCCTTGGTCTTCGCGATGATCGGGAAGAAGTTCGCGTCCGACGTCCATCGCGGCACCACGTGCTGGTGCAGGTGCGCGTCGACCCCGGCGCCGGCGACCGCACCCTGGTTCATGCCGAGGTTGAAGCCGTCGCAGCGCGACACCTGGGCGAGCACGCGCATCGCGGTCTGCGTCAGCGCGCCGATCTCGGCGACCTCTTCCGGCGTCGCCTGGTCGTAGGTCGCGACATGACGGTACGGGCAGACGAGCAGATGACCCGAGTTGTACGGGAACAGGTTCAGCAGCACGTAGGCCGTCTGGCCGCGGGCGACGATGAGACGGTCGATGTCGTCGTGCTTCGGCGCCTCGCAGAACGGGCACTCCTCGCGCAGCGGCTCCGGTCCCGCCTGGATGTACGCCATCCGGTGCGGGGTCCACAGCCGCTGGAACTCATCCGGCACACCCGCGAGGTGTGCGGAATCCTCCAGCGACTGCTGCTCCGGTGCGTCGGTCACGCCAGATCCCCTGCTGTCTGCACGAGCGTGTGCGCATCGATGGCGGCACGGATGCGGGCCACGGCATCCGCGATCGGCACGCCGTTCTCCTGCGTGCCGTCGCGGTAGCGGAACGAGACGGTGCCGGCATTCCGGTCCTGCTCCCCCGCGATCAGCAGCAGCGGGACCTTGCCCGTCGTGTGCGTGCGGATCTTCTTCTGCATCCGGTCGTCGGAGACGTCGAGCTCCGCGCGAACGCCGTGGGATCGCAGGGTGGTGATGACGTCACCGAGGTAGTCGGCGTAGTCGTCGGCGATCGGGATGCCGACCACCTGCAGGGGCGAAAGCCACACCGGGAAGTCGCCGGCGTAGTGCTCGAGCAGGATGGCGAAGAATCGCTCGATCGAGCCGAACAGCGCACGGTGGATCATGATCGGACGCTTCTTGTGCCCGTCCTTGTCCATGAACTCGAGGTCGAAGCGCTCCGGCAGGTTCGGATCGACCTGGACCGTCGAGAGCTGCCACATGCGGCCGATGGCGTCGCGCGTCTTGAGGTCGATCTTGGGGCCGTAGAAGGCGGCCTCGCCGGGGACCTCGGTGAGTTTCAGACCGGATGCCACGGCGACGCGTCGCAGAGCATCCGTCGACGACTCCCAGAACTCGTCCGAGCCGATCCACTTCGACTTCTCGTCGTCCTTCATCGAGAGCTCGAGCTCGAAGTCGGTCAGGCCGAAGTCGCGGAGCATCGACAGGATGAACTCGAGGACCTTGGCGACCTCGTCCTCCAGCTGATCCGGGGTGACGAAGAGGTGCGAGTCGTCCTGAGTGAAGCCGCGCACGCGGGTGAGGCCGTGCAGGGCGCCGGAGAGCTCGTTGCGGTAGACGGTGCCGTTCTCCGCGAAGCGCAGAGGCAGGTCGCGGTAGCTGCGCGCACGCTCCTTGTAGATCAGGATGTGCATCGGGCAGTTCATGGGCTTCAGGTAGTAGTCCTGGCCCTGCTTGGTGATCTCGCCGTTCTCGTCGCGCTCCTCGTCCATCACGATCGGGGGGAACATGCCCTCCTTGTAGGTGACGAGGTGGTTCGAGGTGAGGAAGAGGTCTTCCTTCGAGATGTGCGGCGTGTACACGTAGGTGTAGCCGCCCTCGATGTGGCGCTTGCGGGCGTGCTGCTCCATCTCGCCGCGGATCATGCCGCCGCGCGGGTGCCAGACGCTGAGGCCCGGAGCCGATCTCCTCGGGGAACGAGAACAGGTCGAGCTCTTTGCCCAGGCGTCGGTGGTCGCGCTTGGCGGCCTCCTCCAGGCGGTGCTGGTATTCGCGCAGTTCGTCCTTCGACGGCCACGCAGTGCCGTAGATGCGCTGCAGCTGCGGGTTCTTCTCGCTGCCGCGCCAGTAGGCGGCGGCGATGCGGGTGAGGTCCCAGCCGTTGCCGATCATGCGGGTGCTGGGCAGGTGCGGACCGCGGCAGAGGTCTTTCCAGACCACCTCGCCGTCGCGCGTCGTGTTGTCGTAGATGGTGAGTTCGCCCGCGCCGACCTCGACGGATGCACCCTCCGCCGCTTCCTTGCCGCCCTTGAGCCCGATCAGCTCGAGCTTGAACGGCTCGTCGGCGAGTTCGGCACGCGCCTCGTCGTCGGTGACGACACGACGGACGAAGCGCTGGCCCTCGCGGACGATGCGCTGCATCTCCTTCGTGATGGCCTTGAGGTCTTCGGGCGTGAACGGCTGCTCGACGCCGAAGTCGTAGTAGAAGCCGTCGGTGATCGGCGGGCCGATGCCGAGGTTCGCCTGCGGGTTGATCCGCTGCACCGCCTGCGCGAGCACGTGCGCCGCGGAGTGGCGGAGGATGTTCAGGCCGTCGGGGCTGTCGATCGTGACCGGCTCGACCTCGTCGGTGTCGGTCACGGTCGTGGCGAGATCCTTGAGATCGCCGTTGACGCGCATCGCGACGACGTTTCGGTCAGTGAACAGGGCGAAGCCGTCATTCGGCCGGGCGTTTTCAGGCACAGAAACTCTCCATCTGGGTCGCTACCCAGGTTACTCGCATGACCACGCTCGTCCAGACCGTCGCGCACGGGCTTCCGAGGCGTGCGGGCGAGGTCAGCGCCGAACCAGATCCCCCGAACCCGAGATCTTCTTCATGACACGTGGGTCGCCGCTGTACGCGATCTCGCCGCTGCCGTCGATCACGGCATCCAGAGTGCCGGAGACCTGCACGTCGGCCATGGCCGAACCGGAGAGGACGACCGTGGCGTCCACGTTTTCGAGGTCAGGAGCGTCGTAGTTGGGTATCAGATCCCTCGGCTGGGCGAGGTCTCATTCTGCGGAGTGCACGAACTCGTGACAGGCATCCACGATCCTTCGCACGCTGACCGCGGCTGCGTAGGCGTAGGCACGCGAATAGGCGGGAGCACCGGCTGGAGCTTCGAGCCGACCGAGTTGCTGGACGGAGCGGTCGAGCGCATCTCCGGCGGCGGCGAGCCGTTCACCGACCTGCTCGTCCCCGGCAGGGGCGGCGACCACGTCTGCGCTCGCTCGCGCCGCGTCGGCAAGGGAGTGCGCGATCGCGCGATCTGACGCTGGGCCTTCATCCCGCGCGCGAACGAGCATGTCGGCAAGGTCGATCGTCGCTCGCGTCGTGCGTTCCAGCGCAAGAAGCCGGCGCGCGTTGAGCTGTCTGTCGGCGCTTCGCCCGCGGCTTCTCGGGTTCGCTCGACTGCTCTCCTCTGCGACGCGTACCTCGTCCTTCGTCTGCGTCAGCAGCGAGGCCAGCCGATCTGCCGATTCGCTGAATGCCTCGCTGTCGATCTCGCCGTTCTCGAGCGCCTCGGCGATGTCGCGCAACACGTCAGACACGGCGTTCCTCAGTGCGGTGAGTTGATCCGACGCTCTGCCGAGGAACAGAGGCGGGATGACGATGAGGTTCATCAGAATGCCGATGACCACGCCGAACGCCGTCGTCATCAGATAGGACAGCGAGAATTCATCGGCATCCCTGCCGCCGAGGAGGAGGACGAACAGACCCGCGATGGCGACCCAATCGCGTCCTGCTCCCAGCCGGCGGATTCCGCCGAGGACGATTCCGATGGCGATGACCGCGGCGATCCCCACGATCGCCGGCACTCCCACGCGGACCAGCGCCAGTGCCCCCAGTCCCAACAGGATGCCGATTCCGAGACCGGCGAGAGACTGAGCGCCGGCACGGGCCGAGCCGACCACCGTCGGATGCATGCTGATGAGCACACCGAGTGGCGCGTAGTAGGAGTACTCGCTGGCGGCGAATGGCACGTACGGTGCGAGGAACCAGGCGATGGATGCGGCGATCGCAGCCTTCGCCGCGAGGATCAACCGCTCGCCTCGGACCGCCTCAGGCGTCCCGGCCGTGATGGCGCGCATCGCGTGTTCCGACGCCGGGTTCCTTGTTGTGCGTCGAAACGTCCGGGATCGACGCTTCGTCGTCCGGGTCGACGCGTACGACGTCGGCCGCACCCGAGTCCGCCCCGGCACCGCCTGCGGGCACTGCTTCGGTCGGTGACTCGCCCTCGACGACGTCCTCTTCTTCGGGCAGCAACGGCTGCGCCGCATCCGACGTCGTCGGCGGATGCGACATCCTGTTCCGGTCCTTCTCCATCACGGATCCCGGCGGGTCGACGTGGACGGCGCGTGCATCGCGGATGCCATTGCCAGACTGATCGCCAGGATTCCGGCGACGAAGACCGGAGCCTGCATGGTCGGCAGCTCGTGAGCGATGCCCAGAAGCACGATGCCTCCGATGAACAGCACCAGGAAAAGTATGTAATTGAAGATCATCAGCTCCTCCTCAGGTCGTCAGAGCGTCGAGGGCTCACGGCAGGTCCTCGACATCGATGGACTCGTCCTCATCACGGTCATCAGCGGCGGGCTCGGACGGATCCTCGTGAATCGGGTCGTCGCTCTCCTGCCGCGGAACGGTGTCCCGCGGGATGATGGGGCGCTGATCCTCCGGGGTCGCGTGCGGGTCCGACATGTTCGTCCTCTCTCACGATGCTCTGGGAGCACTCTCCACCAGGCGACGAGAAAGCGCGGGCCCCTTGACATCGAGGCCGAGATACGCGAACCCGCGGCCCGAGGGTGCAACGAAAAACCCCCGACCAGAGCCGGGGGTTTCGAGGTGGTGCTCGGCATATATGGGGCGTCGCCCGTCCGCTTCTAGACCGGCGGGCGACGCCGTTTCTAGACCGGCGGGCGACGCCGTCGCGCGAGCTATTCTGAGGGACGAAGCAGGTCGATCACTTTGTCGGTGAATGCTTGGACCTTCACGAGATCCCCATCGAGCGGCGCATCTCCGCGAGCTTCATCGATGATTGCGCAGGCCGCCTTGAAGACCTTAAGGGCTTCGGAGTCCGCCCACAGCACCTTGTTCAGCTGACCTGCGTACCCCTCGACTTTGTTTGCCGTGAGCTGGGGTACTTGGAAACCTGCCGCGAGAACCCGCACTGCCATCAGCAGGTGATAGCGAGCGGGCTTGTATGCGACCGGCAGCTGGTTGTTTCGGGAACAAGTACTCCAGCTTGTAATAGGCGAAAGCGGCTGAGTAGTAAGGCGCGAGTTGGTGGCCTTCGTGAAAGATCGGAGCTACCCAGCTGACTCTTCAACGCGGCGTAGTACCGGGCGGCGCGGTGCGGCTCGTTTCCGAACATGGCTCCGAAGGCCCGGATCAGCAGGGGTTTGGTGATGATCCGCACCTTTCTCGATGCCCGTCACTGTCGCGAACTGCTTGGACCTGCGCTCGTAGTAGAGACGCTGGCGGTCCTCGAATGAACCGAAATAAGCCTCAAGTCGCTTCTGGAATCCTTCAACGCGATCAGGTCCTCTGCGGTTACCTGCGTCTGCCGATTGGTCGCGGACGCAATCGAACTGATCACATCCTCGTCGTCGGTCGCGATCACTTTGAAGGGAACCTGCATATCGTTGTCGAGCGAGTCGCGGTTGTCTGTAGAGCACGTGGCTGGTCTGACAGCCATTCACGATTTGGTAGTCGGATGCCGTAAACTTGTCTCCTACGATCCGGAGCTGGCGCGCAACGAGCGTGATGCCGTTGTTGAGTACAGCGAAGCGGCTTCGTCCTTCATCCGTCGACAGGCTTGAGGCGATCTCGCTATTAACCGAGTTCTCGCCCTGGTAGTCGTCGGACGTCGTCGAAGAAGATCTGACGACGGATCCCGCTTTCGTCTGAGATCACCTTCATGAACTCGGCGGCCGAGATGATTCCCAGATATGACTCGCTGACCCCGGGGATGTCAGCCAGCGTGGCACGCTTGGGAAACTGGAAGTCGGTTGTAACGCTGTTCTTCGTCTTCGTCCAGCTTGCTTGAAGCTCCGAGCCGCCCAGAGCTCGGTAGCGAACTGCGTCGAACAAGCTCAGCCCATCCAGAGACGACTCGGCCTTCTGCAGTCTGGTGACCAACTGGGCGTCGTTCTGCCACTTCCCGGTAGAAACAAACCACAACTCACATGACGGCCTGCCTTGCTTGAATGCACTGCTGTTGTCGTAGATCCATGACATTACAGCCCGCATCTGCTTGATGCGGTCGTTGATGGGGAAAGCTGGCGTCTCCGCGAAGAACTCTGACACCCCGTTAGCGAACTCCGACATTTCCGACCCTGTGAAGCTCGAAGCGGACTTGGACTGCACGAAGACGAACCGAACCTCCAGACGCTTGTTGACTTCCAGCAGCTCTTCCGCGTCCTCGACCGCCTCGACCAAGACGCCGTTCACGAGGATCGCGAGTCCATCGATACCAAGATCGTTGCCCCCGCCGGTGTGGACAGAGTCGATGTCGAACTCTTCATCGTGGGCATCCGAGATGATGCAGTAGTTGACGAAGTGCTCGAAGAGCGTCGCAGCGTCCATCTCAGCTGGTAGCGACTGCTCTTCACGGAACGACGTGACGTATGACTTTGTGATGCGGTCCATTCGTACCTCCCGTCAGAGCGTAGTGGAGAGGTCCCGCATCCCGCGCGACCGGTCGACCGGATAAATGCGCGCCCAAGAACCTAGCGGCCTGTCGATGCCCCACATCTGTCCAGGCGGGGTCCAAGGACACGAAAAAACCCCCGGAAAACCGGGGGTTTCAGTGTGCGCGATACTGGGATCGAACCAGTGACCTCTTCCGTGTCAGGGAAGCGCGCTACCGCTGCGCCAATCGCGCCCGTTTGGGCTATTCATTTGTGAGGTGGCGACGGGATTCGAACCCGTGTAAACGGCTTTGCAGGCCGGTGCCTAGCCGCTCGGCCACGCCACCGTGTGTGGATTGACCCCACGTGCTTCGAGCTTCCAAGAGAAACTCACTGCACTCGAGCGGATGACGAGATTCGAACTCGCGACCCTCACCTTGGCAAGGTGATGCGCTACCACTGCGCTACATCCGCATTTGTTCCCGGTCGACCCGGGCACTCATGAAACATTAGCCGAAGATCGCCGCATGGCCAAACCGAACGCGGATCTCGCGCGTGTCTCCCGGAGTGGTCAGCGGCACGACTTCGAGTCGGGTAATATCGGTTCTCGTACCCCGCAGGTCTGGGCGATTGGCGCAGTTGGTAGCGCGCTTCCTTCACACGGAAGAGGTCATCGGTTCGAGTCCGGTATCGCCCACCGCAGAACCCCCGAGATCATCGAACTCGGGGGTTCTTTTCCGTTGCTGCGCGCGGTGTCGCCACCCCGGCGTATCATCTGCCTGGTGGTGACCGATGGCCGACTCCCCGGGCCCTGCATCCTCTGTTCCGACCAGATCGGGGCACGCATCGGCGACGTCTGGGTGTGTGCGTCATGCGGCTGGCGATACGGCGACGTGCCCGACTACGACCTCCCCCTCCCTGTCATCGAGGTCGTCTACTACATCCGGTACGACCGCAGGGTGAAGATCGGAACGAGCAGGCGTCCGCGTCAGCGCCTGGCGAGCATCCGGCACGAGGAGCTGCTCGCCTTCGAACGCGGCGGCCGCAGCCTCGAGCAGCAGCGACATCGGGAGTTCGCCGGCGTTCGAGAGGGAGGCGAGTGGTTCACGCTCACCGAGGAGCTGCGCGCGCACATCGCCACACTTCGCGCGAGCGTCGACCCCTGGTCGCTCTACGCGCGCTGGTTCAGCGAGGCGCTACGTCCCTGATCGCGCGCACGCGCACAGGGGATGTTCCCCGGAGCCAAGAGGCCCCGGGGAAGCCGATCGTCAGGCTGTCGCAACCCGGGCGCGGGAACCCGCGGGCTGCGGCTGCGAGAACAGTACAACGACGATGACGGCGGCGCCCACGACGACGTGCGGCAGCCAGACGTTCGGCGCCTCGGTGGAGAACCCGAACAGCCACGGCGACAGCGCCAAGAACAGGCTCGCAGCGACATCGAAGACGAGGTGCACCGGCATCGGGATGAAGCCGAACGGTCCCCACTCGTACTTCGTGAACAGGCTGTAGACGATGAGTCCGACGCCCAGGACGATCGGGATGACGACGGCCGCTCCGCCGACGGACGCGAAGCCGAACACCCAGGGAGCCGCGATGAGGGCGACGCCGACGATGTAGTCGAGAATGCCGTGGACCTTGGTCGGGATGAAACGCATGACTCCTCCTTCGGATGCGGCCGCGGAAAGCGACTCACAGAAGGTTCGTCGCACCGAGCGAATCGGATTGGATCACCCCGGTCGACAAAAGCTCAGGCGATGAAAGCGATGTGCGGGATGCCCGACGTCGGGTCGACGGCGACCCTCGCGTCCACTCCGTAGACGTCGTGGATCAGTTCGACGGTGAGGACGTCGGCGGGCGCTCCGGCCGCCACGATCCTGCCTCCGTCGAGCACGAGCAGCGCATCGCAGAACATCGCCGCCAGGTTCAGATCGTGCATGGCGATCACCGTCGTCACGGGGAGGCTCGTCACCAGCCTGAGCAGCTCGAGCTGGTGGCGGATGTCGAGGTGGTTCGTCGGCTCATCGAGCAGGAGCTCGTGCGGCTCCTGGGCGAGCGCCCTGGCGATGTGCGCCCGTTGCCGCTCTCCCCCGGACAGGGAGTGCCACAGACGCTCCTCCCGGCCCTGCAGGCCGACCTGATGCAGCGCCTGCCGGATCACCTCGTCGTCGCGCGGGGCAGCCGGCACCGAACGCGCCGCGGTAGGGCGTGCGTCCGAGCCGGACCACGTCGTAGACGGTGATGTCGGCATCGGTGTCCGCGTGCTGGGTCACGGCAGCGACTTTCGTCGCGATGTCCCGGCGGCGGACCGTCTTGAGGTCGTGGCCGTCGAGCGTGATGAGTCCCCGGTCGGGGCGGGCGAACCCGTGAAGCAGCCGCAGCAGCGAGGACTTCCCCGAGCCGTTGGGTCCGAGCAGTCCGACGGTCTGCCCCTGCACGGGGTGCAGGGTGACGCCGTCGACGACCAGCGCATCGCCGCGCTTCCACGAGACATCCGTCGCGTGCAGGGTCATGAGCGCGCCCGCTTCCGCACGAGAAGCAGCACGAAGATCGGCACCCCGACGATCGCCGTTCCGACACCGACCGGGAGCGGCGATGGTGCGAAGACGACGCGCGAGCCGGCATCCACCCAGACCATGAAGATCGCGCCGAGCACCGCCGTCGCCGGGATGATCCGGGAGTGACGCTGCCCGAAGAGCAACCGCGCCGCATGGGGCAGCACGAGACCGACGAAGCCGATGGCGCCGGCGACGCTGACCAGGGCGGCCGTCAGCAGCGCGGTCAGCACGAGCAGGACGACGCGGGTGCGAGTGACGTGGATCCCCAGCGATGCCGCGACATCCTCGCCGAACGCGAAGGCATCCAGCGAGCGGGTGTACCCCAGCGCCACGACGGCCCCGATGAGGGACACGGATGCTGTCAGGAGAACGTCGTCCCACCGCATCCCCTCCAGCGAACCGAGCAGCCAGAACATGATGCCCCTCGTCTCGTCGGAATCCGCCACGGCGAAGATGACCAGAGACGTGAGGGCCGAGAAGAGCTGCGTGCCGGCGACGCCCGCGAGCACGATGGCGGTGTCTCCTCCGCTCGAGAACCGGCCGAGCAGGAGCACGAAGCCGAATGCGACCAGCGCGCCCACGAACGCGCCGCCGGGCAGGCCGATGGCGCTGCCTCCCAGCCCGAGCACGCCCACGACGACGGCGCCGGTCGACGCTCCGGACGAGACGCCGAGGATGAACGGGTCCGCGAGCGGGTTGCGCAGGAGCGACTGGAGGATCACGCCGCAGACACCGAGCCCGATCCCGCATGCCGCGGCGACCAAGGCCCGTGGGAGACGCTCCTGCCAGACGATCGCGTCTTCGGAGGCGCGCACCGGTATGTCAGTGAGGCCGAGATGATTCGAGACGATGTCGCGGACGTTCACGAGCGACACGTCAGCCGACCCGAGCGTGACGGCGACGCCGAGGGACACCACGAAGATCGCGATGCCGGACAGCACGATCAACAGCGTGACGAGGCCGCCGGCTCGGCGGGTCGGTTCGGCCCGACTGTCGGTCATGGGCGTCGGGAAGCGGCGGTTCACCGGACGCAGTCGCCCGCGCTCTGCACCCACTTCTGGATCTTCTCCAGGCCGTCGACGTATCGGATCGAGGGGTTCATCTCGGCGCCGTGCAGAGCGATGAAGCACTCGTCCTGCACCGCGCTCATGGTGCTCGTGAGCGGGTCGCTCTTCAGGAAGTCGATCTTGTCGTCCAGGCGATCGCCCGGGAAGCGGTCGCGCTGCAGATCCCCCAGGACGAGGATCTGCGGTGAACGGTCGACGGCGGACTCCCAGCCCGAGGCGACCCAGTCATCGTCTTCGTCGGCGAAGGCGTTCTCCATCCCCGTCATCGAGGCGAGCATCGAGGCGGATCCGAACCCGCCGGCCATGTACGGGCGTCTTCGTGTCGGCGAACCAGAACGCCACTGTGGCGCCGCCGAGGTCGACACCCTCCAACGCGGTCTCGGTGCGCGCCTCGAGGTCGGCGACGAGCTCTTCACCACGGTCCTGCACGTCGAAGATCGTCGCCAGTTCGCGGATCTCCTGGTAGAGCGCGTCGACGCTCAGCTGCTCCGTGCGGGCCCCGCCGCCGTTGATGCTCACTCCGCCCTCGCAGTCGGTCGGCGACAGGTACGAGCCGATCCCGGTCTCGGCGAGGCGATCCCGGGAGACGACGCCACCCTCGTCCTTGTAGTGACGGCCGAACGATGCGGTCACGAAGTCAGGATCGGCGCCCAGCAGAACCTCGTACGTGGGAGCGTTGTCGGCCAGACGGGGCACCTGCTCGTTGACGGCAGCCAGGCTCGGCAGCACCGGGTCCGTCCACGACGCCGTGCCGACGATGCGGTCCTCCAGACCGAGGGACAGCAGGATCTCGGTGGAGTTCTGATCGAGCGACGCGACGCGCTGCGGAGCGCTCTCGATGATGACCTCTCGACCGCAGTTGTCGACGGTCAGCGGGTACGCCGTACCACCGGCGCTCTCGGCGTCGGGGGCCGCCACCTCGATGACCTCGGACGCCCCGCACCCGCTCAGGGCGAGAGCGGACACAGTGACAAGGGATAGAAGCGCCAGGCGCGTCTGGATCGTACGCATCAGGCGGACATCCTCGGATTCTCGGGGCGAAAACAGGTCGACTTAGGTTAGCCTTATCTACCTCCCGTCTCAAATCGGGCCCGGTCTTCACAGCCGCCGCGGATATGCGACTGCTACGGTGCAGTCATCGGCATTTTGCCGATCATCAGGGAAGACTTCTCGTCGACCGACAGCTTTCAACGGCCCTCCGTTTCTTGTCGCCTCCTCTGTGCGACCGTTGAGGAACCCGATGACTGTCCAAACCCCTGACCGTTCCAGCGACCTCCTGATCGCCGGCCTTCACGCCGCCGAGGCCGTCCTCCCCGTCGGTTCCACCGCGGTCGTGTACTGCGAAGGCCAGTTCGGTGAGCAGGACGGCAAGACCGCGAACGGCCTCGTCCGTCACTCCGAGAAGTACGACATCCTCAGCGTGATCGACAGCACCCACGCGGGCGCCGACGCGGGCATGTTCCTCGACGGCACCCCCAACGGCATCCCGGTCCTCGCGAATCTCGCGCAGTCCGTGGTGCACGCGGACCGCGTCCCCGACTACCTGATCTGCGGCGTCGCGCCGGCCGATGGTCTCCTCTCGGCCGCGCAGCGCATCGTCCTCCTCGACGGGATCGCCCGAGGAATGCACATCATCAACGGGCTGCACGAGTTCCTGAACGACGACGCCGAGTTCGCCGCGGCGGCACTGCTGGCCGGCGTCACCATCACCGACGTCCGCCGGCCGCGCAGCATGAGCGAGCTCCACCTGTTCTCCGGCCGGATCTTCGACGTCACGTGCCCGCGCATCGCGGTGCTCGGCACCGACGGCGCGATCGGCAAGCGCACCACATCCACCCTGCTGGTGCAGGCGCTGAACGCACGCGGCATCCATGCCGTGATGGTCGGGACCGGTCAGACGACCATCATCCAGGGCGGCAAGTACGGTGTCGCCCTGGATGCCCTCGTCCCGCAGTACTGCTCGGGCGAGGTGGAGAACCAGGTCGTCGCCGCCTTCGAGGGTGAAGACCCCGACATCATCATCGTCGAGGGCCAGGGCGCGCTCAGCCATCCCGCTTACATCACCTCTGCCCACATCCTGCGCGGCAGCCAGCCGGCCGGAGTCATCGTCCAGCACGCGCCGAAGCGCCGCACGCTCGGCGACTTCCCCATGGTCAAGATGCCCACCGTCGCCAGCGAAGTCGCCCTGATCGAGGCATTCGCCGACACGAAGGTCATCGGCATCACCGTCAATCACGAGGGCATGACCGCCGACGAGATCGGCGGAGCCATCGACGACATCGAGCTCGAACTGGGCCTTCCCGCCACCGACCCGCTGACCCGGCCTCTGGATGACCTCGTCGAGATGGTCCTGCTTGCGTTCCCGCAGCTCGCGAACAAGCCGCTGGCCACACGCAGCTGAGAGTGCGCGACGCCCGCTACTGCTCCGCGCGCCACCCGTAGCGATCGCTGAGCGCGGCGACCACACGCCCGTAGCGGCGCCGGTCGAGCACGGCGGCCTCGCGGCGCAGCCCGTCTTCGTGGACGAGGTACAGCTGCTCGATGTCGATCCACGATTCCCGGCCCTGCGAGTCCCAGGAGCCGGAACCGATCGGCAGGTAGTCCACGTCGCCGTCATGCGAGCGGCTCGTCATGCGGACGGCGTACACCCGGTCGGCTGAGGAGCGGCCGATGATCAGCACCGGACGATCCTTGCCCCGGCCGTCGTTCTCCTCGTACGGCACCCAGGTCCAGACGATCTCACCGGCGTCCGGCGCGCCGTCCTGGTCGGGCGCATAGCCGATCCGAAGATCGCGGACACCGTCCGGGTCCACCCGCGTCGTCGCGGTGTCGCCGTCGCGCCCGTGCTCCGTCTCCTTCTCGCCAGGACGGCCGCAGACGCGCGTCCGGCCGTCTCGGACGCACGGGGGTCCGAGACGGCCGGTCCGACCGTAGCGCCTTGAGCAGGATCTCGGCGAGGGTGGCCAGGATGCTCTTCGAGGAAGTCACCCGGCCACCCTAGCCGCAGCTCACTACTCCGCGAGGGCGTAGCCCTCTTCGCCGTGCACGACCAGGTCGACGCCGGCGATCTCGTCCTCGTTCGTGACGCGGAAGCCGATCGTCTTCTCGATCGCGAAGCCGATGATGAAGGAGACGACGAACGAGTACAGAAGCACTCCGCCGGCCGCGATGGCCTGCACCGCGAGCAGGCGCAGGTCGCCGCCGGTGAACAGTCCCTGCTCGGTGGCGAAGAAGCCCAGGTAGAGCGTGCCGAGAAGGCCGCCGACGAGGTGGATGCCCACGACGTCGAGCGAGTCGTCGAAGCCGAGGCGGAACTTCAGTTCGACAGCCAGGGCGCAGGCGATGCCGGAGAGGGCGCCGAGCAGCAGCGCCCAGCCGGGGCTGAGGTTGGCGCAGGCCGGGGTGATCGCCACGAGACCGGCGACGGCACCGGAAGCGGCGCCGACCGAGGTGGCCTTGCCGTCCTTGATGCGCTCGATCAGGATCCAGCCGAGGATCGCAGCCGCTGTGGCGCCCAGCGTGTTGATGCCGATCAGGCCGACCTTGCCCATGTCCTCGGAGAGCCATTCCGCGCCGGCGTTGAATCCGAACCAGCCGAACCAGAGCAGGGCTGCACCGAGGAGCGTCAGCGGAACGTTGTGCGGCTTGAGGATGCCCTTCTGGAAACCGATCCGCTTGCCGAGGACGAGCGCCAACGCCAGTGCGGCAGCGCCGGCGTTGATGTGGACGGCGGTTCCACCGGCGTAGTCGATCACGGCGATGCCGCTGTCCTCACCGAACAGGGTGGTGCCGAGGTTCATGATCCAGCCGCCGCCCCAGACCCATGCGGCGACCGGGAAGTAGCCGAGGGTGGCGAACACGCCGGCGTAGATCAGCCAGGGGCCGAAGCGCGCGCGGTCCGCGATGGCGCCCGAGATCAGGGCGACCGTGATGATCGCGAAGGTGGCGCCGTAGGCGACGCCGATGAGGGCGACGTTGGATCCGTCTCCGGTGGCGAGGCCGTTCAATCCGAAGTCGGCGAAGGGGTTGCCCGCGAACTGGCCGGGGCTCTCGACCGCGCTCATCGAGAAGCCGAAGAGCACCCAGAGCACCGCCACGAGTCCGATCGAACCGAAGCTCATCATCATCATGCTGACGACGCTCTTGGCCTTGACCAGACCGCCGTAGAAGAAGGCCACGCCGGGCGTCATCAGCAGGACAAGGGCGGTCGCGGTGATCGCCCAGGAGATGTTGCCGGGTGCATCCATGTCAAACCTCACATTCGGGTAACTGAGAGCTTCAGTGTGGCGACGCTCGATTACCGGAATGGACGAGACATGTTTCGGGGGCGTTACGCCCGAGCCTGTCGTGTGAACTTCGTGTTACGCGGCGCTGGCTTCCTGCGCAGAATGCGTCAGTGCGTTGAGGCGGGAGATGGCACGCAGGTACTTCTTGCGGTATCCACCTCCGAGCATCTCCTCTGCGAACACCTGGTCCAGGCTGACGCCGGTCGCGACGATGGGGATCTGCGCGTCGTACACGCGATCGACGAACGCCACGAAGCGCAGAGCCTCGGACTGGTCGGTGAGCACATGCACGTCGCGCAGCCCGACGAGGTCGAGTCCGTCGATCACGCGCAGGTAGCGGGAAGGATGCACGCGGGCCAGGTGGCGGATGACGTCGCCGAAGACGTCGTCGGATGCGGTTCCGGATGCCGCGGCATCCGCCACCGCGCGGGTGTACCGCTCCTCGTCGCTGACCACGGCGTGCCCGTCGAGCGCGCGCTGGCGGAAGTCCACGCCGTCGATGCGGAGCGTCTGGAAGCTGTCGGACATGGCGTGGATCTCGCGGAGGAAGTCCTGTGCGGCGAAGCGCCCCTCACCGAGCGCGTTGGGCGGGGTGTTCGACGTCGCAGCCAGCCGGGTACCGGTGGGAACGAGCTCGCCCAGCAGCCGCGTCATCACCATCGTGTCGCCCGGGTCGTCGAGCTCGAACTCGTCGATGCAGATCAGGTCGGCGCCCTTGAGCAGATCGACGGTGTTCTTGTAGCCGAGTGCTCCCACCAGGGCGGTGTACTCGATGAACGAGCCGAAGTACTTCCGGCGGGCCGGCATCGCGTGATAGATCGAAGCGAGAAGGTGCGTCTTGCCGACGCCGAAACCGCCGTCGAGATAGACGCCCGGCTTCACCTCCGGCTCCTTCTTGGCCCGGCTGAAGAACCCGCCGCGCTTGGCGGGGGCGCCGCGGCCCGCGAAGCGCGAGAGCGTCTCCTTCGCCTCCTCCTGCGAGGGGTACGCGGGGTCGGCGCGGTAGCTGTCGAACGTCGCGGTGTCGAACTGCGGTGGCGGCACCAGGCTCGCCAGCATCTCGGGACCGGTGACGGTCGGCTGGCGCTCGATCAGGTGCACGGTGCCTGGGCGGCTCGTCGTCTCGGTCATTCGTTTCCTGTGTCGAAGTCTTACGAATCGGGCGCAGGGCGCACCGCGGGGATCTATCGTCGGAGGGGCGGCTCCAACCTTACGCCGTCGCAATCCGCACCATCTCTCGCCCACCCTGAGGAGACCCCGTGGCCATCGAGTTCGATACGACGTCAGACAAGTTCGCCGAGTATGCGGAACCGGGCCGCCTGGTGACCACGGAATGGCTCGCGGAGCGGCTCGGAACCCCGGGGCTCGTGGTGGTCGAGTCCGACGAGGACGTGCTCCTCTACGAAACCGGCCACATCCCCGGCGCGGTCAAGGTCGACTGGCACACCGAACTCAACGACCCTGTCGTGCGTGACTATGTCGACGGCGCGGGTTTCGCGGCGCTCCTCAGCCGGAAGGGCATCTCGCGAGACGACACCGTGGTCATCTACGGCGACAAGAACAACTGGTGGGCGGCGTACGCGCTCTGGGTGTTCTCGCTCTTCGGCCACCAGGATGTGCGGCTGCTCGACGGCGGACGCGACCGCTGGATCGCCGAGGGACGCGACCTCACGAGGGAGACGCCGGCGGCGGCAGCGACCGACTACCCGGTCGTCGAGCGCGACGATTCGGTCATCCGCGCCTACAAGGATGACGTCCTCGCACACATCGGCAATCCGCTGATCGACGTGCGCTCCCCCGAGGAGTACAGCGGTGAGCGCACGACCGCCCCGTCCTACCCCGACGAGGGCGCGCTGCGCGCCGGCCACATCCCCACCGCGCAGAGCGTGCCGTGGGCGAAGGCCGTGGCCGAGGATGGCGGATTCAAGAGCCGGTCCGAGCTCGACGCCATCTACCGCGACGGCGCCGGACTGCAGGACGGCGACGATGTGGTGGCCTACTGCCGCATCGGTGAGCGCTCGAGCCACACCTGGTTCGTGCTCAAGCACCTCCTCGGCTTCGAGAACGTCCGCAACTACGACGGCTCGTGGACGGAGTGGGGCAGCGCGGTGCGCGTCCCGATCGTCACCGGCACCGAGCCCGGCTCGCTCTGAGCCTCTGACGCGTCGCACGTGGGAGAATGTCAGGGATGAGCACCACCGCCGTTCCTGACTCCCTCGCCGAGATCCGCGACGCCTTCCTGGAGACCCCGGAGGCTGATCGGCTGCTGCTGCTGCTCGAGTTCTCCGACGAGCTCCCTCCCGTCTCGGACGAGGTCGCGCAGCACCCGGAGATGTATGAGCGCGTAGCCGAGTGCCAGTCCCCCGTGTACATCTACGTGGAAGTCGCCGACGACGTCGTGACCATGCACGCGACGGCACCGCCCGAGGCGCCGACGACGCGCGGCTTCGCCAGCATCCTGGTGCAGGGCCTCACCGGTCTCACGGCCGACGAGGTGCTCGCGATCCCTGACGACTACCCGCAGTCGATCGGGCTCACGAAAGCCGTCTCACCGCTGCGGATCGGCGGCATGACCGGGATGCTCCTGCGCGCGAAGAATCAGGTCAGGCAGAAGCGCTGAATCCCTGAGCGGTGACCCAGTCCGTGATCGCCTTCGTCCAGCTCACCTGGTCGTAGTTCCACAGCTTCGTGTGCCGGGCGACCGAGAAGTGCGGCATCGTGACGAGGTCCGGCCGCGCCGCCTGGAGGGCGTGCGAGGCATCGGACGGCACGAAGCCGTCGTCATCGCTGTGCAGGATCAGGATCGGCATGGTGAGTTCCTCGGCACGGGCGACCATGTCGAGTCGGTCGAACGGGATCGCCTCCTCGGCACCGCTCAGCCGCGCGGTCAGCGGAACGGAGAGCGCGCTCATGGCGAGGTCGGGCAGGGGCGCGCGCATCCCGGCCTCCCTCGCCTGGAACCGCAGCACGGTCCGCCAGTCGATCACTGGCGAGTCCAGGATGAGACCGGCGATGCGATCACGATTGCCGGAGTTGACCGCGGCCTGCAGCGACACAGCGCCGCCCATCGACCAGCCCATCAGCAGCACGCGCTCGGCGCCGTGGCGCAGCGCGTAGGCGATCGCCGCATCCACGTCGCGCCATTCGGCCGCGCCGAGAGCGTAGGAACCACCTCGACTGCGCGGGGCTTCGCCGTCGTTCCGGTATGAGACCACGAGATTCGGCAGGCCGAGGGCGTGCAGCACCGGAACGGCACGCAGGCATTCGGCGCGGGTGACACCCCGTCCGTGCACCTGGATCACCCACGTCGACGAGGTCGCCGGGAAGAACCAGGCCGGACACGGGCCGGCCGGTGAACCGATGAGGACGCTCTCCCAGCGCAGATGCAACTCGCTCGGCGACGCGTAGTACCACCCGCTGAATCCCGCTTCGCGGTCGACGCGGGCGCCGGACTCGATCTGGGTGAGCAGCTTGCGACGCACAGTGGTCTCATCGGCGCTGAGGACGGCACCGAGCTTCACATACCCGTACGTCCCTGTCGTGAAGAGACCGTAGCGGCCGGGAAGTTCGGTGTCGGGGGTGCGGGCGAGCTCGATCGTCTGCGCACCCGTGTCGACGGCGAGGATTGCGGTGTCGGGTGCGCGGCGGGAAGGAGTGACCACGCGCCGCGCGACGCCGAACACGATGAACGCCAGCGCCGCCCCGAGCGCGAGCAGTGCGGGGACAAGGAGCGCAACGGCGTGCCTGAGACTCTTCATCGCTTCCTGACTCTAGCCTGTCGCTGTGACCGCACATCCCGATGCCGGGGCCCTTTTCGAAGCGGCGACGACCGAACTGCGTGAGACCGCCTTCCGTGCGGACATCACGGTGCGCGAGATCGCCACCCCTCAAGGGCTCGCGCCGTTCGCGATCGCGCTCGCCGCCGACGTGCGTCCGGGCGGTGACGGTGAATCGGTGTACGGCACCGGTCGCTTCGTGCTGCTGCACGATCCGGACGAGCCGGGTGCCTGGGGTGGCGCCTGGCGCATCGTCACGTTCGCGCAGGCTCCGCTGGAGACCGAGATCGGCACCGACCCGCTGCTGGCCGATGTCACCTGGTCATGGCTGGTCGATGCGCTCGAATCGAGGGATGCGATCTATCACTCGGCATCCGGAACCTCCACCAAGACCCTCTCCAAGGGTTTCGGCGGGCTCGCGGTCGAAGGAGACGGCGCACAGATAGAATTGAGGGCGTCCTGGACACCGGATGGCCCGTTCCGACCGCACGTCGAGGCATGGGCTGAGCTTGTCGGGATGCTGGCGGGGCTTCCGCCCGGTTCCGAGGACATCGCCGTGATCGGCGCGCGAAAGGCTGCACGTGACTGACTACTCCGTGATCACGGATGCCGGAGAGTTCCGCGCCGCCTGCGCGGTGCTCGCCGCTGGCACCGGTCCGGTCGCCGTCGACGTGGAGCGCGCCTCGGGTTTCCGATACTCGCAGCGGGCGTATCTGGTGCAGGTCTTCCGCCGTGACGCGGGCGTCTTCCTGTTCGATCCGCCGCCGCTCGGCGACTTCGCCCCGTTACAGGAGGCGATCGGCGGCGAAGAATGGGTCTTCCATGCTGCCAGCCAGGACCTCCCCTCGCTGCGGGAGCTCGAGCTGTCCCCCGCATCCATCTTCGACACAGAACTCGCGGCCCGGTTGCTCGGCCACGAGCGCGTCGGTCTCGCCGCCGTCGTCGAGACCACACTCGGGATCACGCTGAAGAAGGAGCACTCGGCCGCGGACTGGTCGACGAGGCCGCTGCCCGCCGCCTGGCTCGAGTACGCCGCACTCGACGTGCTTCATCTGATCGATGTCCGCGACGCCCTCGCCGCAGAACTCGAAGGACAGAACAAGACGGCCTTCGCCGCCGAGGAGTTCGCGGCGACGCTCACACGACTGCCGAAGCCGCCGCGGGAGGACCCCTGGCGACGCCTCAGTGGCTTGCACCAGGTGCGTGGAGCACGCAACCTCGCGGTCGCCCGCGAGCTCTGGGTCGCTCGCGAGACGTTCGCGCAGGATCAGGACGTCTCCCCCGGGCGCCTCGTCCCGGATCGTTCTCTCGTCGCGGCCGTGATGGCGAACCCGCAGAGCAAACAGGCCCTCGCCGCCCTCAAGGACTTCCAGGGGCGAGCCAGCCGATCGCAGCTCGACCGCTGGTGGCAGGCCCTTCAGACCGGCCGGGAGACGACCGAACTCCCGCGCGAACGGGTGCCCAGCGATACTCTCCCGCCAGCGCGCGCCTGGGCGGATCGCAATCCGGAGGCCGACGCTCGACTGAAGGCCGCGCGTCCCATCGTCGAGGCGATCGCGGAAGAACTCGGGATGCCCACCGAGAATCTCCTCACTCCGGAATTCCTCCGCAGGGTGGCATGGGAACCGCCCGGAACCGGAGCCGACGAGATCGGGGAAGCGCTCACGGCCCTCGGTGCCCGCCCTTGGCAGGTTGAACAGACTGCACAGAAGATCGCGGCTGCCTTTGTAGATGCTGCGCAACCCGCCGACGACGCGGGCACACCCACTTCGTAGGTTCGACCCAAGCGATTCCTCCCGGTTTTCCGGCCTCCATAGACTGAGGCTTCCGCACAAACTTGGAGGCAGAGTGGCCGAGATCTCGGACGTCTTCTTCGTCGATGGAATGCGCACGCCCTTCGGGCGCGCCGGCGAAAAAGGCATGTACTGGAACACCCGCGCAGATGACCTCGCCGTCAAGGCGACCATCGGCCTGTTGGAGCGGAACCAGGCCGTTCCGGCCGACCGCATCGATGATGTGGCGATCGCTGCGACCTCGCAGACCGGAGA
Organism: uncultured Actinomycetota bacterium; assembly: GCA_963769005.1. GTDB lineage: Bacteria > Actinomycetota > Actinomycetes > Actinomycetales > Microbacteriaceae > Microbacterium. The sequence goes on along the minus strand of CAVYKC010000005.1, from coordinate 1,435,822 downwards.
CCAGGGCCTCACGCTCGGACGTTCGGTCGCCCTTCTCGCAGGGCTCCCGCAGACCGTCCCCGGGCTCGCCATCGAGCGGATGTGCGCCGGCGCCATGACGAGCGTCACCACCATGGGCGCATCGATCGGCATCGGCATGTACGACTTCGCCCTCGCCGGCGGTGTCGAGCACATGGGACACCACCCCATCGGCGGCAATGCCGACCCCAACCCGCGTTTCGTCTCGGAGAAGATGGTCGACCCCGGCGCGCTCAACATGGGCGTCACCGCGGAGCGCATCTTCGACCGCTTCCCGCACCTCACGAAGGAGCGTTCGGACCGCTTCGGAATGCTCAGCCAGCACAAGGTGCAGGCGGCATACGACGCCGGGAAGATCCAGCCGGACCTCGTCTCCATCGCGACGAAGGGCGCCGACGGCGCCTGGGGCCTCGCCACCGAGGACGAGGGGCGCCGTCCGCAGACGACGATGGACGACCTCGCCGCACTGAAGACGCCGTTCCGTCCGCACGGTCGCGTCACCGCCGGCACCTCCTCCCCGCTCACCGACGGCGCGACCATGTCGCTGCTCGCCGGCGGCGGCGCGGTGAAGGAGTTCGGGCTGGCGCCGAAGATGCGGATGGTCTCGTTCGCCTTCGCCGGCGTCCAGCCGGAGATCATGGGCATCGGCCCGATCCCCTCCACCGAGAAGGCGCTGAAGAGGGCTGGCCTCGACATCTCGGACATCGGACTCTTCGAACTCAACGAGGCGTTCGCCATCCAGGTGATCTCGCTGCTCGATCACTTCGGCATCGCCGATGACGACCCCCGGGTCAACCAGTGGGGCGGCGCGATCGCGGTCGGGCACCCCCTCGCAGCATCCGGTGTCCGGCTGATGATCCAGCTCGCCGCGCAGTTCGCCGAGCGCCCGGACGTGCGCTACGGCCTGACTGCGATGTGCGTCGGACTCGGCCAGGGCGGCAGCGTCATCTGGGAGAACCCGCACTACGACGGCAAGAAGAGGAAGCAGTCGCGATGACGAACTACGACGAGATCGACTTCTCCCCCCTCGACGCCCTCACTGACGGAGAGGTCATCACGCACTCGCCCCTGCGCGACGTCCGGCTCGCATCGGGCAAGGTTCTCGCCCTGATCACCCTCGACAACGGTCGCGACCACACCCGCCCGAACACGCTGGGTCCCGCGACGCTCACCGAGCTCGGAGCGACGCTCGACGCGCTCAAGGCGCGCGCGGCAGCCGGCGAGATCCAGGCGGTCGGCATCACGGGCAAGCAGTACATCCTCGCCGCCGGCGCCGACCTGTCCGACATCAGCAAGGTCGGCTCGCGCGACAACGCCCGCCTGATCGCGCAGCTTGGTCACAAGGTGCTGGGCAAGCTCTCGGAGCTGGGCGTTCCTTCATTCGCCTTCGTGAACGGTCTGGCGCTCGGCGGCGGCCTGGAGATCGCGCTCAACTCGACGTACCGCACGGTGGATGAATCCGCCGCGGCGATCGCGCTGCCCGAGGTCTTCCTCGGAATCATCCCCGGCTGGGGAGGCGCGTACCTGCTGCCGAACCTGATCGGCATCGAGAACGCCCTCGAGGTCGTCATCTCGAACCCGCTCAAGCAGAACCGGATGCTCAAGCCGCAGCAGGCGTTCGATCTCGGGGTGTTCGATGCGATCTTCCCCGCCGCGAACTACCTCGAAAACTCGCTCTCCTGGGCAGACGCCGTGCTCGCAGGCAAGAAGGTCGAGCGCAGGAACGAGCCGGGCAAGATCGAGCGTCTGACCAAGTGGCCGATCGCGATCAAGATGGCCCGCGGCATGCTGGAGTCGAAGATCGGCACGGTGCCGAAGTCTCCGTACGTCGCGCTCGACCTGCTCGACAAGGCGAAGAGCGGCACCAAGGCGGACGGATTCGCCCGGGAGGACGAGGCGCTCGCCGATCTCGTCGCCGGCGATCAGTTCGCGGCATCCATGTACGCCTTCGACCTCGTGCAGAAGCGCGCGAAGCGGCCGGTGGGTGCGCCGCCGAAGGAGCTCGCGAAGAAGGTCACCAAGGTCGGCATCATCGGCGCAGGTCTGATGGCCAGCCAGTTCGCGCTGCTGTTCGTGCGCAAGCTGCAGGTGCCCGTTCTGATCACCGACCTCGACCAGGCTCGCGTCGACAAGGGCGTGGCGTACATCCACGAGGAGATCGGCAAGCTCGAGGCCAAGGGGCGTCTGGATGCGGACTCGGCCAATAAACTGCGCGCTCTGGTCACCGGCACGACCGACAAGAGCCTGTACGCGGACTGCGACTTCGTGATCGAGGCGGTGTTCGAGGAGGTCGGCGTGAAGCAGCAGGTGTTCGGCGAGATCGAGAAGATCGTCGCCGAAGACGCCATCCTCGCGACCAACACCTCGTCGCTGTCGGTCGAGGAGATCGGCTCAAAGCTCGTACGCCCCGAGCGCCTGGTCGGCTTCCACTTCTTCAACCCGGTCGCGGTGATGCCGCTGATCGAGGTCGTGAAGACGCCGACGACGTCGGAGGCAGCGCTCGCGACTGCCTTCGTCGTGGCGAAGAGCCTCGGCAAGAACGCCGTGCTCACTGCGGATGCTCCCGGCTTCGTGGTGAACCGTCTGCTCGCCAAGGTCATGGGCGAGGCCGCGCGCGCCGTCTACGAGGGCACGCCGGTCGCCGATGTCGAGAAGGCATTCGCGCCCCTCGGCCTGCCGATGGGCCCGTTCCAGCTCATCGACCTCGTCGGCTGGAAGGTCGCGGCCCACGTGCAGGACACTATGGTGCACGCGTTCCCGGATCGCTTCTACGCGAACGAGAACTTCCACGCTCTCGCCGAGCTGGATGCGGTCGTCGAGAAGGACAAGGGCGGTCGCGTGACGGGCTGGACGAAGCAGGCGGAGAAGGTCATCAAGCCGGCCCTGGGCAAGTCGCCTGCGTCGGCAGCGACGATCCTGCAGCGCGTGCAGGACGGCCTGGCGACCGAGATCAAGCTCATGCTCGACGAGGGTGTCGTTCCCGAGGTCGAGGACATCGACCTGTGCCTGATCCTCGGGGCCGGCTGGCCGTTCATCGACGGCGGCGCATCGCCATACCTCGACCGCGAGGGCGCGTCGGAGCGGGCCTTCGGCGGTTCGTTCCACACGCCGCAGATCCGCGGTATCGAACACCGCTGACCATCGGATGCACACGGCGGGGCCGTTCCTTCGGGAGCGGCCCCGCTTCCGCATCCAGGGCCGATGGCCGTACTCACACCCGCGCAGTTCCGCGCCGGGGTGTATCCACCGTGCGGCGCACCGGGGAACGCCGAACGAACAACGTGTGAACTCCGCTGCGTGGCGCACCCAGATGACTCTTCGGCACCCGAAGACGAGGCACAGTGGTGTCATGGACATGCTCCTCTCGATGCTGGGTGGCAAAGGAATGTCGGGTCTGTTCAAGACCGGCACCGCGATCCTCACGATTCTGCTGGTCGTTCCGGCGCTCCTGAAGATCTTCATCGTGACCATCGACGAGGGCTGGGCGGCGATCCGCACTCGCAACGGCAAGCCCATCATCCGAAACCGACCCCAGCGGCGCCCCACGAACCGCGGTGGCGCCGTCGGCGAGGTCGTGGTTCTCGACCCGGGCTCGCACGGGGCGTTCCCGCTCTTCTACTGGTACCGCCTCATCGACGTGCGGTGCCGGGCGACCGACCTCCCGGCGCGCGAGATGAGCGGCGCGACCGGACGGCAGTTCCGGGTCCATGCGTCGTTCGAATGGCGACCGATCCCCACCGGACGCGATCTGCGCGTCTTCGAACTCGACGTCGTCAACGTGAAGGAGCGCGCCTCGAACATCGTCGGTGCCGCCCTGAGAGACGTCATAAGAACGCTCGATGAGGTGGATCTCCCCCACAACGACGAGATCAACACCCGGGTCATCGCTGCCAGCGCCGAGGAAGTACGACGTGCGTGCGGCGTCGAGCTCGTCCGCGTGATGGTCACCGGAGACGCGTTGACCGACGGATACCTGCTGTCGACCGCCATGCGCGACAGCGACCGCGGAGCCCAGGCGATCGCGTCACTGCATGCCCTGAACTGATCCGCTGCTTCCCGCTCTCCCCGCGCGGGTGTACTGTTTTGAACATGTTCGAAACTGAGATCCCGGACACCAAGGGCGCCAGGACGAGAGCCCGCATCAGCGAGGCCGCGATCGCCTCCTTCCTCGAACGCGGGTACGCCGACACCACGATGAGGTTGATCGCTGAGCGGGCCGGCGTCTCCGTCGGGAACGCCTACTACTACTTCCCGTCGAAGAACCATCTCGTGCAGGACCTCTACGAGCGTGTGCAGCGCGAACACGCGGCCGTTGCGGTCCCGCTGCTCGCCGACGAGCGTGGACTGGTGGATCGGCTGCGCATCGTCTTCGAGACAGGTCTCGCGACGCTCGCTCCGTATCAGAGCAGCGCCCCCGGATTCCTGAGCGCCATGATCGCGCCGGACTCCCCCATCAATCCGCTCTCGGCGGACTCGGGTCCGGCCCGCGAGATGACGGTGTCGCTCTTCCGCGAAGCCGTCAGCGGAGCACAGCACCGCATTCCCGCCGATGTCGCAGACCTGCTGCCGGAGGCGCTGTTCGTCGCGTACATCGGTCTGGTGCTGCGCTGGACCTACGACGGTTCGACCAGACATGAGAAGACGACGCGGATGCTGGACGCCGGACTTCACCTCCTCGCGGTCTCGCTGCCGTTCGTGCGGATGCCGGGACTGCACCAGACGGCTCGCGAGCTCCTCACCCTGGCCGCAGAGGTGCGCTCATGAGCCGCAGCACCGACCGCTCGCCCTCGCCGCGCACCGCGGAGGAGCCGATGGCATTCACCGCGATGAGCTGGGGCGTGGCGCCTTCTACGCCTGGGGGATCTTCATGGCGCTCATGCTGGGTGGCCTGACCATCTGGATGCTCGCAGGCTCCGGTCTCACCACCATGTCGTTCTCGCCGATGTCGTGGTGGAGCAGTCTCGTCGGAACGGTGCTCCTGGTCGGGATCTACGCGGGCCTCATGGGTGGTGTCATCTCGCTTCTCGTGATGGTGGTCGGCCTGCCGTTCGCCTGGCTGCTGGGACGGGCGTTAAGGAAGGTGACCACCATCGGCGTCCATCTCCTCGTCTACTCGGTGCTCGGTGTCGTCGTCGGCGCAGGGGCGATGTGGTCCGTCTCGTTGCTGTTCCCCGGTGGCGCAATCCAGAATCCGATCGGCTGGGTCGTTTCCACTGCGGCCGCGGTCGCGGTACCTGCGGGCTGGTGCCTCACCGCCCGCAGCGCGCTTCGCGAGGATCGCGGATTGGCGAGGCACAGACGCGAAGCGCCTGACGCGGATGCGGAATTCGAGGACACTGTGACTGCTCGGCGAGCCGATGAAACCTGACCGGCAACGGATCTCTTCCCCCGCGCGCTTCGAGTTCACCCGACGTGAATTCTGGCGAGGGGCCAGGGCGGCCTGGGTGATCTTCATGGGCATCCTCGTCATCGCCCTCGTGCTCACCGCCGTCGCTGAGTCTGGCTATCCGTGGGGGCCGCCGCTGTCCATGATCACGCTCTATCTGCTCTACGGTGTCCCCGCGGGCGGCATAATCTCGTGTCTGGCCATGCTCGCGGGAGCTCCCGCGGCGTGGGCGCTCGGGCGCCTGCTCGTCCGAACGAACTGGATCTTGGTCCACATCGCGTCGTACTCCGCGCTCGGCGCCGTCATCGGCATCGTGGCCGTCGTGCTCGGTCCCGTTCTCAACGGGTTCTCCGGTATCGACGTACTCGGTCAGCCGTTCGCCGCCATAGTCGCAGGCGCGTGTGGGATCTCGGTCGCCGGCGGGTGGTCATGGACGTTCTGGCAGACCAGCAGGGATGTGTTTCCCGCGCGGTGAGTTCAGCGCCGTTCGTGCAGCGGGAGGTCGATGGCCCCGGTCTCGCCGGCGTTGCGCGCGACGGGAATCCGGGTGCCGAGCACCTGGGAGACGACGTCCTGCGCGATCTTCGACGCCGTGAGTCCGGCATCCGCGAGAATCTGCTCGCGCGTCGCGTGATCGAGGAACTGGTCGGGAAGACCCAGCTCGTCGACGGCGGTGTCGATGCCCGATTCACGCAGCACCTGCCGCACGCGCGTGCCGATGCCTCCGACGCGGATGCCGTCCTCGAGCGTGATCACCAGACGATGCCGTTCGGCCAGCGTCACCACGGATGGCTGCACCGGGATCGCCCAGCGCGGATCGATGACGGTCGCACCGATGCCCTGTGCACGCAGTCGCGCGGCGACGTCCATCGCCAGCGCGGCGAAGGGCCCGATGCCGACCAGCAGGACGTCCTCCGACTCGCCACGGGCGAGCACGTCGACGCCGTCATCGAGGCGCTCGATCGCGGGCAGCTCCGCCGCGACCTCGCCCTTCGGGAAGCGGATGACCGTCGGCCCGTCGTCGATGGTGACGGCCTCGTCCAGCGCCTCGCGCAGACGCGCGCCGTCACGCGGGGCGGCGATGCGGATGTTCGGGACGATCTGCAGCATCGCGAGGTCCCACATGCCGTGATGGCTCGGGCCGTCAGGTCCCGTGACGCCGGCGCGATCGAGCACGAAGGTGACGCCCGCGCGGTGCAGCGCGACGTCCATCAGCACCTGATCGAACGCACGGCCCATGAACGTCGCGTAGACCGCGACGACGGGGTGGAGGCCACCGTAGGCAAGCCCGGCAGCGGATGCCACGGCGTGCTGTTCGGCGATGCCCACGTCGTACACGCGATCGGGGAAGCGCTCGGCGAAGGGCGCCAGCCCGGTCGGCCGCAGCATCGCCGCCGTCATCGCGATGATCTTCGGGTCGCGCTGACCCGCATCGACGAGGGCGTCGGAGAAGACATCCGTCCAGCCTTGGCCGCCGGTGGACAGAGTCTCGCCCGTGGTCGGGTCTATGCGCCCGACGGCATGGAACTGGTCTGCCTCGTCGTCGCGCGCCGGCTGGTAGCCGCGGCCCTTCTCGGTGATCGCGTGCACGATCACGGGAGCGCCGTAGGACTTCGCCAGTTCGAGCGTCTCCAGCAGCGCGCTCATGTCGTGCCCGTCCACCGGGCCGAGGTACTTGATGTCGAGATTGGAGTACAGCGCCTCGTTGTTCGTGAAGCGCGAGAGGAAACCGTGCGTTCCGCCGCGGAGACCGCGGAACATGGCGCGCCCCACCGGGCCGAACGCGCGGAACAGACGATCCGACTTGCGGTGAAGATCCTTGTACGCGGCCGCCGTGCGCACCCGGTTCAGGTACCGCGACATGCCGCCGATCGTCGGCGCGTACGAGCGTCCGTTGTCGTTCACCACGATGACGAGGTTGCGGTCGTTGTCATCGGAGATGTTGTTCAGCGCCTCCCAGGTCATCCCGCCGGTGAGGGCGCCGTCGCCGACCATCGCGACGACATGCCGGTCGGAGCGGCCGGTGGCGGTCAGAGCGCGCGAGATGCCGTCGGCCCAGCTGAGCGAACTCGAGGCGTGCGAGGACTCGACCACGTCGTGGGGGCTCTCGCTGCGCTGCGGGTAGCCGGCGAGGCCACCGCGCACACGCAGGTCGGAGAAATCCTGACGCCCGGTGAGCAGCTTGTGCACATACGACTGATGCCCCGTGTCGAAGACGAAGGGGTCGTCCGGCGAGGAGAACACCCGGTGCAGGGCGATGGTCAGCTCGACGACACCGAGGTTCGGGCCGAGGTGTCCGCCCGTCCGCGACACGTTCTCGACGAGAAAAGCGCGGATCTCGGCCGCAAGCTCCACCAGTTCCTCAGCGGCAGAGCGCGTCCAGATCGCGGGGTCCTGAGATGCTCGGAAGAATGGGCATCTGCACCTCCTCACAGGCGTCGTGCCAACCGCCGGAACCGACGGCTGGGAACCCTTCGATCCTATCGCGGCTCCCCGAGAATCCCCGGAGAGCAGGTCGGAGCATCCCTGGTGTATTCCGGGCGACCTATATGCGTACTAACAGAAGAGCGCCCCGTCAGGCCGAAGCCGGACGGGGCGCTCTTGACGTTGCCTCGAAGAGCTATACCAGCGAACGCAGCACGTACTGCAGGATGCCGCCGTTGCGGTAGTAGTCCGCCTCACCGGGGGTGTCGATGCGGACGACCGCGTCGAACTCGATCGTCTGCTTGCCCTCGGCCGAATTCTCGCTCGGGGCAGCCGTGACGCGCACCGTCTTCGGTGTGGCTCCGGAGTTGAGCTCCTCGAGACCTGCGATCGAGACGACCTCGGTGCCGTCGAGACCGAGCGACTCCCAGCTCTCACCGGCCGGGAACTGCAGCGGAACCACGCCCATGCCGATGAGGTTGGACCGGTGGATGCGCTCGAAGCTCTCCGTGATGACGGCCTTGACGCCCAGCAGGCTGGTGCCCTTGGCCGCCCAGTCGCGCGACGAGCCGGAACCGTACTCCTTGCCGCCGAAGATCACGAGCGGGGTGCCCTGCTCGGCGTAGTTCATGCAGGCGTCGTAGATGTACGACTGCGGTCCGCCCGGCTTGGTGAAGTCGCGCGTGAAGCCGCCTTCGACGACCTGGCCGTCGTTGACCGCCGAGACCATGAGGTTCTTCAGGCGGATGTTCGCGAACGTCCCGCGGATCATCACCTCGTGGTTGCCGCGGCGCGAACCGAAGGAGTTGAAGTCCTTGCGGTCGACGCCGTGGGCGGTGAGGTACTCCGCTGCCGGGGTTCCTGCCTTGATGTTGCCTGCGGGCGAGATGTGGTCGGTGGTCACAGAATCACCGAGCGTCGCCATCACACGTGCGCCCTGGATGTCGCGCACCGGCGTGAGCTCCATCGTCATGCCGTCGAAGTAGGGCGCCTTGCGCACGTAGGTCGAGTTCTCGTCCCACTGGAAGATCGCGTCATCCGGCGTCGGCAGGCTCTTCCAGCGCTCGTCACCCTCGAAGACGGTGGAGTACTGCTTGATGAACTGCTCACGGGAGATCGACGAGTCGACGAGGCTCTGCACCTCGTCCGGGGTCGGCCAGATGTCCCGGAGGAACACGTCTTCCCCGTCGGTGCCCTTGCCGAGCGCGTCGTTCTCGAAGTCGAAGTGCATGGAACCGGCCAGCGCGTACGCGATGACCAGCGGCGGGCTGGCCAGGTAGTTCATCTTCACGTCGGGGCTGATGCGACCTTCGAAGTTGCGGTTGCCGGAGAGCACGGCGGTGACGGCGAGGTCGTGGGAGTTGATGGCCTCTGAGACCTCCTCGATCAGCGGACCGGAGTTTCCGATGCAGATCGTGCAGCCGTAGCCGACGGTGTAGAAACCGAGACCCTCGAGGTCCTTGTCGAGACCGGACTTCTCGTAGTAGTCGGTGACGACCTTCGAACCGGGGCCGAGCGTGGTCTTCACCCACGGCTTCTGCTTGAGCCCCTTCTCGAGGGCCTTCCGCGCGACGAGGCCGGCGGCGATCATCACCGACGGGTTCGAGGTGTTCGTGCACGAGGTGATCGCGGCGAGCGTGACGGCACCGTTGTCGAGGATGTACTTCTCCCCCGAAGGCGTGGTCACCGGCACCGGGTTCGAGGCAGCCGCCGGAGCGCCGCTGTTGATGTGCACCGGACGCGTGTGCTCGTGCTCGTCGCCGGGCGCATTGCCGGGGTCGGATGCGGGGAAGGAGTGCTTCGACTCGAGATCGACCATGTCATCCGAGGTCGAGGGCGTCGCGTATCCGAGGATGTCCTTCTCGAACTGCGCCTTCGCCTCGGAGAGGAGGATGCGGTCCTGCGGGCGCTTCGGGCCGGCGATCGACGGCACGACAGTACCGAGGTCGAGCTCGAGGTACTCGCTGAACGTCGGCTCGTGCGCGGCGTCGTGCCAGAGCCGCTGCTCCTTGGCGTACGCCTCGACGAGCGCGACGGCCTCGTCACTGCGGCCGGTGAGGCGCAGGTAGTCGAGCGTGACGTCATCGATCGGGAAGATGGCAGCCGTCGAGCCGAACTCCGGGCTCATGTTGCCGATCGTGGCGCGGTTCGCGAGCGGGACCGATGCCACGCCCTCGCCGTAGAACTCGACGAACTTGCCGACGACACCGTGCTTGCGCAGCAGGTCGGTGATGGTGAGGACGACGTCGGTCGCGGTGACGCCGGCCGGGATCTCGCCCGAGAGCTTGAAGCCCACGACGCGCGGGATGAGCATCGACACGGGCTGGCCCAGCATCGCGGCCTCGGCCTCGATGCCGCCGACGCCCCAGCCCAGCACGCCGAGGCCGTTGACCATCGTCGTGTGCGAGTCGGTGCCGACGCAGGTGTCGGGGTAGGCACGCAGGACGCCGTTGACGTCGCGGTCGTAGATGACCTTGGCCAGGTGCTCGATGTTCACCTGGTGCACGATGCCGGTGCCGGGCGGGACCACCTTGAAGTCGCTGAACGCCGTCTGGCCCCAGCGCAGGAACTGGTAGCGCTCGCCGTTGCGCTCGTACTCGATCTCGACGTTGCGCTCCAGGGCGTTCTCGCTGCCGAAGAGGTCGGCGATCACGGAGTGGTCGATGACCATCTCGGCGGGCGAGAGCGGGTTGATCTTGTTCGCGTCACCGCCGAGGGCGGTGACGGCCTCGCGCATGGTGGCGAGGTCGACGATGCAGGGCACACCGGTGAAGTCCTGCATGACCACGCGCGCCGGCGTGAACTGGATCTCGGTGCTCGGCTCGGCAGCGGCATCCCACGCGCCCAGGGCCTCGATCTGCGCCTTGGTCACGTTCGCACCGTCTTCGGTGCGCAGCAGGTTCTCGAGGAGGACCTTGAGGCTGAAGGGGAGCTTGTCGAAACCCGGCACCGTGTCGATGCGGAAGATCTCGTAGTCGGTGCTGCCGACCGTCAGGGTGCTCTTGGCACCGAAGCTGTTCACCGTCGACACGAGTGCGTCTCCTTCTGATCGGATGGGAGCGGCAGGCGACTCCATCTTGCTCGCCTCTGTGGTCCGGGGCTAGCAAGGCGGACCTAACCAGTCTGCGCCTTGCCGTCTCTCGGCAGAAGCTCGAAATTTATCTTGACGTCAAGATAAATCTATCACGATCCAGCGGTGCTGTCCTCCGGCGATGCACGAGGGTAGAGCGCCCGCACCACGAGCCAGGTGACGGCGATCATCGGGGCGAAGAGCGGCAGCCCCATGATGAGCTTCAACGTGCCGAGGCCGGTGACGTCACCGGCGAAGTAGAGCGGCAGCTGCACGCCGAGCCGTGCGAAGAACAGCGCCGCCCAGGCGATACCGAGCCAGAAGAACGCCCGACGCTTACGGCGATCGCCGCGCCACGCCGTGCCCTCCCCCATCAGGAACCCGACGGCGAGACCGATCAGCGACCAGCCGATCAGCGCCGAGACGAGCAGGATCGAGCCGTACACCGAGTTGGTGATGAACCCGGGGACGAAGTTGTCCTCACCGCGTCCCGTCCACAGTGCAAGGCCCGCGGCGGCGCCGGCGGCGACGAGTCCGCCGATCGCGGCCGAAGGCGGTGATTTCTGCAGCAGTCTCACGACGGTGAACAGCGCGGCGATGCCGACCGATACGCCGAGCGCCAGGATCAGCGGTTCCGGCCTGAGGGTGAACAGCACGACGAACGCGAGGCTGGGCAGCACGGATTCGAGGATGCCGCGCCAGCCGCCCATGGCCGACCAGACGACCTTGTGTGTGGCCGAGCCGTCTGCAGGGTCGAGCCCGGCACGCCGCGCCGCGCCGCCGAGAGCGGCACCGAAGGCCTCCGAGACGCTCGGCTCGCGCTCGGCGCCCGGCTCGGGTGTGCTCACGCGGAACCCGGCGTGGCCGGCATCTTCAGCGGAATCAGGTCGCGCGGAGGCATCGGCGACCCGCCGCGCACGACGACGATCGAGCGGAACAGATCCTCGACCTTCTCGGCGGCTTCGGGATCGGATGCCGCGGCTCCCCCGATGACGCCCCGGAGGAACCATCGCGGTCCGTCGATGCCGATGAACCGGGCGAGCCGGAGTCCGGAGCCCTCGCTCGCTGGCGCGGGGACTTCGGCGAGGAGCTCCTTGCCGAGCGGACCGTCGCGCTCCTCGACTCGGCCGCCCTGCGTACGGACCTGGTCGCGCAGCTGCACGCGGGTCTCATCCCAGAGGCCGCCGGAGCGCGGTGCGGCGAAAGGCTGCACCTGGAGCGATGAGTCGGCGTAGTCGAGTCCGACCGCCACGATGCGCTTGGACTGCTCCTCGACCTCGAGGCGCAGGTTCAGTCCCTCCCGCGGGAGGATCTTGATGCCGCCGAGGTCGATGTAGGGGCGGACCGGGTTGGCCTCCGAGTCATCGAACGGCCCGTCGGTTGCCCGGTTGACCGGTGCCGACTTCTGAGTGTGGGGGGTGTTGTCAGTCATTGCCCTGCCCTGCTGGGATGTGGTTGTGTCCTACCTGGTAACCGGTGGATCCGAAGCCGCCATCGCCGCGAACGCTGTCCGGAAGCTCGTCGACCGGGAGGAACACGGCGCGCGCCACCGGCATCACGATCAGCTGTGCGATTCGGTCGCCGACCGCCACATCGTACGCGCTTCGCATGTCGGTGTTGATCAGGCTCACTTTGATCTCACCGCGGTAGCCCGCATCCACTGTGCCCGGCGAGTTCACGATGGAGATCCCGTGCTTCGCGGCGAGTCCGCTGCGCGGGACCACGAATGCCGCGTATCCCTCGGGCAGCGCGATCCGCAGTCCAGTCGGGACCAGCGCCCGCTCGCCCGGGGCGAGGCGGACGGCCTCTGCCGCCACCAGGTCTGCGCCGGCGTCACCGGGGTGCGCGTATCCGGGCATCACGACTTCGCCCGCCAGGACAGGGGCGATAATGGGGAGATCAACGGAATCGGTCACCCCATGAGGCTAATGCAGAACCCCCGCACAGACGCACGTCCGGAATACCGGGAGCGGTTGGCACCGAGCCTGCGCCTGCTCGCCACCGTCGCCCTCGCCGGCCCCATGGTCTCGCTGATCTTCGTGCCGGTCGGATCGACGTTCGCGCTGGTGATCGGCTGCGTCGTCTCCGCCATCCTCGTCGTGGCCTTCATCGCGATGACACCCGTCATCCGCGTGGACGGGACCACTCTCCGCGCCGGCCGTGCGCACATCGACTCCCGGCACCTGGCCGAACCGGTCGCCCTGATCGGCGAAGAGGCACGGCACGCACGCGGACCGGGGCTTCCGGCGAACGGCTGGCATCTCATCCGCGGAGGGATCGACGGCATCGTGGTGGTCCCGAACACCGATCCGGATGACCCGGTCGCCGTCTGGACGATCTCGACACGGACACCGGACCGCCTGGCCGCCGCCATCCGCGCCGCCGGCGCCTGACGGCCGAGACCGGCGTCCCGCCCTTCGGCAAGCTCCGGCGCTCCGCCGAGGGGGAACGACAAACGCGCCCCCGACCTTGCGGTCAGAGGCGCGTGATATCGCGGAGCAGCGCTCAGGCAGCGCACTCCTTGCAGATCGGTCCAGAAGCGTCCTCGTGGTCCAGCTGCGAGCGGTGCTTCACCAGGAAGCAGCTCATGCAGGTGAACTCGTCCTGCTGCGCCGGCAGCACGACGACGTCGAGGTCGAGGTCGGAGAGGTCGGCGCCGGGAAGGTCGAAGCTCGACGGGTTGTCGGCGTCTTCGTCGCCGGTGGAGCCGGAGAGCTTGTCCGGCACACGCTCCTTGAGGGCTTCGATCGACTCGGAGTCGTCTTCACTCTTGCGCGGAGCGTCGTAATCGGTGGCCATGCTGTAGATCTCCACTTTCATGGTGCGAGTGGGTGGTGTGCCGCAGGGATCGGCGGCCATAGTTTGCACGACCCCGGAGCAATAAGCAAATGCCGTGGCGTGCGACAGACCAAACTCACGGCACGCCCAGGGTATTCCCGGCTCAAGGGGGCGACGCGTGACACCATGAATCCACACCCATCAGAGGGGCATTCGCATGGAAAACGTCACCATCGTCGGCACCGAAGCAGGAGTCCTCGTGCTCGCGACCGAGTCGGGCGAGCGCTTCGCGCTCTCCATCGACGACGTTCTGCACCGGGAGATCCGTCGTGCCACCCGGCAGACCGAACCCGCAGCTCAACGCCTCGCGGCCAGCCCCCGCGACATCCAGGCGCAGATCCGCGCCGGTCTCACCGCCGCAGAGGTCTCCGAACTCCTCGGTATCAGCCTCGAGGACGTCGCACGCTTCGAGAGTCCGGTACTCGCGGAGCGCGAGCACATCATCGACCAGGCGCTCGCGGTGCCGGTGCTCATCGGCAGCGAGGTCGAGCCGGACGCGCAGCCGACCTTCGGCGTCGCCATCCGCGCGAAGCTGGCCGAAGTCTCCGCAACTTCGGAGCGCTGGGCAAGCTGGAAGGACGAATCCGGCTGGATCGTGAAGTTGGAGTTCTCCGCGAGTGACGTCGAGCACGATGCTCGCTGGAGCTTCGACCCGCGCCGCAGCGCGCTGGCACCGCTCAACGCCGATGCCACGCAACTCTCGCGCCAGGGGTCGCTGCCGGAGGGCCTGATCCCCCGTCTGCGTGCGGTCGAGGCGGATCGCCCCGCCTCGCCGTACAAGGATGACAGCCGCTTCGACTCCGGTGCCTTCGGACCCCGGCTGCTCCCGGCACCGACCGCTGACATCGAAGCCGACGACGTCGCACCGCCGCAGCGCTCGAATGCCGCAGCGCAGGCGGCCGCCATCAACCGCGCACCTGAGACGCAGACGACAAACCCGGAGACGGCCGACCTGCTCGAGGCGCTGCGTCGCCGCCGGGGTCAGCGCGAGACCGCTCCCCTGGTCTATGCCGAAGACGGCGAGCACGACGCACCGGAGCGCGGCTCCAGTCCGATCGCGCTGTTCGACGCGTTCGAGCAGGACCCCGAGACGCGCGACCAGGGTCCCGATACCACGCCGACGGCCGAACCGCCGGCCGACAATGCCAACCGCCGACGGCGACGCAACGCGATGCCCTCTTGGGATGAGATCGTCTTCGGAGCGCGCACCGACGAGTGAGCGTCGACGAGCGCACCTCTGCGCTCCCTCAGCGCGCGAGGGCTCCCAGCCGGATCAGCGGCACGCTCTGCTCCTCCGGAGTGAGTGCGCCGTGCTGACCGACCATCGTGCGGCCGCGCTGATCGGCGGCGGTGCCGTCGTACACGGCCCACGCGCCCCGCGCCACCACCAGCATGTCGCCGATGCGCGCGGTCGCGGCATCCGTCACCACCGGCCCGAACAGGCTCGCCGCGATCGCTTCTGCGCCTGACAGGACGTCCGCCATGCCCTCCAGGTCGTCGCGCCACCGGGCGAGGATGCCTGCGGCATCGGCATCCGGCTCGAGGTAGACGTGCAGCATCCGCGGCTCCCCGCCGATGTGACGTATGCCGTCGAGGCGACCTCCGGTCTCGTCCAGCACCACCTGACGGTGCACGGGGACGTCGACCATGCCGTGGTCCGAGGTGACGAGCACCCCGACGCCGGGCGGCACCCTTGTCGACAACGCGGAGTCGATGTCCTCGAGTGCGGACACCCACTCGCCGGAGGCGACGCCGTGCTTGTGGCCGGCCTTGTCGACCTCCGGGAGGTAGCAGTAGACGAGCGACCCGGGATGCCGTTCGGCGAGATCGTAGGCTGCGGCGACCCGGTCGGCGGGCGTGGCGGCGGCGACGAACTGCGCCCCGCGCAGCGTCGCCCGGGTGAACCCGCTGTTCGCGTAGGCGGCGACGCCGATGGCGAAGCTCTCGCGGCCCGCGATCAGCGCCTGCTCGAAGACGGTCGGCGCGGCTTGCCATATCTCCGGATCGATGCCCTCGGACTCCCACCCGGTCAGCTGGTTCACCAGCACATCACGCGCGGGGTCGAGTACGCGGTACCCGACAAGACCGTGCTGACCCGGCCAAACGCCGGTGAGGATGCTGGTCAGGGCCGCTGCCGTCGTCGTCGGGAACACCGAGCGCGCGACATCCTTCTTCGCCATGCTTCCGGTCATGGTGCGGGCATGTCCCGAATGAGCGCGCAGGTTGATGGTGCCCAGACCGTCGACGAGCACGAGCACGACGGAGGTCGCGCTCGGCAGGGTGAGGGACTCGCCGCGGAGCGATGCGAACAGGTCATCCGCCACCCCGACGACGCTCCGGGCTGACGAGGAGCCGGGCGGTAGCATGAGGGACATCCGAGCCAGTCTGACACAGGCCATCCGCACGCCCTCAGGAAGTACATGCCGAAAACCCCGCCGCCCGAGCCCGTAGAAGAACGCATCCAGGACATCGAGCTGTCCAGCGAGATGCAGGGCTCGTTCCTCGAGTACGCGTATTCGGTCATCTACTCGCGTGCGCTCCCTGACGCGCGTGACGGCCTCAAGCCCGTGCAGCGCCGCATCCTGTATCAGATGGCCGAGATGGGCCTGCGCCCCGACCGCGGACATGTGAAGAGCGCCCGCGTCGTCGGCGAGGTGATGGGAAAGCTGCACCCGCACGGCGACACCGCGATCTACGACGCACTGGTGCGCCTCTCCCAGGACTTCGCGCTGCGCGTTCCACTGATCGACGGACATGGCAACTTCGGCTCTCTCGACGACGGCCCGGCAGCCGCGCGCTACACCGAGGTGCGTCTCGCACCGGCCGCGCTCGCGCTGACCGAGAACCTCGACGAGGACGTCGTGGACTTCGTCCCGAACTACGACGGCCAGTTCCAGCAGCCGGCGGTGCTGCCGGCCGCATTCCCGAACCTCCTGGTGAACGGTGCCAGCGGCATCGCCGTCGGCATGGCGACGAACATGGCACCGCACAACCTCATCGAGGTCGTCGCGGCCGCGACGCACCTGCTCGAGAACCCCGATGCCACCACCGAGGAACTCATGGAGTTCGTCCCCGGCCCGGACTTCCCGTCGGGCGCCGTGGTCATGGGACTGGACGGCGTCAAGGACGCTTACACGACCGGCCGCGGCGCCTTCAAGGTGCGCGGCAAAGTCTCGGTCGAGCCGCTCGGTCCTCGCCGCACCGGCATCATCGTCTCCGAGCTCCCGTACATGGTCGGGCCCGAGCGGCTGATCGAGAAGATCCGCGATGCCGTGCAGGCGAAGAAGCTGCAGGGCATCAGCGACGTCACCGACCTCACCGATCGCAATCACGGCCTGCGCGTCGCGATCGGGATCAAGACCGGGTTCGATCCGAACGCGGTGCTGGAGCAGCTGTACCGGCTGACTCCCCTGGAGGACTCCTTCAGCATCAACAACGTCGCTCTCGTCGACGGCCAGCCCCGCACCCTCGGCCTCAAGGAGATGCTGCGCGTCTACGTCGCGCACCGCCTCGAGGTCATCACGCGCCGCAGCCGTTACCGTCTGGCGCGCCGCGAAGAGCGACTGCACCTGGTCGAGGGACTGCTCATCGCGATCCTCGACATCGACGAGGTCATCCAGGTCATCCGCTCCTCCGACGACTCGGAGCAGGCGCGCATGCGCCTGCGCGAGGTGTTCGACCTCAGCGAGCTGCAGGCCGAGTACATCCTCGAGCTGCGCCTGCGACGGCTGACGAGGTTCTCCCGCATCGAGCTGGAGGCCGAGCGCGACGCGCTCAAGGCCGAGATCGCGACCCTTCAGGAGCTGCTCGCCAGCCCGGTTCTGCTGCGGGCCGTCGTCGCGAAGGAACTGGATGCCGCGGCCGACGCCTACGGGACGCCGCGGCGCACGCTGCTGATGAACGCGGCTCCTCCGAAGCCGCGCGCGACCAAGGGCGCCGTCGATCTGCAGATCGCCGACGCACCGACCGTGCTCGTACTCTCGACGACGGGCCGAGCCGTGCGCGTGGACCTCGCCGAAGGCCAGGAACTGACTGTTCCGGCCCGGCGCAGCAAGCACGACGCGATTCTCACGACCGTCGAGGCGACGGTGCGCGCCGAGATCGGAGCCCTCACCAGCACCGGTCGCGTCGTGCGCTTCTCCCCCGTCGACCTACCGTCGGTTCCGGCGAGCTCGGTGCAGCTCGCCGCGGGCACACCGCTGCGCGACTACCTCGGCATCACGAATCGCGCGGAGCGCATCCTCGCCTTCGTCCGCTTCGACAGCGACGTCCCGATCGCACTGGGCACCGCGCAGGGCATCGTGAAGCGCATCGTCCCGACGACCCTCCCGGTCCGTCCCGACCTCGAGGTCATCGGCATGAAGCCGGGCGACGCGGTCGTCGGCGCGGCCGAAGCACCCGACGACTCCGAACTCGTCTTCGTGACGACCGACGCCCAGCTGCTGCGATTCTCGGCCTCGGCCGTGCGTCCGCAGGGTGCGGCGGCGGGCGGCATGGCGGGGATCAAGCTCGGCTCCGGAGCATCCGTGCTGTTCTTCAGCGCCGTGACGGCCGACACCGACGCCGTCGTCGCCACCGTCTCCGGCGCCGAGAGCATCCTCCCGGGCACTGACGCGGGACGCGCGAAGGTCACGCCCTTCACCGAGTACCCCGCCAAGGGACGGGCGACCGGCGGAGTGCGCGCGCACTCCTTCTTGAAGGGCGAGGATCGCCTGAGCGTCGCGTGGGTCGGTCCCGCTCCCGCGCAGGCCGTCGACCCGACCGGAGCCGTGCGCAAGCTGCCGGAGTCCGGTGCACGACGTGATGCGTCGGGCCAGCCGGTCGACGCGGTCATCGGCTCCATCGGCCGCACCCTGATCTGATGACCGGCACCGTCACGCTCGTCTCGGGGCTTCCCGGTGTCGGGAAGACGACCGTGGCGCGAACGCTGGCTTCGACGTTTCCGCGTGGTGTCCACCTCGACACGGACGACATCGGGGAGCTTCATCATCTCGGGACTCGTTCTGCCCGGTGATGAGCCGGGTGACGAGTCCGAGCGACAGCTCGCGTTGCGGCGTCACAACATCATGGCCCTCGCCCGGAACTTCGCCGCGGCGGATTTCGACGTCGTCGTCTCCGACGTCGTGCTCTGGCCCGGCCTTCTGGACGTGTATCTCGCGGGCCTGGCAACCGAGCTGCGTTTCTTCCTGCTGACTGCCTCACCGGAGGTGATCTCCGCCCGAGATGCCGGTCGGCACAAGAACGTCGCCGACCTCTGGGCTCATCTGCGCGCCGATCAGGATGCATGGGATTCTCCGGGCCTGCGGCTCGATACCAGCATCTGGACGCTCGATGAGACGGTGACGGCCATCCGGCAGGGCTGGTCGGATGCTCTGCATCCGGCCCCCGGGAGGCCCGCTTAGGCAGCATCCGGCGCCGCGGAATCCAGAAACTACCGCCGCCCGATGCGCGATGATCAGGCGTCGATGGCCTCGCGCGAGAGCCGGTCGGACGAGTCGATGATGAACTCGCGCCGCGGAGCGACTTCGTTGCCCATCAACAGCTCGAACACGCGCCCCGCGGCCTCGGCATCCTCCATGCGCACCCGGCGCAGCAGACGGCCACCGCGGTCCATCGTCGTGTTCGCCAACTGCTCCGCGTCCATCTCGCCGAGACCCTTGTAGCGCTGGATCGGCTCATGCCAGCGCTTGCCCGACTTGCGCAGCTTCGCCAGCAGCGCGTGCATCTCCTGCTCGCTGTACGTGTAGATCGTCTCGTTCGGCTTGGATCCGGGATTCATCACGATCACGCGGTGCAGCGGCGGTACAGCGGCATACACGCGCCCGTCCTCGATGAGCGGCCGCATGTAGCGGAAGAACAGCGTGAGCAGCAGCGTGCGGATGTGCGCGCCGTCGACGTCGGCGTCGCTCATCAGGATGACCTTGCCGTAGCGCGCGGCGCTGATGTCGAAGCTGCGCCCCGAGCCCGCGCCGATCACCTGGATGATCGAGGCGCACTCGGTGTTGTTGAGCATGTCTCCGACAGAGGCCTTCTGCACGTTGAGGATCTTGCCGCGGATCGGCAGCAGCGCCTGGAACTCGCTGTTGCGGGCGTTCTTGGCCGTTCCCAGTGCCGAGTCGCCCTCGACGATGAAGAGCTCGCTGCGATCGACCTCGTTCGTGCGGCAGTCGACGAGCTTCGTGGGCAGCGTCGACGACTCGAGCGCGTTCTTGCGGCGCTGCGTCTCCTTGTGGGCGCGAGCCGAGACGCGGGCCTTCATCTCGGCGACGATCTTGTCGAGCAGCTGCGTCGCCTGGCTCTTGTCGTCGCGCTTCGTCGAGCTGAACCGCTCGCCCAGCTCCTTGCGGACCACCTGCGCGACGATCTGACGGACGGCCGGAGTACCGAGGATCTCCTTGGTCTGCCCCTCGAACTGAGGTTCGGGAACATTCACGGTGAGCACGGCGGTGAGGCCGGCGAGGATGTCATCCTTCTCGAGCTTGTCGCTGCCGACCTTGAGCCGGCGTGCGTTCTGCTCGACCTGCGTCCGCAGCACCTTCAGAAGCTCCTGCTCGAAGCCCTGCTGGTGCGTGCCGCCCTTGGGCGTCGCGATGATGTTGACGAACGACCGGAACGTGGTGTCGTAGCCCGTCCCCCAGCGCAGGGCGATGTCGACCGCGCATACGCGCTCGACCTCGGTGGCGATCATGTGACCGTCGGCCTGCAGCACCGGCACGGTCTCCTTGAAGGAGCCTTCGCCCTGGATGCGCCAGGTGTCGGTGACCGGTGCGTCCGTGGCCAGGTACTCGACGAACTCCGCGATGCCGCCGTCGTAGCGATACGACTTCTCGGTCGGCTCCTCGCCGCGCTCATCCTTGATGACGATCTCGAGCCCCGGTACGAGGAACGCGGTCTGACGGGCGCGGGTCTCCAGATCGGTCAGCTGGAACGCGGCATCCTTCGTGAAGATCTGCCGATCGGCCCAATAGCGCACGCGCGTTCCGGTGACTCCCCTGGGCGCCTTACCCGCGATCCGCAGTTCGCTCTTGTCCTCGAACGGCGAGAATGGAGCATCAGGGCGCTTCTCGCCCGAGTCCGTGAAGTTGCCGGGCTCACCGCGGTGGAACGACATCGCGTAGGTCTTGCCGCCACGGTCGACCTCGACATCGAGTCGCTCCGAGAGCGCGTTCACGACGGAGGCGCCGACACCGTGCAGTCCACCGGATGCGGCATAGGAGCCGCCTCCGAACTTGCCGCCGGCATGCAGCTTGGTGAAGACCACCTCGACGCCGCTGAGACCGGTGCGGGGTTCGACGTCGACCGGGATGCCGCGACCGCGGTCGTGCACCTCGACGCTGCCGTCGGCGTGCAGGATGATCACGATGCGGTCGCCGTTGCCGTCGACGGCCTCGTCGACGGCGTTGTCGATGATCTCCCACAGGCAGTGCATGAGCCCGGGCGAGCCGTTCGAGCCGATGTACATACCGGGACGCTTGCGGACCGCTTCGAGCCCTTCGAGCACCTGGAGATGATGGGCGGAATACTCGGCGGTCACAATCAACGATTCTATTCTCGAGACGCCCTCCAGCCCTGCAGACACTCCCCACCGTGATGCAGCCGTGCCGGATGCCGTACGCGCTGAGCGAAACACGCCGTGATCCGGGCATGTGTACAGCTGTGGCGTGGTTGTATTGAGCACATTCAAGCAATGAAACCCATACCCGAGGAGGCACCGAGATGAACGCTACGACCGAACGTGAGGCCTCCGTCATCGAGTTCCGCCTGACCGCGATGGATCGCTGCGATTCGTGCGGCGCTCAGGCGTACATCGCAGCCGAGGTCAACGGCTCCGAACTGCTCTTCTGCGCCCACCACGGCCGCAAGTACGAAGAGAAGCTTCGCAGCATCGCCACGAGCTGGCACGACGAGACCGCTCGCCTGATCGACGCGGTCTGATCCGTCAGATGATCGTGCGCCGAACCCGCGGCGTCAGCCGGGTGAGGATCTCCTCGCCGACGGTGCCGATCCGCTCTGCGAGCGTCGTCGCGCTCTGCTCTCCCTGATCTCCCGGTCCGAACACGCTGACCGGGTCCCCCGACTGCACGCCCGGCCACCCGGCCACGACCGAGGTCGTCGCATCGATCCGCCGCAATATGCGCGGGCCGGCGGGAGTACCGACCTCGATCCCCGCGAGAGTCGACGGCAATCCATCGAAGCTGCCGATCGGGAGAACGGCATCGCCGTCGTCATCAGTTCGTACCACTGAGGCGGTCAGGGTCGCGACCGGGCGGATCCCCTCGAGTTCGGGACCGTCCGCCGAGCGGATGCCGTAGCAGAACGCCCCGATCCGCGACAGAGATCCCCGCAGCTCGGGGCGCCACCACGAGGCGGCGGATGCGGTCAGGTGCAGGAGTTCCGGCGCTCCGCCGGCGCGGCGAACCGCCTCTACTCCGGCGAGGAAGACCTGTTGCGCTTCGTCGTCCTCCGCGTCGCTGGCCTCCGCGAGGTGACTCCACACGCCGACCAGTTCCAGCGATCCGGCGTCCTCCGCCACGCGCGCTTCGGCGACGAAAGCGTTCCACTCCGCGGGGAGGACGCCGTTGCGCCGCAACCCCGTGTCGATCTTCAGGTGCACGCGCGCCCGCTGTCCGAGCGATCCGGCGACAGCGATCACCCGTCGCAGGTACTCGTGCGTGCCGATACCCAGATCGATGTCATGCAGCAGCGCCTCGGCGACCTCATCGTCGGTCGAGGTCGCCCACGCGAGAATCCGCTGCGGGCCGGCGAGAGCACGTCGGATGCGCAGGGCCGTGCCGATGTCGTAGCCGCCGAACCAGGCGACGCCGGCATCGGCGGCATCCTCCACCGCCCAGGTCAGGCCGTGGCCGTACGCATCGTCCTTCATCACGAGCATCAGCGTCGACGGCGCGATCCGCCGCTCCACCGCGGCGATGTTCGTGCGGAACTGCGCACGGGAGATCTGCAGGCTCGGCCGATTCATGCTTCCCACTCCCGCTCGGCGTGCGTTCCGGTCACGGTCACGAGTTCCGCGATGGTGAAACCGGTGACGGACGCCCACCGCGCGAGCGCCGGCGCGGCGGACCCTGGTCCTCCGAAGAAGGTCGCCTCGGTGCCGACCGCGACATCGCGACCGCCGAGATCGACGACGCACACGTCCATCGCGACCCGCCCGACGATCGGGCGCTGCTCGCCGTCGACGGCGACGTGCACCTGGTTGCCCAATGCGCGCACGATCCCCTGCGCGTATCCGCCTGAGACCAGCGCCACCGTCGTGTCCTCTGTGGTGCGGTGGGTGTAGCCGTAGGAGACGGCCTCACCGGCCAGGAGACGCTTCGTGGAGAGTACTCGTCCGGCAAGCCTCAGCACCGGTCGGGTGATCAGCTGTCCCGCGGCATCCGGCAGTCCGTAGAGGATGCGAGAGTCGATGTCGGCCTCGCCATCGACGGTCGCCGTGATGCCCTCCGCCCCGAGCGCATCCGCCTCGTCCTCGGAGTCGACGAGGACGGCTGATGCGCCGGCCGCGAGGGCGGCATGAGCCACCGACAGCATGCCGTGTCCCCAGGCGTCACGACGCAGATCGGCGACACTGCCGCCGGCTGTCACGGCCGCCACGGCCGCTGCGTTGAGCGCGGAGCGCGAGATCACCGCCCGCGGAAGCGCACTGCTGCTCATCACCTCAGAGCCCGATCGAGCTGATGTCCTTGCCGTGCACGAGCCGCTCGATCGCGGCGCGCGCGCCATCTGCGTGCTCGTCCAGCGGCGCATGGGCAGCTCCCGGTGCCCACTCGATGCCGCGACGGGTCGCCACAGAGGTGAGAATGGCGTCGGTCCAGCGCGGGTTCAGCGGCAGCACCGGCCCCTGCACGTTGGTGGCGAAGGCCTGACCTCGGCGGACGATCTCACCGCGCGAGCCGGCGTGCTCGAAGCTGCCGCGGCCGGCGGAGACCGTTCCGTACGGGAGCGCGCCGTTTCCGAGCGACCACCGCGAAGCGTGATCTTCGAAGCCGATGACCCGCCCGTCCGGCGTGTCGACGATGACGTATCCCACCCTGCGCTCGCGCGTGCGCTGAACCGTGAACGGGAAGATCCCGAGGCCGGCGACGGGATCGCCCTCGAGCGGCTCCACTCCTTCGCTGAGCAGCTCGGCGGAACCGCCGACGGCGAGCAGCGAACCGCCTTCGTCGACGAAGGTCTCCAGCTGGGCGGCACGATCACGCAGGTCGTCGATCACGCCGCGCATCGCCGACAGCGGACCGTTGCCGCAGATCAGGATGTCCGTGTCGGCAGGAATCGCGTCGCCTGTGCCCACGCGCTGCACCTCGACAGCGACCCCGCCTCGTTCCAGACGTACCTGCAGGGCGCGGACGTTCCCGCGATCACCGGTGATGCCGAGCTCGACGGGATAGAGCTGGACGATTCGCACTGACTCGCTCATCGGCGTGCAACCTCCTGGTCTCCGTGACCGAGCAGTTTCCGGCCGATCATCATCAGCTCGTAGTTGACGAACCAGGTCTGACGTCCGGACGGTGCCGGCTCCAGCGCGCGCATCAACGCGACCGCCTTCTCCATGTCGGGTTCGACGACTCCGATCTCGACGCCGGCGTGCTCGAGACTCAGCGCGAGCTGGCTGGCCTTCTCACCGGTGACGACGTCCACGCGCCGGAGCGCGTCGAAGTCCACGTCGTACAGCCAGGAGACGTCGGGGGTTCCCTCGTCGATGGCCATCAGGGCTCGCTCGGGCGATCCGTCGAGCGCATCGAGGTTCATCTGCAGACTCGGTGCGTTCTTGAACATCACGAACTCGACCTGCTCGCCGGCCGGATCGCGCCGCAGCGGAATGACCTCGCCGCGCCCGTAGGCCGGGGCCATCCGGGCGAACCCGGTCGCCGCCTTCGAGACGGAGAAGTCCGAGCCGAGCACGCGCGCCGCGACGGTGAGTGCGGCAGCCGCATCCGCCGCGTAGTGCAGTCCGCGTGCGGGAAGCGTGATCTCCGCTTCCGCATCCCCGACGCGTACCGCGACCTCGCGTCCCTGCGCACTGAGCACCTCGGCGAACGCGTCGCGCGCCAGCGTGCCCGTGTTGCCGCTACGGGTGTCCGCCGCATTGGCGAGACCGTGCGCGGAGGAGGCGACCAGCTCCGGCGAGACACCGAAGAAGGAGACCTCGCCGCGCATCGACGTCGTGTCGATCTTGCTGAGATACGGGTCGTCGCGATTGACGACGACATGGCCCGATGCCCGCGTGGAGGCGTCGAGCATCATGTCGGCGACGCGCTCGGTCTCGTAGAAGCGGTACAGCTGATCCACCTGCACGTTCAGCGACAGGATGACCGCCGGCGACAGCTGATCCGCCAGATCGGCGGCGTAGCCCTCGTCGACCTCGAGCACGGCGACATCTGCACGGATGCGGCCGGTGAGGGTAGCGTCAGCCAGCAGCGCGCTCGTGACCCCCTGCGGCAGATTCGCTCCGGTGGGGTTCGTGAACACCGTCAGGCCGTGTGCGCGGAGCACCTCGCTGATCATGTGCGTGGTGGTCGTCTTGCCGTTCGAGCCCAGCACGAACACCACCCCGTACCGGAACTGATCAGCCAGGGTGGGCAGCAGTGACGGAGAGAGCTTGTTCGTCAGATACCCGGGAAACGCCGAACCGCCGCCCCGCAGACGCGTCGCGAATCGAGCCAGCTTCCCGGCCAGAACCGGGAAGACGTAGCGGATGCCTGCGGAGCGCGCCTGAGGTGCGCCCGTCATCATTCGAGGTAGTCCCGAAGCGACTGCGAGCGGCTCGGGTGACGCAGCTTCGCCATGGTCTTCGACTCGATCTGGCGGATCCGCTCGCGCGTGACACCGAACGTGTCGCCGATCTGGTCGAGCGTCTTGGGCTGGCCGTCGCCCAGGCCGAAGCGCATGCGGATCACGCCGGCCTCGCGCTCGGAGAGCGAGTCGAGCAGCTGCTCGAGCTGACGCTGCAGCATGGTGAAGCCCACGGCGTCTGCGGGGACCACGGCCTCGGTGTCCTCGATGAGGTCGCCGAACTCGCTGTCGCCGTCCTCGCCGAGCGGGGTGTGCAGCGAGATCGGCTCGCGGCCGTACTTCTGCACCTCCACGACCTTCTCGGGAGTCATGTCCAGTTCACGGCTGAGCTCTTCCGGCGTGGGTTCGCGACCGAGATCCTGCAGCATCTGACGCTGCACACGTGCCAGCTTGTTGATGACCTCGACCATGTGCACCGGGATGCGGATGGTGCGCGCCTGGTCGGCCATGGCGCGGGTGATCGCCTGACGGATCCACCAGGTGGCGTAGGTGGAGAACTTGAAGCCCTTTGTGTAGTCGAACTTCTCGACCGCACGGATCAGGCCCAGGTTGCCCTCCTGGATGAGGTCGAGGAACTGCATCCCTCGACCGGTGTAGCGCTTGGCGAGCGAGACGACGAGGCGCAGGTTGGCGCCCAGCAGGTGGCTCTTCGCGCGCTGGCCATCACGGGCGACCCACTGCAGGTCGAGTCCGAGCTGACTCGTCCGCTCGGCGTTCGACATCGTCGACAGCTTCTCTTCGGCGAAAAGGCCCGCCTCGATGCGCATCGCGAGCTCGACCTCTTCGGCCGCGTTCAGCAGTGCGACCTTGCCGATCTGCTTCAGGTAGTCCTTGACCGGGTCGGCGGTGGCGCCGGTGATCTGAGTGGAGTACACCGGGACGTCTTCATCGTCGTTCGACGAGATGACGATCGCGCCCGTGGGCAGCGGCTCGGTGAACTTGGGCTTGCTGTCCTCGTCGTCGTCATCGACGTCGTTGGCTGCAGCGGCGGGAGCCTCATCGTCCTCGACGATGTCGTCGGCCTTCTTCTTCTTGACGGGAGCGCGCTTCGCCGCCGCACGCTTCGCCGCCGTCTGCGCCACCGGCTTCTCGGCGGCAGCCTTCGTCTCGGGCGCCTTCTCCGCTGCGGCGTCGAGCTCGGGCTCGTCAGCGGTCTTCTTCGTCCGGGACCTGTTGGTCGTGGCAGGAGTCACGTTTCGCCTTTCACGGGGCTGCAGATCCGCCCCGGGACATTTCGGACACTAGTAAGACCCTTGTCAAGTCCGTTCTCCGGAAAGAACGATTGACAACGGGTCAGAGTCCTAGTATCGCACACGAGAGACGGAGCGAGCGCATTCCGCCGAAGTTCGTCGGAATCGGGTCAACTCCGGCCGGGCTTGTCCTCGTCGCCGAACGGCCGGGTGGCGAGGTACCGCTCGAGTTCCGCGGCCAGTTCGTCCGCACTCGGCAGATCGCGCTCACTGAACCCGCCGTCGTCGTAGGAGTCGTCGTCGGGATTGCGACCGGCCATGTACGCGTCGTAGCGCCGCTCGAGCGTGTGCACCATCTGCTGCAGCTCGTCGTTGCCGAGGACCTGCTCGTCGACCCGGGCCAGATAGTCGTCGCGGCGCTCCTGCACGTCGTCCATGACCAGCACAAGTCCGGTCGCCGCCATCAGGCGCTCGGCGGCGGTGATCACCGCATCCGGATTCTCGGTTTCGGCCAGGTAGTGCGGCACCAGGAGCACGAATCCGACCGCCCGGTCGCCGCGCTCGGCGAAACGGAACTCGAGCAGGTGGCCCGCGGTCGCGGGCACCTGGGTGCGCGGACGCCAGACGGAGTGCGCGACCGTGAGCTCACGCCGGTTGCCGCTGACGGTCGTGCCGATCGGGCGGGTGTGCGGCACCGGCATCGCGATGGAGTGCACCCAGTTGAGCCCGGACACTTCGAGCTCGGCTGCCAGATCGAGGATCGTCTTCGCGAACGCGTTCCAGGCGAAGTCCGGCTCGTATCCGGCCAGCAGCAGGAACGGCTGGCCGAGCGCATCGGTGGCGAGCGACAGCTCGAGACGCGCGGGACGGAACTCAGTGAGGTGGTCCTGCTCGAAGACGATCACCGGGCGCCGAGCGCGGTAGTCGAGCAGCACGTCGTTGTCGAACACGACGATCGGCTGCGGCGAGGTCGTCTCGCGGAGGTGGTCGATGAGGCCGGAGACGGCGCTCCCGGCATCCGTGAACCCGGTCAGGAGCATCACCAGCGGGAGTCCGCGCGGCACAGCCGGCGCATTCGCGACACGTTCGTAAAGGTCTCCGGAAAGGGGCATAGGACCATGCTACGAGGCGCCGTCCGCCCGGGGCCCTGACGGGTCATGCTGACAGCGAACACGCGGCCGTCGCCTCGCGCGCTCCCAGGCGTGCGCAATCCCTAGGATGGAGACATGACGCTTCCCGTGCTCTCGCACACGCCCGACTCTTTCCCCGGAAGCACCGCAGACGCCGCCGTGCTCGTCGTCCCCGATCTCTCCGAATCGGCCGAGGCCATCGCCGCCTTCAGCGGTCTCGCCGAGCCGCTCGAGGCCATCGGCTTCACCGGTTCCGCCTCTTCGTTCGTGCGCGTGCACGCGCCGGACGTGACCGCCCTCCCGTTCGCGGTCGTCGGCGCGGGCAAGACGCCGAACGCCGCCGCGGTGCGGAACGCCGTCGGAACGGCATTCCGCTCGTTGACCGGGTTCGAGACCGTCTCGCTGGCTCTCGCTCCTGGGCTGGAGGAGTTCGCGGATGCTGCGGCCGAAGGCGCCGTTCTCGGTGGCTACCGCTTCGACAACTACAAGGCGGAGAAAGGCAAGCCGCGCGCCGCAGCGGTCATCCTGCACGCCGATCTCGATGAATCGGCCGTCGCTCGTGCCAACGCGGTGGGCGACGCCGTCTCGCTGGTGAAGGATCTGGTCTTCATCCCGGCGGAATGGCAAAGTCCCGCGCAGCTCGCGCAGAGCGCGGCCGACAGCGTGGCTGACCTCGACGTGACCATCGAGATCCTCGACGAGAAGGCGCTCGCTGACCAGGGCTTCGGTGGCATCCTCAGCGTCGCCCAGGGGTCGGAGCGCCCGCCTCGCCTGGTCCGGCTCGAGTACTCCCCTGCCGATGCCGTCCAGCACATCGCGCTGGTCGGCAAGGGCATCACGTTCGACACCGGCGGCCTGTCCCTGAAGCCGGCGGCCTCGATGGTCGGTATGAAGTTCGACATGGCGGGTGCCGCCACCAGCCTCGCCGCACTGCGCGCGATCGCCGCGCTGGGGCTTCCCGTGCGGGTGACCGCATGGCTGGGTATCACCGACAACATGCCGTCGGGCGGGGCCATCCGCCCCGGTGACGTGGTGCGGATACTCGACGGCACGACCGTCGAGGTGCTGAACACCGATGCCGAGGGCCGGCTGGTCCTTGCGGACGGCCTCGTCGCCGCCAGCCGCGAGAATCCCGACGTCATCATCGACGTCGCGACGCTCACCGGTGCGATCGTCGCCGCCCTGGGGCACCGTCTCACCGGAGTCTTCGGCGATGACGAGACCGTCGCCCGGTTCCTCGCGGCCGCCGACACCGCTGACGAACCGGCCTGGCACATGCCGCTGCCCTCGCACATGGAGGAGGCGATGGACTCCCCCATCGCCGATCTGCAGAACGTGAATATGAGCGACCGCATGGGTGGAGCCCTGTACGCGGGCCTCTTCCTGCGCCGTTTCGTCGGACGCACGTCGACAGAGGACGACGCGCCACGGATCCCGTGGGTGCACCTCGACATCGCGGGCTCCAGCGAACACAGCGGAGCACCGTACGGCTTCACCGAGAAGGGCCCCACAGGGGCGATGGTCCGATCGATCATCGCCTTCGCCGAAGCAGCATCCCACACGGAGGCATGACCATGACCACGCACACCTTCGACATCGTCATCCTCGGCGGAGGCAGCGGCGGCTACGCCGCGGCGATCCGCGCCAGCGAACTCGGCAAGAGCGTCGCCCTCATCGAGAAGGACAAGGTCGGCGGAACGTGCCTGCACCGCGGCTGCATTCCCACCAAGGCGCTCCTGCATGCGGCCGAGGTCGCCGAGCACGTCCGGGATGCCGCGCACGTCGGCATCACCGCCACGCTCGAGGGCATCGACCCAGCGGGCGTCCGGGCCTACCGCGAGGGAATCGTCGCGAAGAAGTTCAAGGGCCTCGAAGGACTGGTCAAGGCGCGCGGCATCACCACCGTTCCCGGATTCGGCCGTCTGCAGGCGGACCGCAGCGTCGCCGTCGACGATGACGTGTACGTCGGCACCGATGTGATCCTCGCCACCGGCTCGTACAGTCGCTCGCTGCCCGGCCTCGAAATCGGCGGACGCGTCCTCACGAGTGAGCACGCGCTCGCACTCGATGTCATCCCGGAGCGCGTCCTCATCCTCGGCGGCGGCGTCATCGGCGTCGAGTTCGCCAGCGTGTGGCGTTCGTTCGGAGCCGAGGTCACGATCATCGAGGCGCTGCCGCACCTGGTGCCGAACGAGGACATCGCCCTCAGCAAGGGTCTCGAGCGCGCCTTCCGCCGCCGCGGCATCCAGTACTCCCTCGGCAAGCGATTCCAGACCGCCACACAGGACGAGTCGTCTGTCACCGTCGCGCTCGAAGACGGCACGGAGTTCACCGCCGACTACCTCCTCGTCGCCGTCGGGCGCGGTCCGGTGACGGCGGATCTCGGCTTCGAAGAGGCCGGCGTCGTCCTGGATCGCGGCTTCGTCACGGTCGATCAGGATCTCCGCACCGCCGTTCCGGGTGTCTGGGCGGTCGGCGACATCGTTCCCGGTCTGCAGCTCGCGCACCGCGGCTTCCAGCAG
The DNA here is from genome assembly GCA_963769005.1 of uncultured Actinomycetota bacterium. GTDB lineage: Bacteria > Actinomycetota > Actinomycetes > Actinomycetales > Microbacteriaceae > Microbacterium. The sequence continues at coordinate 1,405,433 of CAVYKC010000005.1, read as the reverse complement.
GGCATCGCCGTCGCCGAGCGGATCGCCGGTCTCTCGCCTGCGAACATCCCGGATGTGCAGATCCCAAAGGTCACCTACTCGAGCCCCGAGGTCGCCTCCGTCGGCGTCACCGAGGAAGCCGCCGTCGCCGAGCACGGGTCCGACAACGTCCTCGCATACGAGTACAACCTCGCCGGCAACGGCAAGAGCGAGATCATCGGCACCGGCGGCCTGGTCAAGGTCGTCCGGCTCAAGGACGGCCCCATCCTCGGGGTCCACCTGCTCGGCGATCGCGTCGGCGAACTCATCACCGAGGGCCAGCTCGCCGTCGCCTGGGAGGCGCACCCGGAGGACATCGCTCCTCTCATCCACGCGCACCCCACGCAGAGCGAGGCACTGGGCGAGGCGTTCCTCGCCCTGGCGGGCAAACCGCTGCACGCCCTCTGAACACCAACAGGCCAACCAGGTCACTAAGCTAGACAAGCGTCATACAACTTCCTGAAGGAGACTCCGTCATGAGCACATCCGTGGTCCTCCCCGCTCTCGGTGAGAGCGTCACAGAGGGTACGGTCACCCGCTGGCTCAAGCAGGTGGGAGACACCGTGCAGGCGGACGAAGGCCTGCTCGAGATCTCGACCGACAAGGTCGACACCGAGATCCCCTCGCCCGTCAGCGGTGTGATCGAGGAGATCCTCGTCGCCGAGGACGAGACCGTCGAGGTGGGCGCACTGCTCGCCCGTATCGGCGACGGATCGAGTGCAGCACCGGCAGCGGATGCTCCGGAAGCCGCCGCTCCGCAGGCCGAGGCAGCACCGGAGGCGGAAGCAGCACCGGCAGCGGAGGCAGCACCGGCACCTGCAGCCGAGGCACCTGCCGCCGAGGCAGCCGCCGGCACCTGCCGCCGAGGCAGCGGCCCCCGCGGCTCCGGCCGAGGGCGCTCCCGCTGCACCGGCCGGCGATGCGACCGACATCGTGCTCCCCGAACTCGGCGAGAGCGTCACCGAGGGCACCGTCACTCGCTGGCTCAAGCAGGTCGGTGACACCGTCGCCGTGGATGAGGCGCTTCTCGAGATCTCGACCGACAAGGTCGACACCGAGATCCCGTCGCCGGTCGCCGGTGTCCTGCAGGAGATCGTCGCCGGCGAAGACGAGACCGTCGCCGTCGGCGCCGTCCTCGCCCGCGTCGGATCGGGTGCCGCCCCGGCAGCCGCTCCCGAGGCACCTGCCGCGCCGGAAGCCGAAGCCCCGGCAGCGCCTGCCCCGGCAGTGCCCGCTGCACCGGCTCCTGCCCCCGCAGCCCCTGCCGCTGCCCCTGTTGCAGCCGCACCTGCTCCTGCCGCACCCGCGCCTGCTGCACCCGCAGCTCCGAAGCTCACGCTCCCCACGGAGAGCGACAGCCTCTACGTGACCCCGCTCGTGCGCCGCCTGGCCTCTCAGCAGGGCGTCGACCTCGCCTCGGTGACCGGCACCGGCGTCGGTGGCCGCATCCGCAAGGAAGACGTGCTGAAGGCAGCCGAGACGGCATCCGCCGCCCCTGCCGCAGCACCGGCCGCCGCAGCTCCGGCACCTCTCGAGGTCTCGCCGCTGCGCGGAACCACCCAGCCGATGTCGCGCCTGCGCAAGGTCCTGGCCGAGCGTGCCGTGGCCTCGATGCAGCAGACGGCCCAGCTCACCACGGTCGTCGAGGTCGATGTCACCAAGCTCGCGGACTACCGCGACAGCGTGAAGGCGTCCTTCCTGCAGAAGACCGGCGACAAGCTGTCGTTCCTGCCGTTCTTCGCACTCGCAGCCGCCGAGGCGCTGCAGGCGTTCCCGATCGTCAACGCCACGGTCGACGGCACCGACATCGTGTACCCGGCTTCCGAGAACCTCTCGATCGCCGTCGACACCGAGCGCGGCCTTCTGACGCCGGTGCTGCGGGATGCCGCATCGAAGAACATCGCGCAGATCGCGCACGAGATCGCCGATCTCGCCGCCCGCACCCGCGACAACAAGCTGAAGCCGGACGAGCTCGGCGGCGGCACGTTCACGCTGACCAACACGGGTTCCCGCGGCGCGCTGTTCGACACGCCTGTCGTGTTCCTGCCGCAGTCGGCGATCCTGGGAACCGGCACGGTCGTGAAGCGTCCGGGTCTGGTGAAGGTCGACGGAGCCGATGCCATCGCCATCCGTTCGTACGTGTACCTGGCGCTCTCGTACGACCACCGCATCATCGACGGCTCGGACGCCGCCCGTTACCTCGGCGCGGTGAAGGCTCGCCTGGAGGCCGCGGACTTCGCTGCCGCACTGGGCGCCTGACCCGAGATCCCGAGAACAGATCAGCCTGGCTGGTCCGCGACGTCATAGACGTCGCGGACCAGCCAGTTCTCGTCGAGGCGCACGAGCACGAGCATCAACTCGGATGCCGCCACCGGCTGTTCATCCTCCTCGGGAGCGGACCCGGTCGGAGTCACGCGGATCACTGCGACATCGCCGTACTCGTCGACGAGAGCCAGTTCGCGATCCGTCCCGATCCCACCGAGTCGCTCCACGACGCCGACGGCGCCTTCTGCGACGGCTGCGGTGCACAAGACGTCCTGCGCCTCGGCACAGGCTCGGATGACCGCGAGCAGAGCGGTCGCCGCATACACCGGGTCGCTGCTCTCCGCGGTCGGCAGAGCACCTGTCTCGGCGGTCGGCGCCGTCGGCTCGTCCGGCTCCGCGTTCGGGGCCGGGGTCTCCGCGGGTGACGCCTGTTCCTCGGACGGTGGTGTCCCGGCATCCGAAGCACCATCGGTCTGCGCCCCGGCTTCGGATGCACCGCCGGTCGGCCAGAGCAGGCCGACAGCCAGCACCGCCGCGGCGGCGGCACCTGCGACGACCAGTGCTCGGCGGCGGTGCGGTGCAGGACCGGAACCGGCCGATCTTCTCCCCGTCGACTTCGGGGACCGGTGGGAAACCTCGGAACGCACCGCGGACAGTGCCAGCCACCGCTCCCGCGCCCACCGGCCCACCGCCGGCACGACTGCCGCCAGGCCGCGGCCCGGAGCCGCTTCGGTCGCATCCTCGAAGACAGCTCGCTGCGGAACGATGTCCCGTGCCCGCTCCGGTGCGAAGACCTCGCGGCGCAGTGGCCGCGGCGCTGCGTTATCGAAAAGCTCCCGCTCCCAATCGTCTTGCACTCGGCGGGGTACCCGGGGCTGTTCGAGCCCCTGCTGCACAGCGGTGAGCGTCCTGGCCAGCGCTCGGTCCGTCGTGCTCTCCTGCAGCCGCGCGACGATGCGCGCTGCGGATTCCCGAGCGCTCTCGCCCTCGCCGAGCACGAAGACCGGGCGCCCCTCGTCCGTCAGCCACCAGCCCCCGCCCACGCCTGCACCGCCGTCGAGCTCATCGACTCCGCGGAGCAGGCTACCGACCAGCGTGGCCGTCTCGCCCGCCGTCACAGCGACACCAGCCGCCGCACGACGCCCCAGGAAGGCGGTGAGTCGCTCCGAGCACCAGGGCAGCAGCACGTCGTGTCCGTCAGGCCGGCGCACCATATCCAGCGGGCCCGCGACGTGCTCCGCACCGGCATGCGCCCATCCGTCCCATCCGCTGAGCGCCGCGGCGTCGATCTGCACCGCGATGCCGCTGCCGCGGGAGACGAGCGCTCCGGCGAACGGACCCTCCTGCGCATCCAGCATCCGGATCACTCGATGTGCGCCGGGCACGAGAGTGCGGTCGCCGCCGTCCTTGTCACGATCTGCCATGGATCCCATGACAGCGCAGCGTCACGCCCGGTGGGGGCCGAAGGGCGCGATGGGGATGAACTCCTCGGAATCAGACGGTGTGCAGGAGAAGTCGGACGACCCGGCGCACCGAAAATCGAATCCGCCCGGCGCGAACGCCGACATCCGCAGCATCCCGGACTCGGTAGGCTGATACCTATGGCAAAGCGTGCTCCTGACCCCGAGAAGCGTCCTGGGTTCTTCTCCCAGATCAAGTCCCTCTTCAGGTTCACCCGTGAGGCATACGCCTGGCTGCCCTGGGCGCAGATCGCGATCCTCGTCGGAGGCATACTCGTCGGCCTGGCCGTCGGCTATGTGATTCCGCCGTTCCAGGTGTGGACGCTGATCCTCTGGGGCATCACCGGTCTCATGCTCGGCGTGCTCGGCTCGCTCTTCCTGATGACGCGCCTGTCCACGAACGCCATGTACAAGAAGATCGACGGTATGCCCGGTGCCACCGGCCACGTGCTCAGCAGCAGCCTCGGCCGCAGCTGGCAGGCGTCCGACTCGCCGGTCGGCATCAACCCGAAGACGCAGGAGGCGGTCTACCGGACCGTCGGTCGCGGCGGCGTCGTCGTCGTCGGCGAGGGCGCCCGCGGCCGTCTCACCCGTCTCATCAACGAGGAGCGCCAGAAGGTGCAACGCGTCGCACAGGGCGTCCCGGTGACGGTGCTCTACGTCGGTCACGGCGATGACGACGTGCCGATCAGCCAGCTCGCCAAGACCATCAAGAAGTTGCCGAAGGCGATCGACAAGACCACCATGGCGGCCGTCATCCGCCGCATCGAATCGGTCTCGCAGTCGCTGTCGTCGCTGCCCATCCCGAAGGGCATCGACCCCACCAAGGCCCGCGCCCAGCGTCCACGCTGACGCTTCACCTGGACGAAGAAGCGGCCGCCCTCCTCGGAGGCGCGGCCGCTTCTTCCGTCTCCGCTCACTCCGAGAGAGGCTCCCGTGGCAAGCGGCGAACCTTCGCACGACGCCGTCGACGTTCGGGGATCATCGAGCGCATCTCCTCCAGCTTGCCGAAGCAGAACAGGCGGTCCTCCGCCTCCAGTACGACGTGCTTGCGGGGGTTCGGGATCACCGAGACGCCGCGATGCAGGGTGAGCACTGTGATGTCGCGCTCCCAGAGCCCCGCCTCGCCCAGCGTCTTGCCGATGAGGTCGGCCGCGCCGTGCACGAGCAGCTCCGCGACGCCGTACCCGGTCGAGACCGTGAGCCGCTGGCGGACATCGATCTCGGGAAAGGCGACCTGACCGGCGATGTAGTCGATGATGGCGCCCGCCACGTCGAGGTTCGTCGCGGTCTCGATGCCCTGCAGACCCGGCGAGGAGTTGACCTCCATCACCAGCGGGCCGTCCTCACCCTCGAGCATGTCGACGCCTGCGACGCGCAGACCCATGATCTGCGCCGAGCGCACCGCGGTCCGCTCGTAGACGGGATCCAGTTCGACCCGCTCGACGGACCCGCCTCGGTGGACGTTGGAGCGGAACTCGTCACCGGCCGCGGAGCGGCGCATCGCGGCGACGACCCGGTCGCCGACGACGAGCGCCCGGATGTCGCGCCCACGGCTCTCGGAGATGAACTTCTGGATCAGCACGTTCTGCTTGGTCGAGTGCAGCGTCTCGATGATCGCCTCGGCGACCTTCACCTGCGGCGCGAGGATGACACCGATCCCTTGGGTGCCCTCGAGGAGCTTGATGACGACGGGCGCTCCCCCGACGCGTTCGATCGCCGGGCGCACATCGGCGCGATTGCGCACGAACGCCGTCGGCGGCATCGCGATGTTGTGGCGCGACAGGATCTGGTTGGCGCGGAGTTTGTCGCGCGCACTGGAGATGCCGTTCGCGGTGTTCGGCGTGTACACATCCATCTGCTCGAACTGACGGACCACGGCGGTGCCGAAGTACGTGATCGAGTTGCCGATCCTGGGCAGGATGGCGTCGTAGTCGCTGAGCTGCCGGCCCCGGTAGTGCAGGTCGGGTTCGTCGGCGGTGAGGTCGATGGCGAAGCGGAGGGTGTTGAGGACTTTTACTGTATGGCCGCGCTGGAGGGCGGCCGCTCGCAGACGTTGAGTCGAGTATGCCTGCGGCGCACGGGAGAGCACGGCGATCTTCACGAAGTTTTCCTGCCAGGATGTATCAGGTGAGTAGGTCAACCCATTCAAACACCCTTACGGGGTGGCGCGAGTGGGTGAGCCTGCCCGATCTCGATGTCGAGTGGCTCAAAGCGAAGATCGACACCGGCGCCCGCACTTCTTCTCTGCATGCGTTCGACATCCACGAGTTCGAGCGGGACGGCGACGCCTGGGTGCGGTTCCAGGTCAAGCCGTGGCAGGACAGTCAAGAGGATGCCGTCGTCGTCGAGTGCCCGGTCCACGACCGTCGCGCGGTGCGCAGCTCGTCAGGGCACGCGCAGGAGCGTCTCGTCGTGAAGCTCCTCATCCGCCTGGTCGATCGCGAGGTGCTGGCGGAAGTGACGCTCAGCAACCGTGACGAGATGGGCTTTCGGATGCTGATCGGCCGGGAGGCGCTCCGCCGCGGATACGTGGTCGATCCCGCCCGCTCATTCCTCGGCGGCAGGGCGCCGCGAGAGGCGCGTCGCCGTAACCGCGGACGCGACTGAGCTCAGGCCCGGACCAGGACCGTCCGCACGGCCTTGTCGTGGAGCCCACGCTGATCCTCGTCCCAGATCACGGCGGGGATCACGACGATCAGCAGGAGGGTCCGCACGATCGGACGCCACAGCCCCACCCAGCCGCCGTCGAGGTGCACCACGCGCATTCCGAGGATGCGGTGCCCCGGGCTGCCGCCGGCTGTCGGGATGAACAGGATCTGCAGCACCGCGAAGACGACGAGCGGGGTGAACTGGGTCAGCCCGGCCTCGGAGGGCAACGCGAACTGATCGAAACCGAGGAACGCCGTCGCGATGATCGTTGCGGCGGTGTAGTCGATCAGGAGGGCGCCGATCCGGCGCCCGGCCCTGGCTACGCTTCCGGCGCCCGTCCGCGGGAGTCCGAGTCTTTCGCCGGGGTACGCGCTCACAGCATCCGTCACCAGCCCAGCCTACCGAGGGTACGTAACACGCCCGAAACAAAGTGGATACTGGGAGGTAACCCTCGCGCCGTACTGTGCAGAGTGGCCGTGAAGCCTCGATCCGCTATTCAGGAGTCGTTACCCATGTTCAAAGATTCATCTGAGGTGCTGAGCTACATCAAGGAGAACGACGTCAAGTTCCTTGACATCCGTTTCACCGATCTGCCCGGCGTGCAGCAGCACTTCAACATTCCCGCTGCCACCGTCGATGAGGACTTCTTCGTCAACGGCCAGCTGTTCGACGGCTCCTCGATCCGCGGCTTCGCGAGCATCCACGAGTCCGACATGCAGCTCATCCCCGACGTCTCCACCGCCTACGTCGACGCGTTCCGCGAGGCGAGCACCCTCGTGATGCTCTTCGACATCTACAACCCGCGCACCGGCGAGATCTACTCGAAGGACCCGCGTCAGGTCGCCAAGAAGGCCGAGAAGTACCTCGCCTCCACCGGCATCGCCGACACCGCGTACTTCGCCCCTGAGGCCGAGTTCTACATCTTCGACGACGTGCGCTACGAGGTCTCCGCCGGCGAGAGCTTCTACCAGGTCGACTCCGAGGAGGCCGCGTGGAACACCGGTCGTGAGGAAGAGGGCGGAAACCTCGCCAACAAGACCCCGTACAAGGGCGGCTACTTCCCCGTCTCGCCGGTCGACAAGACGGCCGACCTGCGCGACGACATCACCCTGAAGCTCATCGACGCCGGCTTCATCCTCGAGCGCTCGCACCACGAGGTGGGCACCGCCGGCCAGCAGGAGATCAACTACCGCTTCGACACCATGGTGCACGCGGCGGACGACATCCTGAAGTTCAAGTACATCGTCAAGAACACCTGCGAACTGTGGGGCAAGACCGCCACCTTCATGCCGAAGCCGCTCTACGGCGACAACGGCTCGGGCATGCACACGCACCAGTCGCTGTGGAGCGAAGGCAAGCCGTTGTTCTACGACGAGACCGGCTACGGCCAGCTCAGCGACGTCGCACGCTGGTACATCGGCGGTCTGCTCAAGCACGCGCACGCCGTGCTCGCGTTCACGAACCCCTCGCTGAACAGCTACCACCGTCTGGTGAAGCACTTCGAGGCTCCGGTCAACCTGGCGTACTCCGCCGGCAACCGTTCGGCCGCGATCCGCATCCCGCTGACGGGTTCGAACCCGAAGGCGAAGCGCATCGAGTTCCGCGTTCCGGATGCCTCGGGAAACCCGTACCTCGCGTTCGCCGCGCAGCTGATGGCCGGCCTGGACGGCATCAAGAACCGCATCGAGCCGATGGAGCCGATCGACAAGGACCTGTACGAGCTTCCCCCCGAGGAGGCCAAGAACATTCCGCAGGTTCCGAACTCGCTGCTGGACTCGCTGACGGCGCTCGAGGAAGACCACGACTTCCTCCTCGAGGGCGGCGTGTTCACCAAGGAGCTCATCGAGACCTGGATCTCGTACAAGTACGAGAACGAGATCCTGCCGATGGCGCAGCGCCCGCACCCGTTCGAGTACGAGCTGTACTTCGGAGTCTGATTCACCGCTTCACCGAGAGCCCGTCTCAGCGTCGCTGAGACGGGCTCTCGCCGTCTCTCCCGGCGCTTCGTCAAGGGGTTTGACCGCGGATCGACATAGAGTTCAAATGTTGCATCGGGATCGGAACCACCAGGGGGATAATCATGCGTCGACGCAAGGCTGCCGTCACGACCGTCGAACATCAGCGCCCCTCATCCGGGAAGTCGTCCTCCGGGGCGTGGAAGATCAACCCGTTCCTGTTCGGACTGCTCGGCGCCCTCGGCGTCCTCGTCGCGCTGCTCATCGGAAGCATGGTCGGTCAGCTGGCGACCGTGCTCGTCTACGTCGGCGTCGCGCTCTTCCTCGCCTTGGGACTCGACCCGATCGTCACCCTCATCGAGGCGAGACTGCCACGTCCGGCCGCCGTCACGATCGTCGTCGCGTCCGTGCTCCTCGTGTTCGCAGGGATCATCGTCGCCATCGTGCCCATCGTCGTCGAGCAGATCACGAACCTGATCGACGACGGACCCCAGATGGTCGCCGACATCACCGCCAGCGCCTGGTTCAAGGACATGAGCGCGCAGTTCGGATCGGTATTCCAGGAAGCGGCGGACGGCATCCTCAGCTTCATCCAGGACCCGGGCAACTTCGCGAACATCAGCGGAGGCGTCCTCGCTGTCGGCGCCGGCATCGCCGGTGGCTTCACGGCCGTCACGATCGTCCTGATCCTGACCCTGTACTTCATGGCGTCGCTGCGCGGCATCAAGCGCACGGCGGTCCGCTTCGTCCCCGCATACCAGCGGACACGGTTCAGCGGACTCCTCGAGGACGTGTCCGGGGCCGTCGGCCGCTACGTGATCGGCCAGGCGAGCCTTGCCCTCATCAACGGCGTCCTCAGCCTGATCTTCCTCAGCATCATCGGAGCTCCGGTTCCGGCGTTGCTCGCCCTCCTGGCCTTCATGGGCTCGCTGATCCCGCTCGTGGGCACACTCAGCGCATCTGTCATCATCTCGCTCGTCTGCCTGATCACCGACCCGCAGATGGCGCTGATCGCTGCGATCTACTACCTCGTCTACATGCAGATCGAGGCATATGTCCTCAGCCCGAGGATCATGAGCAAAGCTGTCGCGGTACCGGGTGCCGTCGTGGTGATCGCCGCCGTGGGCGGCGGCGCCCTGGGAGGAATCCTCGGGGCGCTCGTGGCGATTCCCATCGCCGCGAGCGTCATCATCATCATCCAGAAGGTGACGTTCCCGGCCCAGGACAGCAAGACGGTGCCGCCCGACGGCGATCTGATCGTCAGTACACCCTGACGGCAGCAGGCTGCACGCGCACGGCGAACTCCGTCACTTCGCCGAGCTCTTCGCCGTCGACCTCGAACGCCTGCGGCCGGGCGAGCTCGACTGTGATCCGTTCCGCGGTGAGGTGGCTGGTCGAGTCCGTGCTCACCGCATCCTGGCCCGGGGCGAACAACCGACGGATGCCGTTGTCCCAGACCACCGAACGCACCGTGTCGAGCCACTGCAGCGCTCCGTCCGAGCTGATCAGGAGCAGGTCGAGCTGCCCGTCGTCGAGCGTCGCATCGGGGAGCAGACGGATGCCACCCTGCACCATCCCGCAGTTCCCGATCAGGAGGGTGTGACCCTCGACCTTCTGCGGCTCCTGGTCATCGAGGGTCAAAGTGATCGGCGTCATCTCTGTACCGGCGAGAGCGCGACCCATCGCCTCGACGTAGGCGAGCCATCCGGCGCGGTCCTTCAGGTCTTCATCGGTCTCGACCAGCATCTGCGCATCGATGCCGAAGCCCACCATGACCGCGAAGGCGTGCTCCTCTCCATTGACCTCGACCCAGCCGAGATCAATGGCTCGAGGCGTCACCGCCGATACCCGCGCGAGAGCGGCGGGGATGTCTTCCAGCGGCAACTCGAGATTGCGGGCGAGGAGGTTCCCGGTCCCCTGCGGCACGATGCCGAGGACGACCTCCGTACCGGCCAGGATCTCCGCCACCGCACGAACGGTTCCATCACCGCCGACCGCGAGAACGGTGTCGCAACCGGCATCCACGGCCTCACGTGCCATGCCTCGCCCGGGGTCGTCGACGCTCGTCTCCCACCAGAGGACCTCGATGTCCGATTCGAATGCGGCCTCGACCGCGGTGCGCAGTTCATCCTCGTCGATCTTCGAGGGATTCCAGATCACGCCTATGGTCGAGTTCGTCATGGATTCACTCTGGGTGACGACGTCGATCTGTGCAACCCGTCGGGCGCGACGTGCCGGATCAGCCGTAGAAGAGGTGCTCGAAGGCGCGACGGGCGCGACGCGTGACCGCGAGGTAGTCCTCCTCGACCTCCGTCGCCGAACGATCCGGATATCCGAGCAGACGGCCGATGGCGTCGAGCTGCCTGCGATCCGTGGGCAGCACATCGCTGGTCTGTCCGGTCAGAAGCGTGATCGCGGACCGCAATCGGCTGGACAGGCGCCATGCCTCGCGCAGGAGCTCCGCCGAGGCTTCCGGGATCAGTCCGGCCTCGACCGCGGCGTCGAGTGCGCCGAGCGTCGAGGTCGTGCGCAGCCCGGGTACCTCGTGCGCGTGCTGCAGCTGCACGAGCTGCACCAGCCACTCCACGTCGCTGAGCGACCCAGGCCCGAGCTTCAGGTGACGTCGAGGATCGGCGCCCTGAGGCAGCCGCTCCCCCTCCACCCGCGCCTTGATGCGCTTGATCTCCCGGAGGCCCTGCAGATCGACGGCCGACGGATATCGGATGGCATCGGCCATCGCGGTGAACTTCGCGATCAGCTTGAGGCTCCCCGCGACGCCGCGTGCCCGGAGCAGCGCCTGCGCCTCCCACGAGAGCGACCAGCGCCGGTAGTACTCCGCATAGGCCTCGATGGAACGCACCACGGGGCCATTGCGCCCTTCCGGCCGCAGATCGGCGTCGAGGTCGAGCGGCACGCGATGATCCGTGAGGTGCTCGCGCAGTCCGGCGACGAGACGGGTGGCGAGCGTCTGCGCGCGCTGCGGGTCGATCCCGTTCGCGTCGTACACGTAGAGGATGTCGGCATCCGACCCGAAACCGAGCTCTGCGCCGCCGAATCTGCCCATCCCGATCACGGCGAAGTCGAGCGCATCGTCCTCCGCCGGAACGATCTCGCGACGGACGGCACGCAGTGCGGACTGGATCGTCGCATCGGTGATCTCGGTGAGCGCTGTCGCGATCTGCTCGATCGAGAGCACGTCGAGCACACCTCCCATGGCCGTGCGCAGCAGCTCGCGGCGGCGGAGTGCCCGCACCGCGCGCAGCGCATCGCCCACCGTGTCGTGGCGGGTCTGGATGGCCCTGGCCTCCTCGTCGAGCGCCGACTGTCCGCGTGGTGTGAGCAACTCGGCGCTGTCGAGCCAGGCGACGGACTCGGGGAAGCCGTCCATGAGCTCGCCCACGTAACGCGACGACGACAGCAGCCGCGTGAGGCTCTCGGCGGCTCCCGAGGAATCCCTGAGCATCCGGAGGAACCACGGGGTGTCCCCCAGGCGCTCGCTGATGCGGCGGAACGCCAGCAGGCCGTAGTCCGGGTCGCTGCCGTCCGCGAACCAGCGCACCATGATCGGCATCAGGTGCCGCTGGATCGTCGCCTTGCGGCTGAGGCCCGTGGTGAGGGCGCCGATGTGGCGCAGTGCGCCTGCCGGGTCTCGGAAGCCGATGGCGGCGAGTCGATCGCGCGCCTGTTCCGTGGAGAGCGTGCGCTCCTCTTCCGGCAGCGAGGCGACCGCGCTCAGCAGAGGGCGGTAGAAGAGCCGCGTATGGATGTCGCGCACCTCACGGCGGACATGCTCCCAGCGCTCCCAGATGCCCTCTCCGGTATCGGCGAGGCCGCTGCCGCGGGCGAGGATGCGCAGCCCCGCCGGCGTGCGCGGCATGAGGTGCGTCCTGCTGAGCTCGCGCAGCTGCAGACGGTGCTCCATGAGCCGCAGGACGCAGTAGTCGTCGGCGAACGTCGACGCCTCCGCGCGTCCGATGTACCCGCCTTCGACGAGCGCATCGAGACTCTCCAGGGTCCCGCGGGTGCGCAGTGACGCATCGGTGAGTCCGTGCACGAGCTGCAGTAACTGCACCGTGAACTCGATGTCGCGCAGGCCGCCGGAACCCAGCTTGAGCTGATACGGCGCATCCTCCGGATCGATGTGCTCCATGACGCGCTCACGCATCCGCTGCACGCTGTCGACGAAGTCCTCGCGCGCGGCACTGGACCAGATCTTCGGCTGCACCGCGGCGATGTACTCGGCGCCGAGCTGCGGATCACCGGCGAGAGGGCGGGCCTTCAGGAGTGCCTGGAACTCCCAGCTCTTCGCCCAGCGGTCGTAGTAGGCCAGGTGGGAGGCGAGCGAGCGCACCAGCGCGCCCTGCTTGCCCTCGGGGCGCAGGGCGGCGTCGACCTCCCACAGCGGAGGCTCGACCTCGATGCCGCTGAGGCCGCGCATGGTCTCGCGAGCCAACCGCGTGGCGATGTCGATGGCCTTGGATTCGGCGAGGATGTCCTCGTCCGCGGTTCCGCCCACGAAGATGACGTCCACGTCGCTCACGTAGTTCAGTTCTCGAGCGCCGGCCTTGCCCATGCCGATGATCGCGAGCAGCGTCGCGGCGATCTCCTCTCGGCTCCTCGTGGCCAGCAGACGCGTGCGGGCGACGGCGAGCGACGCTTCGAGCGCGGCACCGGCGGCGTCTGCCAGCGAGGCGGACACCGCTGCCACCAGTGCGGTCGGATCCGGATGCGCGAGATCGACGGCGGCGATCGCCGCGATGCTGCGACGGTACGCGACCCGCAGAGCGACCAGAGCCGAGTCGTCGCCGGAGTCAGCGAACCCGTCCTGCGCGCCGACCGAGGCGAGCAGGTCATCACGCAGCTTCTCCGCGCTCGGCAGCTCGTCGGTCTCCACACCGAGGACCGAGATCTCGCCGGGATGGCGGAGGAAGAAGCCGGCGAGGCCCTGTGAGGCGCCGAACACGCGCCAGAGCCTGCGGCGAGCGGCAGGGTCGTCGCTCAGCGCGCGTAGCGGTCCAGGATCCCGGCGCGCGACCCGCAGCATTCCGACGACGGCGGCGTCCGGGTCCGCGGCTCCCACGTCTTCCAGCAGCAGCGCACGCTCACGACCGAGTAGCGCCGCGAGCTCCGACAGGGAGTCCGCGGCGGTGCTGAGCTCAGCGAAACCGAGCCTGGCGAGCGCGGAGAGCGAGACGGAATCGTCCAGGCGTGCCATGCGGGTTCAGAGCAGCTCGAGGTTGCTCTTCAGCTCGAACGGCGTCACCTGACTGCGGTAGGCCTCGACCTCTTTGCGCTTGTTGAGCAGCACGTAGTTGAAGACCTGCTCGCCCAGCGCTTCGGCGACCAGTTCCGAGCCCTCCATGAACTCCAGCGCGTGATCCAGGCTCGTCGGCAGCGCGGCGTAGCCCAGTGCGCGGCGCTCGGACTCACTCAGCGACCAGACGTTGTTCTCGGCCTCCGGCGGCAGTTCGTAGCCCTCCTCGATGCCCTTGAGACCTGCAGCGAGCATGAGTGCGTAAGCCAGGTAGGGGTTCGCAGCGGAGTCCAGCCCTCGGTACTCGACACGGGAGGACTGGCCCTTGTTCGGCTTGTACATGGGCACGCGCACGAGCGCGGATCGGTTGTTGTGCCCCCACGTGACGAAGCTCGGTGCTTCGTCACCGCCCCAGAGCCGCTTGTAGGAGTTCACGAACTGGTTCGTGACTGCAGCCATCTCGTTGGCGTGCTTGAGGAGTCCCGCGATGAAATGACGCCCGGTCTTGGAGAGCTGGTACTTCGCACCCTCCTCGTAGAACGCGTTCTGGTCACCCTCGAACAGCGACATGTGCGTGTGCATCCCGCTGCCGGGCTGCCCGCCGAGCGGCTTGGGCATGAACGTGGCGTACACGCCCTGCTCGATCGCGACCTCCTTGATGACCGTGCGGAACGTCATCACGTTGTCGGCAGTGGTCAATGCATCGGCATAGCGCAGATCGATCTCGTTCTGACCGGGTCCGCCCTCGTGGTGACTGAACTCCACGGAGATGCCGAGGTCTTCGAGCATCCGCACCGAGCGACGGCGGAAGTCGTGCGCGGTGCCGCCGGGGACGTTGTCGAAGTAACCCGCGGAATCGACCGGGACCGGACCCTCGGGCCCGAACGAGGAGGACTTGAGCAGGTAGAACTCGATCTCGGGATGGGTGTAGAACGTGAAGCCTGCATCCGCCGCCTTCGCCAGCGCACGCTTGAGAACGTGACGAGGGTCGGCCACGGCCGGCTGGCCGTCAGGTGTGGTGAGATCGCAGAACATCCGCGCGGTCGGGTCGATCTCGCCCCGCCAGGGCAGAGTCTGGAAAGTGGTCGGGTCCGGCTGCGCGAGCAGGTCGGACTCGAAGCTGCGGGTCAGGCCCTCGATGGCCGAACCGTCGAATCCGATCCCCTCGGCGAATGCGCCTTCGACCTCCGCGGGCGCGATCGCCACGGATTTCAGGGTGCCGATGACGTCTGTGAACCACAGGCGGACGAATTTCACGCCGCGCTCTTCGATCGTGCGGAGCACGAAATCCCTCTGCTTGTCCATGGTTACTCTGCGCCCGCATCCTTGCTGGTGGCCCAGCCGTCGTCTGCCGCCTCTTCCTCGGCCCAGGCGCGCGAACGCGCCTCCAGGGTCTCGGGTGCGCGAGCTGCCTCTGCCTCGGTGTCGAAGGGCCCGACACGGTCGACAGCCGGCGAGATCATCCCGAATTCGACCTGTCCGGTCTCGAGGTTGTACCAGTACTTCTGATCGCCGTCTGACATGTGTCGTACCCTTTCGCGTCAACTGCAACGATCCTACTCGGGCCACCGCCGGTCGCTAAGCTATCGGCCATGGCTCAAGCAATCGGCGTCGATATCGGCGGCACTGGTATCAAGGCGGGAATCGTCAACCTCGACCACGGGACCATGGCGTCCGACAGGGTCCGCGTACCCACTCCCGAAGGCGCAGCACCTAAGGATGTCCTCCTCGCGGTGCAGACGGTTCTGAAGACCCTTGATGTGCACGACTCGAACATGCCGCTCGGCGTCGCGTTCCCGGCGATCGTGAAGCGCGGGAAGACTCTGTCCGCGGCGAACGTCTCAAAGGAATGGGTCGACTTCGACGCGGAGCGGTTCTTCCGCGACGGACTCGGGCGCAACATCGTCTTCGTGAACGATGCAGACGCTGCCGGCGTCGCCGAGGCCCGCCACGGCGCGGCCAGGGACGTCCGCGGACTCACGCTGATGACGACGCTCGGGACCGGGATCGGCTCTGCGTTCCTCTACGACGGCGTGCTTATTCCCAACACGGAACTCGGTCACCTGAATTTCGGCACCTACGATTCCGTCGAGAAGTGGGCCGCGACGTCCGCACGTGAGCGGGAGGGCCTCAGCTGGGCAGCATGGGCCGAGCGTCTGCAGGCGTTCTACTCCCACATCGAGTTCCTCTTCAGCCCCGACCTGTTCGTGGTCGGCGGAGGCGTGTCGAAGAACGCGGGCGACTTCCTGCCGCTGCTCGAGCTCAAGACGCCGATCGTCCCGGCGATCCACCGCAACAACTCCGGCATCATCGGCGCGGCGTCTCTCGCCGGCGACTGACCCCCGGTTCTCACGCAGAAGGCCCCGATGATCTCGATCATCGGGGCCTTCATCACGTCGAGGCGAATGGGCCGACCTGTACGCCGGGTTCTGTTCCGGGGTTCTTCGCCCCTTCGACGGCCATCTCTCTCGGCGACACGTTGCCGTGCCGCTCCAGCGGTCTACCCGAGGACTCGGCGAGCCGCGTCAACATCCTCTGTCTGACCTTGCTCCGGGCGAGGTTTACCTGGCGAGCCATGTCACCACGGCCCCCGGTGGTCTCTTACACCACCCTTTCACCCTTACCGGGACGAGCCCGGCGGTCTACTCTCTGTGGCACTTTCTCGCGGATTGCTCCGGGTGGGTGTTACCCACCGCCCTGCCCTGTGGAGCCCGGACGTTCCTCGGTGCGGTTTCCCGCCACGCGACCGTCCAGTCGACCCATTCGCAAGCCCATTCTACTTCTCGGCCGACCGCGCCACCCGCAGGTCGAGCGGCACATCGATCGGGAACGCGCCGAACAGGCGCCGGGTCGCTGCGGCCGCGGCCTCGTGGACGGCATCGGCGGCGGCTTCCGCATGCTCCTCCGGGACGTGCAGGATCACCTCATCGTGGAGGAAGAAGGCCAGGTGCGCCTCGTGCGCGAAGGGCCCGGATGCCGAGGCAGGTCTCGCCGCGGCGGGAAGCCTCTGCAGACGATGCCTCAGTTCGGCGAGCCAGATCAGCGACCACTCCGCCGCTGTGCCCTGCACGACGAAGTTCCGAGTGAACCGGCCCCAATCCCGCGCGCGACGACGCGCGACGGTCACCTCTGCCGCCTCGGCATCCGCATCGGTGGCCCGCGATTGGAGAGCAGCCCACTCCGACGACGGACGCGGCGAGGAGCGTCCCAGCCAGGTCGAGACGACTCCGCCGTCCTCCCCCACGCGAGCCGCCTCGTCGACGAGCGCCATCGCGCGCGGATAGACCTTGCGCAGTCGCGGAACGAGCCGGCCGCTGTCACCGGTCGTCGCGCCGTACATCGCCCCGAGGACGGCGTACTTCGCCTCCTCGCGCGTGCTGACGGCACCGGATTCAACGACGCCCGCATAGAGATCGGTCCCGCGCGCCGCCCTGGCCATCGCCTCGTCGTGCGCCATCGCCGCCAGCATCCGCGGTTCCAGTTGCGCGACGTCCGCGACGATCAGGATCCATCCAGGGTCCGCTCTGACCGCGGGGCGGAGGCTGCGCGGCACCTGGAGCGCCCCGCCGCCCGACGATGCCCAGCGCCCGGTGACGACACCGCCGGTGATGTAGACCGGCCGGAAACGCCCGTCATGCACCCACTCGGAGAGCCACGACCAGCCGTTCGCGCTGAGCAGCCGCGAGAGCTTCTTGTAGGCCAGCAGGGGCGCGATGACCGGATGATCGTGCTCGGAGAGTTCCCATCGGCCCGTGGATTCCGCATGCACGCCCACCCGGTGCAGCGCACGCAGCAGCTTCGGGCTGGCTGTCCAGATGCAGCGTCGGGTCATCGAGAAGCTCGCGCACCTGATCGCCGAGTTCGACCATCCGGCTGGGCAGGCCACCGGCGACGGGGCGGGAACCGAGCGTCGCGGTGAGGATCGCCTCGTGCGCAGCCACGTCCCAGGGAAGACCCGCCGCGCGCATCTCCTCGGCGACGAGTCCGCCCGCCGATTCTGCCGCGCACAGGAGTGTCAGCCGCCCGTCGGTCGCTTCGTCGAGGACGCGGCGCTGCGCGCGGTACTGGTCGAGGAACTCGCCG
Source organism: uncultured Actinomycetota bacterium (assembly GCA_963769005.1). Classification (GTDB taxonomy): domain Bacteria; phylum Actinomycetota; class Actinomycetes; order Actinomycetales; family Microbacteriaceae; genus Microbacterium. The sequence goes on along the minus strand of CAVYKC010000005.1, from coordinate 1,387,746 downwards.
ACGGGGTCGGCCGCCGCGCGCTCGACGACATCGAACAGGGCCGGCGCTTCGACGACGAGTTCGCGCGGCACCCACTCCGCAGACGGCGGCAGTGGATGCTCCGCCGAAGCCGTGTCGCGCAGAATCGCGTGGCACAGCATCAGGTCGTGGGTGCGGGCGAGGCGCACTCCCGCCTGCGAGGAGTCGCGGGTAGATCTGCCGCGCGCTGCGCAGGACCCAGCGTGGCGAATGGGCCGCCTCCTGATCGCGAACCCAGTCGATGAGTTCCTCCGCGTCCAGCGCCGCGCGGCTCAGTTCGCCGCCGGCGTCGTCGAACTCGATCGCCAGGAACGCATTCGGTCCCGTCTCGACAAGAGCGATCCGTCGTTCGGGAGCCGGTCGAGGCGGGGCGGTCACCGCCGTCGAGCGACCAAAAGGCAGCTCACAGGCCGGACTCCTCGGTGCGCACCAGGATGCAGCCGCACTCCGGGCAGAAGATCACAGCGTCGGGTTCCGCGCGGCGGATGTCGTTCAGGTCGGTGCTGGAGAGCACCATGCGGCACCCTTCGCAGGTGCCTCTCGTGAGGAGTGCCGCGCCAGTGGCCTTCGCAGCCCGGCGGGTGTACTCGGCGAGGAGATCGGCCGGCACCGGCGCCGCGACGGCGGCGCGATCGCGTCCGAGCTGGGCGATGAGCTCGGTCGCGGCGGCGACGTCGGCCTTCGCCTGCACGGTGAGCTGTGTGCCCTCGGCCGTCGTCGCGTCGATGAGCGCCTGCTGTGCGGCGACGGCGGCATCCGCATCCTCCACGCGACCCATCACGTCGAGTTCGGCGTCCTCGAGGTCGCTGAGCCGCTTCGCCAGGCTGGCGAGCTCGTGCTCGAGGGCCTGGGCCTCTTTGGAGTTCGCGGACGCGGCAAGGCGCTCCGCATCGCGGGCACGACGCTGCTCGGCCATCTTGACGTCGGATTCCAGCCGGACGAGCTCGGTGCGTGCATCCTCACGCGTTCCGGTCAGCGCGGTGAGCTCACGCAGCTGCTCCTGGCGGAGGGCGGAGAGCTCGTTGATCCGCGACGACTGCGTCGGCTGGGTGCGAGCGCGCTCCGCCTGCGCGAGGCGCCGATCGAGGTCGGCGACGTCGAGCAGGATGCGCTGGTGTTCCGGGGCTGCGTTCACCCTTCCAACTTAGTCGCTGGCGTGACGTCGCCGTCGACGTAGAGCCAGCGCCGCTCCACTCGCGCGAACCGGCTGCGCTCGTGCATCACACCGCGCTCGTCGCCCTGACGCCAGAACGCCTCGAACTCGACGACCCCGTCGTTGTCGAAGGGGCCGCCACCGTCGGTGCCCACGATGACGAGGCGACGCCAGACCAGGCCGTCGTCGATCTCGATGTCGTGCGGCCTGGTCGACGGATGCCACGTGGCACGCAGGTGGTCCGTGTCGCCGAGCGCGAAGGCCGTGTACCGCGAGCGCATCAGGCGCACGGCAGTCGGAGCGGATGCTCCGCCCAGCAGCGGGCCGCAGCATGCGCTGTAGACGTCCCCGGAGAAGCAGGGGCAGCGGTCACCGGGAGCAATGTCACCGGCTGCGCGCATCGCTCCAGCGTACGCTGAAGATCCGCCTCGAAAGGAGAACCCGTGAGCACTCAGTCCCTCACCGTCCTGCTGTTCACCGCCCACAACGGCTTCACTCTCCCCGCCATCGGCCTCGGCACCTACAGCCTGAACGGCGAAGCGGGAGCGGCGGCCGTCGCGGGCGCCCTCGATGTCGGCTATCGGCTGGTCGACTCCGCGTTCAACTACGAGAACGAGGGGGCGATCGGCCAGGGCGTCAGGGACTCGGCTGTGGACCGCAGCGAGATCATCGTGACCACGAAGCTCCCGGGTCGCCACCACCGCGCCGCGAAGGCTCGCGCCAGCATCGAGGAGAGCCGTTTCCGCCTCGGGGTCGGCATCACCGATCTGCACCTCATCCACTGGCCGAACCCGCGGCAAGACGAGTACGTGCAGGCCTGGACCGAGCTCGTGCAGGCGCAGGAGCGCGGCACCGTACGCCAGATCGGCGTGTCGAACTTCCTCCCCGAGCATCTCGAGCGCATCGAACGCGAGACGGGGGTCCGCCCGGTCGTCAACCAGATCGAGGCGCATCCGTACTTCCCGCAGGACGAGCAGCTCGCGTACCACCGCGAGCACGGCATCCTCACCGAGGCGTGGAGCCCGATCGGCCGCGGACGGGATGTGCTCGATGAACCGGTCATCGCGGAGATCGCCGCCGCACACGGCATCACGCCGGCGCAGGCCGTGCTGGCGTGGCACGTCGCACGCGGAACCGTCGCGATCCCGAAGGCCTCCTCGCGGGAGCACCAGATCTCGAACCTCGCCGCGGCCTCCGTCGCGCTCGATGACGCCGAGGTGGCTGCGATCACGGCTCTCGGCCGGCCAGACGGGCGGCTGTTCGACGCAGACCCGGCGACGCACGAGGAGTCCTGACCGCGGCGTTCGACTGGATCGGACCGCCGCGGTCGCGGCGGTCCGGGAGGCGACTTCGTCGGCGACCGGCATCAAACTGAGGCGTCGACGGCCTCCTGCGCGGTCTCGTACGTGAAGCGGAAACCCGATCGCTCGAGCGCAGCCGGTCGCACATCGGCGTCGGAGAGAAGCAGCGAATCCGCTGCCGCGCCCAGTGCGAGACGCAGCGCCCACGCCGGGGCAGGCAACCAGAACGGCCGATGCATCCTTCGGGCCAGAGCGCGTCCGATGTCGTTCGCGGTTGCTGCAGTGGGCCCCGTCAGGTTGACCGGTCCCACCAGCTGCTCGTCGATGATGTGCCGGATCGCCCTCACCTCGTCGTCGAGAGAGATCCACGGCCAGACCTGGGTGCCCGTCCCGAGCGGGCCGGAGACGCCGAACCGGGTGAGAGTGATCAGGGGCTTGAGCACACCCCGCGGGTGCACAACGGGCGCGGTGCGCAGCAGCGCGACCCTGACGCCGTCGCCCGCCCTCTGCGCAGCCTCCTCCCATGACACGCACAGCTTCGCGAGGAAGGTGTCGCCCGCGCCCGACCTCTCATCGAGCGCCTCGCCCGGCACCGAGCCGTAGAAGCCGACGGCGGACGCCGAGATGAAAGCGGGAGCGTCCGCTCCCAGCTCGCGCAGCGCGGCGGCCAGCGTCTCCGTGGCGTGCAGGCGCGAGCGGACGAGTTCCCGCCGGTAGCCACGCGTCCACGGCAGTCGACCGACGCTGGCACCGCCGAGCGCGACGGCGACGTCTGCCCCCACGAGGACGTCAGGATCGAGCGGATGCTCCCCCGGCGTCCACTGCACCTCGGAGCCGTCACGCGCCGGACGACGCACGAGCCTGGTCACCTCTGCACCGTCGGCGCGCAGCGATTCCGACAGTGCAGAGCCGATGAGCCCGGATGCTCCGCTGATGACGATTCGCCGTTTCATGGTGCTTCCTCTCTCTCCGTCAGGACAGGTTCGACAGCGCCGTGAAGAAATCGGATATCGCACCGGCGCGACCCGGCCGGCCCAGCTTCTCGAAGATGGTGAGGACGATCTCGTCCGTCGGATCCAGGGGAAGGAGGTCGTTGCGCAGGTACCGGTGCACGCCGTTCTGACGCCCGGTCGCGAATCTGACGATCAGACTGCCGTCGCGGAGCACATCGGCCTTGCTGCTGGAGGTGTGGCGCATGATGTAGTGGCGACCCTGGAGTTCGATCACGACGCTCTTGGTCGAACGCCTGCCGTCCGCAGCGCCGGGGATCAGAGTTCCGGTGTCACCGGTGCCGATCAGCTCGACCGGAACAGGGCGTCGGGCGAACGTCAGCTGCGGACCATTGTCTTCGAACGCCTTGTTCGTCGTCGAGTTCATCCTGTCGGCGAAGGGTCCGGTGAAGGTCTCCGTCGGTTTGATCGGCACGCGGGCCTGCACGGTGCCTGCGGAGTCCAGCACGTCCATATGGGTGCGGGCCTCGTCTACCGCGACCCGCCATCCGCTGGAGGTCGGTCGGAGCCAGAGCGGGGTTTCAGTCACACATCGATCCTCGCAGGTACAGCATGGCAGTACCCGCCCGGCGCGGCGGGAGCTGCTCGCTTCGAGAATGTGTGGGCCCTGCCGGGATCGAACCGACGACATCCACGGTGTAAACGTGGCGCTCTACCAGCTGAGCTAAAGGCCCTGACCCGATCAGTCTATCCATGCCCCGGTGATCCGCATCGTCGTGGAAGAGGGCTAGGCTGAAACCGGCGTGCGTTGTGTCGAGTCGACAAGACTCCCCCGCGTCGCTTCCCGTTTCCCGGCGAGAACCGCCAGCTTGACGAAAGGCTCCACCGTGACCGTCCACGACCAGGATCCGTACTCCCAGGGCCCCCTCGACAGCGATCCGGAAGAGACCGGTGAGTGGCAGCAGTCGCTCGACGAGCTGGTGGACTCGAAGGGCCACGGACGTGGCCGCGAGATCATGCTCAGCCTCCTCAAGCGTTCGAAGGAGCTGCACCTCAACGTGCCGATGGTCCCGACCACGGACTACATCAACACCATCGCCTCGGAGAACGAACCCGACTTCCCCGGCGACGAAGAAGTCGAGCGCCGCTACCGCGCGTGGATGCGCTGGAACGCCGCTGTCATGGTGCACCGCGCGCAGCGCCCCGGCATCGGCGTGGGTGGCCACATCTCCACCTATGCATCGTCGGCCGCGCTCTACGAGGTCGGCTTCAACCACTTCTTCCGCGGTGCGGACAACCCCGGCGGCGCCGACCAGATCTTCGTCCAGGGTCACGCCTCCCCCGGCATCTACGCCCGCTCGTTCCTCGAAGGGCGGCTGAGCGAGGACAACCTCGACGGCTTCCGTCAGGAGCAGTCGCGTGCCCCCTTCGGCATCCCGTCCTACCCGCACCCTCGCCAGATGCCCGACTACTGGGAGTTCCCCACTGTGTCGATGGGCCTCGGCCCGATCAACGCGATCTACCAGGCCATGTCGAACAAGTACCTCGAGAACCGCGGGATCAAGGACACCTCGTCCTCGCAGGTGTGGGCGTTCCTCGGCGACGGCGAGATGGACGAGGTCGAAAGCCGCGGCCAGCTCCAGGTCGCGGCGAACGAGGGCCTGGACAACCTGAACTTCGTGATCAACTGCAACCTGCAGCGCCTCGACGGCCCCGTGCGCGGCAACGGCAAGATCGTCCAGGAACTGGAGTCGTTCTTCCGCGGCGCCGGCTGGAACGTCATCAAGGTGGTCTGGGGCCGCGAGTGGGATGACCTCCTGGCACGCGACACCGAGGGTGCGCTCCTGAACATCATGAACGTCACCCCGGACGGCGACTACCAGACCTTCAAGACGGAGTCCGGCGCCTACATCCGCGAGCACTTCTTCGGCCGCGACGAGCGCGCCGCCGCCCTGGTCAAGGACTACACCGACGACCAGATCTGGCAGCTCAAGCGCGGTGGCCACGACTACCGCAAGGTGTACGCGGCGTACAAGGCAGCCGTCGAGCACAAGGGTCAGCCGACCGTCATCCTGGCGAAGACGGTCAAGGGCTACGGTCTGGGCCCGCACTTCGAGGGCCGCAACGCGACCCACCAGATGAAGAAGATGACGCTGGACAACCTCAAGACGTTCCGCGACACGATGCACATCCCGATCACGGACGCGCAGCTCGAGGAGAACCCGTACCTTCCCCCGTACTACAACCCGGGTGCGCAGGACGAGACCATCCAGTACATGCTCGAGCGTCGTAAGAACCTCGGCGGCTTCCTGCCGGAGCGCCGCTCCACCCACGTCGGGTTGTCGCTTCCGGATGACTCCGCCTACGCCCTTCCCAAGAAGGGCTCAGGCTCGCAGGAGATCGCCACGACGATGGCGTTCGTCCGCCTGCTGAAGGACCTGCTGCGCTCCAAGGACTTCGGCCACCGCATCGTGCCGATCATCCCGGATGAGGCCCGCACGTTCGGCATGGACGCGTATTTCCCGACGGCTAAGATCTACAACCCGAACGGCCAGCACTACACCTCGGTCGACCGGGAACTGCTCCTCGCCTACAAGGAGAGCCCGCAGGGCCAGATCATCCACGTCGGCATCAACGAGGCCGGCGCTCTCGCGGCCTTCACCGCGACCGGCACCTCGTACGCCACGCACGGCGAACCGCTGATCCCGATCTACATCTTCTACTCGATGTTCGGCTTCCAGCGTACGGGCGATGCCCAGTGGGCCGCAGCCGACCAGATGGCGCGCGGCTTCATCATGGGCGCGACCGCCGGCCGGACCACCCTCACCGGCGAAGGTCTCCAGCATGCCGACGGCCACTCGCACCTGCTCGCCTCGACCAACCCGGCGACGCTCTCGTACGACCCGGCCTACGGCTACGAGATCGCGCACATCGTGCGCAGCGGCCTCGAGCGCATGTACGGCGGGAACCACCCCGACCCGAACGTCATGTACTACATCACGCTCTACAACGAGCCGATCGTGCAGCCGGTCGAGCCGGAGAACGTCGACGTGGACGGCATCGTCCGCGGCATCCACCGCGTCTCCGAGGGCAGCGGCGAGGGCCACCGCGCCCAGTTGTTCGCCTCCGGCGTCGGACTGCCGTGGGCACTCGAGGCGCAGGAGCTGCTGAAGAGCGATTGGGGCGTCGTCGCCGACGTCTGGTCGGTCACCTCGTGGACCGAGCTGCGCCGCGACGGCCTCGCCGCCGACGAGCACAACTTCCTGTACCCGAACGAGGAGCCGCGGACGGCCTACCTCACCGAGAAGCTGCAGGGCGCTCAGGGACCGGTCGTCGCAGTCAGCGACTTCATGCACGCGGTGCAGGACCAGATCCGCCCGTGGGTTCCGCAGCGTTTCGCGACGCTCGGTGCCGACACGTTCGGCTTCTCCGACACGCGTGCGGCAGCGCGTCGCTTCTTCAAGATCGACGGCCCGTCGATCGTGGTGCGCACGCTGCAGGCACTCGCCGAGGACGGCGTCGTCGACCGCTCGCTCGCGGCGCAGGCCATCGAGAAGTACCGACTGCACGACGTGAACGCCGGAACCAGCGGCAACGCGGGCGGCGAGAGCTGAGCTCTCGGTGACCGGCTCGTCTTCGCGCGGTATGGACAAGGCCGCAACGCTCACCTGGCTGCGCCGGATCTCCGGCGACATCGCCTCGGTGACGATCAAGCGGCTCGAGGACACACTCCCCTGGTACGCCGACATGCCACCGGCCCGCCGCTCTGCGGTCGGGCTGGTGGCTCAGGCCGGCATCACGTCCTTCATCCAGTGGTACGACGACCCGACTTCGACTCCCTGGATCGCGGCCGACATCTTCGCCGCGGCTCCCCGTGAGCTGCTGCGCAGCGTCAGCCTGCAGCAGACCCTGCAGCTGATCCGGGTGACCGTCGAGGTCACCGAGGAGCGCGTCGCCGGCAAGGGCGACAACATCCGCGAAGCGATCCTGCTGTATTCGCGCGACGTGGCATTCGCCGCTGCTGATGTGTACGCCCGAGCCGCTGAGGCTCGCGGACTCTGGGATGCGCGCCTCGAGGCACTGGTCGTCGACTCGATCCTGACCGGCGAGGCCGACGAGGAGCTTCCCAGCCGCATCGCGGCACTCGGCTGGCATGGTCACGGCGAGGTCGCCGTCCTCGTCGGGACGACTCCTCCCCAGTTCGACGTCGATCAGGTGCGCCGCACCGCACGCAAGCTCGCGGTCGACGTGCTGATCGGCGTGCAGGGCTCGCGTCTGGTTCTCGTGCTCGGCCGTGCCCGGATCGCGGGTCAGGAGCACGAAGAAGAAGACGACGAACTGGCGTTCCTGGAGATCGCCGCGCGCCTGGAGCCGCTTTTCGGTCCGGGCTTCGTCGTGCTCGGCCCGGCCGTCGCGGCGCTCGTCGATGCCAGCCAGAGCGCTCGCGCCGCACTCGCCGGCTTCGCCGTCGCCCGCGCCTGGCGAAGCGCCCCGCGCCCGGTCGAGGCCGACGATCTGCTCCCGGAGCGCGCCCTCGCCGGCGATCCCCTCGCCAAGCAGACGCTGATCGAGCGCATCTTCCGCCCGCTGCAGGCCCATTCGACCGATCTCGTCACGACCCTGTGGAGCTACCTCGACAACGGTCGCTCCCTCGAGGCGACCGCGCGCGAGCTCTTCGTGCACCCGAACACGGTCCGGTACCGCCTCAAGCGCGTCAGCGAGGTCATCGGCTGGGACGCCACCGGCCCGCGCGAAGCGCTGATCCTGCAGACTGCGCTGATCCTCGGTTCCATCGGCGCCGCCGATCAGGTGCGGCGCCGGCCTACCCTGCGCCGCACGCCCCGCTGAGAACGCCGGCACTGTGCGCCACACACAAGGGTTTCTCGCAATCTTGTGATGGATCATCCACCACTCGCCTCCGATCATTGACAGACTGAGGGTGTGATTGTCGTCGTATGCCCAGGTCAGGGCTCGCAGACCCCCGGTTTCCTCGCCCCGTGGCTCGAACTGGACGGTGCGGCCGAACGCCTCGCCGGCTATTCGGAGGCCGCGGAAGTCGATCTGCAGCTGCACGGAACCGTGTCGGATGCCGACACCATCCGTGACACCCGGATCGCGCAGCCGCTCATCGTCGCGGCATCGCTGATCGCCGGGGACGCACTGGCCGCCCGTGCCGGTCGCCGGGCCGAGGGCATCGCCGGCCATTCGGTGGGCGAGATCGCCGCGCTCGTCGGGAGCGGCGTGCTCGACGCCACGACCGGCATGCGCCTGGTCGGCATCCGTGGTCGTGCGATGGCGGATGCCGCAGCTCACACCCCCACCGGCATGAGCGCCGTCCTCGGCGGCGACGAGCAGGCCGTCCTCGATCGGCTCACGGAACTCGAGCTGTCTCCCGCGAACTACAACGGAGGCGGCCAGCTCGTCGTGGCCGGTGCCCTCCCCGCCCTCGCTGCTCTCGCCGAGGCACCGGTGAAGGGCACCAGAGTCATTCCGCTGCAGGTCGCGGGCGCATTCCACACCGCATACATGGCCTCGGCAGTCGCGGCTCTGCGCACCGCCGTCGCGGAGACCTCGCCCACTGATCCCGAGATCACGCTGTGGACCAACCGTGACGGCTCCGTCGTCACCGACGGCGCCGAGGCTCTGGACTACCTCGTCGATCAGGTCTCCTCGCCCGTGCGCTGGGATCTCTGCATGGCGTCATTCGCCGACCACGGCATCACCGGGCTCATCGAGCTCGCGCCGGCCGGCGCTCTGACCGGCCTTGCCAAGCGCGGTCTGCGCGGTGTCCCGACCGTCGCCGTGAAAACCCCTGAAGACCTCGATGCGGCCGTCGCGCTGCTGAACGGAGAGTCCGCATGAGCGCGACGCTGACTCAGATCACCGGTCCCGCCTTCACGCGGATCTATTCCTACGGCGCGGCGCGCGGCGAGAACGCTGTGCCGAACGAGGACCTCATCGGCCCGATCGATTCCAGCGACGAGTGGATCCAGCAGCGCACCGGCATCATCACGCGCGCTCGCGCGGTGAAGGAGACCGATGCCATCGATCTCGCCACGATTGCTGCGGTCGAGGCGATAGAGAAGGGCGGCGTGCCCGCCGACCAGATCGACCTGGTCATCGTCGCCACCATCAGCAACCCCAAGCAGACCCCCTCGGTCTCGGCGATCGTCGCCGACCGCGTCGGAGCGAACCCGGCAGCCGCGTACGACATCAACGCCGCGTGCGCCGGTTACTCCTACGCGGTGACCCAGGCCGACGCGCTCATCCGGGCCGGTGCCGCTCGCTACGCGCTGGTCATCGGCACGGAGAAGCTCTCCGACGTCGTCGACCCGACCGATCGCAGCATCTCCTTCCTCCTCGGCGATGGCGCCGGCGCCGCTCTCATCGGCCCGAGTGACACACCGGGGATCGCCCCCGCCGTCTGGGGATCCGACGGCTCGAAGGCGGATGCCGTGGGCATGAACCACACGCTCACCGACTTCCGTGACGGCGTAGCCCCCTGGCCCACGCTCCGCCAGGAAGGCCCGACGGTGTTCCGCTGGGCGGTGTGGGAGATGGCGAAGGTCGCCCGTCAGGCGCTCGAGAAGGCCGGGATCGAAGCATCCGACCTCGCCGCCTTCATCCCCCATCAGGCCAACCTGCGCATCATCGACGAGTTCGCCAAGCAGTTGAAGCTGCCCGAGACCACGGTGATCGCCCGAGACATCGAGACGACCGGCAACACCTCGGCGGCCTCGATCCCACTGGCGAGCCACCGCCTGATGGCCGAGCACCCCGAGCTGTCGGGCGGACTGGCCCTGCAGATCGGCTTCGGTGCCGGACTCGTGTTCGCCGCCCAGGTCGTCGTGCTTCCCTGAGAACGCCCGACCTTCCCTAGACTGTTCCACGGTTCCGATTACAACCCGCAAGAAAGAGGAAGACCACATGGCTTTCACCAACGATGAGGTCCTCGCCGGCCTCGCAGAACTCATCACCGACGAGACCGGTATCTCCGCAGACGAGGTCGCACTCGAGAAGTCGTTCACCGACGACCTCGACATCGACTCGATCTCGATGATGACGATCGTCGTCAACGCCGAGGAGAAGTTCGGTGTCACCATCCCCGACGACGAGGTCAAGAACCTCAAGACCGTCGGCGATGCCGTGAACTTCATCGTCGCGGGCCAGGAGTAGCACGACGGGATGCCACCCCCGTATCCGCGGGGCGTGGCATCCTCTGCCTTGCCCGAATTCTGCTCCACCCCGCCCGACAAGGAACCACACCATGACCAAGCGCATCGTCGTCACCGGCATCGGCGCCACTTCCGCCATCGGCGGGACCGCTCCGGACAACTGGACCAACCTGCTCGCAGGCATGTCCGGAACCCGGACCCTCGAGCACGACTGGGTCGAGCAGTACCAGCTCCCCGTCACCTTCGCCGCCGAAGCCATCGTCCGTCCGGAAGAGGTTCTGCCCCGCCACGAAGCGAAGCGCCTCGACCCGTCGTCGCAGTTCGCGCTGATCGCGGCACGCGAAGCCTGGGCCGACGCAGGCTCCCCCGAGGTGGACCCCGAGCGCCTCGGCATCGACTTCGCCACCGGTATCGGTGGACTGTGGACGCTGCTCGACGCCTGGGACACCCTGCGCGAGAAGGGTCCGCGGCGCGTCATGCCGTTGACCGTCCCCATGCTCATGCCCAACGCTGCAGCCGGCAACCTCTCGCTCCAGTTCCAGGCGCGCGCGTACGCGCAGACGGTGGTGAGCGCGTGCGCGTCGAGCACCGAGTCGATCATCCACGCCTTCCATCACCTGCAGGACGGCGACGCCGACATAGTGATCGCCGGCGGCACTGAATCCGCGATCCACCCCATCACCATGGCCTCGTTCGCGTCGGCGCAGGCCCTGTCCCGCCGCAACGACGACCCGTCGACCGCCTCCCGCCCCGGCGCGATCGACCGTGACGGCTTCGTCATGGGCGAGGGTGCCGCCGTGCTGATTCTCGAGACCGAGGATCACGCGAAGGCACGCGGCGCCAAGATCTACGGGTACGTGCTCGGTGGCAGCGTCACCGCCGACGCGTATCACATCACCGGCAACGATCCGGAAGGCACCGGGGCCGCACGCGCGGTGACCCAGGCACTCGCGGAGGCCGGCGTCACGCCGGATCAGGTCACCCACATCAATGCGCACGCGACCTCGACCCCGGTCGGAGATCCCAACGAGTACGTCGCTCTCAAGAAGGTCTTCGGTGACCGACTCGATGAGATCCCCGTCTCCGCGACCAAAGCGTCCACGGGCCACCTGCTCGGCGGCACCGGCGCGCTGGAGGCGATCTTCTCGCTCCTCGCCCTGCGCGATCGTGTCGCCCCGCCGACGATCAACATGACCGAGCCCGATCCGGCCGTGCCGTTCCGCCTCTCGGGCGAACCGACTCCGCTCGGCGACGGGCCGCAGATCGCGATCAGCAACTCGTTCGGCTTCGGCGGGCACAATGCCGTCGCCGTCTTCGCGAACGCCGACTGAGGGATCGCATACGCGCAGGAGGCCCCGGGAGCGATCTCCCGGGGCCTCTTCCGTTCGTGTTGTCGGAGGTCAGCGCGACGTTGTAGCTGCGAGCCGACGCGAGCGCTCCTCGCGAGGCCGTCTGATGCGCGGCAGGAACCATCCGATGAGCGGGCCCACGCCCAGGGCGAACAGCACGGTGCCGACGCCGACAGGGCCTCCGAGCAGGAAGCCGATGAGAAGCACGCTGCCTTCGATGAGCGTGCGCACGATCCACACCTTCCATCCGGTGACACGGACCAGCCCGGTCATCAGGCCGTCCCGTGGGCCGGGACCGAAGTCCGCCGAGATGTAAAGCCCGGTGGCGAAGGACAGCAGGACGAGCCCCGCGACGAAGAGCGGCGCTCCGACCCAGACCGAGGGCACCGGCGGAAGCAGCCAGAGGGTCAGGTCCGCACTCGGGCCGACCAGCAACGCGTTGAGGACCGTACCCAGACCGAGGCGCTGCCGCAGCGGGATCCACAGCAGGAGCACGGCGATCGCGACGAGGTTCGTGATCAGCCCGTACCCGATGCCCGTGCGGCCGGTGATTCCGAGCGAGAGGACGTCCCAGGGTGCCACACCGATGCCGCCCCGCACCATCAGTCCCAGGGCGACCCCGTACAGGAGCAGGCCGACGAGGAGCTGGAGCATCCTCTCGACGAGATCCCGCCGACTGGTGGCGGTGACGGGAAGGAAGACGGTGCGCAGGAGCATTCTCCTATCGTGCCGGTCCTCCGGTATCGGATTCTGAGGCCACTGGACGCAAAGTGGTCTGATCATCTCGTGCCACTTTGCGAGAGAATGGGTGCATGGGATCTCGACTGACCGAACTGCTCGGAGCACGGCACGTCTCCGGGTACAGCGCCTCTCGCCTCGCGGCTCAGATCCGCGCACTGATCCTCGACGGGCGCCTGACCGTGGGAGAACGACTGCCCAGCGAGCGTGCACTCGCCGTAGAACTGCAGCGATCCCGTTCCACCGTCACGCGGGCGTACGACATCCTCGACGCCGAGGGGTACGTGGACCGGATCCACGGCGGCGGGACGCGGGTGACCCTCCCTCACAGCTACCTCGCACCCGCCCCGATCGCCAGCGAGACGGCGATCGACATGTCGATCGCCTCGATGGACTCGACTCCCGGTCTCTACGATGCGACAGTCCGCTCGCTCCCTCGCCTGGCGGCTCTCCGAGGTTCGAGCGGCTACGAACTGCAGGGGCTTGCGGAACTCCGTGAGGCGGTGGCGCGACGCTTCACGGAGCGCGGAGCGGCGACCTCAGCCGACGAGATCGTGATCACCGCCGGAGCGATGCACGCGCTCAACCTCGTCCTCACGACCGTCGGCCGGCGCGGAGACCGCGTGCTGGTGGAGCAGCCGACGTTTCCGCACGCGATCGAAGCCCTGCGACGCCACGGGTACCGCACGCAGCCCACGCCCGTCGACGAGAACGGCTGGGATCCCGGGCACCTCACCGGCGTGCTGCTGAGCGCCCGGCCGCAGGCGGCCTACCTGATCCCCGATTTCCACAATCCCACCGGGGCCACGATGACGAATGCCGAACGGGACCTCGTCGCCGCGACGGCACGCAGCGCCGGCACCCTGCTGATCGTCGACGAGACGACCGCGGAACTCGACATCGATCGCGGGTGGTCGCCGGCGCCGATGGCGTCGTTCAGCCCCAGCGTCATCACCATCGGCTCGATGTCGAAGCTGGCATGGGGCGGGCTCCGCATCGGCTGGATCCGTGCGGATCGACGGCTCGTCGGACGCCTCCTGGCGTTGCGTTCCTCGTACGATCTCGGCACCGCGCTGCTGGAGCAGTGCATCGCCGCCGAGCTGCTCGCCGATCTGCCGTCGTTGAAGGCCCACGTCCGCGCACGCCTGAGTGCGGGGCGTTCTGCCGTGGCCGACGGCCTGGCCGCCATCGGTGGCCTCAGAATGCCGTCCACACCGGGAGGACTCTCGGCATGGGTTGACCTGGGGGCGCCGATCTCGACGGCGCTCTCGCTCGCCGCACGCGAACAGCAGCTGATCCTGCCGCCCGGCCCGCGCTTCACGACGGGCGGCGTGCTCGAACGCCGGATGCGCATACCGATCTCGTACCCTCCGGCGCAGGCCGCGGACGCGATGGCGCGACTCCGCGTCGCATGGGAGCACGTCTCCCAGAGCGATCGGGGGGCTCTCGGAGATCTGCCCCGCTCGGCTGTGGTCTGAATGCGACGAGGACCCCGCCCCGATCGGGGCGGGGTCCTCGTCGAGCGGAGAGTGGGGATACGTCTTCTCAGCGTCCGGGAAGATTCACCGGCATCCGATACTCACGCCTCCCCCGCTCCGGGCCTCGGGGCTGATCACCGCAGGCGATCAGCCCACCTTGTGGAGCCAGACGACGCGCGCGTCGTCGCTGGCGTGGCGGAAGGGCTCCAGCTCCTCGTCCCAGACGGAGCCGAGCGCGACGTCGAGTTCCCGCTGGAGTTCGACGGCACTGCCGGCGGCGATCTCCATCGCGTAGCGGATGCGATCCTCGCCGATGACGATGTTGCCCGCGGCATCCATCTGCGCGTAGTGGATGCCGAGGTCGGGCGTATGCAACCAGCGGCCTCCGTCGCTGCGAGGCGTGGGGTCCTCGGTGACCTCGAAGCGCAGGTGCTCCCACCCGCGGATGGCGGTCGCGAGCACAGCGCCCGTGCCGACGGGGCCGTCCCAGTAGAACTCCGCGCGCTGCGCGCCTTCGAGGACGGGCTGTTCGATCCAGTCGAAGTTCACCGCGCGACCGATAGCGCGACCCACCGCCCATTCGAGGTGCGGGCAGAGCGCGCGGGGTGCGGAGTGGATGTACACCACTCCGCGTGCGTAAGCCGTCGCCATGATCTCTCCGTTTCATCAGGTGCGTCTTCCCCAACGACCTGAGCCAACGAAGTGGCGAGAATATGCGGTTGTGCGCCCATTCTCGCCCAGTCCGGCCGAAATAACAAGCGTGTGATTCAGACGACGGAAGCCCCGGTCTCGCGACCGGGGCTTCCTCTCAGGAACGACGTCCTGAGCGTGTCGAGAGGTCAGGCCTCGCTCATCGCCAGCTTGGCCTGCTGGCCCTTGGCGGCGTAGTAGGCGGCGCGGGCGGCATCCTTGCGTGCCTGCTCGGCGTAGCCTGCTTCGAGCACGTCCTGAGCGACCTCGTAGTTGGGGACGTCGTCGGTGCCGTTGTACTTCTCGATGTACGCGTCGAGTTCAGGACCCGAGGTCCACGAGGTGATCAGGCAGTAGCGCGGCTCGGTGCCGTTGTGCGTCGCCGCGTGCCACAGGCGCTGGGTGTCGACGATGAGCTGCGCGCCGGCCGGGAGGGCGATGCGGTACTCGATGCTCGGATCGGTGCGGTTCTCGCGCAGGACGAAGTAGCTGTCCTTGTCGTCGGAGAGGTTGAAGAAACCGCGCACGACCCAGCCGGTGCCGTCGGGATTCAGTCGGTTGTTGTCATCCTGGTGCAGGTTGTAGAGGCACTCGCCGTAGGGAGTGGGCTGCAGTTCGATGACGCGGCAGCGGCCGACGTTGGCGCCCGGCTCCTGTGCGCGACGCGTCAGGTTCGGGGCCTTCGCCACCTGCGAGTCGATCCAGACGCCGTCCTTGTCGGTGCGCGGCGGCTTGTGGTTCCAGAAGCCGTTGCACTCGATGTCGCCGAATGCGCTGGCGAGCGGCGCGAACCGCGTGTCGCCGGAGGACTTCCAGTCGTTGTACTCGATGTCCAGCCACTCTTCGGGGTCGAGTTCCTGGTTGTAGCTGTCGAGGACGACGAAGCCCTTTTCCTCGAGGGCAGCGGATTTGATGTATCCCATGATCTGACTCATGTCCTTTCATCGGGGGCCAGCACGTTTTAACAGGCCCTGATAAGGCAAGCCTAACAGCGAAGCCCGCGCGTTCCCCGGAGGGCCGCCGCGGAGAGCGAATAGACTGATCGGGGCGCCCGGCGAGTCCTCGGCGCCGCGCACTACGGGAGGACGAGACACCAGCATGAGCACTGCGACCAACGTCGAGGCGACAGCAGTCAACACGATCGAATGGCTCGCAGCCGGGTCGACGACGATCGTGGTGCCGGTGTATCAGAGGCAGTACCGCTGGGACATCGGCGGCTGCGAGCAGCTGCTCACCGACATCCGTGCCGTGGCCCGCGAAGACGACGCCCATCGGCATTTCATCGGCTCCATCCTCTCCGCGGAGGGTTCAGCCGACGCAGCCGCAGATCTCGTGCTCATCGACGGCCAGCAGCGCATCACCACCCTGATGCTCCTGGTCGCAGCCCTCCACCACGCGATCAAGGACACCGACCCGGCGCTGGCGGCCGAGCTCGAGCGAGTGCTGGTCCGCCAGGACGATCCCTCGCACACCAAGCTGCGCCCGCATGATGCGTGGGCCGGACTGTACGAGTCTGTGGTGCTGGACCGCCGGGGTGACACGGACCGGGAGTCGCGCTTCGACGACAACTACGCATTCTTCCGCAGTCAGGTGCACGTCGAGGACGTGCCGCAGATCTGGCGCGGACTGCAGAAGCTCGAGCATGTCTCGATCACCCTCGGCGCGGCCGCGAACGCCCAGCAGATCTTCGAGAGCCTGAACTCCACCGGAGAGCCGCTGCGCGACCACGAGCTCATCCACAACTACATCCTGATGGGCCTCACGCACGCGGAGCAGCTCGATGTCGAGGCGCGCTTCTGGCTGCCGATCGAGCAGCACACCGGCCAGGCGATCGGGGCGTTCTGGCGGCACTACCTCGTGATGACCACAGGGCGAGAGCTCGCCGCGAACGGTGAGCACGGCGTGTACAGCGCATTCCGGCAGTCCTTCCCCCGCGTCGATGTCGCACACCTTCAGGCGGATGCCGCGATCTGGCGGCACTTTGCGGAGATCTACGGCATCCTTCTCGACCCTTCACAGGAGAGCGATACCGAGATCGCTCGCCAGCTGCGGTACGTGAACACGTTCGGACGGGCCGGGTATCCGCTGGTGATGAAGGTGTACAGCGACTATGCGCGCGGAATCGTCGGCCGAGACGAGCTCATCCAGATCCTGGAATGGATCCAGGCGCTGTACCTGCGACGGACCCTGGTCAACCTGCCCAACGAACGTCTCATCGCGCGGCTGTGCCGCGCACGGATCGAGGGACGCGAGTCCCTGATCCGCGCCTTCGCTCGGATCACGCCCTCGGACGAGCGGGTGAGCGCCGTGCTCAAGTACAGCGAGCTCCCGTTCGCCGAGTACGTGCTGGGGCGACTCGAAGGCGTCGACGATCCTTCCGACCTCGATGTCGAGCACATCGTCCCGGCGGCTCCGGGCGACTCCTGGTCCGGCGACGGCCTTCGCCGGTGGAGCGAGTTCACCGACGACGAGCAGAACAGCCATCGCGCGCTCGCGCCGACCCTCGGGAACCTCACGCTCCTCGAGCCGTCGCTCGCCCAGCGGGTGTTCGGAGCCCCATATCCCGTCAAACGAGCCGAAGCCTACGCTCGCAGTTCGGTGCCCGCCACACGCGAACTCGAAGAGGTCACGTCATGGGGCACGGCGGCGATCACGCAGCGAACCGTGCGGCTCACCGCCGACCTGCTGCGGATCTGGGCACGTCCGGCGCTGCCCGAGATCGACGACGACGGCCTGACCCCGATCCTGGATGCCGTGCGCCGACGCGGGTGGCCCGCCGGCTGGGACCGGGAGTTCGAGTACGTCGAGTATCGCGGCGAACGGTGGGAGGTCTTCGACGTCAGGCACCTCTTCAACCGGGTGTTCCGTCGCGCCTGGACCGACACGAGGGAAGCAGCAGTGTCGTACTGCGCGAGCCACGGCGGACCGATCTACGACGAGATGGCCTGGAAGGGGCAGTGGGACGAGCTCGACGAATCGCACTTCCTCTACATGGGCTGGGACTCCAACTACATGATGAACGCCGCGCAGGGAGTGCTCGAGGAATCCGGGATCGCCACCGAGGTGTTCGTGAAGTACTCCTACATCGCCGGGGTGATGTAGCCACTTCGACGGACTGCTGCACACACTGGACGATAGGCTCGAACGGTGAGCACCGTTGTTCGTCGCATCCTGGATCTGACCGTAGAAGAGCACACGCTCACCGTTCCCCTGGTCTGGTCCGATCCGTCCGACGCCCGCACGATCGACGTCTTCGCGGCGGTGGTGTCCCGCGAGGGCGGCGAGAGTCTCCCCTACCTGGTGTTCCTCCAGGGCGGCCCGGGGTTCGAGGCGCCTCGAGCGTTCCGCTCCTCGACGTCTCCCGCATGGCTCGACGAGGCTCTCGCGCACTACCGAGTCGTGCTGCTGGATCAGCGCGGCACCGGTCGCTCGACCCCCCTGGGCGATGCCGACCTCGAACGCGGGAGCTCGGCCGTCGCCGAGCATCTCACCCATCTGCGCGCGGACTCGATCGTGCGCGACTGCGAGGCGGTGCGCGCACATCTGGGTGCTGAGACCTGGAACGTCCTGGGCCAGTCCTTCGGAGGCTTCACCACCCTCGCCTACCTCTCCACCGACGCCGCTTCCCTCGATCACGTCTTCATCACCGGAGGCCTCAGCACTGTCGACCGCCACCCCGATGACGTCTATGCCCTCTGCTACGACAAGATGCGCGCGGCGTCGGAGCGGTATTACCGGCGCTTCCCTGAGCATCGTGACGCGATGCGCAGGCTCGCGGACACGGCGGCGGCCGGACGGATCACCCTCCCGGACGGCGAGATCGTCTCGGTGTCGCGTCTGCGTTCGATCGGCTCGGCGCTGGGAACGAACGAGGGCTGGCAGACGCTGTGGTCCCTGCTGGAGCTCGACCCCGCATCGAATGCATTCCGTCATGATCTGATGCACGCGATGCCCTACAGCGGCCGCAACCCTCTCTACTTCGCGTTCCATGAATCCAGCTACGCGAGCGGCCATGCCACCCGCTGGTCCGCCGAGCGCACCGAGCCCGACGACTTCGCCGCCGATCCCACCCTGTTCACGGGCGAGCACATCCGCCGCGAATGGACCGAGACCGTACCGGCGTTCCAGCCGTGGCGAGAGGTCGCCCTGGAACTCGCCGAGTTCGAGTGGCCCCGCCTGTACGACGCCGAGGCCATCGCCGCCTCCGGCGCTGTCGGCGCGGCTGCCGTGTACGTGAACGACGTCTACGTGCCGATGGAGTACTCGCTCGAGACCGCCCGACTGATTCCCGGCATGCACCTGTGGGTGACCAGCGAGCACGAACACAACGGCGTGAGGTCGGGTCCCGTGCTCTCACGTCTCATCGACCTCGCGCACGACCGGCGCATCCGCTGACCCAACCCCCGCCAGGGGGATGCCGGGCCGTGCGCGGCCCGCCTACCCTGGACTCATCAAGGACGTGATGGGGTGGCTGTGCGTCGCCGCGGTCGCCGGCATGGGCCCGGTCTGATCGGGAGCAGGATCGACGGCGGCCGCATCACACTCGACATCTGACGCCGCGTGCGCAGAAGGCCCCGTACTCCGAGGAGCACGGGGCCTTCACGACGGTCGTTACTTGGAGCCGCCGAAGCCCTTGAAGCGCTGGTTGAACTTCTCGACGCGACCGGCCGAGTCCATGATGCGCTGCTTGCCCGTGTAGAACGGGTGCGAAGCCGAGGAGATCTCGACGTCGATGACGGGGTAGACCACGCCGTCGAGCTCGATGGTCTTGTCGCCGGACACGGTGGAGCGGGTGAGGAACGTCTCGCCCGAACCGAGGTCGCGGAAAACGACTGCCTGGTAGTCGGGGTGAATGTCAGTCTTCATGGGATTCCTTACTTGGTGCCCTGGATTGTGCCAGGGCGCGGGAAGTCTGCGGTGCGGGAGCACCAAGGTTCGAGTCTATCAGACGGCGGATCAGGAGACCGCGCGCGCGGAGTAACGTCCGTCTTCGCTGCTGAGCGCGATCGGCATGCCGAAGGTCTCGCTCAGCGATTCGGCGGTGAGAGTCTCGGCGATGGGCCCGGCAGAGACGACCTGGCCGTCGCGAATCAGCATCACATGCGTGAAGCCGACCGGAATCTCCTCAACGTGGTGCGTGACCATGAGCATCGCCGGCGTGGTGGGTGAGGAGGCGTAGCCGCTGAGCAGCGCCAGCAGCTCCTCGCGCGACCCCAGGTCGAGAGACGCTGTGGGCTCGTCGAGGAGCAGAAGCTCGGGATCGGTCATCACCGCGCGTGCGATCTGCACGCGCTTCTGCTCGCCATCGCTGAGTGTTCCGAAGGTGCGGTCGGCGAGATGCTCGAGCCGCCAGTCCCCGAGCACGCGCAGCGCACGGCGCTCGTCGATGTCCTCGTAGTTCTCGTTCCAGCGGCCGAGCACCGAGTAGGCGGCCGTGAGCACCGCGTTCAGCACCGTCTCATCGCGGGGCACGCGCTTCGCCATCGCAGAGGAGGCGAAGCCGATGCGCGGACGCACCTCGAACACGTCCGTGCGGCCCAGGGTCTCCCCCAGCACCGTCACCGTCCCGGAGGTCGGATGCATGAGCGTGTCGGCCAGCTGCAGCAGCGTGGTCTTGCCAGCCCCGTTCGGTCCGAGGATCACCCATCGCTGATCGTCGGAGACCTGCCAGGTCACGCGATCGATGATGTTGCGCCCTTCGCGGCGCACGACGACGTCGGTGAATTCCAGAGCGATCGGCATGCCTCCAGCCTATCGGCTCAGGACGAGAGCTCCGCGTAGAGCGCGCGCGTGGTGTCGGCGATCGCCGCCCAGCTGAAGTCCGCCCTGGCGCGCTCGCGCCCGGCCTCGCCGTACGCTCTCGCGCGCTCCGGATCGGAGACGACCTCGGTCAGAACCGCCGCGAGGTCCGAGATGTAGCGCTCCGGATCCACCGGGGTTCCTGTGCCGTCCTGAAGCTGCTCGATCGGCACCAGACGCCCGGTGACGCCGTCTGCGACGACCTCGGGAATGCCGCCGGTCGCCGTCCCGACGACGGCTGCTCCGCACGCCATCGCCTCGAGGTTGACGATTCCCAGCGGCTCGTACACCGAGGGGCAGACGAAGGTGGTCGCCGCGGTGAGGATCGCGGAGAGCTGCTCGCGAGGCAGCATCTTCTCGATCCAGATGACGCCGTCTCGGGTCTCCTGCAGCAGCCGGACGCCCTCCTGCACCTCCGCCATGATCTCCGGGGTGTCCGGCGCGCCGGCGCAGAGGACGAGCTGGACCTCCGGTGGCAGCCGCCGAGCCGCCTGCAGCAGGTACGGCAGGCCCTTCTGACGAGTGATGCGTCCGACGAAGACCACCGAAGGGCGATCCGCATCCATGCCCACGCTCTGCAGGAATTCGGCATCCTGAACAGGACGCCAGCGCTCGACGTCGATGCCGTTGTGGATCACGCGCACCCGGGCCGGATCCACGTTCGGGTAGCTGCGCAGGATGTCTGCCCGCATGCCCGCACTCACCGCGATCACCGCAGCCGCGTTCTCGTATGCCAGCTTCTCAATGCCGCTGGACACGGCGTAGCCGCCACCGAGTTGCTCCGCCTTCCAGGGCCGGAGCGGCTCCAGGCTGTGAGCCGTCAGCACGTGCGGGATGCCGTGCAGCTGAGATGCGAGATGGCCGGCGAAGTTCGCGTACCAGGTGTGGCTGTGCACGACATCCGCACCGCTGATCGCCGAGACGATCTCGAGATCGGTGCCGATCGTCTGCAGAGCGGCATTCGCATCCGTCAGTCCCACTGGCGTTTGATAGGAATAAGTGTCCGCCTCGTCGCGCGGCTCGCCGAAGGCGCGGACCCGCACATCGATGCTCTCGCGCAGCGCTGAGACGAGCTCCGCGACGTGCACCCCGGCACCGCCGTATATCGCCGGCGGATACTCCTTGGTGATCATCTCAACTCGCATGATCGAACGCTAGTACACGACGGGTTTCGCCCTCTAGGGTGGAGCCATGTCCGCTCCAAAGAAGGTCTTCGGAATCATCCTCGCCGGCGGCGAGGGCAAGCGTCTCATGCCGCTGACGGCCGATCGCGCCAAGCCGGCCGTTCCGTTCGGCGGACAGTACCGGTTGATCGATTTCGCGATCTCGAATCTCATAAACTCCGGGCTGCGCCAAATCGTCGTGCTCACGCAGTACAAGTCGCACAGCCTCGACCGGCACATCTCGCAGACCTGGCGGATGTCCGCCCTCCTGGATTCGTATGTGGCCTCGGTCCCGGCGCAGCAGCGTCTCGGGAAGCGGTGGTTCTCCGGTTCGGCCGACGCCATCCTGCAGAGCCTCAATCTCATCAGCGACGAGAAGCCCGACATCGTGGTCGTGATCGGCGCCGATCACGTGTATCGGATGGACTTCCGCCAGATGCTGGACGCGCACATCGAATCCGGTGCGAGGGCAACGGTCGCCGGCATCCGGCAGCCGCTCGCCATGGCGAACCAGTTCGGCGTGATCGACACCGATCCCGAGGATGCGGGGCGCATCAAGCAGTTCCTGGAGAAGCCGTCGGATGCCATGGGTCTTCCGGACTCGCCGCACGAGGTGCTCGCATCGATGGGCAACTACATCTTCGACACGGACGCACTCATCGAAGCCGTCGAGGTCGACGGGGAATCGCCGACCTCTGGTCACGACATGGGCGGCGACATCGTCCCCTACTTCGTGGACCGCGGCGAAGCCGGTTTCTACGACATGAAGCAGAACGACGTTCCCGGTTCCTCGCCGCGTGATCGCTCCTACTGGCGCGACGTGGGCACCATCGATTCGTTCTTCGACGCCCATATGGATCTGATCTCCACGCTGCCGATCTTCAACCTCTACAACATGGACTGGCCGATCCACTCGCAAGCGGTCAATTCACCGCCGGCGAAGTTCGTCCGCGACTCCGTGGGGCGCATCGGCAACGCGATCGATTCGATCGTGTCGCTCGGATCTGTGCTCTCCGGCGCCCACCTCGAGCGCAGTGTCGTCGGGCCGTGGACCCTCGCTGGCGGAGGGTCCACCATCACGGACTCCGTCGTCTTCGAGCATGTGCGGGTGGGATCGGGATCGCGCGTGCACAGAGCGATCCTCGACAAGAACGTCGTGCTGGCCGACGGCGCCACGGTCGGCGTCGATCGCGAACGAGATCTGGCTCGAGGCTTCACGGTCACCGATTCCGGGATCACCGTGGTGGGCAAGGGCGTCTTCATCGAACGCTGAAGCGGGTTCCGTTGCCGCTACGCTCGATCGGGTGACCTCCGCGCGCTTCCTCGTCGTCCTCGATGCCGATTCCACCCTCATCCGCAACGAGGTGATCGAGCTCCTCGCCGATGAGGCGGGCCGCGGAGCCGAGGTGCAGGCAGCGACCGAAGCCGCGATGCGCGGTGAGGTCGACTTCGCCGAGAGCCTGAGGTCCCGGGTCTCGGCACTCCGCGGGGTTCCCGTCGAGGCGTTCGCGCGCGTGCTCGCGCGCATCGAGCCGACACCCGGGGTGCGCGAACTGACCGCGGCCGTGCGCGAGCGCGGCGGCGTGGTCGGCGTCGTATCGGGCGGATTCCACGAGATCCTCGATCGCGTCGCGCCGTCACTCGGCGTGGACCGCTGGCGCGCGAACCGGTTGGGCGTCGCCGACGGCGCGCTGACGGGCATGGTCGACGGCGACATCGTGGATGCTGCCGCGAAGGCCACCGCGCTGCAGGAATGGGCTGCAGAGCTGGGAATCGCCCCGCACGCCACGATGGCCATCGGCGACGGCGCGAACGACCTGCAGATGATGGCCGTCGCGGGCCTCGGTGTCGCTTTCAACGCGAAGCCGGCCGTGCGCGCGGCCGCAAGCCTGGTGATCCGGGACCAGGACCTTTCCGAGGTCATCTCGCTCCTGCCTTAGCGGATGTCGGAACCGCCGGGTAGCGTCTGGTCCATGAACATCATCCTGATCCCCGGTCTTTGGCTCGAGGCATCCAGCTGGAACGACGTCGTCCCCGACCTCGAGCGTGCAGGCCACCACGTGCACGCCCTTACGATGCCCGGTCTCGGAGCACCCGCATCTGCGTCAGGGGACATCGGGATCCGCGATTGGGTGAAGACGGTCGTCGATGTGATCGACGGCGCGACCGGGCCGGTCGTGGTCGTCGGCCACAGCGGGGGCGGCAACGTCGCCTGGGGAGCCGTCGATGCCCGGCCGGAGCGGGTCGCGCGGGTCGTCTTCGTCGACACCGTGCCGCCACCGGCGGGCACGGGCATCAGCGAGTTCGAGGTCGTCGACGGTGTCATCCCGTTCCCGGGCTGGGACTTCTTCCCGGACGAGGATGTGGAGGACCTCGACGAGGCGACCCGCGCGCGTACCGCTCCCCTGACCCGGAGCGTGCCGGCGCGTGTACCGACCGACCCGATCGAACTCGGGAACCCGTCGCGTTTCACCGTGCCGGTGACGCTGCTGATGGGCAGCCTCGATCGGGAGACCCTGGAGTCGGAGCTCGACAACTGGGGGCCGTACGGCGAGGAGTTCCGTGCCATCGAGAGCGCGGATGTCGTGCGCATCGATTCCGGCCACTGGCCTCAGTTCTCGACGCCCGAGCGGCTCGCCCGGCTGATCATCGCTGCGCTTGCCGGCTGAGTCCCTCGGGGCCGGCCCTGCGGGATGGTCCCGGGCTCAGTGGCCCATACCGAGGCCGCCGTCCACCGGGATGACCGCACCCGAGATGTAACCGGCGTCGTCGCCTGCGAGCCATGTGACGACGCCGGCCACCTCATCCGGTGTCGCGAAGCGGCCGGCCGGAATGCTCGCCTTGTACTGCTTCTGCGTCTCCTCCGGGAGTTCCGCTGTCATGTCCGTCTCGATGAATCCCGGCGCCACGACGTTGGCCGTGATTCCTCGGCCACCGAGCTCGCGCGTGAGCGAGCGGGCGAAGCCCACGAGAGCGCTCTTCGAGGCTGAGTAGTTCACCTGACCGGCGGAACCGTAGAGCCCCACGACGCTGGAGATCAGGATGACCCGGCCGAAGCGCGCGCGGAGCATGCCCTTGGATGCGCGCTTGACGACGCGGAACGTGCCGCCGAGGTTCGTCGCCACGACGCTGTCGAAGTCGTCCTCGCTCATCCGCAGCAGGAGTGTGTCCTTGGTGATCCCGGCGTTCGCCACGACGATCTCCACGGGACCCAGCTTCTGCTCGACCTCGGTGAACGCGGCATCGAGGGCGGCGGCATCCGTGACGTCTGCCCGCACCGTGAGCGTGCCCTCCGGACCCTCGCCGCTGCGTGCCGTGACGGCGACGCGGTATCCGTCGCGCACGAATCGCTCGGCGATCGCCCGGCCGATGCCGCGGTTGCCTCCGGTGACGAGGACGACGCGCTGAGCACTCATGTTCCCACTCCTGATCTGGCCGCAGTTTCGGGGCGGCCGAGCCGACATCGATCCTATCGAGGATGGCCCAGCGGTCGTCTGCGAGACGTTTGACAGATCCCCGCGCTGCTGAAACGCTGTGCAGGACGAAAGGCATCAGCGTGAGCGACAACAGCATCCCCACTCCGCCCGCGGAGGATCCGTCTCTGACGCCACCCTCGGCGGCTCCGGCAGCCCCCGCGCCCGCGTGGGCGGTTCCCCCGCCCGCTCCGGTGCCTCCGGTCGCTCAGCCGGCGCCGCCGACCCAGGCTCCCTCGTATCCCGCACCTCCGACACAGGCGTACCCGGGTGCCGCGCCGTCGTACTCCCAGACGCCGCAGGTGTACTCGGGGGCGCCGCCCTCGTATCCCACGGCGCCCGCGTACCCGAGCGCACAGCAGGGCTTCGCCGCGCCCCCAGCCGCTCCGCAGCCGAACGGTTACCCGGCGTACGGAACGCCGCCGACGTACGCGCCGACCCGCCCGACGAGCGGACTCGCGGTCGCGTCGCTCGTGTGCGGCCTCGCCGGCCTCATCCTGAGCTGGCTGTTCGTGCCGATCCTCGCCTCCGTGGCCGCAGTGATCACTGGGCACATGGCACTGGGCCAGACCAAGAAGAACCCGGCACTCGCCGGGCGCGGCATGGCATTCGCCGGGATCATCCTCGGATACGTGGTGCTCGCGTTCGTCGTCCTGTCCATCGCGATCTCGCTGATCAGCGTGCTGTTCTTCGGGGCGTTCTCGCTGCCGTTCCTCTTCAACTCCTAGGGCCCTCGCCGAGCCCTCAGCCCGCCGCGCGGACGCTCCTCCGTCGCTCGGACGGGCGTAGGCTGGAGTCATCGTGAAGGCCGCACGCCATGCCCCAGCTGTCACCTCCCTGCCGATCGCTCCGCAGGATGAGGTCGCTCATCGTGTCCGGCGGTACGCGCTCACGATGTCGATCAGGATCGCCTGTTTCGCACTGATGGTGCTGGTGCAGCCGTACGGCTGGTACACCTGGGTCTTCGCGATCGCCGCGGCGGTTCTCCCCTACATCGCCGTCGTGTTCGCGAACGCCGGCAGCGACAGCACCGAGACACAGGCGGAGTCGCCATTGCAGCAGTTGGAGGCCACGACGCCCGACCCGGTCGTCCCCCCGGAGGAACCGCGGATCGTGACGATCCGCGAGACCCGTGAGGATCTGCCATGACTGCTCCGGAGTGCTCCCGCGCCGGTTGCCGGGCCGCCGCGTCGCACCAGGTGGTGTGGCGGAATCCTCGTATCCACGCGGCCGACCGTGAGAAGATCTGGCTCGCCTGCGATGAGCACGTCGTGTTCCTGCGTGACTACCTGGCCGCTCGGGACTTCCCGGTGACCGTGCGCGACGGTGTGCCCGCATGAGGGCAAGGATCCTGCGCTGGGGGGTTTACGTCCTCATCGCGATCGGCTTCGCGGTCGCGTGCGCATTCCTCTCCAACTGGCAGTTCGAACGCAACGAATCCCGTGAGGAGCAGATCGAACTCGTCGAGAAGAACTACGACGCGGCGCCGGTTCCGCTCGCCGATCTCATCGGGCCAGACGGAGTGCTCGATGCCGCCGATCAGTGGCATCCGGCGATCCTGAGGGGCGAGTACCTCGATGGGGATCAGCTGCTGGTCCGCAATCGTCCGCACGGCGGCACGAGCGCCTTCGAGGTGCTGGTTCCGTTCCGCGATGTCGACGGGCGCGTGTTCATCGTGGATCGGGGCTGGGTTCCCCCCGGTGACGGCGAGTCACCGGATGCGGTGCCGGGTCCGCCGTCGGGAGAGGTCGAGGTGATCGTGCGGTTGCGTCCGGGCGAGCAGCTGCCGGCGTCGGGGCGAGGTGCACCGAAGGGACAGCTGCCGACGATCCATCTGCCGGCCGTCGCCGAACTCGTCGACGGCGACGTCATCACCTCGGCGTACGGCCAGCTGGTGAGCGAGGACCCGGCGCCGGAGACGACGCCCAGCGGCTTCGACTCCCCTACCGACGACCCAGGCCCTCACCTCTCCTACGCCATCCAGTGGATCCTGTTCGCGCTGATGGGCTTCATCTTCATCGGGTACATCATCCGCACCGAGATCGTGAAGCATCGCGAGGAGCTCGAAGGCGCGCCGGCACCGGCCGTGAAGCGCCGCCGCGACCACGATGCCGACACCGAGGACGAGTTGCTCGACATCAGCTCGCGCTGACGTCGACCCAGGGCATCGGCTTCTCCGGATTGCGCGAGCCGTCGTCCGGCAGGTGCGGCAGTTCTTCCCCGCCGGCCCGGATGCAGAGCCAGCGCAGTTGTGCCGGGCTGTCCGCACGCGCGCGCCAGGTGCGCCAGGTGCCCTGCCCGACACGGATGACCGTACCCGGCCCGACGTCGACGACGACGTCATCGAGCCCCATCTGGCCTCGGCCCTCGAGGAACACGTACAGTTCCTCGACCTTCGAGTGCGTGTGCCAGTAGCCGGCCTCCTCGCCCGGTTCCAGCGCATTGGCGGTCAGTCCGATGTACTGCATCGTGAGCTCATGGTCGACGACACGTCGCCCGTCGCGCGATCGAGCCTCGTCGAACCCGCCGAAGTGGCCACGCCATTCGTCGAGGGCGCCGATCTCGACCACCTGATATCCGGTCATGTGTGTTCTCCTCGATTCTGCACGGTAGATCCTGAGGCGCCGACCTGCAACGACCATGTGCCATCTTCCAACGGTTGGTACACGACACGGGTATGGCGGCGGTCCGGCGACCCCTGCCAGAACTCGACCCGTGTCGGCGCAAGTCGCCACAGCACCCAACCTCCAGGTGGGATCGCATCGCGCGCCGCAGGGGACCGGGCGGCGAGGTCCGCATCGATCTCTTCCTGCGACGCCTCCGTGACGACACCGCGCACCCGCACGGCTCGCACGACGGGTTGCCACCAGAAGTTCAGCGCGGCCACCGGGTTCGCTGCGAGTTGGCTCCCCTTGCGGGAGGAACGCGGCCCGGCGAAGGCCCAGCCGTTGTCATCGACAGCCTTCAGGATCAGGGTCCGCGCGTCGGGAACGCCATCGACGTCCACGGTCGCGAGCGTGGCTGCGTGAGGCTCACTGACTCCAGCCGCCGCGGCCTCACCTATCCATCGCAGGAACAAGGTCGTCGGTTCGTCCGGCAGTTCGGTCGAGTCGAACCGCGGGGCGGTTCCGGACAACGTCGGTCGATCACGCAACCACCGCGTGATGCCCGCAGGATGCAACTCCGCTGCATCGCTCAGATCGTCTGTCTGGTCCGCTGCAGGTGCCATGCTCGCATCCTACGACAGCAGCGAACCGCCTCTCCGCCACGCGTCCCGTCTCCGATCAGAGGAGCTGAACCAACCGCGCGAGGGTCGGCGAAACAGCGCTTGCCGAGGAGCAGCGCGGTTACGCGAGCTCGATCAGGTCCTGATACTCCTGGCTCCAGAGGTCCTCGACGCCGTCCGGCAGGATGAGGACGCGCTCCGGATTCAGCGACTGAACGGCACCGGGGTCATGCGAGACGAGCACGACGGCACCCTCGTAGTGGGCGAGCGCGTCGAGGATCTCCTCGCGGGACGCCGGGTCGAGGTTGTTGGTCGGCTCGTCGAGCAGCAGCAGGTTCGCGGATGACACGACCAGCGTCGCCAGCGAAAGGCGGGTCTTCTCGCCACCGGAGAGCACTCCGGCCGGTTTCAGCACGTCGTCGCCGGTGAACAGGAACGACCCGAGCACGCGGCGCGCCTCGGTCTCGGTGATGTGCGGGGCGGCGGAGACCATGTTCTGCAGCACCGATCGTGACACGTCGAGGTTCTCGTGCTCCTGGGCGTAGTACCCGACCTTCAGTCCGTGGCCGGGCTCGAGCTGGCCGGTGTCCGGCTGGTCGACACCCGCGAGCATCCGCAGCAGGGTGGTCTTTCCGGCGCCGTTGAGGCCGAGAACGACGACCTTGGATCCGCGATCGATCGCGAGGTCGACATCGGTGAAGATCTCCAGCGAACCGTACGACTTCGACAGACCAGTCGCCATCATCGGCGTCTTCCCGCAGGGCGCCGGCTTCGGGAAGCGGAGCTTCGCGACCCGGTCAACCTGGCGCACCTCATCCAGTCCCGCGAGCAGCTTCTCGGCACGTGCCACCATCTGATGCGCGGCTGCCGCCTTCGAGGCCTTCGCTCCGAAGCGCGCCGCCTGCTGCTGCAGCGTGGTCGCCTTCTTCTCGGCGTTGGCGCGCTCCTTCTTGCGGCGCTCCTCGTCGGCCACCCGCTGGCGCAGGTAGTTCCTCCAGTTCATGTTGTACGTGTCGATGATCTGGCGGTTCGCGTCGAGGTAGAACACCCGGTTGACGGTCTCCCCCACGAGCTCGACATCGTGGCTGATCACGATCAGCCCGCCCTTGTACCCCTTGAGGAATTCGCGCAGCCACACGACGCTGTCGGCGTCGAGATGGTTGGTCGGCTCGTCGAGGATCATCGTCTCGGCATCCGAGAACAGAATGCGCGCCAACTCGATGCGCCGTCTCTGGCCTCCCGACAGGGTGGACAGGGGCTGGTCGAGGATGCGATCCGGCAGCGAGAGGTTGTTGGCGATGGCTGCTGCCTCGGCCTCCGCCGCGTAGCCGCCCTGGGCCTCGAACTGCTCGGTGAGGCGCGCATAGCGCTTCATCGCCTTCGCGGCGACGGCCGGGTCGTTCGAGCCCATCGCCGAGGCGGCTTCGGTCATGCCAAGGTTCAACTGTCCGAGGCCGCGGGCGTCGAGGATGCGCGTACGGGCGAGGTCCTCCGGATTGCCGGAGCGCGGGTCCTGCGGCAGGTAGCCGAGTTCGCCGGAACGATCGACGCGGCCGCCCGAGGGCAGCACGTCGCCGGCCAGCACCTTGGTCAGTGTGGTCTTGCCCGCACCGTTGCGGCCCACGAGGCCGATCTTGTCGCCGTCGCTGACGCGAAACGACACGTTCTCCATGAGGAGGCGGGCGCCCACGCGAATCTCGAGGTCGTGCACGGCAAGCACAGCAGGTTGTCCGTTCGTCAGGGAGGATGCGGCCGAAGGGCCAGCCTCTCAGTATAGATCGACCTCGCTGGGCGTTCCGTCGAAGTGCGGCGATGTACACAAGCACGACCACCGCGACCGATATACCTCCAGAGGTGGAGAGGGACGATACCGCGGAGGGATGCAGCACCCCTGGCCCGCTTCCTAACCTTCCCAGGTGGATGTCATCAACGAACTCATCATGCAGGCCGTCGCCTCGCCCTGGCTGTACCTGATCATGCTCGCCGTGGCGGTGATCGACGGCTTCTTCCCGCCGGTCCCGAGCGAAACGGTGCTGGTCGCCGCTGCGGCGGTCGGCGCATCCGCCGGCGATGTCCACATCGCGTTGCTGTGCGCTGTCGCCGCTGCCGGCGCCGCGATCGGCGACAACATCGCGTATGCGATCGGGCGCCGCCTGGGGACTCGGCGGTTCGCCTGGATGCGTCACCCTCGCGTCGCAGCCGCTTTCGCCCACGCGCAGCGCGCGCTCGACGGTCGCAGCGCCACGCTGATCCTTGGCGCCCGTTATATTCCGGTCGGACGGGTCGCCGTGAACATGACCGCCGGTGCCCTGGCATTCCCGTGGCGCCGCTTCGTGCCGCTCAGTCTGCTCGCGGGCGCCAGCTGGAGCCTCTTCAGCGTGGGGATCGGGCTTCTC
Organism: uncultured Actinomycetota bacterium; assembly: GCA_963769005.1. Taxonomy (GTDB): domain Bacteria; phylum Actinomycetota; class Actinomycetes; order Actinomycetales; family Microbacteriaceae; genus Microbacterium. The sequence goes on along the minus strand of CAVYKC010000005.1, from coordinate 1,356,837 downwards.
GCCGGGGCCTGGGTGAAGGATCAGCCGTTGCTGAGCGCCGCCCTCGGCGTCGTCCTCGCGCTCCTGATCGGGTTCACGGTCGATCGGGTCGCTGCAGCGCGACGGCGACGCGTCCCCGTGCCGCAACTGGCAGGATGAAGGCCATGTCGAAACGCCGGCAACGCACCAGGCGCTCCCCACGGATCACCCGCCGCAGCGCCATCGCGCTGCTGTGCGGGGCGCTGCTCGCGCTCTTCGCGGTGCTGGTGCCGATTCAGACCGCGCTCTACGGCACGCCGTTGCCTCTGGCGTTCATCCTGGGGGTCGCGCTCTGCTCCGCACCTCTGCTCGCGCTCTCCCGTCCGCGCACCGCCATCGCCCAGTTCTGCGCTGCGGCGTTCGCTCTTCCGCTGTTCGTCGTGCCCGAGCTGGCCGTCGCCTCGCCCTGGCCGTGGTCGGTGCCCGCTCTGATCACGTTCGTGCTCTTCGTCGGAGTGGTGACCTTCGTGCACGGGTCGCGTCTGGGCGTCTTCCCGCTGGCGATCGGGGTGCTCTGCGCACTCACGGCTCCGCTGCTGCGCGCCGAGATCGTGATGACTGCGGGCGCGGCGTCCAGCGCGACGGCAGACATGATCGTGACGGCGTCTCTCGCCGTGGCGATGTACCTCATCGCGGTCCTCGTCGCCGCGCGGGCCCGCGTGGGCGCCGAACTGAACAGGGAACGTGAGCACAGCGCGCTCGAAGAGGCGCGTCGAGCGCTCGTGGAAGAGCGCACCCGTATCGCTCGCGAACTGCACGACGTCATCGCGCACAGCATGTCCGTCATCCAGGTGCAGGCATCCACCGCGCGATACCGCCTTCCGAGCCTCGACCAGGAAGTGGCCGCCGAGTTCGAGGACATCGCCGCGACGGCGCGCGGATCGCTCACCGAGATGCGGCGGATGCTGGGCGTGCTGCGCACCGAGGATCAGACGGCCGAACTCACACCTCAGCAGGGCATCGACGATATCCCCGCGCTCGTCGACAGCATCCGCCGGGCGGGGGTCGAGGTCGGATTGGAGATCATCACCGGCGACGCACCCCCCGTCGCTCCAGGCGTGCAGATCGCCGCCTTCCGCATCGTCCAGGAGGCCCTGAGCAACGCCGTGCGCCACGCGCCGGAGACCGTGATCTCGGTCCGCGTGAGAGTCGACGCCGCCGTGCATATCGTGGTGCAGAACTCGGCGCCGGCGACGACGATCCTCGAGCAGGCGCCGGGGCATGGGCTGCGCGGCATGCGGGAGAGGGCGCAGCTGCTCGGGGGCACGTTCGGCGCAGGACCGGTCGCGGACGGCGGTTGGGCCGTCGAAGCCGTGCTTCCCCTCATCACCCACAAGGAGAACCCGTGACGATCAGCGTCCTCATCGCCGATGACCAGGCCATGGTGCGTGCCGGATTCGCCGCACTCCTCGACGCCCACGAGGGCATCAGGGTGGCAGGTCAGGCGTCGAACGGTCTCGAGGTCGTCGCGCTGTCGGCGCGGCTGGACCCGGATGTCATCCTGATGGATGTGCGGATGCCGGAGCTCGACGGCATCGAGGCGACGCGGCGCATCCTCGGATCGTCGTACCCGGCAGCTCACGTGCCCCGGATCCTGATGCTCACCACATTCGACATCGATGACTACGTCTACGATGCCCTGCAGGCCGGGGCCAGCGGCTTCATGCTGAAGGACGCTCTGCCAGAAGAGCTCGTGCATGCGGTGCGCGTCGTCGCGGGAGGTGACGCACTTCTGGCGCCCAGCGTCACCCGGCGGATGATCGAGCAGTTCTCCGGTCACCGGCCCCGCTCCCCGCGCTCCACGACTGTGCTGAACAGCCTCACCGAACGCGAACGGGAAGTACTGGTGCTGATCGGGCAGGGCAAGTCCAACGGCGAGATCGCCAAGGAGTTGTTCATCGCCGAGCAGACCGTGAAGACCCACGTCGGCAAGGTCTTGGCAAAGCTGAATCTCCGCGACCGCGTGCACGCCGTGATCCTCGCGTACGACACCGGCCTGGTCGAGCCGACCTCCTGACTCATCCCTCGGTAGGGGCCGTGACGGCACCACCGGTTGATGCCGCGGAACGCACCGGCTCCATAGTCTCCTGGGACACCGCTCCCGAGGAGGACTCATGGCCATCGTCCAAGCGCGACAGATCGCCGTAGCCGCACACACCGCGAAAGGATTTCGCGACACCGGAATCGATCTCCTCCGCGCGCTCTGCGTCGTGGGAGTCGTGCTTCTGCACGCCATCATGGTCGGCGTCACGGTCACCGATTCGGGACCCGTCTTCGAGAACGCGAGCGACGGCACCTGGTGGATCACGCCGCTCAGCTGGGTTCTGCAGGTGATGCCGCTGTTCTTCATCATCGGCGGGTTCTCAGGGCTCATCGCGTACCGCCGGGCGAAGATCCTTGGCGGCACAGCCACCGGCTTCGTGGCGGGCCGCCTGCACCGGTTGCTGCGCCCGGCCCTGTTCACCATCGGCTCCGTCGGCATTGCGCTCCTGCTCCTCACCTTGGCCGGCGTGCCTGCCGACCTCATCGCCACCGCCGGCTTCCGGTACGGCCAGCCCCTGTGGTTCCTCGGCGTGTTCCTGCTCTGTCAGGCCCTGCTCCCGCTGTTCCTCACCGCTCACGAGCGCGCGCCGTTCCTCGCCATCGGCGCCCTCGCGGTTGTCTCGGTCGCCGTCGACGTGCTGCGCGGTGCAAGCGGCTTCGACGGACTCGGTTTCCTGAACCTCGCCTTCGTCTGGCTGACGCTGCAGCAGCTCGGATTCTTCTTCGCTGACGGCAGCATCGATGTGCTGAGCAGACGTACCCGCGCCCTGGCCGCGGCGGGGGCTCTCGCGATCCTCGTCGGCACCTTCGTCACGGGCCTGTACTCCCCCGATCTCGTCGCCAACATCAATCCGCCGACGGCCGCCATGCTGCTGGTCGGCGTCGTGCACATCGCTCTGGTCTCGCTCTACCGCGATCGGCTGGAGCGGTTCAGCCGCCGCCCCCGCGCTGCGGCGTTCACGGCCTTCATCAGCCTGCGCATCATGACGATCTACCTCTGGCACATGCCGGTGCTGCTCGCGATGGCCGGGGCCTCCGCGGTCGGAGCGATCGTCACAGGCTTCGCGCTCCCCGAACTCGGCAGCGTGGGCTGGTGGCTCGGACGCCCGCTGTGGCTCGCACTCGCACTCGCACTCACCGCCGTCGTCGCCATCGCTTTCACGCAGTTCGAGGCGGGCGCCGCTCCGGAGGCGCATCGATCCGGCCGGCGCATCGCGCTCACCACGCTGACCGGGCTGAGTGCGATCCTGATGCTGCTCGTCTTCGGAACCTCCGTCGTCACGGCGAGCATCGCCGTCGCCATGCTCCTCATGTCGCTGCGCTTCTCGCGCCGAGCCGGGTCAGGCGAGGCCTCGGGCGGCGAGGGCGTCGCCGACGTCGTCCGCATGCCGGAGGGCGAGCACCAGCAGAGGGATGGCCGACCGCACGCCGAGACGGACCCCGCGCGCATCCTGAGCGTCTCGAACGCGGTCGGCGAACGCCGCCACCACGGGGATCATGGTGATGGTGAGCGAAATGGTCATCGCCACGGATTCCGCGTCGACACCGATCCGGCCCAGCGGGCGCATCAGCCGGTGCAGCACCGCGAGCAGGTCAGACATCCGTGTGGTGAGGGTCAGCAGGCTGGCGAGCAGCACGATGCCGACGACTCTCCCGGTGTTGATCCAGGCGATGAGGGGCGACACGAAGATCGTCAGCGCCGCGCCGAGCACCAGCACGATCCAGCGCAGCCGCCACGCTTCGGCCAGGAGGATGCGCCACGGGAGCCGTGCCACGGCATAGAGCGCGCACACGGCGACGAGTACGAGCGCGATGCTCCAGCCGTCGTGGGGGTAGACCGACAGGGCGAGGGCGGCCAGCGCGAACAGCGCGAGCTTCACGCCGGCCGGTGATCGGTGCAGGATGCTCGACCCCGGCCGGTACAGCAGGATCATCCTGCGGTCCGTCGGTAGGCCGCGATGATCGCGGTCGGCTCCCCGAGGTCGACCACCCGGCCCTCGTCGAAGAGGATCACGGCGTCGCACTTCGCGGCGAGATCGAGATCATGGGTGACGAGCACGAGCTGTGCGGACTGAGAGAGGAGCAGGTCGCCGATCCGTCGGGTGTTGCGCAGATCGAGGAGCGTCGTCGGCTCGTCCGCGACGATGAGATCCGGCTCGGTGATGAGGACGGACGCCAGCGCCAGCATCTGCTTCTGTCCCCCGGAGAGCGAGAACGCGGGCGCATCCGCGTGCTCGGCCAGGCCGTGCGCATGGAGGGCTTCGCGCACGCGATCCGCGATCGCCCCTCCCTCGCTGCCCCGCAACGAGAGTGCCAGGTCCTCTGCCGGTGTCGGCATCAGGATCTGCGCGTCGGGGTTCGAGAAGACGAAGCCGACCCGACGTCGCACCTGTCGCCGCTCGCGCACGGCATCCATTCCGTGCACGGTCACCGTTCCCGATGACGGTGCGACGAGTCCGTTCAACAGGCGCGCGAACGTGGACTTGCCCGATCCGTTCGCTCCGATAACGGCGATCCGGGGGGCGGCGAGCTCGACGGTGACGTCGCTGAGAACGGCATGGCCGTCGATCCGCACCGAGACGTCCTCGAGCGCGATCGTGCCCAGCAGCGTGTCAGGCGACACGCGCCGGTGCCACCCGATCGAAGTCCGAGGCGCCGAAGGCGGGAGGATACGCGCGCCGGAGGGCCAGCGCGAGCGCCGTCGCCGCAACGGCTTTCAGCAGATCGCCGGGCAGGAAGGCTGTCGCCGCCAGCGCCGTCGGTGCGAGATCGAGTCCAAGGACCAACGCGGTGACCGGGATTCCGAACAGGTACACGACGAGGATGCCGCCCACGACCGTTCCCAGCGCCACCCGCCATGCAGTGATCCTTCCGCTGTGCACGATGACACCGATCACGAGCGCACCGACGACCCAGCCGAGGAGGTAGCCGGCCGAGGGACCGACGAACACGCCGAGACCGCCGCGGCCTCCCGCGAGGACCGGCAGGCCGAGCGCGGCGAGCACGAGCACGAGGAGCACGGCCAGCGGTGCCCGCCGCGGGCCGAGGACGGCACCGGCGAGCATGACGCCGAGCGTCTGCGCGGTGATGGGGACGCCGCCCGGGATCGGGATGGTGACCATCCCGAGCACGACGATGAGGGCCGCGAAGATCGCGATTCGGGCCAATCCGCGACCGATGTCGCCACGCTGCTCGGACATGATTCTTCCTCTCGACCGGGTTCGTGAATCCGAACGATTTGCGGAATTCGCCGAATTACCTGAACACTGTTCACCTGAACGACGTTCAGTATACTGACGGGATGAGCCCCGCACGACACGACCGCCAGAGCGTCGTCACCTGCGCGCTGCGACTGCTCGACGACGTCGGGCTCCCCGACCTGTCGATGCGCCGCCTCGCGACCGAACTGGACGTGCAGGCGAGCGCCCTGTACTGGCATTTCGCGAACAAGCAGGAGCTCCTCGCGGCGGTCGCCGACCGCATTCTCAGCGCGGTACCCGACCCCGATCCGACGCTGGCGCTCGCGCCCACCGCCCGGGCGATCCGCGACGCGCTGCTCGCCTATCGCGACGGCGCCGAAGTCGTCATGAGCACTTACGCGCTGCGCCTGGGCGCCCGGCGCGCGCAGGCGGCGCTGGCCGCTTCGGTGGGCGACGCCGGCGGTGATCCCGCGGCGTTCGCCGATGCTGCCTTCGAGTTCATCCTCGGTCACACGATGCTGCTGCAGCAGCGCATGCACGCGCAGAGCATCGGCGCCGTCGACGCGGATGCCGCCGACCCGACCGCCCGTTCCGCCGAGGTCTTCGACGCCGGCCTCCGTGCTTTCGCGTCTCTCAGCGCGACCCGTCGCCCAGTCGAAGCCCCGGAATCAGGGCGACCAGCAGCAGCACTGCCGTGAACACGTAGACGACGGCGAACCCGGAGCCTCCGAACGGGAGGGCGAGGAACAGCAGCCCGGCCAGGGCGATCGTGACCGCCGATCCGGTGGAGTCCGAGATCGACAGCGCCGAGGAGTTGAAGCCCTCGTTCGCGGACGTCGAGTAGGCGAGCGTCAGCACGGTCAGCCTCGGATACAGCAGCCCCATGCCCGCCCCCGCGAATCCCCAGCCGATCACAGCGAGCCATGGCATCGCGCCGGTGACCGAGACGACGAGGATGCTGAGCACGGCGACGAGCAGGAGCGGGATGCTGATCACCACGATCCGCGTACTGCCCAGCCGGTCTCCGTAGCGACCCTGTACCGCGGAGGCGGTCGACCAGGCCAGCGCCGCGATCGTGAGCGCGAGCCCCGCGATGGTGGGGCTGAACTCGAAGCGTTCCATCAGGAGTTTCGGCACATAGGCCTCGGCCGCGAAGAACGACCCTGCCGCGAGGCCGCGTATCAGGATCACGCTCGGCAGGCCGCGGCGTGCACGCAGTGACCCGGGCGGGAGCAGCGGGAGGATCGCGACACCGAGCACCACCAGTGCTCCGAGCGCGATCGGCCATCCGATCGCCGGTTGTGCCTCGGCCGCGAAGCCGACGGCGACCGCCGCGACCGCGACCACGACGGCGCGCAGCATCCGCATGCCGATCGACGCGCCGTTCTGCGGCGGCGTCGCATCGGCCGCGTCGTCGGAAGAGCTGAGAGAGACGCTGCGCAGCCGAGCCATGACGAGGAGGAACGCGAGCACGGTGAGCACCGCGACCCCGAGGAACGCCCACCGCCAGTGCAGGAACTCGGCCACCGCACCCGCGAGGAACGGTCCGATCATGGAGGGCACGACCCAGGCGGCCGCGTATGCCGCGAAGATCCTGCCGTGCAGCTCGGGCGGGTACACCCTGGCCACGACGACGTAGAGCGCCACTGTCTGCCCGCCGGCCCCCAGCCCCTGGATGAGCCGGCCCGCGATGAAGGTGTACATGTCGGGCGCGAAGCCGGAGACGACCAGGCCGATGATGAAAAGTACGACCGCCGTGTACAGCGGCACCCGCGGACCCGTGCGGTCGCTCCATGCCCCGGCGGCGACCATGCCGACCACCCCGGTGGCGAGAGTGCCGGAGAAGGCGACGGCGAACAGCGCCTCCCCGTTCAAATCGGCGCTGACGATCGGCATGACTGTGGTCACCGCAAGCGCCTCGATGGCGGCGAGGAAGATCAGGACGACGGAGCCGATGGTGATGCCGAGCCGCGCTCGATCCCAGATCGAGGCCGCGACCTGCGTGGTGCTCACCGCTCGACGAGCGCGGCGATGCGCTCGATCGCGTCGGTGATGATCTCAGGGCTGGTCCCGAAATTCACGCGTACGTGTCCCGCGCCTTCCGCGCCGAAGGCCGGCCCGTAGTGCAGGGCGACCTTCGCATCCCTCAGGATGCGCCTGGCGGGGTTGTCGCCCCAGCCAAGATCCGTGAGATCGATCCAGGCGAGGTAGCCGGCATCCGGGATCCGGTAACGCGCGCCGGGGAGATGCGCGGCGAGGAGGTCCGCGAGGAGTCGCCGATTCTGATCGAGGGCGTGCAGCAGGCCGTCGAGCCACGCGTCGCTCTCCTCGGAGAACGCCGCGACGGCCGCCAGCAGACCGAACTGGCCGGTGCGCCACTCCACCTCGATCGGCATGCCGCTCACGATCGCGGTCGTGCTGTCCGCGGCGGTGACCATCAGGGCGCACTTGAGTCCGGCGAGGTTGAATGCCTTGCTCGCGCTGACGACCGCGTAGCCGATGCGGCGAGCGGCGTCGCTCACGGCGAGGAACGGCGTGTATCCCGTGCCCGGCTGAGCGAGGGGCGCGTGGATCTCGTCGGAGACGACAGCCGCGCCGTACTCGTCGGCGAGAGCGGCGAGAGCGGCGAGCGAGTCGCGGCTGTGCACGGTGCCGGTCGGGTTGTGCGGATTGCAGAGCAGGATGGCGCGGTCGCCCTCGTCGAACGCTGCTCGGATGCTGTCGAGATCGAGCTCCCAGCCCTTTCCGTCCTCGCGCAGCGGGACCCGCTCCACGACGGCGCCGGCCTCGGTGACGAGTTCGAAGAACGGCGGATAGACCGGGGTCGTGACGATGACTCGCTCCCCCGGAGCCGTGACTCGGCGAAGGATCTCGACGATGCCCATGCTGACGTCGGCGGTGCTGCGCATCCGCTCGGCATCCGCGTCCCAGCCGAACCGGCGGCGCGCGAAGGCCGCGTAGGAGTCGGCCAGCGGCGTACGGGACGCGATGTACCCGGTGTCCCCGATCGCCACAGCGCGCTGCAGCGCGTCGGTGATCGCCGGCGCCAGCGGGAAGTCCGTCTCCGCGACGAACAGCGGGAGCACGTCGTCGGGGTACTCGCGCCACTTCTCACTCGTGCGCGCGCGAAGCACGTCCAGCGGGCAGGGCCGTGACCTCGAGCATCCCTAGATGGCGAAGCCGAGGGCGCGCATCATGTCGCGCCCGTCATCGGTGATCTTCTCCGGGCCCCACGGCGGCATCCACACCCAGTTGATGCGGAACCGGTCGACGACGTTGTCCAGTGCCTGGGCGGTCTGATCCTCGAGCACGTCGGTGAGAGGGCAGCCGGCGCTGGTCAGCGTCATGTGGATGACGAGAGCATCGTTCTCGTCATCCCAGGCGAGGTCGTAGATGAGACCGAGGTCGACGACGTTGATCCCGAGCTCGGGGTCCATGACGTCCTTGAGAGCCTCGGTGACCTCGTCGTACTTCGCGTCGGTGAGCGTCGCGGTCATGCGCTCAGCCTACGCCTCGATGGGAGCGGCGGGGTCGAGGAAACGGTCGTATCCCTCGTTCTCGAGCCGGTCGGCCAGCTCGGGGCCGCCCTCCTCGACGATCTTGTCCGCCGACGACGACGTGCACGTAGTCGGGTCGGATGTAGCGGAGGATGCGCGTGTAGTGCGTGATGAGCAGCACGCCGAGACCGGTCGACTCCTTGGCGCGGTTGACGCCCTCGGAGACGATCTTCAGCGCGTCGACGTCGAGTCCGGAGTCGGTCTCGTCGAGCACCGCGAACTTCGGCTTGAGCACCTCGAGCTGAAGGATCTCGTGACGCTTCTTCTCACCACCGGAGAAGCCCTCGTTGACGTTGCGCTGCGCGAACTTCGGGTCCATGCGCAGGTTCGTCATCGCCTGCCTTGACGTCCTTGGTCCAGCCGCGGATCGCGGGCGCCTCGCCGTCGAGTGCGGTCTTGGCGGTGCGAAGGAAGTTCGTCACCGTCACGCCGGGGATCTCGACCGGGTACTGCATCGCCAGGAAGAGCCCCGCACGTGCGCGCTCGTCGACGCTCATCGCCAGGACGTCCTCACCGTCGAAGGTGATGGAGCCGCCGGTGACGGTGTACTTCGGGTGGCCGGCGATCGTGTACGCGAGCGTCGACTTGCCGGAGCCGTTCGGCCCCATGATCGCGTGGGTCTCGCCCGTGTTCATGGTGAGGGTGATTCCGTTGAGGATCGGGGTGGTTCCCGCCTCGGTCTCGACCGTCACGTGCAGGTCGCGGATCTCGAGAACAGACATTCAGACTTCCTTCATCACAGTCGGGTCGATGAGCACGTCGTCGCCGTCGATCTCGACGACGTAGACCGGAACGGGCTCATACGCAGGGAGGTTCTGGGGCACGCCGGTGATCATCGAGAAGGCCGAGCCATGGGCCCAGCACTCCACCGTGTCACCTTCGACGAAGCCTTCGGCGAGAGAGATCTCGCCGTGCGTGCAGGTGTCGCCGATGGCGTGGATGACACCCTCGGAGTCCTTGATCACCGTGATCGGGACGCCGTCGGGGTCGACGCGGATCGGCAGTGTCCTGCTCGAGGTCGGAGACGCCGCAGACGCGGTGCGCGGTCATGCGTTCACCGCCGCGAGCTCGGTCTCGATCGCCGCCGAGCAGCTCGGCTTCGAGGACCGGGATGCCCAGGCGCTGCACGATGTCGGTGAGGAAGCCGAGCACGACGAGTCGCCGTGCCTCCTCCTCGCTGATGCCGCGGGCCTGCAGGTAGAAGAGCTGCTCGTCGTCGAAGCGGCCGGTCGCGCTCGCGTGGCCTGCGCCCTGGATGTCGCCCGTCTGGATCTCGAGGTTCGGGATCGAGTCGGCGCGTGCACCCTCGGTGAGCACCAGGTTGCGGTTCGCTTCGTAGGAGTTCGTGCCGGTCGCATCCGGTCCGATGAGAACGTCGCCGATCCAGACGCTGTGCGCGCCCGCACCCTGCAGCGCGCCCTTGTAGAGCACGTCGCCGGTGGTGTGCGCGCCCTTGTGGTGCAGGAAGACCTGGCTCTCGAAGTGCTGCCCGGCGTCGGCGTAGGAGAGTCCGTAGAGGTAGCCCTCTGAGCCGGTCGCCGGCGAGCTCGATGTTCGGGTTCACCCGGACGACGCCGCCGCCGAAGGTGATCACGAAGTGCTTCAGTGTGGCGTCTGCGTGCGACACGCGCCTGATGCGACGCCGTGTGGATCGCGTCATCCTGCCACTGCTGGAGGCTGATCACGGTGAGCTTCGAACCGTCACGGGCGATGATCTCGACGTTCTGCGCATACTGTGCGGCACCGGTGTGCTGCAGCACGACCGTCGCGGCGCTGTGCTCCAGCGCCTCGATCACGATGTGCGCGTCGGCACGACGCTCAGCGCCCTGCCCGGTGATCGTGACGAGGATCGGTTCGGCGACCTCCGTCTCGCGCGGGATGCGGATGTGCAGCGCCTCGGCGGACCCCTGCCATGCCACGGCGGACGTGACGTCCTCCGGGAGGAAGACGTCACCGCGCGGTGCGGCGCCGGCCGCGAGCGGAGCCGCGACGTACTGCTGTGCGGTGCCGAAGTCGTAGGTCACGCCGTCGTTCTCGGCAGCGACGTCGAAGAGCGACGCAAGCCGGGCGACCGGGGTGTGCTTCCAGTTGACCTCGCGGCCCGTCGGCGCGCCGAAGTCCGCCGGGGCGAAAGAGTGCGGGCGCTCGGAACGGGTCTGCACGGGAACGAATCCCGCCGCGGCGACCTGAGCCGCCGGGTCCACGTGCGCGTTCGTGTGCTGCGCCTCGGCGGGCGCTGTCGTCGGAGCCGTCATCTAGCCGACACTGCCTTCCATGCCCATCTCGATGAGCTTGTTCAGTTCCATCGCGTACTCCATCGGCAGTTCGCGCGCGATCGGCTCGATGAAGCCGCGCACGATCATCGCCATCGCCTCGTCCTCGGGCATGCCACGGGACTGCAGGTAGAACAGCTGCTCTTCGCTGACCTTCGAGACCGTGGCCTCATGACCGAGCTGCACGTCGTCGACGCGGATGTCGATCGCGGGGTAGGTGTCGGAGCGCGATTTGGTGTCGACCAGCAGCGCGTCGCAGCGCACGGTGTTCGCCGAGTGGTGTGCATTGGCATCCACTCGCACCTCACCGCGGTACCCGGCGCGACCGCCACCACGGGCGATCGACTTCGAGACGATCGACGACTGGGTGTACGGCGCCATGTGGATCATCTTCGCGCCGGCATCCTGGTGCTGACCGGGACCGGCGAAGGCGACGGACAGGGTCTCGCCCTTGGCGTGCTCGCCCATCAGGTAGATCGACGGGTACTTCATCGTCACCTTGGAGCCGATGTTGCCGTCGATCCATTCCATGGTGGCGCCCTCGTGGGCGACCGCACGCTTGGTGACGAGGTTGTAGACGTTGTTCGACCAGTTCTGGATCGTCGTGTAGCGAACGCGGGCGTTCTTCTTGACGATGATCTCGACGACGGCCGAATGCAGGGAGTCCGACTTGTAGATCGGGGCGGTGCAGCCCTCGATGTAGTGGACGTAGCTGTCTTCGTCGGCGATGATCAGGGTCCGCTCGAACTGGCCCATGTTCTCGGTGTTGATGCGGAAGTACGCCTGCAGCGGGATCTCGACGTGCACGCCTTTGGGCACGTACACGAAGGAACCACCCGACCAGACGGCGGTGTTCAGCGCGGCGAACTTGTTGTCGCCCGCGGGGATCACGGTGCCGAAATACTCCTGGAAGATCTCGGGGTGCTCGCGCAGTGCGGTGTCGGTGTCCATGAAGATGACACCCTGCTGTTCCAGGTCCTCGCGGATCTGGTGGTAGACGACCTCGGACTCGTACTGCGCGGCGACGCCCGAGACGAGACGCTGACGCTCCGCCTCCGGGATGCCGAGGCGCTCATAGGTCTCGCGGATCTCTGCCGGAAGCTCTTCCCAGGACTGGGCCTGCTTCTCCGTCGAGCGGACGAAGTACTTGATGTTGTCGAAGTCGATCTCGCTGAGGTCGGCGCCCCAGGTCGGCATCGGCTTGCGACCGAAGAGCTGATACCCCTTCAGACGGGTCTTCAGCATCCATTCGGGTTCGTTCTTGAGGCCCGAGATACCGCGGACGACCTCCTCGGAGATACCGCGTTTCGCAATGGCACCCGCGGCGTCCGCGTCGTGCCAGCCGAACTCGTACACCCCCAGACCGTCAAGCTCCGGGCGGTCGATCAGTACATCCGACATCACACACTCTCCCTCTTAGGTCCCAACGGTGTCATCCGCCCCGACACACCTGATCCCCGTCGAGTCTGCGGGAGCGGGTGCCGCTGGTGGGCCCTCATCACCGGCGCATCCATCGCGCCTAAACTGTTGACGATGCTTCAGCGCGGTCAGCGCTCATCACAACAATCCGATTCTACAGGTTCCGCCTGGACGCCGGGCCGTGCCCCGTAACGTTCACCCGCGGTCCGGAGGACCTATGCCCGAGACCATGATCCCCGCTCCCGACGCCCGGGGCCGGGAGCACCGCTCCGCCACGGATTCGCCGGCACGCGTCAGTCGTCTTCTGCGGATCCTCGCATGGCTCTCGTTCCTCACGGAGACGATCATCATCGGCACCGGCGGTGCGGTACGGCTCACCGGCTCGGGACTCGGCTGCTCCGAGTGGCCGCTGTGCACGCCGGAGTCGCTGGTGCCGACGCCGGAACAGGGCATCCATGGCGTGATCGAGTTCGGCAACCGCACGATGACAGGAGTCGTGGGCATCATCGCTGTCGCCGTGATCCTTCTCGTACTGCAGGCTGCGGGCGGCCGGCGGGCGCTCATGCTCGCCGTGCGCTACGCCGTCGGCGGCATCGTCGCGGCCGTCATCGCCTACGCCGTCAGCGCGCCGCTCGCGCTCCCGGCCTTTCCGATCGCGTCGGCGGTCCTGCTTCTGGTGTGCATCGCCGCCGCTGTGCACTCCATCCGATCCACGCGCGATCGTCGCGACCTGGTGACCCTGGCGTGGATCACTCTGGTCGGCGTCGTGGCGCAGGCCTTCGTGGGCGGGATCACCGTGCTCACCGGCCTGAACCCGTTCATCGTCGGTTTCCACTACGCCTCTTCTCTGCTCCTGGTGTGCGTGACGGCGGCGTTCCTGGTGCGGATGAATGCGGCACCGGGGCCGCGTGAGCGCGCGGTGCCTCGATGGTTCGCCATCACGACGCACATCACCGGGCTCGCGCTCGCGGTCACGATCCTGTTCGGCGTGCTGACCACGGGGTCCGGGCCACACTCCGGTGATGCCGACGTGCTGCGTCACGGCTTCGACGCCACGGTGCTCGCGCACGTGCACTCCTGGCCCGGGTACATCCTCGCGGGCCTGGTGCTGGCGCTCGCGGTCGCGGCGTGGGTACTCCGGCTCGAACCGCGCCGCTGGCTGCTGGTCCTGGCCGCGGCGATCGCGGTGCAGGTCGGCGTCGGCGTCTGGCAGGCGCGCGAGGGACTCCCGCCTCTGCTCGTGGGCATCCACATGGTGCTCGCAGCGCTGGCCGCCGCCGCCTACACCGTCGTGGTGCTGCACCTCAAGCACATGGTGCGCACTGAGTCATCCGCCGGCTGAGCCTCAGAGGTCGCTCAGCGAACGGAATAGAAGGAAGTCGTCGGTTCTCGGACCCGGAAAACGACGACTTCCTCCTTTCATCCTCTCGACAGATCGCCGACGCACAGCTGACGCAAAGCCGGCGCATGCGCGACTCATCAAAGCATCGGCGAGGCTCGCCGAATGAACACTTCACTGACCCGAAACCTCCCCTTCTGGGCCCTCCTCGTCCTCTCGGTTGCCTCGGCCGCGGTCGGAGTGTGGCTCATCGCCGGGCAGATCGGCACCATGACGGCGATGTTGCTCGACGGTACGGCGACGAACGTCGAGGTCTATGTCGGACCGTCGATCGTCGTCGTCGGGGCCGCTCTGCTCGGAGCCGGCGCGGTCGGCATCCTCCTCGCACTGGTACTGGCCGCGGCGAAGACGCTGCTTCGGGCTTCGGCTCCGGTGGTCGAACCCGTCGACCAGGGATTCGAGTCCGAGGCCGACGCCGACGCCGACGCCGCAGAGGTCGATGGAGAGGACCTTTCTGCGACGACGGATGCCGCTGTTGCGGGCGATGTCGTCCCCGCAGGAGAGCCTGCTCTCACGAAGTGACCCGTGGGCGGCGCCGCGCAGGCGCCGCCCACACCCGGCATTGGTCTGAGCCGATGACAGGATCCGCCCCGCTCGCCGCGGTCGTCTTCGACCTGGACGGGACACTGCTCGACACGGAATCCGCGGCAGATGCGGCATCCATCGCCTGGGCGGCAGAGCATGGCGTCCTCGACGATGACGTCGCCGAGCGCTGGCGACGCATCGCCACCACGCACTATCGGCGCTGGCAGACGCGCGAGATCGGCTTCCAGGACCAGCGTCGGGAACGTGTCCGTGAGTTCCTCGGGCGGAAGATGACGGATGCTGAAGCATCCGCCGTCTTCGAGGGGTACCTGGAACGCTACGAAGCGGGGTGGCGACTGTTCGACGACGCGGTCCCGGCTCTGCGACGGGCCCGGGATGCCGGGCTCGCGGTCGCTGTCCTGACGAACGGCGATCGCGCGCAGCAGTTGCAGAAGATCGGCAGGTTCGCCCTGGAGACCGAGGTCGACGTGATCGTCTGCTCGTCGGACCTGCCCGCGGGGAAACCTGATCCGCGCGCCTTCACCGCCGTGCTCGGAGAGCTCGGCGTCAACGCACAGGCTTCGCTCATGATCGGTGACTCATTCGAGGCCGACTACGACGGAGCACTCCGGTTCGGGATGCGCGCCGTCCTGCTCGACCGCTCGGGGCGGCATGACCCGGGTCCCGAGCATGTGCGTACTCTCGACGACGTTGCGTTCACGCGCTGACCGGCCCCCGGTTCGGGATCTCCTCGCTCAACAGCGACGACATCGCATAGTTCGCGAGATCCTCTGCGAAGAAGCTGCGGCTCTGCGAGGTTGATTCCCCGGGTGAGCGCCGTGGCTCAGAACGGGAGCAGCGGGTCGATCGCGACGGCGACGAAGATCAGCGTCAGGTACGTGATCGATGCGTGGAACACCCGCATCGGACGCGGCTCAGTACCGTGCACCGCACGGTTGTACAGGCGGTGCGATTCGTAGATGAACCAGCCGCCGAACACCAGCGCGGACACCGTGTATACGAGACCCATGTCCGCGATCGGAACGAGAAGCAGTGAGCACGCGACCGTCGCCCACGCATAGAGGATGACCTGCAGCCCCACCTGAGAGGCGTTGCGCGTCACGCCGAGCATCGGCACGTCGACGTCTTCGTAGTCGGACTTGTACTTCATCGACAGCGGCCAGTAGTGCGGCGGCGTCCACAGGAAGATCAGCAGGAACAGCACGAATGCCGGCCAGTCGAGCGATCCGGTCACCGCCGCCCAGCCGATGAGCACGGGGAAGCACCCGGCGATCCCGCCCCAGACGATGTTCTGCTCCGTGCGGCGCTTGAGGATCATCGTGTAGATCACGACGTAGAAGAAGATCGCCACGGCCGACAGCGTCGCCGCGAGCCAGTTGGTGGTGAGGGCGAGCCAGACGGTGGATGCCACGGCGAGCGTCCACGAGAAGATCAGGGCGCCGCGCGGCGTGATCTCGCCGGTCACCAGCGGCCGGTTCTCGGTGCGGTGCATGTGCGCATCGATGTCTCGATCGAGATACATGTTGAACGCGGCAGCCGATCCGGCGCTCATCGAGCCGCCGACCACGGTCGCGAACACGAGCCACATGTTCGGCAGTCCGCCCTGTGCGAGGAACATCACCGGCACGGTGGAGACCAGCAGAAGTTCGAGCACACGCGGCTTGGTCAGGGCGACGTAGGCCTTGACAGTGCGGCCGATGGGCTGCTTCACCACGGTCTTCTCAGTCATCGTCGAGATCTCGATCGCCTCCTCCGCACGCGTCACGACAGCCCTTCCAGTCTAGGGCACCGCGCCGACCGCACCCGGCGCCCGGACGTCCGCTCACATCCGGCTTTCCATCGTTGTGAGAGGTTGTAAGACGAGGTAACGCAACGGCGTACAGCGGTATGCTGAAACCACTCGCGCGCCCGGCGCTCATGACCTCTCCTCCGTAACGATGCGGACCGCGACTCTGCTCTCCGGGTGCTCTCGAAATGTTGGAGAAGGGCTTCACCGTGTCGGAACTGCAGTGGAATGAGATCGATCGACGCGCGGTGGACACCGCGCGACTCCTGGCGGCGGATGCCGTGGAGAAGGTCGGTAACGGCCACCCCGGGACCGCGATGAGCCTGGCACCGGCCGCCTATCTGCTGTATCAGCGCGTGCTGCGCCACGACCCCAGCGACACCGACTGGCTCGGCCGCGACCGTTTCATCCTCTCGGCAGGACACTCCTCTCTCACGCAGTACGTGGAGCTCTACCTCGGCGGCTTCGGTCTCGAGCTGGACGACCTCAAATCGCTGCGCACGTGGGGATCGCTCACTCCCGGCCACCCCGAGTACGGACACACCAAGGGCGTCGAGATCACGACGGGCCCGCTCGGCCAGGGTCTCGCCTCGGCTGTCGGCTTCGCCTACGCCTCCCGTTACGAGCGCGGCCTGTTCGACCCGGAGGCCGCGGCGGGTACCAGCCCCTTCGACCACTTCATCTATGTGATCGCCGGTGACGGCGACCTGCAGGAGGGCATCACCAGCGAGGCGTCATCGCTCGCCGGCCACCAGCAGCTCGGCAACCTCATCGCCATCTACGACTCCAACCAGATCTCGATCGAGGACGACACCAACGTCGCCTTCACCGAAGACGTCGCCCAGCGCTACGAGTCCTACGGCTGGCAGGTCCAGGTCGTCGACTGGAAGAAGACCGGCGAGTACGTCGAAGACGTCGCCGAGCTGTTCGCTGCGATCGAAGCCGCCAAGGGCGAGACTGACAAGCCGTCGCTCATCATCCTGAAGACGATCATCGGATGGCCGTCGCCCGGCAAGCAGAACTCCGGCAAGATCCACGGCTCCGCCCTCGGGGCCGACGAGCTCGCCGCGACCAAGAAGGTGCTCGGCTTCGACCCCGAAGAGCACTTCGCCGTCGCAGACGACGTCCTCGAGCACACTCGCGGACTCGCCGCCCGAGCCGCCGAGGCGCGCACCGCCTGGCAGGAGTCGTTCGACGCCTGGGCGTCGGCGAACCCGGAGCGCAACGCGTTGCTCGAACGCCTCGAGGCGGGCGAACTGCCCGCGGACATCTCGTCGGCGCTGCCGGTCTTCGAATCCGGCAAGGACGTCTCCACCCGCGCCGCCTCCGGTCAGGTCATCAATGCACTTGCCGCCCAGCTTCCCGAGCTGTGGGGCGGATCGGCCGACCTCGCCGAGTCGAACCTGACCACCATCAAGGACTCGAAGTCGTTCATCCCGGCCGAGTGGTCGACCCACGAGTGGTCGGGCTCCCCGTACGGCCGCGTGCTGCACTTCGGCATCCGCGAGCACGCGATGGGCGCCATCATCAACGGCATCGTCCTGCACGGCCCGACTCGCGCCTTCGGCGGAACGTTCCTCATCTTCAGCGACTACATGCGCCCTGCGGTCCGACTCGCCGCGCTGATGAACGTGCCGAGCATCTTCGTCTGGACGCACGACTCGGTCGCCCTCGGTGAGGACGGCCCGACCCACCAGCCGGTCGAGCAGCTCGCGACACTGCGCGCCATCCCGAACTTCACCATCGTCCGCCCGGCGGACGCCAACGAGACCTCGGTCACGTGGCTCGAGATGCTGCGCCGTCAGTCCGGCCCCTCCGGCATCGCCCTCACGCGTCAGAACATCCCGGTGTTCGCGCGCGGCGAAGGCGCAGCCCAGGGCGACACCTTCGCGGCCGCATCCAACGCGGTCAAGGGCGCCTATGTCCTCGCCGAGGCACCGGACGGCACCCCCGACGTCATCATCATCGCGACCGGATCAGAGGTGCAGCTCGCCGTCGACGCACGCGCGGCGCTCGCCGCGGAGGGCCTGAACGTCCGCGTCGTCTCCGCTCCGTCGCTGGAGTGGTTCGACGAGCAGAGCGCGGAGTACCGCGAGAGCGTGCTCCCGGCATCCGTGACCGCCCGTGTGTCCGTCGAAGCCGGATCCGTGCTCAGCTGGCGCGGCATCGTCGGCGACCGCGGACGCTCCGTCGGCATCGACCACTTCGGCGCCTCCGCCGATTACAAGACCCTGTTCCAGAAGTTCGGCATCACCACCGAGGCCGTCATCGCAGCGGCCCGCGAGACCATCGCAGCCAACAGCACCAAGGAGAACGCATGAGCACCCCCACCGCAGACCTCGCCGCCGCCGGCGTCAGCATCTGGCTCGACGACCTCTCCCGCACCCGGATCGCGTCCGGCAACCTCGCCGATCTGATCGCCTCGCGCAACGTCGTGGGCGTCACGACGAACCCGACGATCTTCGCGAACGCCATCACCGACAAGAACGACACCTCGTACGACGCGCAGGTGACCGAGCTCGCCGCATCCGGTGCATCCGCCGAAGAGGCCGTGTTCGCCGCCACCACGCAGGACGTCGCCGCGGCACTCGACGTGTTCCGCCCCGTCTGGGAGGCCTCCGGCCACGTCGACGGCCGAGTCTCCATCGAGGTCTCCCCCGACCTCGCGCACGACACCGCCGGCACTGTCGCTCAGGCCAAGGAGCTGTGGGCCAAGGTCGACCGTCCGAACCTCCTGGTCAAGATCCCCGCGACGAAGGCGGGCATCCCGGCCATCACCGAGGCCATCGCCGCCGGCATCAGCGTCAACGTGACGCTGATCTTCAGCCTGGAGCGCTACGCCGAGGTCATCGACGCGTACCTGACCGGACTCGAGCGCGCGCACAGCGCCGACTTCGAGCTGTCGAGCATCCACTCGGTCGCCTCGTTCTTCGTCTCCCGCGTCGACACCGAGACCGACAAGCGTCTCTCGGCGATCGGCACGGACGCCGCGAACGCTCTCAAGAGCAAGGCCGGCCTCGCGAACGCGCGACTCGCGTACGAGCTCTTCGAGCAGAAGTTCGCCGAGAAGCGCGCGCAGGATCTCATCAAGCTCGGCGCCAATCTGCAGCGTCCGCTGTGGGCGTCGACCGGCGTGAAGGACCCGGCGCTGCCGGACACCCTGTACGTCACCGAGCTCGTGGCGCAGGGCGTGGTCAACACGATGCCGGAGAAGACGCTGGAAGCGACCTTCGACCACGGCGTCATCACCGGTGACACGATCACCGGCGGCTACGACGAAGCGCGCGTCGTGTTCGCCGGGCTCGCCGAGGTGGGCGTCGACTTCGACGACGTCACCCAGGTGCTCGAGGATGAGGGCGTCGCGAAGTTCATCGACTCGTGGCACGACCTCCTGGCCCAGGTCTCCGAGGGCCTGGAAGCTCAGCGATGACCTTTTCCATCCATACGTCCGGGGCACCCCGGGCGGCGATCGACGAGGTCGTCCCCGGCCTCGTCCGCGACCTGATCGCTTCGCGCCTCACCGGCGGCGACGCGAGCCTGTGGGGTCCGGATGCCGAAGCCGAGGCCTCGATCCGCCTCGGCTGGGTCGAGGCCGTGTCGATCTCACGTCCGCTGGTCGCCGACATCGTGGCTCTGCGCCGTGATCTGGCCGCCAAGGGCGTGAACCGCGTCGTGCTCGCGGGCATGGGCGGATCATCGCTCGCGCCCGAGGTGATCGCGCAGACGTCCGGCGTCCCCCTCACGATCCTCGATTCGACCGCACCCGGCCAGGTTCTGGCCGCCCTCGACGAGGGTCTCGAGAACGCTGTGCTCGTCGTGTCGTCGAAGTCGGGCTCGACGGTCGAGACCGACTCGCAGCGTCGCACGTTCGAGGCTGCCTTCCGCGACCTCGGCATCGACCCCGTCGAGCGGATCGTCGTCGTCACCGACCCCGGCTCGCCTCTCGATGCGTCGGCTCGCGAGGCCGGCTACCGCGTGTTCAACGCCGACCCGAACGTCGGCGGCCGTTACTCCGCACTGACGGCGTTCGGGCTCGTCCCGAGCGGTCTCGCCGGCGTCGACATCGATGAACTGCTGAACGAGGCCGAAGCCTCGCTGCTCGAGGTCGCCGTCGACTCCGCCGACAACCCGGCGCTGCGACTGGCCGCGGCGATCGCCGGCACCAGCCCGCGACGCGACAAGCTCGGCCTGGTCACCGACGGCACGCACATCAACGGGCTGCCCGACTGGATCGAGCAGCTGATCGCCGAATCCACGGGCAAGCGCGGCACCGGCATCCTCCCGGTCGTCCTGCTGCCGGTCTCGCCGGAGCTCGACGAGCTGCCTGACGACCTGCAGGTCGTCAGGCTCGTCGACGATGCGAACGAGTTCCACCTGCACGAGCGTCACCCGGGCGAGATCCTGGTCAGCGGCACGCTGGGCGCGCAGTTCATCGTCTGGGAGTTCGCCACCGCGATCGCCGGCATCCTGCTCGGCATCGACCCCTTCGATCAGCCCGATGTCGAGTCGGCGAAGATCGCGGCGCGCGGCCTGCTGGACGCACGTCCTGAGCAGGCGGCTGCCGTGTTCGTCGAGAACGGCGTCGAGGTGCGGGTGTCCGACCCGGCTCTCGCGGCCTCCGCAACGGTGGAGGGCGTCCTCGATGCTCTCTGGGCACAGCTGTCCGCTGACGGCTACGTGTCGATCCAGGCCTACGTGAACCGCCTCGACGTGCCGCAGCTGCAGGGTCTGCGCGAACTCGTCGCCGCCGATTCCGGTCGCCCGACCACCTTCGGCTGGGGACCGCGGTTCCTGCACTCCACCGGTCAGTACCACAAGGGCGGGCCCGCCCAGGGCGTGTTCCTGCAGATCCTGGAGCGCACCGACGTGGATCTGGAGATCCCGGAGCGACCGTTCACCTTCGGACAGCTCATCGAGGCCCAGGCCGCCGGTGACGCGGCTGTCCTCGCCGATCACGGCCGCCCGGTCGTGTCCCTCACGATCACGGACTCCTCGGCCGACGTGCTCGCCCTCTTCGAAGCCGCCCAGAAGTAGTCAGCAGGAGAATCCCCCACTCATGACTGTTCCCATCTCGCGCGGGCAGAATCCGCTGCGTGACCCCGATGATCGTCGCCTGAACCGGATCGCGGGGCCCAGCGCCCTCGTGATCTTCGGCGTGACCGGCGACCTGTCGCGCAAGAAGCTCATGCCCGCCGTCTACGACCTCGCCAACCGAGGCCTGCTCCCTCCGGGCTTCGCGCTGGTCGGCTTCGCCCGCCGCGACTGGGAGGACCAGGACTTCGCGCAGGTCGTGTACGACGCGGTGAAGCAGTATGCGCGCACGCCGTTCCGCGAGGAGACGTGGACGCAACTGCTTCAGGGCATCCGGTTCGTCTCCGGGGAGTTCGACAACCCCGAGTCGTTCCGCAAGCTCCGCGAGACCGTGGACCACCTCGATGTCGAACGCGGCACGATGGGCAACCACGCGTTCTACCTGTCCATCCCGCCGAAGGCGTTCCCCGTCGTCGCCAAGCAGCTCAAGGACTCCGGGCTCGTCGGCGACGAGGACGACGACGACCAGTGCTGGCGACGCGTGGTCATCGAGAAGCCGTTCGGGCACGATCTCGAGTCGGCACGAGAGCTGAACGACGCACTCGAGGTCGCGTTCTCGGCGGACTCGATCTTCCGCATCGACCACTACCTCGGCAAGGAGACGGTGCAGAACATCCTGGCGCTGCGCTTCGCGAACGAGCTGTACGAGCCGATCTGGAATCGCAACTACGTCGACCACGTGCAGATCACCATGGCCGAGGACATCGGCGTGGGTGGTCGTGCCGGCTACTACGACGGCGTCGGCGCCGCGCGCGACGTCATCCAGAACCACCTCCTGCAGCTGCTCGCGCTCACCGCGATGGAAGAGCCGATCAGCCTGTCCGCCGAGCACCTGCGGGCCGAGAAGGAGAAGGTCCTCGCGGCCGTGCACGTGCCGGAGGATCTGTCGCTCGCGACGGCTCGCGGCCAGTACGCAGGCGGCTGGCAGGGTGGCGAGCAGGTCACCGGCTTCCTCGACGAGGACGGGATGAACCCCGAGTCGGCCACCGAGACGTACGCCGCGATCAAGCTGGAGATCGACACGCGCCGCTGGGCGGGTGTGCCCTTCTACCTGCGCACGGGCAAGCGACTCGGCCGCCGCGTCACCGAGGTCGCCGTCGTCTTCAAGCGGGCGCCCGAGCATCTGTTCGGCCGGGGCAACGCCTCCGAACTCGGCCAGAACGCCCTCGTGATCCGCGTGCAGCCTGATGAGGGCGTCACGATCCGTTTCGGGTCCAAGGTGCCGGGCAACGGCACAAACGTGCGCGACGTGACGATGGACTTCGGTTACGGCCACGCCTTCACCGAGGCGAGCCCCGAGGCCTACGAGCGCCTGATCCTCGACGTCCTCCTGGGCGACCCGCCGTTGTTCCCGCGGCACGAGGAGGTCGAGCTCTCCTGGAAGATCCTCGACCCGGTGGAGAAGTACTGGGCCGCTGAAGGCGGCCCGGTGGAGCAGTACGCGCCCGGTTCGTGGGGTCCGGCATCCGCCGATGCCCTGCTGGCCCGCGACGGACGAGTCTGGAGACGCCCGTGATCATCGACCTTCCCGATACGACCGTCAGTCAGGTCGCGAAGCAACTCGTCAAGACGCGGGAAGAGGGCGGCGCGGTCGCCCTCGGTCGTGTGCTCACCCTCGTCATCGCGGCACGCAACGGCGTCGCCGAGGCGGCGATCGACGCTGCCAACGACGCTTCCCGCGAGCATCCGATGCGCGTCATCGTTCTCACCACCGGTGACGGCGATGCCCGCCTGGACGCGCAGATCCGCGTCGGCGGGGATGCCGGGGCCAGCGAGGTCGTGGTGCTCCGTGCCTTCGGCGACGCCGCCAGCAACGAGGAGAGCCTCATCACCGGTCTGCTCCTCCCGGATGCTCCCGTCGTGGCCTGGTGGCCCGAGGAAGCGCCGCTGGCGCCCGCGCAGTCCCCGCTGGGCAGGATCGCCCAGCGGCGGATCACGGATGCCGCCACGGCATCCGACGTGCGCGATCGCCTCGCCCGGCTCGGCGAGACCCACGCGCCCGGCGACACCGATCTCGCGTGGACGCGCCTGACGCACTGGCGCGAGCAGCTCGCCGCCGTTCTCGACCAGCCGCCGTACGAAGCCGTCACCGCCGTGGAGGTGCGGGGCGCCTCAGCGTCGCCGTCGACCGCGCTGCTCGCCGCGTGGCTGCAGATGGCGCTGGAAGTCCCCGTGCGCTGGTCGTACGAAGACCCGGAGCACTGGCAGGAAGGCATCAAGTCGGTGCGTCTGACTCGCGCCGCCGGCGACATCCTGCTGGAGCGTCCGACGCCCGGCGTCGCCGTTCTCACGCAGCCGGAGCAGCCGGATCACGACCTGCACCTGCCGCGGCGCACGCTCCGCGAGTGTCTCGCCGAGGAGCTTCGTCGCCTCGACCCCGATGTCCTGTACGGTCGAGTGATAACCGAGGGCTGGGAGAAGCTGGGTCCGCCCGAGACTGGAGTGTGAGCTCGATGGAAGCAGCATCCGCAGAGAAGCGGGTCGTTGTCGCATCAACTCCGGCGGCCGTCGCCGCCCGAGTTGCCGACCGGTTCCTGACGCGCCTGCGCGCGCGTACGAGGAACGGACGGATCGCCCATATCGCCCTCACCGGAGGGTCGATGGGGGGCGCCGTGCTGCGCGCCACCGCAGAGGATCCGCGCGCGGCTGACATCGACTGGTCGCTCGTGCACTTCTGGTGGGGTGACGAGCGCTTCGTCGCGCGTGAGGACGCCGACCGCAACGCCCTGCAGTCCCGGCAGGCTCTGCTCGACCACATCCCGGTGCCCGCCGACAATGTGCACGAGGTGGCCGCGTCCGACTCCGGCCTCACGCTCGATGAGGCAGCCTCCGCCTATGCCGCGGAACTCGCTCGCTTCGGTACCGAAGAGCAGCCGTGGCCCTCGTTCGCGATCTGTTTTCTCGGCGTCGGCCCCGACGGTCATATCGCGTCGCTCTTCCCCGACCGCCCGGAGGTGGGCGTGACTGACATCGCCGCCCTTCCGGTCCGCGACTCCCCCAAGCCGCCGCCGGAACGCGTGACGCTCACTCGCCCGGTGCTGAACTCCTCGAAGCGCGTCTGGCTGGTCCTCACAGGGGCGGACAAAGCCTCGGCGCTCGGGCTCGCCCTCGCCGGCGCGAGCTATGCCAGCGTGCCTGCTGCCGGCGCGAAGGGGCGCAAGCGCACGGTCTTCTTCGTGGATGAGGCAGCCGCGTCCGAGGTGTCGCCGGACCTGATCGACCGGACCTACTGAGGGTTCTCGGACCCCGTCGAGCGCTGAGGATCTGCGCTGGTCGACGTATCGCCGCCTGAGGTCTCATCGCTGCCACGAGGGATGCCGAGATCCTGGCTCTCGCTGAGCACCTGCGGATGGAATCGGGCGAGTCCGACGACGCCCCACACCGCGATGGCCCCGGCGACGGCGAAGATGATCAGCACCCACCAGGGAGCGGCGGATGCCTCGCCGAGAACCACCATGCCGATGAGCACGGCGATGAGCGGGTCGACGACCGTGAGTCCGGCGATCACGAGGTCGGGCGGTCCCGAGCTGTACGCGGTCTGCACGAAGTAGGCGCCGACGGCCGCTGCCGCGAGGAGCGCGATCACGCAGACCACGGTGACCCACTCGAAGTCGCCGGCCTGGACGCGCTTGATGACGACCTTCGCGAGCGTCGCGACGAAACCGTAGAGGATGCCCGCGCCGATCACGTAGAAGAGGGCGCGCATGCGGTGGCGGAGGATCAGCCAGAAGCCACCGAGGATGATGATGACGACGAGCAGGACGGCCAGGATCACGAAGAGCTGACGTTCGGTGATCTCCTGCTCAGTGGCGAAGATCGCAGCGAAGAACACGAAGAGGAAGATGCCGCCCACGCAGCAGGCGATCGCGGTGATCGACTGCCTGGTCGGCGTATGCCCCGAGATCCGGGCATTCAGCAGGGTCGTGATCACCAGCGCGATCGCGCCGAGAGGCTGCACGACGATCAGGGGGGCCTGCACGAGCGCGGCGAGCTGGCAGATGACGGCGAGTGCGAGCATCAAGGTGCCCAGGAGCCACGAGGGCCGGGTCAGCAGTCGCTTGATCTGATCGATGCTGAGTCCCATGGCGCCGTCGGCACCGCTCATCAGCTCCACCTTCTCGACACCGCGGTGCTGATACTGCGCGCCGAGCGACATGAAGACCGCGCCGGCCAAGGCGAGCGGGATGCCGAGCAGCAACCCTGGATTCTGGAAGGCACCGACGAGCTGGTCGCCGACGACCTCCGTCCCACTCATCCACACACCTGCGCTCACAGTACGACCCTACCCGGCAGTTCCGGCCGAGTAGGGTTATGGCGTGGCTGTACTTCCGATTCGCATCATGGGCGATCCCGTCCTGCACTCCCCCGCATCCGTCGTCGAAGAGGTCACCGACGAAGTCCGAGCGCTCATCGCCGACATGTTCGAGACGATGGATGCCGCGCCCGGCGTCGGACTGGCAGCCCCGCAGGTCGGCATACCGCTGCGGCTCTACACGTACTCGTACGTGGACGACGACGATCGTCCCTGGCGCGGCGTGCTGATCAATCCTGTCCT
This sequence comes from uncultured Actinomycetota bacterium, assembly GCA_963769005.1. GTDB lineage: Bacteria > Actinomycetota > Actinomycetes > Actinomycetales > Microbacteriaceae > Microbacterium. The sequence continues at coordinate 1,330,950 of CAVYKC010000005.1, read as the reverse complement.
GTGGATGGCGCCGCTCGAGCCCGGCGATCCCGATCCCGACCTGGAGTCCGAGGGGTGCCTGTCGTTCCCGGGTGAGCGATTCCCGCTGCGCCGTTCGGAACGCGTCCTGGTGTCAGGCACCGACTTGGACGGCGCCGACGTGCGAATCGAGGTCGACGGGTGGCGCGCGCGGATCATGCAGCACGAGTTCGATCACCTCGACGGCATCCTCTATGTCGACCGCCTCTCCGACGGCGACTGGAAGACCGTGCAGAAGATCGCTCGCAAGCGGGGGTGGGGCCGTGCCGGGGTGAGCTGGACTCCGGGCATCGACGACCTCGAGGGCTGACGTTCAGCCGGGTCACAGCATCCTCGGAGTTGCGTCACAGACTCGCCGCCGATAGCGTGCCCGAAGAGGGCGTTCTTCGCGCCCTCTCACCAAGACATCCGAGGGGAATCACCACGATGATGAAACTGCGCACGCGACGCGCCCTGGCACTGGCAGGAACAGCTGTGGCGCTCACGATCGCCCTCAGCGGTTGCAGCACGATCAACGACATTCTCAGTGGTGGCGCCCCGCAGGATGCGGAACGCGACGAGGCGACCGGCGAGGTCAAGGAAGATGCGAACATCGACATCTTCGCGCTGAAGGTGGGCGACTGCAAGATGGCCAGCGCCTCCGGTCTCATCGAGAGCGCCGACGTCACGCCCTGCGACCAGCCGCACGATGAAGAGGTCTACTACGAGTTCTCCATGCCCGACGGCGAGTTCTCGGAGACAGACGTCGACGCAGCCTCGCAGGAGTGCATCGGCGAGCCCTTTACAAATTTTGTCGGGATTCCCTACGAGGAGTCTGCTTTGGATGTCTATCCGATCACGCCCACGAAGGACACCTGGGACACCCTGAACGACCGCATCATCCAGTGCGTCGTCTTCGAGGACGGCGTCCAGACGACCGGCACGCTGAAGGGCGCGGCGCGCTGACGCTCTCCACCTTTCCAGAAGAGGCTCCGCCGGACGGCGGGGCCTCTACTGCATCCAGCCGTCCTGAACCGTTCGGTCAGGAACGTCAGCGCCGGATGAGAGACCGGAGGTAGCCGAATCCCACGATCAGATGGAGCACCGCGCCGACAGCGCAGATGATCTGCCCGATGACGCCGACGACGCCGAGACCCGGGAGGATGCCCAGTCCGATCAGAGCGAGTCCCGTCATGAAGATGGCCGTGCGGGCCTTCCCGAGCCGGGTCGCCGCAGGCATCTGCTCGGGGCGCTTGATCACCCACACGATGCCGAGTATGAAGTCGACGCCCACCACGGCGACGGCGATCCACAGGGGCATGTGGCCGGCGATCACGAAGCCGCAGGCGATGAAGGCGACTCCGACACGATCGGCGAAGGGATCCAGCAGAGCGCCGGTCCGGCTGGTCTGCCCCAGGCGCCGTGCGAGGTAGCCGTCGACCCAATCGCTCACTCCGAACAGCACCAGCAGGACGAGCGTCAGCACCGGAGCCGCGTTCTGGATCAGCAGCACGATGATCGGAACGACCAGGAGCAGGCGCAGAACGGTGATCGCGTTCGGGAGCGTCGCCCAATCGCGGGCCTTCTCCGATCCGGTAGCGACGTCGTTCATCCGGCAATCCTCGCTCTCCACCAATGGCCCCACGCTACCGCCGTGAGGCTGCCATGGACGCCGACGCGGCCGCTATGCCGTGTACGGCCGCGTGCCGTGTACGGGAGAAGGCGCCCCTCCCGCGACTCGCGGGAGGGGCGCCTTCTATTGGCTCCCCGGCTTGGACTCGAACCAAGAACCTGCCGGTTAACAGCCGGCTGCTCTGCCAATTGAGCTACCGAGGAATGTGCTCCGCTGCGCGGGCAACTCGACAAGCTTAGCAAACTCCGGACGATGCTCGTGACACGCGGCAGCCTCTTCGAGAGGCGTGTCGCGCCGCGATCAGTGCCGTGAATCGGCCTCGGCATTCGGCACCCAGAGCAGGTCCTTGCCGACCCCTCGGGCGACGACGTGGCCGCTGCGGAGCATCAGGGTCTCGGCGTTCAGCTCGCGGATGAAGTCCGCGTCGTTCGTGACGAGCAGCGCCCCCATCCCCTGCTCCTTGCGGCGCCGGGTGATCGCGCCGAACACGACGGGACGCACCTCCAGATCGAGGTTGGCGAGCGGCTCGTCGGCGATGAGCACCTTGGGCTCCAGCACGAACGAGCGAGCGACGGCGACGCGCTGGCGCATACCGGCGCTCAGTTCATACGGGAACTTGTCAGCGGTGCCCAGCGGGAGGTGCAGTTCGTCGAGGAGGGTGGCGACCCGGATCGAGAGCGCCTTCGTGTTGACTCGCCTCTCGCGCAGGAGGATCGGCTCGGCGATCACCTCGTTCACGGTCAGACGCGGCGGGAGGTTGGCCCCCGCGCCCTGAGGCAGGAAGCCCGTGTGGTAGCTGAGCAGCCGATGCTTGCGCCCCGGCCTGCGCACGTCGACGCCGCACACCTGAGCCGTTCCGCCGACGATCCGGACGGAGGGATCCGTTGACCCGGCGAGGGCGGCGACGAGAGTCGACTTCCCCGACCCGGTCGGACCGGCGACGCAGATGAGCTCACCGGGGGCGAGGCTGAACGTGACGCCGTCGACCGCACGCGTCGGCGCTCCGTGTCCGATCCGATCGATGACCAGGTCGGTGCAATCGATCACGTTCGAGGATTCGGGCCGACGCGACATGATCCCATCCTGCCCTGTATTGAACGGGGCCGGACGTTACGACTCGGCGAAGCGCTGGCGCTCCGCGTCGAGGTCTCGCAGGCGCATCCGCAGCGCGCGGCCGCCATCGGAGTCCGCCGGCACGCGCTGCAGGGCGGAACTGAGCTCGAACTTGTCCTGCTGGAGCCGGCGTAGGATCAGCCGCCGGGCGAGATCGGTCGTCGAGGCGACCGCACTCTCCTCGTTCCGCGCCGGAAACGGCGTCATCAGAAGCTCCCCTGCCAGCGAGCGGTACGGCTCGCGCACGGCGTTCACCGCGTCGGTCGCCCATCCCGCCCTGGAACGGTTCGCGGCGGATGCCACTGCCTCGCGCACAGCATCCAGACCGGGGGTGCGGAAATCGTCCGCCAGCGCACGGGTCAGCAGATCGTGGTCCACCTGATGCCCGTACTGCAGTGCGCCCATGAGCGCGTCGCGCTCCAGCGCCGCATCCGCCGTCCGCGGCAGACTGCCCAGCGTGACAGGGGAGATCCCCGTGGCTCCGGAGGCCGAATCGGCCGGGACCGGTTCCCGTCGGTTCTGCGTCTGCGCGCCACCGCGAGCGGCTCGCTCCACCTCGCCGTGCACCTCTGTGGGATCCATACCGAGACGCCGCGCGAGCACGCGCTCGTATCCGGGGCGCAGCAGCCGGTCCCGGATTTCGGCGACGATCGGCGCTGCCGCCCGCAGCGCGCCGACGCGCCCTTCGACCGTGGAGAGGTCGAAGCCGCCGAGCTTGCGGTCGAGCGCGAACTCGAACATCGGCACCTTGGCGTCCATCAGACCACGTACGGCGGCATCACCGCGCTGCAGCCGGAGATCGCACGGGTCCAGACCGTCCGGCGCCACCGCGACGAATGTCTGCGCGTTGAAGCGGTCGTCCTCGGTGAACGCGCGCAGGGCCGCCTTCTGGCCGGCCTCGTCGCCGTCGAAGGTGAACACCACCTCGCCCGAAGAGTTGTCATCGCCCATCACCCGTCGCAGCACCTTGATGTGGTCGGTGCCGAATGCCGTTCCGCAGGTGGCGATCGCCGTGGTGAGTCCGGCCAGATGACAGGCCATCACGTCGGTGTAGCCCTCGACGACCACGACTCGCCGCGGATCTCCCCTGGCGATGTCGCGCTTGGCCAGATCGAGCCCGTAGAGCACCTGTGCTTTCTTGTAGATCGGCGTCTCGGGGGTGTTCAGGTACTTGGGCCCCTGGTCGTCGTCGAACAGCTTCCTGGCGCCGAAGCCGATCGTCTGACCGGAGACATCGCGGATCGGCCAGACCAGCCGCCCCCGGAACCGGTCGTACACGCCGCGCTGTCCTGTGGACACCAGACCGGCGGCGCTCAGCTCGTCGCGGGTGAAGCCCTGCGCGGTGAGAGCCTTCAGCATCGCATCCCAGCCCTTCGGGGCGAAGCCGACTCCGAAATGGGCGGCGGCGCCGGCGTCGAAGCCCCGCTCGCCGAGGAACCGGCGGCCGATCTCCGCCTCCGGAGACAGCAGCTGCGCGCGGAAGAACTCCGCAGCCGCCGTGTTCGCGGCGTAGAGCCGGCTGCGACCACTCGTCTCCGGTGCCGAACCGCCGTCTTCGTAGTGCAACGCGTAGCCGATACGGCCGGCGAGCCGCTCCACCGCCTCTGTGAAACTGACATGGTCCATCTCGCGCAGGAACGAGTACACGTCGCCCGACTCGCCGCAGCCGAAGCAGTGGTAGTAGCCGACCTGCGGGCGCACGTGGAAGCTCGGGCTCTTCTCGTCGTGAAATGGGCACAGGCCCTTGAGGGATCCGACTCCAGCCGACTTCAGCGCGACCCGTTCCCCCACGATGTCCGCGATGTTCGTCCGCGCCTTGACCTCGTCGACGTCGGCCTGCCGGATCCGGGGCATCAGACTGCTCCCTCGGGGACCGTCTGCCTGCCGGCGTGCCCACGGGCACCCGGACGCGCGTGACGCGGGCTCCAGATCCCGACCTCGGCCGGATCGATCTCGCCGACCAGCCGGTTGTGCCAGTCGATGGCGCTCTGGTCCGTCAGACTCGCGACCTGATCCACGACGACCCTGGCGCGTTCGGCATCGGAGGTCGCGGCGACGAAGTCCGCCGTGAACGCCGGTTCGAGCACCTCGGCGCCGGCCGACCACAGCGCATCCGTCGACCAGAGCGAGTCGGCGAGCCGGCGCAGCACGCGCCGCTGCTCCTTGTAGACGCCCTTGCGCGCCTCGATCGTGACGATCGCCTGCCCCATGATCCCTTTGAGCACGGCGATCTCGGCCTCGACGACTCTGGGCACCACGACGTGAGCGTTGTAGCGCACCAGCGCGGTCCCCGGGTACGCGTCGCGTGTGGCCGACACCGCCGCGCGCGCGAAACGTCCGATGAGGTCGCTGGTCAGGTTCTTGAGGCGGGCGAGGTCCCGTCGCGAGCGGTCGAACGACGACAGCCACATCGACTGCGTGGCCAGCCGGTACAGGGCATCGGCCAGTTCATCGCGCGTGAAGTCGTACCCGACCCACTGCTGGATCCGGCCTACGAGGGCGTCATGCTCCAGGGGGTCGGCCAGCTGACCCACGTCGAGATAGCCGTTCACGATGGCATCCTCGAAGTCGTGGACGGAGTAGGCGATGTCGTCGGAGAGGTCCATGATCTCGGCCTCGATGCAGCGCAGCCGCCGCGGCGCTCCCTCGCGCATCCAGCGGAACACGGCCTCGTCCTCGGGATACACACCGAACTTCAGCCGGCCGCCGGGGTCCGGCACCGGGCTGTCGATCGTCCACGGATATTTGCAGGTGGCATCGAGGGTCGCTCTGGTGAGGTTCAGGCCGACCGAGTGGTCATCGTCGTCGAGGACCTTCGCCTCCAGCCGGGTCAGGATGCGCAGCGACTGCGCGTTGCCCTCGAAGCCGCCGATGTGCGCGGCCCACTCGTTCAGGGCGCGCTCGCCGTTGTGGCCGAATGGTGGGTGCCCGAGGTCGTGACTCAGGCAGGCGGTGTCGACGACGTCTTCAGAGACGCCCAGCGCGGTCGCCAGCTCGCGCCCCACCTGCGCCACTTCGAGCGAGTGCGTCAGGCGGTTGCGGGCGAAGTCGGCGGTGCTGGCCGGGCTCAAGACCTGCGTCTTCGCCGCGAGGCGACGCAGCGCCGCAGAGTGCAGCACGCGGGCCCGGTCTCTGGCGAAATCGTTGCGTTCCGATCGATGGGTCTCCGCGAAGAAGCGCTCGGCGTCGCGCGGGTCGTAGCCGTCTGTGCGCAGCTCAGCCACCACTGTTCTCGATCTCCGCTCCTCGCATCATCTCCGATGCCGACGAGGCGAGTTCGCGCGACTCCAGCCACTTGTCCGGCAGAGCCGTGCGCTTGGCGTGACCTGCCCGTCCCCGCTGGCCCTCCGCATCCGCACCCGGATACGGGGCGGTGTGGTCGAGCTGGCCGAGGAGGTCGTCGATCTCGGCGAGGCTCGACGCGGTCGCGAGTCCGGTGCGGATGTCGCCGCCGACCGGGTAGCCCTTGAAGTACCACGAGACGTGCTTGCGGATGTCACGGCATCCGTGCGCCTCGTCCTCATAGAACTCGACGATCAGTTCGGCGTGACGACGGAAGGCGTTGGCGACGAAGCCGAGCGTCGCGTCGACGGGACGCGAAGGCGCCCCGAAGGCGGCGGCGAGCTCGCCGAACAGCCAGGGGCGTCCGAGGCATCCGCGCCCGACCACGACGCCGTCGCAATCGGTCTGCGCCATCATCCGCACGGCGTCGTCCGCTGACCAGATGTCGCCGTTGCCCAGCACCGGGATGCTGGTGACGGCCTGCTTCAGTTCACCGATGGCGTTCCAGTCGGCATGCCCCGAGTAGTACTCTCCCGCGGTTCGCGCATGCAGCGCGACCGCCGCCGCGCCGGCATCCTCCGCGGCCCGTCCTGCTTCGAGGAAGGTGAGGTGATCCTTGTCGATGCCCTTACGCATCTTGACCGTCAGGGGCACCGGCCCCGCTGCCCTGACCGCCTGGTCGACGATGTCGGCGAACAGCCGGCTCTTCCACGGCAGCGCCGCGCCCCCGCCCTTGCGGGTCACCTTCGGCACCGGACAGCCGAAGTTCAGATCGATGTGATCGGCGTGATCCTCGGCGACGATGATGCGCACTGCCTCGGCGATCGTGCGCGGGTCGACCCCGTAGAGCTGGATAGAACGAGGTGTCTCGGACTCGTGATGACGGATGAGCCGCATCGTCGTCTCGTTGCGTTCGACGAGCGCGCGCGAGGTGATCATCTCGCTGACGTAGAGACCCGCACCGTACTCGCGGCAGAGACGCCGGAAGGCGGTGTTGGTGATCCCCGCCATGGGTGCGAGGACGACGGGCACGTCGAGGGCGATCGGCCCGATGCGGAGCGGGCGCACGGTGGCTGGAGCAAGAGTCATGACCTCTCCATTCTCCCAGACGCGGAGCCCGTGGCGGGCAGCTGTGTTTAGGCTGGGGATATGACCGATTCCCCGCTGCGTTCCATCCCTTTCACCGACGCTCAGGGGGCCGAGAAGACCATCGATGATCTCGGCGCAGACGTGGTGCTCGTCGTCAACGTGGCGTCGAAGTGCGGCCTCACCCCGCAGTACGAGCAGCTCGAGGAACTGCAGCGTCTCTACGGCGACCGCGGCTTCACGGTGCTCGGCTTCCCCAGCAACCAGTTCTTCGGGCAGGAGCCGGGATCGGTGGAGGAGATCCTCGAGTTCTGCTCGACGACCTACGGCGTGACCTTCCCGCTGGCCGACAAGGTCAAGGTCAACGGGCGCAGCGCCGCGGAGCTTTACAAGGCCCTGAAGCAGACCCCGGATGCGGGCGGCAAGGCCGGACGCGTGGAGTGGAATTTCGAGAAGTTCCTCGTGCTGCCGGACGGCGAGGTGCGCCGCTTCCGACCCGAAGCAGACGCCGGACTCCCCGGAGATCGTCGGCGCGATCGAAAGCGCGCTGGTCACCGCCCGCAGCTGAGGCACCGATCGAGACGAGGCGGAGACCCGGCATCGAGTCTCCGCCTCGTCTCGTCTCGTCGACGGGAGTCGACGATCACGCCTCGACGGGCACTCCGCGCTGGGCCCAGAGATCGCGCAGCACGTTCTCGAATGCGGCGGGCGGCTGCGCACCGCTGATGCCGTACTGGCCGTCGATGACGAAGAACGGCACACCCTGGATGCCGTAGGCGCGCGCCTGATCCTGATCCTGACGCACGGCCGGCAGGTAGCGGTCGGACTCGAGGGCTTCGCGTGCCTCGTCGGCGTCGAGGCCGACCTCGGCCGCGAGCTCCACGAGATCGTCGACGCGACCGACGTGCTTGCCCTCGGTGAAGTAGGCCGACATCAGCCGCTCCTCCATCTCGTGCTGGAGGTCCTTCGCCTTCGCGAAGTGGAGAAGCTCATGCGCCTTCACGGTGTTGGTGTGCTGGAGCAGATCGAAGCGGTACTCGAGCCCCGCCTTCTCAGCGACGCCCGTGACGTGCGAGAGCAGCTGCTCGACCTGGTCCCTGGGCATCCCCTTGTGGCCGGCGAGGAAGTCCACCTCGTCGCCGTCGAAGTCGACCGGGGTGTCCGGGGAGAGTTCGAAGGAGTGGAACGTCACCTTCACCTGCGGGGCGTCCTCATCCGCGGCGACCGCGGCGAGCCCGGTCTCGAGGTTGCGCTTGCCGATGTAGCACCACGGGCAGGCGATGTCGGACCAGATGTCGATGGAGATGGGTTCAGTCACGTCTTCATCCAACCGCATGCACCGAGCGGCTATTCCGCCGATAGGATTTCCGGATGCTCTCCGCCGACGATCCGCTGCCGTTCCGGCCGGACCGGGTACTCATCGCGGGTGTCACGGGCTCGGGCAAGACGACTCTCGCCGCCCGCCTCGCGCGACAGTGGTCGATCGAGCACATCGAGATCGACGCCCTCTTCCACGGCCAGAACTGGACACCACGGCCGGAGTTCCTCGACGATGTCCGCGCCTTCGCCGCCGAAGATCGCTGGGTCACCGAGTGGCAGTACACCAGCAAGGGCACGGATGAGATCCTGACACCGCGCGCCCAGCTCGCGATCTGGCTCGACTACCCGTACCCGGTGGTGCGCTCGCGGCTGATCCGCCGCACACTCGGAGCGCAGCATCCTGCGCACCCGCATGTACAACGGCAACGTGGAGAAGCCGATCTGGCAAGCTGCTCACGACCAGCGACCCCGACGAGAACATCCTCGCCTGGCAGACGAAGACCCTCGGCAAGTGGAGGCACCGGATGCCGGAGATCGAAGAACGCTTCCCGCAGCTCACGATCGTGCGGCTCCGCCATCCCCGCGAGACCGATCGATGGCTCCGCGCTCAGGCACTGCCGGGAGCGTCCACCGCACCGCCGAAGCGGCGGTCGCGCGAGAGATAGATCCCGATCGCGCGCCACAGCTCCTCACGGGAGAAGTCCGGCCAGAGCGTGTCGAGGAACACCATCTCGGCGTACGCCGACTCCCACAGCAGGAAGTTCGAAGTGCGCTGCTCGCCGGAACTGCGCAGGAACAGGTCGACGTCCGGCATGTCCGGCACGTACAGGTTCCGGCGGATCATCTTCTCGGTGATCGCGTTGGGCTTCAGTCGCCCGGCCGCGACCTCGGACGCGAGCGCGCGCATCGCGTCGACGAGCTCGACCCGACCGCCGTAGTTCACGCACATCGTCAACGTCAGCACGTCGTTGCCGCGGGTGAGCTGCTCGGCGTACTGCAGTTCCTTGATGACGCTGCCCCAGAGCCGAGGCTTGCGACCGGCCCAGCGCACGCGCACGCCCCACTCGTTGAGCTGATCCCGTCGCCGGTGCAGCACATCCCGGTTGTAGCCCATGAGGAAGCGCACCTCTTCCGGGGAACGCGCCCAGTTCTCGGTCGAGAAGGCGTATACCGAGAGGTGCTTGACTCCGGCCTGGACCGCCCCCGCGACGACGTCCAGCAGCACCTCTTCGCCCGCCTTGTGCCCCTCCACGCGGCTCAGACCTCGACGGTTCGCCCAGCGGCCGTTGCCGTCCATGACGATGGCGACATGTTCGGGAACCGCGGGGAAGGCCGGCGGGTGGATGCCCGTCCAGTCCAGCGGGCGATACGCGACGGCGTCCTTGTGGGTGTACGGCTTCGGTGTCACCGGGGTCCTTCCCGTGGCGGGGTGGAGATGTGGGCGAGCGAGCGGATGCCGCGCTCGAGATGCCACTGCGCGTATGCCGCGATCAGGCCGGATGCGGATGCGGTGGCGATGGGCGACGCCGCATCGACCGCATCCCACTCCCCCGCCATCAGCGAGCGCAGGAGCGCCAGCGTCGCCTCCGCGACGCGCGGACTGCCCGCGGGAGCGCAGTTCACGCAGACGAGCCCGCCGAGCTGACCCACGAACGTCGTGTGCGGCCCGGGCGCGGCGCACCGAGCGCAATCGTCGAGCGACGGCGCCCAGCCGGAGAGCGCCATCACCCGCAGCAGGTAGGAGTCCAGGATGCTGCGCGGCGCATGCTCACCCCGCGACAACGCGCGCAGTCCGCCGACGAGCAGCAGGTACTGATCCGACGTCGCCTCGGAGTCGCTGAGACGGTCGGCGGTCTCCACCATCGCGCTGGCCGACGTGAAGCGTTCGTAGTGCGCGGCGATCTCGCTGCCATACGACCCCAGGGACTCGGCCTGCTGGACGATGTCGAGAGAACGACCCTGATACAGCTGCACATCGGCAACCATGAACGGCTCGAGGCGCGACCCGAACTTCGAGGAGGTGCGCCGCACGCCCTTGGCGACGGCACGCACCTTGCCATGCCGACGCGAGAGCATGATGACGATGCGATCGGCCTCACCCAGCTTGTGAGTGCGCAGGATCACCGCTTCATCTCGATAGGTGGGCACCGTTCGATTATCCTCCGTGCGGGAGAATAGAAGGGTGACCGAACCGCAGTTCTTCATTCCCCTCTGGGCCGATCTCCTCGGCGTCGGCCTGGGCGGCATCCAGGGAGCGATGTTCGCCTCCGGCTTCCAGGGCCAGCGACGACTCGATCTGCTCGGTGTGTCGATCATCGGCATCCTGATCGGCATGGGCGGCGGTCTCATCCGCGACCTGCTGCTGGGGCAGCCGCCGGCGACGCTCCAGAACAACTGGTATCTGGTCACCGCCGGCGGCGCCGCCATCATCGGCATGCTCCTGGCTGGTCTTCTGAACCGGGCCAACGCGATCATCGTGGGTCTCGACGCCGTCGTCATCGGCATGTTCGGTGCTTTTGGCACCAGCAAGGCACTGGGACTGGGGGTTCCCCCGGTGCCTGCCGTCTTCATCGGCGTGTGCGCCGCCGTCGGGGGCAGCGTCCTGCGCGACGTCATCATGGGGCTGCCGGTCGCGATCATGCATGTCGGATCGCTGTACGCGGTCGCCGCAGCGGCAGGATGCACGGTGATCGTGATCGCCAACACCCTCGGCGTGAACCTCGCCCTCGCCGGCGTGATCGGCATCGTGGTCACGGCCGTCATCCGGGTGCTGGCGGTCGCCTTCGACCTCTCGCTGCCGGAACAGCGCCGTCTCTACCGCCGCAAGGTGGCGGCAGAGACGGGCACCATCCCTATCGTCAAGCCGTGATCATCAGACGGCAGCGAGTTCCTGCTGGCGGGTGCGGATCGAGCGGTTCACGCCCGAGACGATCGCCTTGAGGGAAGCCGTCGAGATGTCGCCGTCGATGCCGACGCCCCAGAGGCGCTGGTCGCCGACCTGCAGTTCGACGTAGGCCGCTGCCTGGGCGTCGCCGCCGGCACTGAGAGCGTGCTCGACGTAGTCGTAGACGGTGATGTCGAAACCCTGCGCCCGCAGCACCTCGACGAAGGCCGCGACCGGGCCGTTGCCGGAGCCGGCGACCGCGAGCTGCTGCTCGTCGTCGCGGAGCACCACGTCGAGCACGACCTCGCCCGACATGTCGCTGCGCGTCTGCGTGGCGAGGAGTTCGAATCGCCCCCACTTCGCCGCTGCATCCGCGGCGGGCAGGTACTCGTCGTTGAAGATCGACCAGATCGCGTCGCTGGTGACTTCGCCTCCCTCTGCATCGGTCTTGGCCTGCACGACGCCGGAGAACTCGATCTGGAGCTTGCGAGGCAGATCGATCGCGTGATCGGCCTTCAGCAAGTAGGCGACGCCGCCCTTGCCGGACTGCGAGTTGACACGGATGACGGCCTCGTAGGAACGGCCGAGGTCCTTCGGGTCGATCGGCAGGTACGGAACCGCCCACTCGATCTCGTCGACGGAGACGCCCTCGGCGTCGGCACGGGCCGCCATGGCCTCGAACCCCTTCTTGATGGCATCCTGATGCGATCCGCTGAAGGCGGTGAACACCAGGTCACCCGCCCACGGGCTGCGCTCGGGCACCGGCAGCTGATTGCAGTACTCCACGGTGCGCTTGACCTGATCGATGTCGCTGAAGTCGATCTGGGGGTCGATGCCCTGGGTGAACAGGTTGATGCCCAGGGCGACGATGTCGACGTTGCCGGTGCGCTCTCCGTTGCCGAACAGGCAGCCCTCGATGCGGTCGGCGCCTGCCATGTAGCCGAGTTCGGCTGCGGCGATCGCTGTGCCGCGATCGTTGTGGGGGTGCAGGGAGAGGATGACGTTCTCACGGTGCGCGAGGTGGCGGCTCATCCACTCGATCGAGTCGGCGTAGACGTTCGGAGTCGCCATCTCCACCGTGGCAGGCAGATTGATGATGACCTTGCGATCCGGCCTCGGCTCGAAGACCTCGATCACCTGGTTGCAGACGTCGACGGCGAACTCGAGCTCGGTGCCCGTGTAGCTCTCCGGCGAGTACTCGTAGTACACCTTCGTGTCGGGGATCGTCTTCTCGAACTTCCGGCAGAGTCGCGCGCCCTCGAGGGCGATGTCGATGATGCCCTGCTTGTCGGTACGGAACACGACCTCGCGCTGCAGCACACTGGTGGAGTTGTACAGGTGCACGATCGCCTGCTTCGCCCCGACGATCGACTCGTACGTGCGCTCGATGAGGTGCTCGCGCGCCTGGGTCAGCACCTGGATCGTGACGTCGTCGGGAATCAGGTTCTCTTCGATGAGCTGTCGCACGAAGTCGAAGTCGGTCTGGCTCGCGGAGGGGAAGCCGACCTCGATCTCCTTGTAGCCCATGCTCACGAGCAGCTCGAACATGACGCGCTTGCGCTCCGGCGACATCGGGTCGATGAGAGCCTGGTTACCGTCCCGGAGGTCGACGGCGCACCAGCGAGGAGCCTGCGTGATGCGGGCGTCGGGCCAGGTGCGGTCAGGCAGGTGGACGGCGATCTGCTCGTGGAACGGCCGGTACTTGTGGATCGGCATCGTGGACGGGCGCTGAGTGTTCTGCATGATGGGGCTTCTTCTCTTCGTCAAATGATCGGGCCAACACGAGCGCCGCGACGAGGAAGGCCCTAGCTGGAGGACTCGTCGCGGCAGCTAAGAAGAAGCAGACCGCCGAAAGGCATGCGGCAATGGTAGCAGTCCTCGCCGGACGGATCGAGCGCCGCCGCTCCTCCGGATGGTCGCGTCCTGGTGGTGATCGTCGTCTCGCACCTGCGCGAGGTCGACTAGAGCGGAGGCAGCAGCGCGATCTTGCCGCCGGGGTGCCCCTCGGCGAGCATCCGCAGGGCGAGCGGAGCCTGATCGAGCGGGAAGGTGCGCGCCATCGGCACCACGAGATCACCGTTCCCGGCGAGGGCGATCAGTTCGGAGCGGACGCGATCGCGGAAGCGTGCGCTGTCAGGCATCGATCCCGCGATTGCGCGGATGCCGTCGGATGCCGCGCGCCCCGGGGCTGCGATCGTCACCACCCGTGAGCGATCCGCCACGAGTTCGAGTGAGACGTCCACGGCCTCGTCGGTCCCCACCGCGTCGAGTGCAGCGGAGATCGGAGCATCCGCGATCGTGCGGACTCGATCCGCGAGTCCGGAGCCGTATCCGACCGGGACGCCACCGAACCGCCGCACCTCGTCTGCGCGCGCGTCGCTCGCGGTGCCGATGACGCGGACGCTGCGCAGGGCGGCCTGCTGCAGCACGCTGACGCCGACCGCCCCCGATGCTCCGTGCAGCAGTATCGTCTCCCCCGCTGCGGCACCCGAGACGGCCAGCATCTCGGCGGCGGTCGTACCCGCCAGAAGCAGGTTCGCCGCTTGCGGGTGGCTCAACCTCGCAGGTTTGGCGAACACCTTCTCGGCCGGCACCGTGAGTTCGGTGGCGTAGCCGCCCTGCACCCGGAACGCGAGCACCTCGTCGCCCACCTCGGCGTGTCCCGATCCGATGATGGTGTCGGGACCGATCGCGGCGATCACGCCGGACACCTCGTAGCCGATCGGCATCGGGAGGTGCACGCCGGGGCGAGGTGTGGCCACATGCTTCGCATCCGCCGGATTGACACCCGCGGCGTGCACGAGGATCGTCACCTCTCCCCGAACGGGCATGGGGGCGTCGTACTCGACGAGATCCCAGGATTCAGGTGGTCCCCAGACCGTGGCGACCCAGTGCCGCGCCACTACAGGACGCAGCGAACATACGTGGCCGCGCCCACGATGTTCGCCCATCCACCGGCATAGGCCGTGGCGGAGACCGAGCCGCCGTTGCGTGCCTGCGTGTAGCCCGAGGATCGAGCGTTCGCGAGCGACAGCGCGGTGAAGTTCGACGGGATCGAGTGGTCGCCGCAGGAGCCCCAGCTGAGCAGAGCGCCGCTCAGCGAGTAGCCGCTGAACACGCATACGCGTCCGTCACGGCACGCCCCGACCGATCTGAACGTCGACCCGGCGTGCGCTCCCGGGACGGTCATCTCCATGTCCAGCGCTGGCCAGACCGCATGATTCGCATCGAGAAGCATGCCGCCGGGTACCTCATCCATCATCTCGACGATCCGCGGATCGGCGTCGGGACCGTCCGGCGGCTCCTCCGCGACGGCAGGGGCCACCGCCATCGCACTGATAATCAGTCCGAGTACCACTCCGACAACAGGTCTCCAGCGCTTCATCGCACCATCTCGTCGGTCATGTCCCACAGGCGGTAGGCGATGATCGCTCCCTTCGGAAGGACGTCATCGCCCTTCACACTCGTCGTCTCCATGCCGACGATCCGGCCGGTCTCCCGCGAGATCAGAATGACCTCGGTCGCCGCCATATTCGGTGAAGGCACGCTGATCCCGGCTACCGGACGCCCGAGCCGATCCGTCGTCTCGCCGAGCGCTGTCGCTCCCCCGGTCGAAGCCACCAGGTCCAGGAGGTGTCCCTCCTGCTCGTTCGTGAGCGTCCACTGGTTGACGGCACTGCTGATGCCCCGCATGAGCTCGCCTGCGGAAGGATCGACCGGCACGCCCAACGCCGTGAGCATCGCGCGCATGTCCTCCGCCGATGATCCGGGCGGGTCGGCGATCGGGCTGCCGAACTGTCCGGGTTCCATGATGAGTTCCGTCACGACCTCGCCGGTGCTGGAGACCTCCGCATTCACATTGGCCGCGGCATCGTCCGGGGAGTACGCTTCGCCTTCGATGATGGTCATCCGGCCGGATTGATCCGCCTCCCAGCTCAGAGTCGACAGCTGCGGAACGATCTTCGACTCCTCCATCGTCATGTTGATCGAGTAGCCCCACGAAGCGGCGCGGACGAATCGCAACGGCTCCGGCGGCCCCGGCGTCGCGGCGAGAGCCAGTTGCGCGTCGTCGACGATCTGCTCCACAGTGCTGGATCCGGTGAACGTCAGAGGATCCGGCGTACCGGCCACCGCCTGGCCCTGCGAGCTGAAGGCCGCGAAAGCGGCGACGCCGGCGACGACGACGAACGCGGCGATCGCAGTCGCCCAGCGCACGCCGACAGCGCGATCGCGCTTCGGTTTGATCTCACCGCTGATGATCCGGTCCCGGATCGCCAGCGCTTCGGCATCCGGCTTCGCATCCCGAGGCGTTCTCGCCGGGTCCGCGTCCATCAGCATCTGGTCGAGCAGCGCACGGTCAGTCATCGCGTCCACCCTCCACGTCCAACCGGAGACGCAGCTTGTGCTGTGCCCGGCTCAAGATCCTGCTCACCCAGGGCTGCGGCCTGCGCAGAACCTCCGCGATCTCCCCCACGGACAGCCCGTCCCAGTGCGTGAGCATGATGATACGCCGCTCTCGCCCGCTGAGGGCGACGAATGCTTCTCGCACGGCCGCCCGCCCCACGACGCCGATACTGCGCGGATCCCCGCCCAGTCCTTCGTGCACGGCATCGAGGGCCTTCGTCCGCGGGCATGGACGCCGCGCGCGCCCGTGCAGCCTGCCGTCTGCGGCACGGAGCAGCCAGATGAGGCCCATCGGCCGATCCGGATCCAGCCGTGACCATGCCAGCAGGAAAACCTCCGAAAGAGTCTCCGAGACTTCGGCATCGTCGTCGACGATCCACTCGATGTGATGCCGGACCGGCGCCCAGTGCGCGTCGAAGACCTGGTTGAAGATCTCGTTGCGCCGCGTCGCCCGGTCGTGGCTTCTGCGGTTCATTCCCGCCGAGCCGAGGAGGGCGGGACCCCGGCCGGCGCTGTTCGGACCGCCACGTCAGAACCCGAGCCTGCCGAGCTGCTTCGGATCGCGCTGCCATTCCTTCGCGACCTTCACATGCAGTCCCAGGAACACTCTGGTGCCGAGCAGCTCCTCGATCCCGGTTCGAGCGCGCTTGCCGACATCCGCCAGCCGAGAGCCTTTGTGACCGATGATGATGGCCTTCTGGCTGTCGCGCTCCACGACGATCTGCGCGTGCACATCGGTCAGGTCGCTGTTCTCGCGGGGTGCGATGTCGTCGATGACGACGGCGATGGAGTGCGGCAGCTCATCGCGCACGCCCTCGAGGGCGGCCTCGCGGATGATCTCGGCGATCCTGTCCTCCTCGGACTCGTCCGTCGTGATCCCTTCGGCATACAGCGCGGGCCCCTCCGGCATCAGCGACAGGACCTCGTCGCACAGCACCTCGAGTTGGTCGCGGGTGAGCGCCGACAGCGGGATCACCGCCGCCCAGTCCTCGCGGAGAGCGTCGACCTCCATCAGCCGCTCCGTGATCTCATCCCGGCCGGCGGCATCCGTCTTCGTCACGATCGCGATCTTCTTCGCCCGCGCGTATCCGTCGAGCGACGCCGCGATCCTGCGATCACCGGGTCCGACCTTCTCGGTCGCCGGCACGCAGAAGGCGATGACGTCGACGTCGCCGAGGACCTGCTCGACGAGGTGATTCAGACGTTCGCCGAGGAGCGTCCTCGGCTTGTGGATGCCGGGGGTGTCGACGATCACCAGCTGCCCCTCCGGGCGATTCACGATTCCGCGGATCGCCCGACGGGTCGTCTGCGGTTTCGCGCTCGTGATCGCGATCTTCTCGCCGACCAGGGCATTCGTCAACGTTGACTTGCCCACATTGGGCCTGCCGACGAACGTCACGAACCCGCTTCGCGTCTGTTCACTCATCTCGTCGTTCTCCTTCATGCTGCATTCTTCCCGCGTTCGACGCCGCCCGCTCCACGAACACGGTCGCGATCCCGCGACCACGTCCTCGCGATGCGCCGCCGGTGAGTTCCAGGCCCTCGACCGTCGCGGTCGACCCGGGCTGCGGTACCTGACCGAGCACCTTGCCGAGCAGGCCGCCGATCGAGTCCACATCCTCGTCCTCGAGTTCCAGGCCGAAGAGATCGCCCACGTCTTCGAGCGAGAGACGAGCGCTGACCCGGTATCGCCCGTCGCCGAGCTCGACGATCTCAGCAGACACCTGGTCGTACTCGTCGGCGATCTCGCCGACGAGTTCCTCGATGAGATCCTCCAGGGTCACGAGCCCGGAGATGCCGCCGTGCTCGTCGATGACGAGACACACGTGCACGGCGTCGCGCTTCATCTGCTGGAGCAGCGTCTCAGCACGCATCGACTCGGGCACGAACGTCGCGGGTCGTGCGATGGGCCGGATGGATGCTGTTCGCCAGGCGTTCTCGTCGCGGAACGCGAACTGCACGAGGTCCTTGAGGTAGAGCACACCGACGACATCGTCGGCCTCGTCGTCGACGACCGGCATCCGGGACACACCCCGGTTCAGGAACAAGGCCATCGCCTCGCTCGTGGAGGCGGTCGCGTCGACGGTCACCATCTCGGTACGCGGCACCATCACCGCACGGACGAACTGGTCGGTGAAGTCGAAGACCGAATGGATGAGGTCGCGGTCGTCCGCCTCGATGAGGTCGTTGGATGCCGCCTCGTCGACCATGCTCAGCAGCTGCTCCTCGGACGTGAAGGAGCTGCGCCCGGTGCCGGGGGTCACCCGGTTGCCCAGAGCCACGAGACCTTGTGCCAACGGGCCGAGGAGGATGCGCAGTCCGCGCACGATCGGGGCATTCGCGCGCAGCATCCCATCGGAGTGGCTACGGCCGAACGTTCGCGGACTCGCGCCGACCAGCACGAAGGTGATGCCGGTCATCAGCACGGCGGCGGCCAGCATCGCCCACCAGACGTTGTCGAAGAGGCTCGTGAAGGCGACGGTGACGAGAACCGCGGCTGTCACTTCCGCGAGGACGCGGATGAACGCCACGGCGTTGACGTGCACATCGGGGTCGGCCGCGATCTTGGCCAGCTGGCGGGCGTTTCGACCCTCGGCACCCATCTCCTCGAGGTCGGAGCTCGACGTCACGCCGAACGCGGAGTCGATCGCCGCCATCAGGCCGCCGAAGGCGACGAGCAGGACGGCGGCGGCAAGCAGGAAGGCGGCTGTCATCGACTTCGCTCGGACGCAGCGAAGCCCTCGATGAGCTCCTTCTGCAGCCCGAACATCTCGCGCTCCTCGTCGGGCTCGGCGTGGTCGAATCCGAGGAGATGCAGCAGCCCGTGGGTGGTGAGCAGGATGAGTTCGTCCATCAGCGAGTGGCCCGCGGCCTGTGCCTGCGTCTCGGCGACCTGCGGGCACAGCACGATGTCACCGAGCAGGCCGGGAGCGGTCGGACGATCCTCGGTCCCCGGACGCAGCTCATCCATCGGGAAGCTCAGCACATCCGTCGGACCCGGCTCGTCCATCCACTGCACGTGCAGTGCCTCCATGGCGCCCTCGTCGACCAGCACGATCGCCACCTCGGCGTCGGGGCTGACGTGCATCTGCGCGAGGTTGTGGTCCGTGAGCCGCTGCAGCACCGTCTCATCGACATCGATGGCCGATTCGTTGTTGATCTCGATCATGAGAGTCCTCGTTTCGGCATCCGGTCTCTGGGCCCGGGTCGCTGTGGTCCTCGGCGCTCCGCTCGATTCGCGAACTCCGCCGCCTGCTCGCGCTCGAAGCGCTGCGCCGTCCGGCGCTCGTCGTACTCGCTGTATGCGTCGACGATCCGTCCGACCAGCGAGTGACGCACGACGTCATCGCTCGTGAGGCGGGCGAAGTGGATGTCCTCGATGTCATCGAGCACGCGGGTCACCAGACGCAGACCGGACGCGCCCTGCGGGAGGTCGACCTGGGTGATGTCACCGGTGACGACCATCTTCGTGCCGAAACCGAGACGGGTGAGGAACATCTTCATCTGCTCCGGTGTGGTGTTCTGCGCCTCGTCGAGCACCACGAAGGAGTCGTTCAGAGTGCGGCCGCGCATGTAGGCGAGCGGGGCCACCTCGATCGTGCCCGTGGCCATGAGCCGCGGCACGATCTCGGGATCCATCATCTCGTTGAGTGCGTCGTAGAGGGGGCGCAGGTACGGATCGATCTTGTCGCTCAGCGTTCCGGGCAGGAATCCCAGGCGCTCTCCGGCCTCGACGGCTGGGCGCGTGAGGATGATCCGGGTGACCTCCTTGCGCTGCAGCGCCTGAACCGCTTTCGCCATGGCCAGGTACGTCTTGCCGGTGCCGGCAGGACCGATCCCGAACACGATCGTGTTCTCCTCGATCGCGTCGACGTACTCCTTCTGGCCGAGCGTCTTCGGCCGGATGACCTTGCCTCTGGTGGACAGGATGGCCTCGCCGAGCACTTCGCTCGGGCGCGGACCGCCCTCATGACGCAGCATCCGCGCGGAGTTCTCGACGTCGCTGGGGACCAGGTCGTGCCCTGCTCGTGTCATCGCGAGCAGCTCATCGACGAGGGTCTTGGCCTTCGCGACGGCCTCGGCGCCGCCGCTCAGGGTGATCTCGTTGCCGCGGACGAGCACCTGCACGTCACGGTGCTCCTTCTCGAGCATGCGCAGCAGTCGGTCCTGCGGGCCGAGCAGCTGGACCATCGCGACGCCGTCGGCGTAGATCCGCTCGACCACTTCGGGTTCTGTGGAGTCAGGCACCGACGCTCCGCTCGTTCAGTCCGCCACCGAGCACATGGGCGTGCACGTGGAAAACGGATTGACCGGCGTTCGCGCCGGTATTGAAGACGAGGCGGAAATCGCCATCGTCGGTGTGCTCGGCCGCGAGCTTCTCGGCGAATGCGATGAGTCTCGGCCAGCAGCGCGGGGTCACCGGCCGCGAGTTCGGCGACGCTCCGGTACTCCTGGGTCTTCGGGATCACCAGGAGATGCACCGGTGCCTGCGGCGCGATGTCGCGCAACGCGAAGAGGCTGTCGGTCTCGGCGATGATCTCACCGGGGATCTCCCCGGTCAGGATGCGCGTGAAGATCGAGGGTTCCGTCATGGTTCCAGCCTACTTGCGGGGCTGCGGCTCATGGGTCTCTGAACCCGCCGCCGACTCACCAGCGCCCGAGCGCCACCGACAGCACGGCGATCGCCGCGGGCCCCGCGGTCGAGGTGCGCAGCACGGTGTCGCCGAGCAGCACGCGCTCGGCTCCGGCTTCGGTCAGCCGGCGAAGCTCGTCGTCGGAGATTCCGCCCTCCGGACCGACGACCAGCACGATGTCCCTGTCGTCGGGCGTCGAGTTCGGACACCCGCAGCTCTGCCGTCGGATCCAGCAGCAGCACGCGCTGCGTCGCGGCGCGCTCGGCGAGCTGCGCCGTCGACACCGGCGCCGAGACGTCGGGAACCCAGGCCCGATGCGCCTGTTTCGCGGCCTCCCGCACGATCGCTCGTCCAGCGCTCGCGACCCTTGACGGCCTTCGGTCCCTCCCAGCGCGAGACGCTGCGGCTCGCCTGCCACGGCACGATCTCGTCGACGCCGAGCTCGCATGCGGCCTGCACCGCCAGCTCGTCGCGGTCGCCCTTCGCGAGCGCCTGTACGAGCACGATCCTCGGGCTGGGCGCCGCCTGCTCGCGCCGCTGCGATATCCGTACGTCGACCTGCGACGGCGACACCTCCTCGGCCGACACCCGCGAGCCAGACACCGGCGCCGTCGCCGACCGTCACGGCCTCGCCGACGCGCAGCCGCCGCACCACGGCGGCATGCTTGGCCTCGGCGCCGGTGAGCGACACGACGTCGCCGACCGTCGCGTCCGACGACGACTCGAGCGAGGAAGTGCAGGGCCATGACTCGATCCTCCGCTCAGTGCGTGCGGAAGCGATCGCGCAGCTTCGAGAACAGTCCCTGCTGGAACTGCGCGAGCTGCGGGCCAGGTGCCTTCGACTTCTTCGCGAAGTCCTCGATCAGCGCACGCTGCGCCGAATCCAGCTTCGTCGGAGTGACGACCTGAACGCCGACGCGAAGGTCGCCGCGCTGACTTCCACGCAGCGGCGTGATCCCGCGACCCTTGATCGTGAGCACATCGCCGGACTGCACGCCAGGGCGGATCTCGAGGTCCACTGCGCCGTCGAGACCCTCGATCGATGTCTCCGTGCCGAGGATCGCATCGGTCATCGAGACCTCGAGCGTCGCGAGCAGGTCGTCGCCGTCGCGGCTGAAGGCGGCGTGCGGCGACACCGTCACCTCGACGTACAGGTCGCCGTTCGGACCGCCTGCCTTGCCCACCTCGCCGGAGCCGGGAAGCTGCAGACGCAGCCCGGTCTCGACACCGGAGGGAATGTCCAGTGAGACCGTGCGACGGGAGCGTACCCGCCCCTGGCCACCGCAGGTCGAGCACGGGTAGGGGATCGTGGTGCCGTATCCCTCGCAGCTCCCGCACGGGGCGGAGGTGACGACGTTGCCGAGGAGGCTGCGCACCTGCCGCTGCACATGGCCGGAGCCGCCGCAGATGTCGCACGTGACCGGGGAGGTTCCTTCCTGACAGCAGGAACCCTGGCACGTCTCACAGAGAATGGCGGTGTCGACCTCGAGATCGCGGTGCGCACCGAACACGACATCGCCGAGTTCGAGGGTGACCCGGACCAGCGCGTCCTGGCCGCGCTCACGGCGCGATCGCGGCCTGGCACTGCGCCCGCCGCCCTGCGCAGCGCCGAAGAACTGCTCGAAGATGTCGCCGAAGCCGCCGAAACCGCTGAAGTTCGCGCCGGCGCCGTCACCGCCGCCCATGTCGTAGCGACGACGGGACTCGTCGTCGCTGAGCACGTCGTAGGCGTGCGTGACGAGCTTGAAACGCTCCGACGCATCGTCACCCGGGTTCACATCCGGGTGCAGCTGCCGTCGCCAGACGTCGGTAGGCCTTCTTGATCTCGTCAGTGGAAGCGTCCCGGGAAACTCCGAGAACCTCGTAGTGGTCCGCCACAATCACCTTTCTGCGTATGCGTGTTCGTGCGGCGAGCCGCGTCAGCGGCTCGCCTCGTCTTCATCGAGCAGTCCGCGACAGATAGCGGGCGACAGCCCGTGCTGCCGCGAGGTTGCTCGGGTAGTCCATGCGGGTCGGCCCCATCACGCCGACCCTCGCCGTTCCACTGGGTGCGGCGTAGTTGCTGGCGACGATCGAGGCCTCGCCGAGTCCGAACGGAGCGTTCTCCGTGCCGATGCTCGTCGCGAGGCCGTGCTCGTCGCTCACCATCTCGCTCATCAGCCGCAGCAGCGTGACCTGCTCCTCGATCGCCTCGAGGATCGGATGGATGCTGCCGCGGAAGTCCTGCTCGCGACGGGCGAGCGTCGCCGCCCCCGCCATCACCAGACGTTCCTGGCGGAACTCTCCGAGCTCATCGATGATGATCGACGCGAGAGCATGCAACGCAGCATCCTTCGTCCTGGATTCCTTCGCCGCCAGGAGCGTGCTCATGCGATCGGCCGCATCGCTGACCGCACGACCGGCGATCAGTGCGGACAGGCGCGCGCGCAGTACCGCCATCTCGGCTTCGTCCACGTCGACGGGCAGCGGCGCGAGACGCTGCGAGACTCCACCCGCATCGGTCACGAGCACGACCAGCAGCCGATTCGGCGCCAGCGCGACGAGTTCGATGTGGGTCAGATGCGCACGGGCGAACGACGGATACTGAGCGAGAGCGACCTGGCCGGTGAGCTGTGTGAGCACGCGAACGGTGCGCGCCATCAGGTCGTCGAGATCGGCGGGAGCGGCGAGGAACGACTCGATCGCCGTGCGCTGGGCGGCGGAGAGCGGTCGCAGCTGCGCGAGATGGTTGACGAAGACGCGGTAGCCCTTGTCGGTCGGCACTCGACCGGATGACGTGTGCGGCGCGGCGATCAGCTCTTCGTCTTCGAGTTGCGCCATGTCGTTGCGGATGGTCGCCGCGGAGACGCCGAAGGAATAGCGGTCGACGATCGACCTGCTGCCCACCGGCTCGCGAGTCTCGACATAGTCCTGGACGATCGCGCGGAGAACCTGCAGCCCTCGCTCTGTGACCATGGCGCATCTCCTTCCGCTGTCTCGCCACCGTTGCTGCCATCCGGAGACCCACTGGCACTCGAATGATCCGAGTGCCAATTCTACCCCGGGTTGGTGAGCAGACGTCAGTCGGTGAGTTCCCTGACCACGGCGTCGGCCAGAAGCCGTCCGCGCAGGGTCAGCCGCACTCGACCGTGCAGGGCGGACGCCGGGTCGACGAGTCCGTCGGCGATGAGTCCCGCGACGCGCGATCGCTTCGCCGACGGCAGATCGGCCACGGGGAACCCTTCTGCCAGCCGGCTCTCGAGCAGTACCCGCTCCAGCATCCTCGCCTGTGCGCCGGGTCGTTCGGTGCCGGCAGCAGGCGATTCGGATGCCGCGAGCCGCTGGGCGTATGCGGCAGGATGCTTCACGTTCCACCATCGGAGTCCGCCGACATGACTGTGCGCCCCCGGGCCGAAGCCCCACCAGTCGCTCCCCCGCCAGTACGCGAGGTTGTGACGCGACCGCTGGTCGGGATCGCGGGCCCAGTTGCTGATCTCGTACCAGTCGAAACCGGCGGCGGCGAGGCGCGCGTCGGCCAGTTCGTACATGTCGGCCTGCACGTCGTCGTCGGGCGTCGGCACCTCGCCGCGCCGGATCTGCCGGGCGAGCTTGGTGCCGTCCTCGATGATCAGCGCGTAGGCCGAGATGTGGTCGGACTCGAGGTCGAGCGCCGCGTCGAGAGAAGCCTCCCAGTCGGCGAGCGATTCGCCGGGTGCTCCGTAGATGAGATCGACGCTCACGGCGAGCCCCGCGTCCTTGGCGGCGGCGACGGCCGTGCGCACGTTCTCCGGATCGTGGGTGCGGTCCAGGGCGGCGAGCACATGCGGCACGGCGGACTGCATGCCGATCGACAGCCGGGTCACGCCGGCATCGGCCAGCGTCCGCGCGACGGATGGCGTCACGGTGTCGGGGTTGGCTTCGACGGTGACCTCGGCGCCGTCGACGAGTCCGAACGCCGAGACCGCGGTGTCCAGCATCCGGGCGAGGTCTCCGGCCGGCAGCAGCGTCGGGGTGCCGCCTCCGAAGAACACCGTGTCCATCGGCCGGAGGGCATCCGCGTCGCCGAGCACGGTGCGAGCCAGGGAGATCTCGGCCTCGAGCGTCGAGGCGTAGTCCTCCTGCCGCGCCCCGCGCAGCTCACCGGACGTGTACGTGTTGAAATCGCAGTACCCGCAGCGTACCCGGCAGAACGGGATGTGCAGGTACGCCGAGAACGGCACGGCGAGATCGATCGGGAGGTCGTGCGGCAGACGTCCGTCCGCGGGTGCGGGATCGCCGAGAGGGAGCGACGCGCCCATCAGAGAGTGCGCGCCATCAGACGGGCGTCGCGTACAGCGGTGAGATCGCCCGGAGATAGCGGGCGAACAGCTCGCGGCGGCGGCGCTTCACCAGGGCCGGTACCGTCCGATAGAGCAGAGCGTTCGGCGCATCGAACGCACGCACCGTGAACCACACTTCGTCGTTGTCCTCGCGCCACTCGAGGTCGAAGGACTCCTCGCCGCTCACGACCGACCCGCCGACCGTGCCGAGCACGAAGCCGACGCGTCGCGGTCTCCTCCGTCACCGAGATCACGCGCAGCTCGGCATCCGCCCGCATGCCGGAGACTCGACCGTGCAGGCGCAACGTCATACCCGGACCGACGAACGGCGTACCCTCGGCATCGAAGCGCTGCTCCACATCGCGCTTGCTCGGGGCGACCGGGTTGCCCTCGGCGTCGAAGCTCACGCCTGCATAGGCGGGACCCGACGCCGGGCGGACGTCTTCGATGCTCAGGCCGGCCGCGCGTTGCGCCGTCCAGGTCAGCAGCGAGTCGCCTGCGGACTGGAATCGCTCCGCACCGCTGCCGATCCGCCAGGACTGCTCCGCCGGGATGCTGCGCTCCGGTGGATACTGCATCAGATCGGGCGCGTGGGTCGCACCCACGGCCGCATAGTCAACCGTGTCGTCTCGGAAAGTCCCGCGCCGCATGAGTTCCAGCCTACTTCCCGTTCCCTGGGCGATCACTCCTCACGCGCCGCCGGGCGTCACATCCCGCAGAGACCTACTTCTTGTCCTTGCTGTCGACGTCGCCGGAGAGAGCGGCGATGAACGCCTCCTGCGGAACCTCGACGCGACCGACCATCTTCATGCGCTTCTTGCCCTCCTTCTGCTTCTCGAGCAGTTTGCGCTTTCGGCTGATGTCACCGCCGTAGCACTTGGCGAGCACGTCCTTGCGGAGGGCGCGAATCGTCTCACGGGCGATGATCCGCGCACCGATCGCCGCCTGGATCGGGACTTCGAAGTTCTGCCGAGGGATGAGCTTGCGCAGCCGCTCCGTCATCAGCGTGCCGTAGGCGTACGCCTTGTCGCGGTGCACGATCGCGCTGAACGCGTCGACCTTGTCGCCCTGCAGCAGGACGTCGACCTTGACGAGGTCGCCGTCCTGCTGGCCGGCGGGCTCGTAGTCGAGGCTCGCGTACCCCTGCGTCTTCGACTTCAGCTGATCGAAGAAGTCGAACACGATCTCGCCGAGCGGCATCATGTATCGCAGCTCGACGCGCTCCTCGGAGAAGTACTCCATGCCCAGCAGCGCACCCCGGCGCGTCTGGCAGAGCTCCATCACGGTTCCGACGTAGTCCTTCGGCAGCAGGATCGCCGCCTTGACCATCGGCTCGGCGACGGAGGCGACACGGCCGTCCGGGTACTCGCTCGGGTTGGTGACGATCACCTTCTCGCCGATGTCGGTGGTCACCTCGTAGATCACGCTGGGGGCCGTGGTGATGAGGTCGAGGTCGAACTCACGGGCCAGTCGCTCGGTGATGATCTCCAGGTGCAGCAGCCCGAGGAATCCGCAACGGAAACCGAAGCCGAGCGCCACGGACGTCTCCGGCTCGTACACGAGAGAGGCGTCGGAGAGCTTGAGCTTGTCCAGCGCCTCTCGAAGCTCGCTGTAGTCGCTGCCGTCGATCGGGTACAGCCCGGAGTACACCATCGGCTTCGGGTCGGTGTAGCCGGGAAGGGCATCGGATGCCGGCTTCCTGGCGGTCGTGACGGTGTCGCCGACCTTGGACAGGCGCACATCCTTCACGCCGGTGATGAGATAGCCCACCTCGCCGACGCCGAGGCCCTTCGAGGGCACGGGCTCCGGGCTGGACACGCCGATCTCGAGGAGGTCGTGCGTGGCCCGCGTCGACATCATCTGGATCCGCTCTCGCGGTTCGAGGGAGCCGTCGATCATGCGGACGTAGGTGACGACGCCGCGGTACGCGTCGTAGACGGAGTCGAAGATCATCGCGCGGGCGGGGGCGTCCGGGTCGCCCTTCGGCGCCGGGATCTGCTCCACGAGGCGGTCGAGGAGGTCCTCCACGCCCAGACCCGTCTTACCGGAGACCCGCAACACGTCCTCCGGGCGACCGCCGATCAGCGAGGCGAGCTCCTTCGCGTACTTCTCGGGGTCGGCCGCCGGCAGATCGATCTTGTTCAGCACAGGGATGATGTGCAGATCGTTCTCCAGCGCGAGATAGAGGTTCGCGAGGGTCTGTGCTTCGATGCCCTGCGCGGCGTCGACGAGGAGGAGTGCTCCCTCACAGGCGGCGAGCGAGCGGGACACCTCATACGTGAAGTCCACGTGCCCGGGGGTGTCGATCATGTTCAGCGCGAACGTCTCGCCGTTCAGCATCCAGGGCATGCGCACGGCCTGGCTCTTGATCGTGATGCCGCGCTCGCGCTCGATGTCCATGCGGTCCAGATACTGCGCCCGCATGTCGCGATCCGAGACCACGCCGGTGATGCCGAGCATACGGTCGGCGAGGGTCGACTTGCCGTGGTCGATGTGGGCGATGATGCAGAAGTTGCGGATCTGCGTCGCCGGAGTCGCGGCAGGCTGAAGGGAGGTGAGAGCGCGTGGTGACATGTCTCCACGATTCTACGGTCAGGCGATGCTAATCCTCGATTCGCTTGAACCGGTGATATTCTCCCGAGGTTGCCCCAGACGGTTCCGTGACACTGAATCCCGCAGGCGTCACGACTCCGTCGCAAGTCAGGAGCCGGTCGCGCGTCGCGTGGATCGTCGGATGATGCTTGAATTGCAACCGACCCAGCGCTGCGTCGGCAGATCCCGAGCGCGTCTGTAAACGAGAAAGAATCACTACCTTGATCAAGTTTCTGTTGCGTCGCCTCGTGGGGTGGGTACTGATGATCGTCGTCGCGACGAACATCACCTACTTCCTCGCCTGGAACTTCCTCGATCCCGAGAACAACTACGTCGGTCGCCGCCCTCCGAAGACGGCCGATGAGATCGCTGCCCTCCTCGAGCCGCGCAACCTCAGCGAGAACGTGCCGCTGATCGAGCGGTGGTGGACCTGGTTCTCCGGCATCCTCTTCCGCTGGGACTGGGGCCAGGGCCCGACCGGCGACTCGGTCAACGAGCAGGTCGCCTACCGGATCTGGATCAGTGCGGAGCTCGTGCTCGGCGCCACCATCATCACCACCATTCTCGGCATCGCACTCGGCGTGTACACGGCGTCGCGCCAGTACAAGCTCGCCGACCGGATCGGTCAGGCCACGTCGATCATCACGTTGAACATCCCGAGCGTCGTTGCAGGTCTCTCGCATCGTCCTGCTCGCGATCGGCTTCAACGACCTGGTCGGCGTTCGCGTGTTCTACGTCACGGGCTCCGCCAGTCAAGGCGTCGAGGGTTTCTTCCCGGTCCTCGTCGACGTCCTGCAACACGTGACTCTGCCCACATTGGCGCTCGTTCTCGTCGGCTACGCCCAGATCCACTTCCTGCAGCGCTCCCTGCTGCTCGACAACATCAAGGCCGACTACGTGCGCACAGCGCGCGCCAAGGGCCTCACCAAACAGCAGGCGATCCGCAAGCACGCGCTGCGCACCTCGCTGATCCCGGTGGCGACCCAGGTCGCCTTCACGATCCCGCTCGTGTTCACCGGCGCGGTGCTCACCGAGACGATCTTCAACTGGAACGGGCATGGGGAAGTACTTCCTCGAGACCCTGAACACCAACGACGTCCACGGCGTCGTCGCGGTCGCCGCGTTCGGCGCCCTGATGACGGCGATCGGCGCCATCCTCGCCGACATCGCCGTAGTAGTCCTCGATCCGAGAGTGCGGGTGAGCTGATGTCCATCGAGACAATGGGATTGACCCCCGATCTGAACGTCGGCAGACTGCACCGCCGACGCGACGCAAGCGCACCTCCATGTGGCGGCTCTACACGTCGTCGCTTCCTGCGCAATCGCGGGCGCCATCATCGGCCTCGTCATCCTCGCCGCACTCGTCCTGTTCGCGATCGTCGGGCCGCTCGTCGCCCAGTACAGTCACACCGAGCTCGACTTCCTCGCGCTGCGCAAGGGACCGTCGGCCGAGCACTGGTTCGGCACGAATGGCTCCGGCAACGACAACTTCGCCCAGGTGGCCGTCGGCCTGCAGCGGTCGATGATGATCGCCCTGCTCGTCGCCGTCGGCACCACCGTCCTCTCCGCGGTCGTCGGCGCGACGGCCGCCTACTTCGGCGGCCTCTACGAGCGCGTCGCGCTCGTCGTCATCCACTTCATGATGGTGGTCCCGAACTTCCTGATCCTCGCGATGATCTCGAACGATGCCGGTGGAAACTGGCTCGTGATCTCGTTGGTCATGATCTTCGTGGTCGGCTGGTTCTTCCCGGCTCGCGTCATCTGGACGCTCTGCCTCTCCCTGCGCGAGCGCGAGTACGTGCACGCCGCCCGCTACGTCGGGCTCTCGCGGCATTCGGATCGTGCTGCGCCACATGCTGCCGAACATCGGCTCGCTGCTCGTGATCAACTTCACCCTCGGCGTCGTGTTCGCCGTCCTGACCGAGACCGCGCTGTCCTTCCTCGGATTCGGAGTGAAGCTGCCCGACGTCTCGCTCGGCGCGCTCATCGGCGCAGGGTCCACCACGCTCACCATCGCCCCGTGGCTGTTCTACTTCCCGGCCGCCGCGCTGACGTTGCTCACCGTCTCGATGGCCCTCATCGCCGACGGTCTGCGCGACGCCCTCGATCCGACCTCGGCGGCTGGAGGTCGCGCATGAGTACTGTTCTCTCCGTCCGAGACCTGCGAGTCAGCTTCGCCTCCGAGGCCGGTCGAGTCGATGCCGTCCGCGGTGTCTCCTTCGACCTCGAAGCCGGCAAGACGCTCGGCATCGTCGGCGAATCCGGCTCGGGCAAGTCCGTCACCTCGCTCGCGATCATGGGGCTTCTCGACGACAACGCCAAGGTCACCGGTTCGATCGTGTTCGACGGTCAGGAACTCATCGGCAAGTCCGACAAGCAGCTCTCCATGATCCGCGGCAACGGCATGGCGATGGTCTTCCAGGATCCGCTGACCTCGCTGACGCCGGTGTTCACGATCGGCGACCAGCTCATCGAGGCGCTCACCGTGCACCGACGCCTGTCGAAGAAGGAAGCGTGGGACCGATCCCTCGAGCTGCTGAAGGTCGTCGGCATCCCCGAGGCGGAGCGCCGGATGAAGTCGTTCCCGCACGAGTTCTCGGGCGGTATGCGTCAGCGCGTCGTCATCGCGATCGCGATGGCGAACAATCCGAAGCTCATCATCGCCGACGAGCCGACCACGGCTCTCGATGTCACCATCCAGGCGCAGATCCTCGATCTCATGGACAAGGCGCAGGAGGAGACCGGCGCCGCCATGATGATGATCACGCACGACATGGGCGTGGTGGCCAAGACGGCCGACGACGTCCTGGTAATGTATGCGGGCAAGCCCGTCGAGCATGCGGAGGTACGCGAGCTCTTCTACCACACGCGGATGCCGTACTCGATAGGCCTCCTCGGCGCGATCCCCCGCGTGGACAAGACCGAGAAGGTGCCGCTGATCCCGATCAAGGGCAACCCGCCGCTTGCTCATCAACCTGCCGGACGCCTGCCCGTTCGCGGATCGCTGCCCGATCGCGATCGACGCCTGCCGTCAGCGCGAGCCCGATCTGATCCCCGTGGCGCACCGATGGCCACCAGGCGCACACCGCAGCCTGCATCCGTGCCCACGACATCGACGGATGGCGGCCTGATCGGCGGCCTACCGGTGTTCCCGCTCCCCGAGATCCCGGAGAGCCCCCTGGCCCGGCTTCCCCGCGAGCAGCGCCCGATCACGCTCGAGGCGGTGAACCTCACGAAGACCTTCCCGCTGACCAAGGGCGCATTCCTCAAGCGCAAGGTCGGCGAGGTTCACGCGGTGAAGGGCATCAGCTTCGACGTCCGCGAGGGCGAGACGCTCGCCATCGTCGGCGAGTCCGGCAGTGGCAAGACGACCACGCTTCTGCAGATCATGGATCTCGTCAAGCAGGAGGACGGCGACATCCGCATCGCCGGCACGAGCGTCGCCGACATCCGCTCCCGCTCCGAGGAGCGCGAGGTTCGCCGCAATCTCCAGATCGTGTTCCAGGACCCGATGGGTGCGCTGGATCCGCGCATGACGGTGTGGGACATCATCGCCGAGCCGATGTTCGCGATCGGCATGTACAAGGATGAGGTGCACGATCGAGTCGAAGAGCTCATGGGGCTCGTCGGTCTCGACCCTGCGCACAGCGATCGGTTCCCGACCGCGTTCTCCGGCGGACAGCGGCAGCGCATCGGCATCGCGCGCGCCCTCTCCACCAACCCGAAGGTCGTCGTGCTCGACGAGCCGGTCTCCGCGCTTGACGTATCGATCCAGGCCGGCGTCATCAACCTGCTCGACGAGCTGAAGGCGAAGCTGGGCCTGTCGTACCTCTTCGTCGCGCACGACCTCGCCGTCGTCCGGCACATCGCCGACCGCGTCGCCGTGATGTACAAGGGCGAGTTCGTCGAGCACGGCGATGTGGATCAGGTATTCGACGATCCTCAGCACCCGTACACGAAGGCGCTGCTCTCCGCCATCCCGATCCCCGATCCGGACATCGAGCGCACCCGTCAGCGCATCATTCTTCCGGTCGAGGGCTTCGACGCCGTGTCAGCGACCGCACACTGACCTGCTAGCAATGTGCACGGTCCGATAACATTCGGTGCCCATCGGCGTGAGCCGCAGTGCCACTGACTTATCCTGCCTCTATCCCAAGTAAGGCCGACAGGCACTAAGGAGTACCATGAAACGGCATCAGAAGCTGATGGGCATTGCAGCTCTCGGCGGCGCCCTTGCACTCGTCATGAGCGGATGTGCAGCAGGCAACGGCGGCGGCAGCGAAGGCGAGGGCGAAGGCTCCACGACCGTCACCGGCGCGGACTACAACCCGCAGCCGCGCGAGAACCTGAAGCAGGGTGGCGAGCTTCGCATCCCGATCTCGAACATCGCGGAGCAGCTGAACTACTTCCACAGCGACGGCGACGCCCGCGTGACGCAGGTCGGAACATGGTTCCGCCCGCAGGTGCTGCTGATGGACCCGGACGGCACGATCAAGCCCAACCCGGCGTACCTCGATGACTACAGCTTCGGTGTCGAGGACGGCAAGACCGTTCTGCACTTCAAGGTCAACGAGAAGGCAGTCTGGAACGACGGCACCCCGATCGACGTCACCGCGTTCGAGGCGACCTGGAAGGCCCAGAACGGCGAAGACGAGGCATACCTGCCGAACGCCACCGACGGCTGGAAAGAGATCGAGTCCGTCGAGGCCGGCGAGAACGACCGCGACGTCATCGTCACCTTCAAGGGCGAGTTCGCCTGGCCCGAGATGGTGTACTCCCAGCTCCTGCACCCCGCCGTGAACACGCCGGAGCTCTTCAACACCGCGTTCCTGGGTGACTGGCACCCGGAGTGGGGTGCTGGCCCCTACACGGTCGAGAACTTCGACAAGAACGGCGGCGTCGTCGAGCTCGTCCCGAACGACAAGTGGTGGGGCGAGAAGCCGCTCCTCGACAAGGTCTCCTTCATCCAAATGGAGCCGACCGCTGCGGTCAACGCGCTGCTCAACGACGAGGTCGACATGGCCGAGACCCCAGATGCCGAGCTGATCGCTAAGGTCGCCGACCTCGAAGGTGTGACGACCTACAAGGGTCAGGCGACTGCGAACGCGCTGTTCATCCTGAACTCCGAGACCCCTGCTCTGGCAGATCTCGAAGTGCGCGAGGCGATCATGTCGGCGATCAACCTCCAGCAGGTCAAGGACATCGTGTGGAACGGCCTCGACTACACCGAGGAGCCGTCCGGGTCGCTCACGCTGTTCTCGTTCCAGCCTGACTACGTCAACTCTCTGGAAGAGGCCGGCCGCAAGGACGGCGACGCCGAGGGCGCGAACAAGATCCTCGACGACGCCGGCTGGGTCGCAGGTGCCGATGGCATCCGCGAGAAGGACGGCGTCCGTCTCGCGATCACGTTCCCGGGTCACAGTGACACCGAGACGGCGCGCGCCCGTATGGTCGCCGTTCAGTCGCAGCTGAAGGAGATCGGCGTCGAGGTGACGGTGGACATCCGTCCGTCGGCAGACTTCGCCGATGACTTCACCACGAAGAACTGGGACATGTTCTTCCTGAACTTCACCTCGTCCGACCCGTTCGGTGCTGCCTGGTACTGCCAGCTGTACTGCTCGGACAGCGGCCTGAACCTCTCGGGCACCGGCACCGAGGAGATCGACAAGAAGATCCACGAGCAGGTCGAGTCGCTCTCTGACCCGGTCGAGCAGACCAAGGCCGCGATGAAGCTCGAGTCCGAGATCTTCGCCGAGACCTGGGGCGTTCTTCCCGCGTTCAACGGCCCGGAGATCTGGACGGTCAAGAACGGCCTCGCCAACCTCACGCCCGAGCCCTACGTGGGCCTCGACCTCTTCGGCATCACGCCGGTGGAGAACGTGGGCTACGAGAAGTAAGCCTTCTGGCACAAGAACAGCGGGGTCGGTGGTTCATCCACCGGCCCCGCTGTTCTTTATGCTGGCACGTGTGAGCATCCAGGTCGTCTTCGTGCACGGCATCCGCACGTCCAGAACGATGTGGTTGTCGCAGCAGAAGCACCTCACCGAGCGAGGGGTCCCCTCGGTCGCCGTCGACCTCCCCGGCCACGGCGCCACACTCGGTGAGACGTTCACCATCGAGGCGGCCCTGTCCGTCGTGGCTGCGGCGATACGGAAGGCGGCACTCGACGGGCCGGTGCTGCTGGTCGGGCATTCGATGGGCGGACTGCTCTGCCTGGCCGTCGCCGGTGTCAGACGATCCCCCGCCGATCGCCGGTGTGATCGCGGCATCCTGCACGGCGTTCCCCCGTGGTGCGGCGCTGCGCGCCTACCGGCTGCTCGCGAGTGCCATGAACGCGCTGCCCGGCCGGGGTTCCTGGCTCACCCGGCGGGTGCTGGCCGCGACTCTTCCCCTCGAGACACGCGAGCACTTCGGTGCCGGCGGCTATGCGTACGACGCGCAGGACACCGCGCTGCGCAGCCTCGAGTCGCTGGATCTCGCGGATGCTGTGCAGCGCATCCGGGTGCCGCTCTGGTACGTGAACGGCCAGTACGACCAGCTAAGGGTGCACGAGTCGCTCTTCCAGGGCCTCTCACCGCACGCCGAGCTCATCGTCGTGCCGCGTTCGACGCACCTGGTCACCGCGATGCGCCCCGGTGTGTTCAACAAGGTCCTGGATCTCGCCGT
This sequence comes from uncultured Actinomycetota bacterium, assembly GCA_963769005.1. Classification (GTDB taxonomy): domain Bacteria; phylum Actinomycetota; class Actinomycetes; order Actinomycetales; family Microbacteriaceae; genus Microbacterium. The sequence goes on along the minus strand of CAVYKC010000005.1, from coordinate 1,297,041 downwards.
CGCGACGATCGCGCAGCAGACCGACTCGGCCTCTACGATCGGGAGCGCTGACGCGCCATCGCCGTGAGCGCACCGCCCGCGAGCGACAGCACGGCCGCCGCGGCGAAGACCAGCCAGAACCCGCCGACGAGCGCCACGAGCGCCGCACCGAGCACGGGGCCGATCAGCTGGCCGAGCGCGGCCGTCACGTTGACGATCCCGAGGTCGCGCGCGTGATCCTGCTCGTCCGGCAGCAGGTCCGCGGCGAACGCCAGGCCGACCGTGGAGAACGCGCCATAGCCGACGCCCATGAGAGCTGCGGCGACCATCGTCGCCTCGAAGGTCGGAACGAGAGCGATGACCACACCTGATGCCGCCTGCACGACCGTGGCGGCGATGGCGAGACCACGACGATTGCCGCTGCGATCGGAGAGCACGCCGGTCAGCACCGACGCCGCCACGACGAAGACGGTGTACACGACGATCAGCAGCAGCAGGTTGTCCTGCGCGACGCTGCTCGGCTGGTTCAGTCCGTGCAGCAGGAAGAACAGGAAGAGCGCGGTGCCCAGGGCATTGCCGATGTTCGTGACGAGGCGGCCGGACAGCATCCACGCGAAATCCCGATCACGGAGCGACGCGAGCCGGCGGCCGGACGCACGCGGCGGTCGCATCTGCGCGGTCGAGGGCGGATCGGCGAGCAGCAGTGCTGCGGCCGTGCCGATCACCGCGATGATCGCCGCCAGGAGCAGGTATCCGGCAAGCACGTCGAGTCCGAGCAGCACGACCAGAGCCACGCCGAAGACGATTCCGACCGCCTGGCTGGACCCGACAGCGGCGGATGCGGCGCCGCGCTGCGTCGACCGGGAGCTGATCGGCGATGAGCGCGGTGAAGGCCGCGGATGCGACGGCGACGCCGACCGACACGCCGATCCATGCGGCGCCGACCGCCCACGGTCCTTCGGTGAAACCCGTGATGACGAGACATACCGCCGTGAGCCAGACACCGCCCAGAGCCCAAGGCCGACGCCGATGCCGCCCCGCGCGTGTCCGATCCGAGAGTGCTCCGGCGACGGGCCCCGCGATGACTCCGGCCAGGCCGCCGATCCCGAGCACGATTCCCGACGAGACGACGCCCGCGATCCAGTCGCCGTCCGTCGTGTCCAGCTGCAGTGGGAGAAGCAACTGCACCGGCGTGAGCTGAACCGTCCAGATCGCCAGCCACGCGAGTGAGAACAGCGACATCCAGCGGAAGCCGACACGCGTCGAGGTGCTCACCGGGCGACCTCCGCGTGGGCGCTCGCGCCCGCCCGCGCATCGGCGATGAAACCCCGGTACCAGTCGTACGAGGCCTTGGGAGTGCGCTCCCCCGTGGCGAAATCGACGTGCACGAGACCGAAACGCTGCGTGTAGCCGTCGGCCCACTCCCAGTTGTCCAGCAGCGACCACACCGTGTACTCCTCCACCGGGACTCCGGCGTCGATCGCCTCCGCGACCGCGGCGATGTGTCCGGAGAGGTAGCCGATCCGGTCGGTGTCCTCCACCCGCCCTGCGCGCTCCGGCTCGGGGAAGGATGCTCCGTTCTCGCCGATGATCACCGGCGGAAGATGCGGATGCCGCACGTGCAGGTCGACCAGCAGATCGCGCAGCGCCTCGGGCATGATCGGCCATTCGGGACCGAAGCCCGTGACGGATACCCCCGGGGTTGGGACGATCTCGAACGGGATGGGACTCTCGCCGTGCGCGGCGGTGACCGTCGTCGGGTTGTAGAAGTTGATGCCGTAGAAATCGATCGACCTGCGGATGAGATCGAGATCGCCAGGCTGCTCCGGCATGGGAGGAAGGCCCAGTGCCTCGAGATCGGGATAGGCGCCTTCGAGCAGAGGCTCGCTGAAGATCCGGTTGTGGATCGTGTCGTACATCGCCGCGACCATCCGGTCCTCGAAGGTGTCGTGCAGCGGCAGCACCCACGTGTGGTTGTTCACCAGCCCGACGCGACGCGCCCCGTTGTCCTTCAGCACCTCGGCCGCTCGAGCGTGTGCGAGCAGCTGATGGTGCACCGTGGGCAGGGCGCCGAAGAGAAGCTGCTTCCCGGGGGCGAGCGCGCCGGTCGCGTAGCCCTGCAGAGTCGTCATCGCCGGTTCGTTGAGCGTGTACCACTGCGGCACCCGATCACCGAGGCGTTCCGCGACGAGCGCCGTGTAGTCGGCGAAGCGCTCCGCTGTGTCGCGGTTGAGCCAGCCGCCGTCTGCTTCGACGGCGCTCGGCATCTCCCAGTGATACAGCGTGGGAAACGGAGCGACGCCCGCTTCCAGCAACACGTCGACGAAGCGGGAGTAGTGATCGAGCCCCGCCCTGTTCGCGCGACCGCTGCCGTCCGGTTGCACGCGCGCCCACTGGATAGAGAAGCGGTAGTTGTCGACGCCGAGTCCCGCGGCCAGCGCGACGTCGGGCTCGGGACGGCGGTAGCTGTCGCAGGAGGGGTCAGCCGTCGAGCCGTCCTTCACCGCCCCGGGGACATCGATGAAGTCGTCCCAGATGGTTCTCCCCCTGCCGTCCGCATCGCGGGATCCTTCGATCTGGAACGCGGAGGTCGCGATGGACCAGCGGAATCCGTGCGGGAAGGCCGGCCGGGCGTGATCGGAGTGCATGCCGCTCCTTGACGTCGATGTCGGGGACACTGCTGATTCTGTACCCAGTGCCGTTCCCAGCGCGACTGGGTATCGTCACAAGTCGCGCGTGTCGCGGCATCCGCCGATGCCGTCCCGGTGCCGTTTGGCGCTATCCGGCCGACTGCTGATAGACTCGACTCTTGGCTTGCGTGTGGGTTCTTCCCTCACGACCGCTGTGCACCAGCCCTCTTCTGTTGCCGGCATTTCCATCACTCCTGTACAGAAAGCGTCCACACGTGGCAAACATCAAGTCGCAGATCAAGCGCAACAAGACCAACGACAAGGCTCACGAGCGCAACAAGGCCGTGAAGAGCGAACTCAAGACGGTCATCCGCTCCACTCGCACCGCCATCGCCACCGGCGACAAGGCTGCCGCCGAGGCCGCCCTGAAGACGGCTTCGCGCAAGCTCGACAAGGCCGTCAGCAAGGGCGTCGTGCACAAGAACCAGGCGGCGAACCGCAAGTCGGCCATCGCCAAGAAGGTCGCCGCTCTCTGAGCAGCCCCCTCTTCTGAAGAAGGCCCGCGCCTCACGGTGCGGGCCTTCTTCATTCCCCGAACGGCTGGCGGGTCGCGATGACGGTCACCATGCGCTCGAGGGCGAAGATCGGGTCGCGTGCGGCACCCTTGACCTCGGCATCCGCTCGCGCGGTCGCCTGAACGGCCATACCCAGCGAACGCTCGTTCCAGCCCGACAGGTCGCGGCGGGCCCGATCGACCTGCCAGTCCTTCATGCCCAGGCGCTGGGCGAGCTGCCGACTGGGCTCGCGGTTTCCGGCGACACGCGCCATGGTGCGCAGCTTCATCGCGAAGGCGGCGACCATCGGCACGGGGTCCGCACCGGATGCCAGCGCATGCCGGAGCGCGATCAGCGCCTCGCCGTAGCGCCCGGCGATCGCGGTGTCGGCGACGACGAAGGCCGACACCTCGACGCGGCCGCCGTAGTACTTCGTGACGATGTCCTCGCTGATGTCGCCCTCGACATCGCCGATGAGCTGCTGACAGGCGGCGGCGAGCTCGGTGAGGTCGTCGGCGAAGGCGGAGACCAGGGCGCGGAGCGCTGCGGGCGCGATGCGCTTCTTCGCTGTACGGAACTCCCCCGCCGCGAAGTCGACACGGTCGCTGTCGCGCTTGATCGCGGGGCAGGCGATCTCGATGCCGCCGCCGGTTCCGGCGCGGAGCGCATCGAGGAGCTTCTTCCCCCGGACGCTCGCACCGGTGTGGCGGAGCACGATGGTCGCACCCTCCTGCGGCTGATCGAGGTACGAAACCGCCTCCTGCAAGAACGCATCGGAGCACTTCTCGACGCCGGAGATGCGCACCAGCCGCGGTTCGCCGAACAACGACGGCGACGCCATCGCGAGCAGCGTGCCCGGAGCGTAATCGTCTGCGCGCACGTCGCTGACCTCGAGGGCCGGATCCTCCGCGCGGAGGTAGTCGCGCAGGCCCGCGATCGCGCGCTCGGCGCAGATCTCCTCCGGACCGGAGACGAGCACCAGCGGAGCCGGTCGCGGTTCCCGCCACGACACCTGGGAGATCTTCGTCGGCTTCGCGCCGCCACGGGATGAGGAACGCGGAGCAGCCATGCTGCCAGCCTACCGGGGGTCGCCGACGTCCGATCCGGAGGCCGCGACCTCTTCCTCCGCGCTTCGCTCGGTCCACACCTCCAGCTCCCCCTCATGCAGTCCGAGCAGGATGCGTCCCTGCTCATCTGTGCGCAATACATGGGCGCCGGCGGCAGCGAGGATGTCGATCGTCTCCCGCCGCGGGTGGCCGTAGTCGTTGTCCGCGCCCGCACTGAACAGACCGACGACCGGATGAAGGGCTTCGTAGAGCCCCGGGTCCTGATCGGCACTGCCGTGATGGGCGACCTTGACGACCGGATACGAGCCACGGAGCTGGCCGGATCCCAGAAGCATCCGTTGCGGCGTCGCTGCCAGATCGCCCAGGAAGACCGCCCTCGGCACCTCGCCGCCACCGAACTCCATGACCACGCTCGCGTCGTTGCCGGCGGGAAAGGCCAGTGAGTCCCGGCGCGGCCACAGCACGCGCCACGATGCCGCACCCAGCTCACCGCGCATTCCCGCAGCGGCGTCGACGAGCGTCGCACCGGCCGCGGCCAGATCGTCGAGCATCCACTGATCGGCCGGCTCTCCGATCGGCCCATGCAGCACTGTTCCTACCCGTCCGCGTACGGCCTCGACTCCGCCGACATGATCGAGGTCGAAGTGCGTGAGCACGAGCAGGTCGATGCGCTCGACGCCGAGAGATCGCAGGCATCCCTCCACCGGCGCGGGTTCTGCCCCGGTGTCGATGAGCGCGATCTCGCCCTCCGACCGGACGAGCAGTGCATCTCCCTGTCCGACGTCGCAGGCCGCGATCGCCCATCCCTCCGGCGTCGTCGCCGTCGCGAGCGGCCCGGTCAGCACCAGATGTGCGCCGGCCAGCGACACAGCGACGACGACCACCGCGAAGGCCGCCGCACGCAGCCGCCGTACGACCACCGACGCCTGCACCGGCCGGATGAGCACGAGGCCCAGCGCTGCGCTGAGCACCCCGACGAGAGCGGCGCTTCCGAGTCCGGGGACGACGAGCACCTGAGCGCCGGGCAATCGCGCTGTGGTGCTGGCCGTCGATGCGATCCAGGCGGCCGGAAGCCAGGCGGATGCTGCGAGCAGATCTGCCACCATGGGAATCGGAGCGGCGAGACATGCGAGCAGTCCGATCACCGTCGCCAGTGGGGCAGCCGGGGCAGCGAGAAGGTTGGCGGCGATGCCGATCAGTGACTGCTGCTCGGCGAAGAGCGCGATGATCGGCCCGCACACGAGCTGCGCGGCGAGCGGAACGGCGATGGCCAAGGCCAGCGGTTCCGGCATCCAGCGACCGAGACCGGCCGCCAGCGGCCGCGCCAGCACGATCAGCGCACCCGAGGCCGCCGCCGACAGCGCGAACCCCGGCGTCGCCGCCAACCACGGATCGACGAGGAGGATCCCGGCGACGCAGATCGAGAGCACTCCGATCCCGGCGCTCGGTCGCCCGAGGAGCACGGTCAGCATCGCGAAGCCCGCCATCACCGCCGCTCGCACCACGCTCGGCTCGGGCGTGACGAGCACGACGAACGATGCCAGGGCGGTCAGTGACAGCAGGACACGCAGCGTGCGCCCGCCGCGGCAGAGCGCTGTCAGCCAGAACACGGCGCCGACCACGATCGCGCAGTTCGCTCCGGACACCGCCGTGAGGTGGCTCAGACCGCTGGTGAGCATGTCGTCGTTCAGCTCCGTCGGCACCGCTCGGGTGTCTCCGACCGCGAGGCCGGGAAGGAGGCCGGCACCGGGCTCCGGCAGGCGCACCGAGCGCTCGATGAAGTCGTGCCGCACCTGTGCGGCGACGCCGAACACGCCGGATGCCGGACTCATGATCTCGGCCTCGCTCGTGAAGACGACCAGTGCGGCCCGCTCGCCGGCATCCGTCGCCATCGCCTCCCCTACCACCCGAATGCCGGCGCCCAGGTCGAAGCCATCCCCGGGTTCGACGCCGACGCGCACGGGTGCAGCTGCCGGAGTCGCTGAACCGGGCGGGCCGGCGCGCGTGGTCTGTGCATCGAACCAGAGGCGCCCGTCCTGACCGATCGATGCCGACGAGCTGACCGCGGCGAACAGCTCCACGACTCGGCCGTCGTACCCGGTGATGTCTGCCCGTGACGGCAACGCGTAGCCGACGGTCACGGCTGTCGCGCCCGCAGCCGTGAGCAGCACGACCGCAAGGCCTCCGCGGACGACCTCGGCTCGTCCGCGCTGCCGTGCGGTGAGCACGACCAGAAGCGTCGCCGTCAGCGCTCCGCAGACAGCCGCGCACGTCCAGGCGGCCTGCGGCAGGAGCACGCAGAGGAGAGCGGCACCCCAGACCGCCACGGCGAGCGGAACGAGCCGCAGCTCTCGCGCCTTCACACGCGCACCCCGTCACGAAGACCGGCGAGCATCTTCTCACCGATACCGGGCACGGCGAGAAGATCGTCGACGGACTGGAAGCGACCGTTCTCGTCGCGCCATGCGATGATCCGCGCCGCCAGCGCCGGACCGATCCGCGGCAGCGTCTCCAGCGCTGCCTGGTCGGCCGCGTTCAGGTCGATGCGTGCGTCTCCCGGCGGCGCTGCCCCCGGCTGAGCACCGGGAACCCCCAACGGCGGGACGACGATCTGCTCGCCGTCGGTCACCACCCGCGCCAGGTTTACGGCCTGGAGGTCGGCCGCATCCGTGGTTCCACCGGCGGCGGCCAGCGCGTCGACCAGCCGCGCGTCGAGATCGAGGAGGTACAGTCCCGGCTTCTCCACCTCGCCGAGCACGTGCACGTACAGTTCGCCGGCGACTCCGGGTTCCCCGCTGTCGCCGGCGAGTGGCAGCGATTCCACCGGGGACGCCTGACCACGCAGTATCCCCATGCCGACAGCGCCGGAGAGCACGACCAGCGCCAGCACAACGGCAGCGCCGATGCTCAGCCGTCGCCGCGCACTGCTCCCGGATGCCGGTTCACTCGCTGTCACCCGGCAACGCTAAGCCGGAGCAGCCCAGGCCGAAGCGAACGATCGCGCCATCGGTGGAAAGGTCGCCGCGCCGTCATCATGTGCAGACGAACCCAACGCTGCCGTCGGATCCCCTGGAATCAGGAGGATGTCCCCAGATCAGGAGGTTTCAAGTAGAGACGTCCTGATCTGGGGCCAACGTCCTGATCTGGGGCGACCAGAGACGGCGCTCAGCCCTTGACGACGAAGCTGACGATCTTCGGGGCCCGCACGACGACCTTGACGATCTCCTTGTCGCCGATCGACCGGATCACCCGCTCATCCGCGCGCGCGAGTGCCTCGAGGTCCGCTTCGCCGATGCGAGCCGACACCTCAAGCTGTGCGCGCACCTTGCCGCCGACCTGGACCACGGCAGTGATCGTGTCCTCGACCAGCAGTGCCGGATCGGCGGAGCGCCAGGTGACCAGTCCGACGGACGGCTCGTGACCGAGGGCCTCCCACATCTCCTCCGCGGTGTGCGGAGCGATGAGGTCGAGCATCACGGCGATCGTCTCGGCGGCCTCGCGCACGGCGGGATCGCCGGCGCCTGCAGCGCCGTCGATGGTCTTGCGCGTGAGGTTCACCAGCTCCATCAGTCGCGCGACGAGCACGTTGAACTTGGTCTGCTCGACCAGCGCCGGGGCCTCGGACAGGAGTTTGTGGGTCGCACGCCGAAGCGCCGCCTCGCCACCGTCGAACACCACCTCGACCGAGCTCGAGACGTCATGCGCGATGCGCATCACCCTCGCCAGGAACTTCTGCGCGCCGGTCGTCGAGACGTCGGACCAGTCCTTGTCGTCTTCGACCGGTCCGGCGAAGGCCAACGCGATGCGGAGCGCGTCTGCCCCGTGAGCATCCAGTTCCTCCTCGAAGAGCACCAGGTTGCCCTTGCTCTTCGACATCTTCGCGCCGTCGAGCAGGACCATGCCCTGGTTGATCAGGTTGGCGAACGGCTCCGTGAAGTCGATCAGCCCCATGTCGAACAGCACCTTGGTGATGAAGCGCGCGTACAGCAGGTGCAGGATGGCGTGCTCCACGCCGCCGACGTACGAGTCGACGGGCGCCCAGCGATCGGCCTCTGCGGGCTCGAAGGCGACCGTGTCGCTGTTCGCGGAGAGGAAGCGCAGGAAGTACCAGGAGCTGTCCACGAACGTGTCCATGGTGTCGGGGTCGCGCAGCACCGGATCGCCCGTCGCCGGGTCGACGGTCCGCACCCAGGACTCCGCGGCGCCCAGCGGCGATGTGCCCTTCGGCTTCAGGTCGAGCCCTTCGACGCTCGGCAGCTTCACCGGCAGCTGGTCTTCGGCCACCGGGATGATCCGGCCGTCCTCGGCGTGCAGCATCGGGATCGGAGTGCCCCAAAAGCGCTGGCGCGAGATGAGCCAGTCACGCAGGCGATAGTTCTTCGCCGCACGTCCGGTTCCGGATGCCTCCAGCTGCTCGATCGCGCGGGCGATGGCGTTGCGCTTGGAGAGTCCGTTGAGCCCGCCCGAGTTGATCAGGCGGCCCTCTCCGGTGAGGGCGATGCCCGTGCTGGAGGGATGCTGCTCGTCGAGAGCAGTACCGGTGTCGATCGGCACGCCCTCGTCATCGACCTCGATGACCGGCATCGCGCCCGTGACCGGTGCCGTCGTGTCGACGACGACCGTGACCGGCAGGTCGAACGCCCGCGCGAAATCGAGGTCGCGCTGGTCGTGCGCAGGTACGGCCATCACGGCGCCGTGCCCGTAGTCCGCGAGCACGTAGTCGGCGGCCCAGATCGGCAGCTTCTCGCCGTTCACCGGATTGATCGCGAACCGCTCCAGGAACACGCCCGTCTTCGGGCGGTCGGTGGACTGCCGATCGATGTCGGATTCCTTCTGCACCTGCGTCAGGTAGGTCTGGAAGCGCTCGCGCACGTCCGCAGGAGCGTCGGAGGCGATCTCGGCCGCCAGGTCGGAGTCCGGGGCGACGACGAAGAAGGTCGCACCGTGCAACGTGTCGGGCCGGGTGGAGAAGACCGTGACCGGCTCGTCGCGTCCCTCGACGCGGAAGTCGACGTCGGCGCCGACAGAACGGCCGATCCAGTTGCGCTGCATCTGCAGCACCTTGTGCGGCCAGAACCCCTCGAGCTGGTTCAGGTCGTCGAGCAGGCGGTCTGCGTAGTCCGTGATCTTGAAGTACCACTGGGTGAGCTTCTTCTTCACGACCTCGGCGCCGCAGCGATCGCATCGCCCGTCGACGACCTGCTCGTTCGCCAGCACGGTCTGGTCGTTCGGGCACCAGTTCACCGGGCTCTTCTTGCGATAGGCGAGACCGCGCTCGTGCAGCTTCAGGAACAGCCACTGGTTCCAGCGGTAGTACTCGGGGTCGGATGTGTGCAGCACGCGCGACCAGTCGAAGGACACTCCGTAGGACTGGAACGCCTTCTTCTGCTGGGCGATGTTCTGGTACGTCCACTCCCGCGGGTCCGCGCCCTGGCGGATGGCCGCGTTCTCAGCCGGCAGACCGAACGAGTCCCACCCGATGGGGTTGAGCACGTTGTGGCCCCGGTGCCGCCAGAACCGCGCCACGATGTCGGAGTAGAGGTAGTTCTCGGCGTGCCCCATGTGCAGGTCACCCGACGGGTACGGGAACATCGCGAGCACGTAGCGCCGCGGACGCGTGTCTTCGGCCCCGCCGGCGAGGAAGGTCTCGTTCTCGGCCCAGTACTTCTGCCACTTGGCTTGGATGTCGTGCGCCGATGCGGGCGCGTCGACGGTCTCGGCAGAGGAGGACTGATGCTCGGACAACGAAAAACGACCAATCTGAGAAGAAAACGGGGTCAGTTCAGGATATCGGAACCCCAGTGCTCGGGCAGGACTGCGCCGAGCGCCGCCAGCGGCGCTCGTGCTTTGGTGGCGACCTCGGCGACTTCGGCCGCCGGCACCGATCCCCAGGTGATGCCGCCGCCCGCGCCCACCACGGCCTTGGTCTCCTCGATAACGATGCTGCGGATCACCATCGCGAGATCGAGAGACCCGTCGACGCCGACGTATCCGAAGCATCCGGCGTAGACCCCGCGCTGCCCGCCCTCCAGCTCGTGCAACCGGGTCATCGCCGAGAGCTTGGGCGCGCCGGTCATGCTCCCCGCGGGGAACGTCGCCCTGAGCAGGTCGCCGACGGTCGTCCCCGGTGCCGCCGTGCCGCTCACGGTGCTGACCAGCTGATGCACGGCCGGATAGCTCTCCACCTGCCACAGGCCGTCCACGCGGATCGAACCGGGTTCGCACACCCGGGACAGATCATTGCGCATGAGATCGACGATCATGACGTTCTCGGCCCGCTCCTTCACGTTCACCGCGAGCTCGGCCGCCAGCGCCGCATCCTCCGCCGGATCCGGGCTCCGCGGCCTCGTCCCCTTGATGGGGCGGGTGCGGATGACACCTCCGGCCGCGTGCAGGAACTGCTCCGGGCTGGCGCTGAGCAGGGTACGTCCACCGATCCGCACGAAACCGCCGTGATGCGCCGGCGTCGCGGCGCGGAGCCGGAGATAGGCGGCGACGGCGTCGTGCCGACCGGGAACGGTGAATCGGGTCGTGAGACAGAGCTGATAGGCGATGCCCGCCCTGATCAGCTCGCGGCAGCGCTCGATGAGGCGCATGTACTCGGCCGGCTCATGCCGGGCATCGACGAGAAGGCCCTTGCCGGATACGGCCGAAACGGCGGAGGCCGCCAGCGGTTCCTCCACGAACGCCGTCCATTCGTCCAGGTCGGCCTCGTCGGCCAGAACCCAGACACGATCGTTCTCGTGGTCGAAAGCCACGACCCGGCGCGCGCGCAGCCACGACCGTCCGATGGCCGCCGCGGTCGGCGCACCGGCTGCCGCCGCGCCGCTCTCGTAATCGCACCACCCCACCCAGCCGCCACGGAACGGCGGAGCATCCGCGCCACCCCGGTCGGCGTCGACGCGCACGGCATCCGGATCTCCCGCACGATCGCCGGTGCCGATGAAGCTCCACCCCTCGCGAGCATCCGTGCCTGCATCGAGCCAGAAGACATCGGTCGAAACGGATTCGAGCGCCTCGAAGAGACCGGCGGGGTCGGTCCACCCGGGCAGGACGCGACTACTCAGACCATCGGACACGTTTCCAGGGTAGAGCCGCAGCGCGTCCCGTATCCTCATGGAGTGGATGACCTCCTGCTCTGGCTGCTCGACACCGTGCAATCCATCGACCCGGTCGCCCGCACTCTGCTCGCCGGATTGGCCGTGATGCTGGAGACCAGCATCCTGATCGGACTCATCGTCCCCGGCGACACCATCGTGATCATCGCGTCGTTCGGCGTGACCACCCCCCTCGAAGGCGTCGCGATGGGCCTTGCCGTCGTCGTGGGCGCGCTCATCGGCGAGAGCATCGGATTCGGTCTCGGTCGCTGGCTCGGCCCGCACATCCGCCATTCCTGGATCGGCAGGCGCGTCGGTGAGCACAACTGGGTGCGCGCCGAGAACTATCTCCGCCGTCGCGGCGGCGTCGCCATCTTCCTCTCCCGATTCCTCCCCGTACTGCACTCGCTGGTCCCCCTCACCGTGGGGATGAGCGGTTTCTCGTATCGGCGCTTCCTGGCGTGGACAGCGCCGGCCTGCATCCTGTGGGCTGCCGCCTACGTGAGCGTCACCTCACTCGCCGCCGGGAGCTTCCGCGATCTCGTCGACCAGGTGCACTTCGCCGGCTACCTGTTCGTGGGCGCGATCCTCGTCTTCCTGCTCATCGTCTTCTTCGGCAAGAAGCTCCTGCATCGCCTCGAGGCCCGCCACCTCGACGCACCGGACGCGGATGCCGCGACCGACGTGAAAGACTGAGCCGATGCCAAAAGTTCCCCCGGCACCCCGGATCCACTGGTTCGCGCGACTCGAGCACCGTCTTCACGTGTGGCGCGAGGGTCGAGCGCGCCGTCGTGGACGCACCGCCACGGTCCTGCCGTTCCCCGGCTACGGCGGCGCGGGCTGGGTGCGCGTCACCGGCCGGGTGCTCATCGTGCGCCCGCAGCGCGCGCACCAAGAACGGCGAGCCGGCGAGCGTGCGCGGCTGGCGCAGCTTCGTCGGCATCCCGGTGAGCTTCGCGACGGTGAGCATCGACATCGGCGGCAAGGTGCATGAAGTCGTCGCCGACCGCGGAGGCGTCATCGACACCTCGATCGAGGCCGATCTCCCTGCGGGCTGGCAGACCTTCACGATGTCGGTCGAGGGGCAGGAGCCGGTCGAGGCCACCGCGTTCATCGCGGCCGACGACGTGCGATTCGGCGTCGTCTGCGACGTCGACGACACCGTCATGGTGACCGCGCTCCCCCGGCCCTTCATCGCGTTCTGGAACTCCTTCGTCGTCGACGAGCACGCACGGCTCCCCGTACCCGGGATGGCGGTCCTCCTGGATCAGCTTCTGCGCGAGCATCCGGGTGCGCCGATGGTCTACCTGTCGACAGGCGCCTGGAACGTGGCACCGACGCTGCGCCGGTTCCTCGGGCGGCACCTCTTCCCTGCGGGCGCGATGCTGCTCACCGACTGGGGCCCGACGCACGATCGATGGTTCCGCAGCGGCCGAGAGCACAAGCTCACGAACCTGCGCCGGCTGGCCTCCGAGTTCCCCGACGTGAAGTGGCTGCTGATCGGCGACGACGGGCAGCACGACGAGTCGATCTACACGCAGTTCATGGAGGAGCATCCGGACTCCGTGGCCGGCGTCGCCATCCGCCGGCTGCTGCCGGCTGAAGCCGTGCTCGCCGGTGGGCGCGCCGACCCGGAGCCGCACGCGGACGACCCGGCCCCCTGGGTGAGCGCCGAGGATGGCGCGGGGCTGCGCGACCTTCTCGGCGACGTCGGCATCCTGCGCTGAGATGTCGATCTCTCGAAGCCGCTGGTCGGCGCGGGAACGGGCGCATCAGGAGCGCGCGGACCGGCTGACCGCCGAGCATCGCGCCCGGTCGGCGCGGGGCGAGAAGCATCCGGTCTGGGACTTCCTGTTCACGTATTACGGATACAAGCCCTCTCAGCTGCGCCGCTGGCATCCGGGCGCCGGGGTCGAGCTCGAGCAGGCTGCAGAACGCGAGGGATGGCGCTGGTACTCCCCCGGACTCTCCGTCGGTTCGGTCGTCCCCGACGCCGCCGCCTTCGCGCAGGAGAAGCCGGAGCTCGCAGCACTGATCGAGCGGATGCTGCGCCGCACCGCGTCGCGTCCCGGTCAGTTCGGCTGCTTCGGCCTGCATGAATGGGCGATGGTCTATCACGCCGAGGAGCATCGCCATCCGGTGCCGTTGCGACTCGGGCAGGCCGGTACCGACGCGGTCGTGGAGAATCACGACCTGCGCTGCACCCACTTCGACGCCTTCCGCTTCTTCACCCCGGAAGCCGTGCCGCGCAACCGCACCGGCCTCAGCCGCGACACACAGCCCCTGTTCGAGCAGCCGGGATGCCTGCACGCCGGAATGGACCTGTACCGCTGGGCGATGAAGCTGGGGCCCCTGGTGCCGGGCGAACTGCTGCTGGACACCTTCGAGCTGGCTCGTGACATCCGGCTGCTGGACATGCAGGCGGCGCCGTACGACCTGGCTGGGTGGGGCGTCGAGCCGGTTCGGATCGAGACGACGGACGGCAAAGCGGAGTACGTGCGTCAGCAGCGATCGTTCACCGATCGCGGGGCTCTGCTGAGAAGCCGGCTGCTGGTCGCGTGGCTGGGTCAGGACGCGGGTTCGCAGTCCGCGCAGGGCGCCCATCGGCTGTCGGAGGCCGCGATCTCCAACCTCAGCGTCAGCACCCGCTCCGCCGCATCCTGAAGGCGTTCGGCGGGGAGGATCCCGGCGTCGACGGCGGCGACGATTCCCGCGGTCACCTGTGCCGCGGTATCCGGGGTGGAGTGTGCGATGGTGAGCACCATGTCGTTCCCCGCAGCCAGCGCCGCCACGGCGTTCGCGACAGGGTCGGCGTAGGCGGCGATCCCGGTCGACTCCAGCATCCCGAGGTCGTCGGTGACGAACACACCCTCGAAGCCGAGTTCGTCACGGGCGATATCGTGCCAGCGAGCGGAGAGCGAGGCGGGCGCTTCGTCGACCGCCGTGTAGGCGAGATGCCCGAACATCAGCAGCGAGGCGCCGGCCTCGATCCCGGCGACGAACGGGAGGGCATCGGCCGCGCGCCACTGCTCGAGCGTCAGGCTGGTGGAAGGTATCAGCTGGTGCGAGTCCCCCGGGGCTGCGCCGTGCCCGGGGAAATGCTTCAGTGTCGACGCGAGGAACTGTTCCTCCGCAGACACCGCTGCGGCCACCCGGTCTGCTGCGCTGGCGGGATCGGCGCCCAGGGAGCGATCGAAGATGAAGGACGAGCGATCGGCTGTCGAGTCCGCGACGATGCCGAAGTTCACATTCGCTCCGCCACGCACGACGAGTGAGGCACGTCCGGCGAATGCCGCCGAAGTGGACGCCGGCGTCGCATCCTTGAGTGTGGTCGCTGCGGGGAAGCCGTCCCAGCCCAGACGCGACACGGAACCACCCTCCTGGTCGATCGCGATGAGCGGTGGGAGTGCGGGATCCGTGGTGAGCGCCGCCGTGACGGCGCGCAGTTCCTCCTCCGTCCCGGGGACGTTGGAGCCCATCAGGATGAAGCCGCCGAGGCTCCCCAGCGACATGTAGGCGCTGAGCGTGGGCGCATCCGTGGTCGGGATGTGCCCCATCACGACGCTCGACGCCTGCTCCTGAAGGCTCATCGCCGAGACCATCGTGGCCGCCCGTTGCGCCGGACCGCGCTCCGGAGCGGCATCGACCGTGTCGTGTCGCCCCTGCGCCGGGGAGACGAGAGCCGGGGCTGTCGCCGCCACGGCGACGAGCAGCGCCCCCGCAACGCGGACAGAGAGGCTTCGACGCATTCTCCCAGCCTACGTCGCTCCGACGGACGATGCGTGGGCTCAGCGCGCGAGCGCGACCTCGATGGGCTCGCCGGCTTTGCCGTTGCCGTTGCCGTTGCCGTTGCCGAAGCGGATCGTGCGGCCGATCGTGGATGGCGTCTGCAGGGTCTGCGGCGATGACGGCGGCGACGTCGGCACGCGACACGGCGCCGCTGCCCGAAGGATCGAGCTGGATCCGCCCCGTCGGCGGATCGAGCGTGAGGGTGCCGGGTGCGAGGATGGTCCCCTCGAGCTCCGTGCCGCGCAGGTGCTCGTCAGCGGCCCACTTGGCGTCGGCATAGGCGAAGAATCCGTCATCCTCCGGCACACCGTGGTCGGCGGTCGATCCGAGCCACGACACCATGAGGTACCGGCGAACGTCGGCGATCTCCGCGGCCTCCATCGTGCGGATCGCGGCGTCGCGATCGACGGCGTAGGTGCGCTGCGGGTCGCCGCCGCCGGCACCCGCCGACCACACGACCGCGTCATGCCCTCCGATGAGGTCGGCGAGGGCCGGAGCATCCAGCTGTTCGATGTCGGCCACGACGGCCGTGGCCCCGGTCTCCTCGACCTCTGTGGTGTGCGCGGGATTCCGGATGATCGCTGTGACCTCATCACCGCGCGCGACGAGGAGCGGCGCGAGGAGAAGGGCGATGCGGCCGTGGCCGCCGAAGATGATGATGCGGGACATGAGGTCTCCTCTGGTCGGCGATCAGCGCGGCTGCTGCGAGCCGTCGATGACGTATGCCTGTGGATGGCTGGGCAGGTAGCGCACGACGACGTTGCCGGTCGACGAGATGCTGGTGTACCCACCGGGATGCACGGAGGGAGTGAAGAAGTTGTTCTCGAGCGTGTACTCCACGCCCTCGGCGGTCGAGAAGGTCACCCAGTCCCCGTCGATGGTCGCCGTGGTCGGGCGGCCGTTCTCGTAGATGTAGGCGCGCGTGACCGGAATCCCGGTCAGGCCCAGGATGCCGAGGACCAGCGAACCGAGCATCACGACGGCGAGCACACGGAAGACGATCCGCACCAGTCGACGGAGGATCTCGCCCTGCGGACTCGCGCCCGGCGCGAGCAGACCCTCCCGCTCGCGGATGCTGCGCAACCGGCCACCGGGTGCCGTACCGCGCGCCGACATGGCGAAGAGTCCGAGGATCGAGAAGCCGGCGATGAAGACCATCGCGTACCCGTGCGACACGGGGAAGTTCACGAGCCAGATGAGCGTGTCCATCGGATTCATCGCGCCTCCTCCTTCTCGATCGTCACGGCCACGGTATGCGGGTCCTCCCGACGGTAGAACGCCCAGATCGGCGCCCCGACCTGGAAGCGCGAGATCGCATCCGGGTGCACGAAGGCCGTGGTGTCGGCCTCCCAGGTCGACAGGCCTTCGGGTGCCATCAGCACCCGAAGGGCGAGCTCACTCTGTCCCTCCCGTCGTCGTCCGGTCGGTCGTACGGCGATGACGGATGCCGGAACCTGCGTTCCGGTGGTGCGCGCCTTGACCTGGCTCGGGTCGAGCAGGCCGCGCTCGATCCGCCAGTTCAGCATCGCCTCGCGCACGGCCGGGTCGGTCGGATCGGCGATCTCGACGGTGTCCTGATCGGTGACGCTGTAGCGCACCGGCACCGCCAGGCCGACCTGCAGCACGGAGAACTCGCTCGCATCCACGAGCATGCGCAGCTGGCCGACGAACTCGTCGCCCGTTCGCGGCGTCACCCGGATGAACAGATCGTACTGCGGCACGTCGTTGACGGTCAGGCCGGTGCGCGAGACCTCCACGATCCGCCCGACGCCGATCTGCGTCTCCCCGCGCACCCTCTTCCGACGGAGGAGACCGGACATGGTGCCGCCGAAGGTGAGGAGCAGTCCCCAGGCGACGCCGATCATGATCGGCGCTCCGAGCGTGTCCTCTCCTCCGAACGGAAGGATCGACTGCCGCTGATTCACCCCGAACAGGCCCTCGCCGACCCAGATGAGGAGCCAGACCGAGAGCAGCAGCCAGATGATCGCGAAGACGATGCGGAGCATGCGCTCAGCGTAGCGAGGTCGCCTGTCGTGTGCCCACCATCGGTTCGGCCTGTTGCAGCTCGCCTGACATCGCGAGCCGGCGCTGCACGCCTCGGGCCGCCGTGCGGCCGGCGCGGTTGGCTCCGATGGTGCTCGCCGACGGTCCGTATCCGACCAGTTGAACCCGAGGATCGCGGACTGCGGTCGTGCCCCGTCCGTGACGGTCGAGTTGGATTCCTCCTGCCTCGCTGCGCAGGTGCAACGGGGCCAGGTGACTGATCGCCGGGCGGAATCCGGTGGCCCAGAGGATGACGTCGACGGGCTCGAAGGCCCCGTCGGCCCAGCGGACCCCGTCGGGTTCGATGCGGGAGAACAACGGCCGCCGCGTCGCGTACGCTCCCCGTCGCTCCGCCTCTCGCTCCTGGGCGCGCAACGCGAGGCCGGTGACGCTGACGACGCTCTGCGGCGGGAGCCCCTGCGCGACGCGCTGCTCGACGAGAGCCACGGCGGCGGCGCCCGCTTCGGGAGTGAAGTCCGATGTCAGCCAGACCGGCTCTCGTCGTGTCACCCAGAGCGTGTCCGTGATCGGAGCGAGGGCGCCGAGGAACTGGACCGCCGAGGCCCCTCCGCCGACGACGAGCACGCGCTTGCCGCGGAAGTGCTCAGCACCCGGGTAGTCCACGGTGTGCAGCTGCTCCCCGAGAAAAGTCTCCATTCCCGGATAGTGAGGCATGAACGGCTGCGACCAGGTTCCGGTCGCGTTCACGAGGGTGCGCGTGCGCCAGCTGCGGTCTCCCGCGTGCACGACGAGGATGCCGTCGTCGTCCGTCACCTGATCGACGCGCACGGGGCGGACGATCGGAAGCGCGTGGACTCGCTCGTATTCGGCGAAGTATGCCGGAACGGCGGTGTTCGCTCGCGCGGTGTTCCGGGGCGGAGGAACGGCGCCGGGGAGCTCTGCGACGCCGTGCACGTCCTGCATCGTCAGCGCGTCCCAGCGATGACGCCAGGCACCCCCGGCTTCCGCGTCGGCGTCCAGCACGACGTGCTCGATCCCGAGTCGGGCGAGATGGTACGAGGTCGAGAGCCCGGCCTGCCCTGCGCCGATCACCACGCTCTCGAGAATGCTCACGATGAGGTGAACGTCCCTCTGGGCGGAGTTGTTCCAGCCTTCGGGCTCAGATCGAGATCTGGTAGTGCACGTAACCGGTGTGTGTCGCCACCCGGTCGTAGAGCGTGCGCGCGGTCGCGTTGCCCTCCTGAGTGAGCCAGTAGACCTTCTCGCACCCGGATCGCTCGGCCCACTCGCGCACATGCGCGATCAACGCCCGGCCGGCCCCGGCGCCGCGGGCGTCGGCACTGACGAACAGGTCTTCGAGATAGCAGTACTCCCCCGTGCTCCAGGTCGCCGGATGCGACAGCCAGTGCACCAGTCCGATCGCGCGTCCCTCTGCGTCGACAGCGAGCGCCCCGTGCAGATCGCGGTCGTCCACGAGGCGGTCGAACGTC
The DNA here is from genome assembly GCA_963769005.1 of uncultured Actinomycetota bacterium. Lineage (GTDB taxonomy): Bacteria > Actinomycetota > Actinomycetes > Actinomycetales > Microbacteriaceae > Microbacterium. Next base: position 1,278,431 of record CAVYKC010000005.1, on the reverse strand, counting down.
GCAGTGGTGACCTCTTCGGAGATGTCGGATTCGTAGAACCGCAGATAGCCGGCCCACAGTACGGACCATTCCTCGAAGTCGCTCTTCTGGATCACTCGGATGCTCGTCACGGAGTCAGCCTATTCATGTGCTCGGCTCGCACGCGCGAGCCTCACTCGATTGGCTCTTCGCCCGATCCGTGTAGTACGCTATTCGAGTTGCCCCGGCTTCTACGGGCAGCGTCTGGGCCTGTGGCGCAGTTGGTAGCGCACCTGCATGGCATGCAGGGGGTCAGGGGTTCGAATCCCCTCAGGTCCACCAATTCAGAACGTTCAACCCTGCTCCGCCTCATCGCGGAGCAGGGTTTTTTCGTCGTTCAGCGGCGGCACATCGGGCAGGGCGTGCGCAGTCTCCTCCTCGACGCCGCTGCCGAGGTCGCCCTCCGCTTGCTTCGGCGTACCCGTCGAGCGAGGTGAACATCGAGCAGATGTGCTCGGCCACGTCGGGCTCCCGTTCTCGAGCTTATAGCGCGCGTCACGCCGCCGGTCAAGCCGCTCTGAGCCGACAACCATCCGCCTTAGTGTCGACGCATCACCGACGAAAGGACCGATCATGTCGAACCCCATCCCGCCGATCGTCCCCCTCCCCGACGACGATCCTGTGAACGACGAACCGTTCGATGAGGACCTTGTCACGATGGAGCAGGACGGGGAGACCACGCTCGATCCCGACATCGACGACGGCCTGATCGACAGCGCCACCGCCGATCGGCTCGCAGCCGGCGATGCAGAGGACGACGACGACCTCTGAGATGGTCCCGCCCCGCCGACAAGGACGGTCGCACGAACTGAGAGAAAGCCGTCAGGTCGCGAGAAGCGGCGGCAGGTGCGGGATCGTGACGGGTCGGGTCGCGCGACTCACCCTCTGCATCCTTTCCACCGCCTCCAGTACGTCGAACGGCGAAGAATAGCGGGAGGCCAGCGGAAGCTCGCGCAACCACACCACCTCGACCTCGGTCTCCTCCAGCTGGTAGATACAGGCGACCACGTTACGGGGATCATGCTCCTCGTAACGCAGGTCGTTGATCACCCACTCCATCGTCGTGATCCTTCGTAGCGTGTACCGCGGATCCGGGACTCCCGCCATGTGTCAGCCCTCCAAGTCGTCTTCTTGGAGTGTCCCTGCTGCCGCGCCTGGGAAAAAGACCCTTGACAGTTTTACAGGCAGCTGTCAGACCACGTCAGGCGTCCAGAACCTCGTCGACGAGCGTGATGCCGCCGGTCGAGTTGGCCGAGTGCATCAGATCTTCGATCCAGCGCATGTTCAACTCGGGCGGCTCGGACTCGTCGAAGGTGAACCGGAGCGGAATGGACGGATGCAGCCAGATGGTCGAACGCCCGCCGGGTTCCCCCTCGGGGTGCTTCCACGAAAGGGTGAAGCTCTCCTGCCGTCGGAGCTTGGTCGCGATGACCACTTTGAGGTGGGCGAGCGCACGATCCTCGATGTGGATCGGATGATCTTCGCCGTCGTACAAGAGGGAGCCCATCCCGGAACCGTATCGCAGTTCGAGACGAGCCGTTTCATCGGATGCCGAGCTTCTCAGGCGGCGGGCACAGACGCCGAATGCGTGATCCGCGCAGCATCCGCCACCAATGCTCCCACCTTCGTGCCGATGCAAAGACTCACGAAGATCATCGGCGCGGCAGCGAGAGCGTCCGAGTCGAATGATGTCATCGCGACGAGCCCGACCGTTCCGGGCACGAGGAGCAGGAAGGCCGGCTGGAACGACACGGTCGCCGGTACGGCGAGCGTCACACGCTCCAGCAGGCGCGCCGCGACGAACAGCAGTGCGGCCGCGATCCCGGTCGCCACGGTGTTGCCGGTGAGGGGCGTGAGCGTCACCAGCGCGGCGTAGGTGCACGTCATCACGAGAACGCTCACGACGCTCAGCCGGAACCCGGCGCCGAATGCGAGACCGATGCCGATCGCGAGGAGGACGACCCCGATCCAGGAGAGCCAGAGCGGGGGCAGCGCCTGCCACCCGCCGTGGTCGGCCGTCACACCGGCGGCCTGACCCACGAGAGCGGCAGAATCCGGATCGATGCGCAGCCCCGTGAGCACACCGCCCGCGAAGATCCCGGCGCTCATGAATCCGAGCATGATGATGCCGTAGGTGAGCCGGGCGGCCCCCGTCACGATGTCGGCGGCGGTGAGTTCGAGGAGGGCATTCGTGATCAGGGCGCCGGGAACGAGCAGCGCGATCGGTGCGCAGACCGCGAACAGCGGCACCGGGCCGAGGTCCAGCCAGGCGTCCGCTGCTCCGACGAGGATCGTCGACACGAAGCTCGCCACGAACGGAACGATCGCCGCAGCCGGGCGGAATCTCGACATGAGCGTCGAGATCGCACCGACCACAGCGCCGACCAGCAGCGCGAGGACGATCGCCCACCACGGACAGCGGAACAGCATCGCCAGCCCCATCGACAGCAGTCCTCCGCCGACGAGCCGCTGCAGCATCGGATGCCGTCGCGGCAGGCCGCGGATCCGCTCGACGTGCGCAGGAACCTGATCAAGGCTCAGCTTGCCGACCTCGAGCCGCCTGGCCAGGCGGCTCGCATGTGCCGACTGACGGAAAGTGAGTTCCGCGCCCGTCGACGCTCCGATCGTGGTGGCCCCTGCGGTGCGAGGCCGGCTGACCAGCACATGCTGAGGAAGCACGGCGAACGCCAGCGCCTCCTCCGGTGCCGTCGCATCGCGCACCTGCTCGAGCGATGCCCGAACGTCGGTCACCGACATCCCGGCGTCCAGCAGCAGTGCACCGAGGTCACCGAAGACGACTTCGGCATCGGTATGCGCGAAATCGGGAGTGTGCACCGGGCCGGTCGCATTCTCCACGAGCGGCAGCTCCTCGAGCGTGTCTGCGATGGTCGGTCGCGGAGGCTACTCCCCCGCGACCGTCTCGGCGATCTGGATCGGAACGACGGGGCAGTCCTTCCAGAGGCGCTCCAGACCGTAGTAGACCCGCTCCTCCTGATGGAAGACGTGCACGATGAGGTCTCCGAAGTCCAGAAGCACCCAGCGGGCCTCCGAACGTCCCTCACGGCGCACCCGCTTGTGCCCGGCCTCGATGAGGGTGTCTTCGATCTCGTCGGCGATCGCGGCCACATTGCGCTCGCTGTTTCCGGTGACGAGCAGGAAGATGTCGACGAGCGGAAGAGGCTCGGAGACGTTCAGCGCGATGAGATCCTCTCCGCCCTTGGAGGCGGCGGCTTTCGCTGCAAGCTGCAGCATCTCTTCGGCGGTTTCAGGTGATTGCATCAGAACACATTCGAGTTGAAGGCGACGATGAGAGCGACCGCCAGTGCGAGGGCCAGACCACCGGCGGTGATCGCCAGAGTCAGCATGAGTTTGTTGCCCTTCTCAGGGGCAGGGGGGCGGATGACTTCACCGGCGGACTTCATGGTGCTGATCGCCGAACTCGCGGCGATCGGAGTCGGCGAGGATGCCGGGGCCAGCTCGCCGTCGATGAGAACCGCGTCGACGTCTTTGCCGTCGGTGGTCCCGTGCGCGTGCCCCTGGGATCCGAGCCCCTGGGGCAACTCGTAGGAGCCGGTGATGAGAACTTCGCCGGTGGAGGCGACGGGACCCGAAAGGGATCCCTCGACCGGAGACTGCGTGAAGATGAGCGCGCTCGGAGCGATGTGCTGCGAGCCGGTCGAGTCGTTGACCGTGAGCAGCTCGTCGAAGGACGGCGTGAACGGCTTGTGGTCGGCGTCATCGCCGAGCAGGTCACGACCGAAGGCGGGGCTGACCGTCGGGCGCTCTTCAGCGGGCTCGGTCGGAGCGTCGACCTCGGCAGGCGCGAGGTGATCACCCGGCGTCCACAGGGACGGGATCTCAGCGACCTCCTCGACGACCTCGGCCTCGACCGGTTCGGACTCGCCTGCTTCGGTCTCGACGACTGCCGGCTCGACCGCGTCCACGGACGCCGCGGGCTCGTCGTTCTGCGTGAAGCGAGGGACGCCGGTCACGATGTCGGCTTCGACGACCTCTTCGAGCTCGACCACTTCTTCCGGCTTGTCTGCCTCTACCGTCTCGACGACGTGGATCGCCTCGGCAGGCTCGACGGCCTCGATGGACTCGGGCGCCTCGGCCTCGGTGGTCTCGACGGGCGAGAGCTGTTCCTCGGAGGCCGCTGCGTCCGCCCCCGCGACCGGCACGGATGCCGTGCGGATGCGCTCCTGCTCCCGCACCTGACGACGCGTCAAGCGGCTCGCCGCGTCAGAGGAGTCGTCGGTCGGTGCCGGCGGTTCGACGGGTGCAACAGGCTGTTCGACCGGCGGTGCCTCCGGTGCAGCCGCCGCGGCCGCCGCTTCCTCGGGCGTGATGACCGGCGTGGAACCGGTCAGCCGGATCTCGCGCAACTGCTTGCGCGTCAGCGGACCATGTCCTTGCTGATCCGATGTACTCATGCCTTGCTCCGATACAGATGATGCTTTGCGATGTATTGAACGACTCCGTCGGGAACCAGATACCAGACGGGTTCATCTTCACGGACCCGCTGCCGGCAGTTGGTCGACGAGATCGACAGCGCCGGAACTTCCAGTTGACTGACGTGAGCGCTCGGGAGTCCGTCCGTACTCAAGACGTGCCCTGGACGGGAGACCGCGACGAAATGCGCCAGGTCCCACAACTCATCATGGTCTCTCCAACTGAGAATTTGCGCCAAGGCGTCTGCACCGGTGATGAAGAAGAGCTCCGCATCCGGCCGATCGCGCTTCAGATCACGGAGGGTATCGATCGTGTACGTCGGCCCGTCGCGGTCGATGTCGACCCGGCTGGTGGTGAAATCGGGGTTGGATGCCGTGGCGATCACCGTCATCAGATAGCGGTGCTCGCTGGGCGTGACCTCTTCCTTCTGCCAGGGGCGTCCGGTGGGGACGAAGATCACCTCGTCGAGATCGAACGAGTGCGCCACCTCGCTGGCTGCGACCAGGTGACCGTGATGGATCGGGTCGAAGGTGCCGCCCATCACGCCGATGCGCGGAGCACGCGAGGTCGTGTTCGTCATGGGGGCCTAGTGGCCGTGTCCCGCCCCGTGGCCGTCCTTGCCGTGCTTCGCGGCCCACGCCTCGGCCTTCGCCGAGTGGCGGTTGGCGACGTTGCGGTACGAAAGGGTCACGAATCCGAGGAAGGCGAATCCGAGCGCGGCGATCACACCGAAGATGAGAGTTTCGAGCGCGACGTTTCCGTGATGCTCGGTTTCAGCTGCGGCCATCGCGATCTGTGCGATGAGATTCATCCTGACTCCGTTCGTGACCGGGTGCGAGAAGACGCCCCCTTAGTCTAGCCATCAGCCGCGAGTCTGCCCCGATCCACGCGCCAGCCACTTCGTGCTGGTCAGTTCGCTGAGGCCCATCGGACCACGTGCGTGCAGCTTCTGCGTCGAGATTCCCACCTCGGCGCCGAATCCGAATTCGCCGCCGTCCGTGAACCGGGTGGAGGCGTTCACCATCACGACCGCCGAGTCGACCTCGGCGAGGAAGCGCTCGGCATTGCGCGAATCGGTCGTGATGATCGACTCCGTGTGCCCGGTGCTGTATCGGCGGACGTGCTCGAGAGCGTCGTCGAGGGTGTCGACCACCTTCATGGCGATGTCGAGGCTCAGGTACTCCGTCGCCCAGTCCTCCTCTGTGGCGGGGATCACGCCGGTGACGAGTCCGGCGACGATGTCGTCACCGTGGATGGCCACGCCCTCGCTCTGCAGGGCGCTCGCGACGAGCGGGATCAGCCGGGGTGCCGCCTGTCGCAGGACGAGTACCGTCTCGACGGCGTTGCAGACGCTGGGCCGCTGCACCTTCGCGTTGACGACGATGTCGCGGGCCCAGTCGTCCGGTGCGGACTCGTCGAGCACGATGTGCACATTGCCGGCGCCGGTCTCGATCACTGGAACGGTCGATTCGGTGACCACCGTCTCGATCAGGCCGGCGCTGCCTCGCGGCACCAGCACGTCGATGAATCCGCGGCCGTGCATCAGGGCCTTCGCGCCCTCTCGGCCGAAGTCGTCGACGGTCTGGATCGCCTCTGCGGTGAGGCCCGCTCCCTCCAGCGCGTCGCGCATCACCTGCACGAGCACCGTGTTCGAGTCGCGAGCGGCGCTGCCTCCTCTCAGCACGACGGCGTTTCCCGAGCGCAGCGCGAGAGCGGCGATGTCGACGGTCACGTTCGGGCGCGCTTCGTAGATCGCTCCGACGACGCCGAACGGCACCCGGATCTGCTGCAGGGCGCACGCCGTTCGGCATCCGATGCCCGCCGACGACCTGGCCCACCGGATCCGGAAGGGCCGCGACCTCGCGCACGGCGGAGGCCAGAGCCTCGACGCGCTTGTCATCCAGCCGCAGCCGGTCGATCAGCGATTCGCCGATGCCTTCCTCGCGCCCCCGGGCGATGTCTCGCTCGTTCGCAGCGATGATGCGCGGCGACTCCGCCTCCAACGCCAGCGCGATGGCCTCGAGCACACGGGCCTTGTCGCCGCTGGTGAGGGTTGCGGTGGCGCGTGAGGCCTCTTTGGCGCGCTCAAGACGCACCTGCGGGGTCTGGTCGGTCATCCGCCCAGTCTAGCCAGCGGCGGGTTCGAACCAGGTTCCGATGTCGTGGCCGGCGAGAGCCCGGTCGACGAGGTCGGCACTCGTCACCAGCACCCCGATTCCGGATGCTGCGGCGAGCCGTGCCGCCGAGACCTTCGTCGCCGCTCCGCCGGTGCCGACGCTGTTCACGACGGTCGCTCCGAACTCGAGGCCGGCGAGATCCGCATCGGCGGCGACGATGTCGATCGGTGTCGCGCCTGGGTCGGACGGCGGCTTCGTGTACAGCGACTCGATGTCGCTGAGCAGCACCAGGGCGTCTGCGCCGACCAGCTGCGCGACGAGCGCACCGAGGCGGTCGTTGTCGCCGAAGCGGATCTCCTGCGTGGCCACGGTGTCGTTCTCGTTGACGATCGGGATGATCCGCAGCCCCAGGAGCCGTTCCATCGCGCGACGGGCGTTGCTCCGAGAGGTCGGATTCTCCAGGTCGCCCGTCGTCAGCAGCACCTGACCGGCGATGATCCCGAAGGCGTGCAACGCCTCCTGGTAGCGGTAGATGAGGACGTTCTGCCCGACCGCTGCGGCCGCCTGCTGCGTGGCGAGGTCTGTGGGACGGGCATCGAGCTTCAGCAGCGGGATGCCGGAGGCGATCGCCCCTGAGGAGACGAGCACCACCTCGGTGCCGCGCGCGTGCGCCGCCGCCAGAGCCTCCACGAGCACCGGGATGCGCCAGGACGACTCACCGCTGATCGATGAGGAGCCGACCTTCACGACGATGCGCGTGGCGGTCGCGAGATCAGCCCTGACGCGAGCCGTCACTCGTCGGCTCCCAGATTGCTGGCGCGACGCTTGGCCTCCAGTTCCGCACGTGCTTCCGACTTCGCATCCATCCGCTCGTAGTACTGCTCACGGCGCTCGGTCGTGGTGCGTCGGGCGTTCGGAGCGAGTCGAGGGTCGGTTCCGCGAGGGGCGGTCATGAGCTCGGCCGCGGAGCGCATGGTCGGCTCCCAGTCGAAGATCATGCTGTCGCCCTCGCCGATGACGACGGTCGAGCCCGGGGTCGCGCCGAGACGGAACAGCTCATCCTCGACACCCAGCTTCTCGAGGCGGTCGGCGAAGTAGCCGATGGCCTCCTCGTTCTGGAAGTCCGTCTGCTGCATCCAGCGCACCGGCTTCTCACCGAGGACGCGGTAGTAGTTGCCGTAGGAACCGCCGTCGATGCGGATCGTGAACTCCTTCTTGGAGCCCTTCGGCCGGATGACGACCCGCTCTTTCGGCACATCGACCGCAGTCTCGGCCTTGTGCTTCTCGACGATCTCGCCGAGTGCGTAGGTGAGCGGTCGGAGTCCCTCGTGGGAGATGGTGGAGATCTCGAAGACGCGGAAGCCGCGAGCCTCGAGGTCGGGGCGGACGAGCTCGGCGAGGTCACGGGCCTCTGGTACGTCGATCTTGTTCAGGGCGATGAGCTGCGGGCGCTCCAGAAGCGGCGTCTGACCCTCCGGAACCTCGTAGGCGGCGAGCTCGGTGAGGATCACGTCGAGGTCGGAGATCGGGTCGCGCCCTGATTCCAGCGTGGCGCAGTCCAGGACGTGCAGCAGGGCGGAGCAGCGCTCGACGTGACGCAGGAACTCGAGTCCGAGTCCGCGGCCCTCGCTGGCGCCTTCGACGAGTCCAGGAACGTCGGCGACCGTGTAACGGGCCTCGCCGGCCTGGACCACACCGAGGTTGGGGTGCAGCGTCGTGAACGGGTACTCGGCGATCTTCGGCCGTGCGGCCGAGATCGCACCGATCAGGCTCGACTTGCCCGCGGAGGGATATCCGACGAGGGCGACATCCGCCACCGTCTTCAGTTCCAGAATGACGTCGCCCTCGAAGCCGGGTGTGCCGAGCAGTGCGAAGCCGGGCGCCTTGCGCTTCGGAGAGGCGAGCGCCGCGTTGCCGAGACCGCCCTGTCCGCCCTTGGCGACGACGAATCTCTCGCCCGGGATGATCATGTCGATCAGCACCTCGCCGGCGGGGTTCTTCACCACGGTGCCGACGGGCACCGGGAGCTCGAGCGTCTCGCCCAGCGCGCCGGAGCGGTGATCGCCCATGCCGGGTCCGCCGTTGCCCGAGGAACGGTGGGGAGCATGGTGGTACGTCAGGAGCGTGCCGGTCTGCGGATCCGCGACGAGCACGATGTCACCGCCGTCGCCGCCGTTGCCCCCGTCGGGGCCGCCGAGCGGTTTGAACTTCTCCCGGTGCACCGAGACACAGCCGCCGCCGCCCTTGCCCGCGCGCAGATGCAGCGTCACGGTGTCGACGAATGAGACCATGTCGAAAAACTCCCTTGGATACACGGACGGGGCGAGCCGAAGCCCGCCCCGAACCGGATGATTTCTGCTGTGCTGAGATTACTCAGCAGCGGCGACGATGTTGACGACCTTGCGGCCACCCTTCGCGCCGAACTGCACTGCGCCCGCTGCGAGAGCGAACAGCGTGTCGTCGCCACCACGGCCGACGTTCACGCCGGGGTGGAAGTGCGTGCCGCGCTGGCGGACGATGATCTCGCCGGCGAGGACCTGCTGACCGCCGAAGCGCTTGACGCCAAGTCGCTGTGCGTTGGAGTCACGACCGTTGCGAGTAGAGCTCGCGCCCTTTTTGTGTGCCATGTCTTCGTCTCCTCCGTGCTTACTTGATGCCGGTGATCTTGACGCGCGTGAGCTCCTGACGGTGCCCCTGGCGCTTCTTGTAGCCGGTCTTGTTCTTGTACTTCTGGATGATGATCTTCGGGCCGCGGAGGTTGCCGATGACCTCAGCAGTGACCTTGACCTTCGCCAGCTTGTCGGCGTCGGTGGTCACCGTGGTGCCGTCGACGAGCAGCACGGCGGGCAGCTCGATGTTCTCGCCCTGGGCAGCCTGAACACGGTCGAGCTGAACGATGGTGCCGACCTCCACCTTCTCCTGCCGGCCACCGGCGCGCACTACTGCGTAAACCACTTCATACCTGTTTCGTTGGGGAGCTCACGGCTCCGAGAATCTCACGGGAAGACTGTTGCTTGCTTTCATCGCCGGGCGATGGGTGCGAACACAAGACTCTCCGCACCGACCGACGAGGACGGAACGGCATACGCACCAAGGGACTACTTTACCGGATGCCGGACCATGTCGCAAAGCGAGCCGGACGGTGTGTCCGGTCCACCCGGCGCTGCACGGGCGCCAATAGGCTGGCGACGTGACCGTTCTCGTCGATGACCCGCTGTGGCCCGCCCATGGGCGACTGTGGGCGCACCTGGTCAGCGACGAGAGCCTGGCCGAGCTGCATGCCTTCGCCAGGACTCACGACCTGCCGGCGCGGTCCTTCGATCTCGACCACTACGACGTGCCGGCGGAGCTCGTCCCCCGGCTCGTCGCCGGGGGTGCGGAGCCGGTGGGCGGCAAGGAGCTCGTCCGGAGGCTGATCGCCTCAGGACTCAGGATTCCCGCTCGCGACCGGCGCTGACGTTTCGGCGTTCACCGAAACGGGAGTACCGGTGAGCGCGGCCGTGCTCACCCGACGGCGTCCACGCCCCTGCCCGGGAGCCTTCGGCTCCGGAAGAGCGTCGAGCACCGAGTCGAGCAGCTGCTCGGCCGGCGACTTGGCCGCATTGCGGTCTGACGTGCGCTTCTTGCGCGGCTTCTTCGCACGCTCCGGCTGAGCGGCGCACCGGCTGCACCGGCTCGACGGCGGCGACGGGCTCCGCAGTCTCCTCGACGCTGGGTGCGAGGGTGGATGCGGCGATCTGCGCGAGCGCCGATTTCGCCCCCTCGGGGATGCTGTGGGTGACGGCGCTCGCGGTCGGAGCACTCTGGCTCTGCCCGTTGCCGCCGCGCTGGCGACGGTTGCCTGCCTGCCCGTTGCCGTTGCCGTTTCCGTTTCCGTTCGAGCTGGAACGGTGCTTGACGACCGGATCGTGGTGCACGATGACGCCACGGCCGGCGCACACATCGCACGCCTCGCTGAACGTCTCGAGCAGCCCGAGCCCGAGCTTCTTGCGCGTCATCTGCACGAGACCCAGCGAGGTCACTTCGGCGACCTGATGCTTGGTGCGGTCGCGGCTGAGGCATTCGATGAGACGGCGCAGCACGAGATCGCGGTTGGATTCGAGCACCATGTCGATGAAGTCCACGACGATGATCCCGCCGATGTCGCGCAGCCGCAGCTGACGGACGATCTCCTCGGCGGCCTCGAGGTTGTTCTTGGTGACGGTCTCTTCGAGGTTTCCACCGGAACCGACGAACTTCCCGGTGTTCACGTCGACGACGGTCATCGCCTCGGTGCGGTCGATCACGAGGGAGCCACCGGAGGGCAGCCACACCTTGCGGTCCAGAGCCTTCTCGATCTGCTCCGTGATGCGGAACGCGTCGAAGGGGTCCGTCTCGTCCTCGTATGCTTCGAGGCGCTCCAGAAGATCAGGCGCGACGCTTTCGAGGTACGAGCGGATGGTGCGCTGCGACTCATCGCCCTGGATGAGCATTTTCGTGAAGTCCTCGTTGAAGACGTCGCGGACGATCTTGACGAGGAGGTCGGGCTCGGCGTGCAGGAGCGCCGGAGCCTGCTGGTTCTCGACCTGCTTCTGGATGTGCTCCCACTGCGAGGTGAGCCGCTGCACGTCGCGCGTCAGCTGGTCCTCGGTGGCGCCCTCGGCCGCGGTGCGGACGATCACGCCGCTGGACTCGGGGAGGACCTCCTTGAGGATGCGCTTGAGGCGTGCCCGCTCGTTGTCGGGAAGCTTGCGGCTGATGCCGTTCATGGAGCCGCCGGGCACGTAGACCAGGTATCGGCCGGGGAGCGAGATCTGGCTGGTCAACCGGGCGCCCTTGTGGCCGATCGGGTCCTTGGTGACCTGGACGAGCACACGGTCACCGGGCTTGAGAGCCAGTTCGATGCGGCGGGGCTGATTGCCGGTCTCCACGCCGTCCCAGTCGACCTCACCGGAGTACAGCACGGCGTTGCGGCCACGGCCGATGTCGACGAAGGCGGCCTCCATGCTCGGGAGCACGTTCTGCACACGGCCGAGGTAGACGTTGCCGATCAGGGACGCGTCCTGGTTGCGGGCGACGTAGTGCTCGACGAGCACGCCGTCCTCGAGGACGCCGATCTGAGTGCGGCCGTTCTTGGAGCGGACGACCATCTTGCGGTCGACCGACTCACGACGGGCGAGGAACTCGGCCTCGGTGACGACGGGACGACGACGACCGGCGTCACGCCCATCGCGGCGGCGCTGCTTCTTCGCCTCGAGCCGGGTCGACCCCTTGATGGCCTTCGGCTCGGTGATGTACTCGACGACGCGCTGGCGCTGACGCGGTTCTTCGCGCGGCTGCTCGTCGACCTCGACTCCGCCGCGACGACGACGGCCACGACGAGCCGATGCCGGCTCCTCCGCCTCGCGCTCGCTGCTGCGGTCGAAGCCGCGGTCCGGACCGCGGTCGAGGCTGCGCTCGCGCCCCTGGCGTGCCGGGAGCGGCGCGATCTCCGGCGCGTAGAACGCGAGCCGGGTGGACACCTGCGACACGAAGACCTCGGGGAGGAGCCCGAGCGAGACAGCCGTGAGCGGAACCGGCTCCGGACGCGGAGCATCCTCGGTCGGAGCCTCGCCGGCGGGAGCATCCTCGGTCGGAGCCTCGCCGGCGGGAGCGTCCTCAGCGGGCGCGCCCTCAGCAGGAGCTTCCTGCGCAGAAGCATCCCCGGCAGGAGCATCCTCAGCGGGGGCCGATTCCTCGGGCGCCTCGGCGGCGCCCTCCGCGGACTCTGCCCCCTCGACGGTCGCCTCTGCGGCGGATTCCTCGGGAGGAGCCGCCGACTCCGTCAGCGGCTCCGCGGCGTCTGCCGGGAAGTCGAGGGTAGGTGCGTTGTTGTCATTGTTGTCATCGGCCATCTCTGGCTGCTCCCTGCGCGGGGCACTGCGTGCTCCGCGAAATCTCGTGCGACACCCGCAGGTGCCGCGAACTCACTCGGTGTGCGACCGGCTCATAGCTCTGGTCGCGTGGGGCATAGGACCCCGAAGTCTGCGTCGATGCGTGCCACGGCAACGCCGTGTGATGCATCACAGATCATTATCGCACCAAGTGCGCCGGTTCGCGGCATCCCGGCTCGCGCGCGCCGCGTGCTGCACATCCGGCGCGCTTCACGTCCCGCGCATAGCCGACGCTGGGATAATCGCGATATGAGCGAGGACAATCCCCAGATGAGCGAGCATCGCCCCCGCCCCGTCGCCTTCGCCGTCTGGCTGATCGTCGCCAGTGCCGTCGGCTGGTTCGCCGCCTTCCAGCTCACCGTCGAGAAGTTCGCGCTGCTGGAGAATCCCGAGGAGGCGCTGGCCTGCGATCTCAGCCCGTTCATCCAGTGCAGCACGAACCTGCAGTCCTGGCAGGGGTCGGTCTTCGGATTCCCCAACCCGATCCTCGGTCTCACCGGCTGGATGGCGCCCCTCGTCGTAGGTGTGGCGCTCCTCGCCGGAGCACGATTCCCCCGCTGGTTCTGGGCCGCCTTCGGCGCCGGCATCACCTTCGCCTTCGGGTTCGTGTGCTGGCTGATCGGGCAGAGCCTCTACGACCTATTCGTGCTGTGCCCCTGGTGCATGGTGACCTGGGCCGTGACGATCCCGACGTTCTTCGCCACCATGCTGCACCTCGCCCGCAACGGCACCTTCACGTCTTCGGTGAAAGCCCAGGAGCGCGCCGGACGGATGATGATCTGGGTGCCGCTGGCGACGATCGTCGCCTATGCCGTGGTCATCCTGCTCGCACAGCTCCAGGATCTGGACTTCCTCGGCGAGATGGCGCGCATTCTGTTCTGACGACAACGTGAAAGCCCGTCCACCGAAGTGGACGGGCTTTCGCGTTGCTGCTGAGGCTCAGTCGAACCAGATGCCGAGCTCACGTGCGGCGGATTCGGGGCTGTCCGAGCCGTGCACGAGGTTCTGCTGCACCTTGAGGCCCCAGTCGCGGCCGAAGTCGCCGCGGATCGTGCCGGGGGCGGCCGTGGTCGGGTCGGTCGTGCCTGCGAGCGAGCGGAAGCCCTCGATCACGCGGTTGCCGGCGAGGCGGATCGCAACCGACGGCCCGGAGAGCATGAACTCCAGCAGCGGCTCGTAGAACGGCTTGCCCTCGTGCTCTGCATAGTGCGCGGCGAGGAGGTCGCGGTCGGGATCGACGAGGCGGATGTCGACGAGGGCGTAGCCCTTCGCCTCGATGCGCGCGAGGATCGCACCGGTGAGTCCGCGGGCGACGCCGTCGGGCTTGACGAGGACGAGGGTTTCTTCGGTGGCCATGTCATTCACTCTCTGTCTGAGTACGAGTCTGAGTCTCGGTCATGGGCTCCACAGGACGTCGTGCGTCCAACCGGGCCCCCATGATCGTCGCATACCCCCACATGCCCCCGAAAATCAGGACGACGATGACGATCGTCGGCTCGAAGAACGCCGACAGGGCGATGATCGCCTGGATCGTCCAGCCGGCGCCGATCGCCCACGGCCGGGTGATCATGCCCGCGACGGCGATGCAGGCCAGGGCCACCACCGCGCCAGCGACGATCGCCCACCACTGCTCGATACCGTCCGGCAGCCTCTTGAGTCCGAAGATCGTCAGACCCACGAGCAGCACCACGATCGCCTCGAACCCGAGCACGATCGGCGCGAGCTTCTGCACGAGAGTCCTCGCCGGACGCGGTGCCCGCGCCTGCGCACTCATGCGCTCCACCCGGATTTCCAGTCCTCGGTCTCGGCCAGCGCGATCGCCTCGCCGGCGAGCACGACGGATCCGGCGATGGCGACTGCTCGTCGATCGGAGGATGCGGCCCATTCGCGGGCCGCGTCTGCCGCCTCGGCGAGCGTCGGGTGCACGGTCGCGCGCCCGCCGATCTGCTCGACCAGGTCGGCGATGACATCCGCATCGCTGGCTCGCTCCGAGTCGGGCGCGGTCGCGAAGACGTGCGCCGCGGCTGGAGCCAGGCGGGCGACGATGCCGGCGGCATCCTTGTCGGAGAGGATGCCGAGAACGATCCCCCACTCGTCGAAGTCGAAGCTGTCGTCGAGCGCCAGGGCGAGAGCGGCGGCCCCGTGCGGGTTGTGGGCGGCATCGACGATCACCGTCGGAGCGATCCCGAGCAGCTGCAGGCGGCCCGGAGAGGTCGCCCCCTGCAGGCCTTCGGAGATCACGTCGGCCGCGATGCGCTGCGAGCCCCCGCCGATCAGCGACTCGACCGCCGCCACCGCCAGAGCCGCGTTATGGCCCTGGTGAGCGCCGTACAGCGGCAGGTACTCCTCGATGTACTCCCCCGCGAGCCCGCGGACGGTGAGCAGCTGCCCGCCCACGGCGAGCTTCTGATCGACGAGACCGAACTCCGCGCCCTCGAATGCGATCGTCGCTCCGTTCTGGGCCGCGACCCGGCGCAGAACCTCCATCGCCTCCGCCGGCTGCTGGGCGGAGACGACTGCCGCGCCCTCCTTGATGATGCCGGCCTTGACCCGGGCGATCTCGACGATCGTCGCGCCCAGGCGATCCGCATGATCGATGTCGATCGGAGTGAACACCGCGACGTCGCCGTCGGCGGTGTTCGTCGAATCCCACTCGCCGCCCATCCCGACCTCGAGCACCAGCACGTCGACCGGCGCGTCCGCCGCCGCCACGAACGCCAGCACGGTGAGCAGTTCGAAGAACGTGAGCGGGGCGTCGCCCGCTGCCTCGAACTCGGCGTCGACGATGTCGACGAAAGGCTCGATCTCGTCCCAGGCATCCGCGACGGCCGCATCGTCGATCGGCTCGCCGTCGATCATGATGCGCTCTGTGAAGCGCTCGAGGTGCGGACTCGTGAACAGGCCGGTGCGCAGATCGTGCGCGCGCAGCAGGCTCTCGATCATCCGGGCCGTCGACGTCTTGCCGTTGGTGCCGGTGATGTGCACGACCCGATACGTGCGCTGCGGGTCGTCGAGGAACGCCAGGATGCGTGCGGTGCGCTCCTTGCGCGGCTGCACCCACCGCTCGCCCGCCCTGGCGAGCAGGGCCTCGTAGACGGCGTCTGCGCGTGCGCGGTCGCTCATGCTGTTGTCCCGTTCTCCTCGTAGCCCTCTCGGGCGATGCTCACGCGGATGCTCCCGGCGTTGGCGTAGGTGCCCGCTTCGACCACGGCCTCGTACTCGAAGCCGCCCGCCTGCCGACCCCCGTCGCCGCCGCCGTGCTCCAGCACGACCTCGTCCGTCGCGCCGAGCGAGTACGAGACTGCGAGGGTCTCCTCGGCGACGCCCGCAACCGTGAACGCGCTCTTGACCGCGAACAGATCGTCGAGATCCGAGAACCACAGCTCCAGACGGATGCGGTCGCTGACGTCGAAATCGGCGGACTTGCGGCTGTCCTGCACCGCCCGGATCACGTCGCGCGCGAGGCCTTCGGCCTTCAATTCCTCGGTGAGCGCGGTGTCGAGCAGCACAAACCCGCCGCTCGGCACGATGGCGAGAGCCTCGCCCTCCGGACGACCGGTGGTCTCCAGGACCAGCTCGTACTCGCCGGGCTCCAGCGCGATGCCGTCGGCGGTGACGATTCCGTCCTCCTCGGTCCAGAATCCGCCCCTGGCCGCCTGGATGACCTTCTGCACCTCTTTACCGAGGCGCGGACCGGCCGCGCGGGCGTTGACGCTGAGGCGGTGACTGACGCCGTACTCGGCCGCAGCGTTCTCGCCGAGCTGCACCAATTCGACGTTCTTCACGTTGAGTTCCTCGCGCAGGATGTCCTCGAACTGGCCGAGCGAGGAGGCGAGCGGCGACACGATGGTGAGTCGGGCGAGCGGCAGCCGCACCCGCAACTTCTCCTTCTTGCGCAGCGCGTTGCCGACGCTGGAGAGCTCGCGCACCGCATCCATCGCATCCCGGATCTCGTCCGCGGCGGGGAATGCCGTGTCATCCGGCCAGTCCGTCAGGTGGACGCTCCGGCCGCCGGTGAGCCCCTGCCAGACCCGCTCGCTGACGAGCGGAACGAGCGGTGCCGCCACCCGGCTCAGCGTCTCGAGCACCGTGTACAGCGTGTCGAAGGCTTCGCGGCTCTTCGGGTCCTCCGTCACGCCGACCCAGAAACGATCGCGCGAGCGGCGGATGTACCAGTTCGTGAGCGTCTCGGCGAACTCGCGGAGGCGCCCCGCGGCGGTGGTCGAGTCCAGTCCCTGCAGGTCGGCGCGGACCTCGCGGACGAGGTCGCCGAGACGGGCGAGGATGTAGCGGTCGAGCACGTCGGTGGAATCGGTGCGCCAGGTGGCCTCGTAGCCGTCCGCCGGATGCGTTGGCGTAGGTCGCGAAGAAGTACCAGGAGTTCCACAGCGGCAGCAGGAACTCGCGGACGCCGGAGCGGATGCCCTCCTCCGTGACCGCGAGGTTGCCGCCGCGCAGCACCGAGCTCGACATCAGGAACCAGCGCATCGCGTCGGAGCCGTCGCGGTCGAGCACCTCGGAGACGTCCGGGTAGTTGCGCAGCGACTTCGACATCTTGTAGCCGTCGGAGCCCAGCACGATGCCGTGACAGCTGACCCCGGTGAACGCGGGACGGTCGAACAGCGCGGTGGACAGCACGTGCATGACGTAGAACCAGCCACGGGTCTGCCCGATGTACTCGACGATGAAGTCCGCCGGCGAGTGCGAGTCGAACCACTCCTGGTTCTCGAACGGGTAGTGCACCTGCGCGTACGGCATCGAACCCGAGTCGAACCACACGTCGAAGACGTCCTCGATGCGGCGCATCGTGCTCTTGCCCGTGGGGTCGTCGGGATTCGGTCTGGTCAGGTCGTCGATGTAGGGACGGTGCAGGTCGATCTCGCCCTCGGGGTTGCGCGGCAGCGTGCCGAAGTCGCGCTCCATCTCGGCGAGCGACCCGTAAGCGTCGACGCGCGGGTACTCCGGGTCGTCGCTCTTCCAGATCGGGATCGGCGAACCCCAGTAGCGGTTGCGGCTGATCGACCAGTCCCGTGCGCCCTCGAGCCACTTGCCGAACTGGCCGTGCTTGACGTTCTCGGGCACCCAGGTGATCTGCTCGTTGTTCGCGAGCAGGTCGTCCTTGATGTCGGTGACGCGGATGAACCAGCTCGACACGGCCTTGTAGATCAGGGGGTTCCGGCACCGCCAGCAGTGCGGGTACGAGTGCTCGTAGCTCTGCAGGCGGATGAGGCGGCCATCGCCGCGCAGGAGACGCACCAGCGGCGTGTTCGCATCCATCCACAGCTCGCCGGCGACATCGGTGACGTTCGGCAGGAATCGTCCGCCGTCATCGAGGGAGAGGATCGTCGGGATGCCGGCGGCTTCGGCGACCCGCTGGTCGTCCTCACCGTAGGCCGGAGCCTGATGCACGACGCCCGTGCCATCGGTGGTCGTGACGTAGTCGTCGACGAGGATCTGCCAGGCGTTCTCGGTGCCGTAGGTCTCGACGTCGGCGTAGTAGTCGAAGAGCGGCTCATAGCGGAGGCCGCCCAGGTCGGAGCCGCTGACGGTGCGCTCGACGGCTGCCGTCACCGCGGCGGCATCCTCGTAGCCGAGGTCCTTCGCATAGCCGCCGAGAAGATCACGTGCGAGCAGGTAGCGGCCGTCGGCCGCATCCCTCGGCGGACGCCGTTCGGCCCTGCGGGCACCACGACGTACTCGATCGCCGGGCCCCACGGCGAGCGCGAGGTTCGTCGGCAGCGTCCAGGGTGTCGTCGTCCAGGCGAGAACGCGTACGCCGTCGAGATCCTGCGCCGCGGCATCCGCACCCGTGAGCGGGAACGAGACCGTCACCGACGGGTCCTGACGCATCTGGTACACGTCGTCGTCCATGCGCAGCTCGTGGGCCGAGAGCGGAGTCTCGTCACGCCAGCAGTACGGCAGCACGCGGTAGCCCTCGTAGGCGAGCTCCTTGTCGTAGAGGGTCTTGAACGCCCAGAGGACGCTCTCCATGTACCCGACGTCGAGGGTCTTGTAGCCGCGCTCGAAGTCGACCCACCGCGCCTGACGGGTGACGTAGTCCTCCCAGTCGCGGGTGTAGGTGAGAACCGAGTTCCTCGCCTTCGCGTTGAAGACGTCGATGCCCATCGCCTCGATCTCGCTCTTCTCGGTGATGCCGAGCTGCTTCATCGCCTCGAGCTCGGCCGGCAGACCGTGGGTGTCCCAGCCGAACACGCGGTCGACCTTGTTGCCCGATCATCGTCTGGAAGCGCGGGAACACGTCCTTCGCGTAACCGGTCAGCAGGTGCCCGTAGTGCGGCAGGCCGTTGGCGAACGGAGGACCGTCGTAGAACACCCACTCCGGCGCGCCCTCGCGCTGCTCGATCGAGGCGCGGAACGTGTCATCCGTCTTCCAGAACTCGAGAACCTCTGTCTCGATCTCGGGGAAGCGCGGGCTGGGTACGACGGTGGCATCGGCGGCGGGGCCGAAGGATGAACGCGGGTATGTCATGTCGTCTCGCAGTGATCTGAGCGGGTGGCACGGGCGGATGCTGCTGCGAGGACGACCCTCGCGGACCGCGGTACCACCTCACGTGCTGCGCCTCGACGACGCAACCACTCTCACTGCGGCGATGACGGGCCTGCCCCGCTCGGTTCTACTTGCAGTCGCCTGCGTTCTTCCGAGAGCTCCCCGGTGATGGCCGGATCAGTGCTTGTGCTCCTATCCTACGCGCCGGCCGCGGCTGCGGCATCCGGGCACCCGGCGACGACTCGTTCTTCGCAGAACGTCACGTACTTCGCAGGCTTTCCCGGGTTTCCTGCGAAGTTGAGCCAGATCTGCGAAGAACGAGTTGCGGCTCACGCCCGGCGGCGCGACGCGAGATGCAGGCCCTGAGCGACGGCACGCATGATCAAGTCCTGCACCACCGGCCATTCGTGCATCATCTGGTTGTAGCTGATGCGGATCACGTGGTAACCCATGAGCCTCAGCGCAGCGTCGTGCCGGATGTCCTCGCTGCGCTGTTCGCCGACATGATGCGCCCCATCGATCTGCAGCACGAGCCGCTCGCCGATGAGTGCGTCGACCCTATGACCCTCGATCCAGGTCTGGATCCGGATTGGCTGCCGCAGCCAGCGCAATCGCGGGCGAAGGTAGGTCTCCAGCCCGGCATCCGAGAACGGCGTGGCCTCTTGGAGCAGGCGCCGCGCGGCCGGACGCCAGTCGTACCCGGCGAGTCCCTCCAACGTGACCAGCCCCTTGTTGAGCGCGGAATCCCAGGTTGCGAGCGCCTGCTCGTGAGGCTCGCATTCGGCGACGATCGCGAGCACGTTCTCGATCGGATCGACGAGCACGTCCGGATTGCGTGGCAGCAACGGCCGTGCCCAGTGCACGCGTATCGTGTCCGGCTTGCCGCCCGCGCCGCCCGGCGTTGCTCCGACGTGCGGACACGCCGGTGCCTCGTGCACCCACAAGCCGAGACGGCGCGCCTGCGTGATGCACGTGAGCACGACACCGCGACGCGCAGCGGATGCGAGAAGTGGATCCGCGTTCGGCAGCGCCACCCAACCACGACGCACGCGCTCGAGGCGTCCGGCCGCGAGCGCCGACGCGAGAACGGTCCGCCGAAAGCCAAGATCGCGGAGCCGCTCGACACGCATGACACCGTCACCGTCACTGATCGTTTTGATGAGTTCGTCGTGGCTCATTCCCGCAGGATGCCGTACCCAGCCGCTGCCGATGCTCGCGAATCCCGGGACAGTGGATGGACTCCGGCATCCGCTTTCTGTGCAGAACAACTCATTCCTCGCAGAACTGTGACTTCTTCGCAGGCTTTCCGGAATTCCCTGCGAAGTTGGAGCAGTTCTGCGAGGAAGCGGCAGCGCAGCATCGTGTCCGCGCCACGCCCTACGCTCGAGGGATGGCCCGCTCCCCCGAGTCTCCCGTCGCGCCGCGCGTCACCGCTCCCGACCTCCCGGAGGATCTCGCACCGGCGAGTCCGTCGCGCCGGGCCGATCTGCTGGCCGCCCGCCTCGACCTCGGGGGCTCCGCCGATCTCGCCTACGCGACACTCGAGCAGTGCGTGATCACGGCGGATGCCGACACCGTCGACCTCACCGGTGCCACGATCCTCGATGTCGAGATGACCGACATGAGAGTCGCGTCGCTCAAGCTCCGCGAGGCGGGGATCCGGCGCCTGAGAATCACCGGCGGCCGCATCGGCACCCTCGACCTCAGCGGTGCCCGCATCGCCGAGCTCGAGCTGCGCGACGTGCGCATCGACTATCTGAACCTCGGGGCGGCGCGCGCCGAGGATGTCGAGGTCATCGGATGCAGCATCCGCGCGCTCGACATGCCGCAGGCCGAGCTCACCCGCGTCCGCTTCGCGAGCACGCGCGGCGACGAGGTCGACCCGCGCGGCATGCGCGCCACGCATGTGGACCTGCGCGGACTCGACGCCCTCGCCTACCTCGACGTGAACAGTCTGCGCGGAACCACCCTCACCGAGTTCCAGATTCAGCAGCTTGCGCCGGTCATCGCGGCCGGCCTCGGCATCCAGATCAAGGGCTGAGACGCGCGGATTTCAGGGCACGACACTCGCCGCCAGCAGCTCCCGTGTGAACGGATGCTGCGGCGCGTTGAAGACCTCGCCGGTGCGACCCTGCTCCACGATCCGCCCGTCCTGCATCACGAGCACATCGTCCGCGACAGCGGCGACCACGTCGAGGTCATGCGAGACGAAGATCATCGTGAGCCCGCGATCCCGCTGCAGTCGTCGCAGCAGCTGCAGGATCCGCTCGCGCACCGAGGGGTCGAGCGCCGACACCGGCTCATCGAGCACGAGAACGTCCGGATCGGCGGCGAGGGCACGAGCGATCGCGGCGCGCTGGCGCTGGCCGCCGGAGAGGGCGGCGGGCCGCCGACCGGCGAGTGCGGCGTCCACGCCCACCTCGGCGAGGAGCTCGGCCACGCGCGTCGGCCGCTGAGGGCGCGGTACCTTGCCTGCGGCAAGCGCTTCGTGCAGTGACCGGCCGATCGTCCACCGCGGATCGAAGGCGCCGAGCGGGTTCTGGTGCACGAGCTGCACCCGGTGCGTGCCGTTCCAGCGCAGTTCACCGGTGTCGGGATGCTCCACACCGACGAGCATCCGGGCCAGCGTCGTCTTTCCGGAGCCGGACTCCCCGACGATCCCGAGCGTTCGCCCGCGACCCGCCTCAAAGCTCGCTTCGATCACCGCCGGCATCAACCCGAACGATTTCGATACCCGGACCCCGGTGATCACCGGCTCGCCGATACCGTCGACGATCCTCCGCGGTTCGTGCGTCGTCGCCGCGATGAGCTGCCGCGTGTACTCGTGCTGCGGGGCCTGGAGCACCTGTTCGACCCCGCCGGCCTCGACCACCCGGCCGTTCCGCATCACCAGCACCCGATCGGCGATCCTGCGCACGGCCGCGAAGTCGTGACTGATGAACACCACCGCGGTGCCGGCATCCGCGATCCCTCGCAGCAGATCCAGGATCCGAGCCTGCACGGTCGCGTCGAGAGCAGTGGTCGGTTCATCGGCGACGAGTACAGCGGGAGCGCACGCGAGCGCCGAGGCGATGAGTGCGCGTTGCCGGAGGCCCCCGGACAGCTCGTGCGAGTACTGCCCGAGCCGCCGCGCCGCGTCCGGCATCGCCACGGCGTCGAAGAAGTTCGAGAACCCGACCGCGCCGCTGAACCGCCGTGAGACGTCGATGTATCTCAAGAGGTTCGGCGATCTCTGCGCCGATCGTGCGGAGCGGGTCGAGTGAGACCAGAGCATCCTGCGAGACGAGAGCGATCCGCCGCCCGCGCAGCCGACGCCACTCGCGCTCGCCGAACCTCCGCGTGTCGACGCCGTCGACGTCGAGGGTCGTGGCGGTCACCCGCGCGACGCTCGGGGCCAGGCCCAGCAGAGCCGACGCCGTCAGCGACTTGCCGGCACCCGACTCCCCGACGATCGCCACGCACTCCCCCGGATCGACGGTGAAGGAGACGGCATCCACCACTCTGGCGCCGCCGATCGTCACGGAGAGGTCTCTGACCTCGAGCGCACTCATGAACCCCTCCCCTCCGCACGGGCCCGCAGCACCCGTCCGACGATCGTCGCCGATACGACCGTGAGCGTGATCGCCGCCCCGGGGAAGACCGAGATCCACCACGCCTGCCCGAGGACGTTGCGTCCGCCGGCGAGCATGAGTCCCCATTCCGGTGCCGGCTCGGCGGGCCCGAGACCGAGAAAACTGAGCCCGGCCGCGGCGAGGATGCTGGAGCCGATACCGATGGTCGCGAGGACGCTCAGAGACCCGAGGACACCGGGCACCACATGCCTGAGGAACGCGCGCCCCGGGGGCACTCCGAGGATACGAGCGGCTTCGACATGCTCAGCGACGGCGAGTGTCCGCGTCTGCACGCGGCCCATGCGCACATACACCGGCACGGCGGCGAGCGTGACGGCGACCGCGACGTTCACCGGGCCGGGTCCGAGCACGGCGACGACGATCAGCGCGACGAGGAACTCCGGGAAGGCGAGGAGCACATCGGTGATGCGCATCGCGGCGATGTCGACAGGGCGGGGCGCGATCCCTGCCAGGGTGCCGAACAGCAGGCCGACGGCAAGGGCGAGTCCGGTCGCGAGCAGGCCGATGCCGACCGACCTGCCGGCCCCGTGCACCACGCGCGACAAGACGTCGCGACCGCTCTGGTCGGTGCCGAAGGGATGCGCGGCATTCGGCGCCTGCAACGCGGCGCGCACGTCCGTCTGCAGCGGATCCTGCGCGGCGATCAGGTCGGGCACCAGCGCCGCAGCGGCGATCACCGCGAGGATCAGCACGGCTGTGCCGAGAAGGATGCGACGGCCGATGCTCATGCCGCAATCCTCCTGTCCGAAGTTCTCGCGGCCGCCCGCATCCGTGGATCGAGCAGCGGATGCACGAGTTCGACGGCGAGATTCACGATCACGAAGGTGAACGCGCTGAGCAGGATGATGCCGCTGAGCACGGGAAGATCCCGGTCAGTGATCGCCGAGAGCGTCACCCGTCCGAGCCCCGGACGTGCGAAGACCGTCTCCACGAGCACGGCTCCACCGAGCAGCGAGCCGACGAGGTAGGCGGTCAGCGTGAGTGCGCCGGCGGCACCGTGCCGCAGCGTGTGGTGCAGGGTGAGCCGAACGTGGCCGGCGCCGCGCGCACGGACGGTCGTCGCGAAAGGCTGACGCTCAGCGGATTCGATGCCGTCGCGCAGCACCTGGCCGAGCAGGGCGGCCACCGGCAGGGCGAGCGTCACCGCCGGAAGCACGATCGTCGCCGGGTTGCGCGTGCCGGAGACCGGGAACCACCCGAGCCCGAACGCGAAGACGCTCAGCAGCACCAGGCCGATCCAGAACACCGGCGATGAGAGGAGGACGAGTTCGATTCCCGCGACGACCCCGCGTGAGACGGCGCCGCGGGCGAGGAGCGCTGCCGCAAGGGCGAGCAGCACGGCGATCAGCAGTGCCAGTGCGGTCAGCTGCAGCGTCGCTCCGAGCTGCCGACCGATCACCTCGGCCACCGGCATCCGCAATTGGTACGACTCGCCCAGATCGCCCCGCAGCAGCTGGCCCGAGGTACGAGACGTACTGCTCGAACGGCGGCCGATCGAGCCCCAGCTCCGCACGGATGCCGTCCTTGACCGCTTCGCTCACCTGGGCCTGGGGTCCGAGCATCACGTCGACCGGGTCTCCGGGGATCACCCGGAACGCCAGGAAGGCGAGCGTCGCCGCGCCCCACAGCACGACGACGACGGATGCCGCGTGCCCGACGATCCTTCTGATCATTCGCCCTCCTGACCACGGCATCGTATCGCTGATGCCGCGCCGGGTCAGCTCGACGGTCACGTCGAAGAAGAGCGGACGCCCGTAGAAGTCGTAACTGCAGGCCGGAGATGCGTTCGCCCGACCGCCGTGATGGCGGACGGGCACGTACAGCGGCACGATGGCGACGTGCTCGGCGTTCCATTCCTGCAGCTCGGCGTAGACGTCCGCGCGTGCGTCTGCATCGATCGTCGCGACGCCGTTCTCGAGCAGCTCGTCGACAGCAGGGTCGGTGACCTGCGAGGCGTTCTGGAACCCGTCGCGTGTGCAGGTGGCTGCGCAGCAGATCGGCGTCGACGCCGGAGAAGCTCCAGTCCGTGAGGTCGAAGGTCTTCGGTCCGTACTGCTCGTTGTAGGCGCCCGGCTCGAGCTCTTCGCGCGTGACCTCGAAGCCGACCTCCTTCAGGTCGGACTGGATGGCGTTCGCCAGCGCGGCGCGGTCGTCGGGAATCGGCGTCCAGGCGATCCAGCGCGCGGACAGCCGCTGGCCGTCCTTGATGCGGATGCCGTCGGCGTCGCGCTGCGTCCAGCCGGCCTCGTCGAGCAGGGAGTTCGCGAGTTCGCGGTCGATCGGCCACGAGCCCTCGAGCGATGCATCGTAGCCCGGCGTCGTCGGCCCGAGGATGCTCCACGCACGCGGGTACTCGCCGAAGAAGATCTCCTCGACGGACGCGTCGATGTCGATCGCCCGGGAGAACGCCTGGCGCACCTTCTCGTCAGCGAACACGCCGTGCTTCTCGTTGAGGTACAGCGAGTAGGGAAGACCCGGCTCTTCGACGGCCTCGACCGTCACGTCGGCGCCGAGCGTGGAGACGAGGTTCGGCGGGATCTGGCCGACGAGGTCGGCCTCTCCGGAGCTCGACGACGCCCGCCCGTACCGATGGCTCGGGCAGGATCTCCACGCGCAGCGTCTCGAACCCCGGCCTCTCGGCGCCTTCGGGCGCCCAGTCGTAGTCGGCGTTCGCCGTGTAGACGATCTCCTGCTCCGGCGTGTACTCGGTGAGTTCGAACGGGCCGGTTCCGACCGTGATCCCGGGGCCGCCGACCTTCAGCTCGCCAGCGGAATCGGCGAGGACCTTCGGCGAGTAGAAGCCGAGCTGTGCGGTGCTCGCCGCCTGGAGGAACGGCGCGTAGGGCTGGGAGAAGCGCACCGTGACGGTGTGCTCGTCGATGACGTCGGTGCCCGCGTAGAACTCGCCGCCGAGCATGCTCGCGGCCTGCGCGGATTCCGTCTCCGGGTCGACGATCCGATCGAAGTTCGCCTTCACCGCTGCGGCGTCGAAGGGCTCCCCATCGTGGAACGTCACGTCGTCGCGGAGCGTGAACGTGTACTCCGTACTGTCGTCGGAGACGTTCCACTCGGTCGCGAGCCACGGCGCGAAGGAGCCGTCCGGCTTCTGGAAGACCAGAGAGTCGAGCACCGACGCGTTGCACCACGGCGGAGATGTCCAGCTGACTCGTCTGCGGATCCATGTGGCCGGACGCCAGCAGGCTGCCGTCGACGCCCCAGACGACCTCGCCGCCACCTTTCTCGCTCGACCCCGGCGCGGCGCAGGCGCTCAACGCGAGCGCGGCGGCAGCGGACACCGCGAAGAAGGGCAGGAGGCGACGCCGGAGCGAAATGCGCATGAAAGGTCCTCGGGAAGATGCGATGGGGTGACATCTCAGTCTACGGCCGCTTCTTGGACCGGGTCGATTTACGCCCCATCCTGCGCCGTCGGCGCTCCGTTAGACTGAAACGCACAACCCACACTCAGGCACGCTCACACAGTGCCGCATACATCGCTCGAGGAGACCTTCATGGCCGCGTCCGTACAGAACCAGATTCCCGACAAGCCCGCTCTCGAAGGTCTCGAAGCGAAGTGGGATGCCGCATGGCGCGACCAGGGCACGTACCTCTTCGACCGCATCCGCGCCGCCGCATCCGGGCGTGAGGGCGTCTACTCGATCGACACACCGCCGCCGACGGCATCCGGATCCCTGCACATCGGGCACGTGTTCTCGTACACGCACACCGACGTCAAGGCTCGATTCGAGCGGATGCGCGGCAAGACCGTGTTCTACCCGATGGGGTGGGACGACAACGGCCTGCCCACCGAGCGCCGGGTGCAGAACTACTACGGCGTCCGCTGCGACCCGACTCTTCCCTACGACGCCGACTTCACCCCCCCGTTCGAGGGCGGTGACAACAAGTCCAGCCGTGCGGCCGACCAGCTGCCGATCAGCCGCCGCAACTTCATCGAGCTGTGCGAGCGGCTGACCGTCGAGGACGAGAAGCAGTTCGAGAGCCTGTTCCGCCAGCTCGGCCTCAGCGTCGATTGGACCCAGACCTATCGCACCATCTCCGACGACACGATCCGTCAGAGCCAGCTCGCGTTCCTGCGCAACATCGAGCGCGGCGAGGCCTACCAGGCACTGGCTCCGACCCTGTGGGACGTCGACTTCCGCTCGGCGATCGCACAGGCCGAGCTGGAGGACCGCGACCAGCAGGCTGCTTTCCACACGATCGAGTTCCCGTTCGCGGACGGATCGGGCGCCATCGCCGTCGACACGACGCGCCCTGAGCTGCTGCCGGCGTGCATCGCGATCGTGACGCATCCGGAGGGTCCCCACAAGCACCTCATCGGCACGAAGGTGCGCACCCCGTTCTTCGACGCCGAGATCGAGATCCACGGCCACCACCTCGCCCAGCCCGACAAGGGAACCGGGGCCGCGATGGTCTGCACCTTCGGCGACGTGACCGACATCATCTGGTGGCGCGAGCTGCGCACGACGACCGGCGAATCGCTGCCGAACATGACCACGATCGGCCTGGACGGCCGCTTCCTCCCCGAAGCCCCCTCTCTGGTGTCGGGTGTGGATGCCCGAGCCTGGTACGCCGAGAGCATGGGCGGCAAGACGGTCTTCAGCGCGCGCAAGGCACTCGTGGAGAAGCTGCAGGAGACCGGCGACATGACGGCCGTCGGCAAGCCGTTCAATCACGCGGTGAAGTTCTTCGAGAAGGGCGACCGTCCGCTCGAGATCGTCTCGACCCGTCAGTGGTACATCCGCAACGGCGCCAGGGACGCGAAGCTCCGCGACGAGCTCATCGCCCACGGTGCCGGCCTCGCCTGGCACCCCGACTTCATGCGCGTGCGCTACGAGAACTGGGTGGGCGGACTCACCGGCGACTGGCTGGTGTCTCGTCAGCGCTTCTTCGGCGTGCCGATCCCGCTCTGGTACGCGCTCGATGAGAACGGCGAACGCGACTACGAACGGGTGCTGACTCCCGACGCCGCCACGCTGCCGATCGACCCGACGACCGACGTGCCCGCGGGTTACACCGAGGCACAGCGCGGTGTCGCAGGCGGATTCGACGCCGAGGCGGACATCCTCGACACCTGGGCCACGTCGTCCCTCACCCCGCAGCTGGCCGGGGGCTGGAAGCGCGACGAGGAGCTGTGGAACCTCACCGCACCGTTCGACCTCCGCCCGCAGGGCCAGGACATCATCCGCACCTGGCTGTTCTCGACGATGCTGCGCTCGACCCTAGAAGACGGCCGCGCGCCATGGCGCAACGCGGCCATCAGCGGCTTCATCGTCGACCCCGACCGCAAGAAGATGTCGAAGTCGAAGGGCAACGTCGTCACGCCGGCCGACATCCTCGCATCCCACGGTTCGGATGCCGTGCGCTACTGGTCCGCGTCCAGCCGACTCGGGATGGACGCCGCGTTCGACCCGCAGAACCCGACGCAGGTGAAGATCGGCCGCCGCCTGGCGATCAAGGTGCTGAACGCCGCGAAGTTCGTGCTGTCGTTCCCGGTCCCCGAGGGCGCGCAGGTCACGCACGCGCTGGATGCATCGATGCTCTCCGCCCTCGATGCCGTGATCCGCGATGCGACGAAGGCGTACGAGAACTACGACCAGGCGAAGGCGCTCGAGATCACCGAGGCGTTCTTCTGGACGTTCTGCGACGACTACCTCGAACTCGTCAAGGAGCGCGCATACGACCAGACCGACGTCGGACAGGCGTCGGCCGCACTCACGCTGCGTCTCGCTCTCTCCGACGCTGCTGCGGCTGCTCGCTCCAGTACTGTCGTTCGCGACCGAAGAGGCATGGTCCTGGTTCGAAGAGGGGTCGGTGCACACGGCGGCCTGGCCGGAGCCGCTCGGCTTCGACGGCGACCCGGCGGTCCTGTCCGCCGCGAGTGAGGCGCTCATCGGCATCCGTCGCGCGAAGACAGAGGCGAAGGCCTCGCAGAAGACACCGGTCGCCCGCGCGGCGATCGCCGCTCCTGCCGCGAAGCTCGATGCGCTCCGCGCCGCGGCCGACGACCTGCGCGCGGTCGGACGCATCGCCGAGCTGCAGTTCTCCGAGGCCGAGGAGTTCGCGGTCACCGCGATCGAGCTCGCTCCGTCGAGCCCGTCGTGGGCGAGGGCAACTGATGCAGCTGGGCACGCGCTGGGCTGCGGGGTCCGAGGCGCCGGCTTCGGTACCCGCGGCGCTCCGCCCGGCGATCGCCGAGGTCGAGGCGCGCGGCCTGCGCGGCCACTGGACGCTCACCTGGCTCGAGGGCCGCGCGACCGCGGAACTCGACGCGGGCTGGGAGGTCCTGCAGACCGCCTCGGGCGACGTGATCGCGCGGCCGTTCGAGGACTGAGCCGGGTTTTCAGCGCCGCGGCAGCCCGAGCTGCGCCAGGGCGTGATCGACGGCCCGCGGATCGTGCCGGCGCGCCTGCTGCTCGCGGAGCATGTCGAGGGCGATCTCCCGGCGCTCGGCACGGGCGGCGATGCGTCGCTCGACGTGCCGGGAGAGCCCGACGGCGAACTGCTGAAGAAACCGCTCGAAGGGCGTCGGGGCGGCGAGGCGAAGCGTGGCGGTGGTCATGATCACTCCTCAGGGCTTGTGCGGCGGCTGCCCGCCATCGGAAGGTCGAAGATCTCGGCGCGCAGCGACACGCGGCGCACATCGGGTCCGGTCTGGCCGCGGAAGCGCTCGATCGCGCTCTCGACGATCGCCTCCAGTTCCTCGCGCAGCCCCACCACCTGGGCTGCGGTCATGTCGAGGTGGGTCGTCATCGTGAGGCCGACGTCGCGCCACTCCTCCGGCACCTCCGACTGCGGCCGGTTGAGGTACGCCATGAGGGTCTCGTGGCGGAGACGGAAGAACTCCGAAGTCACGATCTGAGCGGCGGCACGATTCGCGGGTGACATGGCCTCGTCGGGCCCGGGAACTGTCGATGCGACCCTTCGGACGCTCCCACCACCGTTCTCGGGCGGTGCCTCGCCCCTCGACCTCCTGGATGAAGTCATGGGCGGCGAGGGCGCGCAGGTGATAGCTGGTCGATCCGGACGTCTCTCCCACGAGCGCAGCGAGCGAGCTCGCCGTCTGCGGGCCCCGTGCGGCAAGCAGGTCGAAGATCTGCACGCGCAGCGGGTGTGCGAGAGCCTTCAGTGCGCTGGAATCGAGCTTCCGTACCTGAGTGTCATCTTCCACGCTTGCAAAGATACCTTTGCAAGAGATTCTTTGCAAGTGTTTCTTTGCAACGCGCGTGGGAATCACGCCCACTGTCGCACGGGCCGCCACGAATGCCGCGACGCAGCGCTCGATCTGCCCGGCGGTATGAGCGGCCGAGAGCTGCACACGGATCCGCGCCGCGCCCCGCGGGACCACCGGGAAGCTGAACGCCGTCACGTACACCCCCTGCGCCTGCATCTCCCTCGCGATCCGAGCGGTGAGCGATGCGTCCCCGAACATCACCGGCACGATCGGATGCTCACCGGGGAGCAGGTCGAATCCCTCGGCCGCCATCCGTTCCCGGAACAGAGCGGCGTTGCGCCGCAACTGCGCCCGCAGATCGGCCGAACCCTCGACGAGGTCGAGCGCGGTCAGCGTTCCCGCGACGATCGCCGGCGCGAGCGTGTTGGAGAACAGGTAGGGCCGGGAACGCTGGCGCAGCAGCGCCACGACATCCCGGTGCGAGGCGACGTAGCCTCCGGATGCTCCGCCCAGGGCCTTCCCGAAGGTGCCGGTGTAGATGTCGACGCGGTCCGCGACACCGCAGAGCTCGGGCGTGCCGCGGCCGTTCTCGCCGACGAAGCCGACGGCGTGCGAGTCGTCCACGAACACCAGCGCGTCATAGCGCTCGGCCAGATCGCAGATCTCGGCGAGCGGAGCGATGTAGCCGTCCATCGAGAACACGCCGTCGGTGACGACCACGCGGAACCGCGCATCCGCTGCCGACCGCAGCTGCTCCTCGAGATCGGCCATGTCGCGGTTGCGGTACCGGAGCCGTCTGGCTTTCGAGAGCCGGATGCCGTCGATGATCGACGCGTGATTGAGCTCGTCGGAGATGATCGCGTCCTCGGCACCGAACAGCGTCTCGAACACTCCCCCGTTCGCGTCGAAACAGGAGGAGTACAGGATGGCGTCGTCGGTGCCGAGGAAGCCCGAGAGGCGACGTTCGAGCTCGAGGTGCTGCTCCTGGGTGCCGCAGATGAAGCGCACGCTGGCGAGCCCGTAACCCCACTCCTGCAGAGCCGTGGTCGCGGCATCCAGGATCCGCGGGTCGTCGGCGAGCCCCAGGTAGTTGTTCGCGCAGAAGTTCAGCACCTCCGCACCGTCGGCGGTGATCTCCGCCCGCTGCGGGCCGCGGATTCCGCGCTCGTGCTTGGTGAGCCCGGCCTCCTCGATGCCGGCCAATTCGGTCGCCAGGTGCTTCTGGAAAGTCCCGTACATCACAACTCCGTCCAATCGAGGATGATCTTGCCCGTTCCCGCCGACTCCGCAGCCGCGAAGCCCTTCTCCCAGTCGCGCGCCGGGATCACATCGGCGATGACCCGCCCGATCGAAGCGCGCAGCGTCGCGCTGCTCTGCAGCATCGCGCCCATCGCGTTCCAGGTCTCGAACATCTCGCGGCCATAGATGCCCTTGATCGTGAGCATGTGCGTGACGAGCTTGCCCCAGTCGACGCCGAAGCCGCTGGTCGGCAGGCCGAGCATCGCGATGCGTCCGCCGTGGTTCATGTTGTCGATCATCGCCGGCAGAGCGGAAGCGGCCCCGCTCATCTCGAATCCGATGTCGAAGCCCTCACGCATTCCCAGGGCCACGCTGAGCCTCCCGGATGTCACGCTCCGATACGTCGACGACCTCATCGGCACCCATCTGCCGAGCCATCTCGAGCCGGGGAGCACTGACGTCAGTGGCGACGATGAAACGGGCGCCGGCGTGACGTGCCACGGCGATCGCCATCAGCCCGATCGGTCCGCATCCGGTGACGAGGACGTCCTCGCCGATGAGCGGGAAGGTCAGAGCGGTGTGCACGGCGTTGCCGAGCGGGTCGAAGATCGCCCCCAGCTCCGGACTCACGTCGGCGTGGTGCACCCAGACGTTCGTCGCGGGCAATGAGAGGTACTCGGCGAAGGCGCCGTCGCGCTGCAGCCCCAACCCGATGGTGCGGATGCACATCTGACGGCGGCCGGCACGGCAGTTGCGGCACGTGCCGCACACGATGTGTCCCTCTCCGGAGACGCGGTCTCCGACGGCGATGTCGTGCACGAGCGGTCCGACCTCGACGACTTCGCCGTAGAACTCGTGTCCGGGAATCAGCGGCGCCTCGATCGCGGAGGCAGCCCAATCGTCCCAGCGGCGGATATGGAGGTCGGTGCCGCAGATGCCGGTCCGCAGCACGCGGATGGTCACCTCATCGGCGCCCGCCACCGGGTCGGGGCGATCGACGAGTTCGAGTCCTGCTGCGCGTTCGGCTTTGAACAGTGCCTTCATGCTTCGATCACACCGCACGCGACGTTGTAGAGCAATCGTCAATATCTGCATCGTCGATGTAGCCGCAGCTAATGTTTGGGGATGGAACTCCATCAGCTCCAGATCCTGCGCGAGCTGCGCGCTCTGGGCAGCGTCACCGCGGTCGCCGAGGCTCTGAACGTCACGCCCTCCGCAGTCTCGCAGCATCTGGCCGCGCTGCAGCGCGGGTTCCGCACGCCGCTCACGCGCAGGGAGGGGCGCCGGCTCATCCTCACTCCGGCCGGCGAGGTGCTCGCCGCCGCCGGCGCCGAGGCGATCGATGCCATGGCCGCCGCCCGAAGTGCACTCGACGAGTTCGAGGGCGCCAGCGTCGGAGTCGTGTCGATCAGCGGCTTCCACAGCGTGGGCCAGGTGCTCTTCGGACCTCTGATCCGCGAGCTGGCCGGCACCGCGGATTCCCCGACCGTCCGCCTGACCGACGAAGACGTCGCGCAGAGCGACTTCCCGGCGCTCACCGCCCGCTACGACCTGGTGCTCGCGCATCGCATGGAGCATTCGGCTCCGTGGCCGACGGACGGCGTCCGCAGCCTCACGCTCGTCCGTGAGCCGCTGGACGTCGCCGTCTCGGCATCCCACCCCCTCGCCTCACGGCGCACCGTCTCACCCGACGAGGTCGTCGACCACCCGTGGGTGACCAGCCGCGTCGGATACTCCCCCGACGACGTCCTGAAGGCGGTCTCTGCCGTCGCCGGGCGGGCGGTCGACGTGCGCCACCGCATCAACGACTACGGTGCTGTTTCGGCCGTGGTCGCGGCGGGCGAGGTGCTCGGTATGCTGCCCAGGTACACCTCGCGCAGCGTCGACGATCGCGACATCACCCGCCTTCCGCTGCGCGGCGTGAGCACCCACCGCATGATCGACGTACTGGCCAGGCCGGAGAATCTTCGACGGCGCTCCGTCCGCGTCGTCGTCGAGGCACTCGAACGGGTGATGGCTAGGCTCAGAGAATGACCGACGTCTCGAACCCGCTTCTCCAGCCGTCCGCTCTTCCCTATGGACTTCCCGACTACAGCGCGATTCGGCCGGAGCACTATCTCCCGGCTTTCCGCGCCGCCTTCGACGCACATCTGAAGGAGATCTCCCGCATCACGATGGTGCGCTCGATGCCGACGTTCGAGAACACCATCGAGGCACTGGAGCGCTCGGGCGAGCAGATCGATCGTGTGGCGCATGCCTTCTACACCGTCAGCTCCGCCGATGCGACGCCTGCGATCCAGGACGTCGAAGAGCAGCTCGCCCCGCTGATGGCCGCGCACCAGGATGCGATCACGCTCGACGGCGCGCTCTACTGGCGCGTGCAGCAGGTGCATGACCAGCTCGATCAGCTGGACCTCGACCCGGAGCAGCGCTATCTCGTCGAACGCCACCACCGCGAGATGACGCACGCAGGTGCGGCGCTGGACGACGAAGCGAAGGCGCGGCTGACAGCGCTGAACCAGCAGCTCTCCACCCTCAGCAACACGTTCGAGCGCAATCTGCTGAACGACACGAACGACCTTTCGGTCGTGTTCGATTCCGCCGACGAGCTCGACGGCCTCAGCAGCGGTGAGCTGTCTGCGGCGTCGCGGTCCGCGCAGGAACGAGGACTCGACGGCAAGTTCGTGATCTCGCTTCCGCTGTTCACCGGGCACCCCCACCTCGCCCAGCTGCGGAACCGGGAATCTCGGCGCCGCATCATGGAGGCCTCGCGATCTCGCGGCGGCCGAGACAACGCGAACGACAACAGGCCGGTACTGGCCGAGATCGTGCGCCTGCGCGCCGAACGGGCTGCACTTCTCGGCTACGACTCGCACGCCGCCTACGTGACGGCGGATGAGACGGCGGGCAGCCCGGAGGCGGTCGAACGGATGCTGCGCGAACTCGCCGCACCCTCGGCGCGCAACGCCGAAGCCGAACGCGAGTCGCTGCAGAAGATCGTCGATGAGACCGAGGGCGAGCCGTTCACCGTCGAAGCGCACGACTGGGCGTTCTACACCGAGAAGGTGCGCGCGGCCCGCTACGACATCGACACCGCCGCGCTGCGCCCATGGTTCGAGGCAGAACGGGTGCTGCAGGATGGCGTGTTCCATGCGGCGACGAGGCTCTACGGGGTGACTTTCACCGAACGTGAGGACATCGTCTCCTATCACCCGGGCGCCCGTGTGTTCGAGGTGCACGACGAGGACGGCAGCCCTGTGGGCCTGTACGTGCTCGACCTGTACACACGGGATTCCAAGCGCGGCGGCGCCTGGATGAATCCGATCGTGAGCCAGTCGCATCTGCGCGGCACGCTCCCGGTCGTCGTCAACAACCTCAACGTGCCGCAGCCGGGTGACGGCGAGCCCACGCTCCTCACGCTCGATGAGGTCACGACCCTGTTCCACGAGTTCGGGCACGCCCTCCACGGTCTCTTCGCGGTCGTCACCTACCCGCACTTCGCTGGCACGAACGTGTTCCGCGACTTCGTCGAGTTTCCCAGCCAGGTCAACGAGATGTGGATCCTCTGGCCTGAGGTGCTCGACAACTACGCGAGACACCATGAGACCGGCGAGCCGCTGGACCCGGGTGTGGTCGAGCGGCTGCGCGCCACCGAGACGTTCGATCAGGGGCACGCCACGAGCGAGTACCTCGCGGCCGCATGGCTGGATCAGGCCTGGCATCGGGTCGGCCCGTCAGACGCGGCGGTCGACGTCGCGGCGTTCGAGGCGGCGGCGCTGGCGGACATCGGGCTCGACAACTCCGCCGTCCCCACGCGCTACTCGTCGACGTACTTCGCGCACGTGTTCTCCGGCGGCTACAGCGCCGGGTACTACTCCTACATCTGGAGCGAGGTGCTCGACGCCGACACCGTGGACTGGTTCCGGTCGAACGGCGGTCTGACCCGAGAGAACGGCGACCGGTTCCGTCGGCGCCTGCTCGGCGTCGGCGGATCGAAGGATCCACTCGAGGCCTACCGTGACTTCCGCGGCCGCGACGCCGAGATCGCCCCGTTGCTGAAGCGGCGTGGCCTGGAAGCGTGACCGAGGAGTAGTCCCTCGCGGAATCGCCTTATCAGGATGCGCGCCGGAGAACACGAACAGGGACCTCGTGTTCGACAGCCGTGTCACCCTCCCGTTCGACACGGAAGACGGGACGACCGGGTCGCTCGGAGATCGCCTCATGAAGGATGCCGTCACGCATGACGATCGCCGCATAGTCATCGACCGCATATCCATCGGGCAGAGCGCCGGTACCGACCCAGTCCAGATACTTCTCCCGCCGATGGGGCTCGCCGAGGTAGTGCGGGCATGCACTCCCCTCGACGAAGCCGAGACCGTCAGCCAGCGGTGCCAGTGGACCGAACGAATCCGTCGAAGACGCCTCGAACCAGCAGTTCATTCCTGCGCTGATGCCGGCCAGCACGGTCCCCCTGCTCGCAGCGTCACGCAACAACTCGGTCAGGCCGTGCAGACGCCAGAGCGAGAGCAGGTTCGCTGTCGAACCGCCACCCACGTACACCAGATCCTTCTCGAGCAGCATCCTCGGGTCGGTGTGGCCCCACGGATCCTGACCGAACAGTGACAGCACTGAGGTCTCGGCGCGTCCTGCGAAGGCTGTCTCGAAACGCCTGCTGTACGAGTCCGAGTCACCGCTGGCGGTCGGTATGAAGCAGACGCGGGGTTTCGCCACCCCGGTCAGATCGAGAAGATGGTCATCGATGAGCGAGCTGCCGTCGTCCGACATCGAGAACCCGCCGCCTCCGAGGGCGACGACGGTACCGATCACGCGCTCTTGCGCTTGCGCTCCATGATGATCGTCGGCGGCGCGCCCTCGTCGACGGCGGCTTTGGTGACGATGACCTTGGCCACGTCGTCGGCCGACGGGATCTCGAACATGATCGGGCCGAGCACATCTTCGAGGATCGCGCGGAGCCCGCGGGCGCCCGTCTTACGATCGACTGCGAGGTCGGCGATCGACCGCAGCGCCTCCTCATCGAACTCCAGCTGCACACCGTCGAGCTCGAACATGCGCTGATATTGCTTCACGAGGGCGTTCCGCGGACCGGTGAGGATCTCCATCAGCGCGTCCTGATCGAGCGGCGACACGTTCGTGACGACGGGCAGACGGCCGATGAATTCGGGGATGAGGCCGAACTTGTGCAGATCCTCCGGCAGCACCTCGCTGAAGAGGTCGAGGTCCTTGGTCTTGTCGTGCAGCGGGGCACCGAAGCCGATACCGTGCTTGCCGACGCGAGCCGACACGATGTCCTCGAGCCCGGCGAAGGCGCCGGCGACGATGAACAGCACGTTGGTCGTGTCGATCTGCAGGAACTCCTGATGCGGATGCTTGCGTCCGCCCTGCGGCGGAACCGAGGCGACCGTGCCCTCGATGATCTTCAGCAGCGCCTGCTGCACGCCTTCTCCGGAAACGTCGCGCGTGATCGACGGGTTCTCCGCCTTGCGGGCGATCTTGTCGACCTCGTCGATGTAGATGATGCCCTGCTCGGCACGCTTCACGTCGTAGTCGGCGGCCTGGATCAGCTTGAGCAGGATGTTCTCGACGTCTTCACCGACGTACCCCGCCTCGGTGAGGGCGGTGGCATCGGCCACGGCGAACGGCACGTTCAGGCGCTTCGCGAGAGTCTGTGCGAGATACGTCTTGCCACAGCCGGTCGGTCCGATCAGGAGGATGTTGCTCTTCGCGATCTCGACCTCTTCGGCCTTCTGCTCCGCCGTCTGGAGGGTGCCGTGCGCGCGGACGCGCTTGTAGTGGTTGTACACCGCGACGGAGAGCGCGCGCTTGGCGGGATCCTGTCCGACGACGTACTCCTCGAGGAAGGCGAAGATCTCACGCGGCTTGGGCAGATCGAATTCCGCCGTGCCTTCGGCGGACGACTCCGCCATCCGCTCCTCGATGATCTCGTTGCACAGCTCGACGCACTCGTCGCAGATGTACACACCGGGGCCAGCGATGAGCTGCTGCACCTGCTTCTGACTCTTTCCGCAGAACGAGCACTTGAACAGGTCAGCGCTTTCACCGATACGGGCCATGCGCGTCCTCCTAGGGGGGATCCAGAGATCGTCATCCGAGCCTAACCGCTGCAGCGGACACTGGGCCGCATTGGCGCGGGGCCGCTCGCCCATGGCGAATGGCCCCTCTTCGGATCAGGTTGCGATCAGACCATGCTCTTGGTGTGCCACACCGTCTTGATCTCGGTGAACGCCGAGATCCGCTCCGGCGACGCCGTGACCTCCCCCGGCGCGAGAACGCGCTTCAGCGTGTCGGCGGCGGCGATCTGCAGGTCGACCCAGTCGAGGTCGCCGGCGCCGGCGAGGTCGAGCGCGTTGACGTCCTGATGGGAGGCCAGCCAGGGCGTCAGCTCAGCCGGTGAGCCGGTGAGGACGTTGACGACTCCCCCGGGCACGTCGCTCGTCGCGAGCACCTCCGCCAGGCTGATCGCCGAGAGCGGGTAGCGCTCACTGGCGATCGCGACGACCGTGTTGCCCGCGACCAGTGCCGGCGCCACGACCGAGACGAGTCCCAGCAGAGCCGAATCCTGCGGGGCGACGATCGCCACCACGCCGGTGGGCTCCGGCACCGAGATGTTGAAGTACGGACCGGCGACCGGGTTGGCGTTGCCGGCGAGCTGGGCGTGCTTGTCGCACCAGCCCGCGTACCAGACCCAGAGGTCGATCGCCTCGTCGACCTGCGCTCCGGCCGCGGCGACGGACACACCCTCCTGAGCCATGATCTCGTCGACGAACTGCGCGCGGCGGCCCTCGAGCACCTCGGCGACCCGGTAGAGCACCTGCCCGCGGTTGTAGGCGGTCGCACCGGACCAGCCCTTCACCGCCGCACGGGCGGCCACGACGGCATCCCGAGCATCCTTCCGCGATCCCTGCGCGGCATTCGCGAGGAATGCGCCCTTCGCCGAGAGCACCTCGTAGGTGCGGCCGGATTCGCTCCGAGGGAAAGCGCCGCCGATGGCGAGCTTGTACGTCTTCGGCACGGTCAGTCGCTTGCTCATGCTGCAGCCCCCTTCAGGTAGGCGGTGAGTCCCTGGCGTCCGCCTTCGCGGCCGTAACCGGACTCCTTGTAGCCGCCGAACGGACTCGACGGATCGAAACGGTTGAAGGTGTTCGCCCAGATCACACCGGCGCGCAACCGGTCCGCGACCGCGAGGATGCGGGATCCCTTATCCGACCAGATGCCGGCGGAGAGACCGTACGGCGTGTTGTTCGCCTTCGCGATGGCCTCAGCGGGTGTGCGGAAAGTCAGCACCGACAGTACCGGCCCGAACACCTCGTCGCGCGCGATGCGGTGCGAGGCCTCGACGCCGGTGAAGATGGTCGGCGCGAACCAGAAGCCCTTGTCCGGGATGACGCAGTCCGCCGTCCAGCGCTCGGCACCCTCGGCCTCGCCGATGTCGCTGAGTTCGCGGATGCGGGCCAGCTGGGCGGCGGAGTTGATCGCGCCGATGTCTGTGTTCTTGTCCAGCGGGTCGCCGAGACGCAGGGTCGAGAGGCGGTTCTTCAACCGGTCGATGACCTCGTCGTGGATCGACTCCTGCACGAGCAGGCGACTGCCGGCGCAACAGACGTGTCCCTGATTGAAGAAGATGCCGTTGACGATCCCCTCGACGGCCTGGTCGATGGGAGCGTCGTCGAAGACGATGTTCGCAGCCTTGCCGCCGAGTTCCAGCGTGAGCTTCTTGTTCGTGCCGGCGACGGCGCGTGCGATATCGCGGCCGACGCCGGTGGAACCGGTGAAGGCCACCTTGTCGACATCGGGGTGGCGGACGAGGGATGCTCCGGTCGAACCCGCACCGGTGATGATGTTCACCACACCTGCCGGGAGGTCGGCCTGCTGCAGGATCTCGGCGAAGATGAGTGCCGTCAGCGGTGTCGTCTCCGCCGGCTTCAGCACGACGGTGTTGCCTGCGGCGAGGGCCGGAGCCAGCTTCCAGGCCAGCATCAGCAGCGGGAAGTTCCACGGGATGATCTGGCCCGCGACGCCCAGCGAGCGCGGGTTCGCGCCGAGACCGGCGTGATCGAGCTTGTCCGCCCAGCCGGCGTAGTAGAAGAACCAGGCGGCGACGAGCGGCACGTCGACGTCGCGGCTCTCCTTGATCGGCTTGCCGTTGTCGAGGCTCTCGGCAACAGCGAGCTCGCGGGCTCGCTCCTGCACGAGGCGGGCGATGCGGAACAGGTACTTGCCGCGGTCGCGGCCGCTCATCTTCGACCAGGTCTTGTCGTAGGCCCGTCGCGCAGCGGCGACGGCACGGTCGACGTCCTCGTCGCTCGCCGCGGAGACCTCGGCGATGCGCGACTCGTCGGCCGGCGAGATCGTGACGAAGCTCTTTCCCGAGCCGTCGACGAACTCCCCGTCGATGAACAGCCCGTAGCTGTCCTTGAGGTTCAGAACCGCCTTGGATTCCGGTGCGGGGGCATATTCCAGAAATGACATGTGCTTGTCCCTGTCAGTCGATCGTGACGTAGTCGGGGCCGGAGTAGTGGCCGGTGGTGAGCTTCTGACGCTGCAGGAGGACATCGTTGAGCAGGCTGGAGGCGCCGAAGCGGAACAGATGCGGCTGCAGCCAGTCCTCGCCCACCGTCTCGGCGACAGTGACGAGGTACTTGATCGCGTCCTTGGACGAGCGGATGCCGCCGGCGGGCTTCACACCGATCTTCTCCCCCGTCGCCTGATGCCAGTCGCGGACGGTCTCCAGCATGAGCAGTGTCGTGGGCAGCGTCGCGGCCGGCTGCACCTTGCCGGTCGAGGTCTTGATGAAGTCTCCGCCGGCGATGATGCCGAGCCATGAAGCCCGCTTGATGTTGTCGTAGGTGTTCAGCTCACCGGTCTCCAGGATGACCTTCAGGGAGGCGTAGCTCCCGTCCGCACGCCGGCACGCTTCCTTCACCCGCGCGATCTGGTCGAAGACGAGGCCGTAGCGGCCGGAGAGGAACGCGCCTCGGTCGATCACCATGTCGATCTCGTCGGCGCCGGCCGCGACCGCATCCGCGGTGTCGGCGAGCTTGATCTCCAGCGATGAGCGTCCGCTGGGGAACGCGGTGGCGACGGCGGCCACCGATATCAGCCCGTCATCGGGATCGCCGTGCAGGCTCCCCAGCGCGGTGACCGCATCGCCGACCATGTCGCCGTAGACGCAGACGGCGGCGACCTTCGGGCACGTCGGATCGGCGGCGTCCGGGTTCTTCGCCTTCGCGACGAGCGAGCGCACCTTGCCCGGCGTGTCCGACCCCTCCAGCGTGGTGAGGTCGATCAGCTTGATGATCGTGTCCAGCGCCCACGCCTTCGACGTCGTCTTGATGGAGCGGGTGCCGAGCCCGGCTGCACGCTGCTCGAGCCCCACCGCATCCACGCCGGGGAGGCCGTGCAGGAAGCGCCGGAGCGTCGCGTCGTCGGGCTCACCGCCCAGCACGTCTACCGCGGTTCTGCGGCTCAATTCCTTGGTCGTCACTGTTCCTCCAACAGGGCTCGGGCTGTGGTCTCATCGGTCACCAGAACGCTGCACAGGCCGCTGGTCACGACTGTACGCGCGATGTCATGTTTCGCGGGGCCCGCGGTGACGAAGATCGCGGTCTTCGCCGCCCGGAGCCGTCCGAGTTCGACGCCGACCGTGCGGGCGTCCAGTTGCGGATCGACGACGTTGCCGTCGGCATCCACATAGCGCCCGAGGATGTCGCCGACGGCGCCTCGCCTGGCGAGCTCCTCGACGTCCTGGACGCTGAGGTAGCCGTTCTCGACATGCGCGGAACTGGCGTCGCACGGGCCCGCGGTGAACAGGAAAGCCTGCGCGTGAGCCGCCTCCTCGAGAACGGCGGCGACGGTGCGATCGGCTTCGATCGCCAGCTTCGTCTCGACCCGTTCCAGGATCGCAGGGCTCGGCAGCAGGGAGACGTGTCCGGACGCGCGCTGCGCGATGGTGCCGGCGAGGCCGGCAGCTCCCCCGGAGCGGCGGTTCAGGCTCACGCCGCCGTTGAGCTGGACGACGGTGACGCCGTGCGCCCAGCCGTCGGTGAGTGCTTCGGCGACCGCGCGGAGCGTTCTGCCCCAGCTCACGCCGAGGGTGCGCGGCACGGGGCGAAGGGTCGTCAGGAAATCAGCTGCAGCCTGCGCGACGCGCTCGAGGGTGCTCTCCTCGCCGGAGGGTGCCGGCACGACGACCGCCTCGGCGAGACCGAATCGTTCGACGAGCACGCGCTCGAGTCCGAGGCGGCGAGCCCGAGGATGCACGATCTCGATGCGGACGATGCCGCGCTCGCGCGCCTGCGTGAGCAGGCGGCCGACCTTCCACCGCGAGATCTTGAGAAGGGAGCCGATCTCGTCCTGCGTCTTGTCCTCGTCGTAGGAGAGTTCGGCCACTCGGACCATGAGCAATTCGTCGTCCACGGCATCCTCCTTCTTCTCCAGGTTAGGCGCTCATCCTCATTCGCGCACATTCTTGCTCATATGAGCACATCGTCGAGAACCGCCGCACATTCGAGCCGGACCGTTCGGGCATGGAAAGGGCGGCCCGGATGACCGGACCGCCCTTGTGTCGAGGTGCTACGCGCGCTTGCGCGTGGTGAGCACCTGGTCGACGATTCCGTACTCGAGCGCCTGAGCGGCCGAGAGGATGTTGTCGCGGTCGATGTCGCGGTTGACCTGCTCGACGGGCTTGCCCGTGTGCGCGGCCATCGTCTCCTCGAGCCAGGTGCGCATGCGGAGGATCTCCGCCGCCTGGATCTCGATGTCAGATGCCTGGCCCTGTCCTGCCTCGCCCATCGCGGGCTGGTGGATCAGCACGCGGGCATTCGGCAGCGCGAGACGCTTGCCGGGGGCCCCGGCCGCGAGCAGCACGGCCGCCGCGGAGGCGGCCTGTCCGAGCACGACCGTCTGGATCTGCGGCGCGACGTACTGCATCGTGTCGTAGATCGCGGTCATCGCTGTGAACGAGCCACCGGGCGAGTTGATGTACATCGTGATGTCGCGCTCGGCATCCTGGCTCTCCAGGACGAGGAGCTGGGCCATCACGTCGTCGGCCGAGGCGTCGTCGACCTGCACGCCCAGGAAGATCACGCGATCTTCGAAGAGCTTGTTGTACGGGTCCTGGCGCTTGAAGCCGTAGGCCGTGCGCTCCTCGAACTGCGGGAGCACATAGCGGCTGGAAGGCAGGTTGCCTGCGGATTGGAAGGTCGGGGTGTACATGTGTGTCCTCTCGAATCCGTTATTCTGCGGCGTCCGCAGTGCCGCCGCCGCCGGTCACATCGCTCGCGTGCTCGCGGATGTGGTCGACGAAGCCGTACTCGAGAGCCTCGTCCGCTGTGAACCAGCGGTCGCGGTCGCCGTCGGCATTGATCTGATCGACCGTCTTGCCGGTCTGCGCCGCCGTGATCTCCGCGAGGCGCTTCTTCATCGAGAGGATGAGCTGCGCCTGGGTCTGGATGTCGCTGGACGTGCCGCCGAAGCCACCGTGCGGCTGGTGCAGCAGCACGCGTGCGTTCGGGGTGATGTAGCGCTTGCCCTTGGTGCCGCTGGTGAGCAGCAGCTGACCCATCGATGCCGCCATGCCGATGCCGACTGTGACGATGTCGTTCGGCACGAACTGCATCGTGTCGTAGATCGCCATGCCGGCGGTGATCGAGCCACCGGGCGAGTTGATGTAGAGGTAGATGTCCTTCTCTGAGTCTTCTGCGGCGAGAAGAAGGATCTTCGCGCAGATCTCATTGGCGTTCGAGTCGCGCACCTCTGAGCCCAGCCAGATGATGCGGTCCTTCAGCAGCCTGTCGAAGACACTCGTCGCGACGAGGGGTTCTGCAGCCATGTCAGCTCCTGTTTCCGTGTTTCGGTGATTCGAATCTACCGGCGACAACGCGGCGCCCCGGCCGTGTTCGCCGTCGGCATATCAGCGTGGCGGGGCCGCGAGTTCCCGGGCGTACGCCATGACAGAGCGCGTATACAGCGGCAGGTGCGGAGCGAGGGTTTCGAGGGCAACGGCCACCGCGGCAACGGGATCGCCGTGTGACGCCAGCGCCAATGCGTGGAACGCGGCGGCGGCGTCCGCCAACGGGCCGCCCCGCTCACGTTCCGAACGAAGCATCTCCAGTGCCTCCTCGGTCCGCCCGAGATTGCGCAGCGTGCTGGCAAGCTGGATGACGGCCTGCGGTCGGTGCTCGTCGTCGAGCCCCGCGTCGAGAGCCCGACGGTACAGACCCTCGGCCTCCGCCTCGAGTCCTGCCGAATCGCGGGCGCCTGCGCGTTCGAACAGGGCGCGGGCATCACCGTCCGGTCGCTGATCGGCAAGCACGTCGATCTGCTCGACGCGTTGCCTGTCGGAGAGTGACTGGTCGGCCCAGACCTCGTCGATCCGTTCGTCCCAGCTCTTCATCGCATTCTCCTCGGATGA
Organism: uncultured Actinomycetota bacterium; assembly: GCA_963769005.1. Lineage (GTDB taxonomy): Bacteria > Actinomycetota > Actinomycetes > Actinomycetales > Microbacteriaceae > Microbacterium. The sequence continues at coordinate 1,234,913 of CAVYKC010000005.1, read as the reverse complement.
GAAAGGGGCGGATGCCGCAGCATCCGCCCCTTCATGTCGATCGCGTCGCGATCACTCGGCCTTGTCGGCCGCCTTCTTGGCCGGAGCCTTCTTCGCGGCGGGCTTCTTCGCAGCAGGCTCGGCCTCGTCAGCGTCGGCCTCGGCCTCGTCGGCGACGACGGTGTCGTCCGCCTTCTTCGCGGGGGCCTTCTTCGCGGCGGGCTTCTTGGCCGGAGCCTTCTTGGCCGGCTTCTCGTCGGCTTCGGCGGCCTCCTGCTCGTCGTCGACGCCGATGAAGCCGGTGAGGTCGACGGGCTTGCCGTTCGTGTCGACGACCTTCACCTTGCCGAGTGCGATCGCCAGAGCCTTGTTGCGCGCGACCTCTCCGACGAGGGCCGGGAGCTGGTTCGAGGACTGCAGCGCCTCGACGAACTCCTGCGGCGCCATGCCGTACTGCGCGGCGGACTGGATCAGGTACTGGCTGAGCTCGTCCTGCGAGACCTGCACGTCGGCCTGCTCGGCGATCGTGTCGAGGAGGACCTGGGTGCGGAACTGCTTCTCGCTGGCCTCGGTCACCTCGGCGCGGTGCTCGTCGTCCTCGAGGCGGCCTTCGCCCTCGAGGTGGTTGTGCACCTCGTCCTCGATGAGCTTCGGCGGAACCGGGATCTCGATCTGCTCGAGCAGCGTCTCGACGAGCTTGTCGCGCGCCGCGGAGCCCTGGGTGAACACGCCCTGCTGAGCGACGGTCTCGGCGAGGCTCGCACGCAGTTCGGCGATGGTGTCGAACTCGCTGGCGATCTGCGCGAAGTCGTCGTCGGCCTCGGGAAGCTCGCGCTCCTTGACGGCCTTGACGGTGACGGAGACCTCAGCCTCGGCACCGGCGTGGTCACCGCCGACGAGAGCGGAGCGGAACGTCGTGTCCTCACCGGCGGTGAGCGACTCGATCGCATCGTCGATGCCCTCGAGCAGTTCACCCGAGCCGACCTCGTACGAGACACCCTCGGCGCGGTCGATCTCGGCGCCGTCGATCGCGGCGACGAGGTCGAGCTCGACGAAGTCGCCCGTCGCGGCGGGACGGTCGACCGGGATGAGGGTGCCGAAACGAGCGCGCAGACGGTCGAGCTCCTCGTCGAGGGCGGACTCGTCGGTCTCGACGGCGTCGACGGTCACGGTGATGCCGTCGTACGAGGGCAGCTCGATGTCGGGACGGACGTCGACCTCGATGTCGACGAGCAGGTCGCCGGAGAAGTCCTTCTCGTTCGGCCACTCGATGATCTCGGCGGCCGGACGGCCGACCACGCGGAGCTTGTGCTCGGCGGTGGCAGCGCGGAAGAACTGGTCGAGGCCCTCGTTGACGGCGTGCTCGATGACTGCGCCGCGCCCGATGCGCTGGTCGATGATCGGAGCGGGGACCTTCCCCTTGCGGAAGCCGGGGATCTGGACATCCTGAGCGATGTGCTCATAGGCGTGAGCGATGCTCGGCTTGAGGTCGTCCGGGGTGACCGTGATGCTGAGCTTGACCCGGGTCGGGGTCAGCTTCTCGACGGTGCTGTTCGCCATGCTGGTTCGTTCTCCTTGTCATTTCCGCGCTGAATCGCGGCTGTGAGGCATGTGGAAGTCGTGTCGGGGCGACAGGAGTTGAACCTGCGACCTCCCGCTCCCAAAGCGGGCGCTCTACCAAGCTGAGCTACGCCCCGGGGAATCCGCGCGCGGATTCGGCCTCATCAAGTCTAACGGACGAGAGCACCCATGACAGTCCGCTATGATCGAAGAGTCCGGTCGGCATCACTCGATGACGTCTTTCGGGGCTGTAGCTTAGTGGTAAAGCCTCTGTCTTCCAAACAGATGATGCGAGTTCGATTCTCGTCAGCCCCTCGTTCTCAGAAGGCCCCGCTTCGGCGGGGCCTTCTGCATTTTCCTCCTGATTAGACTCGTGTCCACGACCGCACCACGGTGCCGAGGCAGGAGACGAACAGCGTGAGTCACCCCTATCCGGTCGGCGGGCACGAGCTCCCGCCGCAGATGTCCGGTTCGGCCTCTCTGGCGTCTGCTGCGCTGCCGCCTGCTGCGCCGCGAAAGAAGCACACCGGCGCGATCCTCGCATCTCTCGGCCTCCTCGCGGTTGTCGTGGTCATCGCCGGGGTGCAGCTCTCCGCCCATGCCGGATACGACAGTGCCGAGGACGCCTACCGGGATTCCGTCTCTGCGGCCGCAGTCTCCGCGGAGGGGCTCAGGGCCGAGGTCGGCACGCTTCGGGCGACGACGGATGCAGCCGCACTCATCCTCGCGAACAACAGCGGCACCCTGCTCGACGCCGCCTCGACGGAAGCACTGGGTGTCGCCGTCTCGGAGGGCCAAGCCACGGCATCCGCGGCGGAAGACGCCCTCTCCGTGTCCCTGCCGGAGACGGGCCAGAAGCCGTTCTGGTTCTGGGAGCTGTTCGGTGAGACGCAACGCCTCGACGAGCAGCGCGCAGGCGCCGAAGCGCACACCGGGGATCTCACGGACCGGGGCGAGGACGCGGGCACGGCCGCGGCAGCCGTGAACGACTCGGGCGTCCCCGCACTCGCGACCGCGGCGAGCAGCGCCTCCACGCTCGAAGCGGCGCACGTCTCGGCGCGGAACCTCGATGTGATCGCCCTGCGCGAAGCGGCCGAGGAGGTCTCGTCCACGACCTCGATCGATGAGTACGCCGCCGATGCGTTCATCGCGCTGGAGTCGGCAGCGACGCAGGTCGTCGCCTCGGAACAGGCGGAGATCGCCGAGAAGGCGGGCCCACTGCAGGGCACGCGTCTCGAGGTGGAGGCGTTCGCCCGAAGCCTGGCGCCCGGGGTGCTGCTCGAGTTCGACTGGTCCCAGATCGTGAACGGCTTCGGCCTCGACGGCGGGATGGGCGGCTACACGACCTGGTGGTACGACGACCCCGGCTACGCGACGATCGAGCTGTCCGACTCCGTCGCCGAGCAGTGGCCGTCCGCAATGAGTCAGGCCCTGGTCGCCCATGAGGTCGGACATGCGATCAGCGTGAAGTGCGCCGACTTGTACGACGACTCCACTCAGGACAGCATCGAGAAGTGGGCGACGGGCTGGGCCATCAGCATGGGCTTCACAGATGATGCGAACGGCGTGTGGGCGTACGGCTATCCCCCGCAGTCGTACATCGACGCGGCGGCCGGGTGCCGTTGACCACAGACGAAGAAACCGCCACGACTCGGTCGTGGCGGTTCTCTCGTCAAAGCGTGGTCACTGACCTCGGCGCTCGCGAAGCTGCGTGAGCGCGTCTTCCAGGAGCTGAACGGCTTCCGCGTCGGTACGACGCTCCTTCACGTAGGCGAGGTGCGTCTTGTACGGCTCGGGCTTGGCGAGGGCAGGAGGGTTCTCCTTGTCCCGGCCGGCGGGAAGACCCGACTGCGGGTGGTCGATGGTCTCGGGGATCTCCTCATCCGGGAGACCGGCGGCGAAGTAGCGGACCGTCTCGTTGCCGAGCCCGTCCCAGTACGACACCGCGATGCGGTCGGCGTGGTAGCCGTGGTCCTGCTCGCCCATCGGGCCGGAGCCGACACGCGTGCCGCGAATGGCGTTGCCACCGGTAGCCATCAGATCACCTCGAACTTCGTGATGAGCCCCAGCGCGACGATGGCGACGAACCACACCAGCGCCAGGACCACAGTGAAGCGATTGAGATTCCGCTCCGCGAGACCGGACGAGCCGACCGCCGACGACATTCCTCCGCCGAACATGTCGGACAGGCCGCCACCGCGGCCCTTGTGAAGGAGGATGAGGAGGGTCAGCAGGACGCTGGTGATACCCAGCACGACCTGCAGGACGAACTCGAGAATTGCCACGAAGAAGAGCCTTTCGCCAGGGCAGAATTGCCCTCGTAACGGTCAAGTATACGGTGTGACGGGGCCGCAGCCCCGTCACACTCACACGCCGACGTGCTTCTGGAAACGGATGATCGCGGCGAATTCGTCGACGACGAGGCTCGCGCCGCCGACGAGAGCGCCGTCCACATCGGGCTCGCGCATGAAGCTGGCGATGTTCGACGACTTCACAGAGCCGCCGTACAGGATGCGGGTGCGAGCGGCCGCATCCTCCCCCAGGACCTTCGCGATCACGTCGCGGAGCGCGGCGCAGACGTCCTGCGCCTGCTGCGGCGTCGCTGCCTGACCCGAGCCGATGGCCCAGACGGGCTCGTACGCCACGACGATGTCGGCATCCTTGGCCACACCCTGGAGTGCGACCTCGAGCTGACCGGCGGGAACCGCGCTGGCGCCGAACTTCTCCAGATCCTCCGCGGTCTCGCCCACGCAGATCACGGGGACCACCGCATGCTTCAGCGCGGCCTGCACCTTCGACGCGACGACCTCGTCGGACTCGGCGTGGTACTCACGACGCTCGGAGTGGCCGATGATCACGTACTTCGCGTCGAGCTTGGCGAGGAAGGCACCGGACACCTCACCGGTGTACGCACCGGAGTCGTGCGCCGAGATGTCCTGCGCACCGAGCGCGAACGGGATCTTGTCGGCGTCGATCAGGGTCTGCACGCTGCGGATGTCCGTGAAGGGCGGGAAGACCGCGACCTCGACCGAACCGTCTTCGTGCTTGGCGTCCTTCAGCGTCCAGTGCAGCTTCTGCACGAACGCGACCGCCTGCAGGTGGTCGAGATTCATCTTCCAGTTTCCCGCGATCAGCGGGATCCGATTGTTCATGCCCATCCGAGCACCTCCAGGCCGGGTAGTTTCTTGCCCTCGAGGAACTCGAGGCTGGCGCCTCCACCGGTCGAGATGTGACCGAACTGGTCATCCTCGAATCCGAGCTGACGTACGGCTGCTGCAGAGTCGCCACCGCCGACGACACTGAGGCCGTCGACCTCGGTGAGCGCCTGTGCGACGGTCTTGGTCCCGGCAGCGAAGGCCGGGAACTCGAACACGCCCATCGGGCCGTTCCAGAACACCGTCTTCGAACTGCGGATGACCTCGGCGAAGCGTGCGGCCGTCTCGGGTCCGATGTCGAGACCGATTCCGGATGCGCCGAACGCGGTGTCTTCGATGGAGTCCGCCGCAGCGGTCTCATGTGCGGCATCTGCCGAGAAGGATGCAGCCACCACCACGTCGGTCGGGAGGACGATCTCGACGCCGCGCTGCTCGGCCTCGGCGAGGTAGCCGCGAACGGTGTCGAGCTGGTCCTCTTCGAGGAGGCTGGCCGCGACGGGGTGCCCCTGCGCCTTGAGGAACGTGAACAGCATGCCGCCGCCGACGAGGATCCGGTCGACCCGCGGAAGCAGGTGTGAGATCACGCCGAGCTTGTCGCTGACCTTCGAACCACCCAGCACGACCGCATACGGCCGCTCCGGGGTCTCGGTGAGACGGTCGAGCACATCGAGTTCTGCCGCGATGAGCAGGCCGGCCGCGGACGGCAGAAGCTCGGCGAGCTCGTACACGCTGGCCTGCTTGCGGTGCACGACGCCGAAGCCGTCGGACACCAGCGCGTCGCCGAGTTCTGCGAGCTGAGCAGCGAAGGCCTGGCGCGTCGCGTCGTCCTTCGCCGTCTCGCCCGGGTTGAAGCGCAGGTTCTCGATGACGACGACGCCGCCGTCCTCGAGAGACTGGACGGCATCGTGCGCGGACTCCCCCACCGTGTCGCGTGCGAACGCCACCGGCTTGCCGAGCAGCTCGGACAGTCGCTGAGCGACGGGCTCCAGGCTGTACTGCGGGTCGGGCGCCCCATCGGGGCGACCGAGGTGGGAGCACACGATCACGCGTGCTCCGGCGTTGATGAGGGCGTTCAGGGTCGGCAGCGAAGCGCGCACACGACCATCGTCCGTGATGACCCCGTCCCGCAGGGGGACGTTGAGGTCACAACGGACGATGACGCGCTTGCCTTCGAGCGAACCCAGTGAGTCCAGGGTGCGCAGAGTCATGCGAAGCTCAAAGACGCTCTGCGACGTACTCGGTCAGGTCGACGAGACGGTTGGAGTAGCCCCACTCGTTGTCGTACCAGCTCGAGACCTTGACCAGGTTGCCGCTGACGTTGGTCAGCGTCGAGTCGAAGATCGACGAGTGCGCGTTGTGCACGATGTCGGTCGAGACGATGTCGTCGGCGTTGTACTGCAGGTAGCCGGCGAGGCGACCCTCGTCGGCGGCCTTCTTGTACGCAGCGTTGATGTCGTCGACGGTGAGGTCTTCGCGCTCGGTGATCAGTGTGAGGTCGACGATCGAGCCGACCGGAACGGGAACGCGGTACGAAGAGCCGCTGAGCTTTCCGTTGAGCTCCGGCAGGACCGTTCCGATGGCCTTCGCCGCACCGGTGGATGCCGGGACGATGTTGATGGCGGCGGCGCGTGCGCGGCGCAGGTCGCCGTGCGGGCCGTCCTGGAGGTTCTGGTCGGCGGTGTAGGCGTGCGCGGTCATCATGAAGCCGCGGACGATGCCGAACTCGTCGTTGAAGACCTTCGCGAGAGGCGCGAGGCAGTTGGTGGTGCAGGACGCGTTGGAGAGGATGTGGTCCGTCTCCGGGTTGTACGTCTCCTCGTTCACGCCCATGACGATCGTGCGGTCGTCGCCCGATGCGGGAGCGGAGATGAGAACCTTCTTCGCACCGGCCTCGATGTGCTTCTTGGCGAGCTCCGCCTTGGTGAAGAAGCCGGTCGACTCGATGACGATGTCGACACCGAGCTCGCCCCACGGGAGGTTGGCGGGGTCGCGCTCGGCGAACGCCTTGATGACCTTGCCGTTGACCGTGATGCTGGCCTCGTCGTAGCTGATCTCCGCGTCGAGGACCCCGGCGGAGGAGTCGTACTTCAGCAGGTGTGCCAGGGTCTTGTTGTCGGTGAGGTCGTTAACCGCGACGATTTCGATGTCCGCGCCCTGCGCGAGAGCCGCGCGGAAGTAGTTGCGTCCGATGCGGCCGAAGCCGTTGATACCGATCTTGACAGACACTAAGGTCTCCTGATTTCTCGAGCGCTCACGCGCGGTTTCAACTAGAGAAGCATGGACAACGGCGTCCCGACGGGCAGTTGGCCCGTCGGGACGCCCGTCTTGATTACGACAGTACCAGCAGGCCTGCGGTCTTCTCGCGGGCTGTCTACGAAGCGCTGAGCGACGTTCTCCCAGTTGGCGATGTTCCAGGCCGCCTTGACGTAGTCGGCCTTGACGTTCAGGTAGTCGAGGTAGAAGGCGTGCTCCCACATGTCGAGCTGGAAGATCGGCACCGTTCCCTGAGCGGTGTTCGACTGCTGATCGAACAGCTGCTGGATGATCAGACGCTGGCCGATCGAGTCCCAGCTGAGCACGGACCAGCCGGAGCCCTGGATGCCCATCGCGGTGGCGGTGAAGTGCGCCTGGAACTTCTCGAACGAGCCGAAGAACTCGTCGATGGCGGCCTTCAGCTCGCCCTCGGGCTGTCCGCCGCCGTTCGGCGACAGGTTCGTCCAGAAGATCGAGTGGTTGACGTGGCCGCCGAGGTTGAACGCGAGGTCCTTCTCCAGCTTGTTGACGTTCGCGAGATTGCCGCTCTCGCGTGCTTCTGCGAGACCGTCGAGCGCGGCGTTCGCGCCGGCGACGTAGGCCGCGTGGTGCTTGTCATGGTGGAGTTCCATGATCTTCCCGCTGATGTGCGGCTCAAGGGCTGCGAAGTCGTAGGGGAGGTCGGGGAGCGTGTAGGTTGCCATATCGCTTTCATCCAATCCGCGCCGCGCCGCGGCGCTTGCCGATCCTCCGCGCCACCGAAGTGCGGCGTGGAGCAGACGCTATTCATCCTAGTGACGAGAACGCCGGTTCGGTCCGGATCCTTCCGCCTGTGACGGGCTCAGACGTCGAGGCCCGCGGGCACCGCGGCCTCGGTGCCCGGGATGCCCTCCTGCTGCGCGCGCTTGTCGGCGGTGGCGAGCAGGCGGCGGATACGGCCGGCCACAGCGTCCTTGGTCAGCGGCGGATCCGCGTGGTGGCCGAGCTCGTCGAGGCTCGCGTCGCGGTGCGCGAGGCGCAGCTGCCCCGGCGAGACGGAGGTGATCGGGCACGTCATCGCCGAGGATCTCGAGGGCGCGCTCCACGCGTGCGCAGGCGGCGACGGCGGCCTGTGCGGAGCGCCGGAGGTTCGCGTCGTCGAAGTTGACGAGTCGGTTGACCCCGGCACGCACCTCGCGGCGCTGACGGAGTTCTTCCCATGCCACGGCTGTCCTCTGGGCGCCCATCTCGTTGAGGATCGTGCGAATGGCCTCGCCCTCGCGCACGACGACGCGCGGCATCCCGCGCACTTCACGCGCCTTGGCCGCGACACCGAGCCGGTGGGCGGCGCCGACGAGCGCCATGGCCGCCTCGGATGAAGGGCAGGCGACTTCGAGCATGGCCGAACGACCGGGTTCGCTGAGTGTTCCGGCAGCGAGGAAGGCACCCCGCCAGAGGCCGGCGACCTCTTCGCGGGAGCCGGTGGTGAGGCGGTTGGGCAGGCCGCGCACGGGGCGCCGGCGCTGATCGAGGAGTCCGGTCTGCCGGGCCAGGGTCTCCCCTGCGGAGATGACGCGGACGGCCCATCGGGCACCCTCGTTGGCGGTGCTCGACTGCACCTGCGCGATCTCGGGGCGCACACCGTAGATCTCGGCGAGGTCCCGCGCGACGCGGCGCGCGAGAGTCTCGGCATCCACCTCCGCCTCGACCGCGACGCGACCCGCGATGGAGTGCAGCCCACCGGCGAACCGGAGAATGGCGGTCACCTCCGCGACACGCACCGTGGGGGGTGCATTGCGGATGCTGACCAGCTCAGCCTTGACGTCGGTGGTTAGTGCCACGAGACTCCTCATACGCTCACGCGCCGGATCGCGGCGCAAACGTCCAGCCTACTCGGCCGAGCGCCCTGCTACTCCCGTCCGAGATCCCGGTGACGGACGTTCACGGCCACCCCGGGGATCGCCGAGAGCCGGCGCGCCAGCTCCTCTGACATCGCCACGGAGCGGTGTTTGCCGCCTGTGCAGCCGATCGCGATCGTCGAGTGGCTCTTGTTCTCGCGCTGATACCCCTCGAGCACCGGCGACAGCGCCGCGGCATAGGCGTCGAGGAACTCGGTGGCCCCCTCACGGGAGAGGACGTAGTCCCTCACCTGTGCGTCCTGACCGGTGAGTCCTCGGAGCTCTTCGTTCCAGAACGGGTTCGGGAGGAACCGCATGTCGGCGACGAGGTCGACGTCGGTCGGGAGCCCGTACTTGAACCCGAAGCTGAGCAGCGTGACCCTGTGCCGGGCAGCGCCCTCCTCGGAGAACATCTGAGACACCTGCGTGGCCAGCTGGTGGATGTTCAGGTTCGACGTGTCGATGATCAGGTCGGCCGCCTCGCGGATGGGTGCGAGCTTGGTCCGCTCGATCCGGATGCCGTCGAGCAGCGTGCCGTCGCCCTGCAGCGGCTGCGGGCGACGGACGGACTCGAATCTCCGGACCAGGACGTCGTCGGAGGCGTCGAGGAACAGCACCCGGACGGAACCGCGGTCGCGAAGAGCCATCGCCACGCCGGGGAAGTCGTCGAAGAGGTTGCGACCGCGCACATCGACGACCGCCGCGACCTTCGGGAGTGCGCCGCCACCCATGTCGGTGAGATCGAGCAACGGGCGGAGTATCTGCGGTGGGAGGTTGTCGACGACGTACCAGCCCAGGTCCTCCAGAGCGTTTGCGACGGTCGTGCGCCCCGCGCCCGACATGCCCGTGACGATGAGGAACTCGCCCTTGTCCTCGTCTGCCATGCTGCTCCTTCTCCGTGTACCCGCAAGCCTAGCGAGTGGAGAGATGCGTATGGATGTTCTGTGCCAGGACGGGGCCGATACCCGGCACTTCTTCGATCTCCCCAGGCTGCGCCGCGCGTAAAGCGGTGACCGAGCCGAAGTGCTTCAGCAGCGTCCTGATCCGCGACGCACCGAGCCCCGGCACCTCGGTGAGCACGGTGGAGATGTCGCGCTTGCGTTTCTTGCGCTGATGGACGATCGCGAAGCGGTGAGCCTCATCGCGCAGTCGTTGCAGCAGGTAGAGCGACTCGCTCGTCCGCGGCAGGATCACCGGGAAGTCCTCTCCCGGCAGCCAGATCTCCTCGAGGCGCTTGGCGATGCCGCACACGGCGATCTCGGTGTGGCCGGCGTCGCGGAGGGCTCGCGCCGCCGCTTCGACTTGCGGCTTTCCGCCGTCGACGAGCAGCAGCTGCGGCGGGTAGGCGAACCGCGGCTTCTTCTTCCCTTGGACCACCGGGTCCGTCGACAGCTCGGTTGCCTCCTCCGCGAGCGCGATCTCCGGGCCCGCCTCCAGCTCCGGCCGATCGAGGTACGCGAGTCGGCGTCGGAGGACCTGATACATCGAGTCGGTGTCGTCGGTCGTCTCCGGGATGTTGAAGGATCGGTACTGGTCCTTCCGCGGAAGACCGTCTTCGAACACGACCATCGACGCCACGACGTTGGTGCCGCCGAGGTGCGAGATGTCGAAGCACTCGATCCGCAGCGGCGCTTCCTCCAGCTCCAGCGCCTCCTGCAGATCGGTGAGCGCCTGGGTGCGGGCGATGTAGTCGCTGGTGCGGCGCGTCTTGTGCCTGATCAGAGCCTGCTGCGCGTTCAGCGTCGCGTTGCGCATCAGGTCGGCCCGCTGACCGCGTTGGGCGACGGCGATCTCGACCTTCTTCCCGCGACGCTCGCGCAGCCACAGCTCCAGTTCGAGCGCATCATCGGGAAGAGCGGGCACCAGGATGCGGCGGGGCACATCGGCCGCTTCGCCGTATGCCCGCTGCAGCACCTGATCCACGAGCTCGGCAGTGGTGATGTCGATCTCCTTCTCGATCGTCATCGCTCTCACCCCGCGCACGCGGCCGCCGCGGATCACGAACTGCTGAACGGCGGCCGCCAGCTCATCCTCGGCGATGCCGAACAGGTCCGCATCCTCGTCGGCGGCGAGCACCAGCGCGCTCTTGCCCAGCACCGCTTCGATCGCGGAGAGCTTGTCGCGGTACTTCGCGGCCGCCTCGTAGTCCATGGCCGCGGACGCGGCGAGCATCCGCTTCGTGAGCTCCTTGGTGAAACGCTCATCTCCCCCGGCCATGAAGGCGACGAAATCGTCGACCATGGCCCGGTGCTCCTCGATGGTCACCGTCATCGAGCAGGGTCCGCCGCACTTGCCGATCTGACCGGGGAAGCACGGACGCCCGGTCTGCATCGCTCGCTTGTAGCTGGCGTCGCTGCAGGTGCGGATCGGGAAGGCCTTGACCATGAGGTCGATGGTGTCGTGCACCGCCCATACCTTCGGATAGGGACCGAAGTACCGCGCGCCGGGGATCCGATGGTTGCGGGTCACGATCACCCGAGGCGCCTCGTCGCCGAGGGTCACCGCCATGAACGGGTACGACTTGTCATCCTTGTAGCGGACGTTGAACGGCGGATCGAACTCCTTGATCCACATGTACTCCAGCTGCAGGGAGTCGACGTCGGTGGGGACCACCGTCCATTCCACGGATGCCGCGGTGGTGACCATCCGCCGGGTGCGCTCGTGCAGCGTGCGCAACGGCGCGAAGTAGTTCGAGAGCCGCTGACGCAGGTTCTTCGCCTTACCGACGTAGAGCACCCGCCCCTCGGCATCGCGGAAGCGGTACACGCCGGGATCGGTGGGGATCTCCCCCGCCCGCGGCTTGTAGGGCAGGACGTCGGCCATCAGCTGGCCTTCCGCGCGGAGCGCCCTTCCCCGAGGATCTCGGCGAGGAACTGCCCGGTGTGGCTCTCCTCGACGCGTGCGATCTGCTCCGGGGTGCCGGTGGCGAGGATCTCGCCGCCGCCGGAGCCACCCTCCGGTCCGAGGTCGATCACCCAGTCCGCCGACTTGATGACGTCGAGGTTGTGCTCGATGACGATGACCGTGTTGCCCTTGTCGACGAGGCCGTTCAGCACCTCGAGGAGCTTGCGGACGTCTTCGAAGTGCAGGCCCGTCGTCGGCTCGTCGAGCACGTAGATGCTGCGACCGTTGCTGCGGCGCTGGAGCTCTGTGGCCAGCTTCACGCGCTGCGCCTCGCCACCGGAGAGAGTCGTCGCCGACTGCCCGAGGCGGACGTAGCCGAGCCCGACGTCGACGAGCGTCTTCATGTAGCGGTGGATCGCCTGGATCGGCTCGAAGAAGTCCGCCGCCTCCTCGATCGGCATCTCGAGGACCTCGGCGATGTTCTTGCCCTTGTAGTGCACCGCGAGGGTGTCGCGGTTGTAGCGCTTGCCGTGGCAGACCTCGCAGTCGACGTAGACATCGGGCAGGAAGTTCATCTCGATCTTGATCGTGCCGTCGCCGGAGCAGGCCTCGCAGCGGCCGCCCTTGACGTTGAAGCTGAAGCGCCCGGGCAGGTAGCCACGCACCTTCGCCTCTGGAGTTTCGCTGAAGAGGGTGCGGATGCGGTCGAACACGCCGGTGTAGGTGGCCGGGTTCGACCGCGGAGTGCGGCCGATCGGAGCCTGGTCGACGTGCACCACCTTGTCGAGGTTGTCGAGTCCCGTGACCCGGGTGTGCTTGCCCGCGAGGGTGCGGGCGCCGTTGAGCCTCGATGCGAGCACCCGGTACAGGATGTCGTTCACCAGCGAGGACTTGCCAGAGCCGCTCACACCGGTGACGGCGGTGAGCACGCCGAGCGGGAAGTCCGCGGTGACGTTCCTGAGGTTGTTCGCCCTGGCCCCGACGACGCTCAGCAGTCGCTTCCTGTCGATCTTGCGCCGCTTCTTCGGCATCGGGATGGAACGGCGTCCGGTGAGGTAGTCGCCGGTCATCGAGTTCTCATCGCCGAGGAGAGCCGCGTAAGGACCGGAGTGGACCACTTCGCCTCCGTTGACGCCGGCCCCGGGTCCGATGTCGACGACCCAGTCGGCCGCCTCGATGGTCTCCTCGTCGTGCTCGACGACGATGAGGGTGTTGCCGAGGTCGCGCAACTTCAGCAGCGTGTCGATGAGACGGCGGTTGTCGCGCTGGTGAAGGCCGATCGACGGCTCGTCGAGCACGTACAGCACACCCGTGAGGCCGGAGCCGATCTGGGTGGCCAAGCGGATGCGCTGCGCCTCGCCGCCGGAGAGCGAGCCGGCCGAGCGGCTGAGGTTGAGGTACGACAGACCGACCTGCAGCAGGAAGTCCAGGCGGAGGCGGATCTCACGGAGCACCTGGGCGGCGATCTGCGCCTCGCGCGAGGTGAGTACGAGCTTCTCCATGAATTCGCGCGCATCGGCGAGGCTCAGATGCGACACCTCGGCGATGGAGTGTCCGTGCACCTGAACGGCGAGGACTTCCGGCTTGAGCCTGTTGCCGTCGCAGACCGGGCACGGCACCTCGCGCAGGTACTCTCCCCAGCGGTTGCGCTGATTGTCGGATTCCGCCTGCAGATACTGCCGTTCGATGTAAGGCACGACGCCCTCGAACCCGGATGCGTAGCGCATCTCCCGCCCGTAGCGATTCTTCCACTTGACGGTCACCTTGTAGTTCTCGCCGCGCAGGATCGCGTCCTGCACGTCGGAGTGCAGCTTCCGCCAGGGGGTGTCCAGCGAGAAATCGAGGTCGTTCGAAAGCCCCTCGAGCAACCGCTCGTAGTACTGGAAGAGACCCTTGCCCTGGGTCGTCCACGGGATGATGACGCCCTCGCGGATGGAGAGGTCCTCATCGCCGAGCATGAGGTCGACATCGACCGACATCCGGGTGCCGAGGCCGGAGCAGGACGGGCACGCGCCGAAGGGTGCGTTGAACGAGAAGGTGCGGGGTTCGATCTCGGTCAGCGTGAGTGCGTGGCCGTTCGGGCACGCCAGCTTCTCGGAGAAGGTCTGCCACGCGTCTTCTCCTTCGCCGTCGACGAAGTTGACCTGCACGACGCCGCCGGCGAGGCCCAGCGCGGTCTCGACGGAGTCGGTGACACGGCCGAGGATGTCGTCGGAGGCGACGAGCCGGTCGACGACGACCGCGATGTCGTGCTTGTAGCTCTTCTTCAGCGTGGGCGGCTCGGCGAGCTGGATGAGGTCGCCGTCGACGATCGCACGCGAGTAGCCCTTGGCGCCGAGCTCGCGGAACAGGTCGACGAACTCGCCCTTCTTCTGCGAGACGATCGGGGCGACGATCTGATACCGGGTGCGCTCGGGCAGCTCCATGAGCTGGTCGGCGATCTGCTGCACGGTCTGGCGCTGGATCTTCTCGCCGCACTCCGGGCAGTGCGGGACGCCGATGCGCGCCCAGAGCAGACGCATGTAGTCGTAGATCTCGGTGATCGTGCCGACCGTCGAGCGCGGGTTGCGGTTCGTGGACTTCTGGTCGATCGACACCGCCGGGCTCAGGCCTTCGATGAAATCGACATCCGGACGGTCGACCTGACCGAGGAACTGGCGCGCGTAGGCGCTCAGCGACTCGACATAGCGGCGCTGCCCCTCGGCGAAGATCGTGTCGAACGCGAGGCTGGACTTGCCGGAGCCGGACAGGCCGGTGAACACGACGAGCGAGTCACGGGGGATGTCGATGTCGACGTTCTTGAGATTGTGGACTCGAGCGCCGCGAACGCTGAGTTTTCCTGGGGTGGCAACGGGGACAATAGGCACCGAACAAGTCTACGAGGGGCCACCGACATTGGCTCCGACGTGAAGTCGGGTTCGCAACCAGCGGAGTCCGATCACGCCCTCGTGGTGCGTCCGGCGAACCTCGCGACACTGTCCCGCAGCGCCGCGACCTCGCCGACGTCCATCCCCACCGCCGCCATGACCTGACGTGGGACGTCGAGCGCCCGTTCCCGGAGAGCGAGGCCGGCGTCGGTGAGGGTGATGTCGAGGCGGCGCTCGTCTCGGGCGCTGCGTTGGCGGGCGACGAGTCCCTCCTTCTCCAGCCGCTTCACGAGCGGTGACACGGTGGCGGGCTCCAGCGCGAGATCCGCGGCGAGGTCGCTCAGCGCGCGCGGTGACCGTTCCCAGAGCGCCAGCATCACGAGGTACTGCGGATGCGTCAGCCCGAGCGGCTCCAGGATCGGCCGATAGACCGCGACGACATTGCGCGCCGCCGTCACCAGGGCGAAGCAGAGCTGGTTCTCGAGGCGGAGAAGATCGTCGGCTGCTGTCACAGGCTGATTCTACAATGCCCTAATCGTTAGTACACTAAGAGTTATGGTCGAAGACTCCCCCCGCCAACCTCTCCGGGCGCGCATCCGTGAAGCCGGCGGGTTCTACGCCTGGTTCAACACCAACCTGGTGCGCCTGGCCGGGCCCGCGTCCGTCGGGCCGTACGAGAAGACTCCACCGCCGACGGCGGCGGAGCGCGCTGAACGCGCATGTCCCCTGTGCGGCGCGCCGATGGCACAGCATGAGATCGACCGTTCCGGCCCGAAACCGCTGATGCACTGCCCGTAGGAATCAATCCAGGGCCGCGCTGTCCTCTCGTGCCGCATCGAGCCAGAACATCAGCGAGTCATCGTCCTCGATCGCATTCGGCGCGACATCCAGCCAGTTCGAACTCATCGTGCGTGCCCCCATGACCGCGGGGGTTGCACCGGCGTGGGTCAGCAGCGCCGCACCGTGCTCGGCCGTGACCCGGACGAGCAGCACGCCGCCATTGCGGGCAGCCGACGAGGATGCGGCCGTCGACGAGGAAGGCGCGACTGCCGAACATGCGCTTGCTCCTCCAGTGCCGCATCGGAACTCAGCAGGGCGCGGATGCGGTCGGCCAGTTCGTTCCCCGCGTCATCCATCCCGCCTCCTCCGTCGGTGATCAGGCGTGCCCGGCGCGTTCCATGGCGCGCAGTTCCTTCTTCATGTCCTGCACCTCGTCACGCAGCCGCGCCGCGAGCTCGAACTTGAGCTCGCCGGCGGCCGCGAGCATCTGGTCGGACAGATCCTGGATCGTGGCCTCCAGCTGCTGCGCACCCTCGGCAGCGATGCCGGTGCGTCGAAGGTTGGGCGTCGGCGCCTTGCCCTTGCCGGTTGCACGCCCGCGCTTGGACATCATCTCCGCGGTGTCGGCGCCCTCTCGGGCCAGCACCTCGGTGATGTCGGCGATCCGCTTGCGCAGCGGCTGCGGGTCGATGCCGTCGCTCCAGGTTGTAGGCGACCTGCTTCTCGCGGCGGCGATCGGTCTCGTCGATCGCCTTGGCCATCGAATCGGTCATCTTGTCGGCGTACATGTGCACCTCGCCCGACACGTTTCGCGCGGCACGTCCGATGGTCTGGATCAGCGACGTCCCCGATCGGAGGAACCCCTCCTTGTCGGCATCCAGGATCGCGACCAGCGAGACCTCCGGAAGGTCGAGACCCTCGCGCAACAGGTTGATGCCGACGAGGACGTCGTACACCCCGGCACGCAGCTCGCTGAGCAGTTCGACGCGGCGCAGCGTGTCGACATCGGAGTGCAGGTACCGCACGCGCACCCCGTGCTCGCCGAGGAAGTCGGTCAGCTCCTCGGCCATCTTCTTCGTCAGCGTCGTGACGAGGACGCGCTCGTCACGTTCGACGCGCAGCCTGATCTCCTCGAGCAGGTCGTCGATCTGTCCCTTGGACGGCTTGACGATGATCTGCGGGTCGACGAGACCGGTCGGGCGGATGATCTGCTCGACGATGCCGTCGGCGATGCCCATCTCGTACTTGCCCGGCGTCGCCGAGAGGTAGACGGTCTGGCCGATCCTGTTCTTGAACTCGTCCCAGCGGAGCGGCCGGTTGTCCATGGCGCTCGGCAACCGGAATCCGTGCTCGACGAGCGTGCGCTTGCGCGAGGCGTCGCCCTCGTACATCGCGCCGATCTGCGGGCACCGTCACGTGCGACTCGTCGATCACCAGGAGGAAGTCGTCCGGGAAGAAGTCCAGCAGCGTGTGCGGGGGCTCCCCGGGCAGCGCGGTTGTCCATGTGCCGCGAATAGTTCTCGATGCCGGAGCAGAATCCGAGCTGCTGCAGCATCTCCAGGTCGAAGGTCGTACGCATCCGCAGGCGCTGCGCCTCGAGCAGCTTGCCCTGCCGCTCGAACTCGGCGAGACGATCGGCGAGCTCGTGCCTCGATCGTGCCGATGGATCGCTGGATCACGTCGGTGCCGGCGACATAGTGCGAGGCCGGGAAGATCGGCACCGCATCGAGCTTCTCGATGACTTCACCGGTGAGCGGATGCAGGGAGTACAGCGCCTCGATCTCGTCACCGAACAGCTCGATGCGGATCGCGCTGCTCTTCGTAGACCGGAATGATCTCGATCGTGTCGCCGCGCACCCGGAAGTTGCCGCGCGAGAAGTCGACGTCGTTGCGGTTGTACTGCATGGAGATGAACTGCCGGATCAGCGCGTCACGGTCGTAGCGCTCCCCCACCTGGAGCGCGACCATCGCGCGCAGGTACTCCTCCGGCGCGCCGAGGCCGTAGATGCAGGACACCGTCGACACCACGACGACGTCGCGGCGCGACAGCAGCGAGTTGGTCGTGGAGTGCCGCAGTCGCTCGACCTCGGCGTTGACGGAGGAGTCCTTCTCGATGAACGTGTCCGTCTGGGGGACGTAGGCCTCGGGCTGGTAGTAGTCGTAGTACGAGACGAAGTACTCGACCGCGTTGTTCGGCATGAGTTCGCGGAACTCGTTGGCCAGCTGGGCGGCCAGCGTCTTGTTGTGCGAGAGCACCAGTGTCGGCCGCTGCACCTGCTCGATGAGCCACGCCGTGGTCGCGGACTTGCCGGTACCTGTTGCGCCCAGGAGGACGACGTCGGTCTCACCGGCGTTGATCCGTGCGGCGAGGTCGGCGATCGCCGCGGGCTGGTCGCCCGCCGGAGCGTACTCGCTGATGACCTCGAAAGGACGGACGCTGCGCGTGGGTTGCATGTTTCCAGCTTACGAGTGGCCTCGGACACCGGGGCGGCCGTCCGTGCTCCGCCTAGAGTGGTGGCGTGATCGAGTTCATCATCGGCTCCAGCCTGGCCGCATCCGCCGGCCTCAATGCCTGGATGCCGCTGTTCCTCCTGGGACTGGCCGACCGCCTGCTTCCGGCGATGGAGCTTCCCTCCGGTTGGTCGTGGCTGTCCAGCGACCTCGCCCTCTGGATCCTCGGCGCGCTCCTGCTGCTGGAGATCATCGCCGACAAGATTCCTGCGCTGGACTCCGTGAACGACATCGTGCAGAGCATCCTCCGTCCGGCTGCCGGCGGCATCGCCTTCGGAGCCGGGTCGGGAGCGCAGACGATCGCCGTCGACGACCCTGCATCCTTCTTCGCCGACAACACCTGGATACCCGTCGTCGTCGGCATCGCGATCGCCCTCGTCGTGCACGTCGTCAAGGCGACGGCGCGAGTCGCCGCGAACGCCACGACCGGCGGCCTTGCGGCACCGGTGCTCAGCACCGCCGAGGACGGCGCGTCGTTCCTGCTCGCGGCCCTCGCGATCGTCGTTCCGGTGGCTGCCGCCGCCGTGCTGATCGCGCTGATCGTCGGAGTGGTCGTGCTGTTCCGCCGGCGCTCGCGACGTCGTCGCGACCCGGCGTCAGTCGGCTAGCAGGCCGGCTTCGTCCACACGTAAGGGGTCGTCGTCGACACCTTGACCAGACCGGAGCGCTCCAGGATCGGCCGCGAGAACTCCGTCGAGTCGGAGTGCAGGAACCGCTTGCCCGCCGCAAGAGCCGAGCGGGCCCTCTCGGCTGTGAGGGCCCGATAGATACCGCGACCGCGCCATTCCGGCAGGGTGGCGCCGCCCCAGAGACCGGCGAAATCGGTGCCGGCGACGGGTTCCAGACGACCGGCGCTCACGACTCGGGCGCCGTCGAGCGCGATCCACAATTCCACTGTGTCGTCCTCGCGCACGCGATGAAGCGTCGTCTCGGCTCGTGGCCGCCATTCCGGATCCTCGAACACGATCCCCTGCATCTCCTCCATCGCCCAGATCTCGTCGTCGGTGCGCGCCCGGCGGATCTGAAGGCCCTCGGGAACCGGCACGTCCTGCGCAAGCAGCGTGGCCTCGCCGATCATGATCGATTCGGGTTCCTCTGCGACGAACCCGCGGGAGACGAGTGTCTGATGCAGTCCGGGCGCGTGATCGTGCCCTCGTGTCTTCCACTCGACCGATGTCGTACCGGGCAGAGCACGGAAGTGATCGAGGGCCGCGTCGACGAGGTCGCCGACAGCCGCCGCATCAGCTCCCCCGAGATCCGCATAACTGATGAATCCGCGACCACCGGGAAACACCGACAGACGCAACGGGCCGAGGACCACCGTGTCGACCGCATGGGCTGACTCGGAGTCCGTACGAAGCTGACGGTCGTACGCGGCGAGAAAGCGCTGGTGCATCAGGCAACCTTTGCAGACAGCACGCGGGCACGCACATCGAGAATGCGAGTGGGCGCGTCCGGTGCGTGCCGAGCCGGAACGCTGCAACCCTGCCACCGCGATGACGGCTGCGGCAGCGCACGTCGATACGACGAGGAGCGCGAACCATGGCCGGCCCCGTGTCCGAAACTCCGCGCTCACCGCGCGCGGATCCGCTCCCAGAGGGCGTCGGTCTGCGCCTGCGTCTCCTCGATCGTCCCCGAGGTGTCGATCGCGATGTCTGCGATCGCCAGACGCCGATCATCGGACACCTGCGCGTCGATGCGGTCCTGAGCCGCATGCTCCTCCATTCCTCGCAACTCGACGAGCCTGCGCAGCCGCTCCGAGGCCGGAGCGTGCGCCACGACGATGAGGTCCCAGGGATCGTCGACGCGTGCCTCGACGAGCAGCGGCACGTCGTAGACCACGACGGCCGACGGATCGGCGGCTTGCGCCGCTTCGAACCGGCGCTGCGATTCAGCGCGGACCGCCGGGTGCACGATCGCGTTCAGGCGGGCGAGGAGTTCGGGATCACCGAAGACCTTGGAACCCAGGGACGCCCGATCGAGCGACCCCTCGGGGGTGATGACGTCGCCACCGAAGACCGCCGCGATCTGCTGCAGCACGGGAGATCCGGCTGTCTGGACCTCTCTCACGATCTGGTCGGCGTCCACGATGATCGCGCCGTGTTCCGCCAGACGCCTCGCGATGGTCGACTTTCCGGATGCGATGCCGCCGGTGAGCGCGATGAGAGGCATGCGTCCATCCTGGCACGTGGGTCGTCGGCATCCGCTCGGAGTCATGCACGACGCGAGTCACCGGGGACGCGGAACGGGCCGCCACCCGAAGGTGACGGCCCGTTCCAGAGCGTTGATGCTTACGCGTTGCCGCCCGAGAGCTTCTCGCGCAGAGCCGCGAGAGCCTCGTCATCGGCGAGCGTGCCTGCACCGGTCGCCTCACTGGAGAACGCCTGGCCGCCGAAGTCGGCGCCGGCCTCTGCCTCAGCCTCGGCCGCCTTGGTGACCTGAGCCTTGTGAGCTTCCCAGCGAGCCTGGGCTGCAGCGTACTCCTGCTCCCATGCCTCGCGCTGGGAGTCGAAGCCGTCCTTCCAGGCACCGGTCTCGGCGTCGAAGCCCTCCGGGTACTTGTACTCGCCGTTCTCGTCGTACTCGGCGAGCATGCCGTACAGCGCCGGGTCGAACTCGGTGCCGTTCGGGTCGACCGACTCGTTCGCCTGCTTGAGCGAGAGCGAGATGCGGCGACGCTCGAGGTCGATGTCGATGACCTTGACGAAGACCTCTTCGCCGACCGACACGACCTGCTCGGCCAGCTCGACGTGCTTGCTGGAGAGCTCGGAGATGTGGACGAGGCCCTCGATGCCGTCTGCGACGCGGACGAACGCACCGAACGGAACGAGCTTGGTGACCTTACCCGGCGTGACCTGACCGATCGCGTGGGTGCGGGCGAAGACCTGCCACGGGTCCTCCTGCGTCGCCTTCAGCGACAGGGAGACGCGCTCGCGGTCGAGGTCGACCTCAAGGATCTCGACGGTGACCTCCTGGCCGACCTCGACGACCTCGGAGGCGTGCTCGATGTGCTTCCAGGACAGCTCGGAGACGTGCACGAGGCCGTCCACGCCGCCCAGGTCGACGAACGCACCGAAGTTGACGATCGACGACACGACACCCTTGCGGACCTGACCCTTGTGCAGGTTGTTCAGGAACGTGGTGCGCGACTCCGACTGCGTCTGCTCGAGCAGCGCACGGCGGCTGAGCACGACGTTGTTGCGGTTCTTGTCGAGCTCGAGGATCTTCGCCTCGATCTCCTGACCGAGGTACGGCGTGAGGTCGCGGACGCGGCGGAGCTCGATGAGCGAAGCCGGCAGGAAGCCACGGAGGCCGATGTCGACGATGAGTCCACCCTTGACGACCTCGATGACCGTACCGGTGACGACGCCGTCGTTCTCCTTGATCTTCTCGACGTCTCCCCAGGCGCGCTCGTACTGAGCACGCTTCTTGGAGAGGATCAGACGGCCTTCCTTGTCCTCCTTCTGGAGAACAAGAGCCTCGACCTCGTCGCCGACCTTGACGACCTCGTTGGGGTCGACGTCGTGCTTGATGGAGAGCTCGCGCGAGGGGATGACACCCTCGGTCTTGTAGCCGACGTCCAGCAGAACCTCATCGCGGTCGATCTTGACGATCGTTCCTTCGATGATGTCGCCGTCGTTGAAGAACTTCAGGGTCTTCTCGACCGCGGCCAGGAAGTCCTCAGCAGATCCGATGTCGTTGATGGCGACCTGCTTGGTGGCCGGGGCGGTCGTTGCGGTAGTCATGTAGTGGGTTGTCCTTGTGAATGGAACTCGGGCTGGGAGCAGCGGCCGCGCACGGCCGACATGCATGCTTCGCAGCGGATGGATTTGGGATTGCTTGTCACGAGGGCACGCGCATGCACGCCACGAGTGACGCTTCAGATTATCAGAAGATCGGATGCTGTGGGGTTCGAGGTCGCCGGTACGTCCTGTGGATAACTCTGACGCACGCCGGCGAATTCGGGTTACCGTGTCGGGGTGACTCTCGTACGGACCGCGTCGACTCCCCTCGCCGCCCTCGGCATGCTCGCACTGGCGGCAGGGCTCGTCGTCGGATGCTCCCCCGCACCGAAGCCGACACCGACGCCGACCGCCGCCGTTCGCGTCGGAAGAAGAGGCCTTCGCAGCGGCGGAGGAGACGTATCGGGCTTACACGGCGCTGCGCTCAACGAGGTCGAACAGCGAATCCGAGACATTCGAGACTTCTTCGACCTGTCGTGCGCTGGACAGCGACAGTCTGACGATCGCGAGACCTACGTCGACCATGCACGCTGAAGGCTCACGCGGTGCAGGCGAGACGATGGTCACGCATTTCGGCGGACGTGCGCACGTCGACAGCGCAATCGCCGAGGTGACTGCACACGTGTGCCTCGACGTCAGCGCGGTCAGCCTGTGATTGATGCGCCGGATCAGTCAAGATGTCACTCCGACGCACCGACCAGACACCTGCTCGCTCAGAGGTCACGTTCACACGGGTCAGCGACATCGTCTGCTCGATCGAACTCCGCAGCGCAGAGATCGAGCGTGCTAGACGCAGCCTGATCGGCCTGCGCGATTGCGCTTGTCGTCTCAGGCGCGACCTGCCGCAGCCGACAGTCGATGATGCTCGACCGTCGGCAGTCGAGCATTGGGTTTCTGCCCGAGTGTCGACAACGACGGCACTGAGGTCAGCGATCGGCGGCGAGCAGACAACCCCCGGCACTGACCCCGTATTCAACCCCGGCGACGGAACTCGACGAAGACTCCGAGTCCTCCCCACCGCCGAAGGAGTTCGACTTCGAGACCTGCCTGCGCAGCTGGAGCTTCATCGATTGCTTCCGTCTCGCCGAAGAAGCCCCTCCCGCGGAGCGAGAACGAGGCGCCGGGGATCCGCCCCATCACGATCAGCGACCTCGCCCAGTTCGCCCCCGCCCGCCGCGACCCTCTCCGGCGAACCCGACAACGTCGGCGTCGCCGGGATGCCCACGAACTTCGTCACCACCGCATCCGCCGCGACGCAGACGGGCACGCTGTTCGGCCGGCCGATCTCCGTCCGCTTCACCCCGACGGCTACGACTTCCACTACGGCGACGGCGCCACGACCACGACCACCACCGGCGGGGCATTCCTGGGCGGCCCTCGGCCAGGCGCAGTTCACCCCCACGCCGACCAGCCACGCGTATCCGGACCGCGGCATCTATGCCGCCGACGTCGACATCCGCTACGCCGCCGAGATCGACTTCGGCACGGGCTGGTTCCCGATCACGGGCGAACTCACCACCGACGGCCCGCCCCAGCAGATCCGCATCTTCGAAGCGCACACCGCCCTCGTCGCCCACACCTGCAACGAGCGACCCGACGCCCCTGGCTGCTGAGCCGACGGCAGGCGTCGGACCCGAGTGCCAGACTGTGCTCATGACCCGCGCCGATCGCCTGATGCTGCTCGACACCGCCAGCCTCTACTTCCGCGCCTTCTACGGCGTCCCCGACAAGGTGAAGGCACCGGATGGCTCCCCGGTCAACGCGGTGCGGGGCCTGCTCGACATCATCGCCAAGCTCGTCACGCTCTACGAGCCGACGCAGGTCGTCGCCTGCTGGGATGACGACTGGCGGCCCCAGTGGCGAGTCGACCTCATCCCGAGCTACAAGACGCACCGCGTCGTCGAGGTCGTCGCCGGGGCACCCGACGTCGAGGAGGTTCCCGACCCGCTCGAGGCGCAGATCCCGCTGATCCGGCAGACGCTGACGGCCCTCGGCATCCCGATCATCGGCGTGGCCGCGCACGAGGCCGACGACGTGATCGGAACCCTGGCGACCCGCGCGACGCTGCCCGTCGACATCGTCACCGGTGACCGCGACCTGTTCCAGCTCGTCGACGACGCTCGTGACGTCCGCGTCATCTACACGGCACGCGGCATGAGCAACCTCGAGATCGTGACCGATGCGACCGTCGTCGGCAAGTACGGCGTCCTCCCCTCTCAGTACGCCGACTTCGCCACGATGCGCGGCGACGCCTCCGACGGCCTCCCGGGCGTGGCCGGTGTGGGCGAGAAGACGGCGGCGACGCTCCTCCAGGCGCACGGCGATCTCGCCGGGATCCGCGCGGCCGCTGCAGCCGGCGAGGGCATGAGCGCGGGCGTCGGCGCGAAGATCCTCGCCGCCTCCGCCTATCTCGACGTCGCCCCGACGGTCGTGGAGGTCGCCAGGAACCTGAGCATCGAGGTCCCCGGCGTCCCTCTCCGCATGCTCGACCCCGCAGAGGCCGACGCCGCTGCGGCTCTCGCCGAGAAATGGAATCTCGGCGGTTCGATGACGCGCGCCGTCGCGGCAGTGTCAGCCGTCTGACCCGAACTCAGCGTGCCCAGGCGAGTAGGCGATCCAGCCCCCAGGTGGTCACGATGCGCGTAGCGGGAATCCCGGCGCGCTCCGCCCGTTCGGCCCCGTGATCGAGCAGCGACAGCTGTCCGGGCGCGTGCGCATCGGAATCGATCGAGAACAGGCATCCGGCCTCCAGCGCCAGAGCGATGAGGTCGTCCGGCGGGTCCTGCCGCTCTGGCCGGGAGTTGATCTCCACGGCCACGCCGTTCTCCGCGCACGCCGCGAAGACCGCCGCCGCGTCGAACTCGGATTGCGGGCGTGTCCCCCGGGACCCCTCGACAAGCCTGCCGGTGCAGTGCCCGAGCACATTCACCCTCGGATGCGACACCGCGGCGAGCATCCTCTTCGTCATCGTCCTGGCATCCATGCGCAGCTTGGAATGCACGGATGCCACGACGATGTCGAGTTCGCCGAGCAGGGCTTCCTCCTGATCCAGCGCACCATCCTCGAGGATGTCGACCTCGATGCCGGCGAGAACCGTGAAACCCTCGGCGGACTGCGCGCGGACGAGCGGAATCTGCTCACGGAGACGCTCTGCGGAGAGCCCGCGGGCGACGCGGAGTCGCGGTGAGTGGTCGGTGATCGCCTGGTACTCGTGGCCGAGGGCCCGCGCCGCCTCGGCCATCACGGCGATGGACGTGGTGCCGTCCGACCAGTCCGTATGCGCATGCAGATCGCCGCGCAATGTCGACCTGCAGCTTCGAGACCCGCTCCGGCTCCACCGCGCCACGGAGTTCGACCAGATAGTCGGGGACCTCCCCGGCCTGCGCCTGTCGGATGACCGCGAAAGTGGATTCGCCGATCCCTTTGCTCGCACGCAGCTTCGCGGGATCATCGCGCACGTCTTCCGACAACCCCTGCAGCGTCGCGGCCGCCTGCCGGAACGCCTTCGCTCGATAGCGCGAAGCCCGCTCGCGTTCCAGCAGAGATGCGATCTCCAGGAGTGCGGCGACGGGATCCATCATGCTTCCTATGCGGTGGCGAGCTCTCGGCTGACGCGCGACCCACTCGTCGAGCTTCGCCGCAGCACGGCCGTCGTCGACGGTCGCCGCAGCGCGCTCATACCCT
Organism: uncultured Actinomycetota bacterium; assembly: GCA_963769005.1. Taxonomy (GTDB): domain Bacteria; phylum Actinomycetota; class Actinomycetes; order Actinomycetales; family Microbacteriaceae; genus Microbacterium. The sequence goes on along the minus strand of CAVYKC010000005.1, from coordinate 1,209,660 downwards.
TCGCGCAACCGCTCCAGGATCGGACGCTGCACCTGCGCGGCGTCCTGGGAGAGCTCGAAAGCGACGATGCCGGCAGCGGCGTTCAGGAGCACGATGTCGCGAACGGGTCCGGGGGCACCGCTGAGCGTATGCCGCAGCACCTCCGCATTGTGCTCGGGGGAACCTCCGATGAGGTCGGACAGCTCCGCGAGCGGAATACCCAGGTCACGCGGGTCCAGGTCGTGCTCGTGGACGTCGCCGCGGGTCACCTCCCAGATCCTGCTGTGGCCGGTGGTGGTGAGTTCGTCGAGACCGTCGTCGCCGCGGAAGACGAGCGCCGTCGCACCGCGCGTGCGGAACACGCCGGTGATGAGTGGAACACGCTCCAGATGCGCGACGCCGACGGCATTCGCCTCGGCCCTGGCCGGGTTGCAGAGGGGGCCGAGCATGTTGAAGACCGTCGGCACGCCCAGTTCGGAACGCACCGCGCCCGCGTGCCGGAACCCCGGGTGGAAGGCCGCCGCCCAGGCGAACGTGATGCCGGTCCGGTCGAGGACGGATGCCACGGCCGCCGGGTCCAGGGAGAGCTCGAGTCCCAGCGCCCCGAGCACGTCTGACGACCCTGAGGCCGAACTCGCCGCCCGGTTGCCGTGTTTGACCACCGGTATTCCGGATGCTCCGATGATGATCGCGGCGGTGGTCGACACGTTGACCGTGCCGATCCGGTCGCCGCCGGTGCCGACGATGTCGAGGACGTTGGGCGACACCGGCAGCGGTACGGCGGCCTCCAGGATCGCATCGCGGAATCCGACGATCTCATCGATGGTCTCGCCCTTCGCGCGGAGCGCGACGAGGAATCCGGCAAGCTGCGCCTCGGTCACATCGCCCTGCATCACGTTGCGCATCGCCCAGGTCGACTCCCAGACGCTGAGGTCGCGACGTTCCAGAAGAGTGGTGAGCACATCGGACCAGGTCAGCGAATCAGCCATGTGAGCGATCCTATCCGCGCAGGTCGATGTCGACGCCGAGATGACACCGGCCGGCGCCCGCACTCTACCGCTGATTCACCGATGATTCGCAGCGTCTTCTTAGGGTCCCCTAAGTCTCGAGCGGCTAGAAACAGCGCCCCGGGTGCAAGAATCACCCCCTCGGATCGGCCATAATGGAACAGTGACGACCTCAGCGACGTATGCCCCGGCGGCGAGAACGATCAAGCGGCCCAACCCGGTAGCTGTCGGCACCATTGTGTGGCTCGGCAGTGAGGTGATGTTCTTCGCGGGACTCTTCGCGATCTACTTCACGCTCCGCAGCACTTCACCGGAGCTGTGGGCCGAACGGACAGAGCTGCTGAACGTGCCGTTCGCGTTCATCAACACCGTGATCCTGGTCCTCTCCTCCGTGACCTGCCAGATGGGTGTGTTCGCAGCCGAACGCCTGCAGCCGTACACCACGAAGAAGCGCGGGATGCTCGGCTGGGGAATGGTCGAGTGGTTCTTCCTGACATTCGCGCTCGGCGCGGTCTTCGTCTCCGGCCAGGTGTGGGAGTACGCACAGCTCGTCGCGGAAGGCATGCCGATCAGCGCCGACTCCTACGCGTCGGCGTTCTACCTGACCACCGGCTTCCACGCGCTGCACGTCACGGGCGGGCTCATCGCGTTCCTGCTCGTCATCGGCCGTGCGTATGCCGTCAAGAACTTCGGGCACAAGGAGGCGACCTCCTCGATCGTCGTGTCGTACTACTGGCACTTCGTCGACGTCGTCTGGATCGTCCTGTTCGCCGTTATCTACTTCCTGAAATAAGAGCGGAGCTGATCCCCGAGATGGCACGAGAGAAGAAGCGCCGCTCCAGCGGTCGTCGCAGTCCCATTGCTGCGGCCGCACTCATCGGAGCAGGTCTGATGATCACGGGCGCCGTGTACGCCGGTGCGTCCGCCGCCTTCGCCGCCACCGACACGCAGGCTGCCGTCTCGACGCAGCTGACCGTGGAGGACGGCGAGAAGCTGTTCACCGCGAACTGCGCGACCTGTCACGGACTCGACCTGCAGGGCACGCCCAACGGGCCGAGCCTGTACGGCGTCGGCGAGCTCGCGACCGAGTTCCAGCTCGCGACCGGCCGGATGCCGCTGCAGATGCAGGGTCCGCAGGCCCCGCAGAAGACGCCGCAGTTCACCGAGGACCAGATCAAGGCGATGGCGTCGTACGTCCAGTCGATCGCTCCCGGTCCGACCTACCCGGACGCGCACCTCATCGACGGTGAGGGCGATGTCTCCCGGGGCGCAGAGCTGTTCCGTGTCAACTGCGCCATGTGCCACAACGTGGCGGCCGCCGGTGGTGCACTGACTCAGGGCAAGTACGCCCCGGCTCTGACCGAGACCAGCGCCCTGCACATGTATGCGGCCATGGTGACCGGTCCCCAGAACATGCCGGTCTTCGGTGACATGAACCTCTCCGACGAGGACAAGCGCGACCTCATCTCCGCGCTGCTGTACCAGCAGGAGGCCGTGCAGATCGGCGGCGCTTCGCTCGGCTCCCTCGGACCGGTCTCCGAGGGTCTGTTCATCTGGATCTTCGGCATCGGCGCGCTCGTCGCCATCACCGTGTGGATCACGGCGAAGTCCAACTGACGCTTATTCATCGAAGAGGAACGTACGAGGAGCACCATGGCACACGACGACGACTTGCAGGCTCTTGACAGGGCCTACCAGCCCTCTCCGGGGCTGGGCGTCGCAGTCAGCGACCCCGTGCAGAACCCCGGGCTGCCGCCGCATCGCGAGCGGATGACCGACAAGGACCCGCGCGCTGAGAAGAACGCTGCGCGAACGGTCTATTCGCTCTTCTACCTCTCCCTCGCGGGCAGCATCTGGGCCGTCGCCGCCTACATGCTGTTCCCGATCGAGAGCGGCGCGCTCATCGACATCCGCAACAACAACCTGTTCATCGGACTCGGCATCGCACTCGCGCTGCTCGCTCTCGGCATCGGCGCGATCCACTGGTCCAAGGCGCTGATGTCGGACAAGGAGTTCATCGAGTACCGCCACCCCACCCGGGGCAAGGACTCGACGCGCGAGGCCGCCATAGAGGCGTTCGCCGCCGCCAACGAGGAGTCCGGCTTCGGACGCCGCTCGATGATCCGCAACTCGCTGATCGCTGCCGTCGTCGCGTCGATCATCCCCGGCGTCACCCTCTTCCGCGGGTTGGCCCCGCATTCGGGCGCCAACCCGGAGCACCCGCACGTCGGCGACCCGGTCGCACTGCTGAAGCACACCATGTGGGACAAGGGGATGCGCCTCGCTCGCGACCCCGATGGAACGCCGATCCGCGCAGCCGATGTGACCCTCGGCTCCGCCTTCCACGTCATCCCCGAAGAACTCGCCGAGCTCAGCCACCACGACGGCTACCTCGAGGAGAAGGCGAAGGCGATCGTCCTGCTCATGCGCCTGCGCCCGGAGCAGCTGATCGAGGCGGATGACCGCAAGGACTGGTCCTACGACGGCATCGTCGCGTACTCCAAGGTCTGCACCCACGTGGGTTGCCCCGTCGCCCTGTACGAGCAGCAGACGCACCACCTGCTCTGCCCGTGTCACCAGTCGCAGTTCGACGTGACCGATCACGCCAAGGTCATCTTCGGCCCGGCCGCTCGTCCTCTGCCGCAGCTGCCGATCATGGTCGACGATGAGGGCTACCTCGTCGCACGCAGCGACTTCAAAGAACCCGTCGGCCCGAGCTTCTGGGAGCGCCATTGAGCACTGCAACGCTGTCCAAAGAGGACAAGGACACCAAGGCACCGCTCGGCGGGCGCTTCGTCGGCGCTGCATCGAACTACATCGATGAGCGCACCAGCCTCTCCGGTTTCGTCAAGGAACTCGGACGCAAGATCTTCCCCGACCACTGGTCGTTCATGCTCGGTGAGATCGCGCTGTGGAGCTTCGTGGTCGTGTTCCTCTCCGGAACCTTCCTGACGTTCTTCTTCCAGGCGTCGATGGTCGAGACCCATTACACCGGCGCCTACGCGCCGATGCGCGGCATCGAGATGTCCGCCGCTCTCGAGTCGTCGCTCTACATCTCGTTCGACCTGCGCGGCGGCCTCCTGGTCCGCCAGATCCACCACTGGGCCGCTCTCGTCTTCGTCGCCGGCATCGGCGTGCACATGCTCCGCGTGTTCTTCACGGGAGCGTTCCGCAAGCCTCGCGAGCTCAACTGGGTGATCGGCTTCGTGCTGTTCGTCCTGGCCATGGCCGAGGGCTTCACCGGCTACTCCCTCCCCGACGACCTGCTCTCGGGCAACGGCCTGCGCATCATCGACGGAATGATCAAGGGAATCCCGCTCATCGGTGTCTGGACGTCGTACATCCTCTTCGGGGGCGAGTTCCCCGGCACCGACATCGTCGGCCGTCTGTACACGCTGCACATCCTGCTGCTCCCGCTGCTCGTCATCGGGCTCATCGTCGTGCACCTCATGCTGATGGTCATCAACAAGCACACGCAGTTCGCCGGCCCCGGCCGCACGAACGAGAACGTCGTGGGCTTCCCGATGATGCCGGTCTACATGTCGAAGATGGGCGGCTACCTCTTCATCGTGTTCGGCACGATCGTGCTGGTGGCGACGTTCTTCCAGATCAACCCGATCTGGAACTACGGACCATACGACCCGTCCCCCGTCTCGGCGGGAACGCAGCCGGACTGGTACATCGGCTTCGCCGACGGCGCCCTGCGCCTGGCCCCGTCGAACCTGGACCTCGTCCTGTTCGACCGCACCTTCTCGTTCGGCATCCTGATCCCTCTCGTCGCTCTGGGTCTGTTCATCGTGCTCGTCGCGATATACCCGTTCCTCGAGGCATGGATCACCGGCGACAAGCGCGAGCACCACATCGCGCAGCGCCCCCGCAACGCGGCGACCCGCACCGCCATCGGCGCAGCCGGCGTCATCTTCTACGCGGTGCTCTGGGCTGCGGCATCCTCCGACCTCATCGCGACGCACTTCATGCTCACGATGGAGGGGGTCATCCTCTCCCTGCAGATCCTGCTGTTCGCAGGCCCGATCCTCGGCTACTTCGTCACGAAGCGCATCTGCATCGCGCTGCAGAAGAAGGACCGCGAGATCGTACTGCACGGCTTCGAGTCGGGCCGCATCGTCCGCCTTCCCGGTGGCGAGTTCATCGAGGTGCACCAGCCGGTCGACAAGTACGACCGCTGGAAGCTCATCGACGTCGACGGCTACCAGCCGCTCGTCGTGCGGCCGAACGCCAAGGGCCGCATCCCGTGGACCGAGAACGTCCGCTCGTCGATCTCCCGTTGGTTCTTCGAGGACCGTCTCGCCCCGCTCACGCAGGCCGAGGTCGAGGCTGCGGATGCGCACCAGCACCACGTCCTCGCCCACGACCAGGAGGTCGAGAACGCCGAGATCCAGGGTGCTCACGACCGTGCCGGAGCACCGGATGCTCCTCTCGTGGCGACCGAGGATCACATCGACGAGACGCCGAACACCCCCAGCACGGTGATCGCCACCGAGCCGGTGAAGAAGCCCCGCAGGAACAAGTCGGAGGAGGGCGAGTAACTCGCCACTCCCCCACCAGGAAGGCCCCGCCGAGTGCAGAGATGCGAACCGACGGGGCCTTTCTCGTTGGTGTGCGCACTCGTGAAAGGATCGCAGCATGACCGCAATCCGTCTCATCCGCTCCGCCTCACTCGCCGAGGCACCATACGCTTACGCCGCGACCGCGCCAGCCGGCACTCGCCTGATCTTCCTCGCCGGCGCCTGTCCGTTGAATGATGACGGGGGGACGGCCGCACCCGGCGACTATGCCGGTCAGGCTGCGCGATGCATGGAAACGCTGTCTGCGGCACTGCACGCGGCCGGCGCCGCACTCACGGATGTCATCAGCACTCGGGTTCTCGTCGCCTCCAGCACACGCGAGGACCTCGTGAAGACGTGGGATGTCGTTCACGCGGCGTTCGGCTCGCATGATGCGCCCAGCACCCTCCTCGGCGTGACCGTCCTCGGCTATCCCGATCAGCTCGTAGAGATCGAAGCGATCGCGGCCGTGCACGATGACTGACACGTCGCGAGTCATCATTCGCCCCGCTCTGGATACCGACCTGGCCATCACGGAGGAGATCGAAGGCGCCGCCGACGCTCTGATCATCGAATTGTTCGGCGCGTCTGACTGGCCATCGCCCACGTCGGCAGAAGGACGTGCCGCGCTCCCTGGATTCGTCCTGTTGGCCGAGGTGGCCGAAGCTCCACATGACGTCGTCGGCTTCGTCCACGTCCTGGAGATTGACGGGCACGCGCACCTTGAGCAGCTTTCTGTGCGCCCCCAACACGGCAGAAGAGGCTACGGACGCGAGCTGGTGACGGCAGCCAAGGCCGCGGCACGGCGACGCGGACACCGCTCCATGACCTTGCGAACCTATCGAGATGTCCCATGGAACGCACCGTTCTATGCGACCTGCGACTTCATCGAGACCGCACCCGACTCGCCTTTTCTCCATCAGCTCGTCGATACCGAAGCACGGCTGCGCCTTGAACGCTACGGCGCCCGGATCCAGATGACCGCGCAGCTCTGACACAGCGTCACAGGAAAGAAGGAAGATGCCGGTTATTGGCGACCAGATCCGACATCTTCCTTCTTCCATCATCGGCGCCCTCCCCCAGATGGCGGAAATCGGATGCTGCTCGACCGACATATGCGCGCCAGAGGAGTGCCTCGATCAATATCCTGAAGGCATGATCGAACGTGCAGACTACTTCGCAGCCAAGCTCGCCTACGAGACCGACGCCAGCGACGTGCACGCGGCGCTGAAGGCCGGAGAGCAGATCTTCGTGATCGATGTCCGCTCCGATGAGGCCTGGGCTCAAGGGCGCGTCGCCGGCGCGATCCACATGCACTACAGCGAGATCGCTACACGGGCACCGCTCGAGATCCCCCTCGATGCGAACGTCGTCGTGTACTGCTGGAGCCCTGGCTGCAATGCCGGTGCGAAGGGAGCCCTTGAGTTCGCGAAGATCGGCTACGGTGCCCGCGAGATGATCGGGGGCTTCGAGTACTGGGTGCGAGAGGGCTATCCGGTTGAGGATGCCGAAGGCAAGCACCACCGCCCCATAGACCCGCTCACCGGCATCCCGCGCGTCCGCACACGGGCCTGACGCCTCTTCCGGCGGCTCCTGGAGACGCGGCGGAGCCGTGTCAGCCGAGATGCTTCGTGAGCACGGCCCGGTGCGTCGGGCTCGCGGCGTTCCAGCGCGCCTTCCCCTGCTCCGTGAGCGTGAGGAAGCTCGCACGACGGTCGAAATCGCACTCACCTCGTTCTACCAGGCCCGCCTTCTCGAGTCGGGACACCGTGCGCGACAACGCACTCTGACTCAGGTACATCTCCGCCTCGAGCGCTTTCATCCTGACCTGCGGATCCGCATCGCGATCGCTGTGCACGGCGAGAGCCTGAAGGACTTCGAACTCGCTGAGCCCGAGCTCGTGCTGCGACTGGAGTTCGCTCTCCAGCTCGCAGGAGGCGTTGTGGTAGGTGCGCAGCGTCTCGGACCACTTCATGCAGACATCGCCATCCGGTGCCGATTTCATGACATCAGCGTAGCATGTGTAAACATTTAATGACATCGCATTCAATGCGTTGACATCAAATGCACCGGCATGTACGTTGATCGACGTGACACTTACGCAACCAGATCTCAGTTCCCCGACAATCTCCCCGTCGACGAATCGTCGATGGGGTCTCAAACTCTGGGCCATCCTCTTCGTCGCCGGGCTCGCCATGTTCCTGGACGCCCTCGACGTCTCCATGGTCGGCGTCGCCCTGCCCTCCATCGGCGCCGAGCTGGGACTCGACACCACTAATCTGCAATGGATCGTGAACGGCTACATCCTCGGGTACGGCGGCCTCCTGCTGCTGGGCGGTCGCGCTTCCGACCTGCTCGGCCGACGGCGCGTCTTCCTCGCCGCCCTGGTGGTCTTCGGGATCGCTTCTCTCGTCGGCGGTATCGTCGACGACGGCGCCCTCCTCATCGCCAGCCGTGTCGTCAAGGGGATCGCCGCCGCCTTTACAGCCCCGGCTGCACTCTCGATCATCACCACCACCTTCAAGCAAGGTCACGACCGCAATCGAGCGCTGTCGATCTTCACGGTCTTCGGTGCGACCGGCTACGCCTCGGGACTGATCATGTCCGGACTGCTGACCGGAATCGACTGGCGGCTGACCTTCTTCGCGCCCGTCGTCGCCGTAGCGATCGTGCTGGTCGCCGCGTTCATCGTGGTGCCCCGGGCACAGGAGACCGAGCGAGGACGCATCGACCTCGCCGGAGCGGCCATGCTCACCGGCGGCATGCTCGCCGCCGTGTACACGATCGTCACGGCGCCGGAGACCGGCTTCACCGGCGGGGTCATCCTCACGCTGGTGGTCGCCGTGCTCCTGCTCGGCGCCTTCTTCGTGACCGAGAGCAAGGTGCGGTACCCCCTCGTCCGCCTCAGCATATTCAAGGTGACGTCGATCGTGCGCGCCAACCTCGCCGCCATGGCGATCTTCGGCTCATACATCAGCTTCCAGACCATCGTGTCGCTGTACCTCCAGAACACGCTCGGCTGGGAGCCACTGCAGATGGCGCTCGCACTGGCGCCAGCCGGCATCATCGTCGCGATCCTCTCACCATTCGCCGGGCGGTTCATCGACCGCTTCGGCACCACGCCGATGATCATCGCGTCGATGACCGCGTTCGTGCTGGGATACCTGTGGTTCATCCTGCGCGGTGGCAGTCCCGACCCGGCGTACTTCGTCGACTACCTGCCGAGCTTTCTGCTGCTGGGTCTCGGCTTCGCGATCGGCTTCTCGGCCGTCATGGTCCAGGCGACGGAGGGCATCGCCGACGAGGAGCAGGGCCTGGCATCCGGGCTGGTGCAGACATCCGGTCAGATCGGCGGCGCGATCGTCCTGGCTGTGGCGACCAGCCTGATCAGCGCCACGACGGCGACCAGCATCGCCGCATACCGCCCCGGGCTCTATCTGGTCATCGCCGTTGCCCTGGTCGGCCTGCTGGCCTCCACCTCGGTGCTCCTGACCCGCCGTCGCACGGTGGGCGAACGGATCTGAGAGCGCCGCAGACAGAAGAAGGCCCCCGGTTTCTCTCCGGGGGCCTTCTTCGTATCGATCAGCGGGCGAAGTTGCCGCGGTAGTACTCGTACACCCAGCCGACGATCGCGACGACGAAGACCGCGAGGCCGATCGGAAGCAGGAAGTGGCCGACAGCCAGTCCGACGATGAAGATCGCTGCGGATCCTGCGAGGACGATCGGCCACCAGGACCACGGGCTGAACTCACCGAGCTCCGGGTCACCGTCGTCGATGTCCGCGGTGAGGATGTCCTCTGGCAGTTCGCCTCCCTGAGCCGCGTGAGTGCGGTCGAGGTAGAACGCGATCATCGCACCCATGAACGCGGTGAAGAACAGGGCGACCGTACCGACCCACTCGATCCGGTTCACGATCTCGAGATCGGGGTGGGCCAGAATGTTCCATCCGGTGTAGACGACGCCGACGAGCGCGAAGAACGCGGTCAGCACCCACCAGAGAATGACGTTGTCACGCATGGCTCAGTGGACCTCTCGCTCGACGGGTGCCGTGGTGGCGAACTCTGCCGCCTCCGGGTGATTCAGGTCGAAGGCGGGACGCTCGCTGCGGATCCGCGGAATCGAGGTGAAGTTGTGACGCGGCGGCGGGCAGGACGTCGCCCACTCGAGCGATGCTCCGTAGCCCCACGGGTCGTTGACCGTGACCTTCGGCGCCTTGCGAGCGGTGATCCACACGTTCAGGAAGAACGGCAGCATCGACGCACCGAGGATGATCGCACCGATCGTGGACACCTGGTTCTGCCAGGTCCAGCCGTCGGCGGCGGAGTAGTCCGCGTAGCGGCGAACCATTCCGTCGACGCCGAGCCAGTGCTGGATGAGGAAGGTCATGTGGAAGCCGATGAACAGCATCCAGAAGTGCACGTAGCCGAGGCGCTCGTTGAGCATGCGCCCGGTCCACTTCGGCCACCAGAAGTAGAAGCCGGCGAACATCGCGAACACGACGGTGCCGAAGACGACGTAGTGGAAGTGGGCGACGACGAAGTACGAGTCGCTGAGATGGAAGTCCAGCGGCGGGGCGGCGAGGATGACGCCGGTGAGACCGCCGAAGACGAACGACACCAGGAAGCCGAGCGCGAAGACCATCGGGGTCTCGAAGGTCACGGACCCTCGCCACATGGTGCCGATCCAGTTGAAGATCTTCACGCCGGTCGGAACCGCGATGAGCATGGTCATCAGTGCGAAGAACGGCAGCAGCACCGATCCGGTGACGTACATGTGGTGGGCCCACACGGCGACCGAAAGTGCGGCGATGGCGATCGTCGCGTAGACGAGGGTCTTGTATCCGAAGATCGGCTTGCGGCTGAACACCGGGAAGATCTCCGAAACGATGCCGAAGAACGGCAGCGCGATGATGTACACCTCGGGGTGCCCGAAGAACCAGAACAGGTGCTGCCAGAGCAGCACGCCGCCGTTGGCCGGGTCGTAGATGTGCGCGCCGAGCACGCGGTCCGCACCGGCGGCGAAGATCGCGGCGGCCAGCACCGGGAACGCCATGATCACCAGAAGGCTCGTGATCAGCGTGTTCCAGGAGAAGATCGGCATGCGCCACATCGTCATGCCAGGAGCGCGCATCGTGATGACCGTGGTGATGAAGTTCACCGCACCGAGAATGGTGCCGAAACCCGAGATGCCGAGTCCCAGCATCCAGAGGTTTCCGCCCGCACCGGGCGAGAACGTCGCGCCGGCGAGCGGCTGATACGCGAACCAGCCGAAGGAAGCCGCACCCTGCGGGGTGAGGAAGCCGGCGACGGCGATCGTCGAGCCGAACAGGAACAGCCAGAACGCGAAGGCGTTCAGACGCGGGAACGCCACGTCGGGTGCCCCGATCTGCAGAGGCAGGATCGCGTTGGCGAATCCGGCGAACAGCGGCGTCGCGAACATCAGCAGCATGATCGTGCCGTGCATCGTGAAGAGCTGGTTGTACTGCTCCTTGGTCGGGACGATCTGCATCCCGGGGGCGAACAGCTCGGCACGGATGACGAGTGCCATCACGCCGCCGAGGAGGAAGAACAGCACGGACGCGATCAGGTACATGTACCCGATGGTCTTGTGGTCGGTGGAGGTGATCCACTTGACGACGATGTTGCCCTTCTGCTCCACGCGCGAGGAGCTCATCAGAGCGGCCTGGCGGGCGGGCAGGGCGTTGGGGCGGGAGCGGTGAGCGACGCCGGATTCAGAGTTGGTCGACATGGCTTACTCTCCCTCTTCCTCGGAGTGGGACTCTTCTCCGGAGTCGGACGGTCCCGTGCCCGGGAAGTTGCCGAGACGGTCGTAGGCGTCGGTGATGCTGCCGGTGTTGCCCTTCTCGCGGAGCGACTCGACGTATGCGTCGTACTCGTCCTGTTCGACGACCTTCACATTGAAGAGCATCATCGAGTGGTACTCGCCGCAGAGTTCGGCGCACTTGCCCTTGTATTCACCGACGCGCGTGGGGATGAAGGACCAGGAATTGTCCTTCCCGATGTACATGTCCTTCTTGTAGAGGAAATCGATGATCCAGAACGAGTGGATGACGTCGCGCGACTGGAGGTCGATCGTGATCTTCTGGTCGACCGGGAGCACCAGGGTCGGCAACTGCGACTGATCGATGTTGCCTTCCTTGTCGGGCTGCGCCTGAACGCCCATCGTCCACACGGCGTCCGAGTCGTCCTCGTCCTCGCCGTCGTACTGGAAGTCCCACGCCCATTGCTTGGCGATCGCGGTGATCTCGACGTCGGGGTCATCCCACTTCGCCTCGATCTCCGACTGATCGCGAGCCGTGAAGAAGAACATGCCCAGCACAAGGATGAGCGGCACGATCGTGTAGAAGATCTCGATCGGCATGTTGTAGCGCAGCTGCACCGGCAGGCCGACCTGGCCCTTGCGACGCCGGTATGCGATCGCGGCCCAGGCCATCAGGCCCCACGTGATCACGCCCACCGCGAGGAGTACGATCCACGAGTTCACCCAGAGTGCGGAGACGCGCTCCGTCTGATTCGTGGTTGCGGGACCACCTTCTACGAAGCCCGGGAGAAAGCCGTTCGCCTCTGTGGGAGTACATCCCGCCAGAACCACAGCTGCCGCAACTCCCAGAGGGAGAGCGGCCCAACGAAGGCGGTGTTTCGAGGGCACGATGCACCTTTCAGATCGCGGACAGGGCACGCCTCAAGTCTAGGGCAACCTCACACCCGATTCATGCCAACCACGCAGGTTGACGGGGGTCCGGAGTCAGTGGAAGCTGTCGCCGCAGGCGCAGCTGCCGGCCGCATTCGGGTTGTCGATCGTGAAGCCCTGCTCCGAGATCGTGTCCTTGAAATCGATCGACGCGCCGTCGAGATACGGGACGCTCATGTTGTCGATGATGACCTCGACACCGTCGAAGTCGACGGTCTCGTCGCCTTCGAGGTAGCGCTCGTCGAAGTAGAGCTGGTAGATGAGTCCGGAGCATCCGCCGGGCTGAACGGCGACGCGCAGGCGAAGGTCGTCGCGCCCCTCCTGCTCGAGGAGGTTCTTGACCTTGAGGGCTGCGGCCTCGGTCAGGTTGACGCCGTGGGCGCGGGTGGTCTCTGCAGTCAGTGTGGTGTCGCTCATGTCGCTCCTTGTGACGGGCCGCGACGGGCGCGGCTTTCCCATCGATTGTACCGTCGCCACCCGTGCACACGGCGAGGACGGGGGAAAGCCGCGCCGATGATCAGCTCGGCAGCGTGATCTCGTTCATCCTGCTGAGCAACAGTGCCTCGGACGCAACCGCATGGCGGAACGTCTCCAGGTGCAGCGACTCGTTCGGGCTGTGCGCGCGGGAGTGCGGATCCTCCACGCCTGTGACGAGGATCTGCGCCTCAGGGAACTCGCGCACGAGGTCGGCGATGAACGGGATGGACCCACCGACACCGAGGTCGACGGGAGCGGCTCCATAGCCGTCGCGCATCGCATCGCGGGTCAGCGCGACAGCCCAGCCGCTGGTGTCCACGAGGAAACCGTTGCCGAGGTCGGCATCGCTGAACGTCAGCTCCGCACCGAACGGCGCGTGCGCGCGCAGATGCTGCTGGAGCGCCTCGTATGCCTCCTCGCCGGTCTGCCCCGGCGCGACGCGGGCGCTGATCACGACGGTCACCTCAGGGAGCAGGGTGTTGGATGCTGCCGCGACGCTCGTCGCGTCGATGCCGATGACGGTGATCGACGGCTTGTTCCAGATCCGGCTGAGGATGGTTCCGTCGCCGATCGGCGAGGTCCCCGGCAGAAGACCCGCCTCGTCCCGCAGCGTCTCCTCGGTGTAGTCCGGAGTCGGAGCATCGCGCTGCGTCATCCCCTCGACGGCGACGGAGCCGTCTTCGTTCCACAGGGTCGACAGGAGCTTCACCGTCGCCATCATCGCGTCGGGAACGGCGCCGCCGAACATCCCGGAGTGGGAGGCATGATCGAGCGTGCGAACCCGCATGGTGAACCGGGCGTTCCCGCGCAGGGACACGGTCAGACCTGGAACGACAGAGTCCCAGTTGCCCGAGTCGGCGACGACGATGGCGTCGGCGCGCAGCGCCTCCTTGTTGTCGGCGAGGAATTGGGCGAACGAACGCGAGCCGTACTCCTCCTCCCCCTCGATGAACATCGACACGCCGAGTTCCAGGTCGTCGCCGAGCACCTCGGCGACCGCCCGCAACGACGCGATGTGCGCCATGATCCCGGCCTTGTCGTCGGCGGCACCGCGTCCGTAGAGGCGACCGCCGTGCACGGTCGGCTCGAACGGCGGGGTCTCCCAGAGCTCGTCGTCTCCTGGGGGCTGCACATCGTGATGGGCGTACAGCAGGATGGTCGGCTTCCCGTTGCGGGCAGCTCGCGTCGCGAGCACCGCAGGCTGGCCGTGCTCGGCCGTGCCCGGGACGGCGGCGCGCAGCACGCGCACCTCGTCGAAGACGCCGGTTCCGGTCGCCAGCGCGGCGACGGCGGCGGCGCTGCGCTCCAGCTCGCTCTGATCGAACGCGGGCCAGGCGATGCCGGGGATGCGGACGAGATCACCCAGGTCCGCCAGAGCCGCGGGGATGCCGGTCGCGACGGCCTCGGTGATCGCCGGCTCGGCTTCAGGAGACTGATTTGATTCGCTGGAAGGGGCGAGAGAGTTCATGCGAGTAATCTTAAGGCGAACCCCTGTAGCGAACCGAGGAACCTCGTGGCCCATACCCCTGCCTCCCCATCGACGAATGACGACGCCTCTGAGACGCCAGCCGTCGGAAAGGGACGCGCGACGCCCACCCGCGCACAGCAGGAGGCCGCACGCCGCCGCCCCCTGGTCGCGAACACGAAAGAAGCCAAAGCGGCAGCGCGCGCTGAGCTGAACGAGCGCCGCGCGCGCGCTCAGGCCGGGATGGCAGCGGGTGAGGACAAGTACCTGCCGCCCCGCGACAAGGGTCCGCAGCGCCGTTGGGTGCGCGACTACGTGGATGCCGGCTGGCATCCCGCTGAGTTCGTGATGGCGGTGATGGTGCTGGTCATCCTGGCATCCCTCGCACCGGCGAACCTCGCGATCGCCTATTACGCGTACCTCGTGATGATGGCGTACCTGCTGATCTCCGTCGGCGGGATGATCCTGCTCGGTCTGCGCGTCAAGCGCAAGGCCGCCGAGAAGTTCGGCAAGGAGCGCATGGAGAAGGGGCTGGGCTGGTATGCGGCGATGCGCGCACTGCAGATGCGTTTCATGCGCCTGCCCAAGCCGCAGGTCAAGCGCGGCCAGTACCCGGCCTGACGCACGCGTCGTGCGAGAAAGGCCTCATGCTTCAAGGAGCATGAGGCCTTTCTCGTCGGGAGTCAGCCTCGGCGCAGACCGCGGTTGATCTCGCGACCCCAGAACGGGCCGCGGTAAAGGAACGCCGTATACCCCTGCACCAGGGTGGCGCCGGCATCCAGCCGCTCCTGCACGTCTTCGGCGGTCTCGACACCGCCGACGGCGATCACGCAGAAGTCCTCCGGCACGGCCGCTCGCACGACGCGGAGCACCTGGAGCGACCGCTCCTTCAGCGGTGCGCCCGACAGCCCGCCGGCGCCGGCCGCGTCGACCGTGGCGGCATCGGTGCGCAGGCCGTCGCGGCTGATCGTCGTGTTGTGGGCGATGATGCCGGCCAGACCCTCCGCGACCGCCATCTGTGCGATCGCGGTGATCTCCGCGTCCGGGAGGTCGGGCGCGATCTTCACCAGCAGCGGGGTCTCCCCCGCCGCTGCTCGCACCGCGCGCAGCAGCGGTGCGAGGGTCTCGACGGCCTGCAGGCCGCGAAGGCCGGGCGTGTTGGGGGACGACACGTTGACGGCGAGATAGTCGGCCAGTGGCGCGAGCTTCGACGCCGAGGCGACGTAGTCGGCCGTGGCGTTCTCCACCTCGACGACTCTGCTCTTGCCGATGTTCACGCCGATGACGGTGTCAGGCGCACCTCGACGCAACTGCGCGAGGCGACGAGCCGCAGCATCCGCTCCGGCATTGTTGAAGCCCATGCGGTTGATGACCGCACGGTCCGCGATCAGCCGGAAGAGTCGGGGCTTGGGATTTCCCTCCTGCGGGATCGCTGTCACGGTTCCGATCTCGACGTGGCCGAACCCGAGGGCGGCGAGGCCGCGCACTCCGACGGCGTTCTTGTCGAACCCTGCCGCGATGCCGAACGGCGAAGGGAAGGTGAGACCGAGGGCCTCGACCTGCAGCGCCGGATCCGGGCGGGTCAGCGCGCGGGTCGCCCACGAGAACGGCGGCACGCCCAGGATGCGGATCACCGCCATGCCGGCATGGTGGGCGAACTCGGGGTCGAAGCGCGACAGGACGGCGCGGAAGAGCAGCGGATACATCCCTGCCAGGTTACCGGTCGGCGACGGGCTTCTCGTGGTCGCGGCGCAGCTCGGTGATCGCGCTCTCGAAGTCGTCCAGCGAGTCGAACGCCTGGTAGACGCTCGCGAAGCGCAGATAGGCCACCCGGTCGAGGTCGCGCAGCGGACCGAGAATGGCCAGTCCGATCTCGTTGGTGTCGAGCTGCGACACCCCGGTCTGACGGACCGCCTCCTCGACGCGCTGGGCGAGGATGGCGAGATCGGCCTCGGTCACCGGGCGCCCCTGGCAGGCCTTGCGGACGCCGGCGATCACCTTCTCACGACTGAACGGCTCCATCACGCCGGATCGCTTGATCACGTTCAGGCTGGCGGTCTCCGTCGTCGTGAACCGCCCGCCGCACTCGGGGCACTGGCGGCGTCGACGGATCGAGAGTCCATCATCGCTGGTGCGCGAGTCGATCACTCGGGAATCCGGATGACGGCAGAAGGGGCAATGCATGTCGTCTAACCTACGCCGTGAAGCGAGCCTCGATCGCTTCACCGTGCGCGGGCAGGAGCTCGGCGGCCGCCATGGCGACCACCCCCTCCCGCACCGCGGCGAGGGCCGCGTGGTCGTACTCGATCACCTGCTGAGGACGCAGGAACGTGTAGGCGCCGAGCCCTGGGGCGTAGCGGGCCTGCCCACCGGTCGGGAGGACGTGATTGCTGCCTGCCATGTAGTCGCCGAGGCTGACCGGAGTCTGGTCTCCGACGAAGACCGCACCGGCGTTCGTGAACGCGGATGCCGCCGCGCTCGCGTCCTCGAGGTGGAGCTCGAGGTGCTCCGGAGCGTAGGCGTTGCTGAACGCTGTAGCCATCGCGCGGTCGTCCACCAGGACGATCGCGGACTGCGGACCTTCCAGCGCCGCGCCGACCCGGACGCTGTGCCGCGTGACCGCCGCCTGCCGCTCGACCTCGACCGCGACCCGGTCGGCGAGGTCGGGTGAGTCGGTGACGAGCACGGCCGATGCCTGCTCGTCGTGCTCGGCCTGGCTGATGAGGTCAGCGGCGACGAGACGGGGGTCGGCGTGCGCATCGGCGACGATGAGGATCTCGGTGGCGCCTGCTTCGGAATCGGTGCCCACGACACCGGCGACGGCGCGCTTCGCGGAGGCGACGTAGTTGTTGCCAGGACCGGAGACGACGTCGACGGGGTCGAGGCCGAGGGCCGGCACGCCCCAGGCGAAGGCGCCGATGGCGCCGGCGCCGCCCATCGCGTAGACCTCGCTGATGCCGAGAAGGCCGGCCGCGGCGAGGATCGTCGGGTGCACGCGCCCGCCCTGGTCGGACTGCGCCGGAGATGCGAGTGCGATCTGCTGGACTCCCGCGACCTGCGCGGGGACGACGTTCATGATGACGCTCGAGGACAGCGGCGCCTTGCCGCCGGGGATGTAGACGCCGACTCTGCCGACAGGCTGCCAGCGCTGGGTGATGCGCGCACCCGCGCCGATCTCGGTGGCCCGGGCGGACGGCACCTGAGCAGCGGATCCCTGCCGCACCCGGCTGATGGCCTCTTCGAAAGCGGCGCGCACGGCGGGGTCGACGGAAGCCAGAGCCTCGTCGATGTGAGCCTGGGGAACGCGTACGGCATGTCCGGCGACTCCGTCGAAACGCTCGGCCTGCTCCCGCAGCGCCTCCTCACCGCGTTCGCGCACATCGTCGACGATGCGTGTCGCGGCCTCCAGGGCCTCGGCGCGGGCCTGGACGGCACGCGGCACGGCCGCGAGCATGGCGGCGGGCGAGAGCTCTCGCCCGCGGAGATCGATGGTGCGCACGTTCTAGCCCTTCGCGATGTCTGCGACGTCGTGCAGGTAGCCGACGCGTCCGTCGTCGTGCCGCACGACATAGGCGCCGCCCCTGTCCTCGATCACGAGCGCCCAGGCGTCTGGGCCGATCCGGAACAACGTCTCCCCACGCTCGTCGTGGACGTCGCGCTCGGTCGGCGCGAGGATCCAGAACGGCTGCGGGGCTGGAGCCTGCTCGCGCGGGTTCGTGGCGTCGAGATCGGTGACGTCATCCGCCTCGAGGGCGGGCTCAGCATTCGGATCGGACGGCTCTTCAGCATCCTGCCCCCGCGACCGTCGGGAGTACGAAGGCACATACGCGTCCTCGGACGTGGTGTCCTCGGTACCGGTGTCCCCATTCGAGGCGTGAGCGCCGATCGGCACCTGGCCCGCGACATCGGAGCGCACGATCTCGTCCGTCGTGTGCTCACCGGACAGTTCGACATCGAGCACCATCGTGGCCGATTCATCGCCCGCAGTGTCCGAGCTGGCAGCAGGCTCGTCGGCTTCGATGTCGGGATCGGCATCTGCGGTCGCTGTGGCGACCTGCTTCGGGCGCGCGATCACGGGTCGGACCGGATTCGCATTACGGTGTGCCAGCGTGACGAGACGCCCCTGGAAGTCTTCCTTGAGGGCGGGGATGATCGGCGCGAAGACCGTGAAGGCGACGAGTGCGAGAGCTGCCAGCACCTGGAGAAGCACGTTCCAGGGCAGCGTCCAGCTGCCGTATTCGATCGAAGCGGCCACGGCGCCCCACAGGCTGCCGAGCCACACGGTCGCCGAGACCGAGAAGGCGACCGACGCGAACTGGTCGATGCCGAGCGAGCCGACCCTGCGGATGCCGTCCGGCGAGAACCGGCGAAGGACCAGCAGGAAGACCGCGACCGTCGGCAGGCCGATCGGCAGGATCCACTGGATTCCGAGCGCCCAGATCGACGCACTGCCCACGAGGGGGAAGAACGAGAAGACGAAGGCGATCGCCCAGACAGCGACGATCAGCAGCTCGCGAAGGGTGAAGCCGAGGACACCGTACTCGGGTGTGACCTCATCGTCGTAGAGGACTCCGTCCTCGATGAACGGTTCGCTCTCGCCGTCAGTGATCTCGGGCTGGTCGGTGCTCATAATCGTCCTTTCGTCGCGGTGCGCGGCGGGGTCGTTCCGCGCTCCCAACGCGTCCCGATACTACCCGGTCATCCCAGACAGGACGGGCCGAGCAGAGACTTGAGGTCACCGAACAGGTCGGCGGTCACCTTGACCGGCATCGGCACGTCGAACACCTTCGCGGTGCCGCCGCGGTGCACGCGCAGCACGACTTCGGTGTCTCCGGAGTGCCGACGCAGCACGTCGGCGAGCTCGTTCATCACGCGCTCCGTGGCACGCTGCTCGGCCAGCACCAGCGCAAGCGGTCCGGCCGCATCGAACGAGCCGACGTCGGGGGCGAAGGCCGACTGGGCATGGAGATTCAGCCCGTCGTCGCGGCGCGAGACGCGTCCGCGCACCGCAAGGATCGAGTCCTGCTGCAGCACGAGCTGGAACTCGGTGTAGGTCTTGCCCATGAACATCACGGTGACCTCGCCGTTGAAGTCCTCGACGGTGATCATGCCGTACGGGTTGCCGCTGGACTTCGCCACGCGGTGCTGCACGCTGGTGACGAGCCCGGCGACGGTGACCTGCTCGCCGTCCTGGATGTCCTCGGAGTTGTTCAGGTCATGGATCGAGATCGAGGCGTGCTTCGCCAGCGGGACCTCGAGTCCGGCGAGCGGGTGGTCGGAGACGTAGAGTCCGAGCATCTCGCGCTCGAACGCCAGCTTGTCCTTCTTCGTCCACTCCGGGCGATCCGGCACCTTCGCATCGTGCTGCGGTTCGTCCCAGAGGCTGTCGAAGTCGAAGCCGACCTCGCCGTGGGCCTCGCGACGCTTGTCGAGGACGATCTGCTCCACTGCATCCTCGTGGATCTCCATGAGGGCGCGGCGGGTGTGTCCGAGCGAGTCGAACGCCCCTGCCTTGATCAGCGACTCCACGGTGCGCTTGTTGGCGACGTGCAGCGGGACCTTGCTCAGGAAGTCGTGGAACGACGCGAAGTTCTCCTCCTGGCGGGCCTGCACGATGCCGTCGACCACGTTGCTGCCCACGTTGCGCACCGCACCGAGGCCGAAGCGGATGTCTTCTCCGACTGCGGCGAAGAAGTTGATGGACTGCCCGACGTCCGGCGGAAGCACCTTGATGCCCATGCGGCGGCACTCGTTGAGGTACAGCGCCATCTTGTCCTTGGAGTCGCCGACGCTGGTGAGCAGCGCCGCCATGTACTCGGCGGGATAGTGCGCCTTGAGGTATGCGGTCCAGTACGAGATCACGCCGTAGGCGGCGGAGTGCGCTTTGTTGAAGGCGTAGTCGGAGAAGGGCAGCAGGATGTCCCAGATCGCCTTCACGGCGCCGTCCGAGTACCCGTTGGCGTGCATGCCGGCCTGGAAGCCGGCGTACTGCTTGTCCAGTTCGGATTTCTTCTTCTTGCCCATCGCGCGACGGAGGATGTCGGCCTGCCCGAGCGAGAAGCCGGCCACCCGCTGGGCGATCGCCATCACCTGCTCCTGGTAGATGATCAGGCCGTAGGACTCGTCCAGGATGTCGGCGATCGACTCCGAGAGCTCGGGGTGGATCGGCGTGATCTCCTGGAGGCCGTTCTTGCGCAGGGCGTAGTTGGTGTGCGAGTTCGCACCCATCGGACCCGGACGGTACAGCGCGATGAGCGCCGAGATGTCGCCGAAGTTGTCGGGCTTCATCAGGCGCATCAGCGAGCGCATCGGCCCGCCGTCGAGCTGGAACACGCCGAGCGAGTCACCACGGGCGAGCAGGTCGTAAGAGCCCTGATCGTCAAGGGCGAGTTCTTCGAGCACGAGGTCTTCGCCGCGGTTGAGCTTGATGTTCGCCAGCGCGTCGGAGATGATCGTCAGGTTCCGCAGCCCGAGGAAGTCCATCTTGATGAGTCCGAGGGACTCGCACGAGGGGTAGTCGAACTGCGTGACGATCTGGCCGTCCTGCTCCCGCTTCATGATCGGGATGATGTCGATCAGCGGGTCGGACGACATGATGACACCGGCCGCGTGCACGCCCCACTGACGTTTCAGGTTCTCCAGCCCCAGCGCCGTGTCGAAGACCGTCTTCGCCTCCGGGTCGGTCTCGATGACGACCCGGAACTCGCTGGCCTCCTTGTAGCGCGGATGTGTCGAGTCGAACATCCCGTCCAGCGGCATGTCCTTGCCCATCACGGCCGGCGGCATCGCCTTGGTGAGCTTCTCCCCCATGCTGAACGGGAAGCCGAGCACGCGACCGGCATCCTTCAGCGCCTGTTTCGCCTTGATCGTGCCGTAGGTCACGATCTGCGCGACGCGCTCGTCGCCGTACTTCGCGGTGACGTACTGGATCACCTCGGAGCGGCGGCGATCATCGAAGTCGACGTCGAAGTCGGGCATCGAGACGCGGTCCGGGTTGAGGAAGCGCTCGAAGAGGAGGCCATGCGCGATCGGGTCGAGGTCCGTGATCCCCATGGCGTACGCGGCCATGGATCCGGCGCCGGAACCACGACCCGGGCCGACCCGGATGCCGTTCTTCTTGGCCCAGTTGATGAAGTCGGCGACCACCAAGAAGTAGCCGGGGAATCCCATCTGGGTGATGACGCCGGACTCGTACTCGGCGCGCTTGCGGACGTCATCGGGGATGCCGTGCGGGTACCGCATCTGCAGGCCCTGCTCGACCTCCTTGATGAACCAGCTCTCCTCGGTCTCGCCCTGCGGCACCGGGAAGTTGGGCATGTAGTTCGCGCTGGTGTTGAACTCGACGTCACAGCGCTCGGCGATGAGCAGCGTCGAGTCGCAGGCCTCTGGGTTGTCGCGGAAGATCTGCCGCATCTCGGCGGCGGACTTCACGTAGTAGCCGTCGCCGTCGAACTTGAAGCGGTTCGGGTCGTCGAGCGTCGATCCCGACTGCACGCAGAGCAGAGCGGCGTGGCTGGTGGCGTCGTGCTGGTGCGTGTAGTGCAGGTCGTTGGTGCCGACGAGGGGGATGCTGAGATCCTTGGAGATCTTCAGCAGGTCGGTCATGATCCGGCGCTCGATGGAGAGGCCGTGGTCCATGATCTCGGCGAAGTAGTTCTCCTTGCCGAAGAGGTCCTGGAACTCGGCCGCCGCCGCGCGCGCGGCGTCGTACTGCCCGAGGCGCAGACGGGTCTGGATCTCGCCCGAGGGGCAGCCCGTCGTGGCGATGAGCCCCTTGGAGTACTTCTGCAGGATCTCGCGGTCCATGCGGGGCTTGAAGTAGTAGCCCTCCATGCTCGCCAGAGACGAGAGCCGGAAGAGGTTGTGCATGCCCTCGGTCGTCTCGCTGAGGAGGGTCATGTGCGTGTACGCACCCGAACCGGAGACGTCGTCACGCTGCTGCTCGGGCGATCCCCAGCGCACTCGCGTCTTGTCGCTGCGGTGCGTACCCGGGGTGACGTACGCCTCGATGCCGATGATCGGCTTGATGCCGGCATCCTTCGCCGTCTTGTAGAACTCGAAGGCGGCGAACGTGTTGCCGTGGTCGGTCACCGCGACGGCTGGCATCCCCTGTTTCACGGCCTCCTGGATCAGCGGCCCGACCCGCGCAGCACCATCCAGCATCGAGTACTCGCTGTGCACGTGCAGGTGAACGAAGGAGTCGGATGCCATGGGTTCGAGTCTACTTTCGGCATCCGACGTTGCAGGTCAGAGCGCCGGACTCATCGCAGATCGAGCCGCATGAGCACGCGCGGGAAGCCGTCGAGCACCGATCCGGTGTCGGCCGCCTTCTCGAAGCCGGCGTCCTCGAAGAGCCGTCTCGTGCCGACGTAGGCCATCGTCAGATTCACCTTCTCGCCGCCGTTGTCGAGCGGGTACCCCTCGATCGCCGGCGCGCCGCGCTCTCTGCGCATGAGCGACCGCTCCCTCGATCAGCGCATGCGAGATCGCCCTGCTTCCGATACCCGGGACGCACCCGGAAGCACCACAGCGACCACACGTCGAGGCCGTCGACGTGCGGGATCAGCCGGTTCCGCGCGAAACTCGTGTCGCGTCGCGGGTGCACAGCCGCCCAGCCGACCGGCTCATCGTCGAGGTACGCGATGACCCCCGGGGGCGGATCCTGCTCGCACAGCTGGCGAACCCGGTCGGCACGCGCCTGTCCGGTCAACGAGAGATTCTCCTTGCTGCCGATGCGGTAACTCAGGCAGAAGCAGACGTTCGAAGTCGGCTTCTTCGGCCCCACGAGCCTCGCGACATCCTCGAACACTGTCGCCGGCCGCACCTCGATACTCATCGATACAGTCTCCCCGAGACCTGCGACATCACCGAGGTCGCGACTCCAGGACTCGCTGCTGGGGACTTTCGGAGGAGATCGAGTCGGCCGTCATCCCGACCAGTTCCATGTCGACGGTGCGCAGCCGCTCGGCGATCGCCTCCTGCGTCGGCAGAGCTTCGGTTCCGAGAGTCAGCTCTCCACCGTCCGGCGACATACCCGTGATCGTGGAGGCGTAGAGGATCACACCGCCATCGAACGTCACCGCGTCGGCGGTCGTCTCGAGCACCGGCCCCTCGCTCGGACGTACCGTGAGTACGAAGCCCGTGATCGCGAGCGCATCGGCCGTGATCCTCAGCACGCGGACCCTCTGCCCGTCCGAAGTGGCCACGGTGACGAGCTCGATCGCCTGGACCCCTGCGAACGACAGCGTCCTCGCTCGCAAGATGGTGGATATCCCGGCGAACATCGGTGCCCCGCGATCGAAGGGTGCGGAGACCCGCTGCGCGTTCCTGCCCGTGACGTCGCCCCTCCCCGGCCCGCCCAAGGGGCGTGGTGCGGCGTCCTCCACCTCTGTTGACGCCTGCGTCACCTCAGCGGGCGGATGCGTATCGTTCTGCTGCCCCTCCGACGTCGCCGGGGAGCCCGGCGTTGCCGGCGTTGCCGGGGCTGCCGGGGCTGCCGGAGCAGGGACGGCAGGGCCGCTCGGTGAAGCCGGCGCACCGGGCTCGGCGGGAGCCTCCGGAGTCGTGGGAGGCTCCGGTACCGTCGGCGGCTTCGGCTGAGTCGGGACGGTCGGCGGCTGCGAGGGAGTCGTCGGCGTGCTCGGATTCGGGACGGGCACCGTCGGCGGCTTCGGTTCCGGACAGGGCAGCAGAATCGGGATGCACAGATCGATGCCGAACAGCGTCGGGTGCGTCCCTGGAGCGGCCGCGGCGCCGACGCTCAGCGGGGCGACGACGAGAGTCGCGGCCACCGCCGCGGCGATGAGATGACGACGTCGATTCATCGCGACATCCTTCCGTTCGTGCCATCACGGCGCGCTCTGCGCCTGGGCGAGGCTCTCTGCTCGGGGTGCATCCATGCGACGACGAGCACTCCGCCGATCCCGGCCAGGAGCATCCCCACGATGAATCCCCCGAGATTCACGCCCACCAACGAGGACAGCGCGACCACGAGCGCGATCAGTCCGAGGACCACATGCTGGCGCGGGATGGCGACAGCGAGGAGCCCGAGGAGCACCAGCAGTGCCGGGATGATCACGGGGATCAGGCCATCTCCCCCGAGCTGGACGCGAAGCGAACCGAGTCCGAAACGCCCTGACAGGAAGATCTCGAAACCGGCGAGCACCAGCAACAGGCCGCCGATCAGCGGTCGCAGCCGATGCCAGGGCTCGGGAGGTTGACCGGGCTC
Source organism: uncultured Actinomycetota bacterium (assembly GCA_963769005.1). GTDB lineage: Bacteria > Actinomycetota > Actinomycetes > Actinomycetales > Microbacteriaceae > Microbacterium. The sequence goes on along the minus strand of CAVYKC010000005.1, from coordinate 1,185,228 downwards.
GGCCGCTCGGCGCGACACCGGAGGCGCGGGGATGGGCATGGGCGTAACCATCCGCAGCTCTCGGCGGGTCAGCGGATGCTCGACGCCGTCAGGATCGACCTCACTCAGAAACACCCGTCACCCCCCGTGAACTCGACCGACATGCCGCGCAGTCGCAGCACGGACGCCTGCGTGCTCCATGCCGTCTGCCGGAGATCCGTGATCGATACCGTGTCGGCGTCGAGCCCGAAATCGCCGACGCCGCCCGTGGCGTCGGTGCTGACATCGGCTGCATCGACCCCGATCCGGAAGCCGTCGAACGACGCGTCACCGGATGATCCGGTCATTCCGATCTGCAGATCGGTCGCGGTGACGGGCCGGCCGTCCTGTCCTGCCTTCAGGACGACTCCGATCGCCCCGAACGGTGTCTCGGTCACGACCGATTGGCAGAGGCCGTGGATCGTGGCGCTCTCGATGTTCGCCACAGTGACGGGCTTTTCGATGCCGTCTGCGTCGACAGCGACACCGGCGTATTGCGAGACGTCCGCGCCTTCAAATGAGTCGGCGCTCATCTGGAACTGTCCGCCCGAGCCGGTCAGAGCCACCGGGACGATTCCCTGGGCGACTCCCGTCATAAGAATCGCGGCAACGATGCCCACGGGCATGGCGGTCAGGACGACCCGCCCCGCGTACGTCTCCGTCGCCTTCGCGAACAGGCGGGAGGGCACAACACGCATCGATCGTTCCCTTTCCCTAAGACGCGCGTCATGGGCTCGCGCGCTAATCCGATCGTAGAGGAGGCGCCCTCAAAAGGGTCACTCCCCCCGGAGCACATCGAGCGCGTGACGGAAGTCCTCCGGATACGGGGACTCGAGCTGCACCCAGTCGCCGGTAGCGGGGTGGTGAAAGGCGAGCCGATGCGCGTGCAGCCACTGCCGTGTCAGACCGAGTCTGGCGGACATCGTCGGGTCGGAACCGTACAGCGGATCGCCCACGCAGGGATGCCGGTGCGCAGCCATGTGCACGCGGATCTGATGCGTTCGGCCGGTTTCGAGGTGGATCTCCAGGAGCGAAGCCCCGGGAAAGGCCTCCATCGTCTCGTAGTGCGTGACCGACGGCTTGCCGTCCGGGATCACGGCGAACTTCCACGAGTGGTTCGGGTGCCGTCCGATCGGCGCATCGATGGTTCCGGCGAGGGGATCGGGATGCCCCTGGACGACGGCATGGTAGATCTTCTCGACCGTGCGCTCCTTGAAGGCGCGCTTCAGCGCGGTGTACGCGGTCTCTGTCTTCGCGACGACCATGAGTCCGCTGGTGCCGACGTCGAGACGATGCACGATGCCCTGACGCTCCGGCGCTCCGCTCGTCGCGACCTGGAAGCCTGCAGCCGCCAGGGCTCCGACGACGGTCGGCCCCTCCCAGCCCACCGACGGGTGCGCGGCGACGCCGGTCGGCTTGTCGACCACGACAATGTCGTCATCGTCATGGACGATACCGAGATCGGGTACCGCGATCGGGATGATCCGCGGCTCCTCCTTCGGCCGCCATTCGACCTCGAGCCAGCCGCCACCACGCAGACGATCGGACTTGGCGAGCGTCACGCCGTCGAGCCTCACGCCGCCGGCCGACGCCACATCAGCGGCGAAGGTGCGTGAAAAGCCGAGCATCTTGGCCAGTGCGGCATCGACACGCGCGCCGTCAAGACCGTCTGGGACGGGAAGAGACCGCGATTCCACCGTTCAGTGCTCCTCGTCGACGGGCGCCGTCTCATCCAGGTTCCCGGATGTCGATGCCTCGGCCTCCGCGGCAGCGTGGTCACGATCGCGGGTGCCGTCGAACCGGAGCCCGAAGACGACGAGCAGCGCGACAGAGATCATCCCGGTCACGATGAAGATGTCGGCGACGTTGAAGATCGCGGGCATCATCCACGGCATCGAGATCATGTCGACGACTTCGCCGACGGGGAATCCCGGCTCGCGGAGCAGTCGGTCGGTGAGGTTACCCAGCACGCCGCCGAGCAGGCATCCGAAGACGACGGCCCAGAGCCGCGAGCGCAGCGCGAGCGCCTTCCAAATGATCACGGCAGCGACGATCGACAGCGCGATCGTGAAGATCCAGGTCACCTCGGACCCGAGCGAGAACGCCGCTCCGGGGTTGCGGACGTAGTACAGCTGGAGGAAGCCTCCGAGCACCGGAACGGACTCCTGCAGCGGCAGCTGGGTGATCGTGAGGTGCTTCACAAACTGATCGGCGGCCAGTACGAGCGCTGCGAGAACCGCAACGATCGCACCGGCCGCCGAACGACGAAGGGGACGACGTCCTGGCAAAAGGTCGACCTACAGTCCGATCGCCGAAACGGGCGTCGAGTCCGTCGACGCCGACTTCTCGTCGAGGTCGCGAAGCTGGCCCTCGATGTAGCCGCGCAGCTGATTGCGGTAATCGCGCTCGAAGTTGCGGAGTTCGGTGATGCGGGCCTCGAGCGAGTTGCGCTCGCGCTCCAGGCGGGAGGTCTCTTCGCGCTGCTTCGCCTCGGCCTCGCCGCGGATACGTTTCACCTCTGCCTCGGCGTCGACGATGAGCTGCTTGCGCTTCGCCTCGCCCTCGGCGACGTGTTCGTCATGCAGACGCTGCGCGAGCTCGATGATGCCTGCGGTCGCGGTCGCGGAACCGGATGCTGCGGGCTCTTCCGGGACCTCGGCGACGGCGACGGCGACGGGCGCAGGGGCCTCGACGACGGCGGGAGCCGGGGCTGCAGCCTCGGGAGCCGCACCGGACTCGTAGGCGGCCAGCTTGCCCTTCAACTCGACGTTCTCCTCGAGGGCCTTGCGCCACTCGATGACGATCTCGTCGAGGAAGTCATCTACCTCGTCCGGGTCGAAGCCGTCCTTGAAACGGACGTGCTGGAACTGCTTGGTGACGACGTCATCCGGGGTAAGTGCCATGGGTGGCTCCTCTTTCGATGAGTTCTTTTGCCAGTTTCGATGTATGGCGTGGTCGTGATGTGGCGCGAACCCGGGGCGCGCACCTGGGAGCCAAGCATAGTCCCCGTGTCTGAAAGACGCGATGCTGCGACACCCGTGCGCGACGAACTCGTCGGGCCGACGCCCGGTGGGTCGGGCGTCTCTCAGGTGAAGAGGCTGACGATGTTCATGAGGATCAGCACCACGAGCATGGTGAGCGCGAATCCGAAGTCCAGCGACAGTGTTCCGATGCGCAACGGCGGGATCAGGCGCCGGAAGAACCGGATCGGGGGGTCGGTGATCGTGTAGACGATCTCGGCCAGGATCAGGCCTGGACCCGTCGGACGCCACTCTCTGTTGAACAGCGGAATGTAGTCGAGGATCAGACGCGCGAAGAGAACGAGGATGTACAACAGCAGCATCAGGTGAACGATGCTGGCGAGGACGGAGACCAGCTCCACGGGTTACGACTGGTCGAAGCCTGCAGACTCGGCGTCTGCGTGTGCGATTCCCCCGTGGCCCGACACCGCGATGTTCTCCGGCGACAGCAGGAAGACCTTCGACGTCACGCGCTCGATGCGGCCGTAGAGGCCGAGGGAGAGACCACTGGCGAAGTCGATGAGGCGTCGCGCGTCGGCATCGCTCATCTGGGACAGGTTGATGATGACCGGCACGCCCTCGCGGAAGCTCTCCGCGATCAGCTGGGCGTCGCGGTACTGCTTCGGGTGCACCGTGAGGATCTCGTTCACGGTACCGGCAGCAGGCTGCCTTACGGCGACAGGGCGGCGCAGTGGCGTCACGGGGGCCGGAGCGGCCTCTTCCCGATCGCGCTGCTCGCGGTCGCGGTGAGCACGGGCAGGAGCTTGCGTCTCCTCCTCGTAGACCTCTTCCTCGTCGGCGAGGCCGAGATACACCATGGTCTTCTTCAGCGGGTTACCCATCGTGTCCTCCGGTTCGAACGTTCGGGCTGGTCTGTTTAGAGGTTAACCCCGGTCGGGTCGGGGTCCTGTGATTGCGGCGCCGATCCGCAGGTGTGTCGCGCCTGCAGCGATGGCCTCGGCGAAGTCGCCGGTCATCCCGGCGGAGATCCATGTCGCGTCGGGTGCGATGATGCGCACCCGACCGGCGACGTCGCGCAGACGCGCGAAGGCGGATGCCGGCTCCTCGTCGAGAGGGGCGACGGCCATCACTCCGCGGAGCCGGAGCGAACCGAGCCCGAGCACATGCTCGGCGAGAGCCTCTGCCGCGCCCGGCTCGACTCCCCCGCGTCCGGCGTCGCCGGTGAGATTGATCTGAACGAGGACGTCGAGCACGGAGTCGTCCTCGGCAGCGCGGTGAAGCGCATCGGCCAGCCGTTCGCGGTCGACCGAGTGCACGGCATCCGCCCGGCTCCTGATCGCCGCTGCCTTGTTCGTCTGCGCCTGGCCGATGAAGTGCCAGCGCAGGTCGAGGTCCTGCAGCTCATCGGCCTTGGCAGACATCTCCTGCTGCCGGTTCTCACCGACGTCGCGCACGCCGAGCGACTGGAGCTCTCGCACGACGGATGCCGGATGGAACTTCGTCACCACGATGCGGGTGAGGTCCCCGGCATCGCGGCCGGCTCGGCGCGCGGCGTCGGCGATCTGCATGTCGATCGCCGACAGCCGTGCAGCCAGATCCATCGGGGTGCTGATTACTTCAGGAACTCGGGAATGTCGATGTCATCCTCGGCGAACGCCGGCTCGAGGCTGGTCGCGGGGACCCGGGTCACCGATTCGGCCTCGGTCTTCTCCGGCGCGGCCGGAACGTCGGAAGCGGTCGGAGAGCGATACCTCGGGCAGCGTCGAAGCGGCTGCCGGTCGGCTGACCACCATCGGGTCCAGTCGAAGCGTCGGTTCACCGCTGTCGAATCCGGCGGCGATCACCGTGACGCGCACCTCGTCGCCGAGGGTGTCGTCGATGACCGTGCCGAAGATGATGTTCGCCTCCGGGTGAGCCGCCTCCTTGACGAGATCTGCGGCGTCGTGGATCTCGAAGATGCCGAGGTTCGAACCGCCCTGGATCGACAGCAGCACGCCGTGCGCACCCTCGATGCTCGCCTCGAGCAGCGGCGACTCGACCGCGAGCTCTGCGGCCTTGATCGCGCGGTCTGCTCCGCGTGCGGAACCGATGCCCATGAGCGCGGATCCGGCGCCCTGCATGACCGACTTGACGTCGGCGAAGTCGAGGTTGATGAGACCCGGCGTCGTGATGAGGTCGGTGATGCCCTGCACACCGGCGAGGAGCACCTGGTCTGCGGTGGCGAACGCCTCGATCATCGAAATGCCGCGGTCGCTGATCTCGAGCAGTCGGTCGTTCGGCACCACGATGAGGGTGTCGACCTCTTCCTTCAGCTTGGCGACGCCGGCCTCGGCCTGGCTCTGGCGGCGACGGCCCTCGAAGGAGAACGGCTTCGTGACGACGCCGATGGTGAGTGCCCCGATGGACTTCGCGATGCGCGCGACGACAGGTGCGCCACCCGTGCCGGTGCCGCCGCCCTCGCCCGCGGTGACGAAGACCATGTCGGCACCCGTGAGCGCCTGTTCGATCTCCTCGGCGTGGTCCTCGGCAGCTCGACGGCCGACCTCCGGGTCGGCGCCCGCGCCGAGGCCACGGGTGAGCTCGCGGCCCACATCGAGCTTGACGTCTGCGTCGCTCATCAGTAGCGCCTGCGCGTCGGTGTTGACGGCGATGAACTCGACTCCGCGCAGGCCGAGATCGATCATGCGGTTGACGGCGTTGACGCCGCCACCGCCGACGCCGACGACCTTGATCACGGCGAGGTAGTTCTGGTTCTGGCTCATGGCCGGCCTCCGAATAGTCGAGCCTGTCGTTTAGGCGAGAAACCCAGGTGTGAACCTTAAACCTCAACTAGAGGTGTAAAGTATTTCCCGGTATTGGTTTCTCTTGTTCGAAGGTAAGCGCCGCATGCCCGCGCGTCCGCAGCGACACGGGCGTGTCGCTGCTTTGCCGCGCGGATCGGGCTCAGCCGACGACCGCGAGGTCGGGCGAGGAGACGTCGATCGTGTGCGCGTCGGGCTTCGCCCCCATCGTCCGGCTCAAGGTCAGCGCCTTGGCACGGGATTCCTCGGCGCTCCCCCACACCACGACCAGCCCCGACGAGAGGGTCAGAGTGACGTCATCCGCGGTCGACGCGCGCACGCCGGTGACGGCAGCGCGCACATCGGCGGGCAACGAGCGCATCACCAGTCCGACGCTCTCGAACGCCGTGGAGTCGACTCCGCCCTCGACCTCGATGAGCGGCTGCCCTGCCGGCTGGTCGCTCGTCGTCGCGAGAGCCACCCCCGCCGCATCGACGAGCGTATAACCGGCGTCGGACTCGATCACCCCGATCGCGGTGCGCTCGACGATACTGACCGTCAGATCATGCGGCGGCTTCGCCTCCAGCGCGTACGTCTCGATCAGCGGGAAGGCGAGGAGCGCCGCTTTGACCTCACTCGTGTCCACCAGCGCCAGAGGCGTCCCGATCTGGCCGCTCAGCGCCGCTTCCACGGCCGCAGGGTCGAGCGTCGTCGCGCCCACCACGGTGATCTTCTCCACGGCGAACAGCGGGCTGTAGGCCGTGGCCACGCTGCCGCCGATCAGCAGCAACACCGCCCCGATGCCGCTGATCCAGATGATGCGACGTCGACGGGAGCGCTGGGTGAAGCGGCGGATCTCGGCACGCAGCGCCTTACGCCGGGCGCGTGCCGCGCGCCATACGTCACGGCTCGTCGTCGGCGTCTCGTCCGGCAGCTCAGGCCCGTCAGGGAGAGGGGGCTCGTCCGACAGGTCGGACTCTCCTTCGACCGCGTCCGGCTCCCGTTGCGCCCGATCGGCCTTGCGGCGGGGGCGCGGATCCGGCGGCGGTGTCTCCTTTTCCGCCGGCGTCGGCAGCGGTGCAGGCCGGCGCATCGGCTAGGCCTCGGAGGTCTGCCGAAGCGACTCGAGCACCTGCGGGATGATCTGGTAGACGTTTCCGCAGCCCAGCGTGATGACGAAGTCCCCGGTACGGGCGACGGTCGCGGTGTAGTCGGCGGCTTCCTGCCAGTCGGCGACGTAGTGCACGTTCGATGCGTCGTGGAACGCGCCGCTGACGAGCTCCCCTGTCACTCCGGGCACCGGGTCCTCGCGCGCGCCGTAGACGTCGAGCATCACGGTGTGGTCCGCGAACTCCTCGAGCACGTCGGCGAACTCCTGATACATGTGCTGCGTACGCGAATAGGTGTGCGGCTGCTGGATCGCGATGATCCGCCCTTCACCCGCGAGAGTGCGCATGGCCTCGAGCGCGGCGCGAACCTCGGTGGGGTGATGCGAGTAGTCGTCGTAGACGGTGACACCCCGTTCGACGCCGTGCTGCTCGAGCCGGCGTACGGTGCCGGCGAAACCCTCCATCGCCCGCGTCGCATCGGCGAGGGGATGGCCGAGCGCCCGCAGCACGGCGATCCGCGCCGGCCGCGTTGATGGCATTGTGCACGCCCGGCACCGTCGAGCTGCAGGCGGACGCTCTCGCCGTCGTGGGTGATGGTGGCCGATACCGGGCCATCGGTGACGATGTCCGTGATGCGCACATCGGCGCCCGCCGACTGGCCGAAGGTGATCACGTTCGGGTGCGTGAGCCCGGCGCTGACACGGAGCGCACCGGCGTCGTCGCTGGAGATCACCACCGCCTCGGTCGCCGCGTCGGCGAACCGGATGAAGGCGTCGTGGAACGCCTCCTCCGAGCCGAAGTGGTCGAGATGGTCGGGGTCGACGTTGGTGATCAGTGCGATCGCCGTGTCGTAGAGCAGGAAGGTGCCGTCGGACTCATCCGCCTCGATCACGAACAGCTCACCGGAGCCGGTGGCGCTGGACAGGCCGAGCTGCTCGATCACCCCGCCGTTGACGAAGTGCGGGTCGGCTCCGAGCTCCCGCAGGGCGGTGACGATCATGCCGGTCGAGGTGGTCTTGCCGTGGGCGCCGGCCACCGACACGAGCCGGCGCGATCCGATCAGCCAGTGCAGAGCCTGGGAACGATGGATGACATGCAGCCCGCGCTCCTTCGCCGTCAGGAACTCCGGATTCTCCGGCCAGATGGCGCCGGTGTGCACGACCGTGTCGGCATCGCCGAGGTGCGCGGCGTCGTGCCCGACGTGCACCGTCGCTCCCGCAGCCGCGAGCGCACGGAGGTTGTCGCTGTCGGCTCGGTCGGAACCGGAGACGCGGATACCGGCATCGAGGAACATCCGCGCGAGTCCGCTCATGCCGGAACCACCGATGCCGATGAAGTGGGCGTGGGTGATGGTCTCGGGGATCGGGAGGGAGAGGTCGGGTCTGATCATGTCGAAACCAGTCTAGATGGGCCGGAACCGACTAGCTGGAGGCACCGAGGGCACGGTCGATCAGCGTGACGACGTTCTCGGTGCCGTTGCGCGTTCCGGTGCGCTCGGCGGCCGCGGCCATCCGGGAGATGCGCTGCCGATCGCTCAGCAGGGGGATGACGATCCGCCGCACGGCGTCGCCGTCGAAGGTCGCGTCGTCCAGCAGCTCGGCGGCCCCCGCCGCCACGGCCGATGCGGCGTTGAGGCGCTGCTCGCCGTTGCCGACGGAGTACGGCACGTACAGTGCCGGGATCCCGAGCGCGCTGATCTCGCTGACCGTGGCCGATCCCGCGCGCGAGACGATGAGGTCGGCGAGCGAGAACGCGAGGTCCATCCGGTCGACGTATCGCCGGACGACGTAACCGGGCACGTCGGGGTCGGCGAGGTCGCTGCGCTCCCCCGTGACGTGGAGCAGTTGCCACCCCGCGGCGAGGACGTCGCCCCAGGAATCCGCGAGGGCGTCATTGAGCCGCTGCGCGCCGAGCGACCCGCCGAAGACGAGCAGCACGGGGCGATCGGGGTCGAGGCCGAACGTCTCCGCGGCTTCTGCGTGTGAGGCATTCCGGTCGAGGGCGATGATCTCGCTGCGCAGCGGCATGCCGACCACTTCGCTGCCCCGCAGGGGCGTACCCTCGAACGCGACGCCGACGGCGGCGGCGCGACGGGCGCCGAGCACGTTGGCGAGGCCGGGCTTCGCGTTCGCCTCGTGCACGACGAACGGCATTCCCTCGCGCCGTGCGGCGACGTAGGCGGGAGCGGATGCATAGCCGCCGAACCCGACGATCGACGTCGACGCCATGCGCGCGGACGTGCTCCCGCACCTGGGCGATGGCCCGGCGGAAGCGCCCGGGAAAGGCGACCGCCTGTTTGTTCGGCCGACGTGGGAAGGGCACCTTGTCGACGATGAGGAGCTCGTATCCACGTTCGGGGACGAGCCGGGCTTCCAGCCCCTCCGCAGTGCCCAGGACGAGGACGGATGCCTCCGCGTCGCGCGTCGCGCAGCGAGTCGGCGACGGCGAGCAGGGGATTGACATGGCCGGCGGTTCCTCCGCCGGCGAGCAGGTACGTGGTCACCTGGTGACCCTACCCCGCCCTGCCGAACGGCCCCGTTCAGGCTTCGCCTGCTCGGCCATGGGGATCGTACGCGCGAACGCGAGCAGCACGCCGCACGCGATGAGCACCGCGAGCAGCGCAGTCCCGCCCTGCGACATGAAGGGCAGCGGCACGCCGAGCACCGGGAAGATCCCGATCACGACGCCGATGTTGATCACGGCCTGCCCGACGATCCACACGGTGATGCCGCCGGCCGCGACCCGGATGAACGGATCTGCCGTCTTACGGATGATGTGGAATGCGCCGACGGCGAAGAACGTGAAGAGCGCGAGCACGACGATGCAGCCGATGAGTCCGAGCTCCTCACCGACGATCGCGAAGATGAAGTCGTTTCCCGCGGCGGGCAGCCAGCCGTACTTCTCCTGCGAGTTGCCCAGCCCGAGACCGAAGATGCCTCCGTTGGCCATGCCCCAGATCCCATGGATGGACTGGTAGCAGTCGCCGTAGTACGCCGACATGTCGTCGCAGGTCGCGGTGATGCGGCGCATCCGGTCGGGGCTGGTGAGTGCGTAGGCGAGGACGGCGGCGACGCCGAGGATCAGCGGCAGGATGAACAGCCTCAGCTTCACCCCGGAGAAGAAGAGGCAGCCGAGCAGGATGAGCACGAGCACCATCGAGGTGCCGAGGTCCTTGCCCGCGAGCACCGTTCCGATCGCGAGCACGCCGACCGGGATCACCGGGATGAAGACCTGATGCCAGGTGCCGAGCATCGCCTGCTTGCGCAGCAGGACGTAGGCGACCCACAGCGCGAGTGCGAGCTTGAGGAACTCGGAGGGCTGCACGTTGAATCCGGCGATCATGATCCAGTTGCGGTTTCCGCCGTCCTCGACGCCGAGCGGCGTGAACACGAGCAGCTGCAGCAGCGACGGCGCCGAACAGTGCGGGCCAGGCCAGCTTCTTGAGGACCGGGATCGGCAGCCGGCTGACCACGAACATCAGGGGAACCCCGATGACGGCGAAGACGCCCTGTCGCAGCGCCCCGTCCATCGGATTGCGTCCGCTCGCCACGGCGCTCGCGCTCGTCGCCGAGAGCACCATCACGAGGCCGAAGATCGTCAGCAGCAGAGCCGTCGAGGCGATGAGCAGGAACTCCGTGGAGACAGGAGTGAACCTGCGCCCGAGGGAGACCCGGGCGGCGAGCCCACCGGACTCGAAGGGCCCTTTCTCAGTGCGCGGGTTTCGAGCGACCTGTGTCATCGGTGCTCCCCCGGTCGATCCAGTCCCGCACCGCTTCAGCGAAACGGTGGCCGCGATCCGCATAACTGGCGAACTGATCGAAGGATGCCGCCGCCGGGGCCAGCAGCACCGTGCCCTCGTCGTCGACGATCCCCGCCGCGATCTCCACGACACGGTTCATGACGTGTCCAGTCTCGTCGGCTTCGACCTCGAACACCGGCACCGCGGGCGCGTGTCGCTGGAATGCCGCGATCACCGAGGCGCGCTCGACGCCGATGACGACCGCCGCGCGGGCGGTCGCACCGACGTCGGCGACGAGATCGGCGATGTCCACGCCCTTGAGATCTCCGCCGACGATCCAGACCGCTCCGGGGTAGGCGCGCAGCGACGACGCCGCGGCGTGCGGGTTCGTCGCCTTCGAATCGTCCACCCACGTGACGCCGTCGTACCGGGCGATCACCTGGATGCGATGGGCGTCGAGATGGAACTTCTGAAGGGCGGCGTGGATCGCCGCCGGTGCGACGTCGAGCGAGCGCGCGAGCGCGCTGGCGGCGAGGATGTTCTGCACGATGTGCGGGGCCGCCAGCCCGGCACTCTGCAGGTCCGCCACGGTGGTGAGCTCCAGCGCGCTGCGGGCGCGATCCTCGTGGAAGGCGCGGTCGACGAGAAGACCCTCCACGACGCCGAGGTCGCTGGGACCCGGGATGCCGAGATCGAAGCCGATCGCCCTCGCGCCCTCGATGACGTCGGCGTCCTCGACCATGCGCCTGGTCGCCTCGTCGGCTTTGTTGTAGACGCAGGCGACCCGGGTGTTGCGGTACACGATCGCCTTCGCATCGCGGTACGCCTCGGCGCTGCCATGCCAGACGAGGTGATCGTCGGCGAGGTTCAGGCAGACGGCCGCGTACGGGAACAGCTCCCCCGCAGCGGCGGACTGCCCCAGATACCACAGTTGGTGGCTGGAGAGCTCGACGACCAGCACGTCGAAGCCGGACGGGTCGCGCACAGCGTCGAGCACCGGTATCCCGATGTTCCCGCACGGAGCCGCCCGCAGGCCGCCCTCGACCAGCAGCGACGCGGTCAGCTGCGTGGTGGTCGTCTTGCCGTTGGTGCCGGTGATGAGCATCCACTCCGCAGGTGTTCCGTCGGAGCGCACCACCTTGTCTCGGACGCGCCAGGCCAATTCGACGTCGCCCCACAGGGCGACGCCGGATTCCTGCGCCCAGCGGATGACCGGATGCGAGGGCGGGAAACCCGGGGAGGCGACGATCACTTCCGGGGCGAAGTCGGTCAGAGCATCCGGAACCACGGCCAGCGATCCGAGCTCGAACCGGGCGCCGATCACGGGAAGCAGCCGCTCGTACTCATCGGTGGCCGACTCGCTGAGCACGAGGACGTCGGCACCCAGTTCGGCGAGCGTGTCGGCCACGGAGAACCCGGTCACCGACAGCCCCAGGACCGCGACCTTGAGCCCACGCCAATCGGCGTGCCAGCTGGTCAGAGCATCCAGCCGGGCCTCAGTCGACACGCGTCAGCCACTCGACGTAGAACAACCCCACCGCGGACACCGCCAGCAGGCCGGCGATGATCCAGAGGCGCACGACGATGGTGACCTCCGACCAGCCCCGCATCTCGAGATGGTGGTGGAACGGGCTCATCAGGAACAACCGCTTGCCGCGAGTCGCCTTGAAGTACGTGCGCTGCAGGATGACCGATCCGGAGGAGATCACGAAGACTCCCGCGATCACGAAGAGCAGCAGCTCGGTGCGGGTGAGGATCGCCATCGCGGTGATGACGCCGCCGATCGCCATCGACCCGACGTCACCCATGAAGACCTTGGCCTTCGGCGCGTTCCACCAGAGGAAGCCGATGAGACCGGCGGCGAACGACGCCGAGATGATGGCGAGGTTGAAGGGATCGCGCACCTCGTAGCACCCCCCGAGCGCCTCGGCGTCCACGACCGTGCAGGACTGCTTGAACTGCCAGAAGGCGATCAGGCTGTACGCGCCGACGACGAAGACACCGGCGCCGGCCGCGAGTCCGTCGAGCCCGTCGGTGAGATTCACGCTGTTCGACGTCGCGACGCCGATGATCGCGATCCACACCAGGTACAGGATCCAGCCGAGGATCGCACCGAAGAAGAAGAGGTTCAGCCAGCTGATGTCGCGGAACAGCGAGATCGAGGCGCTCGCGGGGTTCTGCCCGAAGGCGTTCGGGAAGTTGAGTGCGACGATGCCGAACGGGACGATCACGAGCAGCTGCCCGATCACCTTGCGCCAACCGGAGAGGCCGAGGCTGCGCTGACTGCGCACCTTCATGTAGTCGTCGATGAAGCCGACGGCACCGAACCCGACCATCAGCCAGATGACCAGGACGGAAGACAGTGCGGGGACCCCGCCACTGACGTAGACGCCTGTGAAGTAGCCGACGATGGTGCCGAGGATGAAGATCACTCCGCCCATCGTGGGCGTTCCCCGCTTGGCCTCGTGACTCGGGTTGGCGATGTCCTCGGGGGTACGGATGACCTGCCCCCATCCCCACCGGCGGAACAGCCGGAGGAAGACGGGAGTCAGGAAGAGCGTGAAGGCGAGCGATATCGCCGCCGCCATTAGCAGAGACCTCACGAGAACAATTCTCCCAGACGATCGCCGAGATGCCGGAGGCCCACGGAATTGGATGATTTCACGAGCACGCGGTCGCCGTCGCGGAGTTCGGTGCGCAGGTATTCGAACGCCGCGTCCTGGTCGGGCAGGTGCACGGCCTCGCTGTTCCAGGACCCCTCGCCGACCGCGGAGAGGTAGAGCCGCCGGGCCTCTGGGCCGACGACGACGATCCGCTGGATGTTCAGGCGCACGGCGAGCAGACCGATCCGGTCGTGCTCCTCGCCGGCGCTCTCGCCGAGCTCGGTCATCGCGCCGAGCACGGCGACGGTGCGCTCCTCGGGCCCGGTGATCTGAGCGAGTGTGCGCAGGGCGGCGGCCATCGAGTCGGGGCTCGCGTTGTAGGCGTCGTTGATGATGCGCACGCGGTCGTTGCCGAGCGGCTGCATCCGCCACCGCTCCGCGATCTCCACGGTCTCCAGACGGGCGACGGCGTCGGACGCCGGCACACCCAGCACAGCCGATGCCGCGATCGCGGCCAGCGCGTTGCCGACATGATGCGCACCGAGAACCTGCAGGTGAAGCGGCAGGCGGTCGCCGTCGACCTCGATCGTGCAGCGTGGTGCCGGATGCGGTGACCTCGATGTCATGCGCGCGGACGTCCGCCGCGGCGCCCTGACCGAAGCCGACGACGCGCATTCCCGCGATCGACGGCGAGTTCGCGCATCGCGGCGACTCGCGAGTCGTCCATGTTGAGCACCGCGGTCCCGTCGGTGCGTGCGGCCGTCACGAGCTCCGACTTGGCTTTCGCCGTCTCCTCGATGCCGCCGAATCCGCCGGCGTGCGCCATGCCGACCATCAGCACGACCGCGACGTCCGGTTCGACGAGACCGGCGAGGTGCGCGATGCTGCCGGGCGCGGCCGCGCCGAACTCGCAGACGAGGTACCGGGTGCTGCTCGGTGACGCGGAGCATCGTGACGGGCGCCCCGACCTCGTTGTTGTAGGACTTGATCGGCGACACGGTCTCGCCCTCGGCCTCGAGGATGCGGGCCAGGAAGTTCTTCGTCGTCGTCTTGCCGTTCGAACCGGTGATGCCGACGATCCGCAGGTGTCCGATCGCGCGCACGCGCGCGACGACTTCTCTGGCGAGGTCGGCGAGAGCGCTGACGACATCGGCGACGACGATCTGCGTGATCGGATCGTCGACGGGATGCTCGACGATCGCCAGGACCGCCCCCGCCTGCACAGCAGCGCCGACGAAGCGGTGACCATCGGTCTCGGCGCCGGGCTTGGCGACGAAGATCGAGCCCGGCTCCATGGTGCGGGAGTCGGTGTCGACGACACCGTCGACGAGGGTCTCCGGCGTGTCGGTGCCGAAAACGCGCAGTTCGCCCCCGGTGATGGCGGCGAACTCAGCAAGCGACAGGGCGATCATGAAATCTCCAGGCGAGGCTCTCGCCGGCTAATCGAATTTGGGCAGCAACTCGTCCATCGGCGTGGAGGACGGCATCACCCGGTAGGTCTTCATCACCTGCGTCATCGCCTTCTGGAAGGCCGAAGCGGTTGCTGCGGACGATACAACCTTAGTCGGCTGATCGAGGGTGACCACGACGACGAACTGGGGGTCGTCGACCGGGGCGAAGCCCACCATGCTCGTGTAGTAGACCCCGGACTTGTAGCCGCCGTTGCCGTCCGGCACCTCCGCGGTACCGGTCTTGCTGGTGACGCGGTAGCCGGGAACCTGCGATGTCCTTCGACAGCCCGCCCTGCACCGCGACGTTCTCCAGCATCCGCGTCAGGTTCGAAGCCGTCTCCGGCTTGATGATCTGCTCGCGCTTCGGCGCGTCGGGGGTGACCACGGTGCCGTCCGGCTTGGTGCACGACTCGATCAGCGAGAGATCGATCTTCTCGCCGCCGTTGGCGATGGCCTGGTAGGCGCCGGCGACCTGGGGCGCGGTGACGGTGTAGTCCTGACCGAAGGTGGTCGCGTAGCAGCGACTGGTTGTCCCAGTCGCTCGACGGGGTGCAGGATGCCGCCAGACCTCGTCGGGGAATCCGACCGTCGGCTCGCCGACGCCGAAGCGCTTGAGGTAGTCGTAGCGGACCTCGGGGCTGACCATGGTCGCCGAACTTCGACAGCGCCACGTTCGAGGAGTCGATCAGCGCACCGGCCAGCGTGTAGTTGTTGGCCGGGTGCGAGAACGCGTCGTTGATGACGGCGCCGTTCGGGAAACGTCTCACGCGACGAGGCGGTCACGGTGGAGAGCGGCGTGGCACCCGCCGCATCCATGATGGCCGCCGCGGTGATCGCCTTGAACGTCGAGCCGGGCTCGAAGTCGTGGGTGAAGAGCTTGTTGCCCCAGGTCTCGGGCGACGAGGCGTCGAGATCGTTGGGGTCCATCGACGGCCACTCGGCCGCGGCGCGGATCTTGCCGGTCTTCACCTCGACGACCGTGACGGTGCCGCCCTGGGCGCCCTGCTTCTGCGCCTCTTCGGCGATCATCTGCTGCATGTACCACTGCAGATCGCTGTTGAGCGTCAGCTGCACGGTGCCGCCGTCGACGGCATCCACGATGCGCTCGCTGCCCGGGGATGACCACGCCGTCCTTGCCGGTGCGGATAGGTGCGCTCGCCGTCGACCGGGGCGAGGCATTCGCTCCTCCAGCTTCTCGATACCGGCCTGCGCCGTGCCCGCGCCGTCGAGGAAGCCGAGGATGTTGCCGGCGACCGCGCCGTTCGGGTAGACCCGGGTCTCGCGGGCCTTCATGTGCAGGTACGCGAGGCCGAGGTCGCGCAGCTCGATGTACTGCTCGGTGGTCAGCGACTTCGCGAGCGGGGCGTACTGGCTCTCGGCGTCCTTCGCGAGCGCGTCGGCGACGATCGTCCGGACCTCGTCCCCGGTCTGACCGGTGACCTCCGCGATCTTCTCGGACGCCTCGGCCCACGGCAGCTTCGGGTCCTTGCTTCTCCAGCAGCATGATCACCTGAGGGCTGAGCTGCGCGTCGTAGACGAGCACGCTGGAGGCGAGCACGGTGCCGTCCGCGTCGATGATCGAGCCGCGCTGGCCGGCGATCGTGTCGGTCGCGCCGAGTCCCGTGTTCAGCGAGTCCTCGACGTGCTCGTCGGCGTTCACGACCTGGATGTCGACGAGGCGGACGACGAACGCCGCGAGCACCGCGAGCATCGACGGCGAGGGCGACGACGGTGCGTCGCCGCGGGCTGCGGGTGGCTCGTGTCGTCATGGGGCTCTCTCCGTCTGCGGTGTCGGCTCAGCGGGTCGTGGGGCTGGGGAGGCCGTCGGTGATCGCCGGCGGCAGGTCCGGCGTCGTCGTGCTGTCGGCGCCGTCCTCCGTGACCGGCGGTGCTGTCTCGGCCGCAGCGCCGGGCAGCAGGGCATTGCTGACCGCTCCGGCACCGTTGGGGTCGACTGTCGAGTACCACTCGGCACCGGTGCCGGCACCGAACACGGCGCCGTCACTGAGACGCAGATACGAGGCCGAGCCGGCGACGACCATGCCGAGATTGGCGGCGTTGCTGGCGAGCAGCTGCGGCGAGCTGAGACCGGTGAGCTCCTCCTGCAGAGCGTGGGTGCGCAGGTTGAGCTCGCGCTGCTGCGAGCTGAGGTCGGCGAGCGTGAACGAATCCTGGGTGATCGCCAGCGAGAGAGCGATCTGGGCGGCGCCGATCGCCATCGCTCCGCCGAGCGCGATCAGCGCATAGGCGAGTTTCGGCTTGCGACGCGCGGCGGGGCGCTCGACCGGGCGGAGCCGCCGTTCCGGTGCCTTGGTCGGTGCCGAGGGCCGGGGCAGGGCGCGTGCGGTGGCATTGAGGCTCATGCCGACTCCCGGATCTTCTCGGCCGCACGCAGTCGCACCGGGATCGCCCGGGGATTGCGTGCACGCTCGGCGTCGTCTGCCAGTTCGGCGCCCTTGGTCACGATGCGGAACCGCGGCGCATGCTCGGGAAGCTCCACGGGGAGACCGGCCGGCGTCGTCGAGGCGGCGCCGGCGGCGAACGCCTGCTTGACCAGACGGTCCTCCAGCGACTGGTACGACATCACGACGATCCGGCCGCCGACGCTCAGCGCGTCCATGGCGGCAGGGATGGCGTCTGCGAGCACGTTCAGCTCGGCGTTGACCTCGATGCGCAGAGCCTGGAAGACCCGCTTGGCCGGGTGACCGGCACGCTGCGCTGCGGCTGGGGTCGCCGCGATCAGCAGCTCGACGAGCTCGCCGGAGCGGGTGATCGGCTGCTTCTGCCGCGCCTCGATGATGAAACGGGCATAGCGGCCGGCGAGCTTCTCCTCGCCGTAGCGCTCGAAGATGCGGCGGAGATTGCCCTCGTTGTAGGTGGCGATCACCTCGGCGGCGGTGACGCCCGTGGTCTGATCCATGCGCATGTCCAGTGGCGCGTCCTTGGAGTAGGCGAAGCCGCGCTCGGCCTCGTCCAGCTGCAGCGACGAGACGCCGAGATCGAAGAGGATCCCGGCGGCGCCCTGTGCGTGCAGGCCGATCTCGTCGTACACGGTGTGCACCAGGGTGATCCGGTCGGCGAAGCGAGCGAGACGCTCCCCCGCGATCCGGAGAGCGTCGGTGTCGCGATCCAACCCGACGAGGCGGATGTTGCTGAAGCGCTCGAGGAACGCCTCGGCGTGGCCGCCCATGCCGAGCGTGGCATCCACCAGCACCGCTCCATCGGCCCGGAGGGCGGGAGCGAGCAGCTCGACGCAGCGGTCGAGCAGGACGGGGGTGTGAATGTCGCGGAGGCTCATGATCTTTCTCGGGTGACGTTTCTCTTTCCGGTGACCAGGGCCCTGATCCCCCTCCGCTCGACCCGGCACCGGGGAAGTGTGTCGGGGCGGGAGCGGCGGGGCATCACAGCCGTGGTCAGAAGAGTCCCGGAATCACCTCCTGCTCCAGGTCTGCGTATGTCTCCTCGCCGGCCGCGAGGTAGGTGTTCCAACTCTCGGCATCCCAGATCTCGGCGTGTGCTCCGACTCCGGTGACGACGAGTTCCTTCTGGAGCCCGGCGTACTGGCGAAGGTGCGCCGGGATGGTGATGCGGTTCTGGTTGTCCGGCATCTCCGCGCTCGCTCCGGAGAGGAACAGGCGCATGAAGTCACGTGCCTGCTTGTTGGCGAGCGGCGCCTGCCGGATCCGCTCGTGCATGGTCTCGAACTCGGCCGTGCTGAAGACGTAGAGGCAGCGTTCCTGCCCGCGGGTGACGACGATGCCGCCGCCCAGGTCTTCGCGGAACTTCGCGGGAAGGATGACCCGTCCCTTGTCGTCGAGCTTCGGTGAGTGCGTCCCCAGCAACATGGCCATCACCCCCTCTTCGTCCGGCCAACTCGAGGTGCGCCCCACTTTACTCCACTTTCCTCCACAAACCTACGATCAATCGCCGAGATCCCCCACTCACGCGCACATGAGTCCGCCGGGATCGTTGATTTCCTGCGGTGGAGCCGCGTGGAGGGAAGGTGGGGGAATGGAGCAGCCGGCGCCGGAACGCGCCGCGCCGGGACGGGAAACACTGAAGGCCCGGATGCTCAGAGCATCCGGGCCTTCAGTACGAAGTTGTGGAAGAGGTCAGCGACCGTCCTGTCGGCGATCCCACCGATCGTTCATGCGATCCATGAAGGAAGCCGAACTCTGCGGCTTGGCCGGCTTGCCCTCGCGGGACGAGACCGGGGTGGTGCGTCGAACCGGGGTGACGGCGATCATCACGCCGGCGAGCATCGTCGCGAAACCGATCACGCCGACGACGATCCCCAGCACGTCGCCGAGGGCGACTCCGGCGATCAGCGCCCCGACGCCGGCAAGGAGGAGAAGAGCTCCGTACACGAGGTTGCGGTAGCTCAGGGCACGGTCACCGGAGGGTGCGCTCACGACATCGGCGTCGTTGTGCAGGAGATGGCGTTCCATCTCATCAAGCAGACGCTGCTCCTGTTCGGACAGTGGCATCTCGTCCCCCTCGGGTATGGTGCCTTACATTCTACGCCCCGCCCGCGGTCTGGGCTAGCCGTCGGGCACGTCGTTGCGTGTACGTATGCTGAGAGTCGTGCCCTCCCCCTCCCTCGTCCCAGATGCCGTCGCCGAGCGTCTGGAGCTCTTCCTCGGCAGGATGCGCTCCGAGTCCGCGGAGTACGGTGCTGATGCGATCTCGTTCCTCGACGCGGCCGCCGGCACTCTCGTCGGCGGCAAGCGGCTCCGGGCGCGATTCTGCCACTCCGGATGGAGTTCGGTCGCCCGTTTCCACGACCGGAATGCCGTGGAGGGCGAAGCGCTCTGGGACCTGTGCGCCGCCCTGGAGATCTTCCAGTCCGCGGCTCTCGTGCACGACGATCTGATCGACAACTCCGACACCCGACGCGGCCGTCCCGCCGCGCACCGCGCCCTCCAGAGCGCGCATCTCGAGGCCGGCTGGACGGGCGACGCCGACTCCTTCGGGCGCGCGTCGGCGATCCTGCTGGGAGATCTGCTCGTCGCCTGGAGCGACGACCTCATGGAGGCCGGTGTCGCCGATCACCCGCAGGCCGCGATCGTGCGCGCGGAATACTCCCGGATGCGGCGCGACGTCACCACCGGTCAGTTCCTCGACATCGCCGAGGAATCGGCCTGGAGCGTGAACCCAGGGGCGACCCACGCGGAGCGGGCCTTGCGGGTCGTGTCACTGAAATCGGCCAGATACAGCATCGAGCAGCCGCTGCTCCTGGGGGCGTCCCTCGCCGGCGCCGACGCCGACCAGCTCGCAGCCCTGCGTCGATTCGGTCATCCGCTCGGCATGGCGTTCCAGCTCCGCGACGACGTGCTCGGCGTCTTCGGCGACGCCGCCGTCACCGGCAAGCCCGCGGGCGATGACCTTCGCGAAGGCAAGCGCACCGTGCTCATCGCTCTCACCCGGGAGGCGCTGGATGCGTCGCCGCGCAACCTGCTCGACGAGTTGCTGGGTGATGCGGCGCTCACCGACGGACAGGTGTCGTTCGCTGCAGGCCACGATCGCCGGCTCCGGTGCCCTCGACCGTGTCGAAGGCATGATCGCGGACTACGCGAGGGAAGCCGATCGGGCGCTCTCGGGGGCGCGTCTGGACAACGCCGCCGTCAGCGAACTCCGCGACCTCGCACGCGCGGCCACCGTGCGGTCGGCCTGACCCGCACCGACGTCGGTATCAGGCGAGAGTGCGCGCGATCCGGCGGACCTCGCTCTTGTGACCTGCGAGCAGAGCGGCGATGGGCGAGCGCCCCATCGTCTCCTCATCGCTGAGCAGCCAGTCGATGACCTCGTCGTCGGTGAAACCGGCGTCCTTCAGCACGATGATCGTGCCGCGGAGCGAGGCCAGCGGCTCACCGTCGACGATGAAGATCCGCGGGAACGGTGAAAGCCCCGTTGCGTCGGGATCCGATGAGGTGGTGGTCATCGATGAGTCGTCGCACCCGACCGAGCGGCTCATCGAGCACCTCGACGAGATCGGGCATGGTCAGCCACGCGGTGGCACTGGTTTCAGGGGCGTTCTCAGACACCCTGCCACTATCTCACCTCCCGTCTGGCGTCGCATCCAGTCACATCTGTCACATAGGTCACATGAGCCACTTCTGTTGACTTTGGTTTACTTCCGTGCCAGCGTGGCAGAAGTCAAAAAAGGGGGAAGCTTTGAGACTGCATGCTTCGCGTCGTACGCGATATCTGACTCTGGCCGCGCCGGCAGCCGTACTGGGAACGCTGGCAGGCACGCTGGTCGCCGCCCCCGCTTCGGCGGATGCGGCGCCGGTCCTTCGTCCCGTCGAGCGCCTCAACGGAGCATCCGTGCGCAACCTGCCGGCGCAGACCGCTCCGGCCTCGTACACCGTGCAGCCCGGCGACACCGTCTCCGGGATCGCCCAGCGCTTCGGGCTGAGCACCGGTGATGTCCTGGCGTGGAACGGCCTCACGATGAGATCCGTGATCTATCCCGGGCAGAGCCTCGCGCTCGCAGGTGCCGCGGCTCCGGCAGCCGCGCCTGCCCCCGCCCCGGCAGCGACCGTGCACACCGTCGTCTCCGGCGACACCGTCTACGCAATCGCCCAGAAGTACGGCACCACCGTCGACGCCGTGCTGGCCGCGAACGCCCTCACCCGCGAGTCGATCATCTACCCCGGGCAGGCGCTCGCCGTGTCCGGCGCCGCAGCGCCGGTCGCCGCACGGTCGCCGTTCCCGCCGCACCGGTCGCCGCTCCGGCGGCACCCGCGACCGGGCAGACCCACACGGTCGTCGCCGGCGACACGCTCTTCGGCATCGCCCAGAAGTACGGCACCACCACCCAGACGCTGTTCGCCGCCAACGGCCTGAGCGCCGCGTCGATCATCTACCCCGGCCAGACGATCCTCGTCGCCGCGCAGGCAGCTGCACCCGCGCCGGCGGCCACGACGAACCCTCCGTTGACTGCGACCCTGGATGCGGAGCAGGCGGCCAACGCCGCGCTCATCATCAGCATCGGGCGGCAGCTGGGCATCTCCGACCGCGGGATCGCCACGGCGCTCGCGACGAGCATGGTCGAATCCTGGCTGCGCAATCTGGACTGGGGCGACCGCGACTCCCTCGGCCTGTTCCAGCAGCGGCCGAGCACCGGCTGGGGCACCGCAGAGCAGATCCGCGATGCCGATCGCAGCATCCGCGTCTTCTACGGCGGTCCGGGCGACCCCAACGGCAGCGCGACGCGTGGACTGATGGACATCGCCGGCTGGGAATCCCTCGGCTTCGGCGCCGCAGCGCAGGCCGTGCAGATCTCGGCGTTCCCTGATCGCTACGGCCAGTGGGAGGCCCAGGCCTACCAGTGGCTCGCGCTCCACGGATGACCCTCGGGGCAAACCCGCAGGGTCCAGAGGTGAGCCGCTCCCCTGGCTTTCAGGCAGTTCTCCATAGAATTTCCCTGTGACGATCAATCAGCAGGCCGACCCTCTCATCGGGCGGCTTGTCGACGGTCGTTATCGAGTCCGCGCACGGATCGCCCGAGGCGGCATGGCGACGGTCTACGTCGCCACCGACCTCCGTCTCGAGCGCCGCATCGCGCTCAAGGTGATGCACGCGCATCTCAGCGACGACTCCGCTTTCCAGAGCAGGTTCATCCAGGAGGCGCGGGCAGCCGCGCGACTTGCGGATCCGCATGTCGTCAACGTCTTCGACCAGGGTCAGGACGGCGAGCTCGCCTACCTGGTGATGGAGTACCTGCCGGGGATCACCTTGCGTGAGCTGATGCGCGAGCAGCGTCGGCTGACGATCCCGCAGACGATCACGATCATGGATGCGATCCTCGCGGGCCTCTCCGCAGCGCATCGCGCCGGGATCGTGCACCGCGATGTGAAGCCGGAGAACGTGCTGCTCGCCGAGGACGGTCGCATCAAGATCGGCGACTTCGGGCTCGCCCGTGCGACGACGGCGAACACCGCGACCGGCGCCCAGCTCCTCGGCACGATCGCGTATCTCGCCCCCGAGCTCGTCACCCGCGGCACGGCGGACGCTCGCAGCGACATCTACGCGCTCGGCATCATGCTCTACGAGATG
Source organism: uncultured Actinomycetota bacterium (assembly GCA_963769005.1). Classification (GTDB taxonomy): domain Bacteria; phylum Actinomycetota; class Actinomycetes; order Actinomycetales; family Microbacteriaceae; genus Microbacterium. The sequence continues at coordinate 1,162,486 of CAVYKC010000005.1, read as the reverse complement.
CTGACCGGTGAGCAGCCGTACAAGGGCGAGCAGCCGATGCAGATCGCTTTCCAGCACGCCACCGAGTCGGTGCCGCGCCCGAGCGTCCGCAATCCCGGCGTTCCGGAGCCGCTCGACGAGCTCGTGCTCTGGGCGACCGAGAAGTCGCCGGACGAACGTCCCGACGACGCGCAGGAGATGCTCGACCGGCTGCGCGAGATCGAGCGCGAACTCGGCATCGCCCCCGCGGTGGCTGCGGCGACCATGCCGACCCGGCGATCGCAGACCGACTCCGCCGACCTCACCCAGGTGATGCCGAGCACGATGGTCATCGCCGATCCGACGGCGCCCGTTCCGCAGCAGCTCGACAACGCGACCATCCTGCGTCGTCGTGCATCCAAGCGCCGCGCACGAGGTGCGTTCCTGCTCACCCTCGTCCTCCTGCTCGCGGTGCTCGCCGGCGGCGTCGGGTGGTGGTTCGGCTCCGGACCGGGGTCCCTCATCGCGGTGCCCAGCGTGGCAGGCACGTACGATGACGCCGCGGCGACGCTGCAGGCCGAGGGCTTCACACCGCGTCCGCGCCGACGAGCACTCCGTCGAGGTGGCGGCCGATACGGTCATCCGCACAGATCCGGCGGCCGGTGAGCGCCTCGAGCAGGGCGCCGAGGTCACCGTCATCGTCTCTCTCGGACCGGCTCAGCATGACGTTGCCCGCTTGAACGACATGACCGAAGACGAAGCGACGGCTGCCCTCGAAGAAGTGAAGGCGCAGATCGGCCCGTCCACGGCCGTGTATTCGGGGGCGGATGCCGGGCTCGTGATCAACGCGTACGTCACCCCACGGTCGGGCGGTGACGTCTACGAATGCGGCGAGGGCTGCCAGCTGTTCGAAGGCGACGGCATCGAGCTCCTCGTGTCGCTCGGCGCTCTCCCCGACGTGGTCGGGATGACGGCGAATGCGGCCGTCAACGCGCTCGCGGAGAAGGAGATCTCCGTCTCCGCGCAGTCGGAGGAGTTCCACGACACGATAGAAGAGGGACACGTCATCGCGATGGCCGACCGTGACGGCGGCGGGAACTGGCGACCCGGCGACTCCACGACGCTCGTGGTGTCGAAGGGCCCTCAGCTGTTCGAGGTACCCGACGTCACCGGTCAGAACCGTGATCAGGCGGCGAAGACGCTGCGCGACGCCGGCTTCGAGCCCACGTGGAACCCGCTGTGGACGCCGTTCCCGAACGGACTCACGGAGGTCACGGGCACCGATCCGGCCGCCGGGACCATGCGCCGCGCAGGCAGCCAGGTCACACTGCTGATCCGCAGCGCCCTCTGACCGGCCCCCGCGCCCGAACGCCGAAACGGCCTCTCCTCTCGGAGAGACCGTTTCGATGAAGACCGGGTCAGCGCTTCTCGAGCTCCTCGGCGACGAGGAAGGCCAGCTCGAGCGACTGCATGTGGTTCAGACGCGGGTCGCAGAGGCTCTCGTAGCGGGTCGCGAGAGCCGCCTCGTCGATGTGCTCCGAGCCGCCGAGGCACTCGGTGACGTCGTCACCGGTGAGTTCGACGTGGATGCCGCCGGGGAACGTGCCGACCGCGCGGTGGGCCTCGAAGAAGCCGCGCACCTCGTCGACGACGTCGTCGAAGCGACGCGTCTTGTAGCCGGTGGGCGTGGTGATGCCGTTGCCGTGCATCGGATCGGTCACCCACAGCGGCTGAGCGCCCGAGTCGCGCACGGCCTCGAGCAGCGGCGGCAGTGCGTCGCGGATCTTGCCCGCACCCATCCGGGTGATGAACGTCAGGCGCCCCGGCTCGCGGTCCGGGTCGAGCTTGTCGATCAGCGCGAGCGCGGTGTCCGGCGACGTCGTCGGCCCGAGCTTGACCCCGATGGGGTTGCGGATCTTCGAGAAGTAGTCGACGTGCGCGCCGTCGAGGTCGCGCGTGCGCTCACCGATCCAGAGGAAGTGCGCCGAGGTGTTGTACGGCGTGTCCGTACGCGAGTCGATGCGCGTCATCGGACGCTCGTAGTCCATCAGCAGGCCCTCGTGGCCGGTGAAGAACTCGACGCGCTTGAGCTCGTCGAAGTCGGCTCCGGCCGCCTCCATGAACTTGATGGCGCGATCGATCTCGGCGGCCATGCGCTCGTAGCGCTGGTTGGCCGGGTTCTGCGCGAAGCCCTTGTTCCAGGAGTGCACCTCGCGGAGGTCGGCGAAGCCACCCTGGGTGAAGGCGCGGATGAGGTTCAGCGTGGAGACGGCCGTGTGGTATCCCTGCAGCAGACGCCCGGGGTCGGCCTGACGCGAGCCCTCGGTGAAGTCGTAGCCGTTGACGATGTCGCCACGGTAGGCGGGGAGCGTCACGTCGCCGCGGGTCTCGGCGTCGCTGGAGCGCGGCTTGGCGAACTGCCCCGCCATACGGCCCATCTTCACGACCGGCATCGAGGCGCCGTACGTGAGCACGACGGCCATCTGCAGCACCGTCTTGATGCGGTTGCGGATCTGCTCGGCGGTGGCGCCGGCGAACGTCTCGGCGCAGTCGCCGCCCTGCAGGAGGAAGGCCTGCCCGGATGCGGCGCGCGCGAGGCGATCGCGGAGGTTGTCGACCTCACCGGCGAAGACCAGCGGCGGGAGCGCCGCGATCTGCTGCGACACGTCGGCGACTCGATCGGCGTCGGGCCACTGCGGCTGCTGCTTGATGGGCAGTGAGCGCCACGCGTCAAGGGCGTCGATGTGGTGCTGAAGCATCCCCCCAGCCTAGTGGGCGGCGCGATGCCTCAGGAGCCGCGTGTGACGCGGACGGGCAGCCGGTCCTTCACCGTCGACGCGTACACGTCCTCGTACTCCTGCTCGCCCAGTCGCTGCAGGGCGACCATGATCTCGTCGGTCACCGAGCGCAGGATGTAGCGATCGTTCTCCATCCCGGCGTACCGGGAGAAGTCGAGCGGCTCGCCGATCACGATGCCGACGCGCATCACACGCGGCACGCCGCTGGCCGATCGGCATCGCGATGTCGGTGTCGACCATGACCACCGGGATCACGGGCACCTTCGCCTCGAGAGCCATCCGCGCGATGCCGGTGCGTCCGCGGTACAGCTTGCCGTCGGGGCTGCGCGTGCCCTCGGGGTAGATGCCGAGGAGGTCGCCCCGGCCGAGCACCTGGAGTCCGGTGTTCAGAGAGGCCTCGGAGGCCTTGCCTCCGGAGCGGTCGATCGGGATCTGCCCCGTGGCCTTCATGAAGAACTTCGTCGCCCAGCCCTTGATGCCCCGCCCGGTGAAGTAGTCGCTCTTGGCGAGGAACGACATCGGCCGATCGATCACCAGCGGAAGGAAGACCGAGTCCGCGAAGGAGAGGTGGTTGCTGGCGAGGATCGCTGCGCCGTTCGCGGGCACGTTGCGGCGGCCCACGATCCAGGGACGGAAGATCGCCTTGACCACGGGGCCGATCGCGACGTACTTCATCAGCCAGTAGAACATCGAGGTGAAGTCTAGCGCCGGCCGCGGCATCCGTGCGAGGAGTTCGTGATCAGTCCGTTCGCCGCGACGCGACTGAGTGTCACTAGATGTGCGACTGGATTCCATGGCTCTAGACTCGGGTGCAACCCGTGCCCGACCGGTACCGAAGGAGCTGCCGTGGTCCAGTTTGAAGTCCCCGCGATCGTCCCCGCCGACCCCGACGCGAACATCGCCGACCTGCTGGTGAAGCGCGTCGAAGCCACCCCTGACCGCGCGCTGTTCTCGGTGCCGGACGGCGAGGGCTGGCGCGACATCACCGCCGCCGACTTCCAGACCGCCGTGGTCGCGCTGGCGAAGGGTTTCGTCGCCGCCGGCATCCAGCCCGGCGAGAAGGTCGGCTTCCTCGCGCGCACCACCTATGAGTGGACGCTCGTCGACTTCGCCCTGTTCTACGCGGGGGCCGTGATGGTGCCGATCTACGAGACCAGCTCCCCCTCCCAGATCCAGTGGATCCTCGAGGACTCCGGCGCCATCGCCCTCGATCGTCGAGTCGCCGGAGCACTTCGCTCGCGTCGACGAGATCCGCGGCGACCTCCCGCTGTCCGCGAGGTCTGGCAGCTGCACCTCGGCGCCATCGACGCACTGACGGCCCAGGGGGCATCGGTGTCGGATGCCGAGATCGAGCGCCGCCGCAACCTCGCCGTCGGTTCCGACATCGCGACCCTCATCTACACGTCGGGATCGACCGGACGCCCGAAGGGCTGCGTGCTCACGCACAGCAACTTCGTCGAGCTCTGCCGCAACTCCGCGCAAGGCGCTCGACGCGGTGCGTGAGACGCCCGGCGCATCCACGCTGCTGTTCATCACCACGGCGCACGTCTTCGCCCGCTTCATCTCGATCCTCAACATCCACGCCGGCGTGCGCACCGGCCACCAGCCGGACACCAAGCAACTGCTGCCGGCCCTGGGCTCGTTCAAGCCGACCTTCCTGCTCGCCGTTCCCCGCGTCTTCGAGAAGGTGTACAACTCGGCGGAGCAGAAGGCCGAGGCCGGCGGCAAGGGCAAGATCTTCCGCGCCGCCGCCGACGTCGCGATCGAGCACTCCAAGCTGCTCGAAGAGGGCAAGAAGATCCCGCTCGGGACTCAAGATCAAGTTCGCGCTCTTCGACAAGCTCGTCTACAGCAAGCTGCGCGCGGCGATGGGCGGCAACGTCGTCTACGCCGTCTCCGGTTCCGCTCCCCTCGGTGCACGCCTCGGGCCACTTCTTCCACAGCCTCGGCGTCGTGATCCTCGAGGGCTATGGTCTGACGGAGACCACCGCGCCCGCGACGGTCAACCTCGCCGACAAGTCGAAGATCGGCACCGTCGGTCCCGCCCTTCCCGGAGTCGGCGTGCGGCTCGCCGAGGACGGCGAGATCGAGGTCCGCGGCATCAACGTGTTCAAGGAGTACTGGAACAACCCGCAGGCGACCGCCGAGGCGTTCAGCGAAGGCGGCTGGTTCCGCACCGGCGACATCGGCAGCTTCGACTCCGAGGGCTTCCTGACCGTCACCGGTCGCAAGAAGGAGATCATCGTCACCGCCGGCGGCAAGAACGTCGCCCCGGCAGCGCTCGAAGACCCGATCCGCGCGAACCCGATCATCGGTCAGGTCGTGGTCGTCGGCGACCAGCGCCCGTTCATCTCGGCGCTGATCACGCTCGACCCCGAGATGCTGCCGACCTGGCTCGGCGAACAACGGCCTCTCCGTCCGAGATGTCGCTGGCCGAGGCCTGCGAACAACCCAGACGTCCGCGCGGAGATCCAGCGCGCGGTCGACGCGGCGAACACCCGGGTCTCGCGCGCCGAGTCGATCCGCAAGTTCACGATCCTCGACTCGGAGTGGACCGAGGCGTCCGGTCACCTCACGCCGAAGATGTCGATCAAGCGCAACGTGATCATGCAGCGACTTCGCCGACGAGATCGCGGCGATCTACGAGGAGCCGGTCACCACGACCAACGTCTCGATCGGCGGCTGAGCCGCCGCTCGCTCAGCGAATCGACATACGACGAAGGCCCCGCCGCCGGCGGGGCCTTCGTCGTATGTCAGAACCAGTCGCTCTCACGCACTTCGCGCATCGCGAGCTTGCGGGTCTCCGGGTCGAGCCGGGAGAGATAGATCTTTCCGTCGAGGTGATCGGTCTCGTGCTGCAGCGCCTGGGCGAGCAGGCCCTCGCCCTCGAGCACGACCGGATCTCCGTCGAGGTCGATGCCCTCGACGCGCGCCCACGGATGCCGCAGCGCGTCATGCCAGAGTCCTGGCACCGACAGGCATCCCTCCCCGGTCGGCACGGCTTCGCCGCGTACCTCGGTGAGGACGGGGTTCAGCACGTACCCGATGTCGCCGTCGATGTTGTAACTGAAGGCGCGGACGGCGAACCCGATCTGCGGAGCCGCGACGCCGGCGCGGCCGGGCAGCTCGACGGTTTCGACCAGGTCGGTGACGAGGGCGCGGACGCCGTCGTCGATCTGCTCGATCGGCGCGCAGACTGTCCGCAGGACCGGGTCGCCGAAGATGCGGATCTCGCGGACGGCCATCAGGCGGCCTTCGAGCGCAGACCCTCGACGAGGTGCGCTGCGAGTTCACGGGCGGCCTGGCGGGTCTCCGGCTCGCAGGTTGGAGAACACGATCGTGCCGCCGCCGGCGATCTGGGCGTCGTACGGCATCCGCACGACCCGCTTCGCCCGGGTGGCGAAATGCGCTTCGAGTTCGTTCAGCCGCACCAGCGGAGTACCCGGGGTGGACTGGTTGAGCACCACGATCGCCTCGCGCGCCTGCTCGGCGTACCCGTTCGTCTCCAGCCAGGTCAGCGTCTCCGAGGCGAGTCGCGCCTCGTCGACGCTGAGTCCGCGAGACGATGACGATCTGATCGGCGAGATCGAGAGTGGCCGACATGACGGAGTGCACGATTCCGGTTCCGGTGTCGGTGAGCACCAGCGAGTAGTAGTGCGCCGCGACATCGGCGACGTCGCGGTAGTCACTGTCGCTGAACGCCTCGGCGATGCGCGGGTCGGAGTCGGAGGCGAGCACGTCGAGCCGGGTCGCGTCGCGGGCGACGATCGCGGAGAGGTCGTGGTACCCCTTGACGTCGTCATGGATGCGGACGAGATCGCGCACCGACTTGCTGTGGTTCGGTCGCACGATGCGGTCGGCCAGGGTTCCGCGGTCGGGGTTCGCATCGACCGCGATGACGCGATCCTCGCGAGCATCCGCCAGCGCCATGCCGAGCAGTGCGGTGATCGTCGTCTTGCCGACCCCGCCCTTGCGCGACAGCACCGGCACGAACCGGGCGCCGCCCACGAGCGGGGCCGCGATCCTCGCCGTGAGCGCCTTGCGCTCGCGCGCGCGGCGTCCGTCGCCGATGTTGATCCGCCGGCCGGACAGCGAGTAGAGCAAGTGACTCCAGGCCCCCTCGGGCTCGGGCTTGGAGACCTGATGCGGGTCGAGGAGGCGATCGGCGGTGAGCAGATCGGCGCTCTCGCGGGCTGCGTCGCCGAGGTCGTCCAGGCGCTTCGAGGTCAATGCGACCTCGGCGCGTGCGGCGGCGCGCGCTGGCTGCGCGGCGACCGCCTTGTCGTTCGATGTGTCCACGGCAGGGGTCTCCTTCTTGGTGGTCAGCGGTCGCACGAATCCCGCGGACGCATCGGATGCCGCCCGGTCGGCACGCGCCTGTGCGAGGAACTGCGCGGCAGCAGCGGACTCGGCTGCGACGGATGCGGCGGCACGGGATGCGGCTGCGGTGTCCTCTTCGATCACCGGAGCCGCCACGGGTTCGGAACCGGCGAGGACCAGTTCCGGGGCGCGGGGCTCCTGGTCGGCTGGCTCCTCGACGGGGGATTCCTCGACGGCCTCCACATCGAGCACGGGTTCCTCGACGACGGGCTCGTCGGCGGCGACTTCCTCCTCGACGATGGTCTCCTCGACCACCGCATCCGGCTCCCCCGCATCCGGGATCGTCGCCGCATCCTGGGCTGTCGCATCGGACTCAGCGGGGATCTCGATGATGATGTCGGCAGCGTGGATGCGGCCGATCGCGCGTGCGTCCTCGAAAGGCGTCTCGTCGACGCCGACCTCGTCGACGCCGACCTCGTCGACGATGAGGTCGGCGATGATCTCGCCCTCGACGACACCGTCGTCGGCGAGATCGTCGTCGTCGTCCTTGGGCAGGGCGACGTTCACCTGAGCGGTGCCGCCGAGGATGCCGATGCCGGTCGTGTCCAAGGACGCGGCGGCGTCGAGCACCCCGAGCGAATCATCCTCGGGCGGGTCGTCGATGTTCTTCGGGGTCACGATGTCACTCCAAGCTTGTGCGGGCCTCGGGTGCGCACCAGGTGCGCGGCCTCGCCCGGACAAGATTAGTGCGCGGGGCGGATGACGACCAAAAGATCTCCGGCATCGACCTGCTGGGTCGCCGAGATCGCGAGGCGCTCCACGATGCCCTCGATGGGTGCGGTGATGGCGGCCTCCATCTTCATCGCCTCGATCGATGCGACCGGTTCGCCCGCCCGGACGCTGTCCCCGATCTCGGCCTTCAGCGTCACCACGCCGGAGAACGGCGCGGCGATGTGGCCGGCGATCGACGTGTCCGCCTTCTCGACCTGGAGCGCATCGACCGCGATGGATCGATCGCGCACGAAGACCGGCCGCAGCTGACCGTTCAGCGTGGTCATCACGGTGCGCATGCCCTTGTCGTCGGCCTCACCGATGGCCTCGAGTCCGACGAACAGCTGCACACCGCGGTCGATCTCGATGACGTGCTCCTGCCCGGGCACGAGACCGTAGAGGTAGTCGCCGGTGTCGAGCGCCGACAGGTCGCCGAACTGCTCCCGCATCTGCGAGAACTCGCGCATCGGAGCCGGGAACAGCAACGTGTTCAGGCGCGCGCGCCTGGTGGCGCTGTCACCGGCCAGTGCCGCCTCATCATCGGCGGAGATCTCGGTGACCGCGACGCGGATCTCTCGGCCGGCGAGCACCTTGGTGCGGAACGGCTCCGGCCAACCGCCGGGCAGTTCGCCCAGCTCGCCCGCCATGAATCCCACGACGGAATCCGGAACGTCGTACTTCTCGGGGTTCGCCTCGAAGTCGGCGGGGTCGGCCTTGACGGCTGCGAGGTGCAGGGCCAGGTCGCCGACGACCTTGGACGAGGGCGTGACCTTCGGCACGCGACCGAGGATCCGGTCCGCTGCTGCGTACATGTCCTCGATCAGCTCGAAATCGTCGGCGAGTCCGAGCGCCTTCGCCTGCTGCCGCAGGTTCGACAGCTGACCGCCGGGGATCTCGTGATGGTATACGCGGCCGGTGGGACCGGGAAGACCGGATTCGAACGGTGCGTACTGACGTCTGACCGCCTCCCAGTACGGTTCGAGGTCGGATACCGCGTCGAGCGGGATGCCGCTGTCGCGGTCGGTGTGCGCGAGTGCGGCGACCAGGGCCGACAGCGACGGCTGGCTCGTGGTGCCGGAGAGCGGTGCGGATGCCGCATCCACGGCGTCGACGCCGACGGCGCTGGCCGCGAGGAGCGTCGCGAGCTGCCCGCCAGGGGTGTCGTGGGTGTGCAGGTGCACCGGAAGGTCGAAGCGCTCGCGCAGCGCGCTGACGAGTTTCGCCGCCGCGGCCGGTCGGAGGAGGCCAGCCATGTCCTTGATCGCGATGATGTGAGCCCCGGCGTCGACGATCTGCTCCGCCAGACGCAGGTAGTAGTCGAGCGTGTAGAGATCCTCGGCCGGGTTCAGCAGGTCGCCGGTGTAGCACAGCGCCACCTCGGCGACTGCGGTCCCGGTGCTGCGGACGGCTTCGATCGCCGGACGCATCTGCTCGACGTCGTTGAGGGCATCGAAGATGCGGAAGATGTCGACGCCGCTGGCGGCCGCCTCGGCGACGAACGCCTCGGTCACCGCCGTCGGGTACGGGGTGTACCCGACGGTGTTACGACCACGCAGCAGCATCTGGATCGCGACGTTCGGCAGCGCCGCACGGAGCTTGTCCAGCCGCTCCCAGGGGTCCTCGCCGAGGAAGCGCAGGGCGACGTCGTAGGTCGCTCCGCCCCAGGCCTCCACCGAGAGCAGCTGCGGGGTGAGGCGAGCGATGTGAGGGGCGACGGCGACCAGGTCGCGCGTGCGCACCCGCGTCGCCAGCAGGGACTGATGCGCGTCGCGGAAGGTCGTGTCGGTGACCGCGAGCGCGGTCTGCTCACGCAGGCTCCGCGCGAATCCGTCCGGCCCGAGTTCGCGCAAACGCTGTCGCGAGCCGGGAGCCGGAGCCGCGTCGAGGTCGACCGCAGGAAGCTTGGTCACCGGGTCGACCGCACCGGGATGCGCGCCGTTCGGCTTGTTGACGGTGACGTCGACCAGCCAGTTCAGGATCTTCGTGCCGCGGTCCTTGGACACGCGGCCCCGCAGCAGTTCCGGCCGCTCGTCGATGAAGGAGGTGCTCACGTCGCCGGCGATGAACGCCTCATCCTCGAGAAGAGCCTGCAGGAACGCGATGTTCGTGGAGACGCCACGGATGCGGAACTCGGCCAGCGCCCGGCGGGCGCGGGCGACCGCGGCCGGGAAGTCACGGCCGCGGCAGGTGAGCTTGGACAGCATCGAATCGAAGTGCGGACTGATCTGCGAGCCGGCAGCCGTCGTGCCGCCGTCCAGGCGGATCCCTGCGCCGCCGGGCGAGCGGTAGGTGGTGATCTTGCCGGTGTCCGGACGGAATCCCTGCGTCGGGTCCTCTGTCGTGATCCGGCACTGCAGTGCAGCTCCGCGCACATGCAGCTTCTCCTGCTGCAGGCCGAGCTCGGCCAGGGTCTGCCCCGCTGCGATCCGCAGCTGGGTCTGCACGAGGTCGACGTCGGTGATCTCCTCGGTGACCGTGTGCTCCACCTGGATGCGCGGGTTCATCTCGATGAAGACGACCTCGCCCGCACGCTCCCCCGCCGTCTCCAGCAGGAACTCCACCGTGCCGGCGTTCTCGTAGCCGATCGATCGCGCGAATGCCACGGCATAGCCGTGCAGAGCGGTGCGGATGCTGTCATCGAGGTTCGGCGCCGGGGCGATCTCGACGACCTTCTGGTGACGGCGCTGCACCGAGCAGTCGCGCTCGAACAGGTGCACCGTCTCGCCGGACTTGTCTGCGAGGATCTGCACCTCGATGTGTCGGGGACGCACGACGGCCTGCTCCAGGAACATCCGCGCGTCACCGAAGGCGCTCTCGGCTTCGCGCATCGCCTCGGCGAGCGCGGGAGCCAGTTCGCCCTTCGACGCGACGCGGCGCATCCCGCGACCGCCGCCACCGGCGACGGCCTTCGCGAACAGCGGGAAACCGATGTCGTCGGCCTGCGCGACCAGCGCATCCACATCGTCGGATGCCTCGGTGGAACGCAGCACCGGCACTCCCGCGCCGATGGCGTGACGCTTGGCTTCGACCTTGTTGCCGGCCATCTCGAGCACAGCAGCCGGCGGACCGATGAAGACGATGCCGTTGGCCGCGGCCTTCTCGGCGAGCTCCGGGTTCTCGGAGAGGAACCCGTACCCGGGATAGATCGCGTCCGCACCCGCCTCCTTGGCGACCCGGATGATCTCGTCCACGTCGAGGTAGGCGCGCACCGGATGGCCGCGCTCGCCGATCTGGTAGGCCTCATCGGCCTTCAGCCGATGCAGCGACCCACGGTCCTCATAGGGGAAGACCGCGACGGTCCTTGCTCCCACCTCGAACGCGGCACGGAAGGCACGGATCGCGATCTCGCCGCGATTGGCCACAAGGATCTTCTGGAACATGCACACCTCTGATAGCTCGATGCACGGCGAATTCGTCGCACATGGCGCGGGGCTGAGTGTTTCCCCAGCCTAGGGGAAGGTAACGTGGAGTCCGTGCACGTACTCAGCGTCAGCTCTCTCAAGGGCGGTGTCGGCAAGACGACCGTGACTCTCGGCCTGGCCTCCGCGGCCTTCGCCCGAGGCGTCCGGACTCTCGTCGTCGACCTCGACCCGCAGTCCGATGTGTCGACCGGCATGGATATCCAGGTCGCCGGCCGGCTCAACATCGCTGATGTCCTGGCGAACCCGAAGGAGAAGATCGTCCGCCAGGCGATCACCTCCAGCGGCTGGGCGAAGGTCCACCCCGGGACGATCGACGTGCTCATCGGCAGCCCCTCGGCGATCAACTTCGACGGGCCGCATCCGAGCGTCCGCGATGTCTGGAAGCTCGAAGAGGCCCTCGCCGCCGTCGAGGCCGACTACGACCTCGTGCTCATCGACTGTGCGCCGTCCCTGAACGCGCTCACCCGCACCGCCTGGGCGGCGAGCGACCGCGTCATGGTCGTCACCGAGCCCGGCCTGTTCTCGGTGGCCGCGGCCGACCGAGCCCTTCGCGCGATCGAGGAGATCCGACGGGGACTCTCCCCTCGCCTCCAGCCGCTCGGCATCGTCGTGAACCGAGTGCGTCCGCAGTCGATCGAGCACCAGTTCCGCATCAAGGAACTGCGCGACATGTTCGGCCCCCTCGTGCTCGCACCGCAGCTCCCGGAGCGCACATCGCTGCAGCAGGCCCAAGGCGCGGCGAAGCCCCTGCACATCTGGCCGGGCGACTCCGCTCAGGAACTCGCCGCCGACTTCGACTCGCTGCTCGACCGGATCATCCGCACCGGCCGCATCGCCGTGTCCGAGACCGGCACACAGGCCTGACGCCTCCCCGAAGCAAGAACGGCCATCCTCTCGCGAGGGTGGCCGTCAGCTTCTATCCGCGAGCGTGACCGGAGTCAGGCGGACCGCTTGGTCCGGCGCGCCGAGAGCTCGTCGACGGGATCCGGTGCGGTCGGATCGAACTCGACCAGAGTCGACTCGACCTCGCGGAGCACCTTGCCGACGGCGATGCCGAAGACGCCCTGCCCGCGGCTGACGAGGTCGATGACCTCGTCGTTGGAGGTGCACAGGTAGACCGATGCGCCGTCGCTCATGAGCGTGGTGCCTGCGAGGTCGCGGATGCCGGCAGCACGGAGCTGGTCGACGGCCGTGCGGATCTGCTGCAGCGAGATGCCGGTGTCGAGCAGTCGCTTCACGAGCTTGAGGACCAGGATGTCGCGGAAGCCGTAGAGCCGCTGCGATCCGGAGCCGCTGGCGCCGCGGACTGTGGGGACCACCAGCTCGGTGCGCGCCCAGTAGTCCAGCTGGCGGTACGTGATCCCGGCTGCGCGCGCGGCGACCGCACCGCGATAGCCGACCTCATCGTCCATGGCGGGCAGACCGTCCGTGAAGAGGAGTTCGGACACGAACCGCGGGTCGCCTGAAAGCTCATCCGCATTCATATGAAATCCTCCCTGGAGCCGTTACTTCCACGCTAGAGCAGTGCCCCAGCAGCGGCAATGACATCTGTGCGTCGGTGAAGGTGTGTCGCAATCAGTTCGTTACGAAAGCAGGTGCGAGAGCGCATCCTTGACGAACAGCGATCGCACTTCGTCGATCTTGGCGGCCAGATCCGGCCCCATCTCGCTCGCCTTGGCGCGCGACGTGGCATCCGTCCGGCGCAGCAGCGCGGACATCGCCGATTCGATGAGCGCCACCTCGCGCTCGGCCCCCTGCCGGATGGCACGAAGGTGCCGCGGTTCGATGCCGTGCCGATCCAGCGCGACGAGCCCGCGCAGCAGCGCGACGGTCGCCTCCGGGTACGACTCGCTCGCGGTGATGACGCCGGTGCTGATCGCGTCGTTGAGCAGTTGCGGACCGGCGCCGGCAGCGGAGAGCAGCTCGCCGCGGCGATAGCGCCGCGGCGGGGGTGTGATCGACGGTGGCGGCGCGAGACCGGTCCCCGCCGGGCCGTTGGTCTCGGCCTCGTCGAGCTGCTCGCGGATGACGCTGAGCGGCAGATAGTGATCGCGCTGCAGTACGAGTCCGAGTCGCAGCCGCTCGATGTCGGCCTGCGAGAACTTGCGGTAGCCCGATTCGGTGCGCGACGGCGTCACGATGCCCTGAACCTCGAGGAAGCGCAGCTTGCTGGAGGTGAGTTCCGGGAACTCCGGCGTGAGTCGTGCGAGCACCTGGCCGATGCTCAGAAGACCCGCGGACGCTGAGCGTTCGCGGGCGTGAGGTGCCGCCATCAGCCGTTCGCCGCCGAGCGGTCGACGGGTGAGATGAAGAAGTTCAGCCGGAATTTGCCGACCCGCAGCTCGGAGCCGTCGACCAGGGAGCTGCGGTCGACCCGCTCCCCGTTGACGTAGGTTCCGTTGAGTGAGCGCTGGTCGATGATCTCGAACGATGAGCCGTTGCGGGTGATCTCGGCGTGACGACGCGACACCGTCACGTCATCGAAGAAGATGTCGGCCTCGGGATGCCGTCCCACCGTCGTGACATCCGTGTCCAGAAGGTAGCGGGCGCCCGCGAGCGCGCCGGAGCGCACCAGCAGCAACGCCGATCCGGAGGGCAACGCCGCGATGGCCGACTGCTCGACCTCGGTGAGCTCCACCCCGAAGGGCACGAACGACAGATCGGAATCGTGCCCGAACGTCTGCGTTGCATCGTGCTTCTGCTCGCCGGAACGGTGAATCGCTTCCCCGCCCGATCGGCTCTCGCTGTCTGTCACAGTGGCCCTCCTCGTCGTCCAGACTATCCGATGCGGGGGGCGGCGCGGGAGGGTCGGGTCAGCACTCAGCCCGCACATACCGGAGATTCCTAGGCTGACCAGGTGCACATCACCGTTCGCCGATTTCCCGCCGCTCCGTTCGCTCTTGCTGCGAGCATTCTCGCAGCCGTCCTGATGCTGGCCACTCCCCTGTCCGCATCCGCCCACGACACCCTCCAGTCGTCGAGTCCGGCTGCCGACAGCACTGTGACCACACTGCCTGCCGAGCTGACGCTCACGTTCAGCGCGAGTCTCGTCGACGGTGAAGGGGCGACGGAGGTCGTGGTCACCGATGCTGCAGGCAACTCCGTCACCGACGGCCCCGCCACCGTCGACGGCGCGACCGTCACCCAACCGCTGGTCTCCGAAGCGGATGCGGGGGTGTACCGCGTGATCTGGAAGGTGGTCTCCAGCGACGGCCACCCGACCTCCGAGGAGTTCTCCTTCACCGTCGCGACGAGCACCCTCGCCGAACCGACCGCAGCGGCGACCGCCGACCCCGCGCCGTCGGAGACGCCGTCGGCCGTGCAGAGCCCACCGGCCACCGCGGCACCGGATGGCACCCCCGCCGACGGCGACGCATCCCGTCCCTCCTCGCTCTGGATCATCGGCGCCGGGATCACCGTGGCACTCATCGGCGCGATGGTCGCGGTGCTGGCCTCCAAGGCGCGGCGCAGAGGTCCGGCATCCGATTCCGACGACCCCGCAGAGCGATAGGCTTGAGGCATGCCACACTACGATGTCGTCGTCCTCGGCGCGGGTCCTGGCGGATACGTCGCCGCCGTTCGCAGCGCACAGCTCGGCCTGTCCACTGCCATCATCGAGGAGAAGTACTGGGGCGGTGTCTGCCTCAACGTGGGCTGCATCCCCTCCAAGGCTCTCTTGAAGAATGCGGAGCTCGCGCACACTCTGAAGCACAAGGCCGAGTTCTTCGGCATCTCGGGTGAGTTCACGCTCGACTTCGGCAAGGCCTGCGATCGCAGCCGCGAGGTGGCCGACGGCCGCGTCAAGGGCATCCACTTCCTGATGAAGAAGAACAAGGTGACCGAATACGACGGTCGCGGCACCTTCACCGGCCCGAAGGCCATCTCGGTGGCGAAGACCGACGGCACGACCGAAGAGGTCACCTTCGACAACGCCATCATCGCGACCGGGTCGACCGTCCGCCTCCTTCCCGGCGTGACGCTCAGCGACAACGTGGTCACGTACGAGGCGCAGATCATGGCCCGCGACCTCCCGGAGTCGATCGTCGTCGTCGGCGCCGGCGCCATCGGCATGGAGTTCGCCTATGTGCTGACGAACTACGGGGTCAAGGTCACGATCATCGAGTTCCTCGACCGGGCCCTCCCGAACGAAGACGTCGACGTCTCCAAGGAGATCGCCAAGCAGTACAAGAAGCTCGGCGTCGAGATCCTCACCTCGACCAAGGTCGAGACCGTCGTCGACAACGGCTCGTCCGTCACGGTCACCTACACCGCCAAGGACGGCCAGCAGAGCTCGATCGAGGCCGACAAGGTCCTGATGTCGATCGGCTTCGCTCCGAGCGTCACGGGCTTCGGCCTGGAGAGCACCGGTGTGAAGCTCACCGACCGCGGTGCGATCGACATCGATGACCACATGCGCACCAACGTCGAGGGCATCTACGCGATCGGTGACGTCACCGCGAAGCTGCAGCTCGCCCACGTCGCAGAGGCGCAGGGCGTGGTCGCCGCCGAGACCATCGGCAAGGCTGAGACGATGACGCTGGGCGACTACCGGATGATGCCTCGCGCGACGTTCTGCTCGCCGCAGGTGGCGTCGTTCGGCCTCACCGAGCAGCAGGCGCGGGACGAGGGTCGCGACATCAAGGTCTCGACGTTCCCGTTCATGGCCAACGGCAAGGCGCACGGCCTGGGCGAGCCTGTCGGCTTCGTGAAGCTCATCGCGGATGCCGAGCACCTCGAGCTCATCGGCGCGCACATGATCGGACCGGATGTCTCGGAGCTCCTCCCCGAGCTGACGCTCGCTCAGAAGTGGGATCTGACCGCTCTCGAACTGGCCCGCAACGTGCACACGCACCCGACGCTGTCCGAGGCCCTGCAGGAGGGCTTCCACGGACTCGCCGGGCACATGATCAACTTCTGATCGACCTCCGTTGAAACGGCCTGACTGCGAAACCGTGGTCAGGCCGTTTTCACTTCGCCCATCCGTCCTGTTTCCACGGAGGAGATCCCATGACCGAGCCGAACCGCCTGTACGGAGAGGTGATCGAAACCGAGGTGCTCAGCCCGCACATGCTGCGCGTCGTCCTCGGCGGCGCCGGGCTCGACGCCTTCGAGCCGATCGGGGACACCGACCAGTACGTCAACTGCTTCTTCCTCCCCGAGGGAGCACCGTACGGCGTGCCGTTCACCGACGACGCCGTCCGAGATCTCCCGCGCGACCAGCGCCCGTTCGCACGCAGGATCACCGTGCGAGCCTGGGACCCGCAGACGCGGCGACTGCACCTCGACTTCGTCGTCCATGGCGAGGTCGGGTACGCCGGGAGATGGGCGCTGCACGCACGACCAGGCGACCGGCTGCAGCTGCGAGGCCCGGCCGGCGGCTACCACCCGGAGGATGATGCCGACAGCTATCTGCTGGTCGGCGACGCGAGCGCGCTTCCCGCGATCGCCGCGTCCGCCGAGGCTGTTCCCGAGGGACGACCGGTGGTGATCGTCGCAGAGGTCCCGTCGGCCGCGGACGAGATTCCCCTCGAGTCTCCGGGCGAACTCACCGTGCGTTGGGTGCACACGATCGACGGCGGAGACGCCGTCCGCCTCCTGGCCGATGCCGTGGCCGCACTTCCCCGCCCGGAAGGAGTCGTGAGCGCCTTCGTGCACGGCGAAGCCGAGTCGGTACGCGCGGTACGCCGAGTGCTGCTGAGCGAGCGCATCGTCACTGGGGATCGGCTGTCCTGCTCCCCGTACTGGCGTCTCGGTCACGACGACGAGGCATGGCGTTCCGTCAAGGCGGCCTGGGTCCGTGAGGTCGCGGCCGAAACACTTCCCGCCCCCGTCCGAACCGAACGGACGTCCGCATGATGAGGTACCTCTCTCAGAGCCCCTTCATCGTGATCATGTCCGCCATCCGTCCGTTGCGGGCACCGGACCCGAGGGCGCGGATCAGCAGCTCTCGTGCGTGCAGGCCGAGGGGCTGCGCGGGAGCACCCATCGCCATGTAGAACCGTGCACGGCTCTGGGTGCGGCGCGCCGTTCGTCTGCTGCGCCGCTCGAACCCGCGGATGTCCGGTGTCCCCCGCCCCAGGGATTGCTCGATCCGTTCGGTGAGGCGCACGGCATCCATCCACCCGAGGTTCATGCCCTGCCCGCCGATCGGGCTGATCTCGTGCGCGGCATCCCCGAGGAGCACGACGCGGCCGACCACCGTACGAGCGGCGAGATGCTGCGCCGCCCGGAACGCCGTCGGCCGGGCGCCGTCGGGAACAGTCAGCCCGATACCGGTGCGCTCCTCGATCGCCGCGCGCATGTCAGCCGCAGTCCAGCGAGTCCTCGTCGCAGTCGCTGCGCCCCCCGTCGAATCCCGCACCACCCAGCGCCGTGTGCCACCGGGGAGAGGGAACGACTCCACCAGCCCTCCGGGTTCGCAGTGCAGACGTGCACGAGAGTCGGCGGAGGGGTCGGCGACGTCCATCATCAGATAGTCGGCGACGCCCCGTCGCGGCTGCCATCCGACTCCGAGCAGCTCCCGGATTCCGCTGCGCACGCCGTCGGCCGCGACGAGGAAGGATGACGTGAGCTCACGCCGGACACCCCCGACGTCGACGGTCAACCGCACGAAGTCGCCCTCGTCTCGGACGGCGAGTGCATCGCAGCCCGACCGGAGAGCCGCCGAGTCCACCTGTGCGAGTCGTTCCCGCAGCAGGGCGCCCGTCCGATACTGCGGCAGGACCAGGACCGGACGTTCAGGTGTGAAATCGACGGAGGCCAACGTGCGGCCCCTGCTGAGCACGTCGCCCCCTTCCAGGGCCAATGCCTCCGCACGCACGCGGCCGCCGATCCCCGCCGCATCCAGCGCATCCAGTCCCGGCGGGTGGATTCCGATCGCCCTGCTGCGCTCGTCGGCTCCGGTACGCCTCTCGCAGACGGCGACGTCCAGCCCGCGCTGAGCGAGCAGACAGCCGAGCATCAATCCCACCGGCCCGGCGCCGACGATCACGACGTCATGGTCGAGCATCGAGCGGCTCCCTTCGCAGTTCGAGCCGGGCGGGCATGCCCCGTCGCACCGCCCATCCGGCCGGCGCCACCGCTGACAGCTCCTCTGCCGTGTAGGAGCGGCGGATGCTGGTCAGCCCGTCGTCGCGGATGAACGACCCGGCGAGCAGATTCCCCGCGAACGGCCACGTGACGGCGGCGAAGAGCACGTACGCGGATCTGCTCCGCGCGATGTCGTGATGCACGACGAGCCCACGGTCGCCGGCGAGCCAGTCTGTGTCTTCCAGGAGCCCCGACAACTCGGCCGCGGTGAGGTGGTGCAGCAGATGGTTCGACACGACCACGTCGAAGACTGCGCCCTCGCGGACCAGATCGGACGTGTGCGCGCAGCGGTACCGCACCCCGGCGCCGTCATCGTGCCCCTCGGCCCAGGTCGTCGCGCGGTCGTCGGCATCCAGCGCCGTGATCGATGCTGCGAGCCCGTCACGGCGAAGCCGGCGAGCGAGCTCCCGGCACAGATCGCCGCCGCCGGCGCCGACGTCGAGGATGCTGATCGTGCCTCGGCGCGCGCGCGGGCGGATGTCGCGCCGGTAGAGGAGCTCGGGGCGGGAGACCACCGCGTTCACCAGCCGGAACCGCTCGTAGGTGCGCTCCAGCATCCGGCGATCGGCGCCGGGGTCGTCCATCAGCTCGCGTGCGCCCACCGCGCGGGCCGACAGCTCAGGCGGCATGGCTCCCCGGGGCGACGACGGTCATCAGCGCGCTCTCGGCGGTGAGCCCGGGGCCGAAGGCCATCGCCGAGACCCGCTCTCCGTCCTGCGCCCCCTCGTCCAGGATCCGTTTCATGACGAAGAGGACGGTCGCGCTGGACATGTTGCCGTACTCGCGCAGCGTCTCGCGCGCCGGATGCAGCTGCTCATCGGTGAGTCCCAGCTTGTCCTGCACCCTGTCGAGGATGCTGCGCCCCCCAGGGTGGATCGCCCAGTGCTCGACCGCATCGCCGATCGTGTCGTCTTCGAAGGCCGCGGCGAGCGCGGGTTCCGCGTACAGCGGCCGGAGCGCGTCATGGATGCTCTCGCCGATGATGTGCGGCACGGCGGTGGAGAGGACCATCTCGAACCCCTGATCCCCGATCGTCCACGCCATGTCCTTCTCTCCCTCGGATGTGATCGAGGTGTGGAAGCGGTCGAGGCGAAGGCCGGCGACGTCCGAGTCGAAGGTGCGCGCGGTGACGAGGCCCGCCGCCGCTCCGTCCGCGAAAAGAGAGGAGGCCACGATCAGATCCGGGTCGTCCGAGGAGCGCAGGTGCAGCGTGCACAGCTCGACGCTGACGACGAGCACCACGGCGTCGGGATCGGCTCTGCAGAACTGGCTCGCCGCCCGCAGCGCCGGCATCGAGGCGTAGCAGCCCATGAATCCCAGGTGGTAGCGCTGCACTCCGTCACGCAGACCCAGCCCACGCACGATCTGAAAGTCCGGGCCCGGTGCATGGAATCCGGTGCACGACACCGTGATGACGTGGGTGACGTCGGCGGCGGTGATGTCCGGGTCGGCGTCCACCGCCTGGCGCGCCGCTTCGACGAACATCCGGCCGGCCTCACGCGTGTACAGCTCGTTCCGCGTCTTGGTGCCCGGAGAGAGCAGTTCACCGGAAGCCCTGTCGAAGAACGTCGGCGCCTCGACATCGGTGCTCAACGACAGCTCGTCGAGCACCGTGTACCGGGTGTCGATGCCGGACACGTTGAACGACGTCGCGACGATCCGCTTCGCCAGCCGACCGATGTCGGGCTGGGCGGCGAAGACGTCGCGCACCTCCTCCTGGATCAGGACGGTGTCGGGGACGATCGTCTGGATGGACCTGAGCACGGGAGCATGGCGCATGCTGTCACTCAAGCATGCCGCGACCTGCCACGGAAGGGGCTGGCGCCGGGAACGCGTCTCTGCGAAGGTGCGGGCTCAGAAGCCGAGCGCACGGGCGAGCTTGGAACCCGACGAGGCGTGCCGGCCACCGGCCGCGAAGACCGCCTCCTGCACCGCGAGGAAGAACATCGCGCGACCTGTCGCATCCGCGGGCGCCGCAGGCCCCAGCTCCATCTCCCACTCGCGCCATGCGCGCTGCGTGCCGGTGCGGAGATCCGTGGCGCGGACGTGGTCGTCGACGAATTCGGCGACGACGCCACCGGGGCCGGTGAGCAGGTAGGCGGTGC
Source organism: uncultured Actinomycetota bacterium (assembly GCA_963769005.1). GTDB lineage: Bacteria > Actinomycetota > Actinomycetes > Actinomycetales > Microbacteriaceae > Microbacterium. Next base: position 1,142,023 of record CAVYKC010000005.1, on the reverse strand, counting down.
GATCGTTCTCGATGCGCGCCAGCGGGAGGAGCGGATCGGTCGTCCAGCGGGAGATCGCCTGGGCGACGGCATCCGGCACGGCGTCGCCGTCGCCCAGCGGCCAGCCGAGCTCGAGGCGTCCGTCCCCCTCCCGGGGGCCCTTCACGTGCCACCCGGCATCCGGTCCGCCGGTACGGCGGCGCAATGCGACTCCGGAACGCGAGAGGGCGGCGTCGGCCGTGTCGAGGTAGCGGGCGTCGAGCGCCCTGGCCTCTCCCTCGGTGACCGCATCCACCCCGGGGATCGCACCCCAGTCCGGCAGGGGCGTCTCCGAGTCGACGTCGAACTTGCGCTCGATCTCGACCGTTCGGGACGGTTCAGTCATCGGCAGGATTGATGTCCTCGAGGGACTCGTCGTACCAGTAGTCGACCTCGGTGGGCCCGTCGTGCTCACCGGTGTTCGCCGGCGTGCCGCGTCGGTGGTACACCACCTGCGTCTCGCTGTACGGGACGATCAGTTTGTCGTCCGCATCGCCGAGGGGGATGATCTGCCCGTCCAGCGGGCCTCCGTGGAGTCGTGCGAGTGCCATGTGCTCACACTAGTGCCGCTCCGGTGCGGCGAGGAGGAGCCCCTCGGCGAGGCGGTCAGCCCGCCGCGATGCCGAGGACGGCTCCGACGATCATCCAGGGGCCGAAGGCGATCCGGGTGGAGCGGTCCGCACGACGCAGGGCCATCAGCACCAGCGCATACAGCGCGCCGAGAACGAAGGCGGATGCCGCGCCGACGGCGAGCGCCTGCCAGCCATGCCAGCCGAGCACCAGCCCGATCACGGCGGCGAGCTTCACATCCCCGCCGCCCATGCCCTCCCTGCTCACCAGCCGCAACGCCGCGTAGAACCCGCCGAGGATCAGCATCCCCAGCGCAGCGCCGATCAACGACCGCACCTGCCCGGTCAGCAGGGCTTCGATGATCACGAGTGCCGGCAGGGCGGCCAGCGTGGGCAGCACGATGCGGTTCGGCAGCCGGTGCGTCCTGACGTCGATGACGAGGAGCCACACGCCGACTCCGAGCAGTGCGACATGCACGAGCACGACGACCGCTTCGTGGAGATCCATGAGGGAAGGCTAGAAGATCGGCGGATGCCGCGTGCGGGGGCTGTGGATAACCCCGTCCGTCGGAGGGCGTGTCAGAGATCGATGATGTCGAGGTCGACCGTGACGATGTCGCCCTCGCCGATCCCCTGGGCCTCGCGGATCGCCTTCTTCAGCGGCAGCACGTATCCGGCATCGCCGGGGAAGATCGAGGTGGACCAGCTCGAGGAGCCGATCCTGGCGCGCACCCGGAGCGAACCGAACCCGCGCGACGGCGAGGGCAGTTCGCGCAGTTCGACGGAGAGCTCCTCCGGCATCGTCGCGAAGAACCAGGAGTCCGTGCGCGCGTTCCACCGGATCACGGTGCTCTCGAATTCGATCCGCATGGCCACAGCGTAGTCAGCGCTGCCGACATCCTCGTGCTCCCGCGATGTCCGAGGTTCGAATTAGCGTCATCATCTCTACTTGCTTTATTCGAATATATCTTCGAGGATGGATGCATGGGGATCGGGCTCGATGCGGTGACCGCGCTCTCTCCGGTCGGCGACTCCCGCGCCGGAGAGGTGCTGCGGCTGCGCCGCGAGATCAGCAGGATGCAGCGCCGTCGCAGCGAGCATCCGCTGCTCCCCCTCGACCCTGCCTTCGCATCCCTGCTGCCGGAGGAGGGCCTGCAGACGGGTGCCGCCTACACGGTCACCTCCTCGCCCGGTCTCGTGCTCGCGCTGCTGAGCGCGGCGTCGCAGAAGGGGCTCTGGTGCGCGGTCGTCGGCATGCCGACCCTGGGGGTCGAGGCCGCAGCCGGGTTCGGCATCGACCTCGAACGCCTGATCCTCGTCCCCGACCCCGGCGAGCGCTGGCTCGCGGTGACCTCCGCGCTCTCCGAGGTGGTCCCGCTCATCGCCGTGCACCCCGGTACGCGGATGCGCGATGCCGATGCCTCCCGCCTGAACGCACGCCTGCGCGATCGCGGCTGCACGCTGCTCGTGACCGAGTCGCCCGCCACCGGCATCTGGCCGCAGAGCGAGGGGTCGATCCGCATCCACGATCCGCACTGGCACGGTCTCGGCGCCGGCTGGGGGCTGCTCTCGGACTGCACGGTGACGGTGACCGCGCAGACCAGGCGGGCCCCGATGCCGTCGAGTGTCCAGGTACGGCTGCCGGGCAGCCGGGGCGGGGTCGAGGCTCTGGCTGCCGACCTCTCCTCGCTTCCTGCGCGTCACGACGTCACGGTGTTCGACAACGGCACCGCAGCACCTCCCGTCGACATCTCCCGCTGGGCGGCCGCCGGATGAACGCCCCGCTCCGCGTCCTCGTGCTGTGGTTCCCCGACTGGCCGCTGCGGGCCGCTCTCGGCGGTCCCCCTCCGCATCCGCCCACCGCCCTGGTGCACGCGAACGCGGTGGTGGCCTGCACCGCGTCGGCACGCGAGCACGGTGTCCGCGTCGGTCAGCGCCGCCGGGTCGCGCAGGGACACCTCCCGGCGCTGCGGGTGCTCCCCCACGATCCGGCCGGAGACGAGCGCGCCTTCCTCCCCGTGCTGCAGCTCATCGAGAAGCACGCCCCCGGTGCCTCTCTGCTGCGTCCGGGCCTCGCCGCTCTCCGCGCACGTGGCGTCGCCCGGTACCACGGCGGCGAGGGCGAGGCGGCAGACGCCCTCCTCCGCATCCTCGCGCATGCCGGCTTCCCCGAGGCGCGGATCGGCATCGCCGACGGTCCGTTCACGGCGGAGGCGGCTGCTCGCAGCAACCAGCCCTGGACCGTCGTGCCCCCTGGCGGGGCGAAGGAGTACCTGAGTACGCTCGCCGTGCAGGCCCTGCGGGACGAACAGCTCGCCGGCCTCCTCATCCGCCTCGGGGTGCACACCCTCGGTGACTTCGCCGCTCTCGACGCGCTCGATGTGCGTGATCGCTTCGGGGAGCGCGGGGCACGTCTGCATGCGCTCGCCGCCGGTGCCGATTCCCGTCCGCTCGTCCCCCGGGCACCCGACCCCGTGCTGGTGCGCACGGCGGAGTTCGAGCCGCCGCTGGCCGGCGCCGATCAGGTCGCCTTCGCCGTGCGGCAGACGGCGGATGCGGTGATGCTCGCCCTCGGCGATGCCGCTGCCGTCTGCACCGAGGTGCGCATCGATCTGACCGACGACAACGGCCTGGTCTTCTCCCGTTCCTGGCTGCATCCGACCTGTTTCGACGCCGCCGACCTCGTCGACCGGGTGCGCTGGCAGCTGGAGGCACTGGCAGCGGAACATGCGCGGGAGCCCGTCGACGAGGCCAGGGCCTTCGGCGGCATCGCCGCTGTGCGCATCGTGCCGGTCGCCGTCGACGATGCCGCTCACCATCAGCCGGGGCTCTTCGGATCCGGATCCGACGAACGCCTGCACCATGCCGTCTCCCGCGTGCAGACGATGATCGGTCATGAGGGCGTGGTCACCGCGACGGTCTCCGGCGGCCGATGGCTCGCCGACCGGCAGGTGCTCACCCCGTGGGGCGAACGTGCGGTCGCGCCACGGGATCCGGAGCACCCCTGGCCGGGGAGCCTTCCCGACCCGGTGCCCGCAGAGGTGTTCCTGCCGCCACGGCCGATCGGCGTCCAGGCGGCCGACGGCAGTTCGATCGGCATCGACGCACGCGGAGCGCTCTCCGCCGCCCCCGCGCACATCGACGGCGCCGTCGTGCAGGCGTGGGCTGGGCCCTGGCCGATCGACGAGCACCGCTGGGATCCTGCGCGAGGACGCCGGGGGCACCGGCTGCAGGTCGTGGATGACCGGGACCGGGCGTGGCTGGTCTTCCGCGCCGGTGACCGCTGGTGGGCGGAAGGCAGGTATCGCTGATGGGCTGGCACAACCCCCCGCTGACCTGGGTGGAACTGGAGCGCACCCTCAGCGGCGACGCACCCGTCGAGAAGAGCCCTGCCGCCGAACCCCCGGCTCATCGTGTCGATCCAGGTCCGGTGAGCCGGCGACGAAAGCGCCTCCCGCCCGCACAGGTCACCCGCCCTGCGGATGCGGTGCCCTATGCCGAGCTGCACGCCCACTCCTCGTACTCGTTCCTCGACGGCGCCTCCTCGCCGGAGGAGCTTCTCGCCGAGGCCGAGCGGCTCGGGCTCACCGCTCTCGCCCTCACCGACCACGACGGCTTCTACGGCGCCGCCCGCTTCGGCGAACTGGCCGAGAACATGAACCTCCAGGTGCAGACGGTGTTCGGCGCCGAGCTGTCGCTCGACCTGCCCGCTCCGCAGCGTGGTGCCGCCGACCCGGCCGGCGAGCATCTGCTCGTCCTCGCCGGCGGGCTGGAGGGCTACCACCGCCTCTCCGGGGCGATCTCCGCCGCCCAGCTGCGTGGCGGCGAGAAGGGGCGCCCGGTCTATGACCTCGACGAACTGGTCGAGAAGGCCGGCGATCACTGGACGATCCTGACCGGATGCCGTAAGGGCGGTGTGCGCCGCGGCCTGGAGCACGGCGATGCGGAGACGCCGCTGCGACGCCTCGTCGACCTGTTCGGACGCGATCACGTCGCCGTCGAGCTGTTCGATCACGGCGATCCGCTGGACACCCGCCGCAACGACGCCCTCGCCGATCTCGCCGGCCGGATGCGGTTGCCGGTCGTCGCCACGAACAACGTGCACTACGCCGCCCCCGAGCGCGCCCGGCTCGCCGAGGCGGTGGCCGCGGTGCGGGCGGTGCGCAGCATGGACGACCTGGACGGATGGCTGCCCGTGCACGGCGGCGCGCACCTGCGCAGCGGGGCGGAGATGACCGAGCGGTTCCGCCGCTACCCCGGCGCGATCTCCCACGGACTCGAACTGGCCTCGGCATCCGCCTTCCCGCTGCGCCGCGCGCGGCCGGCGCTGCCGCAGCAGAAGGTGCCGGAGGGCCACACTCCGATGAGCTGGCTGCGCGCGCTCGTCTGGGAGGCCGTCCCGGAGAAGTATCCGCGCCTCGATGCCGCGGGGCGGAGCAGGATCGAGCGTGAGCTCGACGTCATCGAGGAGAAGGACTTCCCCGGCTACTTCCTCATCGTGCACGGCATCGTCGCCGAGGCCCGCCGGCGCGGCATCCTCTGCCAGGGACGGGGATCCGCCGCGGCGAGCGCCGTCTGCTATCTGCTGGGGATCACCGCCGTCGATCCGATCCTCTACCGGCTGCCCTTCGAGCGCTTCCTCGCCACCACGCGCCAGGAGGAGCCGGACATCGACGTGGACTTCGACTCCGACCGCCGGGAGGAGATCATCCAGTGGGTGTACCAGGAGTACGGCCGGGAGCGGGCGGCTCAGGTGGCGAACGTCATCCAGTACCGCCCGAAGAACGCCGTGCGCGACATGGCGAGGGCGCTCGGCTTCTCCCCCGGCCAGCAGGATGCCTGGTCGCGCCAGGTCGACGGCTGGGGCGCGGGCATCGAGCCCGTCGAAGGGCACGACATCCCTGCGAACGTGCTCGAGTACGCCGGCGAACTGCTGAAGGCGCCCCGGCATCTCGGCATCCACTCCGGCGGCATGGTGCTCACCGCCCGCCCGGTCGGCGAGGTCGTGCCCGTGGAGCACGCGCGCATGGAGAACCGCACCGTCATCCAGTGGGAGAAGGACGACGCCGCCTGGATGGGCCTGGTGAAGTTCGATCTGCTGGGACTCGGGATGCTCGCCGCCCTTCAGCACTGCTTCGACCTCATCGAAGATGCGACCGGCGAGACCTGGAAGCTGGAGACCCTCCCCAAGGAGGAGCCGGCGGTCTACGACATGCTCTGCCGCGCCGACTCGATCGGGGTGTTCCAGGTCGAGTCACGGGCGCAGATCGGCCTGCTCCCCCGGCTGCAGCCACGCTGCTTCTACGATCTCGCGATCCAGATCGCCCTGATCCGCCCCGGTCCCATCCAGGGCGGTGCGGTGCATCCCTTCGTCCGCCGGAAGATGGCGAAGGACAGGCTCGACGAGGAGAACAGGGAGCGGGCGCAGCGCGGCGAGGAGCCGCTGGAGCTGGAGATCCCCTACCCGCATGACGATCTGAAGCCGATCCTGAAACGCACCCTGGGCATCCCGATCTTCCAGGAGCAGCTCATCCAGATGGCCACCGCGATCGGCGACTGCACGGCAGACGAAGCCGATCTGCTGCGCCGGGCGATGGGATCCAAACGCGGCCTGGAGAAGATCGAGCAGGTCCGCGAGAAGCTCTATGCGGGCATGACCAGGCGCGGCATCGACGAGGACACCGCCGACCGCATCTACGCGCAGATCCAGGCGTTCTCGAACTTCGGCTTCGCCGAGTCGCATTCGCTGTCGTTCGCTCTGCTCGTGTACGCCAGTTCCTGGTTGAAGCTGCATTACCCGGCGGCCTTCCTCGCCGGGCTCCTGCGCTCGCAGCCGATGGGCTTCTATTCCGCGGCCACCCTGACCGCCGACACCCGCCGGCACGGCGTGGAGGTGCGCCGCCCCGACCTGCACGCCTCGGGGGTGACCGAGATCCTGGAGCCGCTCGCCGGCGCGCCCACGAGAGCGCCGACCGGGCTGGATGCCTGTCTCGACGATCCGCAGCCGACGCCCGCCCGATTCGACCGGAGCGCACCGGACGAGTCCGCCGCCCACCGCCGAGACGGCGGATACGCGGTGCGACTGGGACTCAGCGGCGTCCGCGGGATCGGCATGCCGATGGCGGAGCGCATCGTCACCGAGCGGGAGGCGAACGGCCCATACCGGGATCTGAACGATCTGGTGCGGCGCACCGATGCGACGGCCGCTCAGCTGGAAGCGCTCGGCACCGCCGGCGCCTTCTCCTGCCTCGGCCTGAAGAGACGGGAGGCGATCTGGCTCGCGGGCGCCGCCGCCGATGACCGCGCCCGGTTCCTGCCCGGAACGACCGTGTCGGTGCAGCCGCCGCTGTTCGCCGATCAGAGCAGCTATGAGCAGCTCGCCGCCGATCTCTGGGCGACCGGAGTCTCCACCGACGACCATCCGATGGCGCACTTCCGCGCGGCGCTGCGTGAACGCGGGGTGCTCACCGCCGCCGACCTGCAGACCCATGAGACGGGCAGGCGCATCGAGGTCGCCGGACTCGTCACGCATCGGCAGCGACCGGCGACCGCCGCGGGGGTCACCTTCATGAACCTCGAGGATGAGCACGGACTCGTCAACGTCGTCTGCTCGACCGGGGTCTGGAACCGCTACCGCCGTGTCGCGCGGGAGTCGCCGGCGCTCATCATCCGCGGCATCCTCGAGCGCTCCGCCGAAGGCGTCGTCAACGTGCTCGCCGACGCGTTCGAAGACCTGCGCACCGGGATCTCGCATCGGTCACGGGACTTCCGATGAGGGTCCGCCGTGGTGACGGACCTGTCACCAGAAGCGCTCCGCCTCCGGCTGAGGAGGGCGATCGCTGCCGCCCCAGCGGTCGGCTTCTGCCTTCGCGGCGTCCGCGGCCGCATCCGCATCGCGCAGCGCCACCTTCGCGCCGGTCGGCCCGGGGCCGATCGGGTCGACGGTGAGCACCGTGCCCGCGCCCACTCCATGCATCGTGACCGTGCAGTCGAGCACCCGGCCCAGCCAGCGCGAGATCTCGCCGCGGGGCTCCTCCGCACGCTGGAAGCGGATGCCGGTGTCGAGGTCGATGAGAGAGAGGACGACCGGCTCTCCGGTCAGGTCGTCGTGGCGCTCGGTCACCTCGAGCCGATGCCCCTGCGGGATCGCGACCTGAGCACTCAGCACGAGAGTTCTGTCCATGACCTCAGCCTACGAACCCGCGGGCCGCAGCGGAAGGCGCCTCCGGACGTGGAACGGCGACGCTGCCGAGCGCCTGCGCTGGTCGGGGGTCGAGTCCGGGATGATGCCCCGCGGACTACTCTCTCGGGTGATCCTCGTCGAGGAGGACCTCTTCCCGTTGCTCCGCGACATCGGCCGGGTCGGCGTCTGCCCCGCCGAAGTCCGCCTCGGCGACAGGCGGCGCCTCCGGGTCGTCCGGATCGTCGATCTCCGGGCGTTCCTGCTCCTGGAGATCGGCCGTCGGCTTCTGATCGTCGATGGGGTCGTTTCCGTTGGGCATGGGATGCTCCTCCCTCGCGGTGTGATGCCTTCACCCTCCGATTCCCGGAGTGCGTCGGCAAGGGGGTTGACGCCGCCCGGCAGACGTCGGCTCGGGGCGCACATGGTCCTAGCCCCTCCCCGCCGGCGCCCTCATCCGCGATCGGTACCCGACCGAGCGCATCGATTGATGCCGTTGCCGGTGTATCTCACGCGTCGTGGGCTGTAAACCCCCTCCCGGCCGGAGACCCGACGAAGGTACCTTCGCTCGCATGTCACCGAGAGGCTTCTCCCCCGCATCCGCCATCGTCACCGCGTCCGACTCCGGGATCGGTGCGGCCACAGCCCTCGCCCTCGCCGACGCCGGCATGGACGTCGGAGTCACCTGGCATTCCGACCAGGAGGGCGCTGAGCGCACGGCCGAGGCTGTGCGTGAACGCGGCCGCCGTGCCGTCGTCGCGCGATTCGATGCGACAGCGATCGACGAGGTCGCCGGCGTCGTGGACCAGCTGGCCGATGATCTCGGCGGGCTGGACGTCTTCGTGAACAACGCCGGCGGCGGAACAGGAGGCCCATTCCTGGACGTGTCGACCGATCAGTGGCGCGAAGTCATCTCACTGAACCTCGACGGCGCGTTCGCGGGCCTTCAGGCGGCTGCGCGGCGAATGGTCTCGGCAGGCACGGGCGGCCGGCTGATCGCGGTGACGAGCGTGCATGCGCACCAGCCTCGGGTCGGAGCTGCAGCCTACGTGGCCGCCAAGCACGGCCTCGCCGGACTCATCGAAACCATGTCGCAGGAACTCGGGCAGCACGGGATCACCGCGAATGCGGTCGCGCCCGGCGAGATCGCGACGCCCATCAACGACATGGAGTCGTCGGATGCCGATTCCACGCACCGCCCCGGAGTGCCGCTCGGCCGGCCCGGAAAACCGGAGGAGGTCGCCGCGGTGATCGCTTTCCTCGCCTCCCCCGCCGCGAGCTACGTGACGGGCGCGAGCTGGTCGGTCGACGGCGGGATGCTGCAGATGGGCCCGCAGGCCGGGTCGCATCTCACCGACGATTCGTGGCGCCGGGGCTGAATCGTCGGGACTGCCTCAGCCCGCAGCATCCACCCCGAGCACGGCATCGGACGGCACCCACCGCAGGAGGTCTCCCGGCTGGCACTCGAGGGCTTCGCACAGCGCGTCGAGCGTGGTGAAGCGGACGGCCTTGGCCCGCCCGTTCTTGAGCACGGCGAGATTCGCGGGGCTGATCCCGATCTGCTCGGCGAGGACGCCGACCGCGAGCTTGCGCTGCGCCAGGACGATGTCGATGTCGACCACGATCGGCATCAGACCACCTCATCGAGCTCGGACCGCAGCGCACGCGCCTCGGCGTCGCGATCGATCGCCTGCACCAGCAGTCGCCTCATCACCACCACGAGAAGCGCCATCCCCATCAGCACGCACGACGCCCCGCAGATCAGTCCGACGATCCCGGGCGCCACGCCGCCGGGGGCGAGCAGGACGGCGAGGGTGAAGGTGAGCACGGCCGCAGCTGCGATGGCGCCGATGATCACGTCGACGTAGCGGAAGGCGCGCGGCGAGAACACGGCGCCCTTGCGGACGAGCGTGAGCAGACGCCAGACGCAGACCGCGAAGACCTGCATCGTGAGCACGCCGAGCCCCAGGATCACGACGAAGCCGATCCGGCCCGGCATGGGCTCGTTCTCGAGGTCGGCCCAGATCAACGGCAGCAGCACGGTCTGCACGACGAGCGAACCCGCGAGCGAGATCGCGATGACGGCGCGCAGGATGTAGATCGTCAGATTCCCCATGGTGCTCTTCCTCTGTTCGAGACACCCATTCTATCGAATGTCGATAGAATTCGCACGATAATCGATGCTATCGATTCCTGGCCACCTGAGCGGGCACTCTCGGACCGTGGTGGCGACCCGGCGGATGCTCCGAGCACCGGGTCGCCACCACCGCGGCCGCGTTCACAGCACGAGAACCACCCGTCCACGAGCCCCCGGCTCTGCAGCCACTCCGTGCGCAGCGCGCGCGTGTTCGAGGGGCATGACGCTGTGCACGCGCGCAGGCAGGCGTCCTGCGGCCGCGTCGATCAGAAGCGTGGCCAGCGTCTCACCGGAGGACTCCACCATGACCGCCGAGGTATCGATCCCGCGGATGGCATCGGGCACCGCAGGAGGCACGACGCCGACATAGAGCCCGTCGTCTTTCACGGCGGCCAGCACGGCGTCTCCGAGAGCGGCGGCGTCGAAGACGGCATCCCACTCCGCGGTCTCGGGCAGTGCGATCACGAGCGCGGCCCCCATGGACTCCACGAACGCACGATCGCTCTCTCGAGCGAGGCCGCCCACCTCGAAGCCCTGGTCGGCGGCCAGACGCAGAGCGTAGCCGCCGACCGCACCCGCAGCGCCCGTCACGAGCAGGCGGCGGCCGGCGGCAGGCCCGAAACGCGCCAGCGCCTGATGGGCGGTGAGCGCGTTCAGCGGCACGGTGGCCGCGTCGACGGCGGTGATCCCGTCCGGCCGCTGCGCGACGGCATCCGCCGGAACCACGGCGTATTCGGCGTAGGCGCCGAACGACTTGTCGACTCCGGCGGACAGCGCCGCGACGGGCGTGCCGACGACGAACTCGCCGACGCCGTCGCCCACCGCATCGATGGTGCCCGCAAGATCCCATCCGAGCCCCACCGGCGACGCGGTCACCCAGCCCAGCTCGTGATACACGCCCGCCCTCGTCTGCAGATCGACCGGGTTGACCCCGGCTGCTTCGACCTTGATCCGCACCTCGCCGGCCTTCGGCTCGGGAATCGCCGTCTCGATGATCTCGATCGCTTCGGCGTCTCCAGGGGTGTGCACGACTGCTGCTCGCATGGGAGCTCCTCTCATCCGGGCCGCGGCTCTTGCGCTGCGGCTCACTGTGTTCCAGGATGAGATATCCGCTCTCCAGCGGGAAGTAGGCACCTGAAAGTGCGTAAGGTGCACCGAAGTGAGGAACCCCATGCCGACTCGAACCGCTGCCGCCGAACGCGAGGCGTCCAAGGAGGCGTACAACGCCTATCTCGCGACGTGCCCGAGCCGTCAGGTGCTCGCCACCCTCGCGGACAAGTGGGTGGTCCTGGTCATGCATGCGCTCGAGGACGAGCCGCAGCGATATTCCCAGCTGAGTCGTCACATCGCCGGGGTGAGCCAGAAGATGCTCACCCAGACGCTGCGCAGCCTCGAACGCGATGGCCTGGTCGTGCGCACCGTCGAGCCCACTGTTCCCGTCACCGTCACCTACGAACTCACCGGCCTGGGCCGTTCGCTCGTGCAGGTCGTCAGCGCGCTCAAGCATTGGGCCGAGACGCACATCGAGGTCATCCGCCACTCGCAGGCGGAGTACGACCTCCGCGCATAGCCGATTCCGCGACCGGCGTCACAAAGAGGTGAGAAGGCGAAGCGCCGCCTGCGCCGCGCTCCCCGCGGGTGCGGTGTGAGTGAGGATCCGCTGCCCGTTGGCTTCCGGAAGGTGCAGGACCTCGTAGTCCAGCGACAGGTCTCCGATCGCCGGGTGCCGGAAGCGCTTGGTGCCACTGGTGCACAGCCGCACCGAATGCCCAGCCCACAGCGATGCGAACTCCGGGCTCTTCAGGCTGAGCTCGCCGATGAGTTCCGCCAGATGCCGATCGTCGGCGAACCTCGCGGCCGCGTACCGCATCGAAGCGACGGCCACCTCGGCCTCCGCTTCCCAATCCGCGTAGAGATCTCGGGTGTGGGGATCGCAGAACAGCATCGTGATGAGGTTGGGCCGCCCGTCCGGGCGAGTCGGTGCGGTGACGTCGAGATGGCCGGCCAGCAGCAGGTGGCCGGCACTGTTCCAGGCGAGGATGTCGTTGAAGCGCCCCAGCAGGACGGCAGGCACGTCCCCCATCGCGTGCAGCAGCTGCTCGGCACCGGGCTTCGCGATCTCCGGCGCGGACGCCCGCGCGCGCTCGGCGGGCGCCGGATGCGCCAGCGCGAACAGGTGCGCCCGTTCGTCGTCGTCGAGCTGCAGCGCTCGTGCGAGCGCCTCGATCACGGCATCCGAAGCGTTCTGCGACTGCCCCTGCTCGAGCCGCGTGAGATACGTCGCGGAGACGCCGGCGAGCTGAGCCAGCTCCTCACGGCGCAGACCCGGCACCCGGCGTCGACCGTAGGAGCGGACGCCGGCGTCCTCCGGCGTCAGACGATCCCGTCGGGAACGCAGGAACTCCCCGAGCTCGGTGACGGGCGTGTCTGCTTCCCGCGTGCGTGCGTCCATGCATCCATTCTCTCCGGCTTCGGATGTCGGAGCCTGACCCTGGCAGTACCAGGCACCGCCAGCCCACCCGATCCAGGGTTCTGGCTCGCTTCTCCGCGGCCGAGGAATCTGGATGCCATGACTGACGTGCATTCATCGACTCGACCTCTTCCCTCCCAGCCCGGACCGCTGACCCGCCGTGACCGGCTCGCGGTCATGGTGCTGCTGACGGCCAACTTCACGCTCGCCGTCGACTTCTCGATTCTCAACGTCGCCTTGCCGCACATCGGTCGCGAACTCGGTTTCGCGACGTCGGCGCTGCAGTGGATCGTCACGGCGTTCGCGCTGTGCGCCGCCGGGTTCACGCTGTTCTTCGGCCGCGTGGCCGACCTCTTCGGCAGGCGGCGCCTGTTCCTGATCGGGATCGTGCTGCTCGGCATCTCGTCGCTGGCCGGCGGGCTCGCCCAGGAACCCGTGCTCCTGCTCTCGGCCCGCGTGGGTCAGGGCATCGCGACGGCGATGATCACTCCAGCCGCACTGTCCCTGTTGACCACGACGTTCACCGAGGCATCCGCCCGCGCCCGCGTGCTGGGGCTCAACGGCGCGCTCATGGCGGCCGGCTTCACCGCCGGTGCCGTGCTCGGCGGCGTGCTCACCGGAACGGTCAGCTGGCGGTGGGCCTTCCTCATCAACGTGGTGGTCGCCGTCGCCGTCCTGGCCATCGCGCCGTTCGTGCTTCGAGAGCCCGCAGCTGGCCCCCGCCCGCGGCTCGATGTGCCGGGAGCGATCACTGTGACCCTCGCCCTCATCGCCCTGGTCCTCGGTATCGACATGGCCGGACATGCCGGCTGGATGAGTCCTGCGGCGTGGGGGCCGATCGCCGCCGCCGTGCTGCTGTTCGGGGCATTCCTGGCGATCGAGTCGCGCGTCGTCGACCCGCTGATCGCACCCGCACTCCTCCGGCGCAGCACCATCGCCTGGGGCAACATCGCCGGCCTCCTCGCCTTCGCGACGGAGACCTCGCTGGTGTTCCTCCTCACGCTCTATCTTCAGGAGACGCTGGGTTTCAGCCCCGTCGTTGCCGGTCTGATGCTGGCCGTGCTCGGCGTCGGCACGGTCATCGGCGGTCTCATCGCTCCCCGCGTCATCGGAAGGAGCGGCGCCAAGGCCGCGATCGTGATCGGATTCGTCGTGCAGGCGGCGGCGACTCTGCCGCTCGCGTTCCTGTCCGAAGACCATGAGTGGGTGACTCCGCTGCTGATCGTCACCTTCATCGGCGGCGTGGCGAACCTCGTCGCCATCGTCGGATACACCGTCAGCGCGACCTCAGGAATTCCCGCCGATCAGCAGGGGCTCGCGACCGGACTCGTCACGATGAGCCAGCAGGTCGGCATCACTCTGGGCACTCCGATCATGTCCGCGATCGCGACGAGTGTCGTCGCATCCACGCTGCTGCCCGGCCTACGCGTCGCGATCGGCGTCAATGCGGGGATCGCCCTCGCCGCGGCCGCACTCGTTGCAGTCTTCCTTCGGTTGCCGGTGCGATCGTCACCTGCGAACTCCCACCCTCCTGTCCATGCGGGCTGAGTGCGGTGCGGCGTCGCGTCGCAGTGCCCGCGCTTCGCTCGCCAGGGCCATCCCCACTCCCGTGCCGCAGAGCACGAATCCGAGGAAGGAGATGATCGTGAGCTGTTCGCCGAGAATCGCTGCTCCTGCCACCGCCGTGGCCGGAGCGACCAGGAACAGAAGTGCGTTCAGCGCGGTGATGCCGACCCGGTGCAGCAGCCACCAGTACAGACCGTATGCGGCAAGCGTCGGAAACGCCGCCGCGAACCCCGCGGCGAGCCAGAACGATGGCGACGACGGCGGCACAAGGGTCCCGGTCACAGCGGCGATCACCACGAGCGCGATCGCCGTCACGCCGACGTGGATCGCGAGCGTCACGAGCGTGCTCGTGCGCGCAGCAGACCGACGCTGGATGAACGTGCCCACGATCAGGCACGCCATGGCGACTCCGAGGAGCAGGTATGCGGCGGGATGCGCATCCGAATCGCCGAGCTGCGAGTGGACGACCAGCAGCACCCCGAGCGCTCCGATGATGAGCCCTGCCCACTGCGCGCCGCGCACCTTCACACCCAGCAGCGGTCCGACGAGCATCGCCACCACCAGCGGCTGCACGGCGTCGATCAGAGCCGTGGTCCCGGTGGCGACGCCGGCGGCGATCGCTGCATACACCGACGCGCAGTACCCGAATTGGGCGAACAGACCGATGAGGGACTGACGCCGAAGTTCCACGCGCGTGAGACCGCGCGCGGAGCCGGTGAGCATCACGACAGCGAGCAGCACTCCCGCGAGGGGGAGAAATCGCCATACGAGCAGGGTCAGCGGCGAGACGTCGACCGTGGCGATGGCGGCGATGAGGAATCCCGAGCTCCATGATGCGACGAACGCTGCCGCAGCCACCACGGTCACGCCGACATGAAGTACACCGATCTGTTTACTCATGCCTTCGACTATACAGGTTGGTATATTTGAGTCATGGCCGTCTCCGTACCCGAGCTCGCTCCCCTCACCCCCGGCGCCACGCGTGTCCTCGAAGCCGCGTCGCGGCTGTTCTACGAGCGCGGGATCCATGCCGTAGGGGTGGACACGATCGCGGAGGCAGCCGGGGTCACGAAGAAGACCCTCTACGACAGGTTCGGTTCGAAGGAGGCACTGGTCGTTTCGTACCTCCAGCACCGAGACGCGAAATGGCGCGCCCATGTGGCCCAGCATCTCGCACGGGTCCCGGAGGCGGGCCGAACACGGGTGCTGGCGATCTTCGATGCGGCGATCTCATGGTCGGATGAGTACAGCCCGAAGGGATGCAGTGCGATCAACGCTCGCGCCGAGATCGGCGACGGGCACGACGGGCATCCGGTGTTTCCCGAGGTGTCGCGGCAGAAGGCATGGCTGCTCGACCTGTTCACCGAGCTGTGCCGGGAGGCCGCTGCGACGGATGCTCGATCGATGGCTCAAGCCATGATGCTCCTCTACGAAGGCGCCATCGTCACAGTCGGCATGGAGACGTTCGCTCAGCCGTTCGAGGTCGCTCGCCGCCTGGCCGACGTCCTGCTCGAGGCCGACGGGCTCTGAGACGCGGCTTCGAACGACCTCGAGCACGCCTATGCGGCCGAGTCCCCTGCCGGCTCAGCGGTCGACAGGTCCGTGAATCACGCCCCAGAGCCTTCGCGACTCGTCGATCATGGCGAGCGATCCTCCACTTCGTAACGCGTCCTCCCTGCGACGATCGTCTGGATCACGCGGGCATCGAGCAGGGAGGCAGGTCCGTCGATGAACGGATCGGTGTCCAACACGATCACATCGGCTGCGAAGCCCGGGGCGATGCGGCCGCGCCAGTCGCCGTCGCCGACGGATGCCGCGGCATCCCGCGTCGCATGACCGATCGCCGCCGCGAGAGGTAGCGCGTACTGCGGGTGGATCGCGCCCACGCTGCGATCGAGCGCCGAGGCGCGGGTGGATGCCACGTACATGTTCGCCAGCGCCTCGTGCGGGGCGGTCGGCGCATCGGTCGAGAAGGCCAGCAGTGCTCCGGCATCCTCGTACTCCGGCCACGGGAACGCGCGGTCGACACGGTCGTCGCCGAGCATCTCCGCCCAGTTCGCGAAGATCGCCGGGTCGCTGTGCACCGGCTGCATCGATGCGGTCACGCCGAGGCGCGCCATCCTCTCGGCTGTCCCGGGGGCCGCGTACTCGAGGTGCTCGATGCGGTGGCGTCGAGGTCGGTCGCCGTTGACGGCGATGGCGTGCTCGATGGCGTCGAGCGCGATCTCGCTCGCGTAGTCGCCGATCGCGTGCTGTGCGACCTGGAGGCCGGCGGCATCCGCTGCGGCGACGACGGGGTTCAGCTGTGCGACCGGCCAGATCGGCCCGGCGTTCGATCCGTCGGCGTACGGATGCCGCATCGCCGCGGTGCACGCGTCGATCACGCCGTCGAGGATGAGCTTGATGCCGACGACGCGGACGCCGGACAACGAGTCGTCGCGGGAGAGCTCCGCCGCACGAGCGACCTGCGCGAGATTCTCTGCGTCATCGCCGGTGTTGTTGATGACCCAGTGCGCGGCGACGCGGATCGGCAGCTCTCCCCCGTGTCGCGCCTCGGCCCGCCGGAGCGCGGCGAGTCCGAACTCGTCGAAGGCCATGTCGATCGCGCCGGTGACTCCGGCAGCCAGGTAGGCGTCGATCACACGTTCCACGTCCGCATCCCGGTCGGCGTCGGTGGTCGTCTCGTCGCGGTGAGCCCAGGCGTACTGCGTCGCCGCGGTCTCGTAGAGGAGCCCGGTCGGCTCCCCCGCCGCGTCCCGGGCGAAATACCCGCCGATCGGATCGGGCGTCTCGCGGGTGATGCCGAGCTCGGCCAGCGCCGCACTGTTGACCCAGCACGAGTGGTAGTCGTTCGCGTCGAGGTACACGGGGATGTCGTCGATCACCGCGTCGATCATCGCCGCCGTCGGCGCACCATCCGGCACCGAGTCGAACAGCCATCCTCGGCCGCGCAGAACCTCGGCATCCGGGCTCGCCGCTCTCGCTTCGCGCAGCAGCGCCTGGATCTCGTCGAGCGAGCGCGCGGCGGTGAGCGGGACCTGTCCGAGCGCGGCACCCGCCATGAGGAGGTGCGTGTGGGCGTCAGTGAAGCCGGGGAGGACGAGCCTGCCCGCCAGGTCGACGGTCTCGTCGGCCGCGGGCGCGCCCTCGCCGGTGCCGACGTACGTGATCGTCTCGCCGTCGATGACGAAGACCTCGGCCCAAGCCTGCGCCGGGTCCGGATCGGCGGTGAAAATGCGTCCGTTGAGGTAGCGGGTGGTCACGGTCGGCCGTCCTTTCCGAGTGGCGTGCGCAGCAGGCCGGCGTACAGCACCGCGGCGACGAGCATCCCGACAGGTACCGAGAGATCGATGTACCCGGTGGACTCGGCGACCGGACCGCTCCAGACGCTCGTCGACAGGCACAGCGCGGTCGCGATCCCGCCGACGATGAGCGCGGTGATGCCGGGGATGCTCCATCCCCCCGAGTACCAGTACCGGCCGCCGGGTCCGTCGTGGAAGAGGTCGACGCCGTCGTAGTCGTAGCGGCGCAGGATGACGTCGACGACGAAGATCGCCATCGCCGGCCCGGACACGATCACGAGGAACTGCAGCATGAGGTTCGCCGCTTCCACGAGGTTCGACGACAGCACGAGGTAGATCGTCAGTGCGGTGCCGACGACGCCGACGATGATCGCTGCCGGGATGCGGCGCAGGCGGAAGCCGATCGCCTGGAGGGCCATGCTCGATGTGTATGCCGTCATGGCGTTGAGGGCGATCGTGTTGATGATGACGCCGATGACGAGCACCGGGCCGAGCCATCCGGGCAGCAGATCCAGGAGGGCGACGTCTATGCCGGTCTCGAACGCGGCGACGCTCAGCCCCGTGGCCAGCAGCGCGCCGACGGTGGTGAAGACGATGAACGGGATGGCGCCTCCGAGTGCGGTCGCGGCGGTGATGTGCGAGGGCTTCGTGTCGCGCGGGAGGTAGCGGGCGATGTCGGGGCTGTTCATGAACGACAGCGGGGTCGAGGCGAGGATCGTGAAGCCGATCGAGATCGCCGACCACAGCGCGGGACCGCTCAGGGGCTCGGGGGCGGCGTACTGCCAGTTCACAGTCGGCAGGATGAACGCGGCGACGGCGAGGAAGATCACGAACAGCGCGGCGGCCATGTAGGGGTAGGCGCGCAGGATCAGACCGTGGCCGAAGATCGCGACGAGGATCGTGATCGCGGCGACGACGACCGTGACGCCGATCGGAACCCAGGTCGGGTCGTCCATGCCCGCGCGCCGCAGCAGATCGGCTCCCATGAACGACGATGCGAGCCAGGTGAGCGAGAGGAAGACCGCGCCGATGAACCAGCCGACCACGGCGACGAAGAGGCGGTTGCCGAGCACCCCGTACATCGCTCGCGTCACGACCGAACCGGAGGTGCCGGCTGCCGGCCCGCTTCCGGCGATGATCCCCGGCAGCACCCAGAGCAGCGAGGCCGCGATGATCACGGCGATCGCCTGCCAGATCTCGAGGCCGAGCAGGATCAGCGAGGCACCGATCGTGAGGTTCAGGATGCTGACGCTGGGCGCCGCCCAGATGAGGAACAGGTCGCGCGCTCTGCCGTGGCGTTCGGCATCGTCGATCAGCTCGATGCCGCGCGTTTCCGGTCGTGATGCCGTGTCGACGGCGTCGGCATCAGCGCCGGTGGGGTGGATCTGGGTCATGGAGTTCCTTTCGGGAGGAGCGTCATTGCTTGTCACCGTGTTATTGGTCACATGCCCAATGGACTATTGGTCACTTAGTCAATAGCATGAGTGGGGTGACGTCAAGCACTTCTTCGAACTCCGCTCCCCCACGAACCCGCAAACCTCCCGAAGAGAGGCGGGAGGACATCCTCGCCTGCGCTGCGGCGATCGCGATCGAAGAGGGACTCGAGCGCATCACGCTCCGCGCGGTCGCAGCACGACTGGGCGTGCGGCCGGGTCTGATCACGCACTACTTCCCCGTCGCGGAGGATCTGGTGGTCGCGGCCTTCGCTCGCGCCGCGGTGCTCGAGCGAGAGCAGTTCTTCACGTCGGGCGGCACGCCCCTGCAGAGGCTCGCCCACTTCGTCGACCACATCGAGCGGCGCCGTTCACTCCCGCTGGCGAGGCTCTGGCTGAACGCGAGGCATCTGGCACGGTTCAGTCCGTCCCTCGACGCCGAGCTCGACGTTCAGGACGAACTCGACAGGGAGCGCCTGACGGTCATCATCGCGGACGGCATCGCCTCCGGCGACTTCGGCGAGGTGGATGCCGAAGCGGCATGCATCCGCATCCTGATCGCCGTCGACGGCGGCGGGTCGTATGTGAACGCGTCGCGGCAGATCGAGCACCCCGCGCACACGCGGGTGGTGGCGGATGTGGCGGAATGGGCGCTGGGGATGCCTGCGGGGACGTTGCGGGCGGCTATCGACGCCGGGGCGTGAAGATCTGTCAGAATCCCTCGTCGCGGCAACAAGAACACTGGGGAAACTCACTTCTCCTAGCCGACGTTGCGGCGTAGCATCGCCGTGTGGCAACGAACATCGACCCCGCCGAGATCGTGACGCAGGTCACGAATCGTGTCGCTGAAAGCCATCCCCACGAGAGCCGAGCGCATATCTCATCGCTCGCCGTCGAAGAGTTCGAGAAGATATCTGACAGCAGGGTGACGGACTACTTCACGGTGCTCACAGAGCGCGCTGTCCGGGAACGACTCAAGGCCTAGACGTACGCCTTCGGGATGGTCCTCCGCCCGAGCAGCCGCTCAGAGCAGCGCGCCGCCTGTCGCATCCAGGTACTGGCCGGTGACCCACCGAGCGTCTTCCGAGACGAGGAAGGCCACGACATCGGCGACGTCGGGCGGCGTTCCGATGCGGTTGAACGGCGACATCGCTGAGACCATCTCCTGCGCGTCAGAGCTCGCCCGCAGCCACCCGGCGTTCATGTCGGTGTCGATCACTCCGGGCGCGACCGCGTTCACCGTGATCCCTCGCGCGCCGAGATCCTTCGCCGCACCGAGGATCATGGTGTCCAGCGCTGCCTTCGACATCGAGTACGCCAGCAGATCCGGATCAGCGCGCTTCGTGAGCCCGGTGGACATGGCCACGACGCGGCCGCCGTTCGCCAGCCTGCTCTGCGCCTGCTGAAGCAGGAAGAAGACGGATCGCGTGTTCACCGCGAAGAGCTCGTCGAACCATTCGGCGCTCGTAGAGGCGAGCGAGCCCTGACCGGCGATGCCGGCGTTCGCGACGAGGATGTCCAGGCCGCTCGAGCCGGTCCGCCTCTGGAGCTCGGCGTCGAGTCGGGGAACAGAGTGTCCACACCGTTCGGCGCACTGAGGTCAGCCCCGACGGAGAACGCCTGCCCGCCGGCAGAGGTGATCGCCGTCGACGACTTCGCGTCCCGATGCCTCATCCCTTCCGTGCACGGCGACCAGTGCCCCATCAGCGGCCAATCGTTCGCTGATCGCACGTCCGATCCCGCGTGACCCACCCGTCACCAAGGCCGTCTTGCCGTCGAGTCCACCCATTGCGCATCTCCTTTTTTTATCGATCACTACACAAGGAACGTAGCGCATTAATGTATCGAGCGCTACAACTTTGTGTCATGGGACGCCCACGCACCTTCGACCGCGATGCTGCGCTCGCATCCGCGTTGCAGCTGTTCTGGCGCAATGGCTACAAGGGCACCTCGATCAGTGATCTGACGTCTGCGATGGGGATCGCCCCACCGAGTCTCTACGCGGCGTTCGGCGACAAGCGGCAGCTCTTCGACGAGGCGGCAGATCTGTACCAGAGCCATCCGGCGTCGTTCTCGACACGCGCACTGGAGGAGCCGACCGCACGGGCGGCGATCGCCCGCCTGCTGCACGATGCGGCGCTGGAGTACACGAAGGCCGGACAGCCGCACGGATGCATGATCCTGTCCGAGCCCCTGCTCGGACGACACAGGGAACAGTCGCGACACGCATTGATCGAGCGGCTCCAGCGAGGGCGGACGGATGGCGATCTCGACGTGGAGGTCGACATCGATGCGCTCGCCGACTACATCACGGTCGTCCTCAGCGGATTATCCGCGCAGGCGCGCTACGGCGCAGACCACGTCCAGCTCATCGCCGCCGCGGACGCGGCGATGCGTGCGTGGCCTGAACGGTAGGGATCGCTGCGCCGATAGCAAAGCGGATCCGCCGGGTCTTTCCGGGTCTCACGCGTTACTCAGACATGCAGAAGGCCCGGAGACTCTTGCGAGTTTCCGGGCCTTATCTGGTCGGGCTGACAGGATTTGAACCTGCGACCCCTTGGAGGAATCGGGCGATTTCCGAATCCTACCGGATGTCTTGAGAACCCTCGTGTTCCCTTGTGTTTACAGGGAACCGGACGGTTCGAATGCTCCGATTGTATCGGGTTAGCCGCGGTCATCACTGGGTGATTGAGGTGGGAAAGTGATGACTTCGCGGGCGAGCTTTGCCTCCGAGTTGGCGGCCGCGAGGTGGCTCGGCAACGCAGCTGAGTGCGGCGCGCGGCGCGGACCCGGACAGCTGGCTGCCAAGCGCCACCAGGCATCAATACCCGAAGCTCAATCTTGTAGGCCCGCTGGCGCGGAGGGATCGTCAAGGGGGTCAGCTACAGCTGGTGCTGGTCAACCGCCGTCAACAGCACCTCTGCCTGCGCGCCGACTGCTCCGGCAGGATGGCTGTGCAGCACGGACTCCCACGAGTAGCCGCGTCGCTTCATCAGCGCGATCGCGAGAGCGTCGCCCCACGCCGCCGTCGCCAGGGTGGACCCCATCGCGAGCACGCCGCCGGGATCGGCCGACGACGAGTCCACCGACACGACGACGTCGACCATCCGGGCTAGCGACGAGTCGGGGCTGGCCGTGAGTGCGACGGCTTTGGCGCCCCGCTCCTTGGCGAGCCCCACAAAAGCGGTCAGCTCGTGTGATTCTCCGCCCTTCGAGATCGCGATGACGAGGTCGCCGTGTGCGACGGCGCCCACCGTGCCATGAAGACCGTCGGCCGCGATCAGGAAGAATGCCGGGCTGCCGCACACCGAGAGCAGGTGCGCGAAGCGGCGGGCGATCGCCCCCGAGGTGCCCGACCCGATGACGACCACCTTGCCCGGGAGGGAGAGGATCAGCTCGACGGTCTCGTCGAAGGATGCGTCGAGCTGATCTGCGATGGCGGCCACCGCCGCGGCTTCGGCGACGATGAGGCGACGGGCATCGTGCAGCTGCTGGGATTCGGTCATGGCGTTCGTGCTCCTCGGCGTTCGCGGCGGGATGGCGTTACGGGCTCGGCGGGCGGGGTGAGCGCGGTGCCGTCCGGGACGGGTCGGGACATGAGCCTGCTGAGCCAACCGAGTCGCCCGCGCCGCGACTCGAGCACCAGCACGACGACCAAGATCAAGCCTTGGATGATCTGGTAGATGTACGGGCTGATCTGCATCCCGGTGATCCCGCTCGAGATGGACTGCAGAATGAGGGCCGCCAAGGCGACGCCCACGATCGGCGCGCGCCCTCCGGAGGGGTTCGTTCCCCCGAGAACCGCGATCGTGATGGCCAGCAGCAGGTAGGAAGCCCCGTAGTCCGCAGTGGCGCTGGCCGATCGTGCCGACATCAGCACGCCGGCGATGGCGGCGATCACCCCAGCGGTGGCATAGGTGCCCATCAGCACGTGGCTGCGACGGATGCCGCTGTAGTCCGCCGCCTCGGCACTGGCGCCCACCAGCAGCACGCGAAGTCCGAATCCCGTCCTGTTCATCAGAAGGAACAGCAGCGCCACCACCACGCAGAGGATCCAGAAGCTTAGCGGGACGATCGCGATCGTCTGAACGCCGAGCGCAAGCGTGGTCTCCGGCAGGCCGTACAGAGGCTCGCCACGGGTGAGGACGATGGCGATGCCAGTGAAGAGGGTCATGGTGGCGAGGGTCGCGAGAATGGGCGCGATCCGCACGTACGCGATCAGCGCGCCGTTGATCAGGCCACACACCAGACCGATCACCAGGGCGACGAGGATGCCGACGAGTGCCGCCACGGGATCACTCATGCCCGATTGCAGCATCGCGATGGCGACCGCTGCGCCGCCGAGCGAGGAGAGGTTGGCGACGGCCACCACCGACAGGTCGATGCCCGCGCTCGACATCGTCAGAGCAATGGCCAGGGCGAGAAGGGCGATCTCGGGAACGGCGTACCCGATCGACTGGAGATTGAGCGGTGTGGCGAACACGCGCGGATTGAGGGCGCTGAAGAGCACGATCACCCCGACGAGGACGATCAGCAGCGTGCCGGTATGACCTGCGGACTCGTGCAGCCGTGCGACGCGCTTGCGCACCAGGATTGCTTCGGTGGACATCAGTTCATCGACCCTTCGAGGATGGCGGCGCGCCGCTGCCTGCTTCGGCGACTCAGAGCCTGCACGGCGACGCCGATCAGAATGACGAGCCCGACGACGACGGTGTGCCAGAAGCCGGGAACGCCCAGCCGCACGAGCGAGTTCTGGATGAGCGCAAGAAGGATCACTCCGAGCGCCACGCCCTGCACCGTCCCGCGTCCGCCGGTGTCGGCAGCTCCGCCGATGACGACGGCGGCGATGACAGTGAGCTCGGTGCCCACCAGTTCGAACGGGGAGGCGTGACCCGCGAGCGCCACGTGCACCATGCCCGCGAACCCTGACAGGGCGCCGGCCAGGACGAAGATGAGCGTCTGCACGCGACCGACGCGGATGCCGGCTCTGCGCGCGGACTCTGCCGATCCGCCGATGGCGTACACCGACCGTCCGAACATCGTTTTCTTCAGCACGAAGCCCAGCACGACCGCTATTAGCACGACAGGGACGGCGAGAACGGCCAGCGATGCGCCGCCGCCCAGCGAGAATCGGGCATCGCCGACCGCGGCCAGCTGCGGCGGCAGGGTGGAGATGTACGTCGAGCCGAAGACGACGAGAAGCGTGCCGCGGATGATGCCCTGAGTTCCCAGCGTGGCGATCAGCGTCTGCAGCCGGAATCCGGCGATGAGAATTGCATTGAGGATGCCGAGGGCAGCCCCGACCGCGATGGCGAGAGCGAACGCGAAGAGCGCGCTGTCGATGCCGAGCGCCTGCAGCGCGACCACTGTGCCGTATCCGGCGAAGATGGCGATGGCCGTGAACGAGACGTCCACGCCGCCGGCGATGATGATGAGGAGCAGGCCCAGCGCGAGCGCCATGTTGACGATCGCGCTGCGTGCGATATCGGCAGCCATGGCCACCGAGAGAGTGCCGGGGCTCACGACGAGGATGACCAGCAGGAGCAGCACGATGATACCGAGGAGCACGCCCTCGTTGTTGCGCCCGCGCAGCCGGCCCAGCCGGTCGAGCGCAGTCGGCGATGCGGTGAGCGCGGTCATGCGATGGTCCTTTCCCTGAGGGTGTCGACGGAGACGTCGTCGGAACGGATCTCATCGACGAGGCGGCCGCGCCGCACCACGAGCACGCGGTGGCATGCGGCGACCAGCTCGGGGACGTCGTCCGAGATGAGCAGGACGGCCATCCCCTCTGCTGCCTTTTCACGGAGGATCTGGAGGATGGCGGCCTTCGAGCCGACATCGACGCCGACCGTGGGCCCGTTGAGGATGAGCAGCTTGGGCTCGGTGGCCAGCCACTTCGCGATCACGACGCGCTGCTGATTGCCGCCAGAGAGACTGCTCACCGGGTGGGCGGGTGAGCCGACCTTCATGTGGAGCTCGTCGACGAGCCGCGAGACACCGGCATCCACCGCCTTTCGCCTGATCCATCCCCAGCGAGTGGAGAAGCGCGATAGCGCCGACGCGATCATGTTGCGAGTGATCGACTGCTCGAGGAAGACCCCCTGAGTCAGGCGGTCCGAGGGCACGTACGCTACACCGGCGTCGATCGCCGACTTCACGCTGCCCGAGCGGATCGGACGCCCCCCCACCGTGACGCTTCCCTGATTGAAGGCGATGATGCCAAAGATGGCGTCGGCGATCTCGCTGCGGCCCGAGCCGAGCAGACCGGTCAGCCCCACGATCTCTCCGGCACGCGCCTGGAACGCGATGTCGCGGAACTGTCCGGGGGCACCCAGACCTGCGACATCCAGCACGACGTCTTCGTTCCCGGTTCGCTCCGACACCAGGCGCTCCTCCAGCTCGCGGCGCCCGATCAGCGCCTCGACCAGCGAGTCCCGGGTGAACTCCGCGACGAGACCCTCGGACACGACGCGACCGTTTCGCAGCACCGTGATCCGGTCCGACAGGGCGAAGACCTCTTCGGTCTTGTGGCTGACGAAGACGATCGCGACGCCGTCGGCCTTGAGCACCTCGATCACGCCGAACAGAACCTGCACCTCGCTCCACGTGAGCGCCGTGGTCGGCTCATCCATGAACAGCACGCGCACCTCGTTGGCCAGTGCTCGGCAGATGGCCGCGAGTTGCCGCTCGGCCACCGAGAGCGTGTCGACGTAGGCGTCGAGGTCGAGGTCGAGCCCCAGCCGCTCCTGGACGGCTGCCGCCGTGCGCTTCGCGCTCGCGGCTGAGACGACCTTGGTATGTCCGGCGACACGCGAGGTCATCGCGATGTTCTCGGCGACGGTGAGGTTTGGGAACAGGGAGAGGTCCTGGTAGATCACCTGGATGCCGCGCGCGATGGCGCCCGGCACACTGAGGCGGGTCACCGTCTCGCCGGAGATCTCGATCTCACCGCGATCAGCGCTCTCGACGCCGGAGAGGATCTTGATCAGTGTCGACTTGCCCGAGCCGTTGGCGCCGGCGAGGCAGTGCACCTCGCCACCGCGGATCTCGAGGTGGGCATCGGACAGCGCGTGGGCGCCGCCGTAGGTCTTGGTGACGTGCTGAGCACGCAGCACGATCGGATGCTCGTTCATGTGTGTCCCTTTCGTGGGGGCCGGCTGGGCACCGGCCCCCACTGGTGGGGTGGCTGCGACTCAGACCGAGTGGTCGGCCACCTGAGATGGGAACCGGACTGGGGAACCGGTTCCGCGGGTAGGAATGCCTCAGAACGCGTAGTCGGCCGCGTTGTCGGCGGTCACGTCGATCCAGGCGGTGCCGTAGAACGTGTTGGGGCTCTCGGGGTCGACGCTGAGGCTGTCATAGCCGGTGACGCCTAGATCGGAGCCCTCCTCGATGCTCTCTCCGGCGATGAGCATCGACGCAATGGTGAGCATCGCCTGCCCGGCCAGGGCCGGGTCCCAGAAGGTGATGACATCGATCGCCCCGCTCTCGAGCAGGTCGGAGGTCATCGACGGCAGCGAGGTGCCGACGACGCAGAGCTGGTCCTCGAGCCCGGCCTCGCTGATCGCCCGGCCCGCACCGACGACGTCCGTCGAGGCCGCGCCGATGATGCCGGCGAGATCGGGGTAGGTCGCGATGAGCTCGCGCGTGCGCTGGTAGGCGGTGTCCGCGCTCTCATCGGACGAGATCGGGTCGCCGATGGAGGTGACCGACGGGTACTCGTCAGCCGCGCGATCGGCGGCGCCTTCCACCCAGTTGTTGTGGCTGGTGACGGTCAAGCCGCCGACGAAGTGCGCGTAGGTGCCGCCGTCGTCGCCCATGCACTCGGCCAGCAGATCCATCTGGTGGGCGCCGTAGTCGAGGTCGTTGAAGGCTTCGATGTCTGCGTCCGCGTTCTTGATGCCGGCCGCCTCATGGGTGACCACGACGATGCCCGCGTCCTGGGCGCGCTTGAGGACCGCCTCGACACTCTCCGGCGCGTTCGGAACGACCGTGATGGCGGCCGGTTGCTGCGGGATCGTGTCGCTGATGATCTGGATCTGACGCTCAGGGCTGGCATCCTCGCCAGCGGTCTGCACGACGGTCACGTCGTTGGCCTGAGCCCATTCCTGGTTGCCGACATTCATGCGGTTGAACCAGTCGCCACCGGACAGCTTGACGATGTTGATCATCGTCTCTTCGCCGCCGGCTGCCCCGTCGTTCGACTGGTCGGCCGACAGCCCGGCGCCGCAGCCGGTGAGGGTGAGGGTGAGGGCGCCGACGATGGCGAGTGCGCTGACTGCGCGGATGGGGTGATGCACGAGAATCTCCTTCGGTGTGTCGTTCATCGGGTTGAGGTCGTTTCGGCTGCATCGCTGGTCGCGTGCCTCAGACGGTGCATGAGCTGAGGATGCTCGTCACCGAAGAAGTGCTGGATGCGGCGGTAGTCCTGGTAGGCGGCTTCGTAGGCGGCGGACGCCTGCGGGTCGGGCGTGTACGTCATCGCTGCCCGGTCACCGAGGCTCGCGGCCGCGTCGCTCACATCGGCGAAGGCTCCGGCCGCGACGGCGGCGTGGAGCGCCGCGCCGAAGGCGGCCGTCTGAAGCAGCGGGCTCACCCGGATCGCGCGGCCGGTGATGTCGGCCAGCAGCTGCATCAGCAGCGGGCTGCGCAGAGTCAGTCCCCCGCACGCGACGATGTCCGTGACCTCGAGTCCGGCATCCTCGAACGAGTCGATGATCGAGCGCTGACCATAGGCCGCAGCCTCCAGCAGCGCTCGATAGATCTCGGGCGCGGTGGTGGCGAGCGTGAGCCCGATGAGCGCTCCACTGAGGTGCGCGTCGGCGTAGGGCGACCTGTTGCCGCTCCACCAGTCCAAGGCGAGGACGCGCCCCTGTCCCGGACGGAGCTGCGCGGCGCGACGAGTGAGGAGTTCGAGCACATCGATGCCCTCGGCATCCGCCTCCGCGACGTAATGGCTCGGCACGTGGTTGCGCGCGAACGCGGCGAACATATCGCCCACGCCTGCTTGGCCTGCCTCGTAGGTCCACATTCCCGGGGCGACGGACGATCGCACCGCCCCCGCCACTCCGGCCACGGGACGGAAGTCCTCCGCGTTCAGGAGGTTGCAGACGCTCGTGCCCATCATCACCACCATGCGGCCCGGGGCCATGGCGTTCGTCGCGATCATCGCGACCTGGGCGTCCATGCTGCCCGCCGCGACGGCGATGCCCTCGTCGAGACCGAGAACCTCTGCCCACGCTCGGCTGAGGTCGCCGACGCGCGATCCGGGGGCATGCAGCTCACCGGCGAGCCGATCGAGGACTGCATCGAACCCGGGCGCGAGTTCGTTCAGGAAGGGCGCCGCGGGGTATCCCGCCGCCTCGCCGCGGTGGTTCGCCTTGAACCCGGCGGCCTGAGCGCTGCGCACCGACGTGCCCACGAGAGTCGAGGTGATCCAGTCGCCCGCGTCGAGGAAACCGACGGAGGCATCGAAGACCGCGCTGTCGTTCTCGAAGATCTCTAGCGCCTTGGGGAACATCCACTCCGACGACACGCTTCCGGCGTAGGCCGCCAGATCGCACCCGGGCCGGCGGGATGCCAGTTCGCTGATCCGATTCGCCTGCGGCTGCGCGGCATGGTGCTTCCACAGCTTGGTCCACGCGTGCGGGCGGTCACGGAAGTCGGCGAGTCTGCTGAGGGGGGTGTTGTCGGCTGCCACCGGCACCACGGTGCACGATGTCGCGTCGACGGCGATGCCGACCACGTCGGAGCGATCGATGAGCGCGTCGGCGACCGCGGTGCGGACGGTCCGCTCGAGCGCGAACAGGTAGTCGTCGGCATCGTGCAGCGCCCAGGCATCCGGAAGGGCCTCGCCCGTGACGGGAAAGATGTCGTCAATGACGCCGAGCGGGTAGTCGACGACAGCCTCGCCCGCGATGCGGCCGGTGACGACGTCGACGACGACCGCGCGAGCGGACTGTGTGCCGAAGTCCACTCCGATCGTGAAGCTGGTCACTGTCGGCCTCCTCATCGATGCTTGTTCTGCTGGTACGGAAGATCCCGTCTCCGAAACTCTAATCATCTGTGCAGTTGAATCGCGAGTAGAGTGCTCATATGAGCACATCTGGGGCAGGGAACGAGGACGATCTGGAAGAGATGATCGAGATCGCCGAGCGGCACTACCTGCAGCGGCACAGCAAGCTGGAGATCGCGGCTGCACTCGGATTGTCGCGCTTCCGTGTCGCGCGTCTTCTGCAGAAGGCCATCGACGACGGCGTCGTGCGGATCACCGTCGCCTCACCTCGCGAGCGCCGTCACGACCTCGTCGATCAACTGAGAGCCCGGTACGACTTGGAGCACGTCGTGCTCATCGACATGCAGTCCCTCGGACGCGAGGAGCGCCTGCGAGAGGCGCTGGGACGCGCGGCCGCGCAGCTGCTCAGCCGCATCCTGACCGACGAGGATGTCCTGGGGATGGGATGGGGACGATCCATCCACGCCACCGCCTCGGCGATGACTTCACTGCCGCCGGTGCCGATCGTGCAGCTGGGCGGCATGGCAGGTACGGCGCGGTCCAATTCCATGGAGCCGGTGCGGATGCTGTCGGATCTGGGGACGGGTCCGACCTACCCTCTCTACGGGCCGCTCATCCTGCCCGACGCGCAGACTGCCGCGGGTCTCCGTCGCCAGCCCGACATCGCCGCCACCATCGAGATGTTCGATCGCGTCACGGTCGGGGTGGTCGCCGTCGGAAGCTGGAACCCGCCCAACTCCCAGCTTCTCGCCGCTTTCTCCCCTGATGAGCAGCGTCGTCTCGCGGCAGGAGGGGTGGCTGCCGAGGTGTGCGGTGTGCTGCTCGATCACACGGGTAGGCCGCTGTTCCCCGACGTCTCCGAGCGCATGCTCGCCATCGACGGCCAGCGTCTGCAGCAGATCCGCACCACGATCGCCGTCGCGGGCGGCCTGACCAAGGCGGCCGCCGTCCACTCGGTGCTCTTGGGCAGGTATGCGACATCGCTCGTCAGCGATCTCACGCTCGCGCGGGAGCTCGTTTCGCGGCATCCGTGACCGGACCTGCTCGATCCCCGCGCACAGCATGGGGATGCCGTCAGTTCACCCCGCGGACCCCTACCGATGCACCGGTGGCACGCACCACGATCGTTACGCGGACTGCGAGACCTTGCCCGCTGCGGAGTGCTCAGACTTCCTCCGGCGCAAAACGAGCAGCCGGACCCCTCCAGCCAGCAGGACTCCCGCAGCGACGGGCAGGATCCCGACTCCGCCTCCCGTCCGGCCCAGGAAGTCGCCGACCTCTTTGATCATCGGAGGCAGCTCGACACCGACGTAGTGGGACCGGTCCTCGTCGGTGACGATGACAGCTTCGAAGGGATTGCCGTCGA
Source organism: uncultured Actinomycetota bacterium (assembly GCA_963769005.1). Lineage (GTDB taxonomy): Bacteria > Actinomycetota > Actinomycetes > Actinomycetales > Microbacteriaceae > Microbacterium. Next base: position 1,111,967 of record CAVYKC010000005.1, on the reverse strand, counting down.
CATCGGTGGTCGGCGGCGCGGTGCCGGCTCATCTGCGCATGACGTGCTCGCGCTGACACCGATGCGTACCTGAGCTCCTCCCCTCACTGGCCACACCTGCCGGCGGCATGCCCGGCACGCTCCCCGCAACACCAGGACAATCGAACGCGCCCGAAAACCGCGCGCGTTCGTTCTCTCGGCCCCAGAATCGGTCAGATCCAACTATCTGAACCGGAATCCAGCGCCGCCGACATGAAGAAGGGAAGGGCACCTGCTCGAAGCAGGTGCCCTTCCCTTTTCTCTAGCTGTTCTGCAATCAGTATTGCCAACAGCCCTCTGGTCGGGCTGACAGGATTTGAACCTGCGACCCCTTGACCCCCAGGCAGTCGAAGTTCTCGCGCCCCGTATCATGACATCCCTCCCAGTCACCTCTACTACGCGCGCGCATGTGCGCGCGGGCTTGCCGTATCTTGCCGTGTTCTGTCCTGTCGCGCTGGCATTGGTGAGAGGTTTGTGCGACGAGCCTTCGAGGTGTCATGACCGAGCTACGGGAACGTGATCGTCACCCCGAGATGGGCGGCAGCACCCGTCGCGGTCAGCCGAACCAGCCGTCGAAGGAATGCCACACACTGCTCGGCGTCCTTGAGGCGGACAGTCGGATCGCTGGTCACTCCGTCGAGTCGAACTGATTCAAGCGCCTGCACGACCGGTAGTTCGTCGTGTCCGTGGGCAACCGCGTGTCGCAAGAGAAGCCACTCGTTAAGTCGCGCGTCCACCATGGCGGGCGTCCAGGTGACCCTCTGCCGCCCACGTCCACCTGCGATGGTCCACGTCCAGAGGGGCCGAGGGTCGAATCCTGCGCTATGCATCAGGCGCCGCGTGTTCTGCGCGTTCGGTGTGGCGAACTTCTGGATGCTGTCCATGACGTGACCGCATCGCGCCATGTAGCGCGCTCGCTTGCGAGGCTTTGATGCGCCGGGCGCTGCCGTTTCGATCACGGCGAGAGTCATGTCCTGCACGGCAGCCTGCCAAGCAGCGACCGCCAGCACAATGGCTGCCCGGTCAAGCGACGTCTCGCGGTAGCGTCTTCCCCCGCCGCCGCCGCCGTGTGCGCGGTGGACAGCGATGATGTTCGCGCAATGAACCAACGCACCCTCGAAATTGTCTGACGCCGTCTGCAGATCCATGCGCGCGATTCTGTCAGCCCCAACGGGAACTGGTCGGGTTATCTCGCTCGTGTCGTACGGGTCGGGCCGTAGGGTCGCGCCGGTGGATAGGGCGACGGCGTGATCCAATGCCTTCGGGTCTGACGACGAGTTGGCCTCGACTGAGACGAATCAGGCGTTCTCCCGCGCGATGCGCAAGACGCTCAGGATCAGGAGCTAGCGCTGGTCGTATTCGCTCGCCTCACGTCGCTTGTTGAGCGATCGGAGGATCGCTTCTTCTGCGTCGATGAGGCGCCCTCTTCGGAACCTAATCTGCGTGAGGCCGGTGATGTTCGAGGGTTCACTGACGTGCTCTTCCAGCAGGATGATTGTGTTCTCGATGCCGAGAATCCCTTGCGCGAACCCGACCTCATGCACGACGTTCTCGCGTGCTCGGAGTGACCCGTCCGCCATGCTGTCTTCGCCCGTCATCACGATGAGCGCCACCGCGCTAGAGCGGATGATCTTCTCGATGACTACGAGTGTGTGATACCCCGCCCGGTCGTCAGCCTCGAAGTTCTCTACCTCGTAGCCCTGAGCCCTCAGCGTCCGTTCCAGGTACTGCCACTGGCCGTCACCACCGTGTCCGATGAACACTTTGAACGGAGGCAGATCAGCCCCGTAGGCCTTGAGGGCTTCTTGGACTTGATCTGCCCACGCTCGAACCTCACGCTCGGGTGCGGTCGCCCTCACCGTGCCTCGACCATCGGCGAGGTCGAACGCGAGTTCGTAGCCCGATGCGCCCGGCGCGGGCGTTGTGCGCATGTGTATCTTGGCTGTGCGACTGCCGTCAAAGTGCGCGGCTAGCGGCGGACGACCCGTTGACGGGTCGTACTGATACTCGACGCCTTCGGCATTCGTGACGTGCCAGTCCTCCCACGTCCACCGATCGGCGCTATCCGCCGATCGTGAACCGATCAGCGAGGTGATGGAGCCAAGAAATCCCGTGTCCAGTACGACGTGGTTGAGACGAATAGTGATGGTCGGCACAGGGTCAATGTAGCGGTTGACCTCCGGCGACGAGGCCTGCCACGTGTTCACGCAGAGCTTTGACTCCGCCGAGGTGCGACCACGGGGTGCCGTCGCCGCCGATGTCCTGCGACCACGGGCGCACCCCGGTCAAGTCGGGCCGGTACGGGACGCGCCGTCGAATCGACTGGTCGCCGTCGATCGCCTCCCACACGGCCTCATGCGTCAGTCCGCCGCTGGCCTTGACCGACGCGCATGTCGCGCAGAGCTTTCCGAACCATGCTTCGGATGTGCGGCGTCCCATCGCGGTCGCCGTGCCGCACCAGTCGCACCGGGCGCCGGTCGGGTGCGGGAGGGCGCGCGGAGGGCGCGCGTCGGCCAAAGCATCGGCGGCACCGCGTCGGCAGTCGGCGAGCCTGGCGGGATCGACCGCGCTCCAACGTGTACGGGCGGAGTGCTCCGACGTGGCCCCCCGCGCCCAGACCGGAGAGAACCGCCGCGAGTACATGATCAGGGTGCCAGCGTCGGCGAGACGGTGCACGAAAGCGCCGAGACGGGCCGGAGAGGTGTCCGGGACGGGAAGTGTCTGGCCGAGTGCGTCGAGGGCGTAGAGGGCGGTGCTCAGTCGCCAGTGTACGACCGATCCGAGAGCACGCCGTAACCCGGGGTGAGCGGCAATGATCCGGCTCGCGAGTTCGCCGATGGCGCGGCAGTCTTCGCACGTCGGGAGGTCGACCGTGGCGCCGTCCGCCATTTTGTCGGCGCGCTCGCCCCAAGGCGCCTCAATCAGGCGAGAGAACACGTAGTAGCCGGTCGTCGGCCCGGTCGCGGGAATGCCGCAGACAGCGCACGGGATCATTCCCTTGGGCGTGGCCTGGAGGCCGATCGGTGCGAGGTCGGTCGGGGTGGTCATTGGTCGCTCTCCTCTGGAGTCGATCCGGTAGTCGTTCGGGTGTGTGCCGCCGTGCCATGCCCAGGGGCGTCGAGACGGTGTGGACGGGTGTTCGGGTGCCGCCGGGACTTTCGTCGCGTCAGCGGGCCGACGGGGCGGTGAGGCGGGTCGTTTCCGGGTGGGGGTCGTCTGTGCCTCGGCCTGCCGGTCACGCTCGGCCAGGGACTCGCGCGCCAGCTGGTGCATCCAGGACTCGCCGGGGTACTTCATGCCGTCACCTACCGAACGGCGGTTAGCGCGCGATCGAGGCACACGCCGAGGATGCCGGTCGTGCAGTACGCGGCGGGTGGAGCGCCACACGCCGGGCACACGACAGCGAGCGCGCCGGGCACCAGTGCCTCGCGGGCGAGACGGGCCTCCACTGCATCGGGTGTCTCGCCGTTCTCCTGAACGGGGGCGGGCATCTCGTGTCGAGGGATCGCGCCGCGCCACTCGCGGGTCATGATGCGGGACGCCGCCTCCTGGTCGATGTGTTCGTAGTGCCCGGTGCGCACGCGGTGTGTTTCGCGGTGGCTCATGGTCGGCTCCATTCGATGTCTCGGGCGTACTCGGTGACGCCGGTTAGCAGGTCGTCTAGCACCGGCACGACAACGCGGGCGGTCATGCCGGTGAGGGTGGGCGCCGCCGCCCGTGCTCTCGCTTCGGCGCGGATCGAATCGGGCTAGCTCGGCGAGAGGATCGCGCGGCGGGATGGGGGCGCGTGGAGGGGCGAGGTCGCGGCGGCGCGCCTGAGCGAGCGCCAGGCGAGCACGGACATCGGCGAGCCTGGTCGTCCGTTCGGCGGCTCGGTCGGCTGTGAGACGTTCAGCCGTGACAGCACGGCGCGGGCCTCACGCTCCGAGAGGGTCGGCAGCGGGGCGGCGCGGCGGCTCATAGTTCCCGCTCCCACAGGTCGCCGCGGGCGATTCTCTCCGCCCGTGCCTCAGCGATGAGCGCGGCGAGAGCGTTGCGGGCTGTCCGCATTCGCTCGGCGCGCTCCGCTTCGGTCGTTGGCGCCGGAGGCTCGGTCCAGAGGCCGAGAACAATGCGCCGTTGCTTCGTGGCTTCGATGTCGGCGAGGAGTCGTTCGGTTCCAGTGCTCGGCTGGATCGGGATTCCGAGCACCGTGACGAGTCGCGCCGGGTCGGGGCTATTCGTGGGGCGGAGCATCAGAGGACGTTCCCTTCGGTTCGGGCGGTCATGATGTTCGCCCGCTCCGCGGCGGTGAGGAGTCCCGCCCCGGCTTCCCGAATGGTCGTAAGGATCACGGCGGCGCTGGCCGGGGTGAGTCCGAGGGCGGCGCGGTGTCGCTCCGAGGCCCGCTCCGTTGCCGCGAGCGCCGCCAGCAGTGATTCCCGCGGGGCGCCGCGAGGGGTGAGCACGCCCACGCGGTCTAGTTGCTCGTGGATCAGGGCGGCGCGGGCTTCGGCTCGCGCCCACGCGGCGAGTGCGAACGTGAACCGGGACAGGCCGAGTTCGGGGGCGGCGGCGATGGCGGAGTCCATGTACTCGACCGCGCGGGCGGACACGGCCCGTTCGGAGCGGTGCCCGGCTTGCGTGGCGGCATCGTTGCCAAGACTGAACGGGGCGTGCCGCTCCCCCACAGGTCTGCCTCGGTCGCACTCCCGGCATCCGGCACGGTCCTTCCGGGTCCGGTAGTGGGTGGCGGGCATCGTGCGCGCATCCCGTAGGCGCCTCGGCGGTGGTCGGTTCGGCGTTCATCCGTGCTCCGTTCGATATGCCGGTGAGAAATTCTGTGAGAGATTCGGGCGGATTCCGCGTGATTCCGAGGCAGGATCGCCCATCCCGGCTGACTCCGCATCGGTCGGGGTCGTCTCGCTCGTGCGCGCGCTCGCGGGCGTGCGCGCGTCGAGCGCGGGGCGGGCGCATTGCTCGTGACAGGGCATTCGTTCGGAGCGCGGCGAGGCTCGGCGTCGGGTTCACTGGATGCTCCACGTGGTCGAGTCGGTCGGGTCAGTCGCGAACAGCAGTTCGGGTTCGGGGATCGACTCGCGGACGACGCGCGGCGGCTTAGGGCGGGCGGGCTTCGCGGTGAGCGCGAGCGGTGAACGTCGGGCGGCGGTGCGTGCGGCATCGTGCAAGCGGTGGCATCGACGGCACGCGGGGACATAGCCGGCGGGGTCCGGGTCGAACGTCACGGGCCGACCGGATGCGTTCGTGCCGGTCATGACGGCGGAGTGCTCGCAGAGGCACGCCCACTCGTCGGCGCGGCGCCCGCACCAGTGGCATGCGCGAGCGGAGGCCGGGCCGCGCTCGCGAGTGATCCGGGCGTGTGTCTGTCGATACGTCGGCGCCAGGGCGTAGCAAGTGAGAGCCGCGACGCTCCGAGGCCGCTGGAGGGCCTGGGAGGTCAGCGCCGGGCAATCACCGCTCCGAGCGTCTTCCGTCGCGCTGACGGGGCGCAGGCGGTTAATCCGAGGCGATTCCGCGACTACCTCTCCCCCGGCGTTCGACGTCGCCGGGGCCACGACTCGCGCGCGCGGGGTTCGCACCACATTCGCCGAGAGGGCGCTGATAGGGGTGCTGGCGGGGTTCGGGGTCAGGTTCGGGTCTGTCATGGCGTTCGGGTCGGAGGTGGTCTCGGCCACGCGTGTGCGTACCGGGGTCACTTGTCGGGGTCGGGTTGGGCGTGGGGTGCTGGAGTTCGGCAGGAGTCATCGAGGGCAACCGGAGCGCGGAGCGCGACGGGCGGCAGTCCGATGTCGGGGCCGTGAGGCTGGGACGTGCCGACAGCTTCGACAGCCGATGACGTGTCAGTGATCGTGTGGACGGGTGCCGTCATGGCGGAGGCGCGGCGTGATGTCTGACGCGGCCCGCACGGCAGGGTCGCGACATGCGCGGGGATGCCTGCGAGCGTCAGCGAGTAGGTATCTATCCATGTCGGCACGTGGTGCCGGGGTGACCACAGCACCAGGTGCCGGGGTGGCGGCACCAGATGCCGGGGTTGGACCCCGGCACCACATGCCGGGGTCATGCTCGCCGCGGGCATCATGCGAACGCCACTCGGGGCGGCATCGCGCGGTTGAGCTGATAGACGACGGGCACGCCGTGCGCGGCGCTGTGCACTGCGATGAGTCCGCGTTCGTACAGCGTCGCGAGGGCGTAGCGCACCGCGCGCTCTCGGCATCCGATTTCGCGGGCAATTTGGGCCTGCGATGGATGCGAGAGCAGGGTGCGCGCGTCCGCGTGATCCCACAGGCAGATGAACGCGGCACGCTGGATCATTGTGAGCCCGTAGCGCTCGCATGTCTGACGGTGAACCCATGCCGGAATCAGCGGGCGGGCGTCGGCGTACGCAGTCGCGTCGGTGGTGGTGAACGCCCGGCGCACGGCAGTCATCGGGGTTCCCGTCGTATGTTCCCGAACGCGGATGCCGTGACGGTCGCGCGGTCGGGGTCGATGCCCTCGGCGATCGTGTCGGCTCGGTGTTCCTCGGGCGTGAGCGGCTGAACACCGATGATGATGCCGCGGCGACGGTGGAAGCGAGCAAGCCCTTTGCGCTCCAGTGCCGTCAGCGCATCGGCTGTCTCATCGAGACTCGCGCCTGTCGTACTGGCGATGCCGTGGAGTAGGGCGGAATCGAACCGCGGGATGGGCATGACTCAGCCCTCGGCGGACGCGTGACCAGGCGATACAGCGCTCAGAGGCGCGGAATTCCGCGGTGCTGTCCCGTCGCTCTCACGATCGCTCTCACGCCACGGCATGACGCGGGACGTATTCGGCATCTCATCGAGGGCGTCTGACTGTCGTCGCACCTCTGCCATGACTGCACCGAGAGTGGACGGGGCGGCGCCCGTGAGGATGGCTCGGCGGTCGGATTCAGACGCTTCGAGGAGGAGTTCTACGACGTCGGCGGCGGTGCTCACGATGCGACGCCCTCAGCCGGGCGGTCGGCAGATGCGGTGCCGGTCGACCCGCCCGCGGCGATGAACGCCCGCACCGCGCTCTCCGGCACGCGAATCGCCCGCCCGTACCGGACGATGCTCCCGCTCATGTGCTCGTGGACGATGGCGTATGCACGGGCTGTGGACACGTCGAGCCGCTCGGCGATGGCTGGCATCCTCAGCAGTGGATCGGCGTTCGGTGCGGGAGCGATGGTCATGGGGTCCCTCTCGGTCGGGGTTGCCGCCGTCTTCTGTCGCGGGGCGGCGTCTCTCACTCAGTGTTGCTCGGTTATCTGGCGCGCGCTAGTCTTAGCGTGCGCCAAGTTGACTAGGCGCACATCACGGAAGGATCGACGGATGCCGCGCAGGCGAATCACCGGGCATGCGAACGCTGACGGTTCATGCTCATTCGAGGGTGTGCCCGGCTGGGAGGACTACGGGATCGCGGGACGCGCCGCGATCGTGAACGGCAAGCCGTGCATCATTGCGCTGACGATCGAGCCAATCGGTGATGATCCGTCGGCGCTGACCGGTGCCCGGATGAAAGCTCTACCGCTGGAGGCGCTCGCGCGGATCGCGCTCGCGGCGGTGAACACGACGATGGCGGCAGATGCCCAGGCCGCCATGCGGGCACTTCTCCGAGCCGAGACTGTCAAGCATGACCCCCGCGCCTCGGCGACCGTCGAGGCGGTCGCCGGGGTATGGCGCATCGCGCACGACACGGGCAAGCCGCCGCGTGCCGCAGTGGTGCGCGAACTACATGTCAGCGCGCGCACCGCCGACCGCTACATCGCACGAGCGCGCGATGAGGGCTTGCTTCCGATGCCAGACACCCCGACACGAGCATCCTCGCGAGGGATCGAGACTTCCAAGCCGAACCCGGCTTCGGACAATCGGGGCGCGAGCCCCACGACGAAGGGAGCGACGCGATGAGCCCAGAAAATGAGCGTCGATGTCACACATGCGGAGAGCCGAGGGGCAAGCGAGGTGAGCGCTCGGGCTGGCACCGCGAGCACGATGACTCGTGGGCGTGCCCGGAGTGCCCGCACATGCGTGAGCCGATCCGACGCATCGAGAGCCGCGGTCGCATCCGCTACCGCACGGTGCTGGACGTGTCCCGCGAGGGCGCGGCCCGGCGGCAGGAGACAAAGACTCACGACAGCCTCACCGACGCTCGCGAGCACATCGAACGCACGCGGGATCACGTGCGGCGCGGGACGTACAGCCGAGACACCGTCGCGACGCTCGCCGAACGCTGGTTAGCGTCACGCGATGATGTGCGCCGCGTCACCGTCGAGGGATACCGGCACGCGCTCCGGCCAGTGCTCGTGTTCATGGGCGACAAAGCCCTGACCGATGTTGGACCGCGCGACGTGTCGGCGTTCATTCGATGGGCTGGTGCCGAGGGCGGCAAGAGCGGCAAGCCGCTATCACCGCGTTCGGTTCGATACGCCGTCGTGGCGATGCGCCAGGCATTCGCGCGCGCCGTCGAGGAAGAGGCGATTCCGCGCAACCCAGTGCCGGAGCAGACGCGCACTAAGCGCCAGGCTCCGCAGATCGCGGAGGCGCGGCACTACTGGACGCGCGAGCAGGTGGCCTCGTTCCGGGAGGTCGCTGACGCTGACGCGCTCGCGGGCGCGTGGCGGTTGTCGCTGTGCGGGATGACGCGCGCCGATGTTCACGGCCTCCGCTGGGATGACATCGACATGAGCGCCGGGCTCGCGACGGTGCGTCGGGGACGTGTCGCAGTGGATGGCGGCGAGACGGTGACAGATGAGCCGAAGAGCGCACAGCGTCGGCGAACACTTCCGATTGAGCGTGTCGAGCCCGGTTCGATGGCGCTGCTCCGCTCGCTCCGCGCGGCACAAGCCGCTGACCGCCTCCGCGCCGGTGAGGCGTGGCAGGAGTCGGGCTACGTGCTCGTGGATGCGCTCGGCGCACCAATGCATCCCGAGCGCTACAGTGAGCGATTCCGCCGACTGAGCCGAGAGGCGGGCCTGCCGAGCATCCGGCTCCACGCGCTCCGGCATAGCCTCGCGCACTGGTTCGACAGCATCGGCGTCACGCCGAGCGCTGGCGCCGCCTGGCTCGGCCACACGACGCCGGTGTATCTCTCGGTGTACTTCCCCGAGCGGGGAGCGGACGGGATCGCCGAGGCCGCGGAGGTCATGGCGCGCGCGACGGCGTAGGCATCACGTCGGCGGAGTGATAGCCGCCGAACGATGCAAACGTCGGCAGGCGTGAGAGATACGTGAGAGGGGCGGTTCCCGGTGATAGTCGGGAACCGCCCCTCTCGGCCGTTCTGCCGCGGTTTTCCGCGGCATTTCTGGTCGGGCTGACAGGATTTGAACCTGCGACCCCTTGACCCCCAGTCAAGTGCGCTACCAAGCTGCGCCACAGCCCGTTCTCCTGCACTCACGCGCAGGCAACTCCACTATCTTAGCCTCACCTCGGGGCCGCCCGCGAACAGCCTGGTGCGTTGCGGGTGTCGGATGCTCGGCGTAGCGTCGCGTGCATGGTGACGATCACGACAGAGCCGGCCACCACGTCGCGGTGGGACGACGTTCAGCACGCCCTCACCGGCGGCGGCGACGGCGCCAGCTGCCAGTGCATCTGGCCGGTTCTCAGCAACAAGGACTGGAACGAGACGACAACACCCCAGCGCAAAGAGATGCTCCGAGAGGAGATCGACAGCGGTCCCCCACCCGGCATCATCGCCTACGTCGACGGAGAAGCCGCCGGCTGGATCCGCATCGGTCCGCGCACGCGGCAGGCGCGCATCCCCCGCACGCGCATCATCGCCGCGGCGAGCACCGAGCCCTTCGATGACGAGACCGTGTGGGCGGTCACCTGCTTCGTCGTGCGCCGCGAGCACCGCGGCAGCGGCCTCAATCTCGAACTGCTCCGCGCTGCCGTCGACCTCGCCCGCGAATCCGGCGCCCGCCTGATCGAGGGCTATCCGGTCGTGACCGGCGGCGAGAAGCAGCGCTCGAACGACCTGTTCCACGGCACGCTCGGAACGTTCCTCGAGGCCGGCTTCGCCGAGAAGACCGAACTCAAGCCGGGCCGCGCCCTGGTCACGTTCGAACTCTGATGACCGAGTCCGAACTGCCCGCTTCCCTGGGCAAGGTCGCGCGACGCGAACTCGCGCTGCACGGCTGGTCGACGCTCGTCCAGTTCGACGGCGTCTCTGCGAAGGAACTCCTAGCGATCCACGGCGTGGGCCCGAAGGCGATCCGCATCCTCCGCGAGCACCTGGAACCCGTAGGGCGACACCTCGCACCGTGAGCACCCCCGCACGTCGGCCAGCGATGCCGTCGCCCTACGATGAGAGCATGCCGCGCCCCACGTTCTCGTCGCCGATCGCGTGGGCGTTCGTCCCCTACGTCGCGATGTCAGTGCTTCACGTCGCGCTGCTCGCGTTCGGAAGTCCGCTCGCGGCACCGACCAAGCTCGCCCTCATGCCGCTGCTGGCCGTCCCCGTGCTGGTGGCGACGCCACGCCTACGGCCGGCCGCGAAGACCGCTCTCCTTCTTGTCGCCATCGGCGCTTCGTGGCTCGGAGACGGCGCGGGCGCGTTCTTCCCCGCGGCACCCGAGCTGCCGCTCATGCTGGCCTTCTTCGGCGTGGCCCATCTCGCGTACATCGCGCTGTTCCTCCGCTTCCTGAAGCGACGCCGCCTTCCTCTGTGGACGATCGTCTACGCCGCCTGGTGGATCGCCATGATCGTCACGCTGGGCCCGCACACCGGTGGCTTGCTCATCGCCGTCGGCGCGTATGGCGTGGTGCTCGCCGGCACCGCCGCATTCGCCGCGCGCTGCCACCCCCTCGTCGCCATCGGCGGGGCGTTCTTCCTGGCCAGCGACACCATCCTCGCGTTTCAGCTCTTCCTTCCCGACGCCCTGCCCTCATGGAGCAGCCCGGCCGTCATGCTCACCTACACGCTGGGGCAAGGGCTGATCGTCGGCGGAGCGCTGCTCACCCGACACCAACGGAGCACGTCATCATGAACGCCGCACGCGTCGACAGCTGGCTCTGGGCCATCCGCATCTACAAGACCCGCTCGGCCGCCACGACCGCATGCCGCGCGGGGCATGTACGCGTGAACGGCGAGAAGGTGAAGGCGGCGCAGCAGGTGCGCATCGGAGACGAACTGCGAGTCCGCATCGCCGGATTCGATCGGATCCTGGTGGTGCGCCAGCTGCTCGTGAAGCGCGTCGGCGCGCCGGTCGCCGTTGCGGCATATGAGGATCGGACGCCCGAGCGTGAGCCGCAGGCCGCACTCGGTCTCCGCGATCGCGGAGCCGGTCGACCCACGAAGCGCGAGCGCCGGGATATCGACCGTCTGCGCGGTCGCGATGAGCTGCTGGACTGAGAATTCAGCGGATTTCCCCTTCCCAAATTAGAACATATGTGCGATACTGAAGCATGGCCTCCTTCACCGACGACGACATCGAGCAGCGGCAGCGCCTGCTCGACGAGTGGGTGCAGACGAGGCGCGAGATCGCCCTCCTCGAGGCTCGCGCGGCAGGGCTGATGAATGAACGGCTGGCGGTGCTGGATGCCGATGTGCGAGAGTCTCCGTTCCACCGCGATGCGATCCACCGGTCCATGATCGCGGAGTACTCCGCTGCAGGACGCATGTCCACAGGCAGCGTCGAGTACGCATTCACCGACACCCGCAGCCTGCACAACTGGTTGCCCGTTGCTCGAGCAGCGTTCGAGGCCGGTGAGATCACGGCGGCGCACGTGCGAGAGATCGTGCGCGCCGGCGGCATCGTCCGCGAGGCGGTCATCGAAGGGAGGGTGGATGCTGAGACTCTCACCCTCTTCGACACCGCTGCGACCGTCGCCGCCACCGGAGACACTCCTGCCCGCACCCGGGCACTGGTTCGCCAGATCGCAGCCACCCTCGCCGGAGAGACCCTCGTCGACCGGCACACCCGCGCAAGAGGGGAACGCGCCGTCACGATGCGACCGGCCGGCGACGGTCTCGCGTTGCTGATGGTCGTGCTCCCTGAATACCTGGCTACCGCGATCGTCGACCGCCTCACCAGACTCGCGCACGAGATCATCGCTGCTCGCGACGACCAAGAGCCCGCCCTCGACCCTGACCTGCTCGACGACGGCCCCGACCCGATCTACGAAAGCGATCTCGACCCCCGCGACGATATCCAGGCCCTCCCCGGTGCAGTCCCCGCTGCAGTCTTCGGCGCTGATGACAGTGCCGATACCGCCGCCGACGCGATCTTCGGTGAGTCCGACACGTTCACCACCGATCCGTACCCCGATCTCGCCGCCTCCAGCTTGATCGACCCGCTCACGGATCCCGCGCACAGCCTCGACATCGAGCACTACCCCGCCGACACCCGCGGGATCGACGAGATCCGCGCCGACCTGCTCACCGATCTGCTCCTGGCCTCCGACCCCACCGCCGCTCACGGCACCGGGCTCGACAACATCACCGCTCGGATCCAGGTCACCGTCGCCGCGACCACCATCACCGACGACGATGACCGCCCCGCCGAACTCGACGGACACGGGCCGCTCCATCCCGATGCCGCCCGTGCCCTCGCCGGTCGTTCGACGATCTGGACGCGGCTGTTCACTCGACCCCACCGGCATGATCACCGAAACCGACACCTACGCTCCGACTGCGAGCATGCGGCGACATCTCAGAGCCCGAGATCAGCATTGCCGATTCCCCGGATGCCGCATGCCCGTCGCACCGGTGCGAGATCGACCACAATCACGACCACGCCAAAGGCGGCAAGACCGCGCTCGGCAACCTCGCGCACTTCTGCGCAGGGCACCACGTCCTCAAACATCCCGACATCGATGAGCGACACCGATGGAACGCCCGCCTTCATCCCGACGGCAGCATCCGCTGGACCAGCCCACTGGGCAACACCTACGTCGACCGCTGCACCTCGACGCGTCATGTTCGTCTGACGCGACCCGGTACGTCAGCCGAGCGCTGAGCCTGCGCCGACCCGCGTCGTCGGGCCTACAGCACACGGCTCCGCACGGGCGGCGATCACGCGCCCGCAGCGACTCCGGAGATCCAGAAGCCCCAAAGCCAGCCGGCGGACTGCACGCGGGCACCCACCGCCTCGGCACGCACCCGAAGACCCCGGTCGCTCGTCACGACGGTGACGTCTCCCCCGCAGCCAGCCGACGTTCCGCCTCGGCGACGATCGCATCGTCTCCGCCGGCATCCGCACGCACCACCGTGACAGCGGCATCCGGCGCACCATCGACATCAGCGAAGTCCCGCGCCTGCCCCTCGACGACGAGCACGACGTCAGGGAACCACACCGATCCGGCGACGCCGAGCTCCTCGGCGGCGACCGCCAGCCCGGCCAGCCGGGAACGCAACCGCGACGCAGCACCCGCCCGATCCTTCCACCAGCCGTCCGGCACCGAGCCGACGACGTTCGCGCCATCCACCACGAGCGACGGCCGCACCGACAGCAACGAGCGCAGCACGGGCCAGGCGTCACCGAAACCGGGATGCAGCGGCCGCTCCGCGACCTCGTCGATCGGCACCCACTCCAGGGCGACGCTCTCCGGATCGCTGATCACCGGTTCGAACGGCTCTTGCACGTCGCCGACCACCGTCGTGTACGACCAGATGCCGAGATCCAGCACGCTCGTGAAACGCGGCCGAACGGCTCCGTCCGGGATCCCCGCCTCCTCCTGCGCTTCACGCAGCGCGCCCACGATCGCGGCCTCGCCCTCGTGCAGCGCACCACCGGGCAGTCCCCACGTGCCGCCGAAATGACTCCAGGACACTCGATGCTGCAGCAGGATGCCGCGATCCGCATCCACCGCCAGCAGCCCGGCGGCGCCGAAGCGCCCCCAGTACTTCTCACCGGTGGGCGCGACGACCCAGGCGTCTCCGGGATCACGAGGCCCCGACGGGCGTCGCGGCTCGCCGGGTGAAGGAGGAACGATCGTCACCCCTTCACCCTTTCACAGCATCCGGCACGGCACAGCATCCGCGCCGCAGCATCGAAGACGTCATCCGGCGACAGCGATCAGCGCTGGCGCTTCTCCCGCACGCGCATGTTGATGACGATCGGCGTTCCCTCGAAGACGTACAGCTCGCGCAGGCGACGCTGGATGAACCGGCGGTAGCCGGGGTCGAGGAATCCGGTCGTGAACAGCACGAACGTCGGCGGACGCGTCGACGCCTGCGTGCCGAACAGGATGCGCGGCTGCTTTCCGCCACGCAGCGGGTGCGGGTGCTCGGCCACCAGCTCGGCGAGGAACGCGTTGAACTTGCCGGTGGGGATGCGACGATCCCAGCTCTCCAGCGCCGTCTCCAGCGCGGGAACCAGCTTGTCGAGGTGACGACCCGGTCTTCGCCGAGATGTTCACGCGCGGCGCCCAGGCCACGTGCGCCAGGTCCTGCTCGATCTCGCGCTCGAGGTACCGGCGGCGATCCTGGTTCTCCAGGTCGTCGTCGTTCAGACGGTCCCACTTGTTGAAGGCGAGCACGAGCGCACGACCCGACTCCAGCACGAGGTCGATGATGCGCACGTCCTGCTCGCTGATGCTCTCCGAGACGTCGAGCACGACGACCGCGATCTCCGCCTTCTCCAGCGCGGCCGAGGTACGCAGCGACGCGTAGAAGTCGGCGCCCTGCGCCATGTGCACGCGACGGCGGATGCCGGCGGTGTCGACGAGACGCCACAGCTTGCCGCCGAGTTCGACGATCTCGTCGACCGGGTCGCGGGTGGTGCCGGCGAGGTCGTTCACGACGACCCGCTCCTCCCCCGCCGCCTTGTTCAGCAGCGAGGACTTGCCGACGTTCGGACGCCCGAGGATCGCGACGCGACGCGGCCCGCCGATCTCGTGCTTGGCGACGGCGGACACCTCGGGCAGCTTCTTCAGCACGGCATCGAGCAGATCGGCGACACCGCGACCGTGGATCGCGGAGACCGGGTGCGGCTCGCCGAGACCCAGGCTCCACAGCGCTGCCGCTTCCGGCTCCTGGCGCGTGTCGTCGACCTTGTTCGCGACGAGGAACACCGGCTTGCCGCTCTTGCGCAGCATCTTGACGACGTGCTCGTCGGTGGAGGTCGCCCCCACCATCGCGTCGACGACGAACAGCACGATGTCGGCAGAGGTCGATCGCGACCTCGGCCTGCGCCGCGACGGAGCGATCGATGCCGCGGGCGTCGGGCTCCCATCCGCCGGTGTCGACGAGCGAGAATCGGCGGTCGGCCCACTCCGCCTTGTAGGTCACGCGGTCGCGGGTGACACCGGGGGTGTCCTCGACGACGGCCTCGCGGCGGCCGAGGATGCGGTTCACGAGCGCGGACTTGCCCACGTTCGGGCGCCCGACGATCGCGACGACGGGCAGCGCCGGAAGGTACTGGATTCCGTCCTCGCCCAGCGTGATGCCGGCGAGGAGCGCGGCGTCCTCATCGTCGAGCTCGTAGTCGGCGAGGCTCGCGCGCAGCGTTTCGGCGCGCGACTCGGCGAGCTCCTCGTCGAGCGCTTCCATCTTCTCGGCGAGCTGGTCAGGGCCGCCTTCGTATTCTTCGTCAGCCATTGTGAACTCCTCGGCGTCGTTGGATCACCGTCGAGCACGGCATCGATGGTCTGGGGGAAATCGAGGTCGGTCGAGTCGACGACCTCGACGCCGTCGGCGGCGTTGAGGAAGTCGACGACGGCACTGTCGGAGGCGTCGCGGCGATGCAGCGCCTCGGCGACGGCCGCGGCGTTCTCGCCGGCGAGCTCACCGGCGCGGCGGGCCGCGCGCACCTCGGGGGCGGCGGTCAGCAGGATGCGCACCGGCGCGTCGGGTGCGACGACGGTCGTGATGTCGCGGCCCTCGACGACGACCGCGGGGTACGGCGCATCCGCGACGAGAGTCCGGAAGAGGCGGTTCACCTGGTCGCGCACCGCTGGCACCCGGGCGACGCCGCTCACCGCTCCGGAGACCCGCGGTTCGCGGATCGCATCGGTGACGTCGACGTCGCCGACGCGCACGGTGCGGTCGTCGGGATCGAGGCCGAGTTCGACGGGGAATGCGGATGCCGCAGCCAGCACCGCATCGGCATCCGCCGTGTCCGCCCCCTGATCGAGCACGTGCCAGGCGAGCGCACGATACGCAGAACCGGTGTCGAGGTAGCCGAAGCCGAGCTGGCGCGCGACCGCCTTCGAGACGCTCGACTTGCCCGAACCCGCCGGGCCGTCGATCGCGATGAAATCAGTCATTGGTCGTCCCCGCGATCCGCCATCCGTGTTCCTGGAGCCCGGCGATCGCGCCGTGCAGAGCAGCCGGATCGACGCTGAGCTCGGCGAGACCGAACTGCGCTCCCGGCGAGTGCTCCAGGCGGAAATCCTCCACGTTCACGCCGAGCGCGCCGAGGTCGCCGAACAGGCGTCCGAGCTGGCCGGCGGTGTCGTCGACCATGACGATGAGCTGTTCGAAGCGACGGTTCTGCCCGTGCTTGCCGGGGAGCCGCTCGACGCCGTCGTTGCCCTGGCGGATCGTCTCGGCGACCACGCGTCGCGCTCCGGGCTCCTCCGGGGCGCGCAGCGCGGCGGAGACCTCTCGAAGATCGGCGGCGAGCTCATCGAGGATCTCCACGACGGGTCCGGCGTTCGCACCGAGGATCTGCACCCACAGTTCGGGGGCGGATGCCGCGATCCGGGTGGTGTCGCGCACGCCCTGGCCGGCGAGGCGCAGCGCGCCGTCTTCGGCGGTCGCGAATCGGCCGGCGAGCAGGCTCGCGACGACCTGCGGCACGTGCGAGATGAGCGCCACGGAGCGGTCGTGCTCCTCCGGCGTCATCTCGACCGGCATCGCGCCGACGTCGAGAGCGAGTGCCTCGACCAGCGCGAGATCGGCCGGGCGGGTCTCCTCGTCGCGGCAGACGACCCAGGGCCGCCCGATGAACAGATCGGCGCGGGCCGAGATCGCCCCTCCTCGCTCACGACCGGCGAGCGGATGCGAACCGATGTAGCGGGTGAGGTCGACGCCGCGCTGCTGCAGCGTGCGGAACGGCTCGAGCTTCACGCTGGCCACGTCCGTGACGACGGCATCGGGGTAGCGCGCGAGTTCGGTCTCGATGACGTCGGCGGTCACGTCCGGCGGCACGGCCACCACGATCAGCGACGGCCGGTCGTCCGGCGACTCCGCGCGGCCAGCGCCGTAGTCGATCGCCAGGCGCAGCTGCGCCGGAGACATGTCGGCGAGGACGACGTCGACGCCCTTCGCGCGGAGGGCATGACCGATGCTGGCCCCGAGAAGACCCGCGCCGACGACGCGGACGGTCCCGGTCACCCGTGATGCGACGGAGCCTGCCGGCCGGGGTGCGACGACAGACGTCGCTCGGCTCCCCGAAGGCGCGCCTGTGGTGTCGGTCACTCGTTCTCCTGCTGCTCCCCGGCGGTCGCTGCGACTCCGGAATTCTGGCGCGCGAGAGTCAACAGCGCACCGAGTTCGATTTTAGTCAGTTCCCGCGTCTTCCCAGCAGGGAGCGTTCCCAGGTGCAGCGGGCCGAACTGGCGCCGCACGAGCTCGGTCACCGGATGGCCGACGGCTGCCAGCATCCGGCGGACGATGCGGTTGCGACCGGAGTGCAGCGTGAGTTCCACCAGACTCGACTGCTTTCCGCTCGCCGAGCTCGTCGATGCGTCCAGCAGGCGTGCCTTGTCGGCCGCGATGGGGCCGTCCTCCAGCTCGATGCCCTTCGTCAGCTTCGCGATCGTCTGCGCGGTCACGGTGCCTTCGACCTTGGCGATGTACACCTTGTTCACCCCGAACGACGGATGCGCGAGCACGTGCGCCATCTCTCCGTCGTTGGTGAGGATGAGCAGGCCGCTCGTCTCGGCGTCCAGGCGACCCACGTTGTAGAGGCGCTCCTCGTAGTCCGCGGTGAAACGGCGAAGGTCGGGGCGACCGTTCTCGTCCTTCATGGTGCTGACGACCCCGGTGGGCTTGTTGAGCATCACGTAGCGCTTGGAGACGTCGAGCTGGACGGCCGTGCCGTCGACATCGACGAGATCGTGCTCGGGGTCGATCCGCCGGCCGAGCTCGGTGACGACCTCGCCGTTGACGCGGATGCGACCCTCGACGATGTAGTCCTCCACCACGCGCCGCGAGGCGACCCCGGCGCCGGCGAGCACCTTCTGCAGGCGGACGCCCTCTGGCAGGGGCGCTGAGCCTGTCGAAGCCTCATTCATCGGATGGTCCCTTCGTCGAAGCCGTCTGCACCGTCGTCGAGCAACGGGGAGATCGGCGGCAGGTCGTCGAGCGAATTGATGCCGAGGTGCTGCAGCAGCGCGTCGGTCGTTCCGTAGTTGATGGCGCCGGTCTCGGAATCGGCGAAGAGTTCGGTGATGAGGCCCCGGGCGAGCAGTGTGCGCACCACCGAGTCCACGTTCACCGCGCGGATGGATGCGACCTGACCTCGGGTGACCGGCTGCTTGTAGGCGATCACGGCGAGCGTCTCGAGCGCGGCCTGAGACAGCCGCGCGGGTGCCTGCCCGCCGATGAACTCGGCGACGAGGTCGTCATGATCCTCGCGCACGTAGAGCCGCCATCCGCCGCCCACCTCGCGAAGCTCGAAACCGCGCCTCGGCCCACGGCCTCGACCGTCGTAGTCGTCCACGAGCGTCTCGATGCTCTGGCGCACGGCCGCCACCGGGGAACCGACGGCGGCGGCGAGGGCCACCAGCCCGATCGGCTCGTCGATGATGAGCAGGATCGCCTCGATCCGCTCGGTCAGCGGGGTGTCGACGGCGGCGACATCCGCCTCCGCGTTCTGCATCACGTCATCGGTCATAGTCGGCCCCCAGGGTCGCGAGTGTCTCGTCCGACCAGGAGTCGGCGGCCCAGCGGAGCGTCAGCTCGCCGAGCGGTTCCAGTTGTTCGAAGGACAGCGCCGCGTGCCGGTAGAGCTCGAGCACCGAGATGAAGCGGGCGACGACGATGCCCGGCTCGTTCACGCCGGCGACGAGCTCGCGGAACGACAGCGTCTCGGTGCCGCGCAGCAGGGTGACGACGATGGCCGCCTGTTCCCGGATGCTGACCAGCGGCGCGTGCAGGTGATCGAGGCCGACGTGCGGGATCTCCTTCGGCGCGAACGCGAGGAGCGCGAGCGCCGCGAAGTCGTCGGGGGTGAGCGACCACACCAGTTCGGGGGTCTTCTTGCGATGCCTCTCGTCGAGGCGCACCGCCCGCACATGACGGCGGTCCTCCCGCCGCAGGCAGCGCGCGAACCAGGCCGAGACCTCCTTGAACGCCCGGTACTGCAGCAGCCGGGCGAACAGCAGGTCGCGCGCCTCGAGCAGCGCGACCGCCTCGGCATCCACCAGCTCCCCCTGCGGGAGGAGCCCCACGACCTTCATGTCGAGCAGGGTCGCCGCGACCACGAGGAACTCGGATGCCTGATCGAGTTCCTCCTCCGGCCCGAGTTCGCGCAGATACGCGATGAACTCGTTCGTGACCGCGCTCAGCGACACCTCGGTGATGTCCATCTCGTGCTTGGAGATGAGATTCAGCAGCAGATCGAAGGGCCCGTCGAAGTTCGACAGCGAGACGCGGAAGCCGTCGGCGGGTTCACGCACCGCTTCTTCGAGGACGGCGTCGGCAGGCTCAGGAGCCGTCTCAGGCGACGGCGCCACGGGCGACCAGCTCCCGCGCCAGCCGCAGGTAGGCCTGTGCGGCGGCGTGCTCGGGTGCGAACTCGGTGATCGGCACACCCGACGACGGACGCATCGGGGAACTTCACGGTGCGGCCGATGACGGTCTCGAGCACGTCGGTCCCGAACGCCTCGACGACGCGTTCCAGCACCTCGCGCGAGTGCAGCGTGCGCGGGTCGTACATCGTGGCGAGCAGGCCGTCCATGGTGATCGACGGGTTGAGCCGGTCGCGCACCTTGTCGATCGTCTCGATGAGCAGGGCGACGCCGCGCAGCGCGAAGAACTCGCACTCCAGCGGGATGATCACGCCGTGCGCGGCGGTGAGCGCGTTCACGGTGAGCAGCCCCAGCGAGGGCTGGCAGTCGATGAGGATGACGTCGTACTCCCCCGCCACCTGGCGGAGCACCCGGGCGAGGATCGTCTCGCGCGCGACCTCGTTGACGAGGTGCACCTCGGCTGCGGAGAGGTCGATGTTCGCGGGCATGACATCGAGACCCTCGACGCCGGACGCGACGATGGCGTCGTGGGCGTCGCGCTTCGTGTCCAGCAGCAGGTCGTAGATGGTGGGCACGTCGTGGGTCTGGATGCCGAGACCGGCGGAGAGGGCGCCCTGCGGATCGAAGTCGACGGCGAGGACCTTGCGGCCGTACTCGGCGAGAGCCGCGGCCAGGTTGATCGAGGTCGTCGTCTTGCCGACCCCGCCCTTCTGGTTGCACAGCGCGATGATGCGAGCGGGTCCGTGCGAGGCCAGCGGCTCGGGGGTCGGGAAGCCGTGATAGGGGCGTCCGGTGGGTCCCATGGGGATGTCGTCGGCCTGTTTCGCCTTCGCCCTGGACTTCGCCGCTTTCTCAGCCACCGGTTCTCCCGCTTCCCTCGTGCTCGCTCGATTCTAACGGCAGGGCACTGGTGACGCGTCCCGGCGCGCGGCGCGCAGTCGGCAGACGGTCATCGCGATGTCATCCGCCGCGCAGCGCCGCGACCGGCTCGATCCGCGCGGCCCGCCGTGCCGGATACCAGCCGGACGCCCAGCCGACGACGGCGCCCAGCACCGCGCCGGCGACCGCGACCAGCGGATCCGTGACCGGCGCCCAGCCCTGCACGACGGCGACGACGATGACGGCGACGACACCGAGCGCGGCTCCGATGAGGCCGCCGATGAAGCCGATGACGATGGACTCCACCATGAACTGCGAGCCGATCTGCCGCCGCGTGGCGCCGAGCGCACGGCGGAGGCCGATCTCGCCGATGCGCTCCATCACCGACAGGAGCGTCACGTTCGCGATGCCCAGCCCGCCCGCGAGGAGCGCGATGACGCCGAGGATCAGGAAGACGACGTTGACGTCGGCCTGCACGCTCTGGCTGAGATCGGATGCTGCGGAGGGAGCACGGGCCTCGAGGGTGTCGGGTTCGTCGGGCTGCAGGGCGAGCACGGACTGCTCGGCGACCTGCGGACCTGCGCCCACCGCGATCCGGATGCTCAGCTCCGCCGGCGCTTCGAGCCCGAAGTCCGCGCGCGCCGACCCCATCGGGATGATCACCGCATCCTGCAGGTCGCTGCGCCGCTCCATGCCGTCGACGATCCCGATCACGGCATAGGCGACACCGCCGATGAACACCGAGGGCTGCGAGTCCACCCGGTTGATGCCCATCCGCTCTGCCGCACGTGCGCCGAGCACGGCCACGCGATCGGCCCGGGTGTCGTGCCCGCCATCGAAGAACCTGCCGGTCACGATGCTGCCCTCGACCGTGTCGAGCAGGTCGCCCGACACGGAGAAGAGCCGCGGAGACGCGGGAACGGGAGCGGAGGGGTCGTTGATCGGAACGGCCGTGATGGTCTCGTCCTCCGCCAGGGCGACCTCGCCCAGGAGAGCCGCGGACTCCACTCCCGCCAGCAGCTGCACACGCTCCGCGGAATCCCACGGGAGGCGGCCGGCGGCGACCGTCTTGTTCTGCGATCCGGAGGTCGCTTCGGCCGGCGTGACCAGGACTTGGGTGGCGGCCACCCCGTCGAACTGGCTCGCGATCTGACCGGCAGCGGTCTGCGCGAATCCGATCGTCGCGACGAGGGATCCGATGCCGAGCACCGTCCCGAGGATCGTCATCACCAGTCGGGCCGGGCGCGAGCCGATATCGGCGGTCGCCTCGGTGACGAGGTCCTGGAAGGTGAAACGATCCGCGTGCTTCACGGCGGGAACCAGCGGAGCGGTCTGCACCGTCTCCGCCGGCTGCACCGCTTCCCCCTCGGCATCCGCCGTCTTCTTCCGCCGCAACGGCCAGCGGATCACAGCTCGCTCAATCTGCCGTCGGAGATGCGGATGCAGCGGTCGGCCCGCCGCGCCACGGCGTCATCGTGCGTGATCACGATGAGCGTGAGCCCGTCGGCATTCAGCTCCTCGAACAGCGACATGACCTCGCCGGAGGTGCGCTGGTCGAGGTTGCCCGTCGGCTCGTCGGCCAGCAGCAGCCGCGGCCCGCTGACGACCGCCCGGGCGACGGCGACGCGCTGACGTTCTCCTCCGGAGAGCGACCCCGGATAGAAGTCGATGCGATGCCCGAGTCCGACGCGCGTGAGCGCCTCTCGCGCCCGGGACTCGCGCTCGCGGCGGGGAACGCCGCTGTAGAGCATCGGCATCAGCACGTTGTCGAGCACGGTGCGCCGCGGAAGCAGATGGAACGACTGGAAGACGAACCCGATGAAGCGCGCCCGGACGGCCGCCCTCTCATCGTCGGAGAGATCGCCGGTGAGCGCCCCGGCCAGCCGGTACTCGCCGACGCTCGGGCGGTCCAGGAGGCCCAGGATGTTGAGCATCGTCGACTTGCCGGAGCCGCTGGGACCCACGATCGAGATGTAGTCCCCGGCCGCCGCCGACAGCGTCGCCCCCTTGAGCGCCTGCACTTCGGGCGGGCCGGGGAAGGACCGCGTCACATCACGCAGCTCGACGAGAGGAGGCGCAGCCACCTCGACCGGCGAGTCGAGGACGGCGTGCGCATCGGGCCGGCTCACCGGCCGACCACCACGAGCTCGCCCTCCTCGAGCTCACCCTCGATCGGTGTGACCTCCACCGCACCACGCGCGGCGAGTCCGGTCTTGACGACGACGATCCGGGTCTCCGCGTCCTCCCCCTCGCGCGGATCCGATTCGACCACCTCCACCCGCGATTCGCCCCCGGGTCCCGCGGTGAGCGCCGCGAGCGGAACGGAGAGCACGTCACCGTCGGTCGCGCCGACGGCGATCTTGACCCGCACGTTGCTCCCCTGGAGCTGCTGGATCTGCTCCGTGGTCAGCGGATCGGGGTCCAGGAGCACCTCCCAACGGGCCTTGCTGTCCTTGCCCGCGTTCAGCGCCGAGATCACCGCACGGTGCTCGGTGCCGTCCGGCAGTTCGAAGACGCCCTCCGCGCCGGCCGTGAGCAGCCGGGCATCGGCCTCGGCCGCCGCCCCGGTGAGCCGCACCGTGGCGCCGGACACGGTCATCGACGATCCGCTCACCGTATCGCCGCGCTTGACGTTGACGGCATCCACGCGCCGCGGGAGCTCCGTGAGGTAGAGCACCTCGCTCGACGGGAGGAACGGGAGCACGCTCTCGCGCGCCGTCTCGAGCGCCTCGTTGGCGGCGTCGACCTGCGCGTAGGCGGAGTCGAGCATCGCGCTGCTCCGCGCCGGTGTTCTTCGCCGCCCAGAGCTGATCCCGCTCCAGCCGCGCGGTCTGCAGGTCCCACTCGGCCTGCTGCACGCCCTCGCCCGTCGCCTTCGCGTCGGCGAGTGCCTGCTCCGCCTGGGCGACCTTCACATCGGCCTGCCACGAGTCCACCTTGCTGGGACCGGAACCTGCCGCGTCGAGCGCCGCCTGAGCCTGACTGACGCTGTCGTTCGCGCTGCGCACCGCGTCCTCGGCTGAGCGTACGGAAGCGGTCGCCTCCTCGCCCGTCGACGGCGCCGGGTAGCCCGCCTGCGCGTAGAGCTGCCCGACGGCATCCGCCGTCGCTCCGTCGAACAGATCGGATGCGGCATCGCCCGGGTTGATCCCGATGCTCGCGAGCGCCTGCTTGAGCTGCAGCACGTCGGGTCCGGATACCCCGACGCGCAGCGTGCGGTATGCCGGTAGCTCGCCCGGCAGGACGATGACGGGGCGACCCGCCACTTCCAGCGCGATCGAGAGCGGCGTGAAGGTCGCGCCGACCGCCGGAACCTGCCCGGTCACGACGGCTCGCCCCTCCGTGCCCGTGGTGTCGATCGTCACCTCGACGGCGTCCGCATAGCCGACGTCCGCCCGCAGCGTCACGTCGTTGCTCAGCGACCCGAACTCGACCGGAACAGTCACCAGTCCGGGTTCCGGGGTGTCCCCGTCCGCCTCGGCAGGAGAGATCAGGAAGTGCCCGATCAGGAGGCCAGCGACCAGGCTGACGACGGCGCACGCGGCGACGATCCACAGGGTGCGATTGCCGCGGAGAACACGTCCCCAGCCGCTGACCTTCGAGGTGTCGCCTTCGGTCTCGTCCGTGCCTGCGTCGATCACGTCCTCGATGTCGAGGTTCTCTTCGACATCGATGTTCTCTTCGACGTCGAGCGGGAACTTCGTCGTGGGGGTCTCGTCGTCGCGCATCAATTGCTCTGCTCGGCCGCCGCCTTGAACGCCTCGAGATCCGCCTTGTTGTCGGCGATGAACTTCTCCTCCTGGGCGAACTGGATC
This sequence comes from uncultured Actinomycetota bacterium, assembly GCA_963769005.1. Taxonomy (GTDB): domain Bacteria; phylum Actinomycetota; class Actinomycetes; order Actinomycetales; family Microbacteriaceae; genus Microbacterium. Next base: position 1,087,621 of record CAVYKC010000005.1, on the reverse strand, counting down.
TTCAGCGACTTCTCCTGGTAGGAGGTCTCGGTGCGGCACTCGAGGTCCTTGAGCGCCAGTTCGATCTCACGCTCGCCGAGCTTCTTCATCTCCGGGCTCTTGTTCGGATCCTCGACGGTCTCGGGGTCGACGGGGGTGCTGCCGTCTCCGTATGCGGCCTCGTAGATCTTGGACTGCGCGTCCGAGATCGACGTCGACGCATCCTGCTGCGCCTTGAACCCGGGCTCACCGGCGTCGGCCATACAGCTCGCCCAAGCCGCGTTGAGCTCCTTGAACTCCGGCGACTCCTGGGTGCTGGACCACAGCTCGTTCATCTTCTCCACAAGGCCGGCGAACTCATCTGCCTGCCACGGGTCATCGCCCTGCACCTCATGCTGTGCCGCGCCCTGGCAGCCGGCATCCTCCCAGTTGTACTCGAAGGTGGCTCCCTCGGCCATCGCGTCCTCCTCGGGAGGAGCACCGTAGAGGGTCTCGTAGTAGGCGGTCTGTTCGGACTCGCTGAGAGAGGCGACGTAGTCCGCGTTCGGATCGGTGTTCTCCTCCGGCGTGCTCTCCTCCATCTGCTCGTTCCAGGGGCTGTTCACCATGCCGTAGCCGTACTTCTCGACCCATTCGCGCGACTCCGGGTCCCATTCGCCGCCGTCATCGGAGAACACCACTGCGCCGTTCTGCGTGTTCGGCTTGTATTCGAATCCCTCCGCCGCCATGCACTCCGCGATGAACTCTTCCTGCTGGCGGGTCTGCTCATCGATCTGCTTCTGCTGCTCCTCCGGAGACAGATCCCCTCCCCAGGCCGCGGAGAGGTACTTGTTCAGCGGCGAATCCTCGTAGTCGAGCTTGTCCGCGCCGGGCCCTCCGGAGCATCCGGCGAGAGCGAGGACGAGGGCGGTGGTCGCGAAGATCGCGAGGGAACCATGGGTTCGCATGGGGGGGAACTCCTTCGTGGGTCCGGCAGACGTCGGACGGCTCCGCTCAGAATAGGCAGACTCGCGCGCGCTCCGCGTCCCCCTTTCGGGGGACTTCAGGAGATTCACAACTTTTCGGAACGGAGGCTGCTAACGAACGATCAGCGGGCGCGCGGGTGGGATGTGGCGTAGATGTCGCGAAGCGTGTCGACCGACACGTGGGTGTAGATCTGGGTCGTCGCGACGGAGGCGTGACCGAGGAGCTCCTGGACGACGCGCACGTCGGCACCGCCCTGGAGCAGGTGCGTCGCGAAGGAATGGCGGAGCGTGTGCGGCGAGACCTCCGAGGTGATCTGCGCCCGCTCCGCCGCGGCGCGGATGACGAGCCACGCGCTCTGCCGAGAGAGGGGTGCACCGCGCGCGCCGAGGAACAAGCGTGCCGATGCGCGCCCCTTCGCCGCGAGCCCGGGCCGCACGCGCGTGAGGTATGCGTCCACGGCGATGCGGGCGTATGAGCCGAGCGGAACGATGCGCTCCTTCGACCCTTTGCCGCGCAGCCGCAACACGTCGCCGTGTGCCAGATCGTCGACATCGAGCCCCACGGCTTCGGAGACCCGCGCTCCGGTGGCGTAGAGCAGCTCCAGAAATGCGCGGTCGCGGATGCCCAGCGGCTCCTCCGCCGAAGGAGCGGCGAGCAGGCGCTCCACCTGGTCGATCGTCAGCGCCTTCGGCAGCCGCTGCGGGGCCTTCGGCGGACGCAACCGACCGCTCGGGTCGTCCGCCTCGATCCCCTCCCGCGCGAGGAAACGGTGCCAGCCGCGTACGGACGACTGCAGTCGGGCGAGACTCGTGGCGGCGGGAGCCGGCTCTGCTGCCGAGCGTTCGGCGATGAAACGCCCGACGACCGCGGGGGTGACGTCCGAGGTCTCCGCGGCGCCGTTCTCAGCGAGCCACGTGCGGTACCCATCGAGGTCCCGCCGGTAGGCGGCAACGGTATGCGCACTCAGCCCGCGTTCGATCGTGATGTGCCGCAGGTAGGCATCCATCGCCCGATCGAGCCGCACGACTACGCCCCGCCGACCCCGCGTCGCTCCGCCGCGAGAACGCCGATCGACAGGATCGCGTTGCGCATCCGTCCGGCCATGACGGCGTCGGCCGCTTCCCTCAGCGGCACCCACTCCACCCGGATGTCGGCCTCTTCGTCCGTGCGATCATGAACCGTCGCCGCGGGTGAGATGCCGGTGGCCAGGAAGAGATGGATGATCTCGCTGTTCCCGCCCGGCGTCGTGTACGTCGACACCAGCGGCTCCCAGTGCTCGGCCGTGATGTCGGCCTCCTCCGCGAGCTCGCGCTGCGCGGCGAGAAGCGGCTCCTCCCCCTCGATGTCGAGGAGACCGGCAGGCAGTTCCCAGTCGCGGTGGCGGATCGGATGCCGGTACTGCTGGATCAGCAGCACCCGCCCGTCATCGTCCACCGCCACGACGGCCACTGCACCGGTGTGGTCGACGTACTGGCGGACGATCTCGCCGTCGCCGTAACGGAACGTGTCCGAGCGGACGTCCCAGACGGCTCCCCGGTAGGCCAGCTCGCTGTCGACGATCTCCGGCGAGAAGGGCTCGTCCTGCAGGTCAGGCATCTTCGCTGACGTCGAACAGCTCGCTCGAACGGTGCCGCTCGATCGCCGCGCCCACCAGTCCGCGGAAGAGCGGGTGCGGGGCGGTCGGACGTGAACGCAGCTCCGGGTGCGCCTGGGTCGCGATGTAGTACGGGTGCACGTCCCGCGGCAGCTCCACGTACTCGACGAGGTCGAGTTCCTGGTTCAGGCCGGAGAACACCAGACCGGCTGCGGAGAGGCGATCGCGGTAGGCGTTGTTCACCTCGTAGCGGTGACGGTGCCGCTCCGACGACTGCGGCGCTTCGTAGAGTTCCCGTGCCAGGGATCCTTCGGCGAGCTCCGCCTGATAGAGGCCGAGGCGCATGGTGCCGCCGAGGTCTCCGCCGTCGAGGATCTCGACCTGCTCGGCCATGGTCGCGATGACCGGCTCCGACGTCTCCGGATCGAACTCGGTGGACGACGCACCGGCGATGCCGGCGACGTCACGGGCGTACTCGATGACCATGCACTGCAGACCCAGGCAGAGGCCGAGCGTGGGGATGCCCTGCTCGCGCGCGAACTTCAGTGCGCCGAGCTTGCCCTCGATGCCGCGGATGCCGAAGCCACCGGGCACGCAGATGCCGTCGAGCTCGGAGAGCTGCGCCTGCGCTCCCTCCGGCGTCTCGCACAGGTCGGACGGGATCCAGCGGATGTTGACCTTCGTCTCCTGCGCGAAGCCGCCGGCCTTGAGCGCCTCGGTCACGGACAGGTAGGCGTCGGGCAGGTCGATGTACTTGCCCACGAGACCGATCGTGACCTCGTGCTTGGGGTTGTGCACCGCGTGCAGCACCTTGCTCCAGCGCGTCCAGTCGACCTCTTCGGCCGCCTTCTGGTCGAGACCGAGGCGGCGCACGATGTACGAGTCGAGGCCCTGGTCGTTGAGCGTGGACGGGATGTCGTAGATGCTCGGCAGGTCGACGGTGTTGATGACGCCTTCGACGTCGACGTCGCACATCAGCGCGATCTTGTTGCGGTTGCTCTCGCTCACGGGGCGATCGCTGCGCAGTACCAGGGCGTCCGGCTGGATGCCGACCTGGCGGAGCGCCGCCACCGAGTGCTGAGTGGGCTTCGTCTTCTGCTCACCCGAGGCGCCCATGAACGGCACCAGCGAGACGTGCACGAAGAACACGCTGTCGCGGCCGAGCTCGTGACGCAGCTGACGGGCGGACTCGAGGAACGGCTGCGATTCGATGTCGCCGACGGTGCCGCCGACCTCGGTGATGATGACGTCGGGTCGCGGTTCCTCAGCGGCCTGCAGGCGCATCCGGCGCTTGATCTCGTCGGTGATGTGCGGGATGACCTGCACGGTGTCACCGAGGTACTCGCCGCGGCGCTCGCGGGCGATGACCTGCGAGTAGATCTGGCCGGTGGTGACGTTCGCCGCCTGCGACAGGTTGATGTCGAGGAACCGCTCGTAGTGCCCGATGTCGAGGTCGGTCTCGGCGCCGTCGTCGGTGACGAACACCTCGCCGTGCTGGAACGGGTTCATGGTGCCCGGATCGACGTTCAGATACGGGTCGAGCTTCTGCATGACGACGCGGAGTCCGCGGGCGGTGAGGAGGTTGCCCAGACTGGCGGCGGTGAGCCCCTTACCCAAAGACGAAACGACACCACCTGTCACGAAAATGTGCTTGGTGGTGAAAGCGTGCTGCGTCGTGTCGTTCTTGGGTCCCGCTTGAGAAGAGTTCATCACGGGCTTCGATCCTATCAGGTGGCGGGGACGCGGAGGCTGAGAAGTTCTCTGGCGTGTGTGAGCGCGGCGTCGGAATCGGTCAGTCCGGACAGCAGTCGTGCCATCTCGGCCTCCCGGTCCTCGCCCTCCAGTCGGCGGACACTCGACGCCGTGACCGCGCCATCGCTGGCCTTCACGACCGAGAGGTGATTCGATGCGAAGGCGGCGACCTGGGCGAGATGGGTGACGGCGATCACCTGCGACGATTCCGCGAGCCGGGCGAGTCGCCGGCCGACCTCGATCGCGGCGGCGCCGCCGATACCTGCGTCGACCTCGTCGAAGACGAACGTCGGCACGGGGTCGGTGCCCGCGATGACGACTTCGATCGCGAGCATGACCCGCGACAGCTCCCCGCCCGACGCTCCCTTGGAGACCGCACGCGGTTCGGCACCGGGGTGCGGCGACAGCAGGATCGACACGTCATCGCGCCCGTGGACGCTCTCCGCGCCCGTGCCGACGGCGACCTCGAGACGCGCATCGGGCATCGCCAGCGCGTGCAGCTCCTCGGTGACGGCGGCGCCCAGACGCGCCGCGGCCTCGGTTCGTGCCGCCGTCAGCCGGGCCGCCGCGTCGTCGAGCTCGGTCCGGGCGGCATCGCGTTCGCTTTCGAGCCGTTCGATCCGCTCGCCGTCATCGTCGAGCTCGGCCAGGCGCGCTGAGCCGGACTCCCACAGCTTCGAGAGCCTCGTCGAGGGAGCCGTGCGCCCTGATCAGCGTCGTGAGGGCGGCACGGCGCTCCTCGACGGCGGCGAGTTCATGCGGACCCGTCTCGTCGAGGTCGGCGAGGTACGCCGACAGCTGGCCGGCCAGGTCGGCGATCCGGTATCCGACATCGGCGAGGCTCTCGGCGATCTCCGCGAGCTTCGGGTCGGCTGCGCGCTCGAGAGCGCGTCGTGCCTCGGCGATGAGCGCCGAGGCGTCGGCATCCCCCTCGTCGCTCGAGAGCGAACCCCGGGCGAGGGCTGCCGCGAGCCGCAGCTCCTCCGCGTTGGCGAGCCGCTCGGCGCGCTCCGCGAGTGCGGTGTCCTCCCCCGCTTCGGGGGCGGTGGCCTCGATCAGCGCGAGCGCCTCTCGGAGCCTGTCTGCTTCCTCGGCACGTCGATCACGATTCTCGGTGATCTCCGTGATCTCGGCGTCGAGCTCGCGCCACCGTGCGAAGGCGGACGTATAGGCGTCGAGGCACGAGGCGACCGGCGCTCCGCCGAATCTGTCGAGCGCATCGCGCTGCTCCGTCGAGGAGCGCAGTCTCAGCTGCTCGGACTGACCGTGCACCACCACGAGTTCCTCAGCGAGGGAGGAGAGCACGCTGGCGGGGGCCGCACGGCCTCCGACGCTCGCTCTGCTGCGTCCCTCTGCGCTCAGGGTGCGGGACACGTAGAGTTCCGCGACTCCGTCTCCTGCGGGTTCGAGTTCTCCGCCCGCGTCGGCGACGATGTCGGCGATGTCTCCGGCGGACGGCACGATCCAGACGCCGGCGACGGATGCCTGGCCTGTGCCCGCCCGCACGGCACCGTAGTCGGCACGCTGACCGAGCAGCAGCCCGAGGCCGGTCACGACCATCGTCTTGCCGGCGCCGGTCTCGCCCGTGATGGCGGTGAACCCCGGCCCGAGCGGCAGCACGGCGTCGGCGATGACGCCGAGCCCCTGCATCCGCATCTCCTCGATCACGAGGCGGTTCCGCTGTTCTGTCCGCGCCAGCCGTCGACAGGCAGCTGGAACTTGCGCACGAGGCGATCGGTGAAGGTCGAGGGATGCAGTCGCGCGAGTCGCACCGGGCGCGAGGACCGCCGGACCACCACACGGGCGCCGGGCGGAAGGTCGTGCGAGCGCCGGCCGTCGCACCAGAGGATGCCGGAGCCGTCGGTGCGCTCGAGCATCTCGATGGCGACCGAGGCGTCCGGGCTGACCACGAGCGGCCTCGCGAAGAGGGCGTGTGCCGACAGCGGCACCACGGCGATGGCCTCGACGCTCGGCCAGATCACCGGTCCCCCGCCGGAGAAGTTGTACGCGGTCGAACCGGTCGGGGTGGACACGACCATTCCGTCGCAGCCGAAGGTCGACAGCGGGCGTCCGTCGATCTCGAGCACCACCTCGATCATGCGTTCGCGGCTGGCCTTCTCGACGGTCGCCTCGTTGAGCGCCCAGGTCTCGTAGATGACCGCTCCGGCGACATCCTTCACCCGCACCGACAGCGCCATGCGCTCTTCGACGTCGTAGTCACGGGCGATGACGCGCCCGACGGCGTCGTCCATGTCGTCTCGTTCGATCTCCGCGAGGAAGCCGACGTGGCCCATGTTGATGCCGAGCACGGGCGCTCCGCAGCCGCGGACCAGTTCGGCCGCGCGCAGGATGGTGCCGTCGCCGCCGAGGACGACGGCGAGTTCGAGATCGGCCTGCGCCACGGTGTCACCGAGCACGTCGACGTCGGCGAATCGGCCGTCGACAGCGGCGAGCTCGGCGCGGTCGTCGGCGGAGAGGACGGGGCGGGCGCCGGCACCGCGGAGGGCCTCGACGACCCGAGCCGCGGCCACGACGGTGTCCTGCCGGCCCGCATGGGCGACGACCAGGATGTTGCGCTCGTTCATCGTCCCCCCGCCAGTGCGTTGATTCTCTCGGTCCATTCTGACGGATCGGATCCCCGCCCCGGTGCAAGGTGCACGAGGTACTCCGCGTTGCCGTGCGTGCCGAGGATCGGCGACGGCACGATGCCGAGCATCCCGAGGCCGACGTCCCAGGCGCTCCAGACCGTGCGTGCCACGGCGTCGGCTCGGGTCGCCGGGTCGGTGACGAGGCCGCCGCGCACCGCGGTGCGACCGACTTCGAACTGGGGCTTGATCAGCAGGATCACGTCGGCCGCGGGGGCGGCCACCTGCGCCACTGCGGGCAGCACGAGTTCGAGCGAGATGAAGGAGAGGTCTCCGACGACGAGGTCGGGCAGGGCCGGCTCCCCCGTCGCCTCCGCGAGATTCTCCGGGGTCATGTGCCGGACGTTGTATCCCTCGACCTGCGTGACCCCGGGGTCTGCGGCGATCGAGGGGGCGAGCTGGTCATGGCCGACGTCGACGGCGAGCACCTTCCGGGCTCCCCGCTCGCGCAGCACCTGGGTGAATCCGCCTGTGGATGCGCCCATGTCGAGGGCGAGACGACCGTCGACGTCGATGCCGAAGCCGTCGATCGCCGCGATGAGTTTGTGCGCGGCGCGCCCGACGTAGTGGTCGGCGCCGGCGACGGTGAGTTCGGCATCGTCACGCACCGGCGTGGACGCCTTGACGACGGGCCGACCGTCGACGCTGACCAGGCCGTCGGTGATGAGCGCGGTCGCGTGATTTCGTGAGCGGGCGAGGCCTCGTGCTGCGAGGGCGACGTCGAGACGCGTCATCGGGATCCCGGGGTCTCCCGCTGTTCGAGCTTCGCCCCGCCCTCGAGCCGGCGGGAGAGCTCATCGTGCATCGCGGAGTACGCCTCGGCCCGGTCGGCGAGCGGCTGGCCTTCGATCAGGCGCAGACGACTCCACAGACCGTCGGTCGGCGTGCTCGTCGTATCTTCGCTCACGGCTTCTACTGTACGCGGAGGTGCGGACAGCGGACGGTGCCACGACGTTCCCGGGCGGATGCCGAGTTCAGGGCCGGTGGAACGGATCGGCGTAGAGCTGCTCGGGCACCCGCAGCACGAACACCGCGGTACCGGATGCCCAGATCGCCGCCGCGCCGGCGCGGAGAAGATCGATCTGCGAATCCCCCGTGGCGATGATCTCGACGTCGGCTCCCGAGACGCGCACAGCGGCGCCGTTCACGTGGAAGACGCCGTCCTTCTCGACGGTCTGCGGGTACGGCTGGTGCAGTTCCCGCAGGTCGCTGAGGATGAAGGTCGGCCGGGACTCCGCCGGTGCGGCGAGCACGTGCTTCGGGCCGATCGATGCCGGTGAGGACCAGGGCGGAGTCGATGCCCGCGCGCACTGCGCCGAGGATGTCGGTGTCGAGGCGGTCGCCGATGAACAACGGCTTCTGCGCGCCGAAGCGTGCTGTCGCCTCTTCGAAGATCGGGACCTCCGGCTTGCCCGCGACGGTGGCGAGCCGGCCGATCGCGGTGTGCACGGCCGACACCAGGGTTCCGTTGCCCGGTGCCACACCGCGCTCCTGCGGGATGGTCCAGTCGGTGTTCGTGGCGATCCAGGGGATGCCGCCGTCCTCCTCCGGCACCTTCAATGCGAAGGCGGCCTCGGCGAGGTCGGTCCAGGCCACCTGCGGGGCGAAGCCCTGCACGACGGCAGTCGGGCTGTCTTCGGCGCTGCGCGTGACCGTGTAGCCGGCCTTCTGCGCCTCGTCGACGAGGCCGTCGCCGCCGACGATCAGGATCGTGGCGGGCGGGGGCACCATGGTCGTCAGCAGGCGCATCGCCGCCTGCGGGCTCGTCACGACATCGGATGCCTCGACCGCGAGGCCGAGGCTCGACAGGTGCTCCGCGACCGACGCGTCGGTGCGGGAGGCGTTGTTGGTGATGTAGCCGATGCGCGCCGACTCGGCTGCCTTGTTGAGGCTCGCTACGGCGTAGGGAAGCGCTCCGGGCCCTGCATAGACGACGCCGTCGAGATCCGCGAGGACCGTGTCGACGCCGTCCAACGGCGTGGGGGCGGGGCGTTTCTTGGAGAACAGCGCCATCACGCGTCCCGCTCCGGCGCCTCGGATTCCTGCTCACCGGTGGTTTCGCCGTCGGAATCGTCGTCGTCAGATTCGCCGAGGAGCTCGCGGACCTCGTCCTCGACCGTGGGCTCGGCGGAGGTTGCGACGTCTTCTGCGGCTTCCGCGCCGTTGCTGTCTGCGCTCTCTTCGTCGGCATCGTCAGCATCGCGGTCATCGACATCAGAGTCATCGACGTCGACTTCCGAGTCGTTAACCTCGTCGTCGTCAACTTCGCCCGGCTCGGCGAGAGCATCCGCCGTCTGGGCGTCGTCGTGATCGTCATCGAGGAACTCATCCTCGATGAGGCCGTCCTCCACGATGATCTCCTCGTCGCCGCCCTCATCGATGCCGAGGGCCGCCGCGGCGACGTCGGCACGCGTCATCCAGAACGCGGCCTCGTCGGCACGCCCGAGGTCCTCGAGCACAGCGGCACGCGCAGCGAACAGCGCGGGGCTCCACTCGAACGCGCGGTCGGGGTCGAGTTCAGGGATCTCGAGTTCGCCGAGCGCCAGCTCCAGGTCCCCTTGGTCGAGGCGTGCACCTGACATCGCGATGGCCAAGGCCACTCGCACGGGTGTCGCCAGAACCGAACGATCGACAGCGCGACCGGTCTCCAGCGCACGATCCGCCCGGCCGATGCCGCGCTCGCTGTCGACCATGAGCGCGATCTGGTCGTCCTTGCCCGAGATCCGGCGGTAGGTGCGCAATTCGCGGAGCGCGAGGGCGAAGTCGCCAGTCGCATACGCCGTGATCCCCAGCGTCTCACGGACGATCGCGATACGACCGGCCCGTCGGGATGCAGCCAGTGCGTGAGCGTGAGCGAGTTCCGGTTCCTCGTCGATGAGCTGAGACGCCATCACGAGATGACGCGCCACCTCTTCGGCGTTCTCCTTGCTCAGAGTCTTCAGCTCGTTGCGAGCGGAAGAGTGCAGGTCACGCCCGGTGACCTCTTCGGGGACCTCGGGATCGTTCGAGCGCGGGCGCTCGTCTGCGGCCTGGATCGGACGGGTCCTACCGCCTCCCCCGCGCTGTGGGTAGGCGCGACGGTCATCGTCGCGGCGCGGAGCGCGGTCACCGCGGTTGTCGCCTTCACGACGGAATCCGCCTTCACGGCGCGGAGCGCCATCCTGCCGCGAGCCGCCTTCGCGTCGCGGACCATCGGATCGAAACCCGCCCTCGCGACGCGGAGCACCGTCGGATCGGGATGCGCTGTCTCGGCGCGGGGCGCCGTCATAGCGGGGTGCGCCATCCCGCCGCGGTCCGTCGTCTCGGCGCGGGGCGCGATCGCCACGGTTGTCCCCGTCACGACGGAATCCACCTTCACGGCGCGGGGCACCGCCGGATCGTGGTGCGTCGGAGCGGTAGCCGCCCTCACGACGCGGCGCGCCGCCGGATCGCGGCGCGTCGGAGCGGTAGCCGCCCTCACGGCGCGGGGCGCCGCCGGAACGGGGAGCGCCATCCCGGCGCGGTCCGTCGTCGCGACGCGGGGCGCGATCGCCACGGTTGTCCCCGTCACGACGGAACCCGCCTTCACGGCGCGGGTTCGCGTCAGAGCGGTAGCCGCCCTCGCGACGCGGGGCGCCGTCGGAACGAGGAGCGCCATCACGATACGGGGCGCCTCCGGAACGAGGCGCGCCATCACGACGAGGGCCATCGTCACGGCGGGGACCGCGGTCACCACGGTTGTCGCCGTCGCGACGGAATCCTCCCTCACGACGCGGAGCGCCGTCCGAGCGAGCACCCGTGTCCCGGCGGGGAGCACCCTGCCCGTATCCGCCTTCACGACGCGGAGCGCCGTCACGGCCTCCGGCGCCGGAAGCGCGATTGTCGCCGTCACGACGAGGCGCGCTGTCGCGACGAGGGGCTTCAGAACGGCGGGGAGCACTGTCGCGGCGGGGAGCCCCACCGTCGCGGCTGTTGCTGGATCGGCCGCCAGAAGGGCGGTCTCCGCGCGATCCGCTGTCGTCGCTGCGACGCGGTCGGCGCTCTTCCTCTTCCGGCATGATTCTCCCTGTATCTCTGATTCTGTTGTTAACGCGAAATGGCCACCCAACGATGGGTGGCCATTTGCTTAAAAGAAGTCCGGCGGTGTCCTACTCTCCCACAGGGTCCCCCCTGCAGTACCATCGGCGCTGTGAGGCTTAGCTTCCGGGTTCGGAATGTAACCGGGCGTTTCCCTCACGCTATGGCCGCCGAAACACTATAGATGTTTCAATCAAATACACATAACAAAGTCAATGTTGTCATGCGGTTCTCGACCGTACATCGAGAACCACTCAGTGGACGCGTAGCACCAACAAACGGTGTGTTATCAAGTCATCGGCTTATTAGTACCAGTCAGCTGCACACGTTACCGTGCTTCCACATCTGGCCTATCAACCCAGTAGTCTGGCTGGGAGCCTCTCACCCGAAGGTATGGAAGTCTCATCTTGAGGCCGGCTTCCCGCTTAGATGCTTTCAGCGGTTATCCATCCCGAACGTAGCTAATCAGCGGTGCTCCTGGCGGAACAACTGACACACCAGAGGTTCGTCCAACCCGGTCCTCTCGTACTAGGGTCAGATCCTCTCAAACTTCCTACGCGCGCAGCGGATAGGGACCGAACTGTCTCACGACGTTCTAAACCCAGCTCGCGTACCGCTTTAATGGGCGAACAGCCCAACCCTTGGGACCTACTCCAGCCCCAGGATGCGACGAGCCGACATCGAGGTGCCAAACCATGCCGTCGATATGGACTCTTGGGCAAGATCAGCCTGTTATCCCCGAGGTACCTTTTATCCGTTGAGCGACAGCGCTTCCACAAGCCACTGCCGGATCACTAGTCCCGACTTTCGTCCCTGCTCGACCTGTCAGTCTCACAGTCAAGCTCCCTTGTGCACTTACACTCGACACCTGATTACCAACCAGGTTGAGGGAACCTTTGGGCGCCTCCGTTACTTTTTGGGAGGCAACCGCCCCAGTTAAACTACCCACCATGCACTGTCCCTGAACCGGATTACGGTTCGAAGTTAGATATCCAGAGTGACCAGAGTGGTATTTCAACAATGACTCCACATGAACTAGCGTCCACGCTTCAAAGTCTCCCACCTATCCTACACAAGCCACACCGAACACCAATACAAAGCTATAGTAAAGGTCACGGGGTCTTTCCGTCCTGCTGCGCGTAACGAGCATCTTTACTCGTAATGCAATTTCGCCGAGTTCGCGGTTGAGACAGTTGGGAAGTCGTTACGCCATTCGTGCAGGTCGGAACTTACCCGACAAGGAATTTCGCTACCTTAGGATGGTTATAGTTACCACCGCCGTTTACTGGGGCTTAAATTCTCAGCTTCGCCTTGCGGCTAACCGGTCCTCTTAACCTTCCAGCACCGGGCAGGCGTCAGTCCGTATACATCGTCTTGCGACTTGGCACGGACCTGTGTTTTTAGTAAACAGTCGCTACCCACTAGTCTCTGCGGCCTCCAAACGCTTTTGGGAGTAAATCCCTATACGCCGAAGGCCCCCCTTCTCCCGAAGTTACGGGGGCATTTTGCCGAGTTCCTTAACCACGATTCTCTCGATCTCCTTGGTATTCTCTACCTGACCACCTGAGTCGGTTTGGGGTACGGGCGGCTTGAACCTCGCGTCGATGCTTTTCTTGGCAGCATAGGATCATCCACTTTTTATCCGCATCGTGTCTCAGCCTCAATGAGTCGCGGATTTGCCTACGACTCGGCCTACGCACTTGCACCAGGACTACCATCGCCCGGCTGGACTACCTTCCTGCGTCACACCTGTTAATACGCTAACCGCACCAGCATGGGGTCGTGCGCTAGGCCCAGAGCGTCACCCCGAAGGGATCAGTCACTAGGATTCAGACACTTAGCACTACTGGATTAGCTTGGGCGGTTCTTCGCCGGTACGGGAATATCAACCCGTTGTCCATCGACTACGCCTGTCGGCCTCGCCTTAGGTCCCGACTTACCCAGGGAAGATTAGCTTGACCCTGGAACCCTTGGTCTTTCGGAGGACGTGTTTCTCACACGTCATTCGCTACTCATGCCTGCATTCTCACTCGTGTAGCCTCCACGGCTGGTTCACACCGCCGCTTCGCTGGCCACACGACGCTCTCCTACCCATCAACACGGCTGGACCACGAAGGCCTACCAATAATGTCAATGCCACAACTTCGGTGGCGTGCTTGAGCCCCGTTACATTGTCGGCGCGGAATCACTTGACCAGTGAGCTATTACGCACTCTTTCAAGGGTGGCTGCTTCTAAGCCAACCTCCTGGTTGTCACAGCAACTCCACATCCTTTCCCACTTAGCACGCGCTTTGGGACCTTAGTTGGTGGTCTGGGTTGTTTCCCTCTCGACTATGAAGCTTATCCCCCACAGTCTCACTGCTGCGCTCTCACTTACCGGCATTCGGAGTTTGGCTGACGTCAGTAACCTTGTAGGGCCCATCGGCCATCCAGTAGCTCTACCTCCGGCAAGAAACACGCAACGCTGCACCTAAATGCATTTCGGAGAGAACCAGCTATCACGAAGTTTGATTGGCCTTTCACCCCTATCCACAGCTCATCCCCTCAGTTTTCAACCTAAGTGGGTTCGGTCCTCCACGACGTCTTACCGTCGCTTCAACCTGGCCATGGATAGATCACTTCGCTTCGGGTCTAGGACATGCGACTGAATCGCCCTATTCAGACTCGCTTTCGCTACGGCTACCCCTCACGGGTTAACCTCGCCACATATCGCTAACTCGCAGGCTCATTCTTCAAAAGGCACGCTGTCACCCCTACTAAGGAGGCTCCAACGGTTTGTAAGCAAACGGTTTCAGGTACTATTTCACTCCCCTCCCGGGGTACTTTTCACCTTTCCCTCACGGTACTTGTCCGCTATCGGTCATCTGGGAGTATTTAGGCTTATCAGGTGGTCCTGACAGATTCACACGGGATTTCACGGGCCCCGTGCTACTTGGGATACTCTTCGCGCCAAGAGAGGCATTTCGACTACGGGGTTGGCACCCTCTATGACCGGCCTTTCAAGACCGTTCGTCTATACCTTCTTGTAACGCCGCCATCTCGGCAGAGATGACTGAAAAGTCCCACAACCCCCAACGTGCAACACCTGCCGGCTATCACACACGCTAGGTTTAGCCTGTTCCGGTTTCGCTCGCCACTACTAACGGAATCGCGGTTGCTTTCTCTTCCTGTGGGTACTGAGATGTTTCACTTCCCCACGTTCCCTCTACCCGCCCTATATATTCAGGCGGGAGTCACTAGGTCGGCACGCCGCCCAGCGGGGTTTCCCCATTCGGACACCCTCGGATCAAAACTTGCTTATCAGTTCCCCGAGGCTTATCGCAGATTGCTACGTCCTTCTTCGGCTCCAGATGCCAAGGCATCCACCGTTTGCTCTTAAAGACTTGAAATCACATGAGTTTGAATCAGAATCGACCCAGTCCCCAAAACTGGATCTGAAATTGACTAATGATCTTTAAGATCATCTTGTGCAACCGATCCGAAGATCAGCTGCAAGATGCTCGCGTCCACTGTGTAGTTCTCAAAGTACGGGCGGTACCCCCATCCACAACCCCCAACAGGGGAAACAGAAAGAGGCCCAGAGGAACAGTCCCGACCACCACCCGAAAGTGACAATCGCATCCGGTCCCTCAGGACCCAACAGCGTGCAGATGTGACATCCGCCACCCTCCCCGTTCCAACCAGATCCGAAAACCCGACGTACTAAAGAAGAACAACATCCTTCACACCATGTCAAATGTTCCACCCATGAGCTCCCAGCGAAGAACGAACGCCTTCGATCTGGGTTCTGGACACCGCGCAGTTCAAAGACACGGTGTCAGATGCTCCTTAGAAAGGAGGTGATCCAGCCGCACCTTCCGGTACGGCTACCTTGTTACGACTTAGTCCTAATTACCGATCCCACCTTCGACGGCTCCCTCCACAAGGGTTAGGCCACCGGCTTCAGGTGTTACCGACTTTCATGACTTGACGGGCGGTGTGTACAAGACCCGGGAACGTATTCACCGCAGCGTTGCTGATCTGCGATTACTAGCGACTCCGACTTCATGAGGTCGAGTTGCAGACCTCAATCCGAACTGGGACCGGCTTTTTGGGATTCGCTCCACCTCGCGGTATTGCAGCCCTTTGTACCGGCCATTGTAGCATGCGTGAAGCCCAAGACATAAGGGGCATGATGATTTGACGTCATCCCCACCTTCCTCCGAGTTGACCCCGGCAGTATCCCATGAGTTCCCACCATTACGTGCTGGCAACATAGAACGAGGGTTGCGCTCGTTGCGGGACTTAACCCAACATCTCACGACACGAGCTGACGACAACCATGCACCACCTGTTTACGAGTGTCCAAAGAGTTGACCATTTCTGGCCCGTTCTCGTATATGTCAAGCCTTGGTAAGGTTCTTCGCGTTGCATCGAATTAATCCGCATGCTCCGCCGCTTGTGCGGGTCCCCGTCAATTCCTTTGAGTTTTAGCCTTGCGGCCGTACTCCCCAGGCGGGGAACTTAATGCGTTAGCTGCGTCACGGAATCCGTGGAATGGACCCCACAACTAGTTCCCAACGTTTACGGGGTGGACTACCAGGGTATCTAAGCCTGTTTGCTCCCCACCCTTTCGCTCCTCAGCGTCAGTTACGGCCCAGAGATCTGCCTTCGCCATCGGTGTTCCTCCTGATATCTGCGCATTCCACCGCTACACCAGGAATTCCAATCTCCCCTACCGCACTCTAGTCTGCCCGTACCCACTGCAGGCCGGAGGTTGAGCCTCCAGATTTCACAGCAGACGCGACAAACCGCCTACGAGCTCTTTACGCCCAATAATTCCGGATAACGCTTGCGCCCTACGTATTACCGCGGCTGCTGGCACGTAGTTAGCCGGCGCTTTTTCTGCAGGTACCGTCACTTTCGCTTCTTCCCTGCTAAAAGAGGTTTACAACCCGAAGGCCGTCATCCCTCACGCGGCGTTGCTGCATCAGGCTTCCGCCCATTGTGCAATATTCCCCACTGCTGCCTCCCGTAGGAGTCTGGGCCGTGTCTCAGTCCCAGTGTGGCCGGTCACCCTCTCAGGCCGGCTACCCGTCGACGCCTTGGTGAGCCATTACCTCACCAACAAGCTGATAGGCCGCGAGCCCATCCCCAACCGAAAAATCTTTCCAACCACTGACCATGCGGTCGTGGCTCGTATCCAGTATTAGACGCCGTTTCCAGCGCTTATCCCAGAGTCAGGGGCAGGTTGCTCACGTGTTACTCACCCGTTCGCCACTGATCCACCCAGCAAGCTGGGCTTCACCGTTCGACTTGCATGTGTTAAGCACGCCGCCAGCGTTCATCCTGAGCCAGGATCAAACTCTCCGTAAAAAAGAAATGCATACCCCACCGGGAAAACGGTGACGCAGCGAGTTTGATACTGACCAAAGAGACAAATTCATTGCTGACTTCATCCGAATGCCAACCCCCAACAAAGGGAGTTGGTCTTTGATCCAAAGGAATTCTCAACCAAACCAAAAAGGCTTGGACGAGGATAATTTGGCATTTGACAAGTGCACGCTGTTGAGTTCTCAAGGATCGGACGCTCCCCCGACCCAGTCATCACAACCAGGCCCGAAGGGCAACTTCTCAATCTTACCCACTTCCTCTCGCTTGTCAAATCGACGCGCTGAGCGGATCTGAGATCCGCTGCGCAGCCGACAGAAGCTGCAGAGAAGGTGGAAACTCCCATCCTAGACGCAAGCGCCTGAACTCTCAAGAGAGTCTGGATCGGGAGGTGGTTCTCCGCTTGAGGGGGGTGAAGCTCTCGGCCTCTCCGCTTCCCTGTGGGGCGAACAAGTAATAAGTTACGCGGATCCCGAGGTTCGGGCAAATCGTCGTGGATCGTCGGGCGTGTCGCGGGCACCGCGTCTAAGGATTCTTCCCCGTCAGCGTCGATTTCCGTGGAAGGTGCCGAGCATCACGGCCTACGGGCCGGTGAACAGCCGGTCCGCCATGTCGGCGAGCCGTCCGGAGAGCGCGGTGTCCGACGCGACATCCGTCAGCTGCCGAATCGCGATGTCGGGGTGGTCCGTGATGATCCCGTCGACGTTGTCACGGAACAGCGCCCTCATGCCGGCAGCATCCTGCACCGTCCAGACGTAGAGCGCCTTTCCCTCAGACCAGACCTCATCACGTAGCGCCCTCGTGTAGACACTCTGCTCGACGACGAGGAACGAGGCCGGGGTCTCCGGCACTCCCCCGTAGGCCAGCGGGACGATGAATCCGATCGTCAGGTCTGGCCGCAGCGTCGTGACCTGCTCGACGACGTCGGCGCTGAGGGTGTGATAGATGTGCTCGTCGGCGCCGTCCACCCGGTCGATGAGGTCGATGAGCTCGGCGACGAAGCCCTCGGTCTCACCGCCGTGCACCTTGATCTCGATGAGCAGCTGCTGACCGAGATCGTCGGCCCGTCGGAGGTACTGCTCGAGGGTCGGTATCCGCTCGGAATGCCCGGCATCGTCTCGAACGGTCACTGCGGTGGCCTCCGCAGTCGTCAGCCGAGCGACGGAGGTGTCCATCCCTGCGAGACGGTTCAGATCCGGATCGTGCATGAGCACCCAGCCGCCGTCGCTGGTCTGCTGCACATCCATCTCCACCACCTCGGCGCCTGCGGCGTGCGCAGCGTCGAGAGATTGCAGGGTGTTCTCGACTCCCTGTTCCGTGAAACCTCGATGCGCGAGCACCGTCGTCGCACCGTCAGTCACCTCGGCGAGCGGTACGACGGCGGTGGCGCTGAGCACTCCGCCCGCGATCACCGCACCGATCCCCGCGATGATCGCCGGGGCGCGCCGTGCGGCCGCACCTTCTGCGATGCCTATGACGTCCGCGGGCGACCGCGGAGCATCCTCTGTCGCATCCGCGGAGAGCATGCCCGACGATGCCGCCGCCGCGACCAGCACCTGCGTCTGCACCATCAGGAACACTCCGATGATGAAGAACGCGACGACCTGGCCGATGCCGAGGCTGATCGCGCCGACCGCGATCGAAGCGGCCGGCTCCGCCTGGTCGGACGCAAGCGTCGGCAACGGAACGATGAGGGCCAGCACTCCCAGCATCACCGCCATCGGAACCAGAACACCGGCGAGCAGCGCAGCGATCCGGATGCTCCGCCAGCGCGTGAATCGCCAGCTGCGCGCGATGGCGGCGGGAACGCCGACGTGCTCGAGGACGAGCAGCGGGATCGTGAAGATGAGGCGCAGGTTCAGCCACCACACGAGCACCAGCAACGCGGTGTAGAGCACCGCGTGCAGCGGAGTCTTCATCAGCTCGTCGGTGACGAACGCCGGAATCGCGACCCATTGCGTGAGGATCGAGCCGATCCCGGCGTGCCCGAGGGGAACGATCAGCACCAGGTACGGAACGAGCAGCAGCGTCGAGGGCCGCCGCAGGAGTGCTGCCACGCGGATCCTCATACGGCGCGCGACAGCACGGGCGCTCAGGTCCGCATCTCTCCGTCGCAGGTCGGCGACGGCGACGAAGACCGCCGTCTGCCCGAGCAGAGCGAGAACGACGAGCACCAGGGAGACGGCTGCGATGCCGACGCCGAGAGGACTGCGCAGGAACTGTGCGGCCGAGGTCGTCGTGACGGCGGTCAGTCCTGATGCCCTCGCTGCGACCGAGAACATGCCCGCCAGCAGCGGTGCCGCCACGATCGCCACCGCCCCCTGGACGAAAGCCACCAGCACCAGCGTGCGTGCGAATCTCTTCGCTGTGAGGCGATACCCGGAGGCCAGGCTCGGGGCGATCGGAAGCGGGACCCGGGCCATTCCCCGATTCAACCATGCCCGTCAGTCCTGCGGTCGCGCGGGTTCTCCGGTTCTTCGGAACAGCGGAAGCGCCAGGCACAGCAGCAGGGTCACTCCACCCCAGATGGCGCATGCCGTCGGCAGCATCCGGTAGGCGAGGTGCTGAGCAGTGAACTCGGCGTCCAGCGGGCCGTGGACGACGAGGCCGATCCCCCATGCCACCGCGAGGATCACCGGCAGCGACATCCACCATCCGATCCGCACCCATGCCGGCAGGACTCGCGTCGTGACGGCGTGCTGTTCGCTGCGGCGGAGCCGGAGCACCACCCAGATCGCGATGATGACGAGCCCGATCGCACTGGAGCCGTGCTGCAGCCACTTGTATCCGGGCAGCGGACCCCACATGTCTCCGAGCACAGGCATCAGCTGCACTCCCTCGCGACCCTCGTGCGTGAACACGTCCCACGCGATGTGCGACAGCACCCCGAGCATGAACGACAGCGCGAGCAGCACGGGGTAGCCGCGGCGCTGTCCGACTCCGACGGCATGCCGGAACGCGCTCATCCCGGCATCCGTCCACTCCGAGGGCACGCGCCTCGCAAGCACTGCCGGAGCGAGCTCCGGGACGGCCGGGCGCAGCACCACCCGCCACAGGAGGAACAACCCGAAGGCGATCAGCGCTGTCCAGACGACGTTGCCGACGGTGTGCGTGAACGAATAGCTCACGCCCGAAGCCACGGAGGAACAACGGCAGATCGGGGGTCATCGCACCGATCGCGATGGCCGACGGCACGAGCGGCGTCCGGATGAACGGCAGCGCGATGACCGCGTGGCTCGGCGTGAACGGCATGGTCCGTGCTCGACGCGGCCTCAGCCGATGAAGACGCCGGCGAGGGTCTTCTTCCCGCGCCGAAGCACCGAGACACCACCCGGCAGAGCTGCCCTGCACGGTTGCCGCCTCGTCCTCGATGCGTTCGCCGTCCAGCGAGACACCACCCTGAGCGATCGCACGTCGCGCTTCGGAGAGGCTCGAGACCAGTCCGGTCGCGACAAGAGCCTCGACCACTGGGCTGCCCGCCGCGACTGTCGCGTTCGGGAGCTCCTCGAGCGCCGTCCGCAGTGTCGCGGCATCCAGCGATGTCAGATCGCCCTGCCCGAAAAGCGCATCCGATGCGGCGATGACGGCAGCCGCCGCGTCGATGCCGTGCACCGTGGCCACGACCTCGAGTGCGAGCCGCTTCTGCGCTGCGCGGCGGAACGGTTCGGACTGCGACGAGCGCCGCGTACTCCTCGATCTCGGCGCGCGTCAGGAATGTGAAGACCTTGAGACGCGTCGACCACGTCGGCATCGTCGGTGTTCAGCCAGAACTGGTACATCCGGTACGGGCTGCACATCTCGGGGTCGAGCCAGATCGCGTTGCCGTCGCTCTTGCCGAACTTCGTGCCGTCGCTGTTCGTGATGAGCGGCGTTCCGATCGCGTGCACCGAGACGCCCTCGACGCGGTGGATGAGATCCGTACCGCTGGTGAGGTTGCCCCACTGGTCGCTGCCGCCGGTCTGCAGCACGCAGCCGTAGCGGCGGTGCAACTCGAGGTAGTCCAGACCCTGCAGGATCTGGTAGCTGAACTCGGTGTACGAGATACCCGCCTCGGAGTTCAGGCGCGCGGCGACGGCATCCTTCTTGATCATCGTGCCGACACGGAAGTGCTTGCCGATCCCGCGCAGGAAGTCGATCGCGCTCAGCGGTGCGGTCCAGTCCAGGTTGTTCACGATGCGCGCGGCGTTGTCGCCCTCGAAGCTCAGGAACCGCTCGACCTGGGCCCGCAGCTTTCCGACCCACTCCTCCACGGTCTCGACCGGGTTGAGCACGCGTTCGGCGTCACGACCACCGGGGTCGCCGACCAGGCCGGTCGACCCGCCGACGAGTCCGAGCGGCTTGTGCCCGGCGAGCTGGAGACGGCGCAGCGTGAGCAGCTGCACGAGGTTGCCCAGGTGCAGACTCGGCGCGGTCGGATCGAAACCGCAGTAATACGTGATCGGGTCTCCCGCGAGCAGGGCGCGCAGCGCCTCCTGGTCGGTGGACACGTGGACGAGCCCGCGCCACACGAGTCTCGTCCCATACGTTCTCGAACGTGGGATCGATCGCGGGTTCGGCGGTCGTCAGAGCGGGATGTGACACGCTCACCAGGCTATCAGCGCGCGAACACGCGACACGCGATCACACCGGCCCATCGAGCCGTGCGAGTTCCGCCTCACGTGGTAGCGAGGGCTCCTCGACGGCTGAGCACGGGCGGATGCCGCTCAGCTCCGCGCCGACCACCACACGAGGAACGCCGCGCCGAGCGCCATGACCCAGCTGACGAGGCTGCCGACGAGGAAGTACTCGGCGCGCGCCCCGCTCTCGCCGTCTCGGGATATCTCGGGGAACCGCACGATGCCTTTGGCGGCGAGCATCGCGGCCAGCACCGGATAAGCGCCCGCGAGTGTCAGCAGCAGGACGATGATCCGCTCGAGCGGACCGATGAGACGCCCTCCCTTGAATCCGCTGCGCGGGTCGGGAGCCGCCGTCGGCACGGCCTCCGCCGTCGACACGGCCTCCGCTGTCGACACGGCCTCGGCTGTCGACACGGCCTCGGCCGAGGGATCGCCGACCGCATGATCGGCCGTCGGCACGATGGCGGGCGGAGCGCTCAGGACGGGAACCGGCTGCACGGCCGAATCGACCGGTCGCCAGGTGTGCTCGCCGTCGAGGGCCGCACGCACCACCAGATTGGCCGATTCGAGGAGGAACACCCCGGCGCCGAGCACGAGGATGGCGAGGTCGAAGGAGATGAGGCCGAACGGCGATCGCAAAGTCCAGACATCGCCGATCAATCCGGCATCCGCCCGCTCGCCGAACCAGACGACGGCACCGATGCTCACCACGCCCAGCAGGACGGCCGGCCAGAATCCGGCCGGCGACGGACGGTCGTCGGGCATGCACCAGATCCAGATCGCCCCCGTGAGGAGGGCGGCGATCATCGGCAGCAGCGCATCGCTCACGCTTCCGAGCAGCAACAGGATGACGGCGGCGGTGAGGTAGCCGATCCAGCGGCGCGGTGCGAACTGCCGCACGAGATCGGCAGCGCCCACGGCCAGGAGGATGAATCCGGTGACGATCATGCCGATCCTCCTCTGATCGCAGCCAGTCCTTCGATGAGAGCGGCTGCTCCGGCGCTCCGCAGCGACTTGGAGACGCTCGGCTGCGAGATGCCCTCCTGGGCTGCGAGATCCTGCTGGGACGTGCCGATCAGCCGTCCGTACGTGAGACGTCGTTCACGCTCGCTCATCGCGCCGACGAGCTCGTCGCGTGCGAGCAGGTACGCGTTGGATACGGCGATCGTGGATCTCCATGACCTCATCCTGCCCCGGAGCTCCGACAATCCAGGTGCGCGATCGCGGCAAGGCGCGCTGTTCGCGAGCATGCACGGTCTCGATCGCCGCTCGGGCGGCGTACCAGCCGGGGCCGTCGGACAGGTCGCCGTGCACGGAGCCGACCGGCCTGATCTCCCCCACGCCGATGCCGAAGCGGAACGCGATCCCGTCGGGCAGCCGGAGCTGGATCATCAGCAGCGACGTCATGGCGTCGCCGAGATTCCGGTAGACGC
This sequence comes from uncultured Actinomycetota bacterium, assembly GCA_963769005.1. Lineage (GTDB taxonomy): Bacteria > Actinomycetota > Actinomycetes > Actinomycetales > Microbacteriaceae > Microbacterium. The sequence goes on along the minus strand of CAVYKC010000005.1, from coordinate 1,065,210 downwards.
CCTGCTGCTCGTCGCCTACGGTAGGCGTCAGCGGCCGCGATGCCAGGGCGAGATCGGCTTCGGCGGCCGCGATGGTGTCGTCGAGCACGCGCTGCGCGGCCGTCCGGTCACTGAGCCGACGCGAGCCCACGATGTCGGCGAGTACGGCGATGACCATGCCATAACCATATCACGAATAACTCTACCCTTATGCACTATCTAGTTATATTTGAGGAACATGCCTGAATCGCGCATCCCCTGGACCGAGGGTTCCTGGACCCATCCCCCTCGATCGATGGAAGAGGGCGCGCAGCTCGCCGTCACCGCCGAGGAAGGCAGCGATGCCTGGCGGCACACCGCCTACGGTTTCGTGCACGATTCCGAGCACGCCCTGCTCGCGCCACTGAAAATCGGCGAGGCGATGGAGGTGTCGTTCCGGGCACCATGGGACGGCCAGTTCGATCAGGCGGGACTCTTCGTGCAGATCGATGCGGAGCGATGGGTGAAGGCCGGCATCGAGTTCGCCGACGGGCACCTCGGCCTCGGCGCCGTCGTCACCGATCGCCGCTCCGACTGGTCGGTGGGACATGTAGACGAGTGGATCGATGCCGAGATCACCGTGCGGATCAGCCGCTGGGCCGACGCCCTCATCGTGCGCGCACGCGCCGACGACGGCGACTGGCGACTGGTGCGGGTCGCTCCCTTCGACCCGGACGCCGAAGCATCCGCCGGGCCCTTCCTCGCCGCCCCGACGCGTGCAGGTCTCACCGTCCACTTCACCCGCTGGACACGCTCAGCCGCGGACGACTCCCTGCACTGAGCCCGCAGCGGATCGTCACCGCATCCGGACTACAGTCCGAGCGCGTGCGCTGCCGCCTGTGCCCGCGCCACCAGCTCGGCGCGCTGCTCCGCGACCCGCACGGGTGCGGTACCGCCGGCGCCGGTGCGCGATGCCACCGATCCCTCGATCGTGAGCACCTCGCGCACCTCGGGGACGAGGTGCGCGCGACACCGAGAGCAGCAGCTCGTCGGAGGCGTCCTCCAGCCCGATCCCCTGCTCTTCGCAGGCGCGCACGAGCGCACCGGAGATCTCGTGGGCGTCACGGAACGGGACCCGTCTCTTCACCAGCCACTCGGCGACGTCAGTCGCCAGTGAGAACCCCTGCGGCGCGAGCGCCGCCATCCGCTCCGTGTCGAACCGCAGCGTCGCGATCATCCCCGCGAATGCGGGCAGAACGACCTCGAGGGTCTGCACGGAGTCGAACACCGGCTCCTTGTCTTCCTGCAGGTCGCGGTTGTACGCGAGCGGAAGGCCCTTGAGCGTGGCCAGCAAACCGGACAGGTTGCCGATGAGGCGCCCGGACTTGCCGCGGGCGAGCTCGGCGATGTCGGGGTTCTTCTTCTGCGGCATGATGCTCGACCCTGTCGAGTAGCCGTCATCGAGCGTGACGAAGCCGAACTCGCGGGTGTTCCAGAGGATGATCTCCTCGCTGAGCCGCGAGATGTCGACCCCGGTCATCGCCGTGATGAACGCGAACTCGGCGACCACATCGCGTGCCGAGGTGCCGTCGAGCGAGTTCTCCGCCGGACGGTCCAGGCCCAGCTCGGTCGCGACCAGCGCGGGGTCGAGTCCCAGGGTGGATCCGGCGAGCGCTCCCCCGCCGTAGGGCGAGACGCCGGCGCGGCGGCGCCAGTCGACCAGGCGCTCGAGCTCGCGCACCAGCGGCCATCCATGGGCGAGCAGGTGGTGCGCCAGCAGCACCGGCTGCGCATGCTGCAGATGCGTACGGCCGGGGAGGATGGCGTCGGGGTGCGCCTCGGCCTGGGCGACGAGCGCGTCGATGACACGCAGGATGTCGCGGGCGATCACGCGCGCGTGGTCGATGAGGTACATCCGCACCAGCGTCGCGATCTGGTCGTTGCGGCTGCGTCCGGCGCGCAGGCGCCCGCCCAGCTCCGGGCCGAGCTCGGCGATCAGCGCCTGCTCGAGCGCGCCGTGCACATCCTCGTCGGACGGAGCCGGGAGCAGAGTGCCGTCCTGCACCGACCGGAGCACGGCGTCCAGGCCCTCGTGCATCCGCTGCGCCTCATCGGCCTCGAGATAACCGGCCGCGGCGAGCGCGGTCGCGTGCGCGTGGGAGCCGGCGATGTCGTACGGCGCGAGTATCCAGTCGAAGTGGGTCGAGCGGCTGAGCTCCACCAGCTCCGGCGACGGCCCCGTCGCGAATCGGGCACCCCAGAGCGCACCCTCGTTCGTGCCCTCGTGCTTCGCACCGCTCATCATGCGTCCTTCTTCTTGCCGAGCAGCCAGACCAGCAGCGCCTTCTGCGCGTGCAGGCGGTTCTCCGCCTCATCCCAGACCACGCTCTGCGGCCCGTCGATGACGTCGGAGTCCACCTCGTAACCACGATCGGCCGGAAGGCAGTGGATGAAGATCGCCCCGGGGTCGGCGAGTGCCATCGTCTGCGGGGTGACCTTGTAGGCGCCGAGGTCGCGGATGCGCGCGAGCTTCTCCTCCTCCTTGCCCATCGACACCCAGGTGTCGGTGACGACGACGTCCGCACCGGCCGCGGCCTCCACCGGGTCGGCGAGGAGCGTGATCGATCCACCCGTCTCGGCGGCGCGGCGCTCCGCCGCCTCGACGACGTCGGCACGAGGCGCGTAGCCCTCCGGAGCGACGACCCGCACGTGCATCCCGGCGGTGACGCCGGCGAGCATGTACGAGTGCGACATGTTGCTCTGCCCGTCGCCGAAGAAGCTCAGCGTCAGTCCCTTGAGCTCTCCCTTGTGCTCCCGGATCGTCAGCAGATCCGCGAGCAGCTGGCACGGATGGAAGTCGTCCGAGAGCGCATTGACGACCGGCACTCTGGTGCCCCTGGCCATCTCCTCCAGCCCCGCCTGCGCATAGGTGCGCCAGACGATGGCCGCCACCTGGCGCTCGAGCACGCGCGCGGTGTCGGACGGGGTCTCCTTGCCGCCGAGCTGGCTGTTGGCCGTCGAGATGATCAACGGCGAGCCGCCGAGGTCCGCGATGCCGACCGCGAACGAGACGCGGGTGCGCGTGGAGGACTTGTCGAAGATCACCGCCACGGTCTGCGGACCGGCGAGGCTCTTGTCCGCCCAGCGGTCCTTCTTCAGCTCGATGGCGAGATCGAGGATCTCCGACTGCTCGGCGGGGGTCAGATCGTCATCGCGCAACAGGTGGCGGGTGGTCATGCGTGGACCTTTCCGGTTTCGGGAGCGGATGCCGCGGCGGCGGATGCCTGGACATCGGCGAGGGCGGCGGCGAAGAGTGCGGCGAACTCGGCGATCTCGGCGTCGCCGATGTTGAGCGCCGGCGCGATCCGCACGGTCTCCGGGTTCGCCGCGTTGACGATGAGACCGCGTTCCTGCGCGGCGGCGACCACGTCACCGGCGACCGGCGCGGTGAGACCGACGCCGATGAGGAGCCCTCGTCCGCGGACGCCGCCGACGAGGGGCGATCCGATGCCGTCGATGACGTCGCGCAGTTCCTCGCCACGGCGGGCGGCGTTGTCGACGAGGCCCGCGCTGCTCGATCTCGGCGAGAACGGCGTCGGCCACGGCCGTCGCCAGCGGGTTGCCGCCGAAGGTGGAGCCGTGCGTGCCCGGGGTGAACAGCGAGCTGGCCGCGCCGAAGGTGACCAGAGCGCCGATCGGGAACCCGCCGCCGATCCCCTTCGCGAGGGTGATCGCGTCCGGTGTGATCCCGTCATGGCTGAATCCGAACCAGGCGCCCGTGCGCCCGGCTCCGGTCTGGATCTCATCGACGATGAGGAGCGCACCATGCTTCAGCGTCAGCGAACGGGCGGCGGCCAGGTAGCCCGCCGGCAGCTCGACGACTCCGGCCTCGCCCTGGATGGGCTCGACGATGACGGCGGCGACACGATCGTCGATGGCCGCCTCGAGCGCCTCGACGGTGGCCGGGATGTGCTCGACGCCACCGGGCATCGGTTCGAAGGGCGCCCGCATGGTGGCCTTCGCAGTGAGGGCGAGCGATCCCATGGTGCGACCGTGGAAGCCGTTCTCCAGCGCCAGGATGCGGGGGCGTTCGGTCCCGCCATGCAGACGGGCGAGCTTGAAAGCCGCCTCGTTCGCCTCGGCTCCGGAGTTCGAGAAGAACACCCGGCCGTCGATCCCGGCGCCGGCGAGGCGCTTCAGGCGTGCCGCGAGCGCGAGCTGCGGCGGAGTGGCGAAGTAGTTCGAGACGTGCGCGAGGGTGGCCGCCTGCTTCGAGATGGCCTCGACGAACACCGGATGCGCGTGCCCGAGCGAGGTCACCGCGATGCCGGCGAGGAAATCGAGGTGGCGCCGGCCGTCGGCATCCCAGAGATAGGAGCCCTCGCCGCGGACGAGCAGGGCCAGTCGCGGTCCCGCGTTGAGGACCAGGTCGCTCGCCGCGTCATCCTGCCAGTTGCTCATGCCGTCACCTCGTTCGATGCCATGACCACTTCTGTTCCGATTCCCTTGCTCGTGAAGAGTTCGACGAGCACCGAATGCGGCACCCGCCCGTCGATGATCGCTGCCGCATCCACTCCGCCCTCGACCGCGTCGAGGCAGGCTTTCATCTTCGGGATCATCCCCGACTCGCAGCGCCGGCAGCATGCCGATGAGCTCGGTCGAGGTGAGATGCGAGACGAGCGAGTCGCGATTCGGCCAGTCCGCGTAGAGCCCCGGCACGTCGGTGAGGATGACGAGCTTGGCGGCGTCCAGTGCGACCGCGAGCGCGGCGGCCGCGGCATCCGCATTCACGTTCAGCGACTGACCGGGATGATCGAGGTCGGGAGCGATGCTGGACACCACCGGGATGCGACCGGCGGCGAGATGATCGAGCACCGGCGTCGGGATCGACCTCGACGACGTCGCCGACCCGACCGAGGTCGATCTCCTCACCGTCGATGACGACTCCGCGGCGACGTCCGCCGAAGAGGCCCGCGTCCTCGCCGCTGAGCCCCGTGGCGATCGGGCCGTGCGAGTTGATCTTCGCGACCAGCTGCGGGTTGACCTGCCCGGTCAGCACCATCCGCACGACGCTGATCGCCTCGGTGTTGGTGACGCGATACCCGCCCTTGAACTCGCTGGGGATGTCGAGCCGCTCGAGCATGTCGGAGATCTGCGGACCGCCGCCGTGCACGACGACCGGCTGCACGCCGACATAGCGCAGGTACGCGATGTCCTGTGCGAACGCCTCCTGCAGCTCATCGGAGATCATGGCGTTCCCGCCGTACTTGATGACGACGATCTGATCGCGGAACTTCTTCAGCCACGGCAGCGACTCGATGAGCGTCGACGCCTTGACCGCCGCGACGTCCGGTGTGGTGTCCTGGATGTCGGTCATGAGGCGTACGCGCTGTTCTCGTGGACGTAGTCGTGGGTGAGATCGTTGGTGAGGATCGTGGCGGATGCGTCGCCGACCTTCAGGTCGATCATGATGTGCGTCGCCCGAGGCGTGAGGTCGACCTCTTCACGCGGGCGGTCGGGGCCGCCTGCCGTGCACACGCGCACGCCGTTCATCCAGACGTCCACGTCGTAGGGGTCGAACTGGGCCGCGGTGGTGCCGATCGCCGCGAGCACGCGGCCCCAGTTCGGGTCGTTGCCGAAGATGGCCGCCTTGAACAGGTTGTTGCGGGCGACGGAGCGGCCGACCTCGACGGCCTCCTGCTCGGATGCCGCGTGCTGGACCTCGATGGTGATGTCGTGGCTTGCACCCTCGGCGTCGCCCTGCAGCTTCACGGACGAGTTCGTGGCACAGCTCGGTGAGTGCCTGCGCGAAGTCCTCGAGGTCGGGGACGATGTCGCTGGCGCCGTTGGCGAGCAGCGTGACCTGGTCGTTCGTCGACATGCAGCCGTCGGAGTCGAGCCGGTCGAACGTCTGCCCGGTGGCGCGGCGGAGAGCGGCATCGGCCTCCAGCGGCTCGAGCACGGCGTCCGTCGTGATGCACGACGAGCATCGTGGCGAGGCCCGGCGCCAGCATCCCTGCGCCCTTCGCCATGCCGCCGATGGTCCAGCCGTCGCGCGTGATCGTCGCGGTCTTCGACACGGAGTCGGTCGTCATGATCGCCTCGGCGGCAGACTGGCCGCCGTCGGTGCTGAGCTCCGCGATCGCCTGGGCCGTGCCGGTGAGCACCTTCTCGCGGAAGGCCTCGTCGCCGACCCCGATGAGCCCGGTGGAGCAGATCAGCACGTCACCGGCGCTGACTCCGAGGAGTTCTGCTGCTTTCTCGGCGGTCTGATGCGTCGTCTGGAAGCCGAAGGCGCCGGTGAAGCAGTTCGCTCCGCCGGAGTTGAGCACGACCGCCTCGACGACGCGGTCGGCGACCGCCTGCTGCGACCAGATGATCGGGTTCGCCTTCGCCCGGTTGCTGGTGAAGACAGCCGCGCCGACCTTGCGGGGCCCGCGGTTCACGACCACGGCGACGTCGGGCTTGCCGGTGGACTTGAGGCCGGCGGCGACGCCGGCGGCTTCGAAACCCTGGGGGGTGGTGACGCTCATGGTGCGACTCCGTTCATCGAGAGGGCGCGGTCCTCGGGCAGACCGAGCGCGATGTTCATGGACTGGATGGCGGCTCCAGCGGTGCCCTTGACGAGATTGTCGACGGCCGTGACGACCGTGACGCGGTTGGCGGCACGGTCGATGGCGAGGCCGATCAGCGCGGTGTTCGCACCGAGCACGTCCGCGGTGCGCGGGAAGTGGCCTTCCGGCAGCAGCCGCACGAAGGTCTCGTCGCCGTACGCGCTCTCCCAGGCGTCGCGGATCTCCGCATCGGTGACACCCGGCGACGATCGGCGCCGTAGAGGTGGCGAGGATACCGCGGGACATCGGCACCAGGACGGGTGTGAAGGAGATGCGGATGCTGTCGGGATCGGCCCCGCCTGCTGCGACGAGCGCCTGGCGGATCTCCGGGATGTGCCGATGCGTGCCGCCGACCGCGTAGGGGTTCGCCGTGCCGAGGATCTCGCTGGCGAGCAGATTCGTCTTGAGGCTCTTGCCTGCGCCGGACGGGCCGACCGCGAGGACGGAGACGATGTCGCCAGGGTCGATGACGCCGGCGGCGACGCCAGGGACCAGGCTCAGGCTCACCGTGGAGGCGTTGCAGCCGGGGGCGGCGATCCGCGTGGCTCCGCGCAGATGCTCGCGCTGCTTGGCTGCGCTGTTCTGCCGCTCGCTCTGGGGCGCCACGAGGAGTTCGGGAACGCCGTAGGCCCACGGTTCGTGGAAGTCACCGCCGTAGAAGGAGTCCCAGGCCGCGGAGGAGGTGAGGCGGTGGTCGGCGCCCGCGTCGATCACGAGCGGGGTGTCGCCCAGCGCGTCGGTGTACTGCCCGGACTGCCCGTGCGGAAGGGCGAGGAAGACGATGTCGTGACCGGAGAGGATCTCCGGCGTCGTGTCCTGCAGGGTGAGGTGGGCGAGCGAGCGCAGATGCGGCTGGTGATCGATCAGCGGCTGGCCGGCGTTCGAATGCGCGGTGACGGTCCGGATCTCGATGTCGGGATGAGCGGCGAGAAGGCGCAGAATCTCGCCGCCCGCATAGCCGGATGCGCCGGAAACGGCGACGGTGTACGTCATGCTTCTACCTTAACGGTCGGGGGTCGTGTGAGCCGGAGCGGCGACACCGGCGCTCGACCGCCATCGGGCGGGAGCGCGGGGTCGCCTAGAGTCGGCGGTCGGACCGGCGTCGGCGCACCGAAGACGACGCTCGGAACGAGCGTCGGAGAAGCGGATGCAGCCGAAGGCATGCCTGGACGATAGCGCGTGCTCATCGGCATCCGCAAATCAGGAGCGTCATCGAGACGCGCGTTCCTCCACCGGAGCGGCGAAGAACTCCCGCTCATGGCGGGCGGACACTTCGAAGGCGCGGAACATACGGGCGCGGGCATCGGCGTCCACCCCGGCGGCGGTGCTCGCGACGTAGCCGATCGCCCGATCGTTGGCCTCCTCGAACGCGGGATCCGCATAGGTCGCCAGCCACGAGGCGTAGGGATGCTCCGGATCGCGGGCGTATGCGCCGAAATGCCCCGCGCGCAGGCGCCTGCCGAGATCGGTGTAGAGCCAGAAGCACGGCAGGATCGCGGCGACGAGTTCGGCGTAGTCTCCGCCGAAGGCGACCGAGCGCAGGTGATCGAGATACGCCGTGGTGGCGGGCTCCGCGTGCGCTGCGAACGTCGACGTGCCGACGCCCGTTCCCGGAGACAGCCAGGAGGCGTGCAGCTCCAGCTCGCCGACGATGGCGCCGTGCGCGGAGTGCGCCCAGAACGCCTGCTCCTCGGAGGTCGGTGCGAGCCGAGCGGCCTCGGCGAGTACGCGGGCATACTCGCGGAGATACAGCGCATCCTGCCCCAGGTAGAACAGGAAAGGCTGCTCTGCGAGGGTTCCGTCGGCGAGTGCGCGGATGAACGGCAGCGCGTCGATCTCGGCCCGGATGCCGGCGATCCGCTCCCACCACTCGCCGACGATGTCCTCGGATGCCGGCGCGGTCACGACGCCGCCTCGACGCCAGAGCCCGGCGAAGTGGCTGACCGGCCCGTGCCCGCTGCCGACGTCGAGGCCTTCGCCCTCGCGGAGGGATTCGCGCAGCCAGGCACGGGATGCGGCCACCGCCGTCGGCCAGTCATCGCCCTGTGCACGTCGCGTGGCGAGTGCCGACGACAGCGAGCAGCCGGTGCCGTGGGTGTTCCTGGTCGCGATCCGCACTCCGTCGAACTCGTGAACGATGCTTCCGGGCTCGACGAGGGCGTCGGGTGCCTCCTCCCCCGGAAGATGTCCGCCCTTGACGAGCACCGCCGCGTCGGTCTCATCCGCCAGCGCCGCCGCCGCGGTGAGCGCATCGCGCCAGTCGGCGATCTCCCGGCGAGCGAGCACGCCGAGTTCGAGGAGATTCGGCGTGATCAGATGGGCCCGGCCGAACAGCAGACGCAGCGCATCCTCCGCATCCGCATCCAGCAGCCGGTCGCCGCTGGTGGCGACCATCACCGGGTCGATGACCACGATCGGCGGATGCACCGCAGTGAGCCACGCCAGAACGGTGTGGATGACCTCCGCGTTGGCGAGCATGCCGATCTTGACCGCATCGATCTCGATGTCATCGGAGAGGGCGTCCAGCTGTGCCCGGAGGAACGATGCCGGAGGCACGTGCACCGCTCGGACGCCCCGGGTGTTCTGCGCGGTGAGCGCCGTGAGCACCGCCATGCCGTAGCCGCCGTTCGCGGCGATCGACTTCAGGTCGGCTTGGATGCCGGCCCCGCCGGACGGGTCGCTGCCCGCGATGCTGAGCACCCGGGGCACGCTCGATGGACGCAGAAGATCGCTCATGCGACATCCCTTCGCTAGTACGAACTAGATCAGGTTCGACGGGTCTGTTCTCAGCCGCGGATGCGGCACCCCGTGTCACTTCTTGCAGTCTATGTGGCGAGTTCGTCGAGGCCGGCGAGGACCGGGGTCGGCCATGTCGGCTCAGGGCGCCAGCGCACCCACTCCCGGCCGAACGGCCAGTCGCCGTCGTGGAACGATGCGATCGCGGCCGCCGCGTGGCGTTCGATCTGTGCTGCCTGTTCCCCGTGAGGCGGCCCTGCTCGATGCAGGCGGCCAGTTCGTCCTCGTCTTTGAGGTGGATGGTCCCGTCTGCCTCGATCTCGACGTCGAGGATGTGATCGGAGGAGTACGTGTTGCCGTCGGTGCGCAGATGGGCGTTCTCGAGGTTGACGTACCAGCCCGCGAACTCCCAGTCCTCCCCGGTCGTATCGCTCCAGAACAGCCAGATGGACCACGGCAGGCCGGCTGGCGCGATGCGCAGCACGCCGTTGCCCCACCATTCCTCGACGATGCGGGTGCGGGTGACAAGCCACCGCTGATCCAGCGGCACGTCACGGATGCGCTGCCGGTCCGGCCCGCCCTGCCCTTCGACGCGCGTCCCGGCTGCGAGCCAGGCGACGAGACCCCGATCATCGTCGCGCACCACGCGCATCGGAGCGATGTACGACGGATCGCCTGCCTGCCAATCTGGCTTGCGGTAGTGCCAGTTGACGACGTCGCCGGGGTTCAGGAACGGCCCTTCACCCATCGGCCGGGCCCCGTCCGGGACAGCGGCCGGGGTGCTCTGGAGGACGATGCTCATCCCGGCACGATACCGGGTGGTGCCGTGCCGGGAGCCGTCACTCGCGCAGTGCCGCCCCGAACCGCTCCGCCGCCAGCGCGACGCCCGCGAGCTTCGCCTCGGTCGCCTCCGCCGCCGTGAGCGTGCGATCGTCCGCGCGGAAGCGCAGCGCGAAGGTCAGGCTCTTCGACTCCTCGGGTACGCCCTCGCCACGGTAGTCATCGACGAGGCGCAGCGACTCGAGCAGAGTCCCAGCGCCTTCCACGAGCACAACGCGCAGCTCGGCGGCGCTGACACCGAGAGGGACGACGAGCGAGACGTCCTGTGTCGCCGCTGGGAACGTCGAGAGCGATGCGGCGACCACGCGGTTGCCCGCGAGGGTGAGGATGCGGTCGAGGTCGACCTCGAGCACGGTCGCCCGACCCGGCAGGTCGGCGCCCTCGGCGACGACCGGATGCAGTTCGCCGATGTACCCGACCTCCTCGCCGTTCAGGAGAAGTGAGCCGGTGCGGCCGGGGTGCAGGGCGGCACGCTCAGCCTGCACCACGTCGATCTCCACACCGGCGGCCGCGGCGATCACGCGCACGGCGTCGAGCGCTTCGGCGAGGCCGGCTGCTTCGGCCGGGCGGCCGGGCTGGCGGGCGACGATGTTGCCGGTGAGCAGGACCGCGACGTGACGATGCTGCGGCGGAATCGAGGCGTTCAGCTCTGCGAGCGTCTCCTCGGAGGGACGCTCACCCAGCGGGGGCACCGTGTCGGTGCCGTACCTCACCCCGGGCTCGGGAAGGAACACGACGCCGGTCTCGAACAGAGCGAGATCGGTGAGTCCGCGCGAGATGTTGCGATGCGCGATCTGCAGCAGGCCGGGGATCAGCGACCGGCGCAGGTGCGGTGCCTGCCCGTCGAGCGGGTTCGCCAACCGGATGCTGGGGAGGTGCTCCCCCGACGCCGATCCGTGCAGATCGTTCTGAGCCTCGGTCGTGAAGGGGAAGGCCGGCGTCTCGACGAACCCCGCGGCGGCCAGGGCGTCAGCCACACGGCGGCGGCCCTGCTGCAACGGCGTGAGTCCACGGCCAGAGGGCGGCGTCGGCAGCACCGACGGGATGCGATCGAGCCCGTGGATGCGAGCGACCTCCTCGGCGAGCGTCCACTTGTCGGTGAGATCCGGTCGCCAGCTGGGCGGGATGACCTGCCATCCCTGGCCGACATCCGTGACGTCGGCGCCGATCGTGGTCAGGGCGCCGATGATCTCGTCGTCGGTGTAGTCGACGCCGATGAGCCCCTGCACGAAGCCCTCGGGCAGTGCGATGCCCTCGATGAAGACCTCGGTGAACAGAGCACCGCCTTGTTCGCTGAGCGTGCCGCCGGCGAGTTCCACCATGAGGTCGGCGACGCGCCGCGCGGCCACGAACGGCAGCAACGGGTCGACACCGCGCTCAAATCGCTTGGACGCCTCGCTGGGCAGCTTGTGGCGCCGCGCGGTGCGGGCGATCGCGATCGGATCGAATACTGCGGCCTCGATGAGGACGTTGCGGGTGTCGCCGCTCATCTCGGTGGTGCCCCCGCCCATCACGCCGGCGAGCCCGATCGGGCCCGATCCGTCCGTGATGAGGAGGTCCTCGACGTGCAGGGAGCGCACCTGTCCGTCGAGCGTCTTGAGCTTCTCGCCCGGGGTCGCCCGGCGCACGGTGATGCCGCCCGAGAGCTTGTCGAGGTCGTAGCCGTGCACGGGGTTGCCGAGCTCGAGCATGACGTAGTTCGTGATGTCGATGAGGACGCCGAGGGAGCGCATCCCCGCGAGAGACAGCCGGGCGATCATCCACGGCGGTGTCGGGCGCGACGTGTCGACGTCGCGGACCACCCTGGCGACGAATTCGCTCACGCCGACACGGCCCCGGATCGGTGCCTGGTCGTCGACCGAGATCTGGAATCCTTCGCCCGGTGCGAGTTCGGCGAAGTCGCGCTCGGCGGGGTCGCGGAAGGCGGCGCCGGTCGCGTGCGAGTACTCCCGGGCGACGCCGCGCAGCGAGAAGGCGTATCCGCGGTCGGGGGTGACGTTGATCTCGACTGCGACGTCGTCGAGTCCGAGCAGCGCGATCGCGTCGGTGCCGACGGGGGCGTCGACGCCGAGTTCGGAGAGGACCAGGATGCCGTCGTGCTCCTCACCGAGGCCGAGCTCGCGTGCCGAGGCGATCATGCCATCGGAGACGTGGCCGTAGGTCTTGCGCGCGGCGATCGGGAACGGGCCGGGCAGGACGGCGCCCGGGAGCGTCACCACGACCTTGTCTCCGGCGACGAAGTTGTGCGCTCCGCAGACGATCCCGCGGATCCCGCCGTTGGCTTCGCCGACGTCGACCTGGCACCAGTTGATGGTCTTGCCGTTCGACTGCGGCTCTCCCTCGAGGGTCACGACCTGACCGACGACGACGGGGCCGGTGATGTCGAAGCGGTGGATGTCCTCCTCTTCGAACCCGACGCGCACTAGCGCGGCGAGGACATCCTCCGGCGTGGCATCCGCTGCCACATCGACGTACTCACGCAACCACGAAAGCGGGACGCGCATCACACCACCATCCCGAACTGCTCGCTGAAGCGCACATCGCCCTCGGCCATGTCGCGCATGTCCTGCACATCACTGCGGAACATCAGTCCGCGTTCGATCCCCATGCCGAAGGCGAAGCCGCTGTAGACCTCGGGATCGATCCCCGCCGCACGCAGCACGTTCGGGTTGATCATGCCGCATCCGCCCCACTCGATCCAGCGCGCGCCGCCTTTGAAGGTCGGGTGCCAGAGGTCGAGTTCGGCGGAGGGCTCCGTGAACGGGAAGTAGTTCGTGCGGAAGCGCGTCGTGGCCTCCGGCCCGAACAGGAGCTTCGCGAAGTGGTCGAGGGTGCCCTTGAGGTGCGCCATCGTGATGCCCTTGTCGACGACCAGGCCCTCGAACTGGGTGAACACCGGAAGGTGCGTCGCGTCGAACTCGTCGGTCCGGTAGACGCGGCCGGGGCACAGCACATAGATCGGAACCTCGCGGTCGAGCATCGACCGCACCTGCACGGGGCTCGTGTGCGTGCGCATGACGAGGTGGCGATCGGCCGGGTCGACGAAGAAGGTGTCCTGCATCTGGCGCGCGGGATGATCGACGTCGAAGTTCAGTGCGTCGAAGTTGAACCACTCGTGCTCGAGTTCCGGTCCCTCCGCGATCTCCCATCCCATGCCGACGAAGATGTCGGACACCTGGTCCTGCAGGAGGGTGAGCGGATGCCGTGCGCCGACGTGGGTGCGGGAGGCGACGGCGGTGATGTCGACCCGCTCCGACTCGAGACGAGACGCGACCTCGGCTTCGGCGAGTTCGGCCTCCTTCGCGGCGAGCGCCTGCGTCACCTGTCCGCGGCCCTGACCGACGAGCTTGCCGAAAGCGGCCTTGTCCTCGGGGGCGACCTGACGCATCGACGCGTTGAGGACCGCCAGCGGCGACCCCTCGGCGACGTGCGCTGCCCTGGCCGCCTTCAGCTCGGTCGTACTGGCTGCGGCACGGATCGCATCAAGCGCCGCGGCGACGGCGGCTTCGACCGCTTCTGGGGTGATCTCGGGAGACTCAGACACGAGAGTCGAGTCTACCGGGGACCGCATGGGGTCCTGCGCGCCGGGAGGCGCAGTCAGCGCGCGCTCAGAGCGGCCCGTACATGAGCGTCGCGTGGTCCGGCTTCCAGGACAGGCGGTCCTCCTCGAGCCGGGCACGCAGCAGGGCATCGGTCCTGGCGCGACGCCGGAATGCCTCACGGCCGCGCCCGAGCACCGCGGAGGGCACGACGAACGCGGAGGCGAGGAGCAGGAGGAGCGCGACGTTCACGATGATCACGCCGGAGAAGCGGCCCGTGACGATCATCGCGACGACCATCAGTGCCGTGGCAGGGAGGTAGCTCGTCAGAGCAGCGATGATGCCGTCGCGGAGCCGGGCCGGGCCGCGCACACTTCGCAGACGACCAGTGTCCGGAAGACGGCGCCCCACCCGATGGAGGAAGATCATGCACAGCCCGGCGAACAGGACTCCCCCGCCGATGAGCGGGACGCCCGAGATCCGACCGGTGATGGCGAGGAGCACGAGGCCGACGATCGCCGTGGAAAGGCCGACGCTGATGCCGGCGGCCCAGGCGCCGATCCGCGCAGCTTGCGTGTCGGCGAGAGCCCGCAGTCGCGTCGGGGCCTCCGCCGGATGAAGGGCGGCAAGGTCCTCCGAGAGCCACCCGTCGAGGTCTCGACTCGTCGCTGGAGGGTATGGCGATACCGGCTCGACGGTGGTCATGGCAGTCAGGCCGACTCAGACGTGTTCACGCGCCTGTACTGGTGCCGTCGAACTTCCCTGCGCCCTTCTGCAGAGCGATCAGCTCCGTGTCCGTCCCGCCGTCGTGCAGGCGCGGGTCGGCGCCGGGCGCCTCCACGATTCCGCGCACCTTGGGCGAGCGCCGCGTGCGGACCTCCACCCACTTCGCGATCCCGGAGAGGATGAGGCACATGATGATGTAGATGCCGCCGATGACGAACGCGGACTGCAGGATCGGACGACCCTGCTGCGACGTGAGCTGCTTGGCGTAGTACAGCAGTTCGGGGTAGGTGATGATGAAGCCGAGCGCGGTGTCCTTCATCGTCACGACGAGTTGAGCCACGATCACCGGGAGCATCGCGCGGATCGCCTGCGGGAACAGGATCAGCCGCATCACGCCGCTCTTGCGGAGGCCGACCGCGTAACCGGCCTCCTTCTGTCCCCGCGGGAGCGACTCGACGCCGGCGCGGAGCACTTCGGCGAGCACGGAGCCGTTGTAGACCATGAGCGCGAGGACGACCGCCCAGTACGGATCCATCTTCACGCCGACGACCGGCAGGCCGTAGTAGAGCAGCATCATGAAGACGAGCACCGGCACGGCGCGGAAGAGCTCGGTGACCACCGTGACCGGGATGCGTACCCAGGCGTGATCGGAGAGCCGGCCGATGGCGAGCACGAAGCCGAGCACGATGCTGAGCACCGCGGCGAGGGCGAAAGCGGCGAGGGTGTTCCCGAGCGCCTTCCCGATACCCATCCAGACGTTCGAGAACGTGAAGACGAACCACTTCTGCTCGGAGAACTGTCCGGTGACGAGCATCCGGTAGATCACGAAACCGAGAGCCGCGAGCACCACGAGGATCGTGACGATGGCGAGGATGCGGTTGCGAGCGATCGCCCGGGGGCCGGGGACGTCGTACAGGACGGAAGTCATCGCGCGATCCTCCATCGGTTCTCGAGATAGCGCTGCAGGCCGCTCATCACCATGACCAGCGCCACGAAGACGACAGCGACCCAGAGCAGGACCTCCATCGGGTTGCCGGGGCGGTCAGGGGCGTCGTTGATCGTCGATCGGAGCGCGGCGAGCTCGGCGATCGAGAAGCCTGCGGCGACCGTGGTGTTCTTCAGCAGAGCGATGAACACGCTCATCATCGGGGGCACGACCGAGCGGAAGGCCTGCGGGAGGATGACGGAGGTCATCACCTGACCGAACGGAAGGCCGATGGCCCGGGCGGCTTCGGCCTGACCGACCGGGACCGTGTTGATGCCGGCGCGCAGCACCTCTGCGACGTAAGTCGCGGTGTAGACGCCGATCGCCAGGACGCCGAGCACGGTGTTCGACAGGTTCGGCAGCCCGAGTTGCGGGTAGCCGAACACGAAGAAGAAGAAGACCAGGGTGAGCGGGGTGTTGCGTACGAGGTTGACGTACACCGTTCCCACGCTGCGCGCGATCGGGACCGGCGAGACGCGCATCGCCCCGACGATGATGCCCAGCACGAGCGCGATGATCCCGCCGATGAAGAAGACGAGCAGCGTGTTGCCGATCGCCTCTCCCCACAGGTCGAGGTTGCCGAAGATGACGTCCACGCCACCCTGCCCTTCTTCAAGCTGTACGGGGCGGCCTCCGGGAGAGGAGGCCGCCCCCGGTCAGATCAGTACGCGTCGACCTCGGGCTGCTCGACCTCGATGCCGGAGTCGCCGAGGTTCGCATCGAAGATCGCCTGCCAGATCTCGCCGCCGTCCGTGAACAGCTCGTTGATGTGCGCGCGCATCACGTCGTCGCCCTTGGTGAGGCCGACGCCGTAGCGCTCCTCGGTGAAGAGCGGGCCCGTGACCTTGACGTCGTCAGGGTACTGGGCGGCGTAGCCGATCAGGATCGCCTGGTCGGTGGTCACCGCGTCGACCTTGCCGTCGATGAGGTCCTGGACGCAGGCGGAGTACAGGTCGTACTCCTGTGTCTTGATCTCGGGGAAGTTCGCCTTGATGTTCTGGATCGGCGTCGAGCCGGTCGCGGAGCAGACGGTCTTTCCGTTGAAGTCCTCGAGCTTGTCCGCCTCATCGGCGTCCGCCGCGACAAGCAGACCCTGACCGGTGATGAAGTACGGGCCGGCGAAGTCGATCAGTTCCTTGCGCTTGTCGTTGATCGAGTAGGTGCCGACGTAGTAGTCGATGTCGCCGTTGGTGATGGCCTGCTCGCGGTTGGCGGACGCGATCGGCTTGAACTCGATCTTGTCCTCGTCGTAGCCGAGCGAGGCCGCAATCCACCGTGCGATGTCGATGTCGAAGCCGGTGCGCTCCCCCGACGTCACGTCGAGGTAGCCGAGACCCGGCTGGTCCTCCTTGACGCCGACGATGACCTTGTCGCGCGCGGTGATCGCGTCGAACGTGGGGCTGCCCTCGAGCGCCACGTCTTCTGCGACCGTGAACCACGCCGAGTCCTCGGCGGGCTCTTCGGCGTCGCCGCCCGGGTTCGTCGGTGTGCCGCTGTTGCAGGCGGTCAGCGCCAGCAGCGATGCTGCCGCGATGCCGATGCCCGCCAGTGTCCGTGTGCGTCGCATGTGCGTCTCCTTCGTGTGCTGTGAATGCAGGGGTAGAAAAACTCAGTGTGTGAGGAGCTTGGACAGGAAGTCCTTGGCGCGGTCGCTCTTCGGGTTCGTGAAGAACTCCTCCGGCGTCGCCTCCTCGACGATGCGGCCGTCGGCCATGAAGACGACCCGGTCGGCGGCCTTGCGCGCGAAGCCCATCTCGTGGGTGACGACGATCATCGTCATGCCCTCGTGCGCGAGCCCGACCATGACGTCGAGGACCTCGTTGATCATCTCCGGGTCGAGCGCGCTCGTCGGCTCGTCGAAGAGCATCACCTTCGGACGCATCGCCAGAGCTCGCGCGATCGCCACGCGCTGCTGCTGGCCACCGGAGAGCTGTGCCGGGAGCTTCGATGCCTGCTGGGCGACGCCGACGCGCTCGAGCAACGCCATCGCCTCCTTGTCGGCATCCGCCTTCTTCAGGCCCCGGACCTTGATCGGCCCGAGCGTCACGTTCTCGAGGATCGTGAGATGCGCGAAGAGGTTGAACGACTGGAAGACCATCCCGACGTCGGCCCGGAGGTTCGCAAGACCCTTGCCCTCTGCGGGCAGCGCCTTTCCGTCGATGCTGATCGTGCCGCTGGTGATCGTCTCCAGCCGGTTGATCGTGCGGCACAGCGTCGACTTGCCCGAACCGGACGGGCCGATGACCACGACGACCTCGCCCGAATTGACGGTCAGATCGATGTCGGTCAGAGCCTGGAAATCGCCGTAGTGCTTCTGGACGTTGTCCACCACCACCAGGGGGGTACCGCCTGTTCGCGGCGCGCCATTGCTTTGTGCCATGCCCCCACCCTAGGAGTAGACGCCGACGCAGACGAGAGCAACGCGATGTGGTTACACAGTTGTAACCGCGCGGGCCGCGGCCTCGGTCTGCGGGCGCTCCTCAGAGAGCCGGGGCGGCTCGCTGCGAGAAGGCGCTCTCGTACAGGCAGACGCTGGCGGCCGTCGCCAGGTTCAGCGATTCCGCGCGGCCGAAGATCGGCAGCCTGAGCACTCGATCGGCGAGCGACAGCGCGCTGTCTTCGAGGCCGTGCGCCTCGTTCCCGAACAGCCACGCGGTCGGTTCGGCGAGCAGGCCCTCCGAGCGCGCCTGCAGCAGGTCGTCGCCCTTGACGTCGGCGGCGAGGACGCGCAGGCCGGCGGCATGTGCTCGCTTGATCACGTCCGACAGCTCGCCGCCCACGGAGACGGGCAGGTGGAACAGCGAACCGGTGGTGGCGCGGACCACCTTCGGGTTGTAGGGATCGACGGTGCGACCGGTGAGCACGACGGCGTCGGCCCCTGCGGCATCCGCTGCCCTGATGATCGTGCCGAGATTGCCGGGATCCCGCACTTCCTCGCAGATCGCGACCAGGCGGGGCGACGCCGCGAAGATCTCCCGCACCGAGGTCGGGGTCTGGCGCACGACGGCGACGAGTCCCTGCGGGGTGACGGTGTCGGCCATCGCATTGAGGACGTACTCGGTGACGTACTCGACCACCACGTCGCTCTGCGCGGCGGAGGCGCGGATGTCCGGATGCTTGTCCCAGCCGGTCGGAGTCGCGAACAGGTCGACGATCGAGTCGGGTCGGTAGGTGAGCGCTTCGCGGACGGCCTGCGGGCCTTCGAGAAGGAACAGACCGGTCTCGGTGCGCGCACTGCGCTTGGTCAGTTTCGCGACGGCACGGACTCGGGGGGAGCGGGGGTTCTCCAGCACGTTCTCAGTCTAGAGAGTCCCTCAGCTCACGCGGAGACACTTTCGACGCCAGAGGGCGCCCTCCCGAAGGAGAGCGCCCTCTGATCTGAGCTGCTCACGCAGCCGAAGAAGTTGCTTACGCGGCCGACTTCGGTGCGTTGACGTCGGAAGGCAGAGCCTTCTTGGCCGTCTCGATGAGAGACGTGAACGTCGCTGCATCGTTGACCGCGAGGTCGGCGAGCATACGGCGGTCGACCGTGACGCCCGCGAGGCCGAGGCCCTGGATGAAACGGTTGTAGGTCATGCCGTTCTGGCGTGCGGCGGCGTTGATGCGCTGGATCCAGAGACGGCGGAAGTCGCCCTTGCGCTTGCGACGATCCCGGTACGAGTAGACCAGGGAGTGGATGACCTGTTCCTTGGCCTTGCGGTACAGGCGCGAACGCTGACCGCGGTAGCCGGAGGCGCGCTCGAGGATGACGCGACGCTTCTTGTGGGCGTTTACCGCCCGCTTTACTCTTGCCATGACTTCTTCCTATTCCTGCGTTCGGGCGCGTCAGCGACCGAGAAGCTTCTTCGCGACCTTGGTGTCGGCCTTCGAGAGCACCTGGTCCTGGTTCAGACGACGGGTGCGACGGCTCGACTTGTGCTCGAGGTTGTGACGCATCCCGGCCTGCTGCTTCTTCAGCTTGCCGCTGCCGGTGATCTTGAAGCGCTTCTTAGCACCCGAGTGGGTCTTCTGCTTCGGCATCTTCTCTTCCTTCGTATGGCGCCCTTTCAGGCGACGGTGTCAACCCGCGGTGCGGGAGTTCTGTGGGCGGGTGTTACTCCGCAGCGGCCTCGGCCGGAGCATCCGTCTCGCTCTTGGCGTCACGGGCAGCCTGCTTGTTCGCGGCGCGCTGTGCATCGCGGACGGCGTTCTGCTCCTGCTTGGCCTCGGACTTGCTCTTCAGCGGCGCGACCACCATCACCATGTTGCGACCGTCGATCGTCGGGTTCGACTCGACGGTGCCGAACTCGGCGACGTCTTCGGCGAACTTGCGCAGCAGACGCACACCCTGCTCGGGACGCGACTGCTCACGACCGCGGAACAGGATCATGGCCTTGACCTTGTCGCCCGTCTTGAGGAAGCCCTCGGCGCGCTTGAGCTTGGTCGTGTAGTCGTGCGCCTCGATCTTCAGACGGAAGCGGACCTCTTTGAGGATCGTGTTCGCCTGGTTGCGGCGCGCTTCCTTCTCCTTCTGGGCGGCCTCGTACTTGAACTTGCCGTAGTCCATGATCTTGACCACTGGCGGCTTCGAGTTGGGGGCGACCTCGACGAGGTCGAGATCGGCTTCCTGCGCAAGGCGCAACGCGGCCTCGATGCGGACGACGCCGATCTGCTCACCCGCGGGACCGACGAGGCGGACCTCGGGGACGCGGATGCGCTCATTGGTGCGGGGATCGCTGATAGGTGCTCCTTAGACGATGTGATCCGGCCTCCGCGATGCTTTCTGCATCACGGGCGAATTCAGAATCGTCCCCACCCGCCGACATTCAGATGCCGGCTTCGCACCCTGATCATCGGACAGTTCCTCAACGGATCTGGCCGAACAACCGGACGGAGCCGGCGGAGTGCTGGACCCGGTAGCCTGGAACGGCAAGCGCGGGTGGGAAGTGAATCCTCTTTCGTACCGGAGCCTTACGCTCCGGAGCCCGACAAAGTCTAACAGAAGGCAAGGCGAAGTGACGACTCAGGGTCAGGACCAGGCAGATCTCGAGCGCGAAGAGCGCTGGGCACGGCAGGAGGAGGCAGCGTCTTCCGCCACCCGGGACATCGCCGACGTCCCCGCTGTCGAGGTGATCACGACGGCCGCCGTCCACCTGATGAGCGCCGCCGCCGTGAAGGTCGGCCTCGCGCACGATCCCGACGCCGAGACCGATCTCGACGAGGCGCGCAAGCTCATCAACGCCCTCGCCGGGCTCATCACCGCCGGGGCCCCGGAGATCAGCGACATGCACGCACGTTCGCTGCGCGACGGCCTCCGCTCGCTGCAGCTCGCCTTCCGCGAGGCATCCGTCATCCCCGACCCGATCGGCAAGGGGCCCGGCGAGAAGTGGACAGGTCCGGTCAACTAGCCCGGGCTCAGGAGACGGCGAACGCTCAGGTTTCCACAAGGATCGAGGCGATGGAGGGGCCACCGCAGGGATCGGTCGAGTGCGTCCAGTCGATCTCATGCTCCTTCTCGGCGACAAGAGTGCCGTGGACTGAGTAGACGCGGATCAGAACCTCCTCTGGAGCGGTCATCCCCAGTTGGAAGGTGTCGCCTTCTCCTCGGAAAGGGACGCTCGCGTCGTCAGAAGGCATTTCCCTCTCGCCCGGCGCGACCGAGCAACGGCTCAGCACGCACAACTGCACGAACGCGTCATTGCCGTACGCCGACGCGTCGACCTCGACGGTGTTGGTCCACCCGATCGCAGGACAGTTCCGGGGGAAGACCTGCGCGCACGCGGTCAGGCTGACCAGCAGCACCGCTGCAAGCATCGCGATCCTCATCCTGCGCATGTGCCGAGCATATTTGCCGTGAGACCGCGCTTGCAGCATGAGACAGGGTCTGCTGCGGTCGGTCTCGTGCCGGAGAGTCTGGCTCGAGGGCCTCAGGAAGCGCTGCGGCGGAGCTTGACCGTGAGCGAGTCGGCCAGGACGGCGACGCGGTCATCGGATGCCCAGCGCTGCGCCAGCCGCGCGAGCACGGCGTCGAGCACCTCGCGCTCCAGGCCGTCGACGAGTTCGAGGATCACGATGAGCTCGGGCCCGCGCAGACGCGCGTCCGGATCACCGGCCGCGACGGCCACGTCGATCACGGCGAGCTCATGTGCGACGCTCCGCTGGAGCGCCTCGAAGACCTCGGGCGAGAGGAAACTCGGCTCCCACGCATGGCCCTGAGCGATCGCCCACACGGCCGGACGACGGATGACGAACTCGGTCTCCGACGTGGGATCGAGCACGATCAGGTCGGTGTCCTCGGCGGATGCGGCCAGGGCCGCCCGCACCGCCTCGACCGGGATCGGCCGCGCCGTGGCATCCCACTTCGACATCGCCTCGACCGAGGAGAACACCGGTTGCACGCGACGGCCATCGGGAGCCGCCACGGTCACGATGGACAGCTCCTGCGTCTTGTCGACCGTCAATCCGTTCGGGGCGAGACCCTCCTCGCCCTTCTCTGCGACGAGTGGGATCAGGACACGCGCGCTGCGGAAGGCATCGACGACCTCGGCCTGACTCCCCCGGCCCGCCCGAAATCGCAGCAGGGCTTCGAGCAGCGCCGGGTCGGCTGAGCCGTCGTCCGCGGAGTGCGGGTTGACTTCGAAGCCGCGTCCCTCCCACGGGACGCCGGCCGAATCGCCGGCCGCGCCCGCGCCGTGGCCGTGAGCGTCGTCAGTCCCCTGCGACATCCAGCGCCTCGGCCAGCGTGAACGCGCCGGCATAGAGGGCCTTGCCGACGATGGCGCCCTCGACGCCGAGTGGCACCAGTTCGCGCAACGCCGCGATGTCATCGAGGCTGGAGATGCCACCGGAGGCGACGACGGGCTTCGGAGTGCGCGCGGTCACCTCACGAAGCAGATCGAGGTTCGGCCCGCGCAGCGTGCCGTCCTTGGTGACGTCGGTCACGACGTAGCGGCTGCAGCCGGCCTCCTCGAGGCGATCGAGGACCTCCCAGAGGTCACCGCCCTCCTTGGTCCATCCGCGAGCCGCGAGCGTCGTGCCGCGCACGTCGAGCCCGACCGCGATCGCCTCGCCGTAGCGGCCGATGACGTCCGCAGCCCACTCGGGGTTCTCCAGCGCAGCGGTGCCCAGGTTGATGCGCGACGCGCCGCTCTCGAGAGCCGCCTCCAGCGTCGCGTCGTCACGGATGCCGCCGGAGAGCTCGACGTTCACGTTGCGGAACTGCTTGATCACCTTGCGCAGGATCGGCGCGTTGCTGCCGCGGCCGAACGCGGCGTCGAGATCGACCAGGTGGATCCACTTGGCCCCCTGCGCGACCCACTCGCCTGCGGCGTCGAGCGGGTCGCCGTAGTTGGTCTCGGTACCGGCTTCGCCCTGCGTCAGACGGACGGCCTTGCCGCCTGCGACGTCGACGGCCGGGAGCAGTGTGAGAGTGGGAGTTGACGCGAAGTCGTTCATGTCTTCCTCAGCTGGAATGGAGCGGCCGATTCATCGGCACGAGAATCGACACTAGTCCGCCACCCGGAGCGGTTCAAATGGGGCGATACGGATCGACACAGGTCGAGGGGATAGCCTCGGTTGCATCCGAGTCGATTCGGGGGGGCGATGAACATGGCGAACGATTCAGATCTGCGTGGAGTCGAACCGCTCCGCCGGGGCAACCCCGAACTCGCGAACAAACCCGATCAGCTCTCCACCCAACCCGCACCCGCCGGTCTCGCCTCCGAAGACGTTCGACCGGGGGATCGTGGACGGAGCGCTCAAACTGGGTTCACTGGATCCGTCACGAAGCGCGCCTGGCTGTCGGCAGCGGCTGCCGTGGCGCGGGGACTCTGACACGAGCGGCCGGGCCGCCGCTCGCGGTCGGGAAGCTGCGGTCAGGCGAGCGAGCGCACCCAGTTTCGCAGCAGCCGGATGCCGGCCTCACCGGACTTCTCCGGGTGGAACTGCGTGGCCGAGAGCGGACCGTTCTCCACCGCGGCGAGGAACGGGGCTCCGTAGGTGGTCCAGGTGAGCACGGGCTGCGGGAACGGCGGGATGACGTCGAGTTCCCATGTCTGGGCCGCGTAGGAGTGCACGAAGTAGAAGCGCTCGTCTTCGATGCCATCGAACAGCACGCTGCCGGCGTCGGGCTCGACAGTGTTCCAGCCCATGTGCGGCAGCACCGGGGCGTTGAGCGCGGTGACGGAACCCGGCCATTCGCCGAGGCCCTCGGAATCGTGCCCGCGCTCGACGCCGTGCTCGAAGAGCACCTGCATCCCCACGCAGATTCCGAGCACCGGCCGGCCCCCGGCGAGGCGGCGGTCGATGATCTCGTCGCCGCCGTGCGCACGCAGGGCGTCGCGGACGGCTGCGAAGGCGCCGACACCGGGAACCACGAGACCGTCGGCCTCCAGCGCCTCCGTGCGATCTCCGGTCAGGACGGCATCCGCACCCGCGGCGACGAGGGCCTTCACGGCGGAGTGCACGTTGCCCGACTCGTAGTCGAAGACCGCGATGCGGGGCGTGCGGGTCACAATGCGCCCTTGGTCGAGGGGATGCCGTCGACGAGGGGGTCGAGCGCCTTCGCCTGGCGGAACGCACGCGCGAACGCCTTGTACTCGGCCTCGGCGATGTGGTGCGGGTCGCGTCCGCCGAGCACGCGGATGTGCACGGTGAGACCCGCACCGAAGGTGATCGCCTCGAAGGAGTGCCGCACCAGCGACCCGGTGAAGTGGCCGCCGATGAGGTGGTGCTCGAAGCCGGCGGGCTCGCCGTCGTGCACGAGATACGGACGACCGCTGATGTCGACGACGGCCTGCGCGAGCGCCTCGTCGAGCGGGACGAGCGCGTCGCCGTAGCGGGAGATGCCGGACTTGTCGCCGAGCGCTTCGGCGATCGCCTGACCGAGCACGATGGAGACGTCCTCCACGGTGTGGTGCGCGTCGATGTGCGTGTCGCCGGAAGCTCGCACGGTCAGATCGGTGAGCGAGTGCTTCGCGAACGCCGTGAGCATGTGATCGAAGAACGGCACGGACGTGTCGATGCGGCTGGCGCCGGTGCCGTCGAGGTTCAGTTCCAGCTCGACGGTGGACTCCGACGTGCTGCGGACGCGGCTGGCGGTGCGGGGGGCGCTCATGAGGCTGATTCTATCGAGGCGAGGGCGTCGAGGAACGCCGTGGTCTCGGCGTCGGTCCCGGCGGTGACCCGCAGATGTCCGGGGATGCCGACGTCGCGGATGAGCACGCCGCGGTCGTACAGCCGCTGCCAGATGCGCTTCGGATCCGCGACGCCGCCGAACAGCACGAAGTTGGACCATGACTCGTGAGGTGCGTAGCCCAGCGCCTCCAGCGTGGCGGTGATGCGATCACGTTGTTCGACGATCTCGTCGACCATCCGCAGCATGATCCCGGAGTTGCGCAGCGCAGCGATGGCCGCCGCCTGAGTGAGCGCGCTCAGGTGGTACGGCAGCCGCACCAGGCGCAGCGCGTCGATGAATGCCGGATCCGCGGCGAGATAGCCGACACGCGCCCCGGCGAAGGCGAACGCCTTGCTCATGGTGCGGGACACGGCGAGACGCGGGCGCCCGTCGAGCAGAGTCAGGGCGGATGCCGCATCCTTCGGCGCGAACTCCTGATAGGCCTCGTCGACGACGACGACCCCGCGAGCCGCCTCGTACACCGCCTCGATGACGTCGAGACCGAGCGGCGTGCCTGTGGGATTGTTCGGCGAGCAGAGCAGGATGACGTCGGGATCGGCCTCCTCGACCTGTGCGACCGCCTCTTCCGGCGTGATCGTGTAGTCGGGCTCGCGCACGCCGGCGATCCACCGGGCGCCCGTCCCCTGCGCGATCAGCGGGTACATCGAATAGGTCGGCGCGAAACCGAACACAGTGCGCCGGGGGCCGGCGAACGCCTGGAGGATGTGCTGCAGCACCTCGTTCGAGCCGTTGCCCGCCCAGATCTGGTGTGCCTCCAGGCCGTGGCCGAGGTACTCCGCGAACCCTTCGCGCAGCGTGGTGAACTCCCGGTCGGGGTATCGGTTCACGTCGCGCAGCGCCACGGCGATGTCATCGAGGATGTCGCTCGCCACCTCATCAGGGACGGGATGGGTGTTCTCGTTGACGTTGAGGGCGATCGGAAGCGGTGCCTGCGGTGCGCCGTACGGGGTGAGCCCGCGAAGATCGTCGCGCAGCGGCAGGTCGTCGAGAGAAGCGGTCATCCATCCCATGCTAGAACGACGCGGCGCTCGTCGCTCGTCCGGTGACGTCAGGTTTCTCGGAATCAGTCCGAGAACTGCGCTGGGATCGAGATCTCCTGGCCGATCTGGAGCACACCGCCCTGCAGCAGGTTGAGTCGGGAGATCTCTCCGATGACGTCGCGCGGGTCGGCGTCGGGGGCGACCTCGCCGGCGATGGACCACAGCGTGTCTCCGGGCATGACCGTGACAGTCTCGAACGTGGCGGTGGCCGCACTCTCGCCAGAGGCGAGTGCACTGCCGCCGCTGATCACGGCGACACCGATGCCGACGGCGAGCGGCAGGGCCGCGAGAGCGAGGAGCAGACGACGACCGCGAACCGTCAGCCGAAGCCGAGTCGCCGGACGTGCCGGGAGGACTGCCGCGTCGCTGAAGGTGATGGTGCTCATCCTGTGCTCCTCTGTGCGCTCGCCCCGCATGCGGGGGGAAGTTGGCGTAGCGTTCGCATTCTCGACTCGGCCGGGAGCCGGGAAAGCGAAGCTACGTACCGAAGATATATTCGAGTTCGAACATCTGTCAAGAGTTCTTCGAAATCGGCTACGAAAATCAGGCGACACGCTCGAACAGATCTTCCACATCGGCGCGATTCTCGGATACGGTTTCGATAGGAACACCCCACCACGGGCCACCGACATTCGAAGAGCGGCGTCGGATTCGCCTACCGAAGGAGCACCATGAGCGAGAACTCAGCCCCCGAGTCAGAGGCACCGCGGACGCGCCGTCGGAAGAGCCTCAGCCCGAAGCAGATGGCGATCCTCGAGGTCATCCAGACGTCCATCGCCAGCCACGGCTACCCGCCGAGCATGCGCGAGATCGGCGATGCCGTCGGCCTCAAGTCGCTCTCGAGCGTCACGCATCAGCTCGGTCAGCTCGAACTCAGCGGCTATCTGCGCCGCGACCCCGGCAAGACCCGCGCGATGGAGGTGCTCATCGACCTGCCCGGTCAGAGCGGAGAGAACCCGGCCGATTCGGCGACGCCGGTGGGCGACGCGGCGATGGTGCCGCTGGTCGGGCGGATCGCCGCCGGAGTGCCGATCACCGCCGATCAGCAGGTCGAGGAGATCTTCCCGCTCCCCCGTCAGCTCGTCGGCAAGGGCGATCTGTTCATGCTCAAGGTGTCCGGCGAATCGATGATCGATGCCGCGATCTGCGACGGCGACTGGGTCGTCATCCGTTCGCAGAACAGCGCGGAGAACGGCGAGATCGTCGCCGCGATGCTCGACGGCGAGGCGACGGTGAAGACGTTCCGTCAGCGCGACGGTCACACCTGGCTGCTCCCCCGCAACTCCTCGTTCGAGCCGATCCTCGGCGACGAGGCCACTGTGCTCGGCAAGGTCGTCGCCGTGCTGCGCGCCGTCTGAGCATCCGCCCGGCCTTCACGACGAAGAGCGCCCATTCCTTTCGGAATGGGCGCTCTTACGTTGTCGATGCGTCAGGCCGTGACGTTGATGTCTTCGCGCACGCGGCGAGTGGCCTCGACGATGTTGCGCAGCGACTCGGTCGTCTCGGCGTATCCGCGGGTCTTCAGACCGCAGTCCGGGTTGACCCAGAGCTGGCGCGTGGGGATCTCCGCGACCGCACGACGCAGCAGCGCCTCGATCTCGGAGGTGCTCGGAACGCGGGGCGAGTGGATGTCGTAGACACCCGGTCCGATCCCGTGGTCGAAGCCGACCTCGGCGATGTCGGTGACGACCTCCATGCGGCTGCGCGCCGCCTCGATCGAGGTCACGTCGGCGTCGAGCGCCGCGGATCGCGTCGATGACGTCACCGAACTCCGAGTAACACAGGTGGGTGTGGATCTGCGTGCCTGCGGCCGCGCCACGCCGTGGAGAGGCGGAACGCAGCCGACCGACCAGTCGAGGTATGCCGGCTGGTCGGCGCTGCTTCAGCGGAAGCAGCTCGCGCAGCGCCGGCTCGTCGACCTGGATGATCTCGATGCCGGCCGCCTCGAGGTCGGCGACCTCGTCGCGCAGCGCCAGCGCGACCTGGTTGGCCGTCTCGCCCAGCGGCTGGTCGTCGCGCACGAACGACCATGCCAGGATCGTGACCGGTCCGGTGAGCATGCCCTTCATGGCTTCACGGTCAGCGACTGGGCGTACGCGGACCAGTCGCACCGTGATCGGCGCGGGACGCGAGACATCACCGCAGAGGATCGACGGGCGGCACGCAGCGCGAGCCGTAGGACTGCACCCAGCCGTTCTCGGTGACGGCGAAGCCATCGAGGTGCTCGGCGAAGTACTGCACCATGTCGTTGCGCTCCGGCTCGCCGTGCACCAGCACGTCGAGTCCGAGCTCCTCCTGCAGCGCGACGACGCTCGTCGATCTCGCGACGCAGGAAGTCCTCGTAGTCCTCCTGCGGGAGCTCGCCCGCGCCCGAACTGCGCGCGCGCCCGGCGGATGTCGCCGGTCTGCGGGAACGAGCCGATCGTGGTGAGTCGGCAGGGCGGGCAGGCCCAGCGCCTCCTGTGCTGTCTCGCGCTCCTCATAGGTGATCCGCGAGAAGTCGGCGTCGACGAGCTCGCGCTGACGCACGAGGCCGTCACGGACTCCGGGCGCGCTCAGGCGGTCCTCGAGAGCCGCGGACGCCTCAGCGAGCTCGGCCGCGATCGCCTCGCGACCCTGGCCGAGGCCACGGGCGAGGGCGACGACCTGCTCGACCTTCTGATCGGCGAACGCGAGCCAGGAGACCAGGCGCGCGTCGAGCTTGGCCTCCTCGGAGACGTCGTGCGGCACGTGCAGCAGCGACGTCGACGTGGATGCCGCCACAGCGGCCGCTCCGAGCCCACGCAGGGCCTCGAGCTTGTCGTAGGCCGCCGCGAGGTCGCCGCGCCAGATGTTGTGGCCGTCGATGACGCCGCCGACGAGGGACTTGCCCTCGAGTCCGGCGGCCGCCGTGGGCACACCGCCGCGGACGAGATCGACCGCGATCGCCTCGACGGGCGCGGCGGCGAGCACCGGGAACACCTCGCCGAGCTCGGCGTAGGGCGCGGCCACGAGGATCGACGGGCGATCGGTCGCGCCACCGAGTACCGCGAGCGCGCGTGCGGCGGCATCCGACAGCTGTGCGACCGACGCGGGAAGCGATTCGCTGACCAGCGCGGGCTCGTCGATCTGCACCCACTCGGCTCCCGCGGCCTTGAGGCGCGCGATGAGTTCGACGTAGACGGGCAGCAGGTCGTCGAGACGGGTCAGCGGGTCGAAGCCCTCCGGCGCGCCATCCGACGCCTTGGCCAGGGCCAGCAGCGTCACCGGGCCCACGATCACCGGACGGGTCACGAAGCCGGCAGCGATGCCCTCGGCCACCTCGCGCACGAGGCGATCGCTGGAGAGCGAGAAGACCGTCTCCGGCCCGATCTCCGGCACCAGGTAGTGGTAGTTCGAGTCGAACCACTTCGTCATCTCGAGCGGCGCGCGCTCCCCCTCGCCGCGGGCGATGGTGAAGTACGCGGCCAGGCCGATCGTGCCGTCCTCGGCGCGCAGGCCTTCGAAGCGCGTCGGGATCGCCCCGACCGTGACGGCAGCGTCGTGCACCTGGTCGTAGTACGAGAACGACTCGGGGATCGCGGAGTCGGTACGCCCCAGGCCGAGTGACGCCAGCCGCTCACGCGTCGTCGCCCGCAGCTCTGCGGAAGTGCGCTCGAGCTCCTGCTCGTCGATGCGGCCGGCCCAGAACGCCTCGACGGCCTTCTTCAGTTCGCGGCGGCGCCCGATGCGGGGGTAGCCGAGGATGGTTCCCTCGGGGAATGCGGTCATGGTCTTTCCTTTCGGCGGGGTCTAATGGCGCAGGGCCGGGAGGATGCCGGCTTCTGCGAGAACGGTGAGGACGGTGTCGTGCTGATTGAAGGCGTAGAGATGCACGCCCGGGGCGCCCCCTGCGACGACCTCGCGGGCGAGGCGCGCCGCCCATTCGATCCCGATCTCACGGCGGCCTTCCGGGGTCGGCTCGACCTCGAGGGCGATGGCGAGCTCACTGGGGAGATCCTCTCCGGTCAGCTCGAGCACTCGGGCGAGACGCACGTGCGAAGTGATGGGCATAATGCCGGGCAGGATCGGGATCGTGACGCCGGCGCTCCGCGCACGCTCGACGAAGGCGAGATAGTCGTCGGGGTGGAAGAAGAGCTGCGTGATCGCGAAGGTCGCCCCTGCGGCCTGCTTGGCGAGCAGCGCCTCGACATCCTGCGTACGGTGCGTGGCCCGCGGATGCCCCTTCGGGAACGCGGCGACGGCGATGTTGACCTTGCGTCGAGGGTCGACCCTGGCTGCTCTCGGGAAACCGGGGACCGGCGACTCCTCGTACGGAGCGCGCTCCGCCTGCACGCGATCGATCAGCTGCACCAGCTGCGCCGCGCTCTCCAGGTCACCCAGGAATGCCTCCGTCTGACCTTCCGGCGGGTCTCCGCGGAGTGCGAGGAAGCTGAGGATGCCGGCATCCAGGAACTCCCGGATGAGCCGCGCCGCTCCGGCATAGGTGTTCCCCACGCAGGTGAGGTGCGCGAGAGGTTCGACGTCGGTGTGGGCGCGGATGTAGCGGAGGACGTCGAGGGATCGTCCGCCGGTGGAGCCGCCGGCACCGTAGGTGACCGAGAGGAACTCGGGACCCGCGGCGGCGAGCTGGCGCACCGTCTCGTGGAGGGCCTCTTCGCTCGACTCCGAGCGCGGCGGATAGAGCTCGAAGGAGAACGGCACGCGAGCGGTGCCGGGGGTGATTTCCTCGGGCATCTTCTCTCCTGAGTGGCAGACGGACGGGGCAGCCGCGCACGACGGAACAGGCCTGTCGTTCGCGGGCGGGTGCCGGGCTCGGCTGTCGCACCACGCTCGGGGCGAACCGGGCGTTTCCAGCAACGTAGAACAGCCGACCCGGTCTGCGCACGCACCACGACATACGACGTCACACTGCCGACCTAAGCTCGATGCATGGCGACTCCCTACGGCTCCTGGTCCTCCCCGTTCTCGGCGGCGGATGTCGCGGCATCCGCTCCGCGCATCGACGGCGCCCTCTTCGTGGGTGACGAGTTCTGGTGGGGCGAGTCGGTACCGGCAGAGGGCGGCCGCGTCACCGTCCGCAGCTCCTCCGGCCGCGAGCTGCTGCCGGCGCCGTGGAACGCGCGCTCCCGGGTGCACGAGTACGGCGGCGGGGCATGGACGGCGGATGCCGATGGCGCGCTCTACTTCGTCGATGCCGGCGACCAGCGTGTGCGCCGGCTCGCGCCCGGCGCGGAGCCGGAGCCTCTGACCGCGGCAGGACCGCGCTACGGCGGGCTCAGTCTGCAGGGCGGGCGGCTGCTGGCCGTGCGCGAAGACCTGCGATCCGATCCGCACATGCGCGCGATCGTCGAGATCCCGCTCGACGGTGCCGCCGCCGCCGATGACGACGGGGTGCGCGTGCTCGGCCAGGGTCCCGGCTTCTTCGCGCACCCCGCGCTCTCCCCCGACGGATCACGGATCGCCTGGGTCGGATGGAGCGCAGAGCGGATGCCGTGGGAGCACGCCACTCTCACGATCTGCGCTCTCGACGGCGGCGCTCGCGTCGACGTGCCCACGAAGGCCGCCCTGCAGCCGGAGTGGGTGAGCGAATCCGAGCTGCTCTTCGCAGACGACCCGGGCGGACGGTGGGGACTGCACCGGATCGCCCTCGACGGAACGAGTCTCCGGAGCGCGCCGGAGCCGGTCGCCCCGGCGGACGCCGACACCGGCTACGGCCTCTGGGTACTCGGCAACCGCTGGTACCGGCCCCTGCCCGACGGCCGGATCGTCGCCGTGCGCACGAACGGGCGCGACGAGGTCGTGGTCATCGACCCTGACGGCGGCGTACGCCGGCTGGATGTGCCGGCCGACGCCCACGTCAGCGTCGATGACGTCTCCGGTTCGCGCGTGCTCCTCTCCGGCGGCGGATCCGGCGCCGAAGCGGGGCTGTGGTGCGCCGACATCGACTCGGGAGAGGTCATCGTCGTCCGTGGCGGACGAGTCCTCGACGCCGAATGGATGCCGCCGGCCCGTGCGGTCTCGTTCGACGGACCGAACGGCCCGGTGCACGCCTTCGACTACGCGCCGGCGCATCCGGATGCCTCTGCCGCAGCCGGTGAGCTGCCGCCGTACATCGTCCTCGTGCATGGTGGACCGACCGCGCACGCGTCCGGCGCCGCCTCCGCCGCCATCGCCTTCTACACGAGCCGCGGGATCGGCGTGCTGGATGTCAACTACGGCGGCTCCACGGGGTACGGTCGCGCCTACCGGGAGCGGCTGAACGGGGTGTGGGGCGTCGCCGATGTCGATGACGTGCTGGCCGCGGCGCGCGGACTGGCGGGAACGGGCGCCGCCGATCTGCGGCGCATCGCGATCCGCGGCGGCTCAGCGGGAGGCTGGACCGTGCTGTGCGCACTCGTGCGAGGCGGCGTCTTCGCCGCCGGCATCAGCCGCTACGGGATCGGCGATCTGCGCACGCTCGCCGAGGACACCCACGACTTCGAGAAGCACTACCTGGGTGGGCTCATCGGCGCGCTTCCGGAGGCCGAGCAGGTCTACATCGACCGTTCACCGCTCACGCATGCCGAACGCATCGATGTGCCGGTGCTGCTGATGCAGGGCGCGGACGACCTCGTCGTGCCGCCGTCGCAGTCCGAGGCGATCAGCGAGGCGCTGGCGTCGCACGGCGTCCCGCACGAGTACGTGATCTACCCGGGCGAGGGTCACGGCTTCCGCAAGACGGAGACGATCGTCGACTCGCTGGAACGCGAGCTGACGTTCCTCGGGCGCGTGTTCGGGTTCGAGCCGCAGCTCTGACCGCGGTCCCTGAGCTCGTCGAAGGTGCTATTCGCCGACGCGGTTGCGGCTGCGCATCGCGCGCTCGGCCTCGCGGGTGTCCTGACGCTCGCGCAGGGTCTGCCGCTTGTCGTACTCGCGCTTTCCCTTCGCGAGGGCGATCTCGACCTTCGCACGCCCGTCGGCGAAGTACAGCTTCAACGGCACCAGCGTGTAGCCGCCCGCGGAGACCGCGTGGGAGAGCTTCGCGATCTCCTCGCGGTGCAGGAGCAGCTTGCGGATGCGCTTCGCCGAGTGGTTCGTCCAGTGCCCCTGGGAGTACTCCGGGATGTGCACGGAGTCGAGGAACACCTCGTTGCCCTTGATGAACGCGTATCCGTCGCTCAGGTTGGCGCGCCCCTGGCGCAGCGATTTCACTTCGGTGCCCGTGAGCACCATCCCCGCCTCGTACGACTTCTCGATGTTGTAGTCGTGACGTGCGCGACGATTGGTCGCGACGACCTTCTCCCCGCGTTCCCTGGGCATGATGCTCTCCTGATCCGTGTCGTGCGGGCGCACGACAGCCTTTCAGTCTACCCTTCGGCAGACTCAGGGACCCAAATCCTGGTCAGGTGCGCAACCAACGGCGGATCGCGAATCCGGCCGACAGTGCGGCGAGCACGATGCCGATGCCGATGAGGACCGGCACGACGAGCACCGCATCCTGCATGGTCACCCAGGTGGTGATGAAGGGCACCCGGCCGCGCAGGTAGCCGTCGACGCCGAAGTGCACGCCGGCAACGACCGCGACACTGGCCAGGGCCGAGCCGAGGAACGCCGCGAAGACGCCCTCCAGCACGAACGGGGTCTGGATGAAGCGGTTGGATGCTCCGACCAGGCGCATGATCCCGATCTCCTTGCGCCGGGCGTACGCCGAGAGCCGGATCGTCGTGGCGATCAGCAGGATCGCGGCGATCAGCATGAGCACGGCGATGCCGACGGCGATGTAGGTCGCGACGGTGAGCGCGGAGAAGAGAGGTTCGAGGTACTGCAACTGGTCGGCCACCTGCTCCACGCCGGCGACGCCCCTGAACGCCTCGACCAGCACCTGGGACTGATTCGGATCCTTCAACGTCACGAAGAAGCTCTCGGACATCTGGTCGGCGGTGAAGACGCTGGCCTTCTCCGCGCCGATCTGCTCGACGATGTTGGCGTAGGCCTCGTCCTTGGTCTCGAATCGCACGTCGGCGATGAGCGGCGCGAGCGCGTCGCCCTCGATCTGGCTGCGGACGATCTGCACCTCCTCCTCGGTGGCGGAGCCGTTGAGGCACGTCGGCGACTCGGACACACCGGAGCACATGTACACCGCGACCTGGGCGCGCTCGGTCCAATAGCCGCGCATGGTGCCGATCTGCGCCTGCATGAGAATGGCGGCGCCGACGAAGGTCAGCGAGACGAATGTCACGAGCACGACGGAAATCACCATCGAGATGTTGCGACGAAGACCGCCGAGGGCCTCCGTGAGGATCAGACCGAATCTCATGTGGTCGGTCCCACTTCCTCGTCATCGGCGTCGGACAGACCGAGCCGGTCGGCGACGCCGAGCTCGGCGACGTCGACCTGGGGCAGCAGGATCGGATGCGTGCGGGGGCCCACTGCCACGGCCGGCTCCGAGACATCGCCGAGCGTGGGAGCGGCCTCCTCGACGGAGCCCTCCGGATGGGACGTCTCAGACGACTTCGCGCTTGCGCGTTCCGGTGCGGGCGCCGATGCGGCCGCGCGGCGCTGAGCATTCAGCTCCTCCGCGAGGGCGGCGCGCACCACCGAGAGATCGGCGGTCTGGCGCTGCACCTCCTGCACGGCGGTGAGGGCTGCGACGGCTGCCGCGCCACGCACTTCCTCCGGCACCAGGCGCGGGATGTTCGACGTGTCGCCGTAACCGCCGTGCACCTCGTCGCGCACCATCTCGCCGTCACGCAACTCGATCACGCGCCGCTGCATCTGGTCGACGAAGCCGGCCTCGTGTGTCGCCATCAGCACGGTCGTGCCGCCGGCGTTGATACGCGCGAGCAGCTGCATGATGTCCACAGACGTGGCGGGGTCGAGGTTGCCCGTGGGCTCGTCGGCCAGCAGCACCTGCGGGCGGTTCACGAGCGCACGCGCGATGGCGACACGCTGCTGCTCGCCGCCGGAGAGCTCATGCGGCATCCGCTTCTGCTTGCCGTCGAGACCGACGAGCGCGAGCGCCTCGGGCACCGCCTGCTGGATGAATCCGCGCGAAGAGCCGGTGACCTGGAGCGTGAACGCGACGTTCTGATACACGGTCTTGGACGGCAGCAGGCGGAAGTCCTGGAACACCGCGCCGATGTGCCGGCGGAAGTACGGCACCTTGCGGCTCGCGAGCGAGCGCAGATCGCGCCCGAGCACGGCGACTCGTCCGGTCGACGGGATCTCTTCGCGGAGGATCAACCTGAGGCAGGTCGACTTGCCGGACCCCGAGGCTCCGACGAGGAAGAGGAACTCTCCCCGCTGGACTTCGAAGTCGACACCGGAGAGCGCGGGCCTGGCGGTCCCGCGATAGCGTTTCGTGACATTCTCGAACCGAATCATGGCGGTACGAGCCTAAGCGCGCCTCGTGCGGCGATGGCGAGCGACACCCCGCGACGTCACCAGTCACTGCTATATATGAGGGAGCCGATTCGCGCGTTCTGCGTCGGCGGACGATTTCGAGGGGGACCCCAAATGACGACACCTGCAGGATGGTACGACGACGGCTCCGGGCGACAGCGCTGGTGGGACGGGCAGCAGTGGACCGAGCACTTCGCTCCCGAGGTGGCCTCCACGCCCGAACCGTCCGCGGCCGCGGGAGGGGATTCCCTCGATGACACCGTGATCCGCCCGTCGAGCGAGGCATCCGCTCCGGCAGCGTCAGAGGCCGACGCGCAGTCCGCCGCGGCTTTCGCCGCACCGGGCGAGACCGCTGCGACCACCCCGATCAGCGACGGCGACCTCCCGCCGTATGCGCCGGAAGCCCCCTACTCCGGAACCGCCCCCGCCGCGGCCCCGGGTTACCAGACCGGTGCCCCCGACTACGCTGCCCCCGCCTACCCGGCGGCGGCACCGTCGTACCCGGGCGCCGCTCCCTCCTACCCCGGTGCGGCACCGACCGGTGCTGCCGGTGGGTATCCGGCAGCGGATGAGGGGCCCAAGAAGCCCTCGGTTCTCGGGATCATCGGACTCGGACTCGCCGTTCTCGGCACGATCCTCGTCTTCATCCCGGTGATCGGCGTGTTCGGCTTCGTGCTGCTGGGCGTCGGGTTCGTGCTCTCGATCGTGTCGCTGTTCCTCAAGGGCAAGAAGTGGCCGGGGATCGCGGGCCTCTCGCTCGCCGTCGTCGGCACGATCATCGGCATCGTGATGTCGTTCGTCTACCTGTTCGCCTTCGCCGAAGGCGTGCAGAGCGAGATGGACGATTTCCCGACCTCCATCCCGTCGGAGTCCGCGCCGCAGCCGGAGGAGACCGAGGGCACCACCGACGAGACCTCGACCGGTCGACCGACCGTCGAAGAGGTGTCTGCGGGCCTCACCGAAATCCTTACCCTGTCCGGGCAAGGAGAGTCCTACGCCCCTGAGCAGGTCACCTGCATCAGCGAGGCGTTCGTGGCCTCCGACATCGCCGACGACACCCTGCGCGTCATCGCGAACGGTGACGAGATGTTCACCGACGCCGATGCGCTCACCGCATTCACGGAGGAGTTCACCGACTCGGGTGTGACCTGCCTCATGCAGTGATCTCACTCTGAATGGAGAAGGCCCGGGAACGAACCGCTCCCGGGCCTTCTGCATGAATCTGAGGTCAGTCCTCGACCTTGCGCTTGCGCCAGCGGATGCCCGCCGAGATGAAGCCGTCGAGGTCGCCGTCGAACACGGCCGCCGGGTTGCCGGACTCGTGGCCGGTGCGGAGGTCCTTGACGAGCTGCTGCCCGTAGAGGAAGTAGGAGCGCATCTGGTCGCCCCAGCTCGCCGTGATGTTTCCGGCGAGCTCTTTCTTCTTCGCGGCCTCGTCGGCCTTCTGCAGCAGGAGCAGGCGGGTCTGCAGCACGCGCATCGCCGCAGCGCGGTTCTGGATCTGCGACTTCTCGTTCTGCATCGACACGACGATGCCGGTCGGCAGGTGGGTCAGGCGCACGGCGGAGTCGGTGGTGTTGACCGACTGGCCACCAGGGCCCGAGGAGCGGAAGACGTCGACGCGGATGTCGCCCTCGGGGATCTCGACCGCAGTGGCCTCCTCCATGAGCGGAATGACCTCGACCGCGGCGAAGCTGGTCTGACGCTTGTCGGCGGAGCCGAACGGGCTGATACGGGCGAGACGGTGGGTGCCGGCCTCGACGGACAGCGTTCCGAACGCGTAGGGGGCGTCGATCTCGAACGTGGCCGACTTGATTCCGGCGCCCTCTGCGTAGGAGGTGTCCATGACCTTGACCGGGTACTTGTGCTGCTCCGCCCAGCGCAGGTACATGCGCATGAGCATCTCGGCGAAGTCGGTGGCGTCGTCGCCGCCGGCGCCGGAGCGGATCGTGATGATGGCGGCACGATCGTCGTACTCGCCGCCGAGCAGGGTCTGCACCTCGAGCTGGTTGATCAGCTCGGTGAGGGCGGTGAGCTCGGCGCGCGCCTCCTGCGCCGATTCCTCGTCGCCCATCTCGTTGGCGAGGCCGACGAGGACTTCGAGGTCGTCGAGTCGCCCGGCGATCCCCTCGATGCGGGCGAGCTCCGACTGGCGGTGGCTCAGGGCGCTGGTCACCTTCTGGGCGCGCTCGGTGTCGTCCCAGAGGTCCGGAGCACCGGCTTCCTCGTTGAGACGGGCGATTTCAGTGCGGAGCGCTTCGACATCGACGACCTCGCGAATATCACCGAAGGTGAGTCGCAGGGCCTGGATGTCGGCGGAGAGATCGAGTTCGAGCATGGCACTTCAGCCTAACGTGCCGCGTGTTCGCGCGGGGACGGATCGGCTCGGGCAGCGCACCGCGCCCGCGGGGGTAACGTGAAAGGCGTGAGCAGTGCATCGAGGGTCCTGAGAGAGTTCGGGCCGATGGTGTACCTGCCGACCATCCTCTTCTCGCTCGGCGAGGGCGCGGTGATCCCGCTGATCCCGGTGATCGCGGTGGGGATGGGCGCCGACGTCGCGTTCGCCGCGCTCATCACCTCGGCACTGGTGATCGGCCAGCTCTGCGGCAATCTGCCTGCCGGCTGGGCTGTGGCGCGGATCGGCGAACGCATGACGATGGTGATCGCCGGAGTGATCGCGATCATCGCCGGGGCGGGGATGGTGTTCGCACCGTCGCTCGGCGTGCTCGCCGCATCCGTCTTCCTGCTCGGGCTGTGCGCCGCCGCCTTCGGTCTTGCCCGGCACGCCTTCATGACCACCCGGGTGCCGCTCGCCGTGCGGGCGCGGGCGCTGTCGATGCTCGGCGGCAGTTTCCGTCTCGGCATGTTCATCGGTCCTTTCATCGCGGCGGTCCTCCTGCAGCTCTTCGGGAGCGAGATCGCGGCGATCTGGTTCTTCCTCGCGTGCCTCGTCGTGATGGTGCTGCTCGTTCTGTTCGGGCCGGATCCGGAGAACACCACACCTCCGGCGCGGCCGGTGACGCCGCTTCATGTCGCCGAGGATTCGGGCGAAGCGGTGAGCGGCTCGATCCCGACGATCGAGCGCACCGGCATCTTCCGCACCATGTGGGAGCAGCGGGGCGTGCTCGGCCGACTGGGACTCGCGGCGGCGACGCTCTCGGCAGTGCGTTCGGCCCGTCAGGTGGTGCTGCCACTGTGGGGTCTGTCGCTGGGGCTGGATGCGTCGACGATCGCGCTGGTCGTCGGAGTCTCCGGCGCCATCGACTTCGCCCTGTTCTATGCGAGCGGCCAGGTGATGGACCGGTTCGGCAGGCTGTGGGCGGCGATGCCGGCAATGCTCGCTGATGGGGCTCGGCTTCCTCGCGCTGGCATTCACGCACGACGGAGATTCTGCGGCGCTGTGGTTCGGGATGCTCGCAGCGGTGCTCGGTGTCGGCAACGGCCTCTCCAGCGGCATCCTGCTCACGCTCGGCGCCGACGTGGCACCGAAGCGGGAGCCGGCGGCATTCCTCGGGTCCTGGCGGACACTGACGGATGCCGGTGGCGCGATCGCCCCGCTTCTGGTGTCCGGGATCACCGCCGTCGCATCCCTTTCGATCGCCGCCGGCGTCATGGGCGTGATCGGCCTCGTCGGCGCAGCCGGGTTCCTGCGCTGGATCCCGCGGTTCGTTCCGCGAGCGGAACGAACAGACCCGGAAGGGACAGCGGAGTGAGCGTCGTCCTGGCGGCGAGCATGTCGGCCCTGGTCCGCGATTTCACGCCGCGTGATGCCGTCGAGCGGGCAGCCCAGGAAGATTTCGCGTCGTTCTTCGTGCACGGAGATTCGCCGATGTCGCGGACCTCCGGCCCCGACCACGCCACGGCGTCGTGCGTCGTATTCGATCCGGCGCTGCGTCATACGCTGCTCGTCTTCCACGGGAA
This sequence comes from uncultured Actinomycetota bacterium, assembly GCA_963769005.1. Lineage (GTDB taxonomy): Bacteria > Actinomycetota > Actinomycetes > Actinomycetales > Microbacteriaceae > Microbacterium. The sequence continues at coordinate 1,026,313 of CAVYKC010000005.1, read as the reverse complement.
GGGCCGGTTCTGGGTGCAGCCGGGCGGCCATCTCGAGGAAGGCGACGAGTCGATCGCGGCGGGGGCTCTGCGCGAACTCCACGAGGAGACCGGCATCCGGCTCGATGCGGTCGCCGACGGCTCCCTCGCCTATGACCTCGACCACCACTCCCTCTCGTCGGGTTTCGGCCGCTGTGCCTCGCACCTCGATATCGGGATCGCGGTGATCGTCGATCAGGATGCCGAGATCACCGTCAGCGACGAGTCGGAGGACGTGCGCTGGTGGCCGGTCGATGCCCTGCCGAGGGAACTCGCGGGTGGTGTGCAGCGCCGCATCCGCGGACTCCTGACCCGAATGCACGACCGCGGCTGAACCCGGTTGCGCCTCACTGCAGGGCGGTGCGGCTCGTCGCGCTGGCCTCCAGCTGGATGCCGCCGGGAACGAACGGCGAGAACAACGGCGGATACCAGGCGGCCGTGAGCGTGACGTGCGCGGAGACGCCGTCCGGCGAGGTGGCGTCGACCAGGGTCGCATCGGCCGGGAGTGCGGCGAGGAGGGCGGCGGCCTGTTCGTGCACGCCCTCGTCGCTCAGCTCCGCTGCGACGCTCTCCCCCGAGACGACGAGCGTGAAGCCATCCGCTCCGGCGAGCGCCGCAGAATCGGCGAGGGCGTCCAGACGCTTCTGCGCGATGTAGAGGTCGGTGGCGCAGACGCAGACGAAGAGCACGGCGAGCGCCAGCAGCACGTAGCCGAGGGTGAGCAGCAGGATGCTGCCTTCCTCGTCATCGCGTAGGCCGTCGCTCATCCCTCACCCCACAGTCGTGAGACCTTCTGCACTGCCGATGCCTCCAGGGGGACGGTGGCCATCCGATCGAGCCCGAACAGGGGCGGGACGAGCGGCAGACTCGCCGAGGTCCTCACGGTGACGATCATCGTGGCCCCCGCCGACGGGCACGCAGCCCCAGCCGGGGTGCACGATATCGACACCTGCACCGCACTCGCATCGAGGCCGTATTCGTCGATGATGCCGGCGAGGACCGCATCGCTGCGGGCCGCGGCGGTCTCGGCATCCGGTGCCTGGGAGATCACGCGGGCCGTGTGCCGCGCCGCGGCCTCCGCCCCCAGCGTCTGCTCCTGGATCACGCCGAGTGCGAGCACGAGGTAGACCAGCGGGACGAGCAGGATCACCCCGACGGTGATGAACTCGAGCGCGGCGGAACCGTCGTCACTCCTCCCCCAGCGACTCCATCGGCGCATGCGCCTCCACCTCCAGCCCGTACGGGATGCCCAGAAGCCCGATGACCGGGAGGGTGGTGCGCACGCGGATCTCGACGACGGTGTGCCCGAACTCCTGGGTCGTGCCCACGGCGACGTCACCGGCGTAATCGGGACCGACGGCACGGGTGATCGCCAGACGCGACCGGTCGGCGCCTTCCTCGAGTCCGGTATCGGCGAGAGCGGCGTGATATGCGCCTTCGACGGCGGCGTCGTGCACGACGTTTCGCACGTAGACGGCGAGCGCGAGCTGCAGCACCGCGAGGGTGAGCACGGTGAGGAGCGTGCCGACGAGCACGAACTCCACCGGACTCGATCCGCGCTCGTCCGCGATCCCGCCCCGCACCGCCCGCATGTCAGAGTCCGGACACCCGCTGGATCGCCTGCTCGAACAGGGCGGTCAGTGCGGGGCCCGCGACGGCCCAGATGAGAACCACCAGGCCCGCGGTCATGAGTGTGACCAGCACCCAGCCGGGCACGTCGCCGGAATCGTCGTCGGCGAACGTACGTGCGTAGTCGACGGCCTCCGCCCACCGGCGTCGGAGTGTTGTCATGAGGGGTCCTTTCGTCGGTGACTCAGCCGATGCCGAGTCGCAGGATGAACAAGCCGGGATAGACGGCGAAGAGCACGGAGAGGGGAAGGATCAGGAAGACGAGCGGGAGGAGCATCAGTATCTCCTTGCGCCCGGCCTGCTCGATCAGCACCCGCTTGGCGTCTTCCCTGGCATCTCCCGCCTGCGCATGCAGCACACCGGAGAGCGGAGCTCCGTGTTCGAGGGCGGCGACGATCTGGTCGACGGCACGGGAAAGGCCAGGCAGCTGAAGGCGTGCCGCCATCTCGGTCAGCGCATCGGCGAGCGGGGAACCCGTGTTCACCGCCAGCACCACCTGGCGCAACTCGCCCGTCAACTCGCCGGAGCCGACGGCCGAGACCCGGCGCAGCGCGTCGAGAAGGCCCTCCCCGGCCGACAGGCACAGCGCGAGGAACTCCAGCGTGGTCGGCAGCTCATCGGTGAGCCTGGCCCGCCGCGCTCTGGCACGGCTCGCGAGCTGCGTGTCGTAGACGACGGCTGCGACGGCCCCGGTGATCAGCGGCAGCAACACGACCGGCGCGGTCATCCGTCCGGCGAGGACGAGAGCGATCACGAGTACCGCGCCGGCGCCTATCCCCGCCAGCGCCCAGGCCAGTTGCCGCCCTCGGAACGTCGTCGGATCGGTGCGCAGCCCCGCCTGCGCCAGGCGTTGCCGAAGGACGTCGCCCCCGCCGAGCATCCGCTCGAATATGCCCTGCAGGCGCCGCCACACTGTTCCCGTCGCAGCGGGGAGCACTCCGGCGCGGGGCAGCACTCCCGGCGGGAGTGCCTCGTCGGCGACGACATCCCGCACGTAGGCAGCGATGCGCACGCTCAACGATGCCGCCCGCCACCGTGGCAGCGCGGCGAGAGCGGTGAGCAGCCCCGCCGCGAGCGTTCCGCCGAGAAGGACGGAGAGGGCGATGTCCGAGAGTGCGCTCATCCGAACCACCGCCGTGGCTCCGGCAGCTGTCCGACGCGAAGCATGATCCGGAAGGCGATCACCGAGACGGCAGCACCCGCGCAGATCACCACGACCCCCTCCGGGCTGCCGTAGGCCGACGCGCCCTCCGGCCGCATCACCAGCAGTCCGAGGATGACCCACGGCGCCACCGCGCCGAGCACCGCCGCGCCACGAATCCACGACTGCCGCGCCTCGACCTCGCCCCGGAGCGCCGCGTCGGCCCGCACTGATGACGAGAGCGCCCGGAGGACGCCGGTGAGTTCCGTGCCGCCGACCTGCCTCGCCATGCGCAGCGTCTCGATGATCCGATCCGCGATCGGATCGGCCAACGATGCCTTCAGCCGATCGAGACTGCTCTCGAAGCGCCCGGTGGCGCGCAGGTCGCGTGCGAACACGGCGAAGGCGGGGCGCAGCATTCCCGGTGCGGACTCCGCCAGGCTCGCGACCGCATCGGGCAGCGACAGCCCCACCCGGATCGACGCGATGAGCAGGTCGCAGACGTCGGGCCAGAGCTGGCGGCGCGCCTTGCGGAGCCGGAGCCGCCGTGCGCGCAGGAACGTGATCGGCGCCACCCCGCCGACGATTGCGGCGAGGGCCGCGAGGACGAGCAGTCCCGTGAGGAGCCAGACGACGGAGGCCGCCGAGAGTCCGACGGCGAGGATCACCGCGATCACGACGCGCTGCGCGACGGCGCCGTAGCCGGCTTCCTCGAGAAGTCGAGTGAGCCTGCTGCGTCTCGGAGCCCGCTCCTCCCGCGGCCGCTGCGGCCAGAGCCACGGCGACACGCACAGGAGGATGCCGCCGGCGAGGAGCGCTCCGAGCAGGACCGTCATGGTCGCACCTCTTCCGGGCGCCACGCTCCCACGGCACCCCGTGAGCGTTCGGCGCTGCGCGTACCGGAAATCTGCGGCGAGCCTTCCGCCCCCACGCGGTAGACGGTCCTGGTGATGATCCGTCCCTCCACGATCTCGCCCGTCGGTGCGATGACCTCCTCCACCCGGCGAACCCCGGCCGCATCCCTGACGCAGTGCACCACCAGGTCGACGGCAGCGGCGAGCGCCGGCGCGATGAACGCACGGTCGATGTTGCGTCCGGCCAGCAGGGGGAGGATGGTGAGCTTGTCCATCGCCTCGGCCGCGGAGTTCGCGTGCACCGTGGCGGCGCCGGGGACGCCGGTGTTGAGGGCGAGCACGAGGTCGAGCGCCTCGGCATCGCGCACCTCGCCGACGACCAGCCGGTCCGGCCGCATCCGCAGCGCCTCCTTGACCAGCCGCCGGAGGGTGATCTCGCCGTTGCCCTCCAGGCTGGCCTGGCGCCCTTGGAGGGCGACCAGATCGGGGCCGTCGACGGCGAGTTCGAAGGTCTCCTCCACTGTGATGATCCGCTGCACGTCGGAACACGAGGCGAGCAGCGCCCCGAGCAGCGTCGTCTTGCCGGCATGGGTGGCCCCCGACACGATGACGCTCTGCCCGGCGCGCATCGCGTGGCGCAACTGCTCGGCGACGTGCGGTGGTAGCGCCCCCTGTTGCGTCAGCGCATCCAGCGAGCGGTAGCGGGGCAGGAATTTGCGGATGTTCACCGCCCAGGAGCCGCGTACGACGTCGGCGATGGCGACGTGCAACCGCGATCCGTCCGGCAGGGAGGCATCGACGAACGGCTGGCTGATGTCGACCCGCCGCCCGGTGGACTGCAGCATCCGCTCGACCAGATCGCGCACCACCGCATCCGTCAGGCGCAGCGCGAGGCGCTCCGACACTCCCCCGCGGGCGACGTAGATCCGGTCGGGGCCGTTCAGCCAGATCTCCTCGATCTCGGGATCATCGAGGAGCGGCTGCAACGCCCCGAACCCGCTGACGGCGGCGAGCACGTCCCGCACGCACTCCCCCTCGTCGTCGATCATCGCGCCACCGCGCGACAGGGCGAGGTCGTTGTGCCGTCGCACCTCGGCCTGCGCCACCCGCCGAGCGGCATCCGGTTCGACGGAGGGATCGAGCCCTTCGGCGCGCAGGCGCAGTCGTACGCGCTCGGCGACCAGGAGGGACGGATGACTCACCCGAGCATCCTTGCAAGAATCCGTCGCGCGCCTCGAAAGTTATCCACAGGTGGAGTTCGGCACTGGCGAGGCCTCGGCACATCACTCCCCAGAAAACAAGGCCCGAGACGGGAGAGGTCACGTGGTGTTCGAGTGGGCGCAGCGGCGGTCAGGATCGCCGCACCCGTTGAATCCACGTCCAATGAGAGAAGCAGAGATGACCGACACCTCCCCCGCCGTTCCCTCCGTGCCCGGTGAGCAGCCCACCGGCCCCGAGCCGACCGACCCTGGTCAGACACCGCCCGGTCCGGCAGTGCCTTCGCCGTCCCAGCCGTCGCCGGCCTTCCCCGACGAACCATCGCCGACGCATCCCGAAGAGCCATTGACTCCGACGCCGGATGAGCCGCTCGCGCCGCACCCGGACGAACCTCTCGCTCCGCACCCCGAAGAGCCGCTCATCCCTGGTTCCACCGGCTTGGCGTGAGACCGGACGCGCGTGAGCCACGCAGGCAAGCGCGGAACCGCTGGGCGCTCCGTTCGGAGCGCCCAGCGGTCGATAGACTGGCTGCACCGCGCGGGAGTGGTGAAATCGGTAGACACGCAGGATTTAGGTTCCTGTGCCTTCGGGCGTGTGGGTTCAAGTCCCACCTTCCGCACCGTCACCGAACCTCGATGGCCGTGAGGCCGCGGCCCACCGCTCTCAGTCGTCGGGGTCGGTCGTGACGACGGACAGGTCGTCGCCGAGTGCCGCTTCGAACTCACGGCCGTCGTCGTAGCGCATGATCGCGTCGTAGTCGCGCTCACCCGCCATCCGCAGGCCATCGGTGCCCGCGTGCACCACGTCGACCGACATCCCCTCGGCTTCCAGACCCCGCCGGATGCCGTCAGCGAGACGCACTTCGTCGTCGACCAGGAGAATCCGCATCCTTCCCGTCTGGCCCGCCGCCCTGAAGCGGGTCTGAAACGCCCCCCGCCCCGCCCCAGGATCCGGTGATCGGCCGCGGCTATACTGGCCCAGCACCGCCGACCGCCTCCTACGACGGGACCTCATGCATCACGCCGCCCTCATCCCCTGGCTCGACCCGCAGACGATCATCGAGGGCGGCCGGCCCGTGGGCGCTGCTCGTCGTCTGCTTCATCGTCTTCGCCGAGACCGGCCTGCTGGTCGGGTTCCTCCTGCCGGGCGACACGCTGCTGGTCATCGCGGGCCTGCTTCGCACCGCACACGAACAACATCTTCGGCGTCAACATCTGGGTCGTGACCCTCCTGATCGCCCTCGCGGCGTTCGTCGGCGGTGAGGTCGGCTATCTCATCGGCCACAAGGGCGGGCCGGCGATCTTCGAACGCAAGGAATCCGGGCTCTTCAGCAAGAAGAACGTCGAGCGGACGAACGCGTTCTTCGAGCGCTTCGGCGGCATCACCGTCATCCTCGCCCGTTTCGTGCCGATCGTGCGCACCTTCGCCCCGGTCGCCGCGGGCGTCGGGCACATGCCGTGGCGCAAGTACACGCTCTACAACCTCATCGGCGCGATCCTCTGGGGCTTCGGCCTGACCATGGTCGGCTACCTCATCGCCTACATCCCGTGGGTGCGCGACCTGGTCGTCGAGCTACATCGACGTGATCCTGCTGGTCGCCGTCGGCGGCACCGCCGCTGGTCACCCTGTGGCACTACTTCTCCGAGCGTTACAAGGCCAAGAAGGCTGCAGCCGCCGGCGAGGACGTCGACGACGGACTGCCGCCGAGGCCGAGGCGCTCGCCCTCGACCCCGAGGTCTTCGAACGGGCTCCCGACCTCGACGGCGACGGCAAGCACTGACGCTCAGCTGGCGCGGTCAGCCGGTCTTCTTCGGCCGGCTTCTTGGCGCGTCCTCGGCCTTCGACGACTCGTTCGCTTCTCCTTCGACCGGGCGACGCTCGCGCGCAGCGCCTCCATCAGGTCGATGACCTCGCCGCCCTTCTCCTCGTCGTCCGCCTCGGCGAAGGTCGCCGACACGTCGAAGCTCTCGCCCGCCTCGATCTTCGCGTCGATGAGGGTGCGCAGTTCCTTCTGGTACTCGTCGACGAACGCACTCGGGATCGAAGTCGGCCGGAGTAGCTGTCGACGAGGGATGCCGACAGCTCGAGTTCCTTCTTCGAGATCTGCACGTCCTCGTCCAGCGACGGGAACTGCCGCCTCGCGCACCTCGTCGGCCCAGAGCAGCGTCTGCAGCACGAGCACCTTGCCGCGCACCCGCAGCGCCGCGAGCCGCGTCTTCTGCCGCAGCGTGAACCGCACGATCGCGGTGCGGTCGGTCTGCTCGAGCGTCCTGCGCAGCAGCACGTACGCCTTCGGGGACTTCGAATCGGGCTCGAGGTAATACGGCCTTGTCGAGGGTGAGCAGATCGACCTGCTCGGTCGGCACGAACTCGACCACGTCGATCTCGCGGCTCTTCTCGGCCGGGAGCGACGCCGAGGTCCTCCTTCGTCAGCACGATGGTCTGCCCGTCGTCGACGTAGGCGCGATCGATGTCGGCATATGCCACCGTCTCGCCGCACACCTCGCACGTGCGCTGGTAGCGGATGCGACCGCCGTCCTTCTCGTGCACCTGGTGCAGCGGAACGTCGTGATCCTCAGTCGCCGAATACACCTTCACCGGGACGTTCACGAGCCCGAACGTCAGCGCGCCCTTCCAGATCGTCCTCATGCACACCAGTAACACCAGTCACACCGGTCACGACCAGCCCCTTGACGTGCACCGTGCCCTAACCTGACGTCATGGCGAAGGACGGACAGGTCGTGCAGGTGGACGGCCGCCGTCTGCGCGTCACCAACCTCGACAAGGTCGTGTATCCGGAGACCGGCACGACCAAGGGCGAGATCATCGCCTACTACTCCACGATCGCCCCGCTTCTGCTCCCCCAGCTCGCGGGGCGGCCGGTCACGCGCAAGCGCTGGGTCGACGGCGTGGGCACGGCGGATGCTCCTGCCGACGCCTTCTTCACCAAGCAACTCGAGCCCGGCGCTCCGGAGTGGATCCCGCGCATGCCGATCCAGCACTCGGACGGGCCGAAGGACTACCCACTGGTCAACGACATCCCGACCCTGGTGTGGCTCGCCCAGGTCGCGGCGATCGAGCTCCACGTGCCGCAGTGGCGGTTCGACGCCGACGGCCTGCCCGGCAGACCCGACCGGCTCGTGCTCGATCTCGATCCGGGACCCGGGGCCGACCTCGCCCAATGCGCCGCGGTGGCGGGGATCGCCCGCGGCATCCTCACCGACATCGGACTCGCGCCCGTGCCCGTCACGAGCGGCAGCAAGGGCATCCACCTCTACGCGCCCCTGCCCGGCACGCAGACCAGCAGCGAGATCTCCGCCGTCGTGAAGGAACTCGCGCGCCTCATCGAGAACGACCACCCCGACCTCGCGACCAGCACGATGGCCAAGGCCGCGCGCGGCGGAAAGGTCTTCCTCGACTGGAGTCAGAACAACGGCAAGAAGACGACGATCTCCCCCTACTCGCTCCGCGGGCGCGCACGACCGTGGGTCGCCGCTCCGCGCACCTGGGAGGAGCTCGACGACTCGTCCGACCTCCGCGCAGCTCGACCTCCACGAGGTGCTCACGCGGATGGCGGAGGGCATCGATCCGCTCGCCGGACTCCACCCTGACGGCGAGGACGCCCTCGCGCCCTATCTCGCCAAGCGCGACGCGGCGAAGACCCCGGAGCCCATGCCGGAACGGATCTCCGCCGCCGGCGGCGGGATGACGCGGCGCTTCGTGATCCAGGAGCACCATGCCCGCCGGCTCCACTACGACCTGCGCATCGAGGACCGGGGAGTCCTGGTCAGCTGGGCGGTGCCCAAGGGCGTGCCGGAGACGGCCGACCGCAACCACCTCGCGGTGATGACCGAGCCCCATCCGATGGAGTACCTGACGTTCGCCGGCACGATCCCCGCGGGTGAGTACGGCGCCGGGGAGATGACGGTGTGGGACACCGGGACCGTCGAGCTCGAGAAATGGCGCGACGACGAGGTCATCGGCACCTTCACCGGCCGAGGTGACGGTCCGCTGGGCGCTGCCCGGCTGGCCCTGATCCGCACAGGAGGGGAGGGTGAGAAGTCCTCGTGGTTGCTGCACCGCATGAAGGACGAGCGCGCCTCGCACCGGCGGGGACGGCCACGGCCGGCCCGATCCACCGAGACGACATCGACCATCGTCGAGCGCGCGGCGGCCACCGTCCGGCCGATGCTCGCCGAGCACGGCACTCCCCCCGCCGCGCGGCGGCTCAGCTCCCCCGGCTGGGCGGAGATCAAGTGGGACGGCATCCGCGCGATCGGGGTCTGGCGCGACGGACGGATGACGCTGCAGGCACGATCGGGCACTGACATCACCGCCCGCTACCCCGAGCTCACCGCCGACGGCGCTCCCGGTTTCCCGATCGGCGACGCGATCGTCGACGGCGAGATCGTCGCCTTCGACTCCTCGGGACGCCCGAGCTTCAGCCGGATGCAGAGCCGGATCCACCTGACCTCGGCCAGGGAGATCGAACGCGAGGTGGTGCGGAACCCGGTGATCTACCAGCTCTTCGACCTGCTGAGCCTGGACGGACACGACCTCACCGGGCTTCCGCTGCGCGATCGCCGCGAGCTGCTGGAGGGCATCGCGCAGGACCTCGATGCCCCGGTGGCCGTGCCCCCGATCTTCGACGACGTCGATGCGGCGCTGGAGACGAGCGCCGCGCTGGGCCTGGAGGGGATCGTCGTCAAGGACCCGGCATCCGCATACCGTCCGGGTCTGCGCTCGCCCGCCTGGCTCAAGCTCAAGCACACCCGCACACAAGAGGTCGTCATCGGCGGCATCCGGCCCGGGAAGGGGGATCGAGGGGGACGGATCGGCTCGCTGCTCCTCGGCGTCCCGGACGATTCGACGGGCTCAGGGACCCAGCTTCAATTGCGCTACGTCGGCCGCGTCGGGACCGGGTTCACGGACCGGATGCTGCGCGACCTCACCGCCCGGCTCGAACCGCTGCGCACCGATCGTTCACATCTCGCGGGCGTTCCGAGGCCGGACGCCGCCGACGCCCTGTGGGTGTGGCCGGAACTCGTGGCCGAGGTCGAGTTCGCGAACTGGACACCGGACGGCATCCTCCGGCACGCCCGCTGGCGGGGTCTGCGCCCGGACAAGAGCCCTGACGAGATCGTCCGCGAGCCCTGAGGCGCGGCCGGTGCGGCGAAGGGCGATCAGGAGTGATGCGGCTCGCACTCGGACTGCTCGGCCGGCTCGATCTGGAAGGTCGAGTGCTCGACGTCGAAATGGTCGGCGAGACAGGCCTGCAGATCCGCGAGCAGCCGACCCGACCCGCCTCCGGCGAGGAGTGCCGGTGCGACGGTGACGTGGGCGCTGAACACCGGTGCGCCCCGGGTGAGCTGCCAGACGTGCACGTCGTGCACGCCGACCACACCCTCGTAGTCGAGGAGATGCTGACGGATCTCGCTCACCGCCGTGCCCTTCGGCGCCGACTCGGCGAGCACCGAGAACACCTCGCGCAGCAACGAGATCGCCCGCGGGATGATCATCGCCGCGATGAACAGCGAGGCGATCGCATCCGCCGGCATCCATCCCGAGATCAGGATCACGATGGCGGCGACGATCACCGCGGCCGAGCCGATGAGGTCACCCATCACCTCGAGATAGGCGCCGCGCACGTTGATGCTCGTCTTCTGCGCCCTGCTGAGCAGCCACATCGAGACCGCATTGGCGATCAGGCCGACCACGGCGACGATGAGCATCAGCGTGCCGGCGACCTCGACGTCGCTCGGATTCAGCAACCGCCCGATGCCCTCGATCGCGACCCAGCCGGCGAGCAGGATCAGGATCACCGCGTTGATCAGCGCCCCGAACACCTCGGCGCGCTGATATCCGAACGTGCGCCGGTCATCGGCGGGGCGTGCGGCCACCGCGCTCGCGATCAGTGCGATCACCAGTGCGGAGGCGTCGGTGAACATGTGCGCGGCGTCGGCCAGCAGCGCCAGCGAACCCGTGAGGACGGCGCCGACGATCTGCACGACCATCACGGTCCCGGTGAGACTCAGCGAGATCGCCAGCAGCCGTCGACTGCTCGCGGAACGGATTCCGGCTGGCGATGGCGCATGATCGTGCATGTCCCCAGGCTAGACCGGGCCCATGCCCCGATCGGCCGCTTCCGCCTAGTCGGGAAGGGTAACGAGAACCAGTCTCAGCAGACACGTATGCTCAGAAGATGCGCACAGTGGTCATCGGAGGCACCGGGCACATCGGGTCGTTCTTGGTGCCGCGACTGGTCCGCGCTGGCCACCAGGTCGCGGTGATGAGTCGCGGTGAGAGGCAGCCGTACATCGCCGACGATACGTGGAGCGACGTCGCGATGGTCGTCTGCAACCGGCAAGAAGAAGAGAACGACGGGACATTCGGCCCCCAGGTCGCCGCGCTGGCACCAGACGCAGTTCTCGACTTGACTTGCTTCACCGTCGACTCGGCCCGTCACCTCGTGGAGGCACTGCCGCCGTCGGTCCATATCGTCCACACCGGCAGCATCTGGGCATACGGCCGCAGTCTGGTGATTCCCGTCGACGAGACGAGCAGGAAAGCACCCTTCGGCAGTTACGGTGTCAACAAGGCGCGGATCGAGGATTACCTGATCCGTGGTCAAGAGCGTCTGCGGGCGACTGTGATCCATCCCGGGCACATCACCGGACCGGGTTGGGTGCCGATCAATCCGGCGGGAAATCTGGAGCTGCGAGTGTTCGCCGATCTGATCGACTCCGGCCGCGCAGTGCTGCCCGAGCGCGGCATGGGCCTGCTGCAGCACGTGCATGCCGACGATGTCGCCGCTCTGCACCTGGCCGTTTTGAGCCAGCCCGATCGTTCTGCCGGGGAGGCGTTCAATTCGGTCGCCGTTCAGTCGATGACGCTGCGCGGGTATGCCGAGCTGATCGCCACCGAGTATGGCCACCAGCTCGAGCTTCAACTGCTGCCCTGGTCCGAGTATGTCGCCCGGGTCGGTGAATCCGTCGCAGCCGTCACCTACGATCACATCGAGCGAAGCCCGCACGTGAGCGCGACCAAAGCCGAAAGGCTGCTGGGTTTTCGGCATGCCCGTTCGGGGTGGTCGGCGGTCAGCGAGGCAATCGACTGGCTGATCCGTGATGGCCGGCTAGCGGCCCCGGAAGTCGCAAAGTGACATCCGCCTGAGGCGGACCCTATGCACGGACACGTGAATAGCTGAGCACGGCGCAACCGTTGTCGAGAGTGCGTCACGTCGTCGAGTTCGAACTGCGTCGGGGCGAACCCGTGGCGGACCATGGGGATGCCGGAGCCGGCGATCACCGGGTACTTCTTGACGATGAGACGATCGATCTCGGCGAGGAGCGTCCCGGCCAGTCCGGCGCCGCCGGCGAGGTAGAGGCCCAAGCCCTCCTCCGCCTTGAGCTCGCGCACGCGAGCGACCGGGTCGGTGCGCACGAGCTCGACGTTCGCATCTTCCGGATCGTCCAGCGATCCGCTGAAGACGAGCGTGCGCAGGTGCGCGTACGGGTCGGTGATGCCGTACTGCAGCGCCGGCTCGTAGGTGCGGCGCCCCATCAGGACGGTGTCGAACTGCGTGAGCGGTGCGTCGGCGACTCCCATCGACGCGCGCACATGGCTGGGCTGCACGTCGGGCAGTTGTGCTCCGAGGAACGCTTCGAACCCGGGCGTCAGGGGGTAGAAGTCGACTTCGTCGTCGGGGCCGGCGATGAAGCCGTCGAGCGTGACGCCGATGTAGTAAGTCAGTTCTCGCATGCACGCCAGATTAACCACTACATCTGATGCACGTCAAGCGTAGTGGTTACAGCGTTGCCAACAAGGGGATCAGTTCCTCGAAGGCACGGGCCCGATGGGACTGCGACTGCTTCTCCTCGCGCCGTGAACTCGGCCACCGTGCGCGTGGCGCCGTCGGGCTGCGCATCCGGGATGAAGATCGGGTCGTACCCGAAGCCGCCGCGGCCGGACGGGGCGTGCGCCAAGCGGCCTGGCCAGCGTCCGACGACGACGCGCTCCTCGCCCTCCGGAGCGACGAGAGCGATCGTGGAGACGAACTGTGCCGCGCGGTGCTCGTCGGCGATGTCGCGCAGCTGATCGAGCAGCAGTTCGAGATTCGCCGCCGCGTCCTTTCGCTGCCCCGCCCAGTACGCGGAGAAGACGCCGGGAGAACCACCCAGCACGTCGACGCAGATGCCGGAGTCGTCGGCGAGCGCCGGAAGACCCGTGTGCGCCGATGCGGCGCGAGCCTTGATCAGGGCGTTCGCCTCGAAGGTCACGCCGTCCTCGACCGGCTCGGGGCCGTCGTACCCGATGACCTCGAGATCGGGCCGCGTCCGCGCCACGATCTGCTGGAACTCCGCGACCTTGTGCGGATTGTGGGTCGCGAGGACGACCTTCATCAGACGCTCAACGCCGCGATCTGACGATCGCGCAGATCGGCGCAGCCTGCGACGCCGAGATCGAGGAGTGCATCCAGCTCGCGCTTGTCGAATGGCGCCCCCTCGGCGGTCCCCTGCACCTCGACGAAGAGCCCACGACCGGTGACGACGATGTTCATGTCGGTCTCCGCGCGGACGTCCTCCACATATGCCAGATCGAGCATGGGCGCTCCGTCGACGATGCCGACGGAGACGGCGGCGACCGAATCGAGCAGCGGCTTCGCGTTCTTGCCGATGAACTTCTTGTCCCGGCCCCACTCGATGGCGTCGGCGAGCGCGACGTAGGCGCCGGTGATCGCCGCGGTGCGCGTGCCTCCGTCGGCCTGGAGCACGTCGCAGTCGATGACGATGGTGTTCTCGCCGAGCGCCTTGGTGTCGACGACGGCACGCAGAGCGCGTCCGATCAGGCGGGAGATCTCGTGGGTGCGCCCGCCGATGCGGCCCTTCACGCTCTCGCGATCGTTGCGGCTGTTCGTCGCGCGCGGCAGCATCGAGTACTCCGCCGTCACCCAGCCCTTGCCCTTGCCGGAGAGCCAGCGCGGAACGCCATTCGTGAACGAGGCGGTGCAGAGCACCTTGGTGCCGCCGAAGCTGATCAGCGCCGACCCTTCGGCGTGCGCACTCCACCCGCGCTCGATCGTGATGTCGCGGAGCTGGTCGATGGAACGGCCGTCGGCGCGGACGATGTCAGTCATGGAGTTCCTTCAGGGTTGGGGTGAACGAGCGTGCGCGGTACGGATGCGGGGAGCGTGATGACGCCGGTCTGCACCAGCTGCACGTCGCGCACCTCGTGGCCCATCAGACGGTTGGCGAGGGCGGTGAACTCGGCGGCGGAGTCGCCGGTCGCCTCGTAGACATAGCGCGCCGTCGCATCCGGTGAGGCGAGCAGGTCGCCGCGCACGAGCTGGCGATACACGTCGCCGGCCGTTTCGTCGTCACTGGAGACGAGGGTCACGCCCTCCCCCATGACGTAGCCGATGGCGCCGCGCAGGAACGGGTAGTGGGTGCATCCGAGCACGAGGGTGTCGACGCCGGCCTCGCGCAGCGGCGCGAGGTATTCCTCGGCAGTCGCGAGCACCTCTGCGGTGCCCGTGACTCCTGCTTCGACGAACTCGACGAACCGCGGGCATGCGGCGGTGAACACCTCGAGGGTCTCATTCACCTCGAGCATGTCCTGGTAGGCGCGGGAGCCGATAGTGCCGACGGTGCCGATCACGCCCACCCGGCCGTTGCGGGTGGTGGACACCGCCCGTCGCACTGCGGGGCCGATCACCTCGACCACAGGCACGTCGTACCGCTCGCGCGCGTCGCGCAACATCGCGGCGGATGCCGTGTTGCAGGCGATCACGAGCATCTTCACGCCCTGATCGACGAGGGTGTCGAGCACGTCGAGCGAATAGCGGCGGACGTCGGCGATCGGCTTCGGGCCGTACGGCGAGTGGGCGGTGTCGCCGATGTAGACGAACGACTCGCGGGGCAGCTGGGCGTGGATCGCGCGAGCCACCGTGAGCCCGCCGACACCGGAGTCGAAGATTCCGATCGGCGCGTCGTTCATGACTCACCAGCCTACCCTTCGACCGGGTCAGGGACCGCCCGCCTGCGCGGCGCAGGCGTCTCACCGCTCACTAAGCTGAGCGGATGACCACGTCGACGGCGCTGCTCACCGACCGCTACGAACTCACCATGCTCGCCGCCGCCCTGCGCGACGGCACCGCATCGCGCCCCTGTGTGTTCGAATTGTTCTCCCGCCGGCTGTCCGGCGGTCGCCGGTTCGGCGTGCTGGCCGGCACCGGGCGCCTGCTCTCGCTGCTGCGCGACTTCCGCTTCGGCGACGACGAACTGCGCTACCTCCGCGACGCCCATGTGGTGGATGCGGAGACTCTGCGCCACCTCGAGGACTACCGGTTCAGCGGATCGATCAACGGCTACCGCGAAGGCGAGCTGTACTTCCCCGGCTCCCCCGTCCTGACCGTCGAGGGCAGCTTCGCCGACGCCGTCGTGCTCGAGACGCTGGCCCTCAGCGTGCTCAATCACGACTCAGCCGTCGCCACCGCCGCGTCCCGGATGAGCATCGCCGCCGGAGAGCGTCCACTGGCCGAGATGGGCTCGCGCCGCGCCGCCGAGGAGTCCGCGGTCGCAGCCGCCCGAGCGGCCTACATCGCCGGCTTCGGATCGACGAGCAACCTCGAGGCGGGCCGCCGCTGGGGCATCCCGACCATGGGCACGGCCGCGCATTCCTGGACGCTGCTGCACGACACGGAGGAAGACGCGTTCCGCTCCCAGATCGAGAGCCTCGGCGTGGACACCACTCTGCTCGTGGACACCTATGACATCCGCACCGGGGTCGAGACCGCGATCCGCGTCGCCGGCACCGGACTCGGCGGCGTTCGCATCGACTCCGGTGATCTGCCGATCGTCGCCGGCGAGGTACGCGCCCGTCTCGACGAGCTGGGCGCGGTGCACACGCGCATCACGGTGACGAGCGATCTCGACGAATACGCGATCGCCGCCCTCGCGGCGTCGCCCGTGGATGCGTACGGGGTCGGCACCTCGGTGGTCACCGGATCCGGCTACCCCACGGCGGGGATGGTCTACAAGCTCGTGGCTCGGCAGGACGGCACAGGATCCTGGATCAGCGTCGCGAAAGCGTCGACCGACAAGGGATCCCGTGGTGGCCGCAAGGCGGCGTTCCGCACGCTCGCCGACGGGGTGGCCGTCGCCGAGACCGTCGCCGTGTCCGACGGCTTCGAAGAACTCGACCTCGCGTCCGAGCACCCCGACGGCCGCGCCCTTCAAGTCCCGCTGGTCGTCGCCGGCGAGATCGACACCGCCTACGAAGGCGCGGCGGGAACGGCATCCGCTCGCGCGCACCATCTGCGCGTGCGCGAGGAGCTTCCGGTCCGGGCCCTCGCGCTCAGCAAGTCCGACCCGGCGATCCCGACGACGTTCGTCGAGGCCATCTGAAGGATGACCTGAGCTGAACTCAGCCCATCATCGATTCGTAGATCTCCTTGCATGTGGGGCAGATCGGGAACTTCTCCGGGTCGCGGCCCGGGGTCCACTTCTTGCCGCACAGAGCGCGCACCGGCTTGCCGGAGAGCGCCGACTCGAGGATCTTGTCCTTCTTCACATAATGCGAGAAACGCTCATGGTCGCCCGGCTCGAGACCCTCTTCGCGGAGGAGCTCTTCCAGTTCGCGATCAAGCGTTGCCACGCCGCCCTGATCGGGGCTGTCCAGCGGAGTACTCATCCCGTGAGTCTAGCCGCGTTGCGACCACCACGGGCGGTGACTCATGCCGTCTCGACGAACTCCATGAGGCGGGTCCCACTGCGCTCGAAGATGCGGCCGCCGACCGCCACTCCGATGACCAGGATGCCGACGCCCGTCGCGATTCCGACCCAGAGTGCGGCGGGTCCGTACTGGTCGCCCTCGACGAGCGTCCGCGTGAAAAGCCAGATCGTGGGGACACTGACGATGATCGCCCCGACGAACGCGGCGGCGGGGCCGTACGTCCCTCGTGAGCTGGGCCGCTGCGGCTGCTGGAACGGGCTGTCCCCCGGTCGCGAGACGGCGTAGGGCGCCACGACCGATACCACGCTCGATACGCCGAGCGCCGACAGCAGCAGGCTCGCAGCCACCCCCGTGAGCGGCAGCAGCAGTCGCCAGTCGCCGGTCAGCAGGAGTGTGAGCGGCACCGCGACGGCGAGCGTCGGCACGGCGACGAGAACGATCGGCACCAGCCGACCCAGGCGATCGGGGATGCCGCGAACACCGCTCGCGACGTGCGTCCACAGTGCAGTGGAGTCGTAGGCGACGTCGTTGTGCGGCAACCATCCGAAGAACAGCGCCATCACCGGAACAGGCACGAGGGCCGCGATCTCGAGCGGTACTCCGGCGACCAGCAGCGGCAGCACCGTGAGGGCCCCGGCGACCGGCACGACGATGATGTTCATGATGTACCGGCGATCGCGCAGCCAGTACACGAGACTCCGCGCGGCGATCGCTCCGAAGGCGTTCGAGGGCAGCAGACCGAACCAGCCGAGTCCGGTGCGCTCCCGCGCCGCCACCGGACGTTCGGTGGTCGTCAGCAGTCGCCGCACCAGCCAGGACCACGCGCCGAGGAGAACCACCGCCGTGACGACGGCGATGGTCCCGCTGATCCAGGCCCCGGCGACGTCGTCCGTCGCGACGTCGAAGAGGAAGCCGAACGGAGCAGCGAGCGGCGTGACCCCGAGGGTGTGGGTGACGGCCGCGACCGGGCCGGGCACGCGGCCATCCCACTTGAGCGAGGCGAGGAACACGGCGACCGGGAACGCGACGACCACGATGACCAGGGCGAACAGCGCGGTCAGTTCGCGGGAGCGGCGCTCCGGCAGCAGCAGCGCGTTGACCGCCATGCCGATGCGCGCGACCAGCAGCGTGCACATCAGAGCGAGGAGGCCCATGAGCACCGCGAGCGGCCATGGTGTTCCCCAGCGGATCGCCACGATGCACACGCTGGTGTGGACGGCGAGCAGCGCGAGGCTCGGGATGCTGATGAGGGAGGCGAGCACGAGGATCCAGGGCATCCGGCGCTCGTCCACGCCGAAGACGGCGAACCGGCGCGGGTCGAGCTGATCGACTGCGCCGGTGAGGATCGGCCCCACCAGGAAGCCCAGAAGCAGCGCCGCACCGCCCAGCATGATCACCGAGCGCGCCACCGGCGCGTGCGCGCCGGAGAGGCTGAGGACGGCGAAGCAGACCACCACGGTCACGGCGACGACGGCGGCGAATCCCGCCAGTGTGCGCATCCGGCGCTGGCCACGCAGCGACCCGACGAGCAGGGCGGCTCTCAGGCGGAGAACGTGTGCAACCACTCGAGTCCCTCCACCTCGCCGATTCCGCCGGACAGTTCGACGAAACGGGCTTCGAGGGTCTGTCCTGCGCGCACCTCGTCGATGGTGCCTTCGGCCAGCACTTCACCACCGACGATGATCGCGACGCGAGAGCAGACCCGCTCGACGAGATCCATACCGTGGCTGGAGAGGACGACCGTGCCGCCATGCGCGACGTACGCCCGGAGGATGTCGAGGATCACAGCGGACGAGACCGGGTCGACCGCCTCGAACGGCTCGTCGAGCACCAGCACGCGCGGGGAGTGGATCAGGGCACCGGCGAGCATGATCTTCTTCGTCATGCCGGCCGAATAGTCGGAGACGACGCGGCTCAGCGCGTCGGTGAGATCGAAGGCCCTGGCCAGGTCGCCGGCGCGTTTCTCGATGACGTCGGATGACAGCCCGCGCAACAGGCCGTAGTAATACAGAAGCTGCTTTCCGGTGAGGCGGTCGAAGGTGCGCAACCGGTCGGGCAGCACGCCCAGCATCTTCTTGGCCGCGAGCGGTTCGGCCCTCTGATCGATGCCGCAGATCACGATGCTGCCTTCATCGGCGCGGAGCAGGCCCGCGACGATCGACAGGGTCGTCGTCTTCCCGGCCCCGTTCGGGCCGACGATGCCGTAGAAAGAGCCGGCCGGGACGGTGAGGTCGACTCCGTTGACGGCCCGACTGTCGCCGAAGTTCTTCACGAGACCGCGGATGCGGATGGCCTCGGTGGCGTCGGATGCCGGCGGCTCGCCGATCCTCCCGGAGACGGGCGCCGGGTCCTCGCGATCGGTCGACGCCGCGTCGACCGGAGCGTCGGTCGTTTCGGCGGGAGCCTCGGGCGCGGCCTCTGCGAAGATCGCCTCGGCCGCCGGCTCGTCGGCGGGGACGACCGTTCGCTCTTCGGCCAGGGGCTCTCCGACCGGAGACTCAGCGGCGGGCGGCTCGACGACGGGTGCGACTTCCGCCGCCACCTCTTCCGACTCTGGTTCTCCCACTGCGACTTCTTCCGCAGCCGGCTCATCCGGGAACAGCTCGTCGATCGACGTCTCGACGACCGTCCGCTGTTCGTCGGCGAATTCCTCGGCCAGCGGGTTCTCCGCGTTCATCACGTCACGCGCTACCGTCTCCACGGCCGCCTTTTCCGCAGCCGCCTTCTCCTCAGCCGCCTTCTCCTCAGCCGCCTTCTGTGCGGCAGCGGTCTTCGCTGCCGCCGCCTTCGCCGCGGCTGCCTTCGCCGCGGCCGCCTTCGCCGCCGTGGTCTTCGCGGATGCAGAGCGTGCTGCGGTGGTCTTCGCCGCCGTCTTCGCGGCCGCCGACCGTTGTGCCGCCGTGCGCACCGCCGACGCCTTCGCAGCGTTGCTCTTGGCGGCTGCGGCCTTCGCCGACTTCGCGGATGCAGAACGTGCTGCGGTGGTCTTCGCCGCCGCGTTGGCCGCGACGGCACCTGTGTCCTCCGGCGGCAGCTTCATGAGCGGCTCGGCGACGATCTCGACGGTGGCCGCAGCCTTCTCCGCGGCCGATCTCGCCGAGGTGCGCCCGGCCGAGGGCTTCGCCGGGACGCGTCGGGCAGGTGCCTTCGCCGTACTCGGCCGCTTCGCCGGCGGCTTCTTTGCAGCAGGCGCGGCGTCGGTCACCTTCTCGGTGCGGTCGTCCGGGGAAGCAGTCACCGTCCTAAGGTATCAACGGGTGCCCGCTTCCCACGTCCGCCGTGCAACAATTCCGTCGATGGTGACGGGAATCTTTGCCGCTCTCGAGCCTGAGTGTTCAGTGTGTACTCGATCACGAAATGGCAACAGGTACCTCCGGCCCCGGGGCTTCCCAGGCTCGCTCGCTACCATGAGAGCCGGCACGAAGAAGTGTCTGGTCGATGAACCGGCCGTGAACACACCTTCCTTTAGGAGCACTCGTGACTCTTCAGACCGTCATCCTCGCCGCAGGTATGGGCTCTCGCCTCGGGCGCGCCCTGCCCAAGCCGCTCACCGAACTGAGCGACGGCCGCACGATCATGCGCCAGCAGCACGACAACATCCGCGCCGCGTTCGGCACCGATGCCCGCATCACCGCGGTGGTCGGCTACCGGGCGGAGACCATCATCGAGGCGTTCCCGAACGTCAATTACGTGCACAACGAGCGCTACGACGAGACCAACACCTCGAAGAGCCTGTTGCGTGCACTCGCCGCGACCGGCAAGAGCGGTGTGCTGTGGATGAACGGCGACGTGGTCTTCGACCCGATGATCCTCGGCCGCGCGGTCGAGTACATCGAGCGCGAGCAGTCGTTCGTCACCGTCAACACCGCCAAGGTCAGCGACGAAGAGGTGAAGTACACCGTCACGGCGGAGGGCTTCATCAACGAACTGTCCAAGACCGTCAAGGGCGGCCTGGGCGAGGCTGTCGGCATCAACTACATCTCGGCAGCGAACAAGAAGGCGTTCATGCGCCAGCTGCAGCGCGTCGAGGACCAGGACTACTTCGAGCGCGGCCTCGAGCTCGCCATCGCCGAGGACGGCCTGCTGCTCGAGCCGATGGACGTCTCCGACCTGTACGCGGTCGAGGTCGACTTCGCCGAAGACCTCGAGCGGGCGAACCTCTTCGTCTGACTCTTTCGGCCCCGCGGCTGCGCCGCGGGGCTCATCACGCCGGGAGCCGCATCCTTTCCAGGATGCGGCTCCCGGCGTTTTCGCGGCATCTCTTCCTAGGATCGGAACATGGCGCGCAAGGTGCACAAGATCCACTCCCTCCCCGACGACGCCGCATGGGACAAGGGCGTACCACCCGTGGGCTCGTCCGAGCATCCGTTCATGGTGCGCGGGCTCGACCGGGTGCTGTCGATCCAGCGCCCCCTGGTGCTGGCGCACATCCGCAGCATCCGTCTGCGCAACCCTGATGCGACCCCCACCGAGATCGTGCGCATCCTGGAGCGCCGCTACCTCGCCGCCGTGACCACCGGTGGCGCCGCCGTCGGTGCGACGGCTGTCGTTCCGGGAATCGGAACGGGTGTCACCCTCGCACTGTCCGGAGTGGAGACAGTCGGCTTCGTGGAGTCGACGGCCCTGTTCGCGCAGTCGGTCGCCGAGGTGCACGGCATCGCGCTCGACAATCCGGACCGCGCTCGAGCGCTGGTGATGACGCTGATGCTCGGCAAGGAAGGGGTCGATCTGGTCGGCCAGCTCACCCGTCAGGTCGCCGGGAAGGGTGCAGGGCGCTCCGCCTATTGGGGCGAACTCGTGACCAAGTCGCTTCCTCGCGCGGCTGTGGGTCCGCTGGTGGACAGGCTGAAGACCATGTTCATCCATCAGTTCGCGACGCGAGGCGGCGCCTCGTTCATCGGCAAGGCGCTGCCGTTCGGCGTGGGAGCGGTGATCGGCGGGGCCGGCAACAACATCCTCGGCCGCCGGGTGCTCACGACCTCTCGACGCGCGTTCGGCGTGGCTCCCGCGACGCTCCCACTCGAACTCGAACCGGTCGCCGGAACTCAGAAGCTGGAACTGCGGATGCTGCGCGGTGCCCGTTTCGCCGGGAACGCCGCCGCAGGCGCGGCGGGGACCGCGGTGCGTGGCGTCGGATGGGCCGGCCGGAAGGTCGGCGAGCTCACCGTCCATCGTGGTCGCGGTTCGCATGCGGAACAGCAGGGCGAGGGGATGGATGCTGCCGAGCCGGGCGACCACGACCTGTCGGCTCTGGATCGGCGGGCGGGTCCGGCCGGGAGCGATGACTCCTCCTCCACAGAGCGGGCATGACGACCGGTTCTCCGCCGGGCGCGTGAGGAGGGTGCGTGACCGCCCGAACAGCGTCGGTCGCCGCTCATACTGTGACCCGCATGTTGCGACCTGTCGATCCGTCCGCCAGCCCACCTCCGGCCGCCTACCGCGTACCATGGCGCGTCCTCCGCGACGATGCCGCGCACCCGATCGTGATCAACGACGGTGCCGAATCCGCTGATTTCGTGCGGGTCTTCCGCGACGATGACACCGGGTTCGATCGCACGCAACTGTGGGGCCAGGTGTTGCCCACAGAGAGGATCGAACTGTGCCTCTGCGCGAGTGACCTCGACGAGGTCGTGGTGACTCTCGCCTGGTTCCGTCAGAACGACGGGCTCGAGTACGTGTGGCGCTTCGTGGTGTGACGCAGCGCATCAGTCCGGACCGCGTCGTCGCAGTGCCCGACGGAAATCAGCTCCGAAGCGGGCTTGATGTCCTCTGGCGGGTCGCTCGCGGTGAGTCCCCCGACGAACGACTCCGGCTTCCATGGACCTGAGCATGCAGGACTTCAAAGTCAGGGCTTGTGCACCCAGGTCTGGCATGCTCAGAACGGCGATACCGCCAAAGGATCGCTCGCCCCGTTGTGGCGAGCATCCAACGCCACCGCCCGCCCCGCCGCTAGTGTGGAATCCGTGACGGACAAGCCCGACCTCTTTACCACCGCCGGCAAGATCGCGGATCTCCGCGCTCGCTATACCGAGGCCGTCGTCGACGCCGAGGAGAAGGCGAAGGCGAAGCAGCACGCCAAGGGCAAGATGACCGCCCGCGAGCGCATCGATCTCCTCGTCGACCCCGGGAGCTTCGTCGAGTTCGACGAGTACGTGCGTCACCGCACGACGGCGTTCGGCATGGACCGCTCGCGCCCCTACGGCGATTCCGTCGTCACCGGCGTCGGCACCATCCACGGGCGCACCGTCGCTGTGTACTCGCAGGACTTCTCCACCTTCGGCGGCTCGCTCGGCGAAGTCGCCGGCGAGAAGATCATCAAGGTCATGGAGTTCGCCCTCGCCGGAGGCATGCCGTGCATCGGCATCCTCGACTCCGGCGGCGCCCGCATCCAGGAGGGTGTCGTCGCTCTCGGCAAGTACGGCGAGATCTTCCGCCTGAACACCCGCGCGTCCGGCGTCATCCCGCAGATCTCGATCATCATGGGACCGGCGGCCGGCGGCGCGGTGTACTCCCCTGCGCTCACGGACTTCGTCATCATGGTCGACAAGACCAGCCAGATGTTCGTCACCGGACCGGACGTCATCAAGACCGTCACCGGCGAGGACGTCGGGATGGAGGAACTCGGCGGTGCGTACACGCACAACACCCGTTCCGGCGTCGCGCACTACCTCGCCGAAGACGAGGACGACGCCCTCGACTACGCTCGTACGCTGCTCAGCTTCCTGCCTGACAACAACATGGCGGAGCTGCCCACCTATGAGTCGCGCTTCGAGTTCGAGACGACGGATGCCGATCGCACCCTGAACACGCTCATCCCGGACTCCCCCAACCAGCCATACGACATCCACACCGTCATCTCCCGTGTGGTCGACGACGGCGACTTCATCGAGGTGCAGCCGCTGTTCGCCCCGAACATCGTGATCGGCTTCGGCCGGGTCGAGGGCCGCTCGGTCGGAATCATCGCCAACCAGCCGTCGCAGATGGCCGGAACCCTGAACATCCAGGCCGGCGAGAAGGCCAGCCGCTTCGTCCGCTTCTGCGACGCGTTCTCGATCCCGATCGTCACCCTGGTCGACGTGCCCGGCTACCTTCCCGGCACCGACCAGGAGTGGGAAGGCGTCATCCGCCGAGGCGCGAAGCTGCTCTACGCCTATGCCGAGGCCACCGTGCCGCTGGTCACCGTCATCCTTCGCAAGGCCTATGGCGGCGCCTACATCGTGATGGGCTCCAAGCAGCTCGGTGCCGATGTGAACCTTGCCTGGCCGACCGCGGAGATCGCGGTGATGGGCGGCCAGGGTGCCGTCAACATCCTCTATCGCGGTGAGATCAAGAAGGCCGAGGAGGCCGGCGAGGATGTCGCGGCCGTGCGCACGCGCCTCGCCAACGAGTACACGTATGACGTCGCGTCACCCTTCCTCGCCGCCGAACGCGGAGAGCTCGACGGGATCATCGAGCCGGCCAACACCCGCGTGTCGATCGCCAAGGCGCTCCGCGCCCTCCGCGGCAAGCGGGCCGAACTGCCGCCGAAGAAGCACGGGAACATCCCGCTGTGATCGCGCAGCCCGCGTCCCCCGCACCGTCCGGCGAGCAGCCGCCGTCGGTCGAGATCACTCGCGGCAGCGCGACGGAAGAGGAGCTCGCCGCCCTCATCGCCGTGATCAGCGACGCCTATGCCGGCGAAGCCGCGGACGCCGTCGCCGAGGAGCCGCACGTCTCGGCATGGAGCCGCACTCAGCGCTCGCTGCGCACGCCGCTGCGACGAGACATCCCGTGGGGACGCTACTCGGGCTGAGCGGATGACCGAGGTGTGGTCCGTGAGCCCCCAGCTCACGGACCACAGACCGCCGTCACACGAGTCCGGGCGACAGCTCAGGAGCCCCAGGCTCCTGCCGGTCGTCGACCCCCATCGACGCCGGCTCCCCCTCCAGAGACACGACAGAATAATACATCGATTAGACATAAATCTGCAAGGAATTCGTCGAGTATCGCGGTGCGCAGAAACACGCGTACGCCCGTCATGCCTTCAGCAGAAGGTGAGACGCCCGGGGCGTGAGAACGGAGTCCAGCACCACGCACGCCGCGCCCACAGCGCCGACGTCGTCGCCCACGACGGTCCCCGCGATCGGCAGCGATCGGATGGCGCGTGTCGCGCTGCGCCGCTCCAGCTGCTCCGGGAGCTCGAGCAGGTACACCTCCGACAACCTCGACCAGAACGGCCCCCCCAGCACCACCCGATCGACGTCGAGCACGTTCGTCAGCGCGGCGATGAGGACCGCCAGCCGCTTCGCCGCCTCACGCAGCACGTCAAGAGCAGCGACGTCGCCGGCGGCGGCGTGCTCGCACAGCTGCGTGAACCGCTCGTCGACCGAGTCCGCGTCGGTCCCTTCACGATCACCCAGGAAGACGCCACCTCGTTCTGCCTGCTCGACGATCGCCTGAGGTGTGCAGACCACTTCGACGCATCCGCGCGCACCGCAGGAACACGGCGGACCCTCCGCGTCGACGACGATGTGGCCGACCTCGCCGAAGTTCCGGGAGCTCCCACCCACCACCTCGCCGTCTCGCGCGAGTGCGGCGCCGACACCGGTGCCCAGATAGACGAACACGAAGGAGTCGTCCGCCGGTCCGCGTCCTGTCCACAGCTCCCCGACCACTGCGGCGGTGGTGTCCTTCTCCAGAGTGACCGGGAGTCCGGTCGCCTCCTCGAGGATGCCCCGCAGCGGAACACGGTGCCAGCCCTGCAGTTTCGGAGGATCGATCACCGTGCCCTTCTCCGCATCCAGCGGTC
This sequence comes from uncultured Actinomycetota bacterium, assembly GCA_963769005.1. Taxonomy (GTDB): domain Bacteria; phylum Actinomycetota; class Actinomycetes; order Actinomycetales; family Microbacteriaceae; genus Microbacterium. The sequence goes on along the minus strand of CAVYKC010000005.1, from coordinate 1,000,932 downwards.
CCGGGGCGGCGACGCCGACACCGGCCACCAGAGCGCGATCGATCCCGGCGGCCTGGATCAGTTCGTTGATCGTGCGCGCCATCACGTCGACGATGGCGCGCGGGTCCTTGTCCTGTGTGCGCTTCGTCACCCGCTCGACGACGCGGCCGGTGAGATCCATCAGAACGAAGGTCATCAGGGCGGGGTCGAGGTGCACACCCACAGAGAAGTGGCTCCCCGCGTTCAGGCGGAGAGTGATCCTGGGCTTACCGGGGCCGTTGATGATCCGGCCGGCCTCCGCGATGAGGTCGTCTTCGATCAGTCGTCGCGTGATGTTGGTGACCGTCTGCGCCGATAGCCCTGTCGCTTCCGAGAGCTCGATCCTGCTGAGGCCATCACCGGAGAGACGGATCGCTTCGAGGATGACCGATTGGTTGAAGTCGCCCATCCTCGGGAGATTCGTGCCTCGTCGAGTGCTCATCGTCCAATCTTCCCCCATCGCGCCCCGATCCGTGGCCCCGAGCGGGCACCGGCCATTTGTCCCCCGAAATACCTACAGACAAGCTCTGGACGATCACGCAGAATTGACGAGACGCTTCGCGTTCGGCTGGTCTCTTTGTCCCAGGGTAGACAGACGCTGATCGGCCACCAGCGGGCAGTTTTCGGGTAACTGACCGCACGGCGAGGGGTAGGCGGAATCCGCCGCCCCTCGCCACTTCTCTATTTCGGCGCGTCCTCGCGCGGAATCTCGTGCCACAGGTCGACGAGGTCGTCATCGTTCGAACCGGCCGAGCCCGCGCGGCCGACGACCGTCACCGCGATGCGCGGATCCCGAGCGGCCCGGATGATCAGGCGCCCGGCGGTCGCGCTGGCGAGCACGGCGGCGAGTTCGTCTCTGATCTGAGCGCGACGGCCCTCGTCGACGTCGTCGAGGCCTCCCTCGTCGAACACCGTGACGACGACTCCGCGGCGACGCACTTCGGTGATCGCGTCCCTGACGTCGTCGTTGAGAAGATCGGCCCCGCGCAGCTCGTCGCGCAGGCGCCCTTCTGCCAGCCGCGCCTCCAGGCGCTCATCCTCGGTCAGGGCACCCCGCGACGCCACGGTACGGCTGAGCACCGGACCCGCTACCGCAAGGGCGTACTGCGTGCGCAATCGGCGTTCGCGCTGCCGCACCTCCTGGGTCGCGTGCCATGCGGAGACCGCCTGCTGGATGTCAGCCAGTCGTTCCGTATCGCGCACGGCACGATCCCAGAACATCACCAGCAGCTGAGCCACCACGATCCACATGATCGAGCCGACCAGCCCCAGATTGAGCGCGACGACGATGCCGAGGTGCGTCGCGGATGACACGACGAGAACCAGCAGGATCAGCCATCCGAACAGGAAGCGCCGACGCACGATGCAGACGACCCCCAGCACTCCCAGCCCGCCGATGTACCAGGTCGCGAACGGGGCCGTGTACGACGTCGGTTCCAGCGACAGGGCGACCAGAGTGGGGATGAGCAGACTGGCGATCAGAGCGAAGACGGCGGACCACAACGGCATCCGCACGCTCACCACGGATTCCCCGAGGATCGCGATGTTCACGACGAGGAGGTACAGCGCGATCGCGGCGACCATGAGCAGCGGAGCAGTCGGCTGTTCGATCCACCACACCCCTCTGGCTGCGAAGTACATCGCGAATCCGACAGCGAGAGAAGTCGCGACACTGCGCACCGTGCGGTTCACGTGCGCTCCCAGCCGAGGACGACGGTGGTTCCCTGCGAGGTCGAATCGATCGCGGCGGCGCCGGCGACGCCGGCCATCCTGGCGAAGATCGATGCGCGGATGCCGAGCCGATCCTCCGCGATGGCACTGAGATCGAACCCGGGCCCGGCGTCGGTGATGGTGACCGTGATGCCCTCATCGCCGCGTCCCTCCGCGACGATGTGCAGCCCCCGCCCGTTGGCGTGCGCGAGCGCGTTGCCGATCGCCTGACGCGCGGCGAGAACGAGCGCGCGTGCCACCCGACCGGGGATCAGCCCGATGCCGCCGCGCTCCTCGACGACGGCGTCGACGCCCTGCTCGGAGAGCGCCCGGCGCAACTCGATGACGATCTGCGCCGTCGCCACCGGCTCGTCGCTGCCCTCCTGCGCCACTGCCGCCTCGGTGTTCGCGAGCCTGGTCAGAGCCTCTCGCGCCATGCCGACGGCGAGGTCCCGAGCCCGCTCCCCCTCGGACCGATCCGCAGCGATCAGCGCCGCCAGGACGCTGTCGTGCATGAGCGCCGCCATCGCGACCCTCTCCTCCTCGGCGGCGGCGGCGGCCGCGGCCGCCGCGTACGACGAGACGGCGCGACCGCGCGCATCGTCGACCCCCGCCGCCACCGAACGGAACATCCAGCCGAGCGAGACGATGACGATGCCGAGAATCAGCGTGAAGGAGAAGTCGAAGGCGGTCTTCACCCAGAATTCGCTGGAGAACCCGCCCTCCACGAGACGTACATACCCGTACACGACCGGCACGCCGGCCGCCCAGGTGAGCTGCAGCCAAAGCGGAAACGCCAGCATCGCCGCGACGACGCCGACGTTCACCAGGAAGAAGATCCAGGGCTGATCGCCTGCCCCCTTGCCCGCGGGGTCGACGACCACCGGCCAGGCGGCGAGTGCCGCGACGTAGGCGATCGCGAAGCAACCTGCCGCGACCCGCACCGCGCGGCCGAGCACGCACGCGAGGAGCATCGCCGCCAGCGGCGCGAAGACCACCAGGAGCAGGACGATGCGCGGCGTGTCGACGCGGGAGATCGTGCTGAGCGCGGAGACCAGTGCCTGACCGCCGAGGACCGCGGAGCCGATCGCGACCACGATCGCGAGGATGCGCTCCATGCGCTTGCCGGTGAAGCGCTCGAACTCCGCCTCGGCAGCACTCGGAGACGGAATCTGGTTCCAGGCCTGCCGGATGCTGAGGGTGTCAGCTGACATGCGGTGACCTGTCGGCCGGCAGTATCCCGTCTTCCACCGCGCGCCGCACCAGATCGAGCTTGGTCGGGGCCGGGCGCCCGACGACGACGTACTTCACCCGCACCCGGGAGAGGTTCTCCTTGGCGGTGTTGTACGCCACGCCGAGGCGCTCTGCCACGGCCTTCAAGGGCAGTCCCGTCGCGTACAGGCGCAGCACGTCGCGCTCACGTCGGGACAGCTGCGCATCGGCGAAGGCCCTGTCGCCGTCGACCGCGCTCGCCCACTCGACGTTGTTCAGCGCTTCACCGTTCGCGACGGTGCGAATCGCATCCAGCACATCGTCCAGCGGCGAGGACTTGCTGACGACGCCGGCCGCTCCCGCAGCCAGCGCCTCGCGCACGGCGTCGGAGCGGTCCGCCACGCTGTGGATGACGACGCTCGATCCGTCGGCGACGAGAGCGGTCACGTTCTCCGTGACCGTCGTGCCGTCGCCGAGCGTCAGATCGAGCGCGATGACGTCCACAGGTGCAGATCCGGAGTCGCCGCGCCAGTCGAGGTACGCCCCCACGGAACTCCCCGAGAAGACCACGGTCTGCTCGCCCTCACGCGCGAACGCCGCCTCGAGTCCGAGGCGGACGGACTCGTGATCATCGATCAGTGCGACCCTGCTCATCCGCCCAGCCTATTCCAGCGCCGGGCCGCGCTCAGCGCGTGAGGAGAGCGACGACCTCGAAATGGTGCGAATTCGGGAACAGATCGAACGCGCGCATCTCGCTGATCTGCCATCCGTGCCCCCGGAAGGTGCCCAGATCGCGTGCGAGCGCCACCGGGTCGCAGGCGACGTACGCGATCGACTCCGGCGCGAGCGCGTGCACAGCGTCCACCACAGCCCGGCCTGCGCCGGAGCGGGGCGGATCGAGCACGACGGTGCCGGCGGCGGTGCCGGCGGGCAGGGTGGCGAGGTAGCGCTCGACCCGGCCGGTCACCGCCGTGATGTCGAGAGGCTCGAGATTCTCCCGCGCCTGCATCGTCGCGCGTCGGCTGGACTCCACCGTCACGATGTCCGTGGCGCCGAGGTCGGCCAGCGTCGCGGCGAAGAGACCGACGCCGCCATAGAGGTCGAAATGCGTAGCGGCCGGGTCGACCCGGCCGGCCAGAAGCTCACGCAGTGCGCCGTCGAGCACGGGCGCCGCCTGCGAGTGCACCTGCCAGAACCCGCCCGCATCCACCTGGAAGCTGCGGCCGCCGACCCGCTCGCGCACGATCTCGGGAGCGGCCCGCTTGTCGCCGCCGCGGGGAGGGCGCCGGCCGGTGTCGACCTTGCGGATCACTCGCACCTGCCCGTCGGCCGGCTCCACCAGGTCGATACGGCCGAACTTCGCGTCGCGCAGATCGAGCGCGGCGGCCGCGAGGACAGGTCGCGCGAGCGGGTAGGAGGCCACGGGAATCACTCGGTGACTGCGTGCGGCGTACGGGCCGACGCGTCCCGCATCGTCGACGTGGAGCGTCATCCGGGTACGCCATCCGGTGCCGTCACCGTCGTCGACGGCCTTCACCTCGGGCGCATCCAGACCCGGACCCGCGAACTTGTCGAGCGCCTCACTGAGCACCTGACGCTTCAGCGTGCGCTGGTGCGTCAGCTCGATGTGTCCCAGGTCCGCCCCGCCGGGGCGATCGGCCGGGTCGCGCGAGACATCGGCCTCTGCCCACACGTGCGGACGTCGGTGCGGGGATGCGTCGAGCACCTCCACCGTCTCCGCCCGCCAGAAGCTCCGCTTGTCTTCCGCGGCGCTCGCCGGAGTCCCCGACCCGGCCGACGGGGCGAGCAGGCGCGCGCGGACCCGCTCGCCGGGGATCGCATCGGAGACGAACACGACGCGGCCTTCGTGGCGGGCGATGAAGGTGCCACCGTGAGCGATGCCCGTGATGTCGAGCTCGAGCAGGCCGGCTGAGGGAGAAGTCATTATTCGAGGATACGGTGGAGAACATGCGCGTCTGCCTGGCTTCCACCTCTCCTGCCCGTCTCATGCTGCTGCGCCAGGCGGGCATCGAGCCGATGACACTCGCCCCGGACGTCGATGAGGATGCGGTCGCCGCCTCCGCCGCCGGGATGCGCGGAGGTGAGCTGCCTCCCGAGGAGCTGGTGCTGCTGCTCGCACGGGCGAAGGCTGCCGATGTCGCGAAACGGATCGCGACGGCGGATCCGGAGTTCGACGGCATCGTGATCGGCGGCGACTCCATGTTCGAACTCGGCGGCCGCGTCTACGGCAAGCCGTACACGCCGGAGGAGGCGACCCGACGCTGGCAGGAGATGCGAGGAGCGACCGGCGTCCTGCACTCCGGGCACTCGGTCATCCGCGTCGCCCCCGGCTCCGGGTGCACCGAGGCGACGGCGGTGGCCGACGCCTCCGTCACCTTCGCCGACGACATCGACGACGCGGAGATCGCCGCCTACGTCGCCTCCGGCGAACCGCTGCTCGTGGCCGGCGCCTTCACGGTCGACAGCCTCGGCGGCGCGTTCATCACCCGGGTGGACGGCGATCCGTCGACCGTCGTCGGCATGTCACTGTCGACGATCCGTCGTCTCGCCGCGGAGCTGGGCGTCGTGTGGACCGACCTGTGGATACCCGCACAGAGCCGGTGAGTCGAACCGACCACTCCCGGGCGGGCGCCGGCTCGTAGACTCTCCTCCACGTTCCCGCCCCTTTCTTGTGGAGAGTCGTCAAAGCGATCACCTCCGTTCTCGCTAGGCTGACAACCATGCCTGCTATTGCCAAGGTGCTCGTCGCCAACCGCGGCGAGATCGCCGTACGCATCATCCGCGCAGCCCGTGATTCCGGGATCGCCTCCGTCGCCGTCTACGCCGAGCAGGACCGGGACGCATTGCACACCCGCCTGGCCGACGAGGCGTACTCCCTGAGCGGGTCGACGAGTGCCGAGACCTACCTGCAGATCGACAAGATCCTCTCGATCGCGCGACGCGCCGGCGCCGATGCCGTGCATCCCGGTTACGGATTCCTGGCCGAGAACGCCGACTTCGCGCGCGCGGTCATCGCCGCCGACATGATCTGGATCGGCCCGTCCCCGGACGCGATCGAGTCGCTCGGCGACAAGGTCACCGCCCGTCACGTCGCCGAGAAGGTCGGGGCCCCTCTCGCCCCGGGCACGCCCGGTCCCGTCGAGTCCGCCGAAGAGGTCATCGCCTTCGCGAAGGAGTTCGGCCTGCCGATCGCCATCAAGGCCGCATATGGCGGCGGCGGTCGCGGCCTGAAGGTCGCCCGCGAGCTCGACGAGGTGGCCGAGATGTTCGACTCCGCAACGCGTGAGGCGATCACCGCCTTCGGGCGCGGCGAGTGCTTCGTGGAGAAGTACCTCGACAAGCCGCGCCACGTCGAGACCCAGTGCCTCGCGGATGCCGCGGGAAACGTCGTGGTCATCTCGACGCGCGACTGCTCGCTGCAGCGCCGTCACCAGAAGCTCGTCGAAGAGGCGCCGGCGCCGTTCCTCACCGATGAGCAGAACAGTCAGCTGTACGCGGCATCCAAGGCCATCCTCAAGGAGGTCGGCTATGTGGGCGCCGGCACCTGCGAGTTCCTCATCGGCGCGGACGGCACCGTCTCGTTCCTCGAGGTGAACACGCGCCTCCAGGTCGAGCACCCCGTCTCCGAGGAGGTCACCGGCATCGACCTGGTGCGTGAGCAGTTCCGCATCGCCGCCGGCGGCACCATCGACTACGACGACCCGACGCCGGTCGGGCACTCGATCGAGTTCCGCATCAACGGCGAGGACCCCGGTCGCGGATTCCTCCCCCAGCCGGGCCCCATCCACATCTTCAAGACGTTCGGGGGCCCCGGCATCCGCCTGGACTCCGGTGTCACCGCCGGCGATTCGGTCTCCGGCGCCTTCGACTCCCTGCTGGCGAAGATCATCGTCACCGGCAAGGACCGCGCGGAAGCCCTGGAGCGCTCGCGCCGCGCCCTCGACGAGTTCGAGGTCGCCGGGCTCCCCACCGTGCTGCCGTTCCACCGCAAGGTCGTCCGCGATCCCGCGTTCACCGCGGAGGACGGACGCTTCGGCATCTTCACCCGCTGGATCGAGACCGAGTTCGTGAACGACATCCCCGCCTGGGATGGTGAGCTCGAGGCACCCGTCATCGGTGCGGGTCGTCACACCGTCGTCGTCGAGGTCGCCGGTAAGCGCCTCGAGGTGAGCCTGCCCGACCGCGTGGCGATCACACCCGGCACCGCCGGCCGTCCGGCCGCCGTGCCGCCGTCGCGTCGCAGCCACGCCACGACCGTCAATGCCGGTGCCGCCGGTGACGCGGTCAAGTCGCCGATGCAGGCCACCGTCGTCAAGATCGCCGTCGAGGAGGGGCAGCAGGTCGTCAAGGGCGACCTGGTCGTCGTGCTCGAGGCGATGAAGATGGAGCAGCCCCTGCAGGCGCACAAGGACGGCACGATCGGCGGCATCAACGCCGAGGCCGGCTCGACCGTCGCCGCGGGGCATCAGCTTCTGACGATCAGCTGAGCCCTTCGACAGGCTCAGAGACCCTTCACCGCAGAAACGAACGGCCCCACCGAGGTGGGGCCGTTTCCGTACTGCTAGGAGATGTTGACCAGGTGCATCGCCCTGGCTGGCGTCGGTGATGCTCCCCGACAGCGACGGGTAGGCCGCGAACACGCGGGAGACCTGATCGACGTTGAGCCGTCGCTCGACGGCCAGCGCGATCGGGAAGATCAGCTCCGATGCCTTCGGCGCCACGATCACGCCGCCGATCACGGTGCCGGAGCCCTTGCGGGCGATGATCTTGACGAAGCCGTCCTTGATGCCCATCATCTTCGCCCGCGGATTGGCCGCCAGCGGCAGTTTGTAGACGATGCCGTCGGCGGCGCCGTCCTCGACGTCCTTCTCCGAGAAGCCGACCGTCGCGATCTCGGGGGCGGTGAAGATGTTCGAGGTGATCTTGCGCAGCTCCAGCGGGATGACGATGTCGCCGAGCGCGTGGAACACCGCCGTGCGCCCCTGCATCGCGGCCACCGAGGCCAAGGGGAAGAAGTTCGTGCAGTCGCCCACTGCGTAGACGTTGGGCACCGAGGTGCGGGCGACGCGGTTGACGCGCACGTGGCCGGACTCGTCGAGTTCGACCCCCGCCTCCTCGAGGCCGATCCCCGCCGTGTTCGGAATCGAGCCGACCGCCATGAGGCAGTGGCTGCCCTCGACGGTGCGCCCGTCCGACAGCGTCACCAGCACGCCCGTCGCGGTCGTCTCGACGCTGTCCGCACGAGACTTCGAGAGAACCTGCATCCCGCCGCGCTTGAAGACCTTCTCCAGCACACGGGCGGCGTCCTGATCCTCACCGGGGAGCACCTGGTCGCGGCTGGAGACGAGGGTGACCTTCGCCCCGAGGTTCATGTAGGCGGAGGCGAACTCGGCTCCGGTGACACCCGAGCCGACCACGATGAGGTGCTCGGGCAGCGCCTTCATGTCGTAGAGCTGCGTCCAGGTGAGGATGCGCTTGCCGTCGGGTTTGGCCGAGTCGAGTTCGCGCGGCGAGGCGCCGACGGAGATCGACGAGGGTGTCGGCCTCGACGCGATCGAAGTCCGTGCCACCGGGGCCGGTGGAGACGACGATCGCGGTCGGGCCCTCGAGACGACCGTGGCCGGAGAGGATGCGGACACCGGCCTCCAGCAGGGTGTTGCGCATATCCTCCGACTGCTGGCCGGCGAGAGCCAGGAGGCGCTTGTTCACCGCGGCCAGGTTGATGGCGATCTCCGGCTTGAGCGGCTTTCCGTTCTCGCCCTTCGCGTAGAACTGCACGCCCAGGTCGCTCGCCTCGGAGATCGCGACGGCGGCGTCTGCCGTGGCGATCAGGCTCTTCGAGGGAACGACGTCGGTCAGCACCGCGGAACCGCCGACGCCGACGCGCTCCACCAGGGTCACCTCGGCTCCGAGCTGAGCGGCTGCGAGAGCCGCCTCGTAACCGCCGGGACCGCCGCCGAGAACGGCGACGCGCTGAGTGCGCTCGAATGTGGTGGAAGACATGCTTCCCATTCTTCCGCAATCCTGGCCCGTAAGCCCGCAGCTTCCTAGAGTGGGTCCATGCCCGAAACACACAGCAACCCTCTCGACGACCCGAACGCGAACCCGTTCGAGATCGCCGCCCTCGCCGCAGCCGACATCGCGCGGCTGAGCGGCGTCGAGAAGCACGACATCGCCCTCACCCTCGGCAGCGGCTGGGGCAAAGCGGCCGACATCATCGGCGAGACCGTCGCCACCCTCCCCGCGACCGAGGTCGCCGGATTCTCGAAGCCCGCCCTCGAAGGTCACGTCGGCACCCTGCGCAGCATCCGCACCCCCGACGGCAAGCACGTGCTCGTGATCGGCGCACGCACGCACTACTACGAGAGCCACGGCGTGCGCCGGGTCGTGCACAGCGTTCGCACCGCTGCCGCCACCGGGGCGAAGACGATGGTGCTGACGAACGGCGCCGGCGGCATCCGCGAGAGCTGGAAGCCCGGCCAGCCGGTGTTGATCAGCGACCACATCAACCTCACCGCGGATTCCCCCCTCGAAGGCGCGACCTTCATCGATCTCACCGACCTGTACTCGAAGCGTCTGCGCGACGTCGCCCGCACCGTCGACCCGACGCTCGACGAGGGCGTGTACTGCCAGTTCCGCGGCCCGCACTACGAGACGCCGGCCGAGGTGCAGATGGCGAAGGCCATCGGCGGCCACATCGTCGGCATGTCGACCGCTCTCGAGGCGATCGCCGCACGCGAGGCGGGAATGGAGATCCTCGGATTCTCGCTCATCACGAACCTGGCGGCGGGTATCCAGCAGACGCCGCTCAGCCACGCCGAGGTCATCGAGGCCGGGCGCGAGGCCGAGCCGGTGATCTCCGCGCTCCTGGCCCGCGTGGTCGAGGCCCTGTGAACGAGCAGCGCCTCTCCGAAGCCCGCGCCTGGATGCGGCAGGACCCCGACCATGAGACGCGTGACGAGCTCGCCGCGCTCGTCACGAAGGCGGCCGGCGGCGACGCGGCGGCCGTCGCCGACCTGGACGACCGCTTCCGCACCCGTCTCGCGTTCGGCACCGCCGGACTCCGCGGCGAGCTGGGCGCGGGCAGCAACCGGATGAACCGCGTGCTCGTCGCACAGGCCGCCGCCGGATTCGCAGCGTATCTCCGCGAGCGCGCGCACGGCGGCACGCCGACCGTGGTGATCGGCTACGACGGCCGTCGCAACTCGCGGGTCTTCGCGGCCGATTCGGCCGAGTTGTTCGCCGGCGCCGGCCTCCGGGCGATCCTGCTGCCACGGCTGCTGCCGACACCGGTGCTCGCATTCGCGGTGCGGCATCTCGGTGCGGATGCCGGGGTGATGGTGACCGCGAGCCACAACCCTCCGAACGACAACGGGTACAAGGTCTATCTCGGCGGCTCGGACCAGGGCTCGCAGATCGTCGCCCCGGCCGACGCGCAGATCGCCGCGGCGATCCAGCAGGTCGCGGATGCCGGGGATGTGGGTGCGCTCCCGCGATCGACCGCCTACGAGACGGCCTCGGAGGACATCGTCGCCGCCTATATCGAGGCCACCGCGGCGGTCGCTCCGGCGCCCGCCGGAGCGACCGGGATGACCTGGGTGTACACGGCGATGCACGGCGTGGGCTGGGAGACGCTCTCCCGGATCCTGGCCAAGGCCGGATACCCGCAGCCGGTCGTCGTGGGCGAGCAGCTGTCGCCCGACCCCACCTTCCGCACCGTCTCCTTCCCGAATCCGGAGGAGCCGGGGGCGATGGACCTCGCATTCGAGCGGGCACGCCGTGCGAACGCGGACTTCATCCTCGCGAACGATCCGGATGCCGACCGCCTGGCGGTGGCGATCCCCGACGCGTCCGCGGACGGCGGCTGGCGCCGGCTCACCGGCAACGAGGTCGGCCTGCTGCTCGGCTCGCGCGCCGCACGCGCTGCGGCCGGGAACACCGAGGCCTCGCTGGCGTGCTCGCTGGTCTCCTCCCCCGGCCTGGCGGTGGTCGCCGCCGCACCACGGTCTCGGCTTCCATGAGACGCTCACCGGCTTCAAGTGGATCTCTCGCGCGCCCGGACTGGTCTTCGGATTCGAGGAGGCCCTCGGATACCTGGTGAACCCCGAGACGGTGCGCGACAAGGACGGGATCTCAGCGGCGGTCGCGATCCTCGGTCTCGCTGCAGAGGCCCGAGGACGCGGCGCGACGCTGGCGACGCTGATCGCCGAACTCGGCGAGACGTACGGGCACTTCGCCAGCGGCCAGGTGTCGGTGCGGGTCGACGATCTGTCGGTCATCTCGAACGTGATGCTGTCGCTGCGCACGCTGCCGCCGGCGAGCATCGGCTCGCACGCGATCGCGTCGGCGGAGGATCTGATGCAGGCGGGCCCCGGCCAGGCATCCGGCGACGTGCTGAGGTACCGGATGCCGGACGGCTCGCGCGTCATCGTGCGTCCGAGCGGCACCGAGCCGAAGCTCAAGGTGTATCTCGACGCCCGCGCGGAGTCCGCGGAGCAGGCGTCGACGGCGGTCGCCGACCTCGAAGCCGGCGTCCGCGCCCTGCTGGAGGAGCGCTCGTAAACCCCATGCCGAGCCGACAGGTGAAGATCAGCGCCCACAACGGCGCACACGCTCGTCCGGTCGCCGAGCTCGTCCGGGTGGTGCAGGCCCACGATCGGCCCGTCACCCTGCGGACCGCAGCGGGGGCGGTGGTCGATCTGAGCAGCGTGCTCGCCGTGATGGATCTCGCCCTCGCTCCCGGCGACGTCGTGGAACTGGAGACCGCGGATTCCGCCGGCGCCCGCCGCGGTGCTCGAGGCCCTGGCCGGAGTGCTCGACCCGCGCGCGTGAGCCGGCTCAGCCGTCGATGACGGCGACGAGCTCGTCGAGGAACGACTCGAAGGTCGCCCCCCGGCGCACGATCCTCTGCACGCTGTCCTTCTCGCTGAAGACCTCGACGAACTGCTCGAACACGGTCTGGAACGCGGCCCGGTCGTCTTCGCTGAAGGCGGCGAGCGCGACCACTCGCACGCGTCCCTCTCCCCACGCCGCCGAGCCGTCGGCGACGCCGATGGCGATGGCCGTCCTGCTCGCGGTCATCTGCAGGGCGTGCGGCACGGCGAGAGCATCAGTGAACGCGGTCGATGACATCTGCTCCCGCAGGATCGTGTTCTCGATGTAGTCGTCGCCGATCAGCCCCGCCCTGACGAGGCGAGCCCCGAGAAGCCGGATGATCGCCTCCTCGCCCTCGTCGGGGAGCGGGTAGATGTAGGCGTCGGCATGGAAGTAGCGGGCGAGTTCGCCCCGGAGCCGCGTGAGGCGGCGCCCGCGACGGACTCGACCGGCCGCCTGCTGGATGCGATCCACGTCCGCGTCGCTCAGGAAGGGCTGGATGCGCACGAAGCGATCGGCCGCGAGTCCCGGTTCGATCGTGCTCAGCACGAGATCGGTGTCGAGCGCGGTCCAATCCGGATCGACGTTCGTGACGACGCTGGTGACCTCGATCGCCGAACCGAGCGAGCGGTCCACGCTCGAGCGCAGCAGCTCCTGCAGCTCGTGATACCCCGGGCACACGATGGTCGCCGTGAGGATCGACTCGCCTTTCCGGCTCCTCTCCAGGCGCCCGCCGACATGCATGGCGATATAGGCGATCTCATCGTCGTGGATCGGCGTGCCCAGGCGGTCGTGCAGGCCGCTGGCGATCGAGACGGCGACCTCGAAGATCATCGGGTACGAGGTCTTCAGCGAGCGGGTGAGCGGATTGCGGGTCAACGCGCTCTCCTCGGCGCGCCGCAGCAGATTCTGCACGTGCAGGGCCAGCCGCAGCACGAAGGCTTCGTCGACGAGATCGACCTGGTAGTCGTCAGCTGCCCGCATGATCTCCGCCCGCACGGCGGCCTCCACCGCGGGGTCGACGCCGCTGCGGGCGACCTCTCTCGTCGCGTCCTCCCCGGGGGCGACGATGCGGGTGAGCACGAGTGAGGCGAGATGGTCGCTGTCGCCCTCGCCGAGGCAGACGCCGAAGTGCTCGTCCGCGAGCCGCGCGATCACCGCCCCGACCCTCGGGATCTCCTCCCGCACGCTGACCTGTCCCGACTCCAGGGCGTGCCCGGCGGCGACCCGGTCAGCCGCGATCGCCACGTGCAGCAGGACGTCCGAGATCGCGAGCTCGTTCACGTAGTAGCCGAGGCCGCCCAGTTCGCGCACCAGAGCGGACTTGAACGGTCCGACGGCGTCCGCGGCGACGGCGTTGCCGGCGAGAGCACGCCGGAACGTCTCGGGGTGGAACGAGGCGGCATCCATCTCGTCGTGCGCGAGCCGGCTGAGCAGACGTCGCTGCGCCGCCTCATTCCCTCGGAGCCTTACCGTCTCCCGATCCCGCTCGAGCGTGAGGTCGGTGCCGTCGAGGAGGGCGCGCACCCTCGCCAGGTCGGCCTCGAGCGTCGCCTCGCTCACGTGCAGCTCGTCGGCCATCTCGAAGACGTCGATGCCGGCCGGCACATCGAGCAGCGTGCGCACCAGGGCATGCATCCGGTCCCGCGGCGCCGACTCCTTCGCTTGTCGCGCGCGCAGAGCGCCCCTCGCCCCAGGGCCGGCACGATAACCGGCCGGGCCGGACTCGACGGCGTCGGCATCACGGGTTCGGGCGTTCAGCGCCGACACGTAGGAGCGGATGCTGCGCGGCGTGACGCCCAGCAGATCGGCGAGGCTTCCGGCCGTCGCCCAGGTCTCCTGGCGCAGCAACGACGAGAGCAGCTGGTCCTGACGCTGTCGCGACATGATCCCTCCTGCTCCCTCACGTGCTGACCGCACTGTCCTGACGTGCCTCCATGATGTCAGCAAGCCCGCCTGCCCGGGGCTGAGGCCGGATTCCGCAGGGGCGGAAAGGATCCTGTTGGCGCAGAGTCGGCCCCGCTTCCCAGACTGTTCTCAGGAAGGTGGCATCGATGAAGATCCTCGTGGTGTGCGGCGCCGGTGCGTCGAGCACGTTCGTCGCTCAGCGGCTCCGGCGCGCGGCATCTGCCGCCGGCCTCGACTGGGACGCATCCGCCGGAGTGGAGCACTCCGTCGTCGAAGGCGGCCACGACCTCGTCCTCGTCGGCCCGCACCTCGCCGACCGCATCTCCGCTCTCCGCGACCGCGTGAGCGCCCCGGTCGTCCTCCTTCCCGCCGATGTCTTCGCCGATCGCGACGGCGTGCGCACGCTCGCCATCGCCCGGTCGGCCATCGCCGACGCCAGGAACACCCCGAAAGGAACACCATGACCGCAACACGCACCGTTCGGATCGGCTCCTCCCACGGACTGCACGCCCGGCCTGCGAAACTCTTCGCCCAGGCCGCGAAGGACGCGGGGATTCCGGTGACGATCGCCAAGGACTCGGGCAAGGCCGTCAACGCCGCCAGCATCCTCGGAGTGATCTCGCTGGCCGTCGAGCACGGCGACTACGTCACCCTGACCGCCGACGGCGATGGCGCCGAAGGCGTGCTGGACACCCTCACAGAGCTTCTCACCACCGACCACGACCAGGCCGCAGCCGAATGAGCGAACTGCGAGGCGTCGGCATCGGCCTGGGCGTCGCCCAGGGCCCTGTGGTGCGGATGGCCGAAGCCCTGCCCGCACCGACCGCCGCGCCGAGCACGCTCGGCGCGGAAACCGAACGCGCCAGGGCGAGGGATGCCGTCGCGACCGTCGCCCGAGAACTCAACGAGCGCGGCGGGGCCGCCGGCGGCTCCGCCCGGGAGGTGCTCGAGGCGCAGGCGATGATCGCGGAGGACCCCACGCTCCAGGACGAGGTCGACAGCCGCATCGATGCGGGAGCGACCGCTGAATGGGCCGTGCACGACGCGTTCGCCGGTTTCCGCGCGACCCTGGAGGCTGTCGGCGGCTATCTCGGCGAGCGCGCCGCCGACCTCGACGACATCGCACAGCGCGTGCTCGCGCAGTTGCGTGGCGTCGACGGCGCCCGGCGTCCCCGACCCGGGGTATCCGTTCGTCCTGGTCGCACGGGACCTCGCACCCGCCGACACCGCGCTTCTGAACCTGGATCAGGTCCTCGCGCTGGTGACCTCCGACGGAGGCCCCACATCGCACACGGCGATCCTCGCCCGCGAGAAGGGCATCGTCGCGATCGTCGGCGCGGCGGACGCCGCCCATCTGCAGGACGGCACCACGGTGATCGTCGATGCCGCAGCCGGTGTCGTCACGGTCGACCCCACCGATGCGGAGCGTGCGCGCGCGGCGGAGCGAGCGAGTTCCCGCCGCTCGGCCGAATCGCTCCCGCTCACCCCCGGCGCTCTGGCCGACGGCACGCCGGTCGCCCTGCTCGCGAATCTCGGGAAGCCCGCGGATGCCGCTGATGCGGTCACCCGCGGAGCCGAGGGCGTCGGGCTCTTCCGCACCGAGTTCCTGTTCCTGGGGGCTTCGCAGGCACCGACCATCGACCAGCAGCGCGAGTCCTACCGCGAGCTGCTGGCCGCATTCCCGGGCAAGAAGGTCGTCGTGCGGATGCTGGATGCCGGGGCCGACAAGCCCCTGGCGTTCCTCAACGACGCGCACGAGGAGAACCCCGCCCTGGGCCTGCGCGGGCTGCGCGCCCTGCGCGCCAGCGAGGACATCCTGCGTGAGCAGCTCACGGCGCTCGCCGAGGCGGATGCCGCGACGGACGCCGATCTGTGGGTGATGGCGCCGATGGTGACCACCGTCGAGGAGACCGCGTACTTCACGACCCTCGCCCGCGAATACGGGCTGCGGACGGCCGGGGTCATGGTCGAGGTCCCGGCGAGCGCCCTGCTCGCCGATCGGGTGCTCGCGCACGCGGACTTCGCATCCATCGGCACCAACGACCTGACGCAGTACACGATGGCCGCCGACCGGATGCTGGGTTCCGTGGCCGGGTTCCAGGACCCCTGGCATCCCGCCGTGCTCCGGCTGGTGCGTGAGGTCGGTGATGCAGGCGCACGCACCGGCAAGCCCGTCGGCATCTGCGGCGAGGCGGCTGCCGATCCGCTGCTGGCCGTCGTCCTGATCGGACTCGGCGCGACGAGCCTGTCGATGGCGCCGTCGGCGCTCGCGGACGTCCGCCTGGCACTCTCCGAACGCACCCTCGACGAGGCCAGACACCTCGCCGGGATCGCGCTGGCCGCAGACGATGCTGCCGGTGCCCGCGACGCCGTGGCCTCCGCCGCGACCGCACTCCCCTCACACCAGAAGTCACACGAGAAGTCACACGAGAAAGAGACGACATCATGACGACGACGTCACCCGCCACCACGAGCACGAACAGCGTCCGTGTGGGCGTTCAGAAGTTCGGAACGTTCCTCTCCGGCATGGTCATGCCGAACATCGCCGCCTTCATCGCCTGGGGCTTCATCACCGCCCTCTTCATCCCCGACGGGTGGCTCGGCAGCAACAGTCCGGTCGAGGCCTGGCGCTGGGGCGACTCGGCGATCCTCGGCGGTGGAGAGATCGACGGCGTCGCCTATCCCGGTCTCGTCGGTCCGATCATCACCTATCTTCTGCCCGTCCTCATCGCATTCACCGGCGGCCGGATGGTGCACGGACACCGAGGCGGCGTCGTCGGCGCTGTCGCTGCCATGGGAGTGATCAGCGGCGCCTCGCCGACGGTCATGTTCCTCGGCGCCATGATCGTCGGTCCTCTCGCCGCTCTCGTCCTGAAGGCGGTGGAGAAGCCGTGGCAGGGCAGGATCAAGCCCGGCTTCGAGATGCTGGTCGACAACTTCTCGGCCGGATTCGTGGCGTTCTTCATGGCGCTGGGGGCATTCTTCTGGCTCGCTCCGGTGATGCGCTGGCTCACCGACATCCTCGGCGGTGCCGTCGGATGGCTCGTCGAGACCGGCCTGCTCCCGCTCGCGAGCATCCTCGTCGAACCGGCGAAGGTGCTTTTCCTGAACAACGCGATCAACCACGGCGTGTTCACCCCCCTCGGCACCGAGCAGGTGCAGGAGACCGGACGCAGCCTGCTGTTCCTGATCGAGGCGAACCCCGGCCCCGGTGCCGGCATGCTGCTCGCGCTCAGCGTGTTCGGCGTCGGCGTCGCCCGTGCCACCGCGCCCGGTGCGTTCATCATCCAGTTCCTCGGCGGCATCCACGAGGTGTACTTCCCGTATGTGCTCGCCAAGCCGCTCCTCATCGTCGGCCTGATCGCCGGCGGCGCGACCGGCGTCGCGACCAACATGCTGTTCCAGTCCGGTCTGGTGGCCCCCGCCGCTCCCGGTTCGATCTTCGCGGTGCTCATCCAGACCGCCCCGGGCAGCCACCTCGGGGTCATCCTCTCGGTGATCCTCTCGGCCGCGGTCTCCTTCGCGATCTCCGCGCCGATCCTGCTCGCCTCACGCCGTCGGGACATCGCGGCGGAGGCAGCCAGCGGTGACCCGCTCGCTGCCGCCATCGCCAGGACCGAGGCGAACAAGGGCAAGTCGTCCAGCACGCTCTCCAACCTGGCGGCATCCGCCGGCGCGACGAGCACCGCGGTCCTGACCGCTCCGATCAGCCACATCGTGTTCGCGTGCGACGCGGGCATGGGCTCCTCGGCGATGGGGGCGAGCGTCCTGCGCAACAAGTTCAAGAAGGCGGGCATCGAAGGCGTCACCGTCGCCAACCAGGCGATCGCGAATCTCGACGGCACCGCCGACGTGGTCATCACTCAGCAGCAGCTGACCGATCGCGCGAAGGCCCAGTCGCCGAACTCGGTCCACGTCTCGGTCGACAACTTCATGAACTCACCGAAGTACGAAGAGGTCGTCGAGATGGTCCGGGAACAGCGGGAGGAAACAGCATGAGCGTTCTCAGCATCGGCCAGATCCGCATCCACGCCGGCGGCGCCACACAGGAGGCCGCCCTCCAGGAGGCGACCGACATCCTCGTGTCGGCCGGAGCGGTCGCCCCCGCCTACGTCGACGCGATGCGGCAGCGCGAGGAGACCGTCTCGACCTACATGGGCAACGGGCTCGCCATCCCGCACGGCACCAACGAGACGAAGGAGCTGATCCTCGACTCCGCGCTGTCCGTCGTGCGCTACGACGGCGGCGTCGACTGGGCGGGCGACCCGGTGACGTTCGTCATCGGCATCGCCGGCCGCGGCGACGAACACCTGGAGATCCTGTCGCAGATCGCCATCCTGTTCTCCGACGATGACGACGTCGAACGTCTCACGGCGGCGCAGACGCCGGAGGAGCTCTACGCCCTGCTCGCGGATGTGAACGGCTGATGAAGGCGGTTCACTTCGGCGCGGGCAACATCGGCCGCGGATTCGTCGGGCTGCTGCTGCACGAGGGCGGATACGAGGTCGTCTTCTCCGACGTCGCGGATGCCCTGGTGGACGCGATCGACGACGCCGACAGCTACACGGTTCGCGAAGCCGGTCCCGGCGGTGTCGACCATGTCGTGACCGGATTCCGTGCGGTGAACAGCCGCGCGCATCCGGATGCGGTCGCGGACGAGATCGCCACGGCTGACATCGTCACCACCGCGGTCGGACCATCGGTGCTGCGCTTCGTCGCACCGGCGATCGTCGCCGGCCTCGCCCGGCGCTCCCCCGCAGCCGCACCGCTGCAGGTGATGGCCTGCGAGAACGCCATCGGCGCCACCGACACCCTGCGCGCCGAGATCGAGAAGGCGGCGGGGGCGGATGCGTCTGCGCTCCTCGCCTGTGCGGTGTTCGCGAACACCGCGGTCGACCGGATCGTCCCCGGACAGCCGGAGGGCGCAGGCATCGACGTGACGGTCGAACCGTACTTCGAGTGGGCGATCGAGTCGGGACCGTTCGCCGGAGCGCTCCCGAAGATCCCCGGAGCGCGATTCGTGGAGGATCTCGGACCGTTCATCGAGCGCAAGCTGTTCACGGTGAACACGGGGCACGCCGCCACCGCGTACTTCGGCGCCCGAGCCGGAATCGAGCGGATCTCAGACGCTCTCGCCGACCCGCGGATCGCCGCTCAAGTGTCCGCCGCGCTGGAGGAGACCTCTGCCGTGCTCGTCGCCGAGCACGGACTGGATCCGGCGGAACTCGCGGTCTACCGGACGAAGATCCTCGACCGGTTCCGCAATCCGGCGCTTGTCGACACCGTGCAGCGGGTCGGCCGCCAGCCGCTGCGCAAGCTGTCGCGCCACGAGCGCTTCATCGGACCCGCATCGATGGCCGCGGAGCGCGGACTGCCGACGGTCGCCCTGGTGAGGGCCGTGGCGGCCGCCCTCGACTTCGACGAGGCGGAGGACGAGCAGTCCGTGGAGCTGCAGCAGCAGCTGCGCTCCCTCAGTTCGGTCGAGTTCGTGACCGCTGTCACCGGGCTCGACCCCGAGCATCCGCTGTTCCCGTCGATCCGCGATGTCGTCGCCGCGCGTCAGCAGGCCCTCCGCACTGCCTGAGCGACCCCGCACCCGCTGCCGCTAGCATCGGTGGCAGGCGAGATCGGGCATTCTCGAGATCGGGCGCAGCGTGGTGCGGGGAGCAGCATGAACAGGTACGCCGTCATCGGGGCGGGCCCCTCGGGACTCGCCGCGGCGCGGGCGCTGCAGAAGCAGGGCATCGAGTTTGACGGCTACGAGTCCTCGCACGACGTCGGCGGGCTCTGGGACATCAACAATCCGCGCAGCACGATGTACGAGTCCGCACACCTGATCTCCTCCCGGACGACGACCGAGTTCGACGAGTTCCCGATGAGCGGCGCCGCGGACTATCCGGGCCATCGCGTGCTCCACGCGTACTTCCAGGACTACGCCCACCGGTTCGACCTCGTCCCCCTCTTCCGGTTCGGCACGCAGGTGACGCGCCTGGAGCCGCGCGACGGCGGGTGGGACGTCACCGCCGACGGCCCTGACGGCACGCGGACGCGGTGGTACTCCGGTGTCCTCCTCGCGAACGGCACACTGGCGGAGCCCAACGTGCCATCACTGCCCGGCAGCTTCTCCGGCGAGCTCATGCACGCGAGTCGCTACAAGACCGCCGTCCAGCTCGCCGGCAAGCGCGTGCTCGTGGTGGGAGCGGGGAACTCCGGGTGCGACATCGCGGTGGATGCCGTGCACCACGCCGCATCCGTCGACCTGAGCGTGCGCCGCGGCTACTACTTCGTGCCGCGCTACCTGTTCGGCCGCCCCAGCGACACCCTCAATCGGGGTCGCCCGCTTCCCGCGCGACTCAAGCAGGCCGTCGATTCGCGGGTACTCCGGGCGTTCACGGGGGACCCTGCGCGCTTCGGGTTCCCGAAGCCGGACTACCGGATCTACGAGTCGCACCCGGTCGTGAACACCCTGGTCCTGGATCATCTCGGCCAGGGCGATCTGCGCATCCGCGCGGATATCGACCGGCTCGACGACCGGACCGTGCATTTCCGCGACGGGAGTTCGGGCGAGTACGACCTCGTGCTGCTCGCGACCGGGTACCGGCTCGACTACCCCTTCGTCGACCGGGAGCACCTGCACTGGCGGGGCGCCGCGCCTCGGTTGTTCCTGAACATCTTCCCGCCCTCTTTCAACGGTCTCTACACGGTGGGCATGATCGAGGCCTCGGGGATCGGCTGGCAGGGCCGCTCCGAACAGGCCGATCTCCTGGCCGGCTACCTCGCCGCCGTCGAGAGGAACCCGGACGTCGCGCTTCGATTCCGCGAGCGGGTCGCCGGGAAGCCGTGGCCCGATCTCTCCGGCGGCTATCGATACCTCCAGCTCGACCGGATGGCGCACTACGTGAACAAGGACGCCTACCGTGCCGCGGTGCGGCGGGAGAACCAGGCGCTGAACGCGACCTGAGGTCAGCCCAGGATCGGATCCAGCAGCGGATGCAGGTGCCGGGTGCTCAGCACGGTCGACGCGGAGCGCGCTCCCGCCGCGAGCGCCTCCGGCACCGACCGCCCGGACAGATGCGCATCCAGCACTCCGGCGAGGAAGGCGTCGCCGGCGCCGTTCGTGTCGACCACGGCCACCGGGACGACCGCGGCGCGATGGACGACGCCCTCGGCATCCACGGCGACCGCGCCTTCGGCGCCGAGAGTGCACACGGCGAGCATGGCGCCCCGTGCGATGCGGTCCTGCAGGAACGCCACCGGGTCGGGGAGCCGATCGGCGTTGCAGAACACGGCATCGGCCGCGTCGAGGAACGGCCGGTGGAACTCGGCCTCGCCGTCGTAATCGTGCACGTCGACCCAGATCGGCCGGCCGGTCCGGCGAGCTGCGGGCAGCAGCCGCAGCGGTTCGGCGGCGAGATCGAGCACGATGGCGTCCGATCCGGCCATCGCCGCCTGCAGCGAGGGATCGATCTCGCCGGACTGCGCCGACGGACTGGCGAGGTACAGGGAGACGCGTCCTCCCGCCCTCGTCATCAGGTTGAGGTGGCGTTCGGTCTCATCGCTGCCGCCCCAGTGCACGGGCACGCCCGCGCCGTGCAGAGCCTCGCGCACGCGCCCCCCGGCCGCATCGTCGGCTGCGAGGGCGTACAGCAGAGTCGAACGCCCGAGTGCGGTCAGGCTCAGAGCCTTGCCCGCGCTCGTTCCGCCGACGGTCTCCCACGTCTCCTCGGCGAACTGCATGTGCGGCACGGGATCGGGCAGGCGGTCGAGCACGACGATCGAATTCCAGGAGGCAGGGCCGGCGATGAAGACGGAAGGCGGGGTCACCCCCACATCCTTCCGCATCCGCCGTGTGCCGGGGTTCAGCCGATCCGGCTGATCAGCGACTCCAGGCCCATCCCGTAGTCGATGCGGACGACTGGCAGCGCGAACTTGTCGGTGCCGATCTCCACGGTGCCCGGCTCGATGGTGCGCGCCATCTCGTAGCCCGCCTGCGCCACACCCTGCTTGGACGTGTCGTTGTAGTGGCCGTACGGGTAGGCGATCACTTCGCGGACGCCGAGGATGTCTCCGGATGCGTTCAGATCTGCGGCGATCTCGTCGGCCGTCCAGTTGACCATCCGCCCCTTGCCGTTGTCTCCGGCCTGGTGCATGTCGTGCGTGTGGGAGCGACGCAGCACATAGACGGACGGCGGCGGATCCTGGCGGTACGCGGTGATCATGAACGAGGTCGTCAGCACCTTGTACTTGTCGACCACGGGCACCGCAAGATCGAACCAGGTCTGGTCCGCGTCGTCGTCGGTGATGATCACTGAGCGGGCGGGGAGGAAGAGCCGCCCGTCGATGAAGGCGCTGAGTTCGTCCCACGTCGGAAGATAGAAACCTGTGGTGGCGATGTGGTTCATCTGAGCGTCGAAGTCGCCGATGTACGCGTAGTTGCCGCGGAGCCACCCCTCCTCGCCATCGGGATTGGCCGTGAACTGGTGATACATCAGGATCGGGATCTGCGCGTTCTCCGCGACGTTCTCGTCCGGCGTCTTCCACGCCGCGTGCAGCTCGATCTGCTGTTCGACGCAGGCGACGGGGTCGGCCCCATTGACACGGGCTCCAACGGTGAAGGCCGCGGCATCTTCCGGAGTCGCGTACCAGCCGGCGAAAACCCGGCCATCGGCGGACGGGATCGGCAGCGCCTGGTACAGGCCGTTCTGCCACTGCAGCACGGGGTCGAGCGCGATGCCGTCGCCGGCGAAGCTGACGGCACACGCCAGCGGGTCGTCGGCGTCGGCGATCAGCTGCTCTGCGGGGGAAAGCGGCTCCGGACTCGGCGTGGGCTCGGCGGTCGCGGAATCATCGGTCGCGGTCTGCGGCTGAGCCGAGGCGCGGTTGAACCAGACCACGGCCGCGGTCGTTCCGACACCCACCAGCACGGCGGCTGCGACGATCAACGTGATGGCGCGGCGCTGGCGCTGGCGACGTGACCTCATCGAACCTCGAACCCTTCTGCGATCATCTCGACGAGCTCTTCGCGCTCCTCGACGGGGAGGAAGGTCGCTGCCGCGGCATTGAACTGGAACGTCTCCAGATCGTCGAGGTCGTATTCGAAGGCCTCGACCAGAAGGGCGAGCTCCCGCGTCAGCGAGGTGCCGCTCATGGTGCGGTTGTCGACGTTGACGGTGACGGCGAAGCCGAGCTGATACAGCAGGTCGAACGGGTGGTCGGCGAGCTCGGTGCCCCACGCGGCGACCGCTCCGGTCTGCAGGTTCGACGACGGCGACAGCTCCAGGGGGATCTCCCGATCGCGCACCCAGCGGGCCAGGTCGCCGAACTGCACCTGCACCTCGTCGCCCTCCTGCGTGATCACCTGGAGGTCCTCGGCGATGCGCACCCCGTGCCCGAGACGCAGCGCGCGACCGTCGATCAGCGCGGAGCGGATCGATGCCAGACCGGCGGCTTCGCCGGCGTGCACGGTCACCGGGAAGAAGTTCTCCGCGAGATAGTCGAACGCTCCGCGATAGTTCGACGACGGGAAGCCGTCTTCCGGACCCGCGGTGTCGAAGCCGACGACGCCGCGACCGCGGAAGTCCACCGCGAGTTCGGCGATCTCCAGGGCGCGGTCGTGCTGGCGCATGGCGGAGAGGATCTGACCGACGCGGATGCTGCGGCCATCGGCGTCTGCGGCGTCCTCGCCCTCTTCGATGCCCTGCTGCACGGCCTCGACCGCCTGCTCGAGCGAGAGCCCGCCGGAGAGGTGCTGCTCGGGCGCCCAGCGCACCTCGCCGTAGATCACGCCGTCGGCAGCGAGGTCCTGGACGAACTCGCGGGCCACACGGGTCAACCCCTCCTGCGTCTGCATCACGGCGATCGTCAGGTCGAAGGTCTTCAGATACTCGACGAGCGAACCGGAATCGCTCTGCTTCGCGAACCAGCGACCCAGCGATCTCGCGTCGGAGTGCGGCAGTTCGATGCCCGCGGCGGACGCCAGCTCGACGATCGTCGCCGGTCGCAGCGCGCCGTCGAGGTGATCGTGCAGCGACACCTTCGGCAGGCTTCGCAGGGAGACCCCCTGGATGGTGACGTCGCCGTTCGCATCGATCGCCATGGGGGATCCTCCAGTCGCAGAAAAGTCGGCGGTGGTGACCGCCGTCTTCAGGGTAGCGGGCGAGAGGTCACGCCGTGATGCGCTCGCGCACGATCGGGCCGCGCTCCGGCGCGTCGTCGCCGATCTCCCAGGCGCCCTCGAGCGCCTCGAGAGCACGCGGGAATCGGGCCTCGTCGGCCGCGGAGAGGGTGAACAGCGGCTGACCGGCGACCACGCGATCGCCCGGCTTCGCGTGCAGGTCGATGCCCGCCTCGAAGATGACGGGATCCTCGGCGCGCGCGCGTCCTGCGCCGAGGCGCCAGGCGGCGATCCCGAACGGCAATGCGTCCAAGCGCGACATCACGCCGTCGGCCGTGGCGGTGACCACGTGGGTCTCGCGTGCCGTCGGAAGCGGAGCATCCGGATCGCCGTCCTGTGCGCGGATCATCGCCTTCCAGCTGTCCATCGCGCGACCGTCGTCGAGGGCGGCCTCGACATCGGCATCCGGCTGCCCCGCCAGCGCGAGCATCTCCCGCGCGAGCGCGAGCGTCAGCTCGCGGACGTCGGAAGGTCCGCCGCCGGCGAGGATCTCCACGGACTCGCGGACCTCGTTGGCGTTGCCGATCGCGAATCCGAGCGGCACGTTCATGTCGGTCAAGAGCGCGGTGGTCGCGACACCGGAGTCGGTGCCGAGCGCCACCATCGTGCGGGCGAGCTCACGGGCGCGGTCGATGTCCTGCATGAAGGCGCCGGAACCGAACTTGACGTCGAGCACCAGCGCGTCCGTGCCTTCGGCGATCTTCTTCGACATGATGCTGGAGGCGATGAGCGGGATAGCCTCCACGGTGCCGGTCACGTCGCGCAGAGCGTACAGCTTCTTGTCGGCGGGAGCGAGGCCGGAGCCGGCCGCGCAGATGACCGCGCCGACATCACCCTGCATCTGCGCGAACATCTCCTCATTGCTCAGCGCCGCACGCCAGCCGGGAATGGACTCCAGCTTGTCCAGCGTGCCGCCGGTGTGGCCGAGGCCGCGTCCGCTCAGCTGCGGCACGGCCACGCCGAAGACGGCGACGAGCGGCGCGAGCGGCAGCGTGATCTTGTCGCCCACTCCGCCTGTGGAGTGCTTGTCGACGGTCTTCTTGCCGAGGGACGCGAAGCTCATCCGCTCCCCCGAGGCGATCATCGCGTCGGTGAGCACCCGGATCTCGTCGCGATCCATCCCGCGCTGGAACACCGCCATCGCGAACGACGCCATCTGCGCGTCGGACACGTACCCGCGGGTGTAGGCGTCGACCATCCAGCGCAGGGCCGGCTCGGGGACGACACCGCCGTCGCGCTTGGCGCGGATGACATCCACGGCGTCGTAGGGCTCAACGCTCATCGTGCGTCCTCCAGGTCACGGGGGCCGAATGCATCCGGCAGCACCTCGTCGATGGTGCGGATGCCGGAGACGGTCTCCAGCAGCATGCCGGGCATCGCGTGCTCGAAGAGCAGCTGACGGCAGCGGCCGCACGGCATGATCGTCTGCCCGTCGTTGTTGACGCACACGAAGGCGACCAGCTGGCCGCCGCCGGACATGTGCAGGTCGCCGACCAGCGCGCACTCGGCGCACAGGGTGACGCCGTAGGAGGCGTTCTCCACGTTGCAGCCGGCGACGATCCGTCCGTCGCCGACGAGCGCTGCGGCGCCGACCCTGTAACGCGAATACGGCGCGTAGGCCTTCGTCATCGCATCGGTGGCGACCTGACGCAGCTCGTCCCAGTCGATGTCTGTCATCACTATCCCTTGATGTACGGTTTGCCGTCAGCGGCTGGTGCCTTGATCTGCCCGGCGAAGCCGGCCACCGCGAGGAGGGTGACGACGTAGGGCAGCATGAGCATGAACTCGCCGGGGATCGGCGTCTTCAGGATCGTCAGCAGGTTCTGCAGGTTCGTGGCGAAGCCGAAGAGGAAGGCCGCGAGCGTCGCCCGGATCGGATCCCAACGACCGAAGATGACGGCGGCGAGGGCGATGAAGCCGAGACCCGCCGTCATGTCCTTGCCGAACTGCGGCACGGACACGAGAGTGAAGTACGCGCCGCCGATGCCGGCGATGGCGCCGGCGAGCAGGACGTTCCAGAACCGTGTCGCGTTCACCTTGATGCCGACGGTGTCGGCGGCCTTCGGATGCTCGCCGACGGCGCGCAGTCGCAGACCCCACTTCGTGCGGTAGAGCCCCCATGCCACGACGGCGACGGTGACGAACATCAGATACACGATGATGGTCTGGTTGAACAGCACCGGACCGATGATCGGGATGTCGCTGAGCAGCGGGATCTCGATGCGATCGAAGCGCACCGGCGTGTTCAGCCGCTCCTCGTTCGGGGCGAGCAACGCGCCGTAGAGGAAACCGGTCAGACCGGTCACCAGCACGTTCAGCACCACGCCGACGATGACCTGCTCAACGAGGTACTTGATCGCGAACGCCGCCAGGACACTCGCGACCAGCACGCCGCCGATCATGGCACCGATCAGACCGACGAACGGGCTCCCGGTGATGCTCGACAGGAGCGCGGCCGAGAACGCACCGAGAAGCAGTTGCCCCTCGATGGCGACGTTGACGACGCCGGCACGTTCGCCGATCACGCCGCCGAGGGCGCCGAACACGAGCGGCACCGACAGCGACACCGCCCCCACCAGCAGGCTGGTCACGGGCACGAGACCGCCGGCCGACGCCCACACCAGGAAGGCGAACACGGCCAGTACGCCGAAGGCGATCACGATCCAGATCGAGGGCGTCCGGTAGCTCCACGCCTGCAGGAAGGCACCGACGACGAGCAGGACGAGGATGCCGATCAGCACCCAGCTGGTCGGCCCCGTCGGCAGGGGCACGTCGGGCAGCGAGAACGCGGAGGACGAATCGCCGAGCCGGAACGCGCTGGTGCCGGTGCGCGGCACCAGCAGGAACAGCAGTGCCAGCAGCGCCGTCGCCGCGGCCAGTGTGATCGGGGTCTTCAGACGACGTTCACGGACGGTGGCGAGCTGCACCGTGCCGTCGGCCGCCTGGCTCTGCACGAGGGACATCATGCCGTCACCGCCTTCTTCGCGGCCTTGGCTCGCGCCTTGATCGCCTTCTCCACGTCCGACTTGGGCAGGAAGAACACCGTCCGCAGCAGCGGCGGGGCGGCGATGAACAGGACGACGAGAGACTGGACGACGAGCACGATGTCGACCGGGATGTCCTGCGCCTGCATCGAGAAGGAGCCTGCTTTGAGGGCTCCGAAGAGGATGCCGGCGGCGAAAGTGCCCCAGGCGCGGCTGCGTCCGAGGAGCGCGACGGTGATGGCGTCGAAGCCGATGCCCGCGTCGATCGTCTCGGTGATGCCGGTCGTGACGGCACCCTGGAGCTGGTTCATGCCGGCGAGACCCGCGAGGGCGCCGGCGAACAGCATGGCGTACACGTAGATGCGCTGCACCGCGATGCCCGCTGCCTTCGCGGCGTGCGGGTTCTCCCCGACAGCGCGCATGCGCAGGCCGAGCGCCGAGCGCTCGATCAGCCACCAGACGAACAGCGTCGCGATGATGACCAGGACGAATCCGAGGTCGAGCAGCGGGAACTGCTTGCCGAGCAGTTCGGGGAACTGCGCGGACGGCGGGGTCGCGAATCCGAGCGCCTGGTTCGTACCCGGCTTCTGCAGCAGACCCGGAGTGCGGATCATCCACAGCAGCAGGTAGTAGGCGACGTAGTTGAGCATGATTGTGAGGATCACCTCGTGCGCACCCGTGCGGGCCTTGATGAGGCCGGCGACCGCACCCCAGAGCGCACCGCCGGCGATGCCGGCGATCAGCGTGACCGGGATGTGAAGCCACATCGGCAGGTCCAGCGAGAACGTGAGCAGTCCCGCGACGCCGACACCGATGAGCATCTGACCGCGGGCACCGATGTTGAACAATCCGACCCGGAATGCGAGCGCCACGCCCAGACCCGCCGCGATCAGCGGCGCAGCGAATCCGAGGGTGTTCGTCAGCGGGCGTATCTGCGCCGCGAAGTCCGCGCCGCGTGCATTGAAGATCGCTCCGCGGAACAGCGCCTCGTACCCGTTGTAGACCGAGTTCCAGGCGGCGGCGATCATGTCGCCCGGCCGGGCGAAGAAGTACCCGGACGCCGCCTGCACATCGGCGTTCGTGAAGGCGATGAGCACGCCCCCGACGAGCAGCGCCAGGACGATCGCGAGGAACGTCGTGAAGGCGCTGCCGCGGAGCATCTCCTTGATGAGGACATTGGCGCGCGGAGGCGGCAGGACCGCCTCCGGCTCGGATCGGACCGGAGCTGTCGGCGGGGCTTCCTCCGCGCTCGAGTAGTCGGCTCCCGGGGTCGCGTCGCTCATGCGGCCACCTCTCCCTCTGTTGCTCCGGCCATCATGAGTCCCAGAGTCTCTCGGGGGGTGTCGCCGGGCACGATCCCGACCACGGTGCCGCGGTACATGACCGCGATCCGATCCGCGAGGGCGGCGACCTCGTCGAGCTCTGTGGAGACGACGACCACCGGGATGCCGGCATCCCGCGTCTCGATGATCCGCCTGTGGATGAATTCGATCGACCCGACGTCGACGCCTCGCGTGGGCTGCGCGGCCACGAACAGTCGAAGCTCCCGGCTCATCTCACGGGCGATGACGACTTTTTGCTGGTTGCCGCCGGACAGCGTGCCCGCGGGCGTGTCCGGCCCCTGCGTACGGATGTCGTACTCGCTGATGCGGGCACGGGCGAACTCGTCAAGCGCTCCCCGGCGGATCGTCCCGGCAGTGCTGAAAGCGGGGTCCGACGTGCGATCGAGGATGAGATTCTCGGCCACCGAGAACGCGCCGACCAACCCGTCTTCGGTGCGATCCTCCGGGACGAAGCCGACACCGGCATCGAGGATCGCACGCACACTCTTGCCTACGAGCTCGGTGCCGTCGAGGGAGATGGACCCCTCCACGCGCGCGGCGAGACCCACAATGGCCTCGACCAGCTCGGTCTGCCCGTTGCCCTGGACACCGGCGATCGCCAGGACCTCACCCGGTCGGACCGAGAAATCGACGGCGTCGACGACGATCGCACCGGCCGCGGTGAGCACACGGAGGCCCTTGACCTCGAGTCCGCCTTCTCCCAGGCGCGGCGGCTCCTTGTGCACGGTGAGTTCGACGGCGCGGCCGACCATGAGAGAGGCGAGGTCGGCGTTCGTCGCCGTCGGCGACGCCTCGCCCACGATACGGCCGAGGCGCACGATGCTGATCGTGTCGGCGACTTCGCGCACCTCCCGCAGCTTGTGGGTGATGAACACGATCGCGGTGCCCTCGTCACGCAGCTGCCGCATGATGCCCATCAGCTCATCGGTCTCCTGCGGGGTGAGCACAGCTGTCGGCTCGTCGAACACCAGCACCTTCGCATCCCGCGACAGGGCCTTGATGATCTCGACACGCTGCTGGACTCCGACTGGCAGGTCGCCGACGATGGCGTCCGGATCGATGTCGAAGCCGAATCGCTCGGCGACCGCACGCACATGCGCGCGGGCCTTCCCGATGTCGAGCGCCCCGAGACCCTTGGTCTGCTCGTGCCCCAGCATCACGTTCTCGGCCACGGTGAACACCGGCACCAGCATGAAGTGCTGGTGCACCATTCCGATGCCCGCGGCCATCGCGTCACCCGGCCCGCGGAAGTGCTGCACGACGTCGTCGAGCAGGATTTCGCCCTCGTCGGCCTGGTACAGGCCGTAGAGGACGTTCATCAGCGTGGATTTGCCTGCGCCGTTCTCACCGAGCAGCGCGTGAATCTGGCCGGTCTCGACCACGAGGTCGATGTGGTCGTTCGCCACGAGGCTGCCGAATCGCTTGGTGATGCCGCGAAGTTCGAGCTTCATATCTGCACCTTATCCAGAAGAAACCAAAGAATCGCACCCTTTCACACCAGGTCGTGCGACACGGGGCGCGGACAGTCGTCATAGTCCGTCCACGGGACGGGGCGAGTGACCTTCCCGGCCACTCGCCCCGTCCCTGAACCTCGGATCAGCTCACGGGGAGTTCGGGGACTCCACCGTGATGTCACCGGCGATGATCGACTCCTGCAGAGCCTTGAGCTCATCGACCAGGCCGTCGGGCAGGTCGCCCTCGAAGTCACCGAAGCCGGAGAGCTTGACGCCCTCGTTCTCCAGCGTTCCGATGTAGGGCTCCGGGTCGAAGTCGCCCGCAGCAGCGGCCAGCGTCGCGTCGCGGACGGCCACGTCGATGGCCTTCATGATCGAGACGAGGGTCACACCCGCGACACTCGGGTCGGCGACGGCGAGGTCGCTGTCGACGCCCAGCATGAGGGTCTCCTTGCCGCTGTCGGCGATCGCCGCCGCAGCGCTCTGGTAGATCGGTCCGCCGACCGGGAGGATGACGTCGACGCCCTGGTCGAGCACGCCCTGAGCGGTCTGCTTGGCCGTGTCGTTCGCGTCGAAGCCGCCCGTGAACGAACCCTTCTGCGTCGCGGTGTCCCAGCCGAAGAGCGCGACCGCTGCGGACTTGTCCTCGTTGTACTTGTCGACGCCGAGCTCGAAGCCGTCCATGAACACGGCGACGGACGGGATCTGCATGCCACCGAAGGTGCCGACCTTGTTCACGCCGCTCTGCGCGGACCATCCGGCCGCGGCGTAGCCGCCGAGGTACGCGGCCTGTGCCGTGTCGAAGACGAGCGGCTTGATGTTGGGAGCGTCCTTCTTGCCGTCGAAGTCGTTGTCTGCCCAGTCGTCGATGATCGCATAGTCGATCTCGGGGTTGGCGAGCGCGGACTCCACCGTGGCGGCCGACAGCTTGAATCCGACGGAGACGATGAGCGAGCAGCCCTCGGAGACCGCGGTCTCGAGGTTCGGCGCGTAGTCGTTGTCGTTGGCCGATTCGAACTCGAGGGGCTTGATGCCCAGCTCATCGGCCGCGGCATCCATGCCTTCCTTGGCCGACTGGTTGAACGACTTGTCGTTCCATCCGCCGGCGTCGGAGATGAGGCAGGGGAGGAAATCGGAATCGACCGGCTTCTCGCCGCCGCCTTCGGGCGTGTCGGTGGGCGCCTGGCCGCAGCCTGCGAGTGCGAAGATGACGCCGGCTGCCGCCGTCGCGGCGAACAGCTTCTTGGTGGTGGAGATGGTCAACTCGTGCCTCCCTGAGCGAAACCGCGGCCATCGCGGATCGCTCAAAGTTACCCACTGTTTCAGCTTTTCGGCATATCGGAGGCAGAGCCGCTATCGAATGGTTACAAAGCTGAAACCAAGTCGACCGATGAGCATGTGGACATGCTCATCAGAGCACGTCGCCTCGGCCGGTCAGCTTGAGGGACTCGACGACGCCTTTGACGCGCTGCGCGTGTTCCACGGTCGTGACCAGCAACGCATCCGGGGTGTCCACGACCACGATGTCCTGCACCCCGATCAGACTGATCACGCGCGACGTCTGACTGACGAGGATGCCGCTGGCGGCATCCGACAGCACGCGGGCGTTCGGGCCGAGAACAGCGAGGTCGTTCTTGCGACCGCGGGTGATGAGCTTGGTGAGCGAGGCGAAATCGCCGACGTCGTCCCAGTCGAAGTGACCGGGGATCACGGCGAGCCGCCCGCGTTCGGCGGCGGGCTCGGCAACCGCGTAGTCGATCGCGATCTTTTTCAGGCCTGGCCAGATGCGGTCCACCGCCGGCCCTCTGAGCTCGCGGTCGTCCCAGGCGTCGGCGAGCTCCTGCAATCCGGCGTGCAGCTCTGGCTCGCTGCGGGCGAGTTCATCCAGGAGCAGGCTCGCCTTCGCGATGAACATGCCGGCGTTCCAGAGGTAGCTGCGATCGGCGACGTATTCTCTCGCCGTCTCGAGGTCGGGCTTCTCCACGAAGCGCTCCACCAGTGCGGCCTCCGGAGCTCCTGACACGACGAGCTCGCCGTCCTTCTTGATGTACCCGAAGCCGACGGAGGGCTCAGTCGGCGGGATGCCGATGGTGCAGATGTACCCCTCCCGGGCGACCTGCACCGCCTGCTGCACAGCCCACTCGAACACCTGGGTGCCGCGGATCACGTGATCGGCACTGAACGAGCCGATGATGACGTCGGGCTCGCGTCGGTGCAGGATGGCGGCAGCGAGGCCGATCGCGGCCGCGGACTCGCGGGGCTCCGATTCGAGGAAGACGTTGAGATCCGCGATGCCAGGAAGCTCTCCCTCGACCGCGGCCCGGTGTGCGCGCCCGGTGACGACGGCGATCCGGTCGGGACCCGCCAACGGCTCCAGACGGTCCCAGGTGTCCCGCAGGAGCGAATGGCCCGAACCTGTCAGGTCATGCAGGAACTTCGGTGCATCGGCTCGGGAGAGCGGCCACAACCTGCTCCCGATGCCGCCGGCCGGTATCACCGCGTAGAAGTCTTCGATGGGCTCGGTCATAGTGCCAGCGTATCGTCCCTCGATTCGTCTCGACGTCGAGACGCTTAGGCTCCCCTTCGTCGCTCCAGGGCTTCCGGCGGGAATAGGATGGATCCCGATCGGGCGTGCCTGCGACGTGTCGGGTTCACACTGGGCCAAGCGCAGCACGCGACCGAGTCACATCGATCCAGGGAGGACGACCGTGTCCACAAGCGCTCGCTTGACACCGTCGATTTCGGAAACCACTTCCAAGACCCCCCGCGGCACCCTCTACCGGGGTCGCGAAGGCATGTGGTCGTGGGTGCTTCATCGCATCACCGGAGTCGCCATCTTCTTCTTCCTGTTGGTGCACGTGCTCGACACGGCGCTCATCAGGGTGTCGCCCGAGGCGTACAACGCCGTCATCGGCACGTACAAGAACCCGGTCATGGCGCTCGGCGAGGTCGTCCTCGTCGCTGGCATCGTGTTCCACGCCATGAACGGCCTGCGCATCATCGCGGTCGACTTCTGGTCGAAGGGCGCGAAGTACCAGCGTCAGCTGTTCTGGGGCGTGCTGCTGGTGTGGGGCATCATCATGGCCGGCTTCGTGCCCCGCCATCTGATGCTCGCGTTCGCCGGCTTCGGAGGAGGACACTGATGGCCACGCAGACCGTTGCCGCTCCGCCGCGTCGTCAGCGCGGCGTCAACGTCGAGAAGTGGGGCTGGGTCTTCATGCGCGTCTCGGGCCTCGTGCTCGTCGTGCTGATCTTCGGGCACCTGTTCATCAACCTCATGGTCGGCGAAGGCATCCACGCCCTCGACTTCGCGTTCATCGCCGGCAAATTCGCCTCGCCGTGGTGGCAGTGGTGGGACGTGCTGATGCTGTGGCTCGCACTCCTGCACGGTGCGAACGGCATGCGCACGATCGTCAACGACTACGTGACGACCGAGAAGGTGCGCAAGGTCCTGGTCGGGGCGATCGTGCTGGCCGCCGGTCTCCTCATCATCCTCGGCACCCTGGTCGTGTTCACGTTCGACCCCTGCCTGGGTGTGACCGAGTCGAGCACGCTGTGGGAGACCTGCCAGGCGCAGGGCTAGAGAAGAAGGCATACGAGAAGTGACTACCGATACCCAGGATTCCGTCGTCCGCGACGGCGTGCACTACCACCAGTTCGACATCGTCATCGTCGGCGCCGGCGGCGCCGGGATGCGCGCGGCGATCGAGGCCGGACCCGGCGCGAAGACCGCCGTGATCTCGAAGCTCTACCCGACCCGCTCCCACACGGGCGCGGCGCAGGGCGGCATGGCCGCCGCCCTCGCGAACGTCGAGGAGGACTCCTGGGAGTGGCACACCTTCGACACCGTCAAGGGCGGGGACTACCTGGTCGATCAGGATGCGGCCGAGATCCTCGCCAAGGAGGCCATCGACGCGGTCATCGACCTCGAGAACATGGGCCTCCCCTTCAACCGCACGCCCGAGGGAAAGATCGACCAGCGCCGCTTCGGCGGGCACACGGCCGAGCACGGCAAAACGCCGGTGCGCCGCGCCTGCTATGCCGCCGACCGCACCGGTCACATGATCCTGCAGACGCTGTTCCAGAACTGCGTCCGGCTCGGCATCAACTTCTTCAACGAGTTCTACGTGCTCGATCTGCTGACGGTGAAGGATGCCGACGGCAAGACCGAGATCGCGGGCGTCGTCGCGTACGACCTCTCCACCGGTGAACTGCACGTCTTCCAGGCCAAGGCCGTGATCTTCGCGACCGGCGGCTTCGGCAAGATCTTCAAGACGACCTCGAACGCGCACACCCTCACCGGTGACGGCGTCGGCATCGTCTGGCGCAAGGGTCTCCCCCTGGAGGACCTGGAGTTCTTCCAGTTCCATCCGACCGGACTCGCCGGCCTCGGCATCCTCCTCACCGAGGGCGCCCGCGGCGAGGGAGCGATCCTGCGCAACGCTTCGGGTGAGCGCTTCATGGAGCGTTACGCACCCACCATCAAGGACCTCGCACCGCGTGACATCGTCGCCCGCTGCATGGTCCAGGAGGTCGCGGAGGGCCGCGGCGCCGGCCCGCACAAGGACTACGTGCTGCTGGACTGCACGCACCTGGGCGCCGAGGTGCTCGAGACCAAGCTCCCCGACATCACCGAGTTCGCGCGCACGTACCTGGGCGTCGACCCGGTCGTCGAGCCGGTCCCGGTGATGCCGACGGCGCACTACGCCATGGGCGGCATCCCCACGAACAACAACGCCGAAGTGCTGGCTGACAACACCACCGTCGTGCCGGGTCTGTACGCGGCCGGCGAGTGCGCGTGCGTCTCGGTGCACGGCGCGAACCGCCTCGGCACCAACTCGCTCCTCGACATCAACGTCTTCGGCAAGCGCGCCGGCCGCCAGGCCGTCGAGTACGTCAAGACCGCCGAGTTCGTGCCGCTGCCGGAGAACCCGGCCGGCTTCGTCAAGGGCATGCTCGAGGACCTGCGCAACAACCAGGGCACCGAGCGCATCGCCGTGCTCCGCAAGGCCCTGCAGGACGAGATGGACAAGGGTGCGCAGGTGTTCCGCACCCACGAATCACTCGAGCACGTCCTCGGCGTCATCAAGGAGCTGCGGGACCGCTACCGGAACGTGCACGTCGACGACAAGGGCCAGCGGTTCAACACCGACCTGCTCGAGGCCGTCGAGCTGGGCTTCCTCCTCGACATCGCCGAGGTCGTCGTCTACGCCGCGCAGAACCGTCAGGAGAGCCGCGGCGGCCACATGCGCGACGACTTCCCGAACCGCGACGACGAGAAGTACATGCAGCACACGATGGCCTACCTGACCGGCGACCCGCACTCGTCGACGCCCAGCGATCACATCAAGCTGGGCTGGAAGCCCGTCGTGTTCACCAAGAACGACCAGGGCGAGTTGAACTATCCGCCGATGGAGAGGAAGTACTGAGCATGTCGAAAGCCATCGCCGAAGCGCCCGTTGCGGACGCCCCCATCCAGTCCTTCATCGTCACCTTCAACATCCGCCGCTTCGACCCGGAGATCGACGCCGAACCGCACTGGGTCGACTATGACGTGGAGCTCTACTCCACCGACCGCGTGCTCGACGCGCTGCACAAGATCAAGTGGGAGGTCGACGGTTCGCTGACCTTCCGCCGCTCCTGCGCGCACGGCATCTGCGGCTCCGACGCGATGCGCATCAACGGGCGCAACCGGCTCGCCTGCAAGACGCTGATCAAGGACCTGGACATCTCCAAGCCGATCTACGTCGAGGCCATCAAGGGCCTGCCGCTCGAGAAGGATCTCGTCGTCGACATGGAACCGTTCTTCGCCTCATTCCGTGAGGTGCAGCCGTTCCTCGTCGCGGGCTCCGTCCCGGAGAAGGGCAAGGAGCGCGTCCAGTCGATCGCCGACCGCGAGATCTTCGACGACACCACCAAGTGCATCCTGTGCGCGGCGTGCACCTCATCGTGCCCGGTGTTCTGGACCGACGGCCAGTATTTCGGCCCCGCCGCGATCGTCAACGCGCACCGCTTCATCTTCGACTCGCGCGATGACAACGCCGCCGTGCGACTGGACATCCTCAACGACAAGGAGGGCGTCTGGCGCTGCCGCACGACCTTCAACTGCTCGGAGGCATGCCCCCGTGGCATCGAGGTGACCAAGGCCATCGCCGAGGTCAAGCAGGCCGTACTGCGCGGCGGTCGCTGAGCAGCATCGCCGTGCGCGCCGAACGTATGAAGGAGCGCGTGGTCGCCGCGTTTCCGGTGCGCGTCTGGCGGCACTTCCTGCGCCAGAACGGCTTCCTCCTCTCGGCGGGAATGAGCTATCAGGGACTGTTCGCCCTGTTCGCGTTGCTGTCCATCGCGTTCGCCGGGGTCGGCCTCTGGCTCGGCGGCAGCGACCGCGCGATCCGCGCACTGATCGCCGGTGCGAACGCCTACATTCCTGGGCTCATCGGCGAACAGGGCCTCGCCTCCCCCGCCGATGTCGAAGCGATCGCCGACTCGACGACGGGCGTGCTCAGCCTGACCGGCGCCATCGCGGCGATCGTGGTGATCTGGTCCGCGACGACCGCTGTGACGTTCACCCGCCGCGCCATCCGCGACATCTTCGGCCTCCCGTTCGACGCGCGCAACTTCCTGCTCCTGAAGTTCTGGGATCTCATCGCCGCGGCCGCGTTCGGGCTGTCGCTGCTTCTGGGGTCCGCGCTCAGCGTCGTCGGCGTCTGGGCGCTCGCGCAGGCCGTTGAGGCTTTCGGCGGGGATGCCTCCCGGCCGCTGTACGAGGTCGGCGTGCGGATATCGTCGATCCTCATCGCGTTCGCGATGGATGCCGCCGCCCTCGCACTGCTGGTGCGCTATCTGACGGGCACCTCGCTGCACTGGCGGCGGATCCTTCCCGGGTCACTCCTCGGCGGCGGGAGCGTCGTCGTGCTGCAGCTCGGTGCGGGACTGCTGCTCTCGCACACGCCCACCAACCCGTTGCTGGCGACGTTCGCCGTCGTCGTCGCCATGCTGATCTGGTGCAGAGCGGTGTCGATCGTGGTGCTTGTGGCAGCATCCTGGATCGCCGTCGGGGCTGCCGACCACGATCAGCCGCTTGTCGTGAAGGCCGAGAGCATCACCCCGGAGGCCGAGGCGCAGGCGCTCGTGATCGCCGCACGCGTCCGCGTGCACCGGGCCAGGGACGCACTCGACAGATCCGCCTGGTGGCGGCGCCCGCTCTTCTCCCACCGTCTGCGACGTGCCCGTGCGGAGTGGCTCCATGCCGTCGACGAGGCGGCTGAAGCCGGGGTGCCGGTGGTCGAACCCCCGCTGCAGAGCGACGATGTCGGAGGCGCTCGTTAGGCTTGTCGCCATGCCTCATCTGCGCGTCGCCACTGTCAATGTCAACGGAATCCGGGCCTCGGTCCGCAACGGGATGCACGGCTGGCTGGATGCCGCCGATGTCGACGTGCTCACGCTGCAGGAGGTCCGCGGTCAGGACGAACATCTCGAGGCTGCTTTTCCCGGCTGGTCGATCGTGCACGACGAGGCCACGGCGAAGGGCCGCGCCGGCGTCGCGATCGTGAGCCGCACCCCGGCGCTCGCGACCCGGACCGCATTCGGCGACGACGACTTCGATTCGAAGGGACGCTGGCTCGAAGGCGACTTCCTTCTGGGCGACCGGCCGATCACGATCGTCAGCGCCTACGTGCACTCCGGTGAGGCCGAGACTCCGCGCCAAGAGGAGAAGTGGCGCTTCCTCGATGCCTTCGGCCCCCGTCTGAGTGCGCTCGCAGCCGATGACGCATTGGCCGTCGTCACCGGCGACCTCAACGTCGGGCATCGCGAACTCGACATCAAGAACTGGCGGGGCAACCGCAAGAAGGCGGGCTTCCTCCCCCGCGAACGCGCGTACTTCGATCGTTTTCTGGGCGAGGCGGGAGCCGAGATCACGGGCGTCGACGGCACGGTGGGCACCGGACTCGGCTGGGTCGACGTGGGCCGCCGGTTCCACGGCGAAGTGGAAGGACCCTACACATGGTGGTCCGCACGCGGTCAGGCTTTCGACAACGACACCGGCTGGCGCATCGACTACCACCTCGCCTCTCCCGCTCTGGCCGAGCGGGTGGGCTCCTACCACGTGGCCCGCGCTGCGGCCTATGACCAGCGCTGGAGCGATCACGCGCCCGTGGTCGTCGACTACTCGTACTGAGCGCCGCGTCACGCGGTGAGCGATGCAGCGATGAGACCGATCGCGGCGAGCACGTAGACGAGCATGCTCCAGATGTAGGCGGCGCTACGACGACCGGAACGGAAGCGTCAGCGGCACCCCCACTGCGGCGAGCAACCCGAGCCCGAGCGCGAGGACGGTGCCGAAGATCAGCACGTATCCGTGCGGACCGCCCCGACGACCCGGATGACCCGGTCACCTGTCGCCGCCGTCTGCACGTGCATCATCGCTCGAGTCTGCCAGCACCGGATTCTGCGCCACCAGCATCACCATAGGATTGATGCCGTGACGAAACCTCGCCTCTACTCGGGAATGCAGCCATCCGCCGACTCGCTCCAGATCGGCAACTACATCGGCGCGCTCCTGCAGTGGCGTGATCTGCAGAGCGCGTACGACGCGTACTTCTCCGTCGTCGATCTGCACGCGCTCACCGTCGCGCAGGATCCGGCCGAGCTGCGCGAGAAGACCCGCCGCACTGCTGCGCAGTACATCGCGGCCGGCATCGAGCCCTCCGTGTCGACGTTGTACGTGCAATCGCACGTCCGCGCGCACACCGAGCTGGCCTGGATCCTCAGCACGATCACCGGGTTCGGCGAGGCCGGGCGCATGACCCAGTTCAAGGACAAATCGGCCCGCTATGGGCAGGATGCGGCGAGCGTCGGCCTGTTCACCTATCCGGTCCTGATGGCGGCCGACATCCTTCTGTACCAGACCGATGTCGTGCCGGTCGGTGACGACCAGAAGCAGCACGTGGAACTCACCCGTGATCTCGCCGAGCGTTTCAACTCGCGCTTCGGCACCACGTTCACCGTGCCGAACCCGGTCATCCAGAAGGACACTGCGCGCATCTATGACCTGCAGAACCCGACCTCGAAGATGTCGAAGTCCGCGGAGAGCGACGCGGGCGTGCTCTGGATGCTGGACGACCCGGCGAAGTCGGCGAAGAAGATCATGCGCGCCGTCACCGACAACGAGGGAGCGGTTCGCTTCGACCGCGAGAACAAGCCCGGCGTCTCGAACCTGCTGACCATCTTCGCCGCCCTCACGGGTCGGCAGGTGCCGTCCATCGAGGACGAGTACGCGGGTCGTGGTTACGGCGACTTCAAGAAGGGCCTCGCCGAGGTCGTCGTCAACGAGTTCGAGCCGGTGCGCGCGCGCGCCCTCGAGCTTCTCGACGACCCGGCGGAACTCGATCGGATCCTCGCCGCGAACGCCGGGCGAGCGGATGCCGTCGCCGATGCCACACTCAGCACCGTCTACGACCGCGTCGGCCTTCTGCGGCGCGTCTGACGCGCGCCGTTAGGATGGGGGCGTGACCGATCCGCAGCTGCCCTCCGCCGGTGTCCCTCCCGTTCCGGCGGCACCCTACGGCGCGGTGCCGCCGCCCGCCGCACCCGCCTACCCGCAGCCTCAGGTCGCGCCCGGTCATCCCCAATCCGGCGCTCCGGTCCACTATCAGGCGCCTGTCTATCAGGCACCGCCGGGCGCCTACCAGGTGCCGGTCGGCGGATACGCAGTCCCGGCCGGCGGGTACCAGGTACCGGCCGTGCCGCAGCAGCAGGCGCCGTTCCTCGGCGTCCTGGCACTCATCTTCTCGCTCGTCGCGGCCATCGCCACCCCGATCGTCGCCGGCTTCGCCGCGTACGAGATCGGCCGACGCATCCCGGAGGCCTTCGAGTACGTCAGCGACGTCGACACGCTCGCCTTCCTCTCCCCCGCCCGCGACCAGGTGCTGTGGGCCGAACTCGCGTTCTGGGCGGGCACGCTGCTGGGGATCGCGGCGATCGTGGTCGGCATCATCGCGATCCGGCGCAGGCAAGGCCGCGGGCAGGGCATCGCCGCCCTGGTCGTCGCGGTCATCGCTCCCATGATCTTCCTCGTCGTGCTGGTGACGGCGCTGAGCACCGGAACCGCCGCCGGCTTCATCGACTACGACTACTCCAGCTGAGCTCGAGCATCAGCGCTCAGCGCGGCGCGTGGTGCTTCTGCTGCGCCGCGAGCAGTCCTTCTGCGACGAGCAGCTCGACGGCATCCGCAGCATCCGAGACGAGGATCGGCACGATCTCGCGCTCATCCTTACCGAAGGGCGCGAGCACCCAGTCCGCGGCGTCCTGGCGTCCTGGCGGACGCCCGATGCCCACCCGCACTCGGGGGAATTCGGCGGTGCCGATCGCGCTCGCGACGTCGCGGACGCCGTTGTGCCCGCCGTTGCCGCCGCCGGTCTTCAGCTTCACCGTGTCGAACGGGATGTCCAGCTCGTCGTGCACGACGACGACACGCTCCGCAGGCACTGAGTAGAAGCGGGCGAGTGCCGCCACCGGAGTGCCCGAGACGTTCATGAACGAGTTCGGCTTCGCGAGCACCAGCTTGTCGGCGCCTGGGCGCAGCCAGGTCTCCACGACGCGAGCGCCGCCCTTGTGCTCGCGGAACTTCTCGCTGCGTCGGGCGGCCAGTTCGTCGACGACGAGCTGGCCGATGTTGTGCCGGGTCGCCTCGTACCGCGGGCCGGGATTCCCGAGTCCCACCACCAGCCAGGTGGATGCCATCTGTGGTCCTTCCGCGATCGAGCCCGGGGCTGTCGTGCAACACGGGCTCGGCCATACTATGACGGCCGGATACGACAGAGGGGACGCGATCGGATCGCGTCCCCTCTGTTCCGAACCTGTGGGAGATTACTCCGCAGCGGCCTCGGTGGTCTCTGCCTCGGCAGCCTCGTCGCCCTCGGCCTCAGCGGCAGCGGGGACGGAGATCGCGACGACGAGCACCTCGGGGTCGGAGAGCAGCGTGGAGCCCTTGGGGAGCACGACGTCGGCGGCGGTGATGTGCGCGCCTTCTTCCAGGCCCTCGACCGAGACCTCGATGTTCTGCGGGATGTGGGTGGCCTCGGCCTCGATCGACAGCGTGTTCGCGTCCTGGTTCACGATCGTGCCGGAAGCGGACTCGCCGACGACGATGATCGGGATGTCGATCGCGACCTTCTCGCCCTTCTTCACCACGAGCAGGTCGATGTGCTCGATGATCTGGTGCACCGGGTCCTTCTGGACGTCCTTGACGAGGGTGAGCTGGTCGCCCTTGCCGTCGATCTCGAGCTCCAGCACCGCGTTGGCACGACGGATGATGAGCGAGACCTGGTGGCCCGGCAGTGCCACGTGCACCGGCTCGGTGCCGTGACCGTAGATGACGGCGGGGATCTTGCCTGCGGCGCGGAGGCGGCGGGCGTAGCCCTTGCCGAAGTTCTCGCGAAGCTCGGCGTGGACCTTGGTGTCTTCAGACATGGGAATTCTCCTTCGGGGCACGCAGCGACGGGGCCGCGCGGTGGTCTTGGAATTGTGATCTCGAACGCAGACGCGTGAGGAAAGCCACCGGGCTTGCTCCGCCGCGTCGATAACGGACGTTCGCGCACGCGCAGAAGCATCCCTCGCCGAGGTACCCGTCAATGGTACCGGATCACCGGGTAGGCTGAGACCATCTGTCATCACGGCAGACCGAATGCCCCACGCAGAACACGGAGACCCCCATGCTCGACGGCGCCTTCCTTTCGCACCTCCTCCTCTGGCTCATCGGAGCCATGACGGTGTGCGCCGCCGGCCTGGCCTTCGCGGCTCTCTTCTCCCTCGGCCGGTCGGGCTACCGCAAGGACTGATCCCGGGCCTCCGGCTTCGAGGTCCTCATTGCCTCGAGCCCGAAGTCGAGAAGCACCTTGCACGAACGCGAGGGATCCGCGGCCAGTGCGAAGGCCTCGAACGCGTCATTCGCGGGCCTCACATCGCTGACGATTCCCGTCACGTTCAGCGTGCCGTCGGCGAGCGCCGTGATCACGTCGCCGAACTCGGCGCCGAACCGGAACGATCCCCGCAGGGACAGTTCCCGCGTGATCGCCGTCGCCATCGGCACGGCGATCTCTCCTGCGCGCTGCAATCCGAGGAGAACCACCGTTCCGCCGCGCACGGCCGCGGAGATCGAGGCGGTGAGACCGGGCACAGTGCCGCTCGATTCGACGACGACGTCGGCGTACAGTTCGGCGATGGCCTCGACGTCGCGGGCGTCGACACCAACTGCTCCCCTGGCCTCAGCGATGGCACGCGGCAGCGGATGCAGGTCTGTGACGGTGATGCGGGATGCGCCGGCACGCTCGGCCACAGCCGCGACGAGCTGGCCGATGGGCCCGGCTCCGATCACGGCGACGCTCCGGCCGCGCACGTCCCCCGCTCGCGCCAATGCGTGCCACGCGACGGCGGCGGGCTCGGCGAGAGCGGCGGTGCGCAGATCCATGCCAGCGGGGACTGCGTGCAGCATCCGCGCGGGAAGCGCGACCCTGCGGGCGAAAGCGCCCTGCGTGTGCGGCAGGTGCATCGCGGATCCGAGATAGGTCGAGGCCGGCGCGAGATTCGGCCGGTCGGCCGGCCACGGCGTGCGACCGTCGCTCCCCGGGGTGAGCGGATGTACGGCGACCGGCGTTCCGACCGCCGGGCCCGTTCCGTCGGCCGCGGCCACCTGCACGACGCCGGAGACCTCATGCCCGAGGATCATCGGTTCGCGGAGGATCGAAGCTCCGGCCGCACCATGGGTCCAGTAGTGCAGATCCGATCCGCACACGCCGCCGTAGGCGATGTCGACGATCGCCTCGTCGGCGGAGGGCGTGGGCGCTCCGACATCCTCCACGCGCAGGTCATTCGCCGCATGCGCGACGACGGCGAGATTCTCCATCATGTTCTCCGTTCCCGATCGTGCGACCGAGTGCCTCAGTCAGACCAGGGGTGTGACCAGGGTGACGCCGGAAACCGTCACGGCGACCGTCTGTCCGGGCTGGACCTGCGCCTGCGAAAAAGGCGCCCCCGTCATCACGATGTCGCCCGGACCGAGCAGCGACCACGAGGCGATGTAGGCGAGGCACTCGCGGATCGGAATCGGCAGTTCTCGGCTGGCCGTGTCGGCGACGACCGTGCCGTCGATCCGCAAGGTCAGTCCGACATCGTCGATGTCGGCATCCGTGTCGATCCACGGGCCGAGGGGCGTATAGCCGTCGCCGGACTTCGATTCGAAGTTGCGCGGGTCCCATTCCGCGCGATCCGGGCTCGACAGGTCGTTGACAGCCGTGACGCCGAGCACGTACTCATGCGCGTTCTGCTCGGTCAGCCCGCGCGTCGCCTTTCCGATGACGACGGCGATCTCCCCCTCGGCCACGGCGAGGCCGGCATCGCGGCGCAGCGGCACGGCGGTCCCACTCGGCACGACCGTGCGCGGGCTCTTCAGCCAGGCCTGGACGGGCGAGTGATGCTCCGGGCCGTTCTGCGCGACGCCGATCACGACGACCGGCACGGCCGGTGCGAGCATCTCCCCCGCGACGTCCTGGCCTTGGACGGCCGGAGTGCGACCCGCGGCGAATGCCGCATACGGGTCCTCGATCGGCACCAGCCGATCACCGTCTGCTCTGACGTGACGCGGACCGTCGGCCGTCAGCACTCGTCCGATGCGCATCAGATCACCGCCGTCATTCCACCGTCGACGTAGAGCGTCTGGCCGTTGACGAAGTCCCCGGCGGAGCTTGCCAGGAAGACGAGCGCGCCCACGAGGTCGCGCGTGTCCCCCCAGCGTCCCGCAGGTGTGCGCCCGCGCACCCACGCTGAGAATTCCTCATCGGCCACCAGAGCGCTGGTGAGCTCGGTCGCGAAGTAGCCGGGGGCGATCGCGTTCGCCTGGATGCCGTGCGGTGCGAGATCCGCGCACAGGCCCTTGGTGAACATCACGATCGCGCCCTTCGTCGCAGAGTAGGCCGCGATCGACGGGCGCGCCAGTTGCGACTGCACGCTGCCGATCTGCACGATCTTGCCGGAGCCGCGCGCGATCATGCCGCGCGCGACGCGTCGCGAGAGGTAGAAGACGCTGGACAGGTTCGTCTGCACGAGCGCGTCCCAGTCGTCGTCCGCGAACTCCGCGATCGGAGCGCGCCGCTGCACGCCGGCGTTGTTGACGAGGATGTCCGGGGTGCCGATCAGCTTTTCGACCTCGGCCATGCCTGCGTCCACCGCCGCGGCATCCGTGACGTCGAAGACGACGCTGCGGGCGTCGATCCCGGTGGCGGCGGTGATCTCCGCCGCGGCCGTGGCCGCCTTCGCCGCATCTCTTCCGTGCACGATCACGCTCGCTCCGGCAGCTGCGAGACCCTCCGCGAGCG
Organism: uncultured Actinomycetota bacterium; assembly: GCA_963769005.1. Classification (GTDB taxonomy): domain Bacteria; phylum Actinomycetota; class Actinomycetes; order Actinomycetales; family Microbacteriaceae; genus Microbacterium. Next base: position 956,862 of record CAVYKC010000005.1, on the reverse strand, counting down.
TGCGGCCGATTCCCTGACCGGAACCGGTGACCAGCGCCGTGCGACCGGTGAGATCGAAGGCGCCGAGGCCGTCCGGAAGACCGGTCACGGCGCCACGGCCTTGATCGTCACCGTGGTGGCGAACACATCGTCGCCGCCCTCGTTGCGCGAGACCTTGATCGCGTCGTCGATGCGGGTGAGGTCGCGGCGCAGCGTCTCCGGAACGAGGAACGTCGATGCGGTGGTGATGATGGCGAGAACGAGCATGTAGATCGCAAGCAGCACCCAGTTGCCGTCACTGACCGCGATCAGGTAGGCACCGAGCACACCAGCGGTTCCGCCGGCGAGCACCGCGGAGATCTCGCGGGCCATGGCGACGCCGAGGTAGCGGTGCCGGTTGCCGAACATCTCCGGGAGCATCGCGCACTGCGGTCCGAGCATGGTGTTCACTGCGACGCCGATGCCGACGGCGATGACGCCGATCGCGAGCGCGTGGTTGCCGAGCGAGAGCAGCCACCACGCGGGGAACGTGTAGATGAGCATGAAGACGGCACCGAAGCGGTACACGGTGCGGCGGCCGAATCGGTCCGACAGGTGACCGGCGAGCGGCACCGAGAAGATGCCGATGAGCGAGCCGAGCGTGACACCCCAGGTGAGGAGGCTCTTGTCGGCCGTGGGGCCGACGACGGCGACGAAGAACGCGAGACTCAGGTTCTGGAACATGTAGGAGCCGCCGTTCTCGGCCATCCGCAGGCCGACGCCGACGATGACACCGGGAAGACCGTGCGTGAAGATCTCCTTGATCGGACGATCGGCGATCTGCTCGTGCTTCTCGAGTTCGACGAACGTCGGGGTCTCGCGCAGGCGCATCCGGATGAACAGCGCGATCAGGATGAGGAAGAACGAGGCCAGGAAGGGCACCCGCCACCCCCAGCTGAGCAACTGATCCTCCGGTAGGAGCGTGATCAGGCTGAAGACGACCGCCGCGAGCAGGGTTCCGGCCTGGATGCCGACGAACGGCAGCGCCGAGAAGAATCCGCGGCGCTTGACCGGCGCGTACTCGGCCATCAGCACCGTCGCCCCCGCCTGTTCCGCTCCGGCGCCGAAGCCCTGCAGCAGTCGCAGCAGCACCAGGAGTGCCGGAGCCCAGATCCCGATCGCCTCATAGGTCGGCAGCAGGCCGATGGCGGTGGAGGCACCGCCCATCAGCAGGATCGTCGCGACGAGCACCCACTTGCGTCCGAGCCGATCACCGAGGACTCCGAAGAAGAGGCCGCCGAACGGGCGGGCGAGGAAGCCGACGCCGAAGGTCGCGAACGCCATCACCGTCGCCATCGCCGGGTCGCCCTGCGGGAAGAACAGGACGTTGAAGATCAACGCGGTCGACAGCCCGTACAGGGCGAAGTCGAAATACTCCAGGGCACTGCCGATGCTCGACGCGAGCGTCGCGCGGCGAAGATTCGCGGCGTACTCGGGGTCATCGGACGGTGCTTTCGCGGTGGTGCGCAAGTCGGTCACTGCCATCTCCTTCGATCGGCTTCGCCAGCGGCGTTCGGTCGACTGTAACAGCCTGTTGGCCTGAGTTCAATACTTTGAACCCACAATCATGCGCGGCGATCTGCTGCGCGGGCACGCCGAACGCCGCAGGCACCGTGGCGGTGCCGGCGAATGGCCGTTCAGCGCCGAGCAGTCGCGCTGAACGGGTTGGTGAGCGCGGCTGCCGCGTCACGGAGCGCCTGGCCGACGCGCTCGATCCGCTCGTAGTCGGCGTCCATGGCACGGATCGCCACGCCCAGGGCCAGCGGCGGGTCCGACGGCGCCCAGCCGTCGAGCGACACGGCGACGCCGACGATGCCGCGGAACGACTCCTCGGCATCCAGCGCCCAGCCGCGGCGACGCGCGGTCGCCAGCGCCTCGAGCAGACCGGCCACGGTCGTGGTGCTGCGCTCCGTGAGCGCCGGGAACACGGCATCCGCGCCGATCAGCGCGACGACCTCCGCATCCGACATCGTCGCCAGCAATGCCCGCCCGGTGGCGGAGAGCGCCGCCGGCAGCCGGGAACCGAGTGGCGTGCCGAGCCGAAGCGATCTCGATCCCTCGTACCGGGCGAGATAGAGCGCGTCGGCGCCGTCGAGGACGGCGACCTGCACGAGCTCGGCGGAGAGCGTCGGCGACTTCTCGCACACGCTGTAGAACTCGCGGATCTGGTTGAACTGCGCGGCGTACGCCCCGCCCAGTTCGGCCGTGCGTATCCCCAGCCGATACCCCAGGGCGGTGCGCTCGATCATCCCGCCCGCTTCCAGCGCGAGGCAGAGGTTCGCCGTCGACGACTTGGCGAGGCCGAGATCGACGGCCAGTTCGGTCAGCGTGCGCGGCCGCTCGGCCTCCGCGAGGATTCCGAGCAGCCGGATGCTCCGGCTGACGGCCGGCGCCGGGTCACGGGCCTCTCGCGCATCGTCTTCGCTCGCCACTCTTGGCCCCCTGGTGGAAATCAGTAGAACTCGACCGTATCGACGACAGCGCGCAACGGAGCGTCATCGAGCAGGCGCGCCGCGTTCTCGGCGAACCGCCGGGCGATTCGCTCCTCTTCTCGAGAACTCAGCGCGGCCGTGTGCGGGCTGACCAGCACCCGCGGATGCGACCACAGCGGGGAGGCGGGATCAAGCGGTTCCTTCTCGAACACGTCCAGCGCCGCGAACCCGATGCGTCCGTCGTCGAGAGCGGCGAGAAGAGCATCCTCATCGATCACGGTGCCGCGGCCGACGCTCGCGAGGATCGTTCCCGGCTTCACTGCGCCGAGCACCTCAGCACCCACGAGGTGATGCGTGTGCTCAGTACCTGGCAGGGTGACGACGATGGCATCGACCTCGCCCACGGCATCCGCCAGTTGATCCAGCGGAATCAGCCGATCGACACCGTCGACGGGTTCTCCGGAGCGCGTCGTCCCCCACACGCGGGCGCCGAGCACCTGGAATCGGCGGGCGCATTCCGCGCCGATGCCGCCGAGTCCGACGACGAGCACAGTCATCTCGTCGACCTGACGCATCTCCCACCGCTCCGGCCAGGTGCGGTCCCGCTGGTCGGCGAGCAGCCGGGGAAGCCCCTTCGCTCCGGCGATCACGCCGAACACGGCGAACTCCGCGAGCGGACCGCCGTGCACCCCCGCGCTGGTGGTGAAGGTGATGCGGTCGAGCGCCTCGCGCTCGAGGCCCGCGGCCTTGACCTGGCTGCCACCACCCGCAGCCGTCGTCATCACCCAGCGCAGACGCGGATTCGCGGCGACGGTGCGGGCGAGAGCCGCAGGATCGACGTCCGGAATGCCGAAGAGCACGTCGGCGGAGTCGACCATCTCGTCGAACATCGCCTGCTCCTCGGGAGTGCGGACGTGCTCGGGGTCGCCGGACCAGTCGGCGGGCCCGCGCATGGGATGCGTGAGAGAGTGATCACGGACGAGCTCCACCCGAGGTTCGAGCTCCTCGATCAGCCGGCAGTGCTCCTCCTTCAGAGGCACCGCCACGACGACGCGCAGCCTGTTCTCGATCTCGGACATGCTCTTCCCTTCCTCGGGCAGACTCGATCCGCCCACTCTAGCGCAGATACACTCCGCTGAACACTGTTCTACTGGCTGAATGTTCGCTACGATGAACGCATGATCTCCTCTTCTGCCACCGTCGGCATGATCGGCCTCGGCGCCATGGGCCACCCGATGGCGGAACACCTCCTGGCCGCGCGCGGCGCACTCGTCGTACATGCGCGACGCCCCCAGCCCCGCCTCCTGGCAGCCGGCGCGTCCTGGGCCGAGACGCCGCGCGAACTCGCCTCCCGCGTCGATGTCCTGCTGTCGATGCTCCCGGACCTTCCGCAGCTCGAAGCGCTCCTCGAGGGCGACGACGGCCTGCTCGCCGGGGCGGGCGACCTCCTGATCCTGATCGGTTCGACGTCGTCGGCGCCCGCGATCCGTGCTCTCGCCGAGCGGCTCGAGGTCCGGTCGGACGGACGCGTGCGCGTCGTCGACTGCCCGGTATCCGGAGGGGAGGACGGCGCGATCGCCGGAACCCTGTCGATCATGCTCGGCGGATCCGAGGAGGACGCCGCGCGGGCAGCGGACATCCTTGGCGCCTGCGGCAGCCCCGTGCATCTCGGTCCCCTCGGCGCCGGCCAGGTCGCGAAGGCCTGCAACCAACTGGTCGTCTCCGCGACGATCCTCGCTCTCGGCGAGGCCACCGTACTCGCCGAGCGGTCGGGACTCGACCTCGACGCACTGTGGAACCTGCTCTCCGGCGGCTACGCCGGCTCTCGGCTCCTCGAGAGCCGCAGGGACAAGCTCGTCTCGGGTGACGACTCGCCGAGCGGGATGGCGCAGTACATGGTGAAGGACCTCGGCTTCGCCGCCGAGGTGGCCGATGCCACCGGAACATCCGCTGTGCTCCTGCCGATCCTGCGCAACGCCTTCGACGAACTCGTGGCGGCCGGACTCGGCGACCGCGACATCGCCGTCACCCGCCGGTTCGTGGCAAACCGAAACACGGACGCGAGCGGAACGCGCACAGCGATACGCTGAAACCCACCCCCCAACTTCTTCACGATCGAGGAGCCGTCAGTGCCCGAAGCATCAGCGAACATCGGAGTCGTCGGACTCGCCGTCATGGGCTCGAATCTCGCCCGCAACCTCGCCAGTCGCGAGGGAAACACCGTGGCGATCTTCAACCGCAGCTACGAGAAGACCCAGGGCGTCCTTGACGCGCACCCCGAGGCCGGGTTCATCCCGGCACAGACGTACCAGGACTTCGCCGACTCGCTGCAGAAGCCGCGCACCGCGATCATCATGGTCAAGGCGGGTGGCCCGACCGATGCCGTGATCAACTCCCTCGTCGAGGTCTTCGAACCCGGCGACATCATCGTCGACGGCGGCAACGCGTACTTCCCCGACACCATCCGCCGCGAGAAGGCGGTCCGCGAGACCGGCATCAACTTCGTCGGCGCCGGCATCTCCGGCGGCGAGGAGGGTGCACTCACCGGTCCGTCGATCATGCCCGGCGGCTCGGACGAGTCCTGGGTCACCCTCGGACCGATCCTCACCTCGATCGCCGCGATCGCCGAGGGCGAGGCGTGTGTGACGCATGTCGGCCACGACGGCGCCGGCCACTTCGTCAAGATGGTCCACAACGGCATCGAGTACGCCGACATGCAGCTCATCGCCGAGGCCTACGACCTCATCCGGCGCGGCACCGGCAAGTCGCCGGCCGAGATCGCCGACATCTTCGCCGAATGGAACGCGGGCGAACTCGAGTCCTACCTCATCGAGATCACCGCCGAGGTCCTGCGCCAGGTGGATGCCGAGACCGGCCAGCCTCTGGTCGATGTCATCCTCGACCAGGCCGGCGCCAAGGGCACCGGAGCCTGGACCGTGCAGACGGCCCTGTCGCTCGGCGTGCCCGTCTCGGGCATCGCTGAGGCCACCTTCGCCCGCTCGCTGTCCTCGCACCCCGAGCAGCGTGCCGTCGCCGGAGCCCTCCCCGGTCCCGAGGAGGAGTTCGACGTCGAAGACCAGGAAGCGTTCATCGAGGACGTCCGTCTCGCGCTCTACGCCTCCAAGATCGTCGCCTATTCCCAGGGCTTCGATGAGATCCGCGCCGGCGCCGCCGAGTACGGCTGGAACATCGACCTGGGTGCGATCTCGAAGATCTGGCGCGGCGGCTGCATCATCCGCGCGCAGTTCCTCAACCGCATCGCCGACGCCTACGCCGCCGAACCGGAGCTCCCGGTTCTGATGACCGCCCCGTACTTCGCGGAGGTCTTCGGTCGCGCACAGTCCGCCTGGCGCCGCGTGGTCGTGGCGGCCGCCGAGGCCGGCATCCCCGCCCCAGCGTTCTCATCGTCGCTGTCGTACTACGACGGCATCCGTGCCGACCGCCTGCCAGCCGCTCTGGTCCAGGGCCAGCGGGACTTCTTCGGTGCGCACACCTACAAGCGCATCGACAAGCCGGGCACGTTCCACACCCAGTGGTCCGGCGACCGCACCGAGATCGAGGCGGAAGACACGCACTGACGCATCGATCGCAGCGCTGAGGGGCTGGGTGGCATTCGCCGCCCAGCCCCTCTGCGTTCACGCGAGGATGCTCACACCACGCCGCTCACACCACGATGTTGTGATTGCGGCGGAACACGTTCTGCGGATCCCACCGCGCCTTCACCGCGCGCAATCGCGCGTAGGTCGCCTCGGTGAACATGCCGGGCACGGCCTCCGGGCGCTCCGTGTCGGCGAAGTTGCCGTACTCGGCGAGACGCCCTGTTTCGATCTCGCGCCAGTCGGCGCGGATCGCCGCACGCGCCTCATCGTCCACCAGCCCCGGGATGTCGAATGCGCCGGCCATGACGAACCAGGTCGCGGAACGCGCCGGGAATGCCGTGTCCTCCTGCGCGACGTCACCGAAGGCTCCGCCCAGCGAGCGCAGGAACACGACCGACGCCGGGTAGGCCGCGCGGAACGCCACGAGCCGATCGATCGTCTCGTCATCGAGCTCGGCGAACAGCCCGTTGCCGCCGACGAATCCCGGAGGGCCGGCCGGAGCACCGTCTTCCGGCATCGGCATCTCCATCAGGATCTCGCGGTACGCCGGCCTCGTGAGCGTCTCGGTGACGCCGTCCAGCGCCGCGATCGGGGCCATCACTGCGCGCAGCGCCTCCGTGTCGTCTCCGGCCCACACCGCGCTCAGGCGCGCACCGGCCGGGGCGCTGGGGTCCATCGCCGGGACATCCATGAACGTCACGGTCAGCTCGTTCGGAGCATCGCGGAGGAGATCGCGTGCCGAACGCAGCACGGCAGCGGAGTCACCCGCGATCGTGTACTCACCGAAGACGATGCCGGACAGCCGATGCGCCTCGAAGTCGAACCGGGTGACGATGCCGAAGTTCCCTCCGCCACCTCGGATCGCCCAGAACAGATCCGGATGCTCATCTGCCGCGACTTCGACGACCTCGCCGCTCGCCGTCACGAGCTGCGCTCCGATCAGCTGGTCGACCGCAAGCCCCCAGGCTCGCACCATCCAGCCGACTCCTCCGCCGAGCGTGAGGCCTCCGACCCCGACGCTCGCGGTGTCGCCAGAACTCAGCGCGAGCCCGTGCGCGCCCAGCGCCGCAGCGATGTCGCCCCACACGGCGCCGCCGCCCACACGCACAGTGGTGCCGTCGACGTCGACCCCGGCGAGCTCGCCGAGTTCGACGCGGATGCCGGTGGCCGGCGCATGCGACCATGGGCCATGACCGCCGGAGACGACGGTGACGGGCGCGTCCGTCTTCACCGCCTCCGGACGATCTCGGCGACCTGAGCGGCGGTCGCCGGGCGGTAGACGTGGGATGCGGACGAATCGATGCCTTCAGCCATGCCTTCACTGTAGAGCGGGGCACCGACACGACGGGAGACGGCTCAGGTACGCCCGACCGCGGTCGAGGAACGCCGTCTCCCAGCCAACCCATATCCCGCTCCATAGAAATCCCATAGGAGATTCCTCAGAATGGTCATATGACCCACGACCTGCCCGACCTTCACCGCCCCGACGGCTCTCCCCTGCGCATCCTCGCGGTCGATGACGAGCAGATGCTCACCGACCTGCTCGCGATGGCACTGCGGATGGAGGGCTGGGAGGTGCGCACCGCGTCGTCGGGACTCGACGCGCTCCAGGTCGCCCGGGAGTTCGAACCCGACGCTCTCGTGCTCGACATCATGATGCCGGATCTGGACGGCATGTCGGTCCTGAAGCGGCTCCGCGAATCCGGGAACCTCGTGCCGGTGCTGTTCCTCACGGCGAAGGACGCCGTCGGCGACCGGGTCGCAGGCCTCACCGCCGGGGGTGACGACTACGTCACCAAGCCGTTCAGCCTGGAAGAGGTGATCGCGAGGCTCCGCGCCATCATCCGCCGCACCGGTCACGCGACCGCCGACGACGGCCAGTCGATCCTCCGGGTCGCCGACCTGACCCTCAACGAGGACAGCCACGAAGTCGTGCGCGACGGAGTGGAGATCGGGCTCACCGCCACCGAGTTCGAGCTGCTGCGATACCTGATGCGCAACGAGCGCCGGGTGCTGTCCAAATCGCAGATCCTCGACCGGGTCTGGAGCTACGACTTCGGCGGCAAGTCATCCGTCGTCGAGCTCTACATCTCCTACCTGCGCAAGAAGATCGACGCCGGACGCACCCCGCTGCTGCACACGGTCCGCGGCGTCGGATACATGATCAAGGCACCGCAGTGATCACCCCGGGGATGACGCGGCCGATGAGCCTGCAGACACGGCTGATGACCGCCGTGATCGGGTTCGTCTCGCTCATCCTCGTGATCGTGGCCGTCATCACCAGCGCGACGCTGGGACAGACGCTCGAGGAGCGCCTCGACGGGCAGGTGCGCGCGCTCGCTGTGAAGACGACCGGCTTCGTCCAGGAGAGGACATTCTTCGCAACGCCCGCCGCAGACATCACGATCCAGAACGTTCTGGACGGGCAGAGGCTGCAGCCCAGCGTGCTGCTCGCGATCGCCCCTCCTGGCGGCGGCGTGAGCGGCGTCCTGACGACTCAGGACAGCGAGGACGTCGACCTCAGCAGCGAACAGTTGCAGGAACTCATCGCCGCTGTCAACCAGTCCCCGCACGCCTCCGTGTCCATCTCGGGCCTCGGATCGTTCCGCGTCGCGGTGACGACGACCAACACCGGGATCCTCGTGGTCACGGGCCTGCCGCGGAGCGAGATCCTCGCCACCATGACACAGCTGTTCACCGTCATCGCGCTGGCGACCGTCGGCGGACTCATCCTGCTGGCCCTGACCACGGCGATCACCATCCGACTCGGACTCCGCCCGCTGCGCGCCGTCGCGATCACCGCCACTCGCGTCGCGAATCAGCCCCTCGACCGGGGCGAGGTCACGATCACCGAGCGTGTTCCGGCATCCGAAGCCGATCCGCGCACCGAGACCGGGCTCGTCGGCGCCTCCCTCAACAAGCTGCTCGACCACGTCAACACCTCGCTCGCCGCGCGGCAGAAGAACGAGGAGCGGATGCGACGCTTCGTCGCAGACGCCAGCCACGAGCTGCGCACGCCGCTGGCCTCGATCCGCGGCTACTCCGAGCTCTCGCTCCGTGACGCCACCCTGCCGGAGAACACGCACACGGCGTTGGAGCGCATCCAGGCGCAGTCGCTGCGGATGACCCGCCTCGTCGAGGACCTCCTGCTGCTCGCCCGCCTCGACGAGGGGCGCGAGCTCGTCTACGGCACGGTCGACCTCACCCAGCTGGCGCTCGAGGGACTCGCCGACGCTCGTCCGACCGCGCCGGATCATCGCTGGAGCGTCGAGGTGCCCGACGAGCCGGTCGTGATCGTCGGCGATGCCGGTCGTATGCACCAGGTCGTCGCCAACCTGCTCGCCAACGCCCGCACGCACACGCCCGCCGGCACCGAGATCACGCTCCGCGTCGCCCAGGAGGGCGACACGGCGGTGTTGACGGTGCACGACAACGGTCCCGGCATCGATCCCGGCGTGCGCGAGGAGCTCTTCGCCCGCTTCGCCCGCGGTGACAGCTCCCGTGCCCGGCAGACCGGCGGCACCGGACTGGGGCTCGCGATCGTCAAGGCGATCGTCGAAGGCCACAGCGGCTACATCTCGGTGGCCAGCGAGCCCGGGAGCACCAGCTTCACGGTGCGCATCCCGGTGAACCCGTCGAAGGACGCGCCCTCCTGACGCCTCCCGGCTAGTAACCGGCGAAGGCGTCGGTCGTGAGGCTGTGCGCCTTCTGCAGTGCCGGAGCGAGATCGGCGATCAGCCGTGGCGGCCCGGAGATGAACGCGTGCCGCGCGCCGATGTCGGGGACGACCTGCTCGAGCCCCTGGGCATCCAGGCGAACTCCCTGCGCCCACGACCAGTGGGGAGGCAGGTCGACCGGCTGATCCCTGGTGAAGACGATGACCCTGGCACCGGTCGCAGCGAGCTCGTCACGGAAGGCCAGTTCGCTCGCCTCCGCGGCGACATACACGAGCACGACGTCACGGGTCTGCCCCGACAACTGCAGTTGGCGCAGCTGCGAGACGAACGGCGTCACGCCGATGCCGGCCGCGACCATCAGCACCGGAGCCTCGGAGCGGGGCAGGATGAAGTCTCCCCAGGTGCCGGTCACCGCGAGCATCGCTCCGGGTTCCGCGGCCGCGAGGGCGCGCTTGTAGCTGGACGGATGCTTCTGGCCGCCGTCCTTGTAGGCGATGCGCAACGTCGGCAGGTCGGCAGGAGCCGAGACGATGCTGAACTCGCGTCGGGTGCCGCGGGCATCGGGCCGGCGGTGCGGCACGTCGAGCTCGAGGTACTGCCCAGGGAGGAACTTCAGCCGGCCCCGGGCACGGAACGTCAGCTCCTGCGCCGTCGGGGTGACGAACTGCCGCTTCTCGAGCGTCAGGCGCACCGAACCGCGCACCGCGAAGGCGAACGCGAGGATGTTCCCGACGAGCAGTGCCCGCTCCTGACCGAGCGAGAACAGGCCGGCGACCATGATCGGCCAGCCTGCCAGCACCCCGACCAGGGCTGCGACGGAGAACTGCTGCCACCGTCGCGGCGGCATCGTCAGCGGCTCGGACAGCATGAAAGCGCCGAGGAAGAGGTACGGCGACTGCAGGACAGCCAGCGTCAACGCCTGCCAGATCTCGAAATCCAGCCCGTTCTGCTGCGCCTGCACGCTCTGGCGCACCACGGAGGTGCCGACGGCGATGAGGAGGAAGACCAGGATGACGCGCACCTTCTCGGTGCGCCACAGCACGATGAGACCGAGGATCAGCACGGGCACCGTGAGCGCCGGGGTGCCGACCCACCATGCCGAGAAAGTTCCCAGCCCGGCGATCGTGACGACGGCCGCGCCGAAGGCGGCCGGGTTGAGGATGTGCCGGCCGCGCCAGGCGATCACGTACTTCGAGATGCTGGCGAGCGCGCCTGCGAGGGCGATGCCCCCGAGCTCGGCGGGAGCCAGTCCCGGCTGCAGGACGAACAGGAGGATGAGCGCCGTGACCAACGAGGACTCGATGCGCCAGGGCAGGCGGAGCACCCGCTGAGCGGCGATGTCGACCAGCGAGATCACGGCGGCGAGGACGACGAACGACGCCAGAAGCGCGAGCGGATCGGGCGCGACGAGGTCGAAGAACGAGAGCACCAGGGCGAGAGCGGCGAGGGTCAGCAGGGAGAACAGCACGAGCCGGTACATCGAGATTCCGCCGAGGACGGCGAGAACGCGCTGACGCGGGGCGGTGAATGAGGTGATCACAGTCCCTACTCTTCCCTAGTTCGAGGTGATGCGGGCGGTCGGCCGGACGCGACGAACAGCTCGGCGGGGCACCCGGGCGAGCGCTCGACACGACCGTCGGTCGTCATCCGCACCCACTCGACTCCCCAGGCTGCGGCGAGTTCCGGGCCGCCGTCGAAGAACAGTGCCGTCGTCATGGCATCCGCCCTCATCGCGTCGGCCGCGATAGCCCAGGTCGCCGCCCAGGTGCGCACCGGCACGCCGGTGCGGGCGTCGAGCACGTGATGCAGCCCGTCGCCCCATGCTCGCCGGTTGACGGCGGATGCGCAGAGCGCGGCGTCCTGCAGAGTCACCACACCGATGGCTTTGCTCGCATCGTACGGATGCTCCAGTCCGATGCGCACCGAAGATCCGCGCACTCTGAGGTCGCCGCCGCCGTCCACCACGAGGTCGCCGTCGACGTGCGCCAGCACGTCGAACACCCGGTCGACCAGACGTCCCTTGCCGAGGGCTCCGACGTCGATGAGCGCCGGCGCAGCGAGCGTCACCCGCGCCTCGGACCAGTCGAGTCGCCGGTCCCAGTCAGCGGGAGCTGCGAGTGGCTCCCCCGGCGTCAGGGAGTAGGCGGCGTCGTAACCGAGGGCGTTGAGGCTCTCCCCCACCAGCGGATTCACCGCACCGCGGGTCGCCGCGGAGAGTTCGCGATACGCGTCGAGCATCGGCCCCGCATCCGGCGCCGTGAACGAGCCGCCGTCGATGCCCAGCCGTGTGACGAGCGAGTCCGCCCGGAACCGCGACCACTCCCGGTCGAACCGGTCGATGGTCGCGGTGACCGTGGCCCTGGCATCCGCTGGGAGATCCGCCCTCGACTCGATCTCCCAGCGGGTTCCGATCGCCTCGAACCGCCAGACGACCATGGAACCTAGGCCGCCGCCTCTTCCTTGATCGTCTCGAGCGCCTGGTTGAAGCCGCCGCTGGTCAGCGAGGACCCGGCCACCTTGTCGACCTTCAGCTCATCGATCGGCACTCCCTCGACGACCTCCGCGATGCCGGCGACGAACTGACCCTGGAACTTCTCGGTCTCCGGCGCCTGCGGGTCGCCCTTCACCTCGACATCGGTGACGACGCCGTCGGCGAGGGTCAGCGTGACGGAGATCTTCTCGACGGTCTCGGGAGTCTGGTACGAGCCCTCAGCGGTGTACGTGCCGTCCTTGTACGCGGAATCGGTCGCTGCGTCATCGGCGGGGGCGGAACTGGTCGGCTCCGGGTTGGCGCCCGTGTCGGTGTTGCTCTCGGCGTCTGCGGCACCGGAGCAGCCCGCGAGGACGAGGAGTCCTGCGATGCCGGCGAGCGCTGCGCCCTTGCGGACGGAAGTCGGTACGGTCGTGCGGTTCATGAGGCCCTCCCGGCTGAGTGTCGGTCGACGGATGTCGACATTGCGACGATAGAAAGAAGTCCTATGCGCGCGCTGTACCGAGTTCTGCTGTTACGCGTCGCCGCCGAACATGCTCGTGACGGAGCCGTCCTCGAAGACCTCGTGGATGGCGCGCGCCAGCAGCGGCGCGATCGGCAGGATCGTGAGCTTGTCCCAGCGGCGGGACTCCGTCAGCGGGATCGTGTCGGTGACGACGACCTCGTCGATGGAGATGTCCTGCAGTCGTTCGCTGGCCGGATCACTGAAGATCGCGTGGGTCGCGGCGACGATGACCCGGTGCGCGCCGGCCGCCTTGAGCGCCTGCGCAGCCTTCACGATCGTGCCGCCGGTGTCGATCATGTCGTCGACGAGCAGGCAGGTGCGACCCTCGACTGTACCGACGATCTCGTGCACGGAGACCTGGTTGGCGACCTTCGGGTCGCGGCGCTTGTGGATGATCGCCAGCGGCGCCCCCAGGCTGTCCGACCAGGTGTCGGCGACGCGCACCCGGCCCATGTCCGGGGACACGACCGTCAGGATCTCGCGATCCTCCGGGCTCAGCGTGCGCTTGAAGTGGTCGAGCAGCACCGGCTTGGCGAACAGGTGGTCGACGGGCCCGTCGAAGAAGCCCTGGATCTGCGCGGCGTGCAGGTCGACGCTCATCACGCGGTCGGCACCGGCGGTCTTGAGCAGGTCGGCGACGAGGCGCGCGCTGATCGGCTCCCGACCGCGGCCCTTCTTGTCCTGACGCGAATAGGGGTAGTACGGGGCGACGACGGTGATGCGCTTGGCCGACGCGCGCTTGGCGGCATCGATCATGATCAGCGTCTCCATCAGCCATTCGTTGACCGGTTCGCCGAAGGTCTGGATGAGGAAGAGATCGCAACCGCGGATCGACACCTCGAAGCGGGCGTAGATCTCACCGGAGGCGAAGGTGCGGTGCTCGGTCGGAGCGAGCTCCGTGCCGAGGTCGGCGGCCACGGCCGCCGTGAGCGCGGGGTGCGAGCGCCCGCCGGCGATGACGAGCCGCTTCTTCGTCTTGGCCACGAGTCCCGGCGCAATGCCGTTGTCGCGATCCAGATCGACCGTCTTCTTCTTGCGCGCCATGGTCCGCCTATTCCGCCGATTGTTCCCGAGCGGCAGCGTCCGCTGCGCCCGTTCCTGCCCTGTTCTTCTGGACCCATCCCTCGATGTTGCGCTGAGGGGCGACGCTCATGGCCAGAGCTCCGGCGGGCACATCCTTGCGGACGACGGCGCCGGCAGCTGTCTTCGCACCAGCCCCCAGCTTAACGGGAGCGACCAGGACCGTGTGCGACCCGGTGTGCGCTTCGTCGCCGATCTCGGTGCGGTGCTTGTTCACGTCGTCGTAGTTGGCGGTGATCGTGCTCGCGCCGAGGTTCACTCCGCGGCCGATCGTCGCGTCGCCGACATAGGAGAGGTGGGGAACCTTGCTGCCCTCGCCGATCTCGGCGTTCTTGGTCTCGACGTATGCGCCGATCTTGCCCTTCGCCCCGAGGACGGTGCCGGGGCGCAGGAACGAGAAGGGACCGACCGTGGCCTCGGCGCCGATCACTGCCAGCGTGGCATCCGTGCGGCGGACGATCGCGTCCTCTCCGACCTCGCAGTCGACGAGGGTCGTGTCCGGGCCGATGATGGCGCCCTCTGCGATCACGGTCGCGCGGAGGATGTGCGTGTTCGGCAGGATCGTGACGTCGGGTGCGAGCGTGGCGTCATCGTCGATCCAGGTGGTCGCGGGGTCGATGATCGTGACGCCCTCGAGCTGCCAGCGGCGCACGATGCGCGCGTTCAGGAGGCGTCCGACCTCTGCGAGCTGGGCACGGTCGTTCACGCCGTATGTGACGGTGACGTCGGAGACGACCGACGCTGCGACGCGGCTCCCATCGCGGCGCAGCATGCCCGGCACGTCGGTGAGGTACATCTCGCCCTGTGCGTTGTCGACGCCGACGGTCGGGAGGTATTCGCGCAGGACGCCGATGCGGAAGGCGTACATGCCCGCGTTGATCTCGCGAACGGCAGCCTCGTCGTCGGTGGCGTCCTTCTGCTCGACGATCCGATCGACGTTCCCCTCCGCGTCACGGATCACACGGCCGTAGCCGTTCGGGTCATCCACCACCGCGGTCATCAGCGTCGCCGCCGCCTCCGCCGCGCGGTGCGCGTCGAGGAACGAGCGGAGGGTGTCCGCATCCGCGAGCGGGCAGTCGCCGGAGAGCACCAGCACGTCACCCTCGAAGTCATGCGGCAGGGCATCGATCGCGACCTGCACGGCACGACCCGTGCCCGGCACTTCGTCCTGGTCGACGAACACCGCCTGAGGGTAGTCCTCGCGGAGCGCTGCGACGACCTGGTCGCGCTCATGGCGCACCACGACCTCGATGTGGTCGGCGCCGAGCCTGGCCGCTGTGGTGAGCACGTGCCCGACGAGCGGACGACCGCCGATCGGATGCAGCACCTTCGGCAGCCGCGATCGCATTCGGGTGCCTTGGCCTGCAGCGAG
This sequence comes from uncultured Actinomycetota bacterium, assembly GCA_963769005.1. Lineage (GTDB taxonomy): Bacteria > Actinomycetota > Actinomycetes > Actinomycetales > Microbacteriaceae > Microbacterium. The sequence continues at coordinate 941,688 of CAVYKC010000005.1, read as the reverse complement.
GACGACGATGGCGAGATTGTTCCCAGTCATGCTCCGCCGCCAGGATTCGAACCTAGACCTAACAGCTCCAAAGGCTGTCGTGCTGCCATTACACCACGGCGGACTACGGCCCCCGAGAGAGGGTCCGCCAGACAAGTCTGCCATGACCTCGACGCACCGCCTGCGGGAACGGTGCGAGAGGTGGCTGCGTCATCGGACCGAAACGCGGAACTGCGATGCTGTGATCATGACCATCATCATCGAACGGGTGGAGACGCCCGTCCCGGCCGTCTCCGAGTTCATCGCCGCCCATCACGCCGAGCTGGTGGGAACCGCGCCGCCCGAGAGCTGCCACGCGCTGCCGTTCGAGCGGTTGCTCGCACCGGGCGTCCGGCTGTTCGCGGCATTCGAGGACGGCCGTGCCGTCGCTTCCGGGGCGCTGGCGTTCGTGGATGACGGCCACGAGGAGCTGAAGTCGATGCGCACCGATCCGGCGATGCGCGGCCGCGGACTCGGCAGGACGATGCTGACGTTCCTGATCGATGACGCCGCGCGGCGCGGCATCCGGCGGCTGTCCCTCGAGACCGGCAGCGACGACTTCTTCGTCCCCGCGCGGACGCTCTACGCGGGTGCCGGATTCGTCGAATGCGCGGCGTTCGGACGATACCTGCCCGACTCGAACAGCACGTTCATGACGCTGTCGCCGGTGCCTGCGGCGCCCCTGCCTCCAGAAGCCGCGCCCGACCGGCGATAATGGAGGGATGAGCGCAGCGGACGAAGTCGATCGGATCGTCGGCGCGTGGAACACCCAGCGACCCGACCTCGACTTCTCGCCGCTCGAGGTGCTGTCGCGGATGGACCGACTCTCCCGCCATCTCGATCGCGCCCGGCGTGACGTCTTCCGCCGCAGCGATCTCGAGTCGTGGGAGTGGGACGTGCTCTCCGCGCTCCGCCGCACCGGTGCGCCCTTCCAACTGTCGCCGAAGCAGCTGATGCAGCAGACGCTGGTCTCCAGCGGCACCATGACCAACCGCATCGACCGCCTCGTGAGCCGCCGCTTCGTGCACCGTGAAGCGGATCCGGCCGACGGTCGCAGCATCCTGGTGACCCTCACGGACGACGGAAGGACTCGGGTGGATGCGGCGATCACGCGTCTCGTCGACGTCGAGTCCGACCTGCTTCAGGCGCTGCCGCGCGGCGACCGCGACCGGCTGGCCGGCCTGCTGCGCAAGCTCAGCCTGAGCTTCGACGCGTGAGGCTCGTCATCGTGGCGCACATCCCGACGGGCGGCATCCGCTGATGGCGATGCGATCGCCGCTCCCCGTGCGCAACGGGGTCGGGGCCACGCGTCTGCACGTCCCGATGCAGGGCCCCTGGCCGACCGTCTCCGCGTACATGGTCGAGCGGTTCTTCCACCTCGACCCCCAGGCTCTCCTGACGCGCTTCGACGACGGCGAGATCGTCGCCCGCGATGGGAGCGCGGTGCGCCGCGACGCCCCCCTCGGCGCCGAGGAGTTCATCTGGTACTACCGCGAACCGCCCACCGAGACGCGCATCCCGTTCGAGGTGGAGGTCATCCATCAGGACGACGACCTCGTGGTCGTCGACAAACCGCACTTCCTGCCGACGACGCCCGGCGGCAGGTATCTCCAGAACTCCGCCCTGGTGCGGTTGAGGAACCTGCTCGGCATCCCGGACCTCGCGCCGATCCACCGGCTCGACCGCGCGACGGCCGGGCTGCTGATGTTCGCGACGCGACCGGAGACCAGGGGCGCCTACCAGCTACTGTTCGAGAACCGCCGAGTGGAGAAGGTGTACGAGGCGGTGTCGGCGCGGCCGGCCGAGTGGGACGCCTCGCGATTCCCGCTGGTGTACCGCAATCACATCGTCAAGCTCCGCGGTCAGGTCTGCGTCGAGGTCGATGACGAACGCGAGCCGAACTCCGAGACGCTGATCGAACTGCTCGGCGGCGACGACCGGGTCGTGCACACACTGCTGCGGCCGCACAGCGGCAAGATGCACCAGCTCCGGGTGCACCTGGCCGCCCTCGGCCTCGGCATCCTGAACGACGGGTTCTACCCGACGCTCCTTCCTGAGACGCCCGACGATTTCGAACGGCCGCTACAGCTGCTCGCCAGGGAGCTGCGCTTCGTCGACCCGCTGAGCGGCGAGGATCGCGTGTTCACGACGCGGCTGACGCTGCAGGACGCGCCGTCGGCCTGAGTTCTCAGCGCCGCATGATCTTGCGCGCCAGCCTGTTGCCCAGCAGCTGTACGAGGTGCACGAACACGACGATGAGCACGATGGCGGCCCACATCACCACCGGCTCGAACTGCCGGAAGCCGTAGATCTGAGCGAACGCGCCGAGGCCGCCGCCGCCGATGAGTCCCGCCATCGCCGTCATGTCGATCAGCGCGACGACGATGAAGGTGTAGCCGAGGATGAGCGGGCCGAGCGCCTCGGGGATCGCGACGGTGAACAGGATCCGCCAGGGGCCGGCTCCCATCGCGCGGGCCGCCTCGATGACGCCGGGCGACACCGAGACCAGGTGCTGTTCGACGATGCGTGCGATGGCGAAGGATGCGGCGAGGCCGATGGCGAATGCGCCCGCATTGGTGCCGATTCCGATTCCGATGATCTCCCGAGCGAGCGGCTGCGAGACCGCGGCGATGAAGATCACGAACGGGATCGGCCGGAAGAAGTTGATGACCGTGTTCATCACGATGTTCGTCGGCCGATTCGGGAGGATGCCACCGCTGCGGGTGATGTAGAGCACGACGCCCCAGACGAGACCGAGCACGCCGCCGAAGACGAGGGCGACCGAGGTCATGTAGAGCGTCTCGAGCGCGGCGACCCAGAACTGGGGCCAGAGTTCGTTGAGGCGATCCATCAGCGGGCCTTCTCTCGCGAGATCTCAGTCACTTCGACGCGCTCGCCGATGACCTCCAGCGCTCTGTCGATCGCCGCTGCATCGCCGCGGATGGCGAGGGTCAAATGCCCGAACGCGCGGCCGCGGATGTCGTTGATGCCGCCGAAGACGAGCTCGAACTCGAGGCCCTCCTGCGCGAGATCCAGGAAGACCCTGGCCTGCGAGGTGCTGCCGTCGCGGAAGGAGAACGTCACCAGGCGGCCGGAGTGCCGCTCGCGCAGCACCGACAGCTCCGCGGGCGACGGGATGCCCTTGACGACGGTGCCGACGAAGCGCTGCGATGCAGGGTTCTGCGGCGCCGAGAACACGTCGAACACGTCGCCCTGCTCGATGACGCGGCCGGCCTCCATGACCGCGACCTTCGTGGCGATCGTCTGGATGACGTCCATCTCGTGCGTGATGATGACGATGGTGACGCCCTGCTCCTGGTTGACGCGCTTGAGGAGGTCGAGGACCTCGTGGGTCGTCTGCGGGTCCAACGCGCTGGTGGCCTCATCGGCCAGCAGGATCGCGGGCCCGGTGGCCAGCGCCCTCGCGATGCCGACGCGCTGCTTCTGCCCGCCGGACAGCTGCTCGGGGTACGCCTTCGCCTTGTCGCCGAGGCCGACGAATGACAGCAGCTCGGCGACGCGGGCATCGATGTCCGGCTTCGACCAGCCGGCGAGCTTCAGCGGGTAGGCGATGTTCGCCTTCACGCTCTTCGAGGAGAAGAGGTTGAACTGCTGGAAGATCATGCCGATGCCGCCGCGCACGCGTCGCAGCTCTCGCTCCCCCAGCGCCGTGATGTCGACGCCGTCGACGGTGATCGTGCCACCGGTCGCCGGTTCGAGCGCGTTGATCAACCGCACCAGTGTCGACTTGCCCGCGCCCGAGTAGCCGATGATGCCGTAGACATCACCCTTCTCGATGCTGAGCGTCACGTCGTCGACGGCGACGACGTCGCCGGCGTCTCTGTCGGTCGACGCATACGCCTTCGAGACGTTCGTCAGGCTCACGATCGGCATGTGGCTCTCCGGTGTTGATCGATGGATGCGGCGAGTCGGGCGACGCGAGGTGCGCCGCCCGACTCTCTCGTATTGCTGGCGCCGGAGGTGCCGGGCCTCAGCCCTTCTGTTCCTCGGTGTCCTTCTCGACCTTCTTCAGTGAGGCGACGAGATCCTTGACCGGCGTCTGCAGCGAGACGTTGGTGTTGCCGGAGGACTCGGCGAGTCCCGCCTGCACCGCCTCATCGGTCTGGAAGATCTCCACGAGCTTCAGGTACGTCTCGTTGTCGGCGTCCTCGGCACGTGCCGCGAAGATGTTCACGTACGGAAGCGCGTTGGGGTCCTCCGGGTCGTCCTGCGCGATGGCGTCGTCGAAGGTGAGGCCGGCGTCGGTCACGAAGTCGTTGTTGATGATCGCCGCGGCGACATCCGGCAGCGAGGTCGGGATGAGTGCTGCTTCGAGCGCGGTGACCTTGACCTTCGACTTCTCGGTGTCGATGTCGGCGAGGTCGGAGAAGATCGTGCCGCCGCTCTTCAGCTCGACGAGTCCGGCCGACTGCAGCACGAGCAGGGCTCGCGCCTGGTTGGAGGCGTCATCGGGGACGACGACCGTCTCGCCCTTGGGGATGCTCTTCACATCGTCGTACTTCTTCGAGTACAGCCCGAGCGGGAAGATCGCGGTCGAGCCGATGACCGTGAGGTCCTCGCCCGAGGCGACGTTGTAGCCGGCGAGGTAGACGATGTGCTGGAACTGGTTCAGGTCGATCTCGCCCTCTGCGAGCGCCGGGTTCGGCTGCTCGTAGGATCCGAAGTCGACGAGTTCGACCGTGATGCCCTCTTCGGCCGCGGCCTCGACGAATGCGGGCCACTGCGGCTCGGCCTTGCCGACGACGCCGATCTTGACCGTCTCGTCAGCCGGTGCGTCCGCCCCGTCCGATCCGGCGCCGGATGTCGCCGTGGCGCAGCCGGAGAGCACGACGAAAAGGGGGACCGCGGCGAGCGCGGCGATGATGGATGTGGAGCGGCGGGACATGAGTTTCGGGTTCCTCTCGTGGGGGGACTCCGCAACGCTAAGCGGGGTTCCTCACGCGCGCGGAATCGAGCTGTCACAGAGCGTCACAGCGTCGGGCGGTCAGCCGATCTGCTCGGTGAGCTCGAACCAGCGCAGCTCCAGTTCTTCGATCTCGGCCTGCTGCTCGCTGATCGCCTTCATCTTCACGCCGAGGCCTTCGTAGTCGCCCTGGTCATGCTCGGCGAGCGCCTGCTTTGCCGCGTTCGACCTGCTGCGTGAGCTTCTGGATGCGCCGCTCGAGAGCGGATATCTCCTTCTGCGCGGTGCGGAGCGCAGCCCCGTCGAGACCCGCCGACGCGGATGCGGTCGCCACCGCCGAGGGCTTGGCATCCCGCTCCAGTGTGCGCAGCCGGAGGTACTCGTCCACCCCGCCGGGCAGGTGACGCAGGTGCCCTCCAGGATCGCGTACTGCTGGTCGGTGACCCGCTCGAGGAAGTAGCGGTCGTGGGAGACGACGAGGAGAGTGCCCGACCACGAGTCGAGTAGGTCTTCGATCGCGGCGAGCATGTCGGTGTCGAGGTCGTTGGTCGGCTCGTCGAGGATCAGCACGTTCGGCTGGTCGAGCAGCACCAGGAGCAGCTGCAGGCGGCGCTGCTGGCCTCCCGAGAGGTCCTTCACCGGAGTCGACAGCTGCGCCGAGTCGAAGCCGAGCCGCTCCAGGAGCTGTCCGGGAGTGAGGTCCTGCGACTTCGATCCGGCACCGAGCGTGTACGAGGTGCGCAGCCGTGAGATGACCACGCGCACCGGCTCCTTCCACACCTCCGTGAGCTCGTCGAGGCGTTGCGTGAGCGTCTTCACGTTCACGGTCTTGCCGCGCTTGACCCGCCCCGCGGTCGGCTCGACGGTTCCCGCGATCAGGCCGAGCAGCGTGGACTTGCCGGCGCCGTTGACCCCGAGGATTCCGGTGCGCTCCCCCGGCGCGATGCGCCATTCGACGTCGCGGAGAACTTCGCGCGACGGCGCCAGTTCCGTCGCCGGGAAGGTCACGCCGACGTCGAGCAGGTCGACGACGTCCTTGCCGAGCCGTGACACGGCGAGAGACTGCAGCGACACCTTGTCGCGGATCTCGGGCACGTCTGCGATGAGCTCATTGGCGGCGTCGATGCGGAACTTCGGCTTCGCGGTGCGCGCGGGGGCACCACGGCGCAGCCAGGCGAGTTCCTTCTTGGCCAGGTTCTGCCGCTTCGCCTCGGTGGCGGCCGACATCCGGTCGCGCTCGACGCGCTGCAGGATGTACGCGGCGTATCCCCCCTCGAAGGGTTCGACGATGCGGTCGTGCACCTCCCACGTCTCCGTGCAGATCTCGTCGAGGAACCAGCGATCGTGTGTCACGACGAGGAGGGCGCCGGAGTTCGCCGACCAGCGCCTGCGCAGGTGTCCGGCGAGCCAGGTGATGGCCTCGACGTCGAGGTGGTTGGTGGGCTCGTCGAGGGCGATGACGTCCCAGTCGCCGGTGAGGAGCTTGGCGAGCGACACACGGCGGCGCTGACCACCGCTGAGAGAGAGGACCGGAGCATCCCAGGAGAGATCCTTCAGCAGGCCCTCGATGACATCGCGCGTGCGGGCGTCGCCGGCCCACTCGTGCTCGGGGGTGTCGCCGACCACCGATTCCGCGACCGTGAGGGTGTCGTCGAGGGTGTCGGCCTGGTCGAGGACGCCGATGGTGGTTCCCTTGCGCACCGTGACGCGTCCCGCGTTCGGCTGCTTGAGACCGGCGAGCATTCCGAGGAGGCTCGATTTCCCGTCGCCGTTGCGTCCGACGATGCCGATCCGGTCCCCTTCCTCGATGCCGAGGGTGACGGAGTCGAAGACGACCCGGGTGGGGTACTCGAGATGGAGGCCTTCGGCCCCGAGAAGATGTGCCATGTTGCTATCCAGGGTAGTTGGCCTGGATGTGCGCGACCTGCGCCCTTCGACGTCTTGTATTCCCGCTGCGATACAAGTTGTGATAAGAAGGTGCCACAACTCTCAGACCGGAGGCAGCATGTCACTGAGCAGCATCTTCTCGTTCGGCCCGATGGCCGTCGTGAACGCGGCCTTCTCGCAGCCGTTGTTCTCGCTGCTCCTCGCGTTGCTCATCGCGGGAGGCGTCACCGTCGTCGCGTCGCGACCGCGAAGTGAGCACCACGGGGTCGCACTACTCCCTGGCGCCATCGCCAGATCAGTCGAGGCGAGGCATCTGCCTGAACTGCGGACCCTCGGTATCGCAGCGATCGCCGTCATCATCGTGTTCGCCGTCGAGAACGTGGTTCTCGGATACCTGCTCCCGATGCCCTACGACGTCGCTTGGTGGCACTACGCCACTCCGGTGTTCTGCGCGCTCGTCGGCGTGAGCGTCGTCCTGGGCATGGTCGCGATTCGCGGAACCACGCCATCCGAGGTCGCGGTCGTACCCACACGTCGCCGCAGTTGGACGAGTTTCAGCCCGCGGGCCTCTCTCATCGGCGGATGCATAGTTCTGCTCGCCTTGGTGGCGACGACAATCGCCGCCGGACTCGCTTCATCGGCAGACGACCAGGGTCGATATGTCTCATTGGAGATCCCGGTACCCAACGAACCAGCGATCGACCCGATTCGAGAGTGGTTCTACGGATGGGCGTTTGGAATTCCCGTCCTGATCTGCGTGGCCGTCCTCTCGGCCACAACCTGGGCACTACTCCACACCAGCGCAGCACGTCCGTTCATTCGCCCGGAGACGGTTGCTGCAGAGCACGATGCGCGGCGCGGGGTCGCGAGCGGAGCAGCACGCGTCGCGAGCGCCAGCCTGCTCCTCGCCATGGCCGGCGCTTGGCGGCTCATCGCCCGCGCGGGATCGGGCTCGCAGCTCACGATCGTCGGTCAGAATGAGGGCAACCCCTATGACGCGTCCTGGCGATATGCGGAACTCGCCACCGCTGCCGGATGGTGCGCACCTCTTCTCGAGATCACTGCGTTCATCCTGCTCCTGCTCGTCGCCAGCCGGATTCCCCGCCCGTGCGCTCCGCGGTCAATGCTCGACCGAGCGGAGCTCAACGCCGATGCAAAGGCCACACCGTGACTACGCAGCCCCTGCTCTCATCCGCGGAGGACGGGAGCCCGGCCATGGCGATATACCGACAACTCCGCGGCCTCATCGTCTCGGGTCAACTCGGGGCGAACGAACGCCTGCCGACGGTGCGGCAGACCGCGAGCGACCTCGGCGTGGCCGCTGGCACCGCCGCAAAGGCCTACAAGATGCTCGAGCAGGAAGGTCTCGTCGATCAGCCGTACCGCGGCCGGCACCCGAGTCGCCGAGTCCGCCGCGCTCCTCCCCCGATCCGTCGTGAATCACATTCGCGAACTGGTCACCGAGGCCGCCGCAACAGGTTCAGATCCCGACGACGTGATCGACGTACTTCGCGTCATCTGGAGAACGACCAGGCCCTGAACGTCAAGAGGTTGTTCGTTATGCATCTGTGACCTTGCGGGGGTCAAACACGCTCGAATCTTCGTTCGAATGTCGGTGGCCCCGACTGTAATGGGTCTATGGCCGCGATGATCGATGCAACCGACTCCCAGATGGCGATGCTCGCCGATCTGGTCGAGTCGATGCGGGCCGCGGAGTCCACGCTCGCGTCGATGCAAGCCGCTCGGGACGGCATCCTCGCGTTGGCCGGCCGTCTGGCGATCGATATCGCGAAGCAGGGCGATCATCCCGACAAGGGAGACATGACGATCCGTGCGGTGGCCGCAGAGATCGGGCAGGCGCTGCGCGTCAGCGACCGCACTGTCGAGAGGCGGATCGGCGACGCATCATGGCTGGTCGACGCGTTCCCCTCCGTATGGGCGGCGCAGGGTGCAGGACGCATCTCAGCAGGGCACGCCCGCGTGATCATCGATGCGGGCGCGCATCTGACCGACGACGCCGATCGAGAGGCCTACGCCGCGGCCGTGCTGCCGCTCGCGGAGTTCGGAGTCGCCGAACCGGTTGCGTCCGCTCGCCAAGCGGATCGCGGAACGATTCCAGGAGCGCAGCATCGATGAGCGCCATCAGGCGGCCCGCCCGAGAAGGCGCGTCTGGAGCGCCGACGCGGACGACGCCATGGCCGACCTGCACATGCACGCCCCGGCAGTGCTCGTACACGGCATGATGGACCGCCTCTCGCAGATGGCGCATCTGATCAAAGACGAGAACGCGCGCCTTGCTCGTGAGGCTGCCGTGGAGGGCCGCGAGTTCGAGGCGGACACCCGCACGATCGACGAGATCCGTGCCGATCTCCTTGTCGATCTCGTTCTCACCGGAGCCCCCACCGGACACGACACGAGCGACGGGCTCCTCAGAGAGATTCGCGCACACATCGAGATCACCGTGCCGGTGATGACTCTGATGGGACAGGATCTGCGCCAGGGCGCGGATGCCGCGACCACAGCCGCGCCCGACGAGACCCTCGATTTCGAGGCCGACCCGGCCCCGGCTTCCAGGTCAGACGAACATCACACGCCGCCGCTTCCGCCGGCGCTGCTCGATGGCGTGACCCCGATCGACACCGACACTGCCCGAGTCCTCGCCGGCGCGGCGATGGGCTGGAATCGTGTGCTCACCCACCCGATCACCGGAGCACTCCTCGCCGTCGACCGTTACCGGCCGTCCGAACACCTCAGGCGACACCTCAAAGCGCGCGACCAGCGCTGCCGTTTCCCCACCTGCGGGATCGCCGCGCGCAAGTGCGACGCCGACCACAACGAGGCGGCGTCCACCGGCGGTGCCACCTGCGATACGAACCTCGCCGACTTCTGCCGTCGACATCACATGCTCAAGCACCACTCCCCCTGGCAAGTGGCACAGCTCGACGACGGCCTGCTCGAGTGGCGAAGTCCCACCGGACGGATCTACATCGACCGTCCACCACCCCAGAACACCGTCGTGTTCGCAACGGACGGCGCACCCGTCGAGGACGCCTGGGCGACCCCGACGTCCGAGCTGTCACTCGCCCCGTTCTGACGCCCGCACGGTTCTGACGCCCGCACGGAACGGGGCCGAACTCTCGCCTGAGTTCACGCGGAAAGCCGCCCGGGTTCGGGCGGAAGAACGCCTGGGTTCGCGCAGAACGCCTGGATTCACGCAGAAGGTGACCCAGGTTCACGCAAAAGAACGAGCCGCCCGGGACCCAAAGGCCCGGACGGCTCGCGCGTCCCCGAACGGAAGTCGTTACTGGTACGACTTCACGATCTCCAGAAGGCTCGGCACGTTGGCGTACGCCTCGGCTGCGTTCTCCTTCGTGACGATCAGCGGCTCGAGCAGGTACGAGTCGACGATCTTCTTGCCGTTGTCGTACGACTCGGTGTCGTTGACATCGACGTCCTCACCCTTCTGCAGCTGGCCGACCATCTTGATGGCCTGCTCCACGAGGAGCGCCGTGTCCTTGTTGATCGTGGAGTACTGGATGCCCTCCATGATCGACTTCACCGACTCGACCTCGGAGTCCTGGCCGGTGACGACCGGAACCGTCTTGCCGGCCTGCTGCACCGAGGTGATGATGGCGCGAGCGAGCGTGTCGTTCGGCGAGAGCACACCGTCGAGAGCCGTGTCGCCGCCGTACGACCCGGTGAGGATCGTGTCCATGCGGTTCTGGGCGTTCTCGGCGAGCCAGCCCTCGGTCGCGGTCTGCGCGATCTCGGTCTGACCGGAGACGACGTTGAGCGTGCCGTCCTCGATCTTCGGCTGGAGCACTTCCATCGCACCGTCGAAGAAGACCGCGGAGTTCGCGTCATCCGGCGAGCCGGAGAACAACTCGATGTTGTACGGGGCCGCGTGCCCAGCGCGCTCCGCCAGCCCGTCCAGCAGCGCCTGACCCTGAAGCTGGCCGACCTTGAAGTTGTCGAACGCGACGTAGTAATCGACGGCCTCGGTGTTCTCGATGAGACGGTCGTACGCGATCACGTATGCGCCGGAGTCCTTCGCCGCCTGCACCTGCGTGGCCAGCTGCTTGCCGTCCTTCGCGCCGATGATGATGACCTTCGCCCCACCGGTCACCATGGCCTGGATCTGGTTCTGCTGCTCGGCTACGGTGTTGCTCGCCGGGGCGTACTGGACGTCGGCCTTGAACCCGGCCTCTTCTAGCCCGTCGGTGAACAGCTGACCGGCGAGAACCCAGTTCTCACTGGTCTTATCCGGAAGCGCGACGCCGATCGTCGATCCGGCGTCGAAGCCGGTCATCTCCGTTTCGGTGCCGGCGCCGGTGTCTCCGCCGCCGCGCTCACCAGAGCATCCGGTGAGGGCGAAGGCACTCGCGGCGACAAGCGCTGTCGCCGTGATGATGATCTTCTTCATGTGATCTCTTTCTCTTGTGTGCGACGGATGCCTTGCGCGTGTGCGCGACGCCAGGCGTCCGCCTACTTTCCGCGCGTCTTGTCGACGGCGGGGGCTTGGTAGGTCTGGTTGGGCTTGAAGGTCTCGGTCTCCGCGTCCTCCAGTCGTCCGCGACGACGGGTCAGGAAGCCGATGAGAGAGGGGCGACCCTGCTGCTTGTTCCAGACGTCGATGGCGACGGCGAGCAGGAGCACGAGGCCCTTGATCATCGCGACGACGTCGGCTCCCTGGCCGAGCAGCTGAAGGCCGTTGTTGAGGAACGCCATTACGAGGCCGCCGATGATCGACCCGATCACTGTGCCGATTCCGCCGGCGACCGCGGCGCCACCGATGAACACCGATGCGATCGCGTCGAGTTCCCACCCGTTGCCGTCACCGGGTCCGGACGCCTGCGAGCGAGCGACGAAGATCATGCCGGCCAGCGATGCGAGCACCGACATGTTCATCATCACGAAGAAGTCGACCCAGCGGTCCTTGACGCCGGACAAACGAGCCGCCTGGCGGTTGCCGCCGACGGCGAAGATGTGCCGGCCGAACACGGTGTTACGCGTGATGAAGGAGTAGATGATCACGAGCGCCAGCAGGATCAGGCCGGAGACGGGGAAGCTCGTTCCCGGGCGTCCGGTGGCGAACAGCCAGCCGGCGCCGAGGATCGACGGCCGAGAGCAGCGTGACCTTGGTGGCGCTCACCCAGACAGGCGCACGGTCCGAGCCCATCTTCTTCTGGATGCGACGCGTTCGGATCTCCCAGAAGATCACCCAGGCGACGCCGATCAGAGCGAGGATCATCGTGGGCACGTTGAAGTTCAGCGGCAGCGCCACCTCGGGCAGGTAGCCGGCCCCGATGTACACGAACTCCTCGGGCACGGGGATCGACTGCGAGTTGCCGATGAACTGGTTCGCCCCACGGAAGAAGAGCATTCCGGCGAGCGTCACGATGAACGCCGGCACCCCGACGTAGGCGACCCAGAACCCCTGCCACGCGCCCACCAGCGCTCCGACGCCGAGACCGAGCAGGATGGCGAGCGGCCAGGAGAGATTCCAGTCGGCCATCGCCTTTGCCACGATGATGCCGCTGAAGGCCGCCACCGACCCGACCGACAGGTCGATGTGGCCCATGATGATCACCATCACCATGCCGATCGCCAGGATCAGGATGAACGAGTACTGATTGATGACGTTGATGAGGTTGTTCGGCGTCAGAGTGGCGCCGTTCGGATTCTTGATCATCGTGACCACCTGGAAGAACAGGATGATCACCAGCAGGCTGCCCAAGATGCCGAACTGGCGCAACGACGACGTGCCGTTGCCGCCGAACATCTTGCGGATGTCGCCGAAGTGGAAGCCGCGCTTCGCTGTCTCGGTGGTCGTCGTGGTGCTCATGCGGATGCTTTCTGGGTAGCGGAGGTCATGCTGCGCATGACCTCCTCCGGGGTGGCCTGGTCGGAAGGGATGCAGTCGGTGACCCGACCCTCGAAGACGGTGTAGATGCGGTCGGTGATGCCGAGGAGCTCTGGTAGTTCGCTGGAGATGACGATGACGCCCTTGCCCTGAGCGGCGAGTTCGTTGATGATCGCGTAGATCTCGTACTTCGCCCCGACGTCGATGCCTCGGGTGGGCTCATCGAGGATGAGCAGATCGGGGTCCGTGAACATCCACTTCGCGAGGACGACCTTCTGCTGGTTGCCTCCCGAGAGCTTCGCCACGCCCTCCTCGACGGTCGGCGTCTTGATGCGAAGCGCCTTGCGGTAGCGCTCGGCGACGACGAACTCCTCCTGCTCGTTCACCACGCCCCGCCGGGCGATCTTCGAGAGCTTCGCCGACACGACCGAACGCTTGATGGTGTCGAGGAGGTTGAGGCCGAGCGACTTGCGATCCTCGCTGACGTACGCGAGTCCGTGCCTGATCGCGGTGGCGACGTCGGAGAGCACGACCTCCTGCCCGTCCTTGAACATCCGGCCGGAGAGGAAGGTGCCGTAGGAACGCCCGAAGATGCTCATCGCGAACTCGGTGCGCCCTGCGCCCATGAGCCCGGCGATGCCGACCACCTCACCGCGTCGCACGGTGATGCCCGATCCCTTGACGACCATGCGCTCGGAGACGGTCGGATGCTGCACCCACCAGTCCTTGACCTCGAAGAACACCTCGCCGATGTCGGGGGTGCGATCCGGATAGCGGCTCTCCAGCGAGCGGCCGACCATGCCGCGGATGATGCGGTCCTCATTGATCTCGCCCCGCGAGATGTCGAGCGTCTCGACCGTCCGGCCGTCGCGGATGATCGTGATCTCATCGGCGATCTGCTCGATCTCGTTGAGCTTGTGGCTGATGATGATCGACGCGATGCCCTTGGCCTTCAGCCCGAGGATGAGGTCGAGGAGGTGCTGCGAGTCGTTCTCGTTGAGCGCGGCCGTCGGCTCGTCGAGGATGAGCAGCTCGCACGTCCTTGTTGAGCGCCTTCGCGATCTCGATGAGCTGCTGCTTGCCGACGCCGAGGTGCTTGATCGCGACATCCGGGTCCTCGCTGAGTCCCACGCGCGCCAGCAGCTCGAGGGCGCGCTGCTTCTGCGCCTGCCAGTCGATCTTGCCGAAGCGGCGGATCTCGTTGCCGAGGAAGATGTTCTCGGTGATCGACAGCTCGGGGATGAGTGCGAGCTCCTGGTGGATGATCACGACACCCGCATGCTCGCTCGCGGCGATGTCCTTGAAGCGCTGCTCCTCGCCGTACAGCATGATGTCGCCGTCGTAGGTGCCGTAGGGGTACACCCCCGAGAGCACCTTCATCAGGGTCGACTTCCCCGCGCCGTTCTCGCCGCAGATGGCGTGGATCTCGCCGGACCTGACGGTGATCGACACATCGGCCAGCGCCTTGACGCCCGGGAACTCCTTGGTGATGCTGCGCATCTCCAGGATGGGGCCAGACACGACCGGCAACGTTGCTGTTGTGCTCACGGTTCTTTCCTCGCGACGGTGCGGTCACGTGCGATGTGACCGTTCACATTGAATTACATCGTCCACTTCGAACGAGCCTCTGTCAAGTCCAGACCGAGATTTCGTTTCGTTACCGTGATGCGGCCGACTCACGCATACGGAGCGCCGAATGCAGCTCGCCGAACGACGGCGGCGTCTCGCCGCGGATCTGCGCGAGCAGGATCCGCACCGCGCGGCGACCCAGTTCCGGGAAGTCCTGGTGCACGGTGGTCAGCGTCGGCGAGACATGCGCCGCCACCGGGATGTCGTCGAACCCGACGATGCTCACGTCGTCGGGCACCCGGACTCCGGCGTCCCGGAACCCGTGCATGAGTCCGATCGCCATCAGGTCGTTCGCGGCGAAGACCGCGGTGAAGTCGCGACGCCGCGCCAGTTCCTGGCCGGCGAAGTAGCCGAAATCGGCGGACCAGTCCCCCCTGATCGGCGGGAAGGTGGGCAGGTCGGCCTCACGGAGCGCCTCCAGATATCCCCTCATCCGGGACTCGGCCTCGATCCAGTCCTGCGGGCCGGCGAGGTGCAGGATCTCGCTGTGCCCGAGAGCGATCAGGTGCGCCGTGGCGGACCGCGCGCCGGCCACCTGATCGGCCGACAGGCTCACCCCGTCCGAGCCGGAAGCCGTCTGCAGGGTGACGAAGGGCAGGTCCACCGCCATGCCGCGCAGCACGTGGAAGACGCGCACCTGCGGGGCGAGCACGACGATCCCGTCGACCTGCTCCCGGGCGAGTTGCCGCACGGCATGCCCGATCGCCTCCGGCGTCGTCGCCGCGAGATTGAGGGTCGAAACCGAATACCCCTCCTCGCGCGCGGCGTCCTCGATGCTCGCGATGGACGACGTCGGACCGAACTCTCCGATCGTCGCCGACAGGATGCCGAGTGTGTTCGACCTGCTGGTCACGAGTGCGCGCGCAGCGAGATTCGGCCGGTAGTCGAGAACCGCGATGGCGTCGAGCACCTTCGCCTTAGTCTCGGGGCGGATGCTGGGGTGATCGTTCAGCACCCTCGAGACGGTCTGGTGCGAGACTCCGGCGAGACGGGCGACATCGCGGATGCTCGGCTGGCGGGCACGCTCAGAGGCGGTCGACATCACAGCCTCCTCGCGTGTGCACGGTCACATTCGTCTCATCATTATGTCGCGGCCGCGACGAAAGCGCATCTGCGGCGGTTCGGCGCGCGGTCGCTCCGCATGGGACGGCCGACACCAGCAGGCAAGGGCCGTCAGGACATGATGCGCGCGCCCGCGACGGCGCCGTGCACGTGCAGCGGATCGCGCCCGGCCAGCCGTAGCGCCGACTGCACGTCCTGCGCGCTCTCCGGACCGTCGCAGAGCAGCGCGACGGTGGGGCCGGAACCGGAGACGATTCCGGCCAGCGCACCCGCGTCGATGCCGTCGCGGATCGTCTGAGCGAGGTCTGGCTGCTCGTGCACGGCCGCCGCCTGCAGGTCGTTGTGCAGGCTCTCCGCCAGCAGCGCCGGATCTCCAGACCGCAGCGCCTGCAGCACCGGGATGGGAACGTCGAGCGACACCGGCGGATCGTCGGCGAGCGCGCCCTCCTCCGCACGCAGCGCGTCGAGCCGCTGATACACGACCGGCGTCGACAACCCTGCATCGCTCGTCACCAGCACCCAGTCGAAACGCCCTCTGGCGAGCGCGGGGTTGAGCTGATCACCACGGCCGGTTCCGACGGCCGTGCCGCCGTGCAGGGCGAAGGGCACATCCGCTCCGAGCCGGGCGGCGAGCTCGTGCAGCCGCGCCGGCGACAGTCCGGTGCCCCACAGTGCGTCGCAGGCGACCAGAGCGGCCGCGGCATCCGCAGATCCCCCGCCCATACCCCCGGCCACCGGAACGCTCTTACGGATCCGGAGGGCCACGCCACCCGCGTAGTCCGTCGCCGAGGCCAGCAGCTTCGCCGCGCGCATCGCCAGGTTGCGGTCGTCGAGCGGAACACTGTCCGGGTCGTCCACGCCGGAGACGGTCAGCGAGAAGTCGTCCGCATGATGGGCGATCACGTCTTCGTACAGCGACACCGCCTGGAACACCGTCGCCAGCGCGTGGTATCCGTCGTCGTGGCGCGCGCCGACACCGAGGAAGACATTGATCTTGCCCGGTGCGCGCACGTGCACGGCATCCGAGATGGCGGCGAAGCTCATGGCTGCTCAGATCTCTGCGTCCGCGACCGATGCGTCATGATCCCGAGCTCACAGCTCCGACGACTTCGCCCAGAGGTTCACGTCGACGGCGCCGGCGAGTTCGTCGATGCGGTCGAGTTCCGCGGCGGTGAAGGCGGGACCGTTGACGGCGGCGATGTTCTCGTCGAGCTGCGATGTCCGCGATGCTCCGATGAGCGCAGACGTGACGACGGGGTTTCGCAGCGTCCACTGAAGCGCCATCTGAGCGAGCGACTGCCCGCGTTCGCGAGCGACCTCGTTCAGGGCTCGCAGCGTCTGGACCGCGCCGGCCGTGAGGGGGCCGTCCGGCAGCGAACCGCGCTGCTGCGCGCGATCGGCGGTGCCGTCGCCGAGGTACTTGTCGGTGAGCAGCCCCTGCGCGAGCGGTGTGAACGCGATGGCGCCGAGCCCGTTCTGCTCGAGCGTCTCGGTGAGGCCGTCCTCCACCCAGCGGTTGAGGATCGAGTACGCCGGCTGGTGGATGACCAGCGGAGTGCCGAGATCGCGGGCCACGGCCACGGCGGCCTCCGTGCGCTCCGCACTGTACGACGAGATGCCGACGTAGAGCGCCTTGCCCTGCCGCACGAGGGTGTCCAGGGCTCCGATGGTCTCCTCGATCGGCGTCACCGGATCGACGCGGTGCGAGTAGAAGATGTCGACGTGGTCGAGGCCCATCCTCGTCAGCGACTGCTCGGCGCTCGCAAGGATGTACTTGCGGCTGCCCAGGTCGCCATAGGGACCGGGCCACATGTCCCAGCCGGCCTTGGACGAGATGATCAGCTCGTCGCGGTACGGGCGGAAGTCCTCCGCGAAGATGCGTCCGAAGTTCTTCTCGGCGGAGCCGTACGGCGGGCCGTAGTTATTGGCCAGGTCGAAGTGCGTGATGCCCCGGTCGAAGGCGTGGCGCAGCAACGCGCGCTGATTGTCGAGCGGGATGTTGTCACCGAAGTTCCACCACAGTCCGAGCGAGATCGGCGGCAGGTACAGACCCGATGAGCCGACCTGGCGGTACTCGAACTGCTCGTAGCGGTTCTCGGCCGCCGTGTACGGGCGGTGGAGTTCGGGGACATCGGGGCGGAAGCGCGAAGACTCTGTCACCGTGCCAGGTTAGCGCCTGACCGTCAGCCGGAGGTCGGGGTCAGATCGATCTCGGCGTGCTCGGCTCGATCGGCGCGCTGGGCGATGCGCTGGTAGTCGTCGACGGTGAGGTCCTCGCCGCGGGCGGTCGGCGCGACTCCGGCGGCGATCAGCACCTCGGATGCCGCGGCCGAGCTGCCGAAGATCCCGGACAGCGCCTGGCGGAGCATCTTGCGGCGCTGGTTGAAGGCGGCGTCCACGATCGCGAAGGTGCGTCGCCGCTCCTCTTCGCTGCCGCGGGCCGTGGTGGCGCGGGCGAATCCGACCAGCAGGCTGTCGACGTTCGGCACCGGCCAGAATACCTGACGCGAGACGGTGCCCGAGAGCTTCCATTCGCCGTACCAGGCGGCCTTCACGCTCGGGGTGCCGTAGATCTTGGAGCCCGGTTTCGCGGCGATGCGCTCGGCGACCTCCGCCTGCACCATCACGACGCCGCGCTGCAGGTAGGTGAAGTTCTCGAGGAAGTGCAGCAGCACGGGCACCGAGACGTTGTAGGGCAGGTTGGCGACCAGCACGGTCGGCTCGCCGGGAAGTTCGGTGATGCGGAGCGCGTCGGCGTCGACGACGGTGAGCATCTCGGGGGCGACGCCGTGCTCGGCGGCGGTCTGCGCCAGCCGCGCGGCCAGGCGGTGATCGATCTCCACGGCGGTGACGGATGCTCCGGCCTCGAGGATGGCCAGGGTGAGCGAGCCCAGTCCCGGACCCACCTCGACGACGCGCTCCCCCGGCTGCACCCGCGCGGCCTGCACGATCTTGCGGACGGTGTTCGCATCGACGACGAAGTTCTGGCCGAGCTTCTTCGTGGGAGTGACGTCGAGCTCGGCGGCGAGGCGGCGGATCTCGGTGGCGCCGAGCAGGGTGACGGTCATCCGTCCATTGTCCCCTACCGCCAGTACTCTTTGATGATGCCCTCTCTCGGTGACCTCATCGCGCCGCGCCGAATGGGGAAGGACTTCCGCTGGCTGCTGGCCTCATCGTGGACGAGCAATGTCGGCGATGGAGTCGCCCTCGCCGCCGCTCCCCTGCTGATCGCCTCGATGACGTCGTCGCCGATCCTGGTGGCCACAGGCGCCATCCTGCAGTTCCTGCCGTGGCTGCTGTTCGGGCTGCACGCGGGTGCGATCGCTGATCGGTTCGACCGCCGCCGTCTGGTGATGTTCGCGAACGCGGCCAGGGCGATCGTGCTCGCCGCGCTCTGCGTCTTCCTCGTCATCGGCACCGCCGACATCTGGATCGTCTTCGCCGTCGCCTTCCTGTACGGCACGGCCGAGGTGTTCGTCGACACCGCGGGCAGTACCCTGCTGCCGATGATCGTGAAGCCGGCGGATCTCGGTCTCGGCAACGCCCGTCTGCAGGCGGGATACCTCGTCGCGAATCAGTTCGCGGGACCGCCGCTGGGCGCCTTCCTGTTCGCGGCAGGAACGGCGTGGCCCTTCCTGCTCGAAGTCATCTGCGTGTCGCTCGCCGTCGTCCTGATCTCGCGGATGGCGAGAACGCCGGTGCCGCCTCGCGAGGCGGCCCACCCGCCGGTGCACACCGACATCGCGGAGGGCCTGCGGTGGCTGTGGCGGAACCCGCCGGTGCGGATGCTCGTGCTGATCATCCTGGTCTTCAACATCACCTGGGCCGCTCCCTGGGGTGTGCTCGTGCTGTACGCGACCGAGCACCTGCAGATGGGGCCCGTCGGCTACGGCATGCTCACCACGGCGTCTGCCGCCGGTGGCCTGCTCGCGACCGTGAGTTTCGGCTGGCTCGAGCGGCACATCTCGTTCGCCACGCTCATGCGCGTCGTGCTGTCGCTCGAGGTGCTCATGCACCTTGCGTTCGCGCTCACCACCGTCGACTGGGTGGCGCTGGTGATCATGTTCGTCTTCGGCGCCTACGCGTTCGTCTGGGGCACGATCTCGACGACGGTGCGCCAGCGGTTGGTGCCGGCCGAGCTGCAGGGCCGGGTCGCCTCGGTCAACATGGTCGGTGTCTTCGGCGGCATGGTCATCGGCCAGGCACTCGGCGGGGTGATCGCTCAGTTCTGGGGGCTGACCGCCCCGTGGTGGTTCGCGTTCGGCGGCGCCGCCATCACGCTGCTGCTGGTGTGGAAGCCGATCTCGCAGATCGTCAGCGCGAAGCCGGTGGACGCCGAGGCTGAGCGCGACGACTGAGCTACGAAACCTGCCGTGGCGTACCGCTCGTGTCAACTGTCGTGAAGCCCTCGGCGGCAGCTCCCCGAAGCAGCCTCTGATCACCCGAGGCGAAGACAACATCTCGGGCCCGGATGAGCGTTGCCGTCGCCAGATGGACGGAGTCATAGCCACGTAGTCCATGAGCGATTGCAAGCTTCGCCGCGCGTTCCACGACGGGCGTCGTCACATCGATCAAGATCATGTCCGAGGAGAGTCGCGTGACCTGGTTCTGCACGTAATCATGCTCGTCGTCGGCGATGCGGCGGATCCGGTTTCCCAGCGCCACAGCGGCCGCTGCCTCGACGACAATGAGCTGCGTGCTCACAACGTCGTCGGCTTCATCCCACAGACGCATCGAGACCGCCGTTCCTGCCTCCGAGACGATAAGCGGCAGCAGCGCAGAGGTGTCGAAGTAGACGATCACTCGCGTTGTTCGGCGACGAGGTCACTCACGGAGCCATCCGTCACCAGCGGACTCGGTGCGGAGCGCTTCGTGTGCGCAGGCGGCATCGCGATGCCGTCATCAATAAGTCGTTGAAGCGCGGCGTCGCCCTCCGCAGGGACGATCTGAGCGACGACTGCGCCGCGATCGGTGATGACGATTCGCTCGCCGGCGCGCACTGATTTCACGTACGAACTCAAGTGGGCCTTGAGATCACGGATGCCGATCTGGACCATGAGCGCCTCGATCTCGATGTAGTCACCATGTTACGCGCCAGCGACTACAAAAGGGAGCCCAGCACTCAGAAACTGCCGTAGACCGCGAGCGTGTTCGCGGCGACCTGCGTCGCGAACTCGTCGACGTCGATTCCGAGCTCGGCGGCCATGAACCGCAGCGTGATCGGAACGAGGTAGGGCGCATTCGGCCGCCCGCGCAACGGCACCGGCGTGAGGAACGGCGCGTCGGTCTCGATCAGGATCCGCTCCGGCGGCGTGACCTTCAGGGCGTCGCGCAGATTCTGCGCGTTCTTGAAGGTGATGTTGCCGGCGAACGACAGGTAATGGCCGGCGTCTGCGCAGATCCTGGCCATCTCGTCGTCGCCGGAGAAGCAGTGGAACACCGTGCGCTCGGGGGCGCCGACGCGGACGAGCGTCTCCAGCACCGCATCGTGCGCGTCACGGTCGTGGATCTGCATCGCGATGCCGTGCTTCTTCGCCAGCGCGATGTGCGCCTCGAACGATGCGAACTGCGCCGCGTGACCCTCGGGCCCGGTTCGGAAGAAGTCCAGTCCCGTCTCCCCGATCGCCCTGACCCGCGGGTGAGCTGCGAGTTCGTCGATCGTGGCGATCGCCGCATCGAGCATGCCGTCCGCGGCATATGCGGGCGCGTCATTGGGATGGATCGCGACCGCCGCCAGCACACGAGGGTCGGATGCCGCAGCATCCACCGCCCAGCGGGAGGACTCGACGTCACCCGACGCCTGAACGACGCCGACGATGCCGACTGCTTCGGCGCGGTCGAGCTGCTCGGTCAGCGACAGCGGCTCATCACCGTCGACGATCTCGAGGTGCGCGTGGTTGTCGTACATCGGCACCGCCAGCGGCTCGGGAGCCGCGGGGTAACGCAGGTCTTTCCGGCCGTCGCCCGACCTCTGCTGCGCGTATGTCATGGCTCAGGCGGTGGACTCCACCCGCGGGAACAGCGGGGCGAGGCCGTTGACGCCGGTGCCGGGCCGAAGGACGCCCCAGCTGCCGGCCTCGCGGATCGGCTGATCCTCGATGCGTCCGAGCGTCTCGGCGGCGCCGAGCGCGATCCAGAGCTTCTGGGTGGCCTGCGGCATCACCGGCGAGAGCAGCACGGCGAGCGCACGCAGACCCTCGGCGCAGGTGTAGAGCACCGTGCCGAGACGTGCGCGCTTGTCCTCGTCCCTGGCCAGCGCCCACGGCTCGTTTTCGGTGATGTAACCGTTGAGCGCGTCCACGATCGTCCAGATCGCCGAGATGGCCTCATCGATGCGGAACTGACCGACGGCGGCATCCGCTGCCGTGGCGGCATCCGCGACGATCCTCTGGATCGCGAGATCCTGCTCCGTGTAGTCCGCAGCGGCCGGCACGATCCCCTCGAAGTACTTCTCGATCATCGCCGTGGTGCGCGAGGCGAGGTTGCCGAATCCGTTCGCCAGCTCCGCCTGGTAGCGGGCGGACAGGTCCTCCCAGGAGAACGAGCCGTCGTGCCCGAAGGCGATCGCCGAGAGGAAGTAGAAGCGGTACGCGTCGGAGCCGAAGACATCGGTGATCTCGGTCGGCGCGATACCGGTGAGCTTCGACTTCGACATCTTCTCGCCGCCGACGAGCAGCCAGCCGTGCGCGAAGACGCCCTTGGGCACCTCGAGACCGGCGGCCATCAGCAGTGCCGGCCAGATCACGGCGTGGAAGCGGAGGATGTCCTTGCCGACCACGTGGTATGCGGGCCAGCGGCGATCGAACGTCTCCTGGTCGGAGCCGTAGCCGATGGCGGTGGCGTAGTTCAGCAGCGCATCCACCCACACGTAGATGACGTGCGACTCGTCCCACGGCAGCGGGATGCCCCAGTCGAACGTGGAACGCGAGATGGAGAGGTCCTTCAGCCCCTGGCTCACGAAGGAGACGACCTCGTTGCGCGCCGAATCGGGCCTCACGAAGTCCGGCTGGGTCTTGTAGAGCTCGAGAAGGCGGTCCTGGAACTCGCTGAGCTTGAAGAAGTAGTTCTTCTCCTGCAGCAGCTCCAGCGGCTTGGAGTGGATCGCGCAGACCTTCAGGCCCTCGAAGGGTCCGGTGCCGTCGACGATCTCGGACTCCGGCTTGAACTCCTCGCAGCCGACGCAGTAGAGCGCCTCGTACTCGCCGGCGTAGATGTAGCCGCGGTCGTACAGACGCTGGAAGAAGGTCTGCACGTTGGTCTCATGCCGCTCCTGCGTGGTGCGGATGAAGTCGTCGTTGGCGACGTCGAGTGTGTCGAGCAGCGGGAACCACGCCTCACTGACGAGCTTGTCGACCCATTCCTGCGGAGTGACGTTGTTCGCCGCGGCCGCGCGCAGCATCTTCTGCCCGTGCTCGTCCGTTCCGGTGAGCATCCAGGTGTCATCGCCGGCCTGGCGGTGCCACCGTGCAAGGGTGTCGACGGCCACCGTCGTGTACCCGTGGCCGATGTGCGGCACATCGGAGGGGTAGTAGATGGGCGTGGTGATGTAGAACGATTCGCCTGCGGGCATGCGGACAATTCTAGGCGGGATGGCGGGGGTGGTTACGCGCCGAATGGCGCAGCGCCCGGTGCGCCACTCATGCGACCGACACGGAGACCCGGTGCCATCCCTCGGCACCGTCCGGCGCCGGAGCGGCGCGGTGTGAAGTCTGCGTCTCTCCCGTGGAACTGATGGCCCGACACTCGATCTCGTGGCTGCCGCTCTCCGCGGTCCACCGCACGCTCCACTGCACCCAGGTGTCGTCCGAGATCGCGGCCGCGAGCGTCGCCGGCCGCCACGGACCGCCGTCGACGCGCACCTCCACTCCGTCGATGCCGACGTGCTGCTGCCACGCCATCCCGGCGATCACCGTGTCGCCGCGGTCGATCCGCCGCCCCTCACGAGGAACGTCGATGCGCGATTGGAGTTTGATCGGCCCGCGAGCGGACCAGCCGCGGGTCGTCCAGTACGCATCGGCACGGTCGAAGCGGGTCACTTCGAGCTGCGTGACCCACTTGGTCGCGGAGACGTAGCCGTAGAGCCCTGGGACCACCATCCGCACCGGGAATCCGTGCTCGACGGGCAGCGGTTCACCATTCATCCCGATCGCGAGCAATGCGTCGCGCCCGTCGGTGAGCGCCTCCAGCGGTGTCGACGCCGTGAACCCGTCGATCGAGGTCGAGAGGACCATGTCGGCCTCGTCCGCGACGCCGGCGCGGGCGAGCAGCTCCCGGATGGGGTGGCCCAGCCAGCGGGCGTTCCCGATCAGCGAGCCGCCCACGTCGTTCGACACGCAGGCCAGCGTGACATCCGTCTCCTGCATCGGCAGCGCGAGCAGCTCGTCCCAGGTGACCACGAGCTCACGGTCGACCATGCCGTGGATGCGCAGCGACCAGTCCGCGGGGTGCACCTGCGGGACGACCAGCGCTGTGTCGATGCGATAGAACTCGCGGTTCGGCGTCACCAGCGGCGCCAGGCCGGGGATGTCCAGCTCGGCGCCGGGCGGGACCGGTGCGGCCGGAGTCTGCGGAGCGGGGAGCCGAAGTGCCTTGCGCACGGCCTCGATGGAGCGGGATGCTCCGTGTGCGACGTTCGCGGCGACGAGCGCGACCACCCCGACAGCGGCCGCGGCCCCCGTCCAGATCAGGAACCGACGACGATCGATCGCGTCGGCCGTCTCGCTCGCAGGAGCAGCCAGCGCTGTCTCGGGATGCAGGCGCCGGATGAGCATCCGCAGCGCGACGATCGCCGCAGCAGCGGCGACGGCAGACGGCGCCCACGAGAAGGCACCCGCTCCGGCGCGCGTCATCGCGATCGCCGCCCCGACGACGCCGATGGCGCCCACGATCACGGCGCCCGCTCCGGCGCGCCGCCGCTCCAGAATGCCGGCCGCCGCGGCGATCACAGCGATCACCACCGCGATCCCGATCAGGAGGGCCGCCTTGTCGAACGTGTCGAACAGCGCGATGGCGAGGTCCTTCGCCCAGCTGGGCGCGAGGTCGATCAGCGCGCCGCCGACCGCCGCGAACGGGCTGGCGGCCGGCAGGAACAGCGCGGCGCTCAGCTCGCCGAGCCCGGCGCCGAACGCGGCGGCGGCGAGACCGGCGGCGGCTGCCCGGTACTCGCGCCCCGCACGACCTTCCCACTTCATGTCCCGAGCGTACGCCTCGCCGTCGACGGTGGTCACGAGGACCGCGCGATGAGCGCGGCGTGCGCGCGACTGCTCACTTCACCGGCACCTCGCTCGCGCCGCTCCCGCTCGACGACATCGAATCCTGCATCCGCGAGGAGCTCGGCGAGAGCATCCGCCGACCAGAACCAGGCGGGGAGGACCGCATGGGCGAACTGCTCCCTCGGTTCACCGTCGAAGAAACCGAGGAGGAGGCTTCCGCCCGGTGCCAGCACGCGAGCGAACTCGGCGAGCGCGGCGGGGACGTCGACGGGCGGCGAGTGGATCAGGGAGTACCAGGACAGGATTCCGCCGACTGAGCCGTCCGGGAACGGGAGGCCGCGGAACGTGCCATCGAGGAACCGCAGGTGGGGGAAGGCCGTTCGCGCCGAGGCGAGGAACTCCGCGGAGAGGTCGATCCCGACGACCTCACGGTCGCCGCCATGCAGGAACTCTGTCCAGTGCCCCGGTCCGCAGCCGGCGTCCAGCAGGGTGCCGGGTGTCGCATCCCGCCATCGCGCGATGAGGTCCCGATCCACTGCCTCCATCTGGTCGATGCGCCCGGCGAGATCGAGGTACTCGGCCGCGCGGGCGTCGTAGGCGGCCGCGATCGCGGTATCGGAGTCGCGGGTCATCGGGTGCGGGCGGCGAGCGCCGCCTGATACAGGTCGCGGGAGGACAGTCCGGTGAGCCCGGCGACCTCGGCGGCCGCATCCTTCAGGCGGATGCCGGACACGACCAGCGACTGCACCTGGGCGAGCGCGTCCTCGGGCGACGCGTCACGGTGCGGCGCCCCCTCGACCACGACCACGATCTCGCCCTTCACGCCGGCGGAGGCCCACTCGACGAGTTCGGACGCCGTGCCCCGCCGCACCTCCTCATAGAACTTGGTGAGCTCACGGCAGACCGCGATCCGGCGATCCTCGCCGAAGGCCGACCCCATGTCGGCGAGCGCCCCGGCCAGTCGTGCGGGCGACTCGAAGAAGAGCATCGTGCGCGGCTCCGCGGCGAGCGCCCGCAGCATCGAGCGCCGCTCCCCCGGCTTGCGCGGCAGGAAGCCTTCGAAGGTGAACCGATCGGTGGGCAGGCCGGAGATCGCGAGCGCCATCAGCACGGCGCTGGGGCCGGGGATGGCCGTGACGGTGACCCCCTGGGCGACGGCTTCGGCGACCAGCCCGTAGCCCGGGTCGCTGATCGCCGGCATGCCGGCGTCGCTCAGCACGACGACGTCGGTCTCCACGGCGAGCGCGGCCAGCTCGGCCGCCTTCTGCTTCTCGTTGTGGTCGTGCAGGGCGATCAGGCGCGGCCGGTTCTCGATGCTCAGCGCCTTGAGGAGCTTCTGCGTCGTGCGGGTGTCTTCGGCGGCGATGATCTCCGCGTTCTCGAGAACCTCGATCAGACGGCGCGAGGCGTCGCCGAGATTGCCGATGGGGGTGGCAGCGAGGATGATCACCCGCTCAGCCTATGTCCGTTGTCTAGGCTGTAGCCGTGACCGCACCCCTGCCCCTCCTGCCGGCTCACCAGGAGCGGCTGACACGCTACGGGCGGGTTCGCGACCGCATCGTCCTCGACCCCGACTGGGGGCGGATGCTGCGCTGGTTCGCGCCCCTCGCGGTGACGATGCTCGCGCTGGTGCTGCGCGTCACCGGTGTGGGCCACCCGCACTCCCTCGCCTTCGACGAGACGTACTACGTGAAGGACGCCTGGTCGCTGTGGACCCTCGGTTATGAGGGCACCTGGGGGGACGGAGCCAACGAGGCCTTCCCGACGGGCACGGACCTCCCTCTCGATCCGAGCGGCTCCTTCGTCGTGCACCCGCCGCTGGGCAAGTGGATCATCGCGCTCGGCATGGCGATCGGCGGACCGGGCGTCAGCGAGGGGTGGCGTCTGACGACGGCCCTCATCGGCACCGGCACCGTGCTGCTGATCTACCTGGTCGCGCGCGAGCTGTCGGGCTCGCTCGTCGTCGCCACCGTTGCGGGCTCCCTGCTGGCGATCGACGGCCTCAGCATCGTCATGAGCCGCATCGCCCTTCTCGACGGTTCGCTGACGTTCTTCATCCTGCTCGGATTCCTGTTCGTGCTGCTCGACCGCAGGCGCGCGATCCCGATCCTGGGGCGGCGTGTTCCCGACGAACCCGACCCCTTCTGGGGGCCGGTCCTGTGGCGCCGGCCGTGGCTGATCGCCGCCGGAGTCGCCCTGGGCGCAGCATCGGCTGTCAAGTGGTCGGGGCTGTACGCGCTCGCCGGTCTCGGACTATACGTGGTGGTGACGGATGCTCTGGCGCGCCGACGCGCGGGGGTGGTGTTCTGGCCGACGGCTGCCGCATTCCGGCAGGGCCCGGTGTCGTTCGTGCTGCTCGTGCTCCCGGCGCTCGTGACCTACCTGGTCAGCTGGACCGGGTGGCTCGTGACCGCCGGCGGATACGACAGGCAGAGCGATCCGAACCCGCTGGTCGCGCTGTGGAACTACCACCAGTCGATCCTCGGCTTCCATGTCGGGCTCTCCACCGGTCATCAGTACGAGAGCCCGGCCTGGCAGTGGCCGCTGCTGCTGCGCCCGACCGCCGTCTGGGTCGGCGGCGAGCCCGGCGCGTGCGGGGTGGATCACTGCATCGCCGTGATCTCCAGCATCCCCAACCCGCTCATCTGGTTCGGCGGCGTCGCCGCATCCGTCTACCTCGTCTACCGGTTCGTGCGCGGCCTGATCGAGCGCGCTCCCGTGGGGCCGGCGTTCACGGTGCCGCTGGTCGGGCTCGCTGTGACCTACGTGCCGTGGCTGCTGATCCCGGAGCGCACGATCTTCCAGTTCTACACCGTGGCCATGATGCCGTTCCTCGTGCTCGCCCTCGCCCTGACGCTGCGGGTCATCGCGGGCGGCCGCGACGAGCCGCTGTATCGGCGTCGATCCGGCGAGAACACGGTGCTGATCTTCCTCGCCTTCGCCGTGCTGGTGTCGGCCTTCTTCTACCCCGTCTGGACCGGGATGAACGTGCCGTACCAGTTCTGGCTCGTGCACAACTGGATGCCGGGCTGGATCTGATCGTCGGAGCTACTCCGGCACGACGTCGCGGCGCGCTGCGCCCCGGGTGAGGCGGGCGACCAGCAGCAGAACGGCCATCAGTCCGATCGTGAGCAGCAGCTGGGTGCGCGCTGCCGGATCGGTCAGGGCGAGGGCGATGACTCCGGCGAGCAGCGCCAGGCACAACAACGACAGCCACGGGAAGCCCCACATGCGCATCGGCAGCGTCTCTCCGGCCTGATCCGCCCGTCGGCGCAGGATGATCTGCGTGATCGCGGTCGCCGTCCAGATCACCAGCACCGTCGAGCCGACGACGTTGAGCAGGGCCGGCAGCACGACGTCCGGAAAGGCCCAGTTCAGTCCGACCGTGACGAAACCGAAGGCGACGGATGCCAGGACGGCGACGTACGGCACGCCCTTCTCGCTGGTGCGGGTGATCGCCAGGGGCGCGAGGCCGCGCTCGCCCAGCGAGAACGCCATCCGCGAGGCGCCGTAGATGTTCGCGTTCATCGCCGACAGCAGGGCGATGACGACGATGAGCGACATCACCAGATCGACGCCCGGCACCCCGATCGTGGCGAGCACCGCCGAGAACGGTCCGTCCAGCACAGCGGGGTCGTTCCACGGCAGCACTGCGACGATGACGAAGATCGAGCCGAAGTAGAACACGATGATGCGCACCATCACCTCGCGGACGATGCGCCGGATGTTGCGTGCCGGGTCGTCGGACTCGGCGGCGGCGATGGCCACGACCTCGGTCCCTCCGAATGCGAACAGCACGATGAGGAGCGCAGCGGCGATCCCGGTGAGACCGTTCGGGGCGAAACCGCCGTGCGCGGTGAGGTTGCCGATGCCGGTCGCCGGCACACCGGGGATGAGGCCGATGATCGCGCACACGCCGACGATGAGGAACACGATGATCGCGGCGACCTTGATCGCCGCGAACCAGAACTCGAAGCGGCCGTAGTTGCGCACGCCGAAAAGGTTGACCGCCGTGAGCGCCACCACGAACACGAGCACCCACATCCAGGCGGGCACCACGGGCACCCAGCCGACGACGATGCCGGCGGCCCCGGTGGCCTCGGCCGCGATGACGACGACGAGCTGGATCCAGTACAGCCAGCCGACGGCGCTGCCGGCGCTGCGTCCCATCGCCTTCTGCGCATAGGAGCTGAAAGCGCCCGAGCTGGGCCTCGCCGCCACCATCTCGGCGAGCATCGCCATCACCAGCACGACGATGGCGCCGGCGACGAGGAACGAGATCAGCACGGCCGGGCCCGCGAGCCCGATGGCCTGGCCGGATCCGACGAAGAGGCCAGCGCCGATCGCGCCGCCGAGTCCCATCATCGAGATCTGGCGCCGGGTGAGCCCCGGGTGCAGTCCCTGGGTGGTCGTCGTCATGGTCGGCACCTCGGTCATGCGGGGACGTCCTCGTTCATTCGCTGATCTGGAGTGCGGAAGCGCCCGTCGGGGCGGCGCCGGGCGCCGCGCCAGACTAGACCAGATGCCTCGGTCGGAGCAATCCGGTCAGCAGACGCCGAGCACACCGCGCAGACGATCAGCGATCCGCGGCGGATGGGTGCGCATAGTGCTCACCCGGGGCGTCGCGGGACGGGACGGGCACCGGTTCTCAGCGCAGGACGGAGATCTCGGCAGGATCCGTCACCGGGAGCCGGCACACGAAGGCACGGCAGTCGAACGCACGTTCCGCAGCTTCGGCCTTCCCTGAGAACAGCTCGAAGCCGGCATCCGCGAAAGCTGCGGCCTGCGTCGGCGTCACCACGGCGACCACATCGGCATCGGCGGCGCGCGCCGCCCCGGCGAGTGCACCGTAGCGCGTGGCGGACACGACCACCACCTGTCGCGGCGGCTCGGCGAGCCCGGCGGCGACCTGCAGCAGCGTCCCGTAGGCGAACGGCTGCGCCAGCGCGCGTGCCGAATGCTCGCGCACGACGGCCTCCGCGGCGGCACGGTAGCGCTCCCCGGCGCCGAGTCGCCAGGCCGTCAGCGCCGATGCGGCGACGGCCGCCGCGCCGGACGGCAGGTCGCCATCGCTCTGGTCGGGCGAAAGTGCCACCGCGTATTCGGACAGCACGGGATCCGCCGCGACGCCGTCGAGCGCCCGGTCGAGGATGTCCCTCCCACTCACGGCCCAGGCGACGTCGCCGGATGCCGTGGCGAGCGCGAAGAGCCCGTCGGCGAGCAGGCCGAGATCCGCCGGAGTCGCAACCGCGGTCGACGCGATCCGGTCGAGGGATGTGCGCACGAGTTCCCCGCCCGCACCGCGGTTCACGCGCAGGACCGTGTCGGCCGCGCGCGCCGCAGCGGCGATCCAGGCCTCTTCGCCCAGCACGTCGCCGGCGCGCGCGAGAGCGCCGATCGCGAGGCCGTTCCAGCCGGTGATCACCTTGCCGTCCACCGCGGGCGGCTCGAGCGAGGCGCGGGCGGTCGCGGATCGCGCATAGTAGCCGCCCTCGCTCCGTTCCCCGTCGATCCAGGATTCCGAATCCTGCGCGGCGCCGAAGCCGCCGCCGTCTCGCTGCAGCACCGTCACCAGGAAATCGGCGATGCCGCGAGCGGTCGCGGTATCCCCGTCCTCGAGAGCGGCCTCCAGCAGCTGGGCGTTGTCCGTGAGCATCCGTTCGTAGTGCGGCACCGTCCAGTCGCGCTGAGTGGCGTAGCGGAAGAACCCTCCGTCGACGGCATCCCGCAGCTCGGACGAGACCATGGCGGCGAGGGCACGGTGTGCGGATGCCGCGGCATCCGGGGCGTCACGTCTTACCAGCGCGCTTTGCAGGAACCGCAGCGTCGTCGCGACGGGAAACTTCGGCGCCCCGCCGTACCCGCCGAACCTGTGGTCCTCCCGCGCGGCGATGGACTCGGCGGCCTCGACGATCGCGGCCCCGTCCGGCAGGCCGGAGGGCGATGGCTCTGCTGCCCTGGCGAGGGCCTCGGCGACCGCACCCGCGGACTCCTCGACTCCGTCCCGCCGCAACGTCCACGCCTCGCGCACCGCCCCGAGCACGTCCCGGAACGCCGGCATCGGCTCGCGCGCGACGGGCGGCCAGTACGTTCCCGCATAGAACACCTGTCCCTGCGGCGTCGCGAAAACGGTGAGCGGCCAGCCCAGGTTCTGGGTGAAGGCGGACGCGGCGGCCATGAAGGCGCCGTCGACGTCCGGATGCTCCTCGCGATCGACCTTCACCGCGACGAAGCCCTCGTTCATCACGGCGGCGATCGCCGGGTCCGCGAAGGACTCGCGCGCCATCACATGGCACCAATGGCACGTCGAGTAGCCGATCGAGATCAGCAGCGGAACGTCGCGTCGCTGCGCCTCGGCGAATGCGTCCGATCCCCAGGGGAACCAGTCGACCGGGTTGTCCGCGTGCGCACGGAGGTACGGGCTGAGCGTGTCGGCGAGCCGGTTGGTCATGCCTTCACGCTACGCCCGCAGCATCCGCGACGGTCAGTTGAACTCGTTCGGGTGCGTGCCGACGCGACCGGATCCGTCCAGCGGATCGATCGCGTCGATCGCGGCGACCTCAGACTCGGTCAGCGTGAAGCCGAACACGTCGAGGTTCTCGCGCAGACGCTCGGCACGCACCGACTTCGGGAAGACGATGATGCCCTTCTGCAGGTGCCAGCGCAGCACCGCCTGGGCCGGCGTGACGCCATGGGCAGCTGCGGCCCCGGCGACGGCGGGCGTGCCGAACAGGTCGTACTTGCCCTGGCCGAGCGGCCCCCATGCCTCGGTGCGGATACCGCGCTCGGTGCTCCAGGCGACGACGTCGCGCTGCTGGTAAGCGGGATGCAGCTCGATCTGGTTCACCGCCGGCACGACGCCGGTCTCGTCGACGACCCGCTCCAGGTGCTCCACCAGGAAGTTCGAGACGCCGACGCTGCGGGTGAGGCCGGCTTCACGCAGCTCGATGAGCTTGGCGAAGGCGTGCACGAAGTTGTCCTTGGCGGGCGTCGGCCAGTGCACGAGGTAGAGGTCGACCTGCTCGAGGCCGAGCTTCTCGAGGCTCTCCGCGATCGCCGCGTTCGGGGCGTCGCCCTCGTGACGGTCGTTCCAGAGCTTGGTGGTGATGAAGAGCTCGTCACGCGCGATGCCGCTCTTCGCGATCGCTGCACCGACGCCCTCTTCGTTGCCGTAGATGGCTGCGGTGTCGATGTGGCGGTAGCCGATTTCGAGTGCGTCGCTGACTGCTCGCTCGGTCTCGCCCGCGGGGACCTTGAAGACGCCGTAGCCGAGCTGCGGGATGGAGTTGCCGTCGTTGAGTTCGAGAGTGGGGATCGTCATGAGATCCAGCCTATGGGCGCTGCTCCTGACGCGGGGCGGATGCGGCGGCATTCGCCACGCGTGCGGTCAGGCGCTCCAGCGGACCGCGCCCGAAGACGATGGACCACGTGGTCGCCAGGATCAGCAGGACGACGGCCGACCAGATCCAGGTCTCGTTCGACGAGATGGATCCGCCGGGCCCCGCGAGCACCACGTACGACACCACGTGCGCGGTGTATGCGCTGAGCGGCATGGAACCGAGCGCGGCGAAGGGAAGCAGCAGCCAGCGCAGCGGCCTGCTCAGCAGGATGCCTGCCCCGATCACGGCGATACCCAGTCCGCCGGCGCCGAGGATCTCCATCACGCCGCCCGAATGCGGCGCGGCATCCAGAACCGCATCGAGCATCCGGTCGAGCGGCTCCGCCTGGCTCCAGAGCTGCGCCCATTCGGCCCATCCTCGCGGCGACGCGAACCCACCCACTGTCGTATCGGCCGAGGGAACGGTGGAGCCGAGCCCGAATCCGACGACCGCACAGACGAGACCGACCGCGACGAACCAGACGGCCGTGCGCAAGAGGTCGAGACGCAGCCGCCCGAGCACCATTCCGGTCACGCCGAAGCACAGCCACACCGTGATCGGATAGCTGCCGAAGAGCACGAGCGAGATGCCACCGCCACTGGCGCCGGCTGAGAGCGTCGACAGCAGCGCGAGCAGAGGCGGGCCGCACAGGCCGAGCAGTGTCGCCGTGAGGATCAGCCGCGACGTGCGCCAGCGCAGCATCGGGATGACGGCGATGTAGAGCACGCCGTAGAGGGTGAGGATCACCGCGATGGGGGTGTTCAGGAGCTCGAGGATCAGGCCGATGACGAAGATCGTCGCGCCACGACCGAGCATCCGCAGTCGCACCGCCGGCACGTCTTCCGGGGCGACCTCACCACGACGTGTCATCAGCGAGATCGAGAAGCCGGCGAGCAGCGCGAACAGCAGCGACGGGTTGCCGTGCACGAGTGCGGTCCAGGCCGCGGGATCCGAGGGCTCGACCGTCTCTGCGGTCTCCCCCAGATGGGCGCCGATCATGCCGATGATCGCGATCGCACGCGCGACGTCGAGTCCCATGATCCTCGGGGGCCGGCCGAAGTCCCGCCACCACTGCGACGCGGCCAGCGCGGTCGGCGCGGGCACGGAGGAAGCTGCGGCTGTCGTCACGGATCGATCATAGGGATGCCGCGCATCAGGAGCGTCCTACGATAGAGAGCCATGCCTGCGTCCCCCCTCGTGATCTCCTACCCTCCGGAGCTGCCCGTCAGCGCCGCCAGGGCGGAGATCGCCGACGCCATCCGCGACCACCAGGTCGTGATCGTCGCCGGCGCGACCGGCTCGGGCAAGACGACGCAGCTGCCGAAGATCTGCCTCGAGCTCGGGCGGGAGCGCATCGCGCACACCCAGCCTCGACGGCTCGCCGCCCGCACGATCGCCGAGCGCGTCGCCGAGGAGCTGCAGGTCGAACTCGGCACCCTCGTCGGGTACAAGGTGCGCTTCACCGACAAGGTCTCCGACGCCACGCGGGTCGCACTGATGACCGACGGCATCCTGCTCAACGAGATCCACCGGGACCGGCTGCTCACCCGCTACGACACCATCATCATCGACGAGGCGCACGAGCGGTCGCTCAACGTCGATTTCCTGCTCGGCTACCTCGTCCGCATCCTGCCGGAACGCCCCGACCTCAAGGTGATCATCACCTCGGCGACGATCGATCCGGAGAGCTTCGCGAAGCACTTCGCGCCTGCTGGAGGAGAGCCGGCCCCGATCATCGAGGTCTCGGGACGCACGTACCCCGTCGAGATCCGGTACCGGCCCCTCGTCGAGGAAGCCGGAGCCGCGGAGCCCCCGAGCAGGCCGAACTCCGGAGAGCCGGACGACGAGGTCTCGGCCATCGTCACGGCCCTCCGCGAACTCGATCGAGAAGAGCCGGGAGACGTGCTGGTGTTCCTCCCGGGCGAGGCGGAGATCCGGGATGCGGCGGACGCCGTGCGCGGCGCCTACGCGAAGGACCGCTCCCCGACGGAAGTGCTCCCCCTCTACGGACGACTGTCCGCCGCCGAGCAGCACCGCGTCTTCGAGCGCAGTCGCGTGGCCGGAGTCCGTCGCCGCGTCGTCCTCGCCACGAACGTCGCCGAGACCAGCCTCACGGTTCCCGGCATCCGCTACGTCATCGACACCGGTACCGCGCGCATCTCGCGCTACAGCAACCGCTCCAAGGTGCAGCAGCTGCCGATCGAGGCGATCTCGCAGGCCTCGGCCAATCAGCGCGCGGGTCGTGCCGGACGCACCAGCGACGGCATCGCCATCCGCCTGTACAGCGAAGAGGACTTCGAAGGGCGCCCGGAGTTCACCGAACCCGAGATCCTGCGCACCTCGCTCGCGTCGGTCATCCTGCAGATGCTCGCCCTGGGATTCGGCGACATCACCGCCTTCCCCTTCCTCACGCCTCCCGATTCCCGTGGCGTGAAGGCGGCGTTCGACCTGCTCACCGAACTCGGTGCGGTGGCCGCGTCACGAGGTTCGGAGGCGCCGCGCCTCACGCGCATCGGCCGGGACATCTCACGGATGCCGATCGATCCGCGATTCGCGCGGATGCTCGTCGAATCCGGCCGCCACGGTGTCACCGCCTCTGTCCTCCCGATCGTGGCCGGTCTGTCGATTCAGGACGTCCGCGAGCGCCCGGAGGAACGCCGCGAGGAGGCCGACCGCCTGCATGCGCGCTTCGCGGACCCGACGAGCGACTTCCTCTCGATGCTGAACCTGTGGAACCACCTCCGCGAGCAGCAGGCGGAGCTCGGATCCAGCGCATTCCGCCGGCTCTGCCGCTCCGAGCACCTGAACTACGTGCGCGTGCGTGAATGGTTCGACGTGCACCGGCAGCTGCGCACCCTGGTCAAGGCGGCGGACACGACGGGCACCGCCGACCCGGATGCCGTGCATCGCGCCCTGCTCGCCGGGCTGCTCTCGCAGATCGGCCTGCTCGACGAGCGGAACGTGCCCACCGCGAAGGCGCCCGGAAAGGATTCGAACAGGCCCGGCAAGGATCCGAAACGACGCGTCGCGGAGTACCGTGGCGCACGCGGCATCCGCTTCTCGATCTTCCCCGGCTCCGCCCTGCGGAAGAAGAGTCCGCGCGCCGTGATGGCCGCGGAGATCGTGGAGACGTCGCGGATGTTCGCGCGGACCGCCGCCGCGATCGACCCCGCCTGGGCGGAGCCACTCGCCGGAGACCTCGCGAAGCGGCAGGTGACCGAGCCGCACTGGTCGAAGGACGCCGGCGCTGCCGTCGCCTTCGAGAAGGTGACGCTGTTCGGGGTGGAGATCATCCCCCGGCGCCGCGTGCAGTTCGCCCGCATCGACCGGGCGGCGTCCCGTGAGCTGTTCCTCCGGCACGCGCTCGTCGAGGGCGAGTGGGATCCACAGCGGATCGACAAGCGGGTGAGTGCGTTCTGGCGCAGCAACGCCGAGCTCCGCAAGCGCCTCGAGAAGCTCGAGGACCGCGAGCGCCGACGTGACATTCTGGCCGGCGATGAGGCCGTGTTCCGGTTCTACGACGAGCGGATCCCCGCCGACGTCTTCGACGTGCGCTCCTTCGAGGCATGGTGGCGCGAGGCGCTGGCATCGACACCGAAGCTGCTCGTCATGCGCGAAGCGCGACCTGGTCGACGACGACGGTCGCGCCGATCAGAGCGAGTTCCCGACCCGCTGGACGCAGGGCGACCAGGTTCTCGGCCTCGCCTACCGTTTCGAGCCGGGTGCGTCCGACGACGGCGTGAGCGTGGTCATCCCGCTGGCGCTGCTCGCGCAGATCGAGGATCGCGGCTTCGACTGGCAGGTGCCGGGGCTGCGCGCGGAGCTCGTCACCGCTCTGCTGAGGGCGCTTCCGAAGACGATCCGCCGGCACGTCGTGCCCGCGGCCGACTGGGCCGAGAAGTTCGGCGCCGCTCTCGCCGAGGAGGGACCGGAGAACCACGCGGGGACGCCGACGCGATCGCTGAAGGAAGCCCTGGCGCGGCTGATCCAGCCGCTGGCCAATCAGCTCGTCTCGGCCGCCGATTTCGACGAGGAGCGGGTTCCGGCGCACCTGCGCATGAACTTCCGTGCCGTCGACGAGCGGGGCCGCGTCGCCGGCTCCGGGCGCGATCTGCGCCTCCTGCAGGAACAGCTCTCGGACCGCGCCCGCAGCAGCGTGGCGCGGTCCGTGGCACAGGCGGAGAACCGGACCCCGAAGGAGCCGAGCGCGGCGACCCGCGTCGCGGCCGCCTCTGGTCGCGGGCCGATCGAACAGGACGGCCTCACCGCCTGGACCTTCGGCGATCTCCCGGAGGTGCTCGACACCCGGGTCGCGGGTGGCATCGTCCGGGGATACCCGGCCATCGTCGATCAGGGCAGGACCGTCGCCGTCCGAGTGGAGGCGACAGCGGATGCCGCCGCTGCCACGACCCGTTCCGGCGTGCTGCGGCTCATGCTGCTCGCCGTGCCGTCGCCGTCGTCGTACGTGCAGGAGCATCTGACGAGCCACGAGAAGCTGGCTCTCGCCGCATCGCCGTACTCTTCTGCGGCCGCGCTCATCGAAGACTGCCGGGCCGCCGTGGTGCGCGAGGTCATCGAACGGGCGGCACCGGGCGGGATCATCCGCGCGGAAGCCGAGTTCGCACGGGTCCGCGACATCGTGTCCGCGGCGCTCGTCGACGACCTCTTCGCGTGCGTCTCGCTGGTCGCACGCATCCTGACGAAGTCCCGCGAGGTCGAACGGGGCATCAAGGCGCAGAACTCGCTCGCCCTCCTCGGGCCCCTGAACGACATCCGGACACAGCTGTCCGGGCTGCTGCACCCCGGTTTCGTCTCCACGACCGGCGTCGCGCGTCTCGCGAACCTCCCGCGATACCTGGAGGGGATGACCGACCGGCTGAAGACCCTGGCGGATGCACCGGGCAAGGACCGCACGCGGATGACCGAGTACGAGCGGATGGCCGCAGCCTACGCGGATGCCGGTGGCACGATCCCTCTCCCCGCCGACGCCTCGCCGGTGCTCATCGAGGCGAGGTGGTTGCTGGAGGAGTACCGGATCAGCCTGTTCGCGCAGCGGCTGGGCACCGCGCAGCCGGTTTCTCCGCAGCGGATCATGAAGGTCCTGGCCGGTCGCTGAACTGCGGCGGGTAGCCTGAAATCATGGCTCGCGCGATCGTCTACACCGAAATCGGCTCCCCCGAGGTCCTCCACCTCATCGAGATCCCCGACCCGCTCGCGACCTCGGACGAGGTCGTCGTGCGGATCGAGGCGGCAGGGGTGAATCCGATCGATGCGAAGCTGCGCGGCGGCACGCGTGCGTCCAAGCCCATCACCGAACCACGGCCGGTCGGCTTCGACGGGGCCGGGGTGATCGAATCCCTCGGCGATGGGGTGACCGACTTCGCGGTGGGCGACCGTGTGGCGATCCGCGACACGGTCGGCACGTACGCGTCGTCGTTGACCGTGCCGGTGCGCAACATCGCCGCGCTGCCCGACGCCGTCACCGCTGCCGAGGGCGCCGGCATCGGCATCCCGGCAGGAACGGCGTACCAGGCGCTCCGCTCGCT
Source organism: uncultured Actinomycetota bacterium (assembly GCA_963769005.1). Classification (GTDB taxonomy): domain Bacteria; phylum Actinomycetota; class Actinomycetes; order Actinomycetales; family Microbacteriaceae; genus Microbacterium. The sequence continues at coordinate 904,168 of CAVYKC010000005.1, read as the reverse complement.
CGGCGTCAGCGCCGGTGACACGCTGCTCGTGCACGGCGGCTCGGGTGCCGTCGGCCAGGCGGCCGTCCAGTTCGCCGTGGCCTGGGGTGCCACCGTCGTCGCAACCGCGAGCCCCGCGCGACACGATCAGGTGCGCGAGCTCGGCGCGATCCCCGTCTCCTACGGCCCAGGGTTGCTCGGGCAGGTTCGCGAGGCCGCGCCGGGCGGGGTCACCGTCGCCCTCGACTGCGCCGGAACCGACGAGGCGATCCAGGCCTGCCTCGACCTCGTCGCCGACCGCGACCGCATCGCCACGATCGTCCGCGGGGCGGACGCCGCCGGATTCGGCATTCGCGGCTTCCAAGGCGGTTCTCCGATCCCGCTCACCGAGGAGGAACGGGCCTGGCGTGCAGAGGCACTGCCGAAGACGATCGAACTGCTCGCCAGCGGGGACTTCACGATCGAACTCGGACCGGAGCTCCCGCTCGCGGAGGCCATCCGGGCGCACGAGCTCGTGGAATCGGGCGCGACCAGCGGCAAGATCGTCCTGATCCCGTGACGCACGAGACGGTCGCGTCCGGGCGCGCACGACTCGCGGTCGAGGTCAGCGGATCCGGCGCACCTGTGCTGATGATCCACGCCGGGGTCACCGACCGGCGGTCCTGGTCGCCCCTGATCGATCATCTCGGCTCGGCGATCCGCAGCATCCGTTACGACACACGCGGCTTCGGCGAGACCGAGTACGACCCCGAAGACGGCTGGTCGCCGGTCTCCGACGCCGTCGCGGTGCTGGATGCCGAAGCCGTGGATGCGGCGATCGTCATCGGCTGCTCGATGGGCGGCCGCGCGGCGATCGATCTGACCCTCGCCCATCCGGACCGCGTGGGTGCGCTCGTGCTGATCGCCCCGTCGATCGGCGGGGCGCCCGCACCCGATCTCGCGCCGCTCGTCGCGGACCTCGACCGGCGCATCGACGCGGCCGACGACCGCGGCGATCTCGACGAGGTCAATCGGCTCCAGGCCGAGGTCTGGCTCGACGGCCCCGGGCATGCCGGCCGTGCCGCACCCGGGGCCCGTGCGCTCTTCCTGGAGATGAACCGCCGCGCACTCGCGGCCGCCGACCCCGGCGATCCGGCTCCGATAAAGGCGGCCTGGCCACGGCTCGCCGCGATCACGGTGCCGACGCTCGTCCTCGTCGGCGACCTCGACCTGGCGCATATGGGGCGCAACGCCCGTCACGTCGCAGCATCCGTGCGCGATGCCGAACTCGTGGAACTCAGCGACGTCGCACACCTCCCGCATCTGGAGGGACACCCGGAGACGCTGCAGGCTATCGCGCGGTTCGTCGCAGCCCACGCCGGGTAGCAGCGCCGCAACAGTTCGACATATCCCCGTGCCGGATGGACACTCCCCCGGATGATGGACGGATGAGCGAGTTCGCGACCCAGCAGATCCAGGCCGGCTACGTTCCGGGGACCCCGCAGAACAGCGCGATTCCGCCGATCTATCAGACGGCCGCCTACCAGTTCGCCTCGCTCGCCGACGCCGCCGACCTGTTCGCTCTGCGCACCGTCGGCAACCTGTACAGCCGCAACGCCAGTCCGACGCAGCAGGTGCTCGAGGAGCGCGTCGCAGCGCTCGAGGGCGGCACGTCCGCCGTCGCCGTGGCCTCTGGCCAGGCGGCCGTGGCGGTCACGCTGCTGGCGCTCGCCGGCAGGAACGGGCACATCGTGGCGGCGAACCAGCTCTACGGCGGCACGGTCGACCTGTTGCAGGACACCTTCGAGGATTTCGGCATCCGCACCACCTTCGTGGACCAGGACGACCCCGAGGCGTGGCGCGCCGCCATCACTCCGCAGACCCGTGCCGTTTTCGCCGAGTCTGTGGCCAATCCGGTGGCCCAGGTGCTCGACATCCGGCTCGTCGCGGACATCGCACATGAGGCCGGCGTGCCGCTCGTGATCGACAACACGGTCGGCACACCGTTCCTGGTGCGCCCCGGCGAGCACGGCGCCGACTTCGTCGTGCACTCGGCGACGAAGTTCCTCTCCGGTCACGGCACCTCGCTCGGGGGCGTCGTCGTCGACCAGGGCACGTTCGACTTCGGCGCGGACCCGGAGCGCTGGCCGCAGTTCACCGCACCGTACAAACGGTTAGGGGAACTGGTGCTGTGGGACCGGTTCGGCATCGGCCAGTCGTTCGCGCCGCTGGTGAAGTCGAAGTACGTGCACGACCTCGGTCCCTCCCTCTCGCCCTTCAACGCCTGGCAGATCCTGCTGGGCATCGAGACCCTCGACCTGAGGGTGTCCCGTCAGAGCGCGACGGCGCAGGCTGTCGCGGAACACCTCCGGCGGCATCCCGCTGTCGCAAAGGTGAACCACCCCGGGCTCGACGACAACCCCTGGCACGAGCTCGCTCAGCGCTATCTGCCGCGCGGGGTGCCCTCGGTCTTCTCCTTCGAACTCGCAGGAGCAGAGGACGGCGGCACGCAGGAGCGCGTCGCGCGCGTCGTCGACAGCCTCACCGTGGTGCGCCTGATCGCGAACATCGGCGACGCACGCAGCATGGTTGCACACCCCGCCTCGATGACGCACTCGCATCTGAACGCCGAGCAGCGTGCCGCCGCCGGCATCTCGCTCAACACGATCCGGCTCTCCGCCGGACTCGAGGACCCGGCCGACATCATCGCCGACCTGGATCAGGCGCTCGCGCGGGCCTGAGTGCCGGCGTCCCGGCTGCACCCCGTACGCTGAGACCATGACTGGTCTTCGTTGGGGAATCCTCGCAACCGGCGGCATCGCCGGTTCCTTCGCATCCGATCTTCGAACGGCCGGACTCGATCTCGTGGCGGTCGGATCGCGGTCGCAGGAGTCCGCTGACGCGTTCGCCGCCCGCTTCGACATCGCGCACGCGCACCCCTCGTACGAGGCTCTCGCCGCCGATCCGGATGTCGACATCATCTACGTCGGCACCCCGCATCCGATGCATCACCAGAACGCACGTCTCGCCCTCGAGAACGGCAAGCACGTGCTCGTCGAGAAGGCGTTCACGCTGAACCGCGCCGAAGCCGAGGATCTCCAGCGCCTGGGCGCCGAACGCGGACTCCTGGTGATGGAGGCCATGTGGACGCGCTACCTGCCGCACATGATCCGCATCCGCGAGATCATCGCCGCCGGAACGCTGGGCGAGATCCGAGTCGTCACCGCCGACCACACGCAGCGCATCTCCTCCGATCCGGCGCACCGCCTCAACGCGCTGGAGCTCGGCGGCGGCGCGCTGCTCGACCTCGGCATCTATCCGATCTCGTTCATCCACGACATCCTGGGTTCGCCGACCACCGTGCGCGCCGTCGGACGCCTCATCGAAACGGGCGCCGACGCCGAGGTCGCCACCGTCATGACGCACGAGGGCGGGGCCGTCTCGACCAGCGTGTCGTCCTCGCGCGGAGCAGGGGCGAACGCCGCGACCATCGTCGGAACCGAGGCGCGGATCGACATCGACCGGGTCTGGTACAGCCCCACGTCGTTCCGGGTGGTCCGGCCGGACGGCACGGTGCAGGAAGAGTACTCCTCGGAGATCGTGGGGCGCGGCATGCAGTTCGAGGCGCTGGCCGCCGAGCGGCTGGTGCGCGACGGCATGCTCGAGGGGGACATCCTGCCGATCGCGGAGAGCGTCGCGATCATGGGCACCCTCGACGAGATCCGCTCGCAGATCGGCGTGCGCTACCCCGGCGAGGAGGCCGACCGTGGCTGAGACGACAGACACGCGCGTCGCCGTCTACCTCGACTTCGACAACATCGTCATCTCCTGGTACGACCGTGTGCACGGCCGCAACGCCTACGGCAAGGATCGCCAGCGGATCACCGAGAACCCGAACGACCCCGACGTCAGCGAGCGGCTGAGCCGCGCGATGATCGAGGTCGGCGCGATCATCGACTACGCCGCATCCTTCGGCACGCTGGTGCTCACCCGCGCCTACGCCGACTGGTCGTCGCCGGTGAACGCCGTGTATCGCTCGCAGCTCGTCGCCCGCGCGGTCGACCTGGTGCAGCTCTTCCCCGCCGCCGCCTACGCCAAGAACGGCGCCGACATCCGCCTGGCCGTCGATGCCGTCGAGGACATGTTCCGCCTTCCCGATCTGACGCACGTGGTGATCGTGGCCGGCGACAGCGACTACGTGCCGCTCGCACAGCGGTGCAAGCGTCTCGGCCGCTACGTCATCGGCGTCGGCGTCGCCGGTTCCACGGCGAAGTCGCTGGCCGCGGCCTGCGACGAGTTCGAGTCCTACGACTCGCTGCCCGGCGTGGTGCGCCCGCAGCCGAAAGCGGCCGTGGTTCCTCCGGCAGCCCCCGAACCGGCCGACCCCGTCACGGAGGCGGCTGCAGAAGCGCCGCCGAAGGCCAAAGCCGCTCCCCGGTCGCGCGCGAAGAAGACCGCGAAGCCGGTGGAGGTGGAGGAAGTCCCATCCGCCCCGCTCACGGAGCAGGAGGAGTCGACTCAGCTGCTCGAGCGCGCGTTGCGTCTCGGCCACGACAAGGCAGGCGCCGACGAGTGGCTGCACAGCTCGGCGGTGAAGACGCACATGCGGCGGATGGATCCGTCCTTCAGCGAGAAGGCCCTCGGCTATCGTTCGTTCTCCGACTTCCTCAAGTCGCGCGATGCGATCGCCGAACTCGAAGAGACCGGGCACGAGCGTCTCGTCCGTCTGCGCGAGCTCGCGCCCTGACCGCGCCGGCGGGGCGACCATGGTTGCTGGATGACACCGCCCCGCAGCAGGACGCGCTCGAGCTCCGCGAGCGGCTGCTGCGCCCGTCGGAAAGCTAGTCTCGAATGGTGTCGCCTTCGCAATCTCCCTACGCCAGGGCACTCGGCGACCGCATCCATGAACTGCACCCTGTCCTGCAGACCTATTTCCAGGCGATCCCGGACGGCGGCGTCGGCGTCGGGGAAGGCGTGCTTCACCGCATCGGCACTCCGCGGCGCTGGCTCTGGCCGTTCCTGCGCCCGCTCGATCGACGCGGCGTCGTCGTCGCGTGCTGGGAGAGCGATGTGCCGTTCCGCGTGGAGAACCGCACCATCGCCTCCCGCGCGGTCGGCGAGCGCGAGTTCCACCTCGCCGGCGGCTCGTGGACGATGAGGGATACGGTCGCGCTCACGCGTCACGGCCGCGTCGTCGATGAGCTCGGCGAGCCGAGCCTGATCGCGGCCTGCTTCGACGTCGACGTGCACGGCGGGGCGCTCGCTCTCACCAGTCGTGCCGTCGGCATCCGGCTCGGCCGCCTGCGGATCCGCCTGCCGCGGCCCCTGTCCCCTGTCGTCCGTCTCACCGAGCGCTTCGACGACGTCGCAGGCCGACAGCACGTCGATCTGACCATCACCGCACCGATCATCGGGCGGATCTACGAGTACAGCGGCGATTTCAGTTATCGGATCGAGGAGGCAACCCCGTGAGCGCAGCCGACAGCGTGAGTGCAGGCAGAGTGGTCATCGGCGGATCCACCGGCTTCATGGGCCGGTATCTTCTGCCACGTCTTCGCGCGGCAGGGCGCGAGGTCATCACGATCTCGCGATCGGGCGCCGATCTCCGCTGGGGCGACCAGGCCGGGATCGACCGCGCCGTCGACGGCGCCGAACTGGTGATCGGGCTCGCGGGGAAGAGCGTCAACTGCCGCTACACGCCGGAGAACCGAGCCGAGATCTTCCGCTCCCGACTCGACACCACCTCCTCGCTGAGCCGGGCGATCGCCGCAGCCGCAGCGCCGCCGGCACTCTGGGTGAACTCCTCCACGGCGACCATCTACCGTCATGCGGAGGACCGCCCGATGACGGAATCGACCGGTGAGATCGGCACGGGTTTCTCGGTCGAGGTCGCCAAGGCGTGGGAGCAGGCGCTGTTCGCCGTCGACCTGCCGCACACCCGGCGGGTGGCACTGCGCAGCACCATCGTCCTCGGACACGGTGGTGTGCTCGGCCCGCTGCAGACCCTGGCGCGACGCGGTCTCGGGGGTGCACAGCACGACGGCGTGTGGCCGGTGAGCAGGCGTCGTCGCGCGGCCGGAACCGGGCACTTCCCCGGCGCGCGACGCGGAACGCAGCGCTTCAGCTGGGTGCACGTCGAGGACGTCGCGCGCATCATCGACTTCATCGAGCAGACGCCGTCGCTCGACGGGCCGGTCAACGCCGCCGCGCCGCATCCCGTCGACAACAACGAGTTCATGGCGACGGTGCGCCGAGTTCTCGGAGTCGGCTTCGGCCCGCCCATGCCGCGATGGATGCTGGAGCTCGGCGCCATCGGCATCCGCACCGAGACCGAGCTGATCCTGAAGAGCCGGTGGGTGCTCCCGGAGAAGCTCACCCGAGCAGGATTCGAGTTCCGGTATCCGACCCTGGAGCCGGCGATCCGAGAGTCGTTCGACCTCGCGGTCGCCGCTTAGCCCGGCTGGGCCTCCGAGCCCGCCGACGTGCCGCCCTCTTCGCGCCTACGCTTCTCGACCTCCTGGCGCAGGCGCCACTCCTCGATCTCGCGATCGAGGTCGGCGATCTGCTGCTCCGTCGTGCGCGTGTCGACGGGCGCCGCCGGAGCCGGCCGTACATCCGTCGGCGCGGGACGCGACGCCCTGCGCATCCGCGGAATGGCGATCCCGGACTCCCCGTACTCCCGCCCGATCGCGAACCACAGGATGCTGCCGATCAGCGGCAGCAGGATCACGATGATGATCCACACCATCTTCGGCAGGTACTTCACCTGCGAATCGTCGCGCGTGATGATGTCGATCAGCGCGCCGATCATCAACGCGACGACGAGCATCGAGAACAGGAACGGCATGGCTACAGGGTAGACGACGGACGACGTCTCCGAACCGGTCCAACGGGATCTGTCACGGCAGCAGGTGGCCCGCCGCGCGGAACAGCTCGTACCACTCAGGGCGGGTCAGGACGATGTCGGCACCCGCTGCCGCGTCGCGCACCCGTTCGGGCGTGGTCGTTCCCAGCACCACCTGCATGTTCGCGGGGTGGCGCGTGATCCACGCCGTCGCGATGGCGATCGGGGTGACGTCGTAGGATGCCGCGAGCCGGTCGATCACGGTGTTGAGTTCGGCGTACTCGGGGTCGCCGAGGAACACGCCCGTGAAGAATCCGCCCTGGAACGGCGACCACGCCTGGATCGTGATGCCGTTGATGCGGCAGTAGTCGACGATGCCTCCGCCGTCGCGGTCGACGCTCTGCTCCTCGGCGACCATGTTCGCGGCGACCGGCTGCGCGATGATCGGCGCGTGCGTGATCGACAGCTGCAGCTGGTTGGCCACCAGCGGCTGCCGCACGGCGGTGCGCAGCAGATCGATCTGGCGCGGCGTGTGGTTGGAGACACCGAAGGCGCGCACCTTTCCGGCTGCCTCGAGTTCGTCGAAGGCCCTGGCGACCTCGTCCGGCTCGACGAGAGCGTCCGGCCGGTGCAGCAGCAGCACGTCGATGTGATCGGTGCGCAGAGCCCTGAGCGAGCCCTCGACCTGGGTGACGATGTGCTCGTAGGAGAAGTCGAACATGCCCTGCGCCGGCACGATCCCGCACTTCGTCTGCAGCACGATCTCGGCACGCTCGGCGGCGTTCAGCTGCAGAGCATCGCCGAACCGGGCCTCGCACGCGTGCATGCTGCCGCCGTAGATGTCGGCGTGGTCGAAGAAGTCGATGCCGGCCGCACGGGCGGTGTCGTAGAGTTCGCGGATCTGCGCATCTGTCTTGTCGGCGATGCGCATCATTCCGGCGATGACGGCGGGGGCGGTGGTCGATCCGAACGGCACTGTCTTCATGGGGCAACGCTACCGCGCGGGCGAATGGTCCGGCCCTGGTTGAATGAATCCATGGCCTTCCTCGTCGAACCCGCCCCTGTCACCCTCACCGGCCGGCTGGTCGAACTCCGCCCGCTCGAGCGCGCTCACCACGACGGACTGGTCGAAGCCGTCGAGGAAGGCGATCTCTGGAAGAACGCGTGGTACACGTCCGTACCCGCGCCGGATGGCGTCGGCGCCGAGATCGAGCGGCGCCTCGGCCTCAGCGAGAAGCACGAGATGGTGCCGTTCACGGCGTTCGATGCGATGGGGCGAGTGATCGGCATGACGACGTTCTACGACCTCGAACCCGAGGTTCCGCGACTGCACATCGGCTACACGTGGAACCGGCCGTCGGCGCACGGCACCGGCACGAACGCCGAATCGAAGCTCCTGCTGCTTCAGCACGCGTTCGAGATGCTGGGCGTCTTCCGGGTCGGACTCACCACGCAGTGGGTGAACTTCCAGTCGAGGGCCGCCATCGAGCGCCTCGGCGCCAAGCAGGACGGGGTGATGCGAGCCATGTCCCGGTACCGCAACGGCGCGCTGCGCGACAGCGTCGAGTTCTCGATCATCGAGCCGGAATGGCCGGCCGTGAAGGCGAACCTCGACGCGCGCCTCGCCAGGAGGCGCTGACGTCTGCTACTCGGCTGCCTTGCCCGACCAGCTATTGGAGCGGCGCGTCGCCGATCCGCCCTGGCGCATCATGAACGCGAGCGAGAGGCACATGATGAGCAGGCCGGCGATGAAGACGATCGCCTGGAAGTCTTCAAGCGACTGCGCGAGACCCATCAGCCAGATGCCTCCGAGGAAGAGGAACACGAAGAGGATGAAGCTGAGGATCACGGGGTCTCCTGTCGTAGCGGCCGCCTCCCAGGATACTTCTCGCCCGGGAGCATCCCGACCGGGCGACGGAAGGTGAGGACCTCGCCGCGACGCGACTCCCTGGAGAGAGTTGAAGACGAGCCCCCGCCACCCGGACGGCGTCATGTTACCGGGTACCGTCATCTCGCTCATCCCGGCGATCCTAGGATGTATCCATGGCCGCTCCCGTAGACCCGACCCGTACCCCCGCCTGGTCCGATCTCACCGCACTCCGCGACGATTTCGCCCCCGATCTCCGCGCCTGGTTCGCTGCAGATCCGTCTCGCGCCGAGCGACTGTCCCTGCCCCTCGCCGACCTGCATGTGGACCTCTCGAAGAACCTCGTCACCGACGAGGTTCTCGCGGCTCTTCTCCGCCTCGCAGAGCAGACCGGGGTCGCCGACCACTATGCCGCGATGCTCGCCGGCGCGCACATCAACACCACCGAGGACCGCGCCGTGCTGCACACCGCGCTGCGGCGTCCGGCCGGAGCCGCACCCGCGCTGGTCGTGGACGGACAGGATGTCGATGCCGACGTGCACTCCGTGCTCGACGCGCTCTCGGCCTACGCCGACAGGGTCCGCTCCGGCGAGTGGCTGGGCGTGACCGGCAAGAAGGTGACCCACGTCGTCAACATCGGGATCGGCGGCTCGGACCTCGGGCCGGTCATGGTCTACGAGGCCCTCAAGCCGTATGCGGATGCCGGTATCCAGGCGCTCTTCGTCTCCAACATCGACCCGACCGACCTGGCGCAGAAGACCGCCGGCCTCGACCCCGAGACCACACTGTTCATCGTGGCGTCGAAGACCTTCACGACGCTCGAGACTCTCACGAACGCTCGGCTCGCGCGCGACTGGCTGTGGACGGGGCTCGAAGCGTCCGGTGCTATCGGCGACTCGGAGGAGGCCCGCACGGATGCCGTGGCGCACCACTTCGTCGCCGTCTCGACCGCCCTCGACAAGGTGGCCGCCTTCGGCATCGACCCGGTCAACGCCTTCGGTTTCTGGGACTGGGTCGGTGGCCGCTACTCCGTCGACTCCGCGATCGGGCTGTCACTCGCGATCACGCTCGGGCCGGTCGCCTTCCGCGATCTGCTGGCGGGTTTCCACGCCGTCGACGAGCACGTGCGGACCACGCCGCTCGAGCGCAACGTCCCCGTGCTGATGGGGCTGCTGAACGTCTGGTACGTGAACTTCTTCGGCGCGCAGTCGCACGCGGTGCTCCCGTACGCCCAGCAGCTGAGCCGCTTCCCTGCATACCTGCAGCAGCTGACCATGGAATCCAACGGCAAGTCCGTCCGATGGGACGGCACGCCGGTCACGACCGACACCGGCGAGGTGTTCTGGGGCGAGCCCGGTACGAACGGCCAGCACGCGTTCTACCAGCTCATCCACCAGGGCACCCGGCTGATTCCGGCGGACTTCATCGCGTTCGCGAACCCCGCCTACCCCCTGGCCGACGACGGTCAGGACGTGCACGCCCTGTTCCTGGCGAACTTCCTCGCGCAGACCAAGGCCCTCGCCTTCGGAAAGACCGCCGATGAGGTCGAAGCCGAAGGGACGACGGGCCCGCTCGTCGCGGCCCGGACGTTCGCCGGAAACCGCCCGACGACATCGATCTTCGCGCCGGCCCTCACGCCGCAGGTTCTCGGCCAGCTCATCGCGCTGTACGAGCACATCACGTTCACCCAGGGCACGATCTGGGGCATCAACTCGTTCGACCAGTGGGGCGTCGAGCTCGGCAAGCAGCTGGCGATGCAGATCGCCCCGGCGCTCGAGGGCGACGCGGCCGCGATCGAGGGTCAGGACGCGTCGACGAAGGCGCTGCTGGCGTACTACGCGGCGCACCGGAAGTAGCCCGAGGACAGGGCCGGCCTTAGTACACGCCGCGGCTGGGCGAAAGGCCCTGGGCCGCTTCGCGGGAATGTCCCTATCGTGCGGGGATGGACGACCGACTGAACGCACTGATGATCAACTGCACACTCAAGCCGTCTCCCGCGACGTCGAGCACGGAGAAGCTCGGCGGGCAGGTGCTGGATGCTCTCGCTGAACTCGGCGTCGACGACGACCGTATTCGTCCGGTCGACCACCGTGTCCTTCCCGGGGTGATGACCGACATGGGCGACGATGACGAGTGGCCGGCGCTGCGTGAAAGGGTGCTGGCGGCGGATATCGTCGTGTTCGCCTCGCCGACGTGGATGGGACAGCATTCCAGCGTCGCTCAGCGCGTGCTCGAGCGCCTCGATGCGGAATTGAGCGAGACGGACGAGGAGGGGCGTCCGATCCTGTTCGACAAGGTCGCGATCGCGGCGGTCGTGGGCAACGAGGACGGAGCGCACCACATCGCAGCGATCCTGTTCCAGGCACTGAACGACATCGGTTTCTCGCTTCCGGCGCAGGGGTCGGTGTACTGGAACGGCGAGGCGATGCAGACGACCGACTACAAGGACCTGCCCGAGACGCCGGAGAAGGTGGCATCGTCGATCGCGACCGCCACCCGCAACGCGGTGCACCTCGCCCGGTCGCTGCGGATCAGCGCGTACCCGGCCGGGTGAGCGCGCCGCCTCCGGAAGGCGGCGGGCCCCGGTGCCATAAGCTCGCATCACCATGTTCAGCACCGCGACCCTCACGACGTTCGTCGTCGCGGCGTTCATCATGGTCGCGATCCCCGGCCCCACCGTGCTGTTCACGATCGGCCGCGCCATGGCGCTGGGCCGCCTCGGCGGGTTTCTCAGCATCGTCGGCACCGCGATCGGCTCGATCATCCTCGTGATCGGAGTCGCCCTCGGCGTCGGCACGGTGATCGCCCAATCGGCCGTGCTGTTCACTGCCGTCAAGGTCCTCGGCGCGGGGTACCTGATCTTCCTCGGCATCCACGCCATCAGGCATCGGAAGGACGCCGCGAACGCGATCACCGGTACGCAACTCCAGCGTTCGGGTGCGCGACTCCTCGCTGAGGGGTTCGTCGTCGGCGTCACGAACCCGAAGTCGATCGCGTTCTTCCTCGCGATCCTCCCCCAGTTCGTCGACCTGCGGACCGGATCGGTTCCGGTGCAGCTGTTCGTCCTCGGTGCGATCGTCGTGTCGATCGGCGTCGCCTGCGACGCTGTCTGGGTGCTGCTCGCGAGCGCCGCCCGAGACTGGTTCGGTCGGTCTTCGCGCCGGCTGGAGGCCATGGGTGCGACGGGCGGCGCTTTGATGATCGCCCTCGGCGCGTTCCTGCTGGGGTGGAGCGACGAGCCCTCCCGCACCTGAATGACGGTGTCCTGCACCCGAGCCTCGACTCCGCCATGTCAGCGCCCGAGCCATCCGCCGTCGACCGGCAGGATCACCCCCGAGACATAGTCGGATGCCGGGGCGGCCAGGAAGACTGCGGCTCCGCCGATATCGGATGCCGCCCCCCACCGTCCTGCGGGGATGCGCTCGAGGATCGCCCGCGAGCGTTCCTGATCCTCCTGCAGCGCCCGGGTGTTGTCGGTTGCGATGTAGCCCGGGGCGATCGCGTTGACGGTGACGCCGCTGGCCGCCCACTCGTTCGACAGTGCTTTCGTGAGGCCGCCGATCGCGGACTTCGCCGCCGCATACCCCGGCACGTTGATCCCGCCCTGGAAGGAGAGCAGGGAGGCCGTGAAGATGATCCTGCCTCGACCGCGCTCCAGCATGCCCCCCGCCAGGGCCTGGGTGAACGAGAACTGACTCGACAGGTCGACCTGGATGACCTCGTCCCACCATTCGCGCGGGTGCTCGGCAGCGGGGGCGCGACGGATCGTGCCTGCATTGTTGACGAGGATGTCCACGGGTCGGGCCCCGAGTTCGGCGCCGAGCGCGACCACGGCCGCGGGGTCGGCGAAGTCGCAGGCGAAGGCCTCGAACGCGCGTCCATGTGCGGTCACGGCATCCTTCACCGCACTTCGCTTCGGATCGATGGACGCGCTCACCGCGATGATGTCCGCCCCCGCTTCGGCGAGGGCTTCGGCGATCGCGTATCCGATGCCGCGGGAGGCGCCCGTCACGACGGCGAGGCGCCCCGTGAGGTCGAATGGGCCGGTCACTCGTCTGCTCCGACGTCGACGAGGATCTTCAGCGCATTCCCCTGTTCCAGGTCGCCGAAAGCCGACTGGACCTGCGAGAGGGGAACGATCTTCGTGATCAGCAGCTGCGTGGGGATCACGCCGTCCGCGAGCAGCTCGACCGCCGTGTCGAAGTCGCGTCGCTCGTAGACGCGCGCTCCGAGCAGGCGCAGCTCGCGCCAGAACACCCGCTGCAGGTCGATCGGGCGGGGAGTCGGATGGATCGCGACGATCACTATCGTGCCGCGGACCTTGGCCAGCGACGTCGCCCCCAGCACTGCGGCGGCCGCACCGGAGACCTCGAAGACGACGTCCGCCCCCGCACCCCCGGTCCAGCGCTCCACCCAGGCATCCTGATCCGTCACGCGCGGATCGAGCGTCTCGAAGCCCAGTTCGGCGATCTGCGCGCGCCGGGCGGGCGCCAGCTCGATGACCGCGACGTCGGCGCCGAAATGACGGGCGACGCTCGCGATGAGCAGACCGATCGGTCCGCCACCGATCACGACCACCTTGTCGCCGGGACTGAGTTCGGAACGGCGCACATCGTGCACCGCGACCGCAGTCGGCTCGGCGAGGGCCGCGATATCCAGGGGCATGTCGCCGGGAAGACGGATCAGCCATTCGGCCCGGACGTTCCAGCGCTGCTGCAGAGAACCAGGGGAATCGATCCCGACGAAGTCGAGGTTCTGACAGATGTGCCGATGTCCGGCAAGGCATGCGGGGCAGCTGCCGTCCCATTGCAGGGGCATGACCGTGACCCGGTCGCCGACCGACCATCCCTCGACCTCCGCCCCGATCTCCTCGATGATGCCGCTCATCTCGTGCCCGAAGACCAGGGGCGTCGTCACGCGTCCGTCCATGGACCCGTGGATGATGTGCATGTCGGTGCCGCAGAGGCCCGTGAACGCCACGGACAGCTGCACTTCTCCCGCGGCGGGGGCATCGACCGACTGTTCTCCGACCTCGACCCGACCCGATCCGATGTACGACACGCTACGCATGACAACTCCTGCACTCCCTGATTGATATGATGAATTCACTGTAGCGCGAATGGAGGATCATGGACGGTCGACTTTCAGCACCGCGACTCGCACTCTCCCGAATCGGCCTCGGCGGCAGCGCCTTCGGCAACCTGTACAGGGCGACGAGCGACGAAGACAGCGCCGCCGCCGTGAATGCCGCATGGGATGTCGGCGTGCGCTATTTCGACACCGCGCCCCACTACGGGCTCGGACTGTCCGAGCGGCGGATGGGCGCCCTGCTGGCCGACCGACCGCGGTCGGAGTGGATCCTGTCGACCAAGGTGGGTCGCCTCCTGGAACCCGCTCCCGAGCACGCTGATCGTCTCGACGACGACTTCGCCGTGCCCGCCGCGCACCGCCGCGTGTGGGACTTCTCGCGCGACGGCGTCCTGCGCTCCCTCGAAGCGAGCCTGGAGCGACTCGACCTGGACCGGATCGACGTGGTCTACCTCCACGACCCCGACGATCACTGGGAGCAGGCGTCCACCGACGCCGTAGACACGCTCGTGGAACTGCGGGATCAGGGCGTGATCGGGGCGATCGGTGCCGGGATGAACCAATCGGCGATGCTCGCGGAGTTCGTGCGCCGGTGCGACGTCGACGTCGTCATGCTCGCCGGCCGGTACACGTTGCTGGATCGCTCGGCCGAAACGGATCTGCTCCCTCTGGCTCGGGAACGGGGAGTCGCCGTCGTCGCCGCCGGCGTGTACAACTCCGGCCTGCTCAGTCGTGCGCACGTGGACGCGGCCTCGCGGTTCGACTACCGGACGACGCCGGATCATCTCCTCAGGCGGGCGACGCGTCTCGCCGAGATCTGCAGAACGCACGGGGTGACGCTGCCCGACGCCGCCGTGCAGTTCCCGTTGCGGCATCCGGCGGTCGCGTCGGTCGTGATCGGTGCGCGAGATCGACAGCAGGTCGAGCAAGGCATCGAGCGCGCCTCGGTGCCGATCCCGGAGGGTCTCTGGGATGAGATCGACGCATGGCGAAGCGACGAAGATCTCGCACCTGAGGAGAATTCATTCGATGATTAGCTATAGGGTTGATCAACGCAGTCGTTGAAGTATCCGCACGAAGGGAACTGCACAGTGTCCGACAGATCCGGGTTCTGGAGCTCATCCGCCGCGCTCGATTGGGAGCACGGTCTCGTCGCGGGCACGGGCTCGCTCGGCGCGGTGCTGTCCGGTACGCCCGGGCGTCACGTCGTCCACGTCTGCCATGAGGAATTCTTCTTGCCCGTGAACTCGGCGATCGCCGCGCCCCGCATCAGCACGGCGATCGGTGACGTCCGCGACGCCCTCGTCGCCGCGGACACGGATGCCGCAGCCGAGATCACGTCCCGCACCGCTGCGAAGGACGGATACGACGGACGGTTGATCTGGACCGATCCGTTCGTGCCCGTCGCCGCGCTCTCATGGACGCCGGACGGCCCGATCGAGGAGTCGACCTACCGCCGGGTCGGAGACTTCACGACGGGTCGCGTCGAGGTGGAATGGTGCACCGAATCCGGCGAGCGGAGCAGCATCGCGCTGATCCCCGACCGCACCGCGGGATCCTTGGCGCTCGAGCTGTTCTCCACCCATGGAGTCGACGGCGTGCTGTCTCTCGATTTCGGTCCCGATGAGGCGGGCACCGGCGACTACCCTTCCACGGACTACGGCGTCTTCCTGGCCCCTTCCGAGCCTGTATTCGAGCGCGGTAGCCTGATGATCGACGTGGACGTCGATGCGGAGAGGCTGTCCCCGTTCGTCCGCGAGCACGCGCCGAGCCCCTGGCAGCCCACGGGTGCGCGGGTCGAGGTCGCCGTACCCGCCGATCTCGATCCGCTCCCTGCGGACGGCGGCGTGCGCGTGCGTCTCCCGGCCGGCGCGACCGTGAGTCTGCCGATCCGTGTCGAGCTGTCCGGCGGACTGGTCGGGCCGACGCCTTCGTCGACGGCCTCGCACGCCTCCTTGTTCGCGGCGTCCTCGCTCGATCTGCACAGCGACGTGGACGACTCGGTCTCGTACGACGCCGTGCTGGAAAGCGCGCGCGCAGGAGACGCGGATTCCGTCCGCGCGGCGCTCGAACTCGCCTTCGCTGCGGGGCGCCACACGATCATCTCCTCGACCGGGGTGCTGCCGCCCACGCTGGTCGGCATCTGGCAGGGAACCCGACGGCCGGCCTGGTCGGGAGATTGGACGCAGAACGGCAACGTGCAGCACGGCGGAGTAGCCTCTCTGGTCGCATCAGGCACCCCGGAGTTGTTCACGTCCTATCTGCGTGCGATCTTCCGTCACGTCGAGGACTACGCCGAGAACGCAGAACGGGTGTTCGGCGGCGAGGGCTGGCTGCTGCCCGCCCGCTTCGATTCGCACGGGCGCAGCAATCACTTCGCCACGGCGTATCCCCACCTCTACTGGATGGCCGGGGGCGCGTGGGTGCTGCGCCTCGCATGGGATCAGTTCTGCGCGACCGGGGATCTTGAGACGTTACGCGAGTATGCGTGGCCGCTCGCCCGCAACGTCATGGCGTTCGCGACATCGGTCGCATTCGCGGACGACACCGGCGCCCTCCACCTGGCACCGTCGTACTCTCCGGAGAACACTCCGGCGAACCGCACCAATCCCCTCGCGGTCGACGCGACGATGGATGTCGCCGCGTTCCGGGACGCAGCGCGCCTCGGCATCCGGATCGCCGATCTGCTGGGCGAAGACGTCGACCGTGCAGCATGGGAATCGTTCGCCGATCGGCTCCCGCCGTTCCGCGTCGCGGACGACGGGACATTCGCCGAATGGCTCGATCCGGCATTCGACGAGCAGCTCGCACACCGTCACGTCTCACAGTTGTACCCGTTCTGGTACGAGGAGGATCCCGCGGCCCAGACGCCCGAACTCCGCGCGGCCGCGCTCGAGACGATCCGCAGGAAGCTGGACTGGCGGGACGAGCGCCCCTGGGCCGGACGAGACGGCCGTCAGGAGATGGCGTTCGGTCTGGTCGGACTGGGTCTGGCAGCAGCTCGGCTCGGAGATGCGGAGGCCGCGGTGCGATGCGTCGAATCCCTGGCCCGCGACTTCTGGCGCCCCAACGCCGTGTCCACTCACGACGGCGACTCGATCTTCAACGTCGATGCGAGCGGAGGGCTGCCCGCCGTCGTGATCGAGATGCTCGTCCAATCGCAACCGGGGTCGCTGGCGCTCCTGCCCGCGCTGCCCGCGTCATGGCCATCGGGGTCGATCCGCGGTGTACGGGCTCGCGGCGGCGTGGTGATCGACGAGCTGACCTGGGATGCCGACGGCGCGACGGTCTCCCTCGCGCTCGTCGCCGGCTCGGATGCGGCCCGCCACGGTGACGTCATCTCGGTGAGCGGTCTGGGCAGCACCCACTCGGTGGACCTGTCCAGCGGACCGCGCACTCTCAGACTCGAGCGCATCCCCGAGGCCGTCCCCGCCCCTGGCAACTGAAACGAAAGCCGACACCATGACTCAGAACAAGCAGGCCCTGATCGTACGCGGAGGGTGGGATGGGCACGAGCCCGTGCAGACCACCGACTCGGTGATCCCGTTCCTCCAAGGGGAGGGATTCGAGGTCCGCGTCGAGGAGGGGACGGCCGTCTACGCGGATGCCGAGATCATGGCCGCTGTCGACCTCGTGGTCCAGGTCAACACCATGAACACCATCGCCGACGCGGAGCTCTCCGGGTTGATCGCCGCCGTCGTCGCCGGCACGGGACTTGCCGGATGGCACGGCGGCATCGCGGATTCGTATCGCAACAGCGCCGACTACCTCCAGCTGATCGGCGGGCAGTTCGCCCATCACGCGGCGGTGCCGAAAGAGGAGCGGACAGGTGAGCAATCCGACCACTACCTCGACTTCACCGTGAACATCGTGCCCGAGCGGCGCGATCACCCGATCGTGTCCGGTATCGAGGACTTCAGGCTGCACACGGAGCAGTACTGGGTGCTCTCCGACGCCTACAACGACGTCCTGGCGACGACCGAAATCGTGCACCGCGATTTCGACGCCTGGCATCACCCGTTCACGACGCCGGTGGTGTGGACGCGACTGTGGGGTGCGGGCCGCATCTTCGTCTGCACCGCCGGTCACAAGCTCGAAGTGCTGGATGAGTCTCCTGTGCGGACGATCATCGAAAGGGGTCTGCTGTGGGCAAGTCGTTGAAAGGGGGCGCTGTCGCCCCGCTGAGAGTCGGAGTTGTCGGTGTCGGCTTCATCTCGGGGATGTACTTCGAGACCTTGCGGCGGATCCGAGACGAAGTGCGCCTCGTCCGCGTCGCCGATCTGGACATCGCCCGCGCCATGGCCGTCGGCGTGGCCGAGGGAGTACCCGGGGGCAGTGTCGACGATCTCCTCGCGGACCCGGAGGTGGACATCGTGCTCAACCTCACGATCCCCGCGGCGCATGCCGACATCTCCCTCCGTGCACTCGAGGCCGGAAAACACGTGTACGGCGAGAAGCCGCTCACCGTCACGTTGGCGGAGGCGCGGACTGTGCGCGAACTCGCGCAACAGCGAGGGCTCTGGGTGGGCTGCGCTCCGGACACGGTTCTCGGAACCGGCATCCAGACCGCCCGTCGTGCCGTGGACGACGGCCTCATCGGACGACCGGTCGCGGCGACGGCGACCATGGCGATACCGGGTCACGAGGCCTGGCATCCGAATCCCGACTTCTACTACGCGCGCGGGGGCGGGCCGCTCTACGACATGGGCCCGTACTACCTGCATGCGCTGATCACGCTGCTCGGCCCGGTCGCGCGGGTGTCGGCTGCCGCATCGCATCCGCGTGACGAACGGATCATCGCCTCGGGCCCGCGCGCGGGCGAGCGCGTCCCCGTGCTCACCGACACGCACATCACAGGCCTGCTCGAGCACGTCGGAGGCGCGACGACGACGCTCACGATGAGCTTCGACACCGTGGGCACCCGAGCGGTGCCGATCGAGGTGCACGGGCTCGAGGGATCGCTGATCGTGCCCGACCCGAACGAGTTCACCGGGACGACGCTGCTCAAGGTCAGGGGCAAGGACTGGGAGCCTCTTCCTGTGTCGGCGGGCTACGAAGACAGCGCCCGCGGCTTCGGCCTGCTCGACTACCACCGGACCGCGGCCGGAGACGTTCCGCGCGCGGACGCCGGCATCGCCTTCCATGCTCTGGAGATCATGGAGACCATGATGACCGCCTCGGTCGAGGGGCGACGACTGGACCTCGGTCCCGCGGCGAGCCGGCCGACGGCAGTGCCCTTGACGTCTCTCTCATCAGGAAGAAGGAACGACTGATGGCGATCATCACAGGTGTGCGCGTGCACGACATACGCTTCCCCACCTCGCTGGACGCCGACGGCTCCGATGCGATGAACAAGGACGGCGACTACTCCGCCGCGTACGTCATCCTGGAGACCGACGGCGACCTGCGCGGTCACGGCTTCACCTTCACGATCGGGCGCGGGAACGACCTGTGCACCGAGGCAGCCCGGCAGCGCGCCCAGCCGTTGATCGGTCGCGATGTCGATTCACTCCTCGACGACCTCGGCGGGATCTACCGCGAGCTCGCGTCCGACTCGCAGTTGCGCTGGTTGGGCCCGGAGAAGGGGGTCGTCCATCTTGCGATGGCGGCGGTGATGAACGCCCTCTGGGACATGGCCGCTCGGCGGGCGGGGGTGCCGCTGTGGCGGCTTCTCGTCGAGATGACCCCGGAGCAACTCGTGGATGCCGCGGATCTGCGGTATCTGTCCGACGCGTTGACGCGCCAAGAAGCCCTCGACGTCCTGCGCGCGTCGGCGCCTCTGCGACAGCAGCGCATCGCGGAACTGACCGCCCGTGGCGGCTACCCGTGCTACACGACCAGCGCCGGCTGGCTCGGCTACTCCGACGACAAGCTGCGCACGCTTCTGCAGGAGGCGGTGGACGACGGTTACCGGCACTTCAAGCTGAAGGTCGGCGCCGACCTCGAGGAGGACCGTCGGCGATTGCGAGTGGCCCGCGAGATCGTCGGGTGGGACGCGGAACTCATGATCGACGCCAATCAGGTCTGGGACGTTCCGCAGGCGATCGACTGGATCAAGGAGCTGGCGGAGTTCCGGCCACTGTGGATCGAGGAACCCACGAGCCCCGACGACGTGCTCGGGCACGCCGCCATCCGCAGGGCGGTCAGCCCGATCGGCGTCGCGAGCGGTGAGCACGGCATGAATCGCGTGCTCTTCAAGCAGATGTTCCAGGCCGAGGCGATCGACTTCTGTCAGCTGGACTCGGCCCGTCTGGCAAGCGTGAACGAGATCCTCTCCGTCTATCTCATGGCTCACAAGTTCGGAGTTCCGGTGTGTCCGCACGCGGGCGGTGTCGGGCTGTGCGAGCTCGTGCAGCACCTGTCGATCTTCGACTTCGTCGCCGTCTCAGGATCGCTGGACAAGCGCCTGACCGAGTACGTCGATCATCTGCACGAGCACTTCGTCGATCCCGCAGTCGTGGCCGGCGGACACTACGTGCTGCCCTCGAAGCCGGGATACAGCGCAGAGATGTTCGAGGAGAGCATCCAGCGCTACGAATTCCCGACCGGCAGCTACTGGGTGGAGTCCGAGGCCGCAGAGGCGCTCGTCGCCTCGTGACCGCTCAAGCCGTCGGCGCTGGAGGCTCGTCACTCTTGACGGGGTGATCGGCGGCGAAGACCTCGACACCGAGCAGATGCGCGGCCATTCGGATACGAGCGCGCTCAGCGTCGCGCGTGCGAAGGGCGGCCAGGATGGCCCGGTGGTCGGCGTGTGCCTCGCCGAGGGAGTCCCGTTCGGTGATCGCGCGCCAGAGGCGCCCTCGCAGTGTGCGGGTCATGAGGCTGTCGATCAGCGCCGCCAGGGCAGCGTTGCCGCTGGCGATCGCGATCTGGCGGTGGAACGCGGCGTCAGCGTCGATGAAGGACTCCGGCTCGAGCTGCCCCGTGACCAGTCCGGCATCGATCTCCGCGAGAATCCTCTCCAGTTCGTCGAACTCGTCCTCGGAGAGCCGTACCGCGGCCAGACCTGCCGACTCGGTCTCGAGCACACGCCGCACCGCGAGGAGGTCGACGGACTGGTTCGCCTCCTGCAGGCCCGCCCAGAACTCGAGGTGCCGCAGGAGAGAACTCGCGTCGAGCTGCGTCACGTACGTGCCGTCGCCCTGTCTCGTCTCGAGCACGCCGAGCGTCGCCAGCGATCGCACGGCTTCGCGAAGCGAGCCGCGGGAGACCCCCAGCTGCGCGGCGAGCTCCTTCTCGATCGGGAGCCGGTCCCCGGCTCGCAGCTCGCCCGACGCGATCATCCTCTTCACATGGTCGATGACGTGATCCGATCGAGAAAGGGAACCGGTCGGGACGTCTTCGGTCTCAGCTGCCACGTGCTCAGTGTATGCGGCTGAGCGGGAATAGGTTGGACCAAAACCAGGAGTGTGAGCAGATCCCCCGGGTTGCACGCGCCGACCCGGACCTGCGCATTCGTGAGCCGGTAGCGCGGTCGTATGGCCACTGAAGCCCCCCAGTCCTCATCTGGAACGAGTACTTTCACGAGGCCCGCGATGAGAACGTCATACGAATCTACCCAGATGGCATGCATCACACGAGCAGCATGTACTCGGAGGCATCGAGCTGATCGCGCTCCACTCCGGTCGCTCACGTGAGCGTCGCTCGCCAGCCCTCAGCGGCGCCGTGGCTCCGGTCGCCTAGACGATAAACATTGAATCAATTCCCGCGTTCGCCATTTCGGCATGCGAGCCGCGCGAGGGGTCGCGTCGTTACGCGGCAAGGTCGCTGGACAAGACAGAGCTGCGTCAAACATACGGAAAAACAAGCCTATCGGCCTGGCAGGCCGGATCTGCGTCACTTCGGCGAGGCATCTGTCCACCGCGGTCGGGCGGCGCACTCGCGAAGCAATTGACAGCCATTGATCTGACGTTTATCGTAAAGTGTGCCTGCACCGACGCAGAAAGGAGACCCGGTGAGCATCCACCTGAGGTTGAACGCTGGTTCCACTGCTCCATCCACGAACTCGTCCCCCAGACTCGCGAGGTCCACATGGTGAACCCACCCGGTGTCGGCCTGGACGTCGGCGGCGTCACCCGCAAGCTCCGCGACCGGGGCAACCCCCGCGGGTTGCGCGGTCTGAAGCGAAGCTGGCGTCGACACTGGCAGCTCTATCTGCTGATCCTGGTCCCGATCGCCTACTTCGTCATCTTCAAGTACATCCCGATGGCGAATGCCATCATCGCGTTCAAGGACTACAACGTCATCGACGGCGTCTGGGGAAGCGACTGGGCCGGGACGAAGCACTTCGATCGCTTCTTCAGCAACCCGATGTTCTGGCCGGTGCTCCGAAACACCTTCGTGCTCTCCGCCTACGTCGTCCTGGCGAGCTTCCCGATCCCGATCGTCCTCGCGCTCGCGCTGAACGAAGTCCGTCTGCGGTTCTTCAAGAACACAGTGCAGATGGTCACCTACGCTCCCTACTTCATCTCGACAGTCGTGGTCGTCTCGATGACCATCCTCTTCCTTTCGCCACGGTTGGGCATCGCGGGCCATGTGACCCAGTTCTTCGGCCTGGGGTCCATCGACTTCCTGAGCGACCCGGACTTCTTCCGGCACATCTACGTGTTCAGCGACATCTGGCAGACCATGGGCTATTCCGCGGTCATCTACCTGGCCGCCCTCGCGGGGATCGATCCCACGCTCTACGAGGCCGCGCGGGTCGACGGCGCGAGCCGCTGGCAGAAGATCCGCAACGTCGACCTGCCCGGCATTCTGCCCACCGCGATGATCGTGCTCGTCCTCGGCGTCGGCAACGTCATGGCGATCGGCTTCGAGAAGGCCTACCTCCTCCAGAACAGCCTCAACATCTCGCAGTCGGAGATCATCGCGACGTACACGTACAAGGTGGGCCTCCTCAGCGCCGACTTCAGCCAGGCGGCGGCGATCGGACTGTTCAACGGAGTCATCAACCTCGGGCTGCTGCTCGGAGTGAACGCGATCGTGAAACGACTGACGGGGAACGGACTGTGGTGAACACAATGCTGAAGGCAGCCTCCGACAAGACCGGCAACAGGTCCCGACTCACGAAATCGCGCAGCGACTACAAGCCGACGCGCATCAAGGAACCGGTGGTCGACCGGTGGTTCATGGCGGGCGTGTACATCCTGCTCACCACCTTCCTGCTCGTGGTGCTGCTGCCGCTCATCTACATCCTCGCCAGCTCCTTCAGCGATCCGCTCGCGGTGTCGTCGGGCCGGGTCACTTTCTGGCCGATCGACTTCACCCTGGAGGGGTACCAGCGCGCGCTCGGCGACAGCTCGATCCTCACCGGATTCGGCAACTCGCTGTTCTACACGATCGCTGGTACCGCGATCAGCCTCGTACTCACGGTCGCGATCGCCTATCCGCTGTCCCGACAGGACTTTTGGGGCCGCCGAGGCATCACGATCTTCGTGGTGTTCACGATGCTCTTCGCCGGCGGCATCATCCCGATGTATCTCGTCGTCCAGAACCTCGGTCTCCTCGACACCCGCTGGGCCATCATCCTTCCGCAGGCCGTCGGCGTCTGGCAGGTGATCATCGCCGTCGCATTCTTCCGGTCATCGATCCCCGACGAACTCTACGAAGCCGCCCAGCTGGACGGCGCCAGCGATCTGCGCTTCCTCTTCTCGACCGTGCTGCCGCTGTCCAAGCCGCTGCTCGCGGTGATCGCGCTCATGTACGCCATCTTCCAGTGGAACTCCTACTTCGACGCGTTGCTCTACCTGCGCGACCCGGACCTCTTCCCGCTTCAGCTCGTGCTCCGCAACGTGCTGATCCTCAACCAGGCCGCCCCCGGCCTGGACGCGGCCGCAGCCATGGAGCGGCAACAGCTCGCCGACCTGATGAAGTACTCCCTCATCGTCATATCGACGGTGCCGGTGATGCTCGTCTACCCGTTCGTCGCCCGCTTCTTCAACAAGGGGATTCTCATCGGAGCAGTCAAGGGGTGACTCTGCCCCGTTCGTGACGGGGGTGGACCCCATGAACCACAGTCAGGAGCACCCATGGCCGCGGCCCATACTCTCACCTGGCGCCCCGGCGCCATCGAGCTCGACATCTCTACGCCGAACGACGGTCCACCGACGGTCCAGCGCTTCGCGCGTTCCGGCGACGAAAGCGCCCCCGACCCGGCATCCGCTCTGCCGATCGCTGAGATCCACCTCGGCGGAGAGGGCTCGGGCGTCTCCTCGTCGGAGCGTCTCATGGGCAGCGCCGTGGGGCGCAGGCTGCGCTTCGTCGACCATCGGGAATGGCACCAGGGCGGGATGGCGCATCTCGAGGTGATCTCGCAGGATCCTGTGACGCGCATCAGCGTGATCTCACGGTGGTCCAGCTGGCCGGACCTGCCCGTCGTCCGATGCGAGACAGAGGTCGTCGCGGGCGCAGTACCGGTCGAGCTCCGCGCGCTCTCGTCCGTCGCGCTGGGTGGCATCTCGTCGCCGGGCGCGCATTGGTGGCTCGACCACGAGGTCGGGTTCGCGCACAACACGTGGTTCCGCGAGATGGTCTGGCAGCGCCGCACCCCGGCAGAGCTCGGACTCGACGACTCAGGACTGGACCAGTGGGGCATCACCAGCTCCCGCGCATCGTTCGCCATCGGGCAGCGTGGAAGCTGGTCGACCGGCGGTCACCTGCCGATGGGCGTCTTGCGTGCCAGGGGTCAGTCACGATCCGTGCTGTGGCAGGTCGAGCACAACGGAGCCTGGCGCTGGGAGCTCGGAGACCAAGGCGGGGCGCTGTACCTCGTGGCGAGCGGGCCGACGGACCAGAGCTCGGCGTGGATGCGCCGCCTCGCGCCCGGCGAGCGATTCCGCTCCGTGCCGACGACCCTCGTCCTCGCCGGTGATGACGACGAGCTGTTCGGAGCCCTCACCCGCGCGCGTCGCCGCGTGCGTCGTCCGCACCCGGACAACGATGCGCTGCCGGTGATCGTGAACGACTACATGAACGCTCTCATGGGCGATCCCACGAGTGAGAACATGCCGCCCTTCATCGACGCCGCAAGGCGCGCCGGCGCAGAGATCTACTGCATGGACTCCGGCTGGTACACCGACGGGGCGACGTGGTGGAACGACCTCGGCTCGTGGGAGCCTTCGCTGCGCCGATTCCCCGACGGCCTCCAGGCGATGACGAGCCGGATGCACGACGCCGGTATGGTGCCCGGGCTCTGGCTCGAGCCCGAGGTCGTCTCGGTGTCGAGCCCCGTCGCCGACACCCTGCCGCCGGAGGCCTTCTTCCAGCGGGACGGGCAGCCGGTCATCGAATCCGGCCGACTGCAGCTGGATCTCCGGCACCCGGCCGCACTCGCCCACATCGACGGCGCGGTCGAGCGGCTCATCGCCGACTTGGGTCTCGGCTACCTGAAGTTCGACTACAACATGGACGTCACGCAGGGCACCGACGTGAACGCCGACAGTCCCGGCGACGGGCAGTTCGGCCACCAGCGGGCGCTGCTGGGTTGGGTGCGGAGCCTCATGGACCGGCATCCCGGACTCGTGATCGAGAGCTGCGCGAGCGGCGGACAGCGGATGGATGCCGCGACCCTCGCGGTGCACCCCGTCCAATCGACGAGCGACAATCAGGACCCGCTGTTCACTGCGGCGATCGCGGCGGCCGCGCCCACGGCCGTCACTCCCGAGCAGGGGGCCGTGTGGGCCTACCCCGACCCGTCGTGGTCCGACGAGCGGATCGCGTTCTCGCTCGCGAACACACTGCTGGGGCGCGTGCACCTCGGTGGTCGCCTCGACCTTCTCTCACCACCGCAGATGGAGCTGGTCAGAGACGGGCTCGCCGCGTATCGCGAGACGCGCGACAGGCTTGCCGCGGCTGTGCCGTTCTGGCCCCTGGGCCTGCCCGGCTGGCATGATCCCGTGGTCGCCCTGGGCATGCGCGACGATGGCGGCGAGCTGCTCACCGTCTGGCGCCGGTCCGGTCCCACCACCGTGAGGATCCCGCTCACGAGGCACGCGGGGTGCGATCTCCACGTGGAGATCGTGTTCCCGAAGGCACTTCCGACGCAGGCGATATGGGATGCCCGTGCGGGTGAGCTCGTCGTCGAGCTGCCGGCTGAGCCTGCGGCGCGCACACTTCGCCTACGGCGCGCATAGGCACCCGCCCCTGGTGGATCACCTCCGCCGAGGCGACCCACCAGGGGGCTGACCCACCAGGGGGGCTTTGGTGCAGTCCTGTCTACGCGTCGGCTCCCGGGCTGGGCTGCGGGGCGACAGCGGGCGAATACGGCAGCTCGGTCTCGACGAACCTCGCTGCCGCCTCGCCGGGGGTTTCCCCCGCACGGAGCGGCAGCATCCGGTAGAGATGCCGATACGGGCCCTTGGCAGGCGTGTTGCTGTACTTGTCTGGGCGTGTCATGACATCCCAGTTGCCGCCCTGCATGCCTTCCTGTGCCGCATCGACGCGGACCACAGTGCGATGCGAGGTCGGAACGTCGTGCCAGTGGCGGCGGTCAGCGAGTTCATCCGGACTGTTGGGCTGGGCATTGAAGAACATGCTTCCTCCGGCGACGAAGAGCACGCCGGCGCCGTCATGGTCCACGACCGCCGCCCAGCGGGTATCCGCCTTGTTCGCCGAGTCCTGAGGGCGGCTGTAGCGGGTGACCTGGTCCGCGACGTCGCCGGAGTAGCGCCCGAAGAACGCGGAGGAGCGTCGGTCGGCCGTCGACTCCAGCGGCCCGCGGCCGTACCAGTGGACCGTGTCGAGCTCCTTGCGGAGTCCGAGCGTGGTGCCGATGACCTGCGGGTTGGGCGTGCCCGTCACCGGCTCGAACGTCGACAGGACGTCGACCTGTCCGTTGCCGTAGATCGTGTAGACGATCGACTGCGGTGAAGTGGTGACCTGATCGCTCGGACGGAAGGGCACCTTCGTGGTGACGGTGCCGTGGACGGTCACCCGCACAGCCCCGGTCATCGACCGCACCTCGACCTGGTCGACAGCCCATTCCTCGCCGACGCCGCGCCACGGCTGCGACGGCTCCGGACGCTTGAGACGGATGTCGGGGATTGCCAGCTCCGGATCGTTCGGCGTCCGCCAGAAGTTCGGCATCAGGTCGCTTGCGAGCAGTTCACGTCCGTCATACTCCAGCGACGTGAGGCGTCCTGTCTCGCGGGAGATCGCGGCTTCGAACCGGTCGCCGCTCACACGGATCGCGTCGGCGTCATCGACCACCGGAACGGGCGGAAGATCCTCCGCGGCGACACGCGTCGCTTCGGATGCCGTGACCGGGACGTCGAACTGTGCGCGGGCGACGAGGTGCCCGCGCTCGGCCCAGGGTGTTGCCTCGGTGAGAGTGAGCGAGACGTCCAGCCGGTACTCTGCCTCTGGGCGAGGACTCTCGGGAATTTCGAGCGGAAGCGTGATCTCGGAACTCTCGCCAGGCCCGATCGCCAGCCGCGCGCCGGGCTACGGATCCTTCCTGCAGCGGGATTCCGTCCTCGGTCAGCGACCATTCGAGCGTGTGCCCCTCGAGGCCTGTGAACAGGTGCTCATTGACGATCGTGATGGTCGGGTCGGGCAGGGCGTGGCCGGTGACGGTGATCGGCTGGTACGCGAGCTTCGCCTCGGCGAGCTTGGCTGTGGGCGTGCGATCGGAGAGCACCAGGCCGCTCATGTGCGCGCTCTCGTCATTCGGGTCGTCGCCCCAATCACCGCCGTAGGCGATGAACTCGGCCCCGGGACTCCCCGGCATCGGCCACCACAGCCCCTTGTCGGCCCAATCCCAGAGGAAACCGCCGTACACCAGCCCCGGGTGCTCCCGAATGGCGGCCCAATACTCGTCGAGGTAGCCGGAGGCGTTCCCCTGACCGAATGCGTATTCGATGAGCAGGTACGGCCTGGGGTCGCGCCGCGCTCGGGTGATCAGCTGGGCGACGGGCGGATAGAAGTCGCCGTCGAAGTCCGAGAGCTCCGTCGGGACGATGACCGATCCTGAGCCGGTCGGATCCTGATAGCTGACCGGACGGGTCGGGTCGTGTTCTTTGGCCCACTCGTACATGGCCTGCAGATTCGATCCCACGCCGGACTCGTTGCCGATCGACCAGGCGATGACACATGCGTGGTTCTTGTCACGATCGACCACGTTCTTCATGCGCCACAGCAACGGGTCCCGCAGTTCCGGACGATCGCCGGGGATGTTGGGCTTGCCCGCTGCGTCGACGCTGTTGATGTGGGTCTCGTTGTTGGCCTCGTCGAATATGTAGAGACCGTACGCGTCGGCGAGTTCGTACCAACGGGGATCGTTCGGGTAGTGCGACGTGCGCACGGCGTTGATGTTGGACTGCTTCATGAGCCGGATGTCGGCGATCATGTCCGCGCGGGAGAGCGTGCGCCCGGTCCGCGGGTTCCACTCGTGACGGTTGACGCCTCGGATGGACAGCGGTCGGCCGTTGAACAGGAGGGCCCCGTCGACGACCTCGACTCGTCGGAAGCCGACGCGTGTGGAGATGCGCTCGACGACCGATCCGGTCTCATCGCACAGTTCCAGGACCAATGTGTAGAGTTCCGGGCGTTCGGCGGACCACAGACGCGGCCTGCGAACAGGCGCCGAAAGGCCCACGGAGGAGTCGACCCCGACGCCGGCCAGCTGTACGCGAGAGGTCTCTGTCCAGACCTCGGCCGCCGACGGCACGGTTCCGTCGAAAAGCCGTCCCCGGACGCTGTAGTCGAGTCCTGTGCCTTCGCCGGCGAAGTCGCGGATGTCGGCGGTGACCTCAAGCGCGGCGTCGACGAATGCGTCGTCCAACTGGGTACGGACCGTGAAGTCGCGAATCAGCACGGGCGATCGGGAGATCAGGGACACGCTGCGGAAGATGCCGGAAAGCCGCACGTTGTCCTGGTTCTCCAGGTAGGAGCCCGTGCACCAGCGATAGACCTCCACCGCGACGAGGTTGCGACCTGGGCGGAGGTGGGCGGTGATGTCGAATTCTCCGGGCGTGTAGCTGTCTTCGCGGTACCCGATCTTCTGGCCGTTGATCCAGAGGTAGTATGCGGATTCCACACCGTCGAACCGGATGAAGGTGCGCCGCGGCGCCCATTCCTCCGGAAGCTCGAAGGTCGTGCGGTACTGGCCCACCGGGTTGTACGAGGTCGGGGCGTGCGGATAGTCACCGGTCGGATCGGGCTGTTCGCCGTTCCCGTTGGCCCCGGTCCACGGCAGAACGGTGTTCGTCCCGATGGGGAAGTCGTAGCCGTGCAGCTGCCAGGAGGAAGGCACCGGGATCGAGGCCCAATCCGCGTCATCGACACGGTCTCCGGCGAAGTCGAGCATCCTCGCCGCTGGGTTCTCCGACCAGAGGAACTTCCACTCGCCGTCGAGGCTCAGGCGATATGGGGAGTCGAACCGGTCGGCATTCATGGCCTGCGCGTGCGTCTCATACGGCATGAGCGAGGCGTGAGCGGGCTCGGTCCCCCATTCGTACACGGCAGGGTCGTTCCACTCCGGGGCGTTCGTCATCTTGGGTCCTCTGCTGGTGTCGACGCGCAGTCGTGCGAGACGTAAGTCATCAGATGTTTAGCGTATCGCACCCACCGCATGCCGCGCCACAAACCGCTTGAGGCCCCCACGGGACATGCATCCAGCGTCATTCGCAAGATCCCGGAATGTTCATATTGACAGCGAATGATCAGACGTTTACCGTGAAGACATGCCTGCAACGCCGCAGAAAGGAACGTCCGGATGATGCGCCACCGCTGGCTGCGCTCGAAACGGCCCCGGTAGTGCTGACGCTGCCGCGTTCGAGCGAATCGCGCCGAGTCATCGACCCCGCACCACCCTCGTCCCCACCACAGAGAGGCAAGACATTGTCCACACACATATCCGACACCGTGCGATACAGCCGTCGCTCGGTCGCAGGCATCGCCGCAGTCGCGGTGCTGGCCGCCGCACTGGTCGGCTGTTCCCCCAGCGAAGAAGACGACCAGAAAGTCATCACCATCTTCGGCGAGCAGGGCGGCCAGATGGACCTCAACACCAACTCGTTCACCCTCCTCATGGAGGAGAAGTTCGACGTCGACATCCAGTTCGAGACGACCGGCTACGAATCGGGGGCCGCGAACGAGGCTCGCCAGGTCTCCTTGGCGGGCGGCGACCTGCCCGAGGCGTACATGCTGGTTCCTTGGGCTTCACAGTTCAACAAGGCAGAGCTGCAGCGCTACGGCGATCAGGGAGTGATCCTGCCCCTGAACGAACTCATCGACGAGTATGCGCCGAATATCGCTGACGCCCTCGCGGCCGAGCCCGGCTTCGAGTCGCTCGCCACCGCACCCGATGGCAAGATCTGGGGTCTTCCGCAGTGGAACGACTGCTATCACTGCTCCTACCCGTATAAGTTCTGGATCAACACGGAGTGGCTGACCACGCTCGGACTCGAGGCCCCGACGACGCCCGACGAATTCTTCGACGTCATGATGGCGTTCAAGACGGGCGACCCCAATGGCAATGGCGTCGCGGATGAGATCCCGATCACCGGCAGCGCCCAATGGTCAGTCGTGCCGTACATCATGAACGCGTTCGTCTCCAACTCCTTCAACACCGGAGCCGGTGCGAACGGGCAGCCCGTCTCACTGGGACTCGACGGCGACACGGTGCAGATGCAGACGATGCAGGACGGATGGCGGGAGGGACTGAAGTTCCTCAACAAGCTGTGGGCGGCAGGGCTCATCGACCCCGCGGCATTCTCGCAAGGCGACGACACCATGCAGGGCACGGGCAACAACGCCGAAGCGGTGATCCTCGGCGGCGCCACAGCCATCCACTCCGGAATCTTCGTGAGCGTCGGACAGGAAGACGGTCGCGACAACCAGTACTTCCCGATTCCGCCGCTCGACGGTCCCGCGGGTCCGAACGCGACGTACCAGCTGCCGAGCATCCCCGGGGCCACCTTCGTCGTCACGAAGGCCGCCGATGAGACGGAGCAGAAGGTGATCATGGAGATGATGGATTATCTCTTCACCGAGGAAGGGCATATGCGAGGAGAGTTCGGCGAGGAGAACATCGGCTGGCGAGCTGCTGAGGAGGGAGAGGTCGCGCTCGACTCAGAACTCGAGGCGACCTTCTTCGACATTCTGGTGGATGAGGAGAACGAAGCCGACTACAACGGCAGCTGGGGTCCGATGGCCCAGGTGTTCGAGACGACGGAATTCCGCAACGCGCAGGTG
Source organism: uncultured Actinomycetota bacterium (assembly GCA_963769005.1). Classification (GTDB taxonomy): domain Bacteria; phylum Actinomycetota; class Actinomycetes; order Actinomycetales; family Microbacteriaceae; genus Microbacterium. The sequence continues at coordinate 873,218 of CAVYKC010000005.1, read as the reverse complement.
GCGCCGCTCGACATCAACACGCAGCCGGGCTATGAGCGTCGACTCTTCGAAGCGACCCAGCTCTACGAAGGCAAGGACAGCGATGCGATCTTCCCGTACTGGGACCTGTGGGTCCCCGTCGAGGAAGGAAACGAACTGTCCACGCTGACGGCCAACATCGAGAGCAACGTGGCGACGTCGACCGCCGAGTTCGTCACCGGAGTGCGCGACCCGAACAATGACGGCGACTGGAATGGCTACCTGGACGGCCTCCAGGGCCTGGGCGTCGACCGCTACCTGGAAATCTGGCAGGCCGCATACGACGCGAGCTGACCAAGAGCGCTGATCGGGGGGCGAGGCCAAGGCCGCGCCCCCCGATTCGTTCGTTCCCCTCCTACACCCGAAGGATCCACTCATGCACACACGCACACTCGGCAACGACACCGTCGGCCGCATCGAGGTCGGAGCGATCGGGCTCGGCCTGATGACCTTCGACCAGACCGGCCATCAGCCCCGCCAGCAGCTGCTCGACACCGTCCGCGCCGCGATCGACGCCGGCGTCACCCTCTTCGACACCGCCGACGCATACGGACCCGGGGATGAGCTGGGCGCGCAAGCCCAGGGCGAGAACGAGAAGCTCATCGCCTCCATCCTCGATGAGCTCGGCATCCGCGACCGCGTTCTCCTCGCCACCAAGGGCGGTGCTTTCCGCACCCAGGGCGGCGGCTGGGACCACGACGGGCGCCCCGAGCACCTTCACCGGGCGGTCGACGCCAGTCTTTCGCGGCTCGGGGTCGAACAGATCGCGCTCTGGCAGCACCACCGCCCCGATCCTGCGATCGACTACTCAGAAACGATCGGCGCGCTGACCGAGATCGCCGACAGCGGCAAGGTGCGCATGATCGGAGTGTCCAACGTCGACCCTGCTCAGATCAGGGCGGCACACGAATCACTGGGCGACAACCTGGTCAGTGTCCAGAACCAGTTCAGCCCGAAGTTCCGCAGCAGCAGCCCCGAGATCGATGTCTGCACCGAACTCGGCCTGGCCTTCCTGTCCTGGAGCCCGCTCGGCGGACTGTCGGACGCCAAGGAGCTGGCCACCCACCACCCTGCCTTTCAGCAGGTTGCCGAGGCCCGCGGCGTGAGCGCCCAGCAGGTGGCGCTGGCCTGGGAGCTGGCTCAGTCGCCGGTGGTCATTCCGATCCCGGGTGCCAAGCGTCCGCAGTCGATCCTCGACTCCGCGGCGGCTGCCGACCTCGAGCTGACCGAGGACGAGCTGGCCGCGCTCAACCAAGACTGAGGTCAGATCTGCCGCATCGTGGCGGTACCGCTGTTCGAGAAGGGCACGAAAGAGGCCCGGACCCGCGAGATTTCGCGGGTCCGGGCCTCTGTCCAGCTGTTGTGCAGAACCTCAGAGTGTGACTCTCAGAAGTCCCAGTCGTCGTCTTCGGTGGCCTCGGCCTTGCCGATGACGTACGAGGATCCCGACCCGGAGAAGAAGTCGTGGTTCTCGTCGGCGTTCGGGGAGAGCGCTGACAGGATCGCCGGGTTCACGTTCGTCACGGACGACGGGAACATCGCCTCGTAGCCGAGGTTCATCAGCGCCTTGTTGGCGTTGTAGTGCAGGAACTTCTTGACGTCCTCGGTCAGACCGACGCCGTCGTAGAGGTCCTGCGTGTACTGCACCTCGTTGTCGTACAGCTCGTACAGCAGCGAGAAGGTGTAGTCCTTCAGCTCGTCGCGACGGGCCTGGTCGACCCGCTCGAGCCCCTTCTGGAACTTGTAGCCGATGTAGTACCCGTGCACGGCCTCGTCGCGGATGATGAGGCGGATGAGGTCGGCGGTGTTGGTGAGCTTGGCGCGGCTCGACCAGTGCATCGGCAGGTAGAAGCCCGAGTAGAACAGGAAGCTCTCCAGCAGGGTCGAGGCGACCTTGCGCTTGAGCGGGTCATCGCCCTGGTAGTAGTCCATGACGATCTGGGCCTTCTTCTGAAGGTTCGGATTCTCCTGCGACCAGCGGAACGCCTCGTCGATCTCCTTGGTCGACGCGAGCGTCGAGAAGATCGAGGAGTAGCTCTTGGCGTGCACCGACTCCATGAACGCGATGTTCGTGTAGACGGCCTCCTCGTGCGGGGTGATCGCGTCGGGGATCAGTGAGACCGCACCGACCGTGGCCTGCACCGTGTCGAGCAGCGTGAGTCCGGTGAAGACGCGCATGGTGAGCAGCTGCTCGTCGGGGGTGAGCGTGTTCCACGACTGGATGTCGTTGGACAGCGGGATCTTCTCGGGCAACCAGAAGTTGTTCACGAGTCGGTTCCACACCTCCACGTCCTTGTCGTCCTGGATGCGGTTCCAGTTGATCGCCTGCACGTGCTCGACCAGCTTGAGTCTTTCGGGAGGGGTCATCATCATTTCCTGTTCGAGAATCCCTGGAGCATCAGAGCATGCAGCTGACGCACTCGGACATGTCGGTGCCCTCGAGCGCCATCTGACGCAGGCGGATGTAGTAGATCGTCTTGATGCCCTTGCGCCATGCGTAGATCTGCGCCTTGTTGATGTCGCGCGTCGAGGCGGTGTCCTTGAAGAACAGCGTCAGGGAGAGTCCCTGGTCGACGTGCTGCGTGGCGGCGGCGTACGTGTCGATGACCTTCTCGTAGCCGATCTCGTACGCGTCCTGGTAGTACTCCAGGTTGTCGTTCGTCATGAACGCGGCCGGGTAGTAGACGCGACCGAGCTTGCCTTCCTTGCGGATCTCGATCTTCGACGCGATCGGGTGGATCGACGACGTCGAGTTGTTGATGTACGAGATCGAGCCGGTCGGCGGCACCGCCTGCAGGTTCTGGTTGTAGATGCCGTGCTTCTGGATGGACGCCTTCAGCTGCGTCCAGTCCTCCTGCGTGGGGATGTGCTTGCCGGCGAAGAGTTCCTTGACCTTCTCGGTCTCGGGAACCCAGGCGCGCTCGATGTACTTGTCGAAGAACTCCCCCGACGCGTAGGTGGAGTCCTCGAAGCCGTCGAAGGCCTGCTTGCGCTCGATCGCGAGGTTGTTCGACGCGCGCAGCGCGTGGAACAGCACCGTGTAGAAGTAGATGTTCGTGAAGTCGATGCCCTCTTCCGACCCGTAGAAGACGTGCTCACGGGCGAGGTAGCCGTGCAGGTTCATCTGCCCGAGGCCGATCGCGTGCGAGCGGTCGTTGCCGTCCTCGATCGAGCGCACCGAGCCGATGTGGCTCTGATCGCTCACCGCGGAGAGAGCGCGGATCGCCGTCTCGACAGTCTGGCCGAGGTCGTCGGCATCCATCGACAGCGCGATGTTCATCGAGCCGAGGTTGCAGGAGATGTCCTTGCCGATCTCCTTGTACGAGAGGTCCTCGTTGTAGGTGGTCGGCGTGTTCACCTGCAGGATCTCGCTGCAGAGGTTGGACATGTTGATCCGGCCCTTGATCGGGTTGGCCTTGTTCACCGTGTCCTCGAACATGATGTACGGGTAGCCCGACTCGAACTGGATCTCGGCGACGGTCTGGAAGAACTCGCGCGCGTTGATCTTGGTCTTCTTGATGCGGGCGTCGTCGACCATCTCGCGGTACTTCTCGGTGACCGAGATGTCGCCGAAGGGCACGCCGTAGACCTTCTCGACGTCGTACGGCGAGAACAGGTACATGTCCTCGTCGTTCTTCGCGAGCTCGAACGTGATGTCGGGCACGACGACTCCGAGCGAGAGCGTCTTGATGCGGATCTTCTCATCGGCGTTCTCGCGCTTGGTGTCGAGGAAACGCATGATGTCGGGGTGGTGCGCGTTGAGGTACACGGCTCCCGCACCCTGACGGGCGCCGAGCTGGTTGGCGTAGCTGAAGCTGTCTTCGAGGAGCTTCATCACCGGGATGATGCCGGAGGACTGGTTCTCGATCTGCTTGATCGGGGCGCCGGACTCGCGGATGTTCGACAGCAGCAGTGCCACGCCGCCGCCGCGCTTGCTCAGCTGCAGCGCGGAGTTGATGCCGCGCGCGATCGACTCCATGTTGTCCTCGATGCGCAGCAGGAAGCAGCTGACGAGTTCGCCGCGCTGCGCCTTGCCGGAGTTGAGGAAGGTCGGGGTGGCCGGCTGGAAGCGACCGGAGATGATCTCCTCGACCAGGTTGACCGCGAGCTCCTCGTCGCCGTCGGCCAGGCCGAGAGCGGTCATCACGACGCGATCCTCGAACCGCTCCAGGTAGCGCTTGCCGTCGAAGGTCTTCAGCGTGTAGCTGGTGTAGTACTTGAAGGCGCCCAGGAACGTGGCGAAACGGAACTTCTTCGAGTAGGCGAGATCGTTGAGCTTCTGGATGAAGTCGAACGAGTACTTCTCGATGACCGAGCCCTCGTAGTACTCCTTCTCCACGAGGTAGTCCAGGCGCTCCTTGAGCGAGTGGAAGAACACCGTGTTCTGGTTCACATGCTGCAGGAAGTACTCCCGTGCGGCACGCTTGTCGGCGTCGAACTGGATCTTGCCGTCCGCGTCGTACAGATTGAGCATCGCGTTGAGCGCGTGGTAGTCCATGCCCTCGAATGCCGGGTTCCCCTTGAATGCCACCTGTTCGGTCACTGCAGTTCCAGCTTCCACCGTCGTTCCAATCCGTCGCTCACGCGATCCACGTCGTCCTGCGTGCCGAAGATTTCGAGCCGGTACAAGTGCGGCACCTGACACTTGCGGCTGATGATGTCACCGGCGAGACAGAAGGACTCGCCGAAGTTGGTATTGCCTGCGGAGATGACCCCGCGGATGTGGCGCCGGTTGCGCTCGTCGTTGAGGAACCGGATCACCTGCTTGGGGACGGCACCGCTTTCGACGCCGCGCCCCTCACCCCCGCCGTAGGTGGGAGTGATCAGCACGAAGGGTTCGTCGATGACGAGGTCGCCCTCTTGCCGGTGGAGCGGGATGCGCGTCGCCGGAAGCCCGAGCTTCTCGACGAAGCGCGCCGTGTTGCCGGACACGCTCGAGAAGTACACCAGGAGCGGCGCGGCTGTCGCGACGGCGCTCATAGCTTCCTCCTTGGTTCCTGGGCCTGCCGAAGGGCTATGCCAGACGGGAGGCGAGGGCGTCGATCTTGTCGGGACGGAAGCCCGACCAGTGGTCCTCGTCGGTGACGACGACCGGCGCCTGCATGTAGCCGAGCGCCTTGACCTGCTCCAGAGCCGTCGGGTCCTCCGACAGGTCGTGGATCTCGTACTCGATGCCCTTGGCGTCCAGCGCGCGGTAGGTTGCGTTGCACTGGACGCAGGACGGCTTGGTGTAGACCGTGATCGACATCTCATCCCCTCAAATTCCTTGATTTCCGGCAGGCCCCCCGCCGGGACTTCAATACTACATATGGGTACGGACATTGGGGGTGACCACAAGGGGTAGTAGTTACATCCCTGTAGTTTTCCACCGCTCTCCCCTGTTTCAACACAGGTTCTCCACCGTTTCTTCCACAGGCGCAGACGCTGACGGAACGGTCTCGAAGCGCGGAATTCTGCGGCTTCGGACCTCCTCCGCCGGATCCATCCACAGGGGGCACGATACGGGGGGCATCCGACATCCGGTTTCCTGTGGAAAGCACCGTCCGGCGTGTCGTCGGCGTGTCGCATCCGCTCGGACTTCGACGGTCGCCGCCGGTCACCGGTACCGTGGTCTGGTGGCGGGATATCGGGATCTTCTTCGCACGCCCGGAGTGGCGCGCATGATCGCGGCTCAGCTGACCGCGCGCTTCCCCAACGGCATGGCGTCGCTGGCGATCCTCCTGCATGTGGAGCAGCAGACCGGCTCCTACGGCGCGGCCGGCCTCGTGCTCGCTGCCACCTCGATCGGGCAGGCCGTCGCCGGTCCTGTCACCAGCCGATGGATGGGCGTCTGGGGCATGCGGCGCGTCATCACCCTCACGCTCAGCGTCTGTGTCGTCGCCGTCCTCGCCCTCGCCCTGCTCCCGCTGAACGTGCCGGGATTCATGGCTCTCGGGATGCTCGCGGGCCTGTCGACGCCGCCGATCCAGTCCGCCGCACGCACCATCTACCCGAAGCTGGTCAACTCGTCGCAGCTGACTCCGCTGTTCTCGCTCGACGCCTCGCTGCAGGAGATCATCTGGATCATCGCACCGGTCGTCATCACGCTCGTCTCGACCCAGGTCGGCACCGTGCAGGGCCTGCTCCTCGTCGCGATCATCCTCGTCGGCGGAGGAGCCTGGTTCATCCTGTCGCCCGAGGTCGGCCGCGTCCGCATCCCGCGCAGCCGGAACGCGTTCGGCAAGGTCGTGCTGAAGCCCCCGGTCATGCTCGCAACCGTCATCGGCTTCCTCCTCATCGGCGCCTGCGCGGCCGTCGAGGTCGGTGTGGTGGCGACCTTCGACCACGGCAGCCTCGCCGCCGGCCTCGTGCTCGCGGTGTTCTCGGTCGGCAGCCTCGCCGGCGGCCTCGCGTTCGGGCACATCCCGATCGGCCCGTGGGCGATGGCGCGGCGGTTCGTCATCATCACCATCGGCCTCTCGCTGACCATGGTCTCGCTCGATGCCTTCTGGCTGGGCGGCACGCTGATCCTCGCCGGCATCGGCATCGCCCCGGCCCTCGCGGTGCTGTTCGCGATCACGACGGCGAGCGTGAAGTTCAGCGAGACGGCCGAGGCCTTCGGCTGGGCCGGAACCGGGCAGCTCATCGGTGCCGCAGCAGGATCCGCCATCGGGGGCTTCCTCATCGACGCCACCGGCGGCGCGCGCGGCGCCTACCTGGCCGCGGCGCTCTTCGCGGCGGCGGGCCTGATCGTCTCGGTCGTCTTCGTCCGTTCCTTCCCCGACCTGCGCCACCGCGATCCCAGCCCCTATCCAGACACCGAACCTGTGGCGGTCACCCCCTCATGAGCATCTCCTCCCCTGCCGGCCCGCCCGCGATCGTCTGCGTCGGCGAGACGATGGCCCTGATCGTCCCCACCGGTGCCGCACTGGCCGACGCCGACGCCGCGACGATCGGGCTCGCCGGCGCCGAATCGAACGTCACCGCGGGAATCGTCGCCGCCGGGCATCGTGCGGCCTGGGCGTCTCGGCTGGGCGATGACCCGCTCGGGTCGCGGATCGTGTCGGAGCTCGCGCGCCGCGGCATCGAGCTCTGGGTCGAACGGGACCCGGATGCTCCCACCGGCGTGATGTTCAAGGACCCCGGCGCCGTGAACTCGTCTGTCTACTATTACCGCCGCGGCTCGGCCGCGGCGGCGATGGCACCCGGCTTCCTCGCCCTCGATCGGCTCGTCGGCGTGCGAATCGTGCACACCACCGGGATCACTCCGGCGCTGTCCTCGTCTTCCCGGGCGATGGTCGACCGTCTCTTCACCGATGCACGCTCGGCCGGCGCCCTGGTCTCCTTCGATGTCAATGACCGCCGTCAGCTGTGGAGCATGGCGGATGCCGCGGCCACCCTCGCCCGTCTCGCCGACGCCGCCGACATCTGCTTCGTGGGACGCGACGAGGCGGAGCGGATCTGGGGGACGCGCACGGCAGAGGACATCCGTGCGCACCTGCCGGGAACGGGGTTGCTCGTCGTGAAGGACGGTGACGTCGGCGCCACCGCTTTCGACGGCGATGCCGACCCTGTCTTCGTTCCGGCGCCCCGGGTCGACGTCGTGGAGCCGGTGGGCGCGGGTGATGCCTTCGCCTCGGGCTTCCTCGCGGCGACCCTGGAGGATCGCCCGCTGATCGAGCGTCTCGCCGCAGGCCACGCCGCCGCGGCGCGGGTGCTCACGATCACCGCGGACATGCCGCCGATCGACTGAAGCCACGCCCTCGACCGGCACGCCGTCCTAGGCTGAGACCATGCCTGCTCCCCTCGCTCTCCCCCGCATCTGCTGGGGAGAGCCCGCTTCCCCACGCAGTGCGCTGCTCGTCCACGGCCTCGGCTCATCCGGCGCCCTGATGTGGCGCCTCGGCGACGCGTTGGCGGCGGCCGGCTGGCACGCGACGGCCGTCGATCTGCGCGGTCACGGTGATGCCCCTCGAGCTCTGGACTACACGGTCTCTGCCTACGCCGCCGACCTCGTCGCCACACTCCCTGCCGGTGGTGGCCCCTGGAACGCCGTGGTCGGGCACTCGCTCGGCGGAGCAGCGAGCACCGTCGCCGCGGCATCCGCTCCGGAGTGGACACGACGACTCGTGCTCATCGACCCGGCGATCCTGGTCGAGGGGCGCGACGCGAACGTCATCCGCAAGAGCCAGGAGCGCGCCTTCACCGATCCCCGTGTCGAAACGGTGCGGTCGGAGCATCCGCACTGGCATCCCCAGGATCAGGAATTGAAGGTGGATGCCGTGCTGCGCACGAGCCGCTGGGCGGTCGAGCAGACCAGCGCGCAGAACAGGCCGTGGGATGTGCGAGCGGATGCCGCCAGACTGAGCGTTCCGACCCACGTGATCGGCGCCGACCCCGCCGTCTACAGCCTCTTCACCGGCACGCTGGCCGAAGAGGTCATCGCGAGCAACCCGAACATCACGATGTCCGTCGTCTCGGGAGCCGGGCACTCGTTGCACCGCGACGAACCGGACGAATCCATCCGCCAGCTGCTGGAGGCCGTGACATGAGCACCTTCGATCCCGCCACGATCCTCCCCGACGCGCTGCTCGAGCGCATCCGCGAGCGCGCCCCGATTCATGACAGGGAGAACACGTTCCCGCAGCAGGATCTCGACGAACTGCGCGACGCCGGATACCTGTCGATCCTCGTTCCCGCCTCGCGCGGCGGTGCCGGTCTCGGTCTCGCGGAGGCCGCGATCCTGCAGCAGCGGTTGGCGACGGCGGCCCCCGCCACCGCGCTCGCCATCAACATGCATCTGGTGTGGACCGGCGTCGCCAAGGTCTTCGCTGACCGCGGTGTTCCCGGGCTGGAGTTCGTTCAGGACGGCGCGGTCGCCGGTGAGGTCTTCGCCTTCGGGATCAGCGAGGGCGGCAACGACCTCGTGCTGTTCGACAGCGATACGGATGCCGCACCGCTCCCCGACGGCGGCTACGCGTTCACCGGCACGAAGATCTTCACCTCCCTCGCCCCGGTGTGGACGAAGCTCGGCCTGCACGGCCTGGACACCACGAGCGAAGATGCGCCGAAACTCGTCTTCGCCTTCGTCGAGCGCACCGATGCCGTCGTCACCGGTGACGACTGGGACACGCTCGGCATGCGCGGAACGCAGAGCCGGACGACGCGCCTGAACGGAGCCGTCGCCCGGGCCGAGCATGTGGTGCGCCGCATCGATCCCGGCGCCAATCCAGACCCGATCGTCTTCGGCATCTTCGCGGTCTTCGAGATCCTCCTGGCCTCGGTGTACACCGGGATCGCGCGACGCGCACTGGAACTCGCCGCCGAGACGGCGCAGAAACGCCGCTCGAAGAAGACCGGCGCCGCCTACAGCCAGGACCCCGACATCCGCTGGCGGATCGCCTCGATGGGACTCGCCTACGACGCCCTGCCTCCGCAGATAGCCGCCCTCGCTCGCGATGTCGACGAGCTCGCCGACAACGGCAGCCGCTGGTTCTCGCTGCTCTCCGGCGTGAAGCACCGCGCGATCGTGATGGCGAAGGGGGTCGTCGACGAGGCGATGCTGGTCGCCGGCGGTGGCTCGTACTTCTCCTCGAACGAGCTCTCCCGCCTCTACCGGGATGTGCTCGCCGGGGCGTTCCATCCCTCCGACCCGGAATCGGCCCATGCGACCATGGCGACGGCGTGGCTGGGACCTCTGGAATCGTGACGTAGGTCCCGCGAGGAGCGCGCTACTTCGAGTCGAAGTCGAAAGCCTTCAGCAGCTCGAGCACCGCCTTGTCGCGCTCCTCGCCGCCGTGCTCGAACATGTGCGTGACGTGGGTGCGGAGGTGGTTCTCCAGCAGCAGACGATTCAAAGATTCTAGAGACCGCTGAATCGCACGCGACTGCGTGATGATGTCCATGCAGTACTCCTCGTTCTCGATCATCCGCGCGACCCCGCGCATCTGCCCCTCGAGGATGCTGGTGCGGTGCAGTGCACGCTTCTTGATGTCTTCGATCACGGTTCGAGGTTACTCCGGCTGCGGACATTTCCGGGTGCCGAGCCAGGCGCCGCCTGGCACCGCGGGCATTCGCATGTCCGCGTGAAAGGATGGCCCCATGCCGCGAACTCCGATGACGCAGCTCTCCCCCGCCGATCAGGTGCGGCTCAGCGCCCTGCGCCGCATGAAGGCGGTCGCGCTCGGCGCTCTGATCTTCATGGCGATCGTCTTCGTGATCGCGTTCGCGTTCCAGGAGCGCCTCGATTGGCTGGCGTATGTGCGGGCCGCCGCCGAGGGCGGCATGGTCGGCGCCCTCGCGGACTGGTTCGCCGTCACCGCGCTGTTCCGCCGACCGCTGGGCCTGCCGATCCCGCATACCGCGATCATCCCGAGTCGCAAGGACGAGATCGGGCGCAGCCTCGGCGAGTTCGTCGAGACGAACTTCCTCGAAGCATCCGTCGTGCGCGCCAAGTTGTCGAACACCGCCATCGCGCAGCGCGCCGGCGAATGGCTGCGCGAAGCCCCCCATGCCGAGCGCGTGGCGACAGAAGGCGCCGCTGTCGCCTCCGCGGTGCTGAACGCGCTCAGCGACGACGACGTCCGCGACCTGATCACCGACCTCGCCCGCGAGCACCTGGTGTCGCCGGAATGGGGGCCGCCCGCCGGTGCGTGGCTCGGGAAGATCGTCGAAGCCGACGCCCACCACGGCGCCGTGGATCTCGCCGTGGACAGCATCTCGACGTGGCTCGACGCCAACGCCGTCGCCTTCAACGGCCTCATCTCGCGGCGGCTTCCGTCATGGGTGCCGAAGCTCGCACACCGCTTCGTGGACGATACCGCCTACAACGAGGCTGTGCGCTTCATCCATGCGGTGCAAGCCGATTCGCAGCATCCGGCCCGCCTCGCCGTCGACGGCTATCTGAACCGTCTCGCCGACAATCTGCAGCACGACCCGGCGACCCGCGCGAAGCTGGAGAACGCCAAGGCCACACTGTTCGACAGCCCCCGCGTCGGCGCGCTGGCCGCCGAGGCATGGAACACCGCGAAGGCCGGTCTGCTCACCGCTCTCGCCGACCCCGAGAGCGGATTGCGACGCCGCGCCGCGCAGGCCCTGCAGGAGATCGGCGCCCGCCTGACCAACGATGCCGCCCTGCAGCACCGCGTCGACATGTGGGTCTCCGATGCGGCCGTGTTCCTCGTGGACAGGTACCGGCACGACATCGCCTCGATCATCACCGACACCGTGGAGCGCTGGGACCCGGCCGAGACGACGGAGAAGATCGAGCTCATGGTCGGCCGCGACCTGCAGTACATCCGCCTCAACGGAACGTTCGTCGGAGCCCTCGCCGGCCTGGCGATCTTCACGATCGCCCATGCCCTGATCCCTGGAGTCTGACATGGCCCTGTCTTACGATCCGCTCTGGCCGCGCGCCGGCGGCTGGCCCGCGTTCGAGGGGACGGCGGATGCCGTGCTTCTCGGTGTCCCCGTGTGGCGCACCTCCCTGTCGCCGACCGGGGCGCACGCGACGCCGGCCGCCGTACGCGAGGCCCTGAAGCGCTACGGGACCGCTCTGATGGGACCGCCCGCGGTCGATCTGAACGACGTGCTGAGGATCACGGATGCCGGAGACGTGGCGGAACCCGACGGAGATGCGGGCGAGGCCGACACCATCGCGCGGGTCCGCGAACTGAGCGCGGCCGCAGAGCTGGTCATCGCGATCGGCGGAGACAACTCGCTCACCTACCCGGTGGCCCTCGGCGCCGCGGCCACCGGCCTCATCACGTTCGATGCCCACTTCGACCTTCGCGACGGCGTCTCCAACGGCACCCCCGTGCGCCGTCTGATCCAGGATGCACCCGCTGCCTCGCCTCTGGACACGACCCGCGTCGACCCGACGCGCATCGTGCAGATCGGCATCGCCGATTTCGCCAACTCGGTCGCCTACGCGCGGCGCGCTGCGGACTGGGGCATCCGGGTGATCACACTCGACGAACTGCGCCGTCGCGGCATCGACGACGTGGTGGCCGAGGCGCTCGAGGTCGCCGGCGCCGGGCCCGACCCGCGCGTGCACCTGGACATCGACGTCGATGTCTGCGACCGGGCGGTCGCCCCCGGTTGCCCCGCCAGCGTCCCCGGCGGACTGCAGGCGTGGGAGCTGCGCGCGCTCACGCGGGCGGTGGCGAGCGACGCGCGTGTCGTCAGCGCGGATCTGGCGGAGGTCGACGCCACGGCAGATGCCGACGACGCACGCACCGTTCGCCTCGCGGCGCTCTGCGTCCTGGAGCTGCTCGCCGGGCTCGCGGCGCGCCGCTGACGGCAGGACTCAGCGGACAGCGACACCGTCCTTCCATACGCGCGAGACGAGAGGAACGCCGGGTCGATAGGCGAGGTGGATGCGCGTCGGCGCATCCACCAGCACCAGATCGGCCCGCTTCCCCGGCGCGATGACGCCGATATCGTCGCGGCGCAGCGCCCGCGCTCCCCCGGCTGTGGCGGCCCACACGGCCTCGGCGGGCGTCATGCCCATGTCCCGCACGGCGACGGCGATGCAGAAGGGCATCGAGCTCGTGAAGCTGGAGCCGGGATTGGTGTCGCAGGCGAGGGCCACCGTCACGCCGGCGTCGATGAGCCGGCGGGCATCCGGGTAAGGCTGGCGGGTGGAGAACTCGACGCCGGGCAGCAGAGTGAGCACCGTGTCGGATGCGGCGAGCGCGCTCACATCGTCTTCGGTCAGGTAGGTGCCGTGATCGATGGATGCCGCGCCCAGGTCGACCGCGAGCTGCACACCGTCGCCAGGGCCCAGCTGACTCGCGTGCACGCGGGGTACGAGACCGCGGGCGACACCGGCCTCCAGCACCCTCCGCGACTGCGCCACAGTGAAGGCACCGGTCTCGCAGAAGACGTCGATCCATTTCGCGTGCGGAGCACAGGCATCCAGCATCGGCCCGGTCACCAGATCGACGTAGTCGTCCGCGCGATCGGCGTACTCGGCCGGGACCACGTGCGCACCGAGGAATGTCACCTCGGACGTCACTTCGGCGGCGAGGCGGACGAGGCGCTCCTCCGTCTCGACGTCGAGCCCGTAGCCGCTCTTGATCTCGACGGTCGTCGTGCCCTGAGCGAGCATCTCATCGAGGAAACCGCGCAGCCGTGCCCGCAGTTCGTCTTCCGAGGCGGCGCGAGTCGCGGCGACGGTCGAGCGGATGCCGCCGGCAGCATACTTCTGCCCCGCCATCCGCGCCTCGAACTCCACCGCGCGATCGCCCGCGAAGACGAGGTGACTGTGGCTGTCCACGAAACCGGGGATCACCGCACGCCCGCCGGCGTCCCGCACTTCTGTGACCGGCGGAGCCTCCGCCGACGAGCCCACCCAGGCGATGCAGCCCTCCTCGATGAGGACGGCAGCGTCGTACAGCGTCCCGCAGGGGTCGCCGTCCGCGCGGACGTTGGTCGTCAGCTCCCCGATGTTCGTGATCAGAGTACGCATCACAGCATCGGCACCTTGAGTCCGCGCTCGCGGGCGATGTCGCGGGCGTGCTCATAGCCGGCGTCGACATGGCGCATGACACCGGTGCCGGGGTCGTTGGTGAGCACCCGCTCGAGCTTCTCCGCGGCGAGCGCGGTGCCGTCGGCGACCGACACCTGGCCGGCGTGGATGCTGCGGCCGATGCCGACACCGCCGCCGTGATGCAGCGACACCCAGGAGGCCCCGGACGACGTGTTCAGCAGCGCGTTCAGCAGCGGCCAATCCGCGATCGCGTCGGAGCCATCCTTCATCGCCTCGGTCTCACGATACGGCGAGGCGACGGAACCGGAGTCGAGGTGGTCGCGGCCGATCACGATCGGCGCCGACAGCTCGCCCGAAGCCACCATCTCGTTGAACTTCAGACCGGCGAGGTGCCGCTCCTTGTAACCCAACCAGCAGATGCGGGCCGGCAGTCCCTCGAAATGCACCTTCTCGCCGGCCTTCTCCAGCCACCGGTGCAGCGCCGCATCTTCGGGGAAGAGCTCGGCGATCGCGCGGTCGGTCTTGTAGATGTCCTCCGGGTCACCGGAGAGCGCCGCCCAGCGGAACGGGCCGCGGCCCTCCTCGAACTGCGGGCGGATATACGCCGGCACGAAGCCGGGGAACTCGAAGGCGCGCGCGAAGCCGCCCAGCACCGCCTCGGCACGGATCGAGTTGCCGTAGTCGAAGACTGCGGCCCCGGCATCCTGGAATGCCACCATCGCGGCCACGTGAGCTGCCATCGACTCCCGCGAACGGCGGGTGAACTCCTCGGCGTCGCGCTCCGCCTCGCGCTTCCACTCCCCGACCTCGATGCCGATCGGCAGGTAGGCGAGCGGGTCGTGGGCGCTGGTCTGGTCGGTGACGATGTCGATCGGCACACCCCGACGCAGCAACTCGGGGAACACCTCGGCCGCATTGCCGACGACGCCGACCGACAGCGATTCACCGGAGTCCTTCGCAGCGACCGCACGCGCGACTGCGGTGTCGAGGTCGGTGTGGTACTCGTCGAGATACCCGTGGTCGACACGGCGGGCGAGCCGGGTCTCGTCGACATCGACGATGAGCACCGCACCGTCGTTCATGGTCACGGCCAGCGGCTGCGCACCGCCCATGCCCCCGGCGCCGCCGGTGAGGGTGAGCGTGCCCTTCAGGGACTCCCGTCCGAGCGATCGGGCGACGGCCGCGAAGGTCTCGTAGGTGCCCTGCAGAATACCCTGGGTGCCGATGTAGATCCACGATCCGGCCGTCATCTGGCCATACATGATCAGTCCGAGCTCCTCGAGCTTGCGGAACTCCGGCCAGGTCGCCCAATCGCCGACGAGGTTGGAGTTGGCGATGAGCACCCGGGGCGCCCACTCGTGCGTGCGGAAGACGCCGACGGGCTTACCGGACTGCACGAGCAGCGTCTCGTCGGGCTCCAGCTCGTCGAGTGTGCGTACGATCGCGTCGTACGCCTCCCAGGAGCGCGCGGCCTTTCCGGTGCCGCCGTAGACGACGAGGTCTTCCGGGTGCTCGGCGACCTCTGGGTCGAGGTTGTTCATCAGCATCCGCTTGGCGGCCTCGGCGCCCCAGCTCTTCGCGGTGCGCACGTTGCCGCGCGCTGCGCGGATGTTGTGATGGGTCACTGAGCGTGCGGAAGTGTCAGACATTCACGTACTCCTTTGCGATGCGGGCGACAGCGCCCGACTGGACGAGTGCGGTGACGGCTTCCATCTCGGGCGACAGGAACCGGTCGGGGCCGGGACCGGCGGCGACGGTGCGCACGAGGTCGCGCACCGCGCAGGTGGCCGGACCCGCTTCGAGGGGGGCGCGCAGGTCCAGGGCCCGCGCGCCGGTGAGGATCTCGATCGCGAGCACGCGACCCAGACCGTCGATCGCTCGGCGGAGCTTGCGCGCCGCAGCCCAGCCCATGGACACGTGATCCTCCTGCATCGCGGACGACGGGATGGAATCGACGGATGCTGGAACGGCGAGGCGCTTCAGTTCGGACACGATGCCGGCCGCGGCGTACTGGGCGATCATGAGCCCAGAGTCGACGCCCACCTCGTCGGCGAGGAAGGGCGGGAGCCCGTGGCTGCGCGCCGGGTCGAGCGCCCGGTCGGTGCGGCGTTCCGACACCGATGCGACGTCGGCGACCGAGATCGCGAGGAAGTCGAGGACGGCCGCCACCGGCGCACCGTGGAAGTTGCCGTTCGATTCGATCCGCCCGTCCAGCGTGATGACGGGGTTGTCGATGACGCTCGCGAGCTCGCGGTCCGCGACGGTCGCGGCGTGGGACATCGTGTCGCGGGCCGTGCCGTGCACCTGCGGAGAGCAGCGCAGCGAGTACGCGTCCTGGACGCGGCCGTCATCCGGTCCCTTGTGGCTGGCGACCATCGGCGAACCCGACAGGAACGCGCGCAGGTTGGCTGCCGACACCTGCTGCCCCGGCTGCGGGCGCAGTGCCATCAGGTCGGCGGCGAAGACGGCGTCGGTGCCGAGCTGCGACTCCACGGACATCGCCGCCGCGACATCGGCGGTGATGAGGAGCATCTCCAGATCGTGCAACGCGAGCACGAGCATCCCGAGCATGCCGTCGGTGCCGTTGATGAGGGCGAGGCCCTCCTTCTCCACCAGCGTGAGGGGCGCGATGCCGGCGGCTTCGAGCGCCTCGGATGCCGGGAGCAGCGTTCCCTCGGCGTTCCGTGCGTCGCCCTCCCCCATCGCCGCGAGCGCGATGTGCGCGAGCGGCGCGAGGTCGCCGGAGCATCCGAGCGAGCCGTATTCGCGCACCACGGGCGTCACTCCCGCATTGAGCATCGCGGCGTAGGTCTGCACGACGAGCGGGCGCACACCGGTGCGGCCAGAGGCGAGGGTCTGCAGGCGGAGCAGCTGCAGCCCGCGGACGACTTCGCGCTCGACTTCGTCCCCGGTACCTGCCGCGTGTGATCGGATCAGGCTGGCCTGCAGTTGCAGCCGTCGTTCCGGAGCGATGAAGGTCGTCGCGAGCGCACCGAAGCCGGTGGAGACACCGTAGTGCGGATGCGGATCGGCGGCGAGGCCGTCGATGACCGTGCGCGTTCGTGCCACGCGATCTTCGGCCTCCCGGGCGATCACGACCGGGGCACCATGACGGGCGACGGCGACCACGTCGGCGGGTGTCAGCGGCTGGTGGCCGATGAGAACGGAAGGCAGATCATTCATGATTAGATTCCACACCCGACGGCTCGACCGCGACAGCGGTTCATGACATCCTGTGTCTGTGATCCCAGACATCGCAGCAGCCTCGCGGGTCCCCGCGGCCGACGGCACTCTCCGCATCCTCCGCTACCTCGCCGGGCGTCCGGCCCCGGTGGCCGCCTCCGCGATCGCACGGGAGCTCGAGCTGCCTCGTTCGACGGTGTACCACCTGCTGTCGACCCTGTCCGCGCACGGCTTCGTCCTGCATCTGCGCGAAGAGCGCCGGTGGGGTCTCGGCACCTCGGCGTTCGAACTGGCCAGCGGGTACGCCAGACAGCAACCGCTGGCACGGCTCGGCCGTCCGCTGATCGCGGCGCTCTCCGATCGGATCGGAGAGAGCGCGCACCTGGCCGTGATGAGCGGTGGTGACGTCCTCTACATCGTGGAGGAGCGCGCTCCACGGCGCCCCGCCCTGGTCACCGAGGTCGGCGTCCGGCTGCCCGCCCACCTCACCGCCAGCGGCAGGGCGATGCTCGCGGCGCTACCGCGAGAGCAGGTCAGGGCGCTCTACCCCAGCGCCTCCGCATTCCCCGACCGCACCGGTCGCGGACCGCGGACACCCGCTGAGCTGCGAGAGCTTCTCCGCGAGGTCCGCGCACGCGGCTTCGCCGTCGAAGACAGCGAGGTCGCCGACGGGCTCCGTTCGGTCGGCGCTCCGGTGCGCGATCATTCCGGCTGGCCGGTGGCCGCCGTCGCCCTGACCTGGGCCGGCGGCGACGTCCAGGAACGGCCGCTGGCCGAAGCCGTCAAGGAGACCGCCGCGGTGCTGGAATCCCGGCTGATGCGGTGAGGGTTCAACACGTTAACGCGAAATGGCCACCCAACGATGGGTGGCCATTTGCTTAAAAGAAGTCCGGCGGTGTCCTACTCTCCCACAGGGTCCCCCCTGCAGTACCATCGGCGCTGTGAGGCTTAGCTTCCGGGTTCGGAATGTAACCGGGCGTTTCCCTCACGCTATGGCCGCCGAAACACTATAGATGTTTCAATCAAATACACATAACAAAGTCAATGTTGTCATGCGGTTCTCGACCGTACATCGAGAACCACTCAGTGGACGCGTAGCACCAACAAACGGTGTGTTATCAAGTCATCGGCTTATTAGTACCAGTCAGCTGCACACGTTACCGTGCTTCCACATCTGGCCTATCAACCCAGTAGTCTGGCTGGGAGCCTCTCACCCGAAGGTATGGAAGTCTCATCTTGAGGCCGGCTTCCCGCTTAGATGCTTTCAGCGGTTATCCATCCCGAACGTAGCTAATCAGCGGTGCTCCTGGCGGAACAACTGACACACCAGAGGTTCGTCCAACCCGGTCCTCTCGTACTAGGGTCAGATCCTCTCAAACTTCCTACGCGCGCAGCGGATAGGGACCGAACTGTCTCACGACGTTCTAAACCCAGCTCGCGTACCGCTTTAATGGGCGAACAGCCCAACCCTTGGGACCTACTCCAGCCCCAGGATGCGACGAGCCGACATCGAGGTGCCAAACCATGCCGTCGATATGGACTCTTGGGCAAGATCAGCCTGTTATCCCCGAGGTACCTTTTATCCGTTGAGCGACAGCGCTTCCACAAGCCACTGCCGGATCACTAGTCCCGACTTTCGTCCCTGCTCGACCTGTCAGTCTCACAGTCAAGCTCCCTTGTGCACTTACACTCGACACCTGATTACCAACCAGGTTGAGGGAACCTTTGGGCGCCTCCGTTACTTTTTGGGAGGCAACCGCCCCAGTTAAACTACCCACCATGCACTGTCCCTGAACCGGATTACGGTTCGAAGTTAGATATCCAGAGTGACCAGAGTGGTATTTCAACAATGACTCCACATGAACTAGCGTCCACGCTTCAAAGTCTCCCACCTATCCTACACAAGCCACACCGAACACCAATACAAAGCTATAGTAAAGGTCACGGGGTCTTTCCGTCCTGCTGCGCGTAACGAGCATCTTTACTCGTAATGCAATTTCGCCGAGTTCGCGGTTGAGACAGTTGGGAAGTCGTTACGCCATTCGTGCAGGTCGGAACTTACCCGACAAGGAATTTCGCTACCTTAGGATGGTTATAGTTACCACCGCCGTTTACTGGGGCTTAAATTCTCAGCTTCGCCTTGCGGCTAACCGGTCCTCTTAACCTTCCAGCACCGGGCAGGCGTCAGTCCGTATACATCGTCTTGCGACTTGGCACGGACCTGTGTTTTTAGTAAACAGTCGCTACCCACTAGTCTCTGCGGCCTCCAAACGCTTTTGGGAGTAAATCCCTATACGCCGAAGGCCCCCCTTCTCCCGAAGTTACGGGGGCATTTTGCCGAGTTCCTTAACCACGATTCTCTCGATCTCCTTGGTATTCTCTACCTGACCACCTGAGTCGGTTTGGGGTACGGGCGGCTTGAACCTCGCGTCGATGCTTTTCTTGGCAGCATAGGATCATCCACTTTTTATCCGCATCGTGTCTCAGCCTCAATGAGTCGCGGATTTGCCTACGACTCGGCCTACGCACTTGCACCAGGACTACCATCGCCCGGCTGGACTACCTTCCTGCGTCACACCTGTTAATACGCTAACCGCACCAGCATGGGGTCGTGCGCTAGGCCCAGAGCGTCACCCCGAAGGGATCAGTCACTAGGATTCAGACACTTAGCACTACTGGATTAGCTTGGGCGGTTCTTCGCCGGTACGGGAATATCAACCCGTTGTCCATCGACTACGCCTGTCGGCCTCGCCTTAGGTCCCGACTTACCCAGGGAAGATTAGCTTGACCCTGGAACCCTTGGTCTTTCGGAGGACGTGTTTCTCACACGTCATTCGCTACTCATGCCTGCATTCTCACTCGTGTAGCCTCCACGGCTGGTTCACACCGCCGCTTCGCTGGCCACACGACGCTCTCCTACCCATCAACACGGCTGGACCACGAAGGCCTACCAATAATGTCAATGCCACAACTTCGGTGGCGTGCTTGAGCCCCGTTACATTGTCGGCGCGGAATCACTTGACCAGTGAGCTATTACGCACTCTTTCAAGGGTGGCTGCTTCTAAGCCAACCTCCTGGTTGTCACAGCAACTCCACATCCTTTCCCACTTAGCACGCGCTTTGGGACCTTAGTTGGTGGTCTGGGTTGTTTCCCTCTCGACTATGAAGCTTATCCCCCACAGTCTCACTGCTGCGCTCTCACTTACCGGCATTCGGAGTTTGGCTGACGTCAGTAACCTTGTAGGGCCCATCGGCCATCCAGTAGCTCTACCTCCGGCAAGAAACACGCAACGCTGCACCTAAATGCATTTCGGAGAGAACCAGCTATCACGAAGTTTGATTGGCCTTTCACCCCTATCCACAGCTCATCCCCTCAGTTTTCAACCTAAGTGGGTTCGGTCCTCCACGACGTCTTACCGTCGCTTCAACCTGGCCATGGATAGATCACTTCGCTTCGGGTCTAGGACATGCGACTGAATCGCCCTATTCAGACTCGCTTTCGCTACGGCTACCCCTCACGGGTTAACCTCGCCACATATCGCTAACTCGCAGGCTCATTCTTCAAAAGGCACGCTGTCACCCCTACTAAGGAGGCTCCAACGGTTTGTAAGCAAACGGTTTCAGGTACTATTTCACTCCCCTCCCGGGGTACTTTTCACCTTTCCCTCACGGTACTTGTCCGCTATCGGTCATCTGGGAGTATTTAGGCTTATCAGGTGGTCCTGACAGATTCACACGGGATTTCTCGGGCCCCGTGCTACTTGGGATACTCTTCGCGCCAAGAGAGGCATTTCGACTACGGGGTTGGCACCCTCTATGACCGGCCTTTCAAGACCGTTCGTCTATACCTTCTTGTAACGCCGCCATCTCGGCAGAAATGACTGAAAAGTCCCACAACCCCCAACGTGCAACACCTGCCGGCTATCACACACGCTAGGTTTAGCCTGTTCCGGTTTCGCTCGCCACTACTAACGGAATCGCGGTTGCTTTCTCTTCCTGTGGGTACTGAGATGTTTCACTTCCCCACGTTCCCTCTACCCGCCCTATATATTCAGGCGGGAGTCACTAGGTCGGCACGCCGCCCAGCGGGGTTTCCCCATTCGGACACCCTCGGATCAAAACTTGCTTATCAGTTCCCCGAGGCTTATCGCAGATTGCTACGTCCTTCTTCGGCTCCAGATGCCAAGGCATCCACCGTTTGCTCTTAAAGACTTGAAATCACATGAGTTTGAATCAAAAACTCGACCCAGTCACTAAAACTGGATCTGAAATTGACTAATGATCTTTAAGATCATCTTGTGCAACCGATCCGAAGATCAGCTGCAAGATGCTCGCGTCCACTGTGTAGTTCTCAAAGTACGGGCGGTACCCCCATCCACAACCCCCAAAGGGGAAACAGAAAGAGGCCCAGAGGAACAGTCCCGACCACCACCCGAAAGTGACAATCGTTTCCGGTCCCTCAGGACCCAACAGCGTGCAGATGTGACATCCGCCACCCTCCCCGTTCCAACCAGATCCGAAAACCCGACGTACTAAAGAAGAACAACATCCTTCACACCATGTCAAATGTTCCACCCATGAGCTCCCAGCGAACCACGAACGGGCTCGATCTGGGTTCTGGACACCGCGCAGTTCAAAGAACAACGGGTGTCAGATGCTCCTTAGAAAGGAGGTGATCCAGCCGCACCTTCCGGTACGGCTACCTTGTTACGACTTAGTCCTAATTACCGATCCCACCTTCGACGGCTCCCTCCACAAGGGTTAGGCCACCGGCTTCAGGTGTTACCGACTTTCATGACTTGACGGGCGGTGTGTACAAGACCCGGGAACGTATTCACCGCAGCGTTGCTGATCTGCGATTACTAGCGACTCCGACTTCATGAGGTCGAGTTGCAGACCTCAATCCGAACTGGGACCGGCTTTTTGGGATTCGCTCCACCTCGCGGTATTGCAGCCCTTTGTACCGGCCATTGTAGCATGCGTGAAGCCCAAGACATAAGGGGCATGATGATTTGACGTCATCCCCACCTTCCTCCGAGTTGACCCCGGCAGTATCCCATGAGTTCCCACCATTACGTGCTGGCAACATAGAACGAGGGTTGCGCTCGTTGCGGGACTTAACCCAACATCTCACGACACGAGCTGACGACAACCATGCACCACCTGTTTACGAGTGTCCAAAGAGTTGACCATTTCTGGCCCGTTCTCGTATATGTCAAGCCTTGGTAAGGTTCTTCGCGTTGCATCGAATTAATCCGCATGCTCCGCCGCTTGTGCGGGTCCCCGTCAATTCCTTTGAGTTTTAGCCTTGCGGCCGTACTCCCCAGGCGGGGAACTTAATGCGTTAGCTGCGTCACGGAATCCGTGGAATGGACCCCACAACTAGTTCCCAACGTTTACGGGGTGGACTACCAGGGTATCTAAGCCTGTTTGCTCCCCACCCTTTCGCTCCTCAGCGTCAGTTACGGCCCAGAGATCTGCCTTCGCCATCGGTGTTCCTCCTGATATCTGCGCATTCCACCGCTACACCAGGAATTCCAATCTCCCCTACCGCACTCTAGTCTGCCCGTACCCACTGCAGGCTGGGGGTTGAGCCCCCAGATTTCACAGCAGACGCGACAAACCGCCTACGAGCTCTTTACGCCCAATAATTCCGGATAACGCTTGCGCCCTACGTATTACCGCGGCTGCTGGCACGTAGTTAGCCGGCGCTTTTTCTGCAGGTACCGTCACTTTCGCTTCTTCCCTGCTAAAAGAGGTTTACAACCCGAAGGCCGTCATCCCTCACGCGGCGTTGCTGCATCAGGCTTCCGCCCATTGTGCAATATTCCCCACTGCTGCCTCCCGTAGGAGTCTGGGCCGTGTCTCAGTCCCAGTGTGGCCGGTCACCCTCTCAGGCCGGCTACCCGTCGACGCCTTGGTGAGCCATTACCTCACCAACAAGCTGATAGGCCGCGAGCCCATCCCCAACCGAAAAATCTTTCCAACCACTGACCATGCGGTCGTGGCTCGTATCCAGTATTAGACGCCGTTTCCAGCGCTTATCCCAGAGTCAGGGGCAGGTTGCTCACGTGTTACTCACCCGTTCGCCACTGATCCACCCAGCAAGCTGGGCTTCACCGTTCGACTTGCATGTGTTAAGCACGCCGCCAGCGTTCATCCTGAGCCAGGATCAAACTCTCCATAAAAAAGAAATGCATACCCCACCGGGAAAACGGTGACGCAGCGAGTTTGATACCGACCAAAGAGACAAATTCATTGCTGACTTCATCCGAATGCCAACCCCCAACAAAGGGAGTTGGTCTTTGATCCAAAGGAATTCTCAACCAAACCAAAAAGGCTTGGACGAGGATAATTTGGCATTTGACAAGTGCACGCTGTTGAGTTCTCAAGGATCGGACGCTCCCCCGACCCAGTCATCACAACCAGGCCCGAAGGGCAACTTCTCAATCTTATCTTCGCTGTTCGGCGTGTCAAATCGACTCGCCGAGCGGCTCAGAACCAGATCTGCTGTCCGGCGCTCAAGGCGCCGAGGCAACTTCACTAGCTTATCCGTTCCGGCGAGCTTGTCAATTCGACAACCGCCGGGATGGATGCTCCAACTTGGACAGAAGTGAAGTCCCGATCTTCTCGGAGGAGAGGATCTTGGTGGAGGTGGTTCTCCGCTTGAGGGGGGTAAGGCTCTCGGCCTCTCCGCTTCCCTGTGGGGCGAACAAGTAATAAGTTACGCGGATCCCGAGGTTCGGGCAAATCAGCGCGGACCGCCGGGCGTGTCGCGTCGCTCACGGGTGCAGCGTCGCAGCGAGCACCGCCGCTTCCGTGCGGCTGCGTACGCAGAGCTTGCTGAGGATGGAACTCACGTGATGATCGATCGTGCGCACGGAGTTGTGCTGCCGCGTCGCGATCTCCGCGTTGGTGAGCCCGTCGCGGAGAAGGGTCATCACCTCCCGCTCTCTCCTCGTCAGCACGAACAGCGGATCCACCGGTCGAGGGGCTCGGCGGCGCACGTCATCCGCGATGGCAGCCACTCTGGCGATGCTGTGCGCCGATATGGCGCGTTGAGCAGCGAGCCGAAGAGCAGCATCCGCCTCTCCCCAACGACCAAGCCCGGCGAGCAGTGCTCCGAGTGATCCCTGGCAATGGGCGTACAGGAACGCGGGTCCGTCCCAATGCCCCATTCCGAGTTCCGATTCGGCCTGCGCCAGCCACTGCCGGGTCCGCTCCAGGTCGCCGGTCCGCTCGCACGCCGTCGCGAAGTCGCACACGACCTCGATGGTCGTCAACGCGCTGCGCGCTTCACCGCTCACCACCATCGTCATCGCTTCGTCCAGCGCAGTCATCCCATCTCCGACGCGCGAGCGTGTGACTCTCGTCACACCGATGTCTGCCAGTATCTTCGCCTCGAGTTCCACTCTGCCGACGCGGCGGAGCTCCGCGAGGGACGCAGCAGCGACCTGCTCGCGATCCTCTTGGTCAGGGAGGAAACAGGCCGGCAGCGGAAAGAACGCGAGTGCGCGCTCGACCGCGTCGCCCTCGCGCGCGGCTGACCGCGCACGGGCGAACCAGCCGTTCGCGACATGCGAGCGATCGAAGGCGAAGAACTGCAGGCGGCCGAGGAACGTGGCGGCAACTGCCGCGCGACTCAGACCTTGCTCGGAGAACCTCAGGAAGCACTCGGTGAGCAGCCTCTGCGCGGCGTCCGGCTGGTCGGTGAACGATAGACAGATGCCGTGCGCAAGCATCCGTTCGGCGGGGTCCACCGCGACGGACGCCTCCGCGATGCGCGCGGCGGCGGCGAAATCGAACCGGTTGAGCGCTTCATCGAGCTCGGGCCACTCCGGTCCTCCGAAGAATGCGGGCACAGACACATCCTGGCACCGGGAATGGGCAGAATCACCGATGCGCGCCGTGAGATGACCCGAGACCCTGGAAGAACGACAGAAGGGTTCGATCATGAGCAGCACGATGTTCCACGCGGCCGGTGCTTACGACTTGCTGATGGGCCGGTTCCTACCAACCCTGGCGCCCGCATTCGCCGAGGTCGCCGGAGTCCGCGAAGGGCAGGAGGTACTGGACGTCGGCTGCGGACCTGGCGGACTCACGGCTGAGCTGGCCCGCCGCGTCGGCGCTGCCCATGTCCAGGCGATCGACCCGTCGGCCCCGTTCGTCGAAGCCTGCCGGGAGCGCGTACCGGGCGCACGAGTCGTCGAGGGGATCGCTGAAGACCTGCCGTATCCCGCGGACAGTTTCGACGCCTCCCTGGCGTCGCTCGTCGTCGGGTTCATGACGGATCCGCAGCGCGGCGTGGCGGAGATGGCGCGCGTCACGCGCCCCGGCGGTGTCGTCGCGCTGTGTTTCTGGGACGTGCACAGGATGCAGGCGCTCGGCTCGTTCTGGCGTGCCGCTCGCGAGACGATCGGCGCAAGACCGGATGACCACACACTCGTTGGCGCGAAGGAGGGGGATCTCTCGAGACTGCTCACGGATGCTGGGCTCACTGTGATCCAGTCGGGGGAGATCGAGGCGCGCGGCCATTACGAGGACCTCGATGATCTCTGGTCGGGATACACAGCGGGCATCGGCCCGATCGGCCAGTACGTCAGCGGCCTCAACGTCGTGCAGAAGGAACGGATCCGGGAGGCCGTCGCCGCTGACCTCGTCGACCCGAACGCTCCGTTCACGCTGCCGGCGGTCGCCTGGTGCGCCGTCGGTCAGGTGTCGGTCTGACAGAACAGAAGAGGCCCCGCCGGAGCGGAGCCTCTTCCTCACTGTCTCAACACAGTGTGGACCTAAGGGGATTCGAACCCCTGACCTCCTCGATGCGAACGAGGCGCGCTACCAACTGCGCCATAGGCCCGTGTGATCGTCAACTACGCTATCACGCCGCGACGACGCCGAGAATCGACTCTCAACCCGCCGCTCGGCGTGAGAGCATCTCGCGGACATGCGCTTCGATCTCGGCGTCGTCCACGAAGCCCATCCGGGCATATGGAGACGCCGCCGCGGGGATCCGCGGCGGGGCAGGTTCTGCCATCCGCTCGGCCCGCTCCCGGAGTTCGGCCAGTCGCGCCGCCTTGCGGCGTTCGTCCTGCGCGTCCATCTCGGCGCGAGCCGCCTGGGCACGCGACCCCGCAACCGACACCAGTGGCTCGGGGAGCGGCCGCGGAGTCCAGCTCGCCCGTCCCTGATCATGCAGCGGCGGAGCCACGCGGGGCGCTGCTGCGACCGCCTGCGGCACGGACCGCCGGGCCGCCCGCATCGCGACGACTGCCATTCGCTGGAGCAGGAAACCCGTCGCCACCACGATGGCGCCGCCGAGCCAGAGCAGTGTCGACGTTCCGGTCGCGGCGACCTGCCAGGCACCGAGTGCCACGAGCGCGACACCGACGACGAGGGCTGACGTCCCGGTCGCGCGGACCCGCCGCCGGGCACGAGCCTGGCGGACGACGGGATCGGCGCGTGTGGCCGCGAGTTGGCGGCGTAGATCCTCGAGCTCCGCCGTCTCCTTCTCCGCCTGCACCCGCTTCGCGAGCTTCTGCTGCGCGAGCGCCGTACGTGCGTTGAGCTCGAGCCGCACCTCGCCCGGTGTCTCGCTCGTCTCGGCGAGCACGCGCAGCGCCTGGTTCAGGCGCACGGCGTTGCGTTCGGCCGCGTTGTACTGAAAGCGTCCACGCCAGGAGGGCAGCAGATAGAGCATCCACAGGAGCACGGCGACGAGCACGATCACTCCCCCGCTCAGCACCGGCCCGTCCATACCGTCAACGGTAAGCGACCGGACCCCGCCTGCTCGGTCAGAGGCGGCGCGTGTCGCGGCCGGAGACGCGCGTGTCGACGCTGGGCGCCCCTCGCCGATCAGAGTGCCAGGCGGTCGGAGGGCGGGATCGTCGCTGCGTCGGGCGGCACCTGTCCGTTCAGCCATCTGGCCAGGACGCCCTGCGGGACGTCCTCGCGGGTGAGGGCGAACGCGTAGTGGTCCCGCCAGTCGCCGTCGATATGGATGAACCGCCGGCGCAGCCCCTCGTAGCGGAAGCCGAGCTTCTGGACGACGCGCAGGCTGGCGACGTTCTCCGGACGGATGCAGATCTCCATCCGATGCAGACCGAACTCGGTGAAGCAGGCGTCCGTCGCCAGCGCCACCGCGGTCGGTGTGATCCCCTTGCCCGCGAACCTCTCGCTGACCCAGTATCCGATCGTCGCCGACGCCAGCGAGCCGCGCGCGATGCCCCAGACGTTCAGCTGACCGGCGATCTGCCCCTCATGCACCATGACGAAGGGGTACCCGGCTCCATCGCGGTACTGCTGAAGCAGACGGCGGATGCTGAGCCGCATGTCGAACGACACGGCTCCGTAGGGAATCGTCGCCTCCCACGGCTGCAGCCATGAGCGGTTGCTGAGCAGCTCATGCTGCAGAGCGCGTGCGTCGCGCGTGCGCACCAGACGCAATTCGACCGGACCGTGCCGCATCCCCACCGCCAGATCCATCAGCACATCAGCACGACCTCGGTGACCGCCTAGAGGCGTTCCGCGAATTCCTTGAGCCACGGCCGCAGCTCCGGCCCGAGGTCTTCCCGGTCGGATGCGAGCTGGACGATCGCCTTGATGTAGTCGACACGGTCGCCCGTGTCGTAGCGACGGCCTCGGAAGACGACACCGACGACGCCGGGGCCGTCCGGGTCGGCTGCGAGCTCCTGCAGCGCGTCGGTGAGCTGGATCTCGCCGCCCTTGCCCGGTTCGGTGCGCTCGAGGATCTCGAACACGGATGCCGGCAGGATGTAGCGGCCGATGATCGCGAGGTTCGACGGCGCATCCTCCGGAGCCGGCTTCTCGACGAGACCGGTGACGCGGACGGCGTCACTGCCCTCGATCGCTTCGACCGCGGCCGCCCCGTACATCTGGATGCTGGCGGGATCGACCTCCATCAACGCGATGACCGCCGCGCCGGTACGCTCGTGCTCCTCGATCATCGTGGTGAGCAGCGGGTCGCGCTCGTCGATGAGGTCGTCGCCGAGGAGGACCGCGAAGGAATTGTCTCCGACATGGCTGCGCGCACGGAGCACGGCGTGACCGAGTCCCTTGGGCTCGCCCTGACGGACGAAGTGGATGTCGGCGAGGTCGCTCGACTTCATGACGCGCTCGAGCCGGCCGGTGTCGCCCTTCTCCAAGAGCTTCACCTCGAGCTCGGGAACCGCGTCGAAGTGGTTGGAGATCGCGTTCTTGTTGCGCCCGATGATGATGAGGACGTCATCGATACCGGCGCCTGCCGCTTCCTCGACGACGTACTGGATCGCCGGCTTGTCGACGACGGGAAGCATCTCCTTCGGCATCGCCTTCGTCGCCGGGAGGAATCGTGTTCCGAGGCCCGCTGCGGGAATGACTGCCTTCATCTTCTGGACTCGCATCCACTCAGCCTACCGGGACCGCCGCGTAGACTCGGAGGCATGTCGAATGACGTCGAGAACGCCAAGCGCGCACTGCGCGCGGACCTCCGCGAGCGACGCCAGCTCCTCTCGGACGCCCAGCGCGAGGCCGCGGCATCCGCGATCGGCGAGCGCCTCGACGCGCTCGTCGACGCACACGACGCCCGGTCCATCTCCTGCTTCCTCTCGACGACCAACGAGCCGGGGACCCGGGATTTCGTCGCTCGGGCGGTGCGGCGCGGCATCCGCGTGCTGCTTCCGGTGACGCGATCCGACGGGTTGCTGGACTGGGCGGTCGCGACCGACGACGGCGAGATCGCCGAGGGCTTGTTCGGCCTGCCGGAGCCGGCCGGCGAGGTTCTCGGCCCGATCGCCGTGAACGACGTCGACCTGATGATCATCCCCGCGGCGGCCGTCGACCCCACCGGCATGCGACTGGGCTGGGGACGCGGATACTTCGACAAGACCATCGGCTCGATGGAGAAGTGCCCGCCGGTCTACGCCGTCATCTATGATTCCGAGATACTCGACTCCCTGCCGCGGGAGGTGCACGACCAGCCGGTGACCGGCGTCGTGACCCCGTCGCAGACCCTGAACCTGTCGCCATCGCGACACTGAACCGCGAGGACACCATGCCCACCTATGCCTATGCCTGCACATCGTGCGGCCATCAGTTCGACGCCGTGCAGAGCTTCGCCGAGAACGCGCTGACCATCTGTCCCGAGTGCGGCGGAGCGCTCCGCAAGCAGTACGGGTCGATCGGGGTGACCTTCAACGGCTCCGGCTTCTATCGCACGGACTCGCGCAGCAATGCCGGGGGATCGAAGGATGCTTCGGCATCATCGAAGTCGGAATCGTCGACGAGCGCCAAGCCGGCGCCCGCAGCGGCTCCGGCCTCTTCCTGAGGTCACGATCTTTCGGGGGGTTCCCATGTTCCAAGGGTTCAAGGAGTTCATCACCAAGGGCAACGTGATCGACCTGGCTGTCGCCGTGGTCATCGGCGGTGCCTTCACCGCGATCGTGAATGCGGTGGTGTCCAGCATCATCAATCCGCTCGTCGGGCTCTTCTTCGAGGCGGATGCGGCAGGCAACTTCGGTCCGAAGCTCACGGGCCTCTACGGTGAGGTCACCTTTCCGCTGGGCGACCTCATCTCGGCGATCATCAGCTTCCTCGCCGTCGCGCTCGTCGTGTACTTCGTCTTCGTCGTGCCGATGAACAAGTACAAGGAGCGTCAGGCCGCGAAGAATCCGGCCGTCGAGGAGGAGACCCTGCCGACTGAGCAGGAGCTGCTCATCGAGATCCGCGACGCGCTGCGCAAGGGCGCGGCATCGAGCTGATCCGTCCGTCGCGTCGGGTCCAGGCCCTCGGTTCCTTCGGGAAACGGGGGCCTCTCCACCTGCCGCTCAGTAGTGCGGGGGGATGTCCTGGATCAGGCGTTCGTCGTTCGGGCCCTTCGAGGCCCGGGATGCGGATGCGGCCGCATCCTTCGCGGAATCCGTGGAGACATCGGGCGCGGGGTCGGTCCCTGGTGCCGGGGTGAGCCGGGCGCGACGCGAGCCGGGCACCCGCTCGATCCGCTGACGCGACTCGTCACCCATCGCGCGGGTCGAGATCGATAGGCTGCGTGTCCGTGTCCGCCCGCCGGGCCTGAGCGGAGATGCCGAGGATGGCGGCGATCCGCGTCGCGGCCGTGGCCGGATCGCTGTACAGATCGAACGCATGCACCCGGACATAGTGCCAGCCGAGCCGGCGCAGCACCTGGGGTCGCAGACGCAGCGTCTCCCGCAGGGATTCGCCGCGCGATTCCGGGTCGGACTCGATCACGACGGCCTTGCCCTGGTGCTGGGCGACCAGGGGAAGCAGGCCGCGATAGTCCACGTCGACCGAGGCGCCCAGACGACGCAGCTCCCGGGCGAGGGCGAGGGTGAGAGGATCCGCGAGGTCCTCCAGGCGGGCCTCGCGACCACGGGTGGCCAGACCGCCCAGGATCGACATCAGGGTCGCCGCACCGTGCTCCAGCCGTCCGTCGTCGAACGATGACGGACGGATCGACGACACCAGCACCATCGAGCGACGCGCGCGCGTCATCCCGACGGTGAGCAGACGCTCGCCATCCGGAGTGGAGAGGTCCCCGAAATCGCTGAGGACGCGTCCATGCTTGGTCAGGCCATACCCGAGAGAGAAGATCACGCGATCGCGACTCTCGGCGACCGACTCCTCCAGTGTGAGCACGGCGAACGGCTCGGCGGTGTCGCGGGAGACGAACTCCGAGACATCCGAACGACCGGCGAATGCAGACGTGACGGCGGCACGCACCCGCTCGGCATGGCGAGCACTGGCGGTGACGACCATGAGAGACTCCGCCGGCCGGTGCACGGCATGCTCGACGACCAGCGTGACGACCCGCGCGACCTCGGCGTCGGGACTCTCGACCGCGCCGGAGACAGGGTCGGGCGCTCCGACTCCGCGTTCCACGTAGTCGACGGTCAGGCTGCCGCGCCCGAGATAGGAACCGGCCCACGGCAGCGAGACGATCTCTCCGCCGTAGAAGGCGTCGTTGATGAGCTCGGCGAGGTCTTCGCCTCCGGCACGGTAGCTGCGCGTCAGGGTCATCACCGGCAGCAGCTCGGAGAGGCGCTCGAATACCGAGACGTCGTCGAAGGGGACCTCGTGCTCCCACTCCTCCCCCGGATCCACCGCGACGTCGAACGGGGTCGGCCGCTGGGTGACCGGGTCGCCGAAGGCGACGACCTGACGAGCACGCCGGATCGCCGGAGCGGCCTCGGCGAGGTTGATGGCGGCGGCATCCACGAGCAGAATCGTGTCGAACTCCACGGAATCCGGGATCTCCGGCACAAGATACGGCGAGGAGATCCAGACCGGGGCGAGCACATCGACGAGTGTCGGCGCAGACGCGACGATCTGCGCCGTGCTGGCATCCGGCTGCGTGAGCGCGCGACGCAGGTGCTGCGACTCCTGCGGTTCGTCGACGATCGCGATCTTCCACTGACTGGCCAGCTCCCACGCGAGCAGCGGCCCTGACATCGCCGCATGGGCCTCGTCGACGAGACGGTAGTCGCGTTCGAGGCGATCCACCACCGCCGTGTTCGCTCCGAGGAGCGCTCTGTTGTCCTGCAGCGCCCGCTCCAGGAGCGACTGCCACCAGGCGAACTCGAGTTCATCGCCGACCCGCTTCTCGGACACGTGCCGCACCGAGAGCTCGGCGAGCAGGGGTTCCAGGCCGAGGAGCGCGAGTTGCTCGCGCAGTTCCGATCGCTCGACGAGGTTGTCGAAGACATCCGATTTGGCGGCGAGTCCCGCCAGCGTCCGCACGAGCCGGGCGACGGGCAGCGAGGCGAGCGGCTCGCGCCGGCCCAGTGCGGTGTCGAGTTCGGAGAGTTCCGCCTCGACGCGCTGCCAGGCGACGTACACATCCGAGAGGCCGAGCGGGATCTCAGGAGCGACGCCCGCATCGACGCAGCGCTGCCATTGCGTGCGCTGCGTCTGGATGCGCAGCAGCGCCTCATGCATCTCAGTGACGTGCACCCCGGGGCGCACGTACTCCTTGGCGAGGCGGCGCAGCCGTCGCCGGTTCGCTCCGGACATGCCGGGAGCATCACGCCGTGAGCCGTGAGCCTGGATGAGCTCCCCGAGCGGACGCTCGAAGACGGTCGGACTGAAGCGATCGAGCGAGTCGCGGATGCCCTGCAGCAGACGCAGGTACTCCCCCAGCTCGTCGATGGTCGAGAACGGCCGCATGCGCGTCTGCGCGATAAGCGCATAGCCGCGCTCGAGAAGCGTGGGCACGCTGTCCGAGTGCAGGCGCGCCGCCCGCTCGTGCGCTGCGCGCGCCGCCTCCGTGCTGGCGAAGACCACGCCGTACCACGGCGAGTCATCCGGGCCGAAGCGGAACTCTCCGAGGCGGGCCGCCTGCGCGAGCATCGCCGCAGCACTGCTCCTGTCCCGGGCGAGCCGCTGCAGGGCCTCTGATCCCAGCCGAGCCGTCGTGGACGGCGGGGTGGGCAATGAGGCGAGCCGGGTGAGTTGTCTGGTCGCCTCGAGCACCGAGGTGTTGATGCCCGGAACCGGGGCTGTGAGGGCGAGTCGATAGTCGCGCAGCACCGTGCGCAGCCGGATCAGAGCGTCGTCGACTTCGCCGACTTTCGGAGCGGTGGCCTTCTCGTTCCGGCCGATGGCGCGGACCAGATCACGGCGGACGCTGGCCGGCGAGATCGCCAGGCTGTCGAGTCCGATACCGGCCAGGCGATGCCGCACGCCGTCGAGCGTCGAGCGGCGGGCCGAGACGACCAGCACGCGCTTGCCTCCGCGCACCAGCTCTCCGAGAGCATTGATCACGGTCTGCGTGCCGCCGGTGCCCGGCAGCGTCGCGACGGTCAGCGAGTGACCGGCCGCGATCCGGGAGAGCACGGCCTCCTGCTCGGCATCCGCGTCCAGCAGAAGATTGTCCGAGGCCGGAGCGCGATCGTCCGGTCCGGTGTAGTGCGGTGCGGCACGCGGCGTGGTGACCTGCTCTCGATCATCGACGTGGCCGGCGAGCGCGTTCAGCACCGCGGAGTCGAGGCTCCCGCAGTCACGCGCCATCGAGCCGCCGACGTCGGCGAACGTCGAGACGACGAGCCGGGGCTGCACCGAGAAGGTGTCGATGGTTCGGGTGATCGCCCTCAGGCTGTCGATCACCGGCTGCGGTTTGAAGATGCCGCCGTCGTAGGCGAGCGCGGCGAGGGATGCGGCGTCGATGGTGATGCCGAAGTGCTCGCGTGCGATCCGAACGAGTTCGGGGTTGACGTCGAAGGCGCCCTGCAGCTTGAGTTCGAAGTCGGAATGATGACGCCGTATCGCGAGCGGTCGCAACAGAACCGGGGCGGCGAAACCCGCTCCCCCGATCCGCCAGCGGGCGACGCCCACGGCGAGGTGAACGGCCTCGATCCCTCGCACCGTGCGCAACTCGGTGTTCTTCGCGGTGATCCGCTCGGCGGCGAGGCGAGCGGTGCGCAGTCCCACCTCATCGCGGAAGAGATTCGACAGCAGCGTGGACTTGCCCGTGATGAACTGCGGCAGGCTGCCCGGATGCGCCTTGGAAATGTCGATCCCCGACTCGGGGCTGTCGCGATAGGTGATCAGCGGCGACGGCCCGCCGAGATCGGCTGCCTCCGCGCGCAGGCGGGTGCGCTCGGCCTCGGCTGCGTGCGCGACATCGACGCCTGTCGGTGACCCGTGCAGCTCGCCGAGAGTCACCGCAGCCTCCGTCGCTGCTCCATCCGCAGACTTTTCCTCACGTCGCCACACACCACACACCCTAGGCGCGCAAGCCAGGGTGAAGCTGTATCCCGGGCGGGTTTCGCCCGGATTCATGCCGCTGAACAGCCTCTCCGGACTCTTCCTGCACTGCGGCGGCCGACAGGAGGTTGTCCCCGGTCCGCAGGGTCGGAGCTCCCGGCACGCGTTCGGCCGGTCAGTATGGGGGCATGACATTCCGCTTCGACTTCGCACCGACACCCTTCGGCGACGCGCTCGCGGTGTTCTCGGAGAAGGGCATCGTACGTTTCGATCTCTCGGAGTCTGAGGACCCCTCGGTTCCCTGGCTGCTGGAGGACGTCTCCCGCCAGCTGCATGAAGTTCCGCAGGCATCCCCCGGCGCCGCCGATGAGCTCGCACACCTGCTCGACGACTACTTCGAGGGCGCGCCCGTCCGGTTCGACGAGCACCTCCGCCTGGACTGGCGACTCGTCGACGGCTTCTCCCTCGCCGCGTTGCGTACCATCGCGGAGATCCCGTGGGGCGAGACCATGAGCTACGGCGAGGTGGCGATCGTCGCCGGCCATCCCGGGGCCGCCCGCGCCGTCGGCACCGCCTGTCGGCTCACGCCGTTCTCGATCATCGTCCCGGTGCACCGGGTCGTGCGTTCGGACGGTACGCCGGGGCACTACGGCGCTCATCCGGAGCGTAAGAGGTACCTCCTCGATCTCGAGTCGGATGCCGCGCGCGGGCGCTGATCCCGAGGTTCGTCCCCGGGCCGGCGCCCGCGGCTCGGCACCCGCGGTTCGCACCAGAAACTCGACACCAGAGACTTGGCACCAGTCCTCGGCACCAGACGACGCGGACCCCGGCGAGTAGGCCGCCGGGGTCCGCGTGCTCGAACTCAGTGCACGACCCTCTGGCTCAGTGATCCACCGCCTTCTCCGCGCCGAATCCCGTCAGCGAGCGCACGTCCATCTCGGCGGCGAGCTGCGGCGACTCTTTCACGGTGCTCGTGATGGTTCCGAGCCAGCCCAGGAAGAACCCGAGCGGAATCGACACGATCCCCGGATTGTTCAGCGGCCAGATCGCGAAGTCGACGCCGGGGAGCATCGAGGTCGGCGTGCCCGAGAACACCGGCGAGAGGATGATCAGCAGAATCGCGGAGCCGAGGCCGCCGTACATGCTCCACACCGCACCGCGGGTCGTGAAACGCCGCCAGAACAACGAGTACAGGATGGTGGGCAGGTTCGCCGATGCCGCCACGGCGAAGGCCAGTGCGACGAGGAACGCGATGTTCTGGCCCTGCGCGCCGATGCCGCCGAGGATCGCGAGGATGCCGATCACGATGACCGTGCGGCGGGCGACCTTCACCTCGCCGTTCGGGTCGGCCTGTACCGGGTTCCCGGTGGCATCTTTCTTGTTCTTCTGGATGACGTTCGCATAGATGTCATGCGCGAACGACGCCGCCGCAGTGATGGTCAGCCCGGCGACGACAGCGAGGATGGTCGCGAACGCCACCGCCGAGATGAAGCCGAGCAGCAGCGGCCCGCCGAGGTGCAGCGCCAGCAGCGGTGCGGCCGAGTTCACGCCGCCGGGTGCGTTGGCGATGACGTCTGCGCCGACGAGCGCCCCGGCACCGTAGCCGAGCACGAGCGTGAGGAGATAGAAGCCCCCGATCAGCCAGATCGCCCAGACGACCGAACGTCGCGCCTCCTTGGCGGTCGGCACCGTGTAGAACCGCATCAGCACGTGCGGCAGACCGGCGGTGCCGAGTACGAGCGCCATACCGAGCGACAGGAAGTCCCACGGGTTCTTGCCGTACTGGAGCCCCGGTCCGAGGATCTTGTCGCCCTGCGGAGAGTTGGCCACGGCGGCCTCGAGCAGAGTGTTCAGGCTGAAGCCGTTGATCGCGAGCACCCAGACGGTCATCACGATGGCACCGCCGATGAGAAGGAACGCCTTCACGATCTGCACCCACGTCGTGCCCTTCATCCCGCCGATGAGCACGTACACGATCATCAGCACGCCCACTACGGCGATCACGATGGACTGGCCGATCCGGCCGTCGATGCCGAGGAGGAGAGAGACCAGGCCGCCGGCGCCCGCCATCTGCGCGAGCAAATAGAAGAAGCACACCGCGAGCGTGGTGATGGCTGCCGCCACGCGTACCGGACGCTGCTGGAGGCGGAACGAGAGCACGTCGGCCATCGTGAACTTGCCCGTGTTGCGCATCAGTTCGGCGACGAGGAGCAACGCGACCAGCCACGCGACGAGGAACCCGATTGAGTAGAGGAAGCCGTCGTATCCGTTGATCGCGATGGCGCCGCAGATGCCCAGAAACGACGCTGCGGAAAGATAGTCACCGGCGATGGCGAAGCCGTTCTGAGGGCCGGTGAAAGAGCGCCCCGCCGCGTAATAGTCGGCGGCCGTCTTGTTGTTCCGGCTGGCACGGATGACGATGAACAGGGTCACCGCGACGAACGCCAGGAAGATCGAGATGTTCAGGACGGGATCGCTCTTGACGGCGACCTCGGTGGCCGTGTGGATGACGTTCATGCTCCGGCCTGTGCTTTCTCGAGGTCTTCACGGATCTCCTGCGCCAATGGATCCAGCTTCCTGTTCGCGAATGCGACATATGCCATCGTGATGGCGAACGTAGTCACGAATTGCCCGAGACCGAGAAGCAGTCCGACGGTGATATCGCCCCACACGCGCTGGCTCATGAATTCCGTGGCGAATGCGGCCAGAAGCACGTAGACGAAATACCAGATGAGGAAGAACGCGGCGAGCGGGAAGATGAATGAACGCTGCGTTCGTTTGAGGGAGATGAATCTCGGCGATTCCTCGACGACTATGTAGTCGATCTCGCCTGCGGACTCAGCGGTGTTCGGGTCGTTCACGGGGCCTCCTTGCCACATGTCAGAACTCGCGCGGCTCAGACCTCGCGAATGATAGGGTCGACGCTACGAAACGGGGACCAGTGCCGTCACCCCCGAAAGTAGGTAGCTGTGAGCACACCCATCGCCGGCGAATCCGAGACTGACCTCGTCTCTCGTGCCGTGCGCGAACTCTCCCGACGCACGCGGTTCCCGGTCGCTTTCGGCGGACTCATCGACGAGGGCGTCGTCAGCGTCACCAGCATCGTCGGCAACCGCACCCATAGCCTCGACGGGCTTCGAGTTCGCCCCGAGAGGGGCCTCGGCGGACGCGCGATGATGGAGCTGCGGCCCCGGATGACCAGCGACTACCGCTCCTCCCAGCAGATCACGCACGACTACGACGTCTTCGTCCTCGGCGAGGGACTGTGCACACTTCTCGCGGTTCCGATCATCGTGAGCGGCCGGCCACGCGGTGTGCTGTACGCGGGAGGCTGGGAGCAGGCGCCGCTGGGCGGAGTCACGACAGCGCCGGCGATGCAGGTCGCCCAATCGGTCGCCGACGAACTGCGCATCCGCGACGAAGTCGATCGGCGGCTCCGCCTGGCCGCGCCGCCGGCCGAGGTGGTCCCGCCGTCGCAGCGCGAAGAGCTTCGCGAGAGCTTCGCGGAGCTCCGGAGCATCGCGGCCACCGTGGACGACTCAACTTTGCGGGCCAGGATCGCGCAGGTGGAGAAACGACTGGTGAACCTCGCCGGCGATTCTCCGGCCCCGACTACCGGGCCGGTGCTCACGGTGCATCTCTCGCCGCGCGAGACCGACGTGCTCGCGTGCGCGGCCCTCGGCGCGACGAACGCGGAGATCGCCGCGCAGCTGGGGCTCCGCGACGGAACGGTGAAGGCGTATCTCGGCACCGCGATGTCGAAGCTCGACGCTTCGACGAGGCATGCCGCGGTCGTCAAGGCGCGGCGGGCCGGACTCCTGCCCTGAGCCTCCGTCGGCCTGCACAGTCCCTGCCCAGTCCGTCTTGATAGGGTCGCCACGATCGGTCCTCCCGATCCCGGACGAGGCAGGCCAGTACCCGGAGAGCGACAAGACTGGTCCGTGAGGAACATCGTGTCGTGGCTCATTCTCATCGCGTCCGGAGTGCTCGAAGCGGTCTGGGCGACCGCTCTCGGCAAATCGGAGGGCATGACCAAACTCTGGCCCAGCGTCATCTTCTTCGTCGGTCTCGCCCTGTCGATGTTCGGGCTCGCTTTCGCGATGCGCGACATCGCGACGGGAACGGCTTATGCCGTCTGGGTCGGAATCGGCGCGACGCTCACTGTGATCTGGGCGATGATCACCGGAGACACCGAGATCTCGTGGTTGCGGATTCTGCTACTGCTCGGCCTCGTGGGCTGCATCGTGGGCCTCAAGCTCATCGACCCCGGACACGAATAGCTTCCATTCATTGTCGGAATACGCGTCCGACGGTATGGTCGTGCTCATGGCAAGAAGAATTGTGCACCAGTTGGTCGACGATATCGATGGAAGCGTCCTGGAGGTCGGTGAAGGCGAGACCGTGCATTTCTCACTCAATGGGACCTCTTATGAGATCGATCTGAATTCCGACCACGTCGAGGAACTGCTCCGGGCATTCGAGCCGTACATCGCGGCCGGGCGCCGCGCCGGATCCTCCGGCGCAGCTCGCACCACCCCGTCCCGCAAGCGCGCGGGGCGCGACCCGAAGGCCGGAGAAATCCGCGCATGGGCGACCGCCCACGGCCACACCGTTTCCGAGCGCGGCCGCATTCCCGCACCGGTCGTCGAGGCGTACAACGCCGCCAACTGACACTCGCTGCCGAGCCGGGCGGTGGAGAAGCGCATGCTTCAGCCGACCGGCTCGGCGCCTTCCTGCGCCCAGCCCTCGTCGCGCAGAGTGATCTCATCGGTCATGTCCCTCAGGAAGCGGATGACGACGTCCCGCTCTTCCGGCGTGAGCCGCGCGGCGGCGTAGAAGCGCTTGGCCTGCTGACGCCCGACGGTCTCCATGGCGGCGAGGCGGGTTTCCGGCGTGATCGTGATCGCGAGCGCGCGGCGGTCCGTCGGATGCGGACCGCGAACGATGTGGCCTCCACTCGCCAGCCGATCGAGCAGTTTCGTCGTCGACGCGGTCGATATGCCGAGATGCTTCGCGATCGCTCCCGGCGTCGCGATGAGCCCTCGATTCGAGCACACGATCAGGTAGTGCAGCGCGCGCATATCCGTTTCATTGAGGTTCATGTAGCGCCTCGACGCGCGCGAGAGACGTTGCTCGGCCTCTCGCAGCTGGCCCAGGGCGCCCATGAGCGCGGCGATCTGCCGCAGTGCGTCAGGCGGCACCCCCGTCCTGTCGATCAGACTGCTGCGCGGATCGCTCGCATCGACGTCGTAGATGGTCGCGTGGCTCAGTCCTTCGAGGGCGTCGCGTTCACCGACCGGCGAGTCCCGTGACGCCGACCCTGAATCGGGGATGTCGCCGGACCGGTCTTCCATGGCATCATGTTACACATCATTTGTTACAACCTAAGATGATTACTCGCCAAACTAGCCAATAGTCCGACGGGAGGAGAGACGATGGACGATGTAGTCCTTCTTGCCGATGACGGCTCCGCAATCGGCATCCACCCCAGGAGCGAGGTTCATACCGCCGAGACTCCTCTGCACCTCGCCTTCTCCTGCCACGTCATGGACGCGGCTGGACGGCTGCTGGTGACGCGGCGAGCGCTGAGCAAGCGGACCTGGCCGGGGGTCTGGACGAACAGTTTCTGCGGACACCCGAGACCTGGCGAGCAGATGCTCGACGCTGTCCGCCGTCGAGCACAGGAAGAGCTCGGCATCCGCCTAACATCGATTCGGCTGGTCCTCCCGGACTACCGGTACCGGGCCATCGACTCGAGCGGGATCGTGGAGAACGAGATATGTCCCGTGCACGTGGCGATCATCGAAGGCGAGTTGTCTCCCGACCCGGAAGAGGTCGCGGAGTGGGCGTGGGTGCAGGCCGAGGATCTGTCCGAAGCCCTCGTCCGGGCACCCTTCGCCTTCACACCCTGGCTCCGGGAGCAACTGCCCCGAATGTCCGATCCGGCTCAGCCATGAGCGCGAGCGCCACGACGGAGCGGGACCTGCACACCACGATCGAGGATGCACTCCAGCGGCGCTTCGCCGAGCGCAGCAGCGCAGCCGAGGTGTACGGGGACCACTTCTCGGCGCTCTGGCGTCTCGCTGCGGACCACGTCCTCGGCGGAAAACTGATCCGTCCGCGGCTGCTTCTCGACGTGCACCGCGCGCTGAGCTCCGCCGACTCCTCACGGGAGAACACCGTCGCCGTCGAGATCGCCGCGGACGTCGAGCTGCTGCACTACGCCTTTCTTCTGCACGACGACGTGATCGACGGCGATGTCACTCGGCGGCACCGGCCCAATCTGATCGGCACCCTCGCGCGTCTCCACGCCGAGACGACCTCCGCACACGATGTCTCGCTGCACTGGGCCCGCAGCGGCGCGATACTGATGGGCGATCTGCTGCTCTCGTCCGCGCTTCTGGGGTTCGCGCGTGCGACAGTGGCCGACGAGACGCGCCGGAGGCTTCTCGACCTGTTGGAGCACTCGATCGTCGAGACGGTCGCCGGGGAACACACCGACGTCGGGCTGAGCGACGGCATGATCACCCCGGACCTGGCGACGATCCTCGCGATGACCGCCTACAAGACGGCGACCTACTCCTTCGCCCTTCCGCTGCGCGCGGCGGCCATCCTGGCTGACGCGACGCCCGCTGTGGAGGCGAGCATGATCACGATCGGTCGCCATCTCGGCCTCGCCTATCAGCTTCAGGACGACCACCTCTCCGTGTTCGGCGACCACGTCGATCACGGCAAGGATCCGTATACCGACCTCCGCGCCGGCAAGGAGACCGTGATCATCGCCTATGCCAGGGAGACGAGAGCGTGGACGAGCATCGAGGAGGGTTTCGGGCGCCAAGACCTGTCCCAGGAAGATGCCGCCCGCATCCGGGATCAGCTGTCCGGGTGCGGCGCCGAGTCCTTCTCACGCGGTCTCATCGAGGATCAGCTCGAGTCCGCCCACTCCGCGCTGGACGGCGGCTCTGGTCACGCCGAGGTCCCGCACGCCGCTCGAACGGCGATCCTGAACATCGCGGAAAGCCTCCGGGGCCGACGCCGATGACACGTGACGGCTCTCCGGACTCCGCTGCCCCGCATGAGGCGCTGGATCGCTTCACCCAGGCCGCTGAGGTCGCCGCCGGCGATGTGATCCGCATGTACTCGACGTCGTTCGGTCTGGCGACCAGGCTCCTCGGACGCCGACACCGACGTCACATCCGCAACATCTACGCGATGGTGCGGGTCGCTGACGAGATCGTCGACGGCGTCGCCGCCGAGGCGGGGCTGGGGCGCGGCGAGCTCGAAGCAGCTCTCGATGACTACCGGTCGGAGAGCCACCGGGCCATACGCAACGGCTACAGCAGCGACCTGGTCCTGCACGCATTCGGCAGGACCGCACGCGACGCGGGAATCGGCGAGAGCCTCACCGTGCCCTTCTTCGAGTCGATGCGGACTGATCTGCCCTCGCCGGACTCCGGCTCGACCTTCACCGCGTACGACGAATCCGCCCATGAGCGATACGTCTACGGGTCCGCCGAGGTCATCGGCCTGATGTGCCTGCAGGTGTTCCTGCGCGACGAGGCGCGCGATGACGCCGATCTCGAGACCCTGCGCATCGGGGCGCGCCAGCTCGGTGCCGCCTTTCAGAACGTGAACTTCCTACGCGACCTCGCTGACGACACCACCCGACTCCACCGGGGCTACCTCAGCGGCGAGCGCCGGCTCACCGACGCGGATCGGGATGCGTGGATCCGCACGATCCGCGAGCAGCTCGACCATGCGCGCCGCGCCATCCCGCTGCTGCCCCGGGATGCACGAACAGCGGTACGCAGTGCGCTCGCCCTCTTCGAAGCGCTCGCCGACCGCATCGAACGCATCCCTGCCGCAGAGCTCTACCGCCGTCGAGTGCGCGTCCCCGGCGCCCGGAAGGCAGTTCTGGTCGCGTCTGCTGCACTTCGCACCTGGACGGAGCCGAGCCGATGAGCCGTGTCGTCGTGATCGGCGCCGGCGTCGCCGGTCTCGCCACCGCTGGGCTCCTCGCCCGCGACGGACACGAGGTCGTGGTGCTCGAGAAGGATGTTCAGGTGGGCGGACGAGCCGGGTCGTTGGAACGCGACGGATTCCGCTTCGACACCGGCCCGTCCTGGTACCTGATGCCCGGCGTCTTCGATCACTTCTTCGCCATGATGGGCACCCGCACCGACCGGGAACTCGACCTGGTCACGCTCGATCCCGGCTATCGGGTCTTCAGCGAGCCGTCCAGCAGCGGGGCGAGCGCCGCCACGGTCACGATCCCCCGCGGCGCCGCTGCCGTCTCGCGCGTCTTCGAAGACCTCGAGCCGGGCGCCGGCCAAGAGCTGCAGACATACCTCTCCTCGGCGCGTCATGCGAGCCGGATGGCGGGGAAGCACTTCCTCTACAATCCGTTCACCCGACCGAACTCCCTGGCCACCGGCGAGATCATCCGTGCCGCACCCGAGCTCGCACGCCTTCTCCTGACACGACTGGACACCTGGGCGGCGCGGCGGTTCTCGCATCCCGTGCTCCGGCAGATCCTGGGGTACCCCGCCGTCTTCCTCGGAACACACCCCGCCCAGGCTCCGGCCATGTATCACCTGATGAGCGCGCTCGATCTCGACGACGGGGTGCGGTACCCCCGAGGCGGGTTCTGGACGGTCGTACAGCGCCTCGAGTCGCTGGCGATCGGGGCGGGCGCCACGGTGAGGACGCGCGCCGAGGTCGTCCATATCGACACCGAGCAGACGCGGCACGGGCGTCGGCGCCCCCGAGCGAGCGGCGTGCGATGGCGCGATGCGCACGGCGACGAGCATCGGGAGCCGGCGGACATCGTCGTCTCGTGCGCGGATCTTCATCACACCGAGACACGGCTGCTCTCCGCCGCGCTGCGCAGCTATCCGGAACGCTGGTGGCGCCGACGCACGAGCGGCCCGGGAGCGGTGCTGGTGATGCTGGGCGTTCGCGGCGGACTGCCGCAGTTGCCGCATCATTCCCTGTTCTTCACCCGGGACTGGACCGCGAACTTCGACGCCATCTTCGGCACGCCGTCGCGCGTTCCGTCTCCAGCCTCGGCGTACGTCTGCCGGCCGAGCGCGACCGATGCGACGGTCGCTCCCGCTGACCACGAGAACCTCTTCGTCCTGGTCCCCGTCCCGGCCGATGTCTCGCTCGGCGCAGGCGGGGCCGACGGCACCGGAGACGACGCGATCGAGGCGATCGCCGATGCGGCCATCGACCAGGTCGCCCGCTGGGCGGGCATCCGCGACCTCCGGGAGCGGATCGTCGTCCGCCAGACCAAAGGACCCGCTGATTTCGCCCGTGACCATCACTCGTGGCGCGGCGGGATGCTCGGCCCCGCGCACACCTTGCGTCAGAGCGCCATGTTCCGCGCCCAGAACGCATCCAAGCGCGTGGATGGCTTGTACTACGCGGGCGCCACGACGGCGCCGGGCGTCGGCGTGCCGATGTGCCTGATCAGCGCGGAGCTCGTTCTCAAGCGCGTGCGGGGCGATCACACCGGCGGCCCCCTTCCGGAGCCGCTACCGGTCGAGGACCGGAACGGGGCGCCGTCATGGGCCTGATCTATCTCGGTTTCCTCACGAGCGCCTCCATCTGCCTGCTGCTGCTCGACCGGCGGTTCCGTCTGTTCTTCTGGCGAGATCCGCTGGCAGCGGCGGTCGTGTCGATCGTCGGAGTGGCCTTCTTCCTCGTGTGGGATCTCGCGGGCATCAGCCTCGGCATCTTCTTCCGTGGGGAGGGCGCCATCGCCAGCGGCATCCTGCTCGCGCCTCACCTTCCCCTGGAGGAGCCGGTGTTCCTGTTCTTCCTCGTGCTGTGCACGATGGTGCTGTACACCGGTTCCTCTCGAGCGCTCGCCGGCCGGCGAACCAGGACGCCGGGGGCAGCTCCGGGCAGCGAGGCCGCCCCATGAACTATGCGATCCTCGCGGTGTGCTTCCTGGCCGTCGCCGGGATGGCCGGCGCCGCCCTCCCGCTCCTGGCGCGCACGCGGGGACCGTCGGCGTATGCTCTCGTGATCAGCGCGACGGGCCTCGTCCTCCTGACCGCCGTCTTCGACAGTGCGATGATCGCCGCCGAGTTGTTCCACTACGCGCCGTCGCGACTGCTCGGACTGCACATCGGACTCGCCCCGGTCGAGGACTTCGCGTATCCGCTCGCCGCCGTCCTGCTGCTCCCGAGCGTCTGGATCGTCCTCGTCCGGCGACGCCGGCAGCGATCGGAGGGCCGGCGATGAGAATCGGGCTCCGTCAGAGCGTCGGGCAGATCGTGCTGTCCTCTCGAC
Source organism: uncultured Actinomycetota bacterium (assembly GCA_963769005.1). Taxonomy (GTDB): domain Bacteria; phylum Actinomycetota; class Actinomycetes; order Actinomycetales; family Microbacteriaceae; genus Microbacterium. The sequence goes on along the minus strand of CAVYKC010000005.1, from coordinate 829,531 downwards.
CGGTGAGCTGGGTCAACACCGCGTTCCCGTTCGGTGCGGCGTACTTCCTGACCGCCCGAGAGGTGGACGCGTCCCTGGTGATCGGTTTCCTGTACTTCCTGATCCCCTACAACCTCGCGATGTACGGAATCAACGACGTCTTCGACTACGCCTCCGACGTGGCGAACCCGCGCAAGGGCGGCATCGAAGGCGCCCTCCTCACGCCGCGGCTGCACCGAGCGACGCTATGGACCGCCGCGCTGTCGAACCTCCCGTTCCTGGTCTTCCTCGTCCTCGTCGGGAATGCGGCGTCCACCGCCTGGCTCGTGGTCAGCGTCTTCGCGGTCATCGCCTACTCGGCACCGGGGCTGCGATTCAAGGAACGACCGTTCCTGGACTCCGCCACCTCGAGCGTCCATTTCGTCAGTCCTGCCGCGTTCGGCCTCGCTCTCGCCGGAGCGACACCGACAGCGGACGTGGTCATCACGCTTCTCGCCTTCTTCCTCTGGGGGATGGCCGCTCATGCTTTCGGGGCCGTGCAGGACATCGGACCGGACCGCGCAGGAGGGATCCGCTCGGTCGCCACCGCGATCGGCGCCCGTGCGACGGTGCGGTTGTCTCTCGTTCTGTGGGTTCTCGCCGGTGTCCTGATGCTGACCACGTCGTGGCCCGGCCCGCTCGCCGCCGTGCTGGTGGCGCCGTACCTGCTGAACACCGGAGGCTGGTGGAATGTCAGCGACGACACCTCAGCCGGCACGAATGCCGCGTGGCGTCGCTTCATCGCACTCAACTACCTCGTCGGATTCCTCGCGACGATGCTGTTGATCCTCGCCTGGTTCTCCGCCTGAACCGATTCCATCCCCGATAGGACCGAGATGATGCACCCCGAATCCACACCACCGGCACCGCGGCGCGAGCGAATCCGCAGACGGTCCTGGTTGCGGATTCTGCTTCCAGCCGTCCTGATCCTCGTGTGGCTCGCCGGAGCGTCCTTCGGGGGTCCGCTCTTCGGCAAGATCGACGAGGTCTCCTCCAACGACCGGACGACCTACCTGCCGGAGTCGGCGGATGCGACGCAGGTGCAGGCACTGCTGAGCGAATTCAGGGAGTCGGATGCGATCCCCGCGATCGTCGTGTTCACCGCCGACGAAGAACTCGATGCCGGTCGACGGGATGCCATCGCCGAGGCGATCGCCGTTGTCGCGGATATCGACGGGGTGGACGAGGAGCTCTCCCCTCCGCTCCCCTCGGATGACGGCCGTGCCGTGCAGGCATTCGTCCCGATCTCCTCGGACGCCGAGATCGGCGATGTCGTCTCCGAGATCACGGCCGACCTGCGCGCCGCCGCGCCACCCGGCGTCGAGGTCTTCGTCACCGGGCCGGCCGGTTTCACCGCCGACCTCGTCGCGGGCTTCGCGGGGATCGACGGGTTGCTCCTCGGCGTCGCGCTGCTCGCCGTCCTCCTGATCCTCGTCCTCGTCTATCGATCGGTGCTGCTCCCCCTCGTCGTGCTCTCCACGAGCCTGTTCGCGCTGTGCGTGGCGCTCCTCGTGGTCTGGTGGCTGGCGAAAGCCGAGGTACTGCTGCTCAGCGGCCAGACGCAGGGGATCCTCTTCATCCTGGTGATCGGCGCTGCGACGGACTATTCGTTGCTGCTCGTCGCACGCTTCCGCGAGCAGCTCCGGGTGACCGAGGACAAGGGAGCGGCCGTGGTCGCCGCCTGGAAAGGCTCGTTCGAGCCGATCGTGGCCTCCGGCGGCACGGTGATCGCCGGTCTGCTGTGCCTGCTGCTCAGCGACCTCAAGTCGAACAGCACGCTCGGTCCCGTCGCCGCGATCGGCATCGTGTTCGCGATGCTCTCGGCGCTGACCCTGCTGCCCTCGCTCCTGCTGCTCTTCGGGCGCGCGGTGTTCTGGCCGCGTCGCCCGGTCTTCGACCCGCCGACGGTGGCGGCCGAGGGCGGGGTACCGACCGGCCTGTGGGCGGGAGTGGCGCGATTGATCAGCCGTCGCCCGCGAGCGATCTGGATCGTCACGACCGTGGTGCTCCTGACCGGCGCGCTCGGCGTGACGCAGCTCAACGCCTCCGGGGTACCGCAGTCCGAGCTCGTCCTCGGCGTTTCGGAGGCACGCGACGGGCAGCAGGCCCTCGGCGAGCACTTCCCCGGCGGATCGGGAAGCCCGGCATACATCGTGGTCGATGAGACCGAACTGCAGGATGCCGCCGACCTTCTCCTCTCGATCGACGGCGTCGACGCGCGTCTCGGTCGCTTCCGCGGACTCGCCCGGCGGTGCGGCGCTGGTGACCGCTGACGGCATCTCGGCCGCGGGCCCGCCGGGTGCTCCGACACCGGAACCGACCGTCGTCGACGGTCGAGGTGCTGATCCAGGCGACGCTGACGGACGCTGCCGACTCCGCGGCCGCGGCCGCGACAGTCCGCGAGATCCGTGCCGAGCCGCAGTTGGTGGATGCGCTGGTCGGCGGCGTGACGGCGACCGCGATCGACACCGAACGACGCATCGATCCATGATCGGAACCTCATCATCCCGGTCATCCTCGTGGTGATCCTGCTGATCCTGATGCTGCTGCTGCGCTCGATCCTCGCGCCTGTGCTGCTCATCGCTCACGACCGTGCTGTCCTTCGGCACGGCCATGGGGATCTCGGCGCTGGTGTTCAACGGCATCTTCGGCTTCCCCGGGGCAGACCCCGCGGTGCCGCTGTTCGGCTTCGTGTTCCTCGTGGCACTCGGGATCGACTACAACATCTTCCTGATGACCCGGGTGCGAGAGGAGTCCGGTCGCCACGGCACCCGGGACGGCGTGCTGCGCGGGCTCACGATCACGGGAGGAGTGATCACCTCGGCGGGATCTGGTGCTCGCGGCGACGTTCGCAGCGCTGTCCGTGATCCCGATCCTGTTCCTCGTGCAGCTCGCCTTCATCGTGGCGTTCGGCGTGCTGCTGGACACGTTCATCGTGCGGTCGCTGCTGGTGCCGGCGCTCGTCCGACGACATCGGGCGCGCGATCTGGTGGCCGTCGAAGCTCGGGCGCGGAATCTCCTAGACTGGTCGCACGCCCTCGTAGCTCAGGGGATAGAGCAGCCCTCTCCTAAAGGGCAGGTCGCAGGTTCGAATCCTGTCGAGGGCACCATGCCGCTGGAGGGCCGCCCGCGGGCGGCCCTCCAGCGAGATCCGGGCCGACGTGTCAGCGGCTCTCGTCACGCCGCGAGCGCCAGGTAGGGCTCCCAGCGCGGATCGCTCCGCTCGGTACCGCGCACCGTCCAGGCGGTGCCGTGCGGTGGACGCGGCGTGATCCGCAGTTCCCAGCGCATCTCCTGCGGCGTCCGGTCGCTCTTGATGTTGTTGCACCGCAGGCAGCAGGCGACGAGGTTCTCCCATGAGTCCGCACCGCCCCGGGAACGGGGCAGCACGTGATCGATGGTGGATGCCGCCTTGCCGCAGTACCCGCATCGGTTGTTGTCGCGTCGCAGCACACCGCGGCGCGTCACCGGCACGCGCCGGCTCTTCGGGATGCGCACGTAGCGGGAGAGGATGATCACCGCCGGGCGATCGTATCGTCCATGACTGGCCCAGACCGGGTCCTCCTCGACGCGCTCGATCACCGTCGCCTTGTCGTTCATCACGAGAACCAGCGCTCGTTTGAAGGACACGACCGCGAGCGGTTCGTAACCGGCATTCAGGACAAGTGTGCGCATCGTCATCCTCTCGATCCGCCGGGACGGCTTCCCGGCACTCTCGACTCACACGAGGTCGAACAGGCGACAGAGGGTTCGCAGAGACGAAGAAAGGCGCCGTCTCAGAGACAGCGCCTTTCGCGCACGGCCATGCCGTGGCATTCCTGCGGACGATGCTGAAGAACGTAACGGCCGAGGGCATCCATGGTTCGGATGCTCGGTATTCGCTCCATCAGCTTCTCCCGTCTGTACGACAACGGGTTCAGGCTAACCCATTCCGACGGGGAGCGGGCGAAACAGCAGGTGAACGGCCGACGGTGTGTCCGCGTGCGTGCTCACGGCGTGCGACGCGATTCGACGGGGATCAGCCGGCGTTGGCGGCCAGCCAGGAATACGGCTCCAGCACGCTGCCGCCGATGCGCACCTCGAAGTGGAGGTGGTTCGCGGTCGAGCTGCCCGTGCTGCCGACGGCGCCGATGAGCTGACCCGCCTCGACGGTCTGCCCGGACTGCACCTGACGGGTGCCGTAGGTCATGTGCGCGTATGTCGTGGAGACGCGCTGACCGCCGATGACGTGGTCGATCACCACGGCCACGCCGTAGCCGTAGTAGCTCTCTGACGAGACACGCACGACTCCCGCCGCAGCGGCGTAGATCGGGGTGCCGGCCGGGGCGAGCATGTCCGCCCCGTCGTGGCCGGAGCTGTCGGGGCCGACGGTCGTGCGACCCTCGCGATAGGAGCCCTGGGGCAGCGGGTAGCGGACCTCCCCCGAGCCCGGGGAGACGAGCGCGTAGCCGGCGGGGTTGAAACTGGCGCCTGCCGTCGTGGCAGCAGCTGCGGCGCGAGCGGCGGCAGCCTCCTCCGCCTTCTTCTTCTCGATCTCATCGGGCGTGGTCGCCGTGAACGTGCCGCGGCTGAGCGGGGCAGCGGTCGCCTGCGAAGCGACCACGAGCGACTGCGCGTCGGCCGCGGCGACCTGCTGGATCGTCGTGCTGGTCTCGGGGAGGCTGCTCGCCGCGTAGGCGGGCAGCGCGACGGCGGCGACGAGAGCGCCTACGGCACCGAAGATGGCGATCGACCGCAGCGGACCTGCCGCGTTGCGGGTACGAGCTCGCGCGGGGGCCGGGCGAGCGGGTGTTCGGTCTTCAGATGTGTTCGTGGGCGATTCGATGTCTGCGGCCAAAAGTGGGTCCTCCTGCGCCTGCGCGCTTCGGGTAGCGCTGGCTCGTCGGCACTCTGCGTCTCGTGCACGGATGTAGCTCGGGTACTTTGTGCGGCTTAACCGGGAGGACGACGAGCCTGGAAGGCAATCTTCACGGTCATCGTCTGCGGGCTTCTCGCTGACGACCTGTCCGAGGTTACCGGAAGATAACGATCGTGTCACCCTGTGAACCTGGCAATCCTCGGAAAGCCGTCCAGAAGCCGCTCCCGGGCTCCCCTGGAGTATCAGACCGCCTCGGCCACCAGGAAGATGTGGGAAGCGAGCTCGACCGGAAGCTCGAGCCCCTCGTCATTGCCGTTCATCTGAATCAGGACGTAGCCCTCGTTGTAGCGGTAGTCGCCGTGTGCACCGGGGACGACGCCGGCGTCGCGGAGCTGCTGCAGCAGCTCCGGATCGACCTGAGCGGGTTCAGCCAGGCGTCGCACGGTGCCCTCGATCGGGCCTCCGGCCGCGTTCAGTTTCTGCACGAGGCCGATGACGCCGTCGTCGAACGTGCGAGCGGGGAGGTCGCCGAGCTGGTCCAGGCCGGGGATCGGGTTGCCGTAGGGCGACTCGGTCGGATGCCCGAGGAGCTCGACCAGACGACGCTCGACCTGCTCGCTCATGACGTGCTCCCAGCGGCAGGCCTCATCGTGCACGAACGCCCAGTCCAGCCCGATCACATCGGAGAGCAGCCGCTCGGCCAGGCGGTGCTTGCGCATCACGTTGACCGCCTTGGCCCGTCCGGAATCCGTCAGCTCGAGGGTGCGGTCCTCGGCCACGACCACGAGACCGTCGCGCTCCATCCGCCCGACGGTCTGCGAGACCGTGGGGCCCGAGTGCCCGAGCCGTTCGGAGATGCGCGCGCGCAGGGGCACGATGTTCTCCTCCTCGAGCTCGAGGATGGTGCGGAGGTACATCTCCGTGGTGTCGATCAGGTCGGTCATGTCTGGCCCTCCGAGAGTTCTTAGGTAAGCCTACATTCCTGCACGGACATCGGATCGGGCGCGGGTGAAACGACGCGGCTTCGACGCCATAGAATCGAGCCATGGCGATCGAGATTCCCCGTGAACTCCTGCCCGCTGACGGCCGATTCGGCTGCGGGCCCTCGAAGGTGCGCCCCGCGCAGCTCGAGGCTCTCCTCGCGGACGGCACCGCCCTCCTGGGAACCTCGCACCGCCAGGCGCCGGTGAAGAACCTCGTCGGCAGTGTCCGTGAGCAGCTGTCCGCCCTCTTCCGCCTACCGGAGGGATACGAGATCCTCGTCGGCAACGGCGGCTCGACCGCCTTCTGGGATGCCGCCGCGTTCGGCCTCATCGAACGCCGCAGCCAGAACCTCGTCTTCGGAGAGTTCGGCGGCAAGTTCGCCGCTGCGGCAGGCGCTCCGTGGCTCGACGCGCCGGATGTGCGCAAGGCTGAGCCCGGTTCGCGCGCATCGGCCGAGATCGCTCAGGGCATCGATGTCTACGCCTGGCCGCACAACGAGACCTCCACCGGAGTGGCGGCTCCCATCGAGAGGGTGCCCGCAGACGGCGCCCTGACTGTCATCGATGCCACGAGCGCCGCGGGCGGCATCGACTTCGACGCGACCCAGGCGGACGTCTACTACTTCGCTCCGCAGAAGAACCTCGGCTCGGACGGCGGCCTGTGGTTCGCGGTCGTGTCGCCGGCGGCCATCGAGCGGATCGAGCGGATCGCCGCATCCGACCGCTACATCCCGGAGTTCCTCAGTCTGAAGAACGCCGTCGACAACTCCCGGCTCAACCAGACACTGAACACCCCGGCGTTGACGACCCTGCACCTGCTGGACAGCCAGCTCGGCTGGATCCTCGCGAACGGCGGTCTGGAATGGGCATCCGCCCGCACCTCGGAGTCGTCTGGGGTGCTGTACGACTGGGCCGAGGCATCAGCCGTCGCGACCCCGTTCGTCACCGACCTCGCGCACCGCTCCCCCGTCGTCGTCACCATCGACTTCGACGACAGCGTGGACGCTGCGGCCGTCGCGAAGACGCTGCGCGCGAACGGCATCGTCGACACCGAGCCGTACCGCAAGCTCGGACGCAACCAGCTGCGCGTGGCGACGTTCGTCTCGATCGAACCGGACGACGTGCGTCAGCTGACGCGGTCGCTGGACTACGTGCTGGCGAACTCCGGGGCGTAGCAGCGGTTCACCGGACTCCGGCACGTCGCCGGTCGGGGACAGCACCGTCGCGGGCGCATCGCCTGACACCGGTCAGCGCCGTCTCCGGCGCGGCCGCTATTCCTCTTCGTCGACGTCCGCGTCGGCGGAGTCGTCCGCGTCGGCGGAGTCGTCCGCGTCGTCGTCATCGCCTTCATCGTCGTCGAAGACGACCGCCGAATCGTCCAGCTCATCGATGTCGACGCCGTCGAGGTCTCCGGCGTGCAGGATGTCCGCTTCCTGGTCGTCGTCGAGCTCGTCATCGTCATCGTCATCATCGAGCTCGTCATCGTCGTCACCGGCGACGAACTCGTCGACCTCGTCCGTGTCGACCGCTGCTGCCGCGGCCTGCTCGGCGAGCTCGACCTGATGGGCGCGGTATTCGGCGAGACGCTCGACCCAGGGCACCCATTCCGGCGCCAGCAGGGCGCCGTCTCCGGGAAGGAGCTCGATCTCCAGGACCGTCGGTTCCGCATCATCGACGCGGGCGACCGTGACCGTCCAGTGCCACCCGGGGTATCCCGGAAGCCGGTTCTCGAAGCGCAGCGAGACCGAGCCGTCGTCCTCGAGGAGGTAGCCGGCCGCGGGGCCGATGGTCGACGCCGGAGTGATCTCGCGCAGGGCATCCAGTGCGAGATCGTGTGCTCCGAGGAGACGCTCGTCGGCGTCAGGCGTCGAGGTCATCGGCTACCTTGCGCAGAACTGCAGCGATCTTGCGGCTGTGGCCGGAGGACGGGTAGCGACCGCGACGAAGGTCGCCGCCCATCTCGTCGAGAAGCTTCACGAGGTCCTCGACGATGATCGCCATGTCGTCGGCCGGCTTGCGCTGCGCCTTCGCCAGGCTCGGCGGCGCCTCGAGGACGCGCACCGAGAGCGCCTGCAGGCCGCGCTTGCCGTCGGCCACGCCGAACTCCACTCGCGCACCGGCCTTTACGGCGGCACCAGCAGGAAGGGCTGAGGCGTGCAGGAACACGTCCTGGCCGTCATCGCTGGCGATGAAGCCGAAACCCTTGTCGTCGTCGTAGAACCTGACCTTGCCGGTGGGCATGGGAGTACCTCGCTATAGAAGTCGAACAGAAGGCGCGCCGAGACGCGTCCGCCCTCAGCCTACCGGGACCGCGCGGATCCGGTCACCGCAGTGCGAGTAGGCTGGGGCAGATGAGCACGCATAGTTCCGGACCGGAGGTCTCCGTCCGTCCGGTCGACCGGATCCTGGCATTCAGCGCGCTCGGGCTCGCCGCAGCATCCGTGCTGTGCTTCTTCGCGATCATCATCGGCAGTGGAATGGGCATGGATCAGGCCGCGTTCGGTGAGGGACTCTGGCCGATCGTCGCGGTCATTCCGCTCCTGGGCCTTCCCGCCGCTTTCGTGATGATCATCTCTCTGCTCGTGATGAGCTTCATCCGGAAGGGACGCGCGGCTTCGCGGTCCTGAGGCACTCGACATGAGCACTCACGCGCGTCCGCTTGCTGATTGGCTGGCCGCGTCGAGCGATGCGGAGTTGGCAGCGCTGTTCACCGCACGCGGCGTGCGGACGGATTCCGGGTGGAGCGACTACTTCGATGCCGCGGAAGCACTGCTCGAGCCGGCATCGCTGGCGCGGATGCTGCCACGGCTGACCCTCCGCGAAGCGGCCGCCCTGCGAATCGCCGTCGACGGCGGCGACGCCGGCGCGGAGCGTGCCGGGCTGACCGCGTTGGGGCTGCTCCGTCCGGACGGCACACCGTACCCGCCGGTGCTGGCCCTCGTGGCCGGCCGCTCGTTCCCCGACGACGTCGCGGGAGAGCCTCGTTCGCCCGCATCCGAGGGGAGTGCCGCACGAGCGGCGGAGAGCGCCTTCACGACGGTGGCCTCGTTGGCCGATCTGCTGCTGCACGCCCGGGAGACGCCCCTGGCGCTGCTCGCCGGTGGCGGCGTCAGCGCCGGCGAGAAGCGCCTGCTCGCCGACTCCGGCGTGCCGGCGGAGTCCATCGACTCCCTGCTGTCGATCGCCGTGGACGCGGATCTGGTCAGGGCGGATGGGAGGCGACTCCGCGTCTCCGCAGAGGCCGAACGCTGGCTGCACGCCCGCGTCGGCGATCGTTGGGAGCGTCTGGCGGAGGGTTTCCTCCAGGCGCTGCCCCGCGGTCTCCGACAGGATGCCGGCGGCTGGCCCGAGCTCTCCGCCTGGCCGCAGGCGCATCCATGGGATCCGTCCTGGCCCGAGCGCTGCGCAGCGCTGATGGAGCGCGCCCGTCTGCTCGGCCTGGTCGCGGACGACGGCAGCGAGCCCGAATGGACCGTGCCGCTGCGCGAGGGCGGAGAGGTCGATGCTGGCCCGCTGACGGCCCTTCTCCCCGCGGAAGTCGATCGCATCTTCCTGCAGAACGACCTCAGCGCGATCGCGCCCGGCCCGCTCGCTCCGGCACTCGACGTGCGGCTGCGGACCATCGCCGCTCGCGAGTCGGCGGCCCAGGCATCGTCCTACCGCTTCACGGTGGAGTCGATCGCGCACGCGCTGGCCGCCGGCGAGACCGAGGAATCGATCCTCGAGTTCCTCGGATCGCTCTCGCTCACCGGCATCCCGCAGCCCCTGAGCTACCTCATCGTCCAGACCGCTCAGCGCCACGGGCTGGTGCGGGTGTCGACGGATGCCGAGAGCGGACGCACCCGCATCGACAGCGTCGACCGACACCTGATCGACGCGATCGCCGTCGACCAGGCCCTGCGCCCCCTCGCCCTCAGCCGGAAGGAGGCATCGCTGAGCTCTCGAGTGGGGCGTGACACCGTCTACTGGGCGCTCACCGACGCCCGCTACCCGGCGACGCTCGTCGACGCCGACGGCACGACTCTCACCGCCGACCGGAACCCGGTGACGACGGGACCCGTCTTCGTGTTCCCGGACTACACACCGCTGCTGATGCGACTGCGTGCGCAGCAGGGGCCGGATGCCGACGCCGCGTGGCTCGATCGAGAACTGGAAGCGGCGGTCCGTACGAAGGCGGTGCTGCAGGTGACCGTGGGCATGCCGGACGGCTCTACCCGCGATCTGCTGCTGGAGGCGACCGGGCTGGGCGGCGGGCGACTGCGCGGTCGGGACCGCGCCGCCGATGTCGAGCGGACCCTTCCGGTCTCCAGCATCCGAGCCGCCGTCGTCGTCGAGCAGTGAGCCGGATGCGCGGCCGCGCGCGTCGGCCGTCATGCGACGGACCCCCGGTGCGATCGCACGACGATAGACTGGACAGCTATGTCTGATGGCCCCCTGATCGTCCAGAGCGATCGCACCGTGCTCCTCGAGGTCGCCCACGCCGATGCCGAGAGCGCCCGCCACGAACTGGCGATCTTCGCCGAACTCGAGCGCGCGCCAGAGCACATCCACACTTACCGCATCACCCGTCTGGGCCTGTGGAACGCCCGCGCCGCCGGCCACACGGCCGAAGACATGCTGGAGACGCTCGACCGCTGGTCTCGCTTCCCGGTGCCGCCGTCGGTGGCCGTCGACCTGCGCGAGACCGTGGGCCGATACGGGCGGCTGGTCATCGAGCGCGACGACGAGGGCACCCTCATCCTGCGCTCCTCCGACCCGGCCGTGCTCACCCAGGTCGCGAACAACAAGCGCATCCAGCCGCTTCTGATCGGCCACCCCGCGCCCGACGCATTCGTGGTCGACGCATGGGCGCGCGGTCAGATCAAGCAGGAACTCCTGAAGATCGGCTGGCCGGCCGAAGACCTGGCCGGATACACGCCGGGAACCCCCCATCCGATCGAACTCGCCGAGGACGGCTGGCAGATCCGCCCGTACCAGCAGGACGCGGTCGACGCGTTCAGCAAGGACGGCTCCGGCGTCGTGGTCCTCCCCTGCGGCGCAGGCAAGACCATCGTCGGCGCCGGGGCGATGGCCGCGACGAAGACCACCACCCTGATCCTGGTGACCAACACCGTCTCGGCGCGGCAGTGGCGTGACGAGCTGCTCAAGCGCACCAGCCTCACCGCCGAGGAGATCGGCGAGTACTCCGGCCAGGCCAAGGAGGTCAAGCCGGTGACGATCGCGACGTACCAGATCCTCACCGCGAAGCGGAAGGGTCAGTACGCCCATCTCGCGCTTCTGGATGCCCTGGACTGGGGCCTCATCGTGTACGACGAGGTGCACCTGCTGCCGGCCCCGGTCTTCAAGCTGACCGCCGATCTGCAGGCTCGGCGCAGAGTCGGCCTCACCGCGACCCTGGTGCGCGAGGACGGTCGTGAGGGCGACGTGTTCAGCCTGATCGGCCCCAAGCGATTCGATGCGCCGTGGAAGCAGATCGAGGCGCAGGGATTCATCTCCCCTGCCGCCTGCTACGAGGTGCGGGTCGACCTCCCGCCGAGCGATCGCCTGGAGTACGCCGCAGCGACCGACGACGAGCGCTACCGGCTCGCGGCGTCCGCACCCGCGAAGATCGACGCCGTGAAGGACCTGATCGCGAAGCACCCGGGCGAACGCATCCTCGTGATCGGACAGTACCTGGATCAGCTCGAGACGCTCGCGGAATCGCTGAACGCGCCGTCGATCACGGGAGCGACGCCGATCGACGAGCGCGAGGAACTGTACGCGAAATTCCGCGAGGGCGAGATCTCGCTGCTCGTGGTGTCGAAGGTCGCGAACTTCTCGATCGATCTCCCGGAGGCCTCCGTCGCCATCCAGGTGTCCGGTTCGTTCGGCTCCCGCCAGGAGGAGGCTCAGCGTCTCGGCCGGCTTCTGCGCCCCAAGCAGTCCGGGCACACCGCGAGCTTCTACACGCTCGTCGCCCGCGACACGATCGACCAGGACTACGCGCAGAACCGCCAGCGGTTCCTCGCCGAGCAGGGCTACAGCTACACGATCATGGATGCGGACGCCCTCGCCGCCTGATCGGACAGCGGGCGTGAACCGCCGCTCCGGCAGATAATCAGCCTGCTCATCGCGTAAGTCACCATAATGGGGACATGACTGCAGCGCGCATCCTGGTCGTCGATGACGAACCCAACATCCGCGACCTCCTCTCCACGGGGCTGAGCTTCGCCGGATTCTCGGTGAAGACGGTCGCCAACGGCGCCGCCACCATCTCGGCGGTGCTGGAGGAGGAACCCGACCTCATCATCCTCGACGTGATGCTGCCGGACATGAACGGCTTCAGCGTCACCAAGCGCCTCCGCGGTGCAGGTTTCACGGCACCGATCCTGTTCCTCACCGCGAAAGACGGCACCGACGACAAGATCGAGGGCCTGAACGCGGGCGGCGACGACTACGTCACGAAGCCCTTCAGCCTCGATGAGATCGTGGCGAGGGCGCAGGCGATCCTGCGGCGCACGATGCAGGCCGACGAGGAGTCGATCATCCGTGCCGGCGAGCTCTCGATGGATCAGGACACGCACGACGTGCACGTCGGCAAGGAGCCGATCGAGCTGAGTCCGACGGAGTTCAAGCTGCTGCGCTACCTGATGCTCAACCCGAACCGAGTGCTCTCCAAGGCGCAGATCCTCGATCACGTCTGGGAGTACGACTTCAACGGCGATGCGGGCATCGTGGAGAGCTACATCTCCTATCTCCGCCGCAAGATCGACCCGCACACCGAGGAGTCGCTCATCCAGACCAAGCGTGGCTTCGGCTACATGCTGAAGGTCGGCAAGTCGGTCTGAGGCGATCCCCACCGCCGGCTGCTCGGCCGGCGGTCCATTCGCCGCCAGGCCGGCGGCCACGACGTCGCACAGGAGGACCGCATGGCGCACAAGCCGGATGCGGTCACCCACTGGTGGCGAAGCATCAGCCTGCGTGCGAAGGTCACCGGCGTCACCGTGGCGGTACTCGCCCTGGGACTTCTGATCGCGGGGATCGGGACCGTGCCGATGCTGCGCAACTCTCTCATCGCGAACATCGACGCCCAGCTGCCGTCGCTGGTCTCCAGCGATCTCACCGGCCGCTTCTTCGAGATCACCTCGCAGGACGGTCTGACCACCTATTCGCAAGTGGAGACACCGCGCGATTTCTCCTTCGCCGTCTACGACCACCACGGCAGCCTGGCGGCCACGGCGGGCAGCGGCCCCTCGCCGAACTTCCCGACGAAGTACTCGCTGCAGCGTGCCACGGCGGACCTCGACCTCCGCTTCACTCTCGACGGGGAGGGGGGCAGCTCGTTCCGCGCCGCCGTCGCCGTGGTCGAAGGCGATGACGGCGCCTACCGCTCGCAACTGGTCGCGATGCCGCTCGACGAGGTGGACCGGATCATCGGGCAGTACTTCGGCATCTACACGACCGTCGCACTGATCACCATCTTCATCGCCGCCCTGCTCACGCGGGGGCTCGTGACGCTCACATTCCGCCGGCTCGGGCAGGTGGAGTCCACAGCGATGTCGATCGCCGCCGGCGACTTCAGCCAGCGTCTCACCGATCTCGAACCGACCACGGAGGTCGGACGCCTCAACGCCGCCATCAACACGATGCTCGACCGCGTCGACGGATCGCTCGCCCAGCGGGATCGAACGGTGCGGCACATGCGCCGCTTCATCGGAGACGCCAGCCACGAGCTGCGCACGCCGCTCGTCAGCGTCCGCGGCTACGCCGAGCTGTACCGCATGGGCGCCATCCGCGGCGACGAGGACACCGCCCGCGCCATGGAGCGCATCGAGAAGGAGGCGATCCGGATGGGCGTGCTCGTCGAAGACCTCCTTGCTCTCGCCCGCCTGGACGAGGAGCGCGAACCCGAGATCGCACCGCTCGACCTCCGCCCGATCGCCCGCGATGCCGCGCTCGATCTCCGCGCCGCTGCGCCAGGGCGGACCGTCACCGTCGTCGACCTGACCGGCGAGGCGGCGGTCGCACCGCCGACGTATACGGTCACGGTGCGAACCGACACGCACTCAGCGGCGCCCCGACGGCTCGCCGGGGCCACACTCGCCCGGCTGCGCCGGAAACCGCGCACTCCCGCCGGGGAGGTCCCGGCGATCGACTTCACCGAATCGGCAGACCTCCCCGTGCGCACGCCGCCGATCGTCCTCGGCGAGGAGAACAAGGTGCGTCAGGTGGTGACGAACCTGCTGGGCAATGCTCGCCGGTTCTCCCCGGAGGACAGCCCGCTCGAGATCGTCGTCGACACCGATCGTGTGCACGGCACCGGGAGCATCGCGATCGTCGACCACGGCGAAGGCATCCCCCCGCAGATCCGCGAGCAGATCTTCGAGAGGTTCTGGCGGGCGGACACGTCGCGCGCCAGGGAGACGGGCGGCTCCGGTCTGGGCCTGGCGATCGTCTCATCGATCGTCAAGGCGCTGCACGGTTCCGTCGCCGTCACCGAGACCGCGGGCGGCGGCGCCACCTTCACCGTCACTTTGCCGCTCGCCCCCTCCAGGGCGACGCCCATGCACCTGACGGAGGACACCCAGCCCCTGGATCGGCTCGAGCTGTGAACGCAGTCGTCCTGCACCGTTCCTCGACTCCGCGGATTGTGCACAGTCCGCGGAGATCGCCACACCTTCGACCCGGCAGCAGGCCGGCCGGCGAATAAGTTCGGAATTCCATCGAGAGGAGTTCCCATGTCCGTCTTCACCGTCGACACCGAGGCCGTGCAGGCCGCGAACGGCGCGGCCCATGCCACCATGGCCCGCCTGCAGAGCGAGTCCACCACCCTGATGGCTCAGCTCAACCAGCTGCAGTCTTCCTGGACCGGCAGCGCGTCCACCGCTTTCCAGACCTGCAGCGAGCAGTGGCGCGGCGCGCAATTGCACGTCGAGCAGGTCCTGGAGTCGATCGGCACCGCACTCGGCGCTGCCGCCGCGCAGTATGCCGACGCCGACCAGTACTCGGCCAGTCTGTTCCGCTGAACCCCCTCAGCGGAACGCAGAGACGCCCCGGCCGAATGGCCGGGGCGTCTGTGTGCGAGGAAGCGGGACTCAGAAGTCCATGCCGCCCGACGGGTCGCCCATCGGGGCGCCGGCCTTCTCAGGCTTGTCGGCGACGACGACCTCGGTGGTGAGGAAGAGCGCAGCGATCGACGCGGCGTTCTGCAGCGCGGAGCGCGTCACCTTGGCCGGGTCGATGATGCCCTGTGCGAACAGGTCACCGTACTCGCCGGTCGCGGCGTTGAGGCCGTGACCTGCAGGCAGGCCGGCGACCTTGTTCGCAACGACACCGGGCTCGAGACCGGCGTTCAGCGCGATCTGCTTGAGCGGAGCCTCGATGGCGACGCGGACGATGTTCGCACCGGTCGCCTCGTCACCCGTGAGCTCGAGCGATGCGAGCGCCTTGGTGCCGGCCTGGATCAGCGCGACGCCACCGCCGGGGACGATGCCCTCTTCGACGGCAGCCTTCGCGTTGCGAACGGCGTCCTCGATGCGGTGCTTGCGCTCCTTGAGCTCGACCTCGGTCGCGGCCCCCGCCTTGATGACGGCGACGCCACCGGCGAGCTTGGCGAGACGCTCCTGGAGCTTCTCACGGTCGTAGTCGCTGTCGGTGTTCTCGATCTCGCGACGGATCTGGGTGACGCGACCCTCGATCTGGTCAGCCTCGCCCGCACCTTCGATGATGGTGGTCTCGTCCTTGGTGACGATGACCTTGCGCGCACGGCCGAGCAGGTCGAGCGTGGCGTTCTCCAGCTTGAGGCCGACCTCTTCGGTGATGACCTGAGCGCCGGTGAGGATCGCGATGTCCTGCAGCTGCGCCTTGCGGCGGTCGCCGAAGCCGGGGGCCTTGACGGCGACCGACTTGAAGATGCCCTTGAGCTTGTTCAGCACCAGAGTCGCGAGGGCCTCGCCCTCGACGTCCTCGGCGATGATGACGAGCTCCTTGCCGTCCTGGATCACCTTGTCGACGATGGGCAGAAGATCCTTGATGTTCGAGATCTTCTGGTTCGCGATGAGGATGTACGCGTCCTCGAAGACCGCCTCCTGGCGTTCCGGGTCGGTGACGAAGTACGGGTTCAGGTAGCCCTTGTCGAAGCGCATGCCCTCGGTGAGCTCGAGCTCGGTGCCGAACGTCTGCGACTCCTCGACGGTGACGACACCCTCCTTGCCGACCTTGTCGATCGCCTCGGCGATGAGCTCGCCGATCGCGGGGTCGGCGGCGGAGATGGATGCCGTGGCGGCGATCTGCTCCTTCGACTCGATCTCCTTGGCGCTGGAGAGCAGCTCCGCGGTGATCGCGGCGACGGCCTTCTCGATGCCGCGCTTGAGCGAGATCGGGTCTGCGCCGGCGGCGACGTTGCGCAGCCCCTCGCGGACGAGGGCCTGAGCGAGGACGGTGGCGGTGGTGGTTCCGTCACCGGCGACGTCGTCGGTCTTCTTGGCGACCTCCTTGACGAGCTCCGCACCGATCTTCTCGAACGGGTCGTCCAGCTCGATCTCCTTGGCGATGGACACGCCGTCGTTCGTGATCGTGGGGGCGCCCCACTTCTTCTCGAGCACGACGTTGCGGCCGCGCGGGCCGAGGGTCACCTTGACAGCGTCGGCGAGGATGTTCAGGCCACGCTCGAGGCCGCGGCGGGCCTCCTCATCGAAAGCGATGATCTTTGCCATGAGTTTTGTCGTCCCTCCTGGACGTAGACGTTGGGTTTAGCACTCAGACTGAGAGAGTGCTAACGCCATTCTGGCACTCGACCCCTTCGAGTGCAAGCTGCGAGGAGGGGTACTACTCCGCGGGAGTCTCGGTCGGCTCCGGAGCGGCCGTCGACCGATCGAGCCCGATCACCACGGTGAGCTGCTTCTGATCCGTCACCGTCTCGCCGGCGTAGAAGTCGCTCTGCTGCACGGCGGCTCCACCGATCAGGTTCGCCAGCCCGATGGCCGCGAGCTCATCCGCTTCGGCGACGTAGTACACGGTGGTCGACTCGAAATCCTGGCTGTTGCTGTCGCCCGCCGAGACGTTCTCGGCCGGCCAGCCGTTGTTCAGCAGGACATCACGCGTCTGCGTGGCCAGCCCCTCCTCGGCGGTGCCGTTGAGGATCATCACCGCGTACGTCGTGTCGACGATCCCCGTCTCCACCGGGGTCGGAGCGGCCGTCGGCTCTGGCTCGGGGAAGAGCGTGATGCGCCCCATCATGACGAGCGCGACGAAGATGCCGCCGATGATGAGCACCAGCGCGGCGACGAACGACCACAGCAGCACGACCCAGCCGTTCATGCCGGGGGCTTCGGCGCGGTGCGCTCCTACGCGTCCGGAAGAGCGGGGGACGTCATCGAAGCGATCTCGAGTGGGCTTGGACACCCCTCGATGCTAGCGGCACCCGTCTGCGAATCCGCATCGTGCCCACCCCGTCCGGGCGACCCGAGTGTCAGCCCACGAAACCGGGGACGCGTGCGGCACGGCGTGAGGCTCGGGAGTCCCGGATGCGACGGAGCCGCCGCACCAGCATCGGGTCGTACTCCAGGGCGATGTCCGAGTCGATCAGCCGCGACAGCAACTGGTAGTACCGGGCCGCACTCATCCCGAGCTGCGTGCGGATGACCTCCTCCTTCGCGCCGCCGTGCCGCGGCCAGGCGGCCTCCAGCGAGAGGATCGCACGGTCGCGCTCCGTCAGGTCTCCGAGCATGGGTCCAGGCTAGGACGGATCGGCCCGATCGCCCGCGCGCCACTCCCACCATCGGCCCAAGGGATCGGCGGACGCACGCACCGCACCGTCGAGGGCGACCACGAAACCGGGCCACGACTCCGCATCGACGGCCGGTTCCCACACGTCGAGCAGGCCGGGGGGATCGATGGTCACCCACCTCGCCGGCAGCCGGCGGATCTCCTCGACGAGCGCAAGCCGATCGGCACGCGGGATGTGGATGAGGACGCCCGGAGTGGTGATCACCAGCGTCGCGCTGCTCGGTGCCGCCGCCGCGAGCGCGTGCAGTCGATCCCGCGCATCGCCGGCGACGAGCAGCGCCGGTTCGGACGCGGCGATGTCGAGAGCCGCCGCGATGCGCTCCTCCCGCCCCTCCTCCCCCGGCCAGACCAATCCGCGGAGCCAACGCCGATCACGATCATCGCCGGCGTCCAGCGGCGCGAGGTCGATTCCCGCGCGCCAGACGACCTCCGGCATCCGCAATCCGGGAATCGGCCCGTCGGTGATGCTCTCCAAGACGACAGGCGACGGGCCGTCATCCGGGTCGAGTGCCGCGCGCAACGAGCCGTCCGAGCCGGAGAAGCGGTAGGAGTACCGATCCGGATACAGGCAGAGCCCCGCGGCCGCCCCGACTTCGAGCAGCGCGATGGGGCCGGCGATCTCCGACAGCACCGGCAGCAGCGGGGCGAGCCGCAGCGGCTCGTTCGTCTGGAGCTGCCTCTGCGAGCACTCCGCGACGACCTCGTCGGCGTGGGCGAGCACGAAGGCGCGCCAGAGGGGATAGTCCGCGAGGGCGGCGCCGAGCATCCGAGTGACCGCGAAGACCAGCGGCGGCTGACGGCGGGTCTCGGGGATCCGCGCGAGGAGGCTCTGCATCTCCGGATCGCCGGCGACGCCCGACGCCCACTCGACGTACAGCTCGCTGCGACCGGGAGCCTCCTCCCGCGCGAAGCGCAGGAAGCGCTGGCGCACGGCATCCGTCATGCTCCCATTCTCACCCGCGTGGCCCGCCACGACCGCAGACGCGAGACAATGGGAGGGACACAGGAGGACTCATGCCGTACAGCGTGGACAAGACCGAAGACGAGTGGCGCCGAGAGCTCGGCGACGAGCAGTACGCGGTGCTGCGTCAGGCCGCGACCGAGCGCGCCTGGACGGGCGAACTGCTCGACGAGAAGCGCGCGGGTCTCTACACCTGCGGCGCATGCGGCGCCGAGCTGTTCAAGAGCGGCACCAAGTTCGACTCTGGATGCGGATGGCCGAGCTTCTACGAGTCGATCCGCCCAGACGCCGTCGAGCTCATCGAGGACGCGACCCTCGGAATGGTGCGCACAGAGGTGCGCTGCGCGAACTGCGGATCTCACCTCGGCCACGTGTTCCCCGACGGATTCGGCACGCCGACGGGCGACCGGTACTGCATGAACTCGATCGCGATGAACTTCACCCCGGCCGAATCGTGAGCGTGCTGGACGCCGTCCGTTCGCGGCAGTCCTGGTCGAAGGTCACCGATGACGCGCCCTCGCGCGAGGAGCTGCTCACCCTGGTGTCCGCGGCGGGCCGCGTCGCCGATCACTCGTCGCTGCGCCCGTGGCGACTCATCGAACTGCGCGGCGGCGACCGTGAGGCGCTCGCGGCGGCGATCGCAAAGGCCGAGGGCGACACGTCGCCGTCATCGAAGCCGCTGCGCGCCCCGCTGCTGATCGCCGTGGTCGCCAGCTACCGCAAGAGCAAAGTGCCCCGCTGGGAGCAGGAAGCCGTCGCCTCCGGCGTCGCGCACACACTGAGCCTGCTGCTGGACGATGCGGGGTGGGGCGTGTTCTGGCGCACCGGTCACTACACGCGATCGAAGGCGGTCGCCAAGGCGCACGGCCTGACGAAGGACGAGGAGCTGCTGGGCTGGCTCTACGTCGGCGGCAAACCCGCGGGGAAGAAGGCGGGGCGGCGCAAGCCCGTCGATGCACGCCGGCTCGTCACGCGGATGCCGAAGAAGGCGAAGAAGAAGTAGCCGACGCCGGGGTCCGCGTCAACGGCGGCGACGCCACCATGGGACCGCGACGACGACGGATGCCGCTGCCACGGCCACCATCGCGATGAGCTGCCACGGCGCAGGTCCTGCCGCCGCCGGCCAGAGCAGATCGATCACGACCGATGTGCTCAGCTGTCCGAGCACCGAGCCGAGGCCCATCAGGAGCACTCCCGTGTGCGAAACGATGAACGCGCCGAGCAGGATGTAAGCGAAGCCGAGGAAGCCGCCGAGGTACAGCCACGGCTCTGCCGGGAGCGCCTTCGGCAGGCCGCGAAAGGCGACGCTGACCGACGCCGCCACGGCGAGCGCCAGAGTCCCCGCGATGAAGCTCATCAGTGTGGCGGCCATGGGCGAGCGCACCCTCTGGGCGAGCCGCCCGTTGGTCGCCGCCTGCCAGGCGATGCCGACGCCGGCGGCGAAGGGCAGCAGCAGCATCCACAGCGGTGCGGTCGTGAGCACGTCGCCGCCGAGCGATATCCCGACCGCGGCGAGCGCGAGCGCGCCGCCGAGCACACGCCCGGGTGTGACGGCGACCACGCCGGCCGGACCGAAGCCGATCCTGTCCAGGACGAGACCGTGCAGGGTCTGCCCGGCGACGACCCCGACCGTGAACAGCGACACCCCGAGCACCGCGGCGGTGACGCCCTGGGTGGAGACGGTGAGAGCGCCGCAGGTGCCGCCGAGCAGCATCCAGAACGGGATCTCCTGCCGTCGGATGCCGCGCCACAGCCGTGCGGTGCCGGCACGGGCGGAAGGGATGCACGGGATCACGACGACGAGCACGAGGAGACCGACGGCGAAGGAGAGGAAGCCGGCGACGATGCCGTCGTCGACCCGCACCCCGAGGACGCCGTTGATACGGGCCTGGATCGCGGTCATCGCGCCGATCGCGACGGCTCCGCCGAGCGCCACCGGGGCGGGGAGCACGCGCGTCTCGGTCACGGGTCCGACCCTACCCGAGCGGATGTCCGGGGTCGGCGCTAGCCTGTCTGCATGTGCGCGAGCTACGGTCTGGATCCCCAACCGGGCATTAATCGGGATGAACTGTTCCAGTTCGACGAGAGGAGCCTCTGATTTGCGCTAGCTACGGGCTCGACCCGCGGTTCACCGATGGCGAATATCGGGACGCCGTCGATGCCGGCGTTCTCGAGGGACTCCACTCGTGGGCGGTGGGCAATGACGGCGAGATTCTCCGACCTACCGGGAAAAATCTGCGCAACTTGAACCCTATCGTCACGACCCCTTCCACCCTGGAGTTCGGTTGGTGGGGGTATCTGGTCAACGGTACGCCTGCCAGCTTCGCCTCGATCAACACCCGATCCGAACGACTCGACAGCGCAAAACGCTCACTCCCAGGCCGAGCGATCGTGCCGGTCTCGTTCTGGCGGGAGATGGCGAAGCCGTCGCGCGTCTGGCACCACTTCACTGCTCCCGATGGCGGTCTTCTGGGGTTGGCCGCGGTGACGCGTCCCGGTCGCACTGCCGACGGGGTCGAGTACACCTGCTACAGCATCGTGATGCAGCCCGCGGTAGGGCATCTGGAGCACATCCACGACCGGATGCCGCTGCTGATCAACCCTGGTTTCGCGGAGGAGTGGCTCACGACGCCGGACGCGGGCGGCGAACTGATCGATGCGGCGATCTCGGCGGCAGTGCCGATCAATGAACTGATCCGCGTCGCCCCTGCGGACGGCGAGAAATGAAGGAGATCGCTTTGAAACGGTCACACCTCAGAGGGGCGCTTGCCCTGTCATTCGCAACGGCACTCGTGGTGACAGCTGTCCCCGCGTATGCTGCTCCATCAGCCGTATTCGAACCTGTCGAAGACGGTCACCTGGGAAGCGTCGGCGTCGACGAGTCGCTTCCGGAAGGCACCAAGCCCGTCTCCGCCGACGCGATCGGTACGCTCACCGCAGGGTCGCTCGATATCGAGACAAGCCTCGCCATCACGGATGTCGTGATGGGCGACAGCAATCGAGCTATCAACACAGTCACCTGGGACCCTGCAACAGACACTGTGCAGTTCTGGGCCCACGGAGACAGCTCGGCGCTCAAGAAGCAGATCGCTTTCCTCGCTGCCCGCTGATCAGGCGTGGGCTGTCAGCGAGACCTCGCGCCCGATCGCTGAGCTCGAGCAGGTCATCGAATCCATCGCGCACGATCCGGGTGCCCCGCCAAAGGGTATAACGTTCGTCAGCGGAGCCCCATCCGAGGACGGCTCCATGATCACCATCGGCGTTGCAACGGACGGTGCTGAATCGCTCCGATCGGCCGCTCTGCCGAAGCAGCTCGAAGGTGTCGACGTCCAGTTCGTTGAGGACGAGCTCGCCACCCCCACGGCTCGTTCCCGTTCGTCTGCTCCGCTCATCTCCGGCGGGCAGACCTGGCGTGGCACGGGCGTAGGCACCTGCACTCAGGGATTCCCTGTCCTGCGCTGGCAGGACAGCCAGCAGAACTCGCTGACCGCAGACCACTGTACCGCGGCAGTGAATGAGGACTGGCGCTGGGGTGGCGGTTCCGTCTCCATCGGCAAGTCGACGTTCCAAGCCGCCGGCGACACCGACCTCGAGCTCTACACCGAAGCGGGCACACTGTCCGCGTGGATGCTCGTGGGCACCAACACTGACAGCTCCACCGTGGCTCCGATCCGCGGCTACGTGGCTCCGGGCGGCGGAAACAACGTCTGCTACAACGGATCGCGTTCTGGCCTGGTCTGCTCGAACACGCTCGAGAACTCCGACGTCTACAGTTGCATCAACAGTGGATTCCTCCAGTGCTACTGGACGCGCTGGTCGACCCAGAGCTCGGGGACGCCTTCATCGGGTAACGGTGACAGCGGCGGCCCGGACACGATGTTCGGTCTGCGGGAGTCAGATCAGACCATCGGCGCCTACGGCGTTGGCGTCATTTCAATGATGAGCAACCCGGGCACCACCTGCACGGGTGACCCATCGACGACGACGCGCAAGTGCTCAGCGAACAACGGCATGGCACCGCTGAACCGCTGGACGTCTGCTCAGTCCACCCATAACTTGGTCTACACGACCTCCTAACCCAGATGGGGAGCACGATGCAAACGACTCGAATCCTTCTCGCGGCTACGTTGATCGCGATGTCCGGCTTGCTCGCATCGTGCTCCTCTACGGGGATCGCCGAGTCCCGTGAATCCGGTCTCCCCGAAGGCCTACATCTCGATGAGCCCACAGAGGGGCCCATCGTTGTCGCTTATGACGACGGCCGCGTGGATGTCGTGACCCAGGGCAGCAGCAGTTGCCCGCCAACCGCGACGGCGATCGAGATCGAGGATGACGAGTTGCTCATCACATTCGAGCTCTCAAAGAACGAGGTCTGCACAGCAGACATCTCCCCCGCCACTCACACCTTCTCGGCCGACACCGTCGGCGGCGACGTTCCCAACATGGCCCGCGTGATCTTCCCCGAGGCTGACGAGGAAGTCGCGGTCCACGTCATCCGAGAATGATTCGCTCTCGGGGCACATGCTCGAAGCCGCAGTCTGGCTTCCAACGGATCCCGCGATCTACAGACGGCATCCTTCACGTGAACAACGGGCGGTCCGATCCTGGCAACAATACGCGTCGCAATAATTCGCTGCACCGGTAGGTTCACCGATGCGGAACTCATCGCCGCCGTCGATGAGGAGATCCTCGACGGCCTGCGCGCGTGGGCCCGCGAGAACGCCGGCGAGACGCTGAGACCGACGGGCAAGAACCTCCGCAACCTCAATCCGATCCTCGTCGACGCCGACCGGCAGACCTCGGTGGAGCCGGCATGGTGGGGGTTCCTGATCGACGGCGCCCCCTCGCGATTCCCGTCGATCAACACCCGCTCGGAGCGACTGCAGGAGCGACCGGGGAGCCTGCGCTCGCGTGCGATCGTCCCGGCGACCGGCTGGTACGAGATGAAGAAGCCCGAGCGGATGTGGCATGAACTCGGGCTCGACGACGGCGCCCTCTTCGGCATGGCCGCCGTCACTCAGCGCGGACGCACCGCCGACGGCGAATGGTTCACCTGCTACTCGATCGTCATGCGCCCGGCGCCAGCGCACCTGGCCGGCGTTCACCACCGCATGCCCGTGCTGATCCCGACGCCCTTCGCGCGCGACTGGCTGAGGGCGCAGGGCGACCGTGAGCTCATCGACGAGGCGCTGCTGGCTGCGGCATCGCTCGATGAGCGCGTGATCGCCGCACCCCGCGCCGACGACAAGGGCACGGATCGGCTCTTCTGAGCAAGGATCGAGCACCATGGATGCCGTAGATCTGACCTCGCTCGCGTCGGCGCGCGCCGAGGAGCTCCCCGGATCCGAGCGGGAGAACCCGTTCGGCCCGGAATGGGACGTCTTCAAGGTGCGAGGCCGGGTCTTCCTGCTGACACCTCTGGACGGCACCGGCCGGGTGACCCTCAAATCGAACCCCGACGACGCCGTGGCACTGCGTGAGACGTTCGCCGACATCGTCCCCGGGTACCACATGAACAAGAAGCACTGGATCACGCTGATGCCGGGAAAGACGCTCGACGCCGATCTGATCGCAGAGCTCGTGACCGAGTCGTACCTTCTCGTGGTGGAGAATCTCCCGCTCAGGCTGCGCCCGGTCGACCCCGCGCTCTTCGGGCGTCCCCCGACCTGACCGCCCGCCGCAGGGGAAGTCTCCGCGGCGAGAAACGGTACCTGCGGAGGACGCGAGGGACCGATGCCCCCTCCTACCGTGGAAACATGATCACAGCAGAAGGCCTCACGAAGAGGTTCGGAGACAAGACCGCCGTCCAGGACGTGTCGTTCACCGTCAGACCGGGGAGCGTCACCGGCTTCCTCGGGCCGAACGGTGCCGGGAAGTCCACCACCATGCGCCTGATCGTCGGCCTCGACCGGCCGACCGCCGGTCGAGCCACGATCGGCGGCCGCGAGTATCGCCGAATGCGCGCGCCCCTCACCGAGGTCGGACTGCTCCTCGACGCGAAAGCCGTGCACACCGGCCGCACCGCCCGGAACCACCTCCGCGCGATGGCGGCGACTCACGGCATCCCCGCATCCCGTGTCGACGAGGTCATCGATCTCGCCGGCATCGGCTCCGTGGGGAACAAGCGCGCCGGAAAGTTCTCGCTCGGCATGGGCCAGCGCCTCGGCATCGCCGCCGCCCTCCTCGGCGATCCGCACACGCTGATCCTCGACGAACCGGTCAACGGCCTCGACCCCGAAGGAGTGCTGTGGGTGCGCCAGTTCGTCCGCCAGGCGGCTTCTGAGGGACGCACGGTGCTGCTCTCCAGCCACCTGATGAGCGAGATGGCGCAGACAGCCGATCACGTGATCGTGATGGGACGCGGCCGGGTACTCGCCGATGCGCCTCTGGACCAATTGGTGCACGACTGGACCCGCAGCACGGTGCGCGTGCGCACCCCCCGCGCCGCCGACCTCGCCGCCGCCGTTAACGGTGCCGACGTCGAGATCGTCAGTGTCGAGCCAGACCTGCTCGAGGTCGTCGGGCTCACCGCCGCGCGCATCGGCGACCTCGCCGCGGATCGCGGCATCCCGCTGCATGAGCTGACCCCAACCAGGGGCTCGCTGGAGGACGCGTATCTCGCGCTCACCGGGGACTCCGTCGAATACCGCACCCGCACCGCGCCCGAAGCCGGCGCCCCGCTCGAGGAGGTCGTGGCATGACCGCCGCAGCCCAGCTCACCCGTTCCAGCCACGTGGCAGCCGACCGCCGTCGCGTGACGTTCCTCCGTCTGCTCCGCTCGGAGTGGATCAAGATCGCCACGCTGCGCTCGACCTGGTGGTCGATCGCGATCACCGGCGTGCTCACGGTCGGCATCGCCGCCCTCATCGCGGTCTCCGCCGATGCGCCCGGCTTCGACGCGATCAGAGCCGTGGTCAGTCCGATCCAGTTCACGATGCTGCTGGCCGGGATCCTCGGTTCGATCGCCGTCACCGGCGAGTACTCGACCGGCATGATCCGCTCCACCCTCGCCGCCAACCCGGTGCGCGGATCCGCGCTCGCGGCCAAGGCGGTCGTGATCGCCGCGTTCCTGCTCGTCGCGTCACTCGTCATCTTCACGATCGCCGCCTTCGTCGTGAGCGCTGTCGGCGCCCCGAACGACATGGTGATCGATTGGTCCGACCCGGACGCGTCGACGCTGCCGATTCTCGCGGCTTCCCTGGCGATGGCCGTGTTCGCGCTCATCGGCGTCGGGTTCGGGTACATGCTGCGCTCCGGAGCCGGTGCGATCGCGGCGACCGTGGGCGTGCTCTTCGTGCTCCCCATCGTCGCCAGCATGTTCTCGTTCGGCGGCGAGAGCTGGAAGTGGATCACCGACCTCGCGAACTACCTGCCGATGGTCGCAGCGCAGAGCGCGATCCTCCCGGGTGACGGCGCAGCGCTCGACACGCCGGTGGCGTATCTGACCCTCGCCGGATGGGTCGCGGCCAGCATGCTCGGCGCCTGGGCGGTGCTGCGCACCCGCGACGCGTAGAGTCTCGTCGTGACCTCCCCGCGCAGCCGCAGCGACTCGATCCGTGAGGACGAGGAGCTGCGGCTACCGCGAGCCCCCGGCGTCATCCGTCGCTTCTGGGCGCGGCATCCGATCGTCGCCGACGTTCTGATCGCGCTGCTCTGCCTGACGCTGTCGCTGGTGCCCGCCCGCATGGTCGCACCGTACGCGCCCGGCGACTCCTCCGCCGCGGCAGTCGACGCGGCTCCCGCTCTGGTGCTCCAGTCCGTCTTGATCTCCCTCGTCGTGGTCGCCGCCTGCGCCCTGCTCATGCGGCGGCGGCAATGGCCGGTCGCGGCGTTCGTCGCCGCCGTCGCCGTCTCCGTGTCGTACCTGTTCGTGTCGGTGCCGACCGGCGGGCCGCTGCTGCTCGTCACCAGCTACTCGCTCGCCGTGTACCGCTCCCCGCGCGCCTGCTGGCGTGGACTCGCCATCGCCCTCGCTTCATTGGCGGCCCTCGCATTCGCCCTCGAACGCACCGGGGTGATCACATTCCAGATCGCCGCGAACGCGGTCATCGGTGAACTGGTGCTCGGACTCATCGGGGCGCTGATCGGCATCAATGTCGGGGGCCGCAGGCGCTACATCGAAGCCGTGATCGACCGCTCGCGCCAACTGCTGGTGGAGCGGGATCAACAGGCGCAGTTGGCCGCGGCCGGCGAACGCGCCCGTATCGCCAGGGAGATGCACGACATCGTCTCGCATTCCCTCACCGTGATCGTCGCGCTCTCCGAGGGCGCGGCTGCCACACCGGACCATGAGCGCGCGCGTGTCGCCGCGACCGCATCAGCGGCGACTGCCAGGAGCGCGCTCACCGAGATGCGCGCAATGCTCGGCGTGCTCCGCGACGATGCCTCGCCTCTCCCCCTGGCGCCGCTCGAGCCCGTCCAGCCGCACGACACCGTGGCTAGCGCTCAGCGCGCCGGGTATCCGGTGAAGCTGGCGGTGAGCGGGAAGGCCGACGTCTCCCCTGCTGTCGCCCACGTGATCGCGAGGATCGTGCAGGAGGGTGTGACGAACGCCATGCGCCATGCGCCGGCCGCGACGGCGATATCGGTGCATCTCGACCACACACCAGAGGCCGTGACCGTCGAGATCTTCAACGACGGTGTCGTGGAGTCAGCCGGCACGGGCGGTTTCGGTCTGCGCGGCCTCTCCGAACGCGCCGCCCATGTTCGCGGACGTCTGCACTCCGGACCAGCCGCGGGTGGACGGTGGTCCTTGCGCGCCGACCTTCCCAACGGCGCGCCACCCGGAGCCGCGGAAGACTCGCTGAAGGAGACGAGATGACGGATCCGATCAGAGTTCTGCTCGTCGATGACCAGGAACTCATCCGGGTGGGATTCCGCATGGTCCTGGAAGCCGAGAGCGACATCGTCGTCGTCGGGGAGGCTGGTGACGGTTCCTCGGCCATCTCGCAGGCCGGGGCGCTGCATCCGGACGTCGTCCTGATGGACATCCGGATGCCGGGGCTCGACGGCATCGCCGCCACCGAGGCGATCGTGCGCCGGCATCAGTCCACCCGCGTGCTCGTACTGACCACGTTCGATCTCGACGAGTACGCGTTCGGCGCGATCCGCGCGGGAGCCAGCGGATTCCTGCTGAAGGACGCGCAGCGCCACGAGCTGACCTCTGCGGTGCGGGCCGTGCACCGGGGCGATGCCGCTCTCTCGCCTCGGATCACCCGGATGCTGCTGGAGCACATCTCTCCCGGGCTGGGATCGTCCGCCTCCGACGCGGTCGTCGATCCTGCCGTCGGCCTGATCGCGACCCTCACCGACCGTGAGCGCGATGTCTTCCTCGCGATCGGCCGCGGGCAGACCAACGCCGAGATCGCCGAGACGCTGTACGTGAGCGAGTCCACCGTGAAGACGCACGTCGGACGCGTGCTGGCCAAGCTCGGCGCCCGCGACCGCATCCATGCCGTCATCCTCGCCCATCGCCTGCACTACGTCGGTGACGCCGCGACTTCCGAGCAGACACCACCCGCGCTCTAGAGCCGATCGAGAGTCCTGCGGGCATCGTCGATCGCACGCCCCGCGGTCACGACACGCTCCTGCGCGATGTTCCGCCTCTCCTCCGCGCGGGCGATCTCCTCTCGCGCCTTCTCCGCCTGATCACCCACGCGAGCGAGTTCGGCCGCGAGCTCCGCGACCTGAGCAGTCAGCTTCTCGGCGCGCTCCGAGACGTCATGGAACGCGCGGTCGGCCTTCGCGTGGTCGCGTTCGGCGCCCGCCAGCTCCCGCTCTGCGGCCTGGACCGCCTGCTCGGCCTGCCGGCGCTCGCGTCGCGCCCTCACCTCGTCGACGGGCAACGACGGAGCCGGAGGGGAACCGGCCAGTCCACCGGCGACCGACGAGGCCGGATCGATGGGAACAGACGGTTCCAGCTCGCGGATGAGCCGGCCGGAGGCGACGGCGCGGGCCGCATCCTGGTCGAAGAAGGCGGCGGTGATCGTCTGCCGGATCGCTTCGAGGGTGCTCGCGGAGATCTGGGCCGCACGCACCGTGGCCAGCTCCGCCGCGCGTTCTGCGAGTCGCCCGGTGAGCGCGCGGCGCTGGCGTCCGAGCGTCGCGAGCGCCGATGCATCGAGATCGGCCTGCGCGTCCCGGAGTTCTTCTGCGAGCTGGAGGGCTTCTCCGAGTTCGTCCTTTCGTTCGCCTGCGAAGACGTTCACAGCCCAGGCGGCGATCGACGGCTTGCGCAGCGCGCGCACCTGTGCGGCGAGCTCGCTGTCATCGGTCTCGGATGCACGTGAGTTTCGAGCGGCGATGAAATCGGCGGGCGGAACCGCGTAGAGATCGGTCGCGATCCGGGCGAGCGTCGCGTCGGGTTCGGTCTCCATTGCTCCGCTCCTGCCGAGGGATGTCAGAGCCGACTACGGGATTCGAACCCGTGACATCCTGTTTACAAGACAGGTGCTCTACCAGCTGAGCTAAGTCGGCGAGCGGCGCGCTGGGCCGTTGCGTCACCGAGTCTACGACAAGCGACGCGGCCCGAGCGGCCGGGGCGCGTTACGGCGCGGGGGTCTCCGTCGGTGCCGGTGTCTCGGTCGAGTCCGGCGCAGGGGTCGGGGTCGCGTAGTACGCGTCGCTGGCGACGGTGAGGACGAACTGCGAGAACTCGGCAGGATCCTTGAGCGCTCCGACGTAGGCCTCGCCGTTCGCGACGATCATCGGGGCAGACGTCAGGACGAGATCGTCGGAACCCGCGAGGGGCCCTTCGAGTGCCCGCGCGGTGGCTTCCTTCGCCCAGGTCACGAAATCCTGGTCCTCGATGCAGGAGCGCACGGCCTTGGCGTTGTCGACCCCGACAGCGCCGGCGAGGTCGGCCAGCTGCACATCGGAGAGCCCATCACTGTCGACCGCCGGCTGGTCGCCGAGCAGTTCGTGGTTGAACGCGTAGAACTGCTCCGGCGAATGGGTGGCCACGCACGCCGCGGCCGCGGCAGCCCGAAGCGAGTACTTGGTGCCGTTCGAGCTGGCGGTGAGCAGCGAGACGGGGTGGTAGGTCACGGTCACCGCGCCTTCGGAGATCCAGCTCGCCAGCTGCCGGGCGTTCGCACGCTCGAACTCGCCGGCACCGGGAGACAGGTAGTCGACGTAGATGTGGATGTCGACCTGGCCGGAGGTGGACGGGGCCGGAGTGGGCGTGGCGGTCTCTCCCGCTTCGCCGGGCGCGGGCGTCGGGGTCGCCGTCGCATCCGATGCGGAGGCGGCGTTGACCGAGGTGACGGCGACGCCGTCGCCCTCCATGCCGCTCGGGGTCAGCTGCGGCTTGCTCACCGTGCGAGTTCACAGCCATCGCGACCGCGGTGCCGATCGCACCGACGGCGACGAGCGCGACGGCACCGATGATGATGCGTCGCATCACGCGCGCCCTGCGTCTGCTGGGCGTGCACCTTGCTGTGCCTTCTCCCGCACGGCCTCGCGCGAGTTGCGGGGCGTGGGGACGTTCGGCGTTTCGTCGCTCGACATCGTTCCTCTTGAAGTCTCGTGGGGGCGGGAGCCCCGATCGCCGTGACGGACGACGATCGCCGCGCAGGCGGCCGAGTTTCGATGTTAACCAGGCCGGCTGGGAAATACCCAGGTGCGCCGATCCATGCCATACTGATCGCGACCCGAAGAAGGGTCACGGTGGGTCATTCCACCGCTTCCATCACAACGGATCGTCCGGCACGTACCTGCCGGTGAGGAGAAAACAATGGCATCTGTAACGTTCGACGACGCGACCCGCCTGTACCCCGGCGGCACCCGTCCCGCAGTCGACAAGCTGAACCTCGAGGTCGGAGACGGCGAGTTCCTCGTTCTCGTCGGCCCCTCGGGTTGCGGTAAGTCCACGTCCCTCCGCATGCTCGCCGGCCTCGAAGAGGTCAACGCCGGCCGCATCCTCATCGGCGACCGCGACGTCACCGACGTGCCGCCGAAGGACCGCGACATCGCGATGGTGTTCCAGAACTACGCGCTGTACCCGCACATGACCGTCGCCGAGAACATGGGCTTCGCGCTCAAGATCGCCGGCGTCAACAAGGACGAGCGCGCGACGCGCGTTCTCGAGGCCGCCAAGCTCCTCGACCTCGAGGACTACCTGACCCGCAAGCCGAAGGCCCTCTCGGGTGGTCAGCGTCAGCGCGTCGCCATGGGCCGCGCGATCGTCCGCCAGCCGCAGGTGTTCCTCATGGACGAGCCGCTGTCGAACCTCGACGCCAAGCTCCGCGTGCAGACGCGTACGCAGATCGCGTCGCTGCAGCGTCGCCTCGGCGTCACCACGGTCTACGTCACGCACGACCAGACCGAGGCCCTCACCATGGGCGACCGCATCGCGGTCCTCAAGGACGGTCTGCTCCAGCAGGTCGGCACGCCGCGCGACCTGTACGAGAAGCCGAACAACGTGTTCGTCGCCGGCTTCATCGGCTCGCCCGCGATGAACCTGTTCAGCGCCGACCTCGCCGAGGGCGGCGTGCGCTTCGGAACCGAGGTCGTTCCGCTCGAGCGTGACACCGTCGGCCGTGCGCACGGCAGCCAGGTCACCGTGGGCGTGCGTCCGGAGGACATCGTCGTCGGACCGGCAGACGGCAAGGGCCTGTCCGTCGTCGTCGACCTCGTCGAGGAGCTCGGCGCGGACGGCTACCTCTACGGGCACACCGAGATCAACGGCAAGCGCGCCGATCTCGTCGCTCGCGTCGACGGCCGCAGCCACCCGAACGCCGGCGAGACGGTCACGCTGGCCGCGTCCGCCGGCCACGTGCACGCGTTCGACATCGAAACGGGCGAGCGCCTGAACGACAAGCCGATCACCTCGTCGGCTTCGGCTTCCTGAGTTCCACACCCTCGCGGCGCGGGCGACCCTCCGGTCGTCCGCGCCGCGTCGTTTCACCCCGGGAGAAACACATGCAGGATGCGCTGCGGATCACGGCCAGCACCGTCGACCCGGGTCTTCTCGCGCTCCCCTGGTCGACCACCTTGGCGAAGTGGCCCTCCGAGCACATCGTCTCGCTCCCGAAGGGGCTGTCGCGTCACCTCGTGCGGTTCGCCGATCTCTCGGGGCGGGTCATCGCCGTCAAGGAGACGACGGCCGAGATGGCGCAGCGCGAGTACGACATGCTCGGCAACCTGTCCCGCCTCGACGTGCCGTGCGTCGATCGTGTCGCGGTGATCGCCGGGCGGACGGACTCCGGAGGCGAAACCGCTCCCCGCGGCGCTGGTCACCTCGCACCTGCGTTTCTCCATGCCGTACCGCGCGCTGTTCACCCGCGTGCTCCGTCCCGACACCGCGACCCGACTCGTCGATGCTCTCGCACTGCTCCTCGTCCGCCTGCACAACGTCGGCTTCTACTGGGGCGACGTGTCGCTGTCGAACACACTCTTCCGGCGTGACGCGGGCGCATTCGCCGCCTATCTGGTGGATGCCGAGACCGGTGAGCTGCACGAGGAGGGCCTCACCGACGGGCAGCGATCATACGACCTCGACCTCGCCCGGACGAACATCGCCGGCGAGATCATGGATCTCGCGGCCGGCGGTCGTCTCGAGCACGGTGTCGACGCGGTCGCGATCGCCGACGGCCTCGTGTCGTCCTATCGCTCACTGTGGGCCGCGCTCACGGCAGAGGAATCCTTCTCGGCATCCGAGACGTGGCGCATCACCGAGCGCGTCGAACGGCTCAACGCTCTGGGGTTCGACATCGACGAGATGTCGATGTCGACGACCGCAGACGGCGCCGTCGTCGAGATCCAGCCGAAGGTCGTGGATGCCGGGCACCACCAGCGCCGCCTGATCCGGCTCACCGGACTCGACGTCGAGGAGAACCAGGCACGCCGGCTGCTGAACGACCTCGACGAGTTCCGAGCCCGATCGACCAAGCAGTGGGCCGACGAGGAGATGTACGCGCACGAGTGGCTGACGCGCGTCTTCGAGCCCGTCGTGCGCGCCATCCCCTACGAGCTGCGCGCGAAGCTGGAGCCGGCCGAGGTGTTCCACCAGGTGCTGGAGCACCGGTGGTACCTCTCCCAGGCGCAGGGCCGCGCGGTGCCTCTCGCCGAGGTGCTGACGAGCTACATCAACGAGGTGCTGCGGCACCGTCGCGACGAGGCCACGATCATGGGTCCTCCGACCGAGACGATGAGCCTGCCGGTCATCACCGGCTCGAACCGCGTC
This sequence comes from uncultured Actinomycetota bacterium, assembly GCA_963769005.1. Classification (GTDB taxonomy): domain Bacteria; phylum Actinomycetota; class Actinomycetes; order Actinomycetales; family Microbacteriaceae; genus Microbacterium. The sequence continues at coordinate 796,760 of CAVYKC010000005.1, read as the reverse complement.
TCCGACGAGGAAGACGTCGACTGGCGCGACCTGGTCTGACCGGTCAGGTCAGTAGCCGACCGTGAACCGCCCGCGGTGGTGCTTCGGCTGCTCGATCTCGTCGACGACCGCGATCGCGAAGTCCGCACCCGAGATGAACGACTGACCCTCCGCGTCGCGGACGATCACGTCGCCGCCATCGCGGTAGCGACCGGTGCGCTCGCCCTCGGCCCACGGCCCGAAGACCTCGGCCGGGTGGATGAAGAACCAGTCCAGCCCGGCGTCCGACCGTTCCAGACGCGCGAGCGAGTCGATGCCCACCTGAGCCTCGTGCTTGTACTCCTCAGGGAAACCCTGGTCGAAGAGCCGGGGTCCGCCCGGTGCGACGAGACTGCCCCCGGCGCCGCCGACCACGCCGAGCCTGGTGGACGTGCCGGCGAGCTTCGCGATCAGGCCTTCGAGCACCCCGAGCACCTCGTGCTCCATGTCGCCGCGCGGCGAGAGAGTCGAGACGACGGCATCCGCGTGGTCGAAGACGTCGCCGAGCGAAGCGAGATCCAGCACCGAGCCCTGCACGCTCAGCGCCCCGTCCACCGGGTTCGACGGCGCCGACCGTGACACCGAGATCACCTCGTGCCCGCGACTCACCGCCTCGGAGACGATGTGACGGCCGGCGTAGCCGGTTCCTCCGAGGACGACGATGCGAGCCATGCAGCTTCCTTCCGGGACGGGTGCGCGGCTAGCGGGCAGCGCGGATCGTTGCGACCTGGTAGAGCGCGACGGAGGTCGCGATGCCGGCGTTCAGCGACTCGGTCGCCGCGTTGATCGGGATCGAGACGATCTGGTCGCAGGTCTCGGTGACCAGGCGCGAGAGTCCCTTGCCCTCGGAGCCGACGACGATCACGACGGGGCGGTCGGCGAGCTGGAGGTCGGGGAGCGCGACGTCGCCGTCGCCGTCGAGGCCGAGCACGAAGACGCCCTGCTTCTTGAACTCCTTGAGCTGCGTCGTCAGGTTCGTCGCGAGCGCGACGGGAATGCGCGCCGCCGCTCCGGCGCTCGTCTTCCACGCAGCGGAGTTGACACCGGCCGAGCGACGCTGCGGCAGGATGATCCCCTGGCTGCCGAAGGCGGCGGCCGAGCGGATGATCGCGCCCAGGTTGCGCGGGTCGGTGATACCGTCGAGCGCGACGAACAGCGGCACCTGGCCCTCGGCTGATGACCTTCTCGAGCAGGTCCTGCGGGTGCGCGTACTCGTACGGCGGCACCTTCAGGGCGACGCCCTGGTGCACGCCGTCGAAGCCGGCCATCCGGTCGAGCTCCTGACGCGTGACCTCGAGCACGGGGACGTTGCGGTTCGTGGCGATCGACAGCATCTCCTTGACGCGGTCGTCCATCTCCACGCGCTGCGCGATGTAGAACGCGGTCGCCGGGATCTTCGCGCGCAGCGCCTCGAGCACCGAGTTGCGGCCGGTGACCGTCTCGGTGTCGGAGGTGTTGTCCTTCGCGCGGGCGGAGCGGTTCGGGCTGCCGCCGGACGACGAGCGCCCGCCGGGCTTGCCCTTGCCTCCGGACGCCGCATAGCGCTCGGCCGCGGCCTTGCGCTTGCCGGCGGGGTGCCAGGCGCGGTCCTCCGCCTTCGGGGTCGGGCCGCGCCCTTCGAGCGCCTTGCGGCCGAGTCCGCCGGTGCCCTTCAGCGGGCCCTTCTTCTTGCCGTTGCTCGCGCCGGGGCGCTGTGGCTTAACCATCGATACTCCAATGTGTTCCGTCCGGGCCGTCTTCGAGCGTGATGCCCGCCGCCGCGATCGCGTCGCGGATGCGGTCAGCCGCCGCCCAGTCCTTGTCTGCGCGTGCCTGTGCACGCTGGGTGATCATCGTCTGCACGAGAGCGTCGAGAGCGGATGCCTCGGTCGAGGCGCCGCTCTTCCTCGCCGACCGGCGGTCGAGGCCGAGGACGGAGGTCATCGCCAGCGACATCGGCCACGCGCGGCATCGCAGCGCGGCATCGCGTCTCCCCGGCGTCGAGCGCCGCGTTGCCGGCGCGCACGGTCTCGTGCAGCACGGCGAGCGCCTGCGGCACGCCGAGGTCGTCGTCCATCGCCGTCGGCGAACGCCTGCGGAAGCGCTCGGCGAGCGCGACTAGCCAGCCCGAACGCCGTCCGCCGGCGAGCAGCGCGCCGGCGCGCTGCCGGAACGTGTCGATCCGCCCGAGCGCGGCCTCCGCCTCGGCCCACGACGAGTCCGAGAGGTCGATGTTCGACCGGTAGTGCGCGGCGGCGAGCGCGTAGCGCACGACCAGCGGGTCGTGCGCGGCGAGCACGTCGGCGGCGAGCGTGAAGTTGCCGAGCGACTTCGACATCTTCTGCCCGTCGACGTTCACGAGGCCGTTGTGCACCCAGTACTGCGCGAAGCCGTCGCCGGCCGCCGTCGACTGCGCGAGCTCGTTCTCATGGTGCGGGAAGCGCAGGTCGAGCCCGCCGCCGTGGATGTCGAACTCCGCGCCGAGGTAGCGCTTCGCCATGGCCGAGCACTCGATGTGCCAGCCGGGGCGACCGCGACCCCAGGGCGAGGCCCAGATCGCATCCGCCGGCTCCTCCGGCTTCGCGCCCTTCCAGAGTGCGAAGTCCTGCGGGTTGCGCTTGCCGCGCGGATCGGCATCCTCGGCCGCCTCCATCGCGTCGACCGACTGATGCGTGAGCGAGCCGTAGTCCGCCCACGAGCGCACGTCGAAGTACACGTCGCCCGAGTCGTCGGCTGCCGGATACGCGTGACCGCGCTCGATGAGCGTCGCGATGATCTCCTGCATCTGCGGGACCGATGCCGTCGCTCGCGGCTCGTAGGTCGGCGGAAGGATGCCGACGCCGGCATACGCCTCGGTGAACTCGCGCTCCATCCGGTAGGCCAGCGCCCACCAGGGCTCGGCGTCCGTCGCGTTCGCGAGCACCTTGTCGTCGATGTCGGTGACGTTGCGCACGAACGTGACGCGCCCGTACCGGTGCGTGAGCCAGCGGCGCAGGAGATCGAAGCTGAGCGCCGCGCGGACGTGACCGATGTGCGGGCCCGGACTGCACCGTGGGTCCGCAGACGTACATCGTGATGTTCTCGGGATCGAGAGGCACGAAGTCGCGCAGCAGGGCAGCGCGGGTGTCGTAGAGGCGGAGAGTCACCGCTCAAGACTACTCGGGCGACGGCTGAACGACTGCCGCCAGGCGACGATTGAGGGGGTTGTGACGATTCGCGGCGGATCGGCCGGAATCCTCCGCCGATCGTCATCTGTTGCCGAAATCGCCGGGCAGGACCATCGCGATCGCCGTCACCGAGATGCCCTCCCCGCGCCCGGGGAAACCCAGCCCGTCGGTCGTCGTGGCCGTGATCGAGACCGGTGCTCCGCCGAGTGCGGCGGAGAGCACCTGCTCGGCCTCAGCCCGGCGAGCGCTGAACCGCGGGCGATTGCCCTGGAACTGCGCGGAGACGTTGCCGATGGCGAAACCCGCGTCCGTCAGCAGCTCGCGGGTGCGGGCGAGGAACACCGCCGCATGCGCACCGGCGTACTCCGGATGCGCCGTTCCGAAGTGCTCGCCGATGTCGCCGAGTCCGGCGGCTCCCAGCAGCGCATCGACGATCGCGTGCGCGACCGCGTCGCCGTCGGAGTGCCCGGAGAGCGGCTCTTCGCCCGGCCATTCGAGACCGGCGAGCCAGAGGCTCCCCTCGCCGCCGAAGGCGTGCACGTCGGTTCCGATGCCGATCCGGGCCGTCACGCCGGGGCCGGCGCGGCTGCTCGGTCGGGCGGCGGCCAGCAGGTGCCGGGCGCGCTCGAGATCGGCCGGCGTCGTGATCTTGAACGCGCGAGCCGCTCCGTCGATCTGCCGGACCGCGTGCCCCGCTGCGGCGAACAGCGCCGCGTCGTCGGTGTACTCGACACCGGAGGCGAGTGCTGCGGCGTACGCGGACTCGAGGCGCCTCCGCGGAAAGCCCTGCGGCGTCTGCGCCGCGGCGAGTTCCGAGCGTCGACCGCGGCGACGACCGAGCCGCCATCGACCTTCTTGAGCGTGTCGACCACCGGAAGCGTCGGGATGACCCCGGTGTCGTCCGTCACGGCAGCCGCGACCGCATCGATCAGCGCCGGCGGGCGTCAGCGCACGCGCCGCATCGTGCACGAGCACGGTCGTGATGTCGCCCCAGAGCGCAGCGAGTCCCGCCGCCACCGACTGCTGACGCGTGCCACCACCGGTGACGACGCGGCCGAGATCGTTCGTCTCGCCTGCAGCGGCACGCAGCTCGGTCTCGGCGTCGCCCTCGAAACCGGCGGGGGCGACGACGATGACCTGCGCCGGCGCTGCCGCGAAGACGCCGTCGAGCGCATGCCGGAGGATCGGCCGGGCGTCGATGCCGACGAAGGCCTTGGGCGCACCCGCGTCGAGGCGGGTGCCGGAGCCGGCTGCGACGACGATGATCGCGATGTGCGGCACGGGAAGCAGAGTCACACGCTCACGTTACCGGCGGCCACCGGAAACGACGAAGAGGACGGATGCCGAAGCATCCGTCCTCTTCGAGAATCGTCCCGGTCGTTACGAGGCGAGAACCTCGTCGAGCACGGCACCGGCCTTGTCCTCGTCGACCTTCTCGGCGAGAGCGAGCTCGGAGATGAGGATCTGGCGAGCCTTCGCCAGCATCCGCTTCTCACCCGCGGACAGGCCGCGATCCTGGTCACGACGCCACAGGTCGCGCACGACCTCGCTGACCTTGATGACGTCGCCGGAGGCGAGCTTCTCAAGATTCGCCTTGTACCGACGCGACCAGTTCGTCGGCTCCTCGGTGAACGGAGCACGCAGCACCTCGAACACGTGGTCGAGGCCCTCCTTGCCGATCACATCGCGGACGCCGACGAGGTCGACGTTCTCCGCCGGAACCTCGATGATCAGGTCGCCCTGCGTGACGTTGAGCTTCAGATACTTCTTCGTCTCGCCCTTGATGATGCGATCCTTGACCTCGATGATGGTCGCGGCCCCATGGTGCGGATAGACGACTGTTTCGCCAACCTCAAAAAGCATAAAAAAGTGTCCTTTCGGCAACCTCAAGGATACCACAGGGGATATGCGCTAAGGTTCGCGCCTCATCGTCTCCGATCGCCCGCGCGCTTACCCGTAGAATGGATCGCGGATACCCCGCCGGACCTCAGGAGGACCCGTGAAATCGCGCCTTGTCGCCTCTGCCGCCATCAGCGCCCTCGTTCTTCTCGGCGCAACGGGGTGCACCTTCATCACGCCACAGGCGACGACGATCGAATACCCCTCGTCCGACGGCGTGAACGTCTCCGACGCCGATGGCCCCCTCGACGTGCGCAATGCCTTCATCGTCGCCACCGATGACGGATCGGTCGGCAACTTCATCGGAGCGGTCGTGAACCCCACCGAGCAACGCGCCACCATGACGATCACGATCGCCGGTATCGCACCGTTCGTGGTCACCGTCTCGCCCGGCGAGACGGTGAGCTTCGGCGCGGATGAGGAGCCGCTGCGCATCGTCGGCCTCGACAGCCGGCCCGGTTCCACCATCGAGATCCACTTCCAGTCCGGTGACTCCACCGGCACGAAGGCCGAGATTCCGGTCCTCGACGGATCCCTCCCCTACTACGCCGACCTGGTGCCGTCCGAGCCCAAGCCGGTCATGGTGCCCGAGAGCACCCCGATGCCGGTGCCGACCGACACGGCGACCTCCGCGCCCTCGAGCTGAAGTTCATGACGAGAGACGAGGTCGGCGCCCGCGGGGTGCCGGCCTCTTCTCGTCGCACCGGGCATCCGCCGCGGTCGAGCGGTCTCAGCCCTCGAAACGGTACCCGAGCCCGCGCACGGTGACGAGCATCACCGGCTCGCCCGGGTTGACCTCGATGCGCGAGCGGATGCGCTTGATGTGGACGTCGAGCGTCTTCGTGTCTCCGAAGTAGTCACTCCCCCACACCCGGTCGATCAACTGTCCGCGGGTGAGCACGCGTCCGGAGTTGCGCATCAGCACCTCCAGCAGCTCGAACTCCTTGAGCGGCATGTTGATCAGGTCGCCGGCGACGGCGACGGTGTGGCGGTCGATGTCGAGAGACACGCGCCCTCCGTCGAGCACGCGCTCGTCGAGTTCGCTTTCTGCCTGCACGACGCGGCGGAGCACCGCGCGCATCCGTGCGAGCAGCTCGCGCGAGGAGTACGGCTTGGTGATGTAGTCGTCAGCGCCGAGCTCGAGTCCGACGACGATGTCCACCTCCGAGTCCTTGGCCGTGAGCATGATGATCGGGACGACCGACGTCGAGCGGATCTGCCGGCAGACCTCGGTGCCGGGCATCCCGGGAAGCATCAGGTCGAGCAGGATGATATCGGCGCCGCGCTCGCGGAAGGCGGTGAGGGCTCCGGGGCCGTCCTCCGCGATCTCCACCTCGTACCCCTCGCGGCGCAGCAGATACGCGAGCGGGTCGGCGAGGTCTGGCTCGTCCTCGACGAGAAGGATGCGGGTCATGTGAGTTCTCCGTTTCGGGTGCGCGCGGACGCCGCCGCTTTGGCGAGCTTGACCGCCTTGCGAGCCTGCTTCTTCTCGCGCTTCTTGCGCTTCTGGTCCAGGCCGACGAATTCCGGCGCATCGATGCGCGGCAGTCGGATGGTGAAGGTGGAGCCGCGCCCCGGTCGCGACCAGAGGAGCACCTCGCCGCCATGGCGCTGAGTCGCGTGCTTGACGATCGACAGGCCGAGGCCGGTGCCGCCGGTGCGACGGGACCGAGCCTCGTCCGCACGATAGAAGCGCTCGAAGATTCGCTCGCGATCGGTCTCCGAAATGCCGATGCCCTGATCGGCCACGGCGATCTCCACGACGTCGCCATCGGCCTTCACGCCCACCCCGACCCGCGAACCCCGGGGCGAATAGACGATCGCGTTCGCGATGAGGTTGCCGATCGCCTCGATGAGGATCTGTGCATCGCCGCGCACCCACACGCCGCGGTCGCCGCCGCGTGCGAGCTCCACACCCGCGGAATCGGCCTGCACGCCGTGCGCCTCGATCGACGCCGTGATCACCTCGTCGATCGCGACCGGATTCACCTCGGCGAGGCCGTCCGCCGCCTGCAGCCGGGACAGGCTCATGATGCGGCCGGTGAGCTGACCGAGCCTGGTCGCCTCCGCGAGGATCCGAGCGGCGAAGATCCGCACCTGCGCGGGGTCGTCGGCCGCGGATTCGATGGCTTCGGCGAGGAGGCTGACGGCGCCGACCGGCGTCTTCAACTCGTGGCTGGTGTTGGCGACGAAGTCGGTGCGCATCTGATCGAGGCGCTCCTGCTCGGTGACGTCGCGGATGATGAGCAGCATCAGTCGTGAGCCGAGCACGCTCGCCCTGGCCGAGACGAGGCGCGGATCAAGGCTGAGTCCTCCGCGCGTGATCCGCATCGTCTCGGTGTCGGTTCCGCCGGTCGAACGGACGCTGCGGACCAACTGGCGCAGTTCCTGATTCTCCAGGTTCGATCCGACGTCGATCCCGAAGCGCTTCGCGGCGTGCGACCTTGCGAGCACGAGCCCGGACGTGTCGACGACACAGGCCGCATCGTCCATGCTGTTGAGCACATCGGCGACACCGTCGGGGATGGCGGACGAGGCCTCCTCCTCGACCCGGGCCCTGGCGCGGTACGCCCACACCACGATCATCGACAGGCCGACACCGATGACCAGGCCGATGGCCAGTGCGATCAAGGCGATCTGCGGCATGCTCATGGCTCAAGCGTAGAGTGTGTTCACCGGGCCGCTGACGGGTTCCGGGGCCATGAACGCGCACGGAGAAGTACTGTTCATATGCTGGGCACCGTTCGTTAACCTTCGAGGCCCAGAATCGCCTCGGGCCTGTGCGGCAGCTCAGCCCGTCCTCTCGACCGGATGACGCCCGTCGAGACAAGAACGAAAGGTTGCGCCGCCATGCGCGAAGTCTTCCATCAGTCCCTCGAAGATCTGCAGTCCAAGCTCGTGGAGATCGCGGACCTCGTCACGATCTCGATCGACAAGGCGACCCGCGCGTTCGCGACGAGCGATGTCGCGCTGGCCGAAGAGGTCATCGCCGACGACGCCGACATCGACGCCCTCGCCATCACCCTCGACGAGCAGGCCATCGAGATCCTCGCCCGTCAGCAGCCGGTCGCGCGCGACCTGCGCATCGTGGTGACCGCGCTCCGGGTGAGCGCTTCGCTGGAGCGCATGGGCGACATGTCCGAGCACATCGCCCAGCTCGCCCGCCTGCGCTTCCCCGAGCGCGCCATCCCGAAGGGCCTCAAGGGCACCTTCACCAAGATGGGCGAACTGGACGTCGAGATCTCCCGCACGCTGTCGCGAGCTGCTGCGCACCCAGGACCTCCGCTTCGCCGACATCATCCGCAACGCGGACGACGACGTCGACGAGCTGCACGCCACCGTCTTCGAGAAGGTGCTCAGCGACAACTGGAAGGGCGAGGCGACGGCGACCGTCGACGCGACGCTCGCCAGCCGCTACCACGAGCGCTTCGCCGACCACGCGGTCGCCGTCGCCAAGAAGGTCGTCTACCTCGCCACCGGCGACTGGCAGGTCGACGAGCAGGACATCCCGCTGGCCGTCGAGCACCAGCAGGAGCTCGGTCACGCCTGAGGCCCGCGAGATACGACGGAGGGGGCGGATGCACAGCATCCGCCCCCTCCGTCGTATCGCAAGCTACTTCTTGCCCTGCGCGGCGACCGCAGCGGCGCCGGCGGCAGCGGCCTCGGGGTCGAGGTAGCGGCCGGGGCCGGTGGGGACGTTGTTCTCGTCGAGCTCGTAGACGAGCGGGATGCCGGTGGGGATGTTGAGCTCGGCGATGTCGTCGTCGCTGATGCCCTCGAGGTGCTTGACGAGGCCGCGCAGCGAGTTGCCGTGCGCGGTGACGAGAACCGTCTTGCCCGCCTCGAGGTCGGGGACGATCGCGCTCTCCCAGTACGGCAGCAGGCGGTCGATGACGAGCTTGAGCGACTCGGTGCGCGGCACCTCGCCGTCGATGCCGACGTAGCGCGGGTCGTTCACCTGGCTGAACTCGCTGTCGTCGTCGAGCACGGGCGGCGGCACGTCGAAGGACCGGCGCCACAGCTGGAACTGCTCCGGACCGAACTCCTCGAGGGTCTGCGCCTTGTCCTTGCCCTGCAGCGCACCGTAGTGACGCTCGTTGAGACGCCACGAGCGCGTCACCGGGATCCACAGGCGATCGGCGGCGTCGAGCGCGATGTTCGCGGTCTGGATCGCACGGCTCAGCAGCGAGGTGTGCAGGACGTCGGGCAGGATGCCGGACTCGACGAGCAGCTCGCCGCCGCGACGGGCCTCCTCCTCGCCCTGGGCGTTCAGACGGACGTCCACCCAGCCGGTGAACAGGTTCAGTTCGTTCCACTCGCTTCGGCCGTGGCGGAGCAGGATCAGGGTACGCGTCGCAGTCATGCGGTCAGTTTATCGACGCTTGGGTGAGCGCAGCGACCCGAACCGGACGGCATCAGTGCTCGCGGGCTGAGAGGATCGACTCATGGCGTCATCTCCGCTCGGTCGCGCGACACGAGGCACCACCGGCACCAACCGCCTGCGCAGGAACGATCGCTGGATCGCGGCCAGCGACGCGTTCCTGGGCGCGGCCGATCCCCTCGTCGTCGACCTCGGCTACGGAGCGAGCGGGGTCACGGCATTCGAGCTCGCCGCGCGGCTGCGGCGGGTGCGCGCAGATGTCGAGGTGATCGGCCTGGAGATCGATCCGGTGCGCGTCGCCACGGCTCGCGAACAGCTCGCCGATGTGCGCGCCGGCCGTACGCCCTTCCCGTCCGGCATCCCGGTCTCCTTCGCCCGAGGGGGCTTCGAGACACCGCTGCCCGACGGACGACGTGCCGCGGTCATCCGCGCGATGAACGTGCTGCGCCAGTACGACGAGGCGGATGTGGCCGGAGCCTGGCGCACGATGGCGGCGCGGCTGGCGCCGGGCGGCCTGCTCGTCGAGGGCACCTGCGATGAGATCGGCCGAGTGGCCAGTTGGGTCGACGTCGGGCCGGACGCACTGCCGTCGCGATTCACGATCTCGCTGCGCCTGGCCGAGCTCGAGCGTCCGAGCATCGTGGCCGAGCGCCTGCCGAAAGCCCTGATCCACCGCAATGTGCCCGGGGAGCGCGTCCACGCGCTGCTCGCCGATCTCGATCGCGAGTGGATCCGAACCGCTTCGCTGTCGACGTTCGGCGCGACTCAGCGCTTCCTCGCCACCGTGACAGCGCTTCGCGATCACGGCTGGCCGGTGCGCGGCGGCCGCGCGCGCTGGCGCCTCGGGGAGCTCACACTGCCCTGGGATGCCGTGGCACCGCTCTGACCCTTCGGCAGGCTCAGGGACCCAGTTGAGTCAGTTGTCGCGGGGATCCGGTGCGGACGGGCGACGGGAGAGCCGGGTGAGCCGCGGGATGTCCGCCGTCGCTCCGGCATCCGCCGGAACGATGACCTGCTGGGCCGCGGCGACGTCGACCCCGTCCGCGCGGACCACGAGGTCGCCGACCGGGGTGCGCCGGGAGAGGATGGCGAGGGCGATCGGCCCCTCTTCGTGATGGCGGGCGGAGGAGGTGATGTGTCCGACCTCGTCGTCGCCGGCGAACACCGGTGAACCGGGTTCGGGGAGCACGTCTTCGCTGCCGTCGAGGTGCAGAGCGGCCAGGCGCCGCGGCGGGTGCCCGAGGTTGTGCACCTTGGCGACCGTCTCCTGCCCGCGATAACATCCCTTGTTCAGGTGCACGGCGCTGCGGATCCAGTCCGACTCGTGCGGCAGGGAGCGCTCGTCGACCTCGGCGGCCCAGCGCGGTCGCCAGGCGGCGACCCGCAGCGCCTCGGCCGCGAGCAGGCCGGCCGCGTCGTCGTGCCCGAGTGTGGCGGCGAGGGCCTCGGCAGCCTCTGCCTCCACGATCGCGACCCGCCAGCCGAGTGCGGCTCCCGGGTGCTCCGTGACCTCGGCGTACTGGTGCCCGCCGGCGCGCACCCGCTGCCAGGGGTCGGCCCACACCAGCGGAGCGCCGTTCGGAGCCAGGGCTGCCGCCGTGGCCATGGCGGCGGCCGTTCCGCCGTCGACGAAGCCGAGCAGCACGAGGTCAGGGCGCACGGCGACAGTGACCTGCGAGCGGAAGATCATGCGCGAGAGCCAGGCCCCCAGCGGTTCCGCATCTGCGGCATCGGCGATGAGCCAGGTCGATGCGCCGTCGTCGAGTACCCCTGCGGCGTGCTCGACGCGTCCCTGCGGGTCCAGGACGAGCAGCTCCGTGCTCTCTCCGGGAGCCAGCCGCGCCACGGACTGAGAGGTGATCGAGTCCAGCCAGGTGAGACGTTCCGGCCCCGAGACCTCGAGGGCGACGCGATCTCCGAGCGGCGCGACCGCCGTGCCTCCGATGAGCCGGCGCTGCTCGCGGATCGGATCGCCGAAGTGCGCGAATCCTCCGTCGCCGGCGACGGCACCCGTGATGTCCGCGAAACCCGCCACGTCAGACCTTGGCCAATCGGGCGGACGCATGCGAACCGAGACTCGTGCCGAGAGCCGCGACATCCCACGCCCACAGCAGGTGCCCATCCACGAGCCCGTACATGCGCGAGGCCGCCGCGTATTCCTTGGCGCCCGCGCCGCGCACGATCGCGTCGGAGGCGATGTCGATGCGCGGTCCGTTGATCTCGCCGAAGTACAGCTCGAGCGTGCCGTCGGCGTGCGCCAGCGACACCTCGATGGGGAAGCCGCCTCCGGGGCTGCGCAGCTCTTCCACATCATCGACGGTGCGCGTGGCGACCGGCGCGAGGGGTGGCAGGAGGGCGGGGCCGGCATCGGCATCCGTCGCCGCACGGGACAGCCGCCAGAAGCCGACCTCGGCGATCAGCTGGATCGGGTCGGAGTCGTCGTCGGCGGTGAATGTCGCAGTGCCGGAATAGTTCAGAAAGGGGCCGCCGTCATGGCTGAAGCTCACACGGTGAGCGAACTCGCCCTGCAGGCGGCGCTCCCCGACCGAGTAGTCGATGACGCCCGAGCCCTCCCAGACGCCGAGAAGCCAGGAGAGGGGGACGATGTCAGCCGGAAGATCGGTGGGGAGGTCGAGCACGACGATCCGCTCAGCGCTGGCCGCGGAAGAGATTCAGCAGCACGACACCGGACACGAAGACGATCGCGAGGCTCGCCAGCCCCAGCAGGCCGATGAAGAAGAGTTCGAGCGCCAGGAGATCCATGTCTCCCACATTACCCCCACCCGGTCAGGAGGGGATGAGCGCGGCGAGACCGAACCCGACCGAGATCAGCCCCATCAGCAGCAGTGCCCCGGTGACGCCGCCGGCGACCCGGAAGATGAACCCCTGCGTGCGGCCGTACCAGAGCTGCACGGCGAAGGAGAGCAGCACCACACCGCCGAATGCGACGAGCATCCACGGCACCCGCCACTCCTCCGGCACGAAGATGCCGACCGCGACGGTCGCGATGAAGGAGGCCGCCCACACGCCGATCACGCCGATGAACGCGTTGCGGGGGGCGAGTGCCGGTTCGGACATGGCTCCATTGTTGCGCATCCGGTGCCGGTATCATGGCCCCACGGCGTCGACCGTCGTCTCGGAAGGATTGCGCGTGGCCCTGCTGCTGGTTCTGACCAATGCTCCGGATTCGGAGGAGGTCCTCCCCGCGCTCGAACTGCTCAGCCATCGGGTGCGACAGATCCCTGCCGAACCCGCGCGGCTCATCAACGCGCCCGAGTACGACATCGTCATCGTCGACGGCAGGCAGGACCTCGCCGCGGCGAAGTCCCTGTGCCGTCTGCTCCGTGCCACCGGCCAGGATTCCCCCCTGCTTCTCGTCGTCACCGAGGGCGGTATGAGCGCCGTCTCCGGTGAGTGGGGAATCGACGACGTGCTGCTCTCGACCGCCGGTCCGGCCGAGACCGACGCCCGCATCCGCCTCGCCCTCGCGCGACGCGACGATGCCGCCGCTCCCACCCGCGTGCAGGCGTCCGGCATCACCATCGACGAGCAGTCGTATTCGGCGAAGCTGCACGGCAAGCCGCTGGATCTCACCTACAAGGAGTTCCAGCTGCTGCACTTCCTGGCCACGCACCCCTCACGGGTGTTCACGCGGGAGCAGCTGCTCAGCGAGGTGTGGGGATACGACTACTTCGGCGGCACCCGCACGGTCGATGTGCACGTGCGGCGTCTGCGGGCGAAACTCGGCGACCAGGAGCAGATCATCGGAACCGTGCGGAACGTCGGCTACCGGTTCAACGTGTACGACGACGAGTCGCTCGCCGCGGCGCGGTGACGAAGCGTCTCCGTTCACGCGCGCGTCACCTCACGGTGCTTAGATGTACCCCATGATCGATCCCGCACTCGCCGACGCCGGCCTCGGTGACGCTGAAGACGACGACTTCGACGCCGTCGAGTCTCCGGACGCACTGCTCCCAGACCACCGCTACCTGGATCGCGAGATCAGCTGGCTCGCGTTCAACAAGCGCGTCCTGGAACTGGCGGAGGACCCGTCCCTTCCCGAGCTGGAACGGGCGAATTTCCTCGCGATCTTCGCGAGCAATCTCGACGAGTTCTTCATGGTGCGCGTCGCGGGCCTCAAGCGCCGCATCATGACCGGCCTGGCGGTGCCGACCAACATCGGCCGCTCCCCCGCCGACGCCCTCGCCGACATCTCCCGTGAAGCGCACGCCTTGCAGCTCCGCCACGCGGACGCCTGGACCTCACAGGTCCGCCCCGCCCTGGCGGACGCGGGAATCGAGATCACCGAGTGGTCCGAGCTCACCGATGACGAGCGTGCACGCCTCTCGGAGTACTTCCAGCTGCAGGTCTTCCCGGTCCTGATGCCGCTGGCCGTCGACCCGGCGCACCCGTTCCCGTACATCTCCGGCCTCTCGCTGAACCTCGCCATCCGCATCCGCAACGCCCGCACCGGACGGCAGGAGTTCGCGCGTCTCAAGGTGCCGCCCATGCTGCCCCGTTTCGTCGAGGTGCCCGGCGCCGGAGAGATCCAGCGCTTCCTGCGCCTGGAGGAGCTCATCGCCAACCACCTCGGCGACCTCTTCCCCGGCATGGAGGTGCTCGATCACCATGCGTTCCGCCTCACCCGCAACGAGGACATGGAGATCGAGGAGGACGAGAGCGAGAACCTGATCCAGGCGCTCGAGGCCGAGCTGCTGCGGCGCCGTTTCGGTCCTCCCATCCGCCTCGAGATCACCGACGACATGGATGACGTCACGATGGGCCTGCTGGTGCGAGAGCTCGACATCACGGATCTGGAGGTGTACCGCCTCCCTGGTCCGCTCGACCTTCGCGGCCTGTTCGACCTCGGGCGCATCAAGCGCCCGGACCTGCGTTTCCCGCCCCATCTCCCGACCACGGCGGTGGCCTTCCAGCCGGCGGGTTCGAGCAGCCGCTCCGACATCTTCAAGGCGATCCGCAAGTCCGACGTGCTCGTCCATCACCCGTACGAATCGTTCACCACGAGCGTCGTCGCGTTCCTCGAGCAGGCGGCCCGCGACCCGCATGTCCTGGCCATCAAGCAGACGCTGTACCGCACGTCCGGCGACAGCCCGATCGTGCAGGCGCTCATCGACGCGGCTGAGGCCGGCAAGCAGGTTCTCGCCCTGGTCGAGGTCAAGGCCCGATTCGACGAGGCGAACAACATCGTCTGGGCGCGCAAGCTGGAGAAGGCGGGCGTGCACGTCGTGTACGGCCTGGTCGGGCTGAAGACGCACTGCAAGCTCGCTCTGGTCATCCGCGAGGAAGACGGTACGCTGCAGCACTATTCGCACGTCGGCACCGGCAACTACAACCCGAAGACCAGCCGCATCTACGAGGACTTCGGCCTGTTCACCGCCGACGCTCAGGTCGGCAAGGATCTCACCCGCCTGTTCAACGAGCTCAGCGGCTACGCCATCGAGAAGAAGTTCAAGCGGCTTCTCGTCGCTCCGCTGCACCTGCGCAAGGGGCTCGTCCGACAGATCGACAACGAGCGCAAGAACGCCGAAGCGGGAAAGCCGGCGCACATCCGCATCAAGGTGAACTCGATGGTCGATGAGGAGATCATCGATGCGCTCTACCGTGCGAGTGCCGCCGGCGTGAAGGTCGATGTGTGGGTGCGCGGCATCTGCAGCCTCCGGGTCGACCTCGACGGCATCAGCGACAACATCACCGTGCGCAGCATCCTGGGCCGCTACCTGGAGCACTCCCGCATCTTCGCCTTCGAGAACAACGGCGACCCGCAGGTGTACATCGGCAGCGCCGACATGATGCACCGCAACCTCGACCGCCGCGTCGAGGCGCTGGTGCGGGTCACGGAACCTGCGCATCTCAAAGAGCTGCTGACCTTCTTCGACCTCGCGCTCGACCCCGGCACGATCTCCTGGCACCTGGGAGCCGACGGCGTGTGGGAGCGCCACGCCGTGGATGCGAACGGCGATCCGCTGATCGACCTGCAGGATCAGACGATGGGGTTGATCCAGAAGCGACGCCGCGCCCGGTCGGTGCGATGACCGCTCGCCAGGCGCAGGAGACCGAGCAGTCGCAGAGCCTGGCGCGCCGGAAGGCCGTGGAGAAGGCCGTCTACGCGGCCGGCGCGGTCGTCTGGCGCATCGTCGACGGCAAGCTGCGCATCCTGCTCATCCACCGCACGAAGTACCGCGATGTCACCCTGCCGAAGGGAAAAGTCGACCCGGGTGAGATGCTTGCCGAGACCGCGGTGCGTGAGGTGCACGAGGAGACCGGCATCCGTGTGTCGCTGGGCGTCCCGGTCGGCGTCAGCCGCTACCACCTCCCCTCGACGAAGCAGAAGGTCGTGCACTACTGGGCCGCGGAGGCCACCGAGGACGCCATCCGCGCCTCGACCTTCGTCCCCAACCGCGAGATCGCCGCGATCGAATGGGCCAGCATCAAGAAGGCGCGTGCGCGTCTGAGCTATCCGGTCGACCTCGAGATCCTGGACTTCTTCGAGCACCTCGTCGACGACGGCGTGCTGTACACCTTCCCGGTCATCGCGCTGCGGCACGCGAAGGCGCTCTCGCGGGCGGAATGGGACGGGGCGGATGCTGCGCGCCCCCTCAGCGAGCGCGGACGCCAGCAGGCAAGATCGATCGTCGGACCGCTCCGCGCCTTCGGCGCGCGCAAGATCGTGACCAGCGACGCCACGCGCTGCGTCGAAACGGTGAAGCCGCTCGCGAGATCTCTCGAGCGCAAGACCGTGCAGACGGAGCTGCTCAGCCAGGATGCCTGGGAGGACGGTACGGCCGATCTCCGCTCGATCGTCGGCAAGCGCGTGCGGTCCGGAAAGCCCGCGGTCCTGTGCAGTCACGGCCCAGTCCTGCCGGGCCTGCTGGCCGAGATATCCCTCGCCACCGGAACGATCCAGGGCTCCTACCTCTCGAGCGCAGCCGATCTCGAGCCGGCCGCATTCTCCGTCGTGCATCTGTCCGCGACGAACCCGGGTTCCGGGATCATCGCGATCGAAACGCATATCCCGAAGGTCTGAAGCTCCCTTCTCCCGACCTGAGTGCCACCCCAGAGGGTTGCCGGTCGTTCACCTCCCGTTCACCTGTGCGGGAGAGTCTCGTTAACCGCCGCGTCTAGCGTCACTGTGTGCCCTGCACCGGGCCTCTACCCATCCACGATCGAACGGATCCACAGTGAAGATCTCCCGAATCGCACGTATCGGCGCCATCGGCGCCGTCGCCGCTCTCGCGCTCGCCGGCTGTGCCGCGAACGAAGGCGGCACCCCTCCGACCGGTGAAGAGTCCACGTCCACCCTCTCGGGTGAGCTCGTCGGCGCAGGTGCGTCGTCCCAGGAAGTCGCCGTTCAGTCCTGGGCGAAGGGCTTCCAGACCGCCAACCCCGAGGTCACCCTCTCCTACGACCCCGCCGGGTCCGGCGCCGGTCGCGAGTCGTTCCAGGCAGGCGCCGTGGCGTTCGTCGGCTCCGACCGTGCATTCAAGGTCGATGAGATCGCTGCCGGCCCCTTCGACGCCTGCGTCGACGGCTCGGGCATCGTCGAGATCCCGGCCTACATCTCCCCGATCGCCGTCACTTCAACCTCGAGGGCGTCGACACCCTGAACCTCGACCCCGCCACGATCGCCGGCATCTTCGCCGGAACCATCACCAAGTGGAACGACCCGGCGATCGTCGCGACCAACACGGACGCCACGCTTCCCGACCTCGCGATCACCCCCGTCCACCGCGCGGACGACTCGGGCACCACCGAGAACTTCACGGACTACCTCGCACAGGCCGCCCCTGAGGTGTGGACCTACGAGGCCGACGGAGAGTGGCCGATCGCGTCGGGCGAGGCCGCTCCGCAGCACGTCCGGCGTCATCGCCGCCGTCTCCGGCGGCCAGGGCACCATCGGCTACGCGGACGCCTCGCGCGCCGCGGACTTCGGCACCGTGTCGGTCAAGGTCGGCGAGAACTTCGTTCCGTTCTCCCCCGAGGCTGCGGCCGCCGTTCTCGACGCCTCCCCGTTCGAAGAGGGCCGCACCGAGGGCGACCTCGCCGTCGAGCTCGACCGCACCCCGGACGGCGACGGAGTACCCGATCGTCCTCGTCAGCTACAGCATCGCGTGCGAGGAGTACACCGACGCCGAGGCAGCGGCCCTGGTGAAGCCGTTCCTGCAGTACATCGTCAGCGCCGAGGGCCAGGAAGCCGCTGCGGCCGAAGCCGGCAGCGCTCCGATCTCCGACTCGATCCGCGAGAAGGCTCTTGCCGCGATCGATCTGATCGTCACGAAGTAACCCGCTCGAGGGCCGGCTCGCGTCACAGGACGGGAGCCGGCCCTCGGATGGTTCCGGCCCGAACTCCACCCGATCCAGAGGAACAGGAAGAGATGACCACAACCGCAGCCCCGCGCGCGCGGACCCCGCAGCGCGCAGGAGACCGCTGGTTCTCCGGCATGGCGCTGTTCGCCGGATCGATGATCCTCGTCACCCTCGCCGCCGTCGCACTCTTCCTCGTCGCACAGTCGATCCCCGGCATTAGCGGAACGCCGGAAACCGCCTCCCTGCTGTCGACCAACTTCTGGGACTACGTCTGGCCGCTCGCCTTCGGCACGGTCTGGGCCTCGTTCCTCGCACTCCTGATCGCGGTGCCGCTCTCGATCGGCGTCGCCCTCTTCATCTCGCACTACGCCCCGCGCCGCCTGGCGCAGCCGCTCGGCTACATCGTCGACCTGCTGGCCGCCGTGCCCTCCGTCGTCTTCGGCCTCTGGGGCATCCTGGTGCTGGCCCCGTCGGTGCAGCCGATCTACGCCTGGCTCGTCGAGAACGCCGGCTGGTTCCCGCTTTTCGCCGGGCCGACCTCGAGCACGGGCCGCACGATCTTCACCGCGGCGATCGTGCTCGCGGTGATGATCCTGCCGATCATCACCGCGATCTGCCGTGAGATCTTCCTGCAGACCCCCGTCCTCCACGAAGAGGCTGCCCTCGCTCTCGGCGCCACGCGCTGGGAGATGGTCCGGATGGCCGTGCTGCCCTTCGGGCGCAGTGGCATCGTCTCGGCATCCATGCTGGGCCTCGGACGTGCGCTCGGCGAGACCATGGCCGTGGCCATGGTGCTGTCGGCGACCGGCGTGGTGAGCTTCCGCCTGCTCACCCCCGAGAACCCCAGCACGATCCCGGCCAACATCGCCCTCACGTTCCCCGAGGCGTATGGGGGCAACATCAACGTGCTGATCGCCACCGGTCTCATCCTCTTCATCGTCACTTTCGCGGTCAACGCCGTGGCTCGCTGGATCGTCAGCCGCCGCAAGGAATTCTCGGGAGCGAACTGACATGTCCCTCGCAACTGCCGAAGCACCCACCCGTCTTGCCACGACCTCATCCCTGACGAACGGCCGCCTGCCGGGCTGGGCCCCCTGGACCCTGCTCGGCGTGTCCCTGCTGACGTCGTTCGCCGTGTTCGGCATCCTCGCGATGTCGAACCAGACCGCGCCGAACTACGGTGGCGCGGCCGTCGTCGGCATCGTCCTCTACCTCGTACTGATCACGATGATCTCCTCGATCGTGGAAGGCCGCCGCAAAGCGACCGATCGATTGGTCACCGGTGTCGTCGGCACCGCGTTCGCGATCGCGATGATCCCGCTGGTATCGGTCGCCTGGACGGTCATCCAGAACGGCGTCGCCGGCATCAACGCCGAGTTCTTCAACAGCTCGATGCGCAACATCGTCGGCGAGGGCGGCGGCGCTCTTCACGCGATCACCGGAACCCTGCTGATCACGCTCGCCGCCGCCATCATCTCGATCCCGATCGGCCTGTTCACCGCGATCTACCTCATCGAATACGGTCGCGGATCGATCGCCCGCGGAATCACCTTCCTGGTCGACGTGATGACCGGCATTCCGTCGATCGTCGCCGGCCTGTTCGCGTACGCGGTCTTCGCACTGTTCTTCGGACCCGGTGTCCGTATGGGGATCATGGGAGCGATCGCGCTGGCCGTCCTGATGATCCCGGTCGTGGTCCGCTCCAGCGAGGAGATGCTGCGCCTGGTGCCGAACGAGCTGCGCGAGGCGTCGTACGCGCTCGGCGTGCCGAAGTGGCTCACCATCCTCAAGGTGGTGCTGCCGACCTCGATCGCCGGGATCACGACCGGCATCATGCTCTCGATCGCACGCGTGATCGGCGAGACGGCGCCGCTCCTCATCACGGCCGGTGTCGCGACGTCGATGAACTACAGCCTCACCGAGGGCCGGATGATGACGCTTCCCGTCTTCGCCTACACGCAGTACATGAACCAGGGCATCCCCCAGTTCGCGTACATCGACCGGGCGTGGGCGGCGGCGCTCGTGCTGATCGTCATCGTCATGGTTCTCAACCTCCTCGCACGGCTCATCGCGAAGATCTTCGCACCCAAAAACGGCCGTTGAACCTTTACCCGACCTGAAGGAACAGAAGTGTCCAAGAGCATCGAAGTCAACGACCTCAACGTCTACTACAGCGACTTCCTCGCCGTGGAGGGCGTCTCCCTCGAGATCCAGCCGCGCAGCGTGACAGCCTTCATCGGTCCGTCCGGATGTGGCAAGTCCACGTTCCTGCGCACCCTCAACCGCATGCACGAGGTCATCCCCGGTGCGCGCGTCGAGGGCGAGGTGCTGCTCGACGGCAAGGACCTCTACGCCCCCGGCGTCGACCCGGTACTCGTGCGGCGTCAGGTCGGCATGGTCTTCCAGCGTCCGAACCCGTTCCCGACGATGTCGATCAAGGAGAACGTGCTCGCCGGCGTGAAGCTCAACAACTCGCGCATGTCCAAGAGCGACCAGGATGTCCTGGTCGAGAAGTCGCTGATCGGTGCGAATCTGTGGAACGAGGTCAAAGACCGGCTCGACAAGCCCGGCTCTGGCCTCTCAGGCGGCCAGCAGCAGCGCCTGTGCATCGCCCGTGCAATAGCGGTCTCCCCCGAGGTGCTCCTGATGGACGAGCCGTGCTCGGCGCTCGACCCGATCTCCACCTATGCGATCGAAGAGCTGATCGGCGAGCTGAAGAACGAATACACGATCGTCATCGTCACGCACAACATGCAGCAAGCGTCACGCGTGTCCGACAAGACGGCCTTCTTCAACATCGCGGGCACCGGCAAGCCCGGCAAGCTCATCGAATATGACGACACCAAGTCCATCTTCACCACCCCGTCCGTGCAGGCCACCGAGGACTACGTCTCGGGTCGCTTCGGATAACGCCTGACTCATCTGGTCTGAGTGCCCGGGGGCTTCGGTCCCCGGGCACTCGTGCGTCTCTGGGCGCTTCGTCTCTTGGTTGAAAAGGTGGAGCCTCGCCGGGCTCAACTTCGGATTGATCAGACGACACCCCGCATGGCTCGCGCCGCGCACGGTGTGTCGTCCGCGACCTCCGAAGCTGCGCCCGATGAGCCAGCGGAAGACCACCCATCCTGCACAGAGTGGAGCTGGGATCGGGGTGTGCACGGATCATGTGTTCCAGCGATCTCGGAATACTGCTGCGAGCGCAGTCTTGACCGATGTGCACAGACGCATCCACTCAGGTCTGGACTTACTCCGAGCTAAGGCGGGCACTTCCCCGACGCCAAATCGAACATCGAGTTCGTACGGGCGATCTGGCCCGCGTCCGCCGCGGGGTCTATGCCGCCAGGGCGGCCTGCGACGCGGTGGTCATCGCCGCGGCGCACGGTGGCGCCATCGGTTGCGAGACGGCGGCGAGACACGTCGGACTCTGGGTATTGGATGAGCCAGGAGTCCACGTCTGGATGCACAGTGGCCGCCACCAGTACCGGCATACCGAGAGCGAGTGCGACTGCACAACGCACTGGGATGACGGACCCGCTCGAGCGTCTTTTGATACACCTTCCGTGCCGCGAATCCTCCAGCAGATCTACCGATGCTGCGGCACCGAACGGTTCTTCGTCGCATTGGAATCAGCGCGCAAGCAACGGCTGATCTCGCGGGCGGGACTGCGCTGGCTGCACTCCAAGTTCGGCTCAACGGGCCGAGATCTCATCGACTTCTCGCGAGCTGATGCCGGTAGCGGATTGGAATCGCTGGTGAGGTTGCGAACGCGGAGCTACGCATGGAACGTCCGCACCCAGGTCGCTGTTGCGGGCACCGGAGAGGTCGACCTGCTCATCGAGGACTGGCTGATCATCGAGACCGATGGCAAAGACAATCACGATGACGAGTCCCACCGACACCGAGACCTCATGCGCGACGCGAATTCTGCCCTCTGGGGATACGTGACGCTTCGCTTCGACTACGCGATGGTCGTCTACGAATGGGACTTGGTCGAAGCGGCCATCGTGGCGACGATGGCCGCACACGCCCGCCAGTTGCCCGGGGGCGTCTGAAGACATCAGTCGTTCTCAGCCAACCGGTGCACTCGGGCCGTGCACAACTTCGGATCGGCGGGCCCGACACCCCGAAGAGCCAACGTTATTCACGGCATGTCCACCAGGAACTCCGAAGTTGTGCCCGAGTGCTGCGCCCGTCGCGGGTACCTCGCTAGTCGCGCGGCGAGAGGAGGTACTCGTTCAGCTCCGCGGTGAGGGCGTGATCCACCGGCAGCGGCGAGTCGTCGACGGCGGTGATCGGAGCGGCGAGTCGCACGCTCGACACCAGCCAGGCGGCATCCGCTCGAGGCAGGTCGGACGCCGGCACCTGCGCGTATCCGACGTCGAAGCCTCGCGCGGCGAGGTGCTCGTAGACGCTGAGCTGCGTGGTGCCGTGCAGGATGCCGCCGTTCGGCGCCGGAGTGACGAAGCGGTCGCCGAAGCGGAGGATGAGCGACGCCGTCGGCGCCTCGAGCACGAAGCCATCGCTGGAGAGGAAGATCGCATCGTCCGCACCGCGACGATGCGCCTCGCGCAATGCCGCCATGTTCACGGCGTAGGAGAGCGTCTTCGCGCCGAGCAGCAGCCACGGCGCGCGCTCCGCCGCGCGTAGGTCGTAGCCGCGATCGAGCGTGACGACGCTGATCCCCTGCTCGCGCGCCGCCGTGAAGTCGGATGCCGGCGCCGCCGTCACCCACGCAGTGGGTGTCGGGCCGTGCTCGACGCCGCGACTGAGGATGAGCTTGATGACCGATTCTCCGGCCGGGCACTGAGCCGCCGCTCGATCCACGGCCTGGCGCCACTGGGCGAGATGGGGAACGGGCAGATCGCACAGCTGCGCCGAGTGTGCCAGGCGCTCCAGATGCGGCACCACCTCCTGCGCATGGGCATCGATCACGCCGATCGACTCGAAGACGCCGTCTCCGCGCTGGGTGCTGAGTTCACCGACGCTGAGGGCGGGGGCTGCCGCATCGACCACGGTGAACGTGTCGCCGAAATCGGCGCGCTCCTCATCGGCGGCGACGGGATCGATCATCAGAGCGAAGCGCCAGTTCATGAGAATGAGCCTAGAGGTCGGGAATACCCGCCGCGGTATCGCGTTACAATTATTCGGCCGGGCCGCATAACCCCGGGCTCCAATTTTTGCCGCTTTGAGCGGCCTTCCGCCGAGAGGCGTTCTTGCGGCCCGGTCTTCTCTTGCCTCAGCGTCGTTTCACGCCAGCGCGCCGGACCGCCACAGCACGGCCGACGCCGCCAGATCCTGTGCGTAGCTGCTCAGCCTCAGTGCCCGCGTCGTGAGCTCACTCGCCCTCGCCGGCTCGGTCGGCTCATAGTCGTCCGCCGTGTGCGTGGCACCGGAAGCCTGCACCCGGCAGAACGCGGCGGCGCGGTCGAGCGCCACCGCGAAGTCTCCGCGGAACGCGCCGCGAAGGATCGTGTCGATGAGAGCGACGAGCTCGTCCGGGTTCGCCGGCACCGGGGCTCCCGCGATCACCGCATCCGCCGACAGCAGCTCGACGCGTCCGCGTTCGTAGAGCAGTGCCGCGATCTGCGGGTCGCCGTGGATCGCGAGCTGGAGGAGATACAGCCGCCAGAGCGCGCCGGGAAGAGTGCGCGACGGCGCCTTCGACCAGAGCTCGGCGATCTCGTCGATGCCGTGCTCAGCGGTGAACGCCACCAGCCGCTCGGCGCTCACACCGCTCTCGTCGGCGCGGACGCGGGTGAGCAGAGCGGATGCGGTGGCGTGAGCCACCCTCGTCTCCTCGGCCGGGTCGTGGGTGCCGACGAGGTTGTCGAAGGCGCTGGTCGGACGACGCACGGGTCGGGAGTGCTGCTCGGGCATCGAACAAGGCTACCGGTGATGCACGGCGTCAGGCCGTCGGGATCACGATCACCGGATCGCTGGTCGGCTGTCCGGTCGGTGAACCGCCGGCCGGTTCGACGGTCACTGCGATGACGTCGCCCGCATGCATCTCGCCCTGCAGCGCCGCCGTCGCATCACCGCTCTCGGCCGCGAAGACGCCGGCGGAGACCGGCTTCTCTCCCCGGACGAACCAGAGCTCGTACGTCTCGTCGTTGCTCGTCGCCTCGATGCCGTCGGTGACGAGCACGGCTGATCCCAGCGATGCCGACCAGTATGCCGTGGCTGTACCCCCCGATTCGAGCTCGACGCTGGCCTGCTCGGCGTCACCGGCGGACCGGATCTCCTCCAGGGCGACGACGGCAGCAGGGCGGTTCAGCAGACCGTTGAGCGCGACCGCACCGATCCCCACGCCTACCAGCAGCACCAGGCACGCGGCGAGCGCGAGCATCGAGCGGCTCCAGCGACGCCCGAGCTGCGGCTTCTCCGCGGTCTCGGTCGGGTTGGCCACAGGTACCGCACCCTGCGGGGTGGCGGCGATCTGGGCCAGCAACGTTGCCCGGATGTGGTCCGGCGGCGTGGAAGCGGGGGCGGCCTCGGCGAGGCTCGCGGCCGACTCGGCATCCGCCTCGGCGATTCCCCGCCACTCCGGGTGAGCCGCCAGAGCCTCGCGGAATCGCTCCTCATCGTGCGGCGACAGCGCGTCGAAGGCGGCACCGGCCGCGAGCTCAGCGAACTCGTTCTCGTTCATGCCGTCACCCCCATCGCGGTACGCAGACGGGTGAGCCCGTCTCGCATCCGAGTCTTGATCGTTCCCAGCGGCGCTCCGATGAGCACCGATATCTCGTTCTGACTGTATCCACCGAAATAGGCGAGGACGAGCGCTTCGCGCTGGGCCTCCGGGAGGCCGCCGAGCGCTGCCACCACCTTCTCGCCGTCCATCCCCAGCTCCACCTGCTCGGCCACGCTGTCGTGGGCGACGCCGATATCGCGCAGCCCCGCTCGCACGTCGCGGTCGGCACTGGACTGCGATGCTCGCACCCGGTCGACGGCCCGACGATGTGCGATCGTCATCACCCACGTTCTTCCCTGTCCCTTGTTCGGAGCGAACCGGGATGCGGATTGCCAGATCTCGAGGAAGACCTCCTGCAGCACCTCTTCGCTCTGCGCCGGGTTCACGAGCACCCGGCGGATCAGGCCGAAGACGCGGGGAGAGAGTGTGTCGTACAGCTCGGCGAAGGCTCGCTGGTCGCCGTCGGCGGTGCGCAGGAGGAGCCCGGCGACAGCGTCGTCCGCCGGTGCGTCCTCCGGCACGTCCATTCCGTCGATGACCATCTCCCCCAGCATGCCGTATCCCCCCGCGATCGCATGCGTGCGTCACCCAAATGTGAAGGAATAGACCTCGACGCCCGGTGATGCCCCGATTATGAGGACCCCCTCAGCGATCGCATCCGTTGGCTCCGCACGTGCCGATCGGATCGGATTTCGCGAGATCCGGAATTCCTCCCATCCGATCCGGGGCGGGCTCCGAACAGATATCGACGCCACGGAGATGCCGTGGCTCGATCTCCGGAGGTAGAGAGATGTTCAGCACCAAGAAGAAGATCACCGCAGCTCTGTCGCTCGGCTTCGCCAGCGTTCTCGTGCTGTCGGGCTGCGCCATGGGCAACGACCCCGCCGATGAGTCGGCCGAGCCGAAGGCTCCCGAGACCTCGGAGGAGTCCGAAGCACCCGAGACGATGGACCCGGCGGCGAATCTCGTCGGCCCCGGCTGCGCGGCCTATGCCGAGGCTGTCCCGGACGGCGCCGGCTCCGTGAAGGGCATGTCTCAGGACCCGGTCGCCGTGGCCGCTTCCAACAATCCGCTGCTGAAGACGCTGGTCGCCGCGGTGAGCGGACAGCTCAACCCGGATGTGAACCTGGTCGACACCCTCAACGGCGACGAGTTCACCGTCTTCGCACCGGTCGACGAGGCCTTCGCGAAGATCGACCCCGCCACCATCGAGGCGCTCAAGACCGACAGCGCCACGTTGTCGTCGATCCTCACCTACCACGTCGTCCCGGGCCAGATCGCGCCGGCCGACATCGCCGGCACGCACACCACGGTTCAGGGTGCAGACCTCGAGGTCACCGGCAGCGGCGACGAGTGGATGGTCAACGACTCGATGGTGATCTGCGGCGGAGTGCAGACCGCGAACGCCACCGTGTACCTGATCGACACGGTGCTGATGCCGCCCGCTCAGTAGCAGCGGGTTCGCCGAGTGGGGATTCTCGGCGACTGATCCTCGTGCGGATCGGGGGATCCGCGCCAGGATCGGACGTGGCCGCCGACGACATGTGTCGTCGGCGGCCACGTCTGTGCGCCCTAGACTGGAGGGAGGGGCCTCTAGCTCAGTTGGCAGAGCATCGGACTTTTAATCCGCGGGTCGTGGGTTCGAGCCCCACGGGGCCCACCGCATCTTTCGGTGCTTTCGGGAGCGCCGCGTTATCACCTCACCTTCTCGCTGGCCACCCCCTGCACAAGCGCTCGCGCGCCGCCGACCATCGAAGAGTCCCTGAACCGGGACGCCACTGCGATGGAAAGGACGAAAAGTGACGAACATGACGGACTCGAAGATCGCCTTCCTGGCGACGGACGGCTACGAGGACAGCGAACTCACCAGTCCCTGGGATGCCCTCACCGGCGCCGGAGCGACTGCGACCATGGTGTCGCCGGCCGAAGGCAAGATCACCGGTAAGAACGGGCACGTGCAGACTGTGGATCTCCCAGTCGCCGGAACATCCGCCGACGACTTCGACGCGCTCGTGCTCCCGGGCGGCGTGGTGAACGCCGACCATCTGCGCATGGATGCCGATGCGGTGGCGTTCACGCGCGGTTTCTTCGAGCAGCAGAAGCCCGTGGGGGTCATCTGCCACGGCGCCTGGATACTCATCGAGGCAGGAGTCGTCGACGGACGAACGCTGACCAGCTATCCGAGCCTCGCCACGGATCTTCGCAACGCCGGCGCCGCCTGGGTGGACCAGGAGGTGGTGGTCGATCAGGGCCTCGTGTCGAGCAGGACTCCGGATGACCTCCCGGCCTTCAACGCGAAGGTCCTCGAGGAGGTCGGGGAGGGGCGGCACGCGGCACAGCGCGCATGACCTGTCCTCCGAGCGGCCCGGCGGCTAAGCTCAAGGGCGCGCCCGGTGCCGGCGCACGGCGGCGCGGTTGGCACAGCGCACCGAGCAGTACCGCTGCCGGCCGTTGCGGGTCACATCGACGACCACGTGGGTGCACGGCTCCGCCGCACAGCGGCCGAGGCGGCTCATCCCTCGCGTCGACACGTGCAGTGCCGTGCCGACCGAGATGACCGCGCGCAGCATGGCCGGAAGCACGGCGGGTTGCTCCGGGGTGCCGTCACGGTAATGCAGGTGCCATCCCTCGTCGTCGTGGTCGGTGAGACGCGGATACGCCGCCGTCGCGGCCATCACGGCGTTCAGCAGTTCAGCGCGCTCCGACTCCGACTCCGCGTCGACGACGCGCAGCCATTCGTCGATCACGTCGCGCGTGCGCGCATGATCGCCCGGAGTCTCGCGGAATGCGATCGTGATGCCGAACGCCCGGGATCGCGCCTCGATCCCGGCGCGGTCGGACGGCCAGTCATCGGCGAGGGATGCGGCCAGCAGCACCGCATATTCTCCGTAAGGGTTGAGATGCATAAGGCCATTACATCACGCTGGAGTCATGGCTGAACTCGACACCCGACCGGTACCGGTCGCACACCCTCGGAAACAACGGCACGAGCATGCCTGGCTCACCGAGTCCCGGCATCCGACGTCCGAGGGCGTGCTGCTGTACGTGCGGTGCGCGAGCTGCGGCATCCGTCGTGTCGATCTGCAGGCGCACCCTCAGGCGCCACCGGGCGCACTCAGCCACGAGATCGAGCGGACCTAGGCGGTCAGTTCCGCCAGCGTGCGGGTCGTACGCAGGTTGCGCGCCGTGCCCGCGACACCCAGCACCCGATCGAGCACCGCCTTCGTCAGCCTGCTCGCGTGGACCCCGCCCTCGGCGTAGTTGATCCAGAGATCGTGGCCGACCAGGGCGACCTGCTCCCCCGGCACCAGCCGCTCACGCAGCGCCTCCACCGCGCTCTGTGCCGGCCGGCCTTCGAGGAACATCGCGTGGAGCAGCTTCTCGACCGGATCCGCGAACGGCTGGGCGGCAAGAGACGCCACCAGCGCATCGTGCGTGCGCAGGATCACCGGGGTGTCGACGCCGAACTCTTCGGCGATCAGCGTCCGCACCTGCGCGCAGGCCGCCGCAGCGTCCGCCGGATGCTCGCAGATGATGTTCCCGCTCGCGATGTACGTCGATACGTCTGCGACGATCCCCGACGCCGTCAGCACCTCACGCAGGCGCGCCATCGGCACGAGAGTTCCGGCCGCTGACGTTCACCGCCCGCAGCA
This sequence comes from uncultured Actinomycetota bacterium, assembly GCA_963769005.1. GTDB lineage: Bacteria > Actinomycetota > Actinomycetes > Actinomycetales > Microbacteriaceae > Microbacterium. Next base: position 768,653 of record CAVYKC010000005.1, on the reverse strand, counting down.
GCAGCACGCTGCGACTCACGCGGCGTCGCTCTCCACCAGTTCCGCACCCGCGTGTGCGAGTTCCGCCAACGCCGCCTCGCTCGACTCCGCGCCCACCCCGGCGACGAGATCGGTGAGCACGCGCACGCGCACTCCATGCGCGATCGCGTCGAGCGCGGACGCGCGCACGCAGTGATCCGTCGCGATGCCGACGACGTCGGCGCTCAGCACTCCGCCGGCCGTGAGCACCGCCCCGACGGTCAGGCCGTCTTCGGTGACGCCCTCGAACATCGAATAGGCGGGCGCCCCCTGCCCCTTGCGCACGTGGTGCGTCACCGCATCCGTCACGAACAGCGGGTCGTACTCGGCCCCATCGGTGCCTGCGACGCAGTGCACCGGCCAGGTGTCCGCGAAGTCCGGAGCATCCGAGAAGTGGCCGCCGTTGTCGCCCGCGGAATCGTGCCAGTCCCTCGAGGCGATGATGGCGTCATAATCGCCCGCATGCTCCACGAGGAACGCGGTGATACCGGACGCCACGGCGTCGCCGCCTCGACGGCGAGCGCGCCGCCCTCGGTGAAATCGTTCTGCACATCGACGATGAGAAGTGCTCTGCTCATACTCCGAGGGTACGCCGCCAGCACGGGAAAGACCCCGTGATGTTCTTCGCATCACGGGGCCTTCGGAGCCGCCCAAGGGAATCGAACCCTTGACCTTCTCATTACGAGTGAGATGCTCTGCCGACTGAGCTAGGGCGGCGTGTGCCGCATAAGCGGCACGATCAACGATATTACCCTGTCCGAGACCGTGCCGCGAACCGGCGACGCCTCACTCGCAGCGCAGGCCGTCCTCCGGTACGACATCGTCGAGGAGGAACGCCTCGACGGCGTCATCCACGCACAGGTTGCCCTTGTTGTAGCCGGTGTGCCCCTCGCCGACGCGGGTGATCAGCACGCCCTCTTCGAGCTGGTCCGCGAGCGCCTCCGACCAGGCGTACGGGGTGGCCGGGTCGTTCGTTGTGCCGACCACGAGGATCGGCCCCGCCCCCTCGGCGGTGATCTCACCGCGGGTGCCCGTCGGCGGGTACGGCCACACCTCGCAGGCATCCGGCCCGTTCCAGTACGGCGCGATCGTGGGAGCCCCCTCGCGGATCCTGGCCATGGTCGCCTCTTCGGCGGCCGGGTCGGTCTCCACCGGGTAGTCCATGCAGTTGTACGCGCGGAAGGCCTCGGTCGAGTTGTCGGCGTAGGAACCGTTCTCGCGAGTGTTGTAGAAGTCGGCCAGGTAGAACGCCGTCGCCGGATCGCCCTGCAGTGCCTCGGTCAGCGCCTGCGTGAGGATGCCCCAGCTGTCCTGCGAGTACAGCGCGGCGATGATCGCGGTCATCATGGCATCCGCACCCATCATGCGACCGTCTCCGTTCTCGAGCGGCAGGCGATCGGCGCTCGCGAGGAGCGCACCGAGATCGGCCATCGCGTCGTCGACGGTGCCGTTGAACGGGCACTCGCCGGAGTCGAGGCAGTCCTGCATGTACGCCCGCAGCGCCGACTCGAAGCCGAGCGCCTGGGTGGCCCCGACGTCGAGTCCGGGCACGGAAGGATCGATCGCGCCGTCGAGGACGAGACGGCCGGCCTTCTCCGGATAGAGCTTCGCGTAGGTCGCACCGAGGAACGTGCCGTACGAATACCCGAGGTAGTTCAGTTCCTTGTCGCCCAGCACCGCACGGATCAGGTCCATGTCGCGCGCGGAGTTGATCGTGGTGATGTGCTCCAGGATGCCGCCGCTGTTCGCCTCGCACGCATCGGCGAACGTCTTGTGCGCCTCGAGCAGTTCGGCCTCCCACTCGGGGGTGCCGCGCGGGGCCGCGGGGATGCCGTAGAGGTAGTCGTCCATCCCTGCCGCATCGAGGCAGGTCACGGCCGTGGACTGGCCGACGCCCCGCGGGTCGAAGCCGATCACGTCGTAGCTCTCGATGAGGGCCGCGCCGACGGCGAACTCCAGGCTGCCCTGGATGAGCTCGACGCCGCTCGCGCCGGGGCCGCCGGGGTTGGTCAGCAGCGAGCCCCGCGAAGTGCCCTCTGCCTGATGGCGGACCACGGAGAGCCGGATCTCGCCGTCGCCCGGATTCTCCCAGTCCAGTGGAGCGGTGACTTCCGTGCAGTCGAATCCACTCCCGCATGCGTTCCAGTCCAGCGTCTGCCCGTAGTACCGGAGCAGATTCTCGGCCACGCCTTCGGTGTCCGGCGCGTTCGTGCGCGACGGACGAGGAGCCGCCTGCTCGGGGATCATCGCGTAGAGGCATCCCGAGAGCGCGACGGATGCGGCAGCGAGACCGGCGATGAGCGCGGAGACCCGCCGGATTCGGGAAGTCGTACGGTTGGTCACGGTGTCCTCCCGCTCGTGACAGTCACGAGCAAGCTCTCCAGGGCGAGCAGCGGTGCGACGTTGCGCTCCAGCGACTGACGCGTCTCGGCAAGGTGGTCAAGTACGACAAGCGTACGGGTCTCGGGCCATGCGGTCGCGAGACCGCTCAGCTCCGCCCGCAATTCGCTGTTGATGAGCTCATCGTCGCGCCCGAACTGGAGCATCACGACGTCGCGGAACAGGGACTGCATGTCGGTGAGGACCCGATCGATGCCGTCACGCAGGCTGCGGGTCGCCCGCTTCTTCTGGTCGTCCTCGAGCGCCGACAACTGGGCACGCAGCGCGGGGGGCACTGCCTGCCCCTCGGCGATGCCGACTGTGCGCAGCAGCGAGGAACGCTCGGCTGCGTCGCGCTCGGCGGTCAGCGCCTTCGCATCCTCGGTCGCCGCCTGGATGATGCGGCCGGCGACCTCCACGGCATCGCCGACGCCGCGCACGCCGAGGACGGAGCGGAGCGTGTCGTCCCGACGACGCCGCGCGGTCTCGTCGACCGCCAGGCGCTGCGCCATGCCGATGTGGCGCTGCGCATGCCGAGCCGCCTGTTCGGCGACGGCTTCATCGACCCCGGTGCGCAGCACGATCAGCCGTGCGACATCGGCGACGTCCGGTTCACGCAGGCGCAGCGACCGGACGCGGGAGCGGATCGTCGGCAACAGGTCTGCCTCACTCGGAGCGCAGAGGATCCACACGGTCTTCTCGGGCGGCTCCTCGAGCGCCTTGAGCAGCACGTTCGAAGTGCGCTCGACCATGCGGTCGGCGTCTTCGACGACGATGACCCGGTAGCGGCCGGCCGAGGGCGCGAAGTACGAGCGTTCGACGAGGGCGCGTGCCTCGGCGATCGTGATGATGACCTTGTCCGTGCGCAGTGCCGTGACATCGGGATGGGTGCCGGCGAGCACCTGGCGCATCGCGGCCTCGTCGCCGGGTTCGTCGGCCACGAGGGCGGCAGCGAACGCATAGGCGAGCGTTGACCGCCCCGATCCGGGAGGGCCGGTGATCAGCCAGGCGTGCGAGAGCGCAGCGGGATCGGATGCTGCGGCACGCAGCGTCTCGACGGCGGAGTCCTGCCCCCACACATCGCCCCACGGAAACGGAGCGGCGACGGTCTGGGGCATGGACTCAGCCTAACCGGGAGCGGGGACAGCATCCCTCGACGTGGGTGTCGCCTTGCGTTGCGACGGAGGGCTACGGTGCGAGGAGCGCCGCGACGCGGGTGCGGATGCCGGCGGCGATGACGTCCGGGGCGCCCGCCGCGTCCACGACGAGGAACCGATCGGGCTCGGCCGCAGCGAGCGCGAGGTATCCGTCACGGACCCGTCCGTGGAACTCGGCCTTCTCCGCTTCGAGCCGGTCGAACGGTTTGTCCGCCGAATCCAGCCGCGTCCGCGCGGCCGCCGGGTCGAGGTCCAGGAGCACGGTGAGATCGGGCAGGGCACCCTCAGCCGCCCACAGCGACAGTTCCCGGACCTCGGTGGCGTCGAGCACGCGGCCCGCCCCCTGATAGGCGACGGAGGAGTCGAGATAGCGATCCTGCAGGACCACGTCTCCACGCTGCAACGCCGGACGCACGACCGTCGCGACGTGGTGCGCACGATCGGCAGCGTAGAGCAGCGCCTCGGCCCGCGGAGCGATGTCGCCGCGATGGTGCAGCACGATCTCGCGGATGAGCTGCCCCACCTCCGACCCGCCGGGCTCGCGGGTCCGCAGCACGGTATGCCCCGCATCGGTCAGCCAGGACTCGAGCAGATCCGCCTGAGTCGTCTTGCCCGAGCCGTCGCCGCCTTCGAGGGTGATCCAGAAGCCGGGTCCTTCGGTCACGCGTCCGCCTTCTTCTTCGCCGCGTTGGCGGCACGCGTCGCGGCAGCCTTCTTCGCCGCAGCCGAGCGCGCCGCGGTTTTCGCCGCATCCGTCGGAGCCTTCTTGGCCGGCGCTTTCTTGGCGGGGGCCTTCTTCGCCGGGGCCGCCTTGGCGCCGCGCTTGGGAGCCGGGCCCTTGGCGCGCTTGTCGGCGAGCATCTCCACGGCGCGCTCGAACGTGATGTCCTCGGGCTTCTCACCGCGCGGGATCGTCACGTTCGTCACGCTGTCGGTGACATAGGCCCCGAAACGTCCGTCACGGATGCGGATCGGCTTGCCGCTGACCGGGTCGGCGTCGAATTCGGCGAGCGCGCTGGACGCGCGACGGGATCCTGCGCCGTACTTGGGCTGCGCGTAGATCTCGAGAGCCTGCTCCAGCGTCACGTCGAAGATCTGCGCTTCGCTCTCGAGCGAACGGGAGTCGGTGCCCTTCTTGAGGTACGGCCCGAATCGGCCGTTCTGGGCCGTGATCTCGTCGCCCGTCTCGGGGTCGGCGCCGACGACGCGCGGCAGGCTGAGCAGCTGCAGAGCGGTCTCCAGGTCGATCGTCTCGACGGACATCGAGCGGAAAAGCGAGCCGGTCCGCGGCTTGGGCGCCGTCTCCTTCTTCGCGCCCCGCTTCGGCTTCGCCGCGGGCGCTTCGACGACCTCGCCGGTGGCGGCGTCGACGGCGTCCGGATCGACGGGGTCGTTCTCCTGGACGTAGGGGCCGAAGCGCCCGTCCTTGACGACGATGATCTTGCCGTTGTCCGGGTTCTCGCCGAGGACGCGGTCTCCGGCCACGGGGGCGTCGATGAGCTCCTGCGCCTTCGCCTCGGTGAGTTCGTCAGGCGCGAGGTCCTCCGGCACGTTCACGATGCGCGGTTTGGCCTCGGGGTTCGCAGGGTCTACGACCTCGAGGTACGGACCGTACTTACCGAAGCGCAGCGTGGCCGTGTCGGTGATGCGGCGTCGAGTTCAGCGCTCGCGCGTCGATCTCTCCGAGGTTGTCGACGACCTGACGGAGCCCGACGTGCGAGTCCGAGCCGAAGTAGAACGACTTCAGCCATTCCACCCGGTTCTGCTCGCCGCGGGCGATCGTGTCGAGATCATCCTCGAGGGCTGCGGTGAAGTCGTAGTCGACGAGCTCGGCGAAGTGCTCCTCGAGCAGACGCACGACGCTGAACGCCAACCAGGTGGGCACCAGCGCCTGGCCCCGCTTGACCGCATAGCCGCGGTCGAGGATGGTCTCGGGGATCGATGCGAAGGTCGATGGACGGCCGATGCCCTTCTCCTCGAGCACCTTCACGAGCGAGGCTTCGGTGTAACGCGGCTTGGGCGTCGTGCGGTGGCCCTTGGCCTCGGCATCCGAGACGGCGAGCGCGTCGCCGACCGCGACAGCCGGCAGCGACTGGTTCTCGGCGGCATCGGCATCGCCGCGCTTCTCATCGCGGCCCTCCTCGTACGCCTCCAGGAAGCCCTTGAAGGTGTAGACGGTACCGGATGCCGTGAACTCGGCGGCCTTCCCCGCAGCGTCGACGGCGATGGTGACCGTGGTGGTCTCGTACTTGGCGTCTGCCATCTGGCTGGCGACGGTGCGCTTCCAGATGAGGTCGTAGAGGCGCTGCTCTTCGCGGTCGAGTTCGCCGGAGAGCGACGCCGGAGTGCGGAAAGTCTCGCCGGATGGGCGGATCGCCTCGTGCGCCTCCTGGGCGTTCTTGCTCTTCGACTTGTAGACGCGCGGCTTCAGCGGAACGGCACTGTCGCCGTACAGCGAGACCGCCTGGCTCCGTGCCGCCTGCACCGCCTGGGTGCTCAGCGCGACGGAGTCGGTTCGCATATAAGTGATGTACCCCTTCTCGTACAGGCGCTGGGCGACGCTCATCGCCTGCTTGGCGCCCATCGACAGCTTGCGACCGGCCTCCTGCTGCATGGTCGAGGTCGTGAAGGGGGCGTAGGGGCTGCGGGTTCCGGGCTTCGCCTCGACCTTGATGACCGATCCGGTGCCGGCGGCATCGACCGCTCGGGCGAGGGCGGTGGCCGCGGCCTCGTCGAGGATGACGACGGCCTTCTTGAGCTTCCCGTTGTCGTCGAAGTCGGTGCCGCGGGCCAGCTGACCGCCGTCGACGCGGACGAGGCGGATCTTGAAGGAGGTGCCCGTCGCCGCGGCTGCGGCGTCGACGTCCCAGTACTCGGCGGACGAGAACGCCATGCGTTCACGCTCCCGATCGACGATCAGGCGGGTGGCGGCGGACTGCACGCGTCCTGCCGAGATCCCGGTCTTCACCTTGTACCAGAGAACTGGCGAGACGTCCCAGCCGTAGAGGCGGTCGAGGATGCGCCGGGTCTCCTGCGCGTCGACGAGGTCGTGGTCGAGTTCGCGGGTGTTGCCGACAGCCGCCTGGATCGCGTCCTTGGTGATCTCATGGAAGACCATGCGCTTGACCGGGACCTTCGGCTTGAGGGTCTCGAGCAGGTGCCAGGCGATCGCCTCGCCTTCGCGGTCCTCATCGGTTGCGAGCAGGAGTTCGTCGGCGGTCTTCAGCGCACGCTTGAGTTCGGCGACCGTCTTGGTCTTGCGGTCGGACACGACGTAGTAGGGGTCGAAGCCGTTCTCGATGTCGATCGAGTACTTGCCGTATGCCTGCTTGTCCTCGGCGGGGATGTCCTTCTTGTCGGCGAGATCACGGATGTGGCCGACGGAGCTGAGCACCTCGTAACCATCGCCGAGGTATCCCTGAATAGACCGCATCTTCGTCGGGGACTCGACGATGACGAGCTTCTTGCCTTCAGCCAAGGGGTGCGTCCTTTCTTCGAAGCACACCATACACACCACTGCGCGGGGTCGTTCACAGTGACGGAAGTATGCGCCGCCGTCAGTTTCCCTCGGGTGGCCCGGCACGGGCTCGGGAGACGGCAGCGAGTCCAGCGTACGCCGCCTGCACCTGTACGGTCGCAACGAAGTCCTCCACGGAGCAGGCGGTGAGGGTCGCTCCGGCCGCCGCCGCGACCCGCCCGGCGAGTGCGCACGGGGCCTCCGAGGAGGCGATCGCACCGCTGGCGGCATCGGCGGCGGCGAGCGCCGCAGCATCGGCGGCACCCGCCGCCCGCTGTGCGGTGACGGCAGCTCCGCCGACGGCCGCGAGCCCCAGCGACAGCGCAGCCGCGACGGTCAGGATTCCGGCTCCGAGCGCCGACCCGGCCATCAACGACCGCCGTCGAGTGCGCAGCTCGACGCCTGCAGGGGAACGTGGATCACCGCGCCCACCGCCACGTCCAGACGCGCCGTCACGCACACCAGGTCGCCCTGGTGCCAGGGCGACACCGCCGCACCGGACACCGACGCCGCGACGGCGGCCACCGCGTCCGCGGCGCTCTCTCCGCGGCCGAGGAGCCGGGCGGCGTCGGCCGCGGCATCCTGCAGCGAGACCTGCCGCGACGCGGCGCCGAGCGCTCCGGCCCCGAGGAGGAGCGTCAGCACCACGGCGGGCAGCGCGAGCGCGAGCTCGGCGGCCACCGAACCGCGGTCTGTGACGGGTCCGGAGTCGGCCGCCGGGCTTCGGGTGCGGTCACTCGCCCGGCGGCGGGCTGCCCTCCGACCGCGGTCGGGCCCGCGGCGCACGGAGAGCGGTGGCACGCGCATCACGACACCGTGAGCGCCCGGCGCACCAGATCGGTGAGGATGCCGCGCACCTCCTCGGACCGCATGATGACGACCAGCAGGCCCGCGAAGGCGACCGCCGCCATGGTGGTGATGGCGTACTCGGCCGTCGCGGCACCGCTGTCGTCGCCGAACAGGGCGGCGGCACGACGGCGGTCGAGGGTGGGGATGGTGTTCATGGTGTTCCTCTTTCTTGTGTCTGGAAGCCGTTCGGCGTCCGTGGTGATTGGGAGCGGTTCGAGGCGATCACAGCGGCAGCGGAGTAGAGGCGAGCACGCTGAGCAGCAGGGGCGCGACCCCGAGGAGCAGGAAGGCGGGGAGTGTGCACACTCCGAGCGGAATGAGCAGTCGTGTCGAGAGGCGTGCCGCGGCGAGCTTCCCCTGGACACGGGCGGCATGGCGGTCCTGTGCGGCCGACGCTCGCAGCAGCTCGCCGGCGGGGACCCCGGCCGTGCGGGAGAGGTCGAGAACTGCTCGCGTGCGGTCCTCCCCGCCCCGGCCAGTGGCCGAGCTATCACCGACCAGTTTCAGGGAGCGCTCGATGGAGGCCCCTCCAGAAAGGGCCACGGCCACCAGTTCGGCTTGCATGCCCGGCGTCCCGGGCTCGGGCTGCGCCTTGCGCAGCATCCGCCTGGTCCACAGCCGTGCGGCCAGCACCAGACCGAGACCGGCGACCACGCATGCGCCCCCGATCGGGTTCGAGACGATGACGCTGAGCGTGTCGAAACCGAGCGCGAAGCCCAGCAGGAGCCCTGCCAACGGCATCCAGAGCAGCAGCCGTGCAGTGCCGGCGGGTTCGGCGAGCGCGATCCTGACGTCGTCCGCGGCGGACGCCGCGTCCTGCAGCGTGTCCGCCAGCATCCGCAGCACCTCGGCCAGCGGCGCGCCCACCGTGGTCGCGACGTCCCACGCGGCGGCGAGGTCGACCCATGCACCGCCTTCGGCTTCGACGGCGGCGAGCAGAGGGATGCCGCCCTCGAGCCGATCGACGATCCTGGCAGCGTGCGGATCGCCGCTCTCGGCGAGGTGGCGCCAGGCGACCATGGGCACCGCGCCCGCCTGCAGCAGCACGGCCAGGGTGCGCACAGCGGTGGACGCATCCTCCGCTGTGGAGTCGGCGGCGCGGGAGGATCTCACCACGGCTGCACCTCCTCGATCGCGAGGCGATCGCCGTTCAGTGTGAAGACGCCCGCCTGCGCGATGCTCCGGGCGCCACCCGGAGCACGGGCGAGGTGCAGCACCATGGTGAACGCGCTCACCGCCTGCCGGGCGAGTGCCGTGGCATCCATTCCCGCCAACGCGCCCAGAGCCTCCAGCCGGGCCGGCACGTCGCGCAGACCACTGGCGTGAAGAGTGCCCGCACCACCGTCGTGGCCGGTGTTCAGCGCGGTCAGCAACTCGCGCACCTCCTCGCCGCGGCACTCCCCGACCACGAGCCGATCTGGCCGCATCCGCAGCGATTCCCGCACCAGCCGCGCGAGGCTGATCCCGCCGGCGCCCTCGAGGTTGGCCTGCCGCGCCTCCAGCGCCACATGATGCGGGTGCTGCGGCTGCAGTTCGGCGACGTCCTCGATCGTGACGATGCGCTCACCCGGCGGCACCGCGCTGAGCAGGGCCGACAGGAGAGTGGTCTTGCCGGTGCCGGTGCCGCCGGTGATGAGGATGTTCGCCCGCTCGGCGACAAGCGCGGTCAGCCAGCTCTGCTGGCGTGCGTCGAAGGCGCCGAGAGCGGCGAGCGCGTCGAGATCGGCCGCGCGCACCCGCGGCACCCTGATCGACAGAGCCGTGCCGGAGGTCGAGATCGGCGCGAGGACGGCATGCACGCGGATGCCGGAAGCCAATCGCACGTCGACGCACGGCGCCTGGTCGTCGAGATGCCTGCCGCCGAGACCCACGAGAGCGACGGCGAGATCCCGCACCTCCCGCTCGGACGCGCTCCATCCGGCCACGCGCTCGGCACCGTGTCCGCGATCCACGAAGAGTCCGGCGGCGCCGTTGACGAAGATGTCGGTCACCGCTTCGTCGGCGCAGTGCTCGGCGAGAGCCCCGAACGACGGATCGACCCGCAGCGGTGCAGGGCCGGCGCGCATCGACGACGACGGCACCGGAGCGGTGCCGCTGCGTGGCTGGATGACGAAGGAATCGGCCATTCCCCGACGTTAGGCAAGCGATCCCGCCCCCGGGCGCCGGATTCACGCGTCCTGTGCAGAACTCTTCCTGCGACTCATCCGTGCAGCGATGTTCCCGGTTCCGGAGCCTGACCGACCACGGAGGTGCTCCGCACAGAGAAGGGCGGCACCTCACGGGGGGAATGAGATGCCGCCCACGGCGGGGCCCGTTCGGGGGAAACGGGCACGCCAAGGCCGGAATGAGACTTCGGCTGACGTCGAGTGTACGCAAGGCGACCATCCTGACAAAACCCATTCGTATACCGACTTTCGGCAGTAGGCGATGTCGGACCCCGCGATTAGATTCACGGTGACCTGGTCACTCCACCCACCTGACCGAGCCCGCAGGACCAGCAATGCCGCAAAGGAGCGCCTGCCGATGAGCAGCCAGATCGACCACCTTCTCGACGAGACCCGCCGATTCCCGCCGTCGGAGGAATTCGTCGCACAGACCATCTCGTCGCCCGCCCTGTACGAGCGCGCCGCCTCCGACCGGGAGGGGTTCTGGGGCGAGCAGGCCGGCGAGCTGCTGCACTGGCACAAGCCGTTCACCCGAGTGCTCGACTGGACGAACCCGCCGTTCGCGAAGTGGTTCGACGACGGCGAGCTGAATGTCGCCTACAACTGCCTCGACCGGCATGTCGAGGCGGGCAACGGCGACCGCGTCGCCCTGCTCTGGGAGGGCGAGCCCGGCGACGAGCGCCGCATCACCTATGCGGAGCTGACCGAGGAGGTCAAGCGCGTCGCCAACGTGCTCGAAGGACTCGGCGTCGGCCACGGCGACCGCGTTGCGATCTACCTGCCCATGATTCCCGAGGCCATCGCCTCGATGCTCGCGGTGGCCCGGATCGGTGCGATCCACTCCGTGGTGTTCGGCGGCTTCAGTGCGGACAGCCTCCGCTCGCGTATCGACGACGCCGGCGCCAAGGTGGTCATCACCGCCGACGGCGGCTACCGCAAGGGCAAGGTGTCGGCGCTCAAGCCCGCGGTCGACCAGGCACTGAGCGACCGCGGCGACGGCGAGCAGCAGACCGTCGAGCACGTGCTCGTCGTGAAGCGCGGCGGCAACGACGTGGACTGGATCGACGGCCGAGACCTGTGGTGGCACGACGCGGTGCCCGCGGCATCCGCCGAGCACATCGCGCAGGCCTTCCCTGCGGAGAACCCCCTGTTCATCCTGTACACGTCCGGCACCACGGGCAAGCCGAAGGGCATCCTGCACACCTCGGGCGGCTATCTCACCCAGGCCGCCTACTCGCACAAGTACGTCTTCGACCTGCATCCCGAGACCGACGTCTTCTGGTGCACGGCCGACATCGGCTGGGTCACCGGGCACTCCTACGTCGCCTACGGACCGCTCGCGAACGGCGCCACCCAGGTGCTCTACGAGGGCACTCCGGATGCTCCGCACCCCGGCCGCTGGTGGGAGATCATCGAGAAGCACAAGGTCTCGATCTTCTACACGGCTCCGACGGCGATCCGCTCGTTCATGAAGATCGGCCGCAAGGTCCCCTCGAAGTTCGATCTGTCATCATTGCGGCTGCTCGGATCGGTGGGCGAGCCGATCAATCCCGAGGCGTGGATGTGGTATCGCGACGTCATCGGCGGCGGCAAGACGCCGATCGTGGACACGTGGTGGCAGACGGAGACCGGCGCGATCATGGTCTCCGCGCTCCCCGGCGTCACCGCCACCAAGCCCGGTTCGGCGCAGGTTCCGCTTCCCGGCATCACCCTCGACGTCGTCGATGAGACCGGGGCCGAGGTCGGCAGCGGCAACGGCGGACTTCTCGTGATCACCGAGCCGTGGCCGAGCATGCTGCGCGGCATCTGGGGCGACCCGGAACGCTACAAGGAGACGTACTGGGAGAAGTTCGAGGACCAGGGCTACTACTTCGCCGGCGACGGCGCTCGCCTCGATGAGGACGGCGACCTGTGGCTGCTCGGACGAGTGGACGATGTGATGAACGTCTCCGGCCACCGGCTCTCCACCGCGGAGATCGAATCCTCGCTGGTGGCGCACGAGGCGACGGCCGAAGCAGCCGTCGTCGGGGCGTCCGACGAGACGACCGGCCAGGCCGTGGTCGCCTTCGTCATCATCAAGGAGAGCTACCTGTCGGAGCACGACCCCGCCGGCCTCGCTCAGCAGCTTCGGCTCTGGGTCGGGGAGCAGATCGGCGCGATCGCCCGCCCTCGCGACGTGTACATCGTCGCCGAGCTCCCGAAGACCCGCTCCGGCAAGATCATGCGCCGTCTGCTGCGCGACGTCGCAGAGGGACGCGAGGTCGGCGACACGACGACCCTCGCCGACACTGCGGTGATGAGCATCATCTCGGCCCAGGTCAAGTAGGTCCTTCGCGTTCCCTGAGATGGAAAAGGCTGGTTCCGGATGCCGGGAACCAGCCTTTTCCATCCCGGATGCGGGAAACCGAAGCCCTACGCGAGGATGAAGGTGACCTCGACCTCGACCGGAGCGCCGAGGGGGAGCTCCGAGACGCCGACGGCTGCGCGCGCATGCTTGCCCGCGTCGCCGAAGATCTCGCCGAGCACATCGCTCGCACCGTTGATGACTCCGGGCTGACCGGTGAAGGCGGCGGCGGAAGCGACGAACCCGCCGACCCTCAGCACGCCGCGGAGGCGGTCGACTCCGCCGGCGGCATCCGCGGCGGCGGCGAGTGCGTTCAGGGCACAGGTGCGCGCGTAGGCCTTCGCGTCTTCGGCCGTGACCTGGGTGCCGACCTTGCCGATCGCGGGCAGCGCCCCGTCGATGAACGGCAGCTGGCCCGAGGTGTAGACGAGGTCGCCGTGCACGACGGCGGGTACATAGGCGGCGACCGGCGCCGCAACCGGGGGCAGCTCGATCCCGAGCTCGGTCAGACGGGCAGTGATGCTCATGCCGCGCCGCCTTCGAACTGGCGCGAGGCCTCGGCCGCAGCGGCGAGCCCGGCGTTGGCCGCGGCATCCGTCGTGACAGGCCGCTTGAGGTAGGCGACGAGCCCGCCCTCCGGACCCTGCACGACCTGCACGAGCTCCCAGCCCTGCTTGCCCCAGTTGTTGAGGATGGCTGCGGTGTTGTGGATGAGCAGCGGCGTGGTGAGGTACTCCCACGTGGTCATGGCACTCCTGTCGATTCGGGCGCTTCTTCATCTTGGGCAGGCTCAGAGAACCCGCAGAAGGCGTTCGCACCCGTCAAAGGCTGTTTTCAGGGAACTCCCCTACGATCAAGCGTATGCCTCAAACGAATCGCACGGTGAAAGGCGTGCTCGGCGGCCTCCTCGGGCTCGTCGGGCTCAGCGCCGTCGCCGGCCTTCTGGTCACCGCCACTGTCACGCCGGTCCTCGCGATGACCGGCCTCGCCGGCACCCAGGCCCTGACGCTCTTCGACGAGCTGCCCTCGAACCTCGACCCAACGTCGCCGATGGAGCAGACCACCTTCTACGCGACGGGTCCCGACGGCGCCCCTTTCAAGATGGCGTCGGTCTTCGAGCAGAACCGCATCCCGGTCACCTACGAGCAAGTGGCCCCCGTGATGTTCGAGGCTGTGCTCTCCAGTGAGGACAAGAGCTTCTACAGCCACGGCGGCGTCAACCTCGGCGCCACGGTGAAGGCCATCGTCGACAACGTCAAGGGCACGTCCTCGCGCGGTGCGTCGACGATCAGCCAGCAGTACGTGAAGAACGTGCTGATCCAGGAGTGCGAGCAGGACGCCGATCCCGAGTCCGAGACCTACGCCGACGAACTGGAGCAGTGCTGGCTCGACGCGACGAATGCGACCGGCAGCGACGGCATCAAGCGAAAGCTGCAGGAGATGCGCTACGCGATCCAGATCGAGAAGGAGGTGCCGAAGAACGACATCCTCCTCGGGTATCTGAACATCGCCAACTTCGGCGGCACCGTCTACGGCATCGAGGCCGCCGCGAACTACTACTTCTCCACCAGCGCAGCCAACCTCACGCTCGCGCAGGCCGCGACGCTTGCCGGCATGGTGCAGAATCCGAACTACTACCGGATCGATCTGCCTGAGGGCACCGCGACCGTGGGCGAGGTCGCTGTCAACGGCGCGGCAGACGGCTACTCGAAGGCGAAGGATCGCCGTGACTACGTGCTCGATCGCCTGCTCAAGGACGGCAAGATCACCCAGGAGCAGCACGATCTGGCCTTCGCTGAGCCGATCACCCCGGTGATCACCCAGCCCGTTCAGGGCTGCGCAGCCGCAGGAGACAACGCCTACTTCTGCCAGTACGCGAAGTCGATCGTGGAGAGCGATCCGGCCTTCGGCGCCACCCCGGAGGAGCGTCGCACTAACCTGCGCCTCGGCGGCATGCAGATCTACACGACTCTCGACATGCGTGTGCAGCAGACGGCCATCGAGGCCGTGAAGTCGCAGGTGCCGCAGACGCTGCCCGGCATCCTCGTCGGCGGCACCGGCGTCTCGGTCGAGGCCAGCACCGGCCGCATCCTCGCGATGGCGCAGAACACCGTGTTCAACGAGACCACGAGCGCCAACCTCGCCAACGGCGAGTCCGGCGTGGTCTTCGCAGCCGACAGGGCCCACAGCGGCGGCGGCGGCTTCTCGACCGGTTCGACGTACAAGCTCTTCACCCTGCTCCGCTGGCTGGAGACCGGCCACTCGGTCAACCAGGTGCTGGATGGCCGCGTCAAGACGTTCACCCCCTTCACGATCTGCGGCGAGAAGGTTTCGAACGCGGCGAAGATCGAGAACTTCGGCAGCGGGCGCGGCGGTGTCCAGAGCGTGCGGCAGTTCACCGCCTCCTCGCTGAACACCGGCTTCCTGGCGATGGCGCAGCAGCTCGACCTCTGCGAGATCAATGAGGTCGCCAAGAAGCTCGGCGTGCGCTATGGCAACGGGGTCGATGTCACTCAGCCGGAGTTCGACGGCGATGCGCCCAACGCACCCTTCCCGGCCGTTCTCGGTTCGAAGAGCATCCCTCCCCTGCAGATGGCCGGCGCGTACGCCGCCGTCGCCAACAAGGGCATCTTCTGTGAACCCAAGGCGATCGACCGCGTTGTCAGTCGCGACGGCGCCGACCTCCCGATTCCGGCGACGACATGCACCCAGCAGCTCACCCCCGAGGTGGCAGCCACCGCCGCCTACGCCCTTCGCGGCGTGATGGAGGGCGGCACCGGATCCGGTGCCAACCCCGACGACGGCATTCCCGTGATCGGCAAGACCGGAACCGCAGAGGCGGAGCACACCATGCTCGTCGAGTCGAGCACCAGGGTCACGACTGCGGTGTGGGTGGGCAACATCCAGGGCCTCGAGCCACTGAACAGGTACGAGTGGAACGGCACATCACTGAACAACGTCCGCTACGGCCTCGCGCGGGACATCCAGGGCGCAGCCAACGATGTGTACGGCGGAGACGATTTCCCGGAACCCGACAGCAATCTCCTGCGCCAGGTACTGACCAACGTGCCTAATGTCGTCGGCAAGACGGTGGATGAGGCGACCTCGATCCTCGACGACGCCGGATTCTCCGTCTCCGTCGGTGCTCCCGTCGACAGCGATCAGGCGGCCAACATCGTCGTCGCGCAGGATCCGCAGGGGCAGGCCCCCAGCGGCGGAACGGTCACGATCTCCCCCAGCAACGCCCAGGGCGCGACCGTCCCCGACGTGAATGGGCAGGCGAAGGCTGCCGCCCAATCCGCACTCATCGGAGCGGGGTTCAAGTCGATCTCCTTCGACAAGTCCTGCAACCCGCCGGAGGCGGTCGTGAAGGCGACCAGCCCTGCAGGGGGAACGGCGGCGAAGAAGAGCACGCCGATCGCGGTCTCGTGCGAGTAGGTGCGCACCCGGCCCTCGTCGCGCTGGGCGCGGTGGGGGCCGTGGGCGCGGCCGCGGCTGTGTGGGGCATCGGCATCGAGCGCTATCTCTTCACGGTGCGCGAGGCGTCGACCCCCGCCCTCGCGCCGGGCTCGACGCCCATCCGAGTGCTCCACATCTCCGACGCCCACATGGCGCCGTGGCAGCACCGCAAGCAGGACTGGCTGGCTTCACTCGCGCAGCTGCGGCCCGATCTGATCGTCAACACCGGCGACAACCTGGGGCATCGCGAAGGGCTGAGTGGCATACGGCGCGCCTTCGACCCCTTCGCAGGCATCCCCGGCGTGTTCGTGCACGGGTCGAACGACGTCCAGGCGCCCTCGCCGCGCAATCCGCTGCGGTACTTCGCGGGCCCGTCACAGCGTCACCGCGAGCCGGTGATGCTCGACACGGATGCGATGGACCGGTACTTCACCGACGAACTCGGCTGGACCGATCTCAACAACGCCGCCGCACGTCTCACGATCGCCGGCGACACCGTCGACTTCTTCGGTGTCGACGATGCCCACCGCGACTGGGATCGCCTCGAGGAACTGCCCGATGCTGTCGCTGCTCTGGGGCGACGGGATGCCGCCACTTCGGTTCTCGGCGTCACCCACGCCCCGTACCAGCGGGTGCTCAACGGCTTCATCGATCTCGATGCCGACGCCATCTTCGGCGGGCACACCCACGGCGGTCAGGTCTGCCTCCCCGGCTTCGGCGCCCTGGTCGCGAACTGCGACATCCCGCTGAAGCAGGCCAAGGGGCTCAGCACGTGGACGCACGACGGGCGCAGCGTGCCGCTGAACGTCAGCGCCGGATGTGGGCACTCGATCTACGCCCCTGTCCGGTTCGCGTGCCGCCCCGAGGCGACGCTCCTCACGCTGACGGCGCGGGAGCACGATTCGGCGTCACGGTGATTTCACTGTAGACTCGGAGGGTTGCAAAACGGGGTGTGGCGCAGCTTGGTAGCGCGCTTCGTTCGGGACGAAGAGGTCGCAGGTTCAAATCCTGTCACCCCGACCAGTAACACCGGAAGGCCGCTCGCGAGGCGGCCTTCCTCGTATCCGCACCGGCGAGAGGGGACGCATGAAAGATCTGTTCCCGCCGCCCCGCCGGGTCACCCGCGGCACGGCCGCCGTCGTCGGCATCCTTCTCCTCTCGGGTCTCGCGATGCTCACCCTGACGCCTCCTCGTATCGAGGACCGGATGCCGAACCTCGTCGACCGCGTCGTCGAGGTGTTCCATCAACTGGGATGGAACCGACTCGGATTCACCGAGCTCGAAGCCCTCGCGAACGTTCTCGTCTTCATTCCGGTCGGCGCCCTCGCCTTCGTGCTGCTGCCTCGCCGGATCTGGGTGGTCTCACTCTTCACCGGTCCCGCGATCTCGGTCATGATCGAAGGAATCCAGCGCCTGGCGCTTCCTCATCGCGCGGCGACCGTGAACGACGTCGTCGCGAACTCCCTCGGCGCCACCGCCGGTGTCGCTCTCGCGATCGCCTGCACGTTGCTGTTCGCCTCACGATCCGCGCAGGATCCGTCGCCTATTCTGGAAGCATCATGATTGCGCCTACCCTCGTCGCCTTCGACCTCGATGACACGCTCGCTCCGTCCAAGGGAGCGATCAGCCCCCGCATCGCGGACCTCCTGCGCGCGCTGCTGCGCTCGGTCGACGTTGCCATCATCTCCGGCGGCAACGAGGAGCAGTTCCGCACGCAGGTGATCGCCCAGCTCGGCGAGGCGGATGCCGCGACCCTGGCCCGCCTGCACCTGCTCCCGACGTGCGGCACACGCTATCTCCGTCACGACGGATCCGGCTTCGACCTGGTCTATGCGCACAATCTGTCCGACGACGAGAAGTCCGGAGCCCTCACCGCCCTGCGCGAGGAAGCGGAGCGGCTGGGCCTGTGGGAGCCGTCGCCCTGGGGCGAGATCCTCGAGGACCGAGGCTCGCAGATCACCTTCTCCGCTCTCGGTCAGCAGGCCCCGCGCGATGCGAAGCACGCGTGGGACCCGACCGAGGTCAAGCGCGCAACACTGCGCGATGCCGTCGCGGCCCGCCTCCCCGGGCTCGAGGTGCGCTCCGGCGGATCCACGTCGATCGACATCACTCGCGCCGGCATCGACAAGGCGTACGGGATGCAGCAGCTCACCGAGCACACCGGCATCCCGCTGTCCAGCATGCTGTTCTACGGCGACCGCCTCGACGAGGGCGGCAACGACTACCCGGTGCTCGCCCTCGGCGTACCCTCCGTGGCTGTGGACGGCTGGGAGGACACCGCCGACAAGCTCGATGAACTGCTGGTGACCCTGGATCCCGCAGCGCGGGTCAGCTGACCGACAGGCCTCAGCGCGCCGACGCCTGGGTGCCGGGCCGGTTCACCGGCACCAGTCGCGTGCAGCTGGGTGACATGCCCGGGCTCGAGCTCTGCCAGCGTGGAGACCCCGAGCAGCCGCATCGTGCGCACGATCTCGCCACGCAGGATGTCGATCGTGCGGTCGACGCCGGCGCGCCCGCCGGCCATCAGGCCGTACAGGTAGGCGCGGCCGATCAGGGTGAAGTCGGCGCCGAGCGCGACCGACGCCACGATGTCGGCTCCGTTCATGATGCCGGTGTCGATCATCACCGTGAAATCGTCTCCCACTGCCGATCGCACCGAGGGCAGCAGGTGGAACGGGATCGGCGCACGATCGAGCTGCCGGCCGCCGTGGTTGGACAGGACGATGCCGTCGACGCCCTCGTCGCGCAGCTTCAGCGCATCCTCGACGGTCTGCACGCCCTTGATGACGATCCTGCCCGGCCAGATGTCGCGGATCACCGCGAGATCGTCGTAGCTGATGGTCGGATCCATCGCGGCATCCAGCAGCTCGCCGACGGTGCCGCCAGTGGTGCTCAGCGAGGCGAACTCGAGCTTGGGCGTGGTAAGGAAGTCGTACCACCACCACGGCCGCGGCATCGCGTCGATGATGGTACCGAGCGTCAGCTGCGGCGGGATCGAGAACCCGTTCCGCTTGTCACGGAGGCGTGCACCGGCGACCGGGGTGTCGACGGTGAACTGCAGCGTGTCGAATCCGGCGGCGGCGGCCCGGCGAGTGAGCTCGTAGGAGATCTCCCGATCGCGCATGACATACAGCTGGAACCAGTTGCGTCCGTGCGGATTCACCGCCTTCACGCCCTCGATCGATGTGGTGCCGAGTGTGGACAGGGTGAACGGGATGCCGGCGGCGGCTGCCGCTCCGGCGCCCGCCGACTCGCCTTCGGTCTGCATGAGACGCGTGAACCCCGTCGGCGCGATACCGAAGGGCAGCGCGCTCGGTCCCCCGAGGATCTCCACCGATGTGTCGACGTCAGGCGCGGGCCGCAGGATGCCGGGGTGGAACTCGATGTCCTGGAACGCCTGACGCGCGCGGGTCAGCGAGAGTTCGCCCTCGGCGGCGCCGTCGGTGTAGTCGAATGCGGCCTTCGGCGTGCGGCGCTTGGCGATCGAGGCGCAGATCGTCCGATCGTCAGCGCCGCATCGAGGCGGCGCTTCCTGCCGTTCAGCTCTGGCTTCTTGAACTTCATCAGCTCGAAGAGCTCGGCGGGATTGGGAACCTGGCGAGTGACCATGGTGTTCCTCTCAGTCGGTGGTCGTGGTGTTACGCGGATCGGCGCGTCGGGTGAGCCCCGTGGCCGTGTAGTAGCCGGTGATGTGGTCGCGCACGAGCATGCGCGCGGCATCCGTCTCGCCCGCATCGATCGCAGCGACGAGGGTGCGGTGCTCGGCGCGCAGCCGGACGGACATCGCTTCCCAGTCGCCGATCGCGGCGGCCCCCTCCTGCACATACGACTCGATGGACGAGCGCAGTCCGCTCATCATCGCGGCGATCACGGTATTGCCGCTGGACTCCGCGAGAGCGAGGTGCAGTTGCGCGTCGAGAGCCAGGAACTCCGCAGGCGCTGAGATCGCCGGCATCCATCGCGTCGAGCATCCGGTGCGCGATGGAGAGATCACGGCCCTGCGCGGCGGCGAGGGCTGTGACGACGGCATCCTCGAGGACGAGGCGGGTGCGCACGACGTCTTCCAGCGGGAAGCCGTGCGCTGCCACCTGAAGCCGAAGCAGGGTGGACAGGCCGCCGGTGGGCGTGGCGATGACGATCGCGCCCGACTGGGGTCCTGAGCCGGTCGCTGTGCGGATCAGCCCCATCACCTCGAGCACGCGCAGCGCCTCACGGACGCTGGAGCGCCCGACGCCGAGGTCGGCTGCCAGATCGCGCTCGGAGGCGAGGCGGTCACCGGGACCGAGACGCCCGTCGAGGAGGTCGCGTTCGACGCTGTTCCAGCACGAGTCGCCACGCGCGCGGCGCCGACGCGGGATCGCTGTGCTCCGGCATCCGTCCTCCTGTGGTCTGACCACAGGTTAGCCGCTGTGGTCAGACCACGCAAGCGCCGCATGACCGACCTGGCTCGCCAAGCACGGGCGCGCTCAGCTCAGGCGACCGCCGGACTCTTCCAGATAGCAGGCGCCGCACAACGATTCGTAGGTCGTGACCAGCTTGTCTCCTCCGCCGTCGATCGCGACCTGATCACCATCGAAGACGAAGCGACCGCCGATCACGCGGCCGTTGAAGACCGCCTTGCGACCGCAGCGGCAGATGGTCTTGAGCTCCTCCAGAGAGTGCGCGATCGCGAGCAGCCGCGCAGAACCCGGGAACGCCTGCGTGCGGAAGTCGTTGCGGATGCCGTAGGCCATCACCGGGATGCCGTCGTCGACGGCGATCCGGAACAGGTCATCGACCTGTGCAGCGGTCAGGAACTGGGCTTCGTCGACCAGCAGGCAGGCGACGTCGACCGGGCCGCCCGGAAGTACTTCACCCTCTGCGGAATGCCGCATCCGCTCCCGGTGCGCAGAGAACAGAGCCCGCGCATCGTCGTCCGGCCCGATCAGGAAGTCGACCTCGCGGGTCATCCCGAGGCGGCTCTCGATCTGCGTGGCGCCCTTGGTGTCGATCGCCGGCTTCGCGAGGAGCACGTGCTGGCCGCGCTCCTCGTAGTTGTACGCGGCCTGGAGGAGAGACGTGGACTTGCCCGAGTTCATCGCGCCGTAGCGGAAGTAGAGCTTCGCCACCGAGGCCTCAGCCGTTGATGCCGAGTGTCGCGGCCGTCGCCGCCGTGGACTTCTCAGCGAGAGCGGGGTCCTTGTTCGAGATGCTCTCCGAACGTCGGGATGAGCGCGCGCAGCGCCGGCTCCCAGCTCGGGTACTGCTCGGGGAAGCACGACTTCAGCAGGCCCAGCATGATCGGCACCGCGGTCGACGCACCGGGCGAAGCACCGAGGAGACCGGCGATCGCTGCCGTCGGACGAGGAGATGACCTCGGTGCCGAACTGCAGGATGCCGCCCTTCTCGGGTCCTTCTTCATCACCTGCGCCCGCTGACCGGCATCGATGAGCGTCCAGTCCTCATCCTTCGCGGTCGGCATGAAGATGCGCAGGCTGTCGACCTTCTTGCGGTGATTCTTCAGCAGCTCGCCGACGAGGTACGTGATGAGATCGGGGTTCTTGATCGCGACCTGAAGCATCGGCACCAGGTTGTGCGGGCGCACCTGCGACACGATGTCGAGCATCGAGCCCGTTCTTGAGGAACTTCGGGCTGAAGGTCGCGAACGGGCCGAACATCAGCGACGACTCTCCGTCGACGACCCGGGTGTCGAGGTGCGGCACCGACATCGGCGGAGCACCGACGGAGGCCTGCGAGTACACCTTCGCCTTGTGCTGGGCGACGACCTTCGGGTTCGTGGTCTTGAGGAACTGACCGCCGATCGGGAAGACGCCGTAGCCCTTGATCTCGGGGATGCCGGAGTTCTGCAGCAGCTTGAGTGCCCAGCCACCGGCGCCGACGAAGACGAAGCGCGCCTTGACCTCGTTCGGGGTGCGTCCGATGGACGTTGCGGTACTTGATCAGCCAGGTGCCGTCCTTCTGCTTCTTCAGGCTGCGCACCTCGTGATTCGTCGCGCAGGTCGACGCCGTCGGCCGTGAGGTGGTCGAAGAGCTGCTGCGTGAGGGCGCCGAAGTCGACGTCGGTTCCGGCGGGGACGCGGGTGGCCGCGAACGGCTCGCCCTTGCGGCGCTGCTGCATGAGAAGCGGCGCCCACTTGTTGATGACGCGGGAGTCCTCGCTGTACTCGATGCCGGCGAACAGCGGCTGCTGCTTGAGCACCTCGTAGCGTTCCTTGAGGTAGGCGACATCCTTCTCGCCGCGCACGAAGGTCATGTGCGGGGTCGCGTTGATGAAGGTCGACGGCTCGTCGAGCACGCCCTTGTCGACCAGCGACGACCAGAACTGGCGGCTCTGCTGGAACTGCTCGTTGATCGATGACCGCCTTGGCGGGGTCGAGCGGGCCGTCCGCGTTCTGCGGCATGTAGTTCAGCTCGCAGAGGGCGGCGTGGCCGGTACCCGCGTTGTTCCAGGGGTTCGAGCTCTCCTGGGCGACGTCGGAGAGTCGCTCGAAGGCGACGATCTTCCACTCCGGCTGCAGCTCGTGCAGCAGAGTACCCAGGGTGGCGCTCATGATGCCACCACCGATCAGGACGACATCGACGGTTTCAGTCACCGAACCAGTCTAGTTCGCCGGCGCAGGATGCCGCCGAACCACTGCCGACAGAGGTCAGACGGCGGATGCTGCGCCGATGCGCGCGGCCACGAGCTCGGCGATCTGCACCGCGTTCAGCGCGGCGCCCTTGCGCAGGTTGTCGTTGCTGATGAACAGCACGAGACCCTTGCCCTCGGGGGCGGACTGGTCGGCGCGGATGCGGCCGACGAAGCTCGGGTCCTTGCCCGCGGCGTGCAACGGCGTCGGCACCTCCTCGCAGAACGACGCCGGGGGCAGCGGAGAGCACCTCGCGCGCCCGATCCGGTGTGATGTCGCTCGCGAACTCGACGTTGATCGACAGCGAGTGGCCGGTGAACACCGGCACTCGTACGCAGGTGCCCGCGACGCGGAGTCCGGGGAGCTCGAGGATCTTGCGGCTCTCGTTGCGGAGCTTCTTCTCCTCGTCGGTCTCGTTCTGACCGTCGTCGACGATGGCTGCCGGCGAACGGGATGACGTCGAAGGCGATCGGCGCGACGTACTTCTCCGGCTTCGGGAAGTCGACGGACGAGCCGTCGTGCACGAGGCGAAGCGTGTCGCCCTGGGCGATGACGCCCTCGACCTGGCCGAGCAGTTCCTGCGCCCCGGCGAGACCGGAGCCGGAGACGGCCTGGTAGGTCGAGACGATGAGACGCTCGAGGCCGGCCTCGGCGTGCAGCGCCTTCAGCGCCGGCATCGCCGCCATCGTGGTGCAGTTCGGGTTCGCGATGATGCCCTTGGGGCGCTCGTCGATGGCGTGCGGGTTGACCTCGCTCACCACGAGCGGCACCTCGGGGTCGTTGCGCCAGGCGCTGGAGTTGTCGATGACGACGGCTCCGGCCTCGGCGAAGCGCGGGGCGTAGGCGCGGCTGGCGGTCGCGCCGGCCGAGAACAGGGCGACGTCGATGCCCGCGGCATCCGCCGTCTCGACGTCCTCGACGATGACAGTCGACGCCGCCGAACTCGATCGCCGTGCCGGCCGAGCGCGACGAGGAGAACAGCCGCAGGTCGCGGATCGGGAACGACCGCTCGGCGAGAATCTCGCGCATCACGGTGCCCACCTGGCCGGTGGCGCCGACGATGGCGACGGAGAGTCCTGAGTCGGAGATGCGGGTCATGATGTTCCTTGGCGTCGTGCAGTGCTGCGTACGAGGCGGAAGGCACGGCGTCGGGATGCGGATGCCGCGCCTGGCGCCGATGTCAGGGTTCCGGCGAGTCTACCGCGCCGCGGGAGTAGCCGCGCGCCGGTGACGTTGCACGCCATCCCGCGCGCTTTGTCGGCGCGAAACCTGCTTTGTCGGCTCGAACTGCCCCAATCCGCTGACATCCCGTGATCTGAGCCGACAGAACGACCGTCAGTCGTGGGTGACGCCGCGTCCTCCGGCGCGTCAGCGTCCGGAGCCGGCGTGCACCGTGGCCTCGGCGTCGCCGTCGAGACCGTAGGCGGTGTGCACCGTGCGGGCGGCCTCGGCGAGGTCGTCGGCGCGGAGCACCACGGAGATGCGGATCTCGGAGGTCGAGATCATCTCGATGTTGATGCCGCCGGCGGACAGCGCCTCGAACAGCGTCGCCGAGACGCCGGAGTGCGTGCGCATGCCGGCGCCCGACGACCGAGAGCTTGCCGATCTGGTCGTCGTGCACGAGGTTCTGGAAGCCGACCTCGGTCTGCTCGGCGGCGAGGGCCTTGAGCGCGGCAGCCGCATCGGCCTTCGGAACCGTGAACGAGATGTCGGTGCGCCCGGTGGATGCCGCGGACACGTTCTGCACGATCATGTCGACGTTCGCACCGGACTTCGCGACGATCTTGAAGATCTCGGCGGCCTTGCCCGGGACATCCGGCACGCCCGCGACCGTGATCTTGGCGTGGCTGAAGTCGGTCGCGACGCCGGCGACGATCGGTTCTTCCATGGCTGCTGCTCCCTCGGCTTCGCGAGGATTCTTCATTCCCTCGCCCAGAACGTACGTGCCCTCGGCCGACGAGAAGGTCGACCGAGCGTGGATGAGAACGCCGTGACGGCGAGCGTACTCGACGGCGCGGATGTAGAGCACCTTGGCGCCGTTGGCGGCGAGCTCGAGCATCTCCTCGCTGCTGACATGATCGAGCTTCTGCGCCCGCGGGATGACCCGGGGGTCGGCGGTGAAGATGCCGTCGACGTCGCTGTAGATCTCGCAGACATCGGCGTCGAGCGCCGCCGCCAGGGCCACTGCGGTGGTGTCGGAGCCGCCGCGGCCGAGCGTGGTGATGTCGCGGGTGTCGCGATTGAACCCCTGGAAGCCGGCGACGATGACGATGGCGCCCTCATCGAGCGCCTCGCGGAGCCGGATCGGGGTGACGTCGACGATCCGGGCCGATCCGTGCTTGGAGTCGGTGATCATGCCGGCCTGGCTGCCGGTGAACGAACGCGCCTCGAACCCCATCGAGTGGATCGCCATCGCGAGGAGCGCCATCGAGATGCGCTCACCGCTGGAGAGCAGCATGTCGAGTTCGCGCGGTGCCGGGATCGGCGCGACCTCGTTCGCGAGGTCGAGCAGCTCGTCGGTGGTGTCGCCCATCGCGCTGACCGCGACGACGACGTCATGGCCGGCACGGCGCGTGTCGACGATGCGTTTGGCGACGCGCTTGATGCTCGCCGCATCGGCGACGGACGAGCCGCCGTACTTCTGCACGATGAGGGCCACGTTCACTCCCGGGGATGTCGGGCGGATCCGCCCACGCTCATTCTACGTTCGACGCATATGCCGTGCCGTGCATGTGACGGTTGCACCCGCTCCCCCGCAGCTGTCGAGTGGACGGAAACTTGCCGAACGCACGGGTTATCGGCGTCAATCTGCCGCTCACTCGGCAACAACCCGTGCACTCGGCGCCGAAGAGCAGAGGTCAGGGCGCGGGGACGGCGGGTGGCGCAGGGGATGCAGCCGGCCGAAGACGCCCGCCGGTGCCTGCGAACCAGCAGCCGATGATGATCAGCGGGAAGCCGACGAGAAGACCCGGCGTGAGGGGCTCGGCGAGGACGACCGCTCCGAGGAGGATCGCGACCACCGGATTCACGTAGGTGAACAGCGGTGCGCGCACCGGACCGACCTCGCGGATCAGGGCGAAGAACGCGAGGAACGCGACGGCGGTGCAGATGACGGCCAGCACCAGGAGCGCCAGAGCCGAGGGAAGAGTGGGCAGGTCGTGCTGGGTGAGCAAGCCGATCGGCAGATAGAGGATGCCGATCATCAGGAGCGACAGCGTGATCGTCCCGAGCGACGGCACATCGGCGAGCTTGCGCGCCACGATGAACGGAGCGATCGCGTAGAGCACCGCGACCAGCAGCACCTCCCCCGCTGCGAGCAGGTCCATCTCGCCACCCAACAGTCCAGGACCGGCGACGACGACGGCGACCCCGATGAATCCGACGACCAGGCCGATCGCGCGCGCAGGGCGGAGCACGCCTCGGTCGCCGCCGCCGAGCGCGATGAGCGCCGCGAACAGCGGCACGGTGGCGACGAGCAGGCCGGTCAGGCCGGACGGCAGCGTCATCTCGGCATGGCCGAGCAGCACGAAGGGGCCGGCCATCTCGATCAGCCCGAAGGCGAGCACCCACGGCCAGTGCTTCAGGCGGCCCGCAGCGCACCCGTTGCGGATCGCGAACGGCAGCAGCAGCAGCGCGGCGATGAGTGTGCGGCCGGCGACGATCGCCGGAGGCGAGATCGACTCGACGGCGATGCTGATGAACAGATAGGGCACGCCCCACAGCAGCGCCATCGCTGCGAAGAGGAGCCAGCCTCGGCGCGTGAACCCGGAATGGGCGTTCACTGCGCCACCGCGCCGTGCTGCATCGGTTTCCGCGACCCGACCGCGGTCACAGCACCCGCCGTCCCTCGAACGCGCGTCCGAGGGTGACCTCGTCGGCGTACTCGAGGTCACCGCCGACGGGAAGGCCCGATGCCAGCCGCGAGACGGTGATCTGCATGGTGGTGAGCAGACGGCTGAGATAGCTCGCGGTGGCCTCGCCCTCGAGGTTCGGGTTGGTGGCGAGGATGACCTCCTGCACCGTGCCGTCGGCGAGGCGCGTCATCAGCTGGGCGATGCGCAGATCGTCGGGGCCGATGCCCGCGATCGGGCTGATCACGCCGCCGAGCACGTGGTACAGCCCGCGGAACTCGCGGGTGCGCTCGATCGCCGCGACGTCCTTCGCGTCCTCCACGACGCAGATCAGCGCCGGGTTGCGGCGCGGGTCACGGCAGATCGCGCAGCGCTCCTGCTCGGCGACGTTTCCGCAGATCTCGCAGAAGCGCACCCGGATGCGCACCTCGGTGAGGAGTTCGGACAAGTCGGGCGACGTCGAATGTCGGCGTCTGCAGAATGTGGAACGCGATGCGCTGCGCCGACTTCGGACCGATGCCGGGAAGGCGGCCGAATTCGTCGATCAGTTCCTGAACGATGCCGTCGTACATCAGGCGAACCTCGTCGGCGGCTCGTAGGGCTCTTCGCGCACGAACGTCGCGCCGAGCACCTGGCGGATCACGGCCTCGCCGTAGCGCTGCACTCCCCCGGCGGCCGGGCTGCGGTCGGAGACGACGGGTGCGGACCTGGCCGGCGATGCGGGGGGCGCTTGCGGAGCCTCCTGAGCGGGAGTCGCCTGGGCGGGCATGCGAGCGTTGGTGGCGCTGGACGGCGCAGGCGGCTCGTAGGACGGGTCGTACGGCGGCTCGTCGTCGAAGTACGGCACGTCGTCGTCTCCGGGCAGCGGAGGCTCGTCGGGATCGATGGTGCCGTCGACCGGTGCCGGAGGAGCGGATGCTGCGGCCTCGACCTCGGCCGGCTCCTCATCGACGGGGAGCTGTGGTGCCGGGGGCACCACCACGACGGGCGCTTCGACGGCGGTGGGAATCGGAGCGACGGCCCACTCGGTGACCGCCGACGAGGACGCACCGCGCGACTGGGGGCGCGCCGAGGTCCCGGATGTCGAGGCGGCAACGCCTGCGGAATCGGCGTTCGCCCTTCCGGATGCGCGCGCGGGGGCGGGTACGCCCGCGGAGCCGGAATCCGCTGCCGCTGCCGCTGCCGCTGCCGCACGGTCGGAGAGGGCACTCACCGACTCTGAGGCCTCCCCAGAACGGGTACTCGCAGGCTCCGGAGCGTCGGCGGAGACTGCGGCATTCTGCGGCTGACCGCCCGACGCGTCGGTGGAGACCTGTCGCGGCGCTGCGCCCGCCGGAAGGGGTGCCGGAAGGTACTTCACGCGCACGCCGACCTCCTGCTCGATCGCCGTGCGAAGGTGATCGGAGGGGCCTGCGCCCGGGGTCGAGCCCTTGAACTTCGCCACGTCATGCTGGCTGGTGAACCCGAGCGTGAGCACTTCGGATTCGGTGCCGTACGCCAGCGGCTGCACGGCGGTGGCCAGGAGCCACGAGGTGCGGCTGATGCTCTCGAGCCGGGAGAGCACTGCCGGCCACACGGCGGTGATCCGCTCGTAGGTGACCGGGCCGGCCGGAACGAGGGGTGCAGCCGGGGCTTCCGCCGACGTACCAGAGGGGACCTCTGTTGCCGCCTCCTCCTGAGTCGAGGGCGCGGTCGCGGCCGGCGCTACCGTGGGCGGCGCGGACACCGGAACCGAGGCGACGCGCTGGGCGGACGCGGGGGCGGCCTGAGCAGCTGGAGCGGCGGCGACACCCGCGTCCGGAGTGCCGGCGCTGGCGAGCACGCGAGCCACCATGAGCTCGAGATGCAGTCGCGGCGAGGTCGCACCGGACATGTCGTCGAGTGCGGCGCTGACGAGATCAGCGGTGCGCGAGAGGCGCGCCGAGCCGAAGGACGAGGCCTGAGCGCGCATACGCTCCAGGTCGTCCTCGGCGATGCCGCGGAGGACGGCGGATGCACCGGCCCCGACAGCGGCGATGACGATGAGGTCTCTCAGGCGCTCGAGCAGATCGTCGACGAAGCGCCGCGGGTCCTGCCCGGTCTGCACCACCCGGTCGATCGCCGGGAAGGCGGTGGCCGCATCCGCGGCGGCGAGCGCATCGACGATCTCGTCGAGCAGGGCCGCATGCGTGTACCCGAGCAGGGCGACCGCGCGCGCGTAGGCGACCGATACGGTGTCGGAGCCGGCGGGAGCGTCGGAGCCGGCGATGAGCTGATCGAGCAGTGACAGCGTGTCTCGCGGCGAGCCGCCGCCGGCGCGGACGACGAGCGGCAGCACGCCCTGCTCGACGATCACGCCTTCTTCGCCGCAGAGCTTCGCGACGTACTCGAGCATCGCCGCCGGGGGGACGAGCCGGAACGGGTAATGGTGGGTGCGGGAGCGGATGGTGCCGAGAACCTTCTCGGGCTCGGTCGTCGCGAAGATGAACTTGACGTGCGGCGGCGGCTCTTCGACGAGCTTGAGCAGCGCGTTGAACCCCTGCGGCGTCACCATGTGCGCCTCGTCGAGGATGAAGATCTTGAAGCGGTCGCGGCTGGGGGCGAAGGTCGCGCGCTCGCGGAGGTCGCGCGCGTCGTCGACGCCGTTGTGGCTGGCCGCGTCGATCTCGACCACGTCGAGCGAGCCGCCGCCGGCGCGGGACAGCTCGACGCAGCTCGGGCAGGTGCCGCACGGGGTGTCTGTCGGTCCTTCTGCGCAGTTCAGGCAGCGCGCGAGGATGCGGGCGGACGTCGTCTTGCCGCATCCACGGGGTCCGGAGAAGAGGTAGGCGTGGCCGACGCGGTCGCCGCGCAGCGCGGTCATCAGCGGCTCGGTCACCTGGGACTGCCCGATCATCTCGCCGAAGGACTCGGGCCGGTAGCGGCGGTAGAGGGCTGTGGTCACCTGAACAGCCTACGGCGTGCCGGCGACACTCGGCGGGCGCAGTTCCTCACAGCGCCCCTGCCCGCGTCCGAGACCCACCGTCCGCGTCGAGACCTCCTCGAAGATGCGTTGCTGCGAGGGGGTCTCGGCGTCGGGTGAGGGTTTCGACGTCGGGCCAGGACGGGTTCGTCCGGGTCCGGCCGCTCAGTCGATCGTCTCGATGATCGGGATCGCCGTCGTGATCACCGGGACGGATGCCGAGAGCTGCGTCCCGTCGTCACGGCGCGCACCCGCGAAGCGGCGCAGCGTCGGCCGACCGGGGATGAGCGGTCCCTGATCGGCGAGTGCGACGATGACGCATCCGCGTCGACCGTCGCCGTGTGCGACGCACCGCGCACTGTGAACTCGACCGGCTCCCCCGCCCGCACCTCGACGCGCAGCTCGCCACGCGTCACGGTGATCTGCAGCGCGGACCCCTGCCACTGCATCGGGAACGACAGCGACGGCCAGTCGGCCGGGCAGCCGCGGGTCGAAGCTGAGCTCGCCGGCGTGGTCGCGCATCCCGCCGAATCCGGACACCAGCGCAGTCCACACTCCGCCGGCCGACGCCACGTGCACGCCGTCGGCCGCATTGTGGTGCAGGTCTCCGCAGGTCGACGAAGATCGACTGCGCGAAGTACTCCTTGGCGAGGTCCTGGTAACCCACCTCGGCGGCGAGGATCGACTGCACGACCGCCGACAGCGTGGAGTCGCCGGTGGTCAGCGGGTCGTAGTACTGGAAGTCGGCGAGTTTCTCCTCCGGTGTGAAGTGGTTGCCCTGCAGGAACAGCGCGAGCACCACGTCGGCCTGCTTGAGCACCTGGAACCTGTAGATCACCAACGGGTGGAAGTGCAGCAGCAGAGGACGCTGCTCCTTCGGGGTGTGGGCGAGGTCCCAGAGCTCGCGTTCCAGGAACAGCGAGTCCTGCGGGTGGATGCCGAGGCTCTCGCTGAACGGGATGAACATCGCCTCGGCGGCGCGATCCCAGGCATCCGGTTCCTCCAGCGCCAGGTCCGTGCGATCGACCAGCGCGGCGTACGCCGCCGGGTCGTCCTCCGCGATCTCCCGCACCACCCTGGCTGCATAGCGGAGGTTGTACCGTGCCATGACGTTCGTGAAGAGGTTGTCGTTGACGACCGTCGTGTACTCGTCGGGGCCGGTGACACCATGGATGTGGAAGGTCTCGATGCCGTCGTTGGTGCGCCAGAATCCGAGCGTCGCCCACAGCCTCGCCGTCTCCACGGCGATGTCGACGCCCTCACGCCGGAGGAACTCCTCATCTCCGGTCGCGCGGACGTACTTGCCGAGGGCGAAGCTCACGTCGGCGTTGATGTGGTACTGCGCGGTGCCGGCCGCGTAATACGCAGAAGCCTCCTCGCCGTTGATCGTGCGCCAGGGGAAGAGCGCACCGGCCTCGTTCAGCTGCGTGGCGCGACGGCGCGCCGCCGGAAGCATCAGGACGCGGGCGCGCAGGGCGTTGCGGGCCCACTGCGGCGAGGTGTAGGTGAGGAACGGGAGCACGTAGATCTCCGTGTCCCAGAAGTAGTGGCCGCTGTAGCCGGAGCCGGAAAGGCCCTTGGCGGGCACTCCACTGCCGTCGGCGCGCGCCGCGGCCTGGGCGAGCTGCAGGAGGCACCAGCGCGTGGCCTGCTGCAGGTCGTCGTGTCCGCCGATCTGCACATCGCTGCGCTCCCAGAAGGCCGCCAGCCAGTCGGCCTGCTTGCGGAACTGCGCCTCGACGCCCTCGATCGCCGCACGGTCGAGCGTCCGACGGCAGCGGTCGACGAGCTCTCGCGCCGGCACTCCGCGCGAGGTGTGGTAGCTGACGAGCTTCGTGAGCCGGATCGGCACGCCCGCCTTCGCCTGGACCCGGAACACGTTCTTGGCGATGTCCGGCTCGCTGAGCTGGCGCGCGCTGTAATCGTTGTCGGTCTCGATGACATGGTCGGCCACGACCGCGACGCGTCATCCCCGAGTCCGCGACCTCATAGGAGAGCGACCGAGCGCAGGCCGTCCTGCCAGTACTCTTCCGGCTCCAGCACCCGCTCGGCGATCTTCTCGGCCTTGCGCGGGTCGAATCCGGTCTTCTGCGCCGCGGCGGGGGTGCCCGCATAGACGCCGGCGCCGTCCTGACGGTTCAGCAGCTGGCAGCTGATGGTGACCGGTGCGTCGGAGTTCTCCACGACGACCTCGACTCGCAGGACCGCCAGATGCCGCTCCTCGAAGCTGACGAGGCGCTCGTCCGTGATGCGCACGCGCTTGCCGGACGGAGTCTCCCAGACGACGAGCCGCTCCAGCACGCCGGTGCGCATGTCGAGCGTGCGACGGTACTCGCGCACATCCGCCTCGTCGAACGAGATCGGCTCGTCGTCGACGTAGACGCGCATGATCTTGGCGTCCGGCGCGTTCACGATCGTCTGGCCGACCTCAGCGAAGCCGTAGGCCTGCTCCGCGTGCCGGATGGGCCAGGTCTCGTGCAGCCCGTTGATGAACGTGCCGTGCTCGTGCGCTCCGCGCCCCTCGATGTGGTTGCCGCGCAGACCGAGGTAGCCGTTGCCGACGGAGAACAGCGTCTCGCCGACTCCATCCTCTGAGTAGCGCGTCTCGATGAGACGCCACGGGTCGACGGGGAAGTGGTCGCGGTCGATCATGCGGTCTCCGTGGTGTGGTGCGGGTGTCGGGTAGGAACGTCGGCGAGGTCGTCGACGACACGGTGGCGCCGAGGCGCGCAGTGCATCGGCGCCCGCGCCGCGGTCGACGCCGACGACGGTGGCGAAGCCGGCGGCCGCTGCGGATGCTGCTCCTGAGGTCGCGTCCTCGACGGCGACGCTCGTTGCCGGGTCGACGCCGAGAGCGCGCGC
This sequence comes from uncultured Actinomycetota bacterium, assembly GCA_963769005.1. GTDB lineage: Bacteria > Actinomycetota > Actinomycetes > Actinomycetales > Microbacteriaceae > Microbacterium. Next base: position 736,482 of record CAVYKC010000005.1, on the reverse strand, counting down.
CCCCGCGCGGAACATGTCCGGCGGCGGGCTTGGACGCCAGGCCGTCGCGCTCTGCGACGACGCCGTCGACGACGACGGTGAAGAACGTCGCGGATGCCGGCGGCGGCCGAGCACCTCTTCGGCGTTCTTCGAGCTCGATACGACGCCGAGGGGGACGCCTGCGGCGCGAAGGTTCTCGATCAGGGCGAGCGAGCCGGGGAACGGCGCGATGCCGGTGCTGCGGAGGGAGGCGGCGAAGGCGGCGTTCTTACGATTGCCGATGCCGCAGACGGTCTCCTCCGCTGGGTCGTCGTCTACCTCACCCCAGGGCACCTCGACGTTGCGGCTCTGCAGCAGGCTCGCCACGCCGTCATAGCGTTTCTTGCCGTCGACGAAGTCGAAGTAGTCGGCATCCGTGTACGGCGGCGTCGATGCCCCAGCGCGCGAAGACGTCGTCGAAGACGACTCTCCAGGCACGCATGTGGACTTCGGCCGTCGGCGTCAGCACTCCGTCGAGATCGAAGAGAACGCCCTCCGCGCGGAACAGATCGGGCAATTCGGGCAGGGTGTCGGGCATGGGAACCTCCAGGAGAAAGGGCGAGGGGTTCGGCACTCTCCGTGCCACTGTGCAAGCGTAGTCCGGGCCCGAGGCCGAGGTAACCCCGGCGCCGCCATCCTCCGCTCCGCGGGTCGCTGAGACGGTCGATTCTTCAGAGCAGTTCGGCGGTCTGGCGGGCGATCTGAAGCTCCTCGTTCGTGGGCACGACGAGCACCGCGACCCGCGAGGCGTCGGTGGAGATGCGACGGATGCCGCGCTCGCGCGACTCGTTGCGAGCCCGGTCGATCTCGACACCGGCGAAGCCGAGCGTCGACATCGACTCGACGCGCACGCGCGCGGCGTTCTCGCCCACGCCCGCCGTGAAGGAGATGACGTCGACGCCGCCGAGCTGGGCGATGTAGGCGCCTGCGTACGCGCGCAGCCGGTGGATGTAGACGTCGAACGCGAGGATCGACGCTTCCTCCCCCGCATCCGCACCCGCGAGGATGTCGCGCATGTCGCTGCGCCCGGCCAACCCGAGCAGCCCGCTGCGCTTGTTGAGCAGGGTGTCGAGGTCATCGATCGTGAGGCCGGCGCGTCCTGCGCCAGGTGCACGAGCGCTGCCGCATCGATGTCGCCGGAACGGGTGCCCATGACGAGCCCCTCGAGCGGCGTCAGCCCCATCGACGTCTCGACCGAGCGACCGCCGATCGACTGCCGTCACCGAGGCGCCGTTTCCGAGGTGGAAGACGATCTGCCGCAGCGACGCCGAGATCGCGGCCGAGGTAGGCCGCGGCCGCCGTCGCTCACGTACTGGTGGCTCGTGCCGTGGAAGCCGTAGCGGCGCACCTGATGCTCCTCGGCGAGCGCGGCATCGATCGCGTACGTGTAAGCGGCGGGTTCCAGCGTCTGGTGGAACGCGGTGTCGAACACCGCGACGTGCGGCACGGCGTCGAACACGGCTCGTCGCCGCGACGATCCCGGCGAGATTCGCGGGGTTGTGCAGCGGCGCGAGCACCGAGAGCTCCTCGATCGCCTTCTCGACGTCTTCCGTCGATCGTCGTCGGCGCGATAGAAGCGCGCTCCGCCGTGCACGACGCGATGGCCGACGGCGACGGGCGGATGCTCTGCGAGCGGCGGTCCATACGCGGTGAACTGCTCCAGCATCACCGCGAACGCCTGCGTCGTGATCGGCGATCACGAGCTCGCTCTTGTACGTGCGCGTCGAGCATCGTGGGCGCGGGCTCCCCGGGGGACGGCGGCTGCCGCACCGTGTGCGTGATCGCGCTGACGTCCTGTCCGATGCGTTCGATGAGTCCGCCGGCGAGCTCGCTCTCGCGCCCGAGGTCGATCAGGCTGTACTTCAGCGACGAGGAGCCGCTGTTGATGACGAGGATCGCGCTCATGCCGCGCCGCCCTGGGCCTGGATCGCCGTGATCGCGACCGTGTTGACGATGTCGTCGACCAGGGCGCCGCGGGAGAGGTCGTTGATCGGCTTGTTCAGACCCTGCAGCACCGGTCCGATCGCGACCGCGCCGGCGGAGCGCTGCACCGCCTTGTAGGTGTTGTTCCCGGTGTTGAGGTCGGGGAACACGAACACCGTCGCGCGCCCGGCCACGGCGGAGTCAGGGAGCTTCGCCTTCGGCGACCGCGGCATCCGCCGCCGCGTCGTACTGGATCGGGCCTTCGACGAGCAGCTCCGGTGCGCGTTCCCGCACGAGTGCGGTCGCCTCGCGGACCTTGTCGACGTCGGCGCCGGTGCCGGACTCCCCCGTCGAATACGACAGCATCGCGACGCGCGGCTCGATGCCGAACTGGCGGGCGGTCGCCGCCGACGAGATCGCGATGTCGGCGAGCTGCTCGCTGGTCGGGTCGGGGATCACAGCGCAGTCGCCGTAGACGAGCACCCGGTCGGCGAGCGCCATGAGGAACACGCTGGAGACGACGTTCACTCCGGGCTTCGTCTTGATGATCTCGAACGACGGGCGGATGGTGTGCGCGGTCGTGTGCGCGGCTCCGGAGACCATGCCGTCGGCGAGCCCGAGATGCACCATCATCGTTCCGAAGTACGACACGTCGGTGACGGTGTCCGCCGCCTGCGCGAACGTGATGCCCTTGTGGGCGCGCAGCCGCGCGTACTCCGTCGCGAAGCGCTCGACGAGCTCGGGGTCGATCGGGCTGATCACCTGGGCGGCGGCCGAGGTCGACGACCGAGCTCGATGGCACGCGCACGGATCTCGGACTCGTCGCCGAGGATCGTGAGATCGGCGACCTCTCTGGCCAGCAGCGTGGCTGCGGCGCGGAGGATGCGATCGTCGTCGCCCTCCGGCAGCACGATGTGCTTGCGGTCGGCGCGGGCACGCTCGATGAGCCCGTACTCGAACATCAGCGGAGTGACCACGCGCGATTCCGCGAGCCCGAGCTGCGTGGTGAGCTCGGCGATGTCGACATGCGTCTGGAAGAGCCCGAGCGCGCGTGTCGTAGCGACGGCGGGAGTCGGCGCTGACGCGCCCGCGTGTGCCCATCACCCGCAGCGCGGTGTCGTAGGTGCCGAGGTCGGTGGCGATGATCGGGACGGTCGAGGTGAAGCCGTCGATGAGCCGCGTCGATCGGCTCGGGCAACGGGAAGGGGCCGTTCAGGATGATCCCGGACGACGCGGGGGAAGGTGCCGGATGCGTTCGCGAGCAATGTCGCGAGGAGCACCTCGGTGCGGTCTGCCGGGATCACGACGACGGCGTCCTCGGTGAGTCGCGGCAGCACGTTGACCATCGACATCCCGGCGACGACGACGCTGAGCACTTCGCGTCCGAGCAGCTCGGGGTCGCCCTTGACGAGCCGGCCGTCGACGGATGCGAGGATGCCGCGCATCGATGGAGCGATGAGACTGCGATCCTCCGGGATCGCCCAGACCGGTGTCGCCGCTGCCGCCAGCACGGATCGCACGGACTCGATGGTCTGATCCAGCACGTCAGGGTCGGCCCGATTGACGACCACCGCGAAGAGCTCGGCGCGTTCTTCGCCGAGTTCGGCGACGGCGAGCGCTGCGATCTGGCCGACCGCCGACGGGATGCGGGCCGTGGTGGTGCCGAGCTGGTCGCCCTGGCGCTGCTGATCGCGACCACTGAGCACGAGCAGCACCGGGGCGCCGAGGTTGGCCGCGATGCGGGCGTTGTATCCGAGCTCGGCGGGGCTGGCGACATCGGTGTAGTCGCTGCCGACGATGACGACCGCGTCGCACCGGGCCTCGACCGCCTTGAATCTCGACACGATCGTCGAGAGGGCGCGGTCCGGATCGTCGCGCACGTCGTCGTAGGTGACGCCGACGCAGTCCTCGTAGTCCAGGTGCACGCCATCGTGTGCGAGCAGGAGCTCCAGCACGTAGTCGCGTTCGTCGGCCGACCGTGCGATCGGGCGGAACACCCCCACCCGCGGGGTCACGCGCATCAGCGCGTCCAGCGCGCCGAGCGCGACGGTCGACTTGCCGCTGTGTCCTTCGGCCGAGGTGATGTAGATGCTCCGCGCCACGGCTTCAGCTTAGGCGGCGCAGGGACCGGACAGCGCGTCGACGACCGCCGTCGCATCCGCGGCGTACTGGGAGTAGTAGTCGGGGTCGGTGTTGATCTGCACGCGGTGGATCGCGTGCGAGGGCGTCATCTGCTGCCATCCCTCGAGTCCGCCGAGACGGGTGTAGAAGAGCGTGGCCGAGGATGCCGGATCCATCCGGGTCTCGACGCTCCCCCACCAGTCCTGCTGCTGGAAGAGCCCGATGCTCGAGGTCCGCGTGCCGTCGGGGTTGCGGAATCCGATCGTCTCCCAGTCGCCGTAGTCGATGTTGCGCAGGCCGCTCTCGCCCATGGCGGTCATCACCCCGATGATCTGCCCGTCGCGACCGAAACCGAGTCCGGATGCCGTCTGCATGATGATCGCGGCGTTGTCGAGCTGCTCGCCCCGCCATCCTTCGACTCCGGCGTCCGGGAGGGCGCCCGCGTCGGCCGCGCAGACCGGTGCGGGCTCCCTCCCGAGGCCGAACGGCACGAGCACGGCGAGCCCGACGACCGCCACGACGACGGCCGCTGAGATCAGGATGCGCCGGAGCATCCGCAGTCGTTGCAGCCGGAGAGCCGCCTGCCGGCGTGCACCGGGCTTCCGCGCCCCGCGGCGCGACGTCTGTCTCCTCCGGTTGCGCGCTGCCTTTCCGCTCCGGTTGCGCGTCGGGGTGGGTCGGGCGCTCATCCGGACCGTGCCCCGCGTCTCCCGGTGAGGGCCGCCAGCCCGCCGCCGAGGGCTCCGAACAGATGCGCCTGCCAGGAGACGCCGTCGCGCACGCCGACGACGCCGGCCAGCATCGAACCTCCGTAGAGCACGATGACGATCAGGGCGATCGACGGCATAGAGCACCCGGTGCGGAACCCGGCCCGGCGCGAACACGCGCATCACCACGTAGCCGAAGTAGCCGAACACGAGCCCGGATGCCCCCACCGTCAGCGCTCCCGGCGCGTTCAGCGAGCCAGGTGCCGGCACCCCCGATGATCGCGACGATCGCGGTCACGGCCCAGAATCGGCGAGCGCCCTCCACCGCGACCAGGCAGCCGAGCACGAGCAACGGCACCGAGTTGGCGATCAGATGCGCCCAGTCGGCATGGAGCAACGGCCCCAGCACGATACCGGCGAGACCGGAGAGATCCCAGGAGCGCAGGCCGAAGCCGGTGAACGAGCCGGGCAGCACGGCATCGGCGAACTGGATGATCCACATGACGGCGAGGAGCACGACCGGCGAGGCGAACCGGCCGATCGGGTTCGAGCGCGGGGAGACGACGGGGGCTGGTCACGTCATGATCCTGACAGTGCCGCCCCGGAGGACGCTGAAAGAAAGAAGTGACCCTCCGCGCACCCAGCAGAGCCCGGTTACCCTTGCTGCGTTTCCGCCCTGGGGGAATTGGCCTGGATGCCGCCACGCGGAGAGCCGTCAATCATCTTACCGGACACCGTCGGACTGCCCGCGTCCGGGAGACCGGACGACGACGCCCCCCGCGGGGTTACGATCGATTCACGCGCATCGCAGCGCTCACGCGAGAGGGAACGCATGCCAGACACTGCCCCCATGATCCCGGCCGAGACCGGCGCCGCGCAGTTCGCCGCGCAGACGTCCGCGATCCTCGGCTCCGTCGGAGCGGTGATCGACGGAAAGCCGGATGCCGTGCGCAGCGCGCTCATCTGCCTGCTGGCCGAAGGGCATCTCCTCATCGAGGACGTGCCGGGGGTCGGCAAGACCATGCTGGCGCGGGCACTGGCCGCAAGCGTCGACGCGACCGTGCGCCGCATCCAGTTCACCCCCGACCTGCTCCCGGGCGACGTCACCGGCGTCTCGCGTGTACAACCCGGTCGACCGCGAGTTCGAGTTCAAGCGCGGCGCCATCTTCGCGCACATCGTGATCGCCGACGAGATCAACCGCTCCTCCCCCAAGACCCAGTCGGCGCTGCTCGAGGCGATGGAGGAGGGGCAGGTCACCGTCGACGGCGACACCCATCCGCTACCGCGCCCGTTCCTCGTGGTCGCGACGCAGAACCCACTCGAGATGGAGGGCACTTACGCACTGCCGGAGGCGCAGCGCGACCGCTTCATGATGCGCATCTCGATGGGCTACCCGGATGCCGCGGCCGAAGCGCTCATGCTGCGCCAGCGCGACGTCGTGAACCCGCTCGCCGCCGTCGCCGCGGTGGTGGACGCCGCGGACATCAGCGCGGCTCGATCGCCTGGGCGCGGTCCGTGCACGTCGCACCGGCGCTCGAGGAGTACGCGGTCGCCCTCGCTCAGGCCACCCGAGTCGACCCGAGCCTGCATCTCGGAGCGAGCCCGCGTGCGACGCTGCAACTCGTTCGCGCCGCCAAGGTCTGGGCGGCGCTCGACGGGCGCGAGTTCGTGATCCCGGACGACCTCACCGCGCTCCTCGTCCCGGTGTTCGCGCACCGGCTGCTGCCCGCGCGCGGCGCGCACCGCGCCGGTGCGCAGCCGGTCGAGGCCGCACTCGCGCAGATCGTGGATCGAGTGCGCGTCCCGGTCGCCGCCCGATCCTGAGGACCCGACCCATGCGACGACGGCGATCCCTCACCGGGCGAGGAGCAGCGCGCTCTTCTCGCGGGCCTCGTCTGCGTGCTCCTCGCGAACGCCGTCGCCGCCCCGATCCTGCTCTACATCGGGATCCTGCTCTTCGTGCTCACCGCGCTCGCCGTTCTCGTCGTGCGGCTCCCGCGGCGCACCGGCACCGTGACCCGCCAGATCTCGACCGACCTGATCACGGTCTCCGAGACTGTCCAGGGTGACGCTGCGATTCAACCTGCGCGCCATCCGCATCCCGCACGGCCTGTGGCGCGATGTGCTCCCCGCAGCCGTCGTCGGCGATTCGGGCGGCGAGTACCCGCCGCGCAGCGGACAGCTGGACTACGTCATCACCGGAGTGCGACGCGGCATCTGGCAGATCGGCCCGCTCATGCTGCGTACCGTCGACCCCTTCGGCCTCGCCCAGCGCGAGCAGGAGTTCGGCGAGACCCGCACCGTGACCGTGGTTCCCGAGGTCTTCACACTCGCACCGCTCACCGTCCGCGTCGGCGCGGCCGGTGGCACCGCGCACACCTCCTCCAGCAGGCTCGGGCAGGGAAGCGACAATCTCTCCCCCCGCCACTACATCTCCGGGGACTCGATGCGCCGCATCCACTGGCGGGCCACCGCGCACCGCGGCCAGCTGATGGTGCGGCAGGAAGAGGAGGAGTCCAGCCCCGATGCGCTCGTCGTCCTCGATCGCAGCGCCGCCCACTGGGACCGCCCGGGCGACACCGCCGACCCTCGATTCGAGACCGCCGTCTCGCTGTGCGCCTCCGCCGCGATCCACCTGGTTCAGGAGGGCTACAGCGTCGACGTCATCGACAGTGCCGGGAACGTGCTGGGAACGCTGCGCGGGCACGAGGACGACCGCGACGGACTGCTCGTCGCGCTGGCGATGGTGTCGCCGCGCGGTGACTCCCGAGACCTCGCGTCGCTCGTCGGCGGCACGCCCCCCGGCCCGCTCGTGTACATCACCGGGCGGATCGATGAGGAGGACGCCGCGCTGCTGCGACCAGCCGGAGCGGCGGCCGCGATGCTGTTCGCGACGGAACCCCTCCCCGGCGCGATGACGGCTGCCGCCGCGCACGGCTGGTCGACGGCGGAGCTCGGCGACGACATCGCCGATGCGTGGGAAGAGGCCCTTCCGCAGCGAGCCGGGGTCGGCGATGCGCCGGCGTGAGCGCAAGCGCCAGGGTGCTGGCGCGATCCGATGGCGCCGGGATGAGGAGGTGCCCGCCCAGCGGCTCGTCCCGGGCGCCCTCGCCGCTGCCGCGGCGTTCGTCGCGCTGTGGCCCTTCACCGCGGTGATCGAACCGGGTGCCTGGTCGCTCGCCGCCACTGCGGTGATCATCGTGACCGCACTCACCGGCATCGGCATGCGGACCCTTCTGCAACGACGGCCGGAATGGATGCGGGACACCGCGACCCTTCTCGCGCAGGCCTTCGCAGCCACCGGAACCGTGACCCTGCTGGTCGCCGGAGACACCGCGCTCTTCGGCCTCGTGCCGACCCCGAGCACGTGGTCGGTCTTCGGCTCGCTCGCGTCCAGCGCGTGGGAGGAGATCACCTACGGAGCGGCGCCGCTGAACGCCACGCCGGGACTGCAGCTGGTGCTCGCCTCCGGCTTCGCGGTGGTCGCGATCCTCGTCGATCACCTGCTCGCGCAGCGGATCGCCCTGCTCGCCGGTCTCCTCGCGGCCGTCGTCGGCGCGCTGCCGACGATCGTCACCGTCAGCGGCGCGAACGTGGTGTGGTTCGTGATGCTGGGGGTGCTGATGCTGGTGCTGTTCGGTTACACCGCTCGGCGGCGACCGGACGCGCCCAGCCGGGCCGCACCGACGATCACTGCCGGGATCGGCGTCGTCGCCCTGGCCGCGACCGTGATGATCGCACCCGGGCTGCCGGTGTCGGCGAGCTGGGCCGGGTCGAGCGTCGGCGTCACCGTCAACGCGTCGCTGAAACTCGGCGACGACCTGCGCCGTCCGGCGCCGGTCGAAGTGCTGACCGTCGCCGCCGAGGGCGAGACAGCCCCGTATCTGAGACTCGCGACCCTCTCGCAGTTCGACGGCCGTGTCTGGCATCCCGACGAGTCCGAACTGCAGTCGCAGTCCGATGGCTTCGGCGATCCCGACTGGAGCGAGGACGTCGAGACCGACAGCCGGCGCACCTCGATCCGGATCCTGCGGATGTCGAGCGCATGGCTGCCGGTTCCCTACGCCGCGACCAGGATCCAGGGAGCGCCGGCGTCCTGGATGGTGATGCCCTCCAACCGCACGGTCGTATCCGAGCGGGCGGACGCGCTCAGCAACGACTACACCGTGTCGTCGGTCGCGGTCACCCCGACGCTCGAGCAGGTCAGGGCGTCGTCTGCCGCACCGCCCGCCGAGACGGACGACCCGCTGATCGAACTGCCCGCGGTGATCGGCGAGACCGCCGCGGAGGTGACGGCCGACGCGGGCACCGATTACGACAGGCTCCTCGCGCTGCAGACCTGGTTCCGCAATGAGTTCACGTACTCGCTCGACACGCCGGTCGAGGAGGAGTTCGACGGCACCGGTGCCGACGCCGTCGCCCGCTTCCTGGACGTGCGCGCCGGGTACTGCATCCACTTCGCCGGTGCCTTCGCGCTGATGGCGGAAGAGCTGGGGATGCACGTGCGCATCGTCGTCGGTTACCTTCCCGGCATCCTCACCGACCAGGAGCGCGGTGAGGACGAGTCGGTGTTCTCGGTGACGAGCGACCAGCTGCACTCCTGGCCGGAGGTGTACTTCCAGGGCATCGGATGGGTGCCGTTCGAGCCGACCGCCTCCCTCGGCGTGCCGACCCGGTTCGAGCCGGCCACGACGACCGGAACGGGACCCGGCGGCCCCGCCACACCTGTGCCGACCGCGTCACCGGGAGCGCAGGCCACGGACGACCCGGAGATCGAGCGCGACGACACCGGCGGCACCGCCGGGGCGACGGGACCGCTGCGGGCGCTCGACCCGATGCCGATCGTGATCGGCGCCGCCGGCGTTCTGCTGATCGTGCTGCTTCCGGCCGTGATCCGTCGCATCCGACGCGCCCTCCGCGGCCGCCGCGCGCGTCACGGCGACGCGATGGCCGCCTGGGTTGAACTGCGGGACACGCTGCTGGATCTGGGGATCGCGGTGTCGGATGCCGACACCCCCCGCACGCGCGGAGCGACCCTCGTGCGCGAGCGCGGCGCGGATGCCGCGGCCCTGAAGCGGCTCATCGATGCCGTCGAGCAGGCGAGCTACGCCCGGAGCGGAGCGGAGGCCGGCGATCTGTCCTCCCCCCTCGGCACGGTCCTCCGACAGTTGCATCGGAGCGTGGATCGACGTTCCCGCGTGAGCGCCCTGCTGTTCCCGCGATCACTGTTCGCCGGGCGCGGTGCGGATGCCCCGCTGCTCGCGTAGCGCTCAGGCGGCGGCGTGCTCCGGGCAGGAGACCGCTACGCACGACTCGCACACGACGTACTGCACGCGACACGAGGGATCGGGACAGTTCGCCGTCCGCTTGGTGGGCGTCGAGCAACCCACGCACTCGCCGATCACGGCGGCGTGATCCGAGAAATCGATGGAACCGCGCCTGTCGAACACGTAGAGCGACCCCTCCCACAGGCCGTCGTCGCCGAAGCGCTCTCCGTAGCGGACGATGCCGCCCTCCAATTGATAGATCTCGCCGAAGCCGCGGGAGGCCATCAGGCTGGACAGCACCTCGCAGCGGATCCCGCCGGTGCAGTACGTGACGACCGGCTTGCCCTTCAGATCGTCGTACGCCCCCGAGTCGAGCAGGCTGACGAAATCGCGAGTGGTCTCCACGTCAGGGACCACGGCGTTCTTGAAGCGTCCGATCTGCGCCTCCAGCGCGTTGCGGCCGTCGAAGAACACGACGTCCTCGCCGCGCTCGTCCATCAGTTCGTGCAGCCCTTCGGGAGTGAGCCGGACTCCTCCGCCCACGACACCGCCCTCGTCGACCCGCAGCTCGCCGGGTGCGCCGAACGAGACGATCTCGTCGCGGACCTTCACGCTGAGCTTCGGAAAGTCGAGGCTGTGCCCCTCCGCGTCGACGCCGGTGCCCTCGCTCCACTTGATGTCGGCGTCTGTGAAGGGCGCGTAGGAGCGGAACGACCGCACCCACTTCTTCAGGGCGGGCAGATCGCCGCCGAGAGTGCCGTTGACGCCGTCCTTCGAGATGATCAGCCGGCCACGCAGTCCGAGCGCTTCGCCGAGATCGCGCTGCCAGAGCCGGATGGCCTCGGGGTCCGCGAGCGGGGTGAAGGCATAGAAGAGCACGATCTTCGGGGTGGGCACCCTGAGATTTTACGCGGGGATCAGCTGGGCGATCAGCGGATCGTCGTCCTCCGGGTCGACGATGATCCCCGTGATGTCGCCGAATCCGAGAACCGGGAACCGGGACGCCGCACCGATCTTCTCCTCGCTCGCGAGCACGAGCACCTCGGTGCTCCGCGCGGCGAGCGCCCGCTTCGTCACGGCATCGTCGATGCTGCCGGTCGTCAAACCGTGCACGGGATCGATCCCCGACACGCCCATGAAGAAAGCATCCGCCCCGAGGTGCGCGATCGCCTCGAGAGCGAGGGCGCCGCCGGAGACCATCGAGTGCCGGCTCAGCTCGCCGCCGACCAGGAGGATGCGGGCATCCGAATGCTCCGCCACTGCCAGCGCCACGGCGGGGCTGGGGGTGATGACGGTCAGTGCCGACTCGAGTGGAAGCATCCGCGCCATCGCGAGGGTCGTCGTCCCGGCGTCCAGGATGATGGTGGATGCCGGGCGGATGTGTGCAACGGCGGCTCTCGCCACGCGTTCCTTGCTCGCCGTGGCGATGTCCTGACGCTGCCGCACCGGTCGCTCCGCCACCGGGACCGCGCCGCCGTATACCCGGATGCATGCGCCGTCGGCGGCCAGTTCGCGGAGGTCGCGTCGAATGGAGTCCTCGGAGACTCCGAGTTCATCCGCCGCATCCTTCGCGACGATGCGGCCCTCGCGAGCGAGCAGACCGATCAGATGCTCCTTGCGCTGCACACTCAGCATCCCCACTCCTTCACGTTGTTTTACGTTTCTGCACGGTTAACGCTACAGTCTCCGCTATGACGAAACCACTCCTGATTCTCATCGCCGGCCCCTACCGCTCCGGAACCGGTGGCGATGCCGATGCGATCGCCCGCAACCTCGAGCGCCTCGAGGCCGCCGCCGCTCCCCTGCACCGGCTCGGACACGTCCCCATGATCGGCGAATGGGTCGCCCTGCCGGTGCTCCGCTCATTGGACGCCGCCGAGGCCGCCGACAGCGACGTGATGTACGACGTGGCCGCGCGTCTGCTGCAGCACTGCGACGCGGTGCTGCGCCTTCCCGGCGAATCGAAGGGAGCGGACAACGACGTCGTCATCGCGAGGGAACGAGGCCTGCCCGTGTACTTCTCCCTCGATGAGGTGCCCGCGGCATAGCTCCTGTCACGGGACGCCCGGCCGATCGGATAGGATGGACAGGTTGTTCCTGGTGACGTGTCCGAGCGGCCGAAGGAGCACGCTTGGAAAGCGTGTGTTGTGCAAGCAACCGCGGGTTCGAATCCCGCCGTCACCGCCAATGACCGAAACCCCCGGTAAGCGAGAGCTTCCGGGGGTTTTCTCATGCCCTCGAAGCATCGATGGGGACTTCTCCCCATTCCGGCCCGGCACTCCTGCACCTATTTTCGACAGCAGGAGGCGCATCATGGGTATGAACATTCCGGGCGAGTTGGCTTGGGTGCTCGACGTGCTCGGCTACGAATGGCCCCAGCTCGACGAAGACGAGATCCATCGGGCCGCGAGCATCGTGCGGCAGTTCAAGGAAGACCTCGAAGGCTCGATCGAAGAGGCGAACAAGCGCGTCAACGACGATGTGACGAGCGCGCTGTCGGCGCAGACCGCCGGGGCGTACACCAACGCCTGGAACGCCAATCGCGAGTCGAACATGCAACGTCTCGTCGATCTGCTCGACCCTGCCGCCCAGGGCATCGACATCTTCGCCGACGCCGTTCTGGCACTCAAGATCAAGGTGATCGCGGAGCTCACCATCACCGCCGCGCAGATCGCCGCCGCAGCGGCCACCGCCGTCGTGACACTCGGCGGCAGCGTCGCGGCTAATGCGGCGATCATCGCCGCCCGCAAGGTGGCCCTCGACATCGCGACCGACATCGCGGTCGAGCAGCTCGCGGTCCAGCTCCTCGAGCTCGTCAGCGAGCCGTTGACGAACGTCGCCGTCTCCATCGCCGCCACGATGCTCGACGCCCCACTCGTCGAAGGCGCACTCGGTGAAGCCGCCGAGTACAAGGCCGACCTCGAGGCGCTCGAGCAGACGGCGAACGACCTGGAGCGCACCGCCGCCGATCAGGAGCGGCTCGGGCAGGACTTCATCGCGCAGATCTCCGCGCTTCAGATCTCGACGGCAGGGTGATGACGATGGCCAGTCCGATGAAGAAGCTGAGCGATGACATCGTCGAAGCACTCCTCAAGGCCGGCGACGAGTTCGCCTCCTCGATCCAGGCGCAGTCCCGCCGGCAGCGGCGGAAGCTCCTCGACATCGTCGAGGAGACCCGGCGGCGCGACAGCGTCCTCGCTCATCAGCGGCAGCAGGGGCACGACCGGCCGGCCGACGTCGATGACGTCGACACGAACGTCGATGCGACCGGAGGGCATCGCACTCCGGCGAGCTTCGGAGAATCCGACAGCAGCAACCACCGCGACAACTTCTTCGAAGAGAACCCCGATGCCGACCCCACCGACGTCGTGCATCACGCCGTCGAGCAGGTCACCGCCTCGCGCTATCCCGGACTCGGCATCACACCCTCGCAGATGCACTCCCCGGAGAACCTGCGAGGCATCCCGCAGGGCATCAACAACGACGTGCACCTGAGCGCGATCCGCAAGATGTGGAACCAGTTCTACAACCACCACCGCCGGCTCGGGACGGAGCCGACCCAGGCACAGCTTTTGGACTACGCTACGTTGATCGACGACGCATTCGGCGATCTCTTCGACCCCCCAGTGAGGTGAGCAGATGTACTTCTACGTCGACGCGGAAGTCCCCGGGGGGCTCGCCCCCGGGTACACCTACGACCCCGCGCAACGAGCGGCCGGCACCGGGCCGCTGCATCTGGTGTTCGACGGCTGGATGGGCGATGACCTGGTCACGACCTCTCCGTTCTGGTTCGTGAGCGAACGACTCGCCGAAGCGTTGCGCGCATCCGCACTCACCGGATTCGAACTGGAGCCGGCGACGGCGTCGACGGGCGAGCAGTACGAGCTCATCACCGAGCGCACGCTGACGCCCACCTGGCTCCGGCTCATCCCCCAGGGCTCGGTCGAAGCGGGCGACGACTTCGTCTTCGCCGACGCAACTGATCTGCTCGTGAGCGACGCCGCGCTCGAGGTGCTGCGCTCGTTCCATCTCGAGGAGGCCGACATCGCCCCGGCCGAGGACGGCCCCCCGCTGTCTCCCGTGATGCAGGACTTCCTCGCCCGGCAGGCGACGGATGACGAGAAGTGAGGAGCGGCAGCCATGTCGACGATGACGGTCAGCGGTGAGATCACCACGCTCTTCGACGCTCTCGGCGAGAAGCCCGGCTCTCCGGCGGTCGAGGCAGCGTCAGCGCTGTTCGGGGAGATCACCGAACAGCGCCTCGACCCGAAGGGCGGGGTGCTGAAGAAGGACTGGCTGACGTACGAGTTCCGCGATGCCGGCACGGCGTTCTCCTTCGGCGACGACGAACTCTGCAAGATCGTCGTCCGCGTTCGACCGGAGACGGGCTGGGCGGCATTTCCGGCCGCTGACGCGCTCATCGACGGCGTGACCGGCTCGACGTCGCGCGGGGAGCTGCTCGCTCTGCTCGGAGATCCGACGAAGGCCCGTCGCGACAGCGACATGTGGCAGGTCGGGCGCCGCTACCTGAACGTCTCGTACACCCCGGCGGCCGGGGAGATCGGTCGCATCGCCGTCATGCTCCGCCCGAACGGGCAGTAGTGCGTCTCAGCGGTCGAAACGCACACCGTAGCTCTGCGCATCCGGGCCCGTCGGCAGGCGCTCCATGCCGAGACGCTCGTAGAACGCCGCGGCACCGGTGTTGTTCGGGTCCATGCCGAGGTGCAGGCCCCGCACCCCTCGACGGCTCAGCTCGGCGAAGAGGGTCTCGATGAGCAGCCGCCCCAGCCCCTGGCCCTGCGTTTCCGGGAGCAGGTCGATGTGCAGGTGCGCGGGGTACGCCGCGACATTCGCGTCGCGGCCTGGAGCACGGTCGTAAGCGGATTCGACGATCCGGTCCTCGCGCGTGACGACCTCGCTCGGCCGAGGATGGCGTGGTGCCAGCGGCGGCCACCACTCGTCGCGGAACCACTGCTCGAAGGCATCCGTGTCATCCGTCGCGACGATGTAACCGACGACGCGAGCGTCATCGGCCTCGACGACCCAGGCGAGGTCGGGATGACGTTCCACGTATGGAATGGCGAAGATGTCGCCCCACAGGTCGTCGCCGGAGAGGATGCCGGTCGCATCGGCGCCGGCGTCCGCCGTCTTCACGCAGATCTCGTACATCGCGGCGCGATCTGCAGACCGATACGGACGGATTCGGGGCACGAGGACTCCTCAGGACGTGCGGGCGGCTTCCCAGACTATCGGCGGATCCGACGGCGGGTTACGGCCCTGCACCCAGTCGCTCAGCAGAGCTGCCACCAGCAGCACCGTGCCCGCACCGGTCAGCGCTCCGCCGAGGGTGTCCGTCGCCCAGTGCACCGAGAGTAGAGTGCGCGAGTACGCCATCCCGAGCACCCACAGCGCGCCGAGAAGGGCAGTCCACGCCCGCGGGAAGATCACCCAGATCACGAGGGCGATGGTCGCCGCGTTCGCGACGTGACCCGAGGGGAAGGACCCGTAGTCGGAGGCGACGAGCATGTCGGCCGGCCGTGCCCTCCCGAAGATCTGCTTGAGCGCCTGAACCGCGAGGGCGCTGGCCACCATCGCGGTCGCCGCGAACACAGCTGATCGCCATCGCCGGGTGAGGAGCAGACCGACGATCAGGAGGGGTGCGATGACGAAGATCGTTCCTCTGCTGCCGCCGGCGAAGTTCAGCACGTGGGCGACGTCGATGACCCACGATGCCCGCTGATCGATCACCACCGTGTTCCACCAGTGATCGATCGCCGGAGTGTCCCCGAAGCCGAGCACGAGGATCGCGCCCAGCGCCGTCGCCGCCAAGAGGCAGCTGACACCCCACCACAGCAGCATCCGCCTGTCCATCGTCCCATTCTGGCCGACGCCGGCTGGGTGATCAGGGAGTGAGCATCCCCACCGTGCGCGGGCGCACGATCAGCCACAGCGAGAGGACGCCGATCACGGCACAGCCGACCATGACGGAGGCCATCGTCGTCGCGGTGATCCCGGCGTCGTGCGAGATCCAGCCGACGACCGGCGAGATGAAGCCGGCGACGCCGAAGTTGCTCGCGCCGATGATCGAGGCGGCGGTGCCCGCCGCCTTGCCGTGCCGGTCGAGCGCGAGCACCTGCACGTTGGGAAAGGTGAACCCGCAGGCGGTCATGAACACGAAGAGCGGTATGACCGTGCCCCACAGTCCCAGCCCGAGCTGGTCGGTGACGATGATGGCAGCTCCGGCCACCAGGAGCACGGCGGTCGAGTAAGCCATCACCCACTGCGGTCCGAAGCGGGCGGCGAGCCGAGAGGCGACCTGCACGCCGGCGACCACGCCGAACGAGTTCACGGCGAACAGGAGGCCGTACTGCTGCGGGTCGAGTCCGTGCGTCTGCTGGAACAGGAAGGGCGAGGCCGACAGGTACGAGAACAGACCGGAGAATGTCATCCCGCCGATGATCAGCACGCCGATGAACACGCGATCGGAGAGGACGGAACGGTACCGCTGCAGCATCGTCGCACCGCCGCGCTCCGCGCGCCGCGCCTTCGGAAGCGTCTCCGGGATGAACACGATCGCGGAGATGAGCATCACGGCGCCGTAGATGGCGAGGAATCCGAAGATCCCGCGCCACGGCATCAGTGTCAGCAACCAGGATCCGATCAACGGCGCCACCACCGGCGCCACACCGGACACCAGTGCGAGCCGTGACAGCATGACCACGAGCCGGCGTCCGCCGAAGAGGTCCCGGACGATCGCCATCGCGACCACGCCACCGGCAGCGGCGCCGATGCCCATCAGCACCCGGGCTGCGCTGAGCAGCGCGAGATCCGGCGCGAACGCGGCGGCGACGCTGGCGAGCACGTGCAGCGCCGTGACCGCGATCAGGGGCAGACGTCGTCCCACCTTGTCGCTGAGCGGGCCGACAACGAGCTGCCCGACCGCGAAGCCGATCATCGTGCCGGTGAGGGTCAGCTGGATCGCAGCCGCCGTGGTGTCGAAGTCCTTCTCCAGCACCGGGAACGCCGGCAGGTACAGATCGATCGTGAACGGCCCGAGCGCAGTGAGCGCGCCGAGCAGGATGATGTAGAGCACCCGACGAGCGGTCGGGATCGAATCCCCCGGGTGCAGCATGATCGGCGCCGTGGCCGGGTTCGACCCGAGCGTGCGGATCGCGCCCGTCGGCGTGGAGGTGCGGATGCTGCCGGTCGAGGTGCGTTCGACGACCGGGGTCGCGTTCGACAGGGTCGTCGGGGTGGAGTCAGTGCGCGGAGCGTCGGACACGACGGTCCTTCCGGAGTTCAGGGTACGGGCATACCGATTCGAATCGATTCGATCGGGAGAGAAGCATCCATCGTACCCGCCCGCACCCGTTACATCTGTCGGTTCGAAGTACGAATGTCGGTCGAAACCCCGCAGAACCGACCGACAAATGTACTTTTCCGCCGACAGATGTACCGCGCGCGGCGGGCCGTCCCGCTCAGCGGGAGAGTCGAGCCAGTCCCTGATCCAGATCGGCGATGAGGTCGGCGGCGTCCTCGATGCCGACCGAGAGGCGCACGACGTTCTCCGGAACGGCGAGCGGGGTGCCTCGAACAGAGGCGTGCGTCATCTCCGACGGGTACCCGATCAGCGATTCGACGCCGCCGAGCGACTCCGCAAGCTGGAACAGCTCTGTCGACTCGGCGAAGGCGCGCGCGGCCGCGGGACCGTCGGTGAGTCCGAGCGACAGCATCCCGCCGAAGCCGCTCATCTGGCGGCCTGCGATGTCGTGGCCGGGGTGCGAGGCGAGTCCCGGGTAGAACACCTTCTCGATCTCGGGGCGGGACTGCGCCCACTCGGCGATGGCCTGCGCGTTCTCGGAGTGCTGCCGCATCCGCAACGCCAGGGTCTTGATGCCCCGGGTTGTGAGCCAGGCGTCCAGCGGAGCGGAGACGGCGCCGACGGCGAACTGCTGGAACTTCACCTGCTCGAAGAAGCGGTCGTCGCCGAACACCACCGCGCCGCCGAGCACGTCGGAGTGCCCGCCGAGGTACTTCGTGGTCGAGTGCACGACGAGGTCGGCTCCGAGCGCCAGCGGCTGCTGCAGCGCCGGGGAGGCGAAGGTGTTGTCGACGACCACGACGGCGCCGGCCGCGTGCGCGATCTCGGCGATCTGCTCGATGTCGACGATCTTCAGCAGCGGGTTGCTCGGGGTCTCCAGCCAGACGATCTTCGTCTGCGGACGGATCGCGGCGCGGAGGGCGTCGGTGTCGGCGAGCTCGACGGTGGTCGTCTCGATCCCCCACGGCGCGAGCACTCTCGTGAGCAGGCGGTAGGTGCCGCCGTAGACGTCGTTGCCGAGCAGCACGTGGTCGCCCGGCTTCAGCACACCACGCAGCAGGGCGTCTTCGGCGGCGAGCCCCGAGGCGAACGACAGCGCGGCGGTGCCGCCCTCGAGCGCGGCGAGCTGCGTCTCGAGCGAGGAACGCGTCGGGTTGGCCGCCCGGTTGTACTCGTACCCGTTCCGGAGACCGCCGATGCCGTCCTGCACGAGAGTGGAGGTCTGGTAGATCGGCGGGATGATCGCCCCCGTCGTCGGGTCGAACTCCTGCCCTGCGTGGATGGCTCGGGTGGCGAAAGCGTGGTCGGACATGCCTCTCAGCCTACGTCCGCCTCGAAGAGGGCGTCCGCCGCTGTTACGGCCCGGCGACGGCGTCAGTCAGCGGGAGAGGTACGCGAGAAGATCCTGCCGGGTCAGCACCGTGTGCGGCTTGCCGTCTTCGGTCACGAGGAGCGCGTCGACATCGGCGAGCGCGGCCCGGGCCTGCGCGACGGGCGCATGGATGCCGATCAGCGGGAGCCGCTCCCCCACATGCGCGCCCACGGCGTCGGCCGGCGAGGCCTCGCCTCGGAAGAGCAGGTCCAACAGCCCCTTCTCGTCGACGGTTCCGACGACCTCGCCCATCATCACCGGCGGCTCGGCGCTGAGGACGACGAGCTGCGACACGTCGAACTCGGTCATCAACCCGATCGCCTCCAGCACCGTGTCGCTCGGGTGCGCGTGGACCAGGTCGGGGATGCCGTGATTCCGCGCCGGGCGAGCGGCCAGCACCTGGCCACCGTCTCACCCTCCTCGACCTCGCTGAAGCCGTATGAGCGCATCCAGCCGTCGTTGAAGATCTTGCTGAGGTAACCGCGTCCGCCGTCGGGCAGAAGCACCACCACCACCGCATCCGCCGGCAGATCTCGCGCCACCCGCAGCGCGCCGATCACGGCCATCCCGCTGGAACCGCCGACGAGGATCCCCTCTTCGCGTGCCAGCCGGCGCGTCATCGCGAAGGCGTCGGCGTCGCTCACCGCGACGATCTCGTGCGGCACGCTCGGATCGTATGCACCGGGCCAGATGTCTTCGCCGACACCTTCCACGAGATACGGGCGACCTGTACCGCCGCTGTAGACGCTGCCCTCGGGGTCGACGCCGACGATGCGCACGCGGCCGTCCGAGACTTCGCGGAGGTAGCGGCCGGTTCCGGTGATGGTGCCGCCGGTGCCGACGCCCGCGACGAAATGCGTGATCCCACCGTCGGTGTCGCGCCAGATCTCGGGCCCCGTGGTCTCGTAGTGGCTCCGCGGCCCGTTCGGGTTCTCGTACTGGTTCGGCTTGAAGGCGCCGGGGATCTCGCGGGCGAGGCGATCGCTCACGCTGTAATACGACTCGGGGCTGTCGGCGGGAACGGAGGTCGGGGTCACCACGACCTCGGCGCCGTACGCTCGGAGCACGTCGATCTTGTCCTCGCCGACCTTGTCGGGGAGCACGAAGACGCACTTGTAGCCGCGCTGCTGGGCGACCAGTGCGAGCCCGACGCCGGTGTTGCCACTGGTCGGCTCGACGATGGTGCCGCCCGGCTTCAGCTCGCCCGATGCCTCTGCCGCGTCGATGATCCGCGTCGCGATGCGGTCCTTCGCCGAGCCGCCGGGATTGAGGTACTCGAGCTTGACGAGAACCGTGCACGCGACGCCATCGGTGACGTGCTGCAGCTTCACGAGGGGCGTGTCGCCGACCAGGTCGACGATCGATTCTGCGTACTTCATTGTTTCAGCGTACGGGGGCGGATGCCGCGGCAGGGAGCGTGTCTCGCCGCGGCATCCGAGGTGTCTACCCCTTGGAGGACCCTGCCAGAAGCCCGCGTACGAAGTACCGCTGCAACGCGAAGAAAACGATCAGCGGAACGATGATCGACACGAACGCACCGGCGGGCAGCAGGTGCGTGTTGCGCCCGAAGTTGCCGACCATCTCGGCGAGCCGCTGCGTGAGCGGCGCGACATCCACTGTCCCGCCGGAGAAGACCAGCGCGACGAGCAGATCGTTCCACACCCACAGGAACTGGAAGATCCCGATGCTCGCGAGCGCCGGAACCGAGAGCGGCAGGATGATCCGGAAGAAGATCTGCGTACGACCTGCCCCATCCATCCGCGCTGCTTCGATCGACTCGCCGGGGATCTCGGAGATGAAGTTGTGCAGCAGGAAGATCACCAGCGGCAGACCGAAGATCGTGTGCGCGATCCAGACTGCGGGGAAGGTGCCGCTGATGCCGAGCACCTGCGAGAAGATCTGCAGCAGTGGGATGAGCGCCATCTGCAACGGCACGATCTGCAGTGCGAAGATCGCGATGAAGATCCACGTCGAGCCGCGGAACTTGATCCACGCCAGCGCGTAGGCCGCCATCGCGCCCAGCACGATGGGGAACAGAGCCGACGGGATGGTGATGATGAACGAGTTGATGAAGTAGGAGCCGAGATTCGCACTCGACGCTCCGGATGCGAACAGCACCTCCTCGTAGTTCTCCAGGCTGAAGCTCGGATTGGTGAAGATGTTCCACCAGCCCGTGGTACGGATGTCGGCCGCGGGCCGGAATGACGACACCAGCAGGCCGAATGTGGGAATCGTCCAGACCACGGCGATGATGACCGCCGCCAGCGTCGCCCACCTCGAGGTCAGCCGCTTCTTCACCCGCGAGGCTTTGGTGCCGGAAATCGCCTCCTGGAAGGAGTCCTGCTTCTTGTCGACGGGAAGGTCGACCGGGGCGACACTCATCATCGCACCTCTCTCTGCTGGCGCATGATTCGGATGTTGTAGATGACGATCGGCAGCACCATGATGAACAACACCACGGCCAAAGCCGAGCCCTGACCGAACTCACCCCGATTGAATGCCTGCGTGTACATCTCGTTGGCGATGACGCTCGTGCCGAAGTTTCCGCCGGTCATCGCGCGCACGATGTCGAAGACCTTGAGCGTTGCGATCGTGATGGTCGTGACCACCACGACGACGGTGCCTCGGACACTCGGCAGGGTCACATACGCGAATTGCTGCCACCCGTTCGCACCGTCCAGCCGCGCCGCTTCCAGACGCTCGATGGGGACCGCCTTGATCGCCGCCGAGAGCAGCACCATCGCGAAACCGGTCTGGATCCAGATCATCACGATGATGAGGAAGATGTTGTTCAGAGGCGAGTTGATCAGCCACTGCTGAGGTTCGCCGCCGAACCAGATGACCATCTGATTGAGCAGACCGATCTGCTCGAAGCCCTCGGCGCGGTATTCGTAGATGAACCGCCAGATGATGCCCGCACCCACGAACGAGATCGCCATCGGCATGAAGACCAGCGACTTGAGGGCTTTCTCGCCGCGGGACTTGTCGATGAACACCGCGTAGGCGAGGCCGACCAGCGTGGAGAGCGTCGGAACGAGCGCCACCCACAGCACGGTGTTGGCGAGTACGCCCAGTGTGTTGGGCTGGGTGAACATCCAAATGAAGTTGTCAAGGCCGATCCATTCGCCGCGACGGTCGGTGAAGGCCAGATAGGTCGTGCGGACCGCCGGGTAGACGAGCCCGACGAGGAGGAGGACCAACGCCGGAGCGAGGAAGGCGAGCAGCTGCAGAAAGTCGCGCCCTCGCTTCGGCGCACGGTCCACCAGGAACAGCACCAGGCCGATGACTGCGATGAAGGCAGCCAGACCGATGAAGAAGACGCCGAGCTTCTCCACGAGCCCGCCCCAGAAGTCATCGCGCATCCGCAGTCACCTCCCAGCCGTCTTGGACGGGCGCTCGGCCCGGAGCTAACAGAGTGCGCCCTCGCGTCATCGTCGACACTGACATTCCTTCCTCGATCTCCACCTTTGGCAGACCATCGATCCGGCGTTCGCCCGCCCGCCGTCGGCGAACGGGCGAACGCCGGATCCTCTGGTTGTTAGGGCCAGGTGCTGTCGATGTACGTCAGCAGCTGGTCGGTGTTCTTCGTACCGGTCACCCAGTCGTTCATTCCGGTCCAGAACGAGCTGGTGCCGACGGCGGCCGGCATCAGGTCGGATCCATCGAAGCGGAAGATGGTGTCTTCGCCCTGCAGGATCTCGATCGCTGCCCGGCCGAGGTCGCTCTGCGCGTTCTCGGGGTCGAGACCCTTGTTGGCGCTGATGACTCCGCCGAGGGAGACCCGGAGGTTCGCCCAGGTATCGCTGGAGAGGAACGTCTGCACGGCGTCGACGGCTTCGCCTTCGACGAATTTGGCGACGAACTCGCCACCACCGGTGACAGCGTCACCTGCGTCGGCATCGGCCTTCGGCGTCAGGAACGCCCAGACATCGCCGTCGGGAGCGACTGTCGTCCCCTCCGGCCACTGTGCCTCGTAGAACGAAGCCTGGTGGTGCATGGAGCAGTTGCCGTCGAGGATCGGCAGACCGCCGTCGTTGAAGGTGGTCGACACGATCGATTCGACCCCACCGAAGCCGCCGTTGACATACTCGGGGTTGAGGAGGATCTTCTCGACTTCTTCGAACGCCGCCTTGATCTGCGGGTCGGAGAACTTGACCTCTCCGGCGACCCACTGGTCGTAGACCTCCGGCCCGGCGGTGCGGAGCACAAGGTCTTCCACCCAGTCGGTTCCCGGCCAGCCGGTCGCGTCACCGGAACCGAATCCAACGCACCACGGCTTGTAGGTCGCGGTGCTCTCTTCGGCGAGCGTCGCCGTCACTTCCAGCAGCTCATCCCAGGTCTCCGGGATCTCGACGCCCTTCGCCTCGAACTCGGCGGGCGAGTACCAGACCCATCCCTTGACGCTGGCCATCAGCGGAGCCGAGTAGAAGGTCCCATCGATCGTGCCGTAACCCTTCCAGGACTCCGACCAGAACTCGTCGACGTTGTCCTCGACCGACTGAGCGGCCGGAAGCACGAAACCGTCGCCGACGAGCCGGTTGAGAAGACCGGGCTGCGGGATGATCATCAGCTCGGGCGCGTCACCGGCGGCGGCGCGCACGTTGATCTGCGTCTCCGCCTCCTGGGTGCCGACCCATTCGACTGTGATGCCGGTGCACGCCTCGAAGTCAGCCGTCGTCTCGACCATCTGGTCCAGTTCGACACCCTGGATGGTGGTGTAGACCTCGACGGTCTCACCCTCGTGCGTGCCATATGTCTCGTAGGTGGCGCAGTCCGCGTCGCCCCCAGGCTCGCCTGTTCCCCCTCCCGGCGAGGTACATCCGGCGAGCGCGATGCCTGCGGCACCGAGCAGGGCGAGCGGCGCGAGTCGCCGATGACGCTGTGACAGACCCATGTGAATTCTCCTCTTCGAGTACCCGGCCCCGCGCGGATGGCGATGCTCGTGTGTC
This sequence comes from uncultured Actinomycetota bacterium, assembly GCA_963769005.1. Lineage (GTDB taxonomy): Bacteria > Actinomycetota > Actinomycetes > Actinomycetales > Microbacteriaceae > Microbacterium. The sequence continues at coordinate 712,803 of CAVYKC010000005.1, read as the reverse complement.
GCCGATAGGGAACCGATTCCAGGCCAACCTACCGGCGTCTGACACCCCGGCACAATAAGCGAGGGTCACAAGCTCACAACCTTTCGGGTTGTTCGTCAGCAGTTCATGGGAGCGCTCCCTCGGATCGGCTCTGGAACCGGTTCCCTTCCACCGCACGAGCGGCTACGCTGTCATCGGCGTAAGGGCGGAACGGGCGCGCCGAAGGGATGGTCGAGGAGGACCGATGAGCACGATCGCTGACGTGGCGGCGCGTGCCGGCGTCTCCAAGGCGACCGCCAGCCGCGCCCTCACGGGACGGGGCTACGTTTCCGAGGCGACCCGTTCCCGGGTGGCGGATGCGGCGCGGGAGCTCTCCTACGTCGCGCACTCCTCGGCGACGAGCCTTGCCACAGGGCGCACCCAGACCATCGGCGTGGTCCTGCCGTCGATCGAGCGCTGGTTCTTCGCCGAACTGCTGTCCGGCATCCAGGAGTCGCTTCTCTCGCTGGACTACGACCTGGCGCTCTACGGCTTCGGCGAGGGTTCCGGCCAGCGCGCGCGCCTGTTCGAGAGCGTCCTGCCGCGCAAGCGATTCGACGGGCTCATCCTCGCCGGCATCCGGCCCGACCCGCACGAACTCCAACGCGTGCAGCGCGCGGCCCATCCGCTGGTGACAGTCGGCCCGCCCGTCGCGGGGGCGAGTTCGGTATCGATCGACGATTCCGCGGCGGCACGCATCGCGACCGAGCACCTGATCGAGCTCGGGCACACCAGGATCGCCCTCGTGGGCACCGCCGCCGATGCCGCAACCCGCAGCTTCGTCGATTCGCGCCGCGTCGAAGGCTATTGCGATGCGATGACCTCCGCCGGACTCGGCACACGGGTGCGGATCGCGGACGGGGTGGGTGTGGGAGCCGGCACCATGCCGGACGGGTACGGGGCGGCGGCCGAGCTCCTCGGAGACCGCCGAGACCGGCCGACCGCGATCGTCGGCATCTGCGACGAGGCGGCGATCGGCGCGATCATCGCCTCGAGGCGACTCGGGATCTCGGTGCCGGCGGAACTGAGCGTCGTCGGCATCGACGACCACCAGCACGCCGAGATGTTCGCACTGACCACGATTCGGCAGCGGCCACGCGAGCAGGGCGGCGAGGCTGTCCGCCTGCTGCAGCGGCGCATCGAGGACCCAGCCGCTCCGATCGAGCACCTGGTGGCGGCATCCGCTCTCGTGGTGCGCAACTCCACCGCCCCGGTGCGCTGAGCACGGCTCGGACGCACGAAAGCCCCGAGCGTGAACTCGGGGCTTTCGAAAAGTGTTCCAGATGCCGGGTCGAGGTGCTCTGCGCTTCGACCCGGACCGGATTACTTGAGGGTGACGGTGGCGCCGGCGGCCTCGAGGGCCTCCTTCGCCTTCTCGGCTGCTTCCTTGGTCGCGCCTTCGAGGACGGCCTTCGGTGCGCCGTCGACGACGGCCTTGGCCTCGCCGAGGCCCAGCGAGGTGAGCTCGCGGACCGTCTTGATGACCTGGATCTTCTTGTCGCCAGCAGCCTCGAGGACGACGTCGAAGGAGTCCTTCTCCTCGACCTCTTCAGCAGCGCCGCCGCCTGCGCCGGCAACGGCGACGGGGGCAGCAGCGGTGACCTCGAACTTCTCCTCGAACGCCTTCACGAAGTCGTTGAGCTCGACAAGGGTCAGGCCAGCGAACTGCTCGAGCAGCTCCTCGGTGGTGAGCTTCGCCATGATGTATCTCCTAATAGATGGGGTTTGTGAAAAAGATCGCCCGGACGCTTACGCGGCCTGTGCGGTCTCCAGCTTTTCGCGAAGCGCATCGATGGTGGCCGCAGCCTTGCCCATCGTCGCCTTCATCATGCCCGCAGCCTTCGCCAGCAGAACCTCACGGCTCTCGAGCGAGGCGTACTTGTTGACCTCGTCGGCGGTGAGGGCGTTGCCCTCGAAAATGCCGGACTTGATCACGAGAAGCGGGTTCGCCTTGGCGAAGTCACGCAGAGCCTTGGCGGTGGCGACGAAGTCACCGTGCACGAATGCGACGGCGGACGGACCCTTGAGGTCGTCATCCAGCGCACTGATCCCCGCGTTGTTCGCGGCGATCTTGGTCAGCGTGTTCTTCACCACGGCGTACTCGGCGTCCTGACGGATGCTGTTGCGCAGCTGCTTGAGCTGGGCAACCGTCAGACCGCGGTACTCGGTCAGCAGGACGGCGTTCGAGTTCTCGAATGACTTCGTGAGCTCGGCGACCGATGCATCCTTCTGCGCCATGGTCACTCCTTGGTGTCTACGAGGCGCCTCACGGTGGTGAGGCACCGACCTCGACCCGGACGGCAATGAAAAAAGCCCCGGCGCAAGCGCACGGAGCTTTGAAAGTTCGTGACACCTGCGCGGGCCCCTGCATTGCAGAGCTTCAATCCTCCTGCGCTTGCGCGCACGACGATGACCAGCGGTCTTCGGTTGGTCCCAGCGTACCTCACGCCCCGGTACCAGACAAATCGCGCTGTTGCTCTCGATGGCCTGCGCAGCCCGTTCAGCGCCGGTCGGCCGCCCGCCCGACGTGCCCGGCGAGAGCATCCGCGGCACGGATGAGGGTGAGGTGCGAGAGCGCCTGAGGCGTGTTGCCGGCGTGGCGGCCCGACGCGACGTCGTACTCCTCCGAGAGCAGCCCGACGTCGTTGCTCAGCGCCACCAGCCTCGACATCAGCTCCACGGCGTCGTCGATGCGCCCACTGCCCGCGTACTGCTCCACCAGCCAGAAGCTGCAGGCGAGGAACGGATGCTCGCCACCGGGCAGCCCGTCCAGACCGGTTTCCGTGCGGTAGCGCAGCAGGAAGCCGTCTTGCAGCAGCGTCTTCTCCATCTGCGCCACTGTGCGGAGCATCCGCGGATCGTCTGCTGCGCAATACCCCACCTGGGGCAGCACGAGCAACGAGGCATCCACCTCACGCGAGCCGTAGTGCTGGACGAAGCAGCCGAGGTCGGGATCGACGCCGCGCTCGTCGATCTCGCGGCGCAGAGCGTCACGGACCTCTTCCCAATGCGCGGCATCGCCGGGGAGTCCGTGCTCTCGGACGGCGCGCACGCCCCGATCGAGCGCGGCCCACATCATGACGCGGGAATGCGTGAACCACTGGGGTTCGCCGCGGATCTCCCAGATGCCGTTGTCCGGGCGATCGATCTCGTCGACGACGTTCCCGATGAGCGCGCGCTGCAGCGGCCAGGAGAAGTCCCCTTCCTCGAGACCCGCCATCCGCGCCGCCTCCAGGGCGACCAGCACCTCGCCGATGACGTCGCCCTGATACTGGTCGACGGCGCCGTTGCCGATCCGCACCGGCCCCGCGTTCTCGTAGCCGGGCAGGCTCGTCAGCTCCCGCTCCACGAGATCCCGCTCACCGGCGATGCCGTACATGATCTGCACCTCGGCCGGCTCACCCGCGATCGCGCGCAGCAGCCAGCGTCGCCAGTGATGCGCCTCGACGAGGAAGCCGTGCGAGATCAGCACCTCGAGAGTGAGGGCGGTGTCGCGCAGCCATACGAAGCGGTAGTCCCAGTTGCGCGACCCGCCGAATTCCTCCGGCAGCGACGTGGTCGCAGCCGCGACGATGCCCCCGGTGTCCTTGTTGGTCAGCGCCCGCAGCACGAGCAGGGAACGGACCACCTCGTCGCGGTGCGGGCCGTCGTGCTCGATGCCGCTTGCCCACCCCTGCCACCACGAGCGCGTGTGCGCGACGGCGTCCTCGACGTCGAGCGGATGCGGCGGATGCTCGTGAGAGGGAAACCGGCTCATCACGAGGTCGCGGGTGTCGCCGGGCTGGACGGTCAGCGTGGCACGATGCACGTGATCCTCGGCGACGAATGCCGCTCCGCGGACGATCACCGCCTCGGGCCCCGCCGTCGCATGCAGCGCCGGCAGATCGGGCGTTCCGACCTGGCGCACCCACGGCAGCGTCCGCGCGTAGTCGAAGTGCATCCGCAGTTCGGTACCGAACTCCATTCGGCCGGAAACGCCCACCACGCGCCGTACGACGTCGGTACGGGTGTCATGGAGAGGCATGAACTCGTGCACTTCGGCGATCCCGTCGGCGGCCTCCCAGCGCGTGACGAGGATGAAGGTGTCGGGGATGTAGCGCCGCTGCGACCTGGCATCCGGATCGCTCGGCCGCAGCGTCCAGCGCCCGTGGGACTCATCGCCCAGCAGAGCACCGAAGAGCGAGGGCGAGTCGAAGCGCGGCAGGCACAGCCAGTCGATGTCGCCCTCTCGCGACACCAGCGCCCCTGTGCGGCAGTCGCTCAGCAGCGCATAGTCCTCGATGGGGGAAGGCATCGCACCGATTCTCGCATCCTCAACTCTCGAATGAAACCGGGCTACGGTGGTCGCATGACCGATGCGACCACGCTGGTGATCTTCGGGGTCTCCGGTGACCTCACGTCCCGTCTGCTGCTTCCTGCGCTCGGCCAGCTGCTCGCGCATGAGCCGTCACGCCGGGTGCGGCTGATCGGCGCCGATCGCGAGGACTGGACTGATCGCGACCTCGAAGAACTCGTGCGCACGGCGTTCGCAACGGCGGATGCCGAGGCGGCGGCATCCCGGGTGGACGCCTCGTACCGGCGCACCGACATCACCCGCGCCGACGATCTGAGCGCCCTGCTGGCGGAGTGCTCCGGGCAGGTGGCGCTGTACTTCGCGGTGCCGCCCAGCGTCACCACTGCCGCGTTCCAGGCGCTCACCGCGCAGATGATCCCCGACGGCGCGGTGCTGGTCCTGGAGAAGCCGTTCGGCGTCGACGAGGAGAGCGCACGCACCCTGAACCGGACTCTCGCGGGCCTGGTCTCCGAAAGCCAGGTGTTCCGGGTCGATCACTTCCTCGGCCGGTCGACGACGCTGAACCTGCTCGGCGCCCGATTCGCCAATCGTCTGCTCGAACCGCTGTGGTCGGCCGAGAGCATCGAGTCGATCGACATCGTCTACGACGAGCAGCTCGGGCTGGAGGGACGCGCCGGGTACTACGACTCGGCCGGAGCGATGGTCGACATGATCCAGAGCCATCTCCTGCAGGTGCTGGCGGTGCTCGCGATGGAGCAGCCGGCCACCCTCGGCGAAGTGGACTTCCGCGCCGCGACCAGTGCCGTGCTGCGCGCGACCTCCGTCTGGGCCGATGATCCGGCGGCCTCGTCCCGCCGCGCCCGGTACACCGCCGGCACCGTCGCGGGTATCGACAAGCCGTCGTACGCCGACGAGCCGGGTGTCGATCCCTCTCGAGGCACCGAGACGCTCGCCGAGGCGACGTTCGAGGTGCGAAACGCACGGTGGTCAGGTGTGCCCTTCACCCTTCGCTCCGGAAAGGCGATCGGTGATCCGTCCCGGGAGATCATCGTCCGATTCCGCCCGGTCCGGCACGTCCCGACCGGGCTCACCGGATCGGCTGCGGGCGCGGTGCTGCGCTTCTCGCTCGGTCCCGATCGGATCTCGCTCGAGCTGAACGTCAACGGCGCGGATGATCCCTTCGAGCTGGAGCGGACGATTCTCTCCGCCGACCTCGGCGCGGGGGCGCTGAAGGCCTACGCCGAAGTGCTGTCAGGAGTTCTCGACGGCGACCCGATGCTCGCCGTGCGCGGCGATGCGGCAGAGGAGAGCTGGCGGATCGTCGAACCGATTCTGCAGGCATGGAAGCGCGGCGACGTGCCTGTGGAGGAGTACCCCGCCGGCTCCCCCGGCCCGGATGGCTGGGGCGCGCTGAGCTGAGCTGCCCGCAGGCTGGGCGCGGCGCGGCGGCGAGCTGAGCATCCTGATTCGTCGACCGATTTCGCCGAGACCCACCCCGGTCGCCCAGACCCAGGCCCACAGACGTGGGTCTCGGCGGGGAGCGTGGGTCTCGGGAGGTTGCCGCGTGCAACCGACTTCAGCCAGGCGGACGGATACCGAAGGCACGCAGCCGCTGACCCAACAGCTCCGTCGTCGCGATGTGCTCCGAGCCCCAGCGGGCGAAGCCCCAGCCGGTGACACCCCGAACGGCATCCTCGCGATGCTTCTCATCGAGCACCGTTTGCTCCGCCGATCGCCCGCCGCGCAGGTCCGGACGGAGATACTTCCCCTTCCCGTCGAACTCTCCGAAGCGATGCGCTGCCGGGAAGGCGAAGTCGAGCCAGTAGTCCTCGCCGTTCGGGCCGACCACGCGCGTCTGCAAGTCGACGTTCGTGAATCCGAGTCTGTGCAGCTGCAGTCGGCTCACGCTCTCTCCCGGTAGTTGCGCGCGCCCATCGGCGAACTCGATCACCCTTCGTGCCCGTCGGATGCCGCGCACGCTCATCCGGTCGGCGCGCTCTCCCAGTGCGAGTCGCCACTCGCCGGCAAGCTCTTCGTTCTGCACATGACCGACGACGGCCAGCCCGCGCAGCGCCGCATCCGCACAGGACACGCCCGCCTCCTCGGTCATCGTGCGCGCGAGATCGAGGACGGTCCGATCCAGAGACGTGCACCGGATGCCATCCACTTCATCGACGTCTCCCGGAGCCAGCAGAACATCGTGATGAGCAACTCCGGAACGGGTCTTGGAGTGGCTCGCCCCGCCCAGGGCGACATGAACGTACTTCGGCGCCAGCCGGTACAACGGGAGCCCGCGGAGAACGCCGGCAGAGGAGAGCATGAACACGGGCCCGGGCGGATCGGAGTTCAGATGCGTCGCGATGACCTGGAGGAGGTGACGCCCCTCGTTCCACAGCCCCCGCCAGGTGTCGCCATCGACGTACCGGCCGCGCCGAACACGCACGAGGGCCCGCGCCTGGACCAGCATCCCGATCTCACGCTCAGAACGACCGCTTTCCTGCAGTTGCGCCCGGGTGTGCAGCAACTCGCGCCCCTCTGCGATGGTGATGTTTCTCGGCATCCTTCATCCTTTGGCATTCGCGCGACGCGGCCGGGGCCCGAACACACGAACCGTGGATGACTGGCGTCGACGCTGTGATGTGCAGGACGACTGCGGTCGCCGACGGAAGCTGCTCGGCGAGACCCACTCTTCTCGTCGAAACCCCGTCATATAGACGTGGGTCTCGGCGGGGGGTGTGGGTCTCGGCGGAAGTGGAGTCACGGCAAGGGTGCGGATGGGCAGGAACGCGGCCGAGCGGAGCGGGACGGCGTGGGAGGAGACTCCGCGTCGGCGGGCCGGGATAGTCTCGAGAGGTGACCCCGGAACTCGCTGCGCGTATCGTCGCGGACTCCCGCGACCGGGTGGCGTGGATGCGAGCACGATCGCGGGGGATCACGGCGACGGATGTGGCGGGCCTCACCGGGGAGAAGTCGATCATCCGCGCGGCGGACGCCAAGCTGGGCGGCGGTCCTCGCTTCGGTGGCAACGCCTACACCGACCACGGCCGGCGCCGGGAACCGGAGATCGCCAGCTGGGTCGCCGCGACCCACGGCATCCTGCCCTCGTCCGCCCTGTTCCGTGCCGAGGTCGAGCACCGGCACCTCGCCACTCCCGACGGCATCGCCGTGGATGCGACAGGCCGCGTGCAGCTCGCCGAGATCAAAACCACCAACAAGGCGTGGCGCGGCATCCCCCGCACCTATCTGCGGCAGATCTGGTGGCAGCAGCACGTGCTCGGCGCCGAGCGGACGCTGTTCGTGTGGGAGGAGCACCTGGACTTCTCGCCGATTCACGAAGAACCCAAGTGCGTCTGGATCGACCGCGACGATCGTGAGATCGCGAAGCTCGTCGGTCTTGCGACCGACCTCATCGACGAGCTGTACCGTCGCACCACCGGGCAGCAGGCCCCGGCACGACCTGTGGATGCTGTCGCGAGTCGCCGTTCGGAACTCCGCGAGCGCGACGCCTTCCGCGCGCTGGCACTGGCCGACTGAGTAGGGCGCACCTCAGGAGAACGTCACAGCAATCCGCAGGTTCCCAACCCGTGGAATACGTCGTGGCGTCACGGACGGCAGTCTCCACCGCGCGCACCCGGTACGTGCGGTGGGCAGCGAGTCCGGTGCCACCCGGAGTCCCGTCGGTCAGAAGCCGGCAGCTCAGAAATAGTTGATGAAGGTCAACCATCGGCGTATAGTTGACCTTCGTCAACTTTCTCGTGCGCGCCAGTGCTGTCGCAGCATCCACACTCCACTGCGAAAGGTCGCCCATGACCACCGACTCCCCCGTTCGGATGACCCACCGTCAGGTGCTCGAGGCCCTCACCGGCCTCCTTCTCGGCATGTTCGTCTCGATGATCGCGGCCACGGTGGTCTCCACGTCGATGCCGGTCATCGTCCACGACCTCGGCGGCGACCAGGCCGCCTACACCTGGGTGATCACCGCCACCCTGCTGACCACGGCGATCTCGACGCCCATCTGGGGCAAGCTCGCCGACCTCTTCAACCGCAAGCTGCTCATCCAGATCGCCCTGGTGCTGTTCGTCGTCGCGACGGCCGCCGCCGGCTTCGCACAGGACACGAGCACGCTCATCGCGTTCCGCGCCGTACAGGGTCTCGGCGCCGGCGGACTCGCCGCCCTCAGCCAGGTGATCATGGCCGACATCATCAGCCCGCGCGAGCGCGGACGCTACATGGGCTTGTTCGGCGCCGTGATGGCCGTCGCCACCGTCGGCGGACCGCTGCTCGGCGGCTGGATCACCGACACGGCGGGCTGGCGCTGGAACTTCTTCGTCGCACTGCCCTTCGCGGTCGCCGCCCTGATCCTCCTGCAGAAGACGCTGCACATCACCACGCAGCAGCACCGCAAGGTGGCGATCGACTACGTCGGCATCGTGCTCCTGTCGGCCGCCGTCTCACTGCTTCTCATCTGGATCACGAACGCCGGATCCAACTTCGACTGGTGGGGCGCGGAGACCATCCTGATGCTCGGCGGCGTCGTCGTCGCCACCGTCGCGTTCATCATCGTCGAGCTGAAGGTGCGCGAACCCCTGATCCCGCTCTCGCTGTTCCGCAACCGCACCTTCACCCTCTCGGTGCTCGCCTCCATCTCGATCGGCATCGCGATGTTCGGCACCTCGGTGTACCTCGCGCAGTACATGCAGCTGTCGCGCGGAGCCTCTCCCACCGAGGCGGGCCTGATGACCCTTCCGATGATGGCGGGGCTCCTCATCGCCTCGATGCTGGTCGGACAGCTCGTCACCCGCTACGGGCGATGGAAGGGCTATCTGATCCTCGGCGCCGTGCTGCTGCTCGCCGGCACCGCGCTGCTGTCGACGCTGCACTACGACACGGACTTCGTGCTGGTCTCGGTCTACATGTTCCTCACCGGAGCAGGCCTGGGCATGACGATGCAGAACCTCGTGCTCATCGTGCAGAACACGGCCAACCCCTCGGAGATGGGCGTCGCCAGCTCCGGCGTCACCTTCTTCCGCAGCCTCGGCGGCACCATCGGCGTCTCGGTGATGGGGGCGGTCGTGGCGAACACCATCACGACCCTGTTCGCCGACGGCAGGGAGCGGCTCGCGATCGCGATCGCCGGCCTGGGCGATCAGGGCGCGGCGGTGGCCGCGGAACTCGCCAGCGGCACCATCCCCGAGGTGCGCCTGCTCCCCGATCCGGTGCGCGTCATCGTCGAGGACTTCTACGCGCAGGGCATCTCGCAGGCCTTCCTCATCGGCGTGCCGCTCGCCGTGCTGAGCCTCATCGCGATCCTCTTCCTGCCGAACGTGCCGCTCACGAAGATGACCACGAGCGAGCGGGCTGAAGCGGATGCCGCAGGCCACGTCGTCGAGGATGCCGCCGAGGTGGCGCTCGCCGATGCGAGGGCGATGTCGGGGGTCACAGGCAGCGTCTCTGTCGTGGCCGGCTCCACCGCCGGATCGGGCGGAAAGCCGGAGGGCGAGGCCGGCGATGTCCGCAGCTGAGGTCACCGGCGACGAGTCGCCCGAGACGCGGGCCGCCGCGGTGCGAGCCCTCGAATCAGAGTTCGCCGAGCTGATCTCCCGCATCCGCCGGATCATCATGGAGAACGCGAACCGGGTGAGCCCCGGCATGCTCCCCGGCGCCTACAAGACTCTGACCACGATCGCTCGTTGCGAGCAGGTCACCGTGTCGGCTCTCGCGGAGCGGATGCTGGTGGACAAGAGCCAGGCCAGCCGGATGGTCCGCGAACTCGAGGAGCTCGGGCTGATCGAGCGATCGGCCGACCCGAGCGACGGCCGGTCGTCCCTGCTGCGCGTCACTCCGCTGGGCACCGAACGACTGGCCGCCGCTCGGCTGCCGCAGGAGGGGATGCTGATGAAGACCCTCGAGGAGTGGAGCCTGACCGACATCGACAGCCTCACCCGGCTGCTCCACGCCCTCTCGACCGGGGCCACGCCCGGTCGAGGAGCCTAGACCGCCGCCGACGGCGCGCGCAGCACCCGCCGCGCCTCTGCCGCGATCTCGGCCGCGATGGTGTCGAGCAGCTCGGAACGCAGGTTCCACTGCTGCCAGAAGAGCCTGATCTTCAGCGTCGGCCCGCCGAGTTCGACCAGCCCGTCCGGCTGCTGCGGCTGCGGCAGCATCCCCCAGCCGAGCCCCAGCCCGACGGCGAGCGCATAATCGTGAGACGCCGGGACGTAGTGCCGCGGGACCCCCTGCTGCGGCACGCCCTGGGCGCGGAGCCATTCGTGCTGCAGAGTGTCGCGCCGGTCGAAGTCGACGAAGGGCGCGACGGCGAGAGCCTCACCCGAGACTCCGTCGCGGAACCACCGATCCGCGAACGCCTTCGTCGCCATCGCCCGGTACTCCAGCACGCCCAGGGGCGCCACCGAACACCCGGCGACCGGGGTCTCCTCGCTGGTCACGGCGGCCATCACCGTGCCGGATTCGAGCAGGCGTGCCGTGAAGTCCTGGTCGTCGCGATGCAGATCGAAGTCGAGGTCGTGCGTCTCGGCGAGGCGCGCGAGCGGCGGCAGGAACCAGGTCGCCATCGAATCCGCGTTGACGGCGAGACGGATGCTGATGCGCTGCGTTCCACTCTCGGCATCCATTCCGGCGAGCGCATCGCGCTCGAGCAGCGCGATCTGGCGGGCGAGGCGAACCACCGCCTCCCCCGCTTCGGTCAGTCGGGCCGGCTTCGATCGCACCACGAGCACGCGGCCGAGCTGCTGCTCCAGCGCCTTCAAACGCTGGCTCACGGCGGACGGAGTGATCCGCAGCCGGCGAGCGGCCGCATCGAGCGTGCCCTCGTCGACGACGGCCGCGACGGTGGCAGCCAGCTCCGGATCGATCCTCACATAAGCAATGCTAATGCGCCGGAAGGAATCTTCGCTGGTGCTGGTGCTGTTGCTGTTCCTACGGTGGGAGCATGCTCTCGCTCCTCGCCGGCCTCGGACTCGGCCTCTCCCTGATCGTCGCCATCGGCGCCCAGAACGTCTTCGTGCTCCGCCAGGGCATCCGCCGGGAGCATGTCTTCGCCGTGGTCGCGATCTGCGCACTGTCGGATGCCGTGCTCATCATCGCCGGCGTCGCCGGTCTCGGCTTCGTCATCTCGGCCGCCCCCTGGCTCGTGGTCGTCGCACGCTGGGCAGGCGCGCTGTTCCTGCTCGGCTACGGCCTCCTCGCCGCACGGCGCGCGTGGAAGGGCGGAGATGACGCACTGGAGGTCGAGACGGCGGAACTCCCCCGGTTCCGAGCATCCCGCATCCGGCGAGCACCTCCACCATGACTGCCACGCGCCTCGCTCCGGTGATCCTCACCGTGCTCGCTCTGACCTGGCTCAACCCGCACGTCTACCTCGACACGGTCCTCATGCTCGGCTCGATCTCGGCGACCCACGGCGAGGACCGCTGGCTGTTCGCCGCCGGAGCCGTCGCCGCGAGCATCCTCTGGTTCACCGCTCTCGGCTTCGGAGCCCGATATCTCGGCCGGTGGCTGCGCACCCCACGCTCCTGGCGCATCCTCGATGCGCTCATCGCCGTGATCATGATCGTCCTGGCGATCAGCCTCGTGCTTCCGGTGCTGAGCCCCTGAGGCGCTCAGATGCCGTCGAGCGGACGCATGATCCTGGTCAGGAACCGCTGGGTGCGCTCATGCTGCGGAGCACTGAAGAGCCGCTCGGGCGGACCCTCCTCGACGACGACGCCGGCGTCCATGAACAGCACGTGATCGGCGGCCTCCCTGGCGAAGCTCAGTTCGTGCGTGACGACGGCCATCGTCCATCCCTCGTCGGCGAGCTCCTTGATGACGAGCAGCACCTCGCCGACGAGCTCGGGGTCGAGCGCGCTGGTCGGCTCGTCGAACAGCAGCAGATCAGGCTTCAAAGCCAGAGCCCGAACGATGCCGACGCGCTGCTGCTGACCGCCGGAGAGCTGATGGGGACGGGCATCCTCCTTGTCGGCCAGGCCGACGCGTGCCAGGAGAGCCCGCGCCTCGACGATGACCTCGTCCTTCGGACGGGCGTGCACCCGCCACGGGCCCTCGATGACGTTCTCGATCACGGTGAGGTGCGGGAACAGGTTGTGGTGCTGGAACACCATCGCCGAGCGATCCCGCAGGGCGAAACGCTGCTTCTGAGACGGCCGGGTCGAGAAGTCGATCTCCGGACCGCCCTGCACGATGATCCCGCCGGCATCCGGCGTCTCGAGCCCGTTCAGCGAGCGCAGCACCGTGGTCTTGCCCGAGCCGCTGGGCCCGATGAGGACCACGACCTCGCCGCGGTGCAGAGTGAGGTCGATGCCGCGCAGCACCTCGTGTGTCGCCGAAGCTCTTGCGCAGACCGCGTGCCGTGAGCAGCGCCTCGAGCGGGTTCAATTCGCGACACGGCTGTCCAACCTCCTCTCGAGGGCGCTCTGCCCGGTCGACAGCACCAGGCAGAACACCCAGTAGACGAGCGCTGCCGTCAGATAGATCACCATGAACTGGTACGTCGACGCCGCGATCTGCTGCGACACCTTGAACAGCTCGGTCACCAGGATCAGCGAGGCGAGAGAGGTGTCCTTGACGAGCGAGATGAACGTGTTCGACAGCGGCGGCACCGACACCCGCGCCGCCTGCGGCAGGATGATGCGCATAAGCGTCCGGGTACGGCCCATTCCGACGGTGTACGCCGCCTCCCACTGTCCCTGGGGCACCGAGAGGATCGACGCGCGGATCACCTCGGCGGCGTAGCCGCCCACATTCAGGGAGAAGGCGATGATCGCGCAGGGCCACGGGTCGATCGTGACGCCGATAGACGGCAGGCCGTAGAAGATCACGAACAGCTGCACGAGCAACGGCGTGCCGCGGATGATCGAGATGTAGACGCGTGCGATCCCCGAGACGACCGAGTGCGTCGAGATGCGCATCAGCGCGATCCCGAGTGCGATCAGCAGGCCCAACGCGAACGAGCTCAACGCCAGCGGTATCGTGCCGACCAGCCCGGCGAGGGCGATCGGTCCGACCGAGGCGAGGAACAGCTCCCAGGGATCCACCGGCTACTCGGTGACGTCGGCGCCGAAGTACTTGTCGCTGATCTCGGCGAGGGTGCCGTCGGCGCGCAGCTCCTCGAGCGCGGCATCGACGGCGTCGACGAGGGACTGCTTGTCCTTCGTGAACACGAATGCCTGCTGTCCGGCGTCTTCGGTCTCGGCGGCGATCTTCAGCCCGGTGGGTCCGTCGGTCTTCTCGTAGTCGAGGAAGGTGAGCTTGTCGTTGATGGTGGCGTCGACGCGCCCCTGCTTGAGGAGCGCGACGGCCTGCGCCCACCCTTCGACCGGCTCGACCTTGGCACCGGATTCGGTCGCGAGTTCGTTCCAGTTGCTGGTGAGCGACTGCGCCGTGGTCTTGCCAGCCAGGTCGTCGAAGGACGAGACCGAGTCGTCGTCCTCGGCCACCACGATCACGCCGGGAGACACGGTGTACGGCGAGCTGAAGAGGTACTCGGCCTCGCGCTCGTCGTTGATGGTGACCTGGTTCGCGATCACGTCGAAGCGCTTGGCGTCGAGGCCCGCGAAGATCGCGTCCCACTGCGTCTCCTGGAACTCGACCTCGAGGTCGAGCTTCTCGGCGACGGCCTGGATGATCTCGACGTCGTATCCGGTGAGGTCACCGGTGCCGCCGTCGTCGTGGAAGCTGAACGGGCGGTACGTGCCCTCGGTGGCGACGGTGAGGATGCCGTCCTTGACGAGGGCGAAGTCGGAGGCCGTGGAGCTGTCGCCGCTCCCGCCGGTCTCCTCGGGGGCGCTGCCGCCGCTGCACGCGGTGAGGGCGGCTGCGGTGAGGACGAGAGCGGTGACGGCGATGAGACGACGGGACATGGGCGAACCCTCCTGGGGTGCGATGTGCGCGGATGCTGTGGCGCGCGGTGTCAATGGAACCTCTTCACAGTACGCGCGGATGCTGTGCACCGGCGCGCCCATGACCCTGCGTTTCGGCATCCGCTCAGCCCTGGGGGCACAGAGAATGCCCCCGGGCGGACCCGGGGGCATTCTGCTGCGACTGGGTCGCTGAGCGTGTCGAAGCGTCAGATGGCGTTGACGTCCAGCGGGATGCCGGGGCCGAACGTGGTCGACACCGCACCCTTCTGGATGTAGCGGCCCTTGGAGCTCGACGGCTTGAGGCGGACGATCTCCTCGAGCGCTGCGCCGATGTTCTCGTTCAGCTGCTCGGCGGTGAAGGATGCCTTGCCCACGACGAAGTGCACGTTGGCGTGCTTGTCGACGCGGAACTCGATCTTTCCGCCCTTGATCTCCTCGACGGCCTTTGCCGGGTTCGGGGTCACGGTGCCGGTCTTCGGGTTCGGCATGAGGCCACGCGGACCCAGCACCTTTCCGAGACGACCGACCTGGCCCATGAGCTCCGGGGTGGAGACCGCGGCGTCGAAGTTGGTCCAGCCTGCGGCGACCTTCTCGATGAGCTCGGCGCCGCCGACCTCATCAGCGCCTGCGGCGATCGCTGCCTCGGCCGCGGGGCCGGTCGCGAACACGATGACGCGGGCGGTCTTGCCGGTGCCGTGGGGCAGGATGACGGTGCCGCGCACCATCTGGTCCGCCTTGCGGGGGTCGACGGCGAGCTTCAGCGCGACCTCGACGGTCGAGTCGAACTTCGCCGAGCCGGTCTCCTTCGCCAGGGCGACAGCCTCAGCGGGAGTGTAGAAACGGTCTGCCTCGATCTTCTCGGCGGCAGCCTTGTAAGCCTTGGACTTGGTAGCCATGATTATTCTCCTCAGCCCTCGACCGTGATGCCCATGGAACGAGCGGTGCCGGCGATGATCTTCGAGGCGGCCTCGATGTCGTTCGCGTTCAGATCGGCCTGCTTGGTCTCGGCGATCTGGCGGACCTGCTCCTTGGTGATCTTCGCCACCTTGACGGTGTGCGGGGTGGCCGATCCCTTGGGGACGCCGGCTGCCTTCTTGATGAGCTCCGCCGCGGGCGGGGTCTTCAGGACGAACGTGAAGCTGCGGTCCTCGTAGACGGTGATCTCCACGGGGATGACGTTGCCGCGCTGCGACTCGGTCGCGGCGTTGTACGCCTTGCAGAACTCCATGATGTTGACGCCGTGCTGACCGAGCGCGGGCCCGATCGGCGGCGCCGGGTTGGCTGCACCGGCGTTGATCTGAAGCTTGATCAGGCCGGTCACCTTCTTCTTCGGTGCCATCTTCTTTCCTTTCATCGAATCGGATGCCGGAGCATCCGTTTCTCCCGTGAATCCGGCGGTTCCGGACTGCGGTCGTCTGCGCGCACGCCGAAGCGGCACACAAACCACGTAAGTCTACCCGATCACCCCGAGTCCTGCGAATGCGAGAACGGCCGCCCCCGGAGGGACGGCCGTTCTCGACGATTCGACGGGCTCAGCACCCGAGGAGCGTGTCAGTTCATCTTGGTGACCTGGTCGAACGACAGCTCGACCGGTGTCTCGCGCTCGAACAGCGAGACGAGAACGATGAGCTTGCCGCTCTCCGCCTTGATCTCGCTGATCGAGCCGGGAAGACCCGCGAACGAGCCCTCCTTGATGGTGATGGTCTCGCCGACCTCGAAGTCGACCTCGGCGGGAAGCGGCCGGGCGACGGCCAACCCACCCTTGGAGGCGATGTTCTTCGCGGTGGGGATGTCCTTGACCTCGACGAGCGACTTCAGCATGTTGAAGGCCTCCTCGAAGCGCAGCGGCGTCGGGTTGTGCGCGTTTCCGACGAAACCGGTGACGCCCGGCGTGTGGCGGACCACGGACCAGGTGTCTTCGGTGAGCTCCATGCGCACGAGCACGTAGCCCGGGATGCGCACGCGGGTGACCATCTTGCGCTGGCCGTTCTTGATCTCGACGACGTCCTCCATCGGGACCTCGATCTGGTAGATCTCGTCCTCGACCTCGAGCGTCGACTTGCGCTGCTCGATGTTCGCCTTGACCTTGCGCTCGAAGCCGGCGTACGAGTGGATGACGTACCACTTGCCGGGGAGCATCCGCAGGTCGGTACGGAAGGTCTCGTACGGATCGGCGTCTTCGTCTTCGCCGTCCTCGGATGCCGGAGCATCCTCGTCGCCGATGCTCTTGATCAGCACCGACGTCGGGGCCGTCGTAGGGTGCGACCTCATCCGCCGCGGCGGCCTCGAGGTCAGCGGCCTCTTCAGCCGCAGAATCGTTGAGGACCTCAGCGGCAGCTTCGGATTCAGCCGCTTCGTCCAGGTTGAGAGCGTCGTTCACGATCGCGTCCGCCTCCGGGTCTCCGTCAATCTCGATGTCGTCATCGATGTCTTCTTCGTCGTCTTCGCTCTCGATGTGCAGAGCGACGTGCTCTGCCGAGGTGACCGCTCGCTCCTCCGCGGCGAGGACGTTGCCCTCCTGGGCCTCGTCCTCCTCGCTGGACTGCTCTGCGGCTGTCGCCCAGTCGGCGTCGTCGGAATATCGTTCAGACACGTTGTTTCTTTCCAATCACTGCGGCGCGAGCCGCGGGGCGTCATCAGCCAGGGATTCCGAACACCCAGTGCGTGACCCAGGCGAACAGGTTGTCCAAGCCGTAGACGATCCCCATGACGATGAGAACGAAGACGAGCACCACTGCGGTGAACTTGAACAGCTCCTTGCGGGTCGGGGTGACGACCTTGCGCAGCTCGGAGATGACCTGGCGGATGAAGAGGGCGATCCCGCCGAAGAACCTCCCGAAGGCGTTCTGCTTCACACGGGTGGCGCCGGCCGCGACGACCTCGCCGCGCGGTTCGTCCTGATCCATCCTGAATGTACCTTTCGTGTGTCAGCGTTGCGCTGACGCGCAGGGCGGACAGGAATCGAACCTGCAACCTGCGGTTTTGGAGACCGCTGCTCTGCCAATTGAGCTACCGCCCTAGAGACCAGGAGGTCTCGGGGTCCGCATTCGATGTCACCCGATCAGGCATGGCAAAGGATGCAGACAACTGCTCGTCCAGTGTACGACATCTGCAGCCTCAGACCGAACCGGGAACCTCTCCCGTACGTTCCGCACACGCCGGTGCGAGACATGCGACGCGGCAGGGGCTGGATGCCGTGACACCCCTCCCCTGCCGCGTCAGTGGGCCGTCAGCCGATGCGGATGAGCTTCTTGTTCACGAACTCGTCTGCGGCGAGGTGACCCAGCTCGCGGGCGGTCCCGCTGCGTTTGATACCGCCGAACGGCAGCTCTGGGCTGTCGGCCAGAACCAGGTTGACGTAGACCATGCCCGCCTCGATCCGGTCGGCGACGCGCTCCGCCTGCTCGGCATCCGTGGTGAACACGTAGGAGCCGAGGCCGAAGGTGGTGTCGTTCGCCAGGGCGACGGCGGCGTCCTCGTCGGCGGCGCGGTAGACGACCGCAGCCGGCCCGAACAGCTCTTCGTGGTAGACGTTCATCGCCGGCGTCACGTCGGCGAGCACGGTCGGCGCGAAGAACGCGCCCTCGCGGGTGCCACCCGTGAGCAACGTGGCGCCCTGGGCGACGGCCTGGTCGATCTGCGCCTGCAGATTCGCGGCCGCGGCCTCGGAGGAGACCGGGCCGAGCACGGTGTCCTCGAGCATCGGGTCGGACGGCTTCGCGGCCGCCATCGCCGCCGTGAACTTCTCCACGAACGCGTCGTACAGATCGTCGGCGATGATGAAGCGCTTCGCGCCGTTGCACGCCTGGCCGTTGTTGTCGAGGCGGGCGTCGACTCCTGCCTGCACGGTGGCGTCCAGGTCGTCGGTGGAGAGCACGATGAACGGGTCGGAGCCTCCGAGCTCGAGCGCCACCTTCTTCAGGTGGCGACCGGCGACCTCGGCGACGGCCGAACCCGCGCGCTCGGAGCCCGTCAGCGAGACGCCCTGCACGCGCGGGTCGGCGATCATCTTCGCGATCTGCTCGTTCGTCGCCAGCACGTTCTGGTACCCACCGGGCGGGAATCCGGCCTCGTCGTAGATGGCCGCGATCGCGGTCGACGACTCGGGGCACTGCGGCGCGGGCTTGAGCAGGATCGTGTTGCCGACGATCAGATTCGGTGCCGCGAAACGCACGATCTGGTAGGCCGGGAAGTTCCAGGGCATGATGCCGACGAGCGGCCCGAGCGAGGAACGGCGGACGATCGCCGAGCCCTCGCCGAGGATGGCGATCGGCTGATCGGCCATGATCGACTCGGCCTGGTCGGCGTAGTACTCGGCGATGTCGGCGGCGAAGTCGACCTCGCCGAGCGCCGCTTCCCGCGGCTTGCCCATCTCGCGGACGAAGATGTCGGCGAGCGACTCGCGGTGCTCGCGGTGCAGCTCGGCCACACGGCGGATCAGTGCGGCCCGCTCGGCGACCGTCGAGGAACGCGACCACTCGCGGTGGGCGGTGTCGGCGGCGGCGACCGCCCCCTCGATCTGCGTCGTCGGTGAAGGTGTCGTAAGAGCTCAGGGTCTCCCCCGTTGCGGGGTTGACGACGGCGTAGTCAGTCATGGTTCTCGTCCTTTCCGAGCTCTCAGGAGACCGGGATCAGCGTGTACTTCGTGGACAGGTACTCGTGGATGCCCTCCGCGCCGCCCTCGCGGCCGACGCCGGACTGCTTGACGCCGCCGAAGGGAGCGGCCGCGTTCGACACGACGCCCACGTTCAGGCCCATCATGCCGGTCTCCAGCTTGTCGATCATCCGCTGTCCGCGCTGCAGGTTCTCGGTGAACACGTACGAGACCAGCCCGTACTCGGTGTCGTTGGCGAGGCGCACGGCCTCATCCTCGGACTCGAAGGTGGCGATCGCCAGCACCGGGCCGAAGATCTCCTCGCGGAGGATGGCGCTGCCGGCGACGACGTCGGTGAGCACGGTCGGCTCGTAGAACGAACCGGTTCCCTCCACCGCCTTGCCGCCGGCGAGCAGGGTCGCACCGCGATCGACGGCATCGCCGACGAGCTCGGCGGCCTTCGCCACGGCGTCCGCGTCGATGAGCGGGCCGATCGAAACCCCGTCCTCCGTGCCTCGGCCGATCTTCATGGTCTGCACCCGCTCCGCGACCCGACGGGCGAACTCCTCGGCGACCGATGCCTGCACGATGAAGCGGTTGGCAGCCGTGCACGCCTGACCGATGTTGCGGAACTTCGCCAGCAGCGCCCCCTCGACCGCCTTGTCGAGATCGGCGTCCTCGAACACCACGAACGGCGCGTTGCCGCCGAGCTCCATCGAGACGCGCAGCACGCCCTCGGCAGCCTGTTCGATGAGCCTGCGGCCGACCTCTGTCGAGCCGGTGAACGACAGCTTGCGCAGTCGCGGGTCGGCGATGATCGGCGCCGAGAGCGCACTGGAGCGCGAAGTCTGCACGACGTTCACGACCCCGGCGGGCAGCCCCGCCGCATCCAGCAGCGAGACGAAGTACATCGTCGTGAGCGGCGTGAGCGCCGGAGGCTTGATGACCACGGTGCAGCCGGCGGCCAGGGCCGGCGCGATCTTGCGGGTCGCCATCGCGAACGGGAAGTTCCACGGCGTCACGAAGAACGACGGGCCGACCGGCCGCTGCGAGACGACCATGTGGCCGGTGCCCTCGGGGTTGAGCCCGTAGCGGCCGTTGATGCGCACAGCCTCCTCGCTGAACCAGCGCAGGAACTCGCCGCCGTAGCCGACCTCACCGCGCGCTTCCGCGAGCGGCTTGCCCATCTCGAGCGTCATCAGCAGAGAGATGTCCTCCTTGTGCTCCTGCACGAGGTCGAAGGCCCGGCGGAGGATGTCGCTGCGCGTGCGCGGGGCTGTGGCCGCCCACGCGTCCTGTGCGGCGACCGCGGCATCGAGCGCGCGGATGCCGTCAGCCGGTGTGGCATCGGCGATCGTGCGGATGACGTCGCCGGTTGCGGGGTCCTGCACGTCGAAGGTTCCGCCGGTCTCGCCGGCGATCCATTCTCCGCCGATGAAAAGGCCGGTGGGGACGCTGTCGAGCAGCGCCTGCTCGGTCTGAATGCTCATGAAGTCTCTTTCTGTGAGGGATGCGGAAGTCAGCGACGTCGACGGCTGGGCGGCGCGTCCATGCTGAGAGTCTCGCCGCGGAAGAACGCCGGGCGACGGATGGCCTGCCAGATCATGATCGCGATGCCCGCGACGATGATTCCGACACCGAGCACGAACACGAGACCGAGGCCCCCGATGTTGGAGCCGCTGCCGTACTCGGGGTCCATGGAATCGATGAGCGTCGTCACGAACAGCACGGCGAGGATGGCACCACCGACGAGCGGGAACAGGAAGGTGAAGAAGAAGCTCCGCGCCGAATCGAACCATTGCTTGCGGAAGTACCAGACGCAGGCGAACGCCGTGAGGCCGTAGTAGAAGCAGATCATCATGCCCAGCGACAGGATGGTGTCGGTGAGGACGTTCTCGCTCAGCAATCGCATGACCGCGTAGAACGCCGATGCGATCACCGCCGACACGATCGTGGCGTAGCCCGGTGTGAAGAAGCGCGGGCTGACCTTGGCGAACTTCTTCGGCAGCGCACCGTAGTGCCCCATCGCGAGGAGCGTGCGCGACGGGCCGACCGCCGTCGACTGCAGCGACGCGGCCGAACTCGACAGCACCGCGAGCGACACGAGGAACGCCAGCGGCCCGAGCACGGGGTCCGAGAGCGCGAAGAACACGTTCGCGGAGATGTCCTCGTTCGCCAGGCCGAGGGCACCGGTGCCGACCCCGGCGAACATGATGAGGCCGATCGAGAGCAGCAGATACAGGCTGACCACCACGACGACCGTGAGCATCGCCGCGCGTCCCGGCGTCTTGTCGGGGTCTTTCGTCTCCTCGTTCATGGTGAGGACGACGTCCCATCCCCAGAAGATGAAGATCGACAGCGACAGCCCGGCGGCGAAGGCGCTGAACGTGGGGACCTCGAACGGGTTGAACCACGACCAGGAGAACGGGGTGGGTTCGGGCGCCTCTCCCGAGACCGCCTTGATGAGGGCGACCACGGCGAACACGACCAGCACGACCACCTGGAAGGTCACCAGGACGTACTGGACCTTCTGCGTGGTCTGCATGTCGCGGTAGGACACGAGCGTGGCCGCGAGCATGAACAGCAGGCACACGACCACGTTGATGATCGGGTTGAACGCGAGGTCGGCGATCCCGGGATTGCCCGTCAACTGCGCGATCAGCAGGAAGAGGAACTCCACCGCGATGCCGGCGAGATTGGACAGCACGATCACGGTCGCGGCGATGAGCCCCCACCCTGTCATCCATCCGATCCAGGGCCCGAACGCGCGCACGCCCCAGGTGAAGGACGTGCCGGAGTCCGGCATCACGCGATTGAGCTCGCGGTAGCCGAAGGCGGTGAGCAGCATCGGGATGAATCCGACGAGGATGATCGCCGGAACCTGGGTGCCTGCGACCGCGACCGTCGGGCCCAGAGAGGCGGTGAGCGTGTACGCCGGCGCGATGGTGGAGACGCCGATCACGACCGCGCCGAGGACTCCGACGGCTCCGGCCTTGAGCCCCTTGGTGGAGATGCCTGTGGTCACTCCGGATTCGGGCTCCGTCGCCCGGCTCGTGCTGCTCATCAGCGGACTCCTGCTTCGGCGCGGGTGCGCGGGACGACGATCATGGGAACGGGCAGCTCGCGCAGCATCTTCGCCGCGGTCGAGCCGAGGAAGAGCCGGCGTGGCTGGGCGAGCCGGCTCGAACCGACCAGGACGACTTCGCCGGGCAGCCAGGAGAGGTTGGCGACCGCGTCTTCGACGCTTTCGCCCGGTGCCTCCTCGACCTGGACGGTGCGGCCATCCGGGAGGAGCTCGGTCGCGACGGCGAGAACGTCGCTCGCGTGGGCGTCGCCGACCAGGCGGATCGCGCCGGTGTCGAGCCCCGGGGGCATGTCGAAGGGGACGAGTGAGACGAGGCGCAGATCGGTACCGCTGTCGGCGGCGACCGCGACGGCCTCGTCGAGCAGGGCGTCCGCGCCCGGTCGCTTCCCGACGGCCGCGGTCACCCGCGGAATGACGTGATCGTCCTGCTGGGCGGTTCCGGCGGGGGCCAGCGCCACCGGGATGGTCGAGGAGTGCAGCAGTTCGGATGCGACGCTGCCGAGGCGGTGGCGGCCGAAGATCCCGCCGCCCGCCGCTCCGACCACGATCAACCGGGCGCCGAACTCCTCACCGGCGGCGATGAGCCCCTCGGCGAAGGACTCGGCGAAACGCACGTGCCCGGTCCGGGTGAGTTCCTGCGGCAGCCGGACGATGGCATCCTCGAGCCACTTCTTCGCCTGCCCGCGGATGTGGTCCTCATAGGCGCGTTCGGGCGGGACCGCGGCGTTGCGCGTTCCTTCCCTGGGCAGCACGATCACCAGATGCAGGGTGGCACCGAGGCTGCGGGCGATGCGGGCGCCGAGCGCTGCGGCATCCGCCCCCGCATCCGTCGCGGTGTAGCCGACGACGACCGATCCGGTCATGCGTTGCTCCCCTCGGTCGCCGCAGTCGCTTCAGCCGCGACGACGGCAGCTCGGCTGGCGGAGATGATGTCGGATGCGGCGAGACGGCCCATGCGGATCGCGCCGTCGACGTGCTGGTAACCGGCACCCGCGATGTCGCTGCAGGCGAAGCGGATCGGCCCGACTGCGGCGCGCAGGTCGGCGCCGTAGCGGTGCAGGCCGCCCATGTCGAAGCTCGCCGCGTACGCGCCGCGCGTCCACTCCTCGCTGCCCCAGTCGCTCTCGTAATACACGACGGGATTCTTCGCCTCGGGGCCGTAGTAGTGCGAGAGGGACTCGAGGATCCGCTCCTTGCGCTCCTCGGCCGACAACTCGAAGACGCCGTCGGCCGTGTTGTCCGACACGAACCCGACGAGGGTGCCGCGCTCGTCGCCGTGGTTGGTGTTGTCGTACGCCTCGTGGCAGATCTCGTAGGGGCTGAACGCAGTGCCGGACAGGCCCTGCTCGCGCCAGAACGGCCGGTCGTAGACCGCGTGCACCTTGATCACGAAGCCCATCGAGATGTGCTGGTGCATCTGGTGCTGCCGACGCGGCAGCGGCGGGACGAAGGAGATCCGGTTGTACAGCACCGGAGCGTGCGCGAGGATCGCGAACCGCGCCTTCACCGTGTGGTCCTCGGTGATCGCGGTGACCCCGTCATCGCCCCATTCCAGGCTCCGCACCGGCTGGTTCAGGAAGACATCGTCGCCCAGTCGCTCGGCGAGCAGCAGCGGCACCTGCTGGAGGCCGCCGACGACGCGCTTGTCGAGGATGAAGTCGGCGTCGACGAGGTGCGAATAGGAGCCGGCGGATGCCGCCATCAGCAGCGACTGGAGCAGCGAGAACGCGTGCGTCGGCTTGGTGAGCATCGCGGAGCCGGTGGCGAAGGCGAGGTTGCGGACAGCCTCGTCGTCGTCGGTCTGCGCTCGCAGCCAAGCATCCCACGTGACCGAGTCCCACTCCTGGGCCTTCGGATGCGCCCAGGGGCGATCCGGATCGATCTCGGCGACCATCGCGTCCAGGCGGTCCGTGATCTCGGCGATGGTGCTC
Organism: uncultured Actinomycetota bacterium; assembly: GCA_963769005.1. GTDB lineage: Bacteria > Actinomycetota > Actinomycetes > Actinomycetales > Microbacteriaceae > Microbacterium. Next base: position 689,003 of record CAVYKC010000005.1, on the reverse strand, counting down.
TCGGTCGACGCGGAGACGGGGAACATCTCACCGGTGAAGCGCGACACCGTGCCATCGGGGCCGACATACACGCTGTCGCCCTCGCGGTAGCGGCTGAACGTCTCCAGCCCGAGCTCGTCGATCGTCTCGATGAGCGCGTCCTGGTCCGGCGAGACCCACTGTCCGCCGATCTCGAGCATCGCTCCGTCGATGACGTCGGTCCAGAGCCGGCCCCCGATCCGCTCTCTTGCCTCCAGGACCGCCACCGAGAGGCCGGCCTTCCGCAGGTCGTTCGCCGCTGTGAGCCCTGCGGCTCCGGCGCCGACGATGAGCACATCGCGCGTGATCTCAGCCATCTGCAACTCCTTCATTGAAACTGCCGGTCGCGACCCGTGATCCCCCGACCTGGGTCGCGACCGGACATCTGGTGCGGGTCGCGCTCGAGCGCGACCCGTGGTCTACTGAGCGACCGCGGCGAGCGCCGCGGCGACGACGTCGAGTCCTTCGTGGAGCAGATCATCGCCGATCGAGAGCGGAGGAAGGAATCGGATGACGTTGCCGAACGTGCCGCAGGTGAGGACGATGACACCCTGCGCGATGCACGCCTTGGCGATGGCTGCGGTGAGCGCGGCATCCGGGGCGTTGGTCTCGGGGTCGACGAACTCGGCGGCGATCATGGCGCCGTGTCCGCGGATGTCACCGACGCGCGGGTCGCTCTCCTGGATCGCGGCGAGCCGGTCCTTGACGAGCGTCTCGATCTCGCGAGCCCGTTCGATCATCCCGTCGTTCTCGAAGACGTCGATCGCCGCGAGTGCCGCAGCGCAGGCGATCGGATTGCCGCCATAGGTGCCGCCGAGGCCACCCGAATGCGAGGCGTCCATGATCTCGGCGCGGCCGGTGACTGCGGCGAGCGGAAGGCCTCCGGCGATACCCTTCGCGGTGGTGATCAGGTCGGGCTCGATACCGAAGATGTCGCTGGCGAACATCGCTCCAGTGCGGGCGAAGCCGGTCTGCACCTCGTCGGCGATGAAGACGACGCCGTTCGTGCGGCACCAGTCGACGATCGCGTTCAGGAAGCCGTCGGCGGGGACGATGAAGCCGCCCTCGCCTTGGATCGGCTCGATGATGACGGCGGCGAGGTTGGCAGCGCCGATCTGCTTCTCGAGCTGCAGGATCGCGCGGTCCGCCGCCTCGGGGCCGGTGAGCCCGTCGCGGAACGGGTACGACGCGGAGGCGCGGTAGATCTCCGGGGCGAACGGACCGAAGCCGCTCTTGTACGGCATCGCCTTCGCGGTGAGCGCCATGGTGAGGTTGGTGCGACCGTGGTAGCCATGATCGAAGGCGACGACCGCCTGGCGGCCGGTGTGCTTGCGGGCGATCTTGATCGCGTTCTCGACGGCTTCGGCACCGGAGTTGAACAGCGCCGTCTTCTTCACGAAGACACCCGGAGTGATCCGGTTCAGCGCCTCAGCCACCTCGATGTACGACTCGTACGGCGAGATCATGAAGCAGGTGTGTGTGAACTGGGCGGCCTGGGCGGCCACGGCCGCGGCGATCTTCGGGTGCGCGTTGCCGACCGTGGTGACGGCGATGCCGCTGCCGAGATCGATCAGCGAGTTTCCGTCGGCATCGACGACGACCCCGCCGCCGGCAGCGACGGCCGCCACGGGCACGGTGTGGCCGACGCCGGATGCCACGGCATCCGCCTTGCGCGCCAGGATCTCCGCAGAACGCGGGCCGGGGAGCTCGGTGACCAGGCGGCGCTCCTGAGGGAGGCCGGGTCCGCCGACGGGGACAGCTGTGGTTGCGGTGGTATCGAGGAGTGCCATGAAGGCGAGCGTACGGGCGCGGTCACCGCGCACGCATTCGCCCGCCTGTACAATCTGATCGAGATGTTCGCCAGGTCGTACACATGCCCCGAGGAGTCCGATGCCGGTCACGGAACAGCCCACGCTGCGTACCCTGCTTCGGCGCGGCGACCTGGGCCTGCGCCTCGTGTCACCGGCCGAATCTCTGCGTGAAGGCGCATTGGAACGCCCGCTGCGGTGGGTGCACAGTTCGGACCTCGCCGATCCGACCCCCTTCCTCGCCGAAGATCTCGCTCTTCTGACGACCGGGACCCAGTTCGCCGACGATGCGGGCATCGACACCTACGTGGGTCGGCTCGCTGATCGCGGTGTCCTCGGACTCGGATTCGGCACCGAGGTGCATCGCGTCGGTGTCCCCGAAGAACTCATCACAGCCTGCGCCGCACGCGGGATGCCGCTGTTCGAGGTGCCGTACCGCACGCCGTTCATCGCCGTCGCGCGCGCGCATTCGGAAGCCATAGCCGCGCAGGCGTACGCGCGGCGGTCGTGGGCCCTGGATGCACAGCGCGCCCTCGCCCTCGCCGCGCTCCGGCCTCGCGGCCTCGATGCCACCGTCGCCGAGCTCGGCCGCCGGCTCGACGCCTGGGTCGGGATGTTCGATGCGGCGGGAGCGCTGAGCGTCGCGCATCCGCGGGACGCTGTCGACGCGGCCATCCTCGACGAACTCGCCGCGCGGATCATGGAGATCCTCGCCCGTGGCCTGGAGGCCGGACAGTCGCTCACCATCGACGGCCACACGTTCATGCTGTTCACCATCGGCCGCGGCGGTCATCTTCGCGGAGTGGTGGCCCTCGCCACCGAGACGATCGACGCCGAGGCGAGATCGGTCGTCACCTCGGTGATCGCGATGGCGGGTCTCGCCATGGAGCAGAGCGATCAGCTGGCCCGCAGCCGACGGCGGCTGAACGCACAGCTGCTGGACTCGCTCCTCGCCGACGACCCCGCGCTGGCCCGGCGGGTGCTCGGCAGCATTCCGGCGGCACCGGTGGTCGTCGCCGTCACCACCGATGCCCCGGTCGGCCCCCTTTCGGAGTGGTGGGATCGCCGGCGCACCGAGCACGGGGTCACGTCCTTCCTCGCCGCATCCGTCGAGGGCGTCACCGTGTGCGTATCCGCTGCGGACGAGGAGCTCTTCGACGAGGTCGCCCTCCGATTCGGGATCCGCCTCGGCGTCTCGGAACCCGAACCGTACGACGCGTTCTCCCGCGCGCATGCGCAGGCTCTCGCGGCGCTGCGTCAGCAGCGCGGCGACGGGGCGATCCGCTATGCGGACACCGTCGGATCCAGCATCCTCAGCGCCCTCGCCACTGATGAGGCGCGCCTGGTCGCGGAGTCACGGCTGGCACCGCTGCGCGATCATGATCGGCAGAGCGGGGCCGAGCTGGAGCGCTCACTGCGGAGCTGGCTGGAGTACGACGCGCGGGTCGAGTCCGCGGCAGCTTCGCTGGACATCCACAGGCACACGCTGCGTTCACGGATCGCTCAGGCGAGCACGATCCTGGGCATGGATCTGTCGACTTTTCCCGCTCGAGCGGAGCTGTGGGCACTGCTCCAGACAGCCCGCGATTGACGTTCCCCTTTGATTTCACCTCTCGAACTCAACCACCACCTTGGGATAGATCATTCGTCCTGAGTAATCGTGACAGGAGTAGCAAAGTTAGCGCGAACGCTCACTTCCGCCGTCGAGTTTCATCACAGAACGGTAACAGCTCTTGACTTCATGTCTCGAACTCAAGCATCGTTCAATCGCAGCGATCGTCTCGAGCCAGCCGATCAGCAGCAGAACTCGCGCACGGTGGTGTGCGCGGAACAGACAAAGGAGTTTTCGAATGAAGAAGCGCGCACTCGCTGCCCTCGGGGCAGCAGCCATGCTCGTGCTCTCCGGGTGCAGTGTCACCAGCACCGGCGCCGGCGGCAACGACGGCGGCAGCACCGAGACCAAGGACATCACGGTCGGCGTCTCGATGCCCACCCAGACCTCGGAGCGATGGATCGCCGACGGCGACGCAGTGAAGGCCGGTCTCGAAGAGGCAGGCTACGACGTCGACCTGCAGTACGCATCCGACGACATCCCGACGCAGAGCCAGCAGATCGACCAGATGATCACGGAAGGCGCCGACCTGCTGATCGTCGCCGCGATCGACGGCACCGCCCTGTCGAGCCAGCTCGACGCGGCCGCCGCTGCAGACATCCCGGTCATCGCATACGACCGCCTCATCCGCGACAGCGAGCACGTGGACTTCTACGTCACGTTCGACAACTACGAGGTCGGCGTGCAGCAGGCGACGTCCCTGCTCGTCGGACTGGGCATCCTCAAGGCTGACGGCAGCGAGGGCGACGCGACCGGCCCGTTCAACATCGAGCTGTTCGCCGGTTCGCTGGACGACAACAACGCGCACTTCTTCTGGAAGGGCGCGATGGACACCCTCCAGCCGTACCTCGACTCGAAGGTGCTGAACGTGCCGTCCGGGCAGATGACGATCGAGCAGGCAGCGATCCTGCGCTGGCAGCAGGAGACGGCGCAGAAGCGCATGGAGGACATCCTCACGGCGTCCTACGGCAACGGCACCCCGCTGCACGGAGTGCTCTCGCCCTACGACGGTCTCTCGCGAGGCATCATCACCGCGCTCCAGGGCACCGGCCTCGGCACCACGATCGCAGACGGCCTGCCCGTCGTCACCGGCCAGGATGCGGAGATCGCCTCCATCGCGCTCATCGACCAGGGCGTGCAGTTCGCCTCGATCTTCAAGGACACGCGCAAGCTGGCCGAGCAGTCGATCAAGACCGCGACCGCGATCCTGGAGGGCGACGAGCCCGAGGCGAACGACACCGAGACGTACGACAACGGCGTGAAGGTCGTGCCGTCTTACCTCCTCACCAGCGACATCGTCTACAAGGACACCATCGTGCCCCTGCTCGTCGACTCGGGCTACTGGACTGCAGAAGAGGTCGCTTCCGGCCAGGCGGAGTAACAGTCCCCCATCAGAGCGGTTCGGGGTGCGCCGTGCGACGGCGCACCCCGAACACCATCGAGGCAGGAAGAACATGTCACAGGCGATCCTCGAGATGCGCGACATCACGAAGACATTCCCGGGCGTCAAGGCGCTCCAGGGCGTCAATCTCACCGTGAACGAGCGCGAGATCCATGCGATCTGCGGCGAGAACGGCGCAGGCAAGTCCACTCTCATGAAAGTGCTGTCCGGCGTGTACCCGCACGGCACGTACGACGGCGAGATCATCTTCAACGGAGAGCCGGTGCAGTTCTCCAGCATCAACGACAGCGAGCGTCAGGGCATCGTCATCATCCACCAGGAGCTCGCCCTGGTTCCTCATCTCAGCGTCGCGGAGAACATCTTCCTCGGCAACGAGCGTCTCTCGCGCGGGCTGATCGACTGGGATCGGACGAACGCGGATGCCGCGCAGCTCCTCGCCCGCGTCGGCCTCGCCGAGAACCCCAATACGCACGTCAACCAGCTCGGCGTCGGCAAGCAGCAGCTGATCGAGATCGCGAAGGCACTGGCGAAGAACGTGCGCCTGTTGATCCTCGACGAGCCGACGGCCGCGCTGAACGACTCGGACTCGGAGCACCTGCTGCAGCTGCTGCGCGATCTGCGCGCAGAGCAGGGCATCACCTCCATCATCATCTCCCACAAGCTGAACGAGATCGCAGCCATCGCCGAGAAGACCACGGTGATCCGCGACGGACTCACGATCGAGACGATCGACATGTCCGAGCCCGACGCGACGCAGGAGCGCATCATCCGCGGCATGGTGGGCCGCGATCTCGACCACCGCTACCCCGAGCGCGAACCGCACATCGGCGAGGAGGTCCTCCGCATCGAGGACTGGACGGTGCGTCATCCCACGCAGTCCGACCGCATCGTCGTCTCCGGCGCCAACATCACCGTGCGCGCAGGAGAAGTCGTCGGCATCGCAGGCCTCATGGGCGCCGGCCGCACCGAACTCGCGATGAGCGTGTTCGGCGGCACCTACGGCAAGCGCCTGAGCGGACGGGTCTTCGTGCGCGGCCAGGAGGTCTCCACCTCCACCGTCAGCGCGGCGATCGACGCCGGCATCGCCTACGCCACCGAGGACCGGAAGCGCTACGGCCTCAACCTGATCGACGACATCCGCCACAACATCACGGCAGCGTCGCCGAAGCGGATCAGCAAGGCCGGCTGGCTGAACGACAATGAAGAGCTCCGGGTCGCCGCGCGCTACCGGGAGAACATGAAGATCAAGGCACCCAGCGTGCTGAGCGTGGTCGGGACGCTGTCCGGCGGCAATCAGCAGAAGGTCGTGCTGAGCAAATGGATCGAGACTCAACCCGAGATCCTCATCCTCGACGAGCCGACGCGCGGAATCGACGTCGGCGCGAAGTACGAGATCTACACGATCATCAATGAACTGGTCGCAGCCGGGAAGGGCGTACTGGTGATCTCCTCGGAGCTCCCCGAACTGCTCGGCGTCTGCGATCGCATCTACACCCTCGCATTCGGACGCATCACCGGCGAAGTCGCCGCGTCCGAAGCGACACAGGAGAAACTCATGCACCTCATGACCTTGGAAGGAACCGGCCGATGACCGTCGTCAGCAACCTCTGGAACCTCGCGACGCGAAACCTTCGCCAGAGCGGCATCCTCGTCGCCTTCGTGGCGATCGTCATCTTCTTCGCGGTGCTCAACCCGAACTTCCTCGCCCCGGGCAACCTCACCAACATCGTCCTGCAGTACTCGTACATCCTGGTGCTGGCGATCGGCATGGTGATCGTGATCATCGCCGGTCACATCGACCTCTCCGTCGGATCGGTCGTCGCCCTGACCGGCGCCGTGGCAGCCGTCGTCGTGATCCGCATGGACATGCCGTGGTGGGCGGGCGTGCTCGCCGCTCTCGTCGTGGGCATCATCGTCGGCGCCTGGCAGGGATTCTGGGTCGCCTTCGTCGGCATCCCGGCGTTCATCGTGACCCTCGCGGGGATGCTGCTGTTCCGCGGACTCACCTACCTCGTGCTCGGCAGCATCTCGCTCTCGCCGTTCGGCGGCACCTACTACCAGATCGCGAACGGGTTCCTGAACAGCATGTTCGGCACGGTCGATCTCGGCAGCTACGCGGTCGGATTCGCCGGACTCACGTTCGAGGTCGCGATCAAGTTCGACGTCTTCACGGTCGCCATCTTCGCCATCGGGGTCATCGGATACGCCGTGTGGCAGATCCGCCGCAGGCGCGCGAAGTTCGCCTACCAGCAGGCGGTGGAGTCGATGCCGCTCTTCGTGCTGAAGATCGTCGCCGTGGCCGTCGTCGTCATGTGGTTCGGGTTCCAGCTCGCGGCCAGCCGCGGCCTTCCGTACGTGCTGATCATCCTGGCGGCGCTCATCATCGCCTATACCCTGCTCACGCAGAAGACGGTGTTCGGCCGCCACGTCTACGCCATCGGCGGCAATCTGAACGCCGCGATCCTCTCCGGCGTGAAGGTCCGCAAGGTCAACTTCTGGATCTTCGTGAACATGGGCATGCTCGCGGCCGTTGCCGGTGTTCTCTTCTCCGCCCGTACGAACGGTGCCCAGCCGGGTGCCGGCAACATGTTCGAACTCGATGCGATCGCCGCTTGCTTCATCGGCGGCGCAGCCGTCACCGGCGGCGTCGGACGCGTCGGCGGCGCGATCATCGGCGGCCTGATCATGGCCGTGATGAGCAACGGGATGCAGCTGATGGGCGTCGACCAGCCGACTCAGCAGGTCGTCAAGGGGCTCGTCCTGCTCGTCGCCGTCGCATTCGACGTGTGGAACAAGAAGCGGGCCGCGCGCGCGGCTTGATGCGGTCGTGACCACGATGTGCGCTGATAGGCTCCGGCTGTGAGCAGATCAGCGGCGGGCTCGCAATCTGCCCTACGCGAGGCCAACACGGCGAAAATCGTGGATGCTGTCAAGCGCTTCGGCGGGCTCACTCAGGTGGAGCTCGCCGAAGCGACAGCACTGTCTGCTGCGACGATCTCCGCGATCGTCAAGGAGCTCTCGCAGACCGGACTGATCGAGACCCGGCCCACATCCCGCAGCGGCCGCCGAGCCGTGCTGGTCACCATGGCCCGCCGAAGCGGGCTCGTCATCGCGGCGCACGTCACCGCCAGGGCCATCCGGGTGCGGATCGCGGACACCGGGCAGGAGATCCTCGAGGAGCGGCGACTGCCTCTGCCCCCCGATCACCCGATGGACACGGTGCTGGATCGCACCGCGGTGCTCATCTTCGAGATGCTCCAGATGATCGGCTCCGAGCCCGACGAGCTGCTCGGGGTGTGCTTGGCGATTCCCGCACCGATCGATCCGGTCACGGGGATGATCACCTTCAGCGGTCTGATGCCAGGGTGGGATGACGCCGCGATCGCCCCGACCCTCGCGCAGCGCCTGGGTTGCCCCGTCATCGTCGAGAACGACGCAAACATGGCCGCTCTCGCCGAAGCCACGCTGGGTGCGTCCAGAGGCGTGCCCGACAGCATCACCGTCGTGGCATCCGACGGCGCCGGCGCCGGCATCGTCATCGATTCCCGGTTGCATCGCGGCGCGGACGGAACCGCCGGGGAGATCGGTCACATCCAGGTCGACCCGCAGGGGCAGATCTGCCGCTGCGGTCTGCGGGGCTGCCTCGACACCGTGGTGGGGGCGAACGCCCTGCTCGCACCGCTCCGCAGCCACTACGGCAACCTCACGTTCCGCGATGTCGTCTCGCAGGCCGCCGCAGGAGATCAGGGCTGTCGCCGTGTCGTCGCCGACGCCGGAAGCACCATCGGCCGTGTCGTCGCGGGCCTTGCCCAGGGGCTCGGCACCGGCCTGATCGTGGTCGGCGGCGAACTCGCGCAGGCCGGAGACGCCTTCTTCGATGCGTTCTCGACCGCGGTGCGCGAGCACGTCAACACCGGTCGTCACCGGGAGATGGCGATCGCCCAATCGACACTCCCCCCGGATTCCGTTCTCGCCGGCGCGCTCGTCGAGATCATTCAGACGACGGACGTTCTCCAACGTTTCGAGGAGCGATCATGAACGACCCCGCACCCCCGCCGCCGCTGCTGTCGATGCAGGGCATCAGCCGCCACTTCGGAGCGATCAAGGCCCTGACCGACGTCGACTTCGAGGTGCACGCGAGAGAGGTCGTCGGCCTGGTCGGTGACAACGCCGCCGGCAAGTCGACCCTCGCGAAGATCATCGCGGGCGCGCTGGATCCGTCGTCGGGCGTCATCCGGCTCGACGGCGTCGAGGTCACGATCCCCTCCCCCTCCGCCGCGCACCAGCACGGCATCGCGACCGTCTTCCAGGACTTCGCCGTCTGCGAGAACCTCGATGTCACCGCGAACATCTTCCTCGGCCGCGAACTCCAGCGTCACGGCGGGCTGCGAGACGGCGAGATGGAGCTCGCCGCACGAGCAGCAATACAGGACCTGCAGATCCGGGTGCCGTCCATCAAATCGCTCCTGCGCGACCTGTCGGCGGGACAACGTCAATCGATCGCGATCGCCCGCACGCTCATCGGCAGGCCGCGCCTGGTCGTGCTCGACGAGCCGACCGCCTCGCTCGGCGTCTCGCAGACGGCCGAGGTGCTCACGCACATCGAAAGGTTGCGCGACCTCGGGTTCGGCGTCGTGTTCATCAGTCACAATCTGAGCGACGTGCGGGCCATCGCCGACCGGATCGAGGTCCTCCGCCACGGACGCAACAACGGTTCGTTCACCGGAGCGGATGCCACCTACTCCGATCTGATCGCCGCCATCACCGGAGCTCCCGGCTACTCCCCCTCGAGGCCGGCTGCGCCGCCGGCATGAGCATCGATGGCCTCACCCGAGCTCTGCCGCGTCATCTCAGCATCGTCACCGAACGGTGCGAGGCGGGCGCCGCTCGCACCGGTGAGCACGTGCCGCGTGGTGATCGCGTCGCCGAGAAACAGGGCATCCGCGGCCGGGACGCGGATCGCGACGGAGCCAGGCGTATGCCCAGGTATCGCGATGATCTCCGGGCGTCCGGGCAGGCCCAGGACATCGCCATCGGCGACCGTACCCAGATCGGCGATGTGGCGGGTGCGAAGCCCGCACCGCCGAATACCCGTCCAGAGGAAGGCGAGGGCCGGCTCGAGACGCCATGCGTCGGCGGTGACGGACCGAGCGCGCGAGCGAGCGCCGCGCGGAGCATCCGCAGATCGCCGGAGAGCCCGGCGTCGATGAGAGTCACGCCGCCATCGGTCACGATCGCGTGCACCGCGATGATGTCATCACCGATGCGGAGTTCTTTCTGCATGATGGAGCAGAACGGCGGGTTCCGTCAGGGCGGTGACGTCGATGCCGCATTCGAGGAGGGACTGCGGATGGTGCTGCGAGGAATCGGCGCCTGAGCACCGAAACCCGACTGACTACTCGGACTCGCTCTCACCCAGGTTGTCCGAGACGACCTCGAGCGCGTGGGCACGCGCTCGAACGGCATCCGCTCCACGCTCAGCCGCGACAGCAGCCGCGAAGACCTCGGCGAACAACAGGTACGCGACGCGCGAGGTGTGCGCGAGTTCGTCCCGAAAGCTCACGCCAGAAGGGGCGATCACCAATGACAGCGTCGCGATCTCCGTCAGCGCCGATGAGGCGAATGACGTCAAAGTGATCACCTTCGCGCCCCCTCGTGACGCCGCCGCTGCCACGCGCAGGCTGGCCTCGTTCGCGCCGGACCCGCTCACGACGAGACATACGTCTTCCGGCGACAGGTGGCGCGCGGCGATCTGCTGGGCGATCGCGTCGGCGATGAACTCGGCCGGGCGTCCTGCCGCGGTCAGCCGCATCGCCATATCGCTCGCGATCGGCGATGACAATCCGTTCGCGAGGACGAGCAGACGACGAGCGGATGCGGCAAGACCCACGGCCTCGGCGACGACGCCGGCATCGAGCAGACTGGCCAGAGCGGGCAGCGAAGCCGCCAGTCGGTCGATCTCACCCCTCATCCGCCCGAGTACTCCCGGCCCGTGATCGACCGCCGACTCCCCCGTTCCGCCACCCAGCTCCGCGGCAAGCGCCACGCGCAACTGCGGATAGCCGCGATACCCGAACGTCTGGCAGGCGCGCACCACCGTGGCGCGGCCGACGCCTGCCCGGTCGGCGAGCTCCTGCGCCGTCCACTCCACAACCGCGTCAGGGGATTCCGCGATGAGCTCAGCCACTCGTCGCTCGGCAGGTTGCAGGGTATTCAGCACGGCGACGATGCGGACCGTCGGCGGGGCACTAGGCGAGAACACGGGCGCGGGCTCCCTCCATGATCCGGCGCCGAATCGCCCCGGATGCTCCGTCGATCAACATCGTCACCGTGACGACCACGATGAGGAGAACACCCACCGTCGACCACTCACGGTACTGGGTGTACGAGGTGAGCATGTCACCGATCCCGCCGACGCCGATGAGCCCGAGCACCGCAGACGAGCGCACGTTGATCTCGAAACGGTACAGCCAGAACGACCAGAATGCCGGTTCCGCCTGCGGCCAGACACCCCAGCGCAATATCTGCGGGGTGCTGCCGCCGGCCGCGCGTGCTGCTTCGATCGGGCCCGACGGCACGGCCTCGACAGCTTCGTACCCCCATTTGCCGAGCGTGCCGATGCCGTTGATCGCCAGAGCCAGCGCACCGGTGAACGGAGTGAGTCCTGTCACCGACAGGATGACGATCGCGATGATGATCTCCGGCACCGCCCTGATCAGCGAGAACAGCCCCCGCAGCAACGTGCGCAGCCAGACCGGACCGAAGCCGCGCGCCGCGAGCAGGCTCAACGGTGTCGCCAGGAGGATGCCGAGGATCGTGCCGACCCATGCCATCTCGATGCTGCGCCAGGTCTGCCACAGCGCCTCAGGCAGCTTCTCCCAGTTCGGCGAGGCGAACATCAGAACGAAGTAGCGGACGATCTCGGCGGGCAGATCGGCGAGCCGCGTCCAGTTGATGTCGATCGACCAGAACGCGAGCACCACGATCGCCGTGATCAGGATCCCGCCTGCGACCAACCAGGGCCGGCGCGGCTTGTCCGGCAGCACAGTCAATGCGGCGCTCACACCAGCCTCCGCCGGATGGCGTCGCTGACCACATCGATGACGAGCACGATCACGAGGATCTCCAGGATGATCAAGGACAGCTGGTCGTAGCGGTAGAAGGTGCGGACGGCATCGATCAGCAGGCCCAGCCCCCCGGCGCCCACAAGACCGAGCACCGTGGAGGCACGCACATTCAGCTCGAACACGTAGAGAGTCTGGTTCGCGAACGCGGGCCAGGCATCCGGCAGCGCGAGCGTACGGTTGATCTGGGTCTGGGTGGCGCCGACGGCACGACCCGCCTCGAGCGGCCCCGCGTCATTCGTGTCGATGGCCTCGGAGACGAGCTTGACGATGATGCCGACGTTGAAGAGCAGCAGCGCGAGCATGCCGGGAAGGGCACCGACGCCGACCATAGCCACGAGAACGGCCGCGTACAGGAGATCCGGAACACTGCGGACGACGTTCAGGATGCCGCGGACGACGACGCGTGCCGAGGCGTTCGGGTTCGTGCTGCGCGCCGCCCAGAAGCTCAACGGCAGTGCGACGAACGCGCCGACGGCCGTGGCGATGACGGCCATCTGCAACGTCTCGACCAGGGCCGGGATCGTACGAGGAAAGAAACTCCAGTCGGGGACCAACAGCTTGACGATCTTGTCGGCGCCGTTCTGCCAATTGCGGCCGATGGCACCCAGATCGACGCCGATGCCGATCCCGGGAAGGCACATGACGACGGTGACGGCGACGATCACCAGAGCGATCGTCGGCCCCTTCCAGGCGCCCCGTGGTTTCGCCGGAAGCACCAGCGGGGCAGCAGTGGTCTCGCTCACGTGTCCAACCGATCCCCTGCGCTGATCGAGCGTCCGTAGATGCTCTCGAAGTCGGCATCGGTCGCGCTGGCTGCAGGGCCGTCGTAGACGACCTCACCGGCCCGCATCCCGATCATCCTCGCGCCGTATTCGCGTGCGAGGTCGAGCAGATGCAGATTCACCAGAACCGTGATCCCGAGATCGCGATTGATGCGGCGAAGATCGCCCATCACGCCGTGCGCAGTGGGCGGGTCGAGGCTGGCGACCGGTTCGTCGGCAAGCACGATGCGCGGCTCCTGGGCGAGCGCCCTGGCGATCGCGACTCGCTGCTGCTGGCCACCGGAGAGGTCCGCGGCGCGGGAATGCAGCTTCGCCAGGATGCCGACTCGATCGAGAGCCTGGTACGCACGCTGGCGATCGCTCTCCTGATAGACGCCGAGCATCGTGCGCCACAGCGATGTGTGCGCGAGGCGACCGACGAGGACGTTCTGCAGCACGCTCGCACGGCCGGCAAGATTGAAGCTCTGGAACACCATGCCGATATCGCCGCGCAGACGCCGCAGCGTACGCGGCGATGCGCCGCTGACGCGGTGCTCGCCGACATCGAGGACGCCGCTGGTCACCGGGACGAGGCCGTTGATGGTGCGGATGAGCGTGGATTTCCCGGAGCCGGACAGACCGACCACCGCAACCATCTCGCCCGCGGCGATGTCGAGGGACACGCCGTTCAGGCCGATCGTGCCGTTCGGATAGCGAACAGTGACGTCATCGAGGCGGATGGACCACGGCGTGGGCGCCGCAGCCGAAGCCGCGGCCTCCACACTCTGAATCCGATCGGACAACTTACTGAAGCCCCAGCGTCTGTGCCGCCCGGGCAACGACGTCGAGGGACTCGGGGTCGGCCGGTGCGAGCTTGGTGATCGAATAGATGCTCTGCAGGATCGCCGACCCCTCCTCGGTGCTGGAGAACTCCTCGAGCGCGGTCGTGATGCGCTTCTGAAGCTCCGGCGACAGATCCGCCGACACCGCGACCCCGTCGTTCGGGATCTCCTCGGTCAGCGCGAACACGACGACCTTCTGGCCGACATCGGGGGTGTCCTTGGCCACGATGGTCCGCGCGTCCCAGAAGCTGAAGCCGACCTCGGCGTCGCCGTTGTACACGGCGAGGACCGAGGCATCGTTGGCGGTCACCGGGATCTGGTCGATGTCGGAGTCGGTGTCCAGCCCCGTCTCCTGCAGCGCGAGCATCGGGTAGATGTAGCCGGCGGGCGACCCGGGTCCGAGGATGGCGACCTTCGCGCCCTCGACCTTGTCGATGCTGTCGAGACCGGCCGGACCCTTCATCGCGTCGGCGCCGTTGCAGAACAGCATGCCGTCGCGCTCGACGGGCTCGTCGGAGCAGTACTTGTCGGGATTGTTCGTCATGAACTGAGCCGGGTAGGTGATGTTGCCGTTGCGCTCGGTCTGGAGCACGACAGACGCGTCGTACATGTCGTTGGCCTGCCAAAGCTGCAGCGAGGGCAGGAATCCGATCTGCGCCTGACCTGCGCCCATCGCCTCGACGGCGGCCTGGTAGTCCTTCGACACGACGCCGGTGACCTCGATGCCGAGCTCCTCGCTGAGGTAGTCGGTGAGCGGAGCCGCGGTGTCGACGAGGCCGTCCTGATCCTGTGAGGGAACCAGAGCGAGCACGAGCGACTCGGGGTCGGCCGGCGGAGCGGCGGATCCTTCGGGGGCGGTACTGCCGGAGCAACCGGCGAGCACCGCGGTCAGCAGTGCGCCGATCGCGACTGCGCCCGCTGTCAATGAGCGGAAGGGGGAAGTGCGCATGTTCATCCTTCGGTGTGAGTGAGTTCTGCGTGCGGGACGGTATGGTCTGAGGCACGCAGCCAGTTCTCGAGCTGGGGGATCAGGGTCGAGAACTCGGCTGCGCAGTACGTCGGGGTGGCGTCCGGTGCGGCGAAGGCCCCGACGAGCGCGGTCGCGTGGCCGGCGGCATGAGCGGGCGCGAGATCGTTGTGCCAGATGTCACCGATGCTGAGCACTCTGGCATCGGCCGGAAGGTCCTCCAGGACGAGCTTCAGTCCTGCGGGCTTGCCGGCCCCGGCAATGATCCGATCGAACAGCCCAGACAGACCGAGCACCTCGAGTGCCTCTTCCATGCGGATCGCCGGCGCGTTGGTCACCAGGATGCGGAGCGCATCGGCGTTCTCCAGGAAAGCGGCGAGGCCTTCCGGCGCGGAGATCGGCGCCGCATCCGTTGCGAGCTGTGCCCGACTGGCGAGATAGGCAGCGCTGAGCTGCTCGATGCTCGCCCCGCGCCGCTCGGCCGCGCGTCGCACGGCGTCGTAGCCGTCGAGTGCTTCTTCGTCGGCGCCGTTGAGGGCTGCACGGATTCGATCGACGAAATCGTCTCCCTCAGCAAGGACCGAGGCGACGTGCTGTGCGTAGGCGAGCACGGGGCCGTCTCCGAGGGCGATCGTGCCATCGAAGTCAAAGAGAAGGATGCTGTTCACAGAGTACTTTCTGGTCGTGGACGCTTCGTCCAGTATGGAGATACTTCATGGACGATTCGACCACATTCGATGAACTCCGTGTGAACAATCCGTCCACACGGGTGGCATAGTGTGGTCGCCGTGTCCACGCTCGACTTGCTGACCGCCGCAGCCGCGCTCGCTGCCGACGGCACCCCCGGGGTGCTGCGGCCGCGTTGGACGCACTCCCCTGGCTCGATGCCGCCATCGAGAGCGACCGCGCCGCCCACCGGTTCGAGGAGTGGGGGCTGTCGACGACGATCGACGAGAACACCCACTCGCCCGTCATCTCACAAGCGCTCTTCGAAGAACTCCACCGCCGCGCGGGACTCCCCGCATCCTGGCCCGTGGGCAATGCAGGACTCCTGCACTGCTACGGCTACCTCCTCTCCCTCGAGCCGACGCCCTACGGGCTCAAGCGTGTGCGTTGGCTCAGCGGCGAGCTGGCCAGGGGATTGGGGCTGCCGGAGCACAGCTTCTCGCCGTGGGACGCCGACGCGACGCTCCTGTCGCGCGCGACAGCAGCGGCATCCGCCCTGCTCACCAGTTCGACCGTCACCCGCTCCGCGCAGGCAGAAGGCCGGGTCACTTGCGTCGCGCTCCGAACCGACGCGGGCCCGACAGCGCTCGTCTACGCGGTCGCACCGACACCGACCGACGGCCCACTACTGGTGACGATGTTCCCGGTGTCCGACGCCGCACGCGCGCTCTCCGACTTCGACGCAGCGAACCACCTGCGGTGGAACGCGGTGTGAAGGCGGCCTGAGTGAGCACCCCGGCGGAGTGCCCTCTCCACTCAACGCGGCGCGTGCGCCTCGAGGAACTCGTAGACATCGGTCGTGTCGACGCCGGGGAAGGCCCCGGTCGGCAGCGTCGCGAGCAGCGTGCGCGGCGTGCGCACGTTAGGCCAGGAGTTCTCGCGCCAGCGCTGCTCGAGGTCGGCAGGCGCGCGCCGGCAGCACACCTCGACCGAGTGCTTCGAGGTGCCGCGGTGTGCGGTGTCGCGTCCCACGAACCACTTCGTGTCGTCGAAGCGCACGCCGACGCTCACCGAGTGCAGGCCTTCACTCGACGACTCCACTCGGGCCGTGCACCAGTAGGTGCCGTTGCCGGTGTCGGTGTACTGGTAGTACGGGTTGAAGCGGTCATCCTCATCGAAGACGACCCGGCTCGTCCACTTGCGGCAGCACATCTGCCCCTCGATGGCGCCGAGCCGGTCGGTGGGGAAGTTGACGTCGTCGTTCTCGTACGCCTTCGTGATCGTGCCGGATTCGTGCACCTTGAGGAAGTGCACCGGAATGTCGAGGTGCCGCGTGGCCAGATTCGTGAAGCGGTGCGCTGCCGTTTCGTACGACACGGAGTAGGTGTCTCGAAGATCCTCGATCGAGATCGCCCGGCGGGTCTTCGCATCCGTCAGCGCCGGCACGACGTGCGCCTCGGGGATCAGCAACGCGCCGGTGAGGTAGTTCGTCTCGACGCGCTGCCGCAGGAACTCGGCGTAGCTGCGCGGCTCGGAATGCCCCAGCATCCGGGAGGAGAGCGCCTGCAGCACCGCGGTGCGCGCGTCGCCCTTCGCCGGCACCTGGCTGGAGAGGTACAGCCGCCCGTTGGCGAGATCCGCGACGCTGCGTGTGGTCTGCGGCAGGTCGGGGGCGTAGTGCAGGGTGAATCCGAGATAGGCCGCGATCTCGGATGCAGTGCGTTGCGTGAGCGGACCGCCGGGATGCCCGACCGCGGTCAGGATCTCTGACGCCTTCGTCTCCAGGTCTGCGAAGTGGTTGTCCTGGCGGCGCATGAGATGGCGCAGCTCGACATTCGCCCTCCGCGCCTCCTCGGGAGTCGCCGCCCGCTCATCGCGCAGCCGGTCGATCTCTCCATGCAGCGCGAGCAGCGCCTTCAGCGCGTCGGTCGGCATTCCCTTGCCGATCCGGAACGGCTCGATGCCGAGGGCTTGGAAGGTCTGCCCCTTCATCGCCCGTTCCAGCGCGATCTCCGCGGCGCTGCGCTCATCGAGGGGCTCACCCTCGAGCAGCGCGTCGATCGTGACTCCGAGGGCACGGGCGATCGCCTGCAGGGCAGTGAGCTTCGGCTCGCGTTTGCCGGTCTCGATCATCGAGAGCTGGCTGGGCACCCGGTCGACGGCCGTAGCGAGGTCGTCGAGGGTCATCCCCCGCGCCGTTCGCAACTGCCGGATGCGGCGGCCGATCGTGAGGGCGTCGGTCTCTTCTGCAGTGTCAACGGTGACCATGGCGCCGATTCTGTCACAGAACGAGAATTTCAGCCAAACTTCACATGCGATCTGGCTGGGTGGATGCAGAAACTTCACCCACAGTGGAACCAAGCCACCCGGCAGTTCCACCGCCGAGAACGACCGAAAGGACTCATCATGACCACTCCCACCGCTGCCGCGTTCACCGCGCCGATCCAGACGGCGCAGCAGGGACCCGCGATCGAGATCACGGGCCCCACCCGCGATCGCTATGACGAGATCCTCACGCCCGAGGCGGTCGCCTTCCTCACCGAACTCCACCACCGCTTCACCAACCGCCGGCACGACCGTCTTGCCGACCGGATGCGCCGGCGGTTCGAGATCGGCAACGGCCACGACCCGAGCTTCCGCGACGACACCGCGCACATCCGCGAGGATGCCGACTGGCGCGTCGCCGGTGCCGGCCCCGGTCTCGAGGACCGTCGCGTCGAGATCACCGGTCCTACAGACCCGAAGATGACCATCAACGCACTGAACTCGGGGGCGCGGGTCTGGCTGGCCGACCAGGAGGACGCCACCAGCCCTACGTGGAAGAACGTCATCGAGGGACAGCTGTCGCTGCGCGATGCGATCCGCGGCGAGCTGAGCTTCACGAGCCCGGAGGGCAAGGAGTACCGTGTCACCGCCGAGCACACGCCGACGATCGTGATGCGGCCGCGCGGCTGGCACCTCACCGAGAAGCATATGGAGTTCACCGACCGCGCGGGTCGCCGGATGGCCGCATCGGGCTCGCTGGTCGACTTCGGGCTCTACTTCTTCCACAACGCCCAGGCGCTCATCGACGCCGGCCGCGGGCCGTACTTCTACATCGCCAAGATCGAGTCCAGTGAAGAGGCGAAGCTGTGGGACGACGTATTCCGCTTCAGCGAGGAGTACATCGGCATCCCGCACGGCACGATCCGCGCCACCGTGCTCATCGAGACACTGCCCGCCGCATTCGAGATGGACGAGATCCTCTACGAGCTGCGCGACCACTGCGCAGGTCTCAACGCTGGACGCTGGGACTACATCTTCTCGATCATCAAGAACTACCGCGGCCGCGGTGCCCGCTTCGTGCTGCCGGACCGCAGCGAGGTCACGATGACGGTGCCTTTCATGCGGGCGTACACCGAGCTGCTGGTGAAGACCTGCCACAGTCGCGGTGCCTTCGCCATCGGCGGCATGAGCGCATTCATCCCGAATCGCCGGGATGCCGAGGTCACGGCCCGCGCCGTCGAGAAGGTGTCCGCCGACAAGAGGCGCGAGGCCGGAGACGGCTTCGACGGCACCTGGGTGGCGCACCCCGACCTGATCGCCACCGCTCAGGCGGAGTTCGATGCGGTGCTCGGCGACCGCCCGAACCAGGTCGACCGTCAGCGTGACGACGTGCACGTGACAGCATCCGATCTGCTGGACCTGCACATCGGCCGGCCCATCACCGCTCAGGGAGTGCGCGACAACGTGTCGGTGGCGATCCGCTACCTCGAGGCATGGCTGCGCGGCCTCGGCGCCGTGGCGATCGACAACCTGATGGAGGATGCGGCGACGGCGGAGATCAGCCGCTCGCAGGTCTGGCAGTGGATCCACCAGGATCGCTCCACCGAAGACGGCACGGCGATCACTCCGGACTACGTCGAGGGCCTGATCACGCAGGTGCTCGCCCAGGCCACCCGTTCGGCGGGAGACCGGTTCGACGACGCGGCCGAGGTCTTCCGCGAGGTCGCCCTGCAGGAGGAGTTCCCCACATTCCTCACTCTCGGTGCGTACAGTCGCTACCTCACCGAGACCGACTGACCGTCCACGACCCCGAAGGGCATGACATGACCCCGTACCAGAACGACATCGACACGCTCCAGACGCTGAAGGACGCGAACGGCTCCAGCTGGCGAGCCATCGACCCCGAATCCGTCGCCAGGATGCGCGCGCAGAACCGGTTCCGCACCGGATTGGAGATCGCGCAGTACACGGCCGACATCATGCGCCGCGACATGGAGGAGTACGACGCCGACTCGTCGGCGTACACCCAGTCGCTCGGCGTGTGGCACGGCTTCATCGGGCAGCAGAAGCTCATCTCGATCAAGAAGCACCTGAAGTCCACCAGCAAGCGGTACCTCTATCTCTCCGGGTGGATGGTCGCCGCGCTCCGTTCCGAGTTCGGCCCGCTGCCGGACCAGTCGATGCACGAGAAGACCGCGGTGCCCGCCCTGATCGAGGAGCTCTACACCTTCCTCCGTCAGGCCGACGCCCGTGAGCTCGACCTGCTCTTCTCCCAGCTCGACGCCGCCCGCGCCGGCGGAGACGAGACCGCTGTCGAGTTCATCCAGTCCCAGATCGACAACTACGAGACGCATGTCGTTCCGATCATCGCCGACATCGACGCGGGCTTCGGCAACCCGGAGGCGACGTACCTCCTCGCCAAGAAGATGATCGAGGCGGGCGCGTGCGCCATCCAGATCGAGAATCAGGTCTCGGATGAGAAGCAGTGCGGCCATCAGGACGGCAAGGTCACCGTGCCGCATGAGGACTTCATCGCGAAGATCAACGCGGTCCGGCACGCGTTTCTCGAACTCGGCATCGACAACGGCATCATCGTCGCCCGCACCGATTCGCTCGGCGCCGGCCTCACGCAGAAGCTCGCCGTCACGCACGAGCCGGGCGACCTCGGCGACCGGTACAACTCCTTCCTCGACGTCGAAGTGGTCTCGGAGGACGACCTCGGCAACGGTGACGTGGTGATCAAGCGTGACGGCGCGCTGCTGCGGCCGAAGCGCCTGGCCAGCAACCTGTACCAGTTCCGCCCCGGTACCGGTGAGGAGCGGGTCGTGCTCGACTGCATCACGTCGCTGCGCAACGGCGCTGACCTGCTGTGGATCGAGACGGAGAAGCCGCATGTGGAGCAGATCGCGGGCATGGTCGATGCGATCCGCCGTGAAGTCCCGAATGCGAAGCTCGTCTACAACAACAGCCCGTCGTTCAACTGGACGCTGAACTTCCGTCAGCAGGCGTACGACCTGCTCGCGGAGGAGGGAACGGATGTCTCGGCATACGACCGCAACGCCCTCATGAGCGTCGAGTACGACGACACCGAGCTCGCGCAGCTGGCCGACGACAAGATCCGCACGTTCCAGCGCGACAGCGCAGCCCGCGCCGGGATCTTCCACCATCTCATCACGCTCCCGACCTATCACACGGCGGCGCTCTCGACCGACGATCTCGCGAAGGGATACTTCGGCGACGAGGGGATGCTCGCCTACGTCAAGGGTGTCCAGCGCCGCGAGATCCGCGGCGGGATCGCCACGGTCAAGCACCAGAACATGGCCGGAAGCGACCTCGGTGACAATCACAAGGAGTACTTCGCAGGCGATGCCGCCCTCAAGGCCGGAGGTCAGCACAACACGATGAACCAGTTCGGCTGACACCGGCTCCGCGGCGGGCCGGATGCCCCGGCGAGGCCGCGCCCGAACAAGCCCAGGCTCCGGGATGCTGCGATACCCGCAGCATCCCGGGGCCTGGTTCTGCACCCGCGGGTTGTGGATAACCCGAACGCCGCCGGGCGGATCCGAGTACGTTCCCAGTCATGCCCACGACTGAGACCATCACCGGTACCGGACCGCGACGCCGCGCCATCGCCCGGACGATCTTCGTCGTCTCGGCCGTGGTCATCTTCTCGGCGCTCGTGCTGCTCGTCTCGGAATCACGGCTGATACCCGGATCCGTTCCGGCGGAGGCGTTCTTCCTCTTCATGATCCCGGCGTACCTGTTCATCTTCGGGTGGTGGTTCTTCGGGCTGCTCCTCATCGTGGGGATGCTCTTGCTGATCCGGGTGCCGAAGCCGCTGCCGCTGGCGATCTTCGGGGCGATCGTCCTGGTGTCCGGCGGTATCGCCGCCGCGGATCTCGTGCTGCTCTACGACCTGGGGTGACGCCGCCGGAGAACCGCACTGGCTTTCCGTCGTCAGGTTCACTCGAACGAGGCGGCGACAGAATTGCGGTGGTAGTCGAAGACGATGCTGGTGCGGGTCGAGGCCACGCTGCTCTGCGCCGAGAGATGCTCGAGCACGAACTCGCGCATCTGCGACGAGTCGGCGACCGCGATGTGCAGCAGGAAGTCGTCTTCTCCGCCGAGGAAGAAGACCTGGATGACCTGCGGCAGTCCGCGCACCCGGTCGGCGAACTCGACGATGCTCTCGCGGCGTCCGCTCGGGCGCAGCGTGACGCCGATGACCGCCTGAAGGCCGGAACCCAGCATCCGCTCGTCGACGCTGGCGTGGAATCCGGTGATGACACCTCTGTCGAGAAGCGACCGCAACCGGGCGTGGGCCGTCGACGGCGCGACACCGAGGGTGGCGGCGAGTTCGGCGTTCGTCATGCGGCCGTCGGCCACGAGCAGGCCGACGATCTGCGCGTCGATCGCGTCGAGAGCCGGTGCCCGTAGTGCGTTCGGCTGCGGGGCGTCTGATGGCATCTCCATCCGAATGATTATTCACGATCCTCATCTACGACGAATAGTCTTCAGTGAACCTTTCGCAGCCCCGACGATTCTGCGATCCTTTCCTCACCGCTGCCATTGTCAGGAGGATCGATGAACATCGCCGTGCCCACCGAGGTCAAGAACAACGAGAGCCGGGTCGCCCTCACCCCGGCCGGCGCCGACCGCCTCGTCCATGAGGGACATCGCGTCCTCGTGCAGTCGGGTGCCGGGCTCGGGTCGCGCATCGACGACGACGCCTATCGCGCAGCCGGCGCCGAGATCATCGCGTCCGCCGTCGAGGTGTGGGGCGAAGCCGATCTGCTGATCAAGGTCAAGGAGCCGATCCCTCAGGAGTACGGCTTCCTCCGCCCGGACCTGACACTCTTCACCTACCTGCACCTCGCCGCCGACCGGGCGCTGACGACGGCCCTCGTCGACGCGGGCACCACGGCCGTCGCCTACGAGACCGTGCAGCTGCCCGACCGCACCCTGCCGCTGCTCGTGCCGATGAGTGAGATCGCCGGCCGCCTCTCGGTCACGATGGGCTCGTACTCGCTGATGCGCTCCGCCGGCGGACGCGGCGTCCTCCTCGGCGGCATCGCCGGCACTCCCCGGGCGAAGACCGTCGTGATCGGCGGCGGAGTCGCGGGCGAGCACGCCGCAGCCAACGCGCTCGGCCTCGGTTCGAACGTCACCGTGATCGACATCTCGCTGCCGCGACTGCGCGAGCTGGAGCACCGCTACGGCGGCGCGATCGAGACGCGCGCATCCAGCCGCTACGACATCGCCGAGGAGCTCGCGACGGCCGACCTCGTCATCGGTTCCGTCCTGATCCCGGGGGCCGCGGCCCCGAAGCTCGTCACCGACGCGATGGTCGCCACGATGAAGTCCGGCTCGGTTCTGGTGGACATCGCGATCGACCAGGGCGGATGCTTCGAGGGCTCACGCCCGACCACGCACGACGACCCCACCTTCACCGTGCACGACTCGATCTACTACTGCGTCGCGAACATGCCGGGCGCCGTCCCGGAGACGGCGACCCGCGCATTGACCAACGCCACCCTCCCCTATGTCTCGGCGATCGCCGGGAAGGGCTGGGAGCGCGCCGCTGCAGACGATGCCGCGCTGGCCAAGGGCCTGAACATCCAGGGCGGGCAGATCACACTCGCGGCCGTCGCCCAGGCGCACGGCCTCTGACGCGGCATCCACCGCTCGAACCGGCGCATTCCACACCGAGCAGCACCGCGGGCACGAAACGACGCGTCGCGCGCGGTGTCTCGTGCCCGGAACGACGCCTCGCACACGGAATGCTTCGCACCTCTCAAGATTTCGCGTTCTTGTCGGCATCCGACACCTCTGTTGCCCTGTCGATCCGAGTACGCTCGAAGGCGTGACCGAACGCGCACCCCTCTCTCGCAAGCTGTCCGCCATCGCCGAGTCCGCCACCCTCAAGGTGGATGCCAAGGCCAAGGCCCTCAAGGCCGAGGGCAAGCCGATCATCTCCTATGCGGCCGGTGAGCCGGACTTCGCGACGCCGCAGTTCATCGTGGATGCCGCAGCCATCGCCCTCGCCGATCCGGCGAGCTACCGCTACACCCCTGCTCCGGGCCTGCCGGCACTGCGCGAGGCGATCGCCGCGAAGACGCTGCGCGACTCGGGGCTCGAGGTCTCCGCCAGCCAGGTCATCGTCACCAACGGCGGCAAGCAGTCCGTCTACCAGGCGTTCCAGGCCGTGGTGAACCCGGGCGACGAGGTGCTGCTGCCCGCGCCGTACTGGACCACGTACCCCGAGGCGATCCGTCTCGCCGACGGCGTCCCGGTCGAGGTGTTCGCCGGCGCCGACCAGGACTACAAGGTGACCGTCGAGCAGCTCGAGGCCGCGCGCACCGATCGCACGACGGTGCTCGTCTTCGTGTCGCCGTCGAACCCGACCGGATCGGTCTACACCGCAGAGGAGACGAAGGAGATCGGCGAGTGGGCCGTCGAGCACGGCATCTGGATCATCTCCGACGAGATCTACCAGAACCTCACGTACGAGGGCATCAAGGCGACCTCGATCGTCGAAGCGGTCCCGGAAGCGGCGGGCCAGACGATCCTCGTCAACGGCGTCGCGAAGACCTACGCGATGACCGGCTGGCGAGTGGGCTGGATGGTCGGCCCCGCCGACGCGATCAAGATCGCCGGCAACCTGCAGTCGCACCTGTCCAGCAACGTGAACAACGTCGCCCAGAAGGCCGCGATCGCCGCCCTCAACGGTCCGCAGACCGAGGCCGAGCAGTTCCGCGAGGCGTTCGACCGCCGCCGCCGGCTGATCGTCGCCGAACTCTCCAAGATCGACGGAATGCGGGTGCCGAACCCGCTCGGCGCCTTCTACGTCTACCCCGACGTGCAGGGCCTGCTCGGCCGCACCTGGGGCGGCGTGACGCCGACGACGTCGCTCGAGCTCGCCGACCTCATCCTCGAGCAGGCCGAGGTCGCCGTCGTTCCGGGTGAGGCGTTCGGGCCGAGTGGCTACCTCCGCATGTCGTACGCTCTCGGCGACGACGCGCTGCTCGAGGGCGTGCAGCGCCTGCAGCGCCTGTTCTCCTGATATGTAGCTCCCTTGGTCGCCGAAACCCACAGTTGCCGCCGAGACCCCCGTCTGTAGACAGGGGTCTCGGCGCGAGGTGTGGGTCTCGACGTCGTCATGGAAGCTGCCGCGTGGGCTGGCGTCCGCGCCTAGTCCTCGAAGCCGATGAGCCAGCGGATGCCGTAGCGATCGGTGACCTGACCGTCGTAGTCGCCCCACGGGCGCTTCTGCAGCGGATCGGTCACCGACCCGCCCTCGGCGAGCGCGTCGAACCAGCGGGTGAGGGTCGGCGCATCCGCCGTTCCGAGCAGCGAGAAGACGGCGCCGACGATGTGCACGGCGTCCTGGTCGGGACCGGCATCCGCCGCGAACACCTCGACCGGGCCGCGCAGCATACCGTGCGCGATGGCATCACCGGGCCCGTCGGTGCGAGCGAACTCCACGTAGGTGTGCAGGTCGAGTTCGCCCCCGAAGACGCCGTGGTAGAACGTCAGCGCTTCGGCAGCGGTTCCGGGAAAGAAGAGATACGGGACGAGTCCGGCCATGCGCAGAGCGTACTCTCGATCCGCCGGATCGTCCTACAACTCCACGCCGACCAGCACCGGCTCCGGCTGGAGCACGAGGCCGAATTCCGCGTGCACGCGGCTCTGGATGAAGCGGGCGAGTTCCGCGACCTCACCCGCGGTCGCGCCGCCTCGGTTGGTCAGTGCGAGAGCGTGCTTCGTCGACACGGAGGCACGGGAGCGCGGGAGCTTGAATCCCTTGCCGATGCCGGCCTGCTCGATGAGCCACGCGGCGCTCACCTTCACGTCGGAAGCCTCATGGCGCGGCGTCGGGAGGAGACCGTCGTAGGACGCGAGCGGGATGACCGTCACCGCGTCGAGGTCGGGGGCCACGGGCCACTGGGGGCACTCCGGCGGCAGCGCACGAGCGACAGCCTCCGGCACGACCGCGTTCTGGAAGAACGAGCCGACGCCGTGCGTGTCGGGGTCGCGCTCGTCGAGCAGCATGCCCTTCGACGCGCGGGTGGCGAGGATGCGTTCGCGCACCCAGGCGAGAGGCACGGGGGCGTCATCCCGAAGCCCGAGGGCTCGCCGCAGTTGCTCGCCCCGCACCACGCGCTCGTTCGCGATGTGCAGGTCGACCGTCACCGAGAGGATGACCGCACGGCGCAGCGGCTCGCCGCCGTAGTGGTGCTTGAACACCGAGGTGCGGAAGCCGAGTCCGAGGTCGGCTGCGGGCACGACCGAGATCTCGCCGGTGGACTCGTCGATGAGCTCGACCTCGACGAGCGTCTCCTGGATCTCCTGTCCGTACGCTCCGATGTTCTGCACCGGTGCGGCGCCGACGGTGCCAGGGATGCCGGACATCGCCTCCAGTCCGGCATAACCCCGATCGACCGCATGGGCGACGAGCGCATCCCAGCTGTGGCCGGCCAGCGCGCGCAACCGCACGCGTCCCGGATGCGGTGACGGGAGTTCGTCGATGCCGCGCGTCAGCACACGGATGACGGTGCCGTCGAACGGCTCGTCGCCGATGAAGAGATTCGAACCGCCGCCGAGCACGAACCACTCGTCGCCACGCGCCCAGGTCTCCCGGAGTGCGTCGGCGAGTTCTGCGGTGGTCGCGGCCTGCAGCATCCGCTCCGGGGCGGCACCGGTGCGCAGCGTCGTGAGCTCGGACAGCCGGATCGGGGCGATCTCCACGGGGTTCGAGAGGTCCATATGTCAGACCGCGACGCGCAGCTGCGCCTTGACCAGCACGGTGGCGTCGTTGAAGGTGACCTTGAGGTCGATGCGTGCCGACGTCTCGTCGACCGCGCCGACGGTGGCGAGCACGTGCACGTCGGCGCCGTCCACGGGATCCACGACGACGGGCTTGGTGAAGCGCACCCCGTAGTCGAGGATGCGGGCACCCGGCTCGAGAGCGGCGAGCACGACTGAGGAGCCGATGCCCATGGTCAGCATGCCGTGCGCGAGCACACCCGGCAGGCCGACGGATGCCGCGACGTCATCGCGGTAGTGGATCGGGTTGAAGTCGCCGGATGCTCCGGCATAGCGGACGAGCGACTCCCGGGTGAGGTGCACGGTCCGCTCGGCGATGGTGTCTCCGACCGTGTAGGCCATCACTCCGCCTCTCCTTCCGGGTCGGAGCCGACCAGCAGGACGCTGGTGGCCGTCACGACGTGGGCACCCTCGGCATCCGTGATCTCCGCGTCGCTGGTGATCAGCGCGTTGCCCGCCATCATGCGGATGCCGGTGACCTTCAGCTGCGCGCTCAGCGCATCACCCGCGACGATCGGACGCGAGTACGTGAAGCGCTGCTCGGCATGGATGGTGCGCGCGAGAACGATCCCCGAGTCGGGTTCGGCCAGCAGCTGCTGCAGCGTGTGGTCCTGGATCACCATCGCGAAGGTCGGCGGGGCGACGACATCGGCGAAGCCGGCGGCGCGCGCCGCGATCTCGTCGGTGTGCTGCGGGGCATCGGCGAAGACGGCGCGCGCGAACTCGCGCACCTTCTCGCGTCCGACGAGGTACGGGGCCGTCGGCGGGAACTCCCGGCCGACCAATTCTGAGTTCACAGGCACTCGTCGAGTCTACCGAGCGCCACGCTGCGTGTGCTCAGCGCTGGCGTCCGCGAATGGCTTTCATCGCCATCTGCGCGGCGATGATGACGAGATATGCCGCGAACAGCATGTTGCCGAACGCGGGATCGATGATCGTCGCCAGCCATGCGCCGAGAGCGGTGGTGGTACACGCGGATACGCCGATGACCGCCGCCGCGAGCACGTCGACGTTGCGGTGTCGAAGATTCCCGACAGTGCCGGAAACGGCTGTCGGAATCATCATCAGCAACGACGTGCCCTTGGCGACCAGGTCGCTCGTGCCGAACGCCAGCATGAGCACGGGAACGACGATCACTCCGCCGCCGACGCCGATCAGGCCGGCGAGGATGCCCGTGCCGATGCCGACGACGACCAGCGCAAGTCCGCTCCACCAGGTGAGGTCGAAGGCGGCATCCCGAGAAGGGATCACCAGGAAGAGACTCGCGATCACCACGACCAGGAACCCCACGAAGCCCCAGCGCAGGGCGGTCTGCGAGATCCGCGGCAGCAATCGAGTGCCGATCTGTGCGCCCACCACTGCGCCGACGGCGAGGATGATCGCCGGCACCCAGGCCACCGACCCGGACGCCGCATAGGAGATGACGCCGACGGCCGCGGTCGGCACGATGGCCGCAAGCGATGTGCCTGCTGCGCGTCGTTGATCGAAGTGCAGCATCAGCACCAGCAGCGGCACGATGATCGTTCCGCCGCCGACCCCGAAGAGTCCGGAGAGGAGCCCGGCGAACAGCCCGATGACCACATAGACCGCATATGCTCGCGCCCCATGGCGCGGCGAAGTTGCGGCATCCATCACGTCTTCAGCCTAGCCCCGCGCACCCCGCCCTCCTGTCGGAGGGCAGGGTGCGCGACGAGTCAGACCTCTGAATCGGCTTTGATCGGCACGGCGATCGACTCCGTCAGCGCCTGCTCGTACCGGCGCTGGCGGCGGCGCAGCCACAGCCCACCGGCGACGAGCACCGCGAGCGCGAGATACGCCGATGCGGCGAAGGGCTGCAGAAACAGCGTCGAGAGGTCGCCCTGACTCAGCTGCAGCGCCTTGCGCAGGTACTCCTCCCCCATCGGCCCGAGGATCATGCCGACCACGAGCGGAGCCACCGGATACCCGTAGCGTCGCATGAAGTACCCGAGGATGCCGACGATCGCGAGGATCAGGATGTCCACGACCGCGAAGTTGAGCGCATACGCTCCGAACGCGGCGAACAGCAGGATGCCCGCATACAGGTACGGCCGCGGGATCTGCAGCAGCTTCACCCACATGCCGACGAGCGGCAGATTGAGGATGATGAGGATGACATTGCCCACGTAGAGGCTCGCCACCAGCGCCCACACCAGCGCAGGCTGGTTCTGGAACAGCTGCGGTCCCGGCTGCAGTCCGTACGCCTGGAATGCGACCAGGATGATCGCCGCCGTCGCGGTCGTGGGCAGGCCGAGCGTCAGCAGGGGCACGAGCACACCGGCTGCAGCCGCATTGTTCGCGGACTCGGGACCTGCCACGCCCTCGATCGCTCCGCGGCCGAACTCGTTCTTGTGCCGGGAGAGCTTGCGCTCGGTCGCGTATGACAGGAACGTCGCGACGTCCGCGCCGCCCGCGGGGATGGTGCCGATCGGGAAGCCGATCGCCGTACCCCGCAACCATGGCTTCCACGAGCGCTTCCAGTCGCTCTTGGTCATCCAGCTGCGCCAGCCCCCCGTGACCGGGATAACGTCGATGGTGCCTCGTCGCAGCCGAGCGGCGATGTACAGCGTCTCACCGACGGCGAAGAGTCCCACCGCGACGAGCACGATGTCGATCCCATCCGACAGCGGCAGCAGTCCCAGCGTGTACCGCTGCTGAGCGGTGAGAGTGTCCGTGCCGACGAGCCCGAGGAACAGCCCGACGCCGAGCGACGTCATGCCTCGCGGAATCGAGCTGCCGATCAGGGCACCCACGGTGATGAACGCGATCACGATGAGCGCGACGTAGTCAGCCGGGCCGAGGTTGACCGCGAACTGCGCCAGAACGGGCGCGAGCAGAGTGAGGCCCACGGTGGCGATGGTGCCGGCGACGAACGAGCCGATCGCGGCTGTCGCAAGCGCGGCCGCCCCGCGCCCCAGTTTCGCCATCTTGTTGCCTTCGATGGCCGTCACGATGGATGCCGATTCACCTGGTGTGTTCAACAGGATGCTGGTCGTCGAGCCACCGTACATGCCGCCGTAGTAGATGCCCGCGAAGGTGATCAGCGCGGCGGTGGGGTCGAGCGTGTAGGTGAGTGGCAGCAGCAGGGCGACGGTCATCGCAGGTCCGATGCCCGGCAGCACGCCGACCGCGGTGCCGATCAGCACTCCGAAGAACGCGAACACGAGGTACTGCGGCTGCAAGGCGGTCGCGAAGCCCTCGAGGAGCAGGGTCCAGCTGTCCATCAGAACATCCCCCCGAGCCATCCGAGCGCCGGCCCCCAGGGCAGCGACAGTCCCATCAGGCCGCCGAAGACGACCTGTATCGTCAGGCTGACGGCGAGTCCGATGACGAACGCCAGCCACCAGCGCTTGGCGCCGAGCGACCATGCGACCACGCCGAAGAGCACCGTCGCTGCCGGCGCCCAGCCGATGATGTCGATCAGCAGCAGGTGGGCGACCACGGCCCCGACGATCTTCGCAAGGATCAGCCAGTCGGTTCGGGCAGTGGGATCGATGTCCTCGCCTTCCTCGACCTCCGCGCGCTTGCCGCGCAGCACCGTGACCAGAACGGCGACCGCGGAGCACAGCAGGATGATCGAGACGAAGATCGGGAAGACGGTCGGCCCGACCTGCACGCCGACGGGGACGTGGATCGTGAAGACGCCCACGAGCGCGAAGACGCCGAGAGCGATCATGATGAGGGCGAAGACGAGCTCACCGATGGGAACCCGCGGGGCGGACCGAGTCGCCTCGGCCCGCCCGCTCGCCCCGAGGATCGGCGCATTCATGTCAGATCAGTCCGATGTTCTTGAGCGTGCCGGTGATGTCGGTGATGTTCTCCTCGAGGAAGCTGTCGAACTCGTCACCGGTCAGGAACGCATCCGCCCAGCCCTTGGTCTCGAGTTCCTCCGTCCATGCTCCGGTGTCGTGCATCTCGGTGACGATGCGCTCGAGCTCAGCCCGCTCGTCGTCGGAGATGCCACCGGGCGCGATCACGCCGCGCCAGTTGGTGAGCACGACGTCATACCCGGCCTCAGTGATGGTCGGCACGTCGGGAAGCGACGCGACGGGCTCGGCACCGGAGACTGCCAACGCGCGCATCGAGCCGTCCTCGACGTACTGGACGAACTCGCCGACGCCGGAGATACCGGCAGCGACCTTGTTGCCGATGAGCAGCGACACCGCCTCGCCACCACCGGAGTTCGGCGTGTAGTTGAGCTTCTCCGGGATCTCGGCTCCGTCGACTCCCGCGGCTTCGAGCAGCAGACCGGCGAGGATATGGTCGGCGCCGCCGGCGGAGCCGCCGGTCACCGTCACCTCCTGCCCCTTGTCGACGATGTCCTCGACGAGATCCTCGAGCGTCTCGTACTTCGACTCCGCCGGGACGACGACGACGAGCGCTTCGTCCGTGAGACGCGCGATCGGGGTGGTCTCCTCGAGGCGCACGGCCGACGCGTTGGTCTCGATCGCGCCGACCATGACGAGACCCATCACCATGAGTGTGGCTCGGATCCTTCTCATTCGCGAGCTGCGCGAGGCCGACGGTACCGCCGGCGCCGCCGACGTTGGAGACCGGAGCGGAACCGACGATCTTGTCGTCCGTGAGCACCTTGCGACATCGCACGCCCGGTCTGATCCCAGCCGCCACCCGGGTCTGCAGGGACGATGATCTTGACGTCCTCGATGGCGGCGGCCTCTCCGCCGCTCGTCGCCGCGACGGATGCGTTTCCGCCCGCGCACGCGGTCAATGCCAATGCTGCGGCTGCCACGACCGCGGTCACCGCGGCGATACGTGATTGCTTCATGCGCTCCTCCTTGAGCGTTCGTGGTGTGCTGTCCGTCTACCTTGGATGGCCGGATGCTGCCGCTCAAGCTTCGGAAACCATTGGTCGGAGTTACGGAACTATTGGTCGTGAACCGGTCCCACAGCGTCTCGCGGGCGGCCGCGTCGCCGCGGGACAATGGTCAGGTGGCTTCGAAGATGACGCTCCGCGTACAGCTGCTCCTGCTCCAGGCGCTGATCGTGTTCCTCGTGACCCTGGCGACCGGCATCGTGGCCGGTGCGTTCCAGGAGAATGCACTGCGCGAGGCCTACAAGGACCGGATGCAGGCCGTGGC
Source organism: uncultured Actinomycetota bacterium (assembly GCA_963769005.1). GTDB lineage: Bacteria > Actinomycetota > Actinomycetes > Actinomycetales > Microbacteriaceae > Microbacterium. Next base: position 657,592 of record CAVYKC010000005.1, on the reverse strand, counting down.
GCAGTCGGTCGCTTCGCTCCCCACAGTTCTCGACGCCTTCGACGACGACGACCCGTCGATCGTGATCCAACCTGTCGCCGAAGTCATCCGCGAGGCCTCCGATCTCGCCTATGTCGTCGTCGCCAATGCCGACGGCATCCGCTACTCCCACCCGAATCCCGACCGCATCGGCGAGAAGGTCTCCACAGATCCGTCCATTCCCCTCTCCGGCGAGATCTACGTGGGCACGCAGACCGGCACGCTCGGCACGTCGTGGCGCGTGAAGGTTCCGATCCGCGACGGCGACGGCGCAGTCATCGGAACGGCATCCGTGGGCATCCTGGAGTCCGACCTGAACACGGAGTTCCTGAGCAATCTCACCTGGTTGATCTCAGCGATGCTCGCCGCCGCGGTGCTCGGAGTGTTCGGCTCCGCCTGGGTGACCTCGGTGATCCGGCGTCGGATCTACAGCCTCGAACCGCATCAGATCGCTGCACTGGTGAAGAACCAGGAAACCACGCTGCATCGTCTCAGCGAGGGCGTGATCACCGTGGGCGCCGACGGGCGCGTCACTCTGGTCAACGATGCGGCCGCGCGGTTCCTCGGGAGGGATGCCGCGGACATCACCGATGCGAACGCCGACGAAGTCCTCGGCGCGGAACTGATGTCGGTGCTCCGCGAGGGCGAGTCCGCTGGACGGCCCGTGATCGTCGGCTCGCACGTGCTCGTCGCGCGCAGCACGGGCGGCGAGGTCGACGGCGAAGGTGTCGAGGCCACTCTGCTGCTGCGTGATCACACCGAGCTGCACGACGTGGTCCGCCGCGTCGAGACCGCCGACGCGATCATCGCTTTCCGCCAGCGGTTCGGCGTGCCCAAGGGCCTCAGCGCCGAGACGCTCGAGCGGGTGGTGGCTGCACTGACCGTGCGCCCGAACGCGTCGGCCACCGAGATCGGCGACGATGTGCAGATCTCGCGGGTCAGCGCTCGACGCTATCTGGAGCACCTCGCGGGTTCCGGCCGTGCCATCCGGACACTCGACTACACGACCAAGGGGCGGCCGAGCACCCGCTACCGTGCGAACGACGCGGTGGAAGCTCCCCGGTGAGCGCATGGTCGCCGGGGGCGAACGAAGAAGCCCGCCGACCCCGAAGGGTGGGCGGGCTTCTTCGTGAGTGCGATTACTCGGACTTGTCCTTGACGGCGTCCTCGGCAGCGGCCTCAGCCGCTTCGCCCTCGGCCTGCGACTCGGCACCGGCCTCGGCGGCCGAATCCTCCTCGACGGGGGCTTCCTCGACGGGAGCCTCCTCGGCCGGAGCTTCTTCGGCCGGCTTCTCAGCGGCCTTCGATGCAGCAGCCTTCTTGGTCGACTTCGCCTTCGGGGTGACGGGCTCGAGAACGAGCTCGATCACGGCCATCGGAGCGTTGTCGCCCTTGCGGTTGCCGACCTTGGTGATGCGGGTGTAGCCGCCCTCACGGTCGGCGACCAGCGGCGCGATCTCGGCGAAGAGCGTGTGCACGACGCTCTTGTCGCCGATGACCGACAGCACGCGACGGCGTGCGTGCAGGTCGCCGCGCTTGGCGAAGGTGATCAGTCGCTCGGCGAGCGGACGAAGGCGCTTGGCCTTGGTCTCGGTCGTCTTGATCGACTTGTGGGTGTACAGCGCCGCCGCAAGGTTGGCAAGCATCAGGCGCTCGTGTGCGGGGCCGCCTCCGAGGCGGGGACCCTTGGTGGGCTTAGGCATAGTTGACTAACTCCTGGTCAGAATTTCGGGAAGGTCAGAAGGACTCGTCTTCGCTGCCGCCGTAGAAGTGGGCGCCGTCGAAACCGGGCACCGAATCCTTGAGCGACAGACCGAGCGAGATGAGCTTGTCGCGCACCTCGTCGACCGACTTCTGGCCGAAGTTGCGGATGTTCATGAGCTGCGTCTCCGAGAGGGCGACGAGCTCGGACACCGTGTTGATGCCTTCACGCTTGAGGCAGTTGTAGGACCGGACCGACAGGTCGAGGTCTTCGATCGGCATGGAGAGCTCGCTGGAGCTCACCGCCTCGACCGGCGCCGGGCCGATCTCGATGCCCTCGGCCTCGACGTTCAGCTCGCGAGCGAGACCGAACAGCTCGGTGAGGGTCTTCGCAGCCGAAGCGACCGCGTCACGCGGGAGCATCGACGACTTGGTCTCGACGTCGAGGATGAGCTTGTCGAAGTCGGTGCGCTCACCGGCACGAGTCGCCTCGACCCGGTAGCTGACCTTCAGGACCGGCGAGTAGATCGAGTCGATCGGGATCTGACCGGCCTCGGCGTACTCGTTGCGGTTCTGCGTCGCCGAGACGTAGCCGCGGCCACGCTCGATCGTGAGCTCGAGCTCGAACTTCGCGGTGTCGTTCAGGGTCGCGATGACGAGCTCGGGGTTGTGCACCTCGACACCGGCCGGAGCGGAGATGTCGGCGGCGGTCACCTCTCCTGCACCGGTCTTGCGCAGGTAGGCCGTGATGGGCTCATCGCGCTCGCTCGAGACGACGAGCTGCTTGATGTTGAGGATGATCTCGGTGACATCCTCCTTCACGCCGGGGATGGTGCTGAACTCGTGCAGCACGCCGTCGAGGCGAACGCTGGTGACAGCGGCACCGGGGATCGACGAGAGCAGGCTGCGACGCAGCGAGTTGCCGATCGTGTATCCGAAGCCGGGCTCCAGAGGCTCGATGATGAACCGGCTCCGGTTCTCGACGATCTTTTCCTCGATGAGTGTGGGACGCTGTGCAATAAGCACTCTGTGTTCCTTTCGATCACATGACCGCTATATGACATGTGGTGGGTGAGGTCTTGAGTTGTGAAATCGATGCCCGCACGCGGGCATGACGAGGGATGCCGAAGCACCCCTCGTCATCTGCCGGATCAGACGCGGCGGCGCTTCGGCGGACGGCAGCCGTTGTGAGCCTGCGGCGTCACGTCCTGGATCGAGCCGACCTCGAGGCCTGCAGCGGTCAGCGAGCGGATCGCGGTCTCGCGGCCGGAGCCCGGACCCTTCACGAAGACGTCGACCTTCTTGACGCCGTGCTCCTGCGCCTGGCGAGCAGCCGACTCGGCGGCCATGCCGGCCGCGTACGGGGTCGACTTGCGCGAGCCCTTGAAGCCCACTCCACCGGACGATGCCCAGCTGATGACAGCGCCGGACGGGTCGGTGATCGAGACGATCGTGTTGTTGAACGTCGACTTGATGTGGGCCTGGCCCAGCGCGATGTTCTTCTTTTCCTTGCGGCGCGGCTTGCGCGCGGCGGCCTTGGGTGCAGCCATGAAAGTGTTCTCCTAGTCCCTGGGGCCGCTGCTTAGCGGGCCTTCTTCTTGCCTGCGACGGTGCGCTTCGGGCCCTTGCGGGTACGGGCGTTGGTCTTGGTGCGCTGACCACGGACCGGGAGACCACGACGGTGGCGGATGCCCTCGTAGGAGCCGATCTCGACCTTGCGGCGGATGTCTGCGGCGACCTCGCGGCGCAGGTCACCCTCCACCTTGTAGTTGCCTTCGATGTGGTCGCGGAGGGTGATCAGCTGCTCGTCGCTGAGGTCCTTCACGCGGATGCTCTCGTCGATCTCAGTTGCCTTGAGGATCTCGACAGAACGGGTACGGCCAACGCCGTAGATGTAGGTAAGGGCGATCACCACGCGCTTATCGCGCGGGATGTCAACGCCGGCAAGACGTGCCATGCGACTCTCCTGAGTGTTGTTGAAGGTGTGGAGCAGGATCGGTGCCCGGGCCTTCGTCCCGAGGTGTCCCCCGCTTGCGCGGGTTCTGATCCTGCCTGTTGTGTGTTCAGTTGTACGTCAGATCTGAACGAGTGATCAGCCCTGGCGCTGCTTGTGGCGCGGGTTGCTCTTGCAGATGACCATGACGCGGCCGTGACGGCGGATCACCTTGCAGTGATCGCAGATGGGCTTGACGCTGGGGTTGACCTTCATGATGTTTCCTGTTCGCTGTCTTCGTACCGACTCCGCTGCGCGGAATCAGGCCGTTACTTCTCGACCGATCAGCGGTAGCGGTAGACGATACGACCACGTGTCAGGTCGTAGGGGCTGAGCTCCACGACCACGCGGTCCTCGGGGATGATGCGGATGTAGTTCTGCCGCATCTTTCCTGAGATCGTTGCAAGGACCTTGTGCCCGTTGGCGAGCTCAACGCGGAACATCGCGTTGGGCAGCGCCTCGGAGATCACGCCCTCGATCTCGATGACACCGTCTTTCTTAGCCATAGCCTCGCTGACGCTTCTGCAGACCGGTCGATCTGCGGTGGGTGATTGGATAGTGGTGCTTCGCCGATTCAGACACGCCGAATCAAGGCGCAAGGCACCAAAGATCCATGGTATCTGACGGCGGGGCATCCGGCAAATGCGGACACCCCGGCGTGGGAAAGGCGAACCCGCGCTGTGCGGGCCCGCCCTCCTCGCGTCTGTTAATCAGCCGAGGATCTTCGCCGAGCTCCGCAGCGATTTGCGAGTTCTCCAACCGGGTGCCGTTGATCTCGACCGTCGGAGTGTCCCGCGATCTCGTGGGCCTTTGCCTGGTCGACGACGTACTTCATGTACGTCCCGTCGGCGATGCAGTCCGCAGCTGCTCCTGCGCCCGCCTGTTCCGCGAGCGCGGCGAGTTCATCATCCGAGAGTCCGGCGGAGCCCTCGGCCGGCTGATTCTCGAACAGCAGGTTGAAGTACTCCAGCGCGCTTTCAGGTGCGCTCTCTGCGACGCAGTACATCGAACCGGCGGCCCGCGACGAGTACTCCGAAGTCGAGTACCGGTCGAGAATCGAGATCGGGTGGATGTTGAGAGTGATCTCATCACTCTTCGCCGCCGCCTGCAGCTGCTCGCCGTAGGCGTCCTCGAAGTCACCGCAGATCGGGCAAATGAAGTCGACGAACGTGTCGACTTCATCCTCACCCGTGCCGAACGAGATCGCGCCGGTCTCCTCGTTGACGATGTCGCTCTTCGGAGCGGCACCCGGAGCGGTGGCCATGTTGTTCAGGAAGACGACGAGTCCGCCGAGTCCGACGAGGACGACGACCACGGCGATCGATATCCAGATGGCGAACCAGTTGGTGGTGTTGCCCTTCGCAGCGGCCATTGCGTTCCGTTTCTCTCGAGGCTCACCCGAAACGGTGAGTCCGACTGAAGTCTCCGGCGCTGAGCGCGCCCCTATGATCCTATTTTGTCCCGCGCGTCTATGCGCCCCTTGTGAACGACGCAGGAACCCGTCGGCGTTGAGACAGAGTCTGCGGCATGAGACAGAGTCAGCCCGGCTCGGTCTCATGCCGCAGGCTCTGTCTCGCGCTGTGCGGCCGTCTTGGAGAGCCACGTCTTCGCGCGCGGTCGGCGAGTGAGCGTTGCAAGCATTCCGGACTGCGGCGGACGGACGCGCAGGACGCCGCCTGCGTCCAGCGCTTCGCAGAGCGGATCGCACCTTCCACGCGCCGCGCAGATCCCATCGGGCGAACGGATGCCCATGCCGGCGCAGCCTGTCCTCTCGACGCTTCTCGTCGGTGAGCTTCTGCTTCGCCCCGTCGAGGTCGTTCAGGTCGTACTTGCCCCAGCCGTCAGCTTCGCCGATGGCTCCGGTCGACGGGAAGTAGAAGTCACAGCGGTCCACGTGCCCGTCGTAGGAGAACTCACGCTGCAGTTCAGGCACCTCGTAGCCGCACCACAGGATGATGGCGCGGCTCACGCTCTCCCCCGGTGACTCCGACCGCCCGTCCGCATGGTCCCACACCCAGCGCATCCGGGCGCGCCCGCGCCGGTTCTCGAACTGTTCACCTCGGTCCGACAGCGCGGCTATCTGGAGCCTTCCGCCCTGCACCGGCGACGTCACCGCATCCGCCACCGCGAGGGCATCGGCAGGGTTCATCACCCTGGCGAGATCGACGACGGTATCTCGGAGGCTGGTGACGAGCACACCGCCGATTCGATCGATATCTCGGACATCGCAGCTGACGTGCACGGTGACATCGCCGTAGCGCTGGGTTGCGACCGCATCCGGGTCATAGACGTGGATGCGCGCAGTTTCACCGAACTGCGGGATCCCGTGGAAGACACTCGCCGATTCCAGGCACAGCACGGCATCCGGGTGCGTCCGCAGGAAGGCGTGCACGCGCACCGCGTACCGCTCCCAAGGCGAAAGGTCGCCATACGGGACGCGCTCGACGTAGACGCCCTTGCGCAACCGCAACCACCGCTGGCTGTCGACGCTGAAGCCTGCAAGCCGCGCCTCTTCGCGCGTGTAGACAGGAATCGGCGAGACGACACGGGCACGGTCGGACAGGAGCAGCGGCATGCTCCATTCTTGACGCGATCACGAGCGCTCCGATATCGCGCCTCCCGCCATCTGTGAACAGTGCGGCCGAACCTCAGGCTGTGGAGAATGTGTCCCCTGAGGGGATGCCCTTGACGACGCAGAGTTTGCAGCATGAGACAGCGTCAGTACAGCTCTGCTTCATGCTGCAGGCTCTGTTTCACGCCCGGGGAGCTTGCTGCGCGCGGCGCTACGCCAGCGGCACGGGGGTCACACCGAACGGCGCCAGCCCCTCGGCGCCGCCGTCGGGTGCGGTCAGCACCCAGATGCCGCCGTCGTGCACGGCGACGCTGTGCTCCCAGTGCGAGCCGTCGGTGCCGTCCATGGTCGACACGGTCCAGTCATCATCCTCGACGAACGTCATCTCGCCGCCGGCTGTGACCATCGGCTCGATGGCGACCACCAGGCCCGGCTTCACGTCGGCGCCCGGATCGGGGGTGCGATAGTTGAAGACGCTCGGCGCCTCGTGCATCTTGCGCCCGATGCCGTGGCCGACATACTCGCGGAGGATGCCGTACGGCTCCCCCGACACCGCCGAGGGTCCCTGCGCCTCGATGTAGTCCTGGATGGCCGCGCCGACATCGCCGAGGTGCGGCGCCGTGGCCATCGCGGCGATACCCGCCCACATGGATCCCTCGGTCACGCGGGAAAGCTCCTCGCGCTGCGCGACGACCTCGGGACGAGTCGGATCCGGAATCACGATCGTGATCGCGCTGTCGCCGTTCCAGCCCTGGTACTGCGCCCCGCAGTCGACCGAGACGATGTCGCCCGGCTGCAGCACGCGATCGCCCGGGATGCCGTGGACGACCTGCTCGTTGACCGAGACGCAGATCGTGTGATGGTATCCGCGGACCAGCTGGAAGTTCGACTCCGCACCACGCGCGACGATCGCGGCGTTGGCCGCAGCGTCGAGCTCGAGAGTCGTCACACCCGCGCGGACCAGTGGCCGGACTGCATCCAATGCCGCCGCCGTGATCAGTCCGGGCTCGACCATGGCCCGAAGCTGGGCCGGGGTCTTGTAGATCGACCGACGGAACACGTCAGACCGCGACGCGCAGGCCGCGCGCGTCCAGCGCGGCGACGATGCGCTCGGTGATCTCGTCGAGCGAGCCGACACCATCGATGCGGTCGACGATGTTCTTGTCGCCGTACGCCTCGAGGATCGGAGCAGTCTCGCGCTCGTAGATGTCCAGACGATGCGCGATCGCATCTTCCGTGTCATCCGAACGCCCCTGCTCGCTCGCCCGCAGCCGCAGGCGCTCCATGCTCTCGTCACGCGGAACATCGAGCAGGATGACGGCGTCGAGGGACTCGCCGCGGTCCGCTCAGGAATGCATCCAGGTGCGCCACCTGTGCGGTGTTGCGCGGGTAGCCGTCGAGGAGGAAACCGTGTGCGGCATCGTCCTGCGAGAGACGATCGCGGACGATCTCGCTCGTCAGTTCGTCCGGGACGAGATCACCCTTGTCGAGGATCGCCGTGACCTGCTGGCCGAGCGGCGTTCCCTCCTTGATGTTCGCGCGGAAGATGTCGCCGGTGGACACGACCGGGATTCCGTAGGACTCGGCGATGCGCACACCCTGCGTGCCCTTGCCGGAGCCCTGCGGGCCGACGATGAGGAGACGGGCGGATGCTGTCATCGGAGGAGCCCTTCGTAGTGTCGCTGCTGCAGCTGAGCGTCGATCTGCTTGACCGTCTCGAGACCCACGCCGACGATGATGAGGATCGACGCGCCACCGAACGGGAAGTTCTGGTTGGCGCCGACCGTGGAGAGCGCGACCAGCGGGATCAGAGCGATGAGGCCCAGGTAGAGCGAACCGGGAAGCGTGATGCGCGTGAGCACGTAGTCCAGGTACTCGGCGGTCGGCCGGCCGGCACGGATGCCGGGGATGAAGCCGCCGTACTTCTTCATGTTGTCGGCGACCTCGACCGGGTTGAACGTGATGGCCACGTAGAAGTAGGTGAAGCCGATGATCAGCAGGAAGTACACGGCCATGTAGAACGGCTGGTCGCCCGTCGCGAAGTGCGTCGAGATCCACGTCACCCACGCGGGCGGGGTCGAGCCGTCCTGCGGAGTGTTGAACTGCGCGAGCAGCATCGGGATGTAGAGCAGCGACGAGGCGAAGATGACCGGGATCACGCCGGCCATGTTGACCTTGATCGGGATGTAGGTGTTCGTGCCGCCGTAGGTGCGGCGCCCGACCATGCGTTTGGCGTACTGCACCGGGATGCGACGCTGGGACTGCTCGACGAAGACGACGAGACCCATCACGACGATGCCGACGGCGAGGACCAGGAGGAAGACCTCGAAGCCGCGCGACTCCCAGATGAGCCACATGGCCGACGGGAAGGTCGCCGCGATCGAGGTGAAGATCAGAAGGGACATGCCGTTGCCGATGCCGCGCTCGGTGACGAGCTCGGCGAACCACATGATGAGACCGGTGCCGGCCGTCATCGTCATGATGATGAGCAGCTGCGCCCACCACACGTCGTTGGTGAGCAGGTTCTGGCACGCCGCGATGTCGGTGTTGCCGAACAGCTGGCCGCTGCGGGCCACGGTGATCAGCGTTGTGGACTGCAGGAGCGCGAGCGCGATCGTGAGGTACCGCGTGTACTGGGTCAGCTTGCCCTGTCCGGACTGGCCTTCCTTGTGCAGCGCCTCGAAGTGCGGGATGACCACGCGCAGGAGCTGCGTGATGATCGTCGCCGTGATGTACGGCATGACACCGAGCGCGAAGATCGAGAGCTGCAGCAGCGCGCCACCCGAGAAGAGGTTGACGAGGCCGAGCAGCCCGTCGGCGCCGGCGTTCTCGGCGAGGCACTCCTCGACGTTGGGGAAGTGCACGAACGGGGCCGGGACGTTGGAGCCGAATCGGTAGATGGCGATGATCGCCAGCGTGAAACCGATCTTCCGTCGCAAGTCGGGCGTGCGGAAGATCCGCGCGATAGCGCTAAACAAGGGCGTTCCTCCTGAAAAGGTTGCCGCCCCTGAGAGGCGGCTGAAAGACCAGGGTAACCCACAAGAGGGGCCGGAGAATTCTCCGGCCCCTCTTGTGCACTGGTTACTTGACGGATCCGCCCGCAGCCACGATCTTCTGCTCGGCAGAACCCGAGACCTTGTCGACCGCGACGGTGAGCTTGACGGCGATGTCGCCGTCTCCGAGAACCTTGACCTTCTCGTTCTTGCGAACGGCACCCTTGGCGACCAGATCGCTGATGGTGACGTCGCCACCCTTGGGGTACAGCTCCGCGAGCTTCTCCAGGTTCACGACCTGGTACTCGACGCGGAACGGGTTCTTGAAGCCGCGCAGCTTCGGGGTGCGCATGTGCAGAGGCATCTGCCCACCCTCGAACCCGACGCGCACGGTGTTGCGGGCCTTGGTGCCCTTCGTGCCGCGACCTGCGGTCTTGCCCTTGGAGCCCTCACCGCGACCGACACGGGTCTTCGCGGTGTTGGATCCGGGGACCGGACGCAGGTGGTGCACCTTCAGCACGCCGGGGCGGGATGCCGGAGCATCCTTCGCCGGCGCAGCCTTCTTGGCGGCGGGCTTCTTCGCCGCAGGCTTCTCAGCCGCAGCATCGGAGGCGGCGGACTTGGCCGGCGCCTTCTTCGCTGCAGGCTTCTTCGCTGCGGGCTTCTTCTCGGCGGCAGCCTTGGGAGCGGCAGCCTTCTTCGGGGCCTTCTCGGCCTCGACGGCGTCGTTCTTCTCAGCCATTAGTCGATCTCCTCAACCTTGACGAGGTGTGCGACGGTCTTGACGTACCCGCGATTCTGCGCGTCGTCGGGGCGAACGGTGCTGTCACCGATGCGCTTCAGACCGAGGCTGCGCAGCGTGTCACGCTGGTTCTGCTTCTCGCTCACCTTGGACTTGATCTGTGTGACCTTCAGCCGGGCGGCCATCAGGCACCTACCTTCTGTGCGGCGATGGCCTCGGCCTCCGCGCGGACAAGACGCGCCGGGGCGACCTGGTCGAACTCGAGGCCACGACGTGCGGCGACCGCACGGGGCTCCTCGAGCTGCTTCAGGGCCGCGACCGTCGCGTGCACGATGTTGATCGTGTTCGACGAACCGAGCGACTTCGAGAGCACGTCGTGGATGCCGGCACACTCGAGCACGGCGCGAACGGGGCCACCGGCGATAACACCGGTACCGCCCGAGGCGGGGCGCAGGAGCACCACACCGGCTGCGGCCTCACCCTGCACCGGGTGCGGGATGGTGCTGCCGACGCGCGGAACGCGGAAGAAGTTGCGCTTGGCCTCTTCGACACCCTTCGAGATCGCCAGGGGGACCTCTCGGGCCTTGCCGTATCCGACGCCGACCAGACCGTTGCCGTCACCGACGACCACGAGAGCGGTGAAGCTGAACCGGCGACCACCCTTGACGACCTTGGACACGCGGTTGATCGTGACGACGCGCTCCAGGAACTGGTTGTCGCCGCGGTCACGCGAGTTGCGGTCACGACCACCCTGGTTGCGGTCACGACCGCCGCCACGGCGACCTTCGCGAGCGGGCTCCGCCTGTGTCGTGCCGGCAGCCGTCTCGGAGACGACAGGAGCCGTCTCGGGAGCGGCAGCAGCCGTTTCGGTCACTTCGTTCTCCTTGTTGTCACTCACAGTGCCAGCCCCCCTTCGCGGGCGCCATCGGCGATGGCTGCGACACGACCGGCGTAGCGGTTGCCGCCGCGGTCGAAGACCGCTTCGGAAACGCCGGCGGCCTTCGCGCGCTCGGCGAGAAGCTCGCCGACCTTGCGGGCCTTGGCGGTCTTGTCGCCATCGAGGGAGCGCAGGTCGGTCTCGAGCGTCGATGCCGACGCCACGGTGTGACCCTTGCTGTCGTCGACGAGCTGCACGAAGACGTGGCGGGCCGAACGGTTGACGACGAGGCGCGGACGCACCTCGGTGCCGACGACCTTCTTGCGAAGGCGGGCGTGACGACGCGCGCGGGCGTCAGACTTTGACTTGAGAGCCATGGTTACTTACCACTCTTTCCGGCCTTGCGACGCACGATCTCGCCGGCGTAGCGCACACCCTTGCCCTTGTACGGCTCGGGCTTGCGGATCTTGCGGATGTTCGCAGCTGCCTCGCCGACAGCCTGCTTGTCGATGCCACTCACGGTGACCTTGTTGGTGCCTTCGACCGTGAGGGTGATCCCGGCGGGCGGGTCGATCAGGACCGGGTGCGAGAAGCCGAGGGCGAACTCGACCGAGCTGCCCTTCTGCGCCACGCGGTAACCGGTTCCGACGACCTCGAGGCCCTTGGTGTAGCCCTGGGTCACGCCGATGATGTTGTTGCTGATGAGCGTGCGGGTCAGGCCGTGAAGCGACCGCGACTCGCGCTCGTCGTCGGGACGGGTGACCAGAACCTGGCCCTCCTCGACCGCGACCTCGATGGGGTTGGCCACCGTGAGGGTGAGTTCACCCTTGGGGCCCTTCACCGCGATCTCACGGCCGTCGACCGAAACGGTCACGCCCGCGGGAACCTCGATGGGAAGTCGTCCAATACGCGACATTATGAATTACCACACGTAGGCGAGAACTTCTCCGCCCACGCCCTTCTGCTCTGCCTGACGGTCGGTGAGAAGACCGGAGGAGGTGGACAGGATGGCCACGCCGAGGCCGCCGAGGACCTTGGGGAGCTCCGTCGACTTCGCGTAGACGCGGAGGCCGGGCTTCGATACGCGCTTGATGCCCGCGATCGAACGCTCACGGTTGGGGCCGTACTTCAGCTGGAGGGTCAGGCTCTCGCCGACTCGAGCGTCAGAGGTCTCCCAGCTGGCGATGTACCCCTCCTGGAGGAGGATCGCGGCGATGTGCGTCTTGAGCTTGCTCGACGGCAGGGTCACGGAGTCGTGGTGTGCCGAGTTCGCGTTGCGCAGACGGGTCAGCATGTCTGCGACCGGGTCTGTCATTGTCATTGTTGTTTTCCTTTGTTCATGAGGTTCCGACTGCCGTTACGCGACAGCCGGCCTGCGATGAGCACGCAATCTTCAATTGTACGGCCACTTCGACGAACTCGATGACCGGACGACAGGCTCAGCGACCCGGAGGTCCCTGAGCCTGTCAAAAGAGGCTTACGCCTGCGCGTCCTCGGACTTGAAGGGGAAGCCGATGTGGCGGAGCAGCGCCCGACCCTCGTCATCCGTCTTCGCCGTGGTGACCACGGTGATGTCGAAGCCGCGTACGCGGTCGATCTTGTCCTGATCGATCTCGTGGAACACGCTCTGCTCCTGGAGACCGAAGGTGTAGTTGCCGTTGCCGTCGAACTGCTTGGCCGAGAGGCCACGGAAGTCGCGGATACGGGGAAGCGCCAGCGAGACCAGGCGGTCCAGGAACTCCCACGCGCGGTCGCCACGGAGGGTGACGTGCGCGCCGATGGCCTGGCCCTCGCGCAGCTTGAACTGCGCGATGGACTTGCGAGCCTTCGTGACGATCGGCTTCTGGCCGGTGATCTTGGTGAGGTCGTCGACCGCACCATCGATCACCTTGCTGTCGCGGGCTGCCTCACCGACACCGGTGTTGACGACGACCTTGACCAGACCAGGAATCTGCATCACGTTGGTGTAGCCGAACTCTTCCTGCAGCTTCTGCTGGATCTCGGCCTTGTACTTCTGCTTCAGGCGCGGCTGGATCTTGCCAGCCGGCGCGGCAGTGTCGGTGCTCATCAGAGGTCCTTACCTGACTTCTTCGCGAAGCGAACGCGCACGTTGCGCTTCACGCCGTCCTTGACCTGCTCCTCGACCCGGTGGCCGACACGAGTCGGCTTCTTGGTGGAGGGGTCAACGACCGCGACGTTGGAAATGTGGATGGGTGCCTCGACAGTCTCGACGCCGCCCGTCTTGGTGCCGCGCTGCGTCTGACCCACACGAGTGTGCTTGGTGACGTAGTTCACACCTTCGACGATGACGCGGTTCTGCCCGGACAGGATCTCGAGGACCTTGCCCTGCTTCCCGCGGTCGCCGCCACGCTCGGGCTTGGCGCCCGTGATGACCTGAACCAGGTCACCCTTCTTGATGTTCGCCATGATCAGATAACCTCCGGCGCGAGCGAGACGATCTTCATGAACTTCTTGTCGCGAAGCTCACGGCCGACCGGTCCGAAGATACGGGTGCCGCGGGGCTCCCCGTCGTTCTTCAGGATGACGGCGGCGTTCTCGTCGAACTTGATGTAGGACCCGTCGGGACGACGGACCTCCTTCTTGGTGCGGACGATGACCGCCTTGACGACGTCGCCCTTCTTCACGTTGCCACCGGGGATCGCATCCTTGACGGTGGCGACGATCGTGTCACCGAGGCCCGCGTAGCGGCGGCGCGAGCCACCGAGAACGCGGATGGTGAGCAGTTCCTTGGCGCCGGTGTTGTCGGCGACCTTGAGGCGGGATTCCTGCTGGATCACTTGGCCTTCTCCAGAATCTCGACCAGGCGCCAGTTCTTGGTGGCGCTCAGCGGCCGGGTCTCGTTGATGAGGACGAGGTCGCCGATGCCGGCGGAGTTCGTCTCATCGTGGGCCTTGACCTTCGAGGTGCGGCGGATGACCTTGCCGTACAGCGGGTGCTTCACGCGGTCCTCGACCTCGACGACGATGGTCTTGTCCATCTTGTCGCTGACGACATAGCCACGGCGGGACTTGCGGTACCCGCGCGCGGTGGCGTCGCGCACGTCGTGAGACGCATGCTCGACGACGGCCTCGGCCTTCTTCGTCGCGGGCTTCTCCGCGACCTTCTTCTCGGTGGCCATCACTCAGCCTCTTCCTTCACGGCGTCGTCGGCGGAGTCCGCCTTCTTCGCCTTCGACTTGGTCGCCTTCTTGGCCGGGACCTCGACGGGAGCGGGCGTCGCACGGATGCCCAGCTCGCGTTCGCGGATCACGGTGTAGAGGCGCGCGATGTCGCGCTTGACGGCGCGGATGCGGCCGTGGCTCTCCAGCTGGCCGGTGGCCGACTGGAAACGGAGGTTGAACAGCTCCTCCTTGGCCTTACGCAGCTCCTCAACGAGGCGCTGGTCTTCGAACGTGTCGAGCTCTGCCGGAGCGAGCTCCTTGGTGCCGATCGCCATTACGCGTCGCCCTCCTCGCGCTTGATGATGCGTGCCTTCAGCGGCAGCTTGTGAATTGCACGGGTGAGGGCCTCGCGTGCGAGTTCCTCGTTGACGCCCGCGACCTCGAAGAGGACGCGACCCGGCTTGACGTTTGCGACCCACCACTCGGGCGAACCCTTACCGGAACCCATGCGGGTTTCGGCCGGCTTCTTGGTGAGCGGACGGTCGGGGTAGATGTTGATCCACACCTTGCCACCACGCTTGATGTGACGCGTCATCGCGATACGAGCGGACTCGATCTGACGGTTCGTCACATAAGCCGGCGTGAGCGCCTGGATGCCGAAGTCGCCGAAGGAGACCTTCGTGCCACCGGTGGCCTGGCCATCACGCTTGGGGTGATGCTGCTTGCGGTACTTGACCTTGCGGGGAATAAGCATCAGGCAGACGCTCCTTCTGCGACGGGGGCCTCGTTGCGAGGACCGCGGCGACGGTCGCCACCGCGGTCGTCACGACCGCGGGACTTCGGCGCGTTGGCCTGCTCGCGAGCGAGCTCCTTGTTGGTGAGGTCGCCCTTGTAGATCCAGACCTTCACGCCGATGCGGCCGAAGGTGGTCTTCGCCTCGTAGAAGCCGTAGTCGATGTTCGCGCGAAGCGTGTGCAGCGGCACACGACCCTCGCGGTAGAACTCCGACCGGCTCATCTCAGCGCCGCCGAGGCGGCCCGAGACCTGGATGCGGATGCCCTTGGCACCGGCGCGCTGGGCGCCCTGCATGCCCTTGCGCATCGCGCGGCGGAACGCCACACGAGCAGAGAGCTGCTCGGCGACACCCTGCGCGACGAGCTGAGCATCAGCCTCGGGGTTCTTGACCTCGAGGATGTTCAGCTGGATCTGCTTGCCCGAGAGCTTCTCGAGGTCGCCGCGGATGCGCTCGGCCTCAGCGCCACGACGACCGATCACGATGCCCGGACGGGCCGTGTGGATGTCGACGCGGACGCGGTCACGGGTGCGCTCGATCTCGATGTTCGAGACGCCGGCACGGTCGAGCTGCGTCTGCAGCAGACGACGGATCTTGATGTCCTCGGCGACGTAGTCGGCGTAACGCTGACCCTTCTTCGTCGAGTCCGAGAACCAGCGAGACACGTGGTCCGTGGTGATACCGAGACGGAAGCCGTACGGGTTTACCTTCTGTCCCATTACTTGCTCGCCTTCTTGTTGCTGTCGCCTTCGACTGCCTTGGCAGCCTCCGGCGTCGAGAGCACGACCGTGATGTGGCTCGTGCGCTTCTTGATCTGGAAAGCGCGACCCTGTGCACGGGGGCGGAAACGCTTGAGCGTCGCGCCCTCGTCGACGTAGGCATTCGCCACGTACAGGTCCTGCTCGTCGAGGTACTCGCCGTCACGATCCGCCTTGACCTGCGCGTTGGCCATGGCCGACGCGACAAGCTTGTAGATCGGCTCACTGGCGCTCTGCAGCTGCGAACTTCAAGATCGCAAGAGCCTCCTGGGCCTGCTTGCCCTTGATGAGCGCGACGACACGACGAGCCTTCTGAGGGGTCACGCGGATGTGTCGCACGCGTGCGATGGACTCCACCATTTCTCTCTCCTCTATCGCCACCGCGTCAGCGGCGGCGGCCCTTCTTGTCGTCCTTCTCGTGGCCGCGGAAGGTGCGGGTGGGCGAGAACTCGCCCAGCTTGTGACCGACCATGGTCTCCGTCACGAACACAGGGATGTGCTTGCGACCGTCGTGAACCGCGATCGTGTGACCCAGCATCGCCGGGATGATCATGGAACGACGTGACCAGGTCTTGATGACGTTCTTCGTACCCGCCTCGTTCTGGACGACAACCTTGCGAAGCAGGTGCTCGTCGACGAAGGGGCCCTTCTTAAGACTGCGTGGCATCTTCTTCTACTCCTACTTGCGCTTCTTGCCGGCGTTACGGCGACGCACGATGTACTTGTCGCTTTCCTTGTTGGCGTGACGGGTACGGCCTTCGGCCTGCCCCCACGGGGTGACCGGATGACGGCCACCAGAGGTCTTGCCCTCGCCACCACCGTGCGGGTGGTCGACAGGGTTCATCGCAACACCACGGACGGTCGGGCGGACGCCCAGCCAGCGCTTACGTCCGGCCTTGCCCCAGTTGATGTTCGACTGCTCGGCGTTGCCGACCTCGCCGATGGTCGCGCGGCAGCGCGCATCGACGTTGCGGATCTCACCCGAGGGCAGACGCAGCTGAGCGTAGGGGCCATCCTTGGCGACGAGACGGACGGATGCACCGGCCGAACGTGCCATCTTCGCGCCGCCACCGGGGCGGAGCTCGATCGCGTGGATGACGGTACCCGTCGGGATGTTCTTCAGCGGGAGGTTGTTGCCCGGCTTGATGTCAGCCCCGGCGCCCGACTCGATGATGTCGCCCTGCTTCAGCTTGTTCGGCGCGATGATGTAGCGCTTCTCGCCGTCGAAGTAGTGCAGCAGTGCGATGCGTGCGGTGCGGTTGGGGTCGTACTCGATGTGAGCGACCTTGGCGTTGACGCCGTCCTTGTCATTGCGACGGAAGTCGATGACACGGTACTGGCGCTTGTGGCCACCACCGATGTGACGGGTCGTGATGCGGCCCTGGTTGTTACGACCACCGGTCTTGGAAAGCGGGCGCAGCAGCGACTTCTCCGGCGTCGATCGAGTGATCTCGGCGAAGTCAGCCACCGACGAGCCGCGACGGCCCGGGGTCGTGGGCTTGTACTTGCGAATAGCCATTATTAGTCCTTATCCCCCGGTCAGCCGACGGCCGTGAAGATGTCGATGGTGCCCGACTTCAGGGACACGATGGCGCGCTTGGTGTCCTTGCGCTTACCGGTGCCGAAGCGGGTGCGGCGGGCCTTGCCGACCCGGTTGATCGTGTTGACCGATGCGACCTTGACGCCGAAGATCTTCTCGATGGCGAGCTTGATCTCGGTCTTCGTAGCGCGCGGGTCGACGAGGAAGGTGTACTTCCCCTCGTCGATGAGTCCGTAGCTCTTCTCAGACACGACCGGCTTCAGGATGATGTCGCGCGGGTCCTTGTTCAGGGCCGTCTGGAGGACAGTTGCCTGCTCGCTCATGCGGAGACCTCCTTGGTTGCACCGGACTTCGAGGCGATGAACGCCTCGAGAGCGGCCTGGGTGAAGACGATGTCGTCGGAGACGAGCACGTCGTAGGCGTTGAGCTGGTCGAACGTCAGCACGTGCAGGTTCGACAGGTTGCGGATGCTCTTCAGCGTCACGTCGTCGTCGCGCTCGATCACGACGAGCACGTTCTTCGACGACACGACGTTGGTGAGGAAGCTCACGGCGGTCTTGGTCGAGGGCGCGCCGTCGATCCCGAAGGACTCGATGACGTGGATGCGGTCCCCGCGGAAGCGATCGCTCAGCGCGCCCAGCAGGGCCGCCGCGATCATCTTCTTGGGGGTGCGCTGCGAGTAGTCGCGCGGCTTGGGGCCGTGCACGACGCCACCGCCGGTCATGTGCGGCGCGCGGATCGAGCCCTGACGGGCGTTACCGGTGCCCTTCTGCTTGAAGGGCTTGCGGCCGGCACCGGAGACCTCGCCGCGACGCTTGGTCGAGTGCGTTCCCTGGCGAGCCGCCGCGAGCTGCGCGACGACGACCTGGTGGATGAGCGGAATGTTCGTCTTGGCGTCGAAGAGCGCTGCGGGCAGCTCGACAGAGCCTGCCTTCTTGCCGTTGGCGCTGAGGACGTCGAGCGCAAGAGTCGAGTCAGCCATGGACTAGGCCCCCTTCACAGCGTTGCGGACGTAGACGATGCGGCCACGAGCACCGGGGACGGCGCCCTTGACGAGCATGAGTCCCTTCTCGATGTCGATGGCGTGCACCGTGAGGTTGAGGACGGTCACGCGCTCGCCGCCCATACGGCCGGCCATGCGCATGCCCTTGAAGACGCGGCTCGGAGTCGACGATGCGCCGATGGAGCCGGGCTTGCGGTGGTTGCGGTGCGAACCGTGGGATGCCGAGACGCCCTTGAAGTTGTGGCGCTTCATGACACCCGCGGTGCCCTTGCCCTTGCTCGTGCCGACGACGTCGACCAGCTGGCCGGCCTCGAAGACACCGTCGACCGTGAGCTCCTGACCAAGCGAGTAGTCAGCAGCATCCGCGGTGCGGATCTCGGTGACGTGGCGGCGCGGCGTGACGCCGGCAGCCTCGAAGTGAGCGGTGAGGGGCTTGTTCACCTTGCGCGGGTCGATCTGGCCGTACGCGATCTGCACGGCGTTGTAGCCGTCCTTCTCGGGCGTACGCAGCTGAGTGACCACGTTCGGGGAAAGCTCGATGACGGTGACGGGAACGAGCTTGCCGCTCTCGTTCCACACCTGGGTCATGCCGAGCTTCGTGCCCAGCATTCCCTTGGAAATCTTTGCGTTGATGTCAGCCATGTCGATCCTCAGAGCTTGATCTCGATGTTGACGTCAGCCGGCAGGTCGAGACGCATCAGCGAGTCGACGGCCTTGGGCGTCGGGTCGACGATGTCGATCAGACGCTTGTGGGTGCGCATCTCGAAGTGCTCACGGCTGTCCTTGTACTTGTGCGGCGACCGGATGACGCACACGACGTTCTTCTCGGTCGGAAGCGGCACTGGGCCGACGACCGTCGCGCCCGCACGTGTCACGGTGTCGACGATCTTGCGCGCCGACGAGTCGATGACCTCGTGGTCATACGACTTCAGGCGAATGCGGATTTTCTGTCCCGCCATTGTCTGTTCACTCTCTATAAAGCGTCTTACCGTCCTGGGCCGGGTGACCCTGGGGCATTGGACGCACGTCGACGCTGTTCGCGCCTCGGCACTGGAACGGCTCTCGCGAGTCGATCTGCTGCACCACTGTTCTGCTGTCAGCCCGCCGATCTCTCGACAAGCGGATCCCGACCCTGCCGCGCACGGCAGAACCTCCGTGAGAAGGTGTCGGGGTTGTCCTGCCACCCGCGGCCTAGATCCCTGCATCCGTCTCGTGAGAGAGGACGCCGCCTATGCACTGCCATGATGGTGATCCGGCGCACGCGAGGCGCAGCCGAAATGTCGAACCTGTCTATTCTGCCATGCCTGATTTCACTTGCGCAAACCCGGGCGTGTCGCACTTCTGCGGCGGGTGCTCGAACAGGTCCTCGCGGCACCGATTCCGATATCTCACCACGGCAGGACGAGGCATCCCCATGCCTCGCCCTGCCTGGGGAGCGTCCGATGCGAGGGGACACATCGAACGCGAGGGTCCTGACGCGAAGGGACGTCGAGACCCTCGATCGAGGGCGCGGCGGAAAGCCGCGCGGGCACGGGGACGATGCAGCGCCGATCGCGCGTGCGTCGTACGAAGATCCCCAAATCGTCGTCCCCAGATCGAGCGCGGCGAGCCGCGCGTACACGGATGGCCGAACCCCTTCGACCATCCCTGACCGCAAGAGCCCAGGCGGTCAGCCTCATGATAGGGGGCAACGCGACCTCAGCGCGAGCACCGCGGCGCGATTGTCCCGGATGCGGAGAACGGCGGCCCATCCCCGAGAGGATGAGCCGCCGTTCGATGTGCGTGTCGCGAGTGCTACTCGTTTCCGACGGCCTTGTCGGCGTTGTCGCGGATCTCGTCGATCTTGTCCGCCGCACCCGGTGCGATCTTCTTCGCGAAATCGGCGACGCCATCGAGGACCTTGTCGCTGACGTCCTCAGCCTGCTCGCTCTTGACGACCTCTTCGATCTTGTCGCGGTTCTGCTCGAAGAGGTCCTTGCCCTTGTCGACGGCGCCGTTGAACGATTCCTGGATACCCATGTGTCCCCCTATGAGATGTCTGCTCCGCCGAACCTGGCGGCCTTCCCTAATTGTGCATGGGGACGCGGTCGAAGGGAACCCCCGACACGAACGACACAGGGGCCGGACCCGAAGGCCCGACCCCTGTGCGAGAAGCAGATGCTTACTTGATGATCTTCGTGACCGTACCGGCGCCCACGGTGCGTCCACCCTCACGGATGGCGAAGCCGAGGCCCTCCTCCATGGCGATCGGCTGGATCAGCGCGACCGTCATGTCGGTGGTGTCGCCGGGCATGACCATCTCGGTGCCCTCAGGCAGCGAGATGACGCCGGTGACGTCGGTGGTGCGGAAGTAGAACTGCGGGCGGTAGTTCGTGTAGAACGGGTTGTGACGCCCACCCTCATCCTTGGACAGGATGTACGCGGTGCCCTCGAAGTCGGTGTGCGGCGTGACCGAACCCGGCTTGACGACGACCTGGCCGCGCTCGACATCCTCGCGCTTGAGGCCACGGAGCAGCAGACCACAGTTCTCGCCGGCCCATGCCTCGTCGAGCTGCTTGTGGAACATCTCGATACCCGTGACCGTGGTCTTCTGGGTCGTTGCGGATGCCGACGATCTCGACCTCGGAGTTGATGGCCAGGGTGCCGCGCTCGGCGCGACCCGTGACGACCGTTCCACGACCGGTGATCGTGAAGACGTCCTCGATCGGCATCAGGAACGGCTTGTCCTTGTCGCGGATCGGGTCCGGAACGCTGGCGTCCACGGCGTCCATGAGGTCGAGGATCGACTGGACCCACTTCTCGTCGCCCTCAAGAGCCTTGAGGCCCGAGACGCGGACGACAGGAGCGTTCTCGTCGAAGCCCTGCGATGCGAGCAGCTCGGAGACCTCGAGCTCGACGAGCTCCAGGATCTCCTCGTCGTCGACCATGTCGCTCTTGTTCAGCGCGACGAGCAGGTACGGCACGCCGACCTGCTTGGCGAGCAGAACGTGCTCACGGGTCTGAGCCATCGGGCCGTCGGTGGCGGCGACCACGAGGATCGCGCCGTCCATCTGAGCAGCACCGGTGATCATGTTCTTGATGTAGTCGGCGTGACCAGGAGCGTCGACGTGCGCGTAGTGACGCTTCGGGGTCTCGTACTCGACGTGCGAGATGTTGATCGTGATGCCGCGCTGACGCTCTTCGGGAGCGGAG
This sequence comes from uncultured Actinomycetota bacterium, assembly GCA_963769005.1. Lineage (GTDB taxonomy): Bacteria > Actinomycetota > Actinomycetes > Actinomycetales > Microbacteriaceae > Microbacterium. Next base: position 636,289 of record CAVYKC010000005.1, on the reverse strand, counting down.
TCGATCGACGCGAAGTCGCGCTGAACGTTGGTCGCAGACGGGAACTTGTCAGCAAGAACCTTGGAGATCGCTGCAGTGAGCGTGGTCTTGCCGTGGTCGACGTGACCGATGGTTCCGATGTTGACGTGCGGCTTGGTGCGCTCGAACTTGGCCTTAGCCACTGGGTCCTCCTCAGGACGTTCGTGTAGAGGATGCCGGGCACTGGATTGTGACCGGTTCTCTACGGGTTTGATTCTCAGTTTAGTAGAGAGGGAATGTGAAGTTGTAGGAGACCTGGGAGCCGGGCGTGAACCCGGCTCCCAGAAGTGTTACTCGCCGTTGGTCTTCTGGACGATCTCGTCGGCCACCGCGCGGGGCACCTCAGCGTAGCTGTGGAACTCCATCGAGTAGACGGCGCGACCCGAAGTCTTCGAGCGCAGGTCGCCGATGTAGCCGAACATCTCGGACAGCGGAACCTGTGCGCGGACGACCTTGACGCCTGCGGCGTCCTCCATCGACTGGATCTGGCCACGACGCGAGTTCAGGTCGCCGATGACGTCGCCCATGTACTCCTCGGGAGTGCGGACCTCGACGGCCATCAGCGGCTCGAGGAGCACGGGGCTGGCGCGACGAAGAGCTTCCTTGAAGCCCATGGAGCCGGCGATCTTGAACGCCATCTCCGAGGAGTCGACGTCGTGTGCCGCACCATCGACGATGGTCGCCTTGACGCCGACGATCGGGTAGCCGGCGAGGACGCCGACGTTCATCGCATCCTGGAAGCCGGCGTCGATCGAACCGATGTACTCACGAGGGATGCGACCACCGGTGACGGCGTTGACGAACTCGTACGTCTTGTCGGCATCCAGATCGAGAGGCTCGATGTTGAACTGGATCTTCGCGAACTGACCCGATCCACCGGTCTGCTTCTTGTGCGTGTAGTCGTGCTTCTCGACGGCCTTGCGGATCGTCTCGCGGTACGCGACCTGGGGCTTGCCGACGTTGGCCTCGACGTTGAACTCGCGCTTCATGCGGTCCACGAGGATGTCGAGGTGCAGTTCGCCCATGCCCTTGATGGTCGTCTGACCGGTCTCGGGGTTGAGTTCGGTGCGGAAGGTCGGGTCCTCCTCAGCGAGCTTCTGGATGGCGACACCCAGCTTCTCCTGGTCGGCCTTCGTCTTCGGCTCGATCGCGACCTCGATCACGGGCTCCGGGAACGTCATCGACTCGAGGACGACGGGCGCTGCCGGGTCGGTCAGGGTGTCACCGGTGGTGGTGTCCTTCAGGCCGATGACCGCGTAGATGTTGCCCGCGGTGACCGAGGGAACCGGGATCTCCTTGTTGGCGTGCATCTGGAAGATCTTCCCGATGCGCTCCTTCTTGCCCTTGGTCGAGTTGATGACCGCGGAGCCGGAGTCGAGGTGGCCCGAGTAGACGCGCACGTAGGTCAGGCGACCGAAGAACGGGTGCACGGCGACCTTGAACGCCAGCGCTGCGAACGGGTCGTTCGCGTCGGGGTGACGCTCGATGATCGTGTCGTAGTCCTTGGGGTCGTGCGCCTGGATGGAACCCACGTCGAGCGGGTTCGGCAGGTAGTCGACGACCGCGTCGAGCATCGGCTGGACGCCGCGGTTCTTGAAGGCCGAGCCGCACAGGACCGGGTAGATCTCGGAAGCGACGGTCAGCTTGCGGATCGCGCCCTTGATCTCGGCGACGGTGAGCTCTTCGCCACCGAAGAACTTCTCGAGCAGGACGTCGTCGGTCTCGGCGACGGTCTCGAGGAGCTGCTGCCGGTAGTCGGCCGCCTTCTCCTTGAGGTCCTCGGGGATCTCCTGGATCTCGTAGGAGGCGCCCATGGTGACATCACCCTTGGAGTCGCCGGCCCAGACGAGTGCGCGCATCTCGACGAGGTCGATGACGCCGACGAAGTCGTTCTCAGCGCCGATGGGCAGCTGGATGACGAGCGGCTTCGCGCCGAGGCGGTTGATGATCGTGTCGACCGTGAAGTAGAAGTCGGCGCCGAGCTTGTCCATCTTGTTGACGAAGCAGATGCGCGGGACGTTGTACTTGTCGGCCTGACGCCAGACGGTCTCGGACTGGGGCTCGACGCCCTCCTTGCCGTCGAAGACGGCGACCGCGCCGTCGAGGACGCGGAGCGAACGCTCCACCTCGACGGTGAAGTCCACGTGACCGGGGGTGTCGATGATGTTGATCTGGTTCTTGTCCCAGTAGCAGGTCACGGCGGCAGACGTGATCGTGATGCCGCGCTCCTTCTCCTGCTCCATCCAGTCGGTGGTCGAGGCGCCGTCGTGCGTCTCGCCGAGCTTGTGGTTGACGCCCGTGTAGAACAGGATGCGCTCGGTGGTCGTGGTCTTGCCGGCATCGATGTGAGCCATGATGCCGATGTTGCGGACCTTGCTCAGGTCGGTGAGCACCTCTTGTGCCACAGGAGTGTCCTTATCTTGGTGAGCAGTCGTACTGCGAAGAGTGGGGTGTTCGGCGGGCTCGGCACCGCAGAGGCGCCGCCGAGCCCGCCGAAGGGATGTTTACCAGCGGTAGTGAGCGAACGCGCGGTTCGACTCGGCCATCTTGTGAGTGTCCTCACGACGCTTGACCGCAGCACCGAGGCCGTTCGAGGCATCGAGGATCTCGTTCTGCAGACGCTCGGTCATCGTCTTCTCACGACGACCCTTGGCGTAGCTGACGAGCCAGCGCAGTGCGAGGGTGTTCGCACGGTGCGGCTTGACCTCGATCGGCACCTGGTAGGTCGAGCCGCCGACGCGGCGGCTGCGGACCTCGAGGGTCGGGCGCACGTTGTCGAGCGCCTTCTTGAGCGTGGCGACGGCGTCCTGGCCGCCGTTCTTCGCCTCGACGCCGCGGAGGGCGCCGTAGACGATCGACTCGGCCAGCGACTTCTTGCCGTCGACGAGGATCTTGTTCACCAGCGAGGTGACGATCGGAGCGCCGTATACCGGGTCGTTGACGACGGGGCGCTTAGGGGCGGGACCCTTACGAGGCATCTAACTCAACCCTTCTTCGCGCCGTAGCGGGAACGAGCCTGCTTACGGTTCTTGACGGCCTGGGTGTCCAGGGCGCCACGGACGATCTTGTAACGCACACCAGGGAGGTCCTTGACACGACCGCCGCGGACGAGCACCAGCGAGTGCTCCTGCAGGTTGTGTCCCTCGCCGGGGATGTAAGCGGTGACCTCGGCGCCGTTGCGCAGCTTCACGCGGGCGACCTTGCGCATCGCCGAGTTCGGCTTCTTCGGGGTGGTGGTGTAGACGCGGGTGCATACCCCGGCCTGCTGCGGGTTCGACTTCAGGGCGGGCGTCTTGGTCTTGGTGACCTTCGGCGAGCGACCCTTGCGAACCAACTGCTGAATGGTTGGCACGTTCTCTCCTCATAGTGCTGCACGGTGACAGCGTGATGGATTTCACATCATGCCCCACCGGCACGCCGGAATCGGCGGGCTTTTGGTGTGGTGGGTATGCCGTGGAGGCGGACCGGCAAGGTGCCGACGCCCAGCGCGCACACGTCAAGACGTGCACACACCTTCCCAAGTGTAATGGTGCGTAACCTGCCGGTCAAATGAGCGTTCGGCGCCCACCCGTCAGCGGAGATCCCTGATCCGGGCCGCCATCGAGTTCTCGGTTCCGGTGCGCCGTTCCGCCGTCACGGCGATGATGAGCAGGACGGCGCCGATGACGGCGAGCGTGATCCACCACGGCATCGAGTCGATGCCGCGACCGATCTGCACCGAGAACACGAACACGTTCTCGATCGGCAGCACGATCAGCCCGATGAGGAACGGGGCCGCCAGCCGTCGGCCCGAGCCGACGAGGATCGCGACGAGCGCGAGCACCATCACCAGGATCGCCCGCCACGTGAGCGGATCGGTGAACGTCGACACGATCGAGGCGATCATCATCGTCACGGTCCCGGGGGCGAGCAGCGCCCACGACCCCACCCAGCGTCCCGGCCAGCTGTTCAGCGTGGGACGATCCCCCGAAGCTGCAGTCTGCGACCCATCGGCCGCGCGCCCCTCGGCATCCGCTCGCATGACACGCATCCCGTGCATGCCCGCGAGCAGCAGGAATGCGCCCAGGGGAAGCGAGAACCACTCGACGCGGAGATCCCGCGGGCTCCACGCGACGATCGCCGTCGTGAACGCGAGGGCGAACAGGAACCAGACCGGCGGCATCGTGGTGCGTTCGGTCCGCGCGGCGATGACGACCGCGACGAGGTACGCGATCATCAACGCCCACATCGCCCAGATCGAGAGCCAGTCGCGCTCGATCGCGCACCAGGTTCCCGCAGCGAGGGCCAGAGCCGCCGGCGCCTGCAGCCATCGCGTGGTCCGTCGGCGAGAGCGCCCCGGAGCCGCCGACCGGATGCCGCGCCCTGCGGCGGCGAGAGCGAGAGCACCGATCGCACTGACGCCCAGGCACGCGAGGAACAGCGCCGCACCGTGCAGATCGGCGACATCGCCGCTCCATCCGATCCTGACGCCCAGGACGGCCCCGGCGACGCCGGCGAGACCGGCTGCTCCGAAGGTCGGCGTACGGAGCGCCCGGAGACGCCGGGGCCGCGTGGTACCCGAGGACACCCGCCCGAGGATCGCGGCGAGTACGAGCAGCGCCCAGGCCGCGACGAGCAATCCGGAAGCCCGCCAGGGGACGGTGTCCTCTCCCCTGCCGGCGAGGATGAGCGCGGCCAGCAGCGGCGCGATCGCGACGCCCATGCCTGCGGCGTACAACCCCGTCGCCCGCCGGCCGCGGGCCGTGAGTACGACGGCCACGACGGCCGCGCCGAGCGCCGGCGGGAGCAAGTAGGCCTCGAGAAGATCGACGCCGATCACGCCCCAGACGCACCAGAGCGCGCCGGTGAAGGAGGCAGCGCCGACCCACCAGGCATAGCGACGACCGGTGAACAGCGCACTGGCGATCGCGCCGACGCCGAGGATCAGCAGCACCAGGAAGGACGTTCCGAGCCCTGCGGCTTCGCGCACCAGGGCGAGGCCGACCGCGATCGATCCGGTGAGGAGCGCGGATGCCTCGATCGCGATGCGCGCCGCATCCGATTCCCGTCGGCTGATGCCGTGCGTCGCCAGCGCGTCACGGATCAACGTGGTCGAGGGCAGCACGAGAGCGACCAGCACGGCGATGATCGGAAGCGTCACCGGAGAGGCGCTGGCGGCGAGGAGCTGCGCGCCGAGACAGACGATCACGACGGCCAGCGTGGGGACCAGCATCGCCGAGGCACCTATGCGCACGGCCGCCGTGAGCCCGGGGCGCCGAGTGAGCAGCAGCGAGGCCGCGAGGACGAACATCAGCCCCGTCGACAGCGCGGTCCATCCGCTGCGTTCGAAGACGACCTGCACGACGCCCATGCCGAACGGCACCACCGCCACGACCAGCACCGCCTGCCAGGCGCGGGCGCCGATGTGGGGCAGGTAGGTCGCGACGATCGCGACGGCGAGACCGCCGGATGCGGTGAGGCAGAGGAGCGCGATTCCGCCGACGCCGGCCTGCGCGAACGCGGTCGAGGTGATGATGAGTGCATAGGCGAATCCGGCTCCGACGTGAATGAAGCGGATGCCTCGGGCCGACGCGGCACCGACGGCGGTGAGCCCGACGATGCTCGCGACTCCGGCGAGCGGCACGACGGCGGGGTCGCGCCATGCGACCATGACCGAGGCCAGGATCGCGAGGTGGGCGCCGGCGAGAAGCGGAAGGCGCAGTCCCGCACGGGCGGTGCCGATGCGGGCGACCATCCGGAACGCGAGGCCGACGGCCGCCGCGAATCCCGTGAGCACGGCGACGGACGCCGCCAGCGGCACCCCTCGCAGGCACCCGAGCGTCAGGATGACGACCACGCCGACGCTGACAGCGGCGGTGTCGGTCGCCCTGACGAAGCGGCGGATCTCCGGGCGCCGGCGCGCGACAACCCCGAACAGCGCGAGTCCGGCGGACATCGCGGCCAGTCCGATCAGCGGCGCCCAGGCCCACTCGTCGAGCACGGTTCCTGTCGCATCTCCCCCGTCGAATCGAATGAACTCGTACACGGTGCCCGCACCGGTGAGCAGCGAGAGCTGAAGCGGGACGACGCTGATCGCTGCCAGCACGCTGAGCGTGCCGCCGACGACGAAGCCGCGCCGGGTCGGTCTCGGCAGAGGGAGCAGGCCTCCGACGAGAACCAGGGCTCCGGCAGCGGCTGCCGACGCGATCGTGATGAACCAGCTGCCGCCTGTGTCGATCGGCAGGCTCGCTCCGTACGCTCCGACGGTCAGGGCGGCCGAGGCTGTCGCTCCGGCCGTGAAGCTCCACAGCCGCGTCAGCAGGTGCCGCGAGGCCAGGAGCGCATGCACGGCGATGAGAGCGAACACCCCGCTGACTGAGAAGGTGAAGATGGCCGGGTCGGCGGAGGGGACGCGGAGCATCAGCACCAGCGCGCTGAGCACCGCCAGGATCTGCACGACGACGAGCGTCGTGCGCTCGGCTGCGAGCGGAACGAGAGGGACGGCACCGCTCCCCCGGACATCGGCAGCATCCGCGGCGGCCGCAGTCACGCCCTCGGCATCCGCATCCGTATCCGCGCCGGCATCCACCGCTTCCCCGGCGCCGGCTCGCGGGAACCGCACAGCGAGCCGCGGGAGCACCTCGATGAGCCCGGCGGCCGCGAAGGCGACTCCCACATGACCGAGCGCGGTGCTGAGCGGAACGTCGGCGGCGTATCCGAGCACCGCGGGGGTGATCGCCAACGCGACCAGCGCCGCCCACAGCCAGATCCGGATGCCGGATCGGAGCGCGGCCGCCAGCATCACTCCGGCCACCGCCGCCGTGGTGAGGGCCGCGGTGAACCACGGGTTCACGCCGGGAGCGGCGAGCTGCACGACGGCGTGCACGTCGAGGCCGGCGAAGACCAGGCCGAGCCCGCCCACCGCCTCGGCGGAGAACTGCAGCCGGCGTCGCGCCAGCAGCCAGGCTCCCCCGAGGAACAGCAGGGTGATGAGGCCCGTGATCACGCCGCGCATCGCACGATCGGCGAGGTCGGGGTTGAAGTAGGTGAAGACGATCGCCGCCACGGCGAAGAGGCCAGCGCCGGCCGTCGCCAGCACCGACTGCAGCGTCGCGCTGCTGCGCGGGGCGGTGGCGGCAGGAGCCGGGAGCACCGACGCCGGGTGCATCTCGGATTCCGGGACGGCGGGAGTCGCGGGTGGAGGCTGCGGCAGCAGCCGCGGCACGCGGTGCAGAACCGCTTCCCGTGAGCGGATCTGCGCGGCGGCGGCAACAGACGCGTTCCACAGCTCGGCCCCGATCGGACCCGTCAGATCCGCGCCGCAGCGGGTGCAGCATCCGCCCGCGAGCCGTCCTTGCACGCACACCGGGCAGGCCTGGTCATCGAGCAGCCGCCGGGCGATGCCCTCTCCCCAGCCGGTCGCCGCCGGCACGGACATCGTCGTCATCACTCTTCCCCGTCCGTTTCGCCGGGAACCCAGCGCAGGATGTCACCGGGCTGGCACTCCAGCACCCGGCAGATCGCCTCGAGCGTCGTGAAGCGCACTGCTTTCGCACGCCCGTTCTTGAGCACGGCGACGTTGGCAGGGGTGATGCCGATGGCGTCGGCGAACTCCTGCACGCTCATCTTCCGGCGGGCGAGTTGGACGTCGATGTCGATGACGATGGGCATCAGACGACCTCGGCCAGGTCCTGCTCCAGCTCGAGCGCCTTGCGCAGGAGTCCCCGCAGAACGACGACCAGCAGAGCGAGCGCGGCGCTCACGACGATGCCGAGAACGGCGAGCAGGGTGAGCTGGAGGGACACGGCGCGGTTCGCGACGATCACGACGTACGAGGCGGTGATGAGCACGCCGGCGGTGATGAGGGCAGCGAGGATCACGTCGACGAAGCGGAACGCGTCAGGACTGAAGATCCGCTCAGCCCGCACGAGCGAGAGCAGCCGCCAGACGCAGACGAGGGTGACTTCGATCAGCAGCAGGAACACCGCCGCGCCGATGATGCCGGGCACTTCCAGGTGGGCGACGTCGGGGTTGCGCAGCGCGGTGATCCGCGCCACTTCGGGGATCACGACGATCTGGCTGGTCAGAAGCAGGAGCAGCATCACGGCGATGAGGGCCTTGAGCAGGAAGGTGACGCGCGGTTGCATGATGCCCCTATCGACGATCGACGTATATCTATCGAAAAACGATAGTGATGCGCGTCGCGTGCCGCCAAGCCGAAACCGCACCTCACAGCCGATGCACGGCTTCGGCTGAATCGGGCGATCGGCGCTACGGAAGATCCGGGTCGAACGGCGAATCGAGCGACTCGGTGAGCTCCGCCAGCAGCGCCTCGATCTGCGGTTCGACGTGCTGCGAGACCGCTGCCTGGATGTACAGTCGGTGCCGCAGCAGGATGCCGCAGATCTCGCGCCCCACCATGTTCGCGTATTCGTCGGCGAGGGTGACCTCTTGCCGGAGCGCGGCCTTGGCCTCGTCGCTCAACGGCGGCAGGGGCGGCAGTTCATCCGCGGCCTCGTCCGCCATTCCGGCGATCGTGAACAGGAACGGCGCGCCCGGTACCGGATCGGGATCGAGCGGCAACCCGTCGAACTCGGGAGCGAGGTCTTCGGCCGGGCGATAGCTGCGGGCCCGATTGCGCTCCGCCTGCTGGTCGAGTTCGTGCTGCAGCATCGGGAGGTTGCGCGCCGTGTAGTCTGCGACCGCGTGGTCGACGATGGTCTTGATGCGCGTGGAGAGCCCGTGCTGCACACCGTGCGGAACGTTCCCGCCGATCCCGGCCGCGGACAGGATGGGCGAGCCGAGGCAGCGGCGGCAGGGCGCGACGCGGCCGCGGTGGGTCGCCGGCTCCCAGCGCGGCACCCAGCGCAACCAGGCCTCGACGGCCTGGTTCACCTGCGTCTCCAATGAGCGCTCCACGTCTCCAGGGTACGGCGCGGGGGGCTCCCACATCCTGATTTCCGTCGTCGCGCCGCAGCACGGTGTGCCGACACCGCCTGCGACAGACGTCACTCGTCTTCGTCGCGCTCCCACGGCCAGCGCGGATGCTCCGCGCGCGTACGCCGCAGGGCGATGCCACCCCAGGCCGCGATCGCCGCGGCGACCAGGATCACCAGGCTCGGTCCGCCTTGCACCAGACCGCCGGTGACGGCTGTGGCGATCACCAGGTCGCCCGTGGACACCAGCACGGCGAACCACACCCCGATCAGGTGCACCAGCGCGGTCATCAGCGCCGTCACCGGTGCGGAGAGGAACGACGGATGCCGCCGCCTCAGGGCGCCGCGGAGTGTCGTCACGAACGCGGCGATGGCGGCGAGCATCCCCGCGATCCCCGGAGACTGCCCGAGACCGGGGACCGCGATGATGTCGCTGTCGGTGGCCACGCTCATCGCTCCCAGACCGAAGACCGTCAGCGCGAAGAAGCTCACAGCCGCCAGGGTCAGTGCCAGGACAACCGAAACCCCCGCGGAGTCAGGTCCGCGGGGGCTCGGCGTGATGGTGTTCGTGAGACTACCTCGACAGTGTGGGTCCGGCTTCGAGGGTGCGCTCGTACTCACGCTGCGCCTCGGCGTTGAGCTCGGTCTTGCGGGCGCCGCTGCGGGCGACCCAGGCACCGAACCAGATGGTGAGCTCCCGCGCGAACACGAAGGCTGCGATCGCGAGAGGGGCGAGCAGCTGCTCGCCGACGAGCTCGCTGCCCTGCGCGGCGGTGAGGGTCCAGAACGGCGCCTCGAACAACTGGCCGAGGATGTGCCCCGCGTAGGCGATGAGACCGACGAGGATGCCGAGGACCACCCACAGGCCCCAACGTCCGCGGTTGATGATCGCGCCGAGCAGCCAGAACCCGAGGAAGAAGACCGCGACCGGAACCCAGAAGCCCCAGGTCGTCAGCGGCGCGAGCGCCGCCTCGCCGACGTTCTCGCCGGTGACGTCACCGGCGAGTGCGCCGAGGCCGAGCGAGGCACCGAGGTAGAGGATGGCGAAGCTGAGCGGTCGCCAGCAGGCCGATTCCGGCCGCGGTGCCCCGGTTGCCGAGTTCGCGCGGCGGCTCCGGCGCCTGGACGAAGATCGGCTGCTGCAGGACCGGCGTGGGACACCGGCTCCGAGGGAACCACCCGCGTCTCCGCGTCGTTCACGGGCGCGGTGTAGGCGGCGTCGGCCATCGCCGACTCCTCGTGGACGTGCGCAGCGGGGAACACCCGGGTCTCGGACGCCGTGGCGTCATCGACGACCGAGGTCTCGGCATCGGCGCGGGACGCGGCCGCGGCTTCAGCGGCCTGAGCTGCGGAGAACGTACCGGGATAGTCGCGCTCTGCCTCTTCGAAGGCGGCGAGGTCGGGATCGACGCGCGCGTCGGGGGCAGTGTCCGCAGTGGCGTCGGGCACGTCGGCGCCGGCCGCCTCGGCCTCGGCGAGACCGGCGTTCGCGCTGTCGACGACGTCGTTCACGTCGTTCGGCTTCTCGTCCTTGGGAACGTCGGGGTCACTCATGGGGTGCGCCTCTCGTGGGAAGTGTGCAATGCGAGGATATCGCCGCCGACGGACACCGGCACGGAGGCGTGCCGACGTGTCGGAAATCGGCGTGTTTCCGCGGCATCCGACCCGGGTCCCGATCGCGGACTGCCGCTCGGAGACCACCGGTCACGGGAAGAAGTCGCGGAGGGCCGCTCCGACGAACTCCACGAGCACGGGCACGATCGGAAGGGCGAACCAGAGCAGCACGCCGATCACGGTGGCGCACAGGACGCCGGCGACCCAACTCACCGCGAGATTGCGACCCGCCACCTGTGCCATGCCCTCAGGGTAAGGCGGCGCCGACCGACTCCGGACTCAGCGCGCCGATTCCGGACGAACCGATCCTGTTTCGCGGAGACCCGCGCGCGGGTTCAGCGCGCGGCACGTCCGCGGAGACGCCAGAGCAGCCAGAGACCGGATGCGGGGAGGAGGACGAACCCGAGGATGAGAGCGGTGTGCCACAGGTCGTATCCGGTCGGCAGCAGCGGGTTGACGGCGACCTCTGGCGCGTCGAAGTCGCCCGAGGAGCCGCTGCTGGATCCTGCCTCGAATCCCGACTCGAACCCCGAAAGCAGGGAGATGATCAGGATGGAGACACCCGCGACGATGAACGGCGCGACGACGGCGACGATCTTCTCCCCCTTGTCCACAACGGACTCAGGAAGACCAGCACGGCGCCGACGACCCACCCGACGAACGGCATGACGATCCCCCCGAAACCGAGGGCGAGCGCCGCCGCGATCGCGAATCCTCGAGTACTCGTGACCGGCTCCCTCGGCGCCGCCGCCAGGACGACCGGCGCGGCTGCGGCCGCATTCAGGCTTTCGGCCTGTGCTTCCCTCGCGATCAGCGCCGGATCGCCGAGCAGTGCGATGCGGTCGGCAGTCGCATCCGCATCCAGCCCGTCGAGCTCTTCCAGGATGCCGCGGCGGATGTCGTTCGCGACGCCGTAGGGAACTCCGCGCATCGCCTCGTCCAGCCGGGCGATGAACTCCTCGCGCAGTCGCATGGCTTCGGACTGAGTCATGGTCATCCCTTTCCGATGAGCCCGGTGACGGCCCGGGCGAACGGCGCCCACTGCGCGCGGAACTGAGCGAGCTGGGCGGTACCGGCATCCGTCAGCCGGTAGTACTTGCGAACCGGTCCGCTGTCCGACGGCAGATCGAACGTGCTGACCCATCCGTTGTCGCGCAGCCGGGCGAGCAGCGGATAGAGCGTGCCGATGCTGGCGATGAGCCCGGCCCGCGTGAGCGCGTCGGCGAGCTGCCAGCCGTACATCGGCTCATGTGCGAGCAGGCCGAGCACGCAGTACTCGACGACGCCCTTGCGCATCTGCGCACCGACATCCGCTGTCATGCATGACAAGATAGCATGCGACGCACGCTACTAACGGATGATGGCGAACTCGACGCTTCTCCACTTCGCAGGGTCGCCATCGCCCAAGGGGCCATCGACCCGCCTTGAGCAGCGCGCCACTTGTGCACGATCGTCACCGCGCGGCGGCTCGACGTCAGCGGCCCCGGTCGACGCCGTCGCGGCGTGAGAGCGTCGGCACAGACGGCGTGACCACGCCGGGAAGACTCCAGACCGCGAACGTGGGGCCCTCCGCGACGATGTCGACGGAACCGTCGGAGGCCACGGCGAGCGTCGCGTCGCCGAACAGCACCTGAGCGGCGGCGGCGCCCGGAAGGGCACCCGCCGGGAGCGCCGCGTCCACCCCCTCCCTCGTCGCCAGGACCAGCAGCGACTCGTCGGCCGATTCGCGCACGAACACGACGGTCGCGTCGTCGACGTGCACCCAGCGAAGCCCGCCGGTCCCGAGGACCGGATGCTCGCGCCGGAGCCGCACCAGATCACGGTAGAGCGACAGTCGCTCGGCGACCTCGGGGAGGTTCTCGGTGCCCCACGGGATCGGGGTGCGGCTCGCCTCACCGTCGACCCCGGTCAGGCCGAACTCATCACCGGCGAACACGACGGGCACGCCCGGCATGGTCATCGAGAGGCCGACCGCGACCGGTACGGTTCCGGACGCGGCGTTCGTGGCGAACCGGCCGGTGTCGTGCGTGTCCAGCGGTTGCATGTTCGCCTGACGCACCCGCCACGGAATCCCCGCGGTGAACCGGGTGACGGCGTCGACGAAATCGCGCGCGGTGTACCGCGGAATGCCGCCGACCGGGATCCCGAAGAACCAGGGCGTCGTCTCCTCCTCGCCCTGAGCGTTCAGATAGGGCTCGCCGTTCGGCTCGCTCAACCAGCCCCACAGCGGACGCGTGAAGGACGGGTAGGTCATCGCACCGTGCCACCCGTCGCCCTGCAGGTCGCTCGCCGCATCGTTCGTCGACTCCCCCAGCAGGATCGCTTCGGGATTGATGCGAAGGATCGTCTCGCGCAGCAGCCGACGGACCTCGGCGTTGAGGTCGATGTCGCCGAGGCGGCCGGTCATGTTCGCGACGTCGATCCGCCAGCCGTCGGCGTTGAACGGCGGCCGGAGCCACTTCGCGACGATCGAGTCGGCATCGGTGATGAAACGCGCGCGGAGCTCCTCGGAGGCCCAGTTGAACTTCGGCAGGCTCTTGGCGCCGAGCCAGCATTCGTATTCGGTGTTGTCCTCGTCCGTGAAGTAGTAGAAGTCCTCCTCGGGAGCTCCCGGGTGGCCGAATGCGGCACGGAACCACTCGTGACGATCGCCGGAGTGGTTGCTGGTGAGGTCCCCGATGACGCGGATGCCGCGCGCGTGCGCCGCCTCCACGAGCCGGATGTATGCCGCATCTCCACCCAGCATCGGATCGACGGCATCGAAGCTCGAGGCGTCGTAGCGATGGTTGGATGCGGCGGGGAAGACCGGCGTGAGGTAGAGCAGATTGACACCGAGCTCCACCAGATGATCCAGCTTCTCGGTCACCCCGTCGAGGTCGCCGCCGTAGAACTGGGTCGCCCGCGCCGGCATCACCGGGTCGACGGGGTCGGTCCAGGCGGCCGGCAGCGCCCAGCCCGGTGCGGGCCGCCCGTCGGCCAGCGCCGAGCGCGCGAACCGGTCGGGGAACACCTGATACATGACGGCCTCGTTCAGCCATGCCGGAGGGGCGGGGTTGGCGACGAGCGCGAAGTCCTCGGCATCCAGCGTCTCCAGCTTGTGGATGCCGCTCTGGTTCAGCCATTCCAGGCGGCCGTCGACGTGCTCGAGGGCGAAGCGGTAGCCGTGCCGGGGGTTGCGGACCGTGATCTGCGCCTCCCACCAGTCCCAGCCGTCCGCCGTTCCGATGCGCGCCGCGGTCGTCCACTCCGGCTCGTGGTCGGGGTTCGACCGGGTGCGCACGTCAGCGATCGGACCGTAGCCCACGGGAACGCGCAGACGCACCGTGACGACATCACCGAGCCGCGGCGCGTCGTTCGAGACGTGAAGCGGCGAACCGTCGTGGTGCGGCAGCAGGACAGTCATGAGAGCTCCTCCGGGTCAGGCGGCGCGGTGCGGAGAGCGCCGAGGCAGACGCGTCCATTCTGCAGGTCGGCCGCCCGTTCCGCAGAATGACGTCCGGCCTGCCGGCGCCCGCCGCTTCAGCCCTTGGTCGCGCCGGCGGTGAGTCCGCCGACGATGTACTTCTGCAGGAACAGGAACAGGATCATCACCGGGATCGCCGCCATCACCGCGCCTGCCGAGAACGCCGACCAGTCCGCGTAGCGCGGGTTCGCGACGAGCTTGGTGAGACCCACGACCAGCGTCTGCTGCTCTGGCTCGATCAGGATGACGCTCGCGATCACGTACTCGTTGACCGTTCCGATGAACGAGAGCAGGCCGACGACCGCGAGGATCGGCGCGACCAGACGCAGGATGATCGTGAAAAAGATGCGGGTGTGGCCCGCACCGTCGATGCGGGCCGCCTCGTCGATCTCCTTCGGGATCGTGTTGAAGAAGCCGTACATCAGGTAGGTGTTCACGCCGAGCGCGCCGCCGAGGTAGACCAGGATGAGGCCGGTGTGCGTGTTGAGGCCGATCGCCGGGAACCAGTCGCTGAGCGTGGACATCAGCAGGAAGATCGCGACCACGGCGAGCAGCTGCGGGAACATCTGCACGACGACGATCGTGATGAGGCCGACGCGGCGTCCGGTGAAGCGCATGCGGGAGAACGCGTAGGCCGCGCATGCCCCGATGAACACGGTCGTGGCGCCGGTGACGACGGCGACCAGCAGCGTGTTCATGAACCACAGCCCGTACGGGTTCTGGGGGTCGGAGAGCATGCGCACGTAGCTGTCGACGCCGATGGCCGAGAACAGCTGGTTCGAGCCGGTCAGCGTCCCCTTCGGGTTGAGCGACGCGGAGAGCACGTAGAGCAGCGGGAAGAGCGCGAAGACGCTGACGACGACGGCGACGACGTGGCGCCAGCCGGTGTCGGCGAACCAGGCTCCGAATCCGCGGCGGCGGCGCACGGTGATGTCGGTGCTCATCTCAGTTCAGCTCCTCGAGGGCCTTGGTCTTGCGGAAGCTGACGATCGAGATCGTCGCGACCACGATGAAGATCAGGATGGTGAATGCCGACGCCAGGCCGTAGTCGCGCGTCTGCCCGGTGAACGCCACCTTGTAGACCATCGAGATCAGGATGTCGGTGTGGCCGACCGGGATCGAGACGTCGCTGAAGCGGGGTCCGCCCTTGGTGAGCATGTAGATCAGGTTGAAGTTGTTGAAGTTGAACGCGAACGACGAGATCAGCAGCGGTGCCACCGTGACCAGCAGCAGCGGAAGCTTGATGCGCCGGAAGATCTGCCACGGATTCGCGCCGTCCATGACGCCGGCCTCGGTGACGTCCTCGGGGATCCCCTGCAGAGCACCCATGCAGACCAGGAACATGTACGGGAAGCCGAGCCACAGGTTCACGATCAGGATCGAGACCTTGGCGAGCACCGGGTCGGTGAGCCACGGCACCTCCGCTCCCCCGAGCAGCACCTGGTTGATGAAGCCGAAGCTCTCGTTCATCATGCCCGCCCAGACCAGTGCGGACAGGAATGCAGGGAACGCGTACGGCAGGATCATGATGATCCGGTAGCCGTTGCGGAACTTCATCTTGGTGTTGTTGAACACCAGCGCGAGAAGAAGCCCGAGGAAGAACGTCGAGGCGACGGAGATGATGGCGAAGACGAACGTCCAGATCGTCACGGAGATGAGCGGCCCGCGGATGTCCTCGTCGGTCACCGCGCGGACGAAGTTGTCGAATCCGACGGTCACCTGCCAGCCCGGGAGCAGTTCGGTGCCGTCATCGGCGGTGAAGGCTCCCTTCCCGATGTCCGTGTAGACGGTACCGGTGCGCGTGTCGGTGACGGCATCCGCCTGGGCGTCGTACTCGAGCGTGGAGACGTAGAGGTAACCGCTCTGGCCGTCCGGCGCGCGCAGCGCGCCGTCGTTCGGGTCATCGCTGAAGGGCACCGCGAGCGTCTCGAGCTCCTCGGAGAGGGTGAACACGGTGGCCAGCGGGAGCGTGGTCCAGCCGTCGACGGCGACGGCCTTGCCGCCCTCGAACTCGGCATCCACCTCCTGAAGCGGCTGCTCCGCCGTCCCCAGGAGCGCGTCGCCCGAGTCGGGGTCGGTGGCCAGCAGGCCGTAGGTGCCGAACTGCTCGACGACGGTCACCGGGTAGGTCGCCGAGTCCTCGACGCGCTCCTGCGCCGACGCCATCAGCGACGAGATCGCCTGCTCCTTCGTGCCGTTGTGGCCGGTTCCGTAGTTCGTGAAGCCGATGTATCCGGTGTAGACGAGCGTGAACACCTGGAAGAGGAGCAGGAAGATGATGCCCGGTGTGAGGTACTTCGCCGGAACGGCCTTGTGGGAGAAGTAGATGTAGTTGACCGCCACCGTGACGACCACGACCAGGCCGAGGACGATCCACTCCTGATTCGCGAAGAGCACGAACGCCGCGTACAGCGCAACGGCATCGACCACCGCGAGCAGCACGATCTTGAGAAGCAACCAGACGAGGCGGCCAGAGGCCGCTTCGGCGATCTGAGCGGCCTGGCGCTGCCGCCTGGTCGGAGGAGCCGTGGGCTCGGTGGTGTCTGTCATCTCTTCCCCGTCGTGATTCTGCCGGGGCGGACGGCATGCGTCCGCCCCGGCAGGGATGGTGCTGGGTGTGTTACTTGATCGCGGCGGTGACGTCGTCGACCAGCTTCTGCCAGGTCGCGGTCGGGTCCTCGCCGTTGATGATCGCGGCCTCGGCGATGCCCCAGAACTGCCACACCGAACCCATCGCGGGGATGGCCGGCATCGGGACGGCGTCGGCACCGACGGCCTGGAAGCCGGCGATGATCGGGTCGGATGCCGCGGAGTCGGCGGCGGCTGTCAGTGCAGGCAGGACGTTGCCGGCCTTGAACAATTCGAGCTGGACGTCTTCGGTGCCGATGTAGTTGACGAGGAAGTCGTTCGCGGCGACCTTGTTCTTGGACTCGGCGCTGACGAAGAAGCCCTTCACACCGGCGAACGGCGACGCGGTCTCGGCCGTCGGGCTGGGGATCGGGTCGATCGCGACGTTGATGCCGGCGTCGACGGCGGCGCCGACGTTCCACGGACCGGTCAGCCAGAATGCCGCGGTACCGTCGAGGAACTGCTGCTTAGCGATCTCGCCGTCGATGTCGGTGTTCAGCGTGCCGGCAGCGCCCTGAGCGGCGAGCCAGCCGGCGAAGGCGGAGCCGCCCTCGCTGCCGAGCTGAAGGTCGGAGGAGTCATAGCTGCCCGAGTCGTCGGTGCCGAATACCGGAGCGCCGAAGGCGGTCTGGAACGGGTACAGGTGGTACGGGTTTCCCTCGGCACCCTGCTCGACGACGAACGCGCCCTTCGCGATCATGTCGTCGAAGCTCGTGGGGGCTGCCGGCACGAGGTCGGCGTTGCGGAGCACCGCGATGTTCTCGACGGCGTAGGGGAGCATGTAGACGGTGCCGTCGTAGGTGGCGGCCTGCAGCGCGACGGGCAGGTAGTCAGCCGACGAGTCGCCGAGCTCGAGCGGCGCGATGACGCCGTTGGTGGACAGCTCACCCAGCCAGTCGTGCGCGCCCATGACGACGTCAGGGCCCTTGCCGGTCGGAACCTGCTGGATGAAGTCGTCCTTCATGTCATCGACGCTCTTGCCGACGAGGTCGACCTTGACGCCGGTCTTGTCCTCGTAGGCGTCGGCTGCGCCCTGCAGGGCGTCGACGCGCTCCGCGTCGACCCAGACGGTGAGCTTGCTGGACGCGCCGTCGGCGTTGTCACCCTCGGTTCCGGTCGAGCAACCGGCCAGCGTCAGAGTCGAAACGATCGCGATCACGCCAGCGGCGACGACGCCCCTCTTGTTCACCTTCATTGGTGTGTGCCTCTCTCAGTGCTGATGGCCTGCAGGACTGCAAGCGCTTACAGTATGCAACGAGATGCGGGTGATTTGCAATGGAGATCAGGGTTGATACCAACCCGTGACCGGAGTGTGGTGCAGGAATGCAGCTGAAAGCGCTTCCATGGGCGCCGGACAACGGGAGTCTCGATACACTTTCCTCATGGCTGACAGCTCCTTTGACATCGTCTCGAAAGTGGATCACCAGGAGGCGGAGAACGCCCTGAACCAGGCCCGCAAAGAGATCGAGCAGCGCTACGACTTCAAGGGCACCGGCGCATCCATCGCCTGGAGCGGCGAGCAGATCCTGATCATCGCCAACACCGAGGAGCGCGCCAAGGCCGTCCTCGACGTGTTCCAGTCGAAGCTCATCAAGCGCGGGATCTCGTTGAAGAGCCTCGAGTCCGGCGATCCCTTCGCCAGCGGCAAGGAGTTCCGCATCGTCTCGACGATCAAGGACGGCATCTCCTCCGAGAACGCGAAGAAGATCGGCAAGCTCATCCGCGACGAAGGCCCTAAGGGCGTGAAGAGCCAGATCCAGGGTGACGAGCTGCGCGTGCAGTCCAAGAGCCGCGACGACCTGCAGGCCGTGATCTCGCTGCTCAAGGGCGCGGACCTCGACGTCGATCTTCAGTTCATCAACTACCGCTGAGCGCAGATCAGCCGGCGGCCGCGCGTTACGGCCTTGACTTGCGCATCCGGCTGACGGCGAAGACGAGCGCCGCCACCACGATGATCACGACGAGGATCGCGACGCAGTAGATCGCGACCGTTCCATAGCCGGTGGCGGGGTCGAGGAACGGGTAAGGCACCCATCCGTCGGTCGCTCCGCGGATGAGGATCACGACGAGCCAGACGGCCGGGTAGATCAGCGCGACCCAGAGCTGCTTCCACGGCAGCGGGGCGTGATCGCTAAAGAATACCCAGTCCACCGCGGCGTAGATCGGGAATGCGACGTGCAGCACCCAGTTCGCCCACTCGAGCGAGATGCCGCCTTCCAGACCGGTCAGCAGGGTGTTGTAGACGATGCCGACGACCACGATGTACGTCGTCGCGCATGCACGGGCGAGCACCAGCCCCGGCGTCCGTGAGCGGCCGGCAAGTGTGGTCACGGCGGCGAGCAGCAGCACGACCGCGGTGATGATGTTGCTCTGCATCGTGAAGTACCCGAAGAAGTTGAACGGGTTGATCACGGCCCGGGATGCCGTGTCGAAGAATGTCGCCACGATCGCGGTCACCACCAGCGCGACGACCGCGAGGCGCACGATCGCGAACATGGTCGCGCGGGTGCGGCTCGGCCGGGTCACGGTGTCCATCGTCGTCATCGCATGCTCCTGTCCTCCGGTTCCGCTGTGGAACCCATGCGCATCGTATCGGGTCAGCGCGCCAGCGCCGGTCAGCGCCGAGCGGCGGCCCACCCTTTCACCCAGCGATCGAGCCGGCGATACGCGTCTTCCCTGGCCTCGTGCCGGGAGAGGAACACGTCGTGCAGCGCTCCGTCGATGCGCTCCACGGTGACGGAGGAGCCGAGTCTGAGCGCCGCGCGCGCGATGTCGTCGACGACGAGCACGCTGTCGGCGAAGGTGAGGTCTTCCGACCACCGCGTCGGATTCGCGCTGCGCGCGGAGAGCAGCGTGCACACCGGAGCGTCGATCGACAGGCCGGCCGCGATCGACTTGTGGCCGCTCAGTATCGCGTGCAGCCACCCGGCGTGCACGGCCATCGTCTGCACGGGGCGCCACAGCGGATTCACCTCCATCGGGTCGTCCGGATCGGCGACCTCCTGCTGCGCGCGGGTGTAGAAGCCGAGGTCGACCTGCGGTGCGACGTCGAGCGGGCGCAGTCGCGCCTGCAGCTCGACCATCGGGGCGATCGCCGCCCTCGCCGGTGCGATCTGGAACTCCAGCCACGGGCTGTTGAGGATGACGGCATCCACGGCGCCCTGATGACGCGACGCCCACAGGCTCAGGATCAGGCCGCCTGTGGAGTGGCCGAACAGCACCAGCCGGCGAGCGGATGCCACGGCATCCGTCCCGCGCCCCATGGCGACCAGCGCCGCCTCGATGTCCTCGTCGTAGGTGGCGAGATCGGCGATGTAACCGGGTGTCTGCCCGTCGCGCAGGCTCCGGCCGTACTTACGCAGATCGAGGGCGAAGAAGCGGGCGCCACGCGTCGTCCAGAACCGGGCCAGCCGCTTCTGGAAGAAGTAGTCGGACCAGCCGTGCACGTACAGGACGTCGACGCCTTCGAGTGGACGTCGCTGCCCCTGCAGCCGCTGCCACCACGACGGCTCGGCCGGAAGCGCACGCACGAGCGTCGCGACGACCGGTCCTTCGGTGTCATCGTCGAGCTCGAGCGTGAGTTGCTCGAACTCGTCCCCGAGCACATCAGGAATCCAATCGGCCATGCCGTCAGGCTAGCCGCCCTTCGAGCCGGACGAGGCTCACTGCGGGGCGGGACGACCCTTGCTGAGGTACTCGACGATCTGCGGTGCGATCGCCGTGAGGTCGCGGCTGCCCTCTCCCTCTTCGTACGTGGTCAGGCGGATCCAGTCGCTTCCGACCAGGAGGTCGAGGTACGCACGCCCCTGTGGAAGCATGTCGTCCGTTCCGGACATCGCGGCGTCGGCGCCGGGCACCTCGACCGGGGCACGCCCCTCGATCAGGTCGAAGGCCCACGCTCCACCCGGAAGCCCGGTGATCGTGAGATACGGGTCCGCCTCGTAGTCGCCGACAGCCGAGCTGTAGTAGCAGAGCGGCGCCTCGTCGATGATCTGGTAGATGTGCGCGGGCACGCCCCACCCGCCGAATTCGAGTCCGATCTGCAGCTCCGCGTGGACGCCCCAGTCCTGCGACAGCTCTTCCGGGCGCAGCAGCTGCAGGCAGGTGGTCCCGGCCAGCTCGCTGTCGAAGAACTCGACCTCCCGCTGCGACTCGGAGGCGAGTCCTGCCAGCCGGAGCATCGCCGTGTCGACGCCGGCCGCATCCGCCGCAGACAGGGATGAACCTCGGATGCTGCCGCTCACGAGCACGTCGCCTTCCCTCGCCATGACGTGGCATCTCCCGCCGTCGCAGCTGGTGAGGTTGTCCGTGTAGCCGTGTTCGACCAGCCCGTCGATGGCGAGGCGAGCACCGGGGATGATTGTGATCTCCCAGCCGGCCGCGTCGATGCCACCGGTGGAGCAGGCGATCCCGCCTGGGCGCTGGAACATGTACTGCGCCGGGCCCGGGTACCAGCCGGGAGCCTCCGCCAATGAGAGCCTCTCCTGCACCGGCTCTTCGGACTCTCCGATGAGCGCGGTCATCTCGGCCTCGACGTCGCCGCACGTCACGTCGAACGCCGCCTCCGGATCGACGACGGGTGCCGTTGTCGGGGTCGACGAGACGGATGGGGATGCCGTCGGCTCAGGCTCAGGCTCCGGCGGCGCGGAGCATCCGCTCAACAGCAGAACAGCCGCCAGACCGGTGACGAAAACGGGGCGCAGTCGCATGCGCTCAGCCTACGATCGCCGCATCCCTGCTCCACGTGCGGAATGCAACGATCCGGTGTCGAATAGCGCCTACTCGCCGCGGGAGATCCGCACCATCTCGTCGCGCGGCACGACCTTCACACGCGCGCGCGCCTCGGGCGCACCGAGAGCGATCTCGTGCTCGTCGAGGCGGTGCCAGCCCTGGAGGTCGGTCCATTGCACTCCGCGCTCCTCGAGGAGATCGGGGATCGCCGCCTCGGACGGATCCTCGGGGTGCCACCAGGAGCCCTGGTCGTTGATGATGTGACGGACGGTCTCCATCGCGTCGGACTTCGTGTGGCCGATGAGTCCGACCGGTCCGCGCTTGATCCAGCCGGTCGCGTAGATGCCGGGCACCCGTTGGTTGGAGTCCTTGGCGAGCACCTGCCCCTCGCGGTTCGGGATGACGCCGTGCTTCTTGTCGAAGGGCACCCCCGGAAGCGGGGAGCCGAAGTAGCCGATCGCCCGGTACAGCGCCTGGATCGGTACTTCACGCATCTCGCCGGTGCCGACGGCCGCGCCCTCGTCATCGGGCTGCGTACGCTCGTAGACGAGCGCGGCGACACGTCCGTCGGCATCCTTGCGGATCTCGACAGGACGCGCCCAGAAGTGCAGGTGCAGGCGACGGGATGCGGTCCCACCGGCGTTGTTCACCGAGTCGCGCTTGCGCCACGACTGCAGCACGCGGTCGATGACCATCACCTGCTTGTTGCTGGCGACGGCATCCTTCGACGCCTCGTCGTAGTCGAAATCCTCGTCGTAGACGACCATGTCGACGTCGCGCAGCTCGCCGAGTTCGCGCAACTCGAGCGGGGTGAACTTCACCTGAGCAGGTCCCCGGCGGCCGAACACGTGCACGTCCGTGACGCGACTCGCCTTGAGTCCCTCGTAGACGTTGGCCGGAACCTCGGTGACGAGCAGGTCCTCGGCGTGCTTGGCCAGCATGCGGGCGACGTCGAGGGCGACATTGCCGTTGCCGATGACGGCGACCGATTCGGCATCCAGCGGCCACTCGCGCGGCACATCGGGGTGACCGTCGAACCAGCTCACGTAGTCGGCGGCGCCGTAAGATGCGACCGCGTCGACGCCGGGGATGTCCATCGTGGTGTCGCGGACAGCGCCGGTCGCGAAGATGACGGCGTTGTAGTGCTTCTTGAGGTCGTCCAACGTGATGTCGGCGCCGAAGCGCACGTTGCCGAAGATGCGGATGTCTCCTCGGTCCAGCACATCGCGGAGGGCATTGATGATGCCCTTGATCCGCGGGTGGTCGGGGGCGACGCCGTAGCGGACGAGACCGTAGGGTGCGGGCAGCTGCTCGAAGAGGTCGATGGAGACGTCGAACTTGCGCTCGGCCTTGAGCAGGATGTCGGCGGCGTAGATGCCTGCCGGTCCCGCCCCGACGATGGCCAGCCTGAGCTTGGTCATGGGGATCCTTTCGTCAGCAGCCGCGTTCAGCTCGAGCGCTCTGCGAGAGTTTCTGCGAACCGTGTGAGCGCGTCGCGAACCGGCCCTTGCGGCAGCGGTTCGAGGGCCGCGACGGCGTCTCGGGTCCAGGTGTGGGCGAGTTCGAGCGTCTTCTGCGTCACCGCGTGGTCACGCAGTTCCGCCAGCGGAGCGTCGAGGATCGCGGCATCCGCGCCCTCCGCGATCCGCGCGACGCCGTCGTCGATGCGAGCGGCGAGATCGCCCGCCGCAGCATCCTGCTCGGCCTTCAGCAGCAGATAGGGCATCGTCGGCACGCCCGCGCGCAGGTCGGTGCCGGGCACCTTGCCGGTGTCCTCGGGCTTCGCCGACAGGTCGATGACGTCGTCGAGAAGCTGGAAGGCGACGCCGATCTTCTCGCCGTAGACGCGCATCGCCTCTTCGAACTCGCTCGGGGCATTGGAGAAGATCACGCCGGCCTGCGTCGCGGCGGCGATCAGCGAGCCGGTCTTGTCGGCGAGCACCTGGATGTAGAAGGCGATCGGGTCATCGTCGGGCTGCGCGCCGATCGTCTCGTGCATCTGCCCGAGGACGAGGCGTTCGAAGGTGTCGGCCTGCAGCCGGATCGCGCGATCGCCGTGCCGGGCCATGAGCTGGCTGGCGCGGGAGAACAGGATGTCGCCGGTGAGGATGGCGACGCTGTTGCCCCACACGGCGTGCGCCGCGGGCACTCCGCGCCGGCGGTCGGCGCCGTCCATGACGTCGTCGTGATAGAGCGAGCCGAGGTGGGTCATCTCCAGGGCCTTGGCGATGTCGATCACGGCATCGGTGTTGCCGTCGCCGAGCTGAGCGGCCAGCAGAGTGAGCACCGGGCGGATCCGCTTGCCGCCCGCCTCATAGAGATAACGGCTGGCGGCATCCGCCAGGGAGTCAGCGACCCGCAGATCTTCGGCGAGGCCGGTCTCGACGGCATCCAGGCCGGATTCGACGGCGCGCGCGACGCGACGCGCGGCAGGACCCACGAACACGCGGTCGCTGAAGCCGAGACGGCTCGCCAGGCGCGAACCCGGGGCGGCGGGGCTCGAAGTCACGTCTCTCAGCCTACCTGGCCGCGCCGCGGCACGATCACGCGGGCTTCGTGGCCCGGTGCAGCGCCACGATCCCCATCGCGAGGTTGCGGTACGCGACGTTCGTCCAGCCTGCTTCGCGGATCCACGCGGAGAACCTCTTCTGGTCGGGCCATTCGCGGATCGACTCGTTGAGGTAGTCGTAGGCCTCGCCGTTGGTGCCGGCGACGCGGGCGACGCGGGGCAGCACCTGGTCGTTGTAGACGCGGTACGCACGGCGGAACAGCTTTCCGGGAGGCGTGGAGAACTCGTTGATCACGAGCCGCCCGCCCGGCCTGGTCACGCGGAACAGCTCGGCGAGCGCCTTCTTCGGCTCGTTCACGTTGCGCAGCGCGTACGACATCGTGACGGCGTCGAACTCGGCGTCGCCGAAGGGAAGGTTCGTCGCGTCGGCCTCGACGAAGGAGAGATTGCGCATGCTGCCGTGACGGCGCTTCGCCTCGGCGAGCATCCCCGGCGAGAAGTCGGCGGCGACCACGTCGGCTCCGCTGCGGGCGAGGGATGCCGACGACGATCCCGTTCCGGCGCCGAGGTCGAGGATGCGCTCCCCCGGCTTCGGTGCGACGGCGCGCGTGGTCGCCGCCCGCCAGAGCGCGTCGTTTCCGAAGGTCATCGCGATATTGGTGCGGTCGTAGCCCGCGGCGACCTGGTCGAACATCGCGCTCACCCGGGCGGGGTCCTTGCCGAGGTCGGGACGATTCGGCTCGTTCGGGGTCATAGGTCGAGTTTAGGCGTCGGTGCCAGTGCGAGAGCTTCGAGCCGGTCGAGCCAGCGGTCGGGAACGATGTCGTCGAAGGGCGGATGCCGCGCGCGGACGCGCTCCTCGAGGTCGAGCGTGAGCGCCTCGAGCCGGGTCATGACCTCGGCCGGATATCCGTAGCGGATGCTGTGCTCCGCCCACTCGTCGCGATCATCGACCCAGGTGCCCCGCGCGCCTTGGACGCGAACGACGTCGAGATCCATGTCGATCCCCGTGACGAGCAGCGGGTCGTCAGACCAGCGGATGTCCCAGCCGAGGTCGATGTAGATCCGCATTCCCGTGGGGTGGTCGCGGTTGACGGTGAGCGCGAAGTCGCCGCTCGCCGGCACCAGCGTGACATTCGGCGCCTCGGCGTGGAACTCGGCGCCGGGCCGGGCGCTGTGCCAGCCGGCGGGCTGGCCGATCCAGTCGCCCCACTCATCGCAACCGAGGTAGACGCATTCGTGCCGCCAGTGCGGCGACTCGTCCCACTTGCGCCACTGGAAGACCATCTCGGAGCCGGGCTCGGGTCGTGCGTCGCTCATGGTTTCACTCTATGCACCCGGCATCCGATCTCGTCGACGCCGAATAAACTGACCAGGTGAACACCACTCACCTGGTCGTCGAGACGCGGGAGATCGATCCGGTCGAGGACCTTCTGGCATACGCCGATCCGGCGCACCCGCTCGCGTGGCTGCGCCGCGGCGACGGAATCGTGGCCGCGGGCACCACGTCCCCGCTCGTCATCCGCATCCCGGCCGACTCCGGCGCCGCGCGCACGCAGCTGATCGCCGAGGCGTGGCGGGATACCGCGACTTCCGCGCAGGTCGATGATCCCGTCGACCTGCCCGGGTCCGGTCTCGTGGCGTTCGGCGCGTTCACCTTCGATGAGGACTCCACAGCCGACAGCGTGCTGCTCGTGCCCGCGCTGGTGTTCGGCCGCCACCGCGGGCGCTACTGGCGCACTCGCATCCGCTCGTCCATCGGCGAGTTCGCGACCGACCCCGGCATCCGCACCTACGGTCCGCACTGGGCGGGGACCGTCGGCCCCGGTCTGCAGACTCCGCAGGATTACCAGGATTCGGTGCGCCAGGCCCTCGAACGCATCGCCGACGGCGAGCTCAGCAAGGTCGTGCTGGCGCGGGATCTCACCGGCTCGATCCCCGCCGGTTCCGACCTGCGCCGCCTGGTGCGGGCCCTCGCGACCGAGTATCCGGACACCTGGACGTTCTCCGTCGATGGCCTGATCGGTGCGAGTCCCGAGACGCTCGTCACCGTGAAGAACCGCACGGTCACCGCTCGCGTGCTCGCCGGCACGATCGGGCGGGGTGCGGACGCGGACGCCGACACGGCTGCCTCGGCATCTCTCGCCTCCAGCGACAAGGACCTCGACGAGCATCAGTACGCCGTGCAGAGCGTGCTCGCCTCGCTCCGCCCGCACACCCGTGCACTGGCGTCGAGCGAGCAGCCCTTCCTGCTGAAGCTGCCCAACCTGTTCCACCTCGCCACCGATGTGGAGGGGGAGCTGTCGGACGGCGGATCCGCCCTCGATCTCGTGGGGGCTCTGCATCCCACCGCCGCCGTCGCGGGGACTCCGACGGACGCCGCGATCGAAGCGATCCGGGAGCTCGAACCCTTCGACCGAGGGCGCTACGCCGGGCCGGTCGGATGGGTGGATGCCGCGGGCAACGGCGAATGGGCGATCGCGCTGCGCTGCGCGCAGTTCGAGGCCGGTGGCGACACCGAAGCCATCGCCGTCACGGCCTATGCGGGCGCCGGAATCGTCGAGGGTTCGGACCCCGAGACGGAGCTGCTCGAGACCAGGGTGAAGTTCCGCCCGGTCGTCGACGCACTGGCCTGAGCGGACTCGACCGTCAGCTCGCGGTGAGGCGCTTCTTCTCGACCTCGACGTCGAAGTCTGCGGCGGGCCACTGGGGATCGATGTCCTGCAGCGCGGAAAGCAACAGCTCCTGCACGGCGAGTCGGGCGTACCACTTGTGGTTCGCCGGCACGACGAACCACGGCGCAGCATCCGTCGATGTCCGCTCGAAGACCGTCTGATACGCCGCCATGTACTCCAGCCACCGCATCCGCTCGTCGACGTCGCCCGGGTTGTACTTCCAGTGCTTGTCCGGGCGGTCGAGACGCTCCAGCAGCCGCTCCTTCTGCTCATCCGGCGAGATGTGCAGCATCACCTTGATGACCCGCGTGCCGGATGCCGCCACCCGGGCCTCGAAGTCGTTGATCGCGCCGTACCGGCGCTCGATCTCCTTCTCGGGAGCGAGCGCACGGACGCGGCCGATGAGCACGTCTTCGTAGTGCGAGCGGTCGAAGACGCCGATGAACCCGGGCTCGGGCAGGCGCTTCTCGATGCGCCAGAGGAAGTCGTTCGCGCGTTCCTCCTCGGTCGGCGCCTTGAACGCCGTGAGCAGCACGCCCTGCGGGTCGACTCCCCCGACGACGTGCCTGACGATCCCGCCCTTGCCCGCGGAGTCCATCGCCTGCAGCACCAGAAGCACCGCGTTCGTCGTCGCGCCGACGCGGCTCTCCGCGTACAGCCGTTCCTGCAGGGCATCGAGCTGGTCGACGCGGGTCGCGAGCTCCTTCTTCCCCTGCGTTTTGCCGCCGGCGAAGCCCGGCGTGCTCCCCGGATCGACATCGGCGAGCCGGAACCCCTCGCCCACTCGGAGGATCTCGGAGGGTTCGGCGGTCCAGCTGTGCGCGGTCATGACCTCATCCTGCCCAATCCCGGGCCGATTCGGCACTCCGCGGCGGAAATCGCTCAGCGCGGGAGGGGAACCTCGATGAGCTGGCGCCCACCGCTCGGAGTGGTCAGCACCTGATCGAGCGCGGTGCGGGTCGTCACGCGCTGATACTCCCAGCCGTAAGCGAGCGCGAGCTGCTCGAGGCGCACCGTGTGCGGCGTGTAGAACGCGCGATCCAGGTCGGCGCGGGGGGCGGATGCCGCCACCTCGAGGCCGTCGAAGATCGTGCCGCCGCCATCGTTGCCGACGATGACCTGCAGCCGCGGCTCGGCCTCGTCCGGCGGCAGCAGCAGCGCCCCGACGTCATGCAGGAAGGCGAGATCTCCGAGCAGCACCCGGGTGACGCCCGGCGCGCCCTGGGCCTGACTGGCGAGGGCGATGCCGGTCGCCGTCGCGATGGTGCCGTCGATGCCGGCGAGTCCGCGGTTGGCGTGCACCGGCACCTTCTTGCCGCCGAGCACCGCATCGGCGACGCGCACGAGGCGGGAAGACCCGAACATGAGGCGGTCGTGCGGCCAGGTCGCCCGCCACACCGCGTCGACGAGGAGCTGTCGATCCAGGGGCCGGCGTACGGCATCCAGTTCGGCCTTCACCGCGTCGCGACGGGCGGCGAAGTCGGTCGATGCGAGACCATCCTGATCGGGCGCTCGTTCGCTGAGATCGACGGATGCCGCGGCCGAAGCCTGCAGCCATGCGCCGAGCCAGGCGCGATCCGGCGCTCCGTCGTCGACGGCGACCGACGCGGCCTGACGCGTGCGGTGGTTGAGATTCAGCGCCTCGCCGCCTCGACGGACGGCGATCACGTCGATGTCGGGGCGGGAGAGGAGCCGCGCGACCTCGCGGCTGAGGGTCGGATGCCCGAAGACGATGGCCCGCTCGATGCGGCCGCCGAGTTCCTCGGTGTTCAGCAGCGCCCGATAGCCGTGCACCACCTGGCGCCCGAACCGCGCGCCGCTGACGATCTCAGCGATCAGCGGCCAGGACCCGGCATGCGCGATCTCCTCGGCGTCGGCCCCTGAATCCGCGCCGGCGATGACGACGGTGCGCGGACCCCGCTCGATCCGGAGCGGCTCCCCTGCCGCGGGTCGCGGCAGGACGCCGTGAGAGACCTCGATGTCAGGCACTTCTCCGGACAACGGCTCCCGCGAAGGCAGGTTCAGGTGCACCGGGCCGGCCACCCCGGGCAGCCCGTTCTCGGCAGCGGCGCCCATCGCGGCGGCGACCGCGACCGACGCCAATCCGGACCAGTTCCCGTCGCCGGGGACCGGTGCATCGATCTCGGCACGCGCCCATGGTCCGAAGACTCCGGGCTGGATCGTGGCCTGGTTCGCCCCGACGCGGCGCAGCTCGGGCGGGCGATCCGCGGTGAGCAGGAGCAGCGGGACGCCGGCGTGGAAGGCCTCCATCACGGCCGGCAGCAGGTTCGCCACCGCCGTTCCCGACGTGCAGAGCACCACGGCCGGCACCCCGCTCTCGCGCGCGATGCCCAGCGCGGTGAAGCCGGCGACCCGTTCATCGATCCGCACGTGCACCCGCAGCGCGCCCTCACGGGCGAAGTGCGTGGCCGCGAGAGCCAGCGACTGCGAGCGCGAGCCGGGTGAGAGCACGAGATCGCGCACGCCGTGTGCGATCAGGTCCGCGATCAGAGATGCCGCAGCATCCGTCGCGGGCGACGAGGTCACGGGCGCGGTTCCGGCGTCGGACCCTCGTCGGTCTCGTCGTTCAGACGGGCGAGGTCCTCTTCGAGCTGCTGGATGCGGGCGTCCTGCTCGGTCTTGTTGATGCTGCGCAGGAACGCAGGGTCGTCGTCCGGCGGGATATAGACGATCGCGCCTTTGTCATTGGCTCGGCGACGGCCGATCACGAACCAGAGGATGCCGCCGATGACCGGGATGAGGATGACGATCGCCAGCCATGCGGCCTTGGACACGCCACGGTGCCGCGTCGCCGGCTGCACTGCGCAGTCGACGACACTGAACACCCAGAACACGGCGGCGAGGACGCCGCCGATGATCAACAGTCTCACCACCCCTTCAGTCTAGGCGTGCGCGCGGCACTCGGATCGGGCGTTGACAATGAGGGCAGGCGCGAGGACGCATGCAGCCACGCCCCGACCATCCGCCACCTACGCTGGGGGAATGACCGTGGAACGGGGCTCGATCGGACCGGTGCGGCTCGCCTGGACCGTCGCCGCGCCGGACTCCGAGGAGGCTGTCGCCCGGTTCGGCGCGTCCCAGCGACTCCGTCTCACAGCCATGGATCCGGCCCGCGCCGCCCGGTTCGCCACCGGCCGGGCGCTGCTGGCCGACGCGCTCGGCGCGCTCACGCCGCTCGACGACATCCGCCTCTCGAGCACGTGCGAACAATGCGGCGGCGATCACGGTCGCCCCCGCGTGGTCGGCGACCGGTTCGGCGTCAGCGTCAGCTATGCCGGCGAGATGGTCGTCGCGGCCGCGGCCCGACTGGATCGAGGTGACGGCGATCGGCGTCGACATCGAGCAGGTGGCTTCGTCCGATGGCACGAGTCTCACCGAACTCGCCGCGTTGTTCGCTCCGCGGCCGCCGCCGACGCTTCGTGAATGGACTCTGATCGAGGCCGCGGTGAAGGCCGACGGCCGGGGTCTGCGAGTGTCTGTGTCGGAGGTGCGTCTCGACGAGGGGCACCTCGTCCTGCCCGGCGGGTTCGCCGTGCGGATGCCGGGGCGAACCGCCTCGATCGAGGCGGCCCCGGCCCCAGGCCCCGCCGGCTTCGCGGTCAGCGTCGCGGTGGTGCCTGCTGCGGATGCACCGCGGTGATCGGTGCAGGCTCCGCGACGAGAGCGGCCGCGGGAAGGGCAGGGAGCGGTGCACCGTCGACCCAGTCGTGGAACAGGCCGGCGAGCGGCCTGCCGGTCACGTCTTCGGCCAGCGCCACGAAGTCCGTCGTCGTCACGGTCGCACCCCGGAACCGCGCCGTCCACCGGCGCAGCACGTCGAAGAACAGCGTGTCTCCGACGATGAGTCGCAGGGCGTGCAGCGTCAGAGCGCCGCGCTTGTAGACGCGATCGTCGAACATCAGGTCGGGACCCGGATCGCCGAGAACCAGATCCTGCGGGAGTTCGGCCAGCCGGGCATGATGAGCGAGCGCCTTGGCGTGCGCGGTCGGTCCACCGGAGCGCTCCGACCAGATCCACTCGGCGTAGCAGGCGAATCCCTCGTTGAGCCAGATGTCGCGCCACCGCGCGAGGCCGACGCCGTTGCCGAACCACTGATGGGCGAGCTCGTGCGCGATGAGGCGTTCGGATCCACCGGCGCCGTCGATGTGGTTGGCGCCGAAGATGCCCATCCCCTGCGCCTCGAGGGGAATCTCCAGATCATCGGGGGTGACGACGACGGTGTAGTCGGGCAGCGGGTAGGGGCCGAACGACTCCTCGAAGAAGGACATCATCCGCGGAAGGCCGGCGAGGTCGGCGTGCACTCTGCTCGCGAGCGGGCGCGGGTAGTGCACCTCACCCTTCGTCGCGCCCAGGGCGAGCGGCTCTGTCGTGTATCGGCCGATCTGGACGGTGACGAGATAGGTGGGCGTGGGAGCATCCCGCACGAACGTCCACGTCGTCTTGCCGCCGGCGGTCGCGCGTGCGGTGAGGCCACCGGATGCGACCGTGTAGGCGGTGTCTGTGGTGAGGTGCAGCAGGTACGTCGCGCGGTCCGACGGCAGGTCGTTGCAGGGGAACCAGGTCGGCGCACCGGTCGGCTGCGAGGCCACCAGCACGCCGTCCTCGAGTTCCTCCCACCCGATCGTCCCCCATCTCGAGCGTCGGGGACGCGGCGCACCGGCGTAAGTGATGGTGGCGGCGAAGTGCGCGCCCGCCGCGAGCGGGGATGCGAGCGAGATGCGCAGCTTGCGATCGCTCTGGTGGACGGATGCCGGCCGTCGGCCGTCGATGAGCACCTTGCTCGCCCGGATGCCGACGAGGTCGAAGGACAGCGAGGCCGCGGATGCGATGACGCGCCCGCGGATCACCGCGGTGCCGGCGAGACGGTTCGTGCTCACCTTGTAGTCGAGCGCCAATTCATAGTGCTCGATGTCGAGGTTCGCATCGCCGGACTGGGCTGTGTACGGATCGCCGGTCATGAGTGATCCGCCTGGTACGCGCGCACCTTCACCGCACGCCAGGGGCCGATCGGGTTCCCGCTCCACCTGCTGCCGACCGGTACGGATTCGCCCCGCATGACGAGCGAGGCCGGCCCCACCGTGGCGTTCCCGCCGATGGTCGCCGCGGGCAGGATCACGCTGTGCGGCCCGAGCGTGGCGCCGGCTTCGAGTGTCACGGTGTCGGTGCTCATCACTCGATCATGGAACAGATGCGTCTGAACCACACATCCGCGGTTGACGGTGGAGCCGTCGCCGAGGGTGACGAGGTCGGGTTCGGGCAGCCAGTAGCTGTCGGTCCAGACGCCGCGGCCGATCTTCGCGCCCAGTGACCGCAGCCACAGCGCCAGGGCCGGCGTGCCGGCGGCCGCGTTGGCGAACCAGGGCGCGGCGACCATCTCGGTGAACGTGTCGGCGACCTCGGTGCGCCACACGAAACTCGACCAGAGCGGATGCTCACCTGGGCGGATCCGCCCGACGAAAGCCCATTTCGCGATCGTCGAGATCACCGCGGCGATCGCACCGGCGAGCAGCATGACGAATCCGGACAGCAGCCCCGCGAGCGCGAGCCCCCACGTGTCGATCAGTGCGGCGAGCACGAAGAAGACGGCGAGTCCGAGTCCGCACGTGACGAACACGGCGATGAGGCGGCAAAGCTCCCAGAGCGCCCTCGCCACCCGCAGAGAAGCACGCGGCTTGTAGGTGCGGCTGAGATCGGAGTCGTTCACGACCCGGCGCAGGCGCACGGCCGGAGACCCGAGCCAGGACGAGCCTGGTTTGGACTTCTCCGGAGCCACCGAGAGCACGGCGACGAGGCCGTCCTTCGGCACACGATGGCCCGGCCCCGCCATGCCGGAGTTTCCGAGGAAGGCGCGCTTGCCGATCCGGGCGTGTGCGAGCCGCATCCACCCGCCCTTGAGCTCGTAGGTCGCGACCATCGTGTCGTCGGCGAGGAATGCCCCGTCGTCGATGGTGGTCATCGACGGCAGCAGGAGGACCGTGGAGGCCTCGACCTCGCGGCCGACGCGTGCGCCCAGCATCCGCAGCCAGACCGGCGTGAACAGGCTGGCGTAGATCGGGAACAGCAGCGTGCGAGCCGAGTCGAGCAGGCGTTCCACCGTCCAGGCCTGCCAGGCGACGCGCCCGCGAACCGGGTGCACCCCCTCGGTCAGGCCGATCGACAGGAGCCGGGTGAACAGCAGCACGGAGGCGGCGAACGTGACGCCCGTCGCGAGGACCGCCGGGATCAGCCAGAGCAGCGCGCCGGGGATCGCCGCCGCCAGCGAGTCCGCGCCGCGGATCCCCTGGGCGATGATGAGGGCGCCGACGCCGAAGGCGCCGAAGTGCAGCAGCCCCAGCCCTGTCGGAGGAGAGTCCGTACGCCCACAGCCATCGGCGCCGCGTCGGAGGACGCTCGGGGGCGAGCGGCTTCGAGGTGCCGCCGACGCGCGCCGCCGGCGAACCGGCCCACCGCTGCCCGGCGCGCACCCTGCCGAAGACGGCCGAGCCCGGGGCGATCTCGGCCCCGCGTCCGATCCTGGTCCCCGGCGCCAGGGTGCTGCGCGAGCCGATGGTGGCGTTGGCACCGATGCGGATGCCG
Source organism: uncultured Actinomycetota bacterium (assembly GCA_963769005.1). Lineage (GTDB taxonomy): Bacteria > Actinomycetota > Actinomycetes > Actinomycetales > Microbacteriaceae > Microbacterium. Next base: position 603,139 of record CAVYKC010000005.1, on the reverse strand, counting down.
CCGACGCGCACCGTGTCGCCGTCGATCCAGTAGCCGGTGAGGTCGACCTCGGGCTCGATGGCGGCGCCCTCGGCGACGTCGAGCATGCCCGTCACCGGCGGAAGCGTGTGCAGATCGACGTTCGGGCCGATCTTCGCGCCCAGCGCCCTGGCGTAGTACGAGACCCAGGGCGCTCCGGCCAGCCCCACCGGGTCGATCTGGTGAGCGACCTGCTCGGCCACCCAGAGGCGCAGGTGCACGCCGCCGCCCCGTGGGTAGTCGCCCGGCTTCAGTCCGAAGAGCAACAGACGGGCGAGGGCGGCGGACACCGCCATGCGTCCCCACGGGGTCACAAAGAGCAGCAGGCCCCCGGTGATGACCCATCCGGGCGCAGTCGGCAGGAAGTCGAACCCGGGAACGAGCCTCAGGATCCAGCCGGCCGTGAGCAGCCAGGTGACCCAGCGGAGCCCCGCGAGGAGGAAGAGCGGCACGCCGGCGATGCTCTGCACCCATTGCATGATCCGCGGCGTCGGGCGCGCCCGGCTGAAGGACTCGGAAGGATCGTCGTCGGACGACGCGACATCCACGGCATCCGCCATCTGCCGAAGACGCGGCAGATCATAGACGTCCGCCATCGTGAACTCCGGCGCGCGAGTGCGGATGCGCGAGACGAGCTGCGCGGCGGCCAGTGACCCTCCGCCCAGCTGGAAGAAGTCGGCCTTCTCGTCGGTGGGACGGATGCCGATCACTGCGACCCACTGCTCTGCGAGCCAGGCGGGGGTGCCGGAGAGGGTCGAGTCGGCGGCATCGGTGTCGACGAGTGGCCACGGCAGTGCCGCCTTGTCGACCTTGCCGGAGGTGCGCACCGGCAGCTCGTCCATCACGGCCAGAAGCGGGATCAGCGGTGCGGGCAGGGTCTCCGCGAGTTCGGCGCGCGCCACCTGCCTGTCGAATCCCTCCGCGGGGACGACGTAGCCGACGAGCAGCGGCACGCCGCCTTCCGAACGCTGCACGACGACGGTCGCGGCGGACACGGCCGTCAGCGCCTGCAGGGCGGATTCGACCTCGCCGAGTTCGATGCGCCGCCCGCCGACCTTCACCTGATCATCCGCGCGGCCCTGGAAGAGGAGCCCTTCGGTGTCGGCGCGGACGAGGTCACCGGAGCGGTATGCCCGCTCCCAGCCCAGGGAAGGCATCGGCGCGTATTTCTCGGCGTCCTTCGCCGGATCCAGGTAGCGGGCGAGGCCCACTCCCCCGATGATGAGCTCGCCCACCTCGCCGTCGGCGACCGGCTGATCATCGCCGTCGACCACGGCGAGCGCCCAGCCGTCGAGCGGCAGGCCGATGCGCACGGGACCGGAACCGTCGAGGAGAGCGGCGCACGCGACGACGGTGGCCTCGGTCGGACCGTACGTGTTCCAGACTTCGCGGCCCTCGGCGACGAGCCGGGAGACGAGCTCAGGCGGGCAGGCCTCGCCGCCGAAGATCAGCAGCCGGACGTTCTCGATCGCGTCCTGCGGCCACAGCGCGGCCAGGGTCGGCACGGTCGAGACGACCGTGATCCCGTGCCCGAGCAGCCACGGACCGAGGTCTTCGCCGGAGCGCACCAGCGCACGGGGAGCCGGCACCAGGCAGGCGCCGTGCCGCCAGGCGAGCCACATCTCCTCGCAGGAGGCGTCGAAGGCGACGGACAGACCCGCGAGCACGCGGTCGCCGGGACCCAGCGGCGATTCCTGCACGAACAGGTTCGCCTCGGCGTCGACGAACGCGGCGGCCGAACGGTGACTGACCGCGACGCCCTTCGGGACCCCGGTCGACCCCGACGTGAAGATGATCCAGGCGTCGTCGTCGAGAGCCGGCGGCGGCACGGTGGCGGTCATGCTCGAGTTCGGGTGCGGGTCGGCGCCGTCGAACAGGCCGGCGGATGCCGCTCCCGGTTCGTCGGTACTGGGCCGGTACTCGCCCCTGCCGGTGATCACACCGCGGACGCGGGCCTCGCCGAACACCAGATCCGCGCGTTCCTGAGGATCGTCGGCGTCGACCGGAACGTAGGCGGCGCCTGCGGCCATGATGCCGAGGATCGCGAGGTAGAGCTCGCGATCGCCCGACGGCATCCGCACGCCGACGCGGTCGCCGCGGCGAACGCCCTGCACGCTCAGCCGCGTGGCGGTGCGCCACACGCCGGCAAGCAGCTCGGAGTAGCTGAGGGCACCCGCGGCATCCTCCAGCGCCGAGGCCTCGGGAAACCGCCGCGCGGTCTCCCTCAGCACATCGATCAGCGTGCGCGCCGCCGGTGCGGCATCCGTTCGGTCGAGATACTCCTGCGCCGTCATCGATCAGGCGGAGAGCAGAGCGAGCAGCTGCGCCTTGGTGAGCTTCGAGTAGCCGGTGCGCCCTGCGGCCCGCGCCCGCGCGCGCAGTTCGACGACGGTGAGGGCGGCGATATCTGTGGATGCCGGTGATGCCGCCGCGGGCTTCCGGGCCGTCGCCGGCTTGGCGGCCGCGGACTTGGCAGCCGGCTTGGGTGCTGCCTTTGATGCTGCAGCCGGCTTGCGAACTGCGGGCTTGCTGGCAGGGGCGGCCTTGGCCGCCTTCTCCGCCTTGACCTCGGCCGGCAGCGGGGCGGCGGTCTTCACGGTCTTGACGTCGGTGCTTGCGGACTTCTGTGCCGTGGCCGGTGCTTCGGTCTTGGCAGCATCCTTGTTCTTCGCGGCCTCCTTCTTCGACGCGGCCTTCTTCACCGCGGCTGCCTCGGCGGCGAGCTTGCTCTCGATCTTGTCCGATGCCTTCTCGATGCGGCCGATGGCGGCGACCGCCTTCTTCTCGACCCTGCGCGGCTTGCGCTCCACCTTCTTCTTCGGAGCGTTCGCGACGTCGTTCGCATCGTCGGCGAGAGCGCGCAGCTTCTTCGCGTCCTTCTTAGGAAGGGTCTTGCTCAGCTTCTTCGCGTCCTTCGCAGCATCCGCCGCCGCTGCCAGGGCTGCGTTCGCCGATTTCACGGCCTTCGTCGTCTTCGCCATCGCGATACCTCTTCACTCATCGGGCACGCCGCAGAGGGTCGCGGCGGATACGGGCGCTAAGGCTACAGGCCGAAGAAGAACGGCAGGGAAACGGAGTCGCGCGGAGTCAGCCCAGCGACGGAGCGGACACATGCTCCTCGACGAGGCACCTGAGCGCGGCGCAGATGTGCACTATCGGCCGGACCGCGCCGGGTGCACAATGTCGATATGAGCGAGCGCTCACTCCCGGAAGATCCGCCGCCCCCGGGGACGACGGCCCCCGAGACCGCGCACGGCACTTCACCTCCCGCCACGGAATCGGATGCGGCGCTCGCCCGGCGCGCGCAGATCCTCGCGACCGAGCACTGGGGTCTGCTCGCGGCGCGCAGCACCGCGCAGAACGAGGTGCTCACCCGCATCACGATCTTCCTCACCCTCGTTTCCGCCGGCCTCGTCACGATCGGGCTCCTCGGCCAGGCGTCGGGCTTCCGAGGCTGGTTCGGGGGCGCATCGATCGCGATCCTGGGGTTCCTCACGGTCATCGGCTTCATGACCCAGACGCGCGTCATGAACGTCTCCGAAGAGGACATGATGTACGTCGTCGCGATGAACAGACTCCGCGGCGCCTATGTCGACCTCGATCCGTACGTCCGCGATGTCTTCCTCGCCTCGACCTACGACGACCTCGACGGCATGAAGCAGACATACTCCTTTCTGCGGCGCCGCGGAGCGAGCATCTACATCGGCAGCTCGGCCATTCTGCTGATCGTCGTCAACGCCTGCGTCAGCGGCCTCTTCGCCGGGTCGGCGACGATCGCCGCCGGTGGTTCGTTCGAGTGGGCGATCGCCATCGGAATCTGTGTCGGGCTCCTGTGCGGCGCGGGCTTCACCGTCTTCGGAGGATTCGGGTTCCGGCGGGCATGGAGCCACTACACACCACGCCGGGCGACACCGGACACGGGAGCGGCATCGGTACGCTGAACGCATGAGCGAGCCACTGCCCCTCACACAGAACAGGGTCCTGTCGGTCGTGCGGCGAATGCCGGCGACCCTGACCATGGTCGCGCTGATCCTCGTCGTCGGGATCGCCTGGCAGGGGCTGTGGAGTCCCTTCGAGCGCACCGGCCTCTTCGACACGGTCGCCTATGGGCTCCCCAATCTCGGCGACGGCAAGTGGTGGACTCCGCTCACCGGCACGTTCTTCGTGAATCAGCCCTGGGTGTACGTCTTCACGATCACCGGATTCTGGGGCATGGCCTACCTGGAGTTCCGCCGCGGCTCCCGAGTGGCACTCGCGTACTACTGGATCGGGCAGCTCTTCGCGATCCTCGCGACCGCCCTCGTGCTGCTTCTCCTTTCGCAGCTCGAATGGGAATGGGCACAGGCTCAGGCCGCCGCGCTCGACGTCGGCGCCTCCGGAGGGACGATGGCGTGCATCGCCGCCGCGATCGGCCTGTTCCGGCCGCCATGGCGCGTACGCGGCTGGCTCATCCTGCTGGGATTCGTGTTCATCGCGATGCTGTTCTGGGGCGCGGTGGCCGATGTCGAGCACCTGCTCGCGGTGCTGCTCATCCTCTTCGTCGACAGGACGCTGCGCATCCGGCGGACCACCGTGCGCGAGCAGCGGCTCATCGCGGTCATGGCGGTGCTGGTGCTCGGCGTGACGCAGATCATCACGATCCTCGTACCCACCGACGGACCGTTCGGCCCGACGGAGCCGGTATCAGGCGGGTTCCTCGACGTGGCGCTCGACACCGTGGTGATCCTCCTGGTCGTGAACGGGCTGCGCCGCGGCCGCCGCTGGTCGTGGGTGCTCGCGATCATCCTCGGAGCGTTCAATGTGCTTCTGGCTGCGCTCGTCCTCGCCGCGATCATCATCACGAGCGAAGCGCAGATCGAGGCTCAGATCGACGGCGAGACCGAGCTCGCGCTGGGAAGCGGGTTCCTGTGGCTGCTGGTGCTCATCTACCTGATCTGGGTGCGTCCGGCGTTCCGCGCTCGACGGTCCTCCACGATCGGGGTGCAGCCCTCTCCGGACGTCGACGAGGTCAAGGCGGCGTTGCACGCGCACGGCGGCGGGACGCTGTCGTGGATGTCGACATGGGAGGGCAACAGCTACGCCCGCACCGAGAACGGCATCGTGGTGTACCAGCGGCGCGGCGGGGTGGCGCTGGCGCTCGCCGATCCCATCGGCCCTGTCGAGGAGCGCGAGGCGGCGGTGACCGAGTTCATCCACATGGCCGAACACGCGGGCCTCGTGCCGTGCTTCTTCAGCGCCGATGCCGACACCCGCGCTGCGGTGCCGTCCACGTGGCGCAGCATCGTCGTCGCCGACGACACGATCGTCGACCTGCCGGGCCTGGCGTTCACCGGCAAGCAGTGGAATTCGGTGCGTTCCTCCCTCAACCGCGCGGGGCGGGAGGAGATGACGTTCCGGATGACGCATCTCAACGATGAGACGTGGGGCGTGCGGCAGCAGCTGCGTGCGATCTCGGAGGCCTGGGTCGGAGACAAGGACCTCCCGGAGATGCGCTTCACCCTCGGCACCCTCGATGAAGCTGAGGACCCCGAGGTCCGGCTGGCGCTGGCGATCGCACCGAACGGCGACGTGGACGGATTCCTGTCCTGGCTCCCGGTCTACGGGAGTGACGGGTCGGTGCGCGGCTGGACGCTCGACCTCATGCGACGCCGCGACGGCGGATTCGGCCCGGTGATGGAGTTCCTCATCGGCTCCTCCGCGAAACTGTTCTCCGAGGAGGGCGCGCAGATCATGTCGCTCTCCGGAGCTCCGCTCGCCCACGACTATCCGCCGGATGCCGGCATGATCGCGGCGCTGAGCGACAAGCTCGCCGAGTCTCTCGAGCCGGTGTACGGGTTCGGGTCGTTGCACAAGTTCAAGCAGAAGTTCAACCCGCGGTACGAGACGATGTATCTCCTGTTCCGCGACGAGAGCGACCTCACCCGCATCGGCGGAGCGCTCACTCGCGCGTTCCTCCCGGATGCGACACTGCGTCAGTTCGCCGGGGCCGGCCTCGAGCTGGTGCGCGGGCGGGACTGAGTCACGTATCGCGCGGCCGTCGGCGCAGCTGTTTGACGTCCGTCCGCTGCTGCTTCGCTTTCAGTCGTCGCTCTTTCGAGCCTCGACTCGGCTTGGTCGGGCGACGGGGTGGCGCGGGCGGGCGCAGAGCATCCTCCACCAGCGCGGCGAGGCGAGCCCGTGCCGCGTCACGGTTGCGCAGCTGCGCGCGCTGCTCGGAGGCGGCGATCGTCAGCACTCCGTCGATGAGACGACCACTGAGCCGCTCGAGCAGCCGCTCGCGCTGAGCAGGCGACAGCACGGCTGAGCCCGCTGCATCCCAGACGAGTTCCACCCGTGAGTCCGCGGTGTTGACGCCCTGCCCGCCGGGACCCGACGACCGCGAGAATCGCCACGACAGCTCGGATTCGGGGATCGTGATCCCTGCCGAGATCCGCAGACCGGGGCGGTGAGAAGCAGGCATGGAACCATCTTGCCGTGCGAGATTCCGAATCGGACGCGAGGGCGGGAGTATCGATGCAAATCCCGGCTCGCGCCGCATGCTCTGGCGTGCGCCGCTCTCGTCGTGCGGTGACGCCAGCCGGTGCTGGGGATATCACGCGCATCGAAGGTAGTGCACCGCGTGGTCGGCGCATAGCCCTATTTACTTAAGGAGTTCGGAGGCATATCGTCGCACGTGCTCGCCCAGGGCACGTGCCTTCACGTTTCGGAGGACGAAACGCGGAGGTCCGCACGATGATCCAACCAACCAACCAACCTGCTCGGAACGCGAAGCGGCCACGGTTCAGGGCGGCAGCTGCGGTCACGGCGGTCGGCCTCATGATGGCGACGTTAGCCGTGAACCTGCCTGCCGCAAACGCCATCGGCACCGCTGTACCGCTCGGAACAGCCGAGTCCTATGTCGTCCTCGGCGGCTCGACCGTCACCAATACAGGCACCACCGTCTTCGGCGGCGGAGACGTCGGTGTGGCGCCGGGAACAGCGATCACCGGAATTCTGCCTGAAGACGTGGCCCCCGGAGAGATCCATGCCGGCGACGCGGAAGCGATCCAGGCTCAGAGCGACCTCACGGTCGCGTACGACAATGCGGCCGGTCAAGCTCCCGACGATGTACTCGACGGCGTCGAGCTCGGCGGGCTGACGTTCGAACCGGGCGTCTACAAAGCGGACGCGCAACTCGGACTCACAGGTACCGTCACACTGGACGGTCTGGGGGACGCAAACTCCATCTTCATCTTCCAAATCGGCTCCACGCTGATAACGGCGTCCGACAGCACGGTCAGCCTGATCAACGGCGCGCAGTCATGCAACGTTTTCTGGCAGGTTGGAAGCTCGGCCACACTCGGTACCGACACCGCCTTCGTAGGGACGATCATGGCCCTCACGTCCATCACGCTGAACACCGGCGCGATCGTCGAAGGGCGGGCGCTCGCTCGCAATGGCGCGGTGACTCTCGACTCCAACGTCTTCGTCGACGCCTCGTGCGCGGATAATACTGACGCCGATGTGGATGCTGCAGCTGACGTGGACGTGGATGCTGCCGCTGACGTGGACGTGGATGCTGCCGCAGACGTCGATGCTGCCGCAGACGTGGACGTGGATGCTGCCGCAGACGTCGATGCTGCCGCTGACGTCGATGCTGCCGCTGACGTCGATGCTGCCGTTGACGTGGACGCCGCAGCCGACGTAGACGCCGCAGCCGACGTAGACGCCGCAGCCGACGTAGACGCCGCAGCCGACGTAGACGCCGCAGCCGACGTAGACGTGGATGCTGCCGCTGACGTCGATGCTGCCGCAGACGTGGACGCCGCAGCCGACGCAGACGCCGCCGCAGACGTAGACGCCGCCGCAGACGTGGACGCTGCCGCAGACGTGGACGCCGCCGCCGACGCAGACGCCGCCGCCGACGCAGACGCCGCAGCCGACGCAGACGCCGCCGCCGACGTCGACGCTGCCGCCGACGTCGACGCCGCCGCCGACGCAGACGCCGCCGCCGACGCAGACGCCGCAGCCGACGCAGACGCGGACGGGAAAGCGCCCGCCCCGGGCGGCAAGTTGCCCGCGACCGGCTTCGACGGCATGTGGCTGGTTCCGGTCGGAGCCGTGCTCCTCGTGTCCGGCGCTCTCCTGATGATCGCCAGGCGCACACGCGCCGAGAGCTAGCCGACGGCGTGTGGTCGCCCCCGACGGGGCGACCACACGCCGTCGAGGCCGGCAAGTCGATAGGACAGCACCGATGGCCCGAATCACACGCGGCGAGAGCATCGCAACGGCCGTATCGATATGCGTCGTTGCTGCGTACGTCCTCGTCACCATGCTGTTCGTCGCACCACCGAATCCTGTGAAGACGGCCTTGGGCGGCGTCACACGAGCAGCGACCCCCTACTTCGCGCAGAAGTGGAATGTCTTCGCGCCGAACATCGCGAAATCGAACCCGGAACTTCGTGTGCAAGCTCAATGGCGAGACGAAGACGGCAACCTCGTGAAGAGCGAGTGGCGCAACATCACGGCAGTGGAGTTCGGGGCGGTCTCGGGCAATGCGCTTCCCTCGCGCGTTCAAAAGCTCTCGTGGAACGCGCTCGGCGCTTACATGACTCGATTCCGTGCGCTGACGAGTGAGCAACGGGCTCTGGTGCAGGACACGTTCATCGAGCGATTCGACGGCGGGTATCGCGGCATCCCCTCCGACACGCTCGTCGATCGGCTCGCGGCGCTTTCCGAGAATCGACGCGATGTGATCGATCTTCTTCGCTACGACTACATGATCAAGGAGTACGCGACGTACTTCGCCACAGCGACGTTCGACGAGAAGATCGAGCGCATCCGGTGGGAGATCTATCGCGAGCGACCGAACGACTTCGATCGACGCTTCGAAGCCGATCAGCAGTACGAGGCAACCACCATCACCTTCGGATGGCGCGAAGCCGACGACCGCATACGCGCCGACGCACTCGCGACCTTCGATGCTCTCGTATCGCGATATGGAGACGGGTCATGAGAACGACCATGCGCGGTCGTCAAACCTCTCGGCGGCCTCCCGGATCGCGTCTGGTCGAATGGGTAACCGGAGCGGAGCGGGCGACGTACAGCATGTCGGCGCTGCGGATCCTCATGGGCATAGCAATTCTGTGGTTCCTGCTGGTTAGCGCCGCAGATCGACACTACCTGTGGGGGTCTGGGTCGACCTGGGTCGATCCCGCGGTTGAAATCCGTGGCTATCCGGACTTCCTGAGGCTGCTCTTCCCGAAGGCTGACCCGTTCGGATTCGATGCGAGCTACGGAATCCTGCTGCTGCTCTCGACGATCTTCATCGCCGGTCTTGCGACGCGGATCGTGACGCCGCTCCTGTTGCTGTTCTGGGTGTCACTCTCGACGAACAACGTCTTCCTCACCAACGGCGGCGACGTGATCATCCGGATCGCGCTGCTGTTCTGCGTGTTCGCCAATCTCTCGAAGCACTGGTCGATCGATTCATGGTGGCGCAGACGACGGGGAGTCGAATCGATCTACCCGGCGGCGATCATCAGGCGCATCCCCGTGTGGCTCAGCGCGGCTGCACACAACACGGTGGTCGTGCTGTGCGCGTACCAAGTCATCCTCGTCTACGTGAACTCAGGCATATTCAAGCTGATGGGCGAAGAGTGGCTGGAGGGGAGTGCTCTGTACTATGCCTTCAACCTCGACGTCTTCCGAGTCTTCCCCGCTCTGAGCGACATCGCTTGGCAGGTGACGCCGTTCGTGCTCGTCGGGTCTTGGATCTCGATCTGGGTTCAGCTGTTGTTCCCCGTGTTCCTGCTCTGGAGGCCGACACGCTATGGGGCACTCGTCGCCATCATGGGGATGCATTTCGGCATCGGTCTCTTTCTCGGGCTGTGGCCGTTCTCGATCGCGATGATCGCGCTCGATCTGGTGTTCGTGCGTGACGTGTCATGGGAGCGAGCGCTCGCGTGGGTGCGCGACGGATGGAGCGCTGCCCGTACCGCGTTCGCGTCGGCACGGCCTGGCGTCAGCCGTGCCCGATCGTCCGACGCCGAGGCGGCCGGGTGACCAGATCACCGTGAACGCTGTCCCTCAGAAGTGGACGCGACGGCGGGAGTCGAACCCGCCACGCCATCAGGTATGAGCTGAAGCCCGGGACCGCCCGGATCGCCGCGATGGGATCGACGTTACCCCGCCGTGACCTGGGTGGCCAGGACCGTTTCCTGGGATAACCCTATGAGTCAGACGATGACATCACGTCAGCGGCGGGCGGGCGGAGCGGGGGCGTCGATCGCGCGGAGCATCCGCTCCAGTGCCTCGCGAAGCTCGGCGCGCTCCGGCTCGGGAAAATCCGTCGTGTACTCGACGCCAGCCGGTATCCAGAGCAGTGCGTACATCGCTTCACGCCAGTCCGAGCCCCCGACCGGCCACCGCGTGCGCGTCTCCCCCTCGGCGCTCGCCCCCTGCGACCACACGCCGAACCACTCCTGCATCTCGGAGAACGGCAACTCCATGACGGCATCCGCCTCGACCTTCTGCGACGACCACGACGAAGCGACCAGAACCCGCTCCTCGATCTCCTTCTCGCTGATGTCGCGGGGCGCGAACAACACGCGCGTGTGCTCGACGGATTCGATCCGGTCGATGCGGAAGGTACGCCAGTCCTCGCGATCGAGATCCCAGCAGAGCAGGTACCACTTGCGGCCGGCGGGCGCGAGCACGTGCGGTTCCACCCGGCGGATGCTCTCCACCCCGGCCCCGTCGACGTAACGCAGCCTCAGCCTCTCGCTGTCGCGGGCGGCGAGTGCGATCTCCCCGATGATCGCCGGGGAGACGACGGGAGTCTCGCCGATGCGCGCCGGCTGCACCGAAGCGGCGAGCGCATTCACCCGCCGTCGGAGTGCGGACGGCAGCACCTGCTCCAGTTTCGCCAGCGCGGTGAGCGTGACTTCGGCACCTCCGACGAGCTGCTGCGTCGCGGCGACGCGGAGGCCGATCGCCATCGTGACCGCCTCGTCGTCGGTGAGCAGGAGAGGCGGCACGGCGCTGCCCGCCTCGAGGCGGTAGCCGCCTGCGGCGCCGGGGGTCGACTCGACGCGATAGCCCAGCTCGCGGAGCCGGTCGACGTCGCGGCGCACGGTGCGTTCGGTGACGCCGAGGCGGCCGGCCAGTTCGGTGCCCGGCCAGTGGCGGTGCGTCTGCAGCAGGTTGAGCAGGGCGAGTGCGCGAGAGGTGGTGTCGGACATGACTCAAGATTCTCAGATATTGAGGACAGTATCTGTCCTGATTGCTTCCTACTCTCGGAGCATGGCTAATCAACCGATCATCGAAACCGAAGGCCTGACGAAGGTCTTCACCGTCAAGAAGAAGCCGGTGCAGGCTGTCACCGACGTCTCCTTCACCGCGGTTCGCGGCGAACTCGTCGCGTTCCTCGGCCCCAACGGCGCGGGCAAGTCCACGAGCCTGCGGATGCTCACCACCCTGATCCCGCCCACCTCGGGAACGGCTCGGGTCGTGGGCCACGACATCCGGACGGATCCCGCCGGAGTGCGGGCCCGGATCGGGTACGTGGGTCAGCTCACCAGCGGCAGCTTCTCGCAGCGCGTTCGCGACGAACTGCTGAGCCAGGGGGCGTTCTACGGGATGTCGCGGCGCGACAGCATCCGCCGGGCCGACGAGCTGATCGAATCGCTCGATCTCGGCGGCTTCGCGAGCCGCACCGTGCAGCAGCTCAGCGGCGGCCAGAAACGGCGACTGGACATCGCTCTCGGCCTCATGCACGCCCCGCCGCTCATCTTCCTCGACGAGCCCTCCACGGGGTTGGATCCGCAGAGCCGGGCGAACCTCTGGGAGCACATCCTCGACCTCCGTATCCAGCACGGCACCACCGTCTTCCTCACCACGCACTACCTGGAAGAGGCGGACCGCTATGCCGAACGAGTCATGGTCATGGACAAGGGACGCATCATCGCCGACGACGACGCTGCGGCACTCAAGGCGACTCTCGCCGGCGATCTGCTCACGTTCGGCTTCGCGGATGCTGCGGATGCGCGCCGGGCGCAGGCGATCGTCGCCGGGCTCAGTCATGTCGACGTCGCGCTCGATGATGCATCCCTCTCGCTCGCCGTGCCGGACGGAGACCGGCTGCTGCCCATCGTGATCCGTGAGCTCCACGCCGCGGGCATCTCCGTGCGGAGCGCGACTGGCGTTCCGCCGACCCTCGACGACGTGTTCCTCGCCCTCACCGGCCGCACGCTCCGCGAGGCGGGAGAAGGCGCCGCCGAATCCGAAGCCAAATCCGAATCCGCCGGCAGCGCGACCCCAGCACCGGCGACCCAGACCGAGAAGACCGGAGTCCTGTCATGACCATGAACGAAACCCTCGTCCGGCCGAATCTGGCCCGCGACACCCGCAACGTCCTCGTCCGCGAACTGCGGCCGGTGGTCCGCGATCCCTTCACGCTGATCTTCAGCCTGCTGCAGCCGCTGGTGTTCCTCGGACTGTTCGGCCCCCTGCTCGTCGGAAGTTCCGGCGAGCCGGCGGGCGAGACCCTGGCGTGGTTCGTTCCCGGCGTGCTCGTGATGATCGTGCTGTTCGGCACCGGTGCGACCGGGTCGAACCTGCAGTACGAGATGATGACGGGCTCGCACGAGCGTACGCTGGTCGCCCCGCTCGCACGGTCCTCGCTCCTCGTCGGTCGAGCGCTGAAGGAGATCGCACCGATCGTGATTCAGGCGCTCGTGATCGTGCTGATCGCCTGGCCGTTCGGGTTCGCCGTCCACATCGGCGGGCTCGCCATCGGGCTCGCGCTGCTCGCGGTGTTCGGTGTCGGCCTGGGTTCGCTGTCGTACGCGCTGGCGCTGGCCACGAAGGATCGCGAGTGGCTGTTCTGGGGAGTGCAGCAGTCGCTGATCTTCCCGCTGCTCATCCTCTCCGGCATGCTCCTGCCGCTCGATGACGGCCCCGCGTGGATGCGCGCGGTCGCGTCGGTGAACCCGGTGAACTGGATCGTCCAGGCCGAGCGGGCACTGTTCGCGGGCGACCTCGGCAGCAGCGCCGTGCTGTGGGGTGCCGTCTCAGCCGTCGCGGTGGCCGTGGTCGGGCTGATCGTGGGCGTCCGCGGCATTCGTCGCAGCAGCTGAACCCGGGCATGCTCCCTCGTCGCGGCGTGCGATCCGCCTGCGGATCGGCGACGATGGGAGCATGCTCTGGCCCTTCGGAACGACCTGGCGCCCGATGCGCCATCGGGTCCGAGGCACCGTCGACCTGCGGTGGCTGACCGCACGCGCCTGGACGACGAAGTGGTATCCGCAGGGCATCGATCTCGGCACCTGGCGGGGCCGGCGCACGCTGGCCGTGAGCTGGTTCCGCCAGGACCGGATGCGCCGGCACCTCGCATCCCGCATCGCCTTCGTCGACCTCGAACGCTCGCGCCACCTCGACGTCGCCCTCGCGATCGAAGGCGACGACGGAGAGCTGGTCCCCGCCCAGATCCACGCCGGCGGGCTCGCCTGGTTCGATGATCGGCTGTTCGTCGCGGCGACCGGGCAGGGCATCTGGGAGTTCGATCTCAGCACCCTCCGCCGCGTCCGCGGCCCGATCGCGCGACGGCTGGCGGGGTCGCGGGGCCGGGGCTGGCGTGCCGTCGCGCTCGTCGCGGTGCGCACACGCGTGCACCCGGTGGCGCTGCGGTGCTCCTACCTCGGTCGCGTGTTCGACGACGCCGGCGAGCCGCTGCGTCGTGTTCTCATCGGCGAGTACCGGGCCGACGAGAACGGACGGATCGGCGAGTTCACCATTCCCGAAGGCCCGGACGACCGGTTCGAGAGGGTAGATCTGTTCACTCCGGGCATCGCGAACATGCAGGGCGCGGTCCGCTGGGGCGAACGGCACCTCGTCTCCCAGTCCGACGGGCAGCGGGCCGGTGTCCTCTGGAGCGGACAGTCGCGATGAGCTGACCCGCGACCGGATCCCGCTGCCCGTCGGCTGCGAGGACCTCGCGCTCGACCTGGAGGCGCGGATGCTGTGGTCGCTGGGCGAGCACCCGTGGCGTCGCGTGGTCCGCGGCATCCCCTTCGCCCAGCTCGGATTCGACGCATAGAGACGCGAACGTAGACTGGGCGGGTGAAGCTGCCACCCCTCCTCGTCTACACCGTGCTGCGGTTGCTGGCGTTCCTCGTGCCGCTCGCGATCATGTGGTTCTTCTTCCCGATCTTCCGCGAGTTCTGGTGGCTGGCCGCGATCTTCGCCGCCCTCATCGGCACCAGCATCTCCCTGCTCTTCCTGCGCGCGCCGTTGTCCGGCGCCTCGGCGGAACTGCACGAGCGCCGCAGCGCGCGCGCGGCCGAGCGTCAGCGCGACGAGGATGCCGAGGACGAGGCGACCGGCCAGGCCTGACCCCGGTCAGCCCACGAACGCCCAGAACAGCGCACCGGCGTAGAGCAGCGCCGCCAGCGAGGTCAGCCCGAGGGCGACGACCAGTTCCTGCGCCCTGCGGTAGGTCCAGACGATGAGGATGGCGGGGAGCGCCGCGAGGAGCGCCATCAGCGCCAGCCAGGCGATGGGGAAGAGCAGCGCGAGGAAGCTGGAGATCGCGAACGGCACCAGCACGAACACCGTGTACAGCACCTGGGTCGCCCGCCGTCCGATGAGCACGCTCAGGGTGCGCTTGCCGACCGCACGATCCTGATCGATGTCGCGGAGGTTGTTGGCGAGCAGCACCGCGCAGGCGAAGAGGCCGGCAGCGATCGCACCGAGCCACGCCTGCTGCGGCAGGTCGAAGATCTGCACCCAGGTGGTGCCGAGGGTCGCGACGAGCCCGAAGAACACGAAGACGAAGACCTCGCCGAGGCCGTAGTAGCCGTAGGGTCGCTTGCCGCCCGTGTAGAACCATGCCGCCGCGATGCATACGGCGCCGACGGCCAGCATCCACCACTGTCCGGTGCGGATGACGATGGCGAGCCCGGCTGCTGCGGCGAGCGCGAAGAAGATCAGCCCGATCACCAGCACGGTTCGCGGCTTGACCCGGCCGGAGGCGGTGAGCCGGGCGGGCCCGACGCGCTGCGCGTCGGTGCCGCGGATGCCGTCGCTGTAGTCGTTCGTGAAATTCACGCCGATCTGCAGCAGCACGGCCACGGCGAGACAGGCGAGCGCGATGACCCAGTGGAACTCCGGCCCGGTGCTGCGCGCGGCACCCGTTCCGATCACGACGGGTGCGACGGCGAGCGGAAGCGTGCGCAGTCGGGCAGCACCGATCCAGTCGCGGGCCGTGACGGGGCCTGCCTCGACGATCGGCTTCCGCGCCGGATTGCCGCTCGTACGGGTCGGCTTGCTCTGGGTGCTCTTCTTGCGATTCGAGGATGCTGCCACGCAGGGAATCCTACTGGCAGCATCCTCCCTGATTGTCGAGGCGGAGAACGTATGACCGGCTGCGTCAGGCGTCGGGGTTGCTGTCTTTGCCGTCAAGCCAGAGCGTGTCGGACTTGTCGCCGTGCGGACCGCTTCTTCCGACGTGCTTGTCGCCGATCTGCGGGCCTTTCGTGATCACGTGCACGAGCGCCATGGCGTGTCCCTGGCCGAGCGCGTAGTCCTCCTTCAGCCAGGCGACGATGGGCGTCGCCTTCGTGGTCTCGTCGAATCCCTTCGCCGTGGCCAGCTCGATGAACTGGCGCGGGGTGAGCCCGGTCTTGGTCTCGATGTTGTCGAGATATGCCTGGAACGACATTCGTACTCCTGTGTCTCAGTCCTCGTCGAGGAACGTCTGGATCATTGTGGCGGATGCGTGGATGCAGAGGATCCGCAGCAGTCCCGGCCCCGCGTTGACGAAGCCGTGCGGAACATGGGCGGCGACGGTCGCGGTGTCGCCCGCACTCGCCGTGAAGGTCTCGTGGCCGCGGGTGATGCGAACCGTGCCCTCGAGCACGACCCAGGTCTCGGAGTAGGGGTGCCAATGCATCCCCGGGCCCTGCCCCGGCTGATTCTCCACGTAGAAGTACGAGATGTCGGCGCCGTGCTCGATGCCGACGAACCTACGGCTGGGACCGGCTCCCATGAAGATCGCGTCTGGCTGGACGATGCCTTCGGGAATCTCAATGGTGGTCATGCTCGGTCCTCCTGTTCGGCGATCTCCGGCTGTGTTCTCAGTCTCGACAGCCGCGTCACGACGACCTAGAGTTTCGATGTGGATCGAAACATGAGCCCGATCGAGGGCATCGAGCATCCCGACCACCGCGTCGAGTTCCAGCTGAGTCCGGGTGATATCCAGGCCGTCCGCTTCGGAGTTTCTCCCGGGCATGAGCTGGCCCACGCCGTGCGAATCCTGCTTCGCCCCCAGCAGCATCCTCTGCAATGGGGCTGGCTGCGCGCGGTGCGCGACCGCCTTCCCAGGGAGAGCTTCGAGCTGCTCGCCGCCGTCATCGGCGACGACGGCTATCTGCCTGACTTTCTCACGGCCGCGCCGCACTGGGACATGACGCCGGAGGCTGAGCTCGCCGCCCTGCGCACGACGGCGCTCGAGCCGATGCGCGTCGACTTCGGCAAGATGGTGCTGCGCTCGACAGGTGCACGGCAGCAGGCGCTGAGAGGCATGCAGCACAATCCTGCCAGGGCGCGGAGCATGATCGCCGAGGCCTGGTCGGTCGTGTGGGATGCCGCGCTCGCCCCGGTGTGGCCACAGCTCGAACGCCTGCTGCGTGCCGACATCGCCGTGCGTGCGCGCACCATCGCCGCGTCCGGCCTCTCCGGAATGGCGAACGACCTGCACCCGAAGGTCAGCTGGGGCGACGGCGCCGTACGCGTCTCGCTGCGTAAGCACAGCGAGCAGGTGGACTGCCACGGCAGCGGGCTCGTGCTGGTGCCGTCGGTGATGTCGTCGTGGGGGTGCATGGTGCTGACCGAGCCGCCGGCGCAGCCGACGCTGTTCTATCCCGCCCGCGGTGTGACAACCGGGTGGGCCCGTGATCAGGTCGAGATCCAGGCGTCGCTGGGAGCGCTGCTCGGACCTGCTCGCGCGGGCATCCTGCTGGGCGCCGGAACCGCGCGCACGACCTCCGAGGTGGCGGACGATGCGGGGATCGCGGCATCCACGGCGTCCCACCACCTGACCGTGCTGCGCAAGGCCGGCCTCATCGGCAGCGCACGCGACGGCGCCCGGATGCTGCATCTGCGCACCCCGCTCGGAGAGGCGATGGTCGGCGCCGTGCTGTGACGGCCTACGTCCGCTCGGCCGACACGATGGGCCGGTGCTCGTAGTAGGTCTGCAGCACCACGGTCGTACGGGTCCTGACGTTGGCGGCGAGACGGACGTCGCGGACCAGTTCCTCCAGCGCACGCGGCGAGGCGACGCGCACGAAGAGCATGTAACTGGCGTCGCCCGCGATCGAGTGGCACGCCTCGATCGCCGTGAGATGCTCGAGCAGCTCGGGCGCGTTGTCGGGCTGAGCGGGATCGAGCGGCGAGATCTCGATGAACGCCGACAGCGGCGTGCCGACGGCTTCGGGATCGAGGATCGCGCGATAGCCGGTGATCACACCCCGGGTCTCGAGGCGGCGCAGGCGCGACTGCACCGCAGACACCGACAGCCCGACGGCGTCCGAGAGCTGCGCCAGCGTGGCACGCCCGTCCAGCGAGATGGCAGCGAGGATGGCGTGGTCGACAGGATCATCCATACATGGAAGAATAACTGTAGTTACCGGCAATAGCCGGAATATTTCCTGCATTCAGCGATCGGAGGTCCCGATGTCCCTCACCACCACCCACAGCAACGCTTTCATCGGCGAACCCGAGGTCGTCGAGGACGCTTCCCTCGCCGAAGCATCCGCCGCCTGGATCCAGCTCAAGGACGCGGCGATCGCGATCCGCGAGCTGCAGGTCAAGGACGGCTCGATTCCGGACGCTTCGACAGGCTCAGCGACCCATGAGAAGGCCCGCGAGCTCGTCGCCGTCATCACGGCGGGCATCCGCGCGCTCGCACCGGCGTTCCCGCACGACGCCGACTACCTGACCGCGTCCGTCGCCGACTTCGACCGCTGGGTCTCCGAGGACTTCGGCGTGCCGGACTTCTACGACTCGCTCGTGGCGTTCCAGCCGCAGCTGCACCGCGTCGACGGCATCCGCCACCTCGTCGTGTTCCCGATGTACACCCAGAACGGCTCCAGCGATCGCCTCGTCGAGGCGCTCATCGTCGAGGCGATCTGGCCGGACTTCATCGCGGAGCTCGAGGCAGGAGACTACGGCAACAAGCTGTTCCTGTCGCTGCGCCTGGTGGACTTCACCCCCGGGTACGACACGAACTCCGCGGTGCTGTTCCCGGAGACCGTCGCGATGCGTGAGATCCCGACCTTCACCTGGGGCGCCATCTTCCAGGACCGTGAGGCCGCCCGGTACCGCCGGGTCACCCGCGCGGCAGCCGAGATCACCAAGCTCGACATGCCGGCCGCGGCGGCCGCGATGCTCGACGACCAGGCGCTCACCGAGCGGGCGTTCGTGATGTGGGACATCATCCACGACCGCACGCACATGCGCGGCGACCTGCCGTTCGACCCGTTCATGATCAAGCAGCGGATGCCGTTCTTCCTGTACTCGCTCGAGGAACTGCGGTGCGACCTGACCGCGTTCAGGGAGTCGGTGAAGATCCAGCGCACACTGACGGCGCGCGTGGCAGCCGGCGAGGCGCTCACCGCAGCCGAGCAGGAGATGCTCGAGCACGCTCCCCTCGCGCAGTACGCGGTGATCTTCGACCGGATCTTCCGGTTCTCGATCACCGGAACCCGGGTGCGCAACTACGACGGTCTGGGCGGCCAGCTGCTGTTCGCCTGGTTGCACCAGCGCGGCGTGCTGCACTGGACCGACACGCAGCTCGCGTTCGACTGGGAGGGCGTGCCGGATGCGGTCGTCGCCCTCGGTGACGCGATCGATGAACTGTACTGGCGCTCGATCGACCGTCCGAAGACGTCGCACTGGCTCGCTGCCTACGACCTCGTCCGCAGCGTCCTCACCCCGCACCCCGCCTCCGTCTGGGCGCGCGGTCTGCCGGACGAGGTGCTCATGGGGGCGCCGAAGGGCTTCACCGACGCGATGCTGGACGACGAGTTCCCGCTGTCGATGTTCTTCGAGGCGCTCGACAAGAAGATGAAGCCGGTCATCGAATCGACGGTCGGCATCCGCGGCACGGATCTGTAGACGGGCACGGATCTGTAGACAGGCACGGACGACTGATCGATTCGGCAAGAATGGGGAGGGAGTCTTCTCCTGCCCCATTCGCGTCTGGAGGAGTGCATATGAGCGCCACTGACCGTACGGTGCTGCTGGCCGGGGCCACGAGTGCGGCCGGCCTCGCCGTCGCCACAGCACTCATCGACGCAGGCGCACGCGTCATCGCGACCGGCCGATCGGCCGAACGCCTCGAGCCCCTCCGTGCGGCCGGCGCCGACGTCGAGGTCGCCGACGCCACGTCGCTCGATGCGATGGCCGCGCTGGCCACCCGCATCGGAGCGGTCGACGCCGTCCTTCCCCTGGTCGGCGGCTGGCGCGGCGGAGGCGGCCTGGCGGGTCAGACGGACGCCGACTTCGACGCGTTGCTGCCCGCTCTGCAGGCGATTCGTGCGACGAGCCGAGCCTTCGATGCAGCGCTCCGGAACTCGACCGCCGGACGCTTCGCGATCGTGTCATCGACCGCTGTCGCGCGTCCGCTGGCGGGCGGTGCCAACTACGCGGCTGTGAAGGCGGCGAGCGAGGCCTGGACCCGGGCTGTCGCGCACGGGTTCGCGAAAGCGGCTCGAGATGCAGGCGAGCCGCTGCGTGCGGCATCCGTGGTGTTCCGTGCCAAGGCGCTGGATCCTGCGACGCTCGTTCCCGCGGTCCTCGCGCTCTGGGATGCGGATGCCGCTGACCTCAACGATCGTGTGCGGGAACTCGCCTGAGCCGGAGGCGCCACCTCACGCGCCCTCAGGAAATAGCGGCGGGCCTATCTCCGCGGTTCATTCATCTCCGGCGGAAAGCCTCGCACCGGCGGCGGGGCGTCAGGAGGACGCTGCTCCTCGCCCGCGTCTACGGCGTCTGATCCGGTCTTCTGCGGGGCGGCCGAGCCGGTCGCATCCGTGCCTTCGCTTTCCGCACCCTCGGCCGGAATCTCCTGCTCCGGCGCATGGGCATAGAGGTCGGTGAGCTGACGGTAGGAGCGCGTGAGGAACGCGAGCAGCGCCGCGACCACCATGATCAAGCCGGCGAAGAAGCAGATCAAGGCGATGCCGCGCGCTTCGCCCTCGCCCAGCAACCAGCCCCACTGCCGCTGACCATCGGCCGTGCGCATGTACGGGATGATCAGGAACTCGGCGATCGGCGCGATCAGGAATGCCGTGATCGGCGCGGCGGCTGCCTCCATCGCAGCAGCGACGCCGAAGACGCGCCCCTGCCGGGCGAACGGCACCACCTTCTGGATGATGGTCTGCTCCGCCGCCTCGACGGGCGGGATCAGGATCATGTACAGCCACATGCCCACGACGTAGAGCGGCCACCACTCACGGAGCATGAAGATCGAGCCGAGCAGCCCCATCACGATGACGACGAGGAGCAGCGTGCGCATCGGCTTCGGGCCCAGCCCGAACTTCGCCACCAGCCCGCCTCCGATGAGGAAGCCCGTCGAGGCGAACGCCAGCGCGAACCCCCACGTCTGAGCATCGAACAGGGTGAGTCCGTAGGGATCCATCAGCGCCATGTAGACGCCGCCGATGAGGTTGTTGAAGGTGGAGAAGATGATCAGCGCGAACAGTCCGGGCGCGAGGCGGATCGCCGTCACGCTGCCGCGGAAGTCGAGAGCGCTGGCCGAATTCGGGTCGGCCTCAGGCGTGCTCTCCGGGATGCGGATGAACAGCAGGTGCGCGAAGGTCAGCGCCATCGCCACCACGGCGATCGCGAGCGTCCAGCCCATGCCGAGGAATCCGATCGACAGTCCCGAGAACACGCTCGTCACCAGGAACGCCAGCCCCTGGACCGTTCCGACGAGCCCGTTCGCGTTCGCACGCTTGTCCTCCGCGACGAGCAGCGTGACCGTCGTGGAGAGAGCGATGTTGCGCAGCTGCTCGATCACCCCGCCGAACAGGATGACGGCGGAGAACAGCCAGAACCAGGGGCCGCCGAGGTCGAGGAGCGACGACTCGGGCTGCCACAGGTAGAGCGCGCCGGCGACCATGAACGCGACCGCCGAGATCACGCTCGAGATCATCATCACGGTGTGCTTGCGATGCCGATCGACGATGGTCCCGAATGCCATGGCGAAGAACGCCACGAGCAGCATGTAGGCACCGCCGATGATGCCCGTCGCCAGGACGGACTGAGTCTCGATGTACACCCAGAAGGTCAGGGCGAACCAGAGGAAGCTGGTCGTCACGTTGGCGATGAGCGTGTTGATGAGCACGTTCGCGAACGCCGCCTTGGCGCGCTGACTGCCGGGCCCGGTCATCTCGGCCCCGTTGCGGATCGTGTCCGCTGTTCCTGTCGTCTCGGTCACGATTTCGAGGTTAGATCGGGGCGCGGACATTCGGTAGGCCCTCCAGTGGTTCCGCGCGGATCCACCGCTCCTCGTGCGACTCCGGCCGAGCGGATACGCGCCGAGCCATAAGCTTGTGCAGTGAGCATCCAGCATGACCCCGCGATCCGGGGCTTCGCCAGTGACAACTACTCCGGCATCCACCCCGAGGTCCTCGCCGCCATCGCGGCAGCCAACGGCGGCCACCAGGTCGCCTACGGGGAGGACTTCTACACCGCCCGCCTGCAGGAGGTGTTCCGGCAGCACTTCGGCGAGGGCGTCGAAGCGTTCCCGGTCTTCAACGGCACCGGCGCGAATGTGACCGGGCTGCAGTCGATGCTCCCCCGCTGGGGTGCGGTGATCGCCGCATCCACCGCACACATCAACGTCGACGAGGGCGGTGCTCCCGAGCGGATCGGCGGCTTCAAGCTGCTCACGGTGCCCACCGACGACGGCAAGCTCACCCCCGAGCTCGTCGACCGCGAGGCCTGGGGCTGGGGCGACGAGCACCGCGCGCAGCCGCTCGTGGTGTCGATCACGCAGTCGACCGAACTCGGCACGCTGTACACCGTCGACGAGATCAAAGCTATCGCCGATCACGCGCACCAGCGCGGCATGAAGCTGCACCTCGACGGCGCCCGGCTCTCCAATGCGGCCGCCGCCCTCGATCTGCCGCTGCGGGCCTTCACGAGCGACGTCGGCGTCGACGTGCTCAGCTTCGGCGGCACGAAGAACGGCGCGATGCTCGGCGAGGCGATCGTGGTGCTGAATCCCGAGGCATCCGACGGCCTCATCTACTCGCGCAAGTTCAACATGCAGCTCTCCTCGAAGATGCGATTCGTGTCTGCGCAGCTGATCGCCCTGCTCGAGGGCGACCTGTGGCTGCGCAATGCCCGCCACGCCAACGCGATGGCTCAGCGCCTGCGCGGCGCCATCGAGGCGGGGATCGCCGACGGGGCGATCAACGGAGTCGCGTTCACCCAGCCGACGCAGTCGAACGGCGTCTTCGCCACGCTCCCGGACGGCGTCGCCGACGCCCTGCGCGAGTCGATCCGCTTCTACGACTGGGATGCCGCGCGCAACGAGGTGCGCTGGATGTGCGGCTTCGACACCGAGGAGTCCGACGTCGACGCCTTCGTCGCCGAGCTCGCGCGTCTCACCCGCTGATGACGGACTGGGAGGGCGCGTTCAACCTGCGCGATCTGGGCGGCCTCCCGCTGCAGGACGGCGGGATGACGGCGGCCGGCCGCGTGTACCGCTCGGGGCGTCCGGAGACGCTGACGGATGCCGGATGGACCGCGCTCCGCGGCGCCGGCGTCTCGACCGTGGTCGACCTGCGCAACACGCCGGAGCGGCAGCGCCGTGAGACGGATCCGCCGCTCTCCGACGGCCACATGACGGGCGTCGACATCGTGCACGCGCCGACCGAGGACCCCGATGACGCGGAGTTCATGCGGGTCTGCGGACCGTGGCTCGATCACCCGCGTTCCTACGCCGACAACACACGGATGTATCCGGAGAAGCTCGCCGCCGTCTTCACCGCCATCGCGGATGCGCCGGGGGCGGTGCTCGTGCACTGCGCGGGCGGCCGCGACCGCACCGGCATGATCTCGGCGATGCTGCTGGCCATGACCGGTGCCGCGCCGGAGGCGATCGCCGACGACTACGCCGCGGCGTTCCGTGAGGCGAGCCGGCGTCACGCGCGCGACCTTCCGGCCCTACCGACTCCGGGACAGGGCGGCTACGTGGAGCCGATGTTCAGCGACGAGGAGATCGAGGAGCGGATCGCCGACCGCGTGGCGGTGCTGCGCGACTGGATCGCCGGGCTCGACGTGCGGGAGTACCTGCGAGAAGCCGGAGTGGACGGCATCCGCCTCGACGAACTCGCGCAGCGCCTGCGGGACTGAACGGCAGACATCAGGGCTCGACAGACCAGTCCTCGACGCTCAATCCGGGCACACGTTCGAACTCGCCCACGTTGTTCGTCACCATCGTCAGACCTGCAGCCCTCGCCTGTCCGGCGAGCAGCACGTCATAGCCGCCGATCGGGCGTCCGGCTGCGGCCAGCTCGGCGCGGATCTCACCGGAATGATGAGCCGCCGCGGCGTCGAAATCGGCCACGTTGAGCCTGCTGAGCAGCTCCTCCACGGCGATGCGATTTCGCATCGGATCTGCTGACCGAGAGGCTCCATAGGAGAGTTCGGCGACCGAGATCGTGGAAACGTATATCGATCCTGATGCCTGTTGCATTCGCTCCAGAATCGAGGGGCGCAGCCGACGGAGGAGGAAGATCAGGATGTTGGTGTCGAGCAGGTAGCCCGACGTCACCAGTCCCGCTCCTGAACCTCGGGCTGATCACGATCGATCATGTAGTCGACGCTCACGGCGATGCCGTTCTCCCACCAGTCGTACCAGTCGGCACGCACAGGGATGATCACGCGCGCATCGCCGATGGCGCGGACCTCGACCTCGGTTACGGAATCAGGCAGGGCGACGTCCTTGGCGAGACGCACCGCCTGCGTCCGGTTGCTGCGGAAGAGCGTCGTGCGGGTCATCGATCCTCCTGGGATATACGTGAAGTATATCCCAGGATAGTCTCACCAGCTATGGGCGCGCTCCTCCGAGCCATTCGCGATACGCGTCGACGTTGAATGGGCGGCCGAGGAACGATGCCACCAGGTCGGCCGCAGCGCGGCTGCCACCAGGCTCGAGCACCTCGCGGCGATAGCGGGCCGCGGAAGCAGCATCCATCAGCCCACCGCTGAACCCGCTCAGCAGGTCTCGCGCGATCACGAGACTCCATTGGTAGGTGTAGTAGGAAGCGCCGTAAGCGGTGAGGTGCCCGAACGACGCGTAGGAGTGAGCTCCCTCCAAGCGCGCGACAGGTGTCGACACGTCGTACCAGTGCGCTGTCAAGGTCGCGATGTCGGCCGGACGGTTCACGTGCAGGTGGTATGAAACCTGCGCGTGGCCGAGTTGGGTGCGCACAAGGAGCGCACGCCCAAAAGCATCCGCCTCGCGCATCCGGTCGACGAGCGCGACCGGGATCGGCTCGCCATCCGCGTTGCGGGCGAAGGTGCGCAGCACCTCGGCATCCCACACCCACTCCTCAAGCATCTGGCTGGGCGCCTCGACGAAGTCCCACTCGGTGGCGATGCCCGCGAAAGCCGCCCACTCCTGTCTCCCAGCCAAGATCTCATGCACCAAATGCCCGAACTCGTGGAAGAACGTCTGCACCTGCCGGTGCTCCATCAGCCCCCGAGGGAAGTTGCAGACCAGCGCCGCTTCAGGAAGCACTCGCCCCAGGATGCCGGAGGCGATGTGGAAGCACGCCGCGTGATTGAACTTCCCCTCGCGCGGGTGCATGTCGAGATGGATGCGTCCGATCCGATTCCCGGCTCGCACGACGTTATAACTGCGGACATCCTCATGCCAGGTCTGAACGGCGACCAGCTCATAGGACACCTCAAACAGCCGCGCCGTGACGTCGAGAACTCCAACGAGAACGCTCTCGTAGTCGAAATACGAACGGACCTCCTGAGCATCGACGGCGAACCGTGAGGCGCGTTTCGCGATCACGCGCGTAGTACTGCACGGGCATATAGTCCGTGGCATCAGTGGAGAGCGCGACGAGACCGTCGTCGCCGGACGGATGCTGCGCCACGAAGTCACTGGGGAGGCCGTCGAGGGCTTCCGGAGCGACCCGGATCTCCCGGCGCCCCTCGCGGATGTTCCGTGCGAAGACGAGGCCGAGTTCGCTGTCGCGCGCCGCCAATTCCTGCACGCGAACTCGCGTCGCCTCGTCGAGGTGCGCGCCGCCTCGACGGAGATCGCGCAGCAGCTGCTCGTGAACGCGCTGGGCTGCCGGATCCAGTCCCTCGATACTCGTCGCGGCGAATACCGCCGCGAGTTCGGCATCCGACATCAGCGATGCGCTCATCGCATCCGCATCCGACACGCGCTGCTCCGCGGAGGCGCGAACCGCGCGATCGGGATGAACCTCCCCGAAAAGATGCGCTTCGTTCCGCACGCCGTTCAGCTCGATCTGCAGGTCGTTCCAGAGCCCGAGCGTCTGCATCGAAGTGCGGGCAGAACCGTCCCTGAGCTCCGCAGCGAGCGCGTCGACGCGTTCGAGTCGCGCGTCATTCCGCGCACCGACGAAAGCCGACCAGTCTGCCGAATCCGAGGGAAACTCGAGGGGAGCCGTCACGCGTCCGAGCGTACCTTCCCACCTGCTCCTACCGGAGCAGCCCGAGGTTCGCGAGCGCCAGCCGGATCAGAGTGCCGCGGCCACCCTCCATCTCGGCGGACACGGCGTCGGATGCTGCGGCCTCCGGCGGGAACCAGGTGACCTCGAGCGCGTCCTGTCGCGGCTCGCAGGTGCCGGTGACGGGCACGACGAAGGCCAGCGACACCGCGTGCTGCCGGTCGTCGTGGTACGCGCTGACGCCGGGGATCGGGAAGTACTCGGCCACGGTGAACGGCAGCGGCTGCGGCGGGAGCAGGGGGAACGCCATCGGGCCGAGGTCGTTCTCGACGTGCCGGAACAGCGCGTCGCGGATGGTCTCGCCGAAGCGCACCCGGCCGGACACGATCGTCCTGGTCATCTCACCCATGGGCGTGGAGCGCAGCAGGATGCCGATCTCGGTCACCTGACCGGAACCGTCGGTGCGCACCGGGATGGCCTCGACGTAGAGCATCGGCAGACGGCGACGCGCCTCCTCGAGCTCGACGTCGGTCAGCCAGCCGGGGTTGCCGTCGGTGGAACCCGTGGAGCCGTCGCCGAAACCGCCGAGACCGTCGTTCGGTTCCGGGTCGGGATCAGGAGTGCGCACGGACATGACTCATTTCTATCAGCCGCATGGGTTTCCGGATACGGGGCGGCCTGCGCCGAGGCATCCGCCCCGTTGCCCTCCCGCCGGACGACACGCCAGATGCCGGACATATTCGCGTCATCCGTCCGACATCTGGCGTGTCGGCCCCCGAACCGGAGTGTCGGGCGCCGCTGGCAGGATGGATGCATGACCACTCCCCTCGTCATCGACGAGCACGCGACCCGGTGGGCACCCGAACAGCCCTCGGGGATGCCGCTGCTCGTGCTCCTGCACGGCTACGGCGCCGACGAGAACGACCTCTTCGGCCTGGTGCCCTATCTTCCCGGCGGGATCGCCGTGGCATCCGTCGCCGCTCCGCTGGCTGCACCCTGGCCGATGCCCGGGCGGTCCTGGTACCCGATCGAGGGTCTGAACGGCCGCGACGACCTGGCCGTGTCGGCGGCGGCGGAGGCGCTTCTCGCCTGGCTCGACGTGCATGTCTCGGCAGCGACCGAGGTCGCCCTCCTCGGGTTCTCGCAGGGTGCGGCTGTGTCACTGCAGGCTCTTCGGCTCACACCAGAGCGCTTCGGCGCCGTGGTCGCCCTCAGCGGGTACGCCACGCCGGGAGAGCTCCTCAACGACGACGCACTGCGGAAACTGCGACCGCCGGTGTTCTGGGGCCGCGGATCGCACGACGACGTCATCCCGGCACTCCTCGTCGAGCACACGGCGCAATGGCTGCCCGACCACGCCGACCTCTCCGGCCGTGTCTACCCCGGGCTCACCCACAGCATCTCGGAGCAGGAGCTCACCGATGTGGGCGTCTTCGTGACGAAGTGGCGGGATGCCGCCGAGGCCCGCGCCCAGAGCTGAAGCGCCTCAGCGCCCCGGCTTCGCTCCCGGCACGTCGGCATCCACCCACACGAGCCGGTGGTCGCTCGATGGGAACGGATAGCTGCCCGTCAGCCGCGCGAGGGGGTCGGTCGCCGTCGGCCAGAACACGCCGGAGTCGACGATCCGGATCTGACGGCTCGGCAGTACGTAGTCGACGCGCAGGTTGCCCGGCGGCTCCGAGAAGTCCGCGGTGTCGTCGGCGGAGTCGCCGAGGTGCTCGAGGTTGACCCCGCCCTGCAGCTCTGCTGCCTCGACGGCGCCGTCACTCGTCGGCACCGACCCGGTGTTCACCTTCGGATGCTGCAGTAGCTGATCGATCGCGCCGGCGGTCGAGTCGCCGTCGTTCGGGTCGGCGTTCTGGTCTCCCGCGATGACGAACAGCGAGCCGCCCTTCAGCGCGCCGGTGCGGCCGGCATCGTCGACGATGTAGCGACCGGCCTTGCCTCCCGCGATGTAGTCCGCCCAGAAACGGATCTCGTCGTGGTTGCGCGTGCCGTTGCGGTCCTCCGCGCCGTCGAAGGTCGGGGGCGTGGGATGAGAGACGAGGAAGTGCACCGTCTTGTTCTTCGACACCTGGATCGGCAGGTCCCAGTGCGACTTGCTCGAAAGCGGGAACTCGGCGAGCTCCTCGGACGAATACCAGTCGGCCGGCTCGGGCGTGCCCGGGTCGTCGGGGAGGAGCGCGCCGGGCATATCGGCCCAGCGGAAGTTCTGGAAGGTGCGGATCGCCTCTTCGTCGATCGGGAACTTCGAGTAGACGGCCATGCCGTACTGCCCGGGGAACAGCCCGAAGCCCCAGGCGTCGTCGCCGCCGGCGATGACGCCGTTGTTGTTGAGGTCGAACCCGCTGGGCACGCCGGTGTTCACCGGCGCCGTGTAGCGATAGGGGTAGTCCGCTGCCTGGGCATCGCCGTGCGGAACCGCCAGATAGTTGTCGTGGAAGAGGCGCAGCGCCTCGCCCTCGGCGTCGTAGTCGAACTCGTTGATGAGCAGCACGTCGGGGGCGGCTCGCTGGATGATCTCGGCGACGGCATCTGCCTGCGCGTTCCCCGGCGCCGACAGGTCGCGCACCAGGGCTCCCTCGGTGCCGCGGTTCAGCGAGGCGTTGAACGTGGCGAATCTCATGTCGGCCACGCTAGCTGCGGCGGGCCGGGAGTCGGCGAAGGCGGGGGCGGCGGCCGCAACGGATGCCATCAGCAGGACAGCGGCGAGGTCGGCGAGGCGGGCGCGACCGTGCGGGATCTTCATGCGGTCACCCTAACGCCGCCCTGTGGCGCTCGGGAGACCAGATGATGAACGGATGCCCCTGACCGGACGGACATCAATGAGCGCCCGCGACACGCCCGGGGGTTGCGAGCGCCGACACGCCGCGGGTATCGTCGTGGAGTCCTGTCCGCCGTGTCTGGAAGTCCTTTGATCTGATCCGTCGCCTCCGCGCCCTTCTTTCCGCGCGCTGACCCGACGACCCTTCGACACGCTCAGGGACCCACCAGCTTCAAGGACCGCATCCGCCTTTCCGGCGTCGATTCTTCGACGCCCCCGGATGCCCGGCGTCAGTGCACCCCGAACACCCCGGGAGACGCACATGTCAACACCAACCATCCACGCACCGGTCACCCTCGACCGCCTCACCTTCACCTGGCCGGACGGCTCGACCGCGCTCGACCAGCTCTCCGGCTCCTTCGGCACCGGCCGCACCGGATTGGTCGGCCGCAACGGCTCCGGCAAGTCCACGCTGCTGCGACTGATCGCCGGCGAGCTCGAGCCGACATCCGGCACAGCGCACGCCACCGGCGATGTCGCGTATCTGCCGCAACGGCTGACGCTCGACGTCGACCGCCGCGTGGCCGAGCTGCTCGGTGTCGCCGATCAGCTCGACGCGGTCCGCGCGATCGCCGCCGGCGACGTCGACCCGGCGCACTTCGATGCGGTCGGCGACGACTGGGACATCGAGGCTCGTGCCGAAGCATCCCTCGCCGAAGCCGGCCTCGACCCGTCGTTCCTCGACCGCCGGGTCGGAGAGCTCTCCGGCGGCGAAGCCGTGCTCGTCGCCATCGCCGGCATCCGTCTTCGTCGAGCGCCGATCACGCTGCTCGACGAGCCGACCAACAACCTCGATCGCGACGGGCGGGCGAAGCTCGCCGTCATGGTCCGTTCCTGGAAGGGCACGCTCATCGTCGTCAGTCACGACGTCTCGCTGCTCGAATTCATGGACGACACCGCCGAGCTGTACGCGCACACGCTGAGCGTCTTCGGCGGTCCGTACTCCGAATGGCGGGCATGGCTGGATGCCGAACAGGAGTGCCGCGAAGCAGGCCGAGGTCACTGCCGCGCAGGCAGTTCCGCAAGGAGAAGCGGCAGCGGATCGAGGCCGAGATCAAGCTGGCGCACCGCGCCCGCACCGCGAAGCAGGGCGGAAATCGAGAAACGCGTGCCGAAGATCGTGGCGCACGGCCGGAAGATGGCGGCCGAGGTGTCGGCCGGAAGGCTGCGCATCGAGGTCGGCGAGAAGGAGGACGCCGCTCGCGCCGCCCTCGACGAGGCCGGTCGCCGGATCCGCGACGGACGCCTCGATGAAGATCGAGCTGCCGGATCCGCAGGTGTCGCGCAGCCGCCGCATCGCCACGATCGGCGACGGCGAGCGGTCGTGGGTCATCCAGGGGCCCGAGCGCGTGGCGCTGATCGGGCGGAACGGCGCCGGCAAGACGACCCTGCTGAAGCGACTGGTCGAGAGCGCGGCGGATGCTGTCCATAACTCCTCAGAGATGTCGGCGATCCGACCAGGATCAGCTCGTTTCGGACCGAATCCGGCCAGGAATCTGAGGAGTTATGAACCGCGAACGTGGGCGCGCGCCCACACCGAGCGGATCGGCTACCTGCCGCAGCGCATCGACGGCCTCGATGAGAGCCGCTCGGTGATCGAGAACATCGCGGAAGCAGCGCCGCAGATCCCGGAGAAGGAGCTGCGCAATCGGCTCGCGCGCTTCCTCATCCGCGGCGGCTACGGCAGACCGGCCGGTGGCCGGCCTGTCCGGCGGCGAGCGCTTCCGCGTGGCGTTGGCACGGGTGCTGCTCGCCGATCCGGCCCCGCACCTCGTCGTGCTGGACGAGCCGACCAACAACCTCGACCTCGACACGGTCGATCAGCTCGTCGAGGCGCTGCGCGCCTATCGCGGCGCCGTGCTCGTCGTCAGCCACGACGATGCGTTCCTCGCAGCGGCTCGATCTCGACCTCACGCTCGAGATCGACGCGGAGGGGGTGCTGAGCGAGATGGATTAGGTGAAGAGGCGTGCCACCCCGGCGAAGGCCCAGCCCCGCCCGGCATGATCACGGATGGGTAGAGTCGGGGCCTTCGGCGGGTCAGGCGCGCTTGTTCCGCATGGCTCTCGTATGCACTGTGCTATCGCCACATCATCCACCATCCCGCCAGCACCAGGGACAGGATGGAGGCATGAAATCACTTACCCGCCCTCGCGGCGATCGCGTCATCGCCGGCGTCTGCGCCGGCATCGCCCGCCGATTCGACATGAAGCCGTCGACGGTGAGGATCCTCTCCGCCATCCTCGTGCTGTTCGCCGGGCTCTCGCTCTGGGCCTACATACTCCTGTGGATCGTGATGCCGAGCGAGTAGGCCGCGTCCGCGCGCGGCAGACGCATCGGGTCCGATGTCGGACGCAGGCCGCATGATGGAGTGATGAGCGACGTGCTCGAGCGTTTCACCCCCGCCACACAGGACTGGTTCCGGGGTGCGTTCGCCGCGCCCACTCCGGCACAGGCGGGTGCGTGGGATGCCATCTCGGCGGGGAAGCACGCGCTGGTCGTCGCACCGACGGGGTCGGGAAAGACCCTGTCCGCTTTCCTGTGGGCGATCGACCGCGTGTTCCGCGAGCGGATGGCGGATGCCGCGCCGCCGGCCAGGGGCGAGCCGCGGACCCGCATCCTCTACATCTCCCCGCTGAAGGCGCTCGGCGTCGACGTCGAGCGCAACCTCCGATCGCCGCTCGTCGGCATCGGGCAGTCCGCACGTCGGCTCGGGGTCGCCTCACCCGCCGTCACCGTCGGCGTCCGCTCCGGCGACACGACCTCCAGCGACCGGCGCAAGCTCGTCTCCGACCCTCCCGACATTCTCATCACGACCCCCGAGTCGCTCTACCTGATGCTCACGAGCCGCGCCGGCGAGACGCTGCGCGGCGTGCACACCGTGATCATCGACGAAGTGCACGCGGTCGCCGCCACGAAGCGCGGAGCGCACCTCGCCGTGAGCCTGGAGCGCCTGGACGCTCTTCGGCGCTCCTACGATCCCGCTTCCGCGCCCGCGCAACGCATCGGCCTGTCGGCGACCGTCCGGCCGATCGACGAAGTCGCGCGGTTCCTCGGCGGATCGGCTCCGGTCGATATCGTCGCGCCCCCGGCATCCAAGACCTTCGAGATCGGCGTCGTCGTCCCGATGGACGACATGACCAATCCCCCTCCGCCGCCCGGCGTTCCCGGCGATTCGGCGGATGCCGAATACACCGAGGTCACCGGGTCGGTATGGCCGCACGTCGAGGAGGCGATCGTCGACCGCATCCTGCAGAACAACTCCACGATCGTGTTCTCCAACTCCCGGCGGCTGGCCGAGCGCCTCACCGGCCGTCTCAACGAGATCTACTCCGAGCGGATCGGGCCTCACCCTTCCCGAAGCCGCCGTGCCTGCCGCGATGATGGCGCAGGCCGGCGCCACCGCCGGTGCCGATCCGGTGCTCGCCAAGGCGCACCATGGATCGGTGTCGAAGGAGCAGCGCGCCCTCGTCGAGGAGGAGCTCAAGTCCGGTGTGCTCCGCTGCGTGGTCGCGACGAGCAGCCTCGAGCTCGGCATCGACATGGGCGCCGTCGACCTCGTCATCCAGGTCGAGGCTCCGCCGTCGGCTGCCTCCGGCCTGCAGCGCGTCGGGCGCGCAGGCCACCAGGTCGGCGAGATCAGCCGCGCGGCGATGTTCCCCAAGCACCGCGGAGACGTGCTGCACACGGCGATCGTCACCGAGCGGATGCTGGCGGGCAAGATCGAGGCGATCCAGGTGCCCCGCAATCCGCTCGACATCCTCGCCCAGCAGACTGTGGCCGCCAGCGCGCTCGGCGCGATCAGCGTCGAGGAGTGGTTCGAGACGGTTCGGCGCAGCGCGCCGTTCCAGTCGCTCCCGCGGTCGGCGTACGAGGCGACACTCGACCTGCTCGCCGGCCGCTACCCCTCCGACGAGTTCGCCGAGCTGCGCCCTCGCCTGGTCTGGGATCGAGATGCCGGCACGCTCACCGGGCGCCCGGGGGCACAGCGGATCGCGGTGACGAGCGGCGGGACCATCCCCGATCGCGGGCTCTTCGGCGTCTTCGTCGCCGGCGAGACGACGGGCGCGCGCGTCGGCGAGCTCGACGAAGAGATGGTCTACGAATCGCGGGTCGGTGACGTCTTCACCCTCGGTACGACGAGTTGGCGGATCGCCGAGATCACCCACGACCGGGTCAACGTCATCCCCGCATACGGCCAGCCGGGCAAGGTGCCGTTCTGGCACGGCGACGGCATCGGCCGGCCGTACGAGCTCGGCGAGGCGCTCGGGAAGTTCTCCCGCGAGGTGTCGGCGGCCACTCCAGAGAAGGCGGCGCAGCGGCTCATCGACGCCGGTCTCGACGAGCAGGCCCGCGCCAACCTGATCGCGCATCTCACCGAGCAGCGCGAGGCCACGGGCACCCTCCCGACCGACCGCACCCTCACGGTCGAGCGCGGCCGCGACGAGGTCGGCGACTGGCGGGTCATCCTCCATTCCCCGTACGGCATGAAGGTGCACGCGCCCTGGGCGCTCGCCATCAACGCGCGCGTCCGAGAGCGGCTCGGGGTCGAAGGATCGGCGGTGGCGAGCGACGACGGCATCATCGTGCGGATCCCGGATGCCGAGGCCGAGCCACCGGGCGCCGAGCTCTTCGTCTTCGATCCGGACGAGCTCGAGCACCTCGTCACGGAGGAGGTCGGCGGATCCGCGCTCTTCGCCTCCCGGTTCCGCGAGTGCGCCGCGCGCTCCCTGCTGATGCCGCGCACGAATCCGAATCGGCGATCCCCGTTGTGGCAGCAGCGGCAGCGTTCCGCGCAGCTGCTCGAGGTCGCGCGACGGCATCCGACGTTCCCCGTGATCCTGGAGACCCTGCGCGAGGTGCTGCAGGACGTGTACGACCTGCCCTCGCTGCGGAAGCTCGCCACCGCCATCGCCGACCGCAGGGTCAAGCTCGTCGAGACGCAGCCCGCGCAGCCCTCGCCGTACGCGCGCGACCTGCTGTTCGGCTACGTCGGGGCGTTCATGTACGAGGGCGATTCGCCGCTGGCCGAACGCCGCGCGGCCGCGCTCTCGGTCGACCCGGCGCTCCTCGGCGAACTCCTCGGCACCGTCGAGCTGCGGGAGCTCCTCGATCCCGACGTCATCGCGCAGTTCGAGCGCGAGGCGCAACGCCTCGACCCCGAGCGTCATGCACGGGGGCTCGAGGGCACGGCAGACCTGCTGCGCCTGCTCGGCCCGCTGGATGTGGCAGAGGTCGCGGCGCGGCTGGACGCTTCGACAGGCTCAGCCACCCAGGAAGCTGAGGCGTCCGCCCACCTCGACGCCCTCGTCGTCGCGCGCCGCGCCATCCCGATCAGCGTCGCCGGGGTCACCAGGATCGCCGCCATCGAAGACGCCGGCCGCCTGCGCGACGCCCTCGGCACAGCCCTGCCCACCGGCATCCCGGTCGCGTTCCTCGAACCCGTGGCCGATCCGCTCGGTGACCTCGTCGCCCGGCATGCACGCACCCACGGCCCGTTCCCGACGGATGCCGTGGCGACCAGGTTCGGCATCGGCTCCGCCGTCGCCCGCCACACTCTGCAACGGCTCGAGAACGCGGGGCGGGTGACCAGCGGCTATTTCCTGCCGGAAGCTGCAGGCAGCGCCTCCGACATCGAGTGGTGCGACACCGAGGTGCTGCGCCGGCTGCGGATGCGGTCGCTCGCCGCCATCCGGGGAAGCGTCGAACCGGTGCCCCCCGCGGCGTACGCGCGTTTCCTTCCCGAATGGCAGCACCTCACCCGGCCGCAGGAGGGCCTCGACGGCGTGCTCGCCGTGATCGAGCAGCTGTCCGGGGTGCCCATCCCTGCGAGCGCCTGGGAATCGCTGATCCTCCCCACCCGCGTCCGCGACTACACGCCCGCGTTGCTCGACGAGCTCACCGCCAGCGGCGAGGTGATCTGGTCGGGTCACGGCACGCTCCCAGGACGGGACGGCTGGGTCTCGCTGCACCCGGCCGACCTCGCGCCGTTCACGCTGCCCGAACCGGACGACGAGATCGCGGCCGATTCGCTGGAGGCGCGGCTGCTCGATGCCCTCGGCGCCGGCGGCGCCTACTTCGCCGCCCAGCTCAAGGAGATGGCCGGTGCCGAGAACGAGCAGTCCGTGCTCGAAGCACTGTGGACGCTGACCTGGGTCGGCCGGGTGACGAACGACACCTTCGCGCCGATCCGCGGACTCCTCGGCGGTGGATCACAGGCGCATCGCGTGACCCGCCGCGCCCCGCGCACCCGCGCCTACCGCGGAATGTCGCTGGGACGCTCGACGACGCGGCCGGCCACGGCAGGCGGCCGCTGGTCGCTGCTGCCCACGGTGGAGACGGATGCCGCCCGCCGCGCGACCGTCAACGCCGGTCTCCTCCTCGACCGCTATGGCGTCGTCACCCGCGGTGCCGTACAGGCCGAAGGCGTGCCAGGCGGCTTCGCGCAGGCCTACCGTGTGCTCGCGGGCTTCGAGGAGGCCGGGCACTGCCGTCGCGGCTACGTGATCGAGAAGCTCGGGGCGGCGCAGTTCGCGGCATCCGCCACCGTCGACCGCCTGCGCACCTTCGCCGGCCTCGGCGATCCCCCGCCACGGAAGGCGATCACGCTCGCCGCGACCGACCCGGCGAACCCCTACGGCGCCGCCCTCGGCTGGCCGCGTCGCGAAGGCGTCTCGCACCGCCCAGGGCGCAAGGCCGGCGGGCTGGTCGTGCTCGTCGACGGCGATCTCGTGCTGTACCTCGAACGAGGCGGACGCACCGTGCTCTCGTTCAGCGACGATCCTGCCGTTCTGCAGTCGGCGGCCTCCGAACTGGCCGCGACAGCGAGAGGCCGACGGCTCGAGACCCTCACCGTCGAGAAGGTGAACGGCGAGGGCGTCTACGGCACGGTCCTCGCGACGGTACTGCAGGAGGCCGGTTTCGCGGTCACCCCACGTGGGTACACGCTGCGCAAAGCGCTGTGACGCCGCCTACGCTGAGAACATGATCCGCGAGTTCGGTGCCGGTGTCCGCACGTTGCTGCAGGGCTTCGGCCTGTGGCGCACCCGGCCCGGCCTCATGGCGCTCGGGCTCATCCCCGCTGTGATCGCCTTCCTGCTCCTCGCCGCCGCACTCATCCCGCTGCTGCTCTCCCTCGGCAGCATCACCGAGTGGATCACCCCGTTCGCGGCCGGCTGGACGGAACCGTGGCGCAGCGTGCTGCGCGGCGCCGTCGGGATCGTCGTGTTCATCGCCGCACTGGCACTGGCCGCTTCGGTGTTCAGTGCACTCGCGCTCACGATCGGCGACCCTTTCTACGAGCGGATCTGGCGCGCGGTCGAGACCGACCTCGGCGGCGAGCCGCCCGCCGACGGAGGCGGGTTCTGGACGGCACTCGGCGAAGGTCTGCGACTCGTGCTGCTCGGGCTGCTCATCGCCGTGCTCGTGCTGCTGGTCGGTCTCATCCCGATCGTCGGCGGAGTGCTCGGCGCCGTGGGCGGCGTCGTTTTCACCGGACGCCTTCTCGCGCGCGAGCTCACCGGCCGCGCCTTCGATGCCCGCAATCTGACCCCGCTGGACCGTGCTGCACTGTTCGCCGGCAGCAGGGCGCGCGTGCTCGGTTTCGGTGTCGCGACCCAGCTGTGCTTCCTGATCCCGCTGGGCGCCGTCTTCGCGATGCCCGCCGCGGTCGCGGGCTCGACCATGCTCGCGCGGACCATGCTCGATCGCGCGACAGCGCTGCCGTCCGGCCCGCACCCGTCGACGTCCGACCCCTTCTCGGGAATCCCCTCGACAGGTCCCGTCTGATGCCCGAGGGCGACACCGTCCACCGCACAGCCGGGCGCCTCGACGAGGCGCTGGCCGGGGCGGAGGTCACCCGCTTCGACCTCCGAGTGCCCCGCGCGGCGACCGTCGATCTGCGCGGTCAGCGTGTGCAGGGCGCTGTGGCCCGCGGCAAGCATCTGCTGCTGCGCATCGGCGACCACACGATCCATTCGCACCTGCGCATGGACGGCGCCTGGTTCCTCTATCGACCGGGCGAGAAGTGGCGGCATCCGGCCTTCAAGGTGCGAGCCATCGTCGGCACCCCCGAGCGCCAGGCCGTCGGCGTCGACCTGGCCGAGGTCGAGGTCGTTCCGACGCGCGATGAGGCCCGGCTGATCGGTCATCTCGGACCCGACCCGCTCGCGGACGACTGGGATGCGCACGAGGCGGCGAGGCGGCTCGGTGCGGATGCGCGCAGCATCCACGTGGCCCTCCTCGATCAGCGCAACGTCGCCGGATTCGGCAACGAATACGCCGCGGAGCTGCTGTTTCTGCGCGGCGTGCTGCCGACGACGCCGACCCCCGAGGTCGACGTCACAGCCCTTCTCGACCTCGGCGTCCGCACGATCCGCGCCAATCGCGACCGCCCCGACCGCACCTTCACCGGCGTCAACCGTGCGGGGCGCACGACGTGGGTCTACGGTCGCGCCGGGCGCCCCTGCCGGCGATGCGGAACTCTCATCCGCAAGGGCGAACTCGGCGCCGATCCGACCCGCGAGAGGGTCACGTTCTGGTGCCCGCAGTGCCAGAGGTGAACCTGGGTTCCCGAGCCCGTCGAAGGACATCCCTCAGCGGGAATGAATCCGCCCCACCCGTGGTTGTTGATATATCCGGAGAACTCCGGGCACGGGAGGAATCGTGGGCAAGAATTACGTCGACATCGAGAACGACCAGGGAGCGACGCTGCGCTATCGCAAGCACGCCAACGGCCGGGGTCTCGTCGCGCATGGCGCGAAGGTGCATCCGAAGGCCATGGTCGAAGCGGGCGCGTACATCGAACCGGGCGCGCGGGTCGCGGCCGGCGCGAAGGTCGCCCGCGGTGCGTGGGTGGAACCGGATGCCGTGATCGGCGAAGGCGCTTTCATCGACGCGCACGCGCACATCGGCCAGGGCGCCGCCGTCGGCGACGGCGCGCACATCGGAGTCCGCACCGAGGTCGGAGCCGGCGCGCGCATCGCACGCGGCGCCAAGATCGGCGACGACGAGACGGTCGCCGCCGGTATGAGGATCGCGACCAACCCCAAGGGGCTCTGGCTCGCGGCCTGAGCGACGCAGGCGCTACAGCAAGCCTGCGCTCCGACGCCCAGGCCGTCAGTTCATGCCGAGAGGAGAGCTGCAGCTTGCGCAGCACGGCGGAGACGTACGTCTCGACGGTCTTGATCGAGATGAACAGCTCCGCGGCGACCTCCTTGTAGGCGTAGCCGCGGGCGATCAGCCGCATGACCTCCTGCTCGCGCGCCGAGAGGCGGTCGAGCTCGGAGTCGGCGATGGCCGTCTCCCCGGGACCGTGCTCCTCTGGGTCGGCGCCCTGGTTGTCGTGGGCTGGGCAGCCGGCCTGATCCGCCACGCGCAGCGGCGCACTTCGCACTGAGCGGCCCGATACCCTGAAGGAATGGCGAAACAGGGTGGCGCGCGCGGCCGCAAGGCTGCCCCTGCGCGCGGCGGGAAGCGTCCCGTCGGCGCAGGGTCCACGAGGGCGCAGCCCCCGAAGCGCCAGCAGAAGCAGGCGAAGGTCGTCTTCGACGCCGCGCCTGAGGTCGAGGAGCCCCGGACATTCCGGCTCGGCGCGGTCCCGGGCGCGACACCCGGCAAGTGGATCGACGCCTGGAAGCAGCGGATGCCGCATGTGCCCCTGGAACTGATCCCGATCGAGGCTGCGGGACAGCGCGCGGCGCTCGAGGACCTGGATGCGGCGCTCGTCCGCCTGCCGCTCGAGGATGACACACTCCACGTCATCACCCTCTATGAGGAGACCCCGGTCGTCGTCGCCTCGGTCGACTCGCACCTGATGTCCGTGGAAGAGCTCTCCCCCGCGGATCTCGCCGGCGAAGTCCTGATCACCCCGGACGACGACGTCCTCGGCCCCCTCGATCTTCCCGGCACGATAGCCCCGGCCTTCCCGCCGCTGGCGACCACACAGGAGGCCATCGCCACCGCCGCCTCCGGAACCGGAATCGTCGTCGTGCCGATGTCGCTGGCGCGGATGCACCACCGCAAGGATGCCGACCACCGGCCGCTCGTCGACGGGCCGACGTCGACCGTCGCGCTGGTCTGGCTGCGAGAGCGCACCACCCCGGATGTCGAGACGTTCGTCGGCATCGTCCGCGGACGCACCTCGAACTCCTCCCGCTGACCCGCGGCCGCAGCCCCGCGTCAGCCGAACGTTAGAATCTCCTGATGGCCTCGCTTCTCTACGTGTGCGTGCGCCCGGAGACCGGGGCGGCGGATGCCGAGCACGCCTCGTTCCGGCGAGCACTCGGGGTCGACGTCGTCGATCGACTCGATCTGCTCTCCGAGCCGCTGGATCCCGCGCGACTCGCGCACTACCGGGGCATCGTCGTCGGCGGCTCGCCGTTCAACGTCAGCGACGCGGAGAAGTCGCCGCTGCAGGCTCGCGTCGAAGCCGATCTCGAGCGCATCGCACACCGTGCCGTCACCGGCGACCTCGCCGGTTTCTTCACCTGCTTCAGCATCGGCGTCGTGACCCGCATGCTGGGCGGAGAGGTGACGATCGACACGCCGGAGGCTGCAAGCGCCACCGTCATCCGCACGACACCCGCGGGCGACGCGGACCCCGTGTTCGGTCCCAGCGCCCCCGCGCTGACCGTGTTCACCGCGCACAAGGAGAGTGCAGCATCCGTCCCGCCCGGTGCCGAGCTGCTCGCCACCAACGACGTCTGCCCCGTGCAGGCGTATCGGGTCGGCACTCATCTGTACGCCGCGCAGTTCCACCCCGAGCCCACACCGCGCGACTTCGCGGATCGGATGACGTTCTACCGCACGACCGGATACTTCGATCCCTCCGAGTTCGACGCGGTGCAGGGGCAGGTGCTCGCGGCATCCGTCACCGAGGGCGCAGCCCTCCTCCGCCGGTTCGCCGAGACCTTCGCCTGACGCGACGCCGCAGCGAGCCGCGGCGCGAGGCCGGTGCCGGGTCGAGCGGCGCCTCGCCGCTGCGCACCTCGCTCAACGACCGGAGGCGAGCAGCTCGATCCGCTCCCGCAGGTATGCCTCCAGCGGCATGTAGCCGCCCGCGGTGCTCCAGCGCACCGATACCACCCCGTCGACGACGGCGAGCGGACCGGATGACCCGCCGCCATCCACCGCCTGGACGTCGATGTCGCTCCAGCCGACGTGCACGACTTCGCCCTCCGCGAAGCCCCCGCGCAGCGCTTGCTCCCTGCGCGCCGCCCGCGCGCGTGCGGACTCCGCGGTGTAGCCGCGCCGGCCGGGGTCCGCGGCCCGCAGCACCTCCGCCGTCGCCAGCACGTGCGTGTCGGTGAGCAGCAGCACGCCGAGATGCCAGGCCGCTCCGACCGGCACGATGCGCTGCCCGCGCCAGCGCGAGCTGCGCTCTTCGCCCAGCCGCTCCTGCGGCGCGCCGGCGAGTGCGGCCCGTGCTTCCGTCAGATAGAGCGGATGCGGTCATCACAGCTCTCCCTGCGGCCGCACATCGCCTCGCGGCCGTCCGACGACGCGCGCGCGCTCCCCCCGGAGGGTCATCGCGACGAGCGGGTAGATGAGCACCGACAGCATTCCGGCTCCCACCAGTGCCGCGGCCGTTCCGCTGTCGAGCATTCCCCGCTCCACGCCGATGGCCGTCACCGCGACGATGATCGGCAGTCCGGTGGCGGCGAGCATCCCGAGAGCCGTACGGTCGCGCAGGCTCATCCCGCGCGGTGCCGACAGCTGTGCCGCCGACCCGCGGATCAGGAGCAGCGCGACCAGGAACAGCGGCAGGAGGCCCAGCGCCGCCGGAGAGGCGAGCAGGGCGGCGAGGTCGAAGTTCACGCCGGTGTACAGGAAGAAGATCGGCACCAGGAAGCCGAAGGCGACCGCTTCGACCTTGCTCTCGACCGCCGCGGCGTCATCCCGCGGCGCACGGGACATGATGATGCGCCACACGGCTCCGGCGACGAAGGCGCCGAGGAGCATGTCGAGGTCGAACAGCACGCTGAGCCCGACCAGCGCGGCGACGAGCAGCAGCACGAACCGCACCCCGAACTGGTCGGAGGTGTGCAGCGTCGTCCGGATGAACGCGTGCAGCCTTCCATGCGGCAGCCGGCGCGCCAGCACGACGGCGAGCGCCGCCAGCACGACGAACGCCAGCAGGACCGCGGCCGCGACCGGAGTCGTGCGGGCGCTGAGGAAGACGGAGATGGCGATGAGGGGCAGGAACTCGCCGACGGCGCCGATCACGGTGACCACTCTGCCGAACGGGGAATCGAGCTCTCGGGCGTCGCGCAGGATCGGCATCAGCGTGCCCAGGGCGGTCGAGCTCAGCGCGATCCCGATCACGATCATGCCGTCACCCGGCGCGAGGAAGAAACCGACGCCGACGCCGAGGGCGACGCTGATCACCCAGCCGATCGATGCCCGCATCAGCGGCTTCCCCGACACCGCGCGGAAGTCGATCTCGGACCCCGCGACGAAGAAGAGCATCGCCAGACCGAAGTCGCTCAGCTTCTGCAGGATCTCGTGCGGCTCGATCCAGCCGAGCACCGCCGGTCCTGCCAGCATCCCGAGCATCAGCTCGAAGACGATGATCGGAACGCGGAGCACGGGGCGTACTCCCCGCGCCAGCAGAGGTGCCGCGACCGCGAGCAGCGGGATCAGCACCAGTCCGACGTCGCCCGCGTTCACGCTCTCAGGTTAGCGACCTGGCGACCCGGCGACCCGGCGATTCGTTCCGATCGCCGCATCCACGGCAGAATCGACTGACACGTCCGAGGAGCCCCCATGTCCCAGCCCGATACCGCCCGCCTCCTGATCGCCTGTGACGACCAGCCCGGCATCGTCGCAGCCGTGGCCGGGGTGCTCGCCGAGCACGGCGCGAACATCATCTCCCTCGACCAGCATTCGACGGATGCCGAGGGCGGGCGCTTCTTCCAGCGGACCGTGATCCACCTCGAAGGGCTGTCCGCCGCGCGTCCGGCACTCGAGGCCGACATCGAGGCCGTCGCCGAGCGCTTCGGCATGGAGTGGTCGCTGCACGACGTCGCACGCCGCAAGCGCGTCGCGATCTTCGTGTCGAAGTACGACCACTGCCTGATGGAGCTGCTCTGGCGCACCCAGCGCGGGCAGCTCGACATCGACATCACGATGGTGGTGTCCAATCACCCGGACCTCGCCGAATCCGTGCGCACCTTCGGAGTGCCGTTCGTGCACATCCCGTCCGGCGACAAGGCGGCGATGGAGGCTCGCCAGCTCGAGCTGCTGCAGGGCAATGTCGACCTGGTCGTGCTGGCCAGGTACATGCAGATCCTGACCGATGACTTCATCGGGCGCATCGGTGCACCGGTGATCAACATCCATCACTCGTTCCTCCCGGCCTTCATCGGCGCGAACCCGTACGCGCGGGCCAAGGACCGCGGCGTGAAGCTCATCGGCGCGACGGCGCACTATGCGACGGCGGACCTCGACGAAGGACCGATCATCGAGCAGGACGTCACCCGCGTCACCCACTCCGAGTCCGCCGCCGAGCTGCAGAGCCGCGGCGCCGACGTCGAGCGCCTGGTGCTCGCTCGTGCGGTGCAGTGGCACGCCGAGGATCGCGTGATCGTGCACGGCCGCTCGACCGTCATCCTCTAACTGTCCGGCACACCCGCGAGCAATTCGGCGAAGACTCCGTCCGCCGCACCGGCGCGCGCAAGAGGCGCCGCCTGACCCATCCACAGCGACTGCAGCTCCCCGAGGTTCTGCTGACCGGCGGCCGTTCGGAAGCGCCCGGTGAGCCAGTTCTGCATCGGGAAGGGCGCGATCGTGCCACTGGCCTCGATCGCGCGCACCACCCGGTTGCGTGCGCCGCGCGCGAGTCGCCCGCTCATAGCCCGGGTGAGCACCGTCTCATCGGCGGCGGTCGAGCCGATCGCCGCACGATGCGCGTCGTTCGCCGCCGACTCCGCTGCGGCGAGGAAAGCGGTGCCCACCTGCACGCCGGAGGCGCCGAGGGCGAACGCGGCGGCCACACCACGACGATCGGCGATGCCGCCGGCCGCGATCACCGGCACCGAGACCGCGTCGACGACCTGCGGCACGAGTGCGAACGTCCCGACGAGCGACTCCTCGGGCGGGCGCAGGAACGAGACGCGGTGACCTCCGGCTTCAGAGCCCGTGGCGACGATCGCATCGACTCCGCCGTCGGCGAGGGCCCTCGCCTCGGCGACGGTGGTGGCGGTGCCGACGACACGGATGCCGCGACGATGCGCCTTCTCGACGACCTCCGCCGAGGGAACGCCGAACACGAAGCTGAGCACCGCCGGGGCGGCGTCCCAGATCGCATCCAGCTGCTCGGCGAGGTCGGGGAGGTAACTGCTCGGTCGCGCCGGGATCTCGACGCCGACCGCCTCGAAGTACGGCTGGAGCGCTTGCGCGAAGATCGTGTGCTGGGCGTTCGGCTCGACCTCGTCACCGGTGGGCAGCCAGAGGTTCAGGGCGAACGGCCGTGACGTCGCCGCGCGCAGCTCTGCCGCCGTCGACCGGATGCGGTCGCCGTCGTATCCGTACAGGCCGTACGAGCCCAGACCTCCGGCTTCACTCACGACTGCCGTCAGCGCGACGGAGGAGAGCCCGCCGAACGGACCCAGGACGATCGGATGCTCGATGCCGAGCAGCGTGCGCAGATCACTCATGATCCGAGGCTACGCCCGGCCAGGAGGGTCGAGGCGCGTGGGGTCGTCCAGCAGCCGGTGGTACTCTCGCACCGAAGGGGGAGCGCACATGGGCGAGTGGTTCGGGCAGATGCTGAACATCGTCCTCACCGCGCTCGGACTCGTCTCCGCACCGGATGCCGCCACTTTGGGGCTCGCCATCGCGATCGTCGCCGTGACGGTTCTGACGCTCGCCGTGGCCCTCAGCGCGCTTCCCGCCGGTGGTGGCGGGTCGCCGCATCCGCGTCGCGCCATCGACATCGGAACCCTCCTCCCCCAGAGCGACCCTGATGCCGCGGGGCATCCGCGTCCTCGTGCGCCGGGAGTCGTGCCCGCCGCGTAAACCCGTCCTTCCTGGCTCGGGAGACGCGGCTTCGGCCGACCCTTCCCCGACGTCACGAACGGACCCTCATGGACCCCTTTGCCTTTCCCCCTCTCGCCGCGCTCCTGAACGCCGCCTACGGCGCGCTCGCCGGCCTCTCCACCACCCTCGAACCTCTCGCCGGAGCCGCCGCTGCGGCGATGGCGGTCGTGCTCGTCACCCTGCTGGTGCGCGCGCTCCTCATCCCGGTCGGCGTCTCGCAGGCGAAGGCCGAGCAGACCCGCGCCCGTCTCGCACCTAGGCTGCGCGAACTCCAGCGTCGGCACAAGAAGAACCCGGAGCGTCTTCAGCGCGAGACCATGGCGCTGTACCGGAGTGAGAACACCTCGCCCTTCGCCGGGATGCTGCCCGTGCTCGCCCAGGCGCCGGTGATCGGCATCCTGTACACCCTGTTCCTGCGACCGGACATCGCCGGGCACCCGAATGAGCTGCTCACCCATGATCTGCTCGGCGCTCCTCTGGGCACCAGCCTCGTCACGGCCGTGCTCGACGGCGCGGCGGGCGCCGCGACTCTCCTCGTGTGGGCCGGGCTCCTCGCGCTGATGATCGCCGTCGCCGAGGTCACCCGCCGGGTCTTCCGGCCGGCGCCGCTCGATGATTCGCCGTTGAACTCACCCGGCATGCTGCGGGTGGTGGCGGCGATGCATTACCTGACAGCGGTGTTCGCGGTGCTGGTCCCGCTCGCCACGGCCGTGTACCTCGCCGTGACCGTCGTCTGGACCCTCGTGCAGCGGATGCTCCTGCGCCGGCGTTTCCCCCTGCCGGACGCCGTCAGTCCGGGAGCGGGATCGGTCCGGTGAACACCGTAGGCGCATCGCCGTCGTCCCGCGCCTCGGCATCCGCGCGGCGGCGCGCCCCGCGCACGCCGAGGGTCGTTCCGACGCTCGCCGCGACGACCAGGGCGACGGCTCCCAGCCGCAACGGCGTCGCGTCCTGTCCGAGCACGAGCCAGCCGGCCAGGATCGCGAAGGCCGGCTCGAGGCTCAGCAGCACCCCGAACACGCGCTGCGGCAGGCGGCGGAGCGCGGCGAGCTCGAAGCTGTACGGGATCACCGACGAG
The DNA here is from genome assembly GCA_963769005.1 of uncultured Actinomycetota bacterium. Taxonomy (GTDB): domain Bacteria; phylum Actinomycetota; class Actinomycetes; order Actinomycetales; family Microbacteriaceae; genus Microbacterium. Next base: position 558,476 of record CAVYKC010000005.1, on the reverse strand, counting down.
AGCACGGCCGTGAGGACCGCAAGCAGGATCAGCTGCCCGTCTCCCACGACGGTGATCGACGCGGGCACGCCGACCGGCAGCAGCAGCACCGCGGCGATGACCAGGCCGACGGCCAGGCCCGAGGTGCCGGGGATGACCGCGCCCACGCGCGCGCTCATCCGGATGTACATCACCCAGAAGCCGGCCGCGATCAGAATGAAGAGCACGCCGAGCGGGTCGAGCGGATCTGCGCCGATCATCCCGTCGACGCCGAGCAGTGCCATCCCGAGCAGGGCGACACCCACCCACGCGGCATCCGCGAGGCGCCGAGTGAGCACGGCCGCGAGGATGAGAGGGCCGAGGAACTCGATGGCGACGGCCGGGCCGAGCGGAATGCGGTCGATGGCGGCGTAGAAGAAGCCGTTCATCCCCGCGAGCGAAAGTCCGAACAGTGCGGCGGCCGTCCACTGCTCACGGGTCCAGCCGCGCGGACGCGGTCGCACGATGACGACGAGCAGAAGCGCGGCGATCGCGATGCGCAGCGAAGTCACGCCCCAGGCGCCGAGCACCGGGAAGAGCTGGGTCGCGATCGCGGCCCCGAACGGCAGCGACAGGCACGACCCGATGACGAGCGCGATACCGACGAGAGGACGAGATGACGCGTTCGACTGCACGCACCCCAGCCTGGGGCATCACGCCGCTTCGGGACAACCTCGGCGACGTCGCATCAGAGGTGCTTGCCTCCGGTCACCGGGAGCACCGCACCCGACACGTACGACGATTCCTCTGATGCGAGGTAGACGTAGGCGCCGGCGAGCTCGGCGGGCTGGCCGGCACGGCCGAGCGGTGTGTCCTGCCCGAACGAGGCGATCTTGTCGGCATCCCACCCCGTGGCCGGGATCAGCGGGGTCCAGATCGGCCCCGGCGCGACGGCGTTCACCCGGATGCCCTTCGGTCCTGCCTCCTCGGCGAGCGCCTTCACGAACGCCACCTGCGCCGCCTTGGTCATCGCGTAGTCGATGAGCCCGGGCGAGGGGTTGTATGCCTGGATCGATGCGGTGACGATGATGCTGGCGCCGGCCTCGAGCGCGGGGAACGCGGCTCGCGCCGAGTACAGGAGTCCGAACAGGTTCGTCTCGAAGACCCGGCGCATGTCCTCGGTACGGAGGTTCTCGAAGCCGTCGATGTCGTGCTGGAAGGCGGCGTTGAGGACGAGGACGTCCAGGCCGCCGAGCTCCCGGCGCGTCTGGGCGACGGCATCGGTGGCGAAGGACTCCTCGCGCACATCGCCGGCGAGACTCACGCCCGTGCGGCCCGCTTCCCGCACCTGCTCCAGCGTCGCATCCGCGTCGTCCTGCTCCTCGGCCATGTGCACGATCGCGACATCCGCGCCCTCACGGGCGAACGCGATCGCAACCGCCCGTCCGATGCCGGAGTCACCGCCGGTGATCAGCGCACGCCGCCCCTCGAGCCGGCCGTGGCCGACGTAGCTCGATTCGCCGTGGTCGGGCGTCGGACGCGTCTCATCGGTCAGCCCCGGCTGGTCCTGCTGCTGCGGAGGGAAGGGGCCGTCGGTGTGCTGCGTGCGGGGATCGGGGGTGCTCTCCGTCATCGTGATCTCTCCTCGTGTCGCTTGGGGTGCGTCCTACGAGCATCCGATGTCGCACCGCTCGCCCCCAGGGGGTTGACACCATGCGGCTGATCCGCGAAAGGGCAAAGGACCTGAACGGCCATCACTCCGGAGTCGCGACACGGAACCAGCGGAATCCGTAGGCGTCGAGATCGACCACGAACCTGCCGCGCGCGGCGGAGACGGGAGGCTCCGTCGCGAGCAGATCCTTCAGCTGCTCTCCCCCCGCTTCCCGGACGGCGAGTTCGACGCGGCGAGGCTGCTCGCTGAAGTTGTGCAGAGCCAGGAAGGTCGCTCCGTCCGCGCTGAGGGTGTGCCCGAGGACGGCGGAGTCGTCGATGTGCAGAACCGCCAGCGCTCCCCACGCGATCTCCGGAGCCTCCCGATAGCGCGAGATGAGCGTTCTGATGAAGGACAGCAGCGACTCCGGGTCGCGCTGCTGGTCATGCACGTTGACGCGCTCCGGTCCGTATCCGCTCTCCGCGACAGCGGCCCTGGCACGTGATCGGGGAGCGGTGGAGAAGCCGCCCTTGCGCTCCGGGCGCCATTGCATCGGCGAGCGAACCGCCATCCGGTCACCCAGCCCCGGCACCTCGCCCATGCCGATCTCCTCGCCGTAGAACAGCGAGGGCGTGCCCGGCAGGGCGAACATCAGGCTGTATGCCATGCGGAGTCGGCGGGGATCGCCGTTCATCATCGGCGCCAGCCGCCGCACGATCCCGCGACCGTACACCCGCTGTTCCTCGTCGGGCGCCAGAGCCTCGAACACCTCCTGGCGCTCTTGCTCGGTGAGCTGATCGAGGGTCAATTCATCGTGGTTGCGCAGGAACATCGCCCACCCCTGCCGCACATCGACCTCCGGGCGGCCGCGAAGAGCTTTCACGAGCGGACCGGCGTCATGGCGCACGAACGAAAGGAAGCTCGCCTGCATGGTCGCGAAGTCGAACTGCAGGTCGAGCTCGGTCCCCTTCGTGCCGAAGTAGTCGAGTTGCGCCTTGTGCGGCAGATTCACCTCACCCAGAAGCGCCGCCTCGCCGCGCCGGCGACCGACGAAGCGGTGCAGCTCCCGGAGGAAGTCGTGCGGGTCGCCGGCGTTCGCACCGCCGGGCTGCTGGATGAGGAAGGGGACGGCGTCGATCCGGAACCCGTCCACGCCGAGCGCGGCCCAGAAGCCGACGATCCGTGCGATCTCGGCTCGCACCTCCGGGTTCGCGAGGTTGAGGTCGGGCTGATGGCGGTAGAAGCTGTGCAGGTAGTACTGCCCGCTTTTCTCATCCTTCTCCCATACGCCGTCCTCCTCCCCCGGGAACACCGTCGGCTGCGACGTGCGCGGGGGGCGGTCGCGCCACACGTAGTAGTCCCGATAGCGGGAGTCGCGCGACCGCCGTGCGGACTGGAACCAGGGGTGCCGATCCGACGTGTGGTTCACCACCAGATCGATGATCACTCGGAGTCCCCGGCCGTGTGCGACGCGCACCAGTTCGACGGCGCGGCCGAGGTCACCGAGCCGGGGATCGACTCCGTAGAAGTCGGTGATGTCGTACCCGTCATCGAGGTCGCGCGTCGGCTGGAACGGCATGAGCCAGAGGCAGGTGACTCCGAGGTCCGCCAGATAGTCGATGCGTTCGGCGAGCCCGTCGAGATCGCCGACGCCGTCGCCGTCCGAGTCCTGGAAGGTCTCGACGTCAAGGCAGTAGATGACGGCAGTCCGCCACCACAGGTCGCTGGTATCGGCGGGCCTCATATCCTGCTCCGCAGCGCCGGGAGGAGCTCGGTCTCGCAACGGCGCAGGAACGCCGCCTGGTCCGTGCCCACATGGTGCAGGTAGATCCGGTCGAAACCCGCTGCGGCCTGCGCGACCCGCTCGGCGAGATCCTCCGCGGAGTGCGCGATGATGACCGCCTTCCGCAGGCCCTCCTCGGTCGGCTCCGCGAGCTCCTCGAACTGCTCGGGCTGCTCGAGATCCCACATGCTCTCCGGTGGAGAGGTGGCGTGCTGCCACTGTTCACGTGCCGCCTGCAGCGCCTCCTCATCGGTCGCCTCGAGGCTGATGTGCACCTGCAGCGCCGTATCCCCGGTGCCGCCCGCCGCACGGTAGGAGGCGCGGACCTTCTGCGTCGCCGCGGCATCCGATCCGACGGTGATCAGGCCATCTGCCCATTCCGCGACCCACTCGGCGGTGTCAGGGCTCACGGCAGCGCCGAACAGCGGGGGCGGCGACGCCGGCAGGCTCCAGATCTGGGCGTCATGCACCCGGATGCTCCCCTCGAAGCTGATCCGGTCCCCCGTCAGAAGCCGGCGGATGACGGCCACGCAGTCGCGCAGACGTCGTTCCCTCGCATCCTTGTCGGGCCAGGCGTCACCCGTCACGTGCTCGTTCAGCGCCTCACCGCTGCCGAGCGCGGCCCAGAAACGACCGGGGAACATCTCCTCGAGCGTGGCCATGGCCTGCGCGGCGATCACCGGGTGGTAGCGCTGCCCGGGAGCGGTGACCAGCCCGATCGGGAACGCCGTCCTGGCGAGCGCTGCCCCGATCCAGCTCCATGCGTACCCGGACTCACCCTGAGCGCGGGTCCACGGCGCGAGGTGATCCGAGCACATCGCCGCGTCGAATCCGACGGACTCGGCCAGGCGTACGGCGGAGAGCAGCATGCCGGGCGGGAACTGCTCGTGCGAGGCGTGGTATCCGATCACCGTCATGAGGTCGGCTCCTTTCGGGGAGGTCGGTTCCCGAGTCCGTGTCCGCTCCGGCGGTGGGCACGTGGCGATCCTCCACTCCCCCGCCAGCCGGTGCACGGGGGTTGACAACGCGTACTCACGAACCGACCCTGGGTGTCACGGACGACCAACGATCAGGAGGTCCACCCGATGAGCGATGTCACGATATTCGCGCCGTCACCGACGCTGACGGTCACTGTGGAAGATCACCCGCAGGGCTCCGAGATCCATGTGCACGCGGCGTTCTACACGACGCCGCCATCTCCTCCATCGTGATCCTCAGCGGTCCGCCCGACGAGGCGACGGCGCCGGCGGACATCTATCGTCGCCTCGCCATCGATCTGCACGGTGACCGGTGTGGAGCCGGTGTCGGCCTGCCCGTTCCCGCTCGGGGAGGTCGGCTTCAGCGAGCCGGATCGCGAACGCTAGAGCGGCGGCGTGACCGTGATCTCGCCGGTGCGGGGGGCTTCTGCGACTTCGGCCGGCTCGGGCACCAGATAGAGTCCGCTCGGCGCGTTCGCAGTGAAGGCCAGGGCCTCGATCCAGGCACGGTTGATAGACGGCTGCCTGCTGCCGAAGTACTTGAAGACCAGCGAACTGCCGGGCTGGATCCACACGGTGGTGCGACCACCGCCGACGCTGGCGTCCTCACGCCAGCTGAACGGGAACGGCTCGCCTCTGCGCAGCTTCGCGGTGATCACGAGCTGCAGGTGCGTGAGTGCCCGATCCTCGATCTCGGTCTTCACTCCGCCTTCGTAGATGAACTTGCCCATGCGAATGTCTCCTCGACCGATCATCCTCCGATCCGACATCGGGACTGTCGGAACGGTTTCCTACTGCGTAGCGTATGGCCTATGGGCATGCTCTACTACGGCGGCACCGCCGACCCCGTCCAGATCGAGGATCGCGCTCTTGCGCATCTGAAGGTCGTCATCGCCACAAAGCTCCGGCGCAACGAGAGTTTCACCCTCTCCTGGCGTCACCCGGAGGGCCACCCGCGCGGACGCTCGACGATCTGGCTGCATCCGTCGATCCCGCTCCGATTCGTCTTCGATGAGCCCGAGCCGCCGCCCCTGCGCCCGGAATGGATCCAGGCGATGGCGACCTCGGCCAACTCCAGCGGCGGAATCACCCTCGTGCCGGAGTTCATGCTCCCTCCGGGCGTTCCTCTCTCCGCACCGTCGTGAAGTCAACCCCCTCGGCTCGGAAAGCGGTGGCGTCTAGCGTCTTCACCCAGACCTGCCGAGGAGGCGAGCCATGGACGAGAATCGTGCTGACGAGAACACCATCGACGAGAACGAGGGGAACTCCCCGACCACGACCCACGCGGAATGGGGCGCGGGCAACCCTCACCTGCTGATCACGCGTGAGGACGAGCGGACCGAGCACCCGCTCGATGCCGACCTCGTGCGGATCGGCTCCGCCGCAGGCAACGAACTGCGGCTCTCCGACACGGCGCCCGTGCACGCGACGATCGAGCACGACGACCGCGACGAGTACGTCCTGACGCTGCACGGCGAGGGCGAGATGAACTCCCACCCCGACGCCGCGGCGACGCACGACGGCGAGCGCACCCAGACCCTCCGAACCGGCGCTCGCTTCACCGCGGGGCCGTGGACCTTCGTGTTCGCCCGCGACGAGTACGCCGATCACGGTCGGCCGTATGGCGGACGACTGGGGGGTGAGTACTCCGATCAGCGGTTGCAGCCGCCCCGCCCCGACTACCGCGACGATGCCGCTTCGGACCAGGCCGAGGGTCAGTCGGACTCCACCGACGAGATGTGATGCGGCACGCCGACCGGCTTCGACTCCGCTGAACCGCGCTGACGGAGGTAGATCGAGAACGCCACCATGGTGCCGACGGCGAGGAATTCCGATTGCCAGTTCTGCAACGTCCGGTCCCAGAAGTCCGCAGACCCGACGTACTCGAGCCAGCTCAGCAGAGCCGTACCGTGCATGGAGTTCTCCTCATTGATGACGACCAGCCCGGCGAGGGACTGAGCCAGCCATGAGAGCACGAAGATCGCGCCCATCACGAGCAGCAGTGAGTTCCCGTAGAGGGCGGTACGCCAGCCGCCGATGCGCGCCCACAGGGGCGAGTCCGACTGCGCGTGTTCTGCGACGAGCTGGTCCGCATCATCACCCGGCCCCTCGTCGCCGGGTTTCTTCGACTCCGGTGACCCCCGCTGCACGAACCACACGGTGGCCGCGATGAACAGGAAGAACTGCAGGAATTCGGATTGCCAATTCTCGGCGACGTCGACGAGGAAGTCCGACGACGACAGGAACTCCCCGAAGCCGACCTCGGGTCGCCCGTGATCGGAGAGCTCCATGTTGTTGCGGATGAACCCGGCGACCGCCTGACCGGCGAGAGCGAGGGCGAAGAGCAGGAGGAAGAACAGGCTCAGCCCGTTGTCCCTGATCGCTTTGGGCATGTTCTCACCGCCCCCCGAGGGGCGTGGCGATCATCACCGCAAGTCCCACGACGATGATCGTCATCCAGCTCCAGAAGACCAGGAGCATCCCCGTCGTCTGTCCCGTGCGCTCCGGCATCGTTCCCTCCCTCGCCGAAAGCGATGCTGTCGGCGGCGTCTGATCCGTGACAGGGGGTTGACGCACGCACGCTCTGTTGTCAATGCCCCTGCCCCTTCGCCCCCAGGGTCGTATCGTCGGCCGCATCAGGTAGGCCATCGAAGTATGAGAGGCATTGAGCCAATGACCATCACACGCGACATCATGACGCCGAGTCCCCGCTGCATCGGCGAGAACGACTCCCTGCACATCGCCGCGACCGTCATGTCCGACCTCGATGTCGGCGCCCTCCCCATCTGCGGAGAGGACAGCAAGCTGAAGGGAATGCTGACCGACCGCGACATCGTGGTGCGGGCCATCGCGCTCGGACTCGACCCCGAGACGACTCCGGCCCGCGCGCTCGCGCAGGGAAAGCCGGTGACGGTGGACGTGAACGACGACATCCACGTGGCGCTCGAGCGGATGCAGGAGCATCAGATCCGCCGGGTTCCGGTGATCGAAGACCACCTCCTCGTGGGAATCGTGAGCCAGGCCGACATCGCACGGTCGCTTTCGGCCCAGCAGACCGGGGAGACCGTCGAGAGCATCTCCCAGTGACCGAGGATTCGCCCGGGAAGCACACCGACCGGCTGAGCGAACTCGCCGCCGCGCGTCGGCTGCGCGTCTGCGTCGCGGAGTCCCTCACCTCCGGGCAACTCGCGAGCGCCGTCGGGGCCGGTGCGGATGCCTCTGATTGGTTCGCCGGCGGGATCGTCGCCTATCTCACCGATGCGAAGGAGCGGGTCCTCGGGCTTGCCCCGGGAACGGATCCGTGCTCTGCCGCATGCGCGGAGCAACTCGCCGCCGGAGCCCGACGGCTCTTCGATGCCGACATCTGCGTGTCGACGACGGGGGTCGGCGGCCCCGGCTCCGAGAACGGGCATCCGGCCGGCACCGTCTTCCTCGGCTGGGCGACCCCCGACGCCGTCGGGCATCGCCGGCTCTCACTGCCGGGCGACCCTCCGAGCGTGCTCGACGCCACGGTCGCTGCGGCGACGCGGCTGCTCGCCTTCCGTATCGAGACCCTTCATCCGGCCGGCCCTCGCCGTACCGGACAGACTCCCGCGGAGGACATCAGCGCCCGGGGATGAGGCCGATCCGCAGCGGAGCATCCGGAGCGGATGCCGCGCGCAGCGCATCATCGATCTCTTCCAGCGGCCGGACATCACCGACGGCCTCGGCGAACGGATAGGCGCGACCGCGACCGGCGAGGAACGCGACGGCCTCGGCGAGGTCGATGCCGCTGTAGTCTCGTACGCCACTCACGGTGATCATACGGCGCACGATGCTGTCCGCATCCAGCGCCACGGGTTCCGGACACGGCAGTCTGCCGGTGAGCAGGACCGTGCCACCAAGGTCGACGGCGTCGATCGCCTCGGCGACGGCGCGCCCGGATGCCTCGATCACCACGTCCGGCACTCGGCCGGACGATCCCGCTCCATACCTGGAGGCCAGTTCGCGGCGCGACGGGTCCGGGTCGAAGACCTCGACGGACGCACCGAACTCGGTCGCGATCGCCGCAGCGGACAGCCCGACGAGGCCGGCACCGTAGATCCGCACGGCAGCTCCCTCGACGTCACGGTCGCGGCGGGCACGAGCCACGGCTGCCCAGGCGGTCGCCGTCGCGCCCGATGCAGGAGCAAGAACGACGGCCGGAAGCGACTCCGGCACCCGCACGATGGCCGTGCCTTCGCGCAGCTGGACGTGCGAGCCGAACGCGCCGGTGAGATCGCCGTGCGCACCGATGCGCTCGTGCCCGTACTCGGCCACGCTGCGGCAATGCTGCGGCGTCCCGCGCAGGCACCGCTCGCAATTCGCGCAGGAGACGGTCGCCGACCACACCACCCGGTCGCCGATGCGCAAAGGGGTGCCGTCGACGGCGGACGCCCCGACGTGGCCCGTGGCGATCACCCGGCCGACACTCTCGTGCCCCAGCACCAGCGGCGTGGGCGCCGAGCGCAGCCCGAGCACCGTGTCCACATCTGAGTCGCAGATCGTCGACATCTCCACGGCGACCAGCACTTCTGCATCGGCGAGCGCGACGCCGGGTACCGCGATCGTCTCGTGCGGATGCCCGGGGCCGAGCCAGACCATCGCGAGCGCTGCCGGACGCAGAGCGACATCCGTGCGCGGGACGGCCGACCGCATCAGAGACGTGCCCATGTCAGACGCTCCGTTCCTCCGTGTGTGGCGCTCAGGCGGAGCATGCCGCGCTCGCCGAGGGCGCTCGATGATCCGCCAACAACTCTGGCCGGATTTCGACGGAGGAATACACGTGACAGGGAACTGTTCAACGGCTGTTTGCCGGAAAGTTGCCCAGGGATGAACATTCTCGGAACGGCTCGACGAGGGGCACTCCCGCCGGGGGCGAAAGGGGCACTGTGCCGGAAGAGAGTGCGATCGCGAGCGCAATAAGATTCAGAAGCCGAAGATCGCGCTCGCGATCGCAGAAGCGCTGGGGACGCTTCTCGCCAAGGCGCTGGGGGCGCCTCAATTGGGGCACTACCCACGCTAGTAATAGGCGGTCCTGACAAGAAGCGCCAAAGGTCGAAACTGTCCTAGACGTCTGTCCAGACTGTGTCCGTGCCCGATGCCGGCCGCACGGTCGTCGAGGGAGGCGATCTGCCCTTCAAGCGATCGAGAGGCGCGCTGACACACGCCACCGGCCGTCGACCACGCCGGCGTGGAACTCGCCGCTCGCACCGAGCACGCGCTCGGCCATCCGATTAAGGCCGGTGCCACTGGAAGGCAGGTCACGCCGCGGCGTCGCCGGCAGCGGGCTGTCGATCGTCAACGTCGCCGATTCGTCGTCGACATTCAACCGGATTCCGACTTCGCCCGGCCCCGCGTGCTTCAGGATGTTCGTGGCGGACTCGCGCATGATGCGCGCGAAGACGATCTCCGCCGCTCTGGGGATCCGCTCATCCCGCGGGTTGCCGCGGGAGAGAACCGGATGCCCGGCCGATTCGATCTCGGTCCTGGCCTCATCGATCGCCGCGGCGAGGTCTCCGGTCTGCATCGCAGATGCATGCGGACCGTCATCGGCGAGCTCGATCACGAAGCGCAGATCGGCCATCGCCTTCCGAGCGGCGACGCGGATCGCCTCCTGGGAGTCTCGACCGACCCGGGCGTCGTCGAGCATCTGGACGTGCATGGCCACGACGGTGAGGTGATGGGCGATGCTGTCGTGCAGTTCGCCGGCGATCCAGCGTCGCTCGGCGAGCACGGCCTCGCGCTCCTGCTGCGCCTGCTCCACGAGTTGCTGTTCCAGGCGGTGCCCGCGCTCGGAGGCCATCCTCAGTGCGAAGCCGATGGCACCTGCCACTGTCGCGACGATGAGATAGATCCCGACGTTCACCGGACCGCTCAGATCGCCGTACGCGATGATCGCCGAAGCGACGACGAAGCCGCCGATGTACGACAGGATCAGCGAGTTCCACCCGAGACGCATGACGAGTCCGGCCGCGACGGCGACGGCCAGGAGAGCCTGGAGTTCGTTTCCGGTGACGAAGGAGAGGGCGAGCATGAGCCCCAGAGCCGTTGTTGCGGCGAGGGGGGACCAGAGATAGAGGGCCAGCACCGATGTGGTCGCGATGCTGAGCACGGATGCGATGACGTCGACACCAGGCGAGAAGATCAAGCCGAGCAGATCGACGGCGACGACCACCAGGATGACGACAAGGACGAAGATGCGCTCGAGGGTGCTCAGCGCCTGCCCCCGACCCAGCCGGAGGATTCCCGGGTCATCCCGCGTCGAAGGGATGGACGCCATAGTTCACTATCTCCTACCAGCCAGGTAATCTAGCGAATGATGCCCAGAATGTAGCAAAACTGCTGCCAGAAAGTCATGGTCATACACCTCCTCGATTGGTCTTTTGTCGAACCGCAGACTTGATCTTCGCGCTGATCGAGGAACACCACATCGGACTACTGGGCAATGCTTGTTGGACAAAGGTCTACATCGACACGAGACCCACCCACTACCGCCGTTAGGCTTCCCCCATGCTGGCAATCCGCGTTCTCATCGTCGATGACGATCCCCTGGTCCGTTCCGCACTGTCGCATTTCGTATCGCGTGATTCCGAGATCGAGGTCGTCGGCGAAGCCGAGACCGGACTCGAGGCGATCTCCTTCCTGGAACGGGACCGCCCGGACGTGGTGATGATGGATGTTCAGATGCCGGAGATGGACGGGATCGAGGCGACTGCGGCGATCACCGAGCGCTGGCCGGACGTCCGCATCCTCGCGGTGACCACACTCGACGGCAGCGACACCGTCCTTCCGATGCTGAACGCGGGCGCCTCCGGGTACCTGCTGAAGGACTCGAGCGCCGACGACATCGTGCTCGGGGTGCATGAAGTGCACGGGGGCGCCAGCTCGCTCTCGCCGCGGATCGCGTCGATGCTCATCAAGCACGTGCGCGAGGCCGAGCCCGCAGGAGGCCGCGGAGCACGCGCCCTGGAATCACTCACCGAACGCGAGACCGAGGTGCTCGAGCGCCTGGCGCAGGGCATGTCGAACGCCGAGATCGCACGGACGCTCATCGTGTCCGAAGGCACCGTCAAAGCGCATCTCGGTCGCATCATGTCCAAGTGGCAGGTGCGCGACCGGGTGCAGATCCTTGTCGCGGCGGCGCACGCGGGTCTCGTCGACTTCCGCTGACGCCTTGTCGCTCCGGGGTCAGCCCCAGCGTTGCCGGAGCCACTCCATGCCTGCGAGTGCTTCGCGCAGCTGGAAGTCGCGAAGTGTCGGCATGCTCGGTACCGCGGGGCGTCGCGCGTTGGCGAAGAACCCGCCGGTCAGGGCGGCGAGGAGTGCATCGATGTGCGACACGGCGACGCCGTCGAAAAGCGGATGCGTTCGCAGAAGCTCTTCGGCGTCGACATCTTCACCGCGCAGGCGTGCGTCGAGGAGGTAGCAGAGTCCGTCGAGCCAGCGCGCACCGACACCGGCCCACGGCCAGTCGACGATCCAGGCCGTTCCGGCGCGGTCGATGAGCACGTTGTCAGCTCGGCAGTCGAGGTGCTGCAGGTGGTCACCTTCGGCGGCGTCGGCGATCTGTTCAGCCGCGCGGCGGAGGCGATCGAAGTTCTCAGCAGCCCAATCGGGCAATTCATCCACGGCGCCTGCATCCTGGATCGTCGCCCATCCGGATGCGTCGACGGCCAGTTCATCCGCAGCGCGTGGCAGGTCGGCGGCAGCCGCCGCGCGCAGCTCAGGCAGCGTCGCGAGTGCGTCGAGGACGGCGACGATGTCCGCGCCGTCGAGGGCCTCGCCGGGGTGGCGTCCGTCGATGTCGTCGAGGATCAGCGCCACCCAATCGTCCGAGACGAAGGAGCCCAGCAGTGACGGCACTCTGACGCCGCGGGGCATCGCCTCCATGACAGCGAGCTCGCGCCGATGGAGGTCGTAGGTGCCGGGATGGTGAGGTGTGCGATGCGCGGTCTTGACGAACGCGCGCTCCCCCGCTGCTGTGCTCACCCTGTCTGCGCTGCCCGGGGAGAAGCCGTTGCTCTGGCTCACGGCATTCGTGACGGGTCCGCCCAGACGCTCGGCGACTCGATCGCGCACGTCGTCGGGCAGGTCTGCCCAGGCGGCCCGGGTCGTCGCGGCGTTCTCCATCGCACAACCGTAACGGCTGTGGAACCGGCAGAGGGCGGCTCCGTCGTCGATGTCTGTCGGTCCGCCGTGGGCGTGCTCGCGGATATAGGAGACGTGAGGGCCCGGAGCGCACGGCGAGTGCCCGTCGAGCAACTGTCCGCAGGCTCCTCGCAGCACGGAGCAATAGCGTCGACATCATGAGCCACAACGACCTCGCTGGCAGCATCCGGCGCACGGCGTGGGTGCCCGTGCTCGTCGGCGGACTCTGCGGCGCGCTGACCGGAGTCATCCAGGCTTTCGTCGTCGGCCTTCCCGACCAGGCACTCTGGCTTGCCTGCTTCGACGGCGCAGCGGGACTGGTCCTCGGCACCGTCTCGATGACGATCGTCCTGATCATGACCGCCAGCCTCCGATCTCGAAAAGCGGCTGGTGTCGCGAGTCTGCTCGTGTCGATGCTGATCGCGGCTCTCGCAGCCTTCTGGCTCACCTACGGCTTCCTGCTGATCCCTATGGTGACGGCTGCCGCGTTGACGGTTTTCGCCCATGTGACCGCCGCCCGCCGCGTGCGCACGCCCCTCCCGGAAACGGGCACGCCGTCCAGCACGCTCAAGGAATCCGACACGCCCTCGCCGCGTGCCAGCCGAATCCTGCTGCTCATCGGGGGCGGAATACTGGCTCTCGTCCTCTCCACCGCCGCGGTCGACACGCTGCGCGAAGGAATCCACTACGGATGCTCCTACGGGACGATGGGCGAGGCCACGGGCTCATGGGCGTGCGCCGACGGCATCGGCTATATCTTCCCCGGACTCGGCCTGCTGCTCGGCTCCGGTCTCTCACTCCTCGCCGGAATGATCGTCGCGCTCGGCGACCTCGCGTATCGGACGGTCCGACGCATCCTCGCCGCTCTCGCGTTCGTTCCGCTGATCTGGACGACGACGGTCCTCGCGACAGCCACGCTCGGGCGCAGCGACCCGCTGCCGACCGGCGAGACCTGGGGCGCCGTCTGGCTGTTCACCGTCGGCATCCCCGCCTTGGTCGCGCTGCTGGGAACCGCGATGGGGAGCGCCTCCGCACTCACACGCCTCCCCGACAACCGGATCCTCCGGATGGCCGCGCTCGCCCTTCTGCTCGCCGCCACCCTGATTCAGCCCGGGCTCGGACTCGCCACCGCGGCTGTGGCGGCACTGCTGATCGCGTCATGGCTCGACGCGCAGCATCCGCCGTCCGATGCCGCGAGGCACGACGCGCTCCACCCCGGAATCCGCTGACCCCGCATCCTCACACCGCGAGCAGCACGAGCAGTCCGCCCGATTACGATCGAAGCACCCCTTTCAGGAAGGCCCGCCATGCCCGTCACCCCGGTCGCCCTCGCTCACGCCGACGATCTCGCCGACTTCATCGCCGCATCTCCGTCGAGCTACCACGCGGCGTCCGAGGTGGCTCGCCGCTTGGAGGATGCCGGATTCGTCCCTCTCGACGAGACCCAGCCGTGGCCGTCGCAGCCCGGCGGACGCTTCGTGGTCGTGCGCGACGGGGCGGCGATCGCCTGGGTCGTGCCGACGGATGCCGCTGCCACGACCCCGGTCCAGGTGTTCGGCGCGCACACCGACTCCCCCGGGTTCAAGCTCAAGCCGCAGCCGACCACAGGCACGAAGGGCTGGTTGCAGGCGGCCGTCGAGATCTACGGCGGCCCGCTGTTGAACTCATGGCTCGACCGTGAGCTTCGGCTCGCCGGGCGCCTCGCCCTCGCCGACGGACGGGTCGTGCTGGCGGACACCGGACCGCTGCTGCGCCTGCCGCAGCTGGCGATCCACCTCGACCGCGGCGCCAACAGCGGACTCGAACTCGACAAGCAGCTCCAGACGCAGCCGGTATGGGGCCTCGGCGACCCGAGCTCGGCCGACATCCTCGCCGAGCTCGCCGCCTCGGCCGATGTCGATGCCGCCGACATCCGCGGCTACGACGTGGTCGTCGCCGATTCGGCACGTGGCGCCGTGTTCGGCAAGGACGACGCGTTCTTCGCCGCCGGCCGCCTCGACGACCTCGCCTCTGTGCACGCCGGCGTCGTGGCACTCGCATCGCTCGACCCTTCGACAGGGACCCAGGCCGCCGGCGGGCCGATCGCCGTCCTCGCCGCCTTCGATCACGAAGAACTCGGCTCCGGATCGCGATCCGGAGCGGCCGGCCCGTTCCTCGAAGACGTCCTCGAGCGCATGTACGCGAGCCTCGGCGCCGACCCCTCCCAGCGCCGCCAGGCGTATGCGTCGTCGTGGTGCCTGTCCAGCGACGTCGGACACTCGGTGCACCCGAACTACGTCGCCAAGCACGACCCCGTCGTGCAGCCGGTGCTCGGTTCGGGACCGATCCTGAAGATCAACGCCAACCAGCGCTACGCGACCGATGCCGTCGGCTCCTCGGCCTGGTCGTCGTGGTGCGAGCGCGCCGGCATCGCCTCGCAGGAGTTCGTGTCGAACAACACCGTTGCGTGCGGCTCGACGATCGGCCCGATCACGGCGACCCGTCTCGGGCTGCGCACGGTGGATGTCGGCATCCCGATCCTGTCGATGCACTCCGCCCGCGAGCTCGCCGGAGTCGCCGATCTGCACGACCTCACCCGGGTGGCCGAGGCATTCTTCCGCGGCTGAGCGGGTCGAATCGCTGATTCCGGCCGCAACGCCCTCGGCAGTGCCAGGATGTTGGCATGAGCGAGAAGATCGCAGCAGCGCCGGCACTGATCGAGCGCGCCGGCATCGAGATCATCCCCGAGTCCGAGCGGACCGCGAAACCCCGAGACCTGTTCTGGCCGTGGTTCGCGGCGAACGTGTCGGTGTTCGGCATGTCGTACGGGTCGTTCGTGCTCGGGTTCGGCATCTCCTTCTGGCAGGCGACGCTCGTCTCGGTGATCGGCATCGTGGTGTCGTTCCTGCTCTGCGGGCTCATCGCGATCGCCGGCAAACGCGGATCCGCGCCGACCATGGTGCTCTCGCGCGCCGCCTTCGGCGTGCACGGTCAGAAGGTGCCTGGCATCGTGTCGTGGCTGACGTCGATCGGCTGGGAGACGTTCCTGGCGATCATGGCGGTGCTCGCCACGGCGACCGTGATCACGCAACTCGGCGGCGATGGCGACAGCGTCGCCCTGAAGATCATCGCGACGGTGATCGTCGCGACTCTCATCGTCACGGCATCCGTGCTCGGGTATCACACCATCATGAAGCTGCAGTCGGTGCTCACCTGGGTCACCGGCGTCGTGACGATCCTCTACGTCATCCTCGCGATCCCCGCCATCGACCTCGCCGCCGTCCTCGCCAAGCCCGACGGCGGCATCGGCCAGGTCATCGGCGCACTCGTCATGGTGATGACCGGATTCGGCCTCGGGTGGATCAACATCGCCGCAGACTGGTCGCGCTATCAGAAGCGCACGGCATCCGACGGCGCGATCGTCGCCTGGAACACGATCGGCGGATCCGTCGCCCCGGTGATCCTGGTCGTCTTCGGCCTGCTGCTCGGCCGGCTCCGATGACGACCTGAGCGCCGCGATCGCCGGCGATCCGATCGGCGCCCTGGCGAGCATCCTCCCGATCTGGGTGCTCGTGCCGTTCCTCCTCACGGCGGTGCTCGCCCTCGTCTCCGGTGCGGTGCTCGGCATCTACTCCTCGGGCCTGACGCTCATCAGCCTCGGCATCCGCATCCCGCGCCCCTCGGCCGCGGCGATCGACGGCGTGATCCTCACGATCGGCACCATCTACGTGGTGTTCTTCGCGACGGACTTCCTCGGCCCGTTCCAGAGCTTCCTGATCACCCTCGGAGTGCCACTCGCATCATGGGCCGGCATCCTCATCGCCGACATCCTGCGGCGCAAGAAGGACTACGACGACGACGCCTTGTTCGATGCGAACGGCCGCTACGGCGCATGGGACGCCGTCTCGATCGTCACGATGATCGTCGCGTCCGTCATCGGCTGGGGGCTCGTGGTCAATCTCTTCGCGGATGCCGCGCCGTGGAACAACTGGCAGGGTTACCTGCTGGTCCTCGTCGGCGGCAGGGAGGGCGAGTGGGCCTACGCGAACCTCGGCGTCTTCATCGCCCTGGTGCTGTCGTTCCTGG
Organism: uncultured Actinomycetota bacterium; assembly: GCA_963769005.1. Classification (GTDB taxonomy): domain Bacteria; phylum Actinomycetota; class Actinomycetes; order Actinomycetales; family Microbacteriaceae; genus Microbacterium. The sequence goes on along the minus strand of CAVYKC010000005.1, from coordinate 541,873 downwards.
TGACGTGGTTCGCGAGGGCGGGGAAGATCCGACGTCAGGAGCAGGCGTGACGGATGCCGCGGGCGCATCGACAGGCTCTGCCCCCTGGCTGGTCGTCATCGACCCGCAGTCGATCTTCGCCTCGACGGACTCGGCCTGGGGCTCGCCGTTCTTCGCCGACGCGATGCCACGCATCCGCTCCCTCGCGGGGGCCTTCGGCGACCGTGTGCTCGTGACCCGGTGGATGCCGACCGCCGACCGCTCCACCTCATGGGGCGCCTACTTCGCGGCCTGGCCCTTCGCCGACCGGCCGCCGAACGACGCTCTGTTCGATCTCGTCCCCGAGGCGCAGAGTCTCAGCATCCATCCCACCCTCGATCTGCCGACGTTCGGGAAGTGGGGCCCGTCCCTGGAGGGCGTGGTCGGCCGAGGCGCGCATATCGTCCTCGCCGGCGTCTCCACCGATTGCTGTGTGCTCTCCACCGCCCTGGCCGCAGCCGACGCGGGTGCCTTCGTCACCGTCGCCGCCGATGCGTGCGCGGGCTCGACAGCCGAGAATCACGCCGCGGCCATCCACGTGATGGGGTTGTACCCGCCGCAGATCACCGTGAGCGACACGGCCGAGATCCTCGCCGCGACGACCTCGCCGTCACCGTGAAACCCGATTCCCCGGAATCGCACCGACTCCTGCCAGACTGATGCCAGAAGGGGGGCGCCATGACCGCGCACGCGCACACCGATGAGGCCGATGGCCAGAACACCGATGGGAGTAGGAAGACGCGACGGCCCTGGCATCGCACCAGGGTGATCGTCGGCGTGCTGGCCGCGCTTGTCATCGTGGTCGTCATCGTCGGTTCCATCACGCCGTGGCCCTCCGCGATGCTGATCCGCTCGGTGTTCGCCAAGGGCAGTGACGAGACCGTGGCCGAGCTGGACAAGCATGTTCCCGACACGGAGTTGACCGAAACGCTCGACGTGTCCTACTCGGACGGCGGCGCCGACACCACGATGGACGTCTTCCGTCCGGCATCCGCCAGTGATCCGCTACCGACGATCGTCTGGATCCACGGCGGAGCCTGGGTGTCCGGCTCGAAGCAGAACGTCGACCCCTACATGCGCATCCTCGCTGCCGAGGGCTACACGGCCATCGCGGTGAACTACACGATCGGGCCGGAGGGCGTCTACCCGCTCGCCGTGCACCAGCTCAACGACGCGCTCGGCTACATCGACGAGCACGCTGACGAGCTCGGTGTCGACCCTGCGCAGATCGTGCTCGCCGGGGATTCCGCCGGAGCACAGCTGGCCAGTCAGATGGCGACGCTCGTGACAAGCAAGGACTACGCCGAAATCCTCGACATCACCCCCTCGCTGAAATCCGACCAGCTCGTCGCCACCGTGCTCAACTGCGGCGTCTACGACCTCGCAGCCCTCGCCGCACTCGACGGGATCGTCGGCTGGGGACTCAAGACGTCGATGTGGGCATACTCCGGCACACGCACGTGGGCGGAGGACTCCACCGGTGCGACGATGTCGACGATCGACTGGGTCACTGCCGACTTCCCGACGACATACATCTCCGGCGGCAACGGCGACGGGCTCACCTGGCTGCAGTCGATCCCGATGGCGCAGCGGCTCGACGAGCTCGGCGTCGACGTCACCACCCTGTTCTGGCCGGCACCGCACACACCGGCACTGCCGCACGAGTATCAGTTCCACCTGGACATGCCCGACGCCCAGACCGCGCTGCAGAAGACGATCGACTTCCTGAACGCGCACACGACGCGGCTGACGGCATCCGCCCGCCGACCCTCACTTCTGGGGGCCGACACGCCAGATGTAGGACGAATCCGTGGAATCGGTCCGACATCTGGCGTGTCGGCCCCCGGTTTAGTGACGGATGCCGAGGGCGGATGCTGCACCACAGTGTCGTATTACTTCATCGTGTCGAGGATCCCGACGAGGTCGTCGAACGTCGTCATCGGGTTGAGGATCGCGAACCGGGTGTTCGGCCGGCCGCCATGCGAGCTCGGCACGACGAAGGCGCGCTGCGAATCGAGCAGCTCGTCCGACCACCGGTCGTAGTCGGCACGGTCCCAGCCGTTGCGCTCGAACACGACCACCGACAGCTGCGGGTCGCGCACCAGCGCGAGTTCGGGGCGGCGGGCGATCTCTGCGGCGATCCGCTGGGTCAGCGCGAGCGTCGAGCTGACCGCATCGCGGTACGCCGCGACGCCGTATGTCGCCAGGGAGAACCACATCGGCAGGCCTCGCGGGCGACGGGTCAGCTGGATCGAGTAGTCCGAGGGGCTGAACTCGGCGGCATCCGTCAGCGTGTCCAGATACTCGGCGTGCTGGGTGTGCGCACGTCGCCCGCTGTCGGGGTCGCGGTAGATCAGCGCGCAGCAGTCGAAGGGCGCGAACAGCCACTTGTGCGGGTCGACGATCACCGAATCGGCACGCTCGACGCCGGCGAAGACGTGCCTCGCCTCCGGGGCGAGCATCGCGGTGAGCCCGTAGGCGCCGTCGATGTGCAGCCAGAAGTCGAATTCCTCCTTGAGGGCGGCGATGCCGGCGATGTCGTCGACGATTCCGAAATTCGTCGATCCGCCGGTCGCGACCACGGCGCAGATCTCGTCACCGTGCTCGGCGAGCGCCTCGCGCACGCCTTCGGCCCGCAGCACGCCGTCCGCGCCGGCGGGAACCAGCAGCACATCGGCATCCATGATCTTGGCCGCCGACTTGTTCGAGGAGTGCGCTTCGACGCTGCAGACGATCTTCCACCGCGCCGGCGGCTGCTTGCCCGCCTCGGCCAGGCGCGCCTTCGCCGACTCCCGGGCGGCGACCAGCGCCGAGAGGTTCCCGATCGTGCCGCCCTGCACGAACACGCCACCGGCGGTCTCCGGAAGCCCGAACTCGGCGGCGAGCCATGCGAGCACCTCGTTCTCGGCGTGCACGGCGCCCGCGCCCTCGAGCCAGCTGCCGCCGTAGAGGCCGGATGCCGACACGACGAGGTCGAACGCCATCGCCGCGATCGTCGGCGCCGTGGGGATGAACGACAGGTAGAGCGGATGACTCGTCGTCAGGCACGCCGGCGCGAGGATGTGCTCGAACACGCTGAGGGCGCGCTGGGCACCGAGACCCGAATCCGTGATGGTCGCGCCGACGAGGCGGTTGAGCTCGGCCTCGGTCTGCGGCTTGTCCAGCGGCACGTCGGAGGCGAGCATCCGGCGCCGCGAGTAGTCGAGCACGGCATCGACGATCGCGGTCGATTCGGGCGAGGCGGCGTGCATGCGCACAGCGTCCATGGGCGGTCCTTAAGGTTCGGCGGGGTGAGCGGGAGGGTCGGCACGGTCGAGCACGGCGGACAGCGCGCGGCGCGCGAGGTCGGCGCGATCGTGCGGCGCCCACTTCACGAGGGAATGCGCGCTCATGCCGTCGACCATCGCGAGCAGCAGCCAGGCGGCGGACGCGGCGTGGACGGCGGGGATGGCGCCGGTGGATGCGGCGCGGATGAGCGCATTCTCGAGGGCACGCTGCCACAGATCCATCTCGTGTCGCACGCGCGCGGCGAGATCGTCATTGCGGGTGCCGAGCGCCCATGCCTGCACCCAGATCAGCGTGACGTCGTCGCGAGCGGGGTCGAGCAGCGTCTCGACCAGCCGAAGCAGATCGGCGCGGCGGACTGCGCCGGACTCGAATCCGGAAAGCACCTCATCGCGCTCGGCGGCGACGATCGTGCCGAACACGTCTGCGACGAACGCTCCCATGGCAGGGCGGTAGTGGGCGACCAGGGCAGGAGTCACGCCGACGCGAGCGGCGACGGAGCGCACGGTGAGGCTGTCGAGTCCGTCGTCGCGGGCCTGCGCGATCGCGCCGTCGAGGATCGCTCGATCGCGTTGCTCCGGAGACATCCGCCGGGGCGTTGCACCTGTTGACGTGGTCTTCATCACCGGCTACCGTAGCAGCTGTTGATCATGTGTTCAATAGAGCGTCGCAGCGAGGAGACCCGATGAACTGGCGCATGCCCGCAGAGACCGCACGCCACGAACGCACCTGGATGGCGTTCCCCGCCGAAGGGATCACTCTCGGCGAGACGGCGTCGGAGCGCGAAGAGGGCTACTCCACATGGACGGCAGTCGCGCACGCCGTCGCCGAGTTCGAACCGGTCGCCATGCTCGTCGATCCCAGCGAAACGGCGCGTGCCCGGCGCATGCTCAGCGGCAGCATCGAGATCGTGGAAGCGCCGGTCGATGAGTTCTGGATGCGCGACTCCGGCCCCACCTTCGTCGTCGACGAGGGCCGGCTCGGCGCGGTCGACTGGGTCTTCAACGGCTGGGGCGCGCCCGCGTGGGCACAGTGGCACAAGGCCGCCCAGCACGCTCGCCTCATCGCGGGCGCCGTCGGTGCGGAACTGGTCAGCTCGGTGCTCGTGAACGAGGGCGGCGGCATCCATGTCGACGGCGAGGGCACAGTGCTGCTCACCGAGACCGTGCAGCTCGACCCACGCCGCAACCCCTATGCCGACACGCAGCGCATCGAGGCCGAGATGCTGCGCACGATCGGCGCGACGAAGGCCGTCTGGCTGCCGCGCGGCCTCACCCGCGACTACGACGAGTTCGGCACGAACGGGCACGTCGACATCGTCGCGACGATCACCGCGCCCGGGCACATCCTCCTGCACGACCAGCAGGACCCGGCACACCCTGACCACGCGGTGACGCGCGAACTCCGCACGCATCTCGAGCAGCAGACGGATGCCGCGGGCCGCCGATTCGAGATCATCGACCTTCCTGCGCCGACGACGCTGCGCGACGACGAGGGGTTCGTCGACTGGAGCTACGTGAACCACCTCGTCACGAACGACGGCGTCGTGGCATGCGGGTTCGGTGACGAGCAGGCGGATGCGGCGGCGCGGTCGATCCTCGCCGACGCCTACCCGCGCCGCCGCGTGGTGACCGTCGACGCCCGCCCGCTGTTCGACCGCGGCGGCGGCATCCACTGCATCACCCAGCAGCAGCCGGCACGGGAGAACAGCTGATGTTCGACGTCGTCGAAGCCTCCATCGCCGACCTCCGCCGCGCCCTCGAGACGGGGGCGACGACCGCGGTCGATCTCGTCGACGCCTATCTCGCGCGCATCGCGGTGTTCGATGCCCCGGGCACCGAGACGGCGCTGAACGCCGTGGTCGTCTCCAACCCGGATGCCCGCGCCGAAGCCGCCGCATCCGATGCCCGGCGCGCCCGAGGCGAAACGCTCGGCCCGCTCGACGGCATCCCGTACACGGCGAAGGACAGCTACCTGGTGCGCGGACTCACCGCCGCGGCCGGCAGCCCGGCGTTCCGGACCTCGTCGCCCAGCACGATGCGTTCACGATCGAACGGCTGCGGGCCGGCGGGGCGATCTGCCTCGGCCTGACGAACATGCCGCCGATGGCGAACGGCGGCATGCAGCGCGGCGCGTACGGCCGTGCGGAGAGCCCGTACAACGCCGACTTCCTGACGGCTCCGTTCGCCTCCGGCTCGTCGAACGGCTCCGGCACGGCGACCGCCGCCAGCTTCGCCGCCTTCGGCCTCGGCGAAGAGACCTGGTCGAGCGGCCGCGGTCCCGCCACGAACAACGCCCTGTGCGCGTACACGCCGTCCCGCGGCGTGATCTCGGTGCGCGGCAACTGGCCGCTCGTGCCGACGATGGACGTCGTCGTGCCGCATACGAGGAACGATGGCCGACCTGCTCGAGGTGCTCGACGTGATCGTCGCCGACGACGTCGAGACCCGCGGAGACTTCTGGCGAGTGCAGCCGTGGGTCGCGATTCCGCCGGCGTCCTCACTGCGCCCGGCGTCGTACCCGGAGCTGGCCGTGGACGCGGCGAGCGCTCTCGCCGGCACGCGGGTCGGCATCCCGCGGATGTACATCAACGCGGACCCGGATGCCGGCACGGCGGAGAGTCCGGGGATCGGCGGCCCGACCGGCCGGCGCATCGACACGCGCGCCAGCATCATCGCGCAGTGGGAAGCTGCTCGCCGAGATCTCGAAGAGGCCGGTGCGACGGTCGTCGAGGTCGACTTCCCCGTGGTCTCGAACTACGAGGGCGACCGGCCGGGTGCCCCGACGATCGCCACCCGCGGTCTCGTCTCGCCCGAGTACCTGAAGCGCGAGATCGTCGACCTTTCGGCCTGGGGCTGGGAGGACTTCCTGCAGGCGAACGGCGACCCTCGGCTGCGCACGCTGGCCGACGTCGAGGGAGCCGCGATCTTCCCGCATCCCGAAGGGCGCCCTGCCCGACCGCTACACCGGGTTCGACGACGACATCGCCGAGTATCCGGCGCTGGGTGCGGGACAACCCCGGCGCCGGTTTCGACGTGATGCCGGAACTCGAGTCCGGTCTGCGTGGGCTGGAGGAGACGCGCCGCATCGACCTCGAGGCGTGGATGGACGCCCTCGGCCTCGACGCCGTCGTGTTCCCGGCTGTGGCCGATGTCGGCCCGGCCGACATGGACGTGAACGCGGCATCCGCCGATGCCGGCTGGCGCAACGGCACCTGGATCGCCAACGGCAACCTCGCGATGCGCCACCTCGGCATCCCCACCGTCACGGTTCCGATGGGACTCATGGCCGACATCGGCATGCCGATCGGCCTCACGTTCGCGGGCCGAGCCTACGACGACGCGAAGCTGCTGCGCCTCGCGGCCGGCTTCGAAGCGATCGGCACCCCCGGCTCCCGCCGCACGCCGCCGCGGCGCACCCCGCGCCTCTGACGCAGCAGGCCGGTCACCGCAGCAGCATCCCGCGACTCGACACCCCGACTCCCCGATGCCCCTGCCGCGCGCATTCCGGGGGCCGACACGCCAGATGTCGGACCGTTCACGTGAATCGGTCCGACATCTGGCGTGTCGGCACCCAGTTCTGTTCGAGGAAATTCGAGAAGCCGGTCGGGCTGGAACATTTCAGATCCGTGACGCCCGCCACATCGGTGATATATTCAGGTCATGAGCACCGAGCAGAACGAGCGCGAGCTCGAGACGGGGATCGTCACCGACCTCTCGGGCAAGATGACCTACGGGTCCTACCTCGACCTGGATCGGCTGCTCACCGCGCAGCATCCGGTCTCGAGCCCCGAGCACCACGACGAACTGCTGTTCATCATCCAGCACCAGACGACCGAGCTCTGGCTGAAGCAGCTGCTGCACGAGCTCTCCTCTGCGCGTGAGCTGCTCGCCAGTGACGACCTGCGCGAGGCGCTGAAGCGGGTCGCGCGCGTCAAGAAGATCCAGGACGTGATGACCCAGCAGTGGTCGGTGCTCGCCACCCTCACCCCCACCGAGTATGCCCAGTTCCGTGGCGCGCTCGGCAACTCCTCCGGCTTCCAGTCGGTGCAGTACCGGGCCGTCGAGTTCGCGCTGGGCAACAAGAACGAGCGGATGCTGCAGGTCTTCGCCGACCATCCGGCCAACCTCGCCTTGCTCACCGCCGAGTGGGAGAAGCCCACCGTCTACGACGAGTTCCTCCGTTTCGCCGCACGGCGCGGACTTCCGATCCCGGCCGAGATCCTCGAGCGCGACGTGCGGCTGCCGTACCGCGAATCCCCCGCTCTCGTGCCGGCGATCCGCGAGATCTATGAGAATCACCAGGAGCACTGGGATCTGTACGAGGCATGCGAAGACCTCGTCGATCTCGAGGACAACTTCCAGTTCTGGCGCTTCCGTCACCTCAAGACGGTGACCAGGACCATCGGCATGAAGGTCGGCACCGGCGGGTCCAGCGGCGCCGGCTTCCTGCAGCGCGCCCTGGAACTGACCTTCTTCCCCGAGCTGTACACCGTGCGCACCTCGATCGGCAGCTGATGCAGGCCGCCACGTTCTTCGACGGCGAGGAATTGCGCGACGGCATCCTCGAGGCCGCCGACGGCCGGATGCTCCTGCGTGACGAGCCACCGCCCTCGCACCTCCCCCGCCTCGACGGCGTCATCGTCGGCGGCTTCACCGACCATCACGTGCACCTGCAGCTCGTCGACTCGTCGCTCCTCGCCCACTCCACGCTCGGGCGCGTGATCGACCTCGGCGGGAGCCCCGACGTGCTGCGCCGCCTCGCCGCTGATCTCGCGACCTCGGGGAGGGGAATAGCTGGTGAAACGTCCCATGGGCCGGCGTTTTCCATCCCCCACTCGGTGATCATCGAGTTCGCGGGCTCGTTCCTGACCGCGCCGGGCGGATACCCGTCGGACCGGGATTGGGCGCCGGCCGGATCGTGGCGCGAGATCGCGACCGGAGAAGACGCCGAGGCGGTGATCACCGCGATGGCGGATGCCGGAGCATCCGTCATCAAGGTCGCCTGCAACACCACGGCCGGCCCCGTCTTCAGCGACGAGACCCTCCGCACGATCGTCGACCTCGCGGCCCGCCGGGGCCTCCCGGTGGTCGCGCACGCTGAGGGAGACGGCGAGGCGCAGCGCGCGGCACGACTCGGTGTCCGCGTCCTCGCACACGCACCGTTCACCGAACACCTCACTGACGATGAGATATCCGCGCAGGCGGCATCCGTCTCCTGGATCTCCACGCTCGCGATCCACGGCGGAGCGGACCGTGAACGGGCGCTGGACAACGTGCACCGCTTCCACGCCGCCGGGGGTACCGTGCTCTACGGCACCGACATGGGCAACGGTCCGACGCCCGTCGCCCTGAATCCCGCTGAGGTCGCCGCACTGCGCGAAACCGGGATCGACGGCATCGACCTGCTGCGAGCGCTCGCGCCGCAGGATCCCCTCGATCCGGCAACGACGCTGTTCCGTCTCACGCAGAAGACTCTCGACCCCCTCGACGCCCGACCCCTGAAGGTGTGACATGACCGACCTCCTCGACACGGCTCGGGCGCTCGATGACGCCGATCCGCTCGCCGCTCACCTCGACGCCTTCGCAGAAGCGCCGGGAGTCAGCGCCTATCTCGACGGCAACTCGCTGGGGCGGCCGCTCAAGGTCATCCCCGAGAAGCTCGCCGCATTCGTGCGCGACGACTGGGGGACGAGGCTCATCCGCTCGTGGGACGAGCAGTGGATGGCGCTCCCCCTCGAGCTGGGCGACCGGATCGGGCGCATCGCGCTCGGCGCCGCGCCCGGCCAGACCGTCGTCGCCGATTCGACCAGCGTGCTCATCTACAAGCTGATGCGCGCCGCGGCCGCCGCGGATGCCGCCCGCACAGAGCTCGTGATCGAGGCGGGCAACTTCCCGACCGACCGCTTCCTCGCGGAGGGCGTCGCCGCCGAGACCGGGATGACCCTGCGCTGGCTCGAGCCAGACCCGGTGCACGGCGTGCGACCGGCCGACGTCGCGGCTGTCGTCTCGGAACGGACGGCGCTGGTCTCGCTCAGCCACGTCGACTACCGCTCGGGCGCCCTCGCCGACATGCCGGCGATCACCGCCGTCGCGCATCAGGCCGGCGCGCTGATGATGTGGGACCTCTGCCACTCGGTGGGCGTGATCCCGATGCAGCTCGACGCCTGGGGTGTCGACATGGCGGTCGGCTGCACCTACAAGTACCTGAACGGCGGACCGGGCTCCCCCGCGTTCGCCTATCTGCGCCGCGAGCATCAGGGGGTGCTGCAGCAGCCGATCCAGGGCTGGTGGAGCGCCGCCGACATCTTCGCCATGGGGCCGGAGTACGTGCCGGCCGGCGACATCCGCCAGCTGCTCAGCGGCACTCCGCCGGTCACCTCGATGCTCGCGATGCAGGGGATGCTCGATCTCATCGAGGAGTCGACGATCGAGCTGGTCCGGGCGAAGTCGAGGTCGCTCACCGACCTCGCAGTCCGGGCACACGACGAGACGCTCGCCCCGCTCGGGGTGCGGCTGCTGAGCCCGCGGGATGCGGAGTCGCGCGGCGGTCATGTCACGATCGGCCACCCCGACTTCCGCGCGGTGACGCAGCGACTGTGGGCCGACGGCATCATCCCGGACTTCCGCTTCCCCGATGGGATCCGCCTCGGCCTCTCGCCGCTGAGCACTTCGCACGTCGAGACCGTGACCGGGGTGCTCGCGGTCAGAGACGCCCTGCGCGGGTGAACGGGATGCCGGGCTCACACGCCCCCTCGGGGAACGCGATCCTCGACGACATCGAAGCGCGCCCCGGCAGCACCGCTTCGCTGCTGCGCACGTTCATCGGCCTCTACCTGCGCCGGCTCGACGGCTGGATCTCCGCTTCCGACCTCGTGCGCTTCGCGGGCCGCCTCGGCATCCCGCCGACCCAGGCACGCACCGGGCTCACGCGCCTCAAGCAGAAGGGCCTGCTTCTCGCCGCCCGCGAAGGCGGCATCGGCTACCGGCTCAACCCCGCGGCGATCCCCATGCTCGAGCGCGGCGACCGGCGCATCTTCGACGTGCGGCAGATGGCCATCGGGGATCCGTGGTGTCTGTTGTCGTTCTCGATCCCGGAGACCCGCCGCGACCTGCGGCACCGGCTGCGCCGCCGACTGCAGTGGATCGGCTGCGGCATGGTCTCCCCCGCGCTGTGGATCTGCCCAGGGTACCTGCAGGACGAGGTCGAGGAGATCCTGGCCGAGCTCGATGCTCGCCAGTCGGCGACGCTGTTCCGCACGCAGACCCCGCAGGTCGCCGGGTCTCTCGCCACCGCCGTGGCGGGTTGGTGGGATCTCACCGCCCTGCGCACAGAGCACGAGCTGTTCCAGGAGTCGATCGTGGCGCTGCCGGATGCCGCCTCCGAGCCGTTCGCCGCATACGTGCGTCTCATCGACGCATGGCGGGTGCTGCCCTACCGCGATCCCGGCCTTCCCGCGCAGCTGCTCCCGCCCGGCTGGCCGGGCCAGCGCAGCTTCGACGCGCACGCGCGGTTGTCGGCGCAGCTCGCCGCCCCCTCATGGGATTTCGTGCGCGCGACGGTCGGGCTCAGCGCGGACTGACGCCCGGGGATGAGGTCGTCGCCCGCACCACGAGCCTCGTGGGCAGGATCACGTGCAGCTGCTCCAGCGGCTCTCCGGAGAGCAGGGTGAACACCATCTCGGCGGCGACCGCGCCGAGGCGGTTCATCGGCTGCCGGATGGTCGTCAGCGGCACCGCCCTCCGGGACGCCTCGGGGACATCGTCGAATCCGATCACCGACAGGTCGTCCGGCACCCGCAACCCCAGCTCCTGGGCGACGTCGATGACCGCGATCGCGGAGAGATCATTGGCGGCGAAGACGGCCGTCGGGCGGCTGTCGCCGGCGAGCATGACCCGAGCCGATTCCCGCGTCGTCTCCAGGTCGTATCGTCCGATGCCGATCAGAGCGGGATCGACGGGGATGCCGGCATCTCCCAGCGCCCGCCGGTAGCCGGCGTCGCGGAGGCCGGCTGAGCGCAGGTCGGGGCGCCCTGCCAGGAAACCGATCCGCCGATGCCCGAGCTCGATCAGATGCCGCGTGGCAGCCAGGGCGCCGCCGAAACTGTCGGACTCCACCGTGGGGAGCCCCGCCCGGCCGGTATGCGGATCGATCGCGACCACGGGGATCTCCGTCGATGCGCTCACGACCGTCGGCGTCACCATGATCGCCGCGTCGATCAGGGTGCCGGACAGCCTGCTCAGGGACCGTCGCTCCCAGCCTTCGGACGCGCCCTGGCGCGAGCTGTACGCGAGCAGGTCGAAGGCCGTTCCGTGCGCCGCCGATCCGACGCCCTTGAGGATCTCGGCGCTGAAGGGCTCGAAGTCCGCCAGGAGAACGCCGATCACCCCGGTGCGTCGCGCACGCATGCTGCTGGCGACCAGGCTGGACTCGTACCCCAGCTCGCGCACCGAGTCGAGGACGCGCCGAACCGTGGCATCCGCGATTCCGTATCGTCCGTTGACCGCTTTGGAGACCGTGGAGACCGAGACTCCCGCCGCTTTGGCGACGTCGTGGATCGTCGTTCGTCCGCTCATGTCTGCACAGCGTAGCGTCGGCTCCCCGTTGGATGGAAACTGTTTTCGAAAACGTTTGACGATGTCGGCGGATCCCGCCAGGCTCTCCCACGCCTCCCTGTGACGCTGACCACGACGAGGCCCTCAACGAAGAGAACGGGAATCACATGAAAGCCACCAAGATCCTGCTGGCATCAGCCATCGTGACCGTGGGCGCTCTCGCGCTCGGCGGATGCAGTGCCTCCCCCGGCGAATCCGCCGACGGCGAGGTCACGCTCACGTTCTGGCAGAACTCGACCACCGGCGACGGCCAGAAGTACTGGAAGGACACGATCGCCGCTTTCGAGGCGCAGTACCCCGACGTCACCGTCAAGATGCAGTCGATCCAGAACGAGGAGATGGACGGCAAGCTCCAGACGTCGCTCAACTCCAACGAGGGCCCGGACATCTTCATGGCGCGCGGCGGTGGAAAGCTCGCCGACGTGGTGGAAGCCGGTCAGGTGATGGACATCACCGACAAGATCTCGGACGCGACGAAGTCCGCCGTCAGCAGCTCGCTCTCGGCCTTCGAGATCGACGGCAAGAACTACGGTGTGCCCACGGCCGTGCTGCCGTCCGGCATCTTCTATTCCGCCGACCTGTTCGAGGCGGCCGGGGTCACGACGGCACCCACGACGATCGAGGAGCTGACGGACGTCACCGCCGATCTCCGCACCTCCGGCGTCGCGCCCATCGCCGTCGGCGCGAAGGATGCGTGGCCCGCCGCGCACTGGTACTACAACTTCGCCCTGCGCGCGTGCTCCAAGGACGCACTCGACGAGGCCGCCTCCACCCGGACATTCGACGACGAATGCTGGCTGACGGCGGGCGAGAACCTGCAGAAGCTCATCGATGCCGAGCCGTTCAACGACGGGTTCCTCACGACGACCGCGCAGCAGGGTGCCGGCTCCTCGGCGGGCCTGCTCGCCAACCACAAGGCGTCGATGGAGCTCATGGGCGCGTGGGATCCCGGCGTGATCGCCTCGCTGACACCGGATGAGAAGCCCCTCCCCGACCTCTCCTGGTTCCCGTTCCCCGAGGTCGAGGGCGGCGACGGCGAAGCCGGCGCCATGATGGGCGGCGTCGACGGCTTCTCGTGCTGGGTCAACGCGCCGAAGGAGTGCGTGGACTTCCTCGACTTCATCGCCGAGAAGGGCAACCAAGAGGCCTACGCGAAGGCGTTCCAGACCGTGCCCGCCTCATCCGACGCTCAGTCCGCCGTCACCGACCCGGTGCTGAAGAACATCCTCGACGCGTACAGCGCAGCACCGTATGTCGTCGTGTGGCTGGACACGCTCTACGGCCAGAACGTGGGCAACGCACTGAACGTCGCGGTCGTGAACATGTTCGCCGGCCAGGGCACGGCGCAGGACATCGTCGACGCCGTGAACAGCGCGGCTGCGAAGTCCTGAGCCGCCTCGCATGACTACCACTCGCGTGCCACCGCAGGGCGCGGCGATCGCGCCCGGGACACCGGGTCCGTCCGGGGGCGTGCAGACGCAGCCCCCGGCCGGGCGGCCGCCCGCTTCGCCTCCGACGACGCCGTCGCCTCGACGCCGCGGCATCGGCTGGGGCGCCCGCGCCGAACTGATGATCCTGATCGGCCCCGCCCTGATCGTCTTCGTCGCCTTCGTGATCCTCCCCGTCGTCCTCGCCGCGTACTACGGATTCTTCAGCTGGTCCGGCTTCGGGACGCCGACCGACTTCGTCGGATTCCGCAACTACATCACGATCCTCAGCGACCCGACCTTCCACGAGGCGCTCGGCCACAACCTGTTCATCCTGGTGATGTCGCTGCTCCTGCAGGGGCCGATCGCCCTGGTCTTCGCCCTGCTGCTGAACCGCAAACTGCGGTTCCAGTCGGTCATCCGGGTGCTGATCTTCGTTCCCTACGTGATCTCCGAGGTCGTCGTCGGCATCGGCTGGAGCCTCATGCTGCAGTCCGAGGGCGCCGTCAACGGCCTGCTCGAGAAGATCGGACTGGCGGACCTGCAGGCGGACTGGCTGTCCGACCCGGCGCTCGCGATCTGGACCCTGATGCTCATCATCACCTGGAAGTACATCGGCTTCGCCGTGATCCTCTTCCTCGCGGGCCTCCAGGGCATCCCCGACGAGCTCTCCGAGGCCGCCGCCATCGACGGTGCGTCGTACTGGCAGGTCCAGCGCCTCATCGTGCTGCCGCTGCTGGGGCCGACGATCCGGATCTGGGCATTCCTGTCGGTCATCGGCTCGCTGCAGCTGTTCGATCTGGTCTGGATCATCTGGGGCCAGTACGTCTCCTCGACGGCGGGGACCTCGACGATGGCGACCTACATGGTGGCCAACGGCCGCGGCGCCGGGAGCTTCGGATACGGCAGCGCCGTCGCCGTCGTCCTCTTCCTCATCTCGCTCGCCATCGCGCTGATCTATCAGCGCCTCGTGCTGCGCCGCGACACCGCGGGAGCACTGACCGAGAAACCGAACACGACAGCGGAAGCGACGTCATGATGGCCACCGCACTCATCCTCACGTCCGAGCCGCGAGCGCGGTACGCACCCAGCCGTCGCCGCGGCAGCACGTTCCTCATCTACTTCGCCGCGCTGCTGCTGATCGGGCTGATGCTGGCGCCGGTCCTGTACACGGTGATCGGCGGCTTCCGCACGAACTCCGACATCACCGTCGATCCGTCGGGGCTGCCGTCAGTGTGGCGCTGGGAGAACTTCGTCGACGTGCTCGCCAACGGCGCCTTCTGGCGGCAGGTCCTCAACTCCACGATCGCCGCCGGGACCACGACCGCGGTGGTCGTCGCCCTCGGACTGATGGCGGCCTTCGCGCTCTCGCGATACTCCTTCCGCGGGCGCGGCGCGCTGTTCGCACTGTTCACGGCCGGGCTGATGTTCCCGATGACGGTGGCGATCACGCCGCTCTACATCCTGGTGCGCAACCTCGGCCTGGCGAACTCCCTCGCCGGGGTCATCATCCCGCAGATCGCGTTCGCGCTCCCCGTGACGATCATCATCCTGGTGCCGTTCCTGGCGGCGATTCCGAACGAACTCCAGGAGGCCGCATCGATAGACGGATGCAGCCGCCTCGGGTTCTTCTGGCGGATGGTCATCCCGCTCGCCGTTCCCGGAGTCATCACTGTCGGCATCCTGGCGTTCATCGGCAGCTGGAACAGCTACATGCTCCCGCTGTTCCTCCTCAGCGACGACCAGCTGTACACGCTGCCACTGGGAACGCAGGCGTTCGCGTCGCAGTATTCGGTCGACACCGCGAAGGTTCTCGCCTTCACATCGCTGTCGATGATCCCGGCGCTGGTGTTCTTCAGCCTGTTCGAGCGACGGATCGTCGG
This sequence comes from uncultured Actinomycetota bacterium, assembly GCA_963769005.1. Classification (GTDB taxonomy): domain Bacteria; phylum Actinomycetota; class Actinomycetes; order Actinomycetales; family Microbacteriaceae; genus Microbacterium. The sequence continues at coordinate 526,645 of CAVYKC010000005.1, read as the reverse complement.
CGGACTGACCGGCGCGGTCAAGGGCTGAAGCCGGCCTCGCCGCCGAACACGACGCACCAGAGCAGAACTCAGAGCAAAGAAGAGAGACGAACGTGCTGCAGCAGACCCCGCGCCCCTTCTCCGCGCGCGTCCAGGCGCTCCTCGCCCGGATGACCCTCGAAGAGAAGCAGGCGCAACTCGTGGGCTACTGGGTCGACCAGGGTGACGAGGTCGTGGCGCCCATGTCGGGCGAGAAGAAGACCTCGACCCGGTACGAGGAGGCCACGACGGACGGACTCGGTCATCTGACGCGGGTGTACGGAACCCGCCCGGTCGATCCGCTCGAACGGGCGAGATGGCTGTGGCGCGAGCAGCGACGGCTGCAGGAGGAGACCCGGCTCGGCATCCCGGCGCTGGTCCACGAGGAGTGCCTGACAGGGCTCGCCGCGTGGCAGGCCGCGACCTTCCCGACCCCGCTGGCATGGGGCGCGTCCTTCGACTCCGACCTCGTGGAGGAGATGGGGCGCGCGATCGGAACCTCGATGCGAGCGCTCGGGATCCACCAGGGTCTCGCTCCGGTGCTCGACGTGATCCGCGACCCCCGGTGGGGCCGGGTCGACGAGTGCATCTCGGAGGACCCTCTGGTCGTCGGCGTGCTCGGCACCGCCTACGTCCGCGGCCTGCAGTCCGAAGGGGTGCACGCCACGCTCAAGCACTTCGTCGGCTACTCCGCCTCGCAGGCCGGGCGCAACCACGCCCCGGTGCACATCGGCCGCCGGGAGATCGAGGACGTCCTGCTGCCGCCGTTCGAGATGGCGGTGCGCGAAGGCGGAGCACGCAGCGTGATGAACTCCTACACGGACATCGACGGCATCCCTGTCGCCGCTGATCCCTTCTACCTCGACGAGATCCTCCGGGAGCGGTGGGGCTTCGACGGTGTGGTCGTGTCGGACTACTTCGCCGTGGACTTCCTGCGCAGCATGCACCGCGTGGCCGCCGATGCGCCGGAAGCCGCGCGCCTCGCGATCACCGCCGGGATCGACGTCGAGCTGCCCTCGCCGGACGCGTATACGACTCTCGCCGAGCAGGTGCGCAACGGCTCGCTCCCGCAGCACATCCTGCACCGAGCGGCCGGGCGGGTCCTCGCACAGAAGGAGGAACTCGGACTGCTCGACGCCGACTTCACCGGCGAGCCCGCGGGCGTCGATCTCGACCCGCCCGGGCATCGTGCCATCGCCCGCCGGCTCGCCGAGGAATCGGTGGTGCTCCTCAGCAATGACGGCATCCTCCCGCTCGCCCCGTCCTCCCCGCATCGCATCGCGGTGGTCGGGCCCAACGCCGACAGCACCGAGGCCCTGATGGGGTGCTACTCATTCGTCAACCACGTTCTCGCGCATCACCCGGGTACTCCCGCGGGGGTCGCGCTGCCCACGGTGCTGGAGTCGTTGCGTGCGGAGTTCCCGGATGCCGAGATCACCCACGCCCCCGGGTGCGAGGTCGAGTCGCCGGATCGCGGTCTCCTCGCGGCAGCAGTCGCACAGGCCGAGGAGGCGGACATCGCGATCGTGGTCATCGGCGACCGAGCAGGGCTCTTCGGGCGCGGCACGGTCGGAGAGGGCAACGATGTCGAGTCCCTGGAGCTTCCGGGTATCCAGCGGGAACTCGTCGAAGCCGTCGTCGCGACGGGAACGCCCGTGATCCTGGTGGCGCTGACCGGCAGGCCGTACGCGCTGGAGTGGGCTCTGCCCGCGCTGAGCGCGGCCGGAGGCGTGCTCACCGGCCTCGGCGCGGTGAACTCCGCCGCTGCGGCGACCGAGGCCGAGGCCGGCGACGCCGTGCGGCCGGCGGCAGCGTTCCAGGCCTTCTTCCCCGGCGAGGAGGGAGGCCCGGCGATCGCCGCCCTACTGAGCGGTCGCGTCTCGCCGTCCGGTCGACTGCCCGTCTCGCTTCCGCGGTCCGCCGGCGCGCAACCATACTCCTACCTGCGCCCGGTGCTCGGCGGCCGGACCGATGTGACCAGCGCGGATTCCACTCCTGTGCGGTCCTTCGGGTTCGGCTTGGGGTACACCTCCTTCGTGCACGAACAGCTGACGGTCGATGCATCCGTCCCGGCCGGCACGGTCTTCCACGCGTCGGTGATCGTGCGCAACACCGGCACGAGGGACGGCGTCGACGTGGTGCAGCTCTACGCGCACGACGAGGTCGCGAGCGTGACCCGGCCACTGGCGCAGCTCGTCGCCTTCCAGCGGGTCGCTCTCGTCGCCGGCGCGAGCCAGGTCGTGCGGTTCGAGGTGCCCAGCGAGCGACTCTCCTTCACCGGCATCGACGGCAACCGCCGGATAGAGCCGGGACGCATCCGGCTGTGGGTCGGCCCTTCCTGCGATGACGAGGAGACGGTAGCCACGATGGAGATCGTGTCCTCCGACGATCCGCTCAGTCCGTGACGGCGTGGGTGGAACCGGCGATGAAGCTGGCGCGGATGTCGCGCTCGGTCACGGGAGACATGGGATCCATTCGGATATGGCGCACCGCATGCCTGGACACGCAGGGCGGACAGGCCCGAGACCCTACCTGCCTGGGCCTGTGACCGCTGTGTGTCGTTCCGTGTCGCCTCGGGTTCCGCATCGGCCGGTCGCGACCTAATCTTGCCGGAACGCCGACCCCGAAGGAGACCCACCGTGTCCACGCCGCTGAACCGCATTTCGCCCCTCCAGGTGCGTGAGCGTGCAGCGTGCATGTGCGAGCACGGCGACGTCTGCTCCTCGTTGGCACCGGGGCACGCCCTGCACCTGATCCAGGCGCGACTCGCGTCGGCGACGCCGGCCGACTGGGTCGACGGCATCGTGGAGTCAGCGGATGCCCTGACCGGCGACCTCGTCGTGCGCACGCTCGACGGCCAGACGCGCGCGCTCTGGAACGCATCCGGCGCCGCGCTGGAAGCAGCGCCGGGCACCCCCGTCGCCCTGCACGCGCGCTACGGCGTGCTGGCGGTCGGCCGCGTGCAGTTCAACGTCGCGGCCGCCTGAGCCCAGCCCTGGTCCCTGAGCGCGCCTGCGGGTCAGACCGCGATCATCATGTCCTTCATCGCCACACACGCCTCCATGCAGGCCTGGCAGGCCTGAGCGCACATCCTGCAGACGTCGCTGTGGTCGGCGTGCTTCATGCACTCGTCCATGCACATCTGGCACATCGCGATGCAGGCGTTCAGCATCGCCATCATCGAGGCCGGCGTCATCCCCTGCATGCGCATCATGGACCGCATCATCGTGTTGCACATGTCGGCGCAGTTCATGCATGCGGGCGAGCAGTCCATCATCTGGGTAGAACAGACGGTGCAGGCCTGCTCGCAGGCGGAGCAGGCATCCATGCACGCCTGCATCACCGACATGTCCATCATGTCCATACCGGGCATCGACATCATGTCCTTGGACATGGCGTTCATCATCATCGCATCCATCGCACACCGCTTCCGTCGCCGGCTTCCGCCGAGTCCTGCGCGGGCAGGTGCACCCGCCTGACGCCAGGCTAGTCCTCAGAATGTCCGGCGTCGACGCTTGATTCGATTGCCATGCTCTTGCGCCGATGTCAATGCCTTGGTGAAGTTCGAGAGGCGGTGCGAGGGTGGCAGCTCCACCGAATCTACGAATGAGAGGAAGAGGACATGGGACTCGACGACAAGATCAAGAACTCGGCCGAAGAGATGACCGGAAAGGTCAAGGAGGGTGTCGGAAAGGCCACCGACAACGAGGACCTGGAAGCCGAAGGAAAGCTCGATCAGGCCAAAGCAGACGCGAAGCAGGCCGGCGAGCACGTCAAGGATGCCGCCAAGCATGCTGGAGACAGCGTCCGCGACGGCTTCAAGGACTAAGAGAAAAGGGCCCGCCTCCCGGCGGGCCCTTTCTTCTGCGGTCGTCAGAGGCTTCGGTTGCCGCTGACCGCCCGGATGATCCAGGCGATCACTGCGATCGCAAGCAGCACCAGACCCACCCACAGGAGGAACTGGAGCGACTGCACCAGTCCACCGGTGATCGCGAGGATCACAGCGATGACGACGACGACGATCAACAGAATGTTCATCGGATTCCCTTTCTGCCGGGGGCGCCGCGCGCCCGTGAGCGGTGAACTCACCGTAGTGACGCCGACGTGGTCCCCAGCAGGGGGTTGACTCGGGGATCATGAGGTGCCTGGGAGAGGAGAGGGTCATGCCAGGAAGACGGAACGCATCCCTGAAGGACCCGGAGCTGTATGAGAAGCTTCGCGGTGACGGCGCCTCCAAGGAGAAGGCCGCGCGGATCTCGAACGCGGCCGCCAACGAGGGCCGCGGCGCAGTGGGCCGACGGGGTGGCGAGCACGGCGACTACGACGACTGGACGGTCGACGAGTTGCGCAAGCGGGCGAAGGAGCTGGGCCTGACCGGCTACAGCGGCAAGCGGAAGTCCGAATTGATCTCCGCATTGAGAAACCACTGAGCCGGACCATGGGCAGGTTCGGCGTGGAGGAGGAGTTCGTCCTCCTCGACGAGGAATCACTGGTCCCGCTCGCACTGGGGGATGCGATCAGGAAGCGCATCGCCGATGAGAGCACCCTCGGCACCGTGTCGGCCGAGTACCTCACCTGCCAGCTCGAGTGCATCACGGATCCGGTCACGACGATGCCGGACGCCGAGCGGCAGCTGCGACACCTTCGCGGTCTGCTCGGCGCCCACGCGGCGGCACGGTCCGCGATCGCTGCCGCATCGGGGACCCCCTTCGCCTCGACGCGCACGTCCGCCGTCTCTCCGTCCCCTCACTACGACGACGTCGCCGTGCATCTGGCGCACATCAGCCGCGAACACGAGGTGAACGGCCTGCACGTGCACGTCGAGGTGGGCGACGACGAGGAGCGGGTTCGGGCGCTCAACCGCGTCCGGGGCTGGCTGCCCGTACTACTCGCCCTCAGCGGCAACAGCCCGTTCGTCGACGGGGTTCACTCCGGATTCGCCAGCTGGCGCAGCATCGTGATCCGGCGGCTGCCCTCGTCGTGGTCCCCTCCCCGATTCCATGACTTCGACGACTATCGGGCGCACGTGGCTCAGCTGGTCGATCTGAAGGTGATACCGGAAGCCGCATCCCTCGCGTGGGCGGTGCGCCTCTCCGAGCGCTTCCCCACAGTGGAGCTGCGAGTCTTCGACGCCCAGCTCCAGACCGAGGAGACGCTGTTCGCCGCGGCGCTGAGCCGCGCGATCGTGCTGACGGACGACCGGATCTCGATCGGAGAGCTCGACGGGATCGACGCATCTCTCTGGATGGCGGCCCGCCGCGGGATGGATGCGCGCGTCATCGATCCCACCACGGGGGCGGTGGCCGACGCGTGGCAGGTCGTGGGGCGGATGCTGGACGCGATTCGCCCCGCCCTCGCGGAGCTCGGCGACGAGGATCTCGTGGACGAGCACCTCGAGCGGATCCGCCGTCACGGAACCGGAGCTCAGCGGCAATCACGGGCTTTCGACCGTGACGGAGTCGCCGGTCTGCGCCGACTCTACCGGGACGGCACTCCGGCTCTTCCCCTCTGACGGCGGCGGGGGATCCGCACGCACGACGCCGAGCGTCCCCGGGCGGGAGTAGGGTCAGCGCGTGACATCCTTCGCCCCGCTGCAGCGACTCGTGATCGTGATCGCGGTCCTCGCCTCCTTCGTGACCTTCCTGGACGGCACCGTCGTCACCGTCGCGCTCCCGGCGATCAGCCGCGAGCTCGGCGGCGGGATCACCACCCAGCAGTGGGTGGTCGACGCGTACCTGATCACGCTCAGCGCCCTGATCCTGCTGGCCGGCTCGGTAGCGGATGCGTACGGTCGCGTCGTCGTGATGCGCGTCGGGCTCATCGCCTTCGGTGTGGCATCCGTCGCGGTCGCGGCCGCGCCCGACCCGCTCATCCTCATCATCGCCCGGGCACTCCAGGGCGCGGCCGGAGCCCTGCTGGTGCCGAGCTCTCTGGCGCTGATCACGGCGACGATGCGCGCCGAGGTGCAGTCGCGCGCGATCGGCGTATGGACGGCGTTCACGACAGCCGCGATGCTCGTGGGTCCGCTCCTCGGCGGGCTGTTCGTCGACTTCCTCTCGTGGCGCTTCGTCTTCCTGATCAACGTGATCCCGATCGGCATCACGCTGCTGCTCCTGGCGCGACTGGACCTGCCGCAGCATCCGCGCGGGATCCGGGTCGACTGGTGGAGCGGCGCCCTGTGCGCGATCGGCCTCGGCGCCGTCGTCTTCGCGCTCATCGAGCAGCCGAACCTCGGCTGGCAGTCCCCGGCGATCTGGATCCCCGGGGTGGTCGGCGCAGCGTTGTTCGCTCTCTTCCTGATTCGCCAGCACCGTTCGCCGTCTCCCCTCATGCCGCTGTCGCTGTTCCGCGTACGCAATTTCGGATGGGGGAACCTCGCCACCCTGTTCGTCTACGCGGCGCTTGCGCTCAACGGGTTCGTCATCGGGGTCTACCTGCAGCAGGGCGCGGGGCTGAGTGCGACGGCGGCGGGCCTCGCCAGCCTGCCGCTGACCATCCTGATGATCCTGCTCAGTTCACGCGCCGGCGCGTGGGCGGGCCGTCTCGGACCGCGGATCTTCATGACGGGCGGGCCTGTGCTGATGGCTGCCGGTGCTCTGCTGCTGCTCACCGTCGCTTCGGACTTCGATTACTGGTGGCAGGTGCTCCCGGCGATGGTCGTGATGGGTCTCGGTCTGTCGCTCACCGTCGCGCCTCTCACCTCGGCGATCCTCGGAGCCATCGACGAGACCCGCTCGGGCATCGCATCGGCGGTGAACAACGCTGTGGCAAGGGTCGCCGGTCTCCTCGTGGTCGCACTGCTGTCGACCATCGTGGGCGGCGCGCTCGATCTCGACGGCTTCCACAATGCGGCATGGGTGACGGCGGCGCTCCTGGCACTCGGCGGAGTCGTGTCGTGGATCGGAATCCGCCGCAATCCTGTGGAGGCGGCGGATTCCGACCAGGCGGACGCGCGCGCTTGACTTCGACGGCTGCGGGTTCGTTCTCGCCGGATGGTCGGCGACGCCCGCGGTGACGCTGCCTCCGTCCGGCGCCGTGCCCGACTATCAGCTCGGCGGGCCTACGAGCCCGTGGCGGGCGCCGGGGTCGTCGGTCGTGATCGCGGCGCGGCTCCCGCACCGGGGGTGCACTCGATCTGCTTCGCCATCGACATCGAGTACGCCGGCGACCTGCCTCACTTGTTCGCGCTGAACCCGCCGCTCATTGCGCCGGATGACCGCCGTAGGCCCTGATCTTGAACTCCGTGATCTCCATCGCGAGGGCGAGCTCGCGGATCTGCCCGGCGATGCGCTCTCGCTGATCGAGCATGATCGCCCGCCGCTCCGCGAGGGTGCTCTGGCCCTGCTCGACGAGGGCGATGTAGCGCCCGAGGTCACTCATCGTCATCCCGGACAGCCGCATGCGTGTGAGGAACACGAGCCGACGCAGGTCGAAAGCGGAGTACTCGCGATACCCGGAGGCATTGCGCCCTGGGCGCACGAGACCCTGCTTCTCGTAGTACCGGAGGGTATGGCCCGAGAGTCCGAGCAGAGCGGCGGCCTCCGCCACGCTCAGAGACCTCTCCGATGCCTCGATCGTCGCGTCGTCCATCAGGGCGTGGACGGCGTCGATCACCGTCCCGGATGCCGCGCCTCCGCGGTCGAGGATGCGGTCGATCAGCGTGTCAGTGGACATGCGTGAATAGTAGACCGGTCAGAACGGACGGGCCGCCGGGCGGAGCCCGGGGAAGTCCGCCGACTCGCTCAGTGCCGCCCATTTCTGCACGTCGTCGAGGGATCCTCGATATGCGCGGGTGAGATTGCGGACGGCTTCGGCGCCGAGCGGCAGGCGGAGCGGAGCATCCGGCGTCTCGAGCACCTGCCGGATCACGGAGGCGGCCCGCTGCGGATCGCCTTCCTGGATGCCGTCGGCATCGCTCATGTTCGCCCGCACCGCGCCGGTCACCCCCGCGTAACTCGCATTCGCCTCCGCCGTCCTCAGTACGTCCGCGGCGTTGAACTCGGTGCGAAAACGGCTGGGTTCGACGATCAGCACCCGGATCCCGAAGGGTGCGACCTCGCCCGCGAGCGCTTCTGACCATCCCTCCAGGGCGAATTTCCCGGCCGAGTAGCTTCCGACCGCGGGGAACGACATCCGACCTCCCTGACTGCTCATCTGCACGATCGCTCCGGAACCATGGCGGCGCATGATCGGGAGCACCTCGCGCACGAACGCCGCGGGGCCGAGCAGATGCTGGCCCAGCATGTCGCGCAGCTCGCCGTCCGTGATCTCCTCCGCGGCGCCCACCTGTCCGACACCGGCGTTGTTGACGAGTACGTCCACCCGCCCGAACTCCTCGACCGCTCGACGCACGACGTCACCCGCTCCCGAGACGTCGCGCACATCGTGTTCGACTGCCAGCAGTCGTCGGCCATGGCGCGCCTTGAGCGCACCGAAGCGGTCGACGCGCCGCGCCGTTCCGACCACGTTCTCTCCCGCTCGGAGCGCCGCTTCAGCCAACGCCGATCCGAGGCCGGAGCTCGCGCCGGTGATGATCCAGGTTCTGCTGTCTTTCGTCGTCATGATCCTGACGCTAGGGGTTGGAGCGCGCTCGAACGCAAGCTCGGCGTTCTGCACCGGCGCGTCTGCGCATATTCCTCTGGCGGCGCAGGCCCGACCGGTGGAACACTGAGGCATGAAAAGTCTGCTGGCCAGATACCCGCTCATCTCGTTCTTCGCCATCGCGTACCTCTTCGCGTGGGTCATCGAGATACCCGTCGCCCTCTCCGCACACGGCTTCCTGCCCGCGATGCCCAAGATCGCAGTGGCGATCGCCATCGTCGTGGCGACCTTCGGTCCGATGATCGCCGCGTTCGTCATGACCGGCGTGACCGAAGGCAGGACCGGTGTCATCCGCCTGCTGCGCAGAATGATCCGGTGGCGGGTCGGAATCCTCTGGTACCTGTTCCTGCTGGTCGGAGTTCCGATCATCATCATCCTCGGCACGATCGTGGTCCCCGGCGCAGTCGAGTCGTTCCAGCCCATCCTCGGCCCGCTGCTCGCCGCCTATCCGCTGGCCTTCCTGATGACGTTCCTCTTCGGCGGCCCGCTGGGAGAGGAACCGGGCTGGCGTGGTTTCGCGCTGCCGCGGCTGCAGGAGCGCAACGGTCCGCTGTGGGGCAGCGTGATCCTCGGCGTCCTGTGGGCACTGTGGCATTTCCCGCTGTTCTGGAGCGGTGTCTGGACTCCTCCGACGATCCCGAACATGGTCATGTTCGTCGTCATGATCACCGCCCTCACGATCATGATGACCTGGGTCTTCAACCATGCGGCCGGCAGCGTGCTCATCACGATGCTGATGCACGCGTCGTTCAACACGTTCGCCAACAAGGTCGGATACCCGCTCTTTCCCGCACCGATCTTCGACGACTACGGGCTCCTGCCGGTGCTGATCGGTTTCACCGGCACCGCCCTCGTGCTCATCCTCGTCACCCGTGGCCGCCTCGGCTACGACACCTACCTCGCTCGCGACGGTGGATAGGCTGGCCGCATGACGAACTCGGGGGCAGGTAATTCGTCACATATGAGATGAGTCGTGCGGCGACGGCCAGCGGCAACAGCAGCAGACCGCCGAGCACCGTGTCGGAACCGGTGATCTCCTCGCGGGCTCAATGAGGAGCAGCCGGCGTCCAGCCGTCACCGCACGCTCCTCCATCAGCGGACTCGGCGATCGTGACCTCGCTGCCGTCGAGACGCAGCAGGGGGTTGTAGAACTTCGAGATCTCGATGCTGTCGACCGGGACGTAGTGGAAGATGAGCGAGCGGCGGAAGCGGTCGGCCGATCGGTTCGGCCCCGAGCCGTGGACCATGCTGCCGTGGAAGAAGAGCACGTCTCCGGAGGCGAGTTCGGTCTGCTCGGCGGAGAAGCCCTCGGGCAGCGTGATCTCGGTGCTCGTGAAGGACTCCTCCGGATCCGCCTCGTCCGGGCAGATGATCTCGTAGCGGTGCGAGCCAGGCACCACCTTGAGTCCGCCGTTCAACCCGTCGCAGTCGTCGATCGCGATCCACGCCGCGTTGTTCTCGTGGCCTCCGATCAGCTGCAGCACTCCTCGCGCTCCGACCCGCTCAGCGAGAGCCAGACCGCGTAGACGCAGGCGAACAGGCCGAACAGCAGGGGCCCGCCGCGCCAGATCGCGGCGATGGCGGCCCACAGATCCTCGAGGCGCTGCAACAGGGTGCGGGACAGACTGCCGACGGCGCCGCGCAGCGATTCGGTCCCCCGCCGCAGCAGGGGCGGCAAGGTGTCGAAGTCGGCACCGTAGATCACGCCCGCGACGGCGAGCCAGGCGGCCGGAACGATCACCGCAGCGGCGATGATGCCGACGAGCCACAACGCCGCCTCCCACAGCGACGCCAGCGGCGGGAGGGATGCCGCGCCCCAGTCGCCGATGCCCTCCAGCCACACCGCTCCGGCACGTCCGGAGAACCACTCCTTCACTCCTGCCCACCACTGGCCGACGAGGGTGAAGAGCATGAAGGTCCACAGCACCTCCGTGTATGCGGCGAGCGCGAGTGTCCACGACGGCAGCCGCTCACGGAACCGCGCGAGGAACAGACGAGCGACGAGCGCGACCACGATCACCGGAATCAGCCCGACAGAGATCAGACCGCCACGATCGCCGATCGCCTCGTCGATCCCGTAGCCGGACTCTTCGAAGGCGATACTGATCGCGATCGCGAAGAAGTCCTTCATGTCGGCATCCAGCATCCCCCAGGCCGCGTAGAAAGCGAAGAACGGCAGGATCGCGACGAGCGTCGACCGCGCGAAGCCGCTGTACCGAGTCTCAGTCGGGTCTGCTGCGACATGCGGCAACGATGAGGGCACTGTCAGGTACATCGCGACATACGAGATGAGTCGTGCGGCGACGGCCAGCGGCAATAGCAGCAGATCGCCGAGCGTGGTGTGACCTCCGACGAACCCGGCGCCCTGCACGAGCACCTCGTGCAGGGCTTCGCCGCCGAGGTATCAGGCCATGAGCGCTGGCCAGTGCCGGGCGAGGATGCGCCCGAACGTGCGGAAGGCCTGGCGCATGTGCCTACGGTAGCGCCTGGCGAGCGCGGGTCAGCCGAGGTGGGCGTCGTCGTCGGCCTCGCCGCGGACGATCGCAGCCCAACGGCTCAGGTAGAGGGCTCCCGCCTCATCGTGGATGAGGGAGGAATGGTGGCGCACCGGGTAAGGCGTCGGCGGCACTCCGTCGCCCGGGCGGACGTCCACATGCACGACGTCGTGACCGTTCTCGTGCAGCCGATCGGCCATCGCGTAGTCCGTGCGCGAATCCCCCAGAGTCCGCCAGCGGCGCGGGGTCGGGATGCCTTCGTCGGCGAGGAAGGAGAGCATGAGGCTGGCGCCCAGGTCTTTCCCCACACGGTTCGACTCGATGTCGGTGGAGATGATGGTCGGGTCGATCCGGTAGCGGATGTCGCCTGCGCTGTTCGGGACCCGTTCGCCCTCGCGTTCGTAGCCGAGGTCGAGACTCGTCATGGCGGCGGCGAGCGCCTCGTCGAGCGCCGGCTGACGCGCGCGGAACGCCTCGTTGGACACCTGGGTGAGCTGTTCGACCGAGACCATCGCTCGCTTGGTGTCGTCGTAGAAGATGAGATCTGCGAACTCGTCGCGGACGATCCGCTCCACCTCTCGGCCGAAGGCCGCAGGCATCCGCAGCTCCTCGTCGACCGTCACTTCACCGGCGCCCGCGGCCGTGATGCGCATCGTCACCGCGCCCTTCTCGCAGATGCCCCAGATACGCACGTCATCGTCGAGGCCGGCCTCGAGCAGCGGCGGGATCACCTGCTCCCGGAGGAACGCGTCCGAGCGACCCGTGTTGAAGGCGATCGGGATGCCGGAATTGGCGAGTTCAGCGAGATCGCGGACGATGGCGGGGATCGCGATCGTGCGGGTCATGGGGCTCGCGATCGGGCCGTCGACGTCGAGGAGAAGGCCGAGCGCCGGCGTCGATTCGTTCACGTCTCCGATCCTAGGCGAGCGGAACCGACTCGAGATCGAGCGCCCCTCGGCCAGCGGTGAGCACGGATCCGAATCGCCGTCCGGCGGCGCTACCGCATCGGGTCGACGACGATCTCGTCGATGAGGCCGCCTGAGGCGTCGAAGCTGCGCACGGTGCGCGCGCCGAACGGCGACGCCGCGTCGGCGGGGGCGAGGACGACCGTGGATCCGCCTCCCGCCACCAGGAGCCAGCGTGCATCGGCCGCGAGTTCCGAGCCGACCTGTTCGACGGCACGCACGGTGATCGGCCCGGCTGCGGCCGTTGTGAGCCGCACACCCAGTTCCGAACCGTCTCGCGTGAGACGGCTGGGTCCGGCGGGGCCGCAGCGCAGCTCGGTCTGCCAGGCGACCCAGCGGTCGCGGTCCGCATCCGATGCCGCGGCGACGGTGACCTCGGCGACCGATTCCTCGGTGCTCTCGACGCGGACCCCCGACGTCTCGGTTCCCAGCCGCTCGAACCCGACCGAGCGCCTGCTCCCCTCGGTGGCCGTTCCGCTCACCGAGACGTTGTTCAGGCGGCTCATCGCCGCCTGAGTGAACTCGCCTCCGGTGCCGCGCAGATCGAAGCGCACGTCCGTCGGCACGATGCCGCGCAGGGCGAACATCTCGCTGTCGGTGGGCTCGACCGTGGGGATCCAGCTCATACCGGGCCAGGCAGCCGGCGTGAGCAGACGGGACTGCCGCTCCAGCACGGCATCCACCACGATGCTCCCGATCGAGTCGTCGAGCGCGGCGATGCCGTCCTCGAGCGTCCCATGGGCGTGCCGCCCCCAGCTCGTCGCCGCAGAGGCCCACTCCTCCACGGCATCCGCGATGCCTGCCTGCACGGACCCGTCGACCGAGAAGGAGTCGAGATGATCGCTCAGCGCACTGACGCTCGCCAGCGTCAGCGGCCCGGGGCCTCCGAGCTGCAGCGACGTCGCGACAGGGACCGACCGCTCGGGCTGCTGCAGTGCGTCGAGGATCCCGGCCGCACGCGCCTCGCTCAACCGCATCCGCCCCTCCTCGAGCCTGGTCGCCAGCCGGCCGCGCTGGTCGCCGAACATCTCGTACCCGCCGCCCGAGATCTGCTGCACATCGACAGCGCCATCGGCGATGAAGATGCTCGCCATCAGGCCGGGCAGCCCCGCCCAGATCAGCCAATTGGGAGTGAAGTGCGGCGGCTGGACGAAGGCCAGCGGCGTCTCATAGATGTACGAGTCTCCGAGCGTTCCGGTCCAGGCGCCCGCCCCATAGGTCATGGATGCCGTCGCAGAGCCCTCGAACATGCGGAACGCGCCGTCGCGGTCGATCTCGATGCGGCTGAGGTTGTCGTCGGCGACGCCGCTGGTGCGCGGGTCAGAGGTGTCGATCGCCGGGAAGTTCGGGTCGGCGATCCAGATCCGCTTCGGCCACGAGGTTCCGTCCGTGCGGTACGCCACCGTGCAGTGCCCGACGGACTTGCCGCCCGACTTGCCGCGCATGCACAGCAGGATCGGCTGCCGCTGGGCCACCGCGAGCTCCACGCGCGCGAACACCTTTCGCGGGTCGATGAGCCCCCCGATCCCGAACTGCATCTGCCGCAGCAGCGTCACGGTCTCGTTCGCCTGGATGCCCTGCCCGACGTTGAGGAATCGCCGCAGCGCGGGGTCGAGCCCGGCGTTCACCAGCGGCTGGGCGAGCCCCGTGCGCCGGTGAAACGTGTTGCCCGCCAGCACCGAGAAGCCGAAGCAGCTGCCGTTGTGCGCGATCTTCTTGTAGCGGTGGTGGTAGTAGATCGTGTCGTCCATGCGCGCGACGTCTTCGAGCACGTTGTCGTTGGTCTCCACCACGTTCTCAAACGTCTCCGCGAACATGTCCCACGGCAGGTTGCCGGAGGTGAAGTTGTCGAAGCCGAAGAACATCTTCTGCCGGAACGCGCCGAACCGGGCCAGCTCATCGAAGGGCGGAGCCAGGGTGTAGGAGGTCTTGAACGCCCCGGGGCCCGCCTCGTTCGGGTCGTTCCAGGTGGAGGCGGCGTTCTGGTGCGAGCCGCGCGCCGGTGTCAGATACCCGTAGAGGGCGCCTTCGAACGTGTACGTCACGTCGTGCACGGCGAACTTGTCGTTCGGGCCGGTGTCCTCATCCCACGCCTCGACGAGCAGTCGGACCGCGCCTCCCGCCCGCAGCGGTACTCGGATCGGCGCGAAGCCGTCGAGCGCCTGCGTGGTGGCGCCGTATCCCGAACCGGGCTGGCGGCCGGAGGCGACCTCGACGCCGTCGACCCACGCCTTGGCGTGGACGTAGAGCTCGGGCTGGTCGTCGGAGGTGATCTCGTCGTCGATGTCGCCGCTGCTGACAGACGCGAGGTCGAGCACGACGTGATCGAAGACCCCGTGGTCCGGGCTCCTCGCCAGGGAGCGGCCGTCGGCGAAGTCGCTGGCCATCACCTGGACAGCCGGATCACCATCCGCCGTCCAGGAGTATTCGTCGGTGACCGGCACGCCGAACGCGTCGACGCCGCCGGCCTGGTTGTAGGCCTCACGGATGGCCCCGCGGATGAAGTACGCTCCTCTTCCCGCGCTCCAGTAGATGTCACCGCCCTGGAACGAGCTCGCCCGCCCGCCTGCGCACGCCATCTCGTCGCTCGTCGGGAACCCGAAGCCCGACGGCCCGCCCATCGAGTCGTACTTCACCGCGATGTCGCCGTGCACCTCGTGCGCGCCCGTGTCGACCGACCAGTAGATCGTCCCGCCGGCGAATCGGAGCCGCCGCCCTCCCGGGATCGCGGTGTCGGGTTCGAGGGGCAGGCCGAGGAACCCGTCGACACCGCCCAGCCGCAGCCAGTGCACCGCGATGTCGCTCAGCACCTCGTGGGCGCCGGTACCAGGCGCCCACACGATCATGCCTCTCTCGAAACGAGCGAGCCGGGGTCCGGTCAGCACCCAGCCGGCCCCGGAGCCGTCGACGAACCTGCTCACGGCGCCGACCCGGTCGGATGCTTCGAGGAGCGCTGTGATCCCGGTCGCGTCCAGGTCGGCGAAGGTCGTCGCATGGTTCTCGACGAGGCGGTCCAGCACCGTCGACACCGTGTCGTTGCGGACGAACGCCGTCGCGATGGCGGCCGCATCCTCGACCACGGCCGGGGCGACGTCGACGTCGACGACGATAGGCTCCTCACCGCCCGCCGGGCCTCCGCGGGCGTGGCCGCGCAGGTTTCCGATGCGGAGCGGCTCGTCGTCGATCCGGTTGAACACGAGTCCGCCGTCTCCCTGCCCGACGCGCAGCCGTCCCGTTCGGAGCGCCTCCACGGCGTCCCGCACTCCAGTGGAGATCCGCCCTCCCGACGCGACGGCCTCGGGCTCGAGCGCCAGCACGCTGTGATTCAGCGCGCCCGCACGGAACAGTGCCCCCTCGGTGCCGCGCCGCGCCGAGAGTTCGGCAACCCGGCGGTCGAGCTTGCGCCGGCCCGCCTCGAAGTCGACCACCTTCGGCGGCCGCGGAACACGTTCGACGACGACGTCGTCGAACCGCAGCCCCGACCACGGCGTGCGGTTCTCGAGGTGCTGCCCGCGCAGGTAGCCGCCGACGGATTCCTCGTCCGCCACGAGGGCACCGAGCACGCCGAGCGGACCACCGAGGTGCCAGTAGCGCTCTTCGATGCGGCCGGACACCGCATGGGCGCCGGTGGCCGGCGTCCACACCACGGTGCCGGCGACGTACCGACGCCAGCGCACTCGGCCGGCGTGCTGCTCCTCGCCCTGTGCGCCGCCGAGGCCCCCGAGCCGTGCGGCGTGGGCGTCGATCTCTCCCACGCCGTCAGCCGCGGCGCCGGCCATCGCGTCGGCCGCCGCAGCCAGAACCGCGTCGGCGATCGTCAGTTCCAGGAGGACGAACGAGGAGACGCCCGCCTCGTCGCCGAGCGCCACCTCGGGACCCGTCGGCACGAGCGTGGACCGGCAGGGCCGCCTCGTCGCCAGCACGCCGTCGACGAAGACGCAGAACGACGCCCCCGTCACGGCCGCCGTGACCTCGATGCCGGACCGCGGGTCGCCCAACGGCGCGACGACGACCGTCGTGCCGGATGCCGTCACGACGGTCGCCCGCAACGCCACCGCACCGCCGTCGTCGGGCACGAGCTCGAGCCGGAGCGAGCCGACGTCGACCAGCGCCTGCGGTCCCGTCACCGCAGGGGCCCCGTCACCGGGCAGCACGAACCCGACGGACACGGCGAGGTCGCCCAGGAGCATCGGCGTCGACGCGAGCGCACCCGTGAGCCGTCCACCCGGATGCAGTCCCCGCAGCTGTTCCCCGAGAGTGGCCAGGTTCACCGGAGCCGGGAGCGGCTGCGGCGGCGGCCATCCGAGGTCGGTACCCGTCACCGCGTCAGCGGCGGCGGTCTCGGTCAGCGCCAGATCGAACAACATGCCCATGAGAGCCTCCATTCATAGACACAGAGACTCGTCGACGCGCGGTGATACGCAGACGGCGGATTCCGATCCCGGCAGTGTCCCCTGCGCTGCCTGGTGCCAGCATCCTCGCCCCGGTGCGCCTGCGCCAGGTCTTCTGCTGCACGGATCCTGACGCGCGCTCAGAACCCGGCGCCGTGCGCCTGGAACGGCGCGACGATGCCGGTCTCCTCGCTCGCCCGCGCGAGCGCCATGGCCGGCTGCATCCCGGCCGCCAGGCCGTCATGCATCGCGGCGAGCAGGTCGCACGCGGCGGCGTCGGCGACCACGACGGGCGACGCGATGACGCAGCGCGCGCCGGCGTGCAGCCACACGCGGGTCATCCCGATGGCCTCCTCCCCCCATCTCACGGAGGAGCGACCGAGTTCGCATGCCGACAGCACCACGGTCGCCGGAACCCGCGGGATGAGGTCGACGTCGTAGCCGAACAGCGTGCCGTCGGCGAGTTCCAGACCGGAGAACAGCGGGTTCTCCGCGGCGTGCCTGCCGTGGGCCGCGATGTGCAGGACGCCGACCTCTGCCGCGAGCCGCTCCATGGCATCGACCGTGGCCGCCGACGGCTCGAGGACCGTGGCCGATTCCCAGGCCGACGACGCCCGCGCGATCTCCTCGGTTCCGCGCGAGACGCGGGGACCGGCCACGAATCCGACGCCCGGCGCGGGTGATCCTCCGCGGTCCGCGTTCCACTGGCTCGCCGACGTCGCGACGGTGAACGGGTGCCGGCGCATCGCGGGGAGCATTCCCCAGGGGATTCCGCCGAGTATGCCCGGGACGGTGATGGCGGCGCGTCTGTCGCCGATCGCCTCGACGACAGGATCCACGAGCGTCGCAGACAGCGCCCTCAGCCGCTCGCCGAGCGACTCCCTCACGATCTCGCGCAACGGCCCCGACCGCAGTGACGCGCTCACGTCGAGGTCGGCGCGCAGGCCCGCATACGCGGATTCGACCAGCGCCCACGGTCCGATGTCGATCACCCTCGCAGTGTCCGCGGTGACGGCGAGCGCGGTGACCCCCGTGCCGTCGAAGACGTAGGAGACGAGGGCCGTGTCGGCGGCGAGGGCGGCCCGCAGCTGCTCGAGCGAGAGCCGGTCCCTCGCCCCGGCCGAACCGGTGGAGGACCACTGGCGTCGACGCACCCGCTCGCTGAGCTCGGCGCCACGCGGCGAGGACAGCCAATCCCCCGAACCGGCTTCCGCGCGCAGCATCCGCAGTTCGGCGAGGTCCGCCGCCAGTTCCTCGTCCCGCGGGGGACGCACCGGGATCGCCTGCTGGCTGAGGTGCCTGGCGCGTTCGGACCACTCGAACACGACCTCCGGACGCCGCGACCGCACGGCCGATCTCAGACCGGCGAAGATCAGCGCGCTCCCGTGCATCGCGAGCGACGTCGCGAGATCGAGGCTCCCGAACGACCGCTGCCATTCGGCGAGAGCATCCAGCCCGCGGGCGGCGTGCCGCCGCGCCCCTGAATCGTCACCGGCCGCCACTGCCCTCGCGGATCTGACCTCATGCGCCAGCAGGCGCACGGACAGCGGAGCCTCGGCCGGCGTGCGGATGGCGGATGCCCGGGACGCCGGCCTGCCGGCCGCCCACAGTTCTCGGGTGAGCCGCAGGGCCGCGGCCTCCGCGCGCAATCCCTTCCGGTCCATCGCGGCGGCGACCGACTCGCACTCCTTCGCAGATGGGGGCGCCCCGCGTCGCGAGTCGCGCCCGGACTCCGGCAGGTGCCGCGCTCGCAGACGAAGGGCGTCGGCACGCAGCGCCCACCAGTCGCTGCCGACCGCGCGGAACGTGCGCACCGCCGCCCTGGCGGTCGCAGCCGCCTTCTCCGGCGTGCGCGGGAGCTGCGAGCGCGCCAGGTGGAACTGCGCCTCGCCCTTCGCCTGCCGCATCCGGTTCGCCGCGAAGACCCCGACCACGCGTTCGAGCCGACGCTCGGCCTCACGCGCGAGCCCGGCGTCGCGGAGCACCTCAGCGGTGTCGAGGTCGCAGATGGCGGCGTTGACGGCGGATGCGGCGGCGAGCGCGCCCCTGGCCTTCCCCATCGTCTCGAGCGCTGCGACGAGATCGCCCTCGAGCAGGGCGATGTACCCGGCGTTGTGCATCGCCATCGCCCGCTCGACCTCGCCGCCGACGGTCTGATAGTCGCGAGCTGCGGCCTCCACATCGGCGCGGGCGGCACCGAGGTGACCGGCCTGGCTGTGCGCGACGCTGCGGTTCACCAGCATCGGCGCGCGGTACTCGGCCTCGTCGCCGATGCCGGCGATCCCCTGCTCCAGCAGCACGATGGCCTCGTCCAGGGCTCCCTTCTCGAGCGCGAGCAGCCCGAGCTGGCCGTACACGATCGCGGCGGTGCCCTCCGAGACGCCCGGGAGTGCCAGCGCCTCCCGGCAGAGCCGCTCGGCGGTCTCCGGGTCGCCCTGCCGGATCGTGACCGCCGCGAGCGAACCCGCGATACGGGCGCGCAGGTCCGCGTCGTCCGTGCGCTGCGCCGCGAGTGCGAGCACGCGCCGGGCGGCCGCGTTCCGTCCCTCGTTCAGGTGGGCCCGGCCACGACGGTGCAGCTCGGCCGCAGAAAGCGTCATGCCATCAGCATGGCCTCAGGTCACGGCATCCGCGAGAGGTCCCTGCTGGTGAGCTCGCTCAGCACGCTCTTCTTCGCCGCCTTCGGGCTGTCGCCGTCGAGGATCCGCGAGACGATGCGCCCGGCGACCACGGGCGCGGCGAACGACGTGCCGCTCCACACGCCGAAACCGCCGCGGAAGTCGTCGACGTCGAGTGTCTCGCGCCGGTGTCCGTGAGCGTCGTCCCTGGTTCCGGCCTGGATCCCGCCCTCGAATGCGACGGGCACCGTGGATAGCACCGAGACACCCGGGGCGTACGCCTCGACCCAGTCGCCGACGTTCGAGAACAGCGCGACAGAGTGGTCGGAGGGGTTGAGCGCGCCGACCGAGACGTGCCGGCCGGGGTCCTTCGCCGCGAGCGCGGCGGGGTACGTCGGCCGCGAGGTGGCCTCGTTGCCGGCGGAGCAGACGACGACGCATCCGCGCGCGCGGACCTCGTCGAGGAGTCGGCCGAGTTCGGAGACGGTGTCCGGGTCGTCGGGCGTCTCGTGCGAGAAGCTGAAGGACAGGTTGAGAGCTGCCACCCTGGAGCCGCCGCGCTGGGCCTCGAGACCGCCGTCGTCCATGAAGTCGATCAGGCGCCCCAGCGCGCCGATCAGGTCGCTCTCCAGGATGAGCCCGTCGCCGTCGGCGATCCGCACCGGCAGGATGACCGCGTCCGGACACTCCTGGCGGATGATCCCGGCGATGAAGGTGCCGTGCCCTGCGGCGTCGTCGAGGATGCCGTCCAGCGGCTCGGCGAGCGAGGGCTCGCTCTCCGGATCGGTCGGCGAGACCGGCTCGATGCCGATGGGCTCGCCGGACGAGAGCCGCGGCTCGACGAGTGCTCCCTGCAGCCACGGATGCTCGCCGGCCCCGGTGTCGAAGATCGCCACGACCGGACGGATCGCATCGGGATGCCGCCGCACCGGCTCCGGGCCGAGGAAGGTCACCGGCTGCAGGCCGCCGGTGCCGAGCTCGCCGTAGCTGCCGATGCCCACCGTCCCGGCGTTCGCCTTGAACGGATTGGCTTTGAAGGGGTTCGCCTTGAAGGGGTTGGCCTTGAACGGGTCGGTGCTGAGGACGTGATTGAGAGCGATCCCCCGTGCGCCGCCGTCGCCGCGCCGCAGCTGGCGCAGCAGCGCCCACGCGTCGGGGATCGGCGCGACCTGCTCGGCCTTTTCCGAGACGCCCAGGCGCACGCGGACCGACCTGCTCGCGCCGCGCGATCGCGGAATGGCCCGCCGGGTCCTGCGATCGATCCGAGGGTCCTCGAGTTCGCCATCCCGATCGGTCCCGCTGAGCGTCCAGCCGGTGTTCGCCGCGAGTGCGCGCAGCCGCTCGATCAGCAGCGGGTCGGTCTTCCCCGTGTCGATCAGCAGCTCATCGGCCACGTACACCGTAGGGAAGACGGTGCCCGGCGCCTCACCCGACGGATCGAGCACCGCGAACCTGCGCACCGCCCGCCAGTCCGCCGAACCGCTCGTGCTGTCCTTGCGTGGATCGCTCACTGCATCTCCTCATTCACACTTCGAACTGCGGGGTCTGGAACTCCGTCAGCGTGCCGTCGACCGCGCGCACCACGATGCGGAGCCGTGAGATCCCCGCCGGCACCGCGCCGAACTCGAAGCGGCCGTGCTCCCCTGCGGCGGCGGACCATTCGCGGTCGCCCTGGGACAGACGGATCGCGAGCGCCTCGGCATCCACCCATCCGTCGACCCGACAGGTGCCGTCATCCGTCGCCGCCACGTGCAGCAGCACGCTGGTCCGGCCGTCGCTGAACTGCAGCGTCGCGGTGTCGGCCTCGCTGCGCACGACGTCGAGCGCCGACGACTCGACGAGCGTCAGCTCCTCGTATTCGCGCGACAGGTCCTCGACGGCCACCGCCGCCACCATCCGGTCGACGAGATCGTCCGGCACCGGATCGGCGGCCTCCCACATCTCGCGAAGCCGGGCGAAGAGCGCGGCATCGTGGCCGAAGCCCACGTCGTCCCTGGTCATGATCTTCCTCCCCAGCCGTCGCCCTCGAGCAGGGCGCGGAGCTTGCCGAGACAGCGCTGCCGCGTCGGGCCGATGGACCCGACCGGCATCCGCAGGTCCTCGGCGATGCGCGCGTAGTCGGGACGCTCCTCGAACGCCACGACCCGCAGCAGCCGCTGGCATCGTTCGTCGAGCGCGCGGACGCCGAACCACAGGCGACGACTGTCGTCGCGCACCTCCGCGGTCTGCTCCGCAGACTCGTGCACGGGCAGGTGCGGCTCGAGCGAGTCCACGTCGGTCGCGTCGTCGCGCCGGTGTCCCTTGCCGACCCGCCACGCCTCACGGCGTGCGCACATCGTCAGCCACCCCGAGATCGCCCGTGGATCGAGGATCGAGTCGTGCCGGCGCATGAGCGTAAGCCACGTCGTCTGCACGACATCCTGCGCGAGCGCGGCGTCGAGCCCGTAGGCCCGCACGATATGCCACAGCGAGGGTGTCATGAGCCGTACGAGCTCGTCCATCGCGCGACTCTCGCCGGCACGCCAGCGTACGAAGAGGGAGCCCGCGCGTTCCCAGCGCGCGGGCTCCGTGGAATCGACCGACCCAGCGGCCCCCTCCTGCGCCATACGGTCAATTGTGTCCACACCGGGTGGAGAGCGATAGAGCGAGCCTGATACATGGCACCCAGGAAGTCACTGCGAGAGACGGCTCTGTGGGCGATACTCGCGAACCGGCATCCGATTCTGTGGGAAGAGATCATCGGCCCGCTCGGGCCGCTCGGGCCGGCTGCCGTGTACGGCGGCGTCGTGAACCGGGTCGCTCTTAACCCGCAGCCGCTGCCGCGCGCCGAGAGCGCGATCGGCGCGCGCTACGGACTCAGGACCGCGTTAGCGGTCGTTCAGGCGGCCGGCACCGCGCGACTGCTCGGCGTCGCATTCGACGACATCCCCGACATCTGCCCACCGGAGCCGGATCCGTTCCCGCCGCTGCCGCAGGGACCGGATCCGATCCCTTGGCGCACGGCGCTCAAGACGGTTCCGGACTTCTACGCGGACTACGCGCTGGGGCTCGCGATCGGGTTGGAGGCGACCGCCGGAGACTGGGAGCATCTGCCGATCGCCGGAGCGCTCGGGAACCTGTGCGAGCGCGCGATCGGAGTGGCGCCCGTGAGGGAGTGACGTCTGCTCGCGGAGCAGCGAGGGCCCCGTGATCCACCTCCACCGAGGATCGCGGGGCCCTTGTTGCGCGTGGGCGTCGCGGCGATCTCGAGCCACATGGATTCCGAGTTCACAACCCCCTGGCGGGCGGATGCCGTGCGAGACGGAGAAGCCGAAGCGGCACGGCGCCGAGAAGCTCCCTCCGGCGTCGGCCTGACGTGGAGAACGAGAGCCGTCTTGCACATAATCACTCCAGCATCGCATCGAGATGCCCGGCCTTCGCCAGCGAGGTCCACCTGCGCTACCGCGTCCTGCGGGATGCGCCGGTGACAGACTGAGCGGGGCTATGCTCGCTGTGCAGACCGGAGCAAGGGGGCGACCATGCGGGAAGGTCGTCGGGTGGCGCCGCTGCGCTCCTGATCGTCGTACTCGTGACCGGCACGGGATGCTCGACGATGCCTCCTCCTCCCGCTGCGGTCGGCGACGGTTACCCGGGCACTTGTCTGCCGCCCCAACTCACCTGGCCCAGCGACTTCATGGAGGCTCTTCCGAGTGAATCAGCCGCGGTCGGCGGAGCGGTCGTCGGCCTGCGCCTGGAGTACATCGATTCGCAGTGGATGTGGCGGATCCGCAGCGCAGCCAGCAGGGAGAATATGTTCGGCGAGCGAGTTGACGACCCCGGTTTCGGCCGCGAATCACTCGTGGATGTGCGGACGCTGACGATGATCTCCACCCGCGACATCGAGCTCTCGGCGGCGGAGCAGCAGAGCGGGACGAGCGCCTACGAAGCCGCTCAGCACTCCGGCGAGGAATGGCCAAGCCCCCTTATCGTGGAGATGGCGCGAGTCGCCGAGGGCGAGCGGTCCGTGTGGCGGATCACGACGTGCGATACGGCGACCGGGCAATTGTCCGCGGCGACGTTCGACTAGGCGACTCCGGACACCTCCCTCCGCCCACCACCTTCCCCCCACCACCTTCCGGAGTAGTGTCTCGAGCCGCGAGGGCGCGGTCTGATTGCAGCTTCTCGTGCTCGGTCTCGTCTTCCTGCTCCTCGCGCTCGCATGCGACAGCATCTGGGCGCTCACGGCCGGAACCGCGCGAGACTGGTTCGCGCGCTCCCCGCGCCATGTCTCCACGCTCTCCGGTGCCGGCGGCGTGATGATGGTCGGACTCGGCGGCCGGCTCGCGCTCACGGGCTCCAACAGCTGACGCTCCGCACGGCGGCGCGGGATCAGAAGGAGATGCCGGGCGGCAGGTTGGCGACGTTGCCGGGTTCGACCACGTAGATGACGGCGGTGTCGGCCTGCACGCGGATCTGGAGTCGGGCCGTGAACACGGACCAGCGACTGATGAGGAGCCGCTTCACGGTGGTTCCGTCAAGTCGCTGGCGCTGCCGGTCGGCCCCGAACCACCAGCCGGAGTAGCGGATCTTGACTTCGGCGCCGGCCGGCATCTGGAACCAGGCGGTGGTCGTCACGTTCCAGAACGTCTCCAGCGTCCGCCAGTCACCGGCGCGGACGAACTTCTCTCTGACAGACATGGCACATCCCTTTCTATGGAGCAGCCGCGACGCTCACACTGAGCGCGTAATGTGCGGGTTCGGCGTTGCCGCCGGACGCCTCGAACTCGAGAGTCAGATCGGCCGGCGATGTCGCGATCACGTGCTTCGCGATGAAATCGTCGCGGTCGTACCAGTGATCGCCGTCGTTCTCGAACAGGCTCAGCTCGCGCGAGCCGACGAAGACGAACTCGTCACTAAGGGTCAGGTTCTGGCCCTTGGTCATGTTCGGCAGCGCACGCTTGGTGCCGTTGAAGGTCACGTACAGCTCGTCCGCGAACGTCTCCGCCTGCTCCTTGCACGTGATCGACTGCAGGCGGAGGATGGCGGAACCGCTCGGCGCGCCCACGCGTACTCCCAGGGAGTAGTGCGCACCCAGCGCATTCCCGCTGTTCGTCGTGAATACGAGCGTCGAGTCCCCCGGGGACTCGGTGATCGTGTGCGCGGCAATGAAGTCGTCCCGGTCGTACCAGTGGTCTCCGTCGTTCTCGAACAGGCTGAGCTGTCGGGATCCGTCGAAGAGGAACTCGTCGCCGAGGGCCTTCGTCTGACCCTTGGTCATGTCGGGCAATGATCGCTTCACGCCGTTGAACGTCACGTACAACTCGTCCGTGAAGGTCTCCGCCTGCTCCACGCAGGTGATCGACGTCAGTCTCAGAATGGCCATGTCAGTCCTCCTCGTCTCCGCACACCTTGCCGACACCCCAGCCGATGAGACCGCCAATCAGCATCCCGCCCGATCCGCCGGTGAGCAGGCCGCCGATCAGCATCCCGAACAGCCCCGCAGCCGGAGCGACCGTGCTGTTCCGCGCGGCATAGGTGACGCCGACCATCGACGAACCCATCTCGCTCGCCTCGGGATCGTCCAGCGACTCCCGGAAGAGCGAGTCGATCGTCGCCGCGGCCTCCTCGGAGGACTGCTTCCCCGCGTCGACGACGAAGACGATGCGGGCCACCTGTTCCAGGCGCTTCACGTCTGCGTCGGTGATCAGGCCGTTGGCCCGCATGCGCCGGATGCCGAGACTGATCGCCTTCTGCCGGTTCCCTCCGGCGCCCTTGATGGCATTTCGGGCCTCGTCCTCGATCACGGATGCCAGGTCGCCGGGCGAGATGCCCAGCGTCCGGTAGGCGCGCAGGAGTTCCACGGACCCGAAACTCTCCACATGCAGAGTGCTCATTCTGAACCTTCCTTCCGCAGATCGACGCGGAGGGAAACGGCGCTGATCGCTGCTTCCGATCTCATCGAGTGCATTCTCCGAGTTCGACGGCCCAATCGGGTCGCCCAGTATGAAGAGGCTGTTCGGCAGCTCGCTGATACATGCGCGCTCTCCGCCGGACGGGTCTGGACACCGCGTCCCGATCGGCGCATGCTGAACCCATGACGGCTTTCACCACCGCGCACGCCTTCAGCGGATTCAGCGTCGATTCCATCGACGCCGCTCGCGCCTTCTACGGCGACACCCTCGGCATGGACGTCTCGGAGAATGCGATGGGGTTCCTCGACATCCGCCTGCCGCAGGGCGGATCGATCCTCGTCTACGGCAAGCCGGATCATGTGCCCGCGAGCTACACGATCCTGAACTTCCCGGTCGACGACGTCGAGGCCGCGGTCGACGAGCTCAACGCGCGCGGCGTGGTGACGAAGATCTACAGCGACCCCGACTTCGACACCGACGCCAAGGGCATCATGCACGGCGGACCAGATCGAGGACCCGACATCGCGTGGTTCAAGGACCCGGCAGGCAACGTACTCTCGGTGCTGGCCGGTTAGGCGGCGGGCCGGGAACAGGTGTGGCGCCTCGGGCCGTTACCTCCGCGATCGGGACGCGCCCATCGCCTCGGTCTCACGTCAGGCGGAGTGTCGTCCCGCACGCGAACGGATCGGATCGAGCACTGCCTCCGCAGCCCACGCCGCAGCATCGGCGATGTCGCCTCGGCTCATTCCGAATTCCCGGCGCAATGCGACCCACGTGGCAGCGGAGTCGAGATGTGCCAGCGCCGCGACGATGGCCTGGCGCTCCTCATCTCCCAGTACGGCGATCTCTGCATCGACCATCTGCTCGAGCAGGTCTCTGCGAGGGCTGGGTGCGGCCCCGCTGACCCCTCGCATGGTCGTCTCGGCCACCACATGCGCCAGTTCCGGCCGGCGATCGTATGACTCCATCGCCGCGCGGATCGCCAGCGGCGTATCGAAGATGCTCGAAGATTCCTGCCGGAGGAAGACCGTGCGCTCGATCCACGCAGCGGTCGCGAGCAGCAGATCGACGCGCGTCGCGTAGTTGCGGAAGATCGTGCGTTCGCTGACCCCCGCACGCCGGGCGATGAGCCGAAACGGCACATCGTCTGAGCCGAGCTCCTCGATGAGTTCGGCGTAGGCGGCGAGGATCGCCTCCTGCGTACGACTCATCTCACCCGCTGACCCCGTGTCGGCCTCGCGACTCACCGACGTCGTCATCATGACACCCGTCCCCGGGTCCGGTCGATATGGACGTCGGTGGGACCGACCAGTTCCTCCAGCACCTGCGAAACCGTGCGTTCGAAGACATCAGCCATCGCCGGCGCGCTCATCTCGAAGCCCGTCCGCATGCGCGCCCAGAACTGCGCAGATGCGAAGTATCGCAGGCTCGCCGCCACGCGGCGCAGGTCCCGTGCGTTCGTCGACGGATAGTTGGCGTCGAGCATCGCCACGAGCGCCCGGGTGAAGTGCGTGGGTTCCGGCTCGCCGGTCGGTGAGATCGCGGCCGCGCGCGCACACACGAAGGCGAAAGCCGGCGAGGCATCGAATGCCGCGAACCGTGCACGTGACGCCTCTCGGAACTCTGGGATCGTCACGAACGGCGGCAGCGGGAACACGGTGGACTCGACCCAGCCCGCGACGCCCTCCAGAAGGTGCGATCTCGTCGGGAAGTGCCGATACACAGTCCTCTCCGACACTCCGACGGCGTCGCCGAGCGCCCGATAGGAGATGTCGTCGAACGGACACTCACGCAGAGCCGCAGCGGCGTGGGAGAGGATCGCAGTCGGCGTGTCGGTGACCTCCACCATCATCCGCTCCTTTCCGCCCGCCTCACGACGTCGTGGGCCGACCACTCCGGCGATTCGCTTCGTCGCGGCGGTGGCTCAGCAGGCAGCACGTACTGATCCGAGCCGTCCAGTGTCAGCGCAAGCGATGACACGTACTGCGTCTCGCCGTGCGGTCCGCGCTCCGCCGATACCAGCATATCCGGACGCTCGAAGGTATAGCCCGTGACATGACAGCGCAGCCGCTGGCCAGACGGATTGCCGTCGACATCGAGGATCGGCGACGAGATGCCATCCGTCTGACGACGCAGGTAGTACCTGCCGCGCGTGACCAGCGCCATCACCGGGGTCGCGACGACAGCGACACCGATGGCGATCAGCACGGAGAACGGGCGCAGCTGATCGCCGAACAGGCCCCCGAAAGCCGCCAGGGACAGCACCGACGCCAGGCCGACCGACACCAGACCCACCGGATTCCAATCGCGGAGCATCCCGCGGCGGAACTCGGGATAGATCGGCGAGACGCGCAGCACATGCTTGTTGATCACGATGTCGGCGGCGATCGTGACGAGCCACGCCATCACGACGTTCGCGTAGAGGCTGAGCACGAAGCTGATCAGGCTGAAGACGTCCATCCACATCAGCGCCAGCGCGATCGCGAGGTTGAAGAAGATGAAGATCGATCTGCCCGGGTAGGTCTTCGTGAGCCGGGTGTAGACGTTCGACCAGGCCAGCGAACCGGAGTAGGCGTTCGTGACGTTGATCTTGACCTGTGCGATGACGACGAGCACGAGCGCCAGACCGACCGCCAGCCACTCCGGCATGATCGATTCGTAGAGGGCGATGAACTGGCGGACCGGCTCGGCGGCGCGCTGCCCGAGACTCGGGTCGACGCGAGTGATGAGGTAGACCGCGAGGAAGACGCCGATCACCTGCTTGATGCCGCTGAAGAGCACCCAGCCCGGCCCGGCGAACAGCAGCCACGCCCACCACGACCGCCGATGACGCCGGGTGCGCGGAGGCATCGCACGGATCACGTCGATCTGCTCGGCCAGCTGCGGCGTGAGAGCGAAGCACACCGCTGCGCTCGCGATGACCGCCTCGAAGCTGATGTCGCCATCCGACGAGCCCGTGAAACCGGCGAATGCCCGCACGGCATCCGGGTCGGAGACGATCACCCACAGCAGCGGCAGCAGCGCGAGTCCGAGCCACAGCGGTGTCGTCCAGAACTGCAGTCGCTCGAGCGCTCGCATCCCATGGATCACGATCGGGACCACCACGACCGTGGAGATCAAGTATCCGACCGGGAGCGGGATGCCGATGACGACGTGAAGCCCCTGGCCCATGATCGCCCCTTCGAGGGCGAAGAAGATGCAGGTGAATACCGCGAAGATCACGGTGGTGATCGATGAGCCGTAGTAGCCGAACCCCGACCCGCGCGCGATCAGATCCAGATCCAGGTTGTAGCGGGCCGCATAGTAGGCGATCGGCACACCGACGATGAAGATGATGAGCGAGGCGAACAGGATGCCGAGCACCGCGTTGCTCGTGCCGTGCTCGATTCCCACGCTCGCGCCGATCGAGAAATCGGCGAGGAAGGCGATCGAACCGAGTGCCGTGACTCCGATCGAGCCGGCGCTCCAGCGCCGGAAAGTGCGCGGGACGTAGCGGAAGGCATAGTCTTCGAGGCTGTCCTCAGCTGCGGCACGCGCATTGCCCGCCCTGCTCGCCATGAGCTTCACCACCGCCACCCCCGCACCCTGCATGTGGGTACATTGTCGCCACTTCGTGTTTCCGTGGCGTTTCGGGCAGACAGCAGTCAGATCGCCATCGCCGCGCGCACTCCCTCGGCCGCCGCCGCTCCGCCTTCACCCGTGCTCGACGCGAAGCCGCTGGCGAGCACGAGGTACTTGTCCGCGGCTTGCAACGCGAAGCCGATGTGCTGCTCGACAAGGAGCACCGACAGCCCCTCGCTCGCGAGCTGCATGACCGTGTGCTCGATCTCGGCGACGATCGTCGGCTGAATGCCCTCGGTCGGCTCGTCGAGGATGAGCAGCTTCGGTTCGGTGATGAGCGCCCGTGCGATGGCGAGCTGCTGGCGTTGGCCGCCCGAGAGCAGCCCGGCCTTGCGCGTGGCGAACTTCTCGAGCGCGGGGAAGCGCGAAAGCTGCTGCTCGATGAGCGCCTTTCCTCTTCGGCGACCGTCGGCGACCAGCTGCAGGTTCTCCAGCGTCGTCAACTGCGCGAACGACTGCTGACCCTGCGGAACGTACGCCATGCCGCGCGCGACACGCTTGTTGGGGGGCAGCGATGTGACGTCTTCGCCGTCGAAGACGACCCTGCCGCTGCGCGGCTTGATCAGTCCGATCGCGACGCGCAGCAGCGTCGACTTGCCCGCACCGTTGTGGCCGAGGACGGCGACGACCGTCTCGGAGTACGGGAGCGTCACGCCATGCAGCACGAGCGTGCGGCCGTAGCCTGCCTGAATATCATTCATCTCGAGCATCTCAGGCTCCGCCTCCTTGGGTCACGGCTTCCGGCACCAGGGTCGTGGTCTCAGCTACGGCCGGCATCTCGGTCTCGGTCGCGGCCCCCGCCGTCCCGAGGTAGACCTCCTGCACCTTCGGATCGGCCTGCACTTGCGCCACCGTGCCTTCGGAGAGCACCTTGCCCTGATGAAGCACGGTGACCCGCGACGCGTAGCGACGCATGAAGTCCATGTCGTGCTCGACGACGAGGACGATGTGGCGCTTCGCGATGCGCTGCATCAGTTCGCCGGTGGCGGTGCGCTCGTCCTGGCTCATGCCGGCGACCGGCTCATCCAACAGCAGGGCACGGGGATCCTGCACGAGCATCATCCCGATCTCCAGCCACTGTTTCTGCCCGTGCGACAGGATGCCGGCGGGCGTGTCCCGCTCGTCGGCGAGTCCGGTTTCCTCCAGCGCCTGCTCGATAGCAGGGTCGACGTCGCGGCGGGCGCGCAGCAGCGAGAAGGGAGATCGACGGAGCCCTGCGGCGATATCGAGGTTCTGCAGCACCGTGAGCTGTTCGAACACGCTCGCGGTCTGGAACGTGCGGCCGACGCCGAGCCGAACGATCTTGTTGACGGGCGTGCCCAGCAGCTCATGATCGCCGAGCATCACCGACCCGGTGCCTTTCGACAGGCCTGTGATGGCGTCGATGCACGTGGTCTTTCCCGCGCCGTTCGGGCCGATGAGGAATCTGACCTCGCCCGGATGGGCATCGAAGGAGACCCCGCCGACGGCGACGAATCCGTCGAACTCCACACGCAGATCAGTGACGACGAGCGATTCCTCGGCTGCAGTCATTTCTTCACCTCATCGAGAACGGGCGCCGAATCGGCAGGGTCGGATGCGAATGCGGGTGGCGCCGTTCGCGGACGCCAGAGCAGGTGCTTCGCTCTGCCCAGCAGGGAGGACAGCCCCATGGGAAGGAAGAGCGTCACCACGATGAAGACCAGGCCCAGGATGTAGACCCAGCCGCTCGGCCAGCTCGAGCCGAGACTCGACTGACCCCAGCCGATCGCCATCGCGCCCAGAGCAGGGCCGAAGAGCGACGCGCGTCCGCCGAGAGCGACACCGGCGATCATGAGGATCGACGCCGAGGCGCCGATCTCGGCCGGAGTGACGATGCCGACGATGGGAACGAACATCGCTCCGGCGATGCTGGCCATCACCGCGGCGACGACGTAGGCGATGAGCTTGATGTTGGCGGGGTCGTAGCCCAGGAACCGCACACGCTCCTCGGCATCCCTGGTGGCGATGAGCAGTTCGCCGAAACGGCTGCGGTTGAGCTGCCAGACCGCCAGCAGGCACACGATGAGAAGGGATGCGGCGATCAGGTAGATCATGATCTTGTTGGCGTCGTCGTCCAGGACGAATCCGAAGAAGTAGGTGAAGTCGCTGAGCCCGGTGTCTCCGCCGGTCTCCCGGATGGTCGAGCTGATCAACACGGCCATCGCGACGGCGAGCGCCTGCGACAGGATCGCGAAGTACGCGCCCTTGATCCTGCGCTTGAACAGCGCGAAGCCGAGGACGGATGCCACGATCACCGGGAGCGCCACGATGGCGACCAGGGTGAAGACGTCGCTGCGGAACGGCTCCCAGAAGGGTGGCAGAGGAGCCTGCGGGTCGTACAGGATCATGAAGACAGGGAGGCTGTCGGGGCCCGCGCTCTCGAGCGTGAGGTGCATCGCCATGGCGTAGGCACCGAGGCCGAAGAAGACGCCCTGACCGAGGACGAGCATCCCGCCTCGCCCCCACGCCAGGCCGATCCCGACGGCTGCGATCGCCCAGCAGGCGTATTTTCCGAGGTTGTTGATCCAGTGCATCGACAGCAGGGCGGGCGCCACGACCAGGAGCAGGATGGCGAACACCCCGATGCCGATGAGTGGAAGCCACGGCTTCAGTTTCGTCATGTCAGCCCCCGAGTCCGGACAGTGAACAGACCTTGTGGTCGGAATTGAAGGAAGACGACGAGCAGCACGAAGGCCAGCACCTGCGCCAGGCTGCCGGTCGTCCAGTCGGCGAAGTACGACAG
Organism: uncultured Actinomycetota bacterium; assembly: GCA_963769005.1. Taxonomy (GTDB): domain Bacteria; phylum Actinomycetota; class Actinomycetes; order Actinomycetales; family Microbacteriaceae; genus Microbacterium. The sequence goes on along the minus strand of CAVYKC010000005.1, from coordinate 495,281 downwards.
CGCGATGCCGAACACGAGCGCGGCGATCACCGTGCCCTTGATCTGGCCGATGCCGCCGGCGACGACGACGAGGAAGGCAGGGATGATGTACTGCGTACCCATCTGTGAGTTCGTGCCTCCGATCAGGGATGCGGCGACGCCGGCGACGCCGGCCAGGCCCGACCCGACGAAGAAGGTGAGCCGGTCGATGGTGCGGGTGCGGATGCCGCTGGTCTCGGCGAGGTCGCGGTTCTGCACCGTCGCTCGGATCCGGCGTCCGAATGACGAGTACTTCAGCCACGCCGCGAGCGCCGCGAGGCAGAGCGCGGCGAGCAGAATCGTGAATGCCTGCCGCAGCGGCCACCCGTAGCCGAGGACGTCGATCTGACCGGCGAGCCAGTCAGGACTCTCGACCGGAACGCCCTGCGCGGGGAAGATCTGAAGCGCGACCTGCTGCAGGATCAGGCTCACACCGACGGTGACCAGAAGGGTGTCCAACGGGCGCCGATACATCCACTGGATGATGCCGATCTCCAAGAGCAGGCCGAGCAGGCCCGCGCCGACGAAGGCGAGTGGCAGAGCCACCAGGATGGACAGGTTGACGGAGGACACGAACAGCTGGGTCAGGTAGGCGATGAAGGCGCCGGCCATGATGAACTCGCCGTGCGCCATGTTGATCACCCCCATCTGACCGAAGGTCAGCGTGAGTCCGAGCGCGGCGAGCAGCAGCAGCGCTCCGAGCGCTGTGCCGTTCAGGAGCGGCGGTATGAGTGCATCCATGTGCGGTCACTCTCTCTGCGGGAAGTAAGGAGCCAGAAGATCGGGGCGCGGGGCTCCGTGCCGGTGAGCACGAAGCCCCGCGCTGCGAAGGGAATCAGCCTGCGGCGGCCACGAGCGCGTCGCGGACGTCAGCGGGGAACCAGTCGTATCCCTCGAGGTACGGGTCGGGATCGATGAATGAGTCGGACGACCAGACGATGTCGAACTGGTTGTCGGCGTTGATCCGGCCGATGTTGCCCGGCTTGGAGATGTGGTGGTTCTCGCCGTCCAGCGTGACTACGCCCTCCGGCGCGTCGACCGTGATCTCGTTCTCCAGCGCCGCCGCATTGATCGCGTCGACGTCGAACGAGCCGGCCGCCTCGACCAGAGCCTTGTAGAGGTAGAGCGAGATGTAGGCGGCCTCCATCGGGTCGGAAGTCACTCCGCTGCTGCCCGGGTAGGCCTTCCAGCGCTCGATGAACGCCGGGTTGTTCGGGGTGTCCATCGACTGGAAGTAGTTCCACGACGCGTAGTTGCCGGTGACCTCGTGCCCCATGGCCGGAGCTTCTTCCTCGGCGATCGAGACCGAGATGATCGGGGTCGTCTCGGGGGTGAGGCCGGCGTCGTAGTAGGCCTTGACGAAGCCGACGTTCGACGATCCGTTGATCGTGTTGAACACGTAGTCGGGGTCGGCCGCGACGATCTTGGCGACCTGTGTCGTCCAATCGTCCTTGTCGAGCGGCACGTACTCCTCACCGACGATCTCGATGCCGAGCTCTGCGGCGTAGAGCTTGATGATCGCGTTGGCGGTACGCGGGAAGACGTAGTCGGAGCCTGCCAGGAACAGGGTCTTCACGCCCTGAGCGGCGAGGTAGTCCAGCGCCGGGATGATCTGCTGGTTCGTCGTGGCGCCGGTGTAGTAGATGTTCGGGGACGACTCGAGCCCCTCGTACTGCACGGGGTAGAAGAACAGGCCGTTGTGCTCTTCGACGACCGGCTTGACCGCCTTGCGCGACGAAGAGGTCCAGCCGCCGAAGATCGCGGCGACGCAGTCCTGGGTGAGCAGCTTCTCGGTCTTCTCGGCAAAGGTCGGCCAGTCCGTGGCGCCGTCCTCCTGGATGTACTCGATCTGCTTGCCGAGGATGCCGCCGTCGGCGTTGATCTCGTCCGCGGCCATGTGCAGGACGTTGGAGACGGTCTGCTCCGAGATCGCCATGCCGCCGGTGAGCGAGTTGAGGAACCCGAGCTTGATCGTGTCGCCGGACGAGTCGATGCAACTCTCCGAGGCCGCGGCGGATGCGCTCGGCTCTGCAGCGTCGCCGGCGCGGGCGCCGCAGCCGGCGAGGGCGAGGGCGGCGCTGGCGATCAGCGCGGGGATGATCAGGGTCTTTCTCAGTCGTCGGGTGCGGAAGGTGCTCATATGGAGACTCCGTTTCTCGGTGATGCAGGGCGCTGGGGGGCATTGCGGCGTGATCGTTCTCGGCACCCCGAGGCGCACCGATACGGCGACGGGGAGCGGGCTGACCCGGGGGGCAGAGCGTGGTGCAGAGAACGACGGGTGGTGCGTGGATCGCTGCGGAGATCGGATTGTTCCGGCCGGCGCGTCCCGGTTTCAGGCGACAAGGGGTGGTCGTCGACTGCTGCGGTAGTTGACAGCATGGGCCCGTGACATTGCTCTGACATTTCTCGATTGTTCCGATCTTGTTAATCGTCTCGGGCGCGATCCCATGAATGACCCGTAATCTCGGGGAACTCTCTTTCAGGAAGCTTCTACTCGACGACGGGCGGCCCAGACTGGAGCATCCGATATGGCACACTTTTGACATTCGACCAGCCCCAGGAGGGATCCCGTGCACTTCACGCCAGCAGAATCCGAGAAGCTGCTGCTTGCCGTCGCAGGGATGGTCGCGCGCGACCGGCTCGGGCGCGGCGTCCTGCTGAACCATCCCGAAGCCATCGCCCTGCTGTCGTGCTGGGTCATCGAAGGCGCCCGTGACGGGCGCGGCGTCGCCGAACTGATGCAGGCGGGACGCGGGATCCTCACCCGTACGCAGGTCATGCCGGGTGTTCCCGAGATGATCGCCGACGTGCAGGTCGAGGCGACCTTCCCCGACGGGCGAAAGCTCGTCACCATCCACCATCCGATCGACTGAGTCGATGTCCATCGAAAGGGGATGCCGTGGCATCCGTATCGAGTGAGGGCCCTGGCGCCTTCCGGATCCGTCCTGGCCGGATCGAACTGAACGCCGACCGTCGCAGTGACGAACGACTCCGTCTGGTGTTCGTGAACACCGGAGACCGGCCCATCCAGATCGGGTCGCATCTGCACCTGCCGGATGCGAACGCGGCTCTCGCCTTCGACCGCGCGTCCGCGTCGGGCTTCCGCCTCGACATCCCGTCCGGGACGTCTCAGCGTTTCGAGCCCGGCGCCTCACGCGAGCTCGACGCCGTGGCGCTTCGCGGGCACCGCCGGGTGCCCGGCATCCAGATCAAGACCGCCGGCGAGGAGCTGCTCGATGGTGTGGCTTGACCGCGCGCGATATGCCGCGATCTACGGTCCGACGGTCGGCGACGAGGTGCGCCTGGGCGACACCGACCTGTGGATCCAGATCGAACAGGACCTCACGGTCGGCGGCGAGGAGGCGATCTTCGGGGGAGGCAAGTCCATCCGCGAGTCCATGGCGCAGGCGACCACGACGAGAGCCGAGGGGGCACTCGACACGGTCATCACCAACGCGATCATCCTCGACTGGTGGGGAATCGTGCGCGCCGACATCGGGATCCGCGACGGACGCATCGTCGGGATCGGCCACGCCGGCAATCCCGACGTCAGCGACGGCATCGACATGCTCATCGGCCCCTCGACCGATGTGATCGCCGGTGAAGGACGTATCGTCACCGCCGGCGCGATCGACTCGCACGTGCATCTGCTCTCGCCGTCGCAGATCCACGAAGCGCTCGCGACCGGGATCACCACGATCGTCGGCGGCGGCACGGGTCCTTCCGAGGGCTCGAAGGCGACGACCGTCACACCCGGGGCCTGGCACCTGATGAACATGCATCGGGCGCTCGACCCGCTGCCGGTCAACTTCCTGCTGCTCGGCAAGGGCAACACCGTGTCGGCGGCGGCGCTGAAGGAGCAGGCGCTCGCAGGGGCCGCGGGCTACAAGGTGCACGAGGACTGGGGTTCGACACCTGCCGCGATAGACACGTCGCTCAAGGCCGCCGAGGACTGGGGCCTGCAGGTCGCGCTGCACTCCGACTCGCTCAACGAGGCCGGCTTCGTCGAGTCGACGATCGCGGCGATCGGAGGCCGGTCGATCCACGCCTTCCACGTCGAGGGCGCCGGAGGCGGACACGCGCCCGACATCCTGTCGATCGCCGGCCTGCCGAACGTGATCCCCGGATCGACCAATCCGACGCTCCCCCACACGGTGAACACGGTCGCCGAGCACCTAGACATGCTGATGGTCTGTCACCATCTGAACCCCGCGGTGCCCGAGGACCTCGCTTTCGCGGAGTCCCGGATCCGGGCCACCACGATCGCGGCCGAGGACATCCTGCACGACATCGGCGCCCTCTCGGTCACGTCATCGGACGCGCAGGCGATGGGGCGCATCGGCGAGGTGATCACCCGCACCTGGCAGGTCGCGCACGTCATGAAGCATCGTCGGGGGGCCCTCGACGGAGGGATGCCGGCCGACAACGAACGCGCACGCCGCTATGTCGCGAAGTACACCGTGAACCCCGCGATCGCGCACGGCATCGCGCACGACGTCGGCTCGGTCGAGGTCGGCCGGCTGGCGGATCTGGTGGTCTGGGACCCGAAGTTCTTCGGCGTCCGACCGGCGGTCGTCGTCAAGGGAGGCGCGATCGCCTGGGCGGCGCTCGGGGATCCGAACGCCTCGATTCCCACGCCTCAGCCCGTCATGATGCGTCCATCGTTCGGCGACACGATCGGCGCGGACCTCTCGGTCACCTACGTCGCGCCGGCCGCGCTGGAAGATGGCCTTGCCGGGAGGCTCGGGCTGCGTCGTCGCCTCGCCGCCGTCGAGCCGACACGCCACATCGGCAAGGCCGACATGAAGAACAACGACACCCTTCCCCACATCCGCATCCAGCCCGACACGTTCGAGATCGCGATCGACGGCGACCGTGTGGTGCCCGCGCCGGCGTCGTCGCTCCCCCTCGCCCAGCTGTACAACATGTTCTGAAGACACCCCAGATGAACGCCGACTCCCACACGATCGCCCTGCTGCTGGCAGATGCGCGTCTGCCGTCGGGCGGGTACGCGTACTCGTCCGGGTTGGAACCCGCCCTGCAGGGCGGTCTGCCCCCGGGCGAGATCGGCGCATTCCTGCGCGCCCGCGCGCGCACAACCACGATCGTGGATGCCGCGACCGCCGTCGTCGCGCGAGCCGCAGGCCTGCGGGGGGATTCCTACGGTCCGATCGAGCGCGCATGGGCCGCGCGCACCCCGAGTCGCGCAGCTCGGAACTCCTCGCGGGAACTCGGGCGCGGGCTTCTCCGCCTCGCGACGACCCTGTGGCCCGACTCGGCTCCGATCGCCGGCCTCACCCGACTCACCGGAGGCTGGTCCCGGCCCGTCGTGCTCGGGGCGGTCGCCGCCCACGCCGACCTTGACGCCGAAGCGCTCGTACGGATCGCCGTCTACGACGACATGGCCTGCGCCGTCGCGGCTCTGCTCAAGCTCGAGCCGGGCGACCCGATCGACGGCGTTCGACTCGTCATCGACGCCTGCGCGTCGGTCGCCGATTTCACCCCGCAGCTCGCCGCCCTCACCTTTCCCGAGGCGATCCCGGCGTCGAGCGCTCCCGAATCCGAGGCATGGGCAGAGGCCCATGCCGTCACCAACAGGAGGCTCTTCCGTGCCTGATTCCCCCGCATCCGCCCGCGCCCTCCGACTGGGGGTTGCCGGTCCCGTCGGCACCGGCAAGTCGTCGCTGATCGCGACGGTATGCCGTGCGCTCGGCGAAGAGCTTCGCCTCGGCGTGATCACGAACGACATCTACACCGACGAGGACGCCCGGTTCCTGCGATCGGCCGGCGTGCTCGACCCGGAGCGCATCCGCGCTGTCGAGACGGGCGCGTGCCCGCACACCGCGATCCGCGACGACATCACGACGAACCTGCTGGCGGCGGAAGACCTCGAGCGGGACTTCTCGCCCCTCGACGTGGTGCTGATCGAGTCCGGCGGCGACAACCTGACGGCGACGTTCTCTCCGGCGCTGGTCGATGCGCAGATCTTCGTGCTCGACGTCGCAGGCGGCGGCGATGTGGCCCGCAAGGGCGGCCCTGGTATCGGCCGTGCCGATCTTCTGGTCGTGAACAAGACCGACCTCGCACCCCATGTCGGAGTCGACGTGCCGCAGATGGTCGCGGATGCCGAGGAAGCGCGCGAGGGGCGGACGGTGCTGGCGCTCTCGCGGCATGACGACGTATCGATCGCCGCCCTGCGCGCCTGGGTGCTGAGTGTGCTCGCCGCGCACCGCTCGGGTGAGCACGTGCCGCAGGACCCGGGACCGATGGCCCCGCATTTCCACGCCGATGAGGAGCACCCCGAGGGCGGATTCGTCCACTCGCACGGCGAGGATGTCACGCACTCTGCCGATCACCATCATGAGGACGAGCGCCTGCATGCCGGTGCGGGCATGAACGCGAACGAGTGACGACCACGCGCATCGCGGTCACTGCGGGCGAGCCTCGCGCGCATGTGGAGCTCGCGGTGGGGGCGCTCGCACCGCGCCTGATCTCGCGCGACGGCTCACGCGCGCACGTCGCGGTCGCCGCGGCGGGGATGGTGCTGCTCGGCGGCGACCACGTGCACGTGGCGGTCGACGTCGGCGCGGGGTGCACTCTTCACATTCAGGATGTCGGGGGAACGGTCGCCTACCCCGGGGCATCCTCGTCGTGGAACCTCGACGTCAACATCGGCGCGGGCGGCACCTTGCTGTGGGACGGGCTGCCCTTCGTCGTGGCCGATGGCGCCGACGTCGAGCGCCGCAGTCTTCTCACGCTCGAACCGGAGGCGCGCGCCGTGATCCGCGAGACGCTCGTCCTCGGCAGATATGGCGAGCAGGGCGGTCGGCTGATCTCCGCTCTCAGAGCCGACGACGACAGCGGGCCGATCCTGATCGAGCAACTCGAGGTCGACGGCAGCACGCCAGAGCCCGGAGTACTCGGGAGCAACCGCGTGATCGATGCCGTGACCGCCGTCGGGTTCCGCCCGCCCGCCCGCCCGACGGACCTCGCTTTCGATCGCCCCGGGGCGATGGCCCGCCATCTCTCCGACCACACGCACGGATCGCCTCTCGATCGGGTATGGGAGGCGTGGGCCACGTACGCGACGTCGCGCACTCTCTCGCATCAACGGGTCGTCGCACCCCTCCCCGGACAAGCCATCGCGGCGAAGGAAAGGAACATCGTTGACATCCCTCACTGAGAACCGCCCTCCGACACGGATCAGGCCGAGCACGATCGTCGTCGTCGCGGTGATCGTGCTGCTGCACCTGATCGGTTGGGGAGTGCTCGTCCTACTCGTGATTCCCGCCGGCATCCCGCTGGGCGGCGGTGGCGGCACCCTCGTCACGCTCGGCATCGGGTTCACGGCATACGCCCTGGGTGTGCGGCACGCGTTCGACGCCGACCACATCGCCGCGATCGACAACACCACGCGCCGCCTCGCCGAACGCGGCAGACCCGCTCACACCGTCGGTTTCTGGTTCTCTCTCGGCCATTCGACGGTCGTCGTCGTGCTCTGCATCCTTCTGACCTTCGGGATCACTGCGATCGGCACGTCTCTCGCCGATGACTCCTCGGCGCTTCGCACCTGGACGGGGGTCATCGGTCCCTCTGTGTCCGGTGTCTTCCTGCTCGTGATCGCCGCGATCAACATCGCGTCGCTGCGGCGCCGCCACGGGCACGCAGGCGGCCCGGTGCTCCGGATGCTGGGCCCGTTCGAGAAGGCGGTGGATCGCCCGTCTCGGATGTACCTGGTCGGTCTGCTGTTCGGCCTCGGTTTCGACACCGCGACGGAGATCGGGCTGCTCGCGCTGGCGGGTACCGCGACTCTCGTCGCCGTACCCTGGTGGGCGACGCTCACGCTGCCCATACTGTTCGCAGCCGGGATGAGCGCCTTCGACACCACCCAGGGTGCGTTGATGCGTCGCGCGTACACCTGGCGAGCAGGTCATCGCAACATCGGCGAGGTGTACGCCATCGCGATGACCGGGCTCTCCGTCGTCGCCGCCGTCCTGATCGCCGTCGTCCAGCTCGCCGATGTGCTCGTTGCGAACCTCGGCTTCGGTGGCCCCTTCCCCTGGCTGGCATCGGTCGGCATCGACGACCTCGGGTTCGTGCTGACGGGCGTTCTCCTGGCCACCTGGGCAACTGTGGCTCTCGTCGCCCGCGGGACTCGGACACGCGCCGGGTGACCGGTCTCGATGAAGCCATGATCGCCCGGCCAATATGAACTCGGGCAAGTCTTCCAATCCGTTCGGGCGAGGTCTCCGAACAACCGGTGAGCACCTTCGCCGGTGGACAGGAGAAGATCATGGCCCAGCGCCGCAACGGAAAACGGTTCATCGTGTGGGCGGCCCTCGCGGGCGTGATCGGCGGTGCCGTCTTCTTGGCCATCGCCGAGCTTTTCGCGCTGCTCGTCGCGCGCGCGGCCAGCCCGATCCTGGCCGTGGGGGGATTCGTGATCGACATCGTGCCGCAGCCGTTCAAGGAGTTCGCGATCGCCACCTTCGGCGAGTACGACAAGATCGCCCTTCTGGCCGGTCTCGGCCTCGCGGTGGTCTCCGCCTCTGCGATCGCCGGGATCCTGCAGCTGGTGCGTCCTCCACTCGGTGTCGTCGCGCTGATCATCGCCGGCGTGCTGTCGATCGCTGCGATCGTCACCCGTGCCGGCGCGACGACGCTCTCGTTCCTGCCGCCGGTCCTCGGAACGATCGCCGGAGCGATCGTTCTCGTCCTGCTCATCCGACGCCTGCGAACATGGAGGGAAACGGCGCTCGGCGAGAGGACGGACGTCGATGCGACCGACGCAGTGCCCGGGAACCCGGCGGCCCCGAAGGGCCTCGACCGCCGGCGGTTCTTCGTTCTCGCTGCGATCTCCGGAGCATCCGCCATCATCGTCGGCATCACCGCGCGCACAGTGAGCATGGCGGTGGGTTCGGTCGAGTCGATCCGCAGTGCTCTCAGGCTCCCGCCGGCGCGCACGAGAGTGACGGTGCCGGAGGGGGCCGAGCTCGACATCAAGGGCCTGACCAGGCTGTTCACACCCAACAAGGACTTCTACCGCGTCGACACTGCCCTCACGGTCCCGACGATCGACCCCGACAGCTGGCGTCTCGTGATCGATGGAATGGTCGACCAGCGAGTCGAGATGTCGTTCCAGGACATCCTCGACATGGGACTCGACGAGTACGCGATCACCCTGACCTGCGTCTCGAACGAAGTCGGCGGTGAGCTCGTCGGCAACGCGATGTGGCTCGGCGTGCCACTGCGCGACGTATTGAAGAAAGCCGGCGTGAAGTCCGGCGCCGACATGGTGCTCTCGCGCAGCGTCGACGGCTACACGGCGAGCACGCCGCTTTCGGCCTTGATCGATGACGACCTCGACGCGATCCTGGCGGTCGGCATGAACGGCGAGCCTCTCCCGCTCGAACACGGCTTCCCGGTGCGCATGGTCGTGCCGGGGCTCTACGGCTACGTGTCGGCGACGAAATGGCTCGCCGAGCTCAAAGTCACCACTTTCGCCGACGATGAGGCCTATTGGACTCCGCGAGGATACAGCGCGGAGGCGCCGATCAAGTTCTCGTCCCGGCTCGACACCCCCAGTATCGGCCAGGCCGTTCCGGCCGGGACCATTCCGCTGGCCGGTGTCGCCTGGGCGCAGTCCGTGGGGATCGAACGCGTGGAGGTGCGCATCGACGATGGCGAATGGATGCCGGCGACCATGTCGACGCCCATCAACGACGACACGTGGGTGCAGTGGTTCATGGAGTGGGATGCGACCCCCGGCACGCACTACATAGCCGTGCGCGCGGTGAACAAGAACGGCGATCTCCAGATCGAGGAACGCGCACCGATCGCTCCTGACGGATCGTCGGGCTGGCAGCGCTCACTCATCCGCGTCACCTGAGCGACGTGAATGCGAAGCGAACACGAGGGCAGCTAGACGACCACGATGGTTTGGCCGACGAACGCGCCTGACTCGATATCGGTGTGCGCGTCGACGATCTGGTCGAGGCGATACGTGCGGCCCACCGGCACCACGGCGTGTCCCTCGGCCACGGCGCAACCTCGTGCCGGGGAAGATCGCGACGGCCACCTTCAGTACGTGCCCGCGGAAGTCCCCCCGCGGAATTCAACGTAGTCAGGCAGCGCTCTCGCGCCAGTAGCCGCCGGCGGGGAAGCTGTACCGCTCGATGGAGTCCGCATACATCTCGGCGGAGTAGCCCGCCTGCGCTGGCAGTATGTAATTTCCGTTGGTCACGATACACGGGTCCACGAAGTGCTCGTGCAGGTGGTCCACAAACTCGGTGACACGGTTCTCGAGCGTGCCCGAGACAGCCACGAAGTCAAAGATGGAAAGGTGCTGCACGAGTTCGCACAGACCAACGCCGCCAGCGTGAGGACAGACAGGCACATCGAACTTTGCAGCCAGCAGGTACACCGCGAGAATCTCGTTCACGCTTCCCAGCCGCGCGGAGTCAAGCTGCAAGAAGTCGATGGCCTCAGCTTGAAGGAACTGCTTGAACAGCACTCGGTTCATGCCGTGTTCGCCCGTGGCGACACCAATAGGAGCGACAGCCTTCCGAATCGCCGCGTGCCCCAAGACGTCATCGGGACTCGTCGGCTCCTCGATCCAGTGCGGGTTGAACTCAGCGAGGGCCTTGACCCAGTCGATGGCCTGAGGGACATCCCATACCTGGTTGGCGTCAATCATGAGCTTGGCATCCGAGCCGATGACCTCGCGCGCGATTCGAAGGCGGCGGATGTCTTCGTCAAGGTTCGCACCGACCTTGAGCTTCACGTGGCGGTAGCCCTCATCAACGGCTTCCTGCAGGAGCCGGCGGAGCTTTTCGTCGCTGTAGCCCAGCCATCCTGCGCTCGTGGTGTAGCAGGGGTAGCCTCCCCGCGCGTCCAGCTCAGCAATGCGGGCAGCGCGACTGGACTCCTGAGCTCGCAGGATGTCGATTGCTTCATCGCGGGTGAGCGCATCCGACAGGTACCGCATGTCCGCGACGTCGACGAGCTGTTCAGGGGTCATCTCGACGAGGAGTCGCCACAGCGGCTTGTCAGCCACGCGCGCGGCAAGGTCCCAGACCGCGTTCATGACTGCAGCAAGGGCGATGTGAATCACGCCCTTTTCCGGGCCCAGCCAGCGCAGCTGGGAGTCGGACTGCAGCTCACGGTAGAGCCCGCCGAGGTCCTTGACGATGTCCTCGAGGTTGCGACCGATGAGCGGCTGTGCCCGCTGTTCTGCAGCGAGCGTCACGATGTCGTTGCCGCGCCCGATGGTGAACGTGAAGCCGAACCCGGAGAGGGCCGGGGTGTCGGTTCTCAGGATGACATAGGCGGCAGAGTAGTCGCCATCCTTGTTCATCGCGTCCGAGCCGTCCATGCTCAGCGAAGTTGGGAAGCGGACGTCGTATGTCTCGACGGAAACGATGGTCGTCACGGGTTCTCCTTAGGGGGTGGGTGTGACTTGCTGCGAGTAGGCCTGCGGCTACGAGATCCGCCCAGATCTCCTCGGGCATCTCGGCGTTGTATCTGCTCACGGACTCGGCGACCTGTCTTCCGTTGCGGCATCCGACGACCACTCTCACCACCGCTGGATGGAGTAGCGGGAACGCGACCACGACGTCGAGCAAAGCCCCCTGCGCTTCGCAGATGCCCGCGATGGCGGCTGAACCGAGCCCCAGCGTCGAGCCTCGCTCTTTCCGCATCAGCTCGTTGCAGATTGCTACGTGACGTTGCTACAAGGCGTCGTCGTGTCCGCGAAGCGACCTCACTAGCATCGACACGTCAGAGCTGGTGCAGGAAGTCGACGCGCTTGGGCGGAGCAGGAGTCACGAAGCTGATCTTCAGCGCGTAGCCGTGCGGGTTCGGGCGAGCGTCAGGCAGCCGAACGTAAAGCGCGTCGAGCTCTCGCCGCCAGACCAGCGGCTCGGCGATGCCGAGCAGCCGAATCTCGTCGATCTCTCTCGGCTCGATCTGATGACGGAGCCCGAACGTCGTGAGCGTGACCTCGTCACCCTCCGGCCACGCAACCGTCGATGCATAGAGGTACGAGCCGGTGGCGTCGTTGCGGACCGTGAATCGAAAGTCGTCGGACGAGAACACCGACTCGTTGCCATCGACGAAAGACCCGCCCTCGACCTGCAGCGGTCCCTCGCCGGGAACTCTGTACGGAACGGTGCCGTACACGGCCTCGCCGCAGACCGAAAGCCAAGCGCCGATCCCCTCCAGAATGGCGACCTCCGCATCGGGGATCGTGCCGTCGGGTTTCGGGCCGACGTTCAGAAGCAGGTTCCCGTTCTTCGAGACGACGTCGAGGAGCTCACCCACGAGTTCGTTGACGCTCTTGTAGACGTGCCCCTCGACCCAGCACCATGAGCTGCGCGACACGGCCGAGTCGTTCTGCCAGATGAACGGCTGGGAGACGGCCATCGCCCCGCGTTCGATGTCGTAGATCGCACTGCCCTCGGCGAATGCGTCCCATTTGTAGTTGATGACCACCTCGCGACCCCACTCGGCAGCACTGTTGTAGTAGTACGCGGCGAGCTTGCGCAGGTACGGCTCGAAGGCCGGGTTCTCTATCCACCAGTCAAACCACAGCAACTCGGGCCGATACTGATCGATGATCTCGACGGTACGAAGCAGCCAATCGTCGAGGTACGCCCGCGACGGTTGCGTCTCCTCGCGCTGCGCCGGGCCATAGAAGTCGCTGAACGAGGGGTCGCGCACGTCGGACTCGAACCGCGCTCCGCCGTTCATGAAGAACCAGTGCTCGGCGCGGTGCGACGACGCGCCGAAGGTCATCGACTGCTCCCGCACAGCATCAGCCAGATCGCCGAACACGTCGCGTTGCGGGCCGACGCGGCTGGCGTCCCAGCGAGTGCGCTCGCTGTGGTACATCGCGAATCCGTCATGGTGCTCCGCCACAGGAACCACGTACTGTGCCCCGGCCCGCCGAAACAGCGCCGCCCAAGCCTGGGGATCGTAGTCGTTCATGTGGAAATGCGGGATCAAGTCCTTGTAACCGAACTCCGAATGCGGCCCCTGGGTCGCGCGATGATGCTCGAACTCCTTGGTGCCCTCGAAATACATGTTCCGCGGGTACCACTCACTGGTGTATGCGGGCACCGAGTACACGCCCCAGTGGAGGAAGATCCCGAACTTGGACTCACCGAACCATCTCGCGGGCCGGTAGGCGCGCAGCGACTCCCAAGTGTCTTTGAAGGGGCCGTCAGCAATGACGGCGTCGATTCGGGCGAGGTCGGCAGCATCGTCGCCCGGAGCGAGGCGCGGCGGAACCCAGGACAGATCTGGCATGGAGGAGACTCCTCGTGTGTGGGATCGGATACGGGAGGTCGCGCAATCATCTGACTCGCACGTCTTCGTGAGCATGTAACGATACAGTACCCCGAGAGCCGCAGTCCTTTCAACCCCCGCACGAGCCGATGGCCGGTCATCCGATCCAGCCGGCCCCGAGCTCGCGTTCGAACCGTCCGAAGACCGCATCGACCGCTGGGAACGGCCGGTGTCGCTCCAGCGGAAGGCCGGATGACATCAATTCGAGTCAGCATCTCCACCATCGCTCGACCGCCCTCATCGAAGTCGGCGCTTGACAAGGGGCTCCCCAGAGCGCATGATCATGTATCGATACAGGAAAGGGTCGTAATGGCGCCGATGATGCCGCAGCAGGACAAGGGCTCAGCCCGAACGCACACCGTTCGCGCGTGTGGATTCACGCTCGATAACCCGGTAGGTGCTCACGAACTCCACGGGGCGCTCGCCTCCTCTCCCCTCCGCGATGCGACGCACCAGCAGGTCGACGGCCGCCCGAGCCATCCCGGTGTGGTCCGGATCTACCGTGGACAGCGAGGGCACGCCGAACTCGCTCTCCAGGATGTTGTCAAAACCCATCACCTTCACGTCGGCGGGAACGGCTATCCCGAGGTCCTTCAGGGCGCGCAGCGCCCCGAGCGCCACAGTGTCGGTCACACAGAACAGCCCGTCGAAGGACGCTCCGCTCTCCACGAGCGCCCGCGTGGCGTTGTATCCATCGCGGAGCCCGAATCCCTGGCTGTGGATGCCGAGATTGGGGTCGAAGGCGACACCCGCGTCTTCGTGGGCGCGAATGAATCCGGCGTACCGCAGCGTGGACATGTTCACCTCGCCCGAGGCATGGTCGTCGATCGTCGCGATGCGGCGACACCCCTGGTCCATCAGATGGCGGATCGCCGCGTAGGCGCCGTCAACGTTCGCCATCGCGACGTGATCGACTGGACCGTCGAAAATGCGCTCACCGAGGATGACGATCGGATAGTTGACGTTCAACTGAGCCGTATCGGCAGGCCCGAGGCCGACCGTGCTCAGTATGAGCCCGTCGTACATGCGGTTGCGCGAGAGGGCAAGCGCGTCGAGTTCGCTCTTGCGGCTGGCGCCGGTTTGCTCGATCAGTACTCGCAGATCATGTCGCGCCGCTTCCTCAATGATGCGAGCCGCGAGCTGGCCCCAGTACGGCCGGTCGATCTCAGCCACAGCGAGTCCGATGGTGTAGGTGCGCCCAGCCCGAAGGTTGCGGGCGGCGACATTCACTCGATAGCCAAGCTCGTCCATCGCCTGGACCACCTTGGCGCGCGTAGTGTCTCGCACATGCGGATGGTCGTTGATCACGTGGGACACCGTCATCGGCGAGACTCCTGCCGCTCGAGCCACGTCTTGTATCGTTACCATTCGCTCCCTCTCAGCCACCGTTCAGCAGCGTGGACAGTGTATGCCAGCACGGAGGTCTCCCGATGACGAACGCAGAATCGGCCGCGAAAGCCGTAGCGCCGCCCGTACTCCGGGGGCACTTTGCTGATCCCCACCTGACCGTCCTCGACGGACGTTTCTTCCTGTTCCCGACCAGCGATGGACTACCGGACTGGGGTGCGACGGCCTTTCGCGCCTTCTCCTCGAACGACCTGACTGCCTGGGTCGACCACGGCCGGGTGTTCTCGCTGCCCCATGACACCCAATGGGCCCGCGAACACGCGTGGGCGCCTGCGGTCGCTCAGCGCGACGGGCGCTTCTATCTCTACTACACAGCCGAGCAGGAGAACATCGGCGTCGCCGTGGCGGACTCCCCCACTGGGCCGTTTCGTGACCTCGGCCGCCCGCTGATCTCCGAGGGAGAGTTCGACGGACGCGCCATCGACCCGTCCGTTTTCATTGACGACGACGGGACCGCATACTTGCTCTGGGGCAACGGCATGGCGCATCTGGTCGCCTTGGGAGAGGACATGATCTCCTTCGACGCCGGCAGTGTGACGTCATGGACGCCTACCGGATTCCGTGAGGCAGTATGGATCCACCGGCGGCAGGAAACGTACTATCTCTCCTGGTCGGAGAACGACACGCGCGACGAGGACTACCGGGTGCGCTATGCGACCTCGACCAGCCCTCTCGGCCCGTGGGAGGACCACGGCGTCCTGCTCGAGAAGTCGACCGAGCGCGGCATCCTCGCAACCGGTCATCACTCGATCATCCAGATTCCCGGCGCCGACGAATGGTTCATCGCCTACCACCGCTTCGCGATCCCCGACGGTACTGGCTACCGCCGGGAGCTCGCGATCGACCGCCTCGTCCACCGGGACGACGGTCTGCTCGAAATGGTCGAGCCCTCGCACGCACCCGTTACGCGCGCACTCACTAAACCCTGATAGCACCACCCAACACTGAGAGGTACGCAATGTCGCTACTCAACAATGGCCGCCAACGCCGACTGGCGATGGCAGCAATCGGAACCGCCCTCGTCGTGGGCGCGACCCTGACGGGCTGCTCCGCCGGTTCCGATTCCGACACGTCCGCGCTGTCGTTCTATTCCTGGGACAACCCCGAGATGATGAAGCCGGTGATCGACGCCTTCCAGAAGGAGAACCCGGATATCAAGCTCGAGGTCTCCTACGGCACACCCGTGGATGGGTATGTCCAGACGCTGCAGACCCGACTGGGCAGCGGAACCGCCGCGGACGTCTTCATCATCACCGCCGAGAACAAACAGGCGATCATGGACGGAGGCTTCGCGAAGGATCTCAGCGCGGAGCCGTGGATCGACAATATCGCCCAAGCTGCTCGCGACACCTACACGACCGATGACAAGGTGTACGGTGCGGCGGTGGCTTCGTGGGGCGGTGGCATCCTCTACAACCAGGATCTCCTGGCCGAGGTCGGTGCCACGGAACCTCCCGCAACCTGGGATGAGTTCCTCGATCTCTGCAAGAAGCTGAAGGATGCCGGAATCACCCCGATCTATGATGGCGGAAGCGGCATCTCGATTGTGCTCGCGTCGCTGCTGGGGCTTGAGAACCAGGCGCTTGGGGGCGATATGGACGCGCAGATCTGGGCGGGTGAGACCACCTTCGAAGACACGTGGACCGACGCGGTGACTGAGTGGTATCGCCTCTTCACGGAGGATCTTGTCCCGACCTCCGTCACTGGTCTCGATGGCGACCAGGTGACCAGCGAGTTCCAGAACGGTCAGGTCGCGATGATCACCACAGGTTCGTGGGCGCTCGGATCCGTTCAGTCCGGCGCACCGGACATGAAGCTCGGCTTCTGGCCCATCCCTGGCGCTTCAGAGTCGTACTGGGCGGGCGCCGTCTCACCCGGTTACGCAATCAACTCGAAGACCGAGCACGAGGAAGCGGCAAAGAAGTTCGTGGAGTTCCTCCAGAGCAAGGAGGGCGTCCAGCTCTATCAGCAGCAGAATCAGGCGATCACCACCACAGCCGACTACACACCGGAACTGGACCCCTCCCTGGATCTGATGGCCGCGGATGTACGCGAAGGTCGCTTCTACCTGCCCCAGGTCTCATGGGTCACGGATTCCGCTGCACTGAACAGTGAAGCTACCGCGCAGCTGCAGCGCCTCATTCTCGGTGAGATCGAACCGGCCGACGTGGGAACGGCGTTGGACGCCAAGTTGGCGTCACTGCGGTAACACCTTGCGGGTCCGGCTGCAGCCGCGGCCGGACCCGCACCATCCTCTATGAAAGGGGCACCACCACGTGAGCACTTCACTGCGCACGCTCGATGCGGACCGTCAGCTTTTCACCGCCCCTCCCGCCGCCCGGCGTCGAGCGGCGCTGATGCGTTCGCGCGGGACCTTTACTTCGAGCATGTTCATGCTCCCGATCGTGATCGTGTTCGTCGTGCTGTACGTCATCCCGATGAGCCAGTCGGTCTTCTATAGCTTCACGGACTTCAACGGCTACACCAGTGACTTCGCCTTCGTGGGCTTGAAGAACTACCTTCAACTCTTCCGCGACGACTCGATGCTCGCCGCCCTCGGGTTCACCATGTTCTACGCCGTCGCCACGACCGTCCTGGTCACCGTCGGCGCGATCCCCCTGGCCCTGATCCTGAATCAGCGCTTCTTCGGACGCAACTCCGTTCGCGCCGCGTTCTTCTTCCCGGCAATTCCGAGCATCGCCGTGCTCGGTCTGGTGTGGGGTTTCATTCTCAACCCGCTCAGTTCCGGCGTTCTCAACTCGATCCTCCACACGGTCGCGGGGATCGGCCCCGTCCCATGGCTGTCAGACCCTGCTCTCGCCCAGCTGTCGACGATCATCGTCACGCTCTGGTCGCTCACCGGGTGGCACGCCATTCTCTACCTGGCCTATCTGCAGTCCATTCCCACGGAGTACTACGAAGTGGCTCGCATCGACGGCGCGAACGCGTGGCAGACCTTTCGGTCGATCACCCTGCCGCTACTGGCCCCGGCGATCACTATCAGCACCCTCCTGCTGATGACGAACGGCCTCAAGGTCTACGACCTCCCCTACACCCTGACCGGCGGCGGCCCCGGATTCGCGACCCGCACCCTGACTCAGTCGCTCATCCAGAACGGCATCGCCGAAGGACGCGTGGGGGCTGCGAGCGCACTGGCGGTGGTCTTCCTGATCATCGTCGGCCTTGTCGTCATTGGGCAGCTCGGGCTCACCCGAGTCGTAGAAAGAAGATACTCATGAACCGATCACGCAGCCTCTCTCAGGTTCTGAAGCGGATCACGCTCTCGATTGTCATGCTTGCGGCCTCCGCGATCATGGCGCTGCCGTTCTACTACATCCTCGTCAACACACTCAAGACACAGCCCGAGGCGGTCGCGTCGCCCCTCGCTCTGCCGTCGACGCTGAATCTGGACAACTACATCCGGGTGTTCACAACCACCCCGGTGTTCCAGAGTCTGCTCAACACCGTCTATGTCACCGCGGTGTCCATCGCCCTCATGCTGTTCATCGGCTCCCTCGCCGCGTTCGGGAGGATCATCGGGCGCAGTTGGGTGTCGCAGGTCATCGGCGGCGTCCTCGTGCTCGCGTTCGTCATCCCCGGCCAAGCCACCCTCATCCCGCTGTACCGCATGTTCGTCGGGGTACGGCTCGTGGACTCGCTGGAGGGGCTGATCGCGTTGTATTGTGTCGGCGCGATCTTCTGCTACTACCTGATCCTCGGATACATGCGAACCGTTCCTGCCGACCTGCTCGAAGCCGCCCGACTGGACGGCGCATCGTCGTGGCGGATCTACCACACGATCGTTCTGCCCCTGATCCGACCGATCCTCATCACCGTCGGGGTCTTCCAAACGATGTGGGTCTGGAACGACTTCATCACTCCGAATGTCTTCATCAGTTCGGGCAACAAGCAGACGTTGGTGCTGCTGGTGTACTCGGCAGTGAGCCAGTTCACCACCGACTGGCCGATGTTCATGACGATCACAGTGATCGTGCTTATACCGATGGTGATTCTCTTCGCCCTGATGCAGCGACACATCGTCAGCGGACTCGTGCAGGGCAGCATCAAGGGATGAGTGAGAAGCTTGGATATCTCTTCGCGTATTTCACCTCGGCCGACGAGCCGGACGGCGAACAGGTCCGTTTTGCGCTGAGCGACGGAGACCGGCCAGATCGCTGGCGGGCACTCTACGGTGGTGCTCCGGTGCTTCGCTCGACTGTCGGTGAACAGGGGGTGCGCGATCCCTTCCTGCTGCGTCGCGCCGACGGCTCCGGGTTCTTCCTGCTGGCAACGGACTTGCGCATCGCGGGACGGGACCCGAATACAGCGTGGGAGGACTGCATCCTTCACGGCAGCGGATCGATCGTCGTGTGGAGCAGTCCCGATCTGATCACTTGGAGCGAACCGTGGCTGCTATCGATCGCACCTCCGAACGCCGGCAACGCCTGGGCTCCCGAAGCAACCTACGACCCGGAACGAGGCGCGTACTTCGTCTACTGGGCTTCGACGATCTACGACGACTCACGCCCGCGCACCGACCAGCACCGCCACCATCGCACCTTCGCCGGCTGGACGACCGACTTCCGAGACATCACTGATGTTCGGGTATGGATCGACAAGGGCTGGTCCGTGATCGACGCGACCGTCATCGAGCATGACGGCGCGTTCTACCGGTTCATCAAGGACGAACGGTCGCCCGACTCGTCCACTCCCGGCGCGAAATTCATTACCGTGGAACGGTCTCCACGCCTCGACGCGACCGAGTACGAGTTCATCGCCGAGGGGATCGGCTCCGGAACCCTTGCCCACGGGGAAGGGCCGATCGTCATTGCTGGCCCCGATGGCTGGTACTTGTACATCGACGAGTTCCGCCTGCGCCGCTACTTGGGGTTCTTCAGCGAATCGTTGGAGAACCCGACCTGGCGCCCGCTCAAGGCAACGCTCCCACCTGGAGCAAGCCACGGTTCGATCCTTGCTGTCACTGCCGACGAGCGTTTCCGGTTGCGCCACGCCTTCCCATCCGCCGCTCCCTGAAGTTGCCAGCCAGGCCTTGTATCGATACACGAAATCTGCTACTTATGTGGTTGGAAGCAATTCCCGACAAAGGAGTCATCTTGAGTTCAAACCGACGACTGCTCGCCGTCGCCACGGCCACGGCGCTGCTGGCGAGCATGATCACGTCCGTCCCGTTGACCGCGCATGCTGCGCCCTGCACCACGTACTACGTCTCCAGCAGTGGCGACGACAGCGACTCCGGCTGCTCGCCCACTGAGGCCTGGCGAACGACGACGCCGGTCAACGCAACTACGTTCGGCGCGGGCGACCAGATCCTCTTCGAAGCCGGTGGTGTGTGGAACGGTCAGCTCCATCCACTCGGCTCCGGGACCGCGGGTAATCCGGTCGTCATCGACTCCTATGGTGCAGGAGCACGACCGATCATCAACGGCAACGGAGCCGCGGCGGCCGTCTACCTCTACAACCAGCAGTACTGGACGGTCACGGGACTCGAGATCAAGAACACGTCGAGCACGGTCGCGCAACGCGCCGGTTTCCTCGCCCGAAACGACACCACGGGCATCCTGCACGGAATTCACGTCGTGGACAACGACATCAACAGCGTTGATGGCAGCTGGGGCGTCAACGACCCCCAACCGACGCACACATCCGCGATCAACTTCGAGGTGACGGATGCCAACACCACGGGCAATTGGAACGACGTCCACATCGCGGGGAACACGATCACTGATGTCGACGCCGGTGCGATCTACATCGGCTCCCCGGTCGGCGTGCAACGCGACATTTCTACGACGAACGTCGTCATCGAGAACAACACGATTCGCGACGCCGGCGGTAACTCCATCGTCTGCGTGTTCTGCGACGCACCCCTCGTGCAGTACAACGTCGCCACCGACAGCGGCTACCGCTTCTCCGGCGCCGCGCTGTGGTCCGGCTGGACCAACGACGGCGTGTGGCAGTACAACGAAGTCGCTCGAAACTCCCGCGCCTACGTGGACGGCCAGGCCTTCGACATCGACAACTACGCAACTGACACAGTCGTCCAGTACAACTATTCACACGACAATCCATGGGGATTCGTTCTCGTCTGCTGCAATGCCACCTGGGGCGCGCTCGGCAAGTCCGAGATTCGCTACAACATCAGCCAGAATGACGGCGCCGCCTATGCCGTCTTCAGCGGTCAGAACGGACTCAAATCCGGCGGAACCGTCGATGTCTACAACAACACCATCTATCTGCCCGAGAACAACAACGGCGACATCACAAGCAGCACTCCCAACACCGGCACCTCGTTCACCTACCGCAACAACCTCATCTACAAGCTGGGCACCGGAGGCTATAACAACACCCGGACGAGCTGGTCGAACAATCTGTTCTTCGGCCACCACCCGACCACCGAGCCAGGCGGAACACCCAAGCTCACCGGCGACCCGCTTCTCGTGAACGCCGGAGCCGGCACCGATGGGCGCGCCAGCGCCAGCGTCTACCAGCTGCAGGCGGGTTCCCCTGCCCTCGGCGCCGGGGCGGTGATCGCCGGCAACGGTGGGCTCGACTTCTTCGGCAACAGCGTCTCAGCCACATCCGCCCCCAACATCGGGGCATACAACGGTCCAGGGGTCCAGGCGCCGACGCGCGGGACCGGCACGTACCTGCGCTTCAATGAAACAGCCGGCTCCACCGCGCTGGATTCAAGCAGAGCGAACAACACAGGCCTGCTGCAGCCAGGAGCCACCCGCGTCGCAGCCTCTGATGGGTCCGGCGCAGTCGCCTTCTCCGGTTCGTCGAACAGCTGGGTCGACCTGGCCACCCCTTCCGTCGACACCAGCCAGAGCTACTCCGTCTCAGCGTGGGTGAAACCCGCCACGTTGTCCGGCTACCAAAGCTATGTGAGCACAGACGGCGTCAACATCAGTCCGTTCTACCTGCAACTGGAGGGCGGTAAGTTCGCATTCACCCAGCGCAGCACGGACTCCACCTCGGCCGGCTACGCGCAGGTCAAAGGCCTGAATCCGGTGGCGGGGACCTGGTACCACCTCACCGGGATCTACGATGCGGGAGCGCAGAAGATCAGGCTTTACGTGAATGGTGAGCTGCAGGGCTCAGCAAATGCGGTCGCCTCATGGAAAGCCAACGGCCACACGACCGTCGGCCGCGCGAAGTGGAACGGCGCGAACGTCGACTTCGCAAACGCCTCCGTGGACGATGTACGCCTCATTCCGCGTGCACTGACCACACAGGAGGCCGTGGCCATCGGAACTGGCGCCACCGCCTACCTCGGGTTCGACGAGACCACCGGCATCTTCGTCGGAGACAGCACGGGAAATCAGCCCCGCGGGTCACTTGCCGGGCAGGCGACCTGGACGACCGGTTCGAAGTTCGGTCCGACTGCGGCTTCGTTCAACGGCACCAAGGGCACCGTGGCCACCATCCCTTCAGCGCCTATCGACACCGGCCAGAGCTTCACCATCTCCACATGGGTGAAGCCCGCGGTGGCGACGGGAGGGAACCAGACCTACCTCAGCATGCCGTCGTTCCCAGTCAGCCCGTTCTATCTGCAGTTCGCAGGGGGAAAGTTCCAGATCGCGCTGCGCCACACCAAGTCGCTCTCTCCCAACGCCAGCCTCGTGACATCACCGGATCCCGTGGTGGCGGGAACGTGGTACCATCTCGCCGCCGTCTACGATCGCCCGGCTGGCACACTCTCGCTCTACATCAACGGGATCCTGAAGGGCAGCACCAGCGCCCCCGCCATGTGGACCGCGAAGGCGGCGCTCGTGGTGGGCGCCGGGGAGTGGGACCGGCAGCCGGTCGACTTCGTCAACGGCACCATCGACAGCGTGAGCACGTATCAACGAGCACTCACTGCAGCCGAGATCGGGCGGCTCGCCGCACCGTGACCGAACCGAGGCACGGAGGCTGCGAACCCGACCGCAGCCTCCGTGCCTCGACACTTGAGGACCATGCATGATGACCACACCGCGGCATCACCGTCGCACCGGGCTTACACTCGCCCTCGCCATCGCGGTGGTTGCAGTTCTGTCGGCAGCGATGGGCCTGTTGACCCACCACGAGGGATCACCTCGCGGCCCACACGACGTGACGCAGGAATCGCCGTGGGCTGACGATGTCGTGCCGTTAACGGTTGACGGAATAGAGGTGCCGATGCGTCAGCTGCGCTTTTTTCTCCTGCAAGCACGCTCCGATGCCACCGAACGGGCCGGCTTCCAGAACACTCAGGATGCGGCAGCCGAGGTGTTCGATGCAGCAGTCCAAGCCGCCTCGACGGACGTCGTGCAGTTCATCGACGCTTCGAAAGCAGGACTGCTGCCGAACCCGGGCTATTCTGCCTTCCTCACCCAACTCGACGCCGAGAACTCACGCAGGTTCGAGGCCGTCCAGGCTGGCGAAGTCATTTACGGCCCGCAGCAGTACACCGAAGAGAACTACCGCGCGTATCTCATCGGCACAATCAAGGAAGCGATGACGCAGGTCTACCTCATGGACGGCACGATCGCTGCCGACGGACTTCGGAGCCCTCCAGACGTCGCTGCACCGGGTGGACAAGATCCGCCCCGCGACAGCGAGATCGCCGTCATCCGCCATGCGTCGCACGCATACGACCAGGTCGTCGAAGGGCGCGTAGCCCGGGCCGAGATCATCCTCACCTCCGATGGAGAGGCGATTCGCGGATCGATGTGTCCGGTCGAGGGAACCTGCTGACCCGGCGCAAGGAACCAGAGATCGCTGTTGCCGTAGGCCGGAGTCGAACCCTAGTGCGGGCTGCTCCGAGGGTCGGGTGCAGGCGTCTCGCGTTGTGCCAGTCTGCCGGTCAGTGGTGACCCATTCGACGTCCTCGATCGTGCGCAGCGGCGAGATCGGATGGGGGAGCTGTCTCGGACCGCATGCTCCACCTCGGCACCGGTCGATCCCACGCCTGCACCGAGATCATCTGCCTGATTCACCCTCAACTACCGACGCAACAACGACTGAACCCCCAGAAACCGGGGGTTCAGTCGTTCACAATGCCGTGAGACATCACAATGGCGGCCACACTGAGGGAGGGTTGGAACGATTCCCTCTGGGCTCGTATCGTGCAGATACTCAGCGACGTGCCGGAGTAGTGAGCCGACTCAGACCCGAGCGCTCTGCTTTCCCTGCGCGAGTCGCTCCCGGCGCTCCCGCGCATACGTCGCCAATACGTCACGCGCCTGTTTCTCGTCTTCCACGAGTCCTGCAAGCTCCCGTTCCACAGGCGCGAGCTCGCGTAGCTTCTCAACGAGCGGGCGGAGGGTGCTGAACTCGTCCCGGAGCTGAGCAAGTACTTCATCGGGGCTGCACTCGATGCGACCTCTTGTAGTCCCGGAGATGGCTCGGGTCATCTCAGCAATGGCGTGCCGCGGTTCGCATCGAGGACCTCGAGCTCGCGACCCTCGGGTAGGTGCACTGGCACAACACCCAACGGCTCCACGGCTACCTCGGCGACGTCCCACCCGCCGAGTTGGAGGACGCGTTCTATGCTGTCCCCAAGGACCGCAACCTGCTGGTCGGAATCAAATGGCGCGAGTCTCCATCAGACCTAGGGCGACGCAGGATTTCACCGGACGACGCATCGATCCGACGTAGGCTTGCGCTATGGCGGGCCGCGGACGATATGCAAAGGGCGAGGCGAAGCGTGCGGAGATTCTCGAGGTGGCCCTCGCCGCCGTCGCGCAGCACGGCTACCGACGGACATACGTGAGCGAGATCGCAGATCGAGTCGGACTCACCCAGGCGGGCCTGTTTCACCACTTCCGCACGCGCGAGCAGTTGTATGAAGAGGTGCTGCGCACGAGGGACGAGCACGACCGGATCGCCTTCGCGGAACGCCCGCCGGGCATCGAGGGTTTTCTGGCCGTCATCGCACACAACCAGAGCGTCCCCGGTCTGGTGCAGCTCTACGCTGAGTTCTCGGCCGAGGCGGCGCACCCGGAGCATCCGTCACACTCATTCTTCGTGGAGCGCTGTCAGTCTCTTCGCGATGCACTCACACAGGACGTCAAGATCGCACAGGCGGATGGCGAGGCGAGTGAAAGCATCTCGGCGGAGCTCGTCGCACAGCTCATGATCGCGGCCGCTGATGGGCTTCAAGAGCAGTGGCGGCTGGACCGAAGCATCGATATGGTCGATCGGCTCCGCCACCTCTGGCGTTCGTTGTGCAGCGAGCCGGCAGCCTCGTCGAGCCTTCACAAGGAGGGCGGCTCGGACTGACATGGCGAACTCTCCGAGCGGCGACTCCGTGACCGATCGCCTGATCCGTGTTCTCGAGACCTTCACGCCGACGCGAACGGTGCAGACGGCCGCCGAGATCGGCCGCCGAGCCGATCTGCCTCCGTCTTCCGCCCATCGGATCGTCGGCGAACTCGTCGCCGCGGGATTGCTGGAACGCGACGAGTCGAACGGCGTGCGCGTGGGGATGCGGCTCTGGGAACTCGCCACCCGGTCATCTCGGGCCCTTCGACTGAGACAGGTCGCGCTCCCCCTGATGGAGAGGGTGCAGGCTCGCATCCAGGAGCACACGCAGCTCGCGATCCTGGAACAGGACGAGGCTCTTTTCCTGGAGCGCCTCAGCGCTCCGCGATCCGGGTCGAATGTGACGCGCATCGCCGGCCGACTGCCGCTGCACGCGTCCTCCTCGGGACTCCTGCTACTCGCGCACGCCGAACGCACCACGCGCGACCGGGTGCTCTCCGGCCCGATGCAACGCCTGACAGTCGCCACGATCGTTGATTCTGAGGCTCTCCGGCGGAAGCTGGACGAGATCCGGCTCGCCGGTTATGCGGAGGCCCCGGGGTACATCGAGGACATCTCGACGGGGCTCGCCGTCCCGGTGCGCGATCCCACCGGGACGGTCATCGCGGCCCTCTCAGTGGTGCTTCCGCGCGAGGCGGACACGGAACCGGCCCTGGTCGAGCTGTTCGCCGCGGCACGAGAGATCGATCGGGCCCTCGCGGAAAGAACGTGAAGATAGGAAGCGGATTCCCATTGAACGAGATACGATGACCTTGTTGTCGAGCTCGTATCCATACTGAATCAGCCGAAAGCGCCACGACGTCAGAGGAGACGACATGCCCGACACCATCCGCACCCGGGTCGCCATCATCGGCGCAGGACCGGCGGGCCTGCTTCTCTCCCACCTGCTCGCGGCGTCGGGCATCGAAACCATCGTCATCGATGCCCGCACGCGCGAATCGATCGAATCCACGATCCGCGCGGGCATCCTCGAGCAGGGGACAGTCGAGTTGCTCGAGTCGTCCGGCGCCTCCTCACGCGTGCGCGTCGACGGCAACCGTCATGAGGGGATCGAACTCCGGTTCGCCGGCGAGGGGCACCGCATCGACTTCGCCGCGCAGGTCGACCGCGCTGTCTGGCTGTACCCGCAGCACGAGGTGCTGAAGGATCTCATCGCCGCACGCCTCGACAAGGGGCAGGATCTGCGCTTCGGCGCGAAAGCCGAGCGGATCGAGGACGCGCACACCGACCGCCCGCGCGTCGTCGGTGTCGACGCCGATGGCACGCCATTCGAGATCGAGGCGGACTTCGTGGTCGGCGCCGACGGCTCTCGCGGGGTGGCCCGCACCGCCGTCACCGGATCACGAGCGGGCGGCTACTCCCGCGAGTATCCGTTCGCATGGTTCGGCATCCTCTGCGAGGCGCCCCCGAGCGCCGAGGAGCTGATCTACTCCAACTCCCCCGATGGATTCGCGTTGATCAGCCAGCGCAGCGACACCGTGCAGCGCATGTACTTCCAGTGCGACCGGGAAGATGACACCGCGGCGTACACGGAGGCGCGGCTCTGGGAGGAGCTCCAGCGACGAATCCCCGGCACGACCCTCAAGGAGGGGCCGATCTTCCAGCGCGACATCCTGCGGTTCCGCAGCTTCGTCGCGAATCGACTGCTCGACAACCGCGTGGCTCTCATCGGAGATGCCGCACACACGGTTCCGCCCACCGGGGCGAAGGGGATGAACCTCGCCGTGGCCGACGTCGTCATCCTCGAACGCGCACTTCGAGCACTCCTGCAGGAGAACGACTCACGCCTCATCGAGGCATTCCCGGATGCTGCGCTGAAGCGCATCTGGAAGGCACAACACTTCTCCTGGTGGATGACGAACATGCTGCACGTGACCCCGGAGACGAGTGAGTTCGACCGGATGCGTCAACTGGGCGAGCTGCGCACGGTGGTCGAGTCGGATGCCGGGCGCACCTACCTCGCCGAGGCATACACGGGCTGGCCGCTGGCCGGGCTCTGAGCCGCTTCACCGGCCGACGGACATCACCGGGGGGATGCTGCGCTGAAGCTGTGCGACGCCTTGATCGGCAGGGCGGCGTCCGAGGCGAAGAAGGCCAGGACGGCGCCGGATGCCGCGGGATCGGCCGACGACGTGGCGATACCCCCGGAGAAGACCGTGTCGATCGCACAGTCCGGCGGGAGCACTCCGAGGATCCGCACGCCGGCCTGCCCGACCATCTCACTGAGCTGCTGAAAGCCGATGTCGACCTCGCCGTCGGCCACCAGACGCGCGACCGGCATCCCCGGTCGCACCTGGACGAGGCGATCTCGCACCTCGTCAGCCATTCCCCAGCGCTCGATCTGGCGGAGCAGCGCAGTGCCGCTCGGGCCAGTGGAGTAGCCGATGCGTCCGCCGTCCCGCAGCGCTGCCCGCACGCCGGATGCATCGTCGAATGCGGGGCTCGGCGACGGGATCGCCCGCGGGGAGCCCGGAGAGCGAACCGCGACCGCCGTGTGCGAGAGCACCAGCGGGGTCACCGAGGACGACAGCACGTTTCCGCTGCCAGCGAGTTCCGACAGAGCGCCGGATGCGAGGACGACGAGGTCGAACTGCTCGCCCGCCGCCACGCGGCGCGCGGCGTCGACACCGCCCACTGCCTCGATCTCGACGCGCGGGAGGCCGGCTGCCGCCGCGGCGGCGGTAAGGTCGGCGAGGAGCGCCCTGGTCGCCATCGAGGAGATGCCTTTCATGCCGTGCGCAGCATCGCCAGGGCGTCCTCATCGGCCCCCGGTACGCCGCACGCGAGGCTGAGCGACATGCAGCCGAGCCCGACGCGCGGCTGCTTCACGAGAGCTGCTCCTCCAGCTGGCTGAGCACGCGGTAGCAGTCGATGACCTGCCGGATGGACGAGTTCGGCTCACGGCCTTCGCGGATCGCCGTGATGAACTCGCGGTCCTGCAGCTCGATGCCGTTCATGCTCACGGCGACGTGCGACACGTCGATCCGCTCCTCCGCTCCGCTGAAGAGATCGTCGTACCGGGCGACGTACGTCGCGGTGTCGCCGATGTAGCGGAAGAACGTTCCGAACGGGCCCTCGTTGTTGAAGGAGAGCGAGAGCGTGCAGAGGGCTCCGGTCTCGCTCTTGAGCTGCACCGACATGTCCATGGCGATGCCGAGTACGGGATGGATCGGTCCTTGAATGGCGTTCGCCTGCACGATCCGGCCGGCCTGATACGCGAAGAGGTCGACCGTGTGCGCGGCGTGATGCCAGAGCAGGTGGTCGGTCCAGGAACGCGGCTCGCCCTTCGCGTTCGTGTTGCTCCGCCGGAAGAAGTACGTCTGGACGTCCATCTGCTGCACGGCGAACTCGCCTGCCGCGATGCGCTCGTGCACCAGCTGATGCGACGGGTTGAACCGCCGTGTGTGGCCGACCATGGCCACACGGCCGGACGCCTCGGCGGTCGCGAGCGTGGCCTCGGCATCCGCCAGCGAATCCGCCAGCGGGATCTCGACCTGCACGTGCTTGCCCGCCGCGAGCACCGCGCGCGTCTGCGCCGCGTGCAGACCGGTCGGCGTCGCGAGGATCACGGCATCGACGTCATCGCGCTCGAGGACGGCATCGAGACCGACGACGACGGTCGGGACGCCGTACTTCTCGGCGACCTCGCGCGTCGGCCCCAGCCGAGTTCCGCTGACCACCGTGACCCGGGCATCCGGGATGTTCGCCAGTGCGTCCAGATGCTTCATTCCGAAGGCACCGGCGGCGCCGACGACTGCTACTCGGACCATGTCGTTCGTCATCGTTCTCTCCTCGGTGATCGCGTCAGGCGGACGGGTTGGTCAGGACCAGATGCCCGACCGCGGTGTTCGACGCCGGCACGTGGTAGAACCGGTGGTTCACCTCCGGGCTCCCGCCGCCGAACTGGTCGTCCATCGCACCGCGGGCGATGAGCCAGTCGACGAGCTCGATCCCCTCTGAGCCGGCCTCGTCGACGTACTCCATGTGATCCCACTCGGTCAGCCCCAGCGGATCGGCGATGAGGTGGTCGAGGAAGGCGTTGTCCCACTCCTCGTTGATGAGGCCGGCACGCGGCCCCTGCAGCTGGTGACTCATGCCACCGGTGCCCCAGATCTGCACGTTGAGCGGCTCGCCGTCCCACTTGTCGAGCGCGCGGCGGAGCGCGCGGCCGAGTTCATAGCAGCGGCGACCGGACGGCACCGGGTACTGCACCACGTTCACCGCGAGCGGGATGACCCGCACCGGCCACTCGTCGACATCGCCGTAGACGAGCGACAGCGGCACGGTGAGGCCGTGGTCGACGACCATCTCGTTGACGAGGGTGAGGTCGAAGTCGTCCTGGATCACGGACTGCGCGATGTGGGCGGCGAACTCGGGGTACCCCTTGACGTCGGGGACCGGCCGCGGGCCGTAGCCTTCGTCGGCCACCGGGTAGTGCGCACCCGTGCCGAGCACGAACGTCGGGATGATCGACGAGTCGAAGGCGGTGGCGTGGTCGTTGTACACGAGGATCACGACGTCCGGCCTGTCGTCCTTCGCCCATGCCCGCGTCCAGTCATACCCGGAGAAGACCTTCTTCCAGTACGGCTCCTCCGTCTTGCCGAGGTCCATCGCGGCGCCGATCGCCGGCACGTGCGAGGTGAAGAGGGCGGAGGTGTACTTCGCCGGAGCATCTGGCCGAATCGTCTCGGACTTCTGCGCCGAAACAGGTGGTGTCCACCCGTCGAGGTCCTTGCGGCGATTGCCCTCGGGGCGACGCCCGCCGCCGACCATCATGTCGCGGTAGGCGGCCTCCGACATCCCCGTCATGGAGCCTGCCATCTGCTGGAAGCTGAGACCGTGCGTCGCCCCGATCTTGCTGAGAAAGTAGATGTTGCCGCCCTCGGCGATGCACATGTTCAGATCGAAGTCGAGGACGGCCTGACGCTGCACGGGAGTGAGCGGCCACTCGTCGAGGTACGCCTCGCGGTCGGCGAGGTAGCGCTCACGGTTCTCCGGCTTCATCAGCGACATCGAGAACTGGTTGAGGTGGTATCCCTTGCGGGCCTGGTCGGCGTCGAAGATGGTCGTGCCGGGGACGTCCTTGTACGGCTTGTCGAGCGCCATGTCATGCTCCTTCTGGCCAGTAGAGACGGCGGGGATTGTCCACGAGCAGCTTCTGCTGCAGGGCAGGGGTGGCCGCGATCTGCGGGATGTAGTCGACCAGCCGGCCGTCATCGGGCATGTGGTCCTTGAGGTTCGGATGCGGCCAGTCGGTCCCCCACAGCACGCGGTCGGGGAACTCCTCGACCACTCGACGCGCGAACGGCACGACATCCGAGTAGGCGTGCTGTTCGCCGTCGAGTGCGCTCGGGCCGGTGACGCTCAATCGCTCCGGGCAGGTGACCTTCGTCCACACGTTCGGATTCTCGCGCAGGAAGCGGAGGAAGAGTGCGAACTCGGGTCCGTCCGGATCCTTCGTGACGTCGGGTCGGCCCATGTGATCGACCACCAGATCGGCCGGGATGCCGGAGAAGAAGTCGTAAAGCTCGGGGAGGTCATCGGCTTCGAAGTAGATCACCACATGCCAGCCGAGCTGGGCGATCTTCGCGACGATCTCATCCAGCGAATCGGTGGGCACGCGGTCGACGAGGCGTTTGACGAAGTTGAAGCGCACTCCGCGCACACCGGCGTCGTGCAACTCGGCGAGCTGTTCTTCGGTCACGTCCCGACACACCGTCGCCACCCCCCGCGCCCGCCCCTCGCTGCGCTGCAGGGCATCGACGAGGGCACTGTTGTCGGCACCGTGGCAGGTGGCCTGCACGATGATGTTGCGGTCGAAGCCCAGACCGTCACGCAGCGCGAACAAATGCGCCGCCGACGCGTCGCACGGGGTGTACTTGCGCTCCGGTGAATAGGGGAACTGTCCGCCGGGGCCGAACACGTGGCAGTGCGCATCGACGGCCCCGTCGGGCAGACGGAACGTCGGAGTGCTCGGTCCGTCATACCAGTCCAGCCAGCCTGGCGACTTCTCGAAGCCACCGGTCGTATCGCCGTGCGCCATGTCAGTCCTCCACGTATTCCAGGCCGGCGGCGGCGAGCGGCTCGCGCATGCCGTAGAGGTCGAGGCCCAGTTCGCCGGCGCGGAACCTCTCCCGCTTGGATTCCTCGTTGTCTTCGCGTGTCCGGCACGCGTCCGCCACGGCCGCGACGAGCTGTCGCGGGACGACGACGACCCCGTCGACGTCGGCGACGACGACATCGCCCGGGTTGACGAGCGCATTCGCGGCGACGACCGGGATGTTCACGGAGCCGAGGGTCGCCTTGACCGTACCCTTGGAGTTGATCGCGCGGGAGAAGACCGGGAAGTCCATCTTCTCCAGGTCGGCGACGTCCCGGACTCCGCCGTCGATCACGAGGCCCCCGCATCCGCGCGCCGTCAGCGACGTGGCGAGGAGCTCGCCGAAGAAGCCGTCCTCGCTCTCGGTTGTGCAGCCGGCCACGATCACATCGCCTGGCTGCACCTGCTCGGCGGCGACGTGGAACATCCAGTTGTCGCCGGGCTGCAGCAGCACGGTGACCGCGGGGCCGCACAGCTTCGCCCCGCTGTAGGCCGGCCGGATGTAGGGCCGCATCAGGCCGACCCGTCCCAACGCCTCGTGGATGGTCGCCACTCCGAACTGCGAGAGTCGGGCGACGTCACCCGGATCCGGGCGCTCGATACGGGTGCGGACGATACCGAGGTCATTCAGGCGCATGATCTTCCTTCTCTCAGAATCCACGAGCAGTCAGGGCACGATCGAGGCGCGGGTAGACGCGTCGGGCGTTGCCCTCGAAGACCTGCCGGCGCTGGGTGTCGTCCAGATTCGACGTGGCGTCGACGTACCGCTTGGTGTCGTCGAAGTGGTGGCCGGTGCGCGGATCGATGTCGCGGACTGCGCCGATCATCTCGCTCGCGAACAGGATGTTGTCGGTCGGGATGACGTCGGTCAGCAGGTCGATGCCCGGCTGATGATAGACGCAGGTGTCGAACAAGACGTTGCCGAGCAGGTGCTCCTCGAGTTCCGGTTTTCCGAGCGCCATGGCGAGTCCGCGGAATCGGCCCCAGTGATAGGGCACCGCGCCGCCGCCGTGCGGAATGACGATCTTCAGGTCTGGGAAGTCGCGGAAGAGATCGCCCTTGAGCAGCTGCATGAACGCCGTGGTGTCGGCACCCAGGTAGTGATCGCCGGTGGTGTAGAACACGTCGGGTCGGCAGGTCGTGCTGACATGCACCATCGCGGGGATCTCGTACTCGACGAGCTTCTCGTAGACCGGGTACCAGGAGCGATCGGTGAGCGCCGGGGCCGTCCATCGTCCGCCTGACGGATCCGGGTTGAGGTTGATCGCGACGGCGCCGAGCTCTTCGACGGCGCGGGTCAGCTCCGCGACCGCCGTCGATGGATGCTCCCCCGGCGACTGCGGCAGCATCGCACCCATCATGAAACGGTCGGGAAAGAGCCCGGCGACGCGCGCACACAGGTCGTTGCAGATCCGCGCCCAGGCGGCACTGACATCCAGACCCCCGACGTGGTGGGCCATGAAGGAGGCGCGAGGGCTGAACACGGTCAGGTCGCTGCCGCGCTCATCCATGAGTCTGAGCTGATTCGCAGAGATGGTCTCGCGGATCTCGTCGTCGCCGATCCGCAGGGCAGCGGGGTCGGGTGCGGCTCCCTCGCCCCTCGTGAAGGCGATCTGCAGGTCCCGCCAGGCGCCGAGCTGGGCCGGTGCGGTCGTGTAGTGGCCGTGGATGTCGATGATCAACGCGTGTCGTCCTTGTCACTGAATCGCGGCGGGTGATGCCGCTCTGACTTTACGATCGATGCTGTATATAGTCGAATAGATACGCCTGGCCGTACATATAGAGGGGATCGATGGGTGTCCTTCGCAGACCTGAACCAGATCCGCACGTTCGTGATGCTCTACGAGCTGCGGAGCGTGACGGCCGCTGCAGAACGCCTGCACGTCACCCAGCCCACCGTGAGTTACACGCTGCGGAGGCTCCGCCAGAACTTCGGTGACGACCTCTTCCGCCGCGAGGGGAACGACATGGTTCCGACACCGAAGGCGACGCAGTTGTTCGGCCCGCTCCACGAAGCCCTCGCGCAGATCGACGCGACCGTCAGCGACCCAGGGGTCTTCGAGCCGTCCGGGTTCGAGGGAGAACTCGCCCTGGGCCTCACTTCCATCGGAGAGCAGACATTCCTTCCGCCGATCATGGCGGCGCTGTCGCGCGCCTCCTCGCGACCACACCTGCAGGTGGAGAGACTCGACGCCGATCAGGTGGAGGACGGACTCATCCGCGGATCGATCGACCTGGCGATGACCGTCTCCCTCATCGGATCTCCGCGGCTCTGGCGCGCGCGGGTGAGGGCGGTGGAGTACGTGGCGCTCTCGTCCGGAGCCCATCCACTCCCGGCGACCTCGGCGACCATGTTCACGGAACGGCACTTCATTCGCGTGTCGGCGCGCGGCGGTCACGTCTTCCCCCTGCAGGCACTCACCGAGCACGGGCTGTTGCCGCAGGTGGCGCTCACCGTGGAGGAGTACGCGACGGTACCCGCCGTGTTGCAGGCGACGGACCTGGTGGTACTCCTGCCCCGACACGTCGCCGAAGTGTTCTGCGGATGGTTCCCCGACCTGGTGATCGCCGAGCTGCCCTGGTCGGGGCAGAGCACTCCGGTGTCGCTGTACACGCGGCGGGAGGCCAGCCTGTCCCCCGCACAGCGCTGGTTCCGCTCGCTGGTGCTCGGAGCCGTCGTGCCCGTTGAACCCTCATCGGGCGAACTCTAAGGGCTCTTCTTGTTCCAGCTCGCCTTGCCGGGGGCGAGGGGGCTGCGCACCTGGACCGACCAGGAGGAGTGCGGATGGATCGAGAGGATCGCCCGCTCCCACCACTCCCTGGCCTCGCCCGACAGGTGCGGCAGCACAGCATCCTTGTCCACATCGTCCTCGGGACGCGGGCGCAGGGCCTTCCAGACCAACTGGATCTCGGGGGCACCCGTGGGGACGCCG
Source organism: uncultured Actinomycetota bacterium (assembly GCA_963769005.1). GTDB lineage: Bacteria > Actinomycetota > Actinomycetes > Actinomycetales > Microbacteriaceae > Microbacterium. The sequence continues at coordinate 461,171 of CAVYKC010000005.1, read as the reverse complement.
TCGATGTCGTGCACCGCGCGATCCCAGGGAAGCTGGAGCCGCGGGTCGCGCTTATAGACCCAGGCCCGAGGAGTGCCGTCCTCAACGTTTACCTGAAGAACCCACGCCTCGCGGGCGCGGTCATGGATGAACACGGGCTGCAGATCGGCATCCGTCGGAGCGTCGACCAGCGGGGTCGTGGCGCTAGCGCCCTCGAGCGACGCCCAGGCGGTGAACCCCTCTGGCAGGCTTGCGACGAGGGCAGCAAGGTCCGCGGCGGTCACGCTCACGTCGGCGTTCGGACGCGGACGAATGGCCCGCCCGAGCCAGCGGTCGAGGGCCGTGCCGCCGGAAAGCCACCAGCGGACGGATGACGTGGCGAAGAGCCGCGCGATCTCCTCCGGCCCCAGCGGCGCCCACGGTGTCACTGCGGTGGGTAGGGGGGATGGCATAGGACGAGCCTACTCGCGTCGACTAACCCGCGCCCAGGCACCATCAGCGCGCCGGAAAAGCAACTCGCCGGAGCAAAGCTGCCAGCTGCGCATGCTCGTCGCCGTCGAGGGATGCGTGGGCCGCGTGCTCGTACTCCCGCGCGTCCACCTGGGCGGCCGCGAACACAGCACGGCCGCTCTCGGTCGCAAGCACGACATTCGCGCGACGGTCGGACGGGTTAGGGCGCCGCTCGACCAACCCTCGGCGCTCGAGGTCGTCGACGAGAGAGACAACCTGGCTCGGGTCCAAGCGGAGGAAATCCGCGAGTTCGCGTTGTGTGGGCTGCACGCTGTCGGCCGCCGCGAGGGCCAGCACCGAATATGACCGGACACGAAGACCGTGAGGCGCGAGCGCGGCATTGCCTGCGGCGAGGGAGAGAGCGTTGGCGCGTGCGAGCAGGAAGCTGAGGTCGTCGCCGAGCACCGTGGCGGCCAGCCGTTCATTCGATTCCCCAACGTCAGTCATGTTCCGATTGTAGCAAACAGAGCAAAATTCAATCATTGACATTCTCACTAAATATATGGTGTGATCGTCAGGACCGAAGGAGCCACCATGTCACTCGAAGGCAAAGTCGCCATTGTCACCGGTTCGGGACGCGGCCTCGGACTCGCCTACGCGCAGGAACTCGCCCGCCAGGGAGCATCCGTCGTCGTTAACGACGTCGATGCCGACACGGCAGCGGCCGCGGTCGCAACGATCACCGACGCTGGAGGCCGCGCCGTGTCGGTCGTAGCTGCGGTGGGTCCCATTGCCACCGCCGATGAACTCGTCGCCACGGCGCTCGACGCTTTCGGTCGGCTCGACATCCTCGTCACTAACGCGGGCGTCCTTCGCGACACCGTGTTGTGGAAGATGAGCGACGACGACTTCGACACCGTAGTCAATGTGCACCTGCGTGGCACATTCACGACCGTGCGGGCCGCAGTTATCCACATGCGCGAAGCAGGCGAGGGCGGCCGCATCATTTGCATCGGCTCACCGACCGGCCAGCGTGGCAGTTTCGGTCAGACGAACTACGCCGCCGCCAAGGCTGGAATCGTCGGCATGGTACGGACCTGGGCGCTCGAGCTGAAGCGTGCGGGCATCACCGCCAATACAGTGATCCCTGTCGCTGCAACCGCCATGACCGCGACCGTGCCCTATTTCGCCGCCGCCGTCGAAGCAGACGCTGCGGGCGAGGCCATGCCCGACTTCTTCCGACACGACCTCGGCTTCGGCGCGGCAGATGATGTCGCCGGGCTGATCGCGTATCTCGGATCGGACGCCGCGTCGGGCATCACCGGCCAGGCGCTCGGTGTCGGCGGAGACCGACTGCAGCTCTGGTCGCACCCTGAGGCGGTCGTCACCGCCTACCGGACTGGTGGCTGGACCTATGACGCGCTTCATGATTCGTTCGAGAGCGAGTTCGGCTCTTCGCTCCAGACGGTCGGGGAGATCTTCCCTCCTCTGCCGGAAGACCTTCAGCGTCCCGCGGCATCCTGAGCAGATGACCCGCTACGAAGCCGCTATCGACGTCGATGCACTCGTCGCGATCGACGTGCACGTGCACGTCGAGGTCGACGGGCACGGGAACACGTCGCTTCCCGACGACCTCGCGGCGGGGGCGGCGAAGTATTTCAGCACCGACTCGCCGCGACCCGACCTCGATAGCATTGCCGACTACTACCGCGAGCGGAAGATGGCAGCCGTGGTCTTCACGGTCGACGCGAAGACACAGCTCAGGCATCCGGCGATCTCGAGCCAGGAGATCGCCGAGGGAGCCGCACGCAACAACGACGTGCTGATCCCGTTCGGATCAGTCGATCCGCGACTGGGGGCGGCGGCGGTCGAGGGCGCGCGGCGACTGATCGAAGACAACGGAGTTCGCGGTTTCAAGTTCCACCCAACGGTGCAGGGATTCGACCCGAGCGACCAGGCGTACTACCCGCTCTACGCCGCGCTCGAAGAGGCGGGTGTCGTCGCCCTCTTCCACACCGGTCAGACCGGTATCGGGGCGGGGATACGCGGCGGACGCGGACTCCGCCTTGCCCTTTCGAACCCAATGCTCATCGACGGTGTGGCCGCCGATTTTCCCGACCTGCAGATCATCATGGCCCATCCATCGGTGCCCTGGCAGGACGAAGCGATCTCCGTCGCGACGCACAAACACAACACCTGGATCGACCTCTCCGGTTGGAGCCCCAAGTACTTTCCACCGCAACTAGTCCGCAACGCCAACTCGCAGCTGAAGCGACGCGTGCTCTTCGGCTCCGACTTCCCGCTGCTGACCCCTGACCGTTGGTTGCGCGATGCCGAACTGACCGATCTGAAGCCCGCCGTCATGCCCGGCATCCTCAAGGACAATGCAGTCCGCCTGCTCGGACTCGGCTGACCAGACCCCCTGACCGACCTCTGACAAGGAGAAGATAATGACGACGACCGCTGCCTACGCAAACGCCGCCGGCCTCGCCGGCACCGATCTCGGATACACCGAGTGGCTCGAAGTCACCCAGGACCGGGTGAATCTCTTCGCCGATGCCACGGATGACCACCAGTGGATCCACACCGATCCGGAGCGTGCGGCCGAAGGCCCCTTCGGCGCCCCCATCGCCCACGGATTCCTCTCACTGTCGCTCGCAGTGAAGTTCTGGTCGGAGCTGTTCGACCTCGACGGAGTGACGACTAAGGTCAACTACGGGCTCGACAAGGTGCGGTTCGTCTCACCCGTCAATGTCGGCTCGAAGGTGCGGATGAATGCCGTGATTGCCGAGGTCACCGCGATTCCCGGCGGGTACCAATTCGCGGTCGACCAGACGATCCAGATCAAGGACGCGCCCAAGCCGGCGCTCGTCGCTCGAGGGATCTACCGCTTCTACGGGTAGATCGTCGCTTGCGGAGAACTCAAGGCCCGGCGCTCAGGCACACCCGCGGACTGCTTCGCGGTCATCGCACTTCTCGACAAGCGCTGGAGTACGCCCAGTGGACCGTCCCGACCGTGCGCGACGAGGTGACTGTGACCACAAGGTCCTGATTTCGCTCAATGAGAATCCGGTCGACGTGTGTGGCAGGATCGGCGCTTGGCACCACCCGAGGGGCTACGCCGACCTGTCGTGAGCACCTGATCCACACCTCAAATGATCTCTCGAGAATTTTGTATAGCGCTCGCTATACTTACGAATAAGTAACTACGCACGACCGTCGAGGAGGTAGACCGTGAACCTGAGTCCGTGGCATACAGCGACCAAGCTGGCTGCGATGTATCGCAGCGGAGAGGTCTCTCCAGTCGAGGTCGTTGAGGCCGCCTTGGAGCGGGCCGAGTCCGTGGAACCGGCTATCAATTCAATGGTCACAACTACTGCGGATGACGCTCGAGCGCAGGCGCGCGCGGCAGAGCTCCGATTCCGAAAAGGGGAGGATCTTCCGGCCCTCTTTGGAATCCCGGTGACTGTCAAGGACCTCGTTGACACCGCCGGCGTGCGTACAACCTACGGCTCCACCGCGTACGCCACAAACGTCCCCGACACCGACGCGATCGCGTGGGCACGGCTGAAGGCCGCAGGAACCATTCTGCTCGGCAAGTCAACGACCCCGGAGTTCGGCCTTCTAGGTGTGACGGAGAGCCACTTGACCGGCTCGACCTCTACGCCCTGGGCGCGAGGGCACTCCGCAGGGGGATCGAGCGGTGGCGCTGCGGCCGGATTGGCCGCAGGCATTACGCCGATCGCGTGGGGTTCCGACGGCGGCGGATCGATTCGAGTACCCGCGTCACTGTGCGGGGTGGTCGGGATCAAACCATCGGCAGGTCGCATCCCCCACGCAGGGAACACAGACGGGGATGGCACCGAAGGGCCGATGGCGCGGACGGTGCTCGATGCCGCACTCACGCTCGACGCGACGGCCGGGTACGACCCGGGTGACAGGTTCTCCATCAAAGGACACGGAGAGGTCTTCGCGGACGCCGCCAGGCAGCCCGGCGACCTTGTCGGCTGGCGAATCGGCGCAACCGTGAATCCGGCTCATGGGCCGATCGATCCGGAGGTCCAGGCGCAGTTCGAACAGTCGCTCACAGTACTCCGCGATCTCGGCGCAATCGTCGAACCTATCGCGCTTGATCTCCCCGATCCCTATGACTTCTTCATCTCCTATTGGGGAGCCGACTTCCAAGCTATTGCCGACGAGCTCGCCGCGAGCGGATCCGAAGTCTGGCCCTCCATCCTCGGAATCGCCGAGGCTTCGAGTGCGCTCACTCCGCAGCGGGTCAGCCGCGCGTTCCGTGAAGACAAGACGCGCATTTACAACGCGTTCGCGCAGGCATTCTCGACGGTCGACGTGATCGTGACGCCGACCACACCCACGACGTCCTTCCCCCACTGCGGCGACACCGGTGGGCGCACAATCATTGCAGGTACTCGCATCGCACACCCGGGAACGTACCTGCACCGCCTTACAGAGCCGCCTTCGCATGCCGGGGTTCCGGCGATCTCTGTCCCGTGCGGTTTTGACTCGAAAGGCCTGCCGGTCGGATTGCAGTTCATCGCCCCGGCGATGGAGGACTCCCGAGCTATCGCAGCGGCGGCGCGATTCGAGGCGGCCACTCCGTGGCATACCATGCGTCCAGTGCTCGATGCGATCTGACGGAAGTAACCAGGTTTTTATGTATAGCAAACGCTATACATAAGGCGTAAAGTGGGACGCGCGGCCCCGGTGATCACCCAAGGATAGACCGGAGATCCGGAACTGACCGTGCCCTCGACTCGTCGTATCGAGGCGTGGGCATCGACACGTTCACTGGCGCGGCGACCGCCGATAGAGGTTGCGACGGGATACTCCCGCCGCAGGATGCGGTGAATTCATCGACGAATGACCGAGTGTTTGGAGAGTGCTTTGAGCAGCGAGAATCAACGCCGAGTGTACATCGACGGCCAGTGGGTGGCACCGTCCGGTACCGACCTTATCCCGGTCCTCAATCCCGCGAACGAGCAGGTCGTCGGCGCCGTTCCGGCCGGAACCGGTGAGGACGTCGACCGAGCTGTCGAGGCGGCGCGGCGTGCGTTCGAGACGTTCTCCCAGACGACAGTCGACGAGCGACTCACCCTCCTGCGAAACATCCTTGCCATCTACCGACTGCGAGAGCATGAGATGGCCGAAGTGATCCGCCGCGAAGTCGGCTCGCCCTGGGAACTCGCCATCAACGCTCAAGCTGGCCTTGGCCGGCTCCATCTCGACTGGGCGATCGACACACTGGAGTCATACCGCTTCGAAGAGGTCATCAACGAAACGACCGTCCGTGCGGAACCCATCGGCGTCTGCGGTCTCATCACTCCCTGGAACTGGCCGATGAACCAGATCAGCGCCAAGGTCTCCTACGCCATCGCCGCCGGATGCACGATGGTCCTGAAGCCCTCGGAGCTCGCCCCTCTGAACGCCGTTCTCTTCGCCGAGGTCCTTCACGAGGCAGGTGTTCCAGCGGGCGTTTTCAACCTTGTCCACGGTGATGGCCCCACGGTCGGCCATGCGATCGCCGCCCACCCCGACATCGATATGGTGTCCTTCACGGGATCGACGAGAGGTGGCGTCGAGGTCGCACGGGCAGCAGCACCAGGCGTGAAGCGCGTCGCGCAAGAGCTCGGCGGTAAGTCCGCGAACATCATTCTTGAAGGCACCGACTTGGAGCATGCCGTCCGTCACGACGTCTTCCTCATGATGCACAACACCGGACAGTCCTGCGATGCATCAACCAGAATGATCGTGCCGGAGCATCTCATGGACGACGTTCTCGAGATCGCGGCTCGTGCCGCGCGCGACAATACGGTCGGCGATCCGCAGGACGATACCTCCATTCTTGGTCCCCTCATTTCCCAGGCCCAATTCGATCGGGTCCAGGACCTCATCCGCGCCGGCATCGCCGAGGGCGCCGAACTCGTCGAAGGCGGCCTCGGAAGGCCTGAGGGGCTCACAGAGGGCTATTACGCGCGGCCGACGATCTTCGGGCGGGTCACGAACGACATGACGATCGCTCGTGAGGAGATCTTCGGTCCCGTGCTTTGCGTTATCGGCTATTCCTCGGTCGAGGAGGCCATTGCTATCGCGAATGACTCAGAGTACGGACTCGCCGGACGTGTCTGGGGGCCCGACATTGAGCAAGTCAGGAGTGTCGCTCGGAAGATGCGTACCGGCATGGTTGCGCTCAACGGATCGACCGAGGACGGGCACACTCCGTTCGGGGGGTACAAGAAGTCGGGCAATGGGCGCGAGATGGGGGCGTATGGATTGCGTGAGTATCTCGAGTTCAAGTCAATCTTCGGCGATGCGGCCATCAGCCGATGATCGGCGCATCTCTCGGCCGCGGGATCCCTCACCTCGCGATTTTCGACTCGCTGGTTGGCGGAAATTCGGCGGCAGTTCTCGCACGTATCGACTCGAGGACCGAGATTCATGACCCGCATGCCGGTCGGATTCGTGGGGTTGATGCGATCGCACGGTATCTCGACGACCGGGCTGCGTGGTTGGCGTCTACCAACGCCGTCGCGATTCCTCTGGACTATACGGAGGACGTCCGCTTGAGCTTGGAAGAGGTCGATATCGAGCTCGATGGCCCCGAAGGGAGAGCTACGATGCCCACAGCGGTGGTCATCGAGCAGGCGGATGACGGGGCAATCAGCGAACTGCGTATGTACTTCTCTGCCTGGTTTCGGCGTGGAGAGCAGACGACTCGTTCTCCACTGCTGCCCGTCGATGGAGCCCTTCGCGGACCCGAGATCGTCGAGCGATACCACGAGTTGCTTGCGGAGGGCGACGGCCCTGCCCTCGGTGAGCTCTTCGCAAAGGACAGCTATGTACGCGAGCCGATGGGCACCATAGCGGTCGGCCTTTCCGAGGTGCAGCGCTGGCATCGACAATTCGCCGAAGGGGACGGGTCAGGGATGCCGCTGCACTGGTGTTCTCGTATCTCCGACGGGCGAGTCGTCGCTTTCGAGTACATGGCTGATCAGTGGGGTACCCGGCACTTTGCACCAATCGGTGGGCTGTCGGTGTTTGACTTGAGCGATGACGGGCTCCTCCGTGCCGCGCGGGTCTACGAAGAAGCATCTCCCGCGCATTGAGACATCAACAACAGAGGCGGCGTCGGGGATCTTCCCGGCGCCGCCTCTGATCTGTGGCGGGAATCAGGCCGGCAGGGCCTGCTGACGCGACGGGACCCATCCCGGACGCGGGACTGCATCGAGCAGGCGACGGGTGTAGAGGTGCTGTGGCCGGTCGAGGATGGCTCCAGTTGCACCTTGCTCGACGATAGCCCCCCGTCTCATCACTACGCAGGTGTCAGTGATCTGTCGAATCACCCCCAGGTCGTGGGATACGAAGAGATAGGAGATGCCAAGTTGCGTCCGCAGGTCGGATAGCAGGTTCAGCACCTGGGCTTGGACGCTGACGTCGAGTGCGGATACCGCCTCGTCGAGGATCAGCAGTTCAGGTTCCATCGCGAGCGCACGCGCGATGGCGAATCGCTGACGTTGGCCGCCGGAGAGATTCCGGGGAATGACGCCGCGGTATCGGGCATCGAGGCCGACTTGATCGAAGAGCTCGTCGATGCGTCCGTTTCTCCATGCTGCAGATCGCCGGAAATGAAGGCTGAGAAGTTCATGTAGTGCTGATTCCAGCGTCTGACGTGGATCAAGTGACGCGAAGGGATCTTGGAAGACCATCTGCATGCGCCGCGCCCGTTCACGCGCGTATCGGACACCCGATCGAGCACCGACGTGCTCACCGTCGAAACGTATGTCCCCACTCGTGGCTGACTCCAGCCCGACGATTATCCGAGCCGTGGTTGTCTTTCCTGATCCCGACTCTCCAACGATCCCGAGGCTCCCGCCCCGAGATAGCTGGAACGAGATCTGGTCGACGGCGATGAAGTCGTCGCTTTGACTTCCTGAGCGGGTCGGAAACACTTTCGTGAGACAGTCCACCTCGAGCATCTCTGCGTTCATGCGGCGGCCTCCGTCCGGAGAGTGTCCGCGAGTTCCTCTGATCGATGACACGCGACCAGGCGACCCTGGATCTGGCGCGGGACAGGACGCTCCGTCCGGCATAGATCAGTCGCGAACGCGCAGCGGGCAGCGAATGCACAGCCCGTTGACACCTCGGCCGCGCTGATCGGACGGCCCGGGATCACCCGCAGGCGACGGACTTCGTCCGTGCGAGGGCGCGACGCCAGCAGACCGGCAGTGTAGGGATGCAGCGGACGCTCCACAACGTCGCTGGAACGGCCCGTCTCGACGATCGTCCCCGCGTACATCACGGACAGGCGATCGGTGACGGCAGCGGCGAGATCGAGATCGTGTGTGATCATCAGCAGGGCGAGATTGCGCTTGGTCTGGAGTTCCGCGAGGATCGCCATCACCTCGGCTTGTACCGTGACATCCAGCGCGGTGGTGATCTCATCAGCGAGGATTACCCGTGGCTCGTCCATGAGCGTCGCGACGATCATGATGCGTTGCAGTATCCCCCCTGACAGCTGGTACGGATACTGTTGCATCCGTCGCGGTCCATCATCGATGCCGACTTCGCGCAGAAGGCTGACGGCGCGTTCTTCGGCTTGCTTGCAGGAGAGCTGCCGACGAGCGAGCAACGACTCTGTCAAGAACTGGCCAATGGTGCGGAGCGGGTTAATATGTGCTCGAGGATCCTGGAACATCATTCCGATCTCGCGGCCGCGGTAGCGTGAAAGTCGCTGACGGTCCATCGCCAGAACGTCGTCATTCTCGTAGCACAGCTTCCCTGTGGTGCGCGCGCCGTGTGGAAGGAGTCTCAGAATCGCGCGCGTGGTCATCGACTTGCCGGAGCCCGACTCGCCGACCAGTCCAAGGCTTTCCCCCTCGGAAAGCCGGAGCTGCACGTCGCGGACGATGGGTATCGGCGGCGCTCCACGGCGTCCCGGCAACGTGACAGTCAGGTCCTGGGCTGTGAGAAGGGTGCGTGGCTCGTTCACCGTGCGGCTCCAAAGTGATGAGTGAGGCGTTCGCCAAGCATGTTGAATGCGACGACCGTGATTACAATGAGGACTCCCGCGCTCAGGCTCTGCTGAACGGCTCCTTCGAGCATCTCGCTGCGTCCTTCTGCAACCATGAGCCCCCACTCGGCCACGGGTGGCTGAACACCAAGCCCCAGGAACGAGATCGCTCCGAAATCGATGAGGGAGGCGCCGATACCGAAAGTCGCCTGAGCGAGGATGATCGGCGACACATTCGGCAGAATGTGCGCAATGTTGATTCGCATTGCGCTGACGCCGGCAAGTTGCAACGACTCGATGTAAGCCCGCTTCCGCTCTTCGACCGCAGCGGCCCGGACGACGCGCGCGACGTAGGGGATATAGACAACGGAGAGTGCCAGGACTGGAGCCCAGAAGCCTGTGCCGAAGATCGCTACTGCGATGACGGCAACCAGTATGCCGGGCACCGCGAACACAACGTTCAACGCCCGACTGATCAGACCATCAGTAGCGCCGCCATGCCATGCACTCACCAGCGCGAGGGCGGTGCCCGCGACGATACTCACTGACACGATGAGCAGAGGCCCCGCGAAGCTCAGGCTCGCTCCGGCCATCAGGCGTGACACGATGTCGCGACCTAACGCGTCAGTCCCGAGTAGATGCTGTGCGCTCGGCCCCTGCGACGCAGCGAGTACATCGGTCTGATCGGGCGGGTAAGGCGTGAGGAATGGGCCGAACGCAGCCAGCAGTGCGAGTAGCCCACAGACCACGACGAGTACGGCGAGGAGTGGGTCAATAGTACGCAAACGCCTCAGGCTGAGCGCTGGGGTCCTCACGGTAAGGGTGGTCATTTCGCACCCGCCCCTCGGCGGCGAGGATCGAGGAAGCTCTGTACAACGTCGATGAGGGTCGTGACGACCACGAAGACAATGACAATGATGAGTGAGATGGCGAGCACCACTGGATAGTCCTTACCCGCAACAGCCCGCACAAGAAGCGAGCCGATTCCATCGATTGCGAAGGCAGTCTCCACCACAGCCGCACCCGCGATAAGTCCCGCAACAGTGAGCCCCGCAGCCGTGAGGATCGGAAGTGAGGCGTTGCGGAGGATGTGTCGGCGGAAGATCAAGCCCGGGGCGATGGATCGTGCGCGTGCTGTCATTACATGTTCGCGCACCGCCTCCTCGCGGACAGACGCCATGGTGATCTGAGCGACGTAGGCGGACCAGGCGATCGAGAGCGCGATCGCGGGGAGCGTGAGGTGCCAGAGCGAATCCAGGAAACCGCTTCCTGCCCCGATGGTCGGGAACCATCCCAGTCCCACCGCGAAGATGCTGCTCAACACGATCGCGGCGACGAAGCTGGGAATCGAGATTCCCAGGGCGATCATCGCGGACGCCGCTGGCCGCAGCTTTCGAGACACACCGCCCACGGAGCCAAGCAGAATGCCTGCGGCGAGAATGATGATCGCCGAGAACGTCGCAAGAAACGCCGTGGTGCCGATGCGCGGGCCCAGTATTTCGACCACGGGCTGGCGGAAGATGAACGAGGTGCCCATATCGCCCGCGAACACTCCGCCAAGCCAATCGAAGAACCTGACCAATATCGGTTGGTCGAGGCCCAAAGATTCTCGGAGAGCCTGACGTTGTTCGTCAGATGCACGGTCCCCCAGAATCTGCGCCACGGGATCGCCGGGGGCGGCGGCAAGCGCCACGAAGATCACGAACGAACTCACCAGGACCGTGGCCAGAGGTGCGACCACCCATTTCAACGCCGCTGACGCGACGCGCAGCGGCTGAGCTGCGCGTCGCGTCGCGACGATCGTCGTTGTCGAAGTCACAGGGCTCTCAATCCGCAGAGCCGATGCCCGTGAGCGCCGGCATTGTCATGTAGGCGAAGGACGTGACTGCACCACCGAGACCAGACTTGAGATACGTGACGGTGTTGAGGGTCAACAGCGGCACGATTGTGTTCTCCTTCTCGAAGATCTCCTGCGCCTGAGTGAACAGTTCGGCACGCTTCTGAGAATCGAACGTCTGACGTGCCGTCTCGATGAGCGTTGTGACTTCCGGGTCGTCGTAGTTGGTCTGGTTGTAGAACCCACCAGGAAGGAAGAGGAAGCCCGTCGACTCCAGCGGGTCGCGGATGGCGCTCCAGCTGCTACCGAGGAACAGATCAATGCCACCCCGCTTGCTCGCGTCGTACTGGGCTTCCGTGTAGTCGAGGGGCTGCATGGTGAGAATCTTCACTTTGATCCCGGCCTGCTTCGCCTGTTCCTGTACGAGCTGAGCGACCCGGCCGAGGGTTGCATCACCGGCCGTCACGGCAAGCACGATCTCGGTTCCGTCGTAGTCAGATTCCGCAACAGACTTCTTGGCCTTCTCAAGGTCATACGCCCTCGACTCCGCGTACGGTTCGGCCGCCTTTTCGTAGGTGTCGAGAGCGTCGTTCTGCCACTGGCCAGACCCGACAACTGTGTAGAGAGGGGTGGCTGCCCCGTTGTAGACGACCTTGGCGAGTGTCGCCCGGTCCACTAGGGTCTGGAACGCCTCACGCAGGTTCTGATCTCCGAGCGTGCCCCCGGGATTGGCGACTGACAGCACGAGGGATTCGGTCGACGGGCCGAAGAACAACTCTCCCTCGCCCGAGTCTCGCAACGCCGGGATAGCACTCGGCGTGATCTGATATGACCCGTCGATCTCACCGGCGCGCATAGCTTGCGTGTACGCGGAAGAGTCTGTGACGAATGAGAACTTCACCGTCTCAGCCAGGGGCTCTCGCTCAGAGTTCCAGTAGGTGGGATTCTTGGTCGCGATGATGCTGTCACCCGGAGTCCACTTGTCGAACACGAAGGGGCCGGAGCACATGAGGCCTCCGCTGGAAGATCCGAAGGTCTCGCCGACATTCTCGGCAAAGTCCTTCTTGACCACCATTCCCGCAAAGGTCGTCATCTCGGTGATGAACATCTCGTCTGGCTTCGAGAACGTGACGGTAACCTCGTCACCACCGGTGACCGTGATGTCGGAGACGTTCGCGTAGATGAAGGACACCAACGCAGACGGGTCTGCAGACCGCTGCATGCTGTACGCAACATCCTCGGCAGTGACCGGTGACCCGTCCCAGAAGGTCACGTCCGACTTCACAGTCAGCTTGAGCTCAGTGTCGGAAACCTGCTCTGGCTCAACTAGGTTCGGGCTGACGTTGTAGTCGGCGTCGATCGTCATGAGCGAGTCACAGAGGTTGCTGACGACCGTAGCGCCCGAGAAGGTCGCGGCATTGCGAGGGTCGAGCGAAGCAGGCTCGCCTGCCGGCAGGTTCCACACCACGCTGTCCACGGGGCCCGACGCCGCCGGACCGGTCGAGGTGATCTTCGTCGTAGCGGCGTCGTCGGGAGCTCCATTGCTTGCCGAGCATCCGGTGACGGCGACCAGCACCACCACCGTGATCATGCCGGCAACCAGAGTGGTAGATCGACTCCAACGTCCGCGGGAGAGTGCTTTCATGCTGACTCCTGACAGTTGGGACCAGCATGCGTTACTGATCTCGTGTCCACAACATATATCGATCACGCGCACTCGGCAAGGGCTATTTGTAACAAGCATGATACAAAACCTGACAGCGAGGGCCTCGTGAGCGAATCGACTCAGGTCCCCCTGTTTCCGGGCTCTACGGCGAACCTACTGACCGTATCGATGTGCAGATCGTTGCGTTCGAGCGACGTTGAGATGCGCTCTCTGTAGTCACTGATACACATCGATGAATAGACAGTCTTGCCTGCTGGGCGAGCACCATGACACCTCGCCGAGCCAGAACTTGTCGCGCTCGGCACTTCTCAGCAGCGCGCTCTTTCACGTCACCGCGCCCCCATCGAAGGCCACGGCGGCTTAGCTCCGGTGCGTCGGTCGGTTGGCCCCAACGCATCGCGTCGAGAATCGCAGATATCTCGCCTCCGCGACGCGCAAGATTCAGAATCAGGGAGCGGCGATGGTGAGGCTGCGCAGCATTCGGTCGAGCACGACCAGCTGTCGCCGAGGCGTCCAGTGGTCCGGGTGTTCTACGGCCGACAATACGACGCCGTTCAGGCCTGCTCTCAGAAAATCAACTGCATCCGGAATCTGGTCTGCGGGGAGGAGCGTATCCAGATGAGTCGCAAGCAACTCGCGGATCCGCGCGTCGATCGCCTCGAAGAAGTGGTCGACGGCTGGCTCGCCCCGCGCGGTGTTCAGAGCGATGCGCACCGCTTCGCGCTCGATATCGCGAGGGGCAAGCGGCAGTAGCCATTCGAGAAAACGGCGCAGGCGTGCGTAGCCCTCTACGCCCCGCTCGAGCTCCGCAATCTCGGCGTCGTACCCTGCAATGAGTTCGTCGACGATCGTCTCAAAGAGACTCGAACGATTCGCTACAAAGTGAGTCACCAACGTGATCGAACCGTTCATCTCTTCGGCAAGGCTTCGCAGCGTCAGAGCCGCTACCCCGCTCCGAGCGATGACCCGCATCGCAGCGTCGGCGATTTCAGTTCGCCGTCGTTGTGGATCGATTCGACGGGGCACGCAAGACCTCCTAGAAAAACAACCGGAATATAGACCTAGGCGTCTAGAGCCTCCTCGTCGGCAAGCACCCACATCACCTTCCAATGTACAACGCAGCTCGGCTTCGCCCGGCCTGCTACTTCGATAGTGCACCTCAGCTCGACGAGATACGCGCCATCTCCACGTGACGTGACCGAGTGCACCGACCCTGAGACGCGAATCGGGTCGCTCGTTGTGACGACGCTTGTGAATCGGACGAAGTCGAAACCATAGTTCCATCCTGACCACCGCGGGTCTTCGATGAATAGAACGGCATTGACGAGGTGATCAAGCAGGGCCAACTGATGGAAGCCTTCGATCAGCCCCTCGGGATATATCGAAGCGAAGCCATGGTCGTTGTCGTCGATGAGCGCTGCGCGATCGAAGTCGATGAGGCGCTCAGGGTCGAGATGAAGCCATTGCCCCCGAAACTCCCGTCCCGCAAGGGTCTCGATGTCGTTCCACTGAGCCGAGGCGAGCAGAACCTCGTCTTCCAGGTTTGCGGCACTCATCGCGTGGCCTCCAGAGCGGACTCGAGGATTCTTTGATGGCTGCGCTTGGTCTCGTCGGTCGTTCGCGCGCTTCGCGCGACAAGCAGAGCATCGATGATCGAAACCCGCCCTGTGCCCGGCTCGACAAGAACTGGATTCAGATCGGCCTCGACGAGAACACCCGTGAAATCGCGGGCGAGCCATGAAATCCGTGAGACCGCCTCGGCAAGGCTCGCTGTTGGTGTCACATCATGCAGGGAGCGATAGCCGCCCAGGATGCGGCTCAATCGAGTCCGCCCGATCACGGCCTCCGCCTCCGTCATCCCGACGGGCGCTGCGGCGCGGGACACATCTCCCAACAACTCGACCAGCACGCCGCCCAGCCCGACCCCGACGGTAGCGCCCAAGCGGCCATCGCTGACGAATCCAACGAAAGCTTCGATCCGGCCTTCAAGGTGCGGCTGGATCTCGATACCTTCGATACGTGCTGTCGGAGCATGGGCGGCTACATTTCGCATGATCGCGTGCCACGCCTCTTCGAGAGCCGCTTCGTTCTGGACCCCGAGCGCGACGGCACCGATGTCGCTTCGGTGCGGGATGTCCGGAGAGGCGATTTTGAGGACGCACGGGAACCCGTTCGACTGGGCCCATGTCCGTGCCTCGGTGACGTCCGTAAGCACCCGGCTGCCGGAAAGCGGTAGGCCGTAGCGTTGCAAGAGCCGGTTGGTCGCAGACGACTCGACCGGCCCCTCGGATTCGCGGATGCTGACCAGCAGCTCCGATAGCTCTGCTGGCCCGGGTAGGTCGGCAGGGCGCGAAGGAATCTCATTCTCCGCGATCACAGAAGCCGAACGCAACGCTACGAAAGCATTGCGGATCCCTCGGATGAGCGGACGCCCGTGAGCGAACTCGCGCAGCCGTGACGGATGAAGGCTGACACTCGAGCTCGACACGATCACGATGGGAGTCTCCGTCTGCACGCTGCGCGCTGTATCGAAGTACTCATCCTCGAAGCTGAGCTCCATATCTGAGAGTGTGATCTGCGCATCGAGAACGACCATGACGGCGGAGATGTTCTCGTCGGCGCTGATGATGCGGATGACTTCAGCAAACTCCTCCGGAGAGGACTGCGGGCCGGCCGCGGCATCGAAAGGGTTCGTTGCGGGCGTTTGCGGATCGAGCCCGCGTAGAGCCGCAACAGTCGCATCGGAGAAAGGCGCTGTCGCCACACCGACGCTCGCGGCGATATCTGCAGCAAGGGCCGCCTGCCCTCCGGAGATCGTGATGACTCCGACATTCGCGGTGTCGACCTGTCGCAGTTGGAGGCTGGCAGCGAGTTGGAGGCTGGCAGCGAGCTCGTCGTAGTCACTGACCAGGGGAACGCCGAGTCGACGGAAGAGCGCTGCATAAGTGTCGTCGCGCGACACGAGCGCACCGGTGTGCGCCACCGTCGCCAGTGCGCCTTGCGGGGTACGCCCCACCTTGAGTGCCATGACCTGCTTTCCGGCTGCTCGAACGGCACGTACCGCAGCCTCGAATGCCGCACCATCAGAGATAGACTCGACCACGATGCCGATTGCGGTCGTCTCCGTGTCGGTAGCGAGCCAGCTGAGGTAGTCCGCAGTCGTGAGTCCAACCTCGTTGCCAGACGAGATCACACGGGAGAGCCCAAACTGATCGAGCGATCTTGCGACGAAAATCGCCCCGGAACCTGACTGGGAGATCAGTGCGATCGGTCCTCGGGGGAGTTCGTCGAGGTTTCCTTCGTCCGCCCACGCGTGCATATCAGTCACGACATCGATGACGCCCATGCAGTTGGGCCCATGGATGGCTGTGGTGCCGCGCGCGTGCACATCGCGCAGGCGCTCCAACCCTGTCGGATCGACGTCGATCGACATCACGAGGACGAGTGGGCATCCGACGGCTTCGAGCTCTTCGACAACTGCGGCCACTCGGCTACCGCCGACAGCCACGATCGCCAGGTCGACCTGCGGAAGCGAGGCGATCGACGCGACTGTGGGGTGCCCCTCCAGTACATCCGTGTTGGGACTGACTGGAATGAGTGTTCGTGCGACTCGGCTGCGTGCCAGGTTTCTCAGAACCTGGTTTCCGGTCGCGTCAGGACGGGAAGCGGATGCACCAACAACAGCCACTCGTTCGGCGGTGAGGAGATGGTCGATCGGAGAGGTCATGCGAGCTCTTTCCTGAAGCATTTGTAGCAGACACTATACATGTGACCCCAGATCCTACATGCTGTAGTCATGTCAAAACTTGAATGTGAGCCAGTCGCTACATCTCCGTCGGCTCCACCACGTGCAACGAGGTGCGTGTGATGAGGGGACTGCTCCCGTTCGTGCCTGTGCAAACCCGCACCCTTCCCCTCAACTTCGTCGATGTCAAGGCGGACGCGGTGATCAAGGGGAGCCCGCGGACCGGCGATCATCCTCTCGGGGCCATCGGGTCCGTTGCCCTCGGCGTGTGGGAACACACGAGTGGTGGAATGCGTGATGTCGAGGTGGACGAGATTTTCATCGTCCTCGAAGGAGCGGCAACTGTGACCCTCCTCACCGAAGACGCCTCATCCTCCGTCATCCAGCTGGAGCCAGGGGTGATCTGCCGATTGGCGGCCGGGTCCGTGACCCATTGGGTCGTCCCCGAAAGACTACGGAAGGTGTATCTCATTCCGACGGGGGAACCGTCACCCGCGGAGAACACCGCATGACGATCAGAGTCGCACAGATGTGGAGATATCCGGTCAAAGGTCTGGGCGGAGAGGAAATTCGCCAAACTCCGATCCGGAAGTCCGGGGTCCCTTTCGATCGTCGCTTCGCCCTGTCCCACGACCGGGTGCCGATCGGCCCCTTCGGCACGTGGACCACCTACGAGGCCTTTCTGGCGCTCGATGGTTTCCCCACTCTGGCCGGGTACTCGGCTCGCGTCGATGAGACCGGAACGACTGCACAACTGGAAGTGAGTGCGCCTGACGGCGAGTCATTGTCCATTCCGTTGGAAGCGGATGAGTCCATCGCGCAGCAGTCTGAATCCGACGCCGCCCTGATCGATTCCTGGTTTCGCACGCGCTCCCACACGGCTCGACTCATCGGCGCCGGCACAGGGCTGTGGGACCTCGCCGACTCCCCGATTTCACTTGTGAACCTCGCCACTGTGCAACGCGTTGCTGAATCACTCGGCCTTGACACACTCGACCCGCGGCGCTTTCGCGCCAACCTCCTCCTTGAAGGCCTTGAATCGTGGGGAGAGTTCGATCTGATCGGCAAGACCCTCCGCATCGGAGATACCTTGCTCGAGGTGATCCGTCCTATCGAACGATGCCGTGCGATCACAGTGGACCCAGATCGACCGTCAAACGACATCAATGTTCTGGCAGCACTCGCGGCCAATTTCGGTCACGCCTTCTGCGGCCTCTACGCGCGAGTGGTCCGCGACGGCAACATCGCCCAGGGCGATGTCATCGAAGTCACTAGCGCTCGCGTCTTGGCCGCGGACACTGCCGGATCCAACGAGGGGCGGGCGGCCACCCCGCGTGTGGCGCGTGTTTCACGCATCGAGCGCACAGCCGACGATGTGGTCTCCCTCTCGATCGACGATCCCACGGGGCGCCTGTCGACCGCCCTGCCCGGGCAACACCTGCGAATCCACGACGTCGACATGCCCTCGCCGGGTTGGCGCAAGTACACGCTTTCGCGCACCGGTGCCGAACCCCGAATCTCGGTTCGGTTCGAATCAGCTGGCCGTATGTCGTCAAGGCTGCACGACACCGAGCTCGGGGATGAGGTGTTGATCACCGGCCCGTTCGGCGAGCTCATTCCCGACGAGACAGAGCTGGCGCCCCTGGTCGTGGTGACAGCCGGAATCGGCGTGACTCCCGCGTTGGCGATCGCTGAAAGTCTCAACAGGACTCCGCGGGCGGTGACTTTCGTGCACGTTGCGCGCACCCTTCGGAGCGTGGCACATCTCGACGAGCTCACAGATGCGTGCAGTCGGGCAGATGCGCAGTTCACGCTCTTCCTCACGGGCGAGAAACCATCGGCGCACCGCCATGGTCGCCCAGATACCCAAACGCTCTCGGAGCTCATTTCTCACCCGGAAGAGTCAGTCTTCGTATTGTGCGGACCAGCCGCCTTCGATCGGGGCATCCGGGAGTCTCTCGCAACTCTGGGCGTCAGCCGTGACCGAATTCGTTCAGATCCGTTCTACTCTCCGCGCAACGTCGACTTCGCTTGGCGGGAGCCGCCTACGCCGGGGCCCCACAGGGTCGTGTTCTCGGATGCGCGGCAGACAGAATCCACGTGGGAGGGATCGGGAACGCTACTGGACCTTGCGGACTCCGTCGACGTGAGCATCCGGTCCAGTTGCCGCGCTGGTGTCTGTGGGTCGTGCATCGTGCGCACCCACGGAGAGACCGCCTACGTGATCGATCCCCTCGGCGAGGCCCCCGACGGGTGGACCTTCGCCTGCTGCGCGGTGCCTGTCACAGACCTCGAGGTGGAACTATGACTTTCTTCGGAGCTGACCAATGCCACTGACGCCCCCACCCCCACCTCCGATCGATCCGCAAGTTGCGGCAGCTCTTGACGAGCTTGGCATCTCGCCCGGCTTCACGGCAGACGAGATCTCACAGGCGCGAGAAGAATCGGCGCTCTTTCAGGCCGAAGTCCTCGAACGTATCGCTCCGCTCGGATTGCGCAGAGACGATTCACCGGTGAGTGCCTTCCGCGGCGGGCTGATCGACGTCAGCAGCTTCACGCCCCCAGGCATGAGACGTCGACGGGCGGCCATCCTCTATGTGCACGGCGGCGGCATGGTGTCCGGCGACAGGTTCAGCGGCATGGACTTCCTTGCGTCCTGGGCGATAGCTCATGACGTGGTCGTCGTGACCGCGGACTATCGGCTCGCTCCGGAGTTCCCCGACCCGTATCCGGTCGAAGACACCTTCGCCGTTCTGACATGGATGGTTGAGCGGGCCGACGATCTCGAGATCGACCCGCATCGGATCGTCATCGTCGGCGTGAGTGCCGGTGGCGGCATCGCGGCGGGCACTGCGCTGCTCGCCCGCGAAAGGGGCGGGCCGCAACTGCTTGGGCAGATGCTTCTCTGCCCAATGTTGGACGATCGCGACGCGACCATTTCAACGAAGCAGATTGACGGGATCGGCTACTGGGACCGCGGGGCCAGTGTCACTGCGTGGACGGCGCTGCTTGGCGAAAGACGCGCAACTGACGATGTGAGCATCTTCGCTGCGCCCGCTCGCGCAGAACACCTGTCTGGCCTGCCGCCCACATTCATCGACGTGGGCAGTGCGGAGGTTTTCCGCGACGAAAGCGTGGCCTATGCCACAGCAATCTGGGCCGCCGGTGGGGCCGCCGACTTACACGTCTGGGCTGGAGGAGTCCACGCGTATGAACTTCTGGCTCCCGACGCCGCCATCTCGCGAGAGACAGTGAGAACGCGCGATCAATGGTTGCGACGAACGTTCGAGTCCTCTCTTCCTTGAAAAGTAGTGCCCCGTAACGTGGTGTAGCCCGCGGTGGCCGGCTCGTCGTCCCGACGTAGGCGCGGTCACCGTGTGATCCTTCGAGAAGTCTCTTACCTCCACTCGAAAGGCATCATCACGATGACCGCACTTCATGGTATCGACCCTGCGAGCGTGCCCGCAGAAGCCCTGACCGACGCGTCGCCGGATCTGATGCGCAATTTGCTGCAGACCACGATCAACGCGTTACTGTCCGCCGACGCGGACGCCGTCGTCGGCGCCGAATAGGGCAAGCCCAGTCCCGACCGTCCCGCGCAACGGCTACCGGCACCGCGACCTCGACACCCAGGTCGGCACGATCGACGTCGCGATCTTTCCCATGACTCCATCCTTGTTTCCAATGTCAAGAGTCTCCTACAAACTCAGGGCGCTTCAGTGACGGTGGTTCCAGCCCGCGAGGGGCATATCCTCTCGCGGGTGACGGCCTGGCGGATCCTGAAAGCGCACGGCAAGGTCGTCTCACAGTCGCAGAAGAGGCCCCGCTCGTCCTGGCAACGGTTCACCGCGGATCGTCCGAACGAGCTTTGGCAGTCTGACTTCACGCATGCTCTCCTCGCGGATGGCACTGACCTCGAGGTGATCGTCTGGCTCGACGATTACTCCCGCTACCTTCTGCATCCGAGCGCGCATCGACGAGTCCCCGGGCGCACCGTCACCGATACGTTCACCACCACCGCAGCCGAGCACGGCTATCCGGCCGCGACTCTCACCGACAACGGCACGGTCTACACCACCCGCTACGCCTGCGGAGGACGCGGCAGAGGAGACGGAACCGGGAGCGCGTTCAAGACGCTGCTGACACTGCACGTCATCACCCAGAAAACGGCAAACCGTTCAAACCCACCACTCAAGGCAAGATCGAACGCTTCTGGCAGACGCTGAAGAACACCTCGACACTCGCCAGGCCACGTCCCTGACAGCACTGCAGAACACCCTCGACGCGTTCCGCGACCACTACAACGACAGCCGCCCGCATCGCGCCCTGCGTCGCCACACCCCCGCGTTCGCTTACCAGCTCATCCCGAAAGCAACACCGACTCCGCCGGCCGATCCCGATCTCTGGAGAGTCCACTACGACACCGTCGGCCCGGACGGAAAGATCAGCCTCCGCCACACCGGACGCATGCTCCACGTCGGCATCGGCAGATCCCACGCCCGCACCGAGATCATCTGCCTGATCCACAACAACGACGCCCCCGTCATCACAACCCACACCGGCGAAATCCTCGCCGAGTTCACCCTCAACCCCACACATGACTAGCAACGCAAAAACGACTGAACCCCCAGAATCCGGGGGTTCAGTCGTTCACAATGCCGTGAGACATCACAATGGCGGTGACGGTGGGATTTGAACCCACGGTAGGGGGTTACCCTACACAACTTTTCGAGAGTTGCACCTTCGGCCGCTCGGACACGTCACCGCGGGATAGTTTACGCGAGACTCGGCGAGCGCGCGAATCGGGCGGACGGAGAGACATCGGGGGCGTATGGAAGAAGACAGATGTCGACGATAGGCAACCAGAACCGACACTTTCCTCCTTCCATCCTGCCCCCGCAATGCCCCGGGCTAGGCTCGAAGACGAGACAGCCGGGAGGCACAGCATGAGCTTCATCACATCCGAAGCACTGGCCGAGACCGGCTACGTCGTCCTCGACGACCACGACCAGGCCCCAGACCCCGCCGAGTGGCTCGACCTGGAGTACCTCGGCTGGCGATCCTCCGGCATCACCCGTTTCGCGCCGCTCACCAGCTACGCCGGCGACATCGACTGCAACGGCTTCTGGAACCACACCCCGCCCCGCACCGACAAGGACGGCGTGTGGGTGCCGAATCAGACTGAGAAAGCGCCGACTCTGGTGCAGCGTGCGCAGGAACCGGGCGCCAACGTCGGCCGCTGCCGCGTGATCGAGTTGCAGCCGAACGACTACGCCGACGCGATCTACAACCTGCATCAGGACGACAACAACCGCCTCAACGAAGACGGCACCGGCTGGGTGGTGCGCGGCTTCTTCAACCTCACCGACAACCCGTACTCGCTGCTCATCCTCCGCGAGGATCGCTTCGATCCCGCCACCGAAGAACGGTTCGCACTTCCGGCCGGATCCCGGATCATCGTCGACACCCAGCGCTTCTGGCACGCCGTCTGGCATCGCGGCGCCGCTCCGCGCTACGCGCTGATCACGTCGTGGACCTCGGGACCGGAGCTCGACGCCTACATCTCGGCGAACCATGGAGACCCGCATCCGCCCACCGTCGAACTGGATCCGCAGACGATCGAGGATGCCCAGGTCGAACTGCACCGCCGCATCGAGGAGCGCCGCCAGGCGTTCGAGGCTCAGGGCATCGTGATGGAGCCGCCGACGTCGCTGTACTGACTCAGCGCTCGACGAGCGCGGCGAGGTTGCGCAACGACGACGTCATCCCGTCGATGTGATCCTTCGAGGAGATACCGTCCGGCACGTCTTCCGCGCGGAACACGACCCGGGCGCTCGCGCCTCGCGCGATGACCTCCCATGTCATCCGCATGACTCCTGCGAACGACGGATCATCAGCCTCGAACTCTATCTCCTGCACCACGCGCACGCCGGGCGTCAGCTCGACGAATCTGCCCTCGACGACATCTTCGTCGGCGCTGCTCTTGCCGGGCGAGCCCGTGGCATCCGAGTAGGTCAGCACCATCCGGTAGTCGCCCCCTTCTCGCGCGTCGAAGCGCTCGAAGCGCGCAGTCATGCCTTCGGGAGGCAGCCACTCCACGAGTGCTTCCGGATCGGTGAGCGCTCGGAAGACACGTACCGGCGAGGCGTTGACAAGCAGATCTGCTTCATCTGTCCGGCTCATGCCTCCACGCTACGTGCGCTCTCCGAGCGATGCACCCCTCTTCAGCGGATGCTCAGGCCGATGCGCGCCAGACGACGGGTGCATCGAGGATGATCCCCTGCCCCGCATCCTGTTCCCCCGCGATCTGCGCCAGCACGGCCGATGCCGCAGCCATACCCAGGCCCTCCGCCGGCTGGTGGACCGTGGAGAGATTCGGGATCGTCCGCTGCGCCCACGTCGAATCGTCGAACCCGACGACACCGATGTCTTCGGGCACCCGCTTCCCCGCCGCCTGCAGCGCGGCGACGGCGCCGGCGGCGACGGCATCCGACGCACCGAAGAGTCCGTCGATGTCCGGTGCCCGCTCCAGCAGCCTGCTCATCCCGGCGACGCCGTCCGAGAAGGAGTACAACGGGATCTCCTCGACGAGCGCGGGGTCGAAAGCATCCCCCATCGCCTCCCGGAAACCGGCGAGCCGATCGCTGCCGGAGTCTCGATCCAGTGCTGCGGCGATCATCCCGATCCGTCGGCGCCCGGTCTCGCGCAGCCGCTGCGTAATCGCGCGCGCCGCGCCTCTGTTGTCGATGCCGACCCAGGTTCCCGTCACGTCGGAGGGGTGCCCGACGAAGGCGGCCGGCATTCCCAGCTTCTCGACGACGGCGGCGATCGGGTCGTGCTCGCGCGCGGAGACGATCACGACGCCGTCGACGAACCCGCCGCTCAGGTAGCGCGAGACCCGATCGGTGTCGCGGGTGGAGTCGACCACGACGCAGACCATCTGGTAGTCGGCCTCCGACAGCGCGGTGTTGGCGCCGAGCATGATGGCGCCGATGTTCGGGTCTTCGAGGAATAGTGCGTGCGGTTCGTGCACGATGAATCCGACGACCTGCGTGCGCTGGCGCACGAGGTTTCGCGCCGCTGTGTTGGGCACGTACCCGACTTCTTCGATGGCGGCTTCGATCGCCTCCCGGGCGTGATCCGACACGTATCCGCCGTTGAGAACCCGGCTGATCGTGCCGCGCGACACTCCGGCCACGCGTGCCACGTCGTGGACGGTGCTGCGCTGGGCGCGGGGTGTCGGAGTAGCCATTCTTCACAGCCTAGCGATGCCGCCCGCTTGACGAGGCCGCCACACCCTGGCAGTATGTGCACGTGCACACACGCTGGTCGCGGCACACGCGGCCGTCACTGTGTGCACGTGCCCAGTTTTCTCGCAAAGGAGCGCCAGCCGGATGGCCGAGTCCCGCACCACCCAACTGCTCGCGACTCTGAGCGACGACGGCCTCGCCTTCGGATGCGACTACAACCCCGAGCAGTGGGACCGCGACGTCTGGCGCGAAGACGTGCGCCTGATGCGCGAAGCGGGCGTGGGCCTCGTCGCGATCAACATCTTCGGCTGGTCGTCGATCAACCCGTCCCGCGGAGTCTGGGACTTCGCCGCGCTCGACGAGGTCATCGACCTGTTGCACGGCGCGGGGATCCGCCTCAACCTCGGCACCGGCACCGCATCCCCTCCCCCGTGGTTGAGCACCGCGCACCCCGAGATCCTGCCGATGGCGCAAGACGGCACCACCCGCTACCCGGGCGGACGCCAGGCGTTCTGCCCCAGTTCACCGCTGTTCCGCGACTATGCGCGTGAACTGGTCACCCACGTCGCCGATCGCTACGGAGACCATCCCGCCGTCGCTCTGTGGCACGTCTCGAACGAGCTGGGTTGCCACAACGCGCTCTGTTACTGCGACGAGAGCGCCCGCGCCTTCCGCACCTGGCTGCAGGACCGCTACGAAACCATCGACGCGCTCAACGCGGCGTGGGGCACCTCCTTCTGGAGCCAGCGCTACAGCGCATGGAACGAAATCCTGCCCCCGCGCCAGGTGCTCTCGCTGCGCAATCCCTCGCACGTCCTCGACTTCCACCGTTTCAGCTCCGACGAGCAGCTCGGTCTGTATCGCGCGGAGGCGCGCATCATCCGGGAGCGCTCCGCCGCGCCCATCACCACGAACTTCATGGTGACCGCGCACATCAGGAATATGGACTACTGGTCCTGGGCCGACGACATGGATCTCATCGCCAACGACCACTACCTCGATCGTCGCCTCGACGATCCGCGGCGCGAGTTGTCTTTCGCCGCCGACCTCACTCGCGGGCTCGCCAAGGGCGACCCGTGGCTGCTGATGGAGACATCGACCAGCGCCGTGAACTGGCAGCCGTTCAACCTGGCGAAAGCTCCCGGCGAACTGCTGCGCAATGTCACCTCGCACATCGCCCGTGGCGCCGACGGCATCTGCTTCTTTCAATGGCGCGCGTCGGCACAGGGCTCCGAGAAGTTCCACTCCGCACTGGTTCCGCATGCGGGCACCGACAGCGCGGCCTGGCGGGAGGTCGTGCAGCTCGGGGACTTCCTCCGCAGGCTCGACCCGCTGCGCGGTACCAGGGTGCGCGCCGACACCGCCCTGCTCTTCAGCTGGGAGAGCTGGTGGGCGATCGAGGGCGAGGGGCGCCCCAGCGAAGGTCTCACCTATCTCGACGAGGTGCACAGCGCGCACCGCGCAGCATCCGACGCCGGCCTCACCTGCGACATCGTCGCCCCGGGCAGCACGCTCGACGG
This sequence comes from uncultured Actinomycetota bacterium, assembly GCA_963769005.1. Taxonomy (GTDB): domain Bacteria; phylum Actinomycetota; class Actinomycetes; order Actinomycetales; family Microbacteriaceae; genus Microbacterium. The sequence goes on along the minus strand of CAVYKC010000005.1, from coordinate 435,696 downwards.
GTACCGATTCGTCATCGTGCCGGCCCTGCACCTGATCGATGACCGCGCGGCCGCGATGCTGAGCGACTTCGTCGCCGCCGGCGGCACGGTTCTCGTGACGTTCTCCAGCGGCATCGTCGACACCGACGATCGCGTACGGCTCGGCGGCTATCCCGGCGCCTTCCGCGATCTGCTCGGTGTGCGCGTCGAGGAGTTCGCCCCGCTGCTGCCCGGCGATCAGGTGACGCTCGCCTCCGGTGCCCGCGCACGCACGTGGTCGGAACGGATGACGGTGACGGATGCCGAGATCATCGACACCTACGCCGACGGCCCGACCGCCGGCCTGCCCGCACTGACCCGTCGCGCATCCGGCGAAGGCACGGCCTGGTACCTCAGCACGCACCTCGACCCCGAGCCGTACCGTGAGCTCATCGACCGGATCGCCGCCGAGGCCGGCGCCGTCCGCGGCCCGGGCCACGAGGGACTCGAGGTCGTCCGGCGCGACGGCGACGCACACAGCTACCTCATCGCCATCAACCACTCGAACGTCGCAGCTGCCGTTCCCGCTGACGGTCGCGACCTCATCACCGGAGAGATCGTGTCCGAATCCGCATCCCTGCCCGCCGGTGCCGTCCGCATTATCGAGGAGATCCGATGACGACCATCACCTCACCGCGACGACCGCGTATCTCCCACAAGGGAGCGATCGCGTTCTTCCTGATCCCGTTCGGCGTGCTCTTCGCGCTGTTCTACGTCATCCCGATCATCTTCGCGATGATCCAGTCGACGCTCGTCGTGCAGCGCGACGGCACGTTCGGCAAGTCAGAGCTCGTCTTCGGCGGCCTGAGCCAGTACGCCCTCGTGTTCCAGAACGAGGCGTTCTGGGCATCGATGGGACGGATGCTGCTGTTCGGCGCCGTACAGGTACCGGTCATGCTGGGCCTGGCGCTGTTGTTCGCCCTGCTGCTGGATTCGCCACTGCTGCGTGGCAAGCGCTTCTTCCGCCTGGCATTCTTCGTGCCGTACGCGGTGCCCGGCGTCATCGCCGCGATCATGTGGGGGTCGCTGTTCTCGCCGAACCTCTCCCCCTTCAGCGCCGTCACCCAGAACATCGACTTCCTCGGCGCCGACCTCGTGCTGTGGTCGATCGCCAACGTCGTGACCTGGGTGTTCGTCGGCTACAACATGTTGATCATCTACTCGTCGTTGCTGTCGATCCCCAGCGAGATCTATGAGGCAGCGCGCCTCGACGGAGCAGGGCAGTTCCGCATCGCCTGGGCGATCAAGATCCCCCTCGTGCGACCGGCGATCACGATGACCGCGATCTTCTCGATCATCGGCACGCTGCAGCTCCTCGCCGAACCGCAGGTGTTCCGCTCCTTCAGTTCCGCGGTGACGAGCACCTTCACTCCCAACATGGCGGTGTATGCCGCAGCATCCATCCCCAACACCAACCTCGCGGCCGCCTTCTCGGTCGTGCTCGCACTGATCACGTTCGTGCTGTCGTTCGGGTTCATGAGGTTCACCCAGCGGAAGGAGATCTCATGAGCACCGCAACAGCGACCCGCACATCGACCCGCGCCATTCGCGAACCCGCCATCTCGCGGGGCACGGCCATGCTCATCATGGCGGTCTTCACGGTGTACTTCCTGCTGCCGCTGTGGTGGCTGCTCGTGGCCTCGAGCAAGGACACCGGCGACATCCTCACGACCAACCCGCTGCTGTTCAGCGATTTCCGGCTGTTCGAGAACGTCGCGGCGCTGTTCACCTATCGCGACGGCATCTATCTGCGCTGGCTGGGCAACTCGCTGCTCTACGCCGGGGTCGGCGGCGCGATAGCCACCATCCTCGCTGCGATGGCCGGGTACGCCCTGGCGAAGTACCGCTTCCCCGGCCGCGAACTGGTGTTCAACGTCGTCCTGGGCGGCGTTCTGGTTCCCGCGACCGCGCTCGCGCTTCCGCTGTTCCTGCTGTTCAGCGAAGTCCAGCTGACCAACACGATCTGGGCGGTCCTGCTGCCATCGATCGTGAGCCCGTTCGGCGTGTACCTCGCGCGCATCTTCGCGGCAGGCGCCGTGCCGGATGAACTGCTCGAGGCGAGCCGGCTCGATGGCGCCGGCGAAGTCCGGACGTTCTTCACCGTGAGCATCCGACTGATGACCCCCGCACTGGTGACGATGTTCCTCTTCCAGTTCGTCGCCATCTGGAACAACTTCTTCCTGCCGTTGATCATGCTGCGCAGCGAAGAGTTCTTCCCGGTCGTCTACGGACTGTACGGGTGGAACAACCAGCTCAATCAGCTCCCGGAACTGCGGGGTCTCGTCCTCATCGGCGCACTGCTTTCCGTCATCCCGCTGATCATCACCTTCCTGCTCCTGCAGAGGTTCTGGCGCAACGGCCTCGGCGCCGGTGCTCTGAAATAACCCGACCGCCGCGGGGAACGACCCCCGTGGCACCGGTGCCGTCCGGAATGACCCGCACGGCTCACACCAAGAAAGGATCGACATGCAGCACACATCGAAGAAGGCCTTGGCTGTCGCGTTGACCGCCACCCTCCTGCTCACCGGCTGCGCTGCCGGCGGCACCCCGGAGTCCGCGGAGACGACGGTATGCGAACCGTCCGACGGCGACGTCACGCTGGAGTTCACGTCCTGGATCCCCGGCATCGAAGACGTCGTCAGCATCTGGAACGACGCGAACCCCGACATCCAGGTGAAGGTCCAGACCGGGCCGAACGGCAACAGCGGCACCTATCAGAACTTCTTCAACCAGATCGCCGCCGGCAACGCGTCGGACCTCGGCCAGATCGAGTACGACGCTCTGCCGAACTTCGTCGTGCAGGACGGCGTCGAAGACCTCAGCGCCTGCGCCGACGTGGTCGCCGCTGAAGACCAGTTCGTCGACTGGGCATGGGGCCAGGTGACCCTCGGCACCGACTCGAGCGTCTACGGCATTCCACAGGACACCGGCCCCATGGGCTTGTTCTACCGCACCGACCTGTTCCAGCAGAACGGCATCGCCGTGCCGACCACGTGGGACGAGTACAAGGAAGCAGCCAAGCAGGTTCGCGCGGCCGGCGGGTACATCACCAACTTCTCGCAGTCCGACATCAACCAGTTCGCCGGTTTCGTCTGGCAGGCGGGCGGCGACTGGTTCGCCAACGACGGATCGGCATGGACGGTCTCGCTGACCGGCGACGACAGCACGAAGGTCGCCGACTACTGGCAGGAACTCATCGACGAGGATCTCGTCTCCACCTACCCGGCATGGACCGATGAGTGGAACAACGCCTACAACTCCGGCCAGGTCTGGACCTGGAACTCCGCAGTGTGGGGTGCCAACTCGATCTCCAGCGGCGCGCCCGACACCGCGGGCAACTGGTCGGTCGCCGCACTCCCGCAGTGGACCGCAGGCGAGAATGCCGCAGGCAACTGGGGCGGGTCGTCCGTCGCCGTCCTCAAGGGCAGTGAGCACGTCTACGAGGCGACGAAGTTCGCACTCTGGCTGAACACCTCCGACGAGTCGCTCACCGCCCTCGCGGATGCCGCGAACCTCTACCCCGCGACCACGGACGGCCTGAAACTGCCCGCGTTCTCGGAAGGCGTCGAGTTCTACGGCGGCCAGAAGATCTACGACGTCTTCGCCGACGCTGCGACGTCGGTCTCCCCCGACTTCACCTGGGGTCCGACGATGACGCAGACGTACGCCGACGTCTCGGATGGGTTCAAGGCGGCCGTCAGCGGTCAGGGCACGCTCCTGGATGCTCTGGCCAAGGGCCAGAGCACCACGATCAAGACCCTCGAGTCGCAGTCCATCCCGGTCGCCGAGTAAGGCGCCGAGCAACCTGCAGCACATGCGTGCCCCGTGGATGCCTTCGGGCATCCACGGGGCACTTCGCACGAGGAGCACCATGAACACCACTGCACGCACGACCGCATCCGTCGACATCGTCCACCTGACCCGAGCGGGGACCAGCTTGGTCATCGAGATCTCGGATGCGGCGGCGCAGATCCTGCACTTCGGCGCGGCGCTGTCCGTGGCCGACGCCGACGCACTGGTCCGTACGAGCACCGGTTCGGTGACGTTCAGCTCCTTCGATGCCCCGCGCGTGCTGCCGATCCTGCCCGTCGAGAGCGCCGGATGGTCGGGGACCCCCGCCCTCGTCTGGCACCGGGACGGCCGGCATTCCGCGCCGCAGCCCGTACTGACGGCCGTCGAGCGTTCCGGTGAGCATGCGGCTCGGCTGATCTTCAGCGATGAGGCCGCCGGCGTGCGGATCGCCGCGGCGTTCGATCTCGATGACGGCGGCACCCTGGCCGCGTCGCTGGAGATCACCAGCACGGCGACCGACGGCCCGCCCCTCGACCTGATCGCAGCGCGCACCGTGATGCCCCTGCCCGACCGCGCCCAGGAGATCCTCGATCACACCGGACGCTGGACGAAGGAGCGCGCACCGCAGCGCACCCGGGTGCGCGACGGCGGCCACGTGCGCGCAAGCCGCCGGGGACGCGACGGGCACGACGCCGCCTATGTCACAGTGGTCGGCACCGATGGCTTCGGATTCCGAACAGGGGAGGTGTGGTCGGCGCACATCGCCTGGAGCGGGAACACCGAGGTCGCCGTCGAACGACTCCCCGAAGGGGCGGGCGTGCACAGCGCCATCCTCATCGCGGGCGAGCTGCTCCTCGCCGGGGAGATCCGTCTTGCCTCGGGCGAGGCCTATCGCTCGCCGATCGTCTACCTCGCGCACAGCCTCGCCGGCGTCGACGGGATCACCGAGCGGTACCACCGCACGGCGCGCGCTCTCCCCGGGCATCCGGATTCCCCTCGTCCGCTCGTGCTCAACACCTGGGAGGCGGTGTACTTCGAGCAGTCCCCCGAACGCATCTTCGAGCTGGCTGCAGCGGCCGCCGACATCGGTGTGGAGCGGTTCGTGCTCGACGACGGCTGGTTCCGCCATCGCCCAGACGATCGCTCGGGCCTCGGCGACTGGTATGTCGACGACGGAAAATGGCCGGACGGACTCCGCCCGCTCGCTGACCACGTCCACGGGCTCGGCATGCAGTTCGGCCTGTGGTTCGAGCCCGAGATGGTCAGCCCCGACTCCGATCTCGCCAGGGCACACCCCGAGTGGATTCTCTCCGCGATGGATCGGCCGCTCACCTGGCGGCACCAGCTCGTTCTCGACCTCACGCAGCAGGATGCCTGGGAGCATCTGCGTGAGCGCATAGCCGCATCCGTCCGCGACTTCGGCATCGACTTCATCAAGTGGGACCACAATCGTGACCTCCATGCGGCGGTCTCGCGCGGTTCGGGACGTGCGGGCGTGCATGCGCAGACAGCTGCCTTCTACGCACTCGTCGATGCGGTGCGCGAAGAGCATCCGCACCTGGAGATCGAGTCCTGCGCAAGCGGAGGCGCGCGCATGGATCTGGGCGTGCTCGCACGGACGCAACGCGTGTGGGCCTCCGATTCGAACGATCCGATCGAACGGCAGGAGATCCAGCGGTACACGGCGACGCTGCTTCCTCCCGAAGTCGTCGGATCCCACGTCGGGCCGGAGATCGCCGAGACAACGCATCGTGCCGCTGCCCTCGAGTTCCGGCTGAAGACCGCGCTGTTCGGACACGCCGGCATCGAGTGGGACCTGACGACCTGCACCCCGGCCGAACGGACCGCGCTCCGCAGCTGGTCCGCCCTCTACCGGGAACTTCGCCCGCTGCTGCACGCGGGCATGACCGTGCGTGCCGACAGCATGGACCCGCAGGCGCACCTGCACGGGATCGTCTCGGCACAGAGGGACCACGCCGTGTTCGCCTGGGTGCGCACCGGCACATCCGTCACGCATCACACGCCCCGCACGCGGATGCCGGGTCTGCAGCCCGATGGCCGCTACCGGCTCCGCGAGCGCACCGATCTCGGACGCTCTCGCCGGCACGAGGTCGCTGATCCGCGCTGGCTGCACGACGAGGAGGCCGTCTTCAGCGGGCGCTTCCTGGCCGAGGTCGGAGTGCCTCTTCCGCTGCTCGCGCCCGGGTCGGCGATGCTGCTCGAGGTGCGCACAGCAGACTGAGCGCGCGGATGATCAGACGGTGCGCCCGGCTTCGATGCGCACGACGCGGTCGACGGTGCCCACGGGCGGGGCGACATGCGAGATCAGCAGCACGGACTGCTCCCCGGCCGCCTCCAGCAGATCGCGCAGGAGCGCGTCGGATGCCGCGGGGTCGACGCCTGCTGTCGGTTCGTCGAGCACGAGTACCGGAAACCCGCGCAGCAGCACCCTGGCGAGAGCGATGCGCTGCGCCTGGCCGCCGGAGACCAGTGCTCCACGGTCGCCGACGCGCGCGTCGAGTCCCCCGCGCTCGCGCACCCACTCGCCCAGACCCACCCGGTCGAGCACGGCTCGCAGTTCGTCGTCGGACGCCGTGTCCCTCGCGAAGAGCAGGTTCTGCCTGATGTCCTCGTCGAACAGCTGGGGACTCTGCTCGCACAGTCCGACAACGCTGCGCAGCGTCGGACCGGAGAGCGTGGCGGCGTCCCTGCCGCCGAGGGAGTACTCGCCGTCGACCCGGAGGAACCCGACCAGCGCTGCCGCGAGCGTGCTCTTCCCGGCGCCGCTCGCACCCGAGACGAGCACCCGCTCCCCTGGTTCCAGATCGAGGTCGACGCCGCGCAGACCTTCGACCCCGCCCGGCCAGGTCGCGCGCACGTTCCGCAGCCGGAGGCTCCCCTCGATCACGCCCGCGTCGACCCCGTCATCGCCGCGCAGCTCATCCGGCCTCCGCTGCGGGAGCACATCGACCACGCGCCGAGCGCTCGTCCGGACGCTTCTCCACGATGCGGCTGCGATCGGCACGGCGCCGAACACCTCGAAGACCACCATCGGCACCAGCACGACGACGGCTAGCCACGGTCCGTCGATCGCTCCGGTCCGCAATCCGGGGTATGCAGAGGCGAGCGCCCACACGGATGCGGCGCCCGCCATCGCCGACACGACTCCCGCGGCGATCGCCTGGGCGAGGGAGGCGCGGGTGGCCGCATTGCGCAGCGCCGCATCCGCCGACTGCACCCGCTTGCGCGCAGCAGCCTCCGCGCCGTAGGCGATCAGCACGTCGAGGCTGCCGAAGTAGTCCACCAACGCCGCCGAGAGCTCGGCTCTCCGCAGCGAGACCCGGGTCTCGGCGCGTGATCCGAGCATCCAGCCGAGGCCGACCGCCGCACCGGCGGCGACGAGCAGGCAGACGGCGAGTGCGAGCCCTGCCGGAGGCGACACGACCGTGACGAACACCACCGCTCCGACGGCGACGACACCGGCCACCGCCAGCGGCTGCACCACGCGCAGCGGCAGGTTCTGCAGATTCTCGACGTCGTCGACGAGAGCCGAGAGCACCCGCCCACGGTCGGTCCGGCCGAGGCCGGCCGGCGACAGCGGGATCAGCCGGTGCACCATGTCGGCGCGGGTGACGGCCAGCCGGCGCAGCGCCGCATCGTGTCCGCTGAGCCGCTCGAGGTATCGGGTCACGGCACGGGAGACCGCGAAGAACCGCACCCCGACGACCGCGATCGACAACGGAACGAGCGAATCGACGATCGAGGCGCTGACGATCAGCCATCCGCTCACCGCGAGCAGACTGACCGCTGCTGTGGCCGACAGCACACCCCAGAGGAGTCCCGGGAGGAAGCGCGCGAGCGGCGGCTGTGCACGGCGGAGGATCTCGCGTACTCGCGCGTCTGTCTGAACGGTCATGCCCTCACCCGCAGCCCGACGACCTGATCGGCGATCTCCCGCGCTGAAAGACGGTGCGAGACGAGCAGGATCGTGGCGCCGGCATCCGCCCGCATGCGCAGAGCGCGCCAGAGCCGCGCTTCCGTATCGGCGTCCAACGCGCTGGACGGCTCATCGAGCGCCAGTACCCTCCGCGGGTCGGCGGCGTGCCGGTAGAAGGCGCGTGCCACCGCGACCCGCTGCGCCTGCCCGCCTGACAGCCCGCCGCCCTGCACGCCGAGTTCCAGCGCGGGATCGAGTTCCGCGGCGCCGGCGTCGTCGAGGGCGACGCGGATGCCGCCGGCATCCGGCGCGGCATCGCCGAGCGCGACGTTCGCCCCGACCGTGCCGCGGATGAGCCCCGGTGTCTGCCCGGCCCAGGCCAACCAGTCGGCCGGAGCCAGCGCGCGGACGTCCGTATCGGCGAGCGCGGCCTCACCGTCGAAGTCGACCGCCCCGCGGAGGGCAGCGAGCAGGCTCGACTTTCCCGAGCCGCTCGGTCCCTCGATCAGCGTGATCGTGCCGGGCTGCGCCGTGAACGTCACCGGTGGCAGGTCGCGGATACGCAGGCCGGAGACGATGAGTTCGCCTCCGCCCGTCCACAACTCCTCAAGATCAGCGCCGATCCCACGCCGACCCGGCCGGTATGCGGGCACCCACGCGTCTTTCTGAGGAGTTATGAACACGAGCCGCTGCCGCATCCAGCACCTCGAAGACGTCCTCGGTCGCAGCCACCCCCTCGGCGGCGGCGTGGAACTGCACCCCGACCTGCCGAATGGGCAGGAACGCCTCCGGGGCGAGCAGCAGCACGAACAACCCGACCTCCAGGGTGAGATCGCCCGAGAGCAGCCGGAACCCGACCGAGACGGCGATGAGGGCGACGGCCAGTGAGGCCAGCAGCTCCATCGCGAACCCGGAGAGGAATGAGAACCGCAGCACCTGTCATCGTCTCGCGCCGGTACTCGTCGGCCGTGGCCCGGATCCGTTCGGCTGCCCGCTGCTCCCGCCCGAACAACCGCAGCGTCGCGAGCCCCTGCACGGTGTCGGCGAAGCGCACAGCGAGCCGCTGCAGCGTCTGCCACTGCCGCCGCTGCACGGTGCGTGTCGCCATGCCGATGAGGATCAGGAACAGCGGGATCAGCGGAAGCGTGATCAGCGCCGTCAGGCCGCTGGGCCAGTCGTGCCACCACATCACCGCGAGCAGAATCGGCGTCGCGATGACCGTGAGAACGAGCTGCGGGATGTACCGCGCGAAGTAGGCGTCGAGCGCCTCCAGGCCGTGTCCGGCGGTCACGGCGAGAGCGGCCTGATTCCGCTGCGCGAGCCAGCCGGGACCCAGTCGGCCGACCGCGCGGATGAGGACCGCACGCAGCTGGGCGCCGGTCCGCGCGGCGGCGCGGGTGCCGGCGGCATCCGAGAGGGCGATCAGCGCACCGCGAGACCCCGCGGCGACCAGCAGCCAGAGAAGGGATGCCGAGATGTCGCGCCCGGCAAGAGCGCCGGTGACGGCTTCCGTCAGGAGCCACGCGAACGCGACCGTCACGCCCGTCTGCACCACTCCGATGATCGCGGATGCCGCGACGAATCCGCGCGCCGCCGCGGCGTAGCGCAGCAGCCGCGGGTCGATGGGTTTCATGCGTGCGCCGGAGCCGCTTCGATCGAGCGGCGGGTGACCCGCTTGCGGAAGATCCAGTACGTCCAGGCCTGGTAGGCGAGCACCAGGGGCAGGGCGACGAGTGCCGTCCAGCTCATGATCTGCAGGGTGTACGGCGTGCTCGAGGCGTTCGCGATCGTGAGGCTGTTCACGGCCGGATCGATCGTCGACGGCATCACGAACGGGAACAGGGTGGCGAACAGCATCACGACCGAGAGCAGCACCGTGATGACGCCGGCGAAGAACGCCCGCCCGTCCGAGCCTCGAAGCGAGAGCACGACCAGGCTCACCAGGCACACGGCGGCCAGAGCCCCGGCCGTGACCACGAGCCACAGCAGCGGTGCGTCGCGCTGCGCCGCGAGCGCGATCGTCCAGACGACCGTTCCGGCAGCGGCGAGCACGGTGGGGAGAGCGGCGCGCGCGATCAGCTTCCGTGCGTCTTCATGCACCCGGCCGTCGGTCTTCAGCGCCACGAAGCACACCCCGTGCAGGAAGAACAGCAGCAGCGTCGTCACGCCGACCAGCAGCGCATACGGGTTCAGCAGCCCGAAGACGCCCCCCACGTAGGTGTGATCGGCATTCAGCGCGACGCCCTGCACGATGTTCCCGAAGGCGACTCCCCACGAGAACGCGGGCACCGCCGAGCCGATCACGATCATCCGATCGAAGCGCGCCTTCCAGGCGGCGTCCTCGCGCTGATGGCGGTACTCGAAGGAGACACCGCGCAGGATCAGAGCGAGCAGGATGACCAGCAGCGGCAGGTAGAAGCCGCTGAACAGCGTGGCGTACCACTCGGGGAACGACGCGAACAAGCACGCACCGGCCACGATGACCCAGGTCTCGTTGAGGTCCCAGATCGGGCCGATGGTGTTGATGACCTGGCGACGCGACACGTCGTCCTTGCCGAGGAACGGCAGCGACATCCCGACGCCGAAGTCGAACCCGTCGAGCACGAAGTACCCGACGAACAGGAAGGCGACGATCCAGAACCAGAGGGTGGCGAGGTCCATGAACGTTCCTCTCAGTACACGACCGACGGCAACTGAGCCGTCTCGTCGTGGGGTTGCTCGGCGGTGTCGGGGCCCTTCTGCGCGGCCCTCACGATGAGGCGGATCTCGACCACGGCGAGCGCGGCGTAGATCGCTGTGAAGGCGATCAGCGAGATGAGCACCTCGAGTCCGCTCACGCCGGGCGAGACGCCGTCCTGGGTGGTCATGAGACTGAACACGATCCAGGGCTGTCTGCCCATCTCGGTGAAGACCCAGCCCATGATGTTCGCGCCGAGAGCGAGCGGGAACGACCAGATCGCGAGCTTCCACATCCACGGCGCGGGCCGGCGCTTGGCGCTGCGCGGGTGATCCACAGACCGACGACGGCGACGAGCGCGGCCACCATGCCGAGGCCGATCATCCAGCGGAACGCCCAGTAGGTGACCCAGAGCACGGGCGCGAAGTCGGTGATCCCGGTGTCGGCGAAGCGCACGGCGTACTCGGCGTTGAGGTCGTTGATGCCGTGCACGCAGCCGTCGAGCGTGTGCGTCGACAGCAGCGACAGCAGGTAAGGGACGCGGATGCGAGAACAGCTCGGTCTTGCCGTCTGGGGTGCCGAGCGTGAACAGGCTGAACGAGGCATCCGGTCCGCAGACGGTGTTGAACGTCGCCTCCGCCGCGGCCATCTTCATGGGCTGCGTCTCGTACATGGCGAGGCCGAGCTGGTCGCCGGTGAGCGCGACGCCGGCGGTGGAGATGACCATCGCCCACAGCCCGAACTTGAGCGAGATGCGCATGGTGTCGTCGTGCTGGCCGCGAGAGAGGTGCCAGGCGGAGACCGAGATCACGACGCCGGCCGCGAACATGAACGCGCCGAAGATCGTGTGCGGGAATGCGGCGAGCGCGACCGGGTTGGTGAGCAGTGCCCAGATGTCGACGAGTTCGGCCCGGTTCGTCGAGGGGTTGTACTGGTAGCCGACCGGGTTCTGCATGAACGCGTTCGCCGCGATGATGAAGTACGCCGAAAGGATGCTGCCGATGGCGACGCACCAGATCGTGGCGAGGTGCAGCTTCTGCGGGAGCTTGTCCCAGCCGAAGATCCACAGGCCGATGAAGGTCGCCTCGAAGAAGAAGGCCAACAGGCCCTCGAAGGCCAGCGGAGCGCCGAAGACGTCGCCGACGAAGCGGGAGTAGTCCGACCAGTTCATGCCGAACTGGAACTCCTGCACGATGCCGGTGACCACGCCCATCGCGAAGTTGATGAGGAAGATCTTCCCGAAGAAGCGGGTGAGGTGCAGGTACTCCACCTTGCCGGTACGCACCCACACCGTCTGGAAGATCGCAGCGACCGCGGCCATACCGATCGTCAGCGGCACGAAGAGGTAGTGGTAGATCGTCGTCAGTCCGAACTGCCATCGGGAAAGGACCAGCGGGTCAAGCCATTCCATGCACGACTCCTTCTCTCGGTCGCTCGCCTCCATTCTCCCCCGCCGTGTTCGGCCGGAACGGGCCGAAATGGGGCCTCGCCGATAGGCATGTCGGATGCGGCCGATAGCCTGGCTGCATGGCCACCCGCAAACCCGCACCTCCCGCCTTCGTCTGCACGGAATGCGGCTGGACGACGGCGAAATGGGTGGGCCGCTGCGGGGAATGCCAGCAGTGGGGCACGGTGTCCGAGCAGGCGGCACCGACCGGCATCCTGCGCCGGATGACACCGCTCGCCCCGCACGCCGACCGCGCCGCCAGACCGATCACGCAGATCACCACCGAAGACGCCCCGCGACGCACGAGCGGAGTCGGCGAGTTCGACCGCGTGCTCGGCGGCGGCATCGTCCCCGGTGCGGCGATCCTCCTCAGCGGCGAGCCCGGTGTCGGCAAGTCGACGCTGCTGCTCGAGGTCGCCGCCCAATCCGCCCGCGCCGGCCGCCGGGTGCTGTACGCGAGCGCCGAGGAGTCACCCGCCCAGGTGCGGCTGCGCGCCGAGCGTACCGGCGCCCTGCACGACGAGCTGTATCTGGCGAGCGAGACCGACCTCGCCACGATCCTCGGGCACATCGACGAGGTGCGCCCGCAGCTCGTGATCGTCGACTCGGTGCAGACTGTGTCGTCGTCGCTGTCCGAAGGCGCGGCCGGGCAGCCCAGCCAGGTCCGCGAGGTCGCCGCCACGCTCATCCGGGTGGCGAAGGAGCGCAGCCTGCCGATCATCATCGTCGGCCACGTCACGAAAGACGGCCAGGTGGCCGGGCCCCGCGTGCTCGAGCACCTGGTCGATGTCGTCTGTCACTTCGAGGGCGACCGGCAGACGTCGCTGCGCTTCATCCGTGCGCTGAAGAACCGGTTCGGTCCCACCGATGAGGTCGGATGCTTCGAGATGACCGGCGGCGGCATCGCCGAGGTCCCCGACCCGTCCGGGCTGTTCCTCTCGCAGGGCGCGACCGAGCCGGGCACCTGCGTCGCCATCGCGCTGGAGGGCAAGCGGGCGCTGCCGGTGGAGGTGCAGGCCCTCACCATCCCCTCCTCCGCGCCGAACCCGCGCCGGGTGGTGCACGGTCTCGACGCGTCGCGGGTCGCGATGGTGCTCGCGATCCTCGAGAAGCGGGCCGGCATCAAGACGAGCATGCTCGACGTCTACGTTTCGACGGTGGGAGGGGTGCGATTCACCGAGCCGGCCGCCGATCTCGCCATCGCGGTCGCCGTCGCCGGATCGGTGCAGTTGAACTCCGTGCCCCGCACGGTCGCCGCGGTCGGCGAGCTGAGCCTGGCCGGAGAGATCCGCCCGGTGACGCAGGCTGCCCAACGACGATCCGAAGCAGCACGGCTGGGCTACGAGCAGGTCGTCGACGATCGCTCGAAGACGCTCCGCGCGGCGCTCGACGACGTGCGGGCGCGCAACACGAGCCGTCGCCAGGAAGGCGAGATCCCGCCGTTCTGAGTCAGGCGTCGAGAGCTTTCAGCAGCTCATCGGGAGCGGCCTGCATCGGATGCGGCCCCGCGATGTCGAGGAAGACCGTCGTGATCGGATGCGCCGCGAGGAACTTCCGCAGCCAGGCGGCGTCGTAGATGCCGACCCCGGGAGGCAGATTCGCAGGCTTGTTCTTCGCATCGCTGAACAGCAGCAGAGCGAGGTCGCCGCTCTCCGGGTTGCGGTAAGTCCAGACCTCTCCGCTGTCGAGCGGATTGTCCCGAGCGCCGGGCTTGATGAGGGGGACGACGGTCGTGCCGTGGCGGAGCGCCAGCGCGACCGCGGCGATGTCCTGCTTCTCCAGCGCTGCGGCCAGAGCCTCGGAGCGGAACTCCTCGGGAGCGGGTCTCTTCGAGCTCTTCGCCTTCTTCGCTGCCATGGATCCAGCCTAAATCGAAGATGGCCCTCTCGAGTTCTCCAGTGGGGACTGGGGTACTCGAGAGGGCCCGAAACTCTCGCGCGGCGGATGTCGAAGCGCTGGGGACGCTGTAGCCGACGCCACTGGGGATGGCTTGCGCCGCGAATACACGAGAGCACCTCCATGGTATCCCAAAGGCTACGTGCTTTGGGCCATCGCGGACCGTCAGCCGCGTCGATCAGACGGATCTCACTCGAGAATGATCTGCTGCGTCCCCTGGCTCTCGAAGCCGCCGATCGACACGCCGACGTGGTACGAGGCACCGCCGCCGGGCGCCCGAGGGCGATTCTCCTCCGCGCACGTCTCGACGCTGGATCGGGTGCGGTCCCAGGTGACCGGTTCCTTGCTGGTCACCGTGGTCCCCGCCGCGAGAGTGGCGATCATGCTGCTCGGGTTCTCCTGGCAGTCGGTCGAGCGCCACCAGACGTCCGCGCCGCTGGAGACGGTGAACACCTGCATCGTCGATCCGACATCGAGAGTGCAGTCGGACCTTCCGTTGTTGGTCAGCGAGATCGAGAGCTTCGGCAGCACGCCCGCCGGGTAGACCTCGGCATCGGTCACTGCCGCCACGGTGATGTCCGTCGCCTTGCAGGGCTCGATCCCGGGAGTCTCGTCGGCCGTCGGTTCGGCAGCGGGGGTTTCACCGGCGGTCGGCGCAGTCGTCGGCGAATCGCTCGGCGTGGAAGACGAGGTGGGGCGCGGCGAAGCCTCGGCCCCCGCCCACGGCTGTGCGATGAAGAGCCACACGCCGACCCCGATCGCCGTGAGCAGGACGATCAGCCCGACGACCGCCACGAGGCGTCGCCGGCGGTAGACGGCTGCAGACGAACGGGGCATGCTTCCAGGCTAGTTCAGCTGTTTGAGCATCCGCGTGTTGCCGAGCGTGTTCGGCTTCACGTGCGCGAGATCGAGGAACTCCTCGACGCCGGCATCACCGCTGCGCAGCAGCTGCGAGTAGACGTCCGGGTCGACGACCTGCTCGCCGATCGGGGAGAATCCGCGGCGGCTGAAGAACTCGACCTCGAAGGTCAGGCAGAACAGGCGCGACAGCCCGAGGGTCACGGCGTTCTCTTCGAGGCGGTCGACGATCGCGCGCCCGACGCCGTGATGCAGCCAGTCGTCGCGCACGAGCAGCGTGCGCACCTCACCGAGGTCCTCCCAGATCACGTGCAGCGCACCGCATCCGATCAGCTCGCCGTCCGCTTCGGCGACCACGAACTCCTGCACGGCACCGTAGAGGATCGCGAGATCCTTGCCGAGGAGGATGCGCTGCTCGACGAGCGGCTGCAGCAGGTTCCGGATCGGAACGATGTCGGCGCTCCGCGCCGGACGTACGATGATCTCGCTCACGACCCCAGCCTAGAACGCCGCGGCTGGGACATCGGTGCAGGCGGCGACGCGCTTCGGACACCAGGGACGACGAAGGGGCGGATGCCGCAGCATCCGCCCCTCCGCTCGAACTGGGTCTCTGAGCCAGTCGAGGTGTTACTCCCCGCTGGCGACCGCCAGGTCGGGAGTGCCGGCGATCGCGCCACCGGTGTTCGCACCGATCGCGACCCGCTCGCCGCGCGGACCGTGCTCGAACAGGAACTCGCCGTCCTTCGCATCCACCTTGACGTGGTCACCCGCGTTGAGCTCACCGTGCAGGATCTTCTCCGACAGGCGGTCCTCGACCTCGTGCTGCATCGCGCGACGCAACGGACGGGCGCCGAGAGCCGGGTCGAACCCGATCTCGATGAGACGCTCCTTGGCCGACTGCGACAGCTCGATCGTCATGTCGCGGTCGAGCAGCCGCTCGCCGAGGCGCTTGGTGAACAGATCGACGATCTGCACCAGCTCGGGCTTCGACAGCTGCGGGAACACGATGATGTCGTCGACACGGTTCAGGAACTCGGGCTTGAAGTTGCGCTTGAGCTCTTCGTTGACCTTGCCCTTCATCCGCTCGTAGGTCGTCGAGCTGCTGCCCTCGAGCTGGAAGCCGACCGGCCCACCGGCGATGTCACGCGCACCGAGGTTGGTGGTCATGATGATCACGGTGTTCTTGAAGTCGATCACCCGGCCCTGGCCATCGGTGAGGCGGCCCTCTTCGAGGATCTGCAGCAGCGAGTTGAAGATGTCCGGGTGGGCCTTCTCGATCTCGTCGAAGAGCACGACGCTGAACGGCTTGCGGCGCACCTTCTCGGTGAGCTGGCCGCCCTCTTCGAATCCGACGAATCCAGGAGGGGCGCCGAACAGACGCGAGACGGTGTGCTTCTCGCCGAACTCGCTCATGTCGAGCGAGATGAGCGCTGCCTCGTCGTCGAAGAGGAACTCGGCGAGCGCCTTGGCCAGCTCGGTCTTTCCGACGCCGGTGGGGCCGGCGAAGATGAACGAGCCGGAGGGACGCTTCGGGTCCTTCAGGCCGGCACGCTGACGACGGATCGTCTTGGAGAGGGCGGCGATCGCCTCCTCCTGGCCGATGACGCGCTGGTGCAGCGCCTTCTCCATGAAGACGAGTCGGCTGGACTCCTCCTCGGTGAGCTTGAACACCGGGATGCCGGTGGCCTGTGCGAGCACCTCGGCGATCAGGCCCTCATCGACGACCGCTGCGGTCGCGATGTCACCGGAGCGCCACTGCTTCTCGAGGCGCAGCCGCTCGGCGAGAAGGCTCTTCTCCTCATCGCGCAGCGAGGCCGCCTTCTCGAAGTCCTGCTCCTCGGAGGCGATCTCCTTCTGCTCACGCACGGCGGCGATCTTCTCGTCGAATTCGCGCAGCTCGGGCGGGCTGGACAGGATCGACAGGCGCAGGCGGGCGCCGGCCTCGTCGATCAGGTCGATGGCCTTGTCCGGGAGGAAGCGGTCGCTGACGTAGCGGTCGGCGAGGTTGGATGCCGCGACGATCGCGCCGTCGGTGATCTGCACCTTGTGGTGCGCCTCGTAGCGATCGCGCAGGCCCTTGAGGATGTTGATCGTGTGCGCGAGGCTCGGCTCGGCGACCTGGATCGACTGGAAGCGGCGCTCGAGCGCAGCATCCTTCTCGAAGTGCTTGCGGTACTCGTCGAGAGTGGTCGCACCGATCGTCTGCAGCTCGCCGCGGGCGAGGAGCGGCTTCAGGATGCTGGCCGCATCGATCGCACCTTCAGCGGCACCCGCACCTACGAGGGTGTGGATCTCGTCGATGAAGACGATGATGTCGCCGCGGGTGCGGATCTCCTTGGTGACCTTCTTCAGGCGCTCCTCGAAGTCGCCGCGGTAGCGGGAACCGGCGATGAGCGAGCCGAGGTCGAGCGAGTAGACCTGCTTGTCCTTCAGCGTCTCGGGCACATCGCCCTTGACGATCGCCTGGGCGAGGCCCTCGACGACGGCGGTCTTGCCGACGCCGGGCTCGCCGATCAGGACGGGGTTGTTCTTGGAGCGGCGGGAGAGGATCTGCATGACCCGCTCGATCTCCTTCTCGCGCCCGATCACCGGGTCGAGCTTGTTGTCGCGAGCGGCCTGGGTGAGGTTGCGGCCGAACTGGTCGAGCACGGCGGATCCGCCCTGGGTGCCCTGCTGCTGGTCGCCGGTGGTCGCGCCGACGCTGGCCGGCTCGCGGCCGGGGGCGCCCGACAGCAGCTGGATGACCTGCTGGCGCACCTTGTTCAGGTCGGCGCCGAGCTTGACGAGCACCTGAGCGGCGACGCCCTCGCCCTCGCGGATGAGGCCGAGCAGGATGTGCTCGGTGCCGATGTAGTTGTGGCCGAGCTGGAGAGCCTCGCGGAGGCTCAGCTCGAGCACCTTCTTGGCGCGGGGGGTGAACGGGATGTGACCGGTGGGCTGCTGCTGGCCCTGGCCGATGATGTCCTGCACCTGCTCGCGCACGGCATCGAGGGAGATGCCGAGGCTTTCGAGAGCCTTGGCTGCGACACCCTCGCCCTCGTGGATGAGGCCGAGCAGGATGTGCTCGGTGCCGATGTAGTTGTGGTTGAGCATCTTCGCCTCTTCTTGGGCGAGGACGACCACTCGACGGGCTCGGTCCGTGAATCTCTCGAACATGCTGTGACTCCTTATTCGCACGGGGCGAAGACGCGTGTAGCGCTTGTACATCGAGAGTAACGACCGACGGATGCCGGTATGCCCGTGTTCGCCGTCGGCATAGCTGCTCCCGTGCGCGGCCGGTTCTTCGCGGCAGGGACAGCACGGGCTCTCGACATCATCGGCTGGACGCTCGCCGTCTCGCCGTTCGTCATCGTGATGCTCGAGAACATCGGCCGCAACGGCGTCGTCGCTGCCCTGGATATCGCGGGCGCTGAGCCCGTCCACCCGATCGAGTTCTGGGCGGTGATGCCGATCTTCGCGATCGGGGTCGCCGTCGGATTGATCGCGGTCACGTTCCGCCGTGGCATCCGCCTGCAGCGTGAGACGGAGGGGCTGATATGACTCCCGCGGCTCACGACGAGGAAGACACCGGCATCCATTGCCGCCTCGACGAGTTGCTCGCCGAGCGCGGGATGACCCTCACCGAGCTGAGCGCGCGGGTGGGCGTGAGCATCGTGAATCTGTCGGTGCTGAAGAACGACCGCGCGCGCGCCATCCGCTACTCGACCCTGCGCGCGATCTGCGACGCGCTCGGGTGCGAGGTCGGGGAACTGCTGGTGCTGGCGGAGCGGTGAGCACCTGTGCCAGTCGAACCATCTGAGAAACTTGCCGGATGCCGTCACGAGACTCGATGACACCCTTGCACGCCTGGTTCGACACCCTGCGCGAAGACGACCTCCGCGACCTGCTCGACGAGGCGATGACCGGCGTTCCAGGACTGACGGGCTGGCTGGACACGCGCCGGGTCGCAGCCTCCGATGATCCTGCCGACCTGCTCGCACTCGTCAATCGTGATCTCACACCGAGCCGCCGGTTCTATGACTACTACCAGGCGAATCGTTATGCGTCGGACGCCTACGACACGGTGCAACTCGTCAGCGACCGAGCCGAGCATGCGCCGCCTGCACTGCTTCCCGTCATCGAGCGCGCGATCACACTGAGCACGCGAGCGATCCTGAAGTCCGACGATTCGTCCGGACTGCAGGGCGACCTGGTGCGGACGCTGCTCGACGCCCATGCCACGGCAGCACGAACGGCGTCCCCCGCGCTGACGCAGCCGGAACAGACGCGCCTGGTGAAGTGGATCGTCAAGTATCGCTACGGCGGCGCGCAGGACTTCTTCGATCCCGATGTTGTCGCTTATGCGCCGGGGCTCAGCGCGAAGAGCATCGAGCAGTATCGCGATGCCATCGCCGGAACGGATCTCGGCACGTACGGCCAGTATCCCCTCCAGCGGCTGGCGGTGCTCGATCGAGACCGTGACGCGATCATCGACACGCACGGCGGCGAGCCGAAGAACGCGATGGTTGCCAAGAGCATCGTGGAGGACCTCGAAGAGGCGGGGCTGCATGAGGATGCCCTCGCGTATGCGCGGCTCGGTGTCGATCTCGACAGTCGCGGCTGGGATCACAAGCTCATCGACTTCCTGGTCGAGGATGCCGTGGCGCACGATGCCTCAACTAAGGCTGTCGGGCTGCGCCGTTCGTGGTTCGCTCGGTTCCCTCAGTCGAGCTCGTTCGCTGCACTACGCGAAACCGCCGAGCACGCCGGAGTGTGGCATCGTGAGCGGTCGGATGCTGAGGACTTGCTCTCGCGGCGCTACCCCGACGGGTTCGTTCGCTACCTGCTCGCCGAGGATCGTGGCGACGAGGCCTGGGAGTTCGCTTCGTCACGAATTGATCCAGTCTCGTCTGTCGATATCTGGCTGAGCCTCTGCGAGCGCAGAGCGGTGACCACGCCAGCCGACACGTTGCCGATCTATCGTGCGATCGTGCAGCAGACGCTCGTAGTCACCGACAAGCGTAACTACCGTTCTGCGGCCGAGATTCTGAAGCAGATGAGGATTGTCGCCCAAACGGCCGGCCCGGAGCACGAAGCCGAGTTCACGGTGTTCCTCGCTCAGATGGTCGAGCAGAATCGTCGCCGGCCGACGTGCATCGAGGTATTCCGGAAGGCGAAGCTACTGTAAGGGGTGCGCGACGACTCCGCTTTCGCAAGGACCTCGGGTCTGTTCCACCCGGGGTACGCGATCGTATGCGCCAATGACGCTCCTCCGTCAGACTTGACCGGTACTTGTATCCGGGTGCGTTAACCCTGGCACAAGTCACGGACATTCCCGACGCTTGATGGATGCCCCGCGTCTCCACCCCTGCTGCCGTCCATATCGGCATGCGGATCAAGGTCGCGCGGGAGTCATCGACGATGACGCAGGACCACGGGAGCCGCCGGGCGAGTTGAGTACTGCGCCGAGTCCGCGGTACCGCCGTATTTCGGCGGCAATGCCGCAGTATCAGGTATTACGCGTATCCTGTATTACACGCTCACCACACGACGAGAGAGGCTCGATGAAGCTCAACAGTAAGGGTCAAGTCACGATTCCGGCCAACCTGCGCCGCAGCCACGGCTTCGCCGAGGGAGATGAAGTCGAGGTCGTCGTCGACGGCAGCACCTTGAGAATCGTGCACGCTCAGCCAGAACTGACCCGTGGGGAGCGCATCGTGCAGAACATGCGCGGACGCGCGACCCGAGGACTCAGCACCGACGAGATCATGGCACTGTTGCGTGATGAGTGACGGAGTGCTTGTCGACACGAACGTTCTTCTCGACGTCTTCACTGACGACGAGAGATGGAAGAAGTGGTCGGAAAAAGCCCTCGCTGATGCACTGAACCGGGGGCGCGTGGCGATAAACCCCATCATCTATGCAGAGGTATCGATCGGGTTCGAACGCGTCGAGGAACTCGATGATGCTCTCCCAGCGGCCCTCATCGAAAGAGAGGAGCTTCCATACCCGGCCGGCTTCCTCGCCGGCAAGGCGTTCGAACACTACCGCCGCAACGGAGGCACGCGTCTGACACCCATTCCCGATTTCTACATCGGAGCCCACGCGCTCGCTCGCGGATACGCGTTGCTCACCCGCGATCGCACCCGCTACGCGACGTACTTTCCGCGGCTCGAACTCATCACGCCCTGATCAAGCGGCCTTCAGGCGGCCGGCGCCGCCGGCGCGGCCACCACCCCCACCGGCTCCACCACGACAGCCGTCCCATAAGCGCACACCTCGCTGAAGTTGCCGATCGAGCCGGTGTCGAAGCGCATCGCGATGATCGCGTTCGCGCCGCGCTGCTGCGCTTCGCCCCACATGCGCGACATCACTTCCTGACGGCTCTCGTACATCACCTGCGTGTATTCGGGGATCTCGCCGCCGCCGAGCGAACGGAACGCACCGGTGAAGCTCTGGCCGAAATCCGTGGAGCGTACCGTGAGGCCCATCACCTCGCCGAGCACCTGGGTGATCCGGTAACCGGGGATGTCGTTCGTCGTCACCATGAACATGAGGCCATCGTTGCAGAAGAACGCCCGATGAGCATGGGCAATTCTCCCCATCCCGCGACCGGTGTATATGAACGGCGAGCCGATACCCTGAGCACATGTACATCGACCGGAACCTGCGCACGCGCCTCCTCCTCGCCCTGCCGATCGCGGCGGTGGCGTTCTCCCTCGCCGCCTGTGCCGGACCGGCGCGCCCCTCCGTCGACAAGGTCGCCGACGGCATCTACAAGGTCTTCGAAGAGCAGGGTCAGGAGGATGTGGTGACCGAGGACGTCGCCGCGTGCCTGGCCGACGTCCTCGTGGACTCCAAGCTCAGCGACGAGACGCTCAACTACATCGCGAACGGCGAGGACAAGCAGAAGAACGTCGAAGAGCGCGACCTCACCACGCAGCTCATCAAGGACAACATCCAGGAGTGCTCGGCCGAGTAAACCTCCGCCGCTCCTCGCCGAAGGATGACGGATGCTCGCGGCATCCGTCATCCTTCGTCATTTCGGTCCGCGGAATGAATGTGCGCTCATAGCGTTGACTCCCTTGGCGCGCACCCGGCGCGCAACGACTTGGAGTCCCATGAGCACCACCGCCCGCGCCCAAAAAGCGCCAGACACCCGCGGACCCGTCCGGAAGCTGCTGACCTCGTTCGGCTTCCAGATCCTCGCCGCCCTCGTCCTCGGCATCGCCGCCGGCTTACTGGCCCGCCAGCTCGGCGCCACCGCTGAGGCTCCGAACGGGCTCTCCGCCACCCTCGACACGATCGGCGGCTCGTACGTGACGCTGCTGCGCGCCGCGGTGGTCCCGCTCATCTTCACCGCGATCGTCGCCAGCATCTCGAACCTGCGCCGGGTGCAGAACGCCGCCCGCCTCGCGGGGCAGACTCTGCTGTGGTTCGCGATCACCGCGTTCATCGCCGTCACCATCGGCATCGTGCTCGGCCTCGTGATCCAGCCGGGTTCCCGCGCCGGCGCCGGCCTCGAGCCCGGTGACCCGTACACGGTCGGCACCTGGTGGAACTTCCTGCTCGGACTCATCCCGCAGAACTTCCTCGGTCTCACCGTGAACAGCTCCTTCGACCCCGAGGCGGGCGCCGTCGCGTCGAGCGTCGGTTTCAACATCCTGCAGGTCATCGTCGTCGCGACCGTGGTGGGCATCGCCGCGCTCAAGGCCGGCAAGAAGGCCGAGCCGTTCCTCGTCTTCACCGAGTCGCTCCTGAAGGTCATCCAGCGCGTGCTGTGGTGGATCATCCGCATCGCCCCGCTCGGCACGTTCGGCCTCATCGGAGCCGCGGTCGTCGAGTACGGCTGGGACAAGCTCACCTCGCTCGCCTGGTTCGCCGCCGCGATCTACATCGGCCTCGCGCTGGTTCTGTTCGTGGTCTACCCGGCGATCGTGAAGGCGCACGGCCTCTCGATCAAGCAGTACTTCTCCGGCGTCTGGCCCGCCGTGCAGCTGGCTTTCGTCAGCCGCTCCTCGATCGGCACGCTGCCCCTCACCGAGCGCGTCACCGAGCGCAACCTCGGCGTGCCCCGCTCCTACGCGTCGTTCGCCGTGCCGTTCGGCGCCACCACGAAGATGGACGGATGCGCCGCGATCTACCCGGCCATCGCCGCGATCTTCGTCGCCCAGTTCTTCGGCATCGAACTGAACATCGTGCAGTACCTGCTGATCGTCCTCGTCTCGGTCGTCGGTTCGGCAGCCACGGCCGGCACCACCGGTGCGACCGTGATGCTGACGCTCACGCTGTCGACGCTCGGCCTGCCGCTCGAAGGCGTCGGACTGCTGCTCGCGATCGACCCGATCCTCGACATGGGCCGCACCGCGGTCAACGTCGCGGGTCAGGCGCTCATCCCGACCATCGTCGCCAAGCGCGAGGGCATCCTCGACGAGGACCTCTACAACGCACCGCGCGAGGGCCTGCCGTTCGCAGACGACTCCGGCGATGCGGACGACTCCGGCGACGCGGACGACTCCGGCGACGCACCGAAGTCGGACGCCGTCAGCGACAAGGACCCGGAGCCGGTCAGCGCTCGCTGACCCATCGCGCAGTTCCTGCAAGAGCGCCTCGTCCCTGCCGGGACGGGGCGCTCTCGGCATCCGGGCGTCCACGGCGTCGAAGCGCTCTGAGCGTTCACAACTCCTCAGATTCCGGCTCGTCGTCGCCGCGCGCCGGCGGATCCCGCGGACAAGCGGCGGCGAACCCCGCATTCTTGAGGAGTTGTGGACGGAGGTGTCCGCTGGCCTCGGTGCCACAACTCCGGAGATTCCGCCCGACGGCATCCGACCTCCCCGGAATCACGCGCAACCACCGGCACTTGCCCGCGATTCTCCGGAGTTGTGGAGGCCGAGCCGCCGGCTGTGCCGCTTTGGGCGCCGGAGAGTATGCGCCCCGCCTACGCCCTCCCCGGCAACCGCAGCGCCCCGCGGGTGTCGAGGGAGAGCTCCTCGGCATCCATCGCCGCGATCAGCTCGCGCATGACCTCCTCGTTCAGCTTCCCGGCGTCGCGCTCCTGCCGCAGGACCTCTCGCCGCACACGCAGCCACCCTCGCGACAGCTCTTCGAGTTCGGCGTACGTCGGATGCGCGGGTTCCGCGCCGTCCGTGCTCGCCTGAGCGCGATCCGCGTCGGTCTCCATCTTCAGCAGCCGCGCCTCGAAGGCGTCGAACCTCGCGGCACTTCCCTGGCCGTGCTCGGCGACCCACTCGGAACGACGCTGATCGAGGTACTCGCGCCCGGCTTCCTTGCTGCGTGCGCGCACCGCCACCAGCTGGCGCCGATCCTCCTCGTGCTCCGAATCGGCCACCACGCCCAGCACGCGGATGAGCCACGGCAGTGTCAGCCCCTGAAGCAACAACGTGCCGAGCGTGACCACATATGCGACGACGACGATCGCGTGACCCGCGCCTCTGTCCAGGCCAGTCCAGATCCGCCCGGAACGTCACTGCCCGTGCAGCAGCCAGACGACCTCGTCGTCGTCGACCTGACGGAAATCCACATAGTGCATGCCGACGGCAATGAAGCCCGTCGGCGCGTACAGGCACACGATCTCGTCGGCTGCATCCGCGAGTCCGGCGAGCGAGTCGGGCGCCGCGACCGGCACCGCGAGCACGATGGCTGCGGCGTCTCTCGCCCGCGCGATCGCGCAGGCCGCACGTGCCGTCGCTCCGGTCGCGATGCCGTCGTCGACGATGACAGCGGTGCGCCCCCGCAGATCGACGGCGGGTCTTCCTTCGCGGAACCGCGCGACGCGCTGCTCGACCTCTGCCGCCTCCCTGGTTTCGATCCGTTCAAGATCGTGACGGGAGACACCGGCGGCCGCCCGCTGATCGAGCACTCTCGCCCCGCCCTCGCCGACCGCGCCCATCGCGAACTCCTCGTGTCCGGGGAAGCCGAGCTTGCGGACCACGAGTACGTCCAGCGGTGCAGCGAGCGCGTGTGCGATCACCGCGGCCACCGGGACACCGCCCCGCGGCAATCCGAGCACCACCGGCTCGGCGAGCGGATGCTCCGCCAGGCGCTCCGCGAGCATCCGCCCGGCCTGCTGCCGATCTGCGAATCGCTCCATCGCCGCCTCCATGCTCCCCTCCGGACTACCCCCGCGAGGGGAACGGGTCAAGCCCGTGGCACGGGAATGCTCGACCACCCAGCGGGGTTGGAGAGGAGGATGACTGCCACCGCCCTCTCCGTCCTTGACCTCGTTCCGGTACGCACCGGACAGACCAGCGCACAGGCGGTGGCCGCATCGCTGGGCCTCGCCGAGCGCGCCGATCAGCTCGGCTACCGCCGCTACTGGTTCGCCGAGCACCACAACATGCCGGCGGTCGCGTCGACGTCTCCGCCGGTGCTGATCGCGGCGGCATCCGGCCGCACCGGCCGCATCCGCCTGGGTTCGGGAGGCGTCATGCTCCCCAACCACGCGCCGCTCATCGTGGCCGAGCAGTTCGCCGCACTCGAGGCGATCGCTCCGGGGCGGATCGACCTCGGACTCGGCCGCGCACCCGGCAGCGACCCGGTGATCACGCAGCTGCTGCGCACGACCGGAACCACCAGCGATGTGGAGCAGTTCCCGCGCCACGTGCAGGACATCTCGCTGCTGCTCTCCGACGAGGGCGCCACCGTGCGTTTCACCTCGGGCGGTGAGTACTCGGTGCACGCGACACCCGCCGCGACCGGGGTACCCGAGGTGTGGCTGCTCGGATCCAGCGACTATTCGGCACAGCTCGCCGCCGCGCAGGGGTTGCCGTACGTGTTCGCGAACCACTTCTCCGGCGAAGGGCTGGAGCGGGCACTCGACCTGTATCGCTCCGCGTTTCAGCCATCCGAGGCACTCGCGCAACCGCGCACCTTCCTCACGGTGAACGCGGTCGCCGCGCCGACGTCCGAGGAGGCCGAGGCCCGCGCCCTCCCGCAGCTGCGGATGATGTCGCGCCTGCGTCTGAACAAGCCGCTCACGGCACTCGAGACCGTCGAGCAGGCGGTCGCTGCGGAGACGGATGCCGCCACCGACCAGGTCGTGCAGGCCACGCGATCGCGCTGGTTCGTCGGCACCGGGGAATCGGTCGCCGCCGACATCCGCTCCTTCGCCGAGCGATTCGGCGTCGACGAGGTCATGCTGTCGCCTGTGGCCGGCGCCTTCGACGCGGAGCCGCTCGCCGAGCCAGGCGGCCGCGCCCAGACGCTGGAGCTCATCGCCGCCGCGATCTGAGGGGCGTCGAGTGGCGTGGCGTACGCGCCCGCCGCACCTCACCCGGGATGGAAACGTCGGCCCCGAGGCGCTCCCACCGACGTTCAGCTCTCCCGCATCCGCCGCGCGATCGCGGCTCGCAGCCAGTGAACCGGACGTCGAGGCGAGCGAATAGCTCTCCGCCCTCGCGCGGGATGGAAAACATCCCGAGCCCGGGCCCGCCTACGCCTCGGGCTCGCCGCTCAGGATGCCGCGCAGCCAGTCCCGCGCCTCGACGAAGATCTCGTCGGCGTAGCGCTCCGGGTACTGCACGATCTGCCGGTCGGCACGCGGATACGAGCCGAGGAAGACGACGCGCGGGCTGAACCGGCGGATGCCGAGCACGGCATCGGCCATCCGCTCGTGCTCGATGTGGCCGTCGGCGTCGAGGACGAAGCGATACCGTCCGAGTTCGTCGCCGATCGGACGCGACTCGATCAGAGAGAGGTTGATCCCCCGGGTGGAGAACTGCTCGAGCAGCTCGAGCAGAGCGCCGGGGTGGTCGTGCGGCAGTTCGACGATCATCGAGGTCTTGTCTGCACCGGTCGGCTCCGGCGGCGGAGAGACTCGGGTGACGAGCACGAAGCGGGTGACGGCCTGCGCGTTGTCGCCGATCTCGGATGCCAGCACATCGACGTCGTAGTGCCGCACGATCCCGGGAGGGGCGATCGCCGCCTGCACCGGCAGCGAGCCGTCGAGCATGCCGATCGCAGAGGCGACGTTGCTCGCCGCCGGCACGTGCGAGTGGGCGGGGAGATGCTCGCCGAGCCATCCGTGGCACTGCGCGTAGGCGACGGGATGCGCGGCGATCACCTGCACGTCGTCCAGGGTCGTGCCGCGCGGAGCCACCAGGACGAAGTTCACCTTCACCAGGTACTCGCCGATGATCCGCAGCCCCGGCAGCGTCGCCAGCGCATCCTGCGTGGTCGAGACACCACCCTCGATCGAGTTCTCGATCGCGATCATCGCCGCGTGGCTGCGACCCTCCAGCACATCGGCGAAGGCCTCGCCCGCGTTGTGCACGGGGCGCCAATCCTGGCCACGAGCCTCGGCGACCTGCTCGAGCGCCGCCTCGGTGAACGTTCCGGCAGGGCCGAGGTAGCTGTAAGTGCGGCGTTCAGTCACGCGTTTCACCTTAGCCCTCGGCGCCCTGTCCGCAATCCTGTCCGATCGCGGATGCGCTCCGGCCGCACAGAGGGCAGACTGTGTGCATGACGAGCCGTGCCGGCCTCCCCGCGGAGGAAACTGACCTCATCGATGTCGACGAACTGATCGCCGCCTACTACGACCGCATCCCGAACCCCGAAGTCGCCGCCGAACGGGTCGCGTTCGGCACCAGCGGCCATCGCGGCTCCTCGCTGTCGGGCAGCTTCAACGAGAATCACATCCTCGCCACGACCCAGGCCATCGTCGACTACCGCACGAGCCAGGGCATCACCGGCCCGCTCTTCCTCGGCCGCGACACGCACGCCCTGTCGCTGCCGGCGGAGCGCAGCGCGATCGAGGTGCTGGTTGCGAACGGCGTCGACGTGCGCGTCGACTCGCGCGACTCCTACGTGCCGACCCCCGCGCTCAGCCACGCGATCCTGACCCACAACCGCGCACCGACACTGCCACGACCGGGCAGGCCGACGGCATCGTGGTCACCCCGTCGCACAATCCCCCGCGCGACGGCGGCTTCAAGTACAACCCCCCGCACGGCGGCCCCGCCGACACGGATGCCACGGGCTGGATCGCAGACCGCGCGAACGCGCTGATCATCGCCGGCCTCGAGGGCGTGAAGCGCACACGCTACGCCGACATCGACTGCCGAGCGGATCGGGGAGTACGACTTCCGCGACGTCTACGTGCGCGACCTCGCCTCGATCATCGACGTCGACGCGATCCGCCGTGCCGGCGTCCGGATCGGCGCGGATCCGCTCGGCGGCGCATCGGTCGAGTACTGGGCGCTGATCGCCGAGGTGCACGACCTCGATCTCACGGTCGTGAACCCCGAGGTCGACCCGACCTGGCGTTTCATGACGCTTGGACTGGGACGAGAAGATCCGGATGGACCCGTCGTCGCCCTCGGCGATGGCGTCTCTCGTCGCCAAGAAGGACGACTACGACGTGCTCACCGGTAACGACGCCGACGCCGACCGGCACGGCATCGTCACCCCGGATGCCGGGCTGATGAACCCGAACCACTACCTGGCCGTCGCGATCGACTACCTGTTCTCGCACCGCTCGCGAGTGGCCGCGGGATGCCGCGATCGGCAAGACGCTGGTCTCGTCGATGATCATCGACCGCGTCGCCGAGTCGCTCGGCCGACGGCTGCTCGAGGTGCCGGTCGGGTTCAAGTGGTTCGTCCCCGGGCTTGCTCGACGGCTCCGTCGCGTTCGGCGGCGAGGAGTCGGCCGGCGCCTCGTTCCTGCGCCACGACGGATCCGTCTGGTCGACCGACAAGGACGGCATCCTGCTCTGCCTGCTCGCCGCGGAGATCATCGCGGTCACCGGGCAAGACCCCGTCGGAGCGCTACGCCGAACTGGAGCAGGCGTTCGGAGCATCCGCCTACCAGCGCGTCGACGCGGCCGCGACCCCGGAGCAGAAGACGACCCTCGGCAAGCTCGCGCCGGAGGCTGTGTCGGCGACGACGCTCGCCGGCGAGCCGATCACCGCGAAGCTCTCGCACGCACCCGGCAACGGCGCGGCGATCGGCGGCCTCAAGGTGCAGACCGAGCACGCGTGGTTCGCCGCCCGCCCATCCGGCACCGAAGACGTCTACAAGCTCTACGCCGAGAGCCTGCTCGGTCCCGAGCACCTCGCCGAGGTGCAGGACGAGGCCCGCGCCGTCGTGTCGGCTGCCCTCGGCGGCTGACTCCGGCGCCCGACCCCTCCTGGCCACAGCTCAGGGATGGATTTCGCTGGTCCCCGCAGTCCGGAACCAGCCGAAACCATCCGCGAAGGTGAGAGGCTGAGGACGCTCGGTTCAGGACGCCGCGGCCCGCGCGAGCGCGGCGCCGGCTTCGCGCAACCAGCGCGCAGGCTCGGCGAGGGCGCCTTCGGATGATCCCGCGAGGTCGGTGAGCGACGCGGATGCCGCGAACAGCGTCGTGTCGGCATCTGCGGTGATCCGCCCGGCGGCGAGCATGGCCGTCGCACCGGCGTGCGCCGCCAGTCCGGCGACGTACGAGGGAACCTTGCCGTCGCCGGACTGCCCGTCGTAGGAGCCTTCTCCGGTGATGACGATGTCGGCATCGGCGATCGGCGTCCGGCATGCCGATGAGCTGTGCGACCTCGACCGCGCCCGGGGCCAGCGTCGCGCCCCAGGCGATGAGCGCGCGCTCCGGTGCCGCCGGCGGCTCCGGAGCCGCGATACGACGAGTCGAGGTCGAGCAGCACGGCGAGCTGTTCCAGGCCGGCGTCGACGGTGGCGACATCGTCAGAGCCGAGGCCCTTCTGCGGCCCGAAGACGGCGGCCGCTCCGCGTGGACCGGTGAGCGGGTTGGTGACGTCGGAGAGCACCCGCACCTCCGGACCCGGCCGGAGCCCGCTGAGGTCGACCGAGGCGATGTCGGCGAGTCCCCGCGCACCGGGCGCGACCGGTGAACCGTCGGCACCGAGGAACCGTGCCCCGAGAGCGGTGAGCAGACCGGTGCCGCCATCCGTCGACGCGCTCGAGCCGATGCCGACGACGAGACGCGAGATCCCGTGGTCGAGCGCGGCGACGATGGCCTGCCCGAATCCGGTCGTGTCCGCGTCCCAAGGCCGCAGCTCCTCCAGCAGTTCGATGCCCGAGGTCGACGCGAGGTCGATGACGGCCGTGCCCCGCGGCGCCTCCGCCGTCGGCGGCAGCAGCAGCCAGTGGGTGGAGACAGGTGAACCGGCCGGTCCGTCGACGACGACCGGCATCCGCACGGCCCCCGGCACGGCGGCCGCGAATGCCGCGACCGTGCCCTCGCCGCCATCGGCCATCGGCCGGTGCACGAACGTGGTCGAGGGCTCGATCGAAGCCCATCCCTCGGCGAGCGCCGCCGCCGCATCCGCAGCGGTGATGGTGCCCTTGAAGCTGTCCGGGGCCAGCACGACGCGCGTCATCGAGCCGCCCCGCGGCGGACCGGTGTGCTCTCGCGCACGATGACGTCGAGCGGGAGCGGCCCCTGATTCCAATCGGCATCGATCGTCGCCCGGAAGGCCTGATAGCCGACGTCGGTCAGCGGCACATGCACGGTCGTGAGGGGCGGGGTGACGTCGAGGCTTGAGGGCACATCGTCGAAGCCGCACACGGCGATGTCCACGCCGATCTCACGTCCGGCGTCACGGATGGCGGTCATCGCGCCGATCGCGACGACATCGCTGATCGCGAAGACGAGCGTGCCGCGGTCGATGCCGTCGGCGAGGGCCTCGGTCATGGCATCCGTCCCCGACTCCCGCCGGAAGTCCGCCGCGGTATACGCGCTCGACGACGCCGCCGCCGGCGCCGAACCCGCGACGGAAGCCGTCCAGTCGCGCGTCAGAGGTGTCCACTCCGGCGGCCGCGGCCAGCACGACCGCCGAGCGGTAGCCGAGCTCGGCCATCCGCCGGCCCAGCGCCTCGGCACCGGCGACGTTGTCGATCTCGACGCTGCGCTCGCCCTGGGCCCCCGCACCGAGGGAGACGACCTGGCCGCCGAATCGTGCGAACTCCGCCAGCTCCTGCCGGATCTCCTGCTCCATCGGCTCGTGCGTGCGCGAAGCCGCAAGGATCAGCCCCTGGGGGCGTTGGCCGCGCAACGCCCGCACGATCCGCTTCTCGCGCGCCGGATCGCGTTCCGTGATCGCGATGGTCACCACGAGACCGTGCTCATCGGCGCCGCGGGCGACTCCCGACGCGATCAGGCCGAAGTAGGGGTCGGCGATGTCCGCCACGAGGAGCGCGATGACCGGAGATGTACCGCGGGCGGTCGCCTGGGCAGACACGTTCGCCGTGTACCCGAGCTCTGCCGCGGCCTGCTCGACCCGCTCGCGGAACGACTCGGCGACCTTCCGCTCCGAACCGTTCAGCACGCGGGATGCGGTGGCCAGTGACACCCCGGCGGCACGGGCGACATCTTCCAGCGTCGGAGCACTGTGTCGGCCCGACCGCGCCTGGCGGCCGCGGAATGGGCTTTCCGGGGTCGGCGCAGAGGTGTCCATGAACCGAGCATAGTGGCGCTGTGACCGAGCTCGTCCGCGCCCGACTTCTCCTGTCGGACCGCGGTGAACAGCGGTAGCGGCACCCTCAGTGGGGCGCGGCGCGGCCATCAGGCCAGGTACCCGCGCAACGTCGCCGCCTCTGCGGCGAGGAGGTCCGGGTCGGCGCCGGGAATGAACTCGAGCAGGGCGTCGCGGGGAGGCTCGGCGGCGGATGCTGCCGCGAAGAAGCGGCTCCACAGTCCGTCCCGCGCGCGCAGCGGCAGCCGCTCCGTCGCCGGCCACCAGGAGAAGACGTGCACGGCGCTCGTGTGCGCGGCGAGCGCCCGGTACTCGGCGAGTGCGACGTCGTCAGGCGCCGCGATGGTCGGCTGCCAATAGGTGGTGAGCGCGGGGCTGCCGACGTCTGCCAGCAGTTGCAGGGTCGTCTGTGCCGTGTCTGCGAGTGTGCCGGAGTGGAACTCGAGCGCCAAGCCGATCCTCCGCGCCGTGGCCTCGGACACTGCCGACCGGAGCCTCTCGACAGTGCCCGCGCGATCCTCGCCGGTCGCCTCCGCGGAGCCGACGGACCCGGCCCAGACGCGGATGCGGTCGGCGCCGAGCGCCTCCGCACTGTCGAGGATCGGCGTGAACTCCTCCCCACCCCCGCTCGGAAGTACGAGCCGTACGAGCAGACCGCGAGCCCGGCATCCGCCGTCGCACGCGCGACCAGCGCCGCCCGCACCACGTCTCCCGGCGGAACGTGCACGTCGCCGCCCCACTCGATGACCTCGAGTCCGGCATCAGCGGCCAGCGTGACGATCCGCTCGGGGGTGAGCGCGCGGAACGTCACCGAGCACAGCCCCGGCCTGATCGTGGTCATCTGCCCATCCTGTCAGGGCAGGTGCGGGGAGACGGCGGCCCCGAAGGCCTCGGCGGTGCGGCGCACGACATCGGCCGGAGCGTCCGCCCAGATGTCGGCGTTGAAGATCTCCACCTCGATGTCGCGGTCATAGCCCGTCTCGATCACGGCGCGCGTGAGCGCACCGAAGTCGATGACGCCGTCGCCCGTGTAGTGCCGGGACAGCAGCACGTCCGCGGCCAGCGGCGTCTTCCAGTCGCACACCTGATACGTGGCGATGCGCCCCTCGCGGCCGGCGCGCGCGATCTGCTCGAACACCTGCGGGTCCCACCAGATGTGGAACGTGTCGACGGCGGCGCCGACCACATCGGCGTCGAAGTCGGCGGCGATGTCGAGCGCCTGGCCGAGCGTCGAGACGACGGCGCGGTCGGACGCGTACATCGGATGCAGCGGCTCGATCGCGAGCGTCACGCCGGCGGCCCGTGCATCCGGTGCGAGCACGCCGATCGCGTCGCGCACGCGCTCACGCGCACCCACGAGATCCCGTGACCCCGCAGGCAATCCGCCGGCGACGAGCACGAGCACTGCTGTGGAGCCTTCGGCCCCCGCTGCGGCGAGCGTCGCGGTCTCCTCGATCGCCCGGCGGTTGTCCTCGAGCGCAGCATCCCGCTCCGGCCCCTCCGGCAGCGTGAAGAACCCACCACGGCAGTGCGTGGAGAATCGCAGACCGGAATCCGACAGCATCCGCGCGGCGACGTCGAGGCCGACCTCGTTCACCGGCTCGCGCCAGAGTCCGATCGACTGCACGCCGGCGTCGGCGGTGACCTGCAGCGCCGTCGCCAGGTCGGCGTACTTGATGGTGGCCTGGTTGATCGATAGACGGGGGTCGACAGCGGTCATGCCTCGACTCCGTTCAGGCGCAGCATCCCGTGCCAGCGCTCGAGCGCGAGCTCGGGATCCTCGAGAGCGAGCGAGGCGTTCGCCAGCTCGACGATGCGGCTCAGGTGCGGCAGGCTGCGCGCCGAGTGGAGGCCGCCGACCATCTGGAACGCCGGCTGGTGCCCGTTCAGCCAGGAGAGGAACGCGACACCGGTCTTGTAGTAGAAGGTGGGCGCCGCGAACACCTGACGACTGAGCTCCTCCGTCGGACCGAGGATCTCCAGGTAGCGCGCCGGATCATCCGCGTCGAGCGCCTGGATGGCCGCCGAGGCCACCGGGGTGATCGCCGCGAAGGCACCCAGGAGAGCGTCGGAGTGGTTGTCTCCCTGCCCGACCGTATCGCCGCCGATCAACGACACGTAGTTGAAGTCGTCGCCGGTGAACATGCGCACGCCCTCCGGCAGCTGCGCCCGCACCGAGATCTCGGACTCGGCGTTCAGCAGGCTCATCTTCACACCGGCCACCTTGTCCGGGTTCTCGCCGATGATGTCGAGCAGCACCGCGGATGCCGTCTGCCAGTCGTCTGCTCCGAAGTATCCGGCGAGCTCCGGGTCGAATGCGGTGCCCAGCCAGTGCAGCACCACGGGGACCGTCGCGGACGAGAGCACCTCGCGATACACGCGGCGGTAGTCCGATGCATCCTGCGCCACCCGGGCGAGATGGCGGGAGGCCATCAGGACGGGACCTGCCCCCTGCTCCTCGGTGAAGTGCAGCTGCTCTTTGTAGGCGTCGATCACCTGCTCGAGCGGGATGCGGGAGTCGACGACGTGGTCGGTGTTCACGCCGACCACGACCGAGCCGCCCTCCTCGCGCGCCACCTCGGCGCTGCGGGAGATCAGCTCGCGGGTTGCCGCGGCATCCAGCCCCATGTTGCGCTGCGCGGTGTCCATCGCGTCGGCGACCCCGAGACCCCAGGAGTACACGTTGCGGCGGAACGCGAGCGTGGCGTCCCAGTCGATGTCGGCGGGCTGCCCCGGCGTGTTGTCGGCGGAGACGCGTGGCACGACATGCGCGGCGGCGTAGGCGACCCGACTCTGCAGGGGCGCCGACGGGCGCCCGTAGGCGCCCGCGTCGTTGAGGGCGGCATCCGACAGCGAACCGTCGGCGGCGAGAAGCGTCAGCGCTGCCATCAGAGCGAGAGCTTCTCGATGGCGACCTTGCGTCCTTCGGCACTGGAGATGAGACCGGCCTCGGCGAACTGCACACCCTTGGCACCGGCGAGCAGGTCGAACGGGTAGTCGGTGCCGAGCACGTACGACTCCAGGTACTCCTCCCACTGCTGACGGAAGCCGTTGAGGAAGACGTCGTTCGTCGGCACGCTCTGCCAGTCGGCGTCGTAGTCGCGGGTGTCTTCGAGGTCGGGGTTCCAGACCGGCTTCGGGGTGGCGTTGCGCGGCTGGATCTTCGCGCCGAACAGGCCGACGACGGCCGAGCCGTGGGTGCCGTCGACCTGGAACTCGACCAGCTCGTCGCGGTTCACCCGGACAGTCCAGCTCGAGTTGATCTCGGCGACGATGCCGCCCTCGAGCTCGAAGATCCCGTAAGCGGCGTCTTCGGCGGTGGCCGTGTACTTGTCGCCGTTCTCGTCCCAGCGCTCGGGGATGTGGATCGCCGCCTGGGCGTAGACGCTCTTCACCTCGCCGAACAGATTCTCCAGCACGTAGTTCCAGTGCGGGAACATGTCCGAGATGATGCCGCCGCCGTCTTCCGCGCGGTAGTTCCAGCTCGGGCGCTGCGCGGGCTGCCAGTCGCCCTCGAACACCCAGTAGCCGAACTCGCCGCGCACCGAGAGGATGCGCCCGAAGAAGCCCGAGTCGATGAGGCGCTTGAGCTTCTGCAGCCCGGGCAGGTAGAGCTTGTCGTGCACCACGCCGGTCTTGACCCCGGCCTCCTGAGCGAGGCGGGCCAGCTCGAGCGCCTCCTCGAGAGACTCGGCGGTCGGCTTCTCGGTGTAGATCGCCTTGCCTGCGGCGATCGCCCTGCGGATGGCGGATGCGCGTGCCTTCGTCACCAGGAAGTCGGCGTAGATCTCCCACTTCGGGTCGGCCAGCGCCGCGTCGAGGTCGGTCGTGTAGTCCTCGATGTCGTGAAGTGCGGCGAGTTCGGCCAGCTTCTGCTCGTTGCGGCCGACGAGGATGGGCTTCACCGTGACGCGGGTGCCGTCGGAGAGCTCGATGCCGCCCTGATCGCGGATCGCGAGGATCGAGCGCACCAGGTGCTGCCGGTAGCCCATGCGTCCGGAGACGCCGTTCATGATGATCCCGATCTCACGCACCTTCGAGTGGGAGGGCTCGGCGGCGGGTGCGTCCAGGGTGGTCGTGTCTGACACTGTCTTTCCTTCTGCTCGGCTCATCCTCGAAACGGGTAAGCGCTTTCCAGTTGGTTCATCCTGACATCGGACGGCGCGTTCCGCAAGTACCGGATGGAGCGCCCCCTGCGGTCGCACTTGAGAAGAACCGTTCTCCCGTATACGCGGAAGCGCTTCGACGAATTTCGGTCCAGCCCTGGACTTTCCGGAAAGTCCGCCCCCATCATGGGCTCCACCGCTATCTCAGCGGATCTCGTCGGACCGATGGCGGCTCGACGAAACGTGATTGAAAGGACAGAGATGCCTCAGAGTCGAAACGCATCGATCCGACACAGGATCACCGGCACCGTCGCCGCGCTGTGCCTCGCCGTGGTCCCGGTCGTGGCTTCGGCCGCGCCCGCTCAGGCCGCCAGCACCTGTGCGAGCGGCGGCAACATCGCGATGGGCAAGTACTACGTCGTCAACAACCTCTGGGGCAGCGGCTCCGGCTCCGGATGGCAGTGCGTGTGGGACAACTGGCAGTCCGGCGACACGGTCGGGTGGGGCACCAACTGGCAGTGGAGCGGGCAGTCCAACTCGGTGAAGAGCTACTCGAGCATCATCCTCGGCTGGCACTGGGGGTGGCAGCGTCCCAACACGGAGCTCCCGGTCCGGCTGAGCGCCAACCGCAGCATCCCGACCACCTGGAGCTACGAGGTCACCGGCTCGGGCACCATGAACGTCGCCTACGACCTCTGGCTGCACAACGAGTCGAACCCCGGGGCGTCGAGCGGTCCCAGCGACGAGATCATGATCTGGCCGTACAAGTCGGGTGGGGCGGGCCCCGCCGGCACACTCCAGGCGAACGTCAACATCGGCGGCGGGAACTGGGACCTGTATCGCGGCTGGATCGACGCGGGCAACGGCACCGGATGGAACGTCTTCTCATTCGTCCGCACCTCGAACACCACCTCGGTGAACTTCAATCTGCGCGACTTCACCGGCAACCTCGTGAACCGAGGGTGGCTCAGCAGCAACAAGTACCTCTCCAGCGTCCAGGCCGGCACTGAGGTCTTCACCGGCAACGGCCAGCTGAACACGCACAGCTACTGGGTCGACGTCCAGTAGTCGCGACAGCGGTGAGCGGTCATCGTCGCGATGACCGCTCACCGTGGTCCGATCAGAGCCGTTCGAGCACGACGGACACGGCCGCCGCGCGAGGAGAGAGGCGGTGCTGCGGCAGCACTCCCGGGCCGCAGGTGGCCGAGCCCACACCGCTCTGAGCCAGATCGACCGAGACGAAGGTGCGCGCCTCGTCGGGCAGCTGCCAATTGTGCGGGGTCTCATCCAGCGCGCGCCTGCTGTGCCGTGACACCGTGAGCGCGAACGATGCGCCCAGAGTGCGGATGCGCACCGCACCGTCGCGCGCACGGATGACCGCCTCTCGCACACCCATGCGCGATCCGCTCTCCTGCGGGCGGACGTGGTCGATCGTGAGAGCGTCCGCATCCAACCGCCACCACCCGAACCGAGCGGCCGAGCGCAGGTCGGGGTAGGACGGCATCGGCCCTTCCCCGACGAGATCCACCCCTTGCGGATTCCCCTCCAGCTCGAAATCCAGGCCCAGCCTGGCCCACTCGGTCGGCCACGGCCCACTCGGGGACAGCTCGGCATCCAGCCGCACGGCGGTCTCCGAGAGCGGCGTCCACCGCATCCGGGCCTCCACTGCGCAGTCGAGGATCGGCACGCCGGTACGGGAACGGACGACCAGAGTGCCACCGTCGGGCTGGATGCCGAGAAGTCTCGTCACCGTGCGGTCCATACCCGCGGCCCGCCACCGCTGCGCGTAGGACGGAAGGCCGGGCTCGTCGTCACCCACATCGCGATCGTTGTCGGTGGGTGCACGCCACACGCCGACCACGGGCCCGGAGATGCGCAATCCCGCCAGCGCCTGCAATCGCCCGGTCACAGGGTCGAACTCGGCGGCACCCGCCTCCGTGTCGGTCGCCACGGCCTCGAATGGCGGTGGCACATCCGCATGGGCGAGGTCCACCTGCTGCCCGCTTCCGAGCAGATGTCCGGCCGCCGCCCATACGCTGTCCTCGCTCGTCACCGCCTCGACCGTCAGCACATCGGCCTGTGACGCGCGACCCTCAGCGCGCGCCTCTTCGGGAAGCGCCACCACGACCCGTTCCCGCGGACCGCAGGCCGGTGCGATCAGATGCCCGGCGGCGGCGACCTCGCCGTCGACGGTGCGCGCCCACCGCAGGGCAACCTCCGCCAGGCCGAGCGTGTCGTAGCGGTTGCCGATCGTCGCCGCGGAGCGGTCGGCGTCGACCTCGATCGAGACGGGTGCGATCACCGCGGCATAGTGCAGCAGCCCCGGCCGTGGTCGCCTGTGCACATCGACGAGCCCGTCGATGACGAAGTTCCCATCGTGCACGTCCTCCCCGAAGTCCCCGCCGTAGAGGATCCGGGCGCTGCCGTCCGGACCGTCGACCTCGATGCCCTGCTCGATCCATTCCCAGACGAACCCGCCGGCGAGGCGCGGATGGGCCTCGAAGAGGTCCCAGTACTCCTGCATCCCACCGGGGCCGGTGCCCATGGCGTGCGCGAACTCGCAGAGGATGAAGGGCAGGGAACGCCGGTGCTCGTCCTCCCCTGCCTGCTGCTCCTCGGCGATCGCGCGGACCTCGTCGTGCGAGGCGTACATCCGCGAGTAGACGTCGACATAGGTGCTGGCGTGATCGCCTTCGTAGTGGATGAGACGGCTCGGATCGTAGCCCTTGGCCCAGCGCGCCATCGCCTCGAGGTTGGCGCCGGCGTGCGACTCGTTCCCCAGCGACCACATGATGACACTCGGATGGTTCTTGTCCCGGTGCACGGTGCGCTGCATCCGATCGACGAACGCCTCGCGCCAGCGCGGGTCCGCGCTCGGGTTTCCCCGCCACTGCACGTACTCGAAGCCATGGGTCTCCAGATCGCACTCGTCGATGACCCAGAAGCCCAGCTCGTCGAACAGATCGAGGACGTCGGGATGCGGCGGGTAATGCGATGTGCGCACCGCGTTGATGTGATGGCGTTTCATCAGCAGCAGCTCTTCACGCACGACGTCCGTGTCGTGAACTCGGCCCTGCCGCGCACGATGCTCATGCCGATTCACCCCGCGCAGCATGATCGGGGCGCCATTGACCAGCAGCTGAGCATCACGCACCTCGACGCGACGGAAGCCGATGCGCAGCGTCACCGACTCCGCCGCCGTCCGCACCTGCGCGTCATACAGCCGGGGGCGCTCCGCCGACCACGGCTCGACGCTCCCCACGGGGATCGTGCCGCTCGCCGCGACGTCGATGTCGAGCTCGGGGATGACGAGATGCGCAGGAGCAGCCGCATCGACGTCGATCTGCACCGCACCGGTGCCGGTCTCCGGGTCGAAATCCGCCTGGATGAAGACGTCGCGAACAGCCCCGACAGGTTCCCCCAACACCGTGACGCTGCGGAAGATCCCTGGCAGCCACCACATGTCCTGGTTCTCGAGATACGTCGCATCGCTGAACTGCGCGACGCGCACCGCGAGCCGGTTCCCGGACGCGAGAAGCGTGTCCGTGATGTCGAACTCGTGAGTGAGGCGGCTGCCACGCGTCGTGCCGAGCGACACTCCGTTCAACCAGATCTCGGCGGCTGACTCGATGCCGTCGAAGCGCAGCAACCGGCGTGGAGTGTCCCAGATCTCGGGGTCGGCATCGAAATCCACGCGGTAGTCGCCGACCGGATTCGCATCCGGAGGATGAGGCGGATCGATGGGGAACGGCATCTGCACGTTGGAGTACGCGGGAAGGCCGTATCCCTGCAGATTCCAGTGCCCCGGCACCTGGATGTCGCCCCATTCCGCGACCGCACTCCGCTGCCACCCGTCGTCGGGCGCACCCCGCAACGACGGCGACACGCGGAACCTCCATCGGCCGTCGAGCGACTGCGCGGGGCGGTCGGTGCGGAGGCGGGCGCGGGGCACGAGTGCGCCGCGCCCGGGAAGCGTGGTTGCGATGTCCACCGAATGTCTCCCTCTCTCGTTGAGCTGTGCTACGCCGAGTCCGATTCGGGGCGGAGCTGGAAAATCTGCTGGACTCCCCGCACCGGCTGGCGTATGTTCTTAACATTGTCATGACATGCCGACAATTGCGATGCTGGCATCCCGACAGCATCAGGTGGTCTGCTCGCTGGCGAGCGCAATAAGGAGAAACCATGAAGAGTTCCCGCAAGATCAATGCTGTCATCCTCGCCGGTGCGACCATCGGCGCCCTCGCCCTGGCGGGCTGTTCCGGCGGCGGCGGTTCGAACGCCGACGGCGAGGTCGTCCTCGAGCTCGTGCAATCCGGTGACGCCAACCAGGGCGGCGGCTACGCCATGCTCGCGGACAAGTACTTCGAAGAGACGGGCGTGCGCGTCAACGTCGTCGAGGTGCCCAACTCCGACGTGCGCACCCGACTGCGCACCGCCGCGCAGGCCAACGACCTCCCGGCCCTGGCGGCAGCGCCGGCGACGGACCCGGCCTGGACCGAGCGCCTGCTCGACCTCACCGACATCTTCGACGAGGCCGGTATCATCGAGCCGCTGAGCGTCGCCGACCCCACCGACGACAAGGTGAAGGCGATCCCCACGACGCTCACCGCCGTGGGCATGTTCATCAACAAGTCGCTGTGGGACCAGGCCGGTGTCACCTACCCGACTTCTCTCGACGAGTCGTGGACGTGGGACGAGTACGTCACGAAGGCGACGCAGGTCGTCGACGCGACGGATGCCGAGTACGGCGCCGTCATGGACGCCTCGGCCCATCGCCTGCGCGCGCTCCTCTACGAGTTCGGCAGCGAAGGAGTCACCGAGCAGTCCGACGGAAGCTGGGCGCTCGACAAGGAAGGCGCCGAGGCGCTCGAGTACTTCAAGGGCATGCACGACTCCGGCTTCATGCCGGCATCGGTGTGGGGCGCCGGCGACGACCCGAGCGCGACGTTCAAGAGCGGTCGCGTGGCCGGCTACATGTCCGGTGTCTGGCAGATCGCGGACTTCCAGGCGAACATCACCGATTTCGAATGGCTGTCGGTGCCGCTGCCGCAGGAGTCCGTGCGCGCCACCAACTACGGAGCCGCGTCCTGGATCGTCGCGTTCGACGGAACGGGCGTCGAGAAGGAGACTCTCGACTTCGTCAAGTGGATGTACACCGAAGAGAACTACCGCGCCTACTGCGAGCTCTCCGGCTGCCTGCCGTCCATCGACGGTCTCGAAGTCACCTACGGCGACGACGCGTACGCGTTCGACCTCTACAACGCGGAGATCGCGGCATCGCCCGCCATCTCGGCGGTGCAGACCACCGACGGCGTCCGCTTCGGGTACGAGGGCAAGTCGCTGGACTCCGAGCCGCTGAAGGACGAGACGGTGAAGTACCTCAACGGCGAGCAGACGCTCGAGCAGACGGTCGAGAACATCGACGCCGCGACGACCGCGATGCTCTCGGACTGATCGGACCGGACAGGATCGCATGACTATGACCACCACGACGGGTGCCCCCGCTTACGCGGCGGGGGCACCGGCGCCCCGGCGGCGGCGTCCGTTCGGCCGCTACCGCATGGCGCCGTTCCTGTTCACCATCGGGACCGCGGCTCTGTTCGGCCTGTTCTTCTTCTGGCCCGGCGTGCTGGGGCTGTCGTACTCCCTCACCGACTACCGCGGGTGGGGGGAGGCGACGTTCGTCGGCCTCGACAACTACGTCGCGCTCATGCAGGACCCGACCTTCTACGGCGCGCTCGGGCGGACCCTCGTCTACACCGTCTTCGCCGTTCCGATGGGCTACGCCCTGTCGCTCGGCATGGCCGTCGCGATCAACGCGGCGTTCTCACGAGGCAAGACGGCCGCGCGCATCATCTTCTTCCTGCCGTGGCTCGTCTCCCCGATCGTCGCCGGTGTGATCTGGCGGTGGATGTTCGGAGAGAACTTCGGCTTCGTCAACTTCAT
The DNA here is from genome assembly GCA_963769005.1 of uncultured Actinomycetota bacterium. Taxonomy (GTDB): domain Bacteria; phylum Actinomycetota; class Actinomycetes; order Actinomycetales; family Microbacteriaceae; genus Microbacterium. The sequence continues at coordinate 394,597 of CAVYKC010000005.1, read as the reverse complement.
CATCGGTGCGCTGGGCGGCGAGCGCATCCCCTGGTCGTCCAACGCCGACCTCTCGCTCCTGGTCGTCATCCTCGCCTCGTCGTGGGGCGGGGCGGCCTTCAACATGCTGCTCTTCGTCGCCGCGCTCAACAACGTGCCGAAGTCCTACTACGAGGCGGCCGAACTCGACGGGGCCAACGGCTGGCAGCGCTTCCGCCACATCACCCTGCCCTCCATCGCGCCCACCTCCGTGCTCGTGATCCTGCTGTCCACGCTCGGCAGTATGAAGGAGTTCGCGATGATCCAGGCGCTCAACAGCGGCGGCCCAGGCACGCAGAACCGCCTCATCGTGCAGTACATCTACGAGACGGGCTTCAAGCAGTCGGAGATCGGCTACGCCAGCGCGGCATCCATGGTCCTGCTGGTGATCCTCATGATCATCGCGATCGTCCAGCTGCGCATCAGCCGAAGGAGCACCGAGTCATGGTGAGCACCTACACGATCACCGTCCCGACGGACAAGAAGGGCCGTCACCTGGACCGCAGTCACGCAGAACGGCGCCGACGAGCACGATTCAAGCGCACGCTGCTCCCGACCACGCTGCTCTGGGCGCTCGCGATCCTCATGCTGTTCCCCCTGCTGTGGTTCCTGCTGTCCTCCTTCAAGCCGGGCGGTGAGCTCTTCACCTATCCGCTCTCCTTCCTCCCGCGCGAGTGGACGCTCGATGGATACGCGGCCGCGCTGGAGCGCATCGACTTCGCGCAGTACCTGCTGAACACCACGATCGTCGCGACGGTGACCACCGTCCTGACCGTGGCCCTGTGCGCCACGACCGGCTATGCGCTGGCGAAGTACAAGAACCCCTGGCTGAGCGTGCTCGGGCTCTGCATCCTGTCGATGACGATGCTCCCCGGCGAAGTCATCCTGAACCCGATGTTCATCGTGGTGCGCGACCTGGGGCTCTACAACTCGCTGTTGGGCGTGATCATCCCGTCGATCATCACCCCGACCGGCGTGTTCATGTTCCGGCAGTTCTTCGTCACGATCCCCGACGAGCTGATGCAGGCGGCCCGGATCGACGGCGCGAGCGAGTACGGGATCTTCTTCCGCATCATGCTTCCCCTCGCCCGGCCGATCATGCTGACGCTGGCGATCGTGTCGTTCCAATGGCGCTGGAACGACTACATCTTCCCGCTCATCATCCTCGGCGACCCGGAGAAGTTCACGCTGCAGATCGCGCTGCGCGCACTCGTCGGCGCGGAGAACATCGACTGGACCGTCCTGCTCGCGGCGTCCGTGCTGTCGATGCTCCCCCTGATCGCTCTGTATCTTGTGTTCCAGCGCTACATCACCTCGTCGAACATCAACACCGGACTCAAGGACTGATGCTGCCCCACGCACGACTCGTCCTGGAACGCGCCGACCGGTTCGTCCAGGAGTATCTCGCGGCCGGCGTCGTCGCAGACCGCCGACCGCTCCGAGTGAGCGCGTGGGAGGTTCCCGGCACTCCCGAGCGCCCGGGCGAACCCGTCTCGTTCGCCCGGGCCGCGGAGGCGACGTTCACCGCGATCGCTGCGGGCGACGCGTGGGGGCGAGCCTGGGGTACCACGTGGTTCACGGTCGAGGGTGAAGTGCCGTCCGCGTGGGCCGGCCGCACCGGCCGGATCGAGCTGTCGCTCGACCTGGGCTTCAACCAGGCCAAACCCGGATTCCAGTGCGAAGGCCTGGTGCGCACCGAGGACGGCAGCGCGGTGAAGGGCCTCGAGCCGCGCAATCACCACGTCCCCCTCACGCAGGCGCCCGGGGAGCCCTTCCGCCTGTTCGTGGAAGGCGCCTCGAATCCCGACCTCTCCGGCGGCGACGATTTCAAGAGCGGGACGGCCTTCGCGCCGACCGCGCTGGGCGACCCGGCCACGGCGGGGGCGGCCCCGATTTATCGCCTCGGCGCATTCGAGGTGCGCCTCATCGATCACGCCGTCGAGCAGCTCCGACGCGAGATCACCGTGCTGTGCGGGCTGGCCCGGGAACTCGTCGACAGCGATCCGCGTCGTGCCCGCATCCTCGACGGCGTCGAACGGGCTCTGTATCTCGTCGACCCGGACGCACCGGAACGCGATGCCGCCACCGCCAGCGAGTTCCTGCGCCCTCTGCTCGACTCCCCTGCCGCCGCCTCGGCGCACCGCATCGTCGCGACCGGACACGCGCACATCGACTCGGCGTGGCTGTGGCCGAGCCGCGAGACCGTGCGCAAGATCACCCGGACGTACGCCAATGTCGTCGACCTGCTCGACCGCGATCCCGACGCGGTGTTCGTCAGCTCGTCGGCTCAGCACTTCGCCTGGGTGCGGGACAACGACCCGCGACTGTTCGAAAGGGTGAAGGAGCACGTCGCCGGCCGCCGGTTCCTCCCGGTGGGAAACATGTGGGTCGAATCCGACGTGAACATGCCCTCCGGCGAGTCGATCGCGCGGCAGCTCCTGTACGGCACCCGCCTGTTCGAGGAGGAGTTCGGCGCACGCAGCGACGTCGGTTGGCTGCCCGACTCGTTCGGGTTCCCCGCTTCCCTTCCGCAGCTGCTGCGCGGCGCGGGCCTGCGCTGGTTCTTCACTCAGAAGATGTGCTGGAACGACGTCGACACCATGCCGCACCACTCGTTCCAGTGGGAGGGTCTGGATGGAAGTCGCATCTTCACCCACTTCCCGCCGAACAACACCTACAGCGGCGATCTGCGCCCCACCGAACTCGCGCGCAGCGTGCGCAACTTCGCCGACCACGGCAGTGCGAGCACCTCGCTGATGCCGTTCGGCTTCGGCGACGGCGGCGGCGGCCCCACCCGGGAGATGATGGCCGACCTGCGACTGCAGGCCGACCTCGAGGGGTCTCCTCGCGTGCGCGTTCGGCACACCTCGGGAGTTCTTCGTCGACGCCGAACAGGAGTACCGGTCGCCACCGGTGTGGTCCGGTGAGATGTACCTGGAGTTCCACCGCGGCATCTACACGTCGCAGTCACGGACGAAGCGCGGCAATCGCCGCAACGAGTGGCTGCTCGTCGAGGCCGAGCTGTGGTGCTCGATGGCGACGCTCACTCGCGGTGCCGACTACCCGCATGAAGAGCTGGACGCTCTCTGGCGCGAGGTTCTCCTCCTGCAGTTCCATGACATCCTGCCCGGGAGCGCGATCGCCTGGGTGCATCGCGAAGCCGAAGAATCGCACGCGCGCACCACCGCGCGCCTCGAAGGCATCGTCGAAGAGGCGCTGCGTCGGCTCGTCGGCGTCGGGGATCGTCCGATCGCGTTGAACGCGGCCCCCTTCGTCTCGTCGGGGATCGACGCACTCGGTGGCGGTGAGGCGGATGCCGCCGCTCCTGTCATCGGCGAGGCGCTCGACGACGGGTCCATCAGACTCTCCTCCGATGCACTGACGGTCATCGTGGGCGCAGACGGCACACTGCACAGCGTGATGGACCGCACCGCCCGAAGGGAGCTCATCCCCCACGGCATGCGCGCGAACCTTCTGCAGGTCCACGTCGACGCACCTGCGAGATGGGACGCGTGGGAACTGGACCGGTCCTACCGGCTCTCCAGCGAGGATCTCGACGCCGGCACCGTCTCGCTCACCGGCGAGGGCGACGCGCACGTGGTGCGCGAGTTCGGCAGCAGCCGTATCGAGCAGTGGATCGGCATCGACCCCCTGGGCGGCGGCGTCCGCATCCGCACGCGTGTCGACTGGCATGAGCGGCATCGACTGCTCAAACTGGCGTTCCCGCTGGACGTGCACGCACCGGATGCCGCGTACGAGACGCAGTTCGGTCATGTTCGTCGCCCGGTGCACACGAACACCTCCTGGGACGAAGCCCGCTACGAGGTCTGCGCGCACCGCTGGGTGCACGTCGGAGAGCCCGGATTCGGTGTCGCGGTCGTCAACGACGGACTCTACGGGCACGATGTGACCCGCGAGAGCGTCGACGGGCGCGTGGTGACCGTCGTGCGGCAGTCGTTGCTGCGGGCGCCGACCTTCCCCGACCCCGATGCCGATCAGGGCGTGCACGAGTTCGTGTCGGTGCTCGTCCCCGCGGCGACCACCGGTGACGCTGCCCGCTGGGGAGCGATCGTGGGCACGCCGCTGCGCACCGTGACGGGGGCCGTCGCTCCCGCACCGCTCGTGCGCACGGACCCCGGCGGGCCTGTCGTCATCTCCGCCGTCAAGCTCGCCGCTGACCGCAGCGGAGACCTCATCGTCCGCCTCTACGAGCAGCGCGGCTCACGCGCGGCCACCGCGCTGCAGCTGAGCATCGATGTCGCCGACGTGCGCGTCTGCGATCTCGTCGAGACGACGGGCCCCCGGCTGGATGCGTTCCGCACCGATGATCCGCGGACGATCCCGGTCGAGCTGCACCCGTTCGAGGTGCTGACTCTGCGGATGACTCCCGTGTCGGAAAGGCTCAGCGCATGACCGCCGTCGATGACGACTTCGTCCGCACCGTCGTCAGCGCCGCGGATGCCGCAGCCGCCCGCCTCCTCAACGGCGATGTCTCCCCGCTCGAGGACGCACCGCTGGGCCCCCATCGGGAGTCGATGCGCCGCGTGAAGCTGCTGGTCGCCGTGTACCTCGCACCGACCTCGACCCACGAGGGCGCCGCGGCCGCCCTCGCCTCTGCGGAGAAGTACGCGCACGCGTTGCAGGCGCTGCAGAGCCCGTCCGGGTTGTTCCTCGGCGGGGACAACGCGCAGTCCCCTCCGGACTCGGGGTTCACGATCAACGATCTCGGCGATGTGCTCGAACTTCTGCGTCAAGCGGGCGTTCGGCCGGAGCTCGCCGAGGTGACCGGCACCCTCGCCGACATCGCCGACCGCGCGATCCCGGCGATGCTCACCGGCGGCGTCCACACGCCGAACCACCGGTGGGAACTCGCCGCCGCCCTCACCCGGCTGTACCGGTTCCGGCCGGATCCGGCAGTCCTCGAACGTGTCGAGCAGTGGCTGGCCGAGGGCATCGACATCGACGCGGACGGCCTCTACTCCGAGCGCAGCCCGAACTACGCCGTCTTCGTGACCAACCCTTCGCTGCTGGCGATCGCCGATGTCCTGGACAGGCCGGGACTGCGCGACATCGTCGAGCAGAGCCTCGCCTCCACGCTCGGACTCATCCATGCCGATGGCTCGGTCGAGACGGTGCAGTCGCGCCGCCAGGACCAGAAGGAGCTGCGCTTCCCCCTCGCGCCCTACGCCCTGCACTATCGACGTTTCGCGATCGAGCGCGGGCGCGCGGACTTCGCCTCCGCTGCGCGCCTCGCCCTGAGCCGGGAGGTCGCCGAGCCGCAGACCGCTCTGACCGACCTGCTCCTGCATCCGGCGCTGGCCACTCCGCTGCCCGATGCCGAGACGGCGATGAACGTCGGGCGCACACGCTGGGTCGGCTCCGGACTGGCGATCGACGTCTCGGATGCGCGCACCCTCACCGTGTACGGCGGATCGGACTACGCGGCCTTCGGCCGCATCCGCTCCGGACTCGCCAACAACCCCACCTTCCTGCGGATGTCCGCCGGTCCCGTCGTCCTGGATTCCGTGCGGTTGTCGCGGGACTTCTTCGGCCTCGGGCCGTTCCGCGCCGACGGTCTCGAGGAGACGGCCGAGGGTTTCATCCTGCACGAGGTGCTGACGCCGGGGTACTACCAGCCGCTCCCCCGCGACGATCGACACCCCGAGGGGCGGTACGAGATCAGCGATGAAGGACGTTTCGCTGCGGCGATGTCCTTCCCGCAGCGCCCGGTCGACATCGTGTCGCTTCGCACGCGCGTCGACGTGACCCCGCGGCTCGACGGTGTCGACCTGGTGATCGACACCGTCGGTCCCGAATGCGCCTGGTCCCTCGAGCTCGCCTTTCGCGACGGCGGTGCCTTCGAGGGCGTGGAGAACGGGACCGACGGCACCCTGCAATTCGGCACCGGTCCCGGTCGATACCGCATCGGGGATGCCGCGATCGAGTTCGCCGCTGCCCCGGTGCACGGCGGCCGCGGCGGATACGTTCCGGGCGAGGACTACACGTACCTGGGCGGCACCGACGCGATGATCGGCCCCCGGGTGTACCTCTCGGGCCGCACACCGGGGCGCAGCGTCGTCACGATCCGAGCCGTGTCCTGACATCTGTGAGGACGACCGCGCCCGACCGGGGCGCGCGGGTCAGCTCAGGTCGACGGTGACAGCGGCGCGGTCATCCAGCGACCTGCGCGCGGCGTCGGCGAGGACGAGCGCCGCACGGCCGTCCTCGAATGTCGGACTCGTCGACGCCTCACCCCGCGCGGCCTTGATGAACTCGGCCAGCTCGAGCACGTATGAGGCCGCGTAGCGCTCGAGGAAGAAGTCCTGGTACGGCGGGCGGGCCTCGACGGACTGCGCGGTGGACAGACTCACGAGGCTGGTGCCGGCATTGGCCACCTGCAACGACCCAGCCGCGCCGAATGCTTCCAGACGCTGGTCATAGCCGCTCGCGCTGTGACGGGAGTTCGTGATCGAGACGACGGCACCGGATGCCGCGCGCAGCACCGTGACCGCCGTGTCGACGTCGCCGTGCTCGCGCGCGCCCGGGTCGAAGGCCGCCGCCCCGGTGGCGAAGACCTCGACCAGATCCGGCACGAAGAACCGGGCCATGTCGAAGTCGTGGATCGTCATGTCGCGGAAGATCCCGCCGGAGACCGCGATGTAGTCCGCGGGTGGCGCAGCGGGGTCGCGGCTGATGATCGTCAACTGCTCGAGGGCGCCGACCTCACCGGCGGCGACGCGGGCGTGCACCTCGGCGAACGCCGGGTCGAAGCGCCGGTTGAAACCGAGTGCGACCGGGATCCCGGCCTGGGCGACGAGTGGTCGCAGGGCGTCGACGCGAGCGATGTCGAGATCGATCGGCTTCTCGCAGAGCACCGGCACGCCCGTCCGAAGAGCCGTGGCGATGAGGTCGATGTGCGTCGGCGTGGGTGATGCGATGATCACCGCGTCGACCTCACCTGACGCGAAGATCTCCTCGGCGGAGTCCGTCGCACGACCGCCGAAGGCGTCTGCGACGCGTTGCGCGCCCGCGACGAAGGGGTCGGCGACCCAGCTGAGAGCGGCGTCCGGGGATGCGGCGACGTTCGCCGCATGCACCTGTCCGATGCGTCCGGTGCCGATCAGGCCGAAGCGAAGGGGCTGAGTGTTCACGGAAAGTCCTCGGGTCTCGGGGCTCACGCCCAGGGGCGCAGCGCCTCGCGGTTGATGCGCTGGTCGTGGGCACGGGCGACGCGGAAGTCGTCGATGGAGATGTCGGGTCGGTTCAGGACGTCCTGTTCCACGACGACCCAGCCACCGAAGTCGCGCTCGGCCATCGCGGTCATCACGCCGGCGAGGTCGACATCGCCACGCCCGAACGCGACGAAGCATTCGGAGGACCACACCTCCCGCATCCCGCCGCCGGCGGCGAGCACGCGGCGGAGCACCGCGAGGTCGACGTCCTTGAGGTGCAGATGGTTGATGCGGTCGCCCCAGCGCGTGACCGCGTCGAGCGGATCACCGCCGGCGATGAACAGATGACCGGTGTCCAGCGTCAGGTCGACGTCGACCAGGGAGAGGAACCGGTCGATCTCCTCCGGCGACTCGACGAAAGTACCGGCATGGTGGTGGAACGTCGGCTCGAGTCCCGCCTCGCGCACGATCGCCGCAGCACGCTCGGTGTTGGCGATCAGCCTGTCCCAGGCGGCATCCGGCAGGGGGTCGACCTCGGCACCGCGTCCGGGGGCGGATCGCCGCCTCGCCGATCCGTCGTCGGCGAGCGTCGGCAGGGGCAGCCGGGCGGGTCCCGTCTCGGCCGCGGCGCTGAAGGTGCGCAGTGCGCGCCGCAGTCCCGGCACGGCCGCCGCGAAGGCCTCATCGTCGGACAGGGGCAGTTGCACCCAGCCGCCGGCGAGGTGCAGCCCGGCGCGGTCCAGACGGCGCCGCAACTGCTCCTCTTCGCCGAGGAAGCCGATCGGGCCGAGGTCGACACCGGCGTAGTCGGCATCGACGAGAACGTCGATCATCTCGTCCGCGGAGACGGTGGCCGCCCCTTCCGGCGTCAGTTCGAACACCCCGAAGCTCACCGGAGCGCCGGCGACGGTGATATCCATCAGTTCCCCTCCCCGAGCAGCGGGCGCTGCGCGGTGCGCTCGCGCTCGTACTGCGCGCGCGCCGTGCGCGTGGATTCCAGCGTCGCGACCTCGGGTACCGGCACGTCCCACCATCCGTGCCCATCCGGGGCGGAGATGCTCGGGTCACTCTCGATGTGGATGACCGTCGCCGTGTCGGAATCCTTCGCCGCCGCCACGGCCCGTCGCAGCGCATCGATGGCATCTGGACCCGGGGAGATCTCGATCACGTCGATGCCGTAGCTGCGGGCGTTGGCCGCCAGGTCGATCGGCAGGCGCTCGGATCCCTGGAAGTCGCCGGCGGTCGTGTCGTACATCCGGTACTGGGTGCCGAATCGCTCCGAGCCGACGGTCTCCGACAGGCGTCCGATCGAGGCGTAGCCGTGGTTCTGGATGATGATGACGATGATCTTGATGCGCTCGGCGACGGCCGTGGCCAGCTCGGAGCTGAGCATGAGGTACGACCCGTCGCCCACCATCGCGATGACATCCCGGTCATCGCCGGCGGCGAGGAGCCCGCGCTTCGCACCCAGCGCGCCGGCGATCTCGTAACCCATCGTGGAGAAGGCGTACTCGACGTGGTAGCCGAGCGCGTCGCGCACACGCCACAGCTTGTGCAGATCGCCCGGCAGCGATCCGGCAGCCTGGACGATCACGTCCTCCGGCGCCGTCATCTCCTGCACGGCCCCGATGATCTCGGGTTGGCCGGGGCGGTCCTGCCCTGATGGGGCGAAGGCCGCGTCCACCGCGGCATCCCACCGGACGTTCTCCGCCACGATGCGCTCCTGATACTCCGGTGGCACGGCCGACCCGGCGAGTGCATCGGTCAGGGCCGCGAGCGTCTCGCGCGCATCGGCGACGACGGGAACGCGGGTGCCATGCTTGACGGCGTCGAACGCGGCGACGTTGATGTTGACGAACCGGACGGCCGGGTGCTGAAACGCCGACCGCGATGCGGTGGTGAAATCGCTGTACCGCGTGCCGATGCCGATGATGAGGTCGGCGTCGGCCGCGAGCCGGTTGGCGGCCGCGGTGCCGGTCGCGCCGACCGCCCCGGTGTACTGCGGGTGGTCCCACGGGAGCGCACCCCCGCCGGCCTGCGTCGTGCCGACGGGGATGCCGGTGAGCTCGACGAACGCGCGCAGCGCGTCTTCGGCGCCGGAGTAGAGCACGCCGCCACCGGCGATGATGAACGGTCGCTGCGCACTGCGGATCGCCTGGAGCGCGTCCGCGAGGGCAGCCCGCTCGGGCAGCGGGCGACGTATGCGCCACTCGCGCTCCTGGAGGAACTCGACAGGCACATCGAGCGCTTCGGCCTGCACGTCCTCGGGCAGGGCGATCGTCACCGCACCGGTCTCGGCAGGGTCGGTGAGCACCCTCATCGCGGCGAGCGCGATGGAGAACAGCTGTTCGGGGCGCTGCACCCGGTCGAAGTACCGCGACACGGGCCGGAACGCGTCGTTCACGGTCAGCCCGGTGTCCCACGGCTGCTCGAGCTGCTGCAGAACGGGGTCGGCCACGCGGGTGGCGAAGGTGTCGCTGGGCAGCAGCAGCGCCGGAAGCCGGTTGGTGGTGGCGAGCGCCGCCCCGGTCAGCATGTTCGTGGCACCCGGTCCGACCGAGGCGGCAGCGGCGAAGGTCGCGCGACGTCGGTGCATCCGGGCGTAACCGACGGCCTGATGCACCATCGCCTGCTCGTTGCGCGCCTGGTGGTACGGCATGAGACCGGGCTCTCGTGCATGCAGCTGCGCCAGTGCCTGTCCGACGCCGGCGACGTTGCCATGACCGAAGATCCCGAAGACACCGGGAATCGTGCGCTCGCGGATCTCGCCGTCGACGGTCCACTGGTTCGCCAGGAACTCGATGAGCGCCTGGCTGACGGTCATCCGCTTCGTCGCGGTCATCGTCGGGGTCCTTCCGTCGTGTCGCCATAGGGGAGCCGGGGATCGACCGGGGTCCGCTCCCAGGTGTCCCGCACCCACGCATGGCCGGGGTCGTCCGAGATCAGCCAGCTCCGGTCGGGGTCCGGTCCTGCCATGACGTTGAGGTAGTACAGGTCGTAGCCCGGTGCCGCGGCGGCCGGGCCGTGATAACCGTACGGCACGAGTGCGATGTCGCCGCTGTGCACCTGGGCGTCGATCTCGATGTCTCCCGCCGGGGAGGAGTACGCGCTGAACAGTCCGAACGCGGCATCGGGGGATGCCGGTGATCCGGCGACCGGCGCCGACTCGAAGTAGTAGATCTCCTCCAGGCGCGACTCCGCTCCCGGCACGTGCTCGTCATGCTTGTGCGGCGGGTACGACGACCAGTTCTGGGCCGGGGTGATCACCTCGCACACGATCAGCCGCGCGGCATCGAGGGCCTGGGGCGTGCCGAAGTTGTGCACCTGCCGGCTGGAGGAACCGGCACCGCGCAACTCGATCGGGATCTCGGATGCGGGAATGTGCCGCGTCGTGCGCAGGTCGGTCGTCGGCGATTCGGCCACGGCGACGCGGCCCCGACCCGTGATGCGTGCGCCGGCGGCGGCGGAGAGGTAGAGCACGTCGGTGGGTCCGTCGAACACCGATACGCGCCCGGCCAGGTGCGTCACGGTCACGCGGCCCTCCTCGGTGTGCACGACCGTGAACGCCCCGCTGAGCGGGACGACGACGCGCTCGATGCCGGGTTCTTCGCAGACGACCTCGTCGCCGTCGGAGAGTTCGGCCACACGCAGACCGGTATGCGCCCACCCGGGAGTGGTCGCGTCGACGACGCTCTCCCATCCCGGCCGGGCCAGGGAGCCGCGGCGATGGAACCAGCGGCGGGATTCGAAGCCGGTCATGAGTTCTGCGGGAAACCGAGGTCGATGCCGCCGTGGAGCGCAGGGTCGAGCCACCGCGATGTGATGGCCTTCTCGCGGGTGAAGAAGTCGAATCCGTGCACGCCATACGCCTTCGCGTCGCCGAACAGGGACTGCTTCCAGCCTCCGAAGGAGTGGTAGGCGACGGGAACGGGGATCGGCACGTTGATGCCGATCATGCCGACCTGCACTTCGCTCTGGAACCGCCGTGCGGCGCCACCGTCGTTGGTGAAGATCGCGGTGCCGTTGCCGAACGTGCCGGCATTGATGAGGTCGATGCCCTCCTGGAACGTCGAGACCCGGACGATCGACAGGACGGGACCGAAGATCTCCTCCTGGTAGGCCCTGGACGACGTCGGGATGTCGTCGATGAGGGTCGGTCCGAACCAGAACCCGTCCTCGTGACCGTCGACGAGTGCGCCTCGTCCGTCGACGACGATCTTGGCTCCGTCCGCCTCGGCGATGTCGACGTAGGACGACACCCTGTCGCGATGGATGCCGGTGATCAGCGGTCCCATGTCGGGCTCGCCGTCCGCGCCACCGGCGCCGTTGCCCACACGCAGCCTCGAGATGCGCTCGACGATCTTCTCGATCAGCGCGTCGGCGACCGGCTCGACCGCCAGGACGACCGAGATCGCCATGCATCGCTCTCCCGCTGCTCCGTAGCCGGCGTTGATCGCCTGGTCGGCGACGAGATCCAGATCGGCGTCCGGGAGCACGAGCATGTGGTTCTTCGCGCCGCCCAGCGCCTGCACGCGTTTGCCGTTCCGCGATGCCGTCTCGTAGATGTACTGGGCGATCGGGGTCGAACCGACGAACGAGATCGACTGCACCTCGGGGCTGGACAGCAGACCGTCGACGGCGAGCTTGTCGCCCTGCAGCACCGTGAAGACGCCGTCGGGGAGGCCGGCCTCCTTCCACAGCTTCGCGAGCCACAGCGACGCGGACGGGTCTCGTTCGCTGGGTTTGAGCACCACGGCGTTCCCTGCCGCGATCGCGATCGGGAAGAACCACATCGGCACCATGGCCGGGAAGTTGAACGGGCTGATGATCCCCACGACGCCCAGCGGCTGCTTCAGGGAGTAGACATCGACCCCGGTGGAGGCGTTCTCGGTGTACGCGCCCTTGAGCAGATGCGGGAATCCGGTCGCCAGCTCGACGACCTCCTGACCACGCAGGATCTCGCCCATGGCGTCGGAGAGCACCTTGCCGTGCTCGGCGGTGATGATCTCGGCCAGCTCGCCCTTGCGGGCGTTGAGCAGTTCACGGAACGCGAAAAGCACGGTCTGGCGTTTCGCGACGGAGTAGCCGCTCCAGACGGCGAACCCCCGCGATGCGGAGGCGATCGCGGCGGCGATCTCGCTCTCGTCGGCCAGTGCCACCTCGGCGGTGACAGCGCCGGTGGCGGGATTGAACACCGGGGCGGTGCGCCCACTCTGCGACGGATGCTCACCCCCGTCGATCCAGTGCGGGATGGAGGGGACGGTTCCCGATGCAGCCGGTGCTGTACTCGTTGGCATGTGTGCTTCCCTTCGAGGGCGGATCAGTGGGTCGCGTGGACCAGTCGGGCAGCGGTGTCGACGGCGGCGGCGACATCGCCGTCGGGCGGGTAGAGGAGCGTGCGACCGACGGTGAGGCCGCGCACGCCGGGAAGAGCGAGGGCATGCACCCAGCTGGCATAGGTCTCGTCGAGGGTGGCGCCGTTGTCGCCGCCCAGAAGCAGAGTCGGCAACGTCGTCGCCTCCATCACCCGCTCCATCTCCTCGACGACCGGAAGCTTCATCCAGGTGTACGCGCTGCTCGCCCCCAGGCCGGAAGCGATCGCGATGGAGTGGATGACCGCATCCGCGCTCAGGTCGTTGACGACCCGTCCGCCCTCACGGCGGCTGAGGAACGGCTCCACCATGATCGGCAGCCGCGCGTTGGCGGCCGCCGTGATCGCCGCGGCCGTCGCCTCCATGGTCGATGCGGTGGCCGGGTCGGACAGATCGATCCGCATGAGCGTCTTGGCGAAGTCGATCCCGCTGGACATCATCGACGGCACGTCATACGCGGTGAAGCGGTCGTCCATCTCGAACGTCGCACCACGCAGACCACCGCGGTTCATCGAGCCGACGACGATCTTGTCGTCCAGCAGCCCCAGCAGGGCGAGGTCGTCGAGGATGTCAGGAGTGCCGAGCACCCCGTCGACTCCGGGATGGCGCAGCGCCACCGCGAGCCGGGCGAGAAGCTCATTGCGGTTCGCCATCGCGAGGGCGTCGCTTCCGATGCCCAGTGAGCCGCGCGCAGGATGGTCGGCGGCGATGATGAACAGCCGGCCGTCTCCCCGCAGGAGCGGCCTGCGACGCCGTGTCGCGAACGCCTGAGCGATCGCCCCCGGGTGAGTCGCGCGTCCCTCGCGCAGGCGGGCCAGGTCGATGCCGCCGTCGATCGTCTTCATCGTCCCTCCAGGATTGCTTCGACCTCAGCGCCGGTCGGCATGGCAGTCGAGCATTCCCGGCGCGACGCCACGATGGCGCCGGCGGCATTCGCATGACGCAGCGTGGTCTCCAGATCCCAGCCCCGCAGGAGGCCGTTGCACAGCGCACCGCCGAAGGCATCTCCCGAGCCGAGACCGTTGACGACGTCGACCAGATGCGCGGGCACCTCGACGAGTTCGTCGCGCGTGCGGGCCAGTACGCCGCGCGGACCCTGCTTGATGATCGCCAGCTGCACGCCGCGCTCCAGCAGCGCGTCGGCGGCGCGGAGCGGTTCACTCTCCCCGACGGCGACCTCGCACTCCTCCTGGTTGCCCACGGCGACGGTGACCTGCTCCAGCGCCTTCTCGATCTGAGCGGTGGCATCCTCGCGACGCTCCCAGAACATCGGGCGGTAATCGAGGTCGAGCACGGTGAACTCCGCCCGCTCGCGCATCCGGAGCGCAGCGAAGTGGGCGGCTCGGCTGGGCTCCTTGCTGAGCCCGGTGACGGTGAGCCAGAAGATTCCGGCGGAGCGGATGGCGTCGCCGTCGAGTTCGGCCGAGTCGACGTTGAGATCGGGCGCCATCGGCTCGCGGTAGAAGTACAGCGGGAAGTTGTCCGGCGGGAAGATCTCGCAGAAGGTCAGGGGCGTCTTGAAATCAGGATCGACACCGACGAAGCGTGCGTCCACCCCGAGTCTGCCCAGCTCTGCGATGAGGTAGCGGCCGAACGGGTCGTCTCCGACACGGGAGATCAGCGCAGATGCATGGCCGTACTTCGCTGCGGCGACTGCGACGTTGGCGGCGCTGCCGCCGAGGGACTTCCCGAACGTCTCCACATCCTCCAGCCCCACGCCGGACTGCAACGGATAGAGGTCGACCCCGAGACGTCCGAAGGCCAACACGTCCATACGCGTGTCGGATGCCTCGTGCTCGTCGCGCACGGGCACCCGAGAGGGGATGCCGGAATTCATGTTCTAACAATAGCTCATACGCTGCGGACTGGACAGGACTTCCTCCCGACGCGTGCACAGAGGAGAGGAAAAGCTATATTGTCGGGACATTCGACGGTTTCGCCGTCGTGAACGCGAGCGGAGTGGACGATGAGCGCCGGAGAAACAGTGTGGCCGGAAGATCTCGCGGCCGATATCGACCGCTCGGGACCCGTGCCTCTCTACTTCCAGGTGTCCAGTCGCCTCGAAGCAGCGATCCGCTCCGGAGAGATCCCTCCCGGCGCCCGCCTGGAGAACGAGATCGCGATCGCGGAGCGGCTCGGGCTCTCGCGCCCGACGATCCGGCGTGCGATCCAGGAACTGGTGGACAAGGGACTGCTCGTCCGCCGTCGGGGGGTGGGAACGCAGGTGGTCCAAGGGCAGGTCACTCGCCAGGTCGAGTTGACCAGCCTGTACGAAGACCTGCAGAACGCCAGGCAGGAACCGGCGACTCGAGTCCTCGATCTCGAGGTGCGCCCCGCCACCGACGAGGTGGCCCAAGCCCTCGGTATCACTGTCGGCGCCGACATCCTGTACCTACGACGCCTGCGATTCACCGGCACCACACCGGTCGCGATCCTGGAGAACACTCTTCCCGTGGACTTCGCGGACATCACCGCCGCCCAGCTCGAGGCGCGGGGCCTCTATCAGATCCTCCGAGGCCGCGGGGTCGCGATCAGCGTGGCGAAGCAGAAGATCGGCGCCCGACGCACGCATGGCGACGAAAGCGAACTCCTGGACATCGATCGTGGTGGCCCGGTGCTCACGATGCAGCGCATCGCCTTCGACAACAGCGGCCGCGCCGTCGAAGTCGGTCACCATTGCTACCGCCCCGACATGTACAGCTTCGAGACGACCGTCGTCGCTCGGTAGTCGAATCTCGAGCGTGCGCGACTCGATCTGAGTCAGACCCTTCCGCGCAGCTCCCAGGAATCGACGCCGCGGCGCGGAGCGAACAGGATCCGCGACACCTCGTTCCCCCAGGAATCCTGGAGATACGGGTCGTCGGTCGCGCGCGTCTCGATCACGACCTCCGCCGCGTCGTGGACCAGACGAAGGGGTCGTGAGCCGTGCCGACCGGGGATGAGGATGCCGTCACCGGTCCGCTCGGGCACACCCGCGCACACGAGTGCGATGCGGGTGCGCTCTGCGCCGACGGCGGCTCCCCGGTCGCGAATGATCACCTCGCCGTCGCGGAGTCGGATCACCCTCGTCCACTCGCGCTCAGCCTCCTCCGGCCAGAGGTACGCCCCGCTCAGGTCGATCGACCAGCCGTCATCGAGGGGCTCCAGCGGCGCCTCCCACTCCCGCCCCGGCAGCTGCTCCAGACCGTGGGGATGCGGGAGGCTGTGCCACCCGCTGCTCAGATGCCACAGCGAGTACCGCAGTTCGGAGAAGGTCGTCGCGGTGTACACACCGCGGCCGAGGTCTGCGAGCAGCGGCACCCCGTCGACCGCCACGGACACCGATCCGAGGTCGTTGTGGTTGTGGCTCTCACCGTTGTGCCCCGCCTTCGCGATGACGGTCAGCCCGGTGGGGTCGCCCTCGCGTTCACGGCGGATGCCGACGGCGATCGAGGCCAGTTCCGTGTCGCGGGGATAAGGCGCCCCGCACGGCGGGGTCGCGCGCCACCCGGCATCGAACGACTCGCCGATCATGCGGCCGATCCCGCCGACCGTATCGGCCTGCAGTCCGAGGATGCGGCCCGCCACCCTCCGGCCGGCCGCGAACGCCGCTGTCTCCTCGAGCCCGCAGAACCGCGCCGCGCGGAACAGCGAGAACCAGGGCACATCCGCTCCGATCCGCGCCTCCGCGTCGGAGTAGCTGGCGACCCAGTCATCGCCGAGCAGCATCCTCTCGGGGAACCGGGCGAGTTCGCGCAGCCCGGACAGCGCTCCGTCGACCGCCTCCGACCCGATCCGCCCGCCGGAGAGCGCATCGAGCAGCACCAGGCCGTCGAATGCCCGACCTGCACCCTGCCACCAGTACGCGAACCCCTCGTCGATGCCACCGTCGGCGGGGAGGTGCGACAGGTAGCGGTCGAGGCCGTCGACGCATCTCTCGAGCAGCCGCTCTCGACGCTCCCCCTCGCTGAACGCGACGGTCGCGGGGATGACGTTGCCGACGATCCACGCCAGCCAGTTGTTGATCTCGCGGTTCTCCCACCACCAGTCACGGCGCTGCATCAATGGCGACAGGATGCGGCGCTCGACCTCTGCCCGCAGTCGCGGCATCACTCCGGGCACCTCGGCGTCGAGGGCGTCGCCCAGAATGAGAGTCGCCCACCCGGCGAGCGCCGCGCACTCCCCCGCCCCCAGATCGAGGAACGGGCGGTCGACGTCGGGTGTCAGCAGCCCCCGCGAGAACGCGTCATCGTGCGCGGGCCAGCACCAGGTCGACTGCTCGCAGAGGGTCCACAGACCGTCGGCCGCCTCGATGACACGTGCACGCGACGGGTCGATCGCGGCGGCGAGGACCGCCAGTCGGATACGCCGCTTGTGTGCGAAGTCGACCGACTCGTAGCCTCGGCGATCCCCGGTCCGCGCGAAGTCCGACCACTGCGAGAGCCGAGGCACGATCCAGGCCTCACCGTGCTCGGCGTCGGCCGCCGCCAGGATGAGATCCCGCCCCTCCTGGTCGATGGACTGCCAGGCGGCGCGGTCCGAGGAGCTCGGCACCAGCGGTGCGGCATCTCTCTGCGACGATTTCCAGACGCGCAGCAGCGCGCCGCGCTCGATCAGCCCGTCGGTGTTCTTCTCGCGTTCGTCCATGTCGAGCTACGCGCTGAGTTCCATATCCCGCCGCGTGATCACCTGCGACAGGATCCCCCCGCGGAGCAGGGTCTCGACGTCATCGAGAGCCGAGTCCGCGAGCCGACGCGCCTCGGTGCCCATCGACCCGGCGATATGCGGGGTCAGCGCCACGTTCGGCAATTCCCGCAGCGGCGAGTCCGCCGGCAGCGGGTCGGGCTCCGTCACGTCGAGGACGGCGTCCAGCCGCCCGGAAGCGCACTCCCGCAGCAGCGCTTCGTGATCGAGGATCCAGCCGCGTGCCGTGTTGATCACGGTGGCGCCGTCGCGCAGGGCGGCGAGTTCGACAGCGCCGATCATGTGGTGCGTCTCCGGCAGCGCCGGGGCATGCAGCGACAGCACATCCACCTGTCCGAGCAACGATTCGAGAGGGACGAGCTCCGCACCCGCCGCCGCGACGACCTCCGGCGCGACGAAGGGGTCGGCGACGAGGATGCGCACATCGTCGAGCTGGCGGAGCATCCGCACCACCCGGCGACCGATGCGCGAGAATCCGACGATGCCCACGGTCCTGCCGACGCTGCCGTACTTCAGCGAGCCGACCAGATCCCCCCAGCCGAGGATCGCCGACGGGGTGCGCATGTGCAGGAAGGCGCGCTTGAAAGCGAGGATGATCGTCGCGAAGGTGTACTCGGCGACCGGCACCGCGTTGGCATCGGCCGCGGAGGACACGATGATCTCGCGCTCCCACAGCGCGTCGGAGACGAGACCCTGGACGCTGCCGGCGGCGTGCACGACAGCCCGCAGTCGGGGCATGCGATGAAGCATCTCGGTGTCGAGCCGCGGCGCCCCCCAGGAGGTCAGCAGGATCTCAGTGTCCGCGATGTCGCCGTCGTCGATCGCCAGAGGCGAAGACGACGTCAGCGCCCGCAGGCGCTGCAGGCGAGCGGAGTCGAAGAGCAGGTCGAACACCTCGGGACTCATCGCGGTGCGCACCCTCACGCCCGCACCTCTTCGAGGTCGAGCACCGGGCGCAGCGTGTAGCGACTGTTCGCCCACGCGACGTACAGGGCCGGTGCGCAGGTCAGTCCGATCGCGATCGCCGGCATGGTGGTGAACAGCGCGAACTGCACGCCCAGCACCGCGAACGACAGCACGCTCAGGTACCAGCGCCGCACGCCCAGGTAGAGCGCCGCCTTGAGGATGTCGCGCACCCGCGCCTGCGGAGCCTCGGCGATCGCGACGAGCGCGACCAGCGCGGTCGCGACGGCGATCGCGGTGAGCAGGGCGAGCACCGGAACCACGACGACGGACGCCGGCAACGCAGCCACCGCACGCACGTCGACGAGCAGGACGACGACGGATGCCGCGGCGGCGGCCCCGATCAGCATCCCCTTGCGCCACGTCGCCTTCCAGCCGCGCAAGAACGACCGCACCACCTGCGGCTCACCGCGCCCGAACTCGCGGAACGCCGTGAACGCGCCCGTGAGAGCCGGAGCCGCCACCGGCACCGCGAGAGCCAGCAGCGGCCAGGACAGCGCCGGGTCGGTGGTCATCAGCAGCACCACGAGGGGTGCGGCCGCGAGGAGGACGAGGAAGTTCGACATCAGGCCGAGATAGACGACGCCGAGGATGGTCGCCCAGGTGTCGTGCGAGATCCGCTTCATCGCTCAGCCCTTCATCCCACTCGTGGCGATGCCCTCGACGAAGTACTTCTGGCCGAGCAGGAAGATGATCGCGATCGGCAGGACCGAGATCGTCAGGCCTGCGAACAGCAGCGCGTAGTTCGTGTCGAAGAGGTTCGAGACGAAGCTCTTGAGCCCGAGCTGGATCGTCCACAGGTCGGGATCGCGCAGATAGATGAGCGGCCCCAGATAGTCGTTCCACGTGTTCACGAAGGTGAGCAGCGTGAGGCTCGCGATCGCCGGGATCGACAGCGGCAGCATGATGCGCCGCCAGATGCCGTACTCGCTGAGGCCGTCCAGGCGTGCGGCCTCGCTGAGCTCCTCGGGGATGGTCTCGTAGAACTGCTTCATCAGGAACACCCCGAAGGCACCGAACGCCTGCAGCAGGATGATGGACCACAGCGTGTTCGACACCTTGAGGTTCGACAGCAGGATGAACTGCGGGATCATGTACGACTGCCACGGCACCGCGATCGTGCCGATGTAGGCGAGGAACAGGATGTCACGGCCGGCGAAGCGGATGCGGGCGAAGCCGTATGCGGCGAAGGACCCCGTCAGCACCTGCAGGAAGGTGACGCTCACGGCCAGGAACAGCGTGTTGCGGATCCAGACGAGCATGTCCGACTTCGTCCAGATGTCGACGTAGTTCTGCCACACGAACACCTCGGGCACCCAGACGACCGGAACGGAGAACACCTCGTTGGCGTTCTTCAGCGAGCTCATCACCATCCAGGCGAACGGGGCGAGCAGGCCGATCGCGGCGATGATCAGGGCGATGTAGCCGACGATTCGGCCGACCGTGCGGCGGGCGCGTACGCGGCCGGCGGGAACCGGGCCGCTGAGCCTGCGCAGCGTGCCGCCGGTGACGAGGACCTGGGTGTCGGTCATCATGCGCTCCGCTTCTTGTTCCAGAGGAACTGGCCGATGGTGACGATGATGCAGAGGAAGAACAGTGCCACGGCCGCCGCGGATGCGTAGCCGAACTGCGATTCCTCGAACCCCTTCTTGTAGATGAACTGCGACAGGACGAGCGTCGACTGGCCGGGGCCGCCGTCGGTCATCACGAGGATCAGGTCGAAGATCTTGAAGGAGTTGATGGTGAGCATCACGGTGACGAAGAACATCGTCGGCCGCAGGCACGGCAGCGTCACGTTCACGAAGCGCTGCCAGACGCTCGCGCCGTCCACGCGCGCGGCCTCGTGCAACTCCCGCGGCACCGTCTGGAGCCCCGCGAGGAACAGGATCATGTAGTAGCCCATGTCGCGCCAGGTGCTCACGATGACCACCGCGGGCATCGCCCATTCCGACGAGGTGAGCCAGCCAGGAGGCTCGGAGATGCCGATCGCACGGAGGATCTCGTTGACGGGTCCGTAATCGGGGCTGAAGAGCAGGTTCCATACGACCGCGATCGCGACGATCGAGGTGATGTACGGGAAGAAGGCGGCCGTGCGGAAGAACGCGACGCCGCGGAGCTTGTTGTTCAGCAGCAGCGCGAGCCCCAGCGAGACGATGATCGTCAGCGGAATGTGCATCACCGAGTAGTACAGGGTGTTGCCGAACGCGATGCGGAAGCTGCCATCGCCGATCAGGCGCTGGAAGTTCGCCAGCCCGACCCAGTCGGCCTTGCCGAAGACGTTCCAGTTCGTGAACGCCATGTAGAAGAGGATCAGCACCGGCAGCAGGGTGAGGAACCCGAATCCGATGAAGTTCGGCAGGATGAAGCTCCAGCCGATCAGGGCGTTGCGCCGGCGCAGCGCCGAGCTGCGCTTCGCCGGCTTCGGCGGCTTGGCCGGCCGCGGGGCCGTGCCGCGGGGCGGGGCCTCGGTGGTGGTCATGTCTATCGTCTCCTGGATGAGGCGGCGGTGGATGCGGCGCGGGGTGCGATGTCGGAGGCCGGCCGGTGGCCGGCCCCCGACCGGGTCAGCCGACCTCGTTCTTCACGCGGTCTTCGGCCGTCTTGATCGCGTCGTCGATCGACGCCGAGCCCGACAGGACCGCGGTGTGCAGGTCGGCGAGGATGCCCTGGATCGTCGCCGTCTTGCTGGACGTCGGGTTTTCGGGGAGCACCTCGTGGGTCGACCAGGCGAACTTCGACAGGTCGTCGGACGGAGCGCCCTCGACCGAGAAGTAGCTCTCCACGACGGCGTCGTTCGTCAGAGCCGGCGTGATCCCGATCGCGGCGAGCGCCTGAGCGCCCTCCTCTGACGCGGCGAATTCGAGGAACTGCTTGGCCGCTTCGACCTTCGCGGAGTCGATGTTCGCGTTGATGCCGAAGCCGGTCGGGTCGCCGAAGGTCACCGGGGTGTTGTCGGTGCCAGCGGTCTTCGCGT
This sequence comes from uncultured Actinomycetota bacterium, assembly GCA_963769005.1. Classification (GTDB taxonomy): domain Bacteria; phylum Actinomycetota; class Actinomycetes; order Actinomycetales; family Microbacteriaceae; genus Microbacterium. Next base: position 373,415 of record CAVYKC010000005.1, on the reverse strand, counting down.
CGAGCTGCGGCGCGGGGGCGATGCCCCACTCGAAGTCGTTGGCGTCACCCGAGGCCTGCTGGGCGATGAGGGTGGCCGTGTACCAGGTGCCCATCAGCATCATCGCCGCTTTCTGGGTTCCGAACTCCCCCTGGTAGGTGAGCTGGTTGGCGGTGGAGGTGTTGAAGTCGACCTGGTCGCCGGCAGCCTGCAGCGCCAGCGTGTTGTCGTAGTACTCCTTCAGATTGCCGAAGTCGCCGTCGAGGACGCTGGTGCCGGTCTGCGCGTTCGCGAAGCCCTGCACGGTGGACTGCCAGCGGTGCAGATACGCCCCCTTGACGGGGTCGGCGGTGAGCGCCTCGGCGGCGTCGGCGTAGTCGTCCCAGGTCCACGAGCCGTCGGGGTGTTCGACTCCGGCGGCGTCGAAGAGGTCCTTGTCGTAGAAGAGCACCCAGGAGTCCTGGCGGTAGGGCACGGCGTACGCAGCACCGTCGACCTCGTAGGACTCGGCGCCGCTGATGCCATCGGGGAGCTTCACATCGGAGACGTCGAGCAGCTGGCCGCCCTCCTGGAAGGTGGTGACGTACTTGACCTCCTTCTGCGTGATGATGTCGGGTCCGGAGCCGGCGGCGAGGTCGGCGGTGACGAGCGTGTTGTACTCGGCGGCGTCGTACTCCTTGAGCTCGATCGTGACGTTCGGGTGCTCCTTCGTGAACGCGTCGGCGAGCGTCTGGAACTCGGGCGTGGTGTCGATGCTCCACCCCGACAGGGTCAGGGTGATCGGGGCATCGGGGTCAGCACCCTCCGCGGAGTCGGGGGTGCCGGAACAACCGGCGAGGGCCAGGGCCGCGACTGCGGCGATGCTGCCGGCGGCGAGGATCTTGCGGTTCATGAGGTACTGCTCCTTTGCAATTGCGGATGCCCAGGGACGGGGCGAGGACTCCGGCTCAGGCGAGCCGGTGTTCGGTGACGGTGGAGTCGGGCCAGGTGACGGCGACATCGCCGGCGTCGATCCGGACGGAGGGGGCGGATGCCGGGGCATGATCGGACAGGTGCACTGCTGTGGTGATCCACTCGCTGATCGCGACCGGATAGGTGATGACCGGAACGGATGCCGCATCGCCGAGCGGACTCGCCTCCTGGCGGGTCTCGACGGCGGGCGCGCCGCCGGAGGTGAGCGCGACGATCGTGCTGCAGCGGCCGCGGGCGGCGGACGTCGTGCTGTCGGCCGAGACCGTGTCGACGACGGCATCCCCCGCGATCGCCCAGCCGCCGATGCGCAGCGCGGTGGGCGCGGCATCCGCATCCACCGCGTCGACGCGCACCAGGCGCACCTCCCACGCTCCCCGCACGATCGACCAGCTGGTGACCGCTCCGGCGACCTCGACGTCGCCGACGATGCCGGAACCGTGCCGGGTCTGGGTCGCGGCCGGGGCTATCCAGTGCGCGGTCGCCGTGGATCCCGCGATCGCGACATCTCCGTCCAGACGGATGCCGAGAGTGCGCATGCCGGCGCGATGGCTCGCCCGCCCGTCGGCGTGCAGGAGGGCGGCCGACTGCTCGAGAGGCTCGGCCCAGGCGTCGCCGTTCAGCAGCGGGCTCGTGACCGTGGAGTAGCCGAGGCGGGCGTACAGCGGTGAATCCCCGACGAGGTCTCCCGGGTGGGCATGGTCGGAGCCATGGTTGACGACGCGCACGATGCCGTCGTCGACGGTGGCGGAGATGATCCAGGCCGGGGCGACGGCGACGCGCAGCGTATCGGCGGTCTCGACGGGCAGGGGCACGGACGGCGCCGACCATACGGGGTGATCTTCCGGCAGGGCGATGCCGAGCAGCCCCTTGGCCGCCCAGTAGGGCGACCCGGTGCCCGAGTAGTTCTGCGCGAGGCGACGCCATTCGCCGTGCCAGCCGAGGTCGAGCAACCCGTCGTCGTTCGGCGCACCGTTGGCGGCGAAATGGCGGACGATGCCGGATGCCGCGCGACGCAGCTGCCCCGCCGGAACCGACGGCACCTCCGCGATCACGCCGGCCCAGTAGGGGGCCGCGGCAGCGAAGCGGTAGACGAGGCTACGCCCTTGGATGAGGGGTGAGCCGTCGGCGCCGACCATCGCGATCGCGTCCTGCAGGAAGGCGTCGAGACGCACGATGTCGCCGGCTGTGCGGCCGTTCGCGAGTTCGGCCGCGCCCTGCATCCGCGCCCACAGCACGGGATAGAGATGCAACGCCCAGCCGACGTAGTGATCGTAGGCGCGCTCGTCTCCGTCGGAGATCCAGCCGCCCTCGCGGAGGAAGGAGTCATGGCGGGCCAGATCGTCGTCGATGTCGGCCTGCGACCACGGGCCTCCCACCGAGCGCAGGAAGGTCTCCACGACCACCCGGAACCACAGCCAGTTGTTGGCCGGATAGGTCTCATCGCCCACGATCGGCGAGAGGTAGTCGATCATGCGCGCGCGGGTGATCGCATCAAGGCGATCCCAGATCCACGGCCGGGTCATGTCGAGGATGAGCGCGATCGAGGCGGCTTCGACCTTGGCCTGGCCATGCTCGTCGGGGCGCACCCAGCGATCGGCGCCCTCGGGGTCGACACCCGCGACGATGCCGCGCGAATAGAAGTCGATGAGATCGTCGACTCCTTCGCCGCGGGCACCGGCGATGCGGAAGCCGGCGAGCAGGAAGGTGCGCACGAAGCCCTCGAGTCCGTCGACGTCGACGCCGTAGCCGCCGGATGCTCCGGGGAGCGTGATGCGGGCGCCGTTCTCAGAGCCCCAGGGCCGGACGGCGGCGAGCAGACCGTCGGCGTAGGCGAGCAGATCGTCGCGGGTCCATTCCGCATCGCTGCGGTGGCTTTTCGCCACGTCGATGATGGGCTCGAACGCCACGGGCTTCTCCTTTGAATACTGCTCCGGGTACCGCCGATCGGTCTCTCTCCGTTCGCGATCGTTTGGAGATTATCATTCTGTTTCGATCAAGACAACCAGAGAATAATCCACATTCGATCATTTTCGATCAGCTATGCTGAATCCATGACCGATCAGCAGCACGTCCCCCTGGCGCCGGCGCGCCATGCGCACATCCTCGCCGCGCTGTTGCGCGACGGGATCGTACGGGTCTCGCAGCTCACCGAGGAGCTGGGCGTCGCCCCGGTCACCCTTCGCCGGGATCTCCAGCAGCTCGAAGAGGAAGGCCACCTGGAGCGGGTGCACGGCGGTGCCGTTCCCGTATCCGGTGCGGCGCCCGTCGATGCCGCGCAGTCCGTCACCGGCGGGGCGATCGCCGTGCTGGTGCCCTCGCTCGCGTACTACTGGCCGAGCGTCTTCCGCGGCATGGAGGCCGAGGCGCAGCGTCGCGGCCTGCGCCTGGTGCTCCGCGGAGCCTCGTACGAGCTGCAGGACGAGCGACCTGTCCTGGAGCGCCTCGTGGCGTCGGACGACATCCGAGGCCTGATCGTGGCTCCGAACCCCGACGCCGCCCACGCTCAGGATGTGGTGCAGTGGCTCGCGTCATCCGACATCCCGAGCGTGTTCGTCGAGCGCGATGCGGTCGTGCTCCCGGGGCGAGAACCCGTCGAGAGCGTCACGACCGACCATGCCCTCGGCGCCGTGCTCGCCGCCAGGCACCTCGCAGAACTGGGACACCGGCGGCTCGGCCTCATCGTGTCGCGCGACTCCCCCACCGGCCGCAAGGTCGTCAAGGGATGGGCCGCCGCGTGCGAGGAGCTCGAGCTGGGTCCCGACGCCCACTTCGAGAGCCTGATCCCCGATCGCAACGTCCCCGGCTTCACCTCGGCCGTGAACACCGCGATCGACACCGCGCTCGAGAAGGGCGTGACCGGGCTGCTCATCCACCCGGACCCCGCGGCGATGGCGTTCATCGACATCGCCCTGAACCGGGGGCTCGCCGTGCCGGAGGACCTGTCCGTCGTCGCCTACGACGACGAGGTCGCCCAGCTGTTCACCCCGGCGCTCACCGCGATCAGCCCTCCGCGCGGTGCGGTCGGTGCCGCAGCGGTCGATCTGCTCGCCCGGCGCCTCGCCGACCGCTCGCGCCCCGTACACCGGGTCACCCTGAGTCCGACTCTGCACGCACGCGAATCCACGGCACCCGCGCGCTGAATCGTGATCCCCTGATCACGGCCGGAGGGCCCCGGCCAGGGCCACGTCAACCGGCGCTCGCGCGCTCGATCAACGCCGTCGGCACGATCAACGAGCCCGTTGCCGCGTCAGCGCCTTCGATATCCGCGACGAGCGCCTCGACGGCGCGTTGCGCGAGCGCCGTGAAGTCCTGACGGATCGTGGTCAGCGGCGGGCGGTAGTTCGCGGCATCCGGCACGTCGTCGAAGCCGATCACGCTGACATCCTCCGGCACGCGCCGACCGCTCTCGGCGAGCGCACGCAGCAGGCCCAGCGCCATCTGATCGTTGGCGCAGAAGACAGCGGATGCCGCGTCCAGCGCGGTGCCGGCCGCGTATCCCGACTCGGCACTCCAGTCGCCGCGGACCACGGCGGGAGGACGGATGCCGGCGGCCATGAGCGTCTCACGCCAGCCGCGCTCGCGTTCGGCGGCGGCGAAGGAATCAGCGGGCCCCGCGAGATGATGCACAGCGCCGTGCCCGAGCCCGAGCAGGTGCGCCGTGGCGGTGGCAGCGCCGCCCGCATGGTCGCTGTGCACGGAGCGGAAGCCGTCATCGGTCAGCGCGTCGACGACGACCAGCCGAAGTCCGGTCGGGCGCTCCGCCGCGGGCACGAGTGCGGAGGCCTCGTTGAGCACGATCGCGCCGTCGACCTCCTGCTCGGCAAGCCGCTCGAATGCATCCGCCACGGTGATGCCGGCCGTGATGACGGTGAGGGCGTAGCCGCGTTCCCCGGCCGCTTCCGCTGTGGCCTGCAGCATCCGCGAGTTGCCCACCGTGGCGAGGGTGGTGACCACCAGCCCGATGGTCTGCGAGCGGCCGGTGCGCAGCGCCCGTGCGGCGCGATGCGGCCGGTAGCCGAGCTCGGCCATGGCCTGCTCGACGCGCTCTCGCGTGCCCGGGTCGACGCGGGGGCTGCCGTTCACGACACGGGAGACCGTCTGCCCGGAGACTCGCGCCCGCGCAGCGACCGTCGCCATCGACACCCGGCCGGAGCTGCGGCCGGAACGCGGTGTCCGGCCGGCACTCGAGTCTGGTCCGAAGTTGAGATCATCACCGGTCATGCGCGTCCCCCGTCCACAACTCCTGAATGTTGACGTTATCACCGTCACCGACGTACCATGTTGACGTGAACATGGAAATTTCTCCGGAGTTGTGGACAGAGCAGCTCGGCGCCGGCGTCACCAAGCGCGCGACCCGCCTGGCCGACGGCCGCGATCTGATCTACTACGACGACCCCGGCACGACGCTCGGCGCCGACCGCGCCGTCGACGCCCGCACCCTCGATCCACGCGGCGACACCGCCACGATGCGTCTCGATGTGCTCACCGGCGACTGGATCACGGTGGCTGCGAACCGGCAGAACCGGGTGATGATGCCGAGCGCCGACGCCGACCCGCTGGCCCCGCAGACGCCGACGAATCCGTCCGAGGTGCCTTCGCGCTACGACGTCGCCGTGTTCGAGAACCGCTCCCCGGCCTTCGGTCCCGCACTGGCGGAGGCGCTCGGCGAGGCCCCGGCCGCGAAGGATGCGCCGCGCGGCCTCGACGACCTCGGCGCCCTCGGTCTGGGCCGCACCCGGACCTCGGTCGGACGCTGCGAGGTGGTCTGCTTCAGCCCGGAGCACACGGGGTCGTTCGGCACCCAGTCCGTCACCCGCGCCCGCACCGTGATCGAGGCGTGGGCCGATCGCACGGCCGCGCTGTCGCAGCTGCCCGGCGTCGAACAGGTCTTCCCGTTCGAGAACCGTGGCGAGGCGATCGGCGTCACCCTGCCGCATCCGCACGGCCAGATCTACGCCTACCCGTACGTGACGCCGCGCACGACCCGTCTGCTCGACAGCATCGACCGCACCGCCCCCGGCCTCTTCCAGCACCTCCTCGAGTTCGAGCAGGCCTCCGAGCGGGTCGTGTTCCGCGGTGAGCACTGGACCGCGTTCGTGCCCTTCGCCGCGCGCTGGCCCCTCGAGGTGCATCTGATGCCGCACCGGCAGGTGCCGGACTTCGCCGAGACGACGGCAGCCGAGCGCGACGAGCTCGCCCCGCTGTACTTGCGCCTGCTGCGCGGCGTGGACGCCCTCTACGGCACGCCGACCCCGTACATCGCCGCGTGGCATCAGGCCCCGGTGAACGTCGGGCGCGAGACCGTGCGACTGCACCTGCAGCTGACCAGCCCCCGCCGGGCCGCCGACAAGCTGAAGTTCCTCGCCGGATCCGAGGCGGCGATGTGGGCGTGGACCGCCGAGATCCCGCCCGAGCAGTCCGCGGCGCGTCTTCGCGAGGCCATCGCGGGCATCGACGAGGTGACCGCATGAGCCATCGCACCCCCCAGGAGATCGCCTCACAGGATGCCGCTCGCACCCTCCTCACCGCGCTCACCGATCGCGCTCCGGCGGGCGTGTGGTCCGCGCCCGGTCGCGTGAACCTCATCGGCGAGCACACCGACTACAACGAGGGTTTCGTCCTCCCGTTCGCGATCCCGCATCGGACGGTCGCGGCGGTCGGTCTTCGCGACGATGCCCGCATCCGTGTGGCCTCGACCTTTACCGATGAGCAGATCGAGGTCGGTCTCGACGAGCTCGACCGTCTCTTCCCGACGGCGACCGGCAGCGAACCCGCGGTCCCGGAGTGGGCCGCCTACCCGCTCGGCGTGGCGTGGGCGCTGCAGCAGGCGACAGCTGCGGCCGGCTCGGCGACCGCCGTCGTCGGGGTCGACATCGCGATCGCCTCGGACGTCCCGGTCGGAGCAGGACTCTCGTCCTCCGCCGCGATCGAGGGCGCGACGGCATCCGCCCTCAACGACCTCTGGAACACCGGCCTCGACCGTGCGGCGCTGGCCCGGATCGGCCGTCGCGCCGAGAACGAGGCCGTCGGCGCGCCCACCGGGATCATGGACCAGATGGCGTCGATGCTCGGCGAGCCGGATGCGGCGATCTTCCTCGACTGCCGCTCGCTGGAGGCGAATCTCGTACCGGTGGGCGTCGCCCAGGCGGGACTGGCGATTCTCGTGATGGACACCCGCGTGCAGCACGCCCATTCGACGGGCGGCTACCGCGACCGCCGCGCCGCGTGCGAGCGCGGAGCCGCGATCATGGGCGTACCGAGCCTGCGAGACGTCTCGGTCGCCGACCTCGACCGCGCAGCCACCCTGATGGACGACGTGACGTTCCGTCGTGTGCGGCACATCGTCACCGAGAACCAGCGCGTGCTCGACACGGTGCGGATGCTCCGCGAGCACGGCGCGCGGGCGATCGGCGACCTCCTCGTCGCGTCGCACGTCGTCGATGCGCGACGACTTCGAGATCTCGGTCCCCGAACTCGACACGGCGGTCGACTGCGGCACTGGCCGCCGGCGCCATCGGCGCACGGATGACCGGCGGCGGGTTCGGCGGGGCGGCCATCGCCCTCGTCGAACAGAATGCGGTGGCGCATGTGGCCGATGCGGTGCGCGCCGCGTTCGCGGCATCCGCTTTCACCGAGCCGCACCTGTTCACGGTGACGCCCTCCGCCGGCGCGCACCGCGACGCCTGAGCCCTCAGGAAAGAATTCCCAGGAGCACAACTGGGAGAATGAGCACCGCGCGCCCGCGCAAGGAGAGGAACACATGTCCTGGATCGTCACCGGCGGCGCCGGCTACATCGGAGCGCACGTCGTGCGTGCACTCGCGGATGCCGGGCTCACCCCCGTAGTCCTCGACGACCTCTCCAGCGGCGTCGCCTCCTTCGTCCCGGAGGGCGTGCCTTTCGTGCAGGGCAGCATCCTCGACCGCGAGATCGTCGAGAAGACGCTCCGCGACCACGCGGCCGAGGGCGTCATCCACGTCGCGGGTTTCAAGTACGCCGGCGTCTCGGTGCAGCGCCCGCTGCACACGTACGCGCAGAACGTCGAGGGCACCCGGGTGATCCTCGAGGCGATGGAGGCGGCGGGCGTGGCGAACATCGTCTTCTCGTCGTCCGCCGCCGTCTTCGGCACCCCCGACGTCTCCCTCGTCGTCGAGGAGACGGAGAAGAAGCCGGCGAGCCCCTACGGGGAGTCCAAGCTCATCGGCGAGTGGCTGCTGCGCGATCAGGCGATCGCGACCGCCGGCTCCGACCGTCCGCTGCGCCACACCTCGCTGCGCTACTTCAACGTGGTCGGGTCCGCCGATCCGGCCGTCTACGACGTGAGCCCGCACAACCTGTTCCCGATCGTGTTCGAGAAACTGATCGCGGGCGAGACTCCGCGGATCAACGGCGACGACTACGACACCGAGGACGGCACGAACGTGCGCGATTACGTGCACGTCGGCGACATCGCCGCAGCGCACGTCGCCGCCGCGAAGCGCCTTGCCGCCGGCGACCCGATCGAGGCCGCGTACAACCTCGGGTCCGGTGACGGGCTGAGCGTGAAGCAGATCATGGATGCCATGGCCCGCGTCACCGGCATCGACTTCGCGCCCGAGGTCGGCCCCCGCCGCGCCGGCGACCCCGACCGCATCGTGGCGACCGGCGAGCTCGCCGCGCGCGACCTGGACTGGACGATGCGCTACTCGGTCGACGAGATGGTTCGCACCGGCTGGGAGGCCCGGCGCAACGCCGACTGAATCCTTCGGGCACCGCAAAGGGTCGCACTCGGCCGCATCCGGCGTTTCGAGAGGGAGCCGTCCGTCACGACTCGGCTAGCCTGATCCGATGACGCAGCTGGTGATCCGTGAGGCGCTGATCGACGACGCCGAGGGGGTCGCCCGCGTGCACGTTCGCTCCTGGCAGGCCGCCTACCGTGGGCTCATCGATCAGCAGATCCTCGACGGGCTGTCGATCGCCGATCGCGCCGCCGGGTGGCGGGGTTTCATCACCGAGCCGCTGCCGACGACCCTCGCTCTCCTGGTCGCGGTGCGCGACGGTGCGGTCGTCGGCTGGACCTCATTCGGATCCGGGCGCGACGAAGACGCCAGCGCCGACGGCGAGATCTACGGAATCTACGCAGACCCCGCCGCCTGGTCCACAGGCATCGGGCACTCTCTGCTCGCCGCCGCCGAGGAACGGATTGCGGATGCCGGCCACAGTCGCGCCTATCTGTGGGTGCTCGACGGCAACGACCCTGCCGATGCGTTCTACGGGTCGCACGGCTGGACTGCGGATGGCGCGACGAAGCGCGAAGAACGGCCGGACATGACGCTCGCGGAGCACCGCCGCGTGAAGACGCTGCGGCGGTGAGATCGCGACGTCAGTCGAGCGCCGACATCACGTGCTTGATGCGGGTGTAGTCGTCGAAGCCGTACTGCGAGAGGTCCTTCCCGTACCCGGAGTGCTTGAAGCCGCCGTGCGGCATGTCCGAGACGAAGGGGATGTGCGTGTTGATCCAAACGCACCCGAAGTCGAGGTCGCGGGAGAAGCGCATCGCCCGTGCGTGATCGGTGGTCCAGACGGATGAGGCGAGCGCGAAGTCCACGCCGTTCGCCAGTTCCAGCGCCTCCTGGTCGGTCTCGAAGGGCTGCACCGTGAGCACAGGGCCGAAGACTTCGCCCTGCACGACCTCGTCGTCCTGCCGCACACCCGAGACGATCGTCGCCTCGTAGAAGTAGCCCTTCTCGCCCTGTCGCCTACCACCCACCTCGACCTTCGCGTGCGCGGGCAACCGGTCGATGAAGCCGGAGACCTGGTCCAGCTGCGCAGCGCTCGAGAGCGGGCCGTAGAGCACGCCCTCCTCATGCGGGCCGCCGGTGCGAGCATCCGACTGCGCCCGCTTCACCAGCGCTGCCACCAACTCATCGTGCACGGACGCGTGCACCAGCACGCGCGTGGCTGCCGTGCAGTCCTGCCCGGCGTTGAAGAACGCACCGTTGATGATCCCCTCCACCGCCTTCTCGATGGAGGCATCCGCGAACACGATCGCCGGCGCCTTGCCGCCGAGCTCCAGATGCACACGTTTGACATCGTTCGCCGCCGATCGCGCGACGGCCATGCCGGCCCGCACGGAGCCGGTGATCGCGACCATCTGCGGCGTCGGATGCTCCACCAGGGCCACACCGGTCTCGCGGTCGCCGAGCACGACGTTCAGCGTTCCGGCCGGTGTGTGCTTCGCGACGATCTCGGCGAGCAGCAGGGTCGTCTGCGGCGTCGTCTCCGCCGGCTTCAGCACGACGGCGTTGCCCGCGGCGAGTGCCGGTGCGATCTTCCAGACCGCCATGTTCAGGGGGTAGTTCCAGGGCGTGACCTGGCCGATCACGCCGATCGGCTCGCGGCGCACGAACGAGGTGTGCCCGGCGAGGTATTCCCCCGCCGAGCGGCCTTCGAGGCTCCGCGCGGCACCGGCGAAGAACCGCAGCTGGTCGACGGACTGCATGATCTCGTCGGCCACCAGCGTCGCGCGCGGCTTGCCGGTGTCCTGCGATTCGAGGTCGGCGAACTCCTCGGCGCGGTCGTGCATCTCATCGGCGATCCGGAACAGCGCGAGCTGACGATCGGCCGGCGTCGTATCGCGCCAGAGCGGGAAGGCGGCGGATGCTGCCGCGTACGCGGTGTCGACGTCGCTGCGGTCCGAGAGCGGGAGCGTTCCGTACATGTCTTCGGTTGCGGGGTCGATGAGCGGCATCGCGCCGTCCCCCTGCACGGGAACATACCGGCCGCCGATGAAGTTCTGCAAAGAAAGCTCTGTGCGCATGACGGCCATCATATCGGCAGCTCTACGAATTCGGTAGCATCCGACAAGATTGACGACTGAATCAGTTGCACCAGTTGAATCAACATGTCAATATCGACACATGAGCGCCACACAGAAGCTGCCCCTCCTCGACGAGGTCTCGAAGAAGATCATCGAGCTCCTTCAGGAAGACGGCCGCCGCCCCTACGCCGAGATCGGCCGCGCTGTCGGCCTCAGCGAAGCCGCGGCTCGCCAGCGCGTGCAACGCATGACCGAGGCCGGGATCATCCAGATCGTCGCCGTAACCGACCCGATGCAGCTCGGCTTCCATCGCATGTCGATGATCGGCATCCGGGTCTCCGGTGACCCGCGTGCCATCGCAGAGGAACTCACCCAGATCACCGAGCTCGCCTACGTCGTCGTCACCCTCGGCACCTTTGACATCCTCGTCGAAGCGGTCTGCGAGAGCGACGAGCACCTGATCGACCTCATCGCGACGCGCATCCGCACGCTTCCCGGCGTGACGCACACCGAGAGCCTGCTCTACGCGGGACTCTATAAGGACCTCTACAACTGGGGAACGCGCTGATGGGCACCACCGTTTTCGAGCGCCGTCGTCCCGCGGCATCCGTCGTCGACCACGCCCTGCAGAACACCGCGTTCGCCGCGTTCTGGCTCGACGACGTGCAGCGCACGGACTACCCGCGCCTCGCAGGCGACGTCCGGGCGGATCTCGCGATTGTCGGCGGCGGGTACGCCGGACTCTGGACGGCGATCCGGGCGAAGGAGCGCGAGCCCGACCGTCGCGTCGTGCTGCTGGAGGCTTCGCGCGTCGCCTGGGCAGCGTCGGGACGCAACGGCGGCTTCTGCGAGGCGAGCCTCACGCACGGCCACGAGAACGGGGAGAGCCGTTGGCCGGAGGAGATCGATCGCCTTGAGGAGCTGGGCGTGGAGAATCTCGACGGCATCGCCGAGACCGTGCAGCGCTACGGCATGGATGCCGACTTCGAGCGCACCGGCCAGTTGGCCGTGGCCGTGGAGCCGCACCAGGTCGAGTGGCTCCGCGACGAGGAGGGATTCCTCGATCAGGATGCTGTGCGGGCCGAGGTGCACTCGGACACCTATCCTCGCCGGCGCTTGGGATCGCGAGGGATGCGCGCTGGTGCACCCCGCCAAGCTCGGCCTCGAACTCGCACGCGTGGCCGCCGACCTCGGCGTCGAGATCTTCGAGCACTCACGGGTGCGGAGCGTGGATGGCGACGGGTCCGGTCCGATCGTACTGGCGACCGACGGCGGGCGGATCACCGCGGATGCGGTCGCACTGGGCACGAACGTCTTCCCGTCGCTCCTCAAGCGCAACCGTCTGATGACCGTTCCGGTCTACGACTACGTCCTGATGACCGAGCCTCTCACTGATGCGCAGCTGGCCTCGATCGGGTGGCCGAACAGACAGGGTCTCGCCGACAGCGCGAACCAGTTCCATTACTACCGACTGTCCGCAGACAACCGCATCCTGTTCGGCGGATATGACGCGATCTATCACCTCGGCGGCAAGGTGCGCCCGGAGTACGAGGACCGGATGGAGAGCCACCGCCGCCTCGCCGAGCACTTCTTCACGACGTTCCCGCAGCTGGAGGGCGTGCGCTTCACCCACCGCTGGGCCGGGGCGATCGACTCGTCCAGCCGCTTCTGCGCGTTCTTCGGCACCGCGCGACGCGGACGCGTCGCGTATGCGACCGGCTTCACCGGTCTCGGCGTCGGCGCCGCCCGTTTCGCCGCCGACGTCATGCTCGACAAGCTGTCCGGCGTTTCGACGGAACGGACCGAGCTGCGGATGGTGCGCGAGAAACCGATCCCGTTCCCGCCGGAGCCGGCGGCAGCGATCGGCATCAACTTGGTGCGGGCAGCGATGAATCAGGCCGATCACAACGACGGCAAGCGCAACCTGTTCCTCAAGGCTCTCGACGCCGTCGGCATGGGATTCGACTCGTGAACCCCGCCGGTCTCGCAGACGAGCTGGCAGCGGGGACGGGAGTGGATGCGGCGAGCCTGGCGCTCGCGCACGAGCCACTGCCCGCGGTCGAAGTGCTCTCAGGCGCTCCGATGACCGCAGCGCATCCGATCGCGACGATCGGCGGCACCGAGGTCGGCATCTGGGAGATGACGCCGGGAACGGCATCCGACGCCGAGGTCGACGAGGTGTTCGTCGCGCTGTCCGGGCGGGCGCGCATCTCCTTCGATGACCCTGGGTTGCCGGACCTCGAGATCGGCCCTGGTTCTGTGGTGCGTCTCGCCGCGGGGATGCGGACGATCTGGACCGTCACCGAGACGCTCCGCAAGGCCTACATCGCCTGAGGTGCGCCACCCCACCGGTCGGTGAGCGACACCCTATCTCCTGCCGTTGAGCGAGGGAGCGCCAGCGACCGAGACGAAACGCTCTCATCCGACGTCCAACGCGAGAGCACCGCGTTTCGTCTCGCTCCGCTCGCTCAACGACCGGGGGGTGATCGCTCGACGACCGGCGCTCAGCGCGACGTCGCCGTGTATGCCGACAGCGCCAGGTGCAGCGCGGCGAGCGTCTCGCCGTCGTCGAGGTCGGCATCCAGCAGGTCGCCGATGAGCGTGAGCCGCTGGTAGAACACCGAACGCGAGAGGTGAGATGCCGCGGCGGCGGCCGTGCGATTGCCGGGGTGCTGCACGAGTGCGCCCAGCACGACGAGCAGGTCGCCCCCGGTGTCCTGATCGCGGCGGATCAGCGGTCCGAGCATCCGCTCGCTGTGCTCCTGCATCCGATGATCCCCGTGCAGCGCACTCACCAGCCGGGCGAGAGGTCGATCGTCCACATGCCGGAACTCTCCGGGCGGGAGCCTCCGCGCGAGGGAGCGAACCGCAGGCAGCGAATCGAGCATCTCGGCGAGGGACTCGGATGCCGCACCGACGGCGACCCCGCCGGCGCCCTCCGACGCACCGCTCGCGATGCGTCGGAGGGCGGCATCCGGCAGTGATGCATCCGTGGCGAACGAGAGCAGGATGACCGCGCCTCCGTCGATCGGGGCTCCGATCATGCCGGCGTCGGGCACGGCGTCGCGCACGACATCACGTGCGTCCTCCACCGTGCTCGGCGACGCGGCGTCCACGGCCAGCGCCTGCAGCCGCCGCCCCCGCACGACGAAGCCGCTCGCCTCCAACGACGCTTGCGCATCCGCGATCGTCGCGTGCTGCTGCTCCAGCAGCGAGGCCAGCAGCCGGCGTTGCGACAGCAACGCCCATGCGCCGTCTCCGTCGGCGAGCCGTGCCAGCGCGAGGGCCGTCGCCGCCTGCTCCAGCACCGTCGTCCGACCGGCCGGATGCGCCGCGCCGGGAGCCGCGAGCAGACGCCCCCAGCGGACGCCGCGCCCCTCGACCGGCACCGCGTTCCAACCTGGTTCGCGCCCATCCGCGATCCGTCGCGAGCGCGTCGCCCAATCATCCAGGAGCCGGACGTCGTCGAGGCCACGCGCATCCGCCGCGACGACCTCGTGCGTAAGGTTCTCCAGCACCACGCCGGCGTCGAGCGCGCGTGCGGTCTCACGGACGATGACGTCGGCAGGAGCACCGCGCAGGCTCAGCGCGGTGAACAGTTCGTGCAGGTGCTGCCGCTGCTGCAGAGCGTCGACCTGCCCTGCGATGATGCGTCGGTGCACAGCTTCGGTGATCGCGACGAACTTGACCTCCCGGTCGAGACTGATCAACGCGATCCCCTGCCGTCGGCAGGCGGCGACGAAAGCCGGTGGCGTCACAGTAAAGCGCGTTCCCAACTCGAGCACGATTCCCGCGACCTCGGAATCTGCGAGTTCAGCCGCCAGTGCAGCTAGTCCATCGGCGTCACCCGGCCAGCCCGCGCCGGTGGAGAGCAGCAGCTCCCCTCCGTCGAGGAGCGTCGCGACCCGGGGGCTGTCCGAGACATGCACCCAGCGCACCAGTGGCTGCAGCGTCGTCTGGTCAGTGAGGAGCTGGGGGAACCCCGCCTGCAGCACGGGCATCGACAGCACCTCGGCAACTACGGGCAGGCCGGCGAACTGCTCGATGCGGGAGTCCATACACTCTGTCCGAATTCTGTTGAAGGTTGCGACGCTCTGACACCTCCTACCGATGATTCCCTCTGAAAGCATGGAAGGCAAGCGAGTGTGCCTCGCCGGTCAGAATGTTCGACCCCCATCTATCAACTAGGGAGACCTCTCGTGAGTACTGTCCTCCACCTCATCAACGGCGCAGAGACCGGCAAAGCCGCCCGCACCGGCGACGTCTTCAACCCGGCTACCGGAGCCGTGCAGCGGCAGGTCGCCTTCGCCTCCGAAGCCGAGGTTGCCGCGGCGGTCGCTGCGGCGAAGGCCGCGCTCCCCGGCTGGCGTTCCTTGAGCCTGATCAAGCGCGCGGATGTCTTCTTCCGGCTGCGACAGATTCTCGCCGACCGTACCGGCGAACTCGCAGCGATCGTCACCGACGAGCACGGCAAGGTGCTCTCGGATGCCGCGGGCGAGGTCTCGCGCGGCATCGAGAACATCGAGTTCGCCGCAGGACTCGTGCACCTACTCAAGGGCGAGCGCTCCGAACAGGTCTCCCGTGGCGTCGACGTGCATTCCGTCAAGCAGCCGGTCGGTGTCGTCGCCGCGATCACCCCCTTCAACTTCCCGGTGATGGTGCCTCTGTGGATGGTGGCATCGGCGATCGCCTGCGGTAACACCGTCGTCCTCAAGCCCAGCGAGAAGGACCCGTCGGCCGCGGTCTGGCTCGCCAAGGCCTTCCAGGAGGCCGGTCTTCCCGATGGAGTCCTGAACGTCGTGCACGGCGACAAGGTCGCGGTCGACGCCCTGCTCGACTCGCCCGACGTCGCCGCGGTCAGCTTCGTCGGTTCCACCCCGATCGCCCGCGCGATCTACCAGCGCGCCTCGGCGAACGGCAAGCGCGTGCAGGCTCTCGGCGGCGCGAAGAACCACATGGTCGTGATGCCGGATGCCGACATCGACGGCGCCACCGCTGCCGCGATCTCCGCCGCGTACGGTTCAGCAGGCGAGCGCTGCATGGCCGTCTCAGTGCTCGTCGCGGTCGGCGACATCGCCGACGACCTCGTCGCCAGCATCCGCGACCGCATCGCCACGCTGCAGATCGGTCCCGGAACCGACCCGTCCAGCGAGATGGGTCCGCTGATCACGCGCGAGCACCGCGACAAGGTCGCCTCGTACGTCACCTCGGCAGAGTCCGACGGCGCAACGGTCGTCGTCGACGGCAGTCGGAAGTCGTTCGCCGGAGACGGGTTCTTCATCGGCGTCAGCCTGCTCGACGATGTGAAGCCCGGCATGAAGGTCTATGAGGATGAGATCTTCGGCCCGGTTCTGTCGGTGGTCCGCGTCGAGACCTATGCCGAGGCGGTCGCGCTGATCAACACCAACGCCTACGGCAACGGCACCGCGATCTTCACCCGCGACGGCGGCACCGCCCGTCAGTTCGAGTTCGACATCGAGGTCGGCATGGTCGGCGTGAACGTGCCGATCCCGGTTCCGGTGGGAGCATTCTCGTTCGGCGGCTGGAAGGACTCGCTGTTCGGCGACTCGCACATCTACGGCCCCGAGTCGATCCACTTCTACACCCGGTCCAAGGTCGTCACGACGCGCTGGCCCGATCACACGCCCGCTCAGGTCGACCTGGGCTTCCCGAGCAACCACTGACCGGCACCCCGACGCGAGGAGAATCGACATGACGAACTTCACCGACCGGCACGGCGTCTCGCACGCGCTCCCCGCGCCGGACGCCGAGGCACAGGTGCGCGCGGACGACCGCAGCCACGTCTTCCACTCCTGGAGCGCCCAGGCGCTCATCGACCCGATGCCGGTCGCGGTCGGCGAGGGCTCGACGTTCTGGGACTACGACGGTAACGCCTACCTCGACTTCTCCAGCCAGCTGGTGAACCTGAACCTCGGCCACCAGCATCCGGATCTCGTCGCCGCCATCCAGCAGCAGGCCGGCCGCCTCGCGACGATCCAGCCCTCGGTGGCGAACGACGTGCGTGGCGAACTCGCCCGACGCGTCGCCGCGGTCTCTCCCGAGGGGCTCGACAAGGTCTTCTTCACAAATGGCGGTGCCGAGGCGAACGAGTACGCCGTACGGATGGCGCGCCAGGTGACCGGCCGACGCAAGGTGCTGTCGATGTATCGCAGCTACCACGGGTCGACGTCGACTGCGATCTCGATGACCGGTGACCCGCGGCGCTGGGCGAACGACCCGAGCGATATCGCGACGGTGCGGTTCTTCGGTCCGTACCTGTACCGGTCGGCCTTCCATTCGTCAACGATCGAAGAGGAGTCTCAGCGCGCCCTCGAGCACCTCGAGCAGACGATCCTACTCGAAGGGCCAGCCACGATCGCGGCGATCATCATCGAGACCGTGGTCGGCACGAACGGCGTGCTGGTACCGCCGCCGGGCTACCTGCGAGGCGTACGTGAACTGTGCGATCGGCACGGCATCCTGTACATCGCCGACGAGGTGATGGTCGGATTCGGGCGGCTCGGGGAGTGGTTCGGCATCGACGCGTTCGACGCTCGCCCTGACCTCATCACGTTCGCGAAGGGCGTGAACTCGGGGTACGTGCCGCTGGGCGGCGTGGTCCTTTCCGCAGAAGTGGCGGAACACTTCGATCGGGTGCCGTTCCCTGGCGGACTCACCTACTCCGGGCATCCGCTCGCCTGCGCCGCGGGTGTGGCGACCTTCGAGGTCTTCGAGCGCGACGGCATCCTGGAGCGCGTGCGCGACCTCGGTTCGCGCGTGATCGAGCCGACCCTACGGGCCTGGGCGGAGTCGCATCCCAGCGTCGGCGAAGTCCGAGGCCGGGGCCTGTTCTGGGCCGTGGAACTCGTACGCGACCGCGAGACCCGCGAGCCGCTGGTGCCGTTTAACGCGAGTGGAGCGGATGCTGCGCCGATGACCGAGTTCGCTGCGAAGGCGAAGCGGGGTGGCGTGTGGCCGTTCACTCATTTCAACCGGATGCACGTCGCGCCTCCTCTCGTGATCTCCGAAGAAGACCTCGTGCGCGGGCTGGGCGTGCTCGACGAGGCGCTCGCTGTCGCTGACGGGTACACGCGGGGCTGAGTCCCAGACCCTCCAGCCGTCTGCGACGGTCGCTGCGGCGCGCGCAGAGATCACAGATCGTCGCTCCACCGGGCGAGAGGCGACCAGGTCCGCTCACTCTCGCCGCGCAGAGCTCACTCCCGCCGCAGGTCCTGAGCCATGGGTTCCACCGGCACCGGAACTGAAGCGATCAGCAGGCGCGTGTATTCGTGCTGCGGATCGCTGAGGATCCGCTCCGTCTGCCCCGCCTCGACGATCTCGCCCCGGCGCATCACGATCGTCTGCTCGCAGACCTTGCGCACCACGGCGAGGTCGTGACTGATGAACAACAGGGTCATGCCGTGGGCTCGACGGATGCTGGCCAGGAGATCGAGCACCTGCGCCTGCACCGAGACGTCCAGTGCACTGGTCGCCTCGTCCATCACCAGCAGCTCTGGCTCCACCGCCAGCGCTCTGGCGATGGCGACTCGCTGCCGTTGTCCGCCCGACAGTGTGCGGGGCCGTGCGGTGAGGTGCTCCTCGCCAAGACCGACGGCGGTCAGCAACTCAGCGGCCCGCGACCGCGCCGCCGACCCGGTGAGACCGGCGTGCAGACGCAGCACGTCTTCGATCGCCCGCCTTATCGGAATCCTCGGATCGAGTGACAGATACGGATCCTGAAACACCATCTGCACACTCTTCCCCCTGGCCAGTCGCGCGGCTGCGGAACGATCGGCGGTGCTGATGGTCCGTTCGCCGATCCGGATGTCACCGCTGTCGGCCGCCTCCAGGCCCACGATCATCCGTGCGAGCGTGGACTTCCCTGAACCAGATTCCCCGACGACCGCGAGAGCACCGCCACGCGGCACCACCAGGTCAGCCCCGGCGACCGCAGTCACTGCGCTTCTGCCCCGCGGGTGATAGGTCTTCGTGACCGCGGAGATCGACAGCATCGGCTCTGCCACGACGACGTCCGGCGCCTCCGCCACGCTTCCTCCGGTGAGCTTCGGCGTGGCCATGACCAGCCGCCGTGTGTACTCGTCCGCCGGCGTCATGAGAACCTCACGGGCGGTGCCCTCCTCGACGACGGCGCCGTCCTTCATCACGACGAGCCGATCGCACAGCGCACCAGCCAGGTTCAGATCGTGGGTGATGAACAGCATCCCCATCCCTCGTGCCGCGCACAGCTCACGCAGCACCGACACGATCTCGGCCTGCGTGGTCACGTCGAGTGCAGTGGTCGGCTCATCGCAGACGAGCAGCTTCGGCGAGGCGGTCAGAGCACCGGCGATCATCACGCGCTGCAGCATCCCCCCGGACAATTCGTGCGGATGCTGCGCGAGATGATCCGCGGGGGCGGGAAGCTGCACAGCGGTCAGAAGCTCAAGAGCTCGTTCGCGAGCCCGCGCCCGACCCCATCCCTCGCAGAGCCGCAGCGCCTCGGTGACGTGATCGCCGATGGTGCGCATCGGGTTGATTCCGGCCCGCGGGTCCTGGAAGACCATCGCAGCACTGCGGCGCCGGATCTCGCGGCGAGAGCCCGCGTCAATGAGCGGAGACCGCCCGTCGACTGTGACGGTGCCGCCGATGCTCGCGCAATCCGGAAGAAGCCCGAGCACGGTTCGCGCCGTGAGCGACTTACCGGACCCGGACTCGCCGACCAACCCGACGGTCTCCCCCGCGGCGACAGCCAGGGTGATGCCGTGCAACAGTCGAGTACCGTTCGGCAGATCGAGCGTGAGGGAATCGATCTCGAGAAGGTTCATGCCGGGGTCTCCCCACCTATGCGATCGGAGAGCTCTTCGCCGATGATGTTGACAGCCACCACCACGATGACGACCATGATGGCGGGAGCGATGGCCGGCAGGAAGTGCCCGGCCGCCACCCCCGACTGCGCCTCGTTGATCATCGCGCCCCAGTCAGCGGTCGGGGCCTGCACGCCCAGGCCGAGGAATGAGAGTCCGGCGAGTTCGGCGAGCACATAGCCGAAGTTCAGAGTCGACTGCGCGCCGACGATCGGAGTGACATTGGGAAGCACTCTGCGCAATGCGATCCAGCCGCCGCCGAAACCCTGCACGCGGTACGCTGAGACATACGGTCGACTGCGCTCTGCTGCCACCAGTGACCGCGTGAGCCGGGCCACGAATGGCGCATACGCGATGCTCATCGCGACGATCGGCGCGATGAGCCCCTTGCCGAACAGGGCGACAGCCATGATCGCGATGAGTAACGAGGGGAACGCGAACAGCACGTCGAAGACTCGGCTGAGGGCCGCGTCGACCCAGCCGCCGCGCCACCCCGCCCACAGACCCAGCAGGATGCCGATGACGGTGGAGAAGATGACCACGAGCAGCGGGCCGATCAGTGCGGTGCGTCCACCATGGATGATCCGGCTGAACACGTCGCGACCGAGCGAATCGGTGCCGAGGCAATGCGCTGAGGATGGCGGCGCCAGGAAGGAGGCGAAGTCGACAGCATCCGGATCGTAGGGCGCGATCAGCGGCGCGAAGATGGCGGCGAGCGCGACCAGGGCGAGAACGACGACGCTGCCGACGTACAGGAAGCGCGGACGTCGCTTGCGAGGCGCACGCAGCACCCGGATCGCGACGGTGGGGGTCGAGGATGTCATCGGGCACCAGCTCCCGCAGCAGATCGCGGGTCGATCCAGGGTTCGAGGACGTCGACGATGGCGTTCATCACGACGAAGGCGCACACTACGAGCAGAACGATCGCCTGCACGACGGGGAAGTCGAGCCGATCGACGGACTGCACCAGGAGTGATCCGATCCCGGACAGTCCGAAGGCCGCCTCGACGATCGAGCTGGCGACGATGAGGCCGGCAACCAGCATGCCGCTCACGGTGAGGATCGGACCGAGGGCGTTGCGTAGTACGTGGCGGCGCACGACGGCCCAGCGGCGCACACCGCGGCTCGTCGAAACTTCGACGTGCTCTCGACCCAACTGGTCGACCAGGGCCGACCGGGTCACCTTGCCGATGAGCACGATGAAGACGATGGCCAGGGCGATCGACGGCAGTGTCAGGTGATACATCATGTCGAAGAAGCCATCGCCGGAGCCGAACGACGGGAACCAGCCCAGCTGCACGGAGAAGATCGCGATCAGCACGATCGCGCCGACGAACGAAGGTATAGCGCCCAGCACGGTGAGCCCGATCAGGATGGCTCGGTCGAGCGACCTCCCACGATTCAGCGCAGCGATCGCGCCGAGCACGAGACCGACGACGGCGATGATCGCGCCCGCCATCGCGACGAGCATCAACGTCACCGGAAGCCGATCACCGATCACCGAGGTGACCTCCTGTCGGTACTGCAACGAACGGCCGAAGTCGCCCTGCAGCACACCCAGTATCCAGCGGAAGTACTGCTCCCATGGCGGCAGGTTCAGCCCGTACTGAGCCGTGACCTCCGCGACCGCCTCCGCACTGGGCTTGCGCCCCCGGAGCAGGAACCGGATGGGATCACCGGGCACCAGAAAGCGCGAGAAGAAGACAAGGAGCGACGCCATGAACAGCGTCAGCAGCAGTCCGCCGACCTTTCCGGCGACCCGACGCGCGGCCGTCATCGAGCGCCGATCGTCGCTGCCCAGGGGTAGTAGAGGAAGGCGACCGACGGCTGGACACCGGTGATGCGATCGCCAAGGAACAGCGACACCGGCGCTTCGAACAGCGGCAGCCAGGGCAGCTCCCCGTTCACGATCTGCTGGGCCTCGGCAGTGAGCTCGCTCCGCGCGGCCGGGTCCTCGACCGCGACCGCTTCGTTGACGACCGCATCGAATTCGGGATTCGACCAGTTGCTGTAGTTGCTGAAGTCGCCGGTGCGCAGCACCGAGTACATCTCCAGGGCATCCGGGCTGGACAGGTACCAGCTCGTGTAGAACAGATCAACGCCCTCGCGAGCACTAGGGTCGGAGAACAGCGCGGTGTACGCGTTCGGGGTCACCGTCTCGACCGTCAATTTCAAGCCGATCGACTGCGCGGCGGCGGCCGTGGCCTGCGAGATGACGGAGAAGTCGTTGCTGATCGGTGTCGTCACATAGGCGAGTTCCGCACCTTCGGCTCCGGCTTCGGCGATCAGCGCCTTGGCCTCCTCCAGGTTCTGTGCGTAGCTCGCGACGTCATCGAACGCCGAGGTGCGGGCGACGTCTGTCGCGTCCTGCCACACGGCTTCCGTGGTCATCACGTCGGTCTGCTCTCCCACTCCACGCAGAGCCGCCTGGAGGATGCCGTCGCGATCCATCGCGAGCAGCAGAGCCTTGCGCACCCGTACATCTCCGAGAGGGCCTTCGAGATCGCTCACCACGAGGGATCCGACGGCGGTGTTCAGGCCGAACAGCACCTCGCCCTTGCCCGCGGTCTGCAGAGTGTTCACGGCCTCCATCGGCAGCATCCAGGAACCGTCGACACTGCCGGACTTGAGTGCGTTGACCCGTGCGGTGGCGTCGTTGATGAATACGAACTCGACCTCGCCGGAGCGGGCCATGAGGTCTTCATCCCAGTACTCGTCGTAGCGGGTGAGGGTGATCGATTCGCCTGACTCCCAGTCGGCGAGCGCGAACGGTCCCGTGCAGTTGACGCCGCCGGTGGAGTTGCCGTAGTCGGCGCCCTTCTCGGCGAGCGTGGCCGCCGATTCGATGACGCCGGCGGAGCCGCCCATGCCGAGGTTGAACAGCGCGTCCGGTCCGGTCATCGTCACGGTCACCTGCCGGTCGCCGGACTGAGCGATCGATGCGACGTTCTGATACGCGGAGTACCAGAACGAACCGACCTCGGGGTCGAGGTGCCTGTTCATTGAGGCCACGACGTCGGCCGCGGTCAGCGGCGATCCGTCATGGAAAGTGACGCCCTCGCGAATCGTGTACACCCAGGTCGCCGGGTCGGGATGCTCGAACGACTCCGCGAGCCCAGGGCTGAGCGAGTAATCGGGGTTCAACCGCATCAGCGATTCGCAGACGTTGGCGAGCACTGAGTTGTCTGCATAGTCGAAGGCGTAGGCGTAGTCGAGCGAATACGGCTCGGCGTAGCTGGCGAAGGTGAACGAGTCGATGTCGCCGCCGGGCGCAGCCGTCGTCGAGGTGATCTCCCAATCGATCGGCTCGTCGGAGCCGCCACCTTCGGAGGTGGCCGACGGCGAGCAGGCCGCAAGCACGGTCAGGGTGAGGACGCCGGCGATGGCGGCGACGCTGCCGCGGACAATGGGACGGGAGCGGAACGTGCGGTTCATCGGAACTCCTTGCTGGTGGATGCGGTTGCTGCTGTGTACACGAGCTGCCCCTCGATCCAGGTCGACGTAACCCTGGTGCGATACAGCTCGGATGCCGGAACGGCGAACGGGTTCGGGTCGAGCACGACGAGGTTCGCGAGGTACCCCTCACGGATGTTGCCCGTGTCGTCGTCCCGCCGGTTCACATACGCACTGCCGGACGTGTAGGCGGCGAGCGCGGTCGCAAGATTCAGGCGCTGATGTTCGCCGCCGAGCGGCAGCTGATCGGACTGCGGGTACGCGCGATTAACCGCGACGTGAATGGCCGCGATGGGGTCCGCGTTGGACACCGGCCAATCACTGCCGGCTGCGAAGCGCACGCCGACGCGGGCGAAGTCCCCGAACGGGTACTGCCTGGCCTCCTGCCCGTCCTGCAGGAACGGCAGGGTGAGCTCGTCGAGCTGGTCTTCGTGGGTGGCCCAGAGCGCCTGAATGTTCGCGACAGCGCCGAGCTCCGCGAAGCGCGGGATATCCTCTTCGGCGACGATCTGCAGATGCGCGAGGTGGTGGCGTCCGTCGCTCTCACCGTTGCCGTCCCGCGCCTCCTGCAATGCATCCAACGCTTCACGGACGGCGCGGTCGCCGAGGGCGTGCATATGCACCTGCTGGCCGGCGGCATCCAGTGCCGTGACGTAATCACGCAGTTTCGCGGGGTCGATGAAGCTGAGACCGTGGTTGCAGGTGTCGCGGCCGGCGTCGTCGCGGTAGGGCGTGAGCATCGCAGCCGTCTGATTCTCAGCGACCCCGTCGACCATGATCTTCGTCGAGCCGAGGTCGAGGCGGCGGTCCGGATGCTTCGCCGCCGCCGAGTTCCGGCGGGTGACCATGTGCTCGACCTGCTCGATTCCGCCGTCGCGCACCCACCACTGTGCGCCGACGACATGAACCTTCAGCGTCCCCTCTTCGGCCGCCCGCTCATACGCGGTGAGCGGGTCGGATATCCCGGCGACGCTGGCGCCGACCATGGCATCTTGCCACCCGGTGATACCGAAGGCGATGAGCTCGTCCTGCGCGCGGAGCAGCCCCTGGTAGGCGAGCTCGGGCGAGGTCTTCGGGCGCACGCTCGCAAACAAGTCGCCGGCTCCCTCGTGGAAGGTCCCGGCCGGATAGCCATCGGTCTCTCGTACGATCCGCCCGTCGGCCGGATCAGGGGTCTCCGCGGTGATCCCGGCGCGTTCGATGGCCGCGGTGCTGGCCCAGGTGCTGTGGTGGTCGCGACTCTGCAGCAGCACAGGGCGGCCTCCCGCGGCCTCGTCGAGCATCGCACGCGGCGGGTTGCCGCCGGCAAAGTGGTCCATACCCCAGCCGCCGCCGAGGATCCAGTCCTCATCGGGGTTCGCGGCAGCGTACGCGCGGATGAGTGCGGCAGTCTGCTCTGCATCCTCAGCCTCAGAGAGATTGCACTGCAGCAGTTCGATGCCGCCGCCGACGGGATGGATGTGCGCGTCCTGGAAGCCAGGGCTGAGCAGCGCTCCGTGAAGGTCGACGCGTCTGGCATTCGAATCCGCATCGAGTTCGCGCTCGGGGATGACCGCGACGATACGCCCGTCACGGACCAGGACCGCATGCTCGTTCAGCGGCTCACCGCCGCCCGTGAAAACCGGACCGTTGTGGAAGATGATCGTCTCGGTCATCGTCCGCCTCTCTTCGTCGTCGAAGTTGCTGGATCGCGACAACGCTAGCCGTTGTCAGCTACACTGTCAACGCTGTTGTCATGTGCCTTGATCGCGGGAAGGATCAAGCGTGGCACGATGGAGTCAATGGAGACCGGAGATACGATGACAAACGGCAAGGCGCCCACCCGCGTGCGGTTGGATCGGCGAATGATCATCGACGCCGGAATGGATTTGGCCGGCACTGGGGTCTCTTCGATCTCGGTGCGCGACCTCGGCACCCGGCTCGGCGCGGACCCGACAGCGATCTACCGCCACTTCGCCAGCAAGGACGCGCTGATGAGCGCCCTCCTCGATGAGCTCAACGCCGTTGCCGCAGCAGCCGTCGACCGGCCGATCGCAGACTGGGCCGGGCGCCTGCGTCAGCTCAGCGAAGCAACCCTCGAGCGCTTCACGCATTACCCCGCAATCGGAGCAGAGGCGACGACACTGACCACGCATGGCTCCGGAGAGCTCGCTGCGATCGAGCTCATGCTCGAAGCGTTCCATCAGGCAGGTTTGCGCGGCCGGGACCTCGTTCGTCACTACGCATTGCTTGCGTCGCATGTCCTCGCCGGGGCGGCCGGTATCGCCCGTGCGCGCGCGGACCGCGATGAAGACGGCACCGACAGCCCGTGGATCGACTCGCCTCTGCTCGCCGACCCCCGACAGTACCCGCTCATCGCCGAGAACAGCGTGCTGCTATCGGAGTTGCAGGATCGCGAACTGTTCCTGCTCGGCGTGGAAGTGATCATCGAGTCCGCCGCACGCGCGGCCGCTCGCGACTGACTCGTGGCCGACGCCAACCCTCAACTTGCGCAAATATAATTTTGTTGCAAAACTATCTAGATCGCTCAGGTGAGCGGGGAATCAGGAGAGATCGATGAAGATCATCATCGTCGGCGCGGGAATCGGCGGTCTCGCCGCGGCCATCAGCCTGCATGCCGCAGGAATCCGTGACGTCACGGTCTACGAACGCAGTACCTCGATCCGAGGGCTCGGCGTCGGGATCAACCTGCTCCCGCATGCGCTTCGCGAGCTCACTGAGCTCGGAGTCTCCGACGCGATCGTCGAACTCGGTGTCGCACCGACCACACTCAGCTACTTCAATCGTCTTGGCCAGCCGATCTGGAGCGAACCGCGCGGACTCTCGGCCGGATACCACTGGCCGCAACTGTCGGTGCACCGCGGCCGTCTGCAGCTCGCCCTCCGCGACCTCGCCGAGGCACGGCTTGCCGAGCCGATCCGACTCGGACATCGCCTGATCGGCGTCACCCCGAACGCCAGCGGCACCGAAACCGCGCGCTTCGAGACCAGCACCGGCGAGGTCGAGGCCACCGCTGATGCGATCATCGGTGCCGACGGCATCCGCTCGGCCCTGCGCGCTCTGCGCTACCCCACCGAAGGAGCACCGCCATGGAACGGATTGACCCTGTGGCGTGGCGTGACCCGCATCCCCGCCTTCCTCGACGGCCGCACAATGATCATGGCGGGCGACGCTGAGCAGAAGTTCGTCGCCTACCCCCTTTTCGATGCTGACTCCGATGGTCGGATGCTGGTGAATTTCATCGCCGAACGCCGTGTGGGGGGCAGCGGAGATGCAGACTGGAACCGCGCGGTCGACCCCGCCCCGATCGCCGACCTGTTCCGTGACTGGAGCTTCGACTGGCTCGATGTGCCGGCCGCGATCGCGGTGGCCGACGAGATCCTCGAGTATCCGATGGTCGACCGCGACGCTCTGCGTCAGTGGACGTTCGGGCGCACCACTCTGCTTGGCGACGCGGCGCACGCAATGTACCCCAACGGGTCGAACGGTGGCTCGCAGGCAATCCTCGACGCCCGCACCCTCGCCTTCCACCTGGCGACGGCCTCATCGGTCGATGAGGCTCTTACCGCGTACGAGTCGGCGCGGCGTCCGGCTATGGCGTCATTGCTGGCGGGCACCCGCGCGACCGGTCCAGAGCGGGTCATGCAGCTCGCCTACGAGCGTGCACCACAGGGCTTCGCCGACATCGACGAGGTCATCCCACTCCGCGAGCGGGAACAGATCGCGGCCGACTACAAGACGGCTGCTGGATTCCTGCCGGCGATTCTCAACGAACGCCCGACGCTGACCCCGACCGTCCGATGACCTCGTTCGATGCAGCGCGCCTCGCCGCGATCATCTCGCCGCTGCGGCGCGCCCTGATGACGGCGAGCCGGACGGCGGCGCGGCTGCCGGATGTACCGGATGCCCAGGTCGACGTCATCCGTGCCCTGCCACGTTGCACCGCCAAAGGCTCGGCCGAACTCGCCGCCCAGCTCCGGCTCAGCAGGTCGACCGTGAGTAATCTGCTCGGCTCGATGGAGTCCGTCGGCCTGGTCGAACGCACCCCGGACTCGTCCGACAGACGCCGCGTGGTGGTGCGGGCGTCAGAGCGCGCTCTCGATCTGTTCGCCCGATTCGATGCGGCGAGCGCCGCCCTCATCACGAAGGCGAGCGATGCGCTCGACGATCAGGAGCGCATCGCCCTGGCGGATGCCCTTCCTGCGCTCGAACGACTGTGTGATGTGCTCCTCGGCACAGCCACTGCTGAGGCGGATGCCCCGGCACCGACTCGCGGCGCGCACACGAAGGAGACCGGATCATGAGCTCTGCGCACACCCTGCTGCCCATTCCCACGCTGGAATCCGCCTTCGATGTCACCGTCGACCTCGGGCCGCTCGAAGACCACCACGGCACGAGCGCAGGGTACCGCCGCGTCGTCCCGATCCTCGGCGGGCGGATCTCCGGCGCGGTGGAGGCCGAGATCCTGGCCGGGGGTGCGGACTGGCAAGTCATCCGTGCCGACGGCACCGTCGAGATCGACAGCCGCTACTCGGCGCGCTCCACGACCGGCGATCTCCTGCTGCTGCACGCACGCGGACTCCGCACCGGCCCGCGCGAGGTCTTGGAGCGCTTGCGCCGGGGCGAGGATGTTGACCCCGGCACGTACTATTTCCGCACGACCGTGCACGTCGAGACCGCGGCCCTGCACCTGGCCGAGCTGCAGCGTTCGGTGTTCCTCGCCGCCGCGCAGCGACAGGCCAGCGCCGTGCATTACCGCGCGTACCGGGTCGGCTGAATAGCTCTCGCTGCCAGGTGCGCCCATAGGTCGATGCGGACGGACTCAGTTCCGCGGCGCGCCGACCGACTCTCGCCAGATGATCCTATGCAGGTCCGTCGGCCGCTCCGGCGGCGCCTCGCCCCGCACCGCGGCGATCAGTCGCCGCATCGAATACTCGCCCAGCCGCTCGCGATCCTGCACGACGCTCGTGAGCGAAGGGACGAGGAAGGCACTCAGACCGACATCATCCCATCCGGTGACGCTCATGTCTCCTGGTAGCGACCAGCCCCGGAGCGTCGCGGCACGGATCGCACCGGCGGCGACGTAGTCATTGGCGGCGATCAGGGCGAACGGCCGCGCCTCATCGGGAAGCGCGCGCACGACCGCCATGCCGATCTCGCCGCTCCATTCACCTTCGACCGCGTCGAGAGACTCCAGCCCGAGCCGCTCGACGGTCGCGAGGTACGCGTCGCGGCGAGCGAACGCCGCCGGAAAGTCGAGCGGACCCGTGATGTGCAGAAAGCGGCGGTGGCCGAGCTCGACGAGACGCTCCATCATCACGGCGATCGGCTGTGCATCCGTGAGCTCCGCGTTCACCGCGCCCCTCACCGCAGAGCATCACGACGTTCGTCGCGAGCTGATCCCCGGCAGCGCTCGATTCCCGTGGTCGTCGAGCCGCGCCGACGCCGCGGACGTCGTTCTACCGGGCTTCGTCTTGCGGCACTCGCTCGACGGTCGGATCGACGCGCGTCACCTCGGCGTGCGGCATCCGCTCGCGCATCACCCGGATCGCCTCGGGGTTGTCGTCGACGAGCACCGCGTCGCGTCCGAGGGCCGAGGCCACCGCTCCTGTGGTGCCGCTGCCGGCGAAGAGGTCGAGCACGCGGTCGCCCGGGCGGCTGGACGCGCGCACGATCCGCCGCAGGATGCCCTCCGGCTTCTGCGTCGGATAGCCGGTCTTCTCCCGGCCGGTCGTCGGCACGATCGTGTGCCACCAGACGTCGGTCGGCAGCTTGCCGCGTGCCGCCTTCTCGGCCGTGACGAGGCCCGGCGCCATGTACGGCTCGCGATCGATGTCGTCGGAGTTGAACACGTACTCGCGCGGATTCTTCACGTAGACGAGGATCGTGTCGTGCTTCGTCGGCCAGCGGCGGCGCGACTTGGCGCCGTAGTCGTACGCCCAGATGAGCTCGTTGAGGAAGCAGTCGCGTCCGAAGACGGCATCCAGCATCACCTTCGCGTAGTGCGCCTCCCGGTAGTCGAGGTGCAGGTAGAGCGTGCCGTCGTCGGCGAGCAGCCGCCACGCCTCCTCGAGCCGCGGCATCAGGAACGCCCCGTAGTCGTCGAACCGGTCGTCGTACGTGCGCAGCATGCCGCGCACCCGCTCGTAGGCGTGGCCGTGGAAGCCGTGCCGGACCTCGGCTGCGGCCGGTTCCGGTTCACAACTCCTCTGATTCGGATCGCCGGGGGTCTCTGGCGCGGGTGAATCCGCGGAATCCGGATCGGTCGCCTCAGATTCTTGAGGAGTTGTGAACGCCCGGCGGGCGGTGACGATCTGCCGCTCCTGCGCCCGGCCGGTGTTGAACGGCGGGTCGAGGTAGACGAGAGTGAACGATGCCGACGGCAGGCCGCGAGCGGCCGTGAGGTTGTCGCCCTCGATGATCGAGACGGCGCCGATCGCCGGACCTTCGACGGGCTCGGGAACCGGAAGCGTCACGGCACCCGCTGCAGCCACGCCTCGGTGGCGAACTTCGACTCCACCAGAGCCTCGGCATCGGCCAGTTCGTCCGCCGCGACCGCGCCGTCCTCGGCGCCGGTCAGCGAACGGAAGGTGTCCTTGAACCGCTCGATGATCTCGGCGCGGCTGAGCCCGGTCTGACTGCGCAGCGGGTCGACGCGCTTCGCGGCCGACGTGGTGCCCTTGTCGCTGAGCTTCTCGCGGCCGATGCGCAGCACCTCGGTCATCGTCTGGCCGTCGATGTCGTACGAGAGGGTGGCATGGTGCAGCACTCCACCGTTGGCGAGGCGCTTCTGCGCGGCTCCGCCGATCTTGCCCGTCGGGCTCGCGATGTCGTTGAGCGGCTGATAGACGGCGTCGATGCCGAGCGAGCGCAGCGCCTGCAGCACCCAGTCGTCGAGGAAGGCATAGGAATCGGCGAACGTCATGCCCGCCACGAGCGATGCCGGAACGTACAGCGAGTAGGTGATGATCTGTCCAGCGGCCATCATCATCGCGCCGCCGCCGGAGATGCGGCGGACGACATCGAAGCCGTGCCGGGCTGCCCCCTCGGGGTCGACCTCGTTGCGGTACGACTGGAACGAGCCGATCACGACGGCCGACTGATCCCACTCCCAGATCCGCAGGGTAGGGCGACGCCGGCCTTCACCGACCCGCGCGGTGAGCACCTCGTCGAGGGCGAGGTTCATCCGCGGCGAGACCGCCGGATCGTGCACGATCTCCCAGTCGAAGTCGCGCCATCCAGGTGCAGTCACCAGGGCGCGGCGCACCGCGGTGCCGACGGCGTCCGGAGTGAAGCCGAGCAGCTGCGCTCCGTCAGGGAGCGCCTGCCGGACGGCGGCGGCGATCGCCGTGGCATCCGTCTCCACCGGCAGCCCCGTCACCGCCGCGTCGATGTCGTCGAGCGCCGTGTCGGGCTCGAGGAAGAAATCGCCGGCGAGGCGGAACCGGGCGATGGTTCCGTTCTCGACCTCGAGGTCGACGACGACGAGCTTTCCACCAGGAACCTTGTATTCACCGTGCACCGGTCCAGCTTAAGCCGCGGCGCGGTGTTCCGGTCGTTGGAGGGCGAGCCCCGGCTCAGCGAACGGGAATGTGGGTGTCCAGCCACGACAGCACGTCGGCGCGCACCTCGTCCTGCTGCAGGTCGTTGAAGATCTCGTGCCGTGCATCGGGATAGACCAGCGTCGTCACGTCGGTGAGCCCACTGCGGGTGCGGTACTCGGCGGCGAGCTTGTGCACGCTGCGCGGGCCGCCGACAGGATCGTCGCGTCCGACGAGCAGCAGCATCGGGATGTCGCGGCCGAGGTCCTTCGCGGGACGGCCGTAGAGCTTCGCCGCCTCGACCAGGCCGAAGAGCTTCAGCAGCGGCACATCCGTGGTGAGCGGATCCTCATCGAACGCCGCCCAGACGGCCGGATCGCGCGAGAGCCACTCGAAGCCGGTCGCCTCGGTGCCCTTCCAGCGCGCGTTCAGCGGCGCCGGGTTCATCATGGTCGGCGTGCGCAACGCTGAGCCGGACAGGATGACGGCATCCCACGCCTCGGGATGCTCATTCACCAGCATCTGCGCCAGGAACGAGCCCCAGGAATGGCCGAGCAGCACGAGCGGCAGGTCGGGATTCTCGGCGCGGATGATGCCCGTCAGCTGCCAGATCGCGTCCTTCGCCGCGTGCAGGCCGCCCCTGCCGAGCCGCCCCAGGTTCGCCGGGCCCTCGTGCTGACGGATGCCGGTGCGCCCGTGTCCGCGGTGATCATCGGCATACACGACGAAACCGGCGGCGGTGAGAGCGCCGATCAGCGCCCGGTAGCGGCCCGCGTGCTCGCCGACTCCGTGCAGCAGCTGCACGACGCCCCGGGGCGGGCCCTGTGCGGGGTGCACGTCATAGACGATGGCGATGCCGTGAGCATCCGTGAACTCGCGCGTATCCATCACGCCCCCACCCTACCCACGGGCGAGGAGGTCGCGCAGAGTGAGTCAGCCTCCGAGCGCGGCGACCACGGCCAGCGCCGTGTCGCGGTCGGTGACCTCGTACCCGCCGACGCCGTCCGAGGCCGAGCCCATGCGCACACCGCCCGCTTCGACGACCGACCGCTTCGCGGAGAAGTGCAGCGCGTCGACGCCGATCGCCGCGAGAGCGGCAGCGTTCGCGGCATCCACCCCGCTGCCGGCCATGATCTCGATCTGCCCCGCGGCCTCGATCACGAGTCCACGGAGCGTGTCGATGCCGTCGATCGCGGCGGATGCTCCCCCCGAGGTGAGCACGCGGCGAAGCCCGAGATCGCGCGCAGCCGCCAGGGTGGCGAGCGGGTCGACCGTGACGTCGATGGCGCGGTGAAGGGTGACGGATGCTCCGCCCGCAGCATCCCGCAGACGCGTCATGGCATCGATGTCGAGGAGCCCGCCGGCGTCGAGCGCGCCGATCACGACACCGGCCGCGCCTGCTCCGACGGCCCAGCGGATGTCGCGCTCGGCGATCGCCAGCTCGTCGGCGTCGTAGTGGAAACCGCCGGCCCGCGGACGGATCAGCACGTGGACCTCGGGGCCGTCGGCTCCGGCGGCGTCGAGAGCGAGCTCGAGCGTCGCCGGCGAGGGCGTGAGACCGCCGAGGGCGAGCGCCTGGGCGAGTTCGACGCGCGCAGCCCCCACGTCGCGGGCGATCCGCGCTCCGGCGGGGTCCTGCACGGCGATCTCCAGAGGGATGTGCTGCGGCATCCTTCCATTCTGGCGTGACCGGCCGACGACCCTTGCCTGGAAAGATTAGATAGACTATCTAAGTAATGTCTGCATCTGAAGATTCCCTCTCGCTCACCGCCACCGAGCTGCGCATGGCCACGTTCCGGCTCGCGCGACGCCTGCGCTCCGCCCGTGCCACCGATTCGATGAGCGACACCCAGCTGGCAGTGCTCGCCGGCCTGCGGATCCACGGCCGGCGCACCATCTCCACGCTCGCGCTGGTCGAGCACATCACAGCTCCCTCGATGAGCAGCATGGTCAACGGCCTCGAGGAGCAGGGCTACGTCGTGCGCATCCCCGACGAGGAGGACCGCCGCCGCGTGCAGGTGGAGATCACGGATGCCGGCATCGAGATCGTCGCCGAGACCATCCGCCGCCGTGACGATCTGCTCGCCGCCATGCTCGGCGACGTCGACTTCACCGACGAGGAGCTGTCGACGCTCCGCGAAGCCAGCGCACTCATGCGAAGGGTGGCCGAGCGATGAGCACGATGTTCCGCTCCTTCTCCAACGTCAACTACCGGATCTGGTTCGCTGGCGCCCTGGTCTCCAACATCGGCGGCTGGATGCAGGCCACCGCCCAGGACTGGGTCGTGCTCACCGAGCTCACCGACAACGACGCGGCCGCGATGGGCGTCACGATGGCGCTGCAGTTCGCCCCTCCCCTGGTGCTGGTCAGCCTCACCGGCTGGGTCGCGGACCGCTTCGAACGCCGCCGCATCCTGCTGGCCACCCAGAGCGCGCTGCTGCTGCTGGCCGTCGCCGCCGGAGTCCTCCTGCTCACCGGCGTGATGACGCTGCCGATGATGTTCGGCCTCGCCCTCGGTTTCGGCGTCGTCAACGCCTTCGACGCCCCGGCGCGTCAGGCGTTCGTCTCCGACATGGTCTCCGCGGGCGAGACGTCGAACGCCGTCGCCCTGAACTCGGCGTCGTTCAACCTGGCCCGGATGATCGGCCCGGCCGTCGGCGGCCTGCTCATCGTCGCCATCGGCTCCGGCTGGGTGTTCATCGTCAACGCCGCCACGTTCCTCGCGATGATGCTCGCGCTCCTCATGATGCGCACGAACCTGCTGGCCCCGCGCATCAAGAACCGCAGCCGCGGCGGCCTGGCCGCCGGGTTCCGCTACGTCTGGCGCCGCGGCGACCTGCGCGTCGTGTTCGTGATGGTGTTCCTCATCGGCGCGTTCGGCATGAACTTCCCGATCTTCGCGTCGACGATGGCACTCGAGTTCGGCAGCGGAGCCGACGGCTACGGCGTGCTCAGCTCGATCCTCGCGATCGGCGCGCTGCTCGGTGCCCTGCTCGCCGCGCGCCGCGACCGTGCCAGAGTGCGGGTCGTCATCGCAGCGGCCGGCGGATTCGGCGTCTCGGCCTTCGTCTCGGCCGCCATGCCGTCGTATGCCGCGTATGCAGTCACCTTGATGTTCACCGGATTCATGATCGTCACCCTGCTGACGACCGCGAACGGCTACGTGCAGATCACCACCGATGCGGCCCTGCGCGGCCGGGTGCTCGCGCTGTACATGGCCGTGATCATGGGATCGACGCCCGTCGGCGCCCCGATCGCCGGCTGGGTGGCCGATGCCTTCGGCCCTCGAGCGGCGATCATGCTCGGCGGTACCGCCGGCTTCGTCGCCTGCCTGATCGGCGCGCTGTGGGTGCTGTCGTCCGGGCGACTGCACCGCCGGGAGGAGAGCCGCTTCCTGCTCACCCTCGATGAGACGCGCCCTCTGAGCATCGTCGACGAGATCGACCCGGTCGAGTTCAGCGACGCCGCCGCGCAGACGACGTCGATCCGCTCGCCGCGCAAGTACTGACACCCGACCTCGCTCTCCCGAACACCTCGCGGGCGCGGCGCGATCGCGCCTTCCTCCCGCATCGCAATCCCTGATGCAAGGCGCGGACCTCCGGGCTACCGTGGAAGGATGAGCGGAGTGGAGAACGTGCAGAATCCCGAGGCAACCGATGCAGACTCCTCGAAAGCGACGGAGGATCCACGGCGATCCCTGCCACCGGTGCAAGCGTGGGTCTTCTGGCCCGCGGCCGTGATCGTCGCCGTTTTCGTGACCTTCACCCTTGCGGCGCCGCACCTCGCCGAGGCGCTGTTCGCCAATATCCAGACGACCATCGTCAACGCGTTCAACTGGTACTACGTGCTGATCGCCGCCGTGTTCGTCGTGTTCAGCCTGTTCCTCGGCTTCAGCCGTTTCGGCGACATCAAACTCGGACGCGACGACGACGAGCCGGAGTTCTCGCTGCTGAGTTGGTTCTCGCTGCTCTTCGCCGCTGGGATGGGAATCGGTCTCGTCTTCTATGGCGTGGCAGAGCCCCTGACGCACTTCGTGGAACCGCGACCTGGGGTCTCCGGAACGCCGGAGCAGCTCGCGCAGCAGGCGCTCAGCCAGACCTACCTGCACTGGGGCATCCACGCCTGGTCGATCTACGTGGTGATCGGACTCGCCCTGGCCTACGCGATCCACCGGCGTCGTCGCCCGATCTCCATCCGCTGGACCCTCGAGCCGCTGCTCGGCAAGCGCGTCGAGGGCGGTTGGGGGCACACGATCGACGTGATCGCCCTCGTCGGCACTCTCTTCGGCGTGGCCACCTCGCTCGGACTCGGCGTGCTGCAGATCAGCGCCGGACTCGACTCCGCGGGACTCGCGGAGCCCGACGAGACCACACAGGTCATCATCATCCTGGTGATCTCGGTCTTCGTGATGCTCTCCGTGCTGTCCGGGCTCACGAAGGGAATGAAGTGGCTGTCGACGGTGAACCTCGTCATGGCCGGACTGCTGGTCCTGTTTCTGCTGGTCGCGGGACCGAGCGAGTTCCTGCTGCGGGACTTCGTGCAGTCGATCGGCAACTACATCCAGAATTTCGTCGGCCTCTCCTTCAACGTCAGCGCATTCCAGGGCACGGAGGGCGAGGTGTGGCAGGCCTCGTGGACGTCGTTCTACTGGGGCTGGTGGATCTCGTGGGCGCCGTTCGTCGGCATCTTCATCGCGCGAGTGTCGAAGGGCCGCACCGTTCGGGAGTTCGTCGCCGGCGTGATCCTGGTTCCCACGCTGCTGGGCATCGTGTGGTTCTCGGTCCTGGGCGGGTCGGCACTGGCGATCGAGCTGGACGCACCGGGGACGCTGCTCAACGCCGAGGGCGAGATCGAACTGCAGGGCGCGCTCTTCCAGCTACTGGGGCATGTGCCGGGAACGACCGTCGTCACGCTCGGCGTGCTCCTGCTCATCACGATCTTCTTCGTCACGTCGGCCGACTCCGGGGCGCTGGTGATGGGCATGATCGCCACCGGCGGCCAGCAGAACCCCCGGCGGTGGATCCGCGCCTTCTTCGTGGTCGTGACTGCCGCTCTCGCGATCGCTCTGCTGCTGGCCGGCGGCCTCACGGCTCTGCAGACGGCGGCCATCACCATCGCCCTGCCGTTCAGCGTCGTCATGCTGCTGATCTGCTGGTCGACGGTCATCGCGTTCACGCGCGAACGTCGGGCCTACGCACGAGCCGAGCGTGCGCAGTTCATCGACCGGATCGGCGACTACTACGGCCTGGAGGTGGAGTCGCACGACGAGCGCGGCATCCTCGGCGCTCAACCCCGGTGGATGCGCAACCTCCAGCGGAGACTCCGGATGCCGGTGGCACCCGCGAACCCGCATCGGATCGCTCCGCGGCTGCTGTCCGTCGAGAACAGATCCGATGCCGGCCCTGCGACGGTCGACGTCGACGACCTGGTCTCCTCCCACGAACTGTCCTCACTCGATGACCCGGTCGTTGCGGAGCACGGCGAGGACGAGCAGCCCGGCCTGCCGCGGTGAGGATCCGGAGGATGTCAATCCCCTCGTCTGCCCGCGTCACGTGGACGTACGCTCCCCGCATGACCGAGAACATGGAACGCACGCCTCACCCCGAGGATCCGGCCGAAGGCGCTACCGGCGTCGGCGGACCCGAGCACAACACCGCCCCGGACGGATATGCACCGGAAGAGGAAGACCTCGATGCCGAAAGCCAGCAGGCGACGCCAGGCGGCGACGCCCGGTCCGCGCTGGGCGGCGACCAGGGCACCGAAGATCAGCTCGATGCCGACAACCCCACGGAGCGCGACACTCTGAAGACGCTGGACCCCGACGACTCGCCGGCCTGAACTCCGGCCTGGGGCGCGGCGCGCTACGCCTCGAGCACGATCCGCAGTTGATCGACGGCCCAGTCGAGTTCTGTGGCGCGGACGACGATGGGCGGCGCGATCCGGATCGTCTGCCCGTGCGTGTCCTTGACGAGCACGCCGCGATCGAGCAGCCTCTCGGCGATCTGCCGTCCTGTGCCCTTGGCAGGGTCGATGTCGACACCCGCCCAGAGACCGGCGATCCGCACCTCGGTGACGCCATGTCCGATCAGCGGTTCGAGGGCGGCGGCGAGGTGCTCGCCGAGCGCGCGGGCGCGCTCCTGGAACTCGCCCGACTCCAGCATCTCGACGACGCGCAGGCCGACGGCCGCGGCCAGCGGATTCCCGCCGAACGTCGAACCGTGCTCACCCGGCCGGATGACGCCCAGCACATCGCGGTCGCCCACGACGGCGGAGACCGGAAGGATGCCGCCGCCGAGCGCCTTGCCCAGCAGGTACAGATCGGGCACGACGCCCTCGCGGTCGCAGGCGAAGGTCTCGCCGACGCGGCCGAGTCCGGACTGGATCTCATCGGCGATGAACAGCACATTCCGTTCGTCGCAGATCTCGCGGATCCGGCGGAGATAGCCCTCCGGCGGGATCACGACGCCGCCCTCGCCCTGGATGGGCTCGATCAGCACCGCGGCGGTGTCCGCCGTGATGGCGGCGGCGATGGCATCCGCATCCCCGTACGGGACGAGGTCGAAGCCGGGCGTGTACGGACCGAAGTCGTCGCGGGCCTGATCGTCGTCGCTGAAGCTGACGATCGTCGTGGTACGACCGTGGAAGTTGCCGGCGGCGACGATGATGCGAGCCTTGCCGGAGGCGATGCCCTTCACTCGGTAACCCCAGGCGCGCGCGACCTTGATGCCGGTCTCGACCGCCTCGGCTCCGGTGTTCATCGGCAGCACCAGCTCCTTGCCGCAGAGCGCGGCCAGGGCTGCGGCGAACGGCTCGAGCCGGTCGCTCATGAAGGCGCGGCTCGTGAGGGTGACCCGGCCGAGCTGCTCAGTCAGTGCGGCGACGAGTGCCGGATGGCGGTGCCCGAAGTTCACGGCCGAATAGGCGGCGAGAAGGTCGAGGTAGCGCTTGCCCTCGACATCGGTCACCCAGGCGCCCTCACCGCGAGCGATGGTGACGGGAAGCGGGTGGTAGTTCTCGGCGACGTGCGGTTCGACCGACGCGTCCGCGGCGACGGAGGTCACTTCGCACCGCGCAACTCGAGGGTGCAGCACTTGATGCCGCCGCCGCCGAGCAGCAACTCGGAGAGGTCGACCTTGAGCGGGTTGTAGCCGCGCTCGCGCAGCTGCGCTTCGAACCCCGTGGCGCGCGGCGAGATGATCACGTTGTAGCCGTCGCTGGCGGAGTTGAGCCCGAACACGGAGCCGTCTTCGTCCGAGACGAGGATCGCCTCCGGGAAGCGCTCCTCGAGGATGGCGCGGCTGGCCTCGTCGAAGGCACCGGGCAGGTAGGCGATGTTGGCGCGCTCGGGTCCGCCGTTCTCGACGCCCTGCACCGGGTCGAGCACCGTGAGGGCGGTGTCGAGGTGGTAGAAGCGCGGGTCGACGAGGTTGAGCGACACGACCTCGCGGCCGAAGACCTCGCCCACCTCGCGGTGGCTGTCGCCGGTGGAGCGGAAGCCGGTGCCGGCGAGGATCACGTCGCCGACGAGCAGGAAGTCGCCCTCGCCCTCGTTGACCTCTTCGGGGATGACGGTGTCGTAGCCGGCTCCGCGGAACCAGTCGGCGAAGGCCGGGGCCTCACCGGCGCGCTCTTCGAAGCGGAACTTCGGGACGTAGGCGCGGCCGTCGATGAGGAACCCGCCGTTGGCCGTGTAGACCATGTCGGGGTACCCGGCGAGCGGCTCGATGAGCTCGATCTCGTGCCCGAGTTCGAGGTAGAGGTCGTGCAACTGCTGCCACTGCGCGACCGCCTTGGCGGTGTCGGTCGGCGTGGCCGGCTCCATCCACGGGTTGATCGTGTAGCTCACGGTGAAGTGCTCGGGCTTGCACATCAGGTAGCGGCGATGGTGCGCGGTGCGGGTGCGGGTGGTCGTCACGGTGGTCTCGGGCGTCGACATGATGCTCCTTGAGAAACAGGTGCGGCGGACGCTGTCCAGGGGCCCGGCGGTTCTTCGCTCGCTACGCACTGAGGCGACGAGGAGGACGCGACCCGGGCACGCCGGTCTCCATTGTCTCATCCGTCGGCTGTGCGCCGCCAGGGCGGCGCTCTCCGAACCCGGACATCACGCCCCGCGGACGACGACCTTCCCGACGGTGTGCCCCGCCTCGACGTGCGCGAGGGCGGCGGATGCCTCGTCGAAGGAGTACTCCCGCTCGATGACCGGGACGATGCGTCCCTCGGCGGCGAGCGCGAGCAGCTTGCGCAGCACCTCGGGCCGATTCTCGGTGGTGAGGGAGAGGATGCGTCGCCGTGACCCGATCGAGAGGAACGCCGCCCTCAGCATCCTGGGGATCGGTCCCATCACGCGGCCGCCGTCGCCGGTCACCAGCACCACCGTGCCTTCCGCCGCGAGCAGACGCTGCAGCTGTCGCAGCGGGATTCCGCCGGCGATGTCGATGATGGCGTCGAACCGCCCGGCAGGCAGATCGCCCAGCGGGTCTGTGCGATGGTCGAAAGTGCGCACGGCGCCGAGCGCCTCCACCAGCGGAGCGTTGAGATCGCCGCACGAGGCCCAGACCTCCGCTCCCCGGAGAGCGGCGAGCTGGACGGTGAAGGTTCCCACGCCGCCGGAGGCCCCGATGACGAGCACCCGCGGCGTCGCCTGTTCCTTCAGGCCGACGCCCGCCAGATCCAGCGCCTGCCAGGCGGTTCCTCCGGCGATCGGAAGACAGGCTGCGGCCTCCGGTTCGAGTCCGCGGCCCATGGCGACGACGCGTGACTCCGCGACGCAGGCGTAACCGGCCAGCCCGCCGCCGCCCGGCAGCTCGACGATCACGTCCTCGCCGACTTCGGCTCCCAGCACCCCGGGCCCGACCGCGACGACCGTACCGGCGACGTCCATCCCGCGCACGGGATTCCTCGGACGGGTGAGCCCGAAGAACAGCCGGACGAGCAGGGGGTCGCCGAGCATGAGCCGGACGTCGCCGCTGTTCAGCGCCGTCGCCCTGATGCGCAGAAGCACCTGACCGCGGCCGGGCGCCGGCACCGGCATCCGCTCGGGACGGGTCCCGTCGGCCGGGCCATAGGAGTCGCGTCGCCAGGCGGTCATCATGGCGGGGATCGTGTCGTTCATGTCAGTCCTCTGTACGGGGAGGCGTCGGATACTGGAAGAGATCGTCGAGCCCGACCCCGAAGGCGCGGGCGATCTGGAAGGCGAGCTCGAGTGTGGGCGAGTACCTGCCCTGCTCGATCGCGATGAGCGTCTGCCTCGTCACGCCGATCGTTCGAGCGAGCTCGGCCTGGGTCATCCCGGCATCCTCACGGAAGACGCGGATGCTGTTGGAGACGCGTGTCGGCTTGACCATCACACGAGCCCACGACGGTAGGCGATGACCCGGGCGACGCCGCCGACGAGGCTGGACACCGCGAATCCCAGGAACATCGTGTTCGCGATCCAGAACACGTCGGCACCGACCGCGCACAGCGCGATCACGCCGAGACCGGCGATCACGAGGAATGCCTTCTCGACACGGTCGCCCATGTGGCTGATGTCGCGGTCGCGGACGTCGGCCTTGCCGACGCCACCGTCGTCAGTGAGACCAGCGGCGATGCCCGAGAGGATGCTGATCACGATCATGACGGCGATGCTCACGCCGATCGTCCAGAGCATGAGCGGCAACCAGTCGACCTCGGTGAGCGGGCCGCCGGCGGCCTGCTGCAGCACGAGCCAGATGTAGACCGCAATCGCGGCCACTCCGACGACGAGCCCCGCCCACGCATTGCGCTCTTCATAGACCATGACGCCTCCGATGTAAAAGATTCTTGACACGACGTTACGCCCCGCCGCAGCCTCATGTCAAGAATATTTGACACTCCCCACCGCTCCCGTCGCGAAAGATCCCGGTATCGGCGCCGGATACCGGGATCTTTTGCGACGGGAGCAAGGGTGGCCCCTCAGATGACGGCGGCACTCCAGGGGTCGGGGTTGCCGTAGCGATGCGCGGTGATGGAGATCGACTGCTCGCGGACGAACGGCAGCAGTTCGATCCGGCCGGCCGAGGTCACCTCTCCCGCGTACACCGACAGATCGGGGTCGCCCTCGACGCCGGCTGCCAGCATCCGGTGCAGCGCCGCGACGGACTCCCGCGAGCCGACCAGACGCACCCGGTCAGGGCGGGGCTGCGAAAGGACCTCCCCTTCGGCCGGGGCGGGCCGCCGCATGCGCTCGACCCACTCCTCGTCGCTCTCCATGAAGACGACGGCCTGCAGTTCGCCGAGCACGTGACGCACGTGAGCGGGCAGGCCGACCGGGGTGGAGAGCACGAATCCGGCACCGGCGCGCACCGCGGCGATCACGACGCGCAGCACCTCCTGCCACGCGGCATCCGCCGTCGCCCGGATCGCCACCGGCACCGGCCGGTAGCGGAACAGATTCCGCTCCACCTCGAGGTGCGACACGTCGCGCACCCGGCCGAATTCGCGATTCCACGCCAGCGCGTCGGAGAGCGCCGCCCGGCGCAACCACTCGAAGGGCTCGAAGGCGAGCGACGGTTGCGCTGCCTCGATGAGCGCGGTGATGCGAGAGTCCAGTCCTCGCAGATGCAGGGTGCTGGATGCCGAGCCTGTGGCGTTCGAGCGCCACGATCCGAGCCCGAGAAGGTAATTCGGGCCCGCCGGCCTTCGCGCCAGGGCCGACCGAGGAGCGCTTCCAGCCGCCGAACGGCTGGCGCTGCACGATGGCGCCGGTGATACCGCGGTTCACATAGAGGTTGCCCGCCTGGACCCGGTCCAGCCAGAAGGCGAGTTCATCAGGATTCTGCGTGTACAGCCCGGCTGTCAGCCCGAAGGCGACGGCGTTCTGCAGCTCGACCGCCCTCGCGAGCGTGGGGGCGTGCATGACACCGAGCACCGGTCCGAAGAACTCCTCCTGGTGGAAGCGCGAGCCCGACTGCACCCCGACGCGGATGCCGGGACTCCACAGCCGTCCGCTCGGATCGTCGTCCACGAGTGCCGGCTTGATGAGCCACTGCTCGTCGCCTTCGAGCTCGGTGAGCGCCCACGCGAGCTTGCCCTCGCGGTTTCTCGATCACCGGCCCGACCTCCGCGAGCGGATCGGTCGGCCAGCCGACGTGCAGCGAGCGCGTCGCATCCGCGAGCTGCCGCGCGAAGCGCTTGGACCGCCCGACCGGCCCGACCAGGATCGCCAGTGACGCCGCGGAGCACTTCTGCCCGGCGTGCCCGAACGCGCTGCGCACGAGGTCGGCCACCGCGAGGTCGAGATCGGCCGACGGGGTGATGATCATCGCGTTCTTGCCACTGGTCTCGGCCAGGAGCGGCAGATCGGGGCGCCACGAGCGGAACAGCGCAGCGGTCTCCCACGCGCCGGTGAGGATGACCCGGTCGACGTCCGGGTGGGCGATGAGTTCGCGCCCGAGGTCGCGCTCGGAGAGGTCGACGAGCGCGAGCACGTCGCGCGGCACTCCCGCCTCCCACAGCGCCTCCGCGAGCACCGCGGCGCAGCGACGGGCCTGGTGGGCCGGCTTGAACACGACCCCGGAACCGGCGGCGAGCGCGGCGAGCACTCCGCCCGCGGGAATCGCGAGCGGGAAGTTCCACGGCGGCGTCACCACGGTCAGCCTGGCCGGTACGAAGGTGGCGCCGGTGACGGCATCCAGCTCCCGCGCCTTGGCCGCGTAGTACCTGGCGAAGTCGACGGCCTCGCTCACCTCGACGTCGGCCTCGGCGAACACCTTGCCGGTTTCGGAGGCCGCGACCTCGATCAGTTCTCCGCGGCGGCCTTCCAGCGCGGCGGCAGCACGCAGCAGAACCTCGGCCCGCTCGACCGCGGGCCGCGCACCCCACGCGCCGGCCGCGTCCCGCACGCGGGCGACGGTCTGCTCGAGGACGTCGGATGCGGAGATCCTCGACCGCTCGACAGTCAGGGCCCCCGCCGTCGAGGTCGGCGATACGCTCACGCACGTTGCGCGCCCAGTCCCGGTTGGCGGGCAGCGCCGGATCGCTGTCGGGGGTATTGACGAAACCGGGGGCTCCGCCGGCTTCGACCTCGATCTCGTGCGCCGAGTACACCGCCGTCTCGAGGAAGGGGTCTTCCGCCGATCCGCGGGATATCCCGAGCACGGCCTGGGTGAGATTCTTCTCCTCGGCCGGCATCGCCGGCGCCTGGCGCACCGATTCGTGCACCGGGGCGAGGCGGTTCTGGGTGCGCAGCGGTCCGGTGCGCAGCGTCGGATCGACCGATCGGTCGAGGGCATCCAGGAACCGGTTCCGCTCCCGCACGAACAGGCTCTCGTCATGATCGAGCCGGAACGCGGCGGAGAGGAAGTTCGCCGGCGACGCGTTCTCCTCGAGGCGGCGCACCAGGTAGCTGATGGCCACGTCGAACTCGGCGGGGTTCACCACCGGCACGTACAACAGCACCGGGCCGACCTCGCGTGACACGGCCTGCACCTGCCCC
The DNA here is from genome assembly GCA_963769005.1 of uncultured Actinomycetota bacterium. GTDB lineage: Bacteria > Actinomycetota > Actinomycetes > Actinomycetales > Microbacteriaceae > Microbacterium. The sequence continues at coordinate 330,354 of CAVYKC010000005.1, read as the reverse complement.
TGCGCCATGCCGAGCAGCATCTCGAACTCGACGTGCTCACGGACCCCGCGTTCGCCGGCGAGCAGCCACGCGTACGCGATGCCGAAGAGGTTGTGACCGGCGATGCCCAGCCGTACCGCCGCGGTGTTCTCCGGCTTCATGGCCCAGTCCAGGCAGCGCAGGTAGTTCGCATCGGTGTCGAGCTTGGTGTCGTAGGTCGCCTGCGCCCAGCCGTGCATCCGCGCCTCGACGCGCTCCATGGCGAGGTTCGCCCCCTTCACCAGGCGCACCTTGATGGGCGCTCCGCCGTGGTCGACGCGGTCACGCGCCCACGCCGTCAGCTCCTGCAGGGCAGGAAGGGCGTCGGGCAGATACGCCTGGAGCACGATGCCGGCCTCGAGCGCGTTCAGCCGAGGATCCTCGAGGATGCGGGTGAACACCGCGATCGTGAGGTCGAGGTCGCGGTACTCCTCCATGTCGAGGTTGATGAACGTCGGCGAGCTCTGCGAGCCGGCCCGCCCTGCGCCCGTCGAAGGATCCGAGGACGCGGTGAGGTACAACGGCAGCAGCCGCTCGACCACGGCGTCGACGATCTCGTCGAACGCCCACATCGAGATGCGGCTGATGATCGCGGAGACCTTCACCGAGACGTAGTCGACATCGGGGCGGCGGATCAGCTCGTGGATGCCGTCGAGCCGGCGCTTCGCCTCGGCCTCCCCGAGCACGGCTTCGCCGAGCAGGTTGAGGTTGAGCCGCGCCCCGGATTCGCGGATCTTCTCGATGGCCGGCCCGAGCTTCGCCGGGCGGGCGTCGACGATGAGGTGCCCGACCATCTCGCGGAGCACCTTCCGCGCGATGGGCACCACGGGTGCCGGCAGGATCTGCGCGACGCCGCCGCCGAGCCGCACCGCGCCGCGCACATACCAGGGCAGGAATTCGGGCACGATCGGTGCGATCCGGTGCAGCTGGGATGCGGCGGCGCCCAGGCTCTCCGGGCGCATCACGCCGTCGACGAAGCCGAGTGTGAACGGCAGGCCGTTGACGTCCTGCAGCACCCCGGCCAGACGCTCCGCAGCAGGGTCGACCTCGACGGCTGCCGCCTCGATCGCCCATCGGCGGGCGAGCTCGACGGCCTGCTCTGCGAGAGGGACGGATGCCGCGGCATCCGAAGGAGTTGACGACGGCTCTGCCATGCTCTCCACCCTAGGACTGACGCTGTTCCCGCAGTCGGCACCGCGCCAGCAGCCGCGCGCGGGAAGCCGCGTCAGAGAGCCTGGATGATGTCCTCCACCCGCTCCTTCGCGTCGCCGAACAGCATCGACGCGTTCTCACGGAAGAACAGCGGGTTCTGCACGCCCGCGTAACCGGCGGCCATCGAGCGCTTGAAGACGATGACGTTCTCGGCATCCCACACGTGCAGCACCGGCATCCCTGCGATCGGGCTGCCCGGGTCCTCGGCTGCCGCCGGGTTCACGGTGTCGTTCGCGCCGATCACGAGCACGACCGACGTCGCGGCGAAGTCGTCGTTGATCTCGTCCATGCTCAGCACGATGTCATACGGCACCTTCGCCTCGGCGAGCAGCACGTTCATGTGCCCCGGCAGCCGGCCGGCGACGGGATGGATGCCGAAGCGCACGTCGACCCCTCGATCGCGGAGTCGGCGCACGAGGTCGGCGACCGGATACTGCGCCTGTGCGACGGCCATCCCGTAGCCGGGTGTGATCACCACGCTCGTGGCGCTCGCGAGCAGCTCCGCCGCTCCCTCGGCGGTGATCTCACGATGCTCGCCGTACTCGGCGTCCGTTGACGTGGCCGCGACGATCCCGAAGCCGCCGGCGATCACCGAGAGGAACGAGCGGTTCATCGCCTTGCACATGACATAGGAGAGGTACGCACCCGAGGAGCCGACGAGGGCGCCGGTGACGATCAGCAGATCGTTGTTCAGCAGGAAGCCGGCGGCTGCCGCCGCCCACCCCGAGTAGCTGTTCAGCATCGAGACGACGACCGGCATGTCGCCGCCGCCGATCGAGGCGACCAGGTGCCAGCCGAGGGCGAACGCCAGGACGGTCACCGCGATCAGGAGCCACAGCTGCTGATCGTTCACGAACCAGACCGTGAGTGCGACGAAGGTGATCAGCGCGCCGATGTTCAGCGCGTTCTTGGCCGGCAGCATGAGCGGCGCGGACGACATCTTCGCGGAGAGCTTCAGATAGGCGACGATCGAACCGGTGAAGGTCACGCCGCCGATGAAGATGCCGATGAACACCTCGGCGTTGTGGATGCCGACGAGCTGCGGCGCGATCACCGGGTGCGCGAGGTGCCCGTTCCAGCCGACGAGCACGGCGGCCAGGCCGACGAAACTGTGCAGCAATGCGATGAGCTCGGGCATCCCGGTCATCGCGACGCGACGGGCGCGCCACAGGCCGATGGCCGCGCCGATGACGAGGGCGGTGAGCAGCAGCGCGAGTCCGACCACGGCGCCGCTGGTCCAGGAATCCGCGACCGTGAGCGCGAGCGTCGCTGTCAAGGCGATCGTCATCCCGGCGACCCCGGAGATCACGCCGGATCGTGCGGACTCGTGCTTGGAGAGCCCGGCGAGGCTGAGGATGAAGAGGAGGGCGGCGACGATGTAGGCGGCCCCGGCGAGGGCGGCGACGGTCATTTCCGGCCGCCCTGTGCTGATTTGCCGAGTGTGAACATCGCGAGCATCCGTCGGGTCACCGCGAAGCCTCCGAAGATGTTGATGCTGGCGAGCAGCACCGCGATCGCGGCGAGCGCCTGCACGACGGGGTTCGCGGAGGTCACCTGCAGCATCGCGCCGACGACGATGACGCCCGAGATCGCGTTCGTCACCGACATCAGCGGGGTGTGCAGGGCGTGGTGCACCTTGCCGATGACGTAGAACCCGACGACCACCGACAGCATGAGCACGGTGAAGTGCTGCGGCAGCGGCGCGGGGGCGAAGGCGTTGACGGCGAACAGCGCGGCGACGCCGAGCGCGATGAGCAGCGCCTTGCGCCCGGCGGGCATCTTCACGGGCATCGCGATCTCGGCAGCAGCGGCGCGCACGGCGGGTGCCGGAGCGGCGGCGACCTGCACTGGGGGCGGCGGCCAGGTCACCTCGCCGTCTCGGACGACGGTGACCGAGCGCTGCACGACGTCATCGAAGTCGAGCAGCAACCGGCCGTCCTTCGCGGGCGTCAGCAGGGCCACGAGATTGGCGACGTTCGTGCCGTACAGCTGCGAGGCCTGGGTCGCGAGGCGGGAGGCGAGGTCGGTGTACCCGAGGATGATGACGCCGTTGTCCGTGACGGTCCGCTCACCGGCGACGGAGCCTTCGACGTTTCCGCCCTGCCCTGCCGCCATGTCGACGATGACGCTGCCGGCTTTCATCCGGGCGACATCGGATGCCGTGATCAGTCGTGGCGCCGGGCGCCCCGGGATGAGAGCGGTCGTGATGATGATGTCGACGTCGGCTGCCTGCTCGGTGTAGATCTCCGCGGCGCGACGGTCGTAGTCCTCGCTGGTCGCCTTCGCGTAGCCGTCGGTCGAGGCGGCGACGGCCGCATCGACGGACAGGTATTCGCCGCCGATCGAGGACACCTGATCGGCGACCTCCGGGCGGGGGTCGGTGGCGCGGACGATCGCGCCGAGGCTGCTGGCCGCGCCGATCGCCGCGAGTCCGGCGACGCCGGCACCGGCCACCAGGACCTTCGCCGGCGGCACCTTGCCTGCCGCGGTGACCTGCCCGGTGAAGAAGCGGCCGAACTCGTGGGCGGCCTCGACGACGGCGCGGTAGCCGGCGATGTTCGCCATCGAACTCAGCACATCCATCGACTGCGCCCGCGAGATGCGCGGCACCGCGTCGAGGGCGAGGGCCGTGATGCGCCGCTGCGCGAGCGCCTCCACCAGGTCGGGGCGGAGCGCCGGCGAGAGCAGCGCGATGATGGTCGCGTCGTCGGAGAGCAGGCTGATCGCCTCGGCATCCGGCGCCGTGATCGCGAGGACGATCTCGCTCCCCCACGCACCCGCCCGATCGACGATCGTGGCGCCGGCCGCGACGAACCCGTCGTCCGGGTACGAAGCGGCGGCGCCCGCGCCTCGTTCCACGACGACCTCATGGCCGAGTTTTCTCAGCGATCCGACGGTAGCCGGGGTGGCGGACACCCTCGACTCCCCTGCCGGTTCGCGCACGATTCCGATGACTGCCATTGCGACCTCCTCCGCCCGTCCGCATCGACGGGGTCCCCAGGGATCCCCCGGGGTTGCGGTTCAGACTACTGACGCAGCAGCCGGCCACGGCTCATCGATGGATGTATGACGCGTGAAGATTCGAGGTTCTTCAGGAAAGCGGATGCCGGATGCTCTCCTGGCCTCCTCAACCGGAATCGCCCGGCTCTATGCTGTTGCCGTGGGGGAGAACAAGGCAGCGGCTCAGCCGCCGGGTCAGGCCGGCGCCGCGGCACCGCCGCCCGGCGCGGCTGATGACGCAGCCACATCGGCATCGAACGCCGGCGCGCGGGCGAAGGTGCTCGGCTGGGCGCGGCGCACCATCGACCTGATTCCCACGTCGTGGCTGGTCACCGGAGCCGGGGCCCTCCTTCTCGCCATGACGGCCGCCTTCGGCGGCCTCGCGACCGCGCCCGCCGATCCGATTCCGGAGCTCGCGATCGGCGACACGTTCACGGGCTCGGACTTCGAGTTCACTGTCGTCGGCGTGGAACTCTGGGACGACAACGGGAACGCTGCCGTGTTCCCTAATGAGGAGAAAGGCGAGAAGGTGCTCGTCGTCACCATCGATGTCGTCAGCACCTTCGACAAGCCACGCCGGTCATCGAGCATCAGCAACGACGGTCTGCTGGATGAGGTTCGGGTCAGCGGATTCGATGTGCCCCCGGAAGTCAGCCTGGCCGCCGACGGAACTTTCAACGTCATGCTCCAACCGGATGTGCAAGCTCGGCTTCTGCTCTCCTGGATCGTCGAACGCGGAGCGCTCGCGGACGACGATCATGTGACCGTCACCCTCCCCGGCTCGACCCATCACGTTGGACAGAGCGTGCTGAGGGGCGTCGACTACTGGGACGACCTCCGTGTCGGCGCCACGGTCGCGGCGTCCGTCTCGGCGAAGGATGTGCCGTGACGGACCTCTCGAAGACCGCGCCCCGTCCTCGCCTCGGTGGACACGTCGGGCGCTGGACGCTCACCCTCTTGCTGCTGACCGGTGCCTGGTTCCTGGTGAAGGTGACTCTCCCCGAGGGCTCCTCCCTCGCACCTTTCCCGACGGTCGCCACAATCGGCGAACAAGCATCGGCCCGCAACCTCGTCGTTACCGTCACCGACGTGCACGCAGCTCGACGCGTGACGAGTTCCGAAGGCTGGTCGGCCGACGGTACGTGGCTCGTGGTCGACCTCGAAGCCGCATCAGTGCAGAAACCCTCGCTCCTCGACCACGCGAATCTGTTCATCGGCGAGCGCACCTTCGCACCTACCGATCGCGGCACCAGCTTCGCACGGCATCCGCTCATGACCGGCGTACCGCAGTCGGGAAGCCTGGCCTTCGAACTCCCCGCGGATGCGTTGAGGGGCACAGCGACTCTCCGGCTGGGTCTGTTGACCGCTGACGACGGAACCGTGCCCTTGGACGGCGCCATCGAGTTGATGATCGATCTCGATGCCACCCCGGTCGAGGCTGAGGTGCCGTTGCAGGAGAACGGATGGGCACGATGAGCATCCCCGAGCCGCTCACCCCGCGCAACACTCCCGCGGAGCCCGCTGTCCGCCCGTCGTGGTGGAGGCGTAACGCTCTGGCGCTTGTGGCGCTCGCCCTTCTCGCCCCTGCGACCGCAGTGACAATCGGATGGCAAGGCTGGTACGAGCACTACGGCTACGGCATGCTCCCATACAAGCCGATTCTCGTGGAGAAGAAGAGCGACGCCGAGTTCATCGGAGCCACCTTCGGTCCCATTCGCAGCAGTCTGATCGAAGATCTGAGCGGACTCGACGTGCCCTCGGACGCCCGGTTGATCGCCGCGGCGATTCCGGTTCACGCCGGTACAGCGGGTGTCTCGTGCCAGGTGGTACTGGTCCAGCAGGCGACCGGCCATGAGTGGAGGCCGGCCCGCAGCGAGATCGGACTGCCGTCGAACATCGATGAGCCCGAGTACTGCACGACCGCCGACACCGGGGATTACGAACTCATCGCGCCGTTCGTGGTGCCCGATGACGCCGACGGCCCGTTCTGGGTCGAGATCCGCTCACCGGGTGAACTGTCAGGCGGATCGTTCCTCAGATTCTCTATCGACCCCTGACCGCCGACCTCATCATGTCTCGGCGCAGAGACGATCGAAGCGGCCACCGCGTCGGCGGAGGCAGGCAGCAGCCCGGCAGCATCCGCGACCGCGCGCATTTCCTGCTCTTCGACGGACACCGATCCGGAGTCCGCGCGATCGCTGCGGCGACGCAGTCGTGCGAGAGTCGCGTCGTAGGCTCCGGCGACGAGGGCGATCCTCAGAGGCTCCGTGAAGAGCAGCGGCACGAGCGAAACCACCGGTATGGCGATCGACCAGAACACGATGTCCTGTGCACCGATCACACGCGTGATTCCTAGCTGCAGGTAGGACTCCAACGCCTTCACTGCCACGTACAGAAAGGCATACGAAGCGACCAGTACCGGGCCGGCACGCCACATCAGCACGACAGCGCGCCAGAGCGGTCGGAACCTCGCTCCGAGTTCATCCCCGAGGTCTTTCAGCCGTCGCACGACCGGGTTCGGAATCGCCTTCACATGTTCGCGAACCCGAGAAGCGAGGTCGTTCTCGACGCGCAGCTTCTCGGCTACGATCGCCTGCCCGAACACCACGCCGGCGATCGTGAGCCACGCGAGCGGAGCGAGCAGCACCGGCCCGACCTCGGCGAGAACCCAGCCGATCGCCTCCCAGAGCCAGCGCAGCGGTGCGACCGCGTCGAGGATGCCTTCCCGGATGTCTTCAATAACCGCCATCGCCACGCGTGTGTCGACCCAGCCCTTCACCGTGTCGAAGAGATCACCGAGAAGGATCACTGAGAAGAACACCCAGACGACCTCGAAGTACACCGCGACCGGTGAGAACCAGCGGCTCAGGCGCGATGACCATTTCGACCACGCCCAGCGACCGGCGAACGCCAACACGATGATGGCGACCGTCCATCCGCTGAGAGGCAGATCAGTCACCGCGTCGCCCTGGGGCAGCGGTTCCGTTCCGTCCGCCACCGCCTGCCACCCGAGCCCGTCGCGCACATAGAGTGCCCGCGCCGAATAGGCGTTGATGTCCTCCCGCAACAGCCCCTGCGCCCAGTACACCGCGAAGAAGGGGAGGATGCCGGCGAGCAGCGCGGAGAGGAAGGTTCGGCGACGCTCGACCGGCGACTCCGGAAGGGGAGCGACCTCCTGCAGATTGCGTAAACCGTCGCGCAGCACGAGGAACATCGCGACCAGGCTGATCAGACGTGCCAGGATCGCGATCGGCAGCACGAGCAGGCCGACCGTGGCCGTGTAGGCGCCGATCGTTCCGGCCGTCTGGACGACGACGTAGTGAACGAGTATCCCTGCCAGATACCACGCCATCATCGCCGGCCAGTGCCGCCACAGCACCCGGCCCGTCGTCGTCAGGATCGCCAACACACGCCCAAACTACCGCGCCGGACGGACGGATTCAGTTCCAGATGCTCGGGGCCGTCGTCCGCACCGGCGGCAGGGCGGATGCCGCGGCCCAGTCGTGCACCCATTCGTCGATCTCCGGCACGCCCTCCGGCCTTCCGACCGCGGCGAACAGCTCCTCGTTGCTGACCGTGCCGCCGGTGCGGCGCAGCATCCGCGCCCGCACGATCGCCCTGGCGTAGATCTCGCCGTCGACGACCGCACGATGCTCCATGAACAGCGCCTTCTCGTCGTGCCCGATGAACCGGGACTGGATCTCGAAGCGCTGCCACAGTTCGAGGGATCTGCGGAAGGTGATCGTCTCGCTGGAGACCACCGCGTACCAGCCCTGCTCCTTCATCGCGTCGAACAGCCCGGTGCGGATCAGCAGATCCCAGCGCCCCAGGTCGAACAGCGACAGATACCGGCCGTTGTTCATATGGCGCAGGATGTCGATGTCGGTCGGGAGCGTGGTCAGGCGGATGCTGCCCACCGCCGTCGGGTCGAGGCGCTTTCCGCGCCGCGCGCGGCGACGAGCACCGAGGATCACCAGGAGAGTGCGCCAGATCACGTTCACGAAGATCGATCGTAGCCATGGGCGCACAATTCACGAACATCGTTGTGCGAACCCTCCATCCTGCGCGAACGTGCCGTGAACGGCATCCGCTCGATTTCCTCTTCGCGGGACCCGCGCGTAGAGTCGCGGCATGAGCGCCGAAGCCCACCCCGAAGTCATCGTCCGTCCGGTCCGTGATGTCGATGCGGAAGCCCTCGGTCGCGTGCACGCGCAGTGCTGGCACGAGACCTACGACCACCTGATCAGCAAGGCCGCCCTCGAGAAGGTGTCTCCGCGCCGCATGGCGGAGCTCTGGACGCACTGGGCCGCGCAAGGCGAGGATTTCACGATGAGCGCCGCGCTCGTCGACGGTGAGATCGTCGGCTTCGCCGGTTCCGGTCCCGCCCGCGACAAGGATGCTCCCGCATTCCGCGAGCTGTATTTCATCTACCTCCTCGACACCTGGCACGGCACCGGCATCGGGCAGCGCCTGTTCGAGTCGGCTGTCGCCAACGACGAGTCGCTGTACCTCTGGGTCGCCGAGGACAACCCCCGCGCCCACCGCTTCTACACCCGCAACGGCTTCACGCTCGACGGCGCTTCGCACACCGAGCCGTTCCTCGGAGAGACGCTCACCGAGGTCCGCTTCGTGCGCTGAGTCAACACCCCGGTTCGCCGGGACCCCCACTTATCGCCGAGACCCCCGGTTGCTGACGTCAGCAGACGGGGGTCTCGGCGATAACACGGGGTCTCGGCGGGAACTCAGCGCCCGGAGACGCTGCCGAACACCTTGGCGATCGGCGCGAGCACCAGCGGGCGCGCGGCCGCCCAGCCCACGGCGATGACGACGAGAGATGCCGTGAACACCCAGAACCCGGTCCAGGTGACCGCATCGTTCGAGGCGTACATGTGGTTGAGGTTGCGCAAGAACCCGGTGAACATCACCAGGGCGATGTGCACCACGATGAAGGCCACGAAGTAGAGCATCACCGGGAAGTGCACGGCACGCGCCCACTCGACCGGGTAGGCCTTCGACAGACGCTCGGCCCTCTTCGGCCACATCCCCGACATCCGGAAACCGGTGGCCGCGGCGAGGGGCGCGGCGAGGAACACCGTCGCGAAGTAGGCGAGCTGCTGCAGGCTGTTGTAGTTCACCCAGCCGTTCTCGGTCGGCCAGTCGAGGGAGACGTACTGCAGCGCTGCGGACAGCGCGTTCGGCAGCACCTCCCAGCTGGTCGGCACGATGCGCACCCAGTGGCCGGTCACGAACAGCAGCACGAAGAAGATCACGCCGTTGACCAGCCAGAGGATGTCGAGGGCCTGGTGGAACCACAGCGTGAGGCTGATCTTGCCCTTGCCGTTGGCACTGCCACGCGGCGTCCAGAACACCGTCGGCCGCTTCTCGCTGCGCACCCGCAGACCCGAGCGAATGATCAGCACCATCAGGAACGCGTTGAAGAAATGCTGCCAGCCGACCCAGGGAGCAAAACCTGGGGCGACCTCGACGGCGGGATGGTATTCGCCCGGGAAAGCGGCGAGGAAGTCCTGCATGAACGGCATGCTCAGCCCCGCGCGCACGAAAGCGACAGCGGCGGCGGCGAGGACGCCGAGAGCTGCGGCGCCGAAGAGGCCGGCGATGGCCTGCGTCCAGGTCGGGCGGCGGCCGTCGGATGCGGCGACGGGCATGTGCTGCGGAGCACTGCCGTGCCACACCGTGCGCGTGAACGGGATCGGGGCGAGGTCGCCGGAAGCGACGACCGGGGCGGCGGTCTTCTCCGGCGGGGCGCCCTCCTCGGCGAGGACGACCGGCGATTCCGGGCCCGTCTCGGTGGCGTCGTCGATCGCGCTGACGGAGGCCGCGACGGGCGGAACGGTGCCGGCCGGGGGCCACGGCTCACCACCTCCGGTGCGCGGCAGGCCGCGTCGGACCGGGATGGCGGCGGCATCCGTAGCGGTGACCGCGACCGCCGGCGAGGCAGCAGGCGCTGGCATCGCGGGTGCGACTGCCGCGGGGGCCGACACGCCAGATGTCGGACTTTCCTCGCGGACCGGTCCGACATCTGGCGTGTCGGCCGCCGAAGCGTGAGGAGCGAAGCCAGCGGCGGGCCAGGGCTCGCCGCCCGGAACACGCGGCAGGCCGCGACGGATGCGGGATGCTGGCGATGCGGCATCCGATCCTGCGGTGACAGCCGCGGCGGCGGACGGCGTCGCGGAGGCGGACGGCGCGGCACCGGCGACAGCACCGACCGATACCGACGGCGCGGCATCCGCTGCCATACGGGGGGTCGACACGCCAGCTGTCGGAACATCTTCGCCGATCGGTCCGACATCTGGCGTGTCGGCCCCCGAAGTGCTGTCAGCGACCTGGGCGCCGGCGGGCGGCCACGGCTCGCCGCCGCTCACCCGGGGAAGGCCGCGCCTCAGCATCCGCTCTGCCATGACGAACGCTACTTCTTCCGCGACTCGAGCGCGGCGATGACCTGCGGGACGATCGTGAACAGGTCGCCGACGATGCCGAAGTCGGCGACCTCGAAGATCGGCGCCTCCGGGTCCTTGTTGATCGCGACGATCGTCTTCGACGTCTGCATGCCGGCGCGGTGCTGGATCGCGCCGGAGATGCCGAGAGCGACATACAGCTGCGGGGATACCGAGACGCCGGTCTGCCCGACCTGGTGCGACTGCGGGATGTATCCCGCATCGACCGCCGCACGCGAGGCGCCGATCGCCGCGCCGAGAGCATCGGCGAGCTCCTCGACGAGCACGAACTTCTCCTTCGATGCCAGCCCGCGGCCTCCGGCGACGACGCGGGTCGCACCACGCAGTTCAGGGCGCGACGACGCGACCTCGACGGCTTCGATCGCGCCGGCCGTGGCTGCGACCGCGCCGGACGCCGAGATCTCGAGCGCCTCGACGACGGGCTCAGCGACGGCTTCCGCCCTGGCATCCACCGCGCCCTGGCGCACGGTGATCACCGGAGTCCCGTAGGTCGGCGCCGAGTCCACGAGATAAGCGCCGCCGTAGACCGAGTGATGCGCGACGATGCCCTCGTCATCACGGGAGACGTCGATGGCATCCACCGACAGGGCCGAGCGAGTGCGCACGGCGAACCGTCCGGCGACATCGCGACCGGTGATCGAATTGGAGATCAGCACCGCATCCGGCCGCACCCGCTCGTGCGCGGCCTGCAGCGCATCGACGATGGGCACCGTGAGCGCTGTGTCGTCACCGGGTGCGGTGAGCACGACGGATGCTCCCGCCGCGGCCACCGCGTCGATCGCGGCCTGTGCGCCACCGACCACGAGCGCCACGGGCGTGCCGACGACGGCCGCCGCACCGACCAGGGCAGCTGTGCTGCTCGCGGCTCCGCCTGCCGGATCGACATCCACCAGGACGAGGATCGAGTTCTCCGGGTAGCTCATCGTCACACCAGCCTGTTCTGCACGAGGTACTCCACCAGCTGAGCGCCGGCGTCGCCTTCATCGGTGATCTTCACGCCCGCCGCGCGCGGCGGCTTCTCGGCGATCGCGGTCATGATGCTGCGAGGCGCTGCGGCGGGGTCCGCCGACACACCGAGATCGGCGAGCGAGAGCAGCTCCAGCGGCTTCTTCTTCGCGGCCATGATTCCCTTGAAGTTCGGGAAGCGCGCGTCCGGAAGGGCCTCGGTGATTGAGATGACCGCGGGAAGGGGTGCGGAGACCGGCTGCGCGCCGGCATCCGCCGCTCGCGTGCCGGCGACGCCGTCGGCGGTGATCTCCACGGCGCTCAGCGCGGTGGCTTGCGCGAAGCCGAGGTGCTCGGCGAGCATCGCCGGGATGACACCGCCTGATCCGTCTGTGGACAGGTTGCCGGTGATGACCAGGTCGGCTCCGCCCCTGCGGATCGCCGCAGCCAGCACTTCGGCGGTGAGTCCGAGGTCGGCACCGGCCAGCTGCTCGTCGGCGATGTGCACGGCGGATGCGGCGCCGATCGCAAGCGCCCGCCGCACCGACGCCGTCGAGGACCCCGGTGCCATCGAGACGGCGACGACCTCGGCGCCCGGATTCTTGTCGGCGTGGCTCAGCGCGACTTCGAGTGCACGCTCGGTGATCTCGTCCAGCACCACGTCACCGGCCGATCGATCGGCGATGCCCGTCTCGAGATTCAGCTTGCGATCGCCATAGGTGTCCGGCACCTCTTTGACCAGGACGAAGATCTTCATCGATTGCTCCTCACGACTTCGTTGATTCTAGTCGGCGATACTGAGTGCCATCTTCTCTGCCACTGAGAGTCATCGAGGAGCTCGCGTGTGTCGCGGATCTGAGTTCCGAACGGGTGCCGCAAGACCCGGTTGAACCGGCCCGCTCCTGATGCCCTACCGTAGAGCCGTGACCCAACCGCGTCCGCTGCCCGTTGATCCGCTCGCCGAGGCGAAGAGGCAATGGGTCGCGCACGGCTGGAAGGAAGCTGCGGACGGCATGACCGTGGTGATCTCGGTGATGCGAGCGCAGCAGCTGCTGCTCGCTCGCGTCGACGCGACGCTGAAGCCGTTCGAACTCAGCTTCGCCCGCTACGAAGTGCTCCGGCTGCTCGCCTTCAGCCGCAGAGGGCGCCTTCCTCTGTCCAGCGTGGTGGCACGCCTTCAGGTGCATGCCACCACAGTGACGAGCACCTCCGAGCGGCTGGTGCGCGACGGGCTCATCATCCGCGAGCCGCACCCGTACGATGGTCGTGCCGCCATGCTCGCCCTGACCGATCCGGGCCGCGACTTGGTCGAGCGTGCCACGGCAGCGCTCAACTCCGAGGTGTTCGCCGCACCCGGCATCAGTCCTGACGACGCGGCGGCACTGGTCGGGATCGTCGCCCGCCTGCGCAGGGACGCCGGCGACTTCACTGACCCGCGCCCGCAGCCTGACCCGCTCTGAGATGGCGCAGTTCATCCTGGAGCGAGTGATCGCCGCGCCCCCGGCCGATGTCTTCGCCGCATCCCTCGATCCGGCCCTGCACGTGCGCTCCATGGCGCGGTACGGCGAGACCATGGTGGAGGCGCCGGACGGCGGCGTCTTCCGCGAGGGGCGGCCGACCTGGAAGCGAGCACACACTGACCCGGTGACGTCGAACGCAAAGCCGTCGTGCATTTGCGTATGAGAATCGTTATCAATAGGGTGAGTTCCTGTGCCCTCGCCCTCGCTTGCCGCAGCCTCCGTCCGGAGTGCCGCTGACGGGGCCTCCACGACCTCCCGTCAGCGCCTGACCCGCCGCACGTCGGCACTGTGCATCGCGCTGGTCGCGGCGATCCTCGTCCTGATCGTGATCTCGGGGGCGATCGGGTCGGTTCAGGTGCATCCGCTCGAAGCTGCGCAGATCGTGATCGGTCATCTCCTCCCGGGGATTCCCTGGATGTCGGACGGCTCGCTGACTCCGTTGCAGGATCAGGCGGTCTGGCAGTTCCGGCTGCCGCGTGCGCTGCTCGCCGCCCTCGGCGGCGCGGGGCTGGCACTCGCCGGCGCGCTGATGCAGGTGACCGTTCGAAACCCGCTCGCCGAGCCGTACATCCTCGGCGTCTCCTCGGGTGCGAGCGTCGGTGCGGTGCTGGTGATCGTGCTCGGCTCGGCCGCTCTGGGCGGACTGTCGATGAATGTCGCCGCCTTCGCCGGCGCCCTGACCGCCTGCGCGTGCGTGTGGGCGCTCGCCCGCAAGAACGGATCACTGTCGCCGACGCGGATGATCCTCTCCGGCGTCGCCTTGGGCACGCTGCTGAGCGCGGTGACGAGTTATCTGACCATCTCCACCGACGCGCAGAACGTCGTGAGCGTGCTGTTCTTCCTGCTGGGAAGCGTGTCGGCCGCGACGATGTCGAGCCTGATCGGCCCGGCCGTGGCGCTGGTGATCGCGGGAACGATCGCCGCCTTGCTGGCGCGGTCGCTGAACGCACTGATGACCGGAGACGAATCGGCCGCATCTCTCGGGATCGACGCCTCCCGGTTGCGAGGGCTGATGCTGGTGATCGCCTCGCTGCTGACCGGCACCGTCGTCTCGGTCGCCGGCGGGATCGGCTTCGTCGGCCTGGTGATCCCGCACATCGCGCGGATCGCCGTCGGCGCAGACCATCGGCGGCTGATCCCGGTGACGATCCTGGGCGGTTCCGTCTTCCTGATGGTCGCCGACCTGCTGGCGAGGACCGTCGCGGCTCCGACCGAGATCCCACTGGGCATCCTCACGGCGTTCGTGGGGGCTCCGTTCTTCCTGTGGCTGATGCGCCGCAGCGGAGCCGACCGTGCGGGGTTCGGGCGATGAGGGTCGAGATCGACGACGTCACCGTCGCACTCGGCGGACGCGAGGTCGTTCGGAATGCGTCGCTGACCGTCGAGCCGGGAGAGGTCGTGGGCCTGCTCGGGCCGAACGGCAGCGGCAAGTCGTCCCTGCTGCGCACGCTCTACCGCGCGGTGAAGCCGCGGAGCGGAGCCGTCCGCCTCGACGGCGGCGAGATCCGCCACCTCAGCGGCCGGCAGGTCGCCCGTTCGGTCGCGGTCATGCTGCAGGATCCGCCGACGGATTTCGATCTCAGCGTCGAAGAGACGGTGCTGCTCGGCCGAGCTCCGCACCACGCCTCGTTCGGCCGCGACACAGCGGATGACCTGCGTATCGTCGCCGACGCGATGCAGCGCGCGGAGATCACCGACCTCGGCGACCGCATGGTGGCGACCCTCTCCGGCGGCCAGCGGCAGCGCGTCATGCTCGCGCGCGCCCTCGCCCAGGAAAGCCCGGTGCTCGTGCTCGACGAGCCCAGCAACCACCTCGACATCAGTCATCAGCACGAGCTGATGAGCACTGTGCGGAACCTCGGTCGCACCGTGATCGCCGCGCTCCACGACCTGAACCTCGCGAGCCAGTACTGCGATCGTGTCGTCGTGCTGTCCGACGGGCGCGTCGTCGCCGCCGGTGCGCCCGCCACGGTGTTCACCGCCGACCTCATCCGTACCGTCTTCGACGTGGACGTCCACATTCTCGGCGATGCCGATGCACCGGTGTTCGCGTTCCACAGGCTGGCCGGCATTACCCCGGCTCCGCCCGATAACCGCACCGAAGAACTCCGAACAGAAAGCAGCTTCCGCTCATGACCGCTCCCTCCCTCCCTCGCGCACGCGCACGCGCCGCCATTCTCATGACCTCCGCAGCTCTGCTCCTGACCGGGTGCGGCACCTCGGTGGCCGCTACATCGGACGACACCAACGGCGGTGAAGCCGTCACCGTGGAGAACTGCGGTCGCGAGGTCGTCGTCGACGGCATCCCCGAAGCGGCCGTCGGGATGCACCCTGCTCAGACAGAGCTCCTGCTGCGTCTGGGACAGGCCGACCGCCTAGCCGGTCAGGCCCAGGCCGCTGCTCAGGCGCTGCCGGACGACATAGCGGATCTCGCGGCCGACGTGCCGACGATCGGCGACGTCATGCCTCCGAGCCGTGAGGACCTGCTCTCCGTCGAGCCGGACTTCGTCTATTCCCCCACCACCTACGAGTTCACTGCGGAGCAGGGGTTCGCGAGCATCGAGCAGCTCGAGCAGGCGGATGCCGCGGTCTACGTCGCCGCCGGTGGTTGCGAGGAACGGCGGATGACCGGCGAGGTCGCCGACCTGTTCGTCGACCTCGAGAACCTCGGCGTCATCTTCGGGGTCGAAGAGGCCGCCGCCGAGCTCATCGCCGACGGCGAAGCCGAACTGGCCGAGATCGCCGCCGCGGTGGCCGACGTCGAAAAGCTGCGCGTCGCGCAGGTCTACGTCGACGGCACGACCCTGCAGGGCATCGGCGCGGGAGTCGAGTACGACATCCTGCGCTCCGCCGGAGCGGAGAGCGTCTTCACGCCCGACCAGCCGGCGTTCGCGGGATTCTTCGCGGCGACCATCTCGCCGGAGTCCCTCGCCACGGAGGAACCGGATGCTCTGGTGTTCGCGGTGTACGATGACGCCCACGAAGCGGCGACCCGCGAGTACCTCACCACCACGTTCCCCGACATGCCGGCCGTGCGCGAGGGCCGGATGGTCGCCGTGTCCAGCGCCGACGTGTTTCCCGGAACGCTCGGCAACATCAAGATCGTGCGGCAGATCGCCGAGGAGCTCTACCCCGAGGCGTTCTGATCCGTGATCCATCGACGACTGCTGCAGTTGGCCGGCGCCGTCCCCTGGGCGATCCTCGCGCTCGCCGGGGTCGGTCTGCTCCTGTCGGCGCTGCACGTGACGTTCGCGCTCGCCGCCTCATCGGCGATCATGTC
Source organism: uncultured Actinomycetota bacterium (assembly GCA_963769005.1). Taxonomy (GTDB): domain Bacteria; phylum Actinomycetota; class Actinomycetes; order Actinomycetales; family Microbacteriaceae; genus Microbacterium. The sequence goes on along the minus strand of CAVYKC010000005.1, from coordinate 313,903 downwards.
GCTCGTCAGCGGCGGGAGTGATCTGATCGCGTCACTGGCGCTCCTGTCCAGCGTGACGCTGGTACGAGGCGTGGTGACGTGGCTGCGGGAGCCGCTCGCCACGCGCATCGGCGCCTCTGTGCGGATGAAGCTGCGGCGGCGCCTGCTCGGCCGATTGTCGGCGGTGCCCGTCGCCGAACGCGACTCCGGAGCGTCGACGGCGACGATCATCGACGGCGTCGACGGGCTCGACGCGTACTATACGAGGTATCTGCCCCAGCTCCTCGTCGTGCTCGTCGTCCCCGCCGCTGTCGTCGCGATCACGGCGCTCGCCTCGCCTGCCGCGGGAGTCGTCCTCGCCGTGACCGCGGCGGTGGCGGTGCTCGCACCGCGCGCCTGGGACGCCCTGCTGCTGAAGAACGGACGAGCTCGCTGGGAGCGGTTCGCCCGGCTCTCCTCGGACTACGTCGAGGCACTCCAGAGCATCCCGCTGCTCCGGGGATTCGGCGCCACCGGACGCACTGCAACCCGGCTCGCCGCGGACGCCGACGGCCTGCGTCGCGCGACCATGACTCAGCTGCGGCTCTCCCTCGTCGAGACGGCCGTGAGCGCTCTGGCGATGCATCTGGGCATCGTCCTCGCGGTGTCCGCGGCGCTGATCGCCGTGGTGAGCGGCAGCGCCCCGGCTGCTGCCGCCGTCGTCGTGCTGCTGCTCGCCCGCGAATGCTTCCGCCCCGTGCAGGACCTCGGCGCGAACTGGCACGCCGGATACCTCGGACTGACCGCGGTGGACGGCCTGGACAGGCTGCTCTCGCTCGTCCCCGCCGTCGCCGAGAACGGCGCGCACGGCGAGCCGGCGCGCGACGGAGCCGTGGACATCGTCGACCTCCGCTATCGCTATCCCGGCACGGAGAGCGGGGTGCATGGCCTGGATCTCCAGGTCTCCCCCGGCGAGACCGTCGCCGTGCTCGGCCGATCGGGTTCCGGCAAGAGCACGCTCGCGCGACTGCTGGAGCGCGAGATGGAGACCGACTCGGGCAGCATCCGCATCGACAGCACTGAGCTGCGCGAGTTCACCGCGCGGGCCCGCAGCCGCAGCATCGTGGTCGTCCCGCAGGATCCCGCGCTGTTCGCCTGGTCGATCCGCGAGAACCTCCGGCTGTACCGCCCCGATGCGACCGACGCCGAGATCGTGGATGCAGCCGAGGCGGCCGGCATCCACGAGGTCATCAGCGATCTCGCCGACGGCTACGGCACCGTGCTCGCCGAGAACGGCGAACAGCTCTCCGGCGGCCAGCGCCAGCGGCTGGCGATCGCGAGAGGTCTGCTCGCGCCCGCGGCGGTGCTCGTCCTCGACGAGGTGACTTCCGCCCTCGACGTCGACACCGAACGGCGAGTGATGGACGGCGTCGCTGCTGCGGCATCCGATCGCACGATCATCGTCATCGCCCACCGCGAAAGCGCATGCGCACACGCCGATCGCTGGATCGCCCTCGACGGCGGGCGCATCGCGGATACCGGCGACGGGCCGCCTCCTGTCGGCGCGCTCGTGCGTCAGGGAGCGGCATGAGATCCATACTCCGCCTGCTGCCGATCGTGGCAACGCGTCGTGCACTCTTCATCGAGACCGTGCTCTGGAGCGTCGTCACGCAAGCCGCTGTGCTCGCGATCGCCCTCGGGCTGGCGTTCGTCGTCGGGCGGGTCGTCGCGGGCGAGCCTGTACCGTTGCCGTTCGCCGCCGTGGTGCTCTCGATGCTCGGGCTCGTCGCGGCGGTCACGGCCTGGCGCGAATCCTGGGTCTCGCACGACCTCGCGTACCGGATCATCGGCGACCTCCGCAGCCGCGTCTTCGATGCGCTGCGGCGCGCACTGCCGTCGAGAGGGAACCACCGCCGCAGCGGCGACCTCACCACCACGGTGATGGCCGATATCGAGACGCTCGAGTGGCTCTACGCGCACACGGCCGCGCAGACGCTCAGCGCTCTGCTCATCCTCTCGTCGAGCATCGCCGTGTCCGCTGCGCTGAGTCCCCTCCTGCTGCTGGTGTGGATCCCGCTGCTCGCGGTCGGCGTCGTCGTTCCGCTGGTGACGGCCCGGCGTGCCCGCCGCGACAGCGACGCGCTCGCGACCGGCGCCGCGGGTCTCCGCGCCGAGCTGCTCGACACCGTTCGGGGACTTCGCGAGCTGATCGGCGCGGATGCTCTCGGGGTGCAGTCGGATCGTCTCACCGACGACACCAGGGCCCTCGCCCGCATCCAGACCCGAGAGGCATCGCGGGTGGGCGTCGAGCGCGGCATCGCCGACATCACGGTCGCCCTCGCGGCGCTGGGCGCCATCATCGTCGTCCTCATCGATCGGGCAGCTCTCGACCCCGTCGACATCCCGCTCGCCGTCACCGTGTCCGTCGCCGGTCTCGCGCCAGCCGCCCAGATCGCCGACCTGCTGCGAAACACCGGCACCCTGCGCGCGGCGGCCGAGCGCATCCATGGCGTGCTGTCAGAGCCGCCTGCAGTCTCCGCCTCGGCGGAGACTGCAGGTGAGCGGCCGGAGGCCGGGCTGGTCTTCGATCAGGCATCCTTCTCCTACGACGGGCGCCGGGCGGTGCTCGAAGGCCTGAATCTGCACGTCCTTCCCGGGGAGACCGTCGCGCTGACCGGGCCGTCCGGCGCTGGCAAGACCACGGCAGCCCGCCTCGCGCAGCGGCTGTGGGATCCGGATGCCGGCAGCATCCGTGTCGACGGCATCGACCTCCGCGACCTGGACGACGATGACCTCCGTGCCCGCATCGCCGTCGTCCCGCAGTCATCGCCGCTGCTGCGGGGAACGATCCGCTCCAACATCCTCCTCGGCGATCCGGACGCGACGGAGCAGATGATCGCCGCCGCCGCCCGCTCGGCAGGGCTGCTGCATCAGGGGAGCGGCCTCCCGCTCGGTCTGGAAACACCGATCGGCGAGCACGGCGCCGGCGTCTCCGGAGGGCAGCGTGCCCGCATCGCCATCGCCCGAGCCCTCCTGCGGGATCCTCGGGTCCTCGTGCTCGACGAGGCGACCGCCTCCCTCGATCCAGAGGCCGACGCCGCCATCATGGAGCTGCTGGGCAGGAACGACCACCGGGCTGTGCTCCTTGTGGCGCATCGCCCAGCGACGATCGCCGCCGCCGACCGAAAGGTCGCCTTGCCATCTGCCGTACCCGTCGACTGACGTTCCGCGTCGACCGGCGTACCCTGACGACATGAGCGACTTGCAACTGCACACCGTCCTCGAACCGCGCGGCCCCGCCGCCGCGATCCTGCTCTCCGATGAGCAGGTGGCGTCCATCGGGGCGGGCAAGGCCTTCCCCGTCGTCGTCTCGGTCGGCGGCCGAAGTGCCCGGCTGCGGCTGGGGCGGATGGGCGGCGAGAACCTGATCGGGTTCAGCAAGGCGGCGCGCGCCGAGCTCGGTATCGAGATCGGTCAGGAGATCGATGTCACGATAGCGATGGACCAAGCGGAACGGACAGTCGACGTCCCACCCGACCTCGCCGCGGCCCTCGACGAGGATCCTGCGCTGCGCGCTGCCTTCGACGCACTCTCCTATACGAGGCGCAAGGAGCACGCGCGCTCAGTCGCGGAGGCCAGGCAGGAGGAGACGCGCCAGCGCCGCCGCGAGAAGGTCCTCGCCGAACTGCGCGGCTGAGCCCCCACGCATCCAGATCGAACCCACTTCAACAACACGAACCCACATCAACCGCACGAGGCAACACGTACGGCGTGGTGTCTCATGCGAGTCATGTCGCCTCGTGCGGGCAGCGGGGCATCACCGATTCTCGAAGCGTGGCGCGCGCTTGTCGCGGAACGCCGCCATGCCCTCCTTCTGGTCGGCCGTGTCGAACAGCGCGGCGAACGCCTGCTTCTCATGCGCGAGCCCCTCAGCGAGCGTCGTCTCCATGGCCGCATCCAGCGCGGCCTTGGCGGCGTGCACGCTCGGCAACGACTTGGATGCGATGGTCTCGGCGAGCTTCGACGCCTCGGCGAGGAGATCGGATGACGGCACGACCCGCGAGACGAGGCCCGCCCGCTCCGCCTCTTCGGCGCCCATGAAGCGGCCGGAGAGCACCAGTTCGGCCGCCTTGTAGTAGCCGACCGCACGGATCAACCGCTGCGTGCCGCCCATGCCGGGGATCACGCCGAGGTTGATCTCGGGCTGGCCGAACTTCGCCGTGTCCGCCGCGAGGATGATGTCGCACATCATCGCCAGTTCGCAGCCGCCGCCGAGGGCGAAGCCGGAGACCGCCGCGATGACCGGGGTGCGCACCGCCGCGAAGTCGCGCCAGGCGCCGAAATGGTCGGTCTCCAGCATCTCGGATGCCGACATCGACTCCATCTCCTTGATGTCGGCGCCCGCCGCGAAGGCCTTCTCGGACCCGGTCACGACGATCGCACCGACACCGTCGTCGGCATCGAAGGCCGTTGCGGCCGCCGTGAGCTCGTCCGCGATGCGGCTGTTCAGCGCGTTCAGCGCCTCGGGCCGATTGAGTGTGATCCACCCCACACGTCCGCGCTGCTCGACCAGGATCGTTTCGTATTCGGTCATCGTGTAGGCCCCTCCGTCGTGGTCAAATCAGTATCGCGCGATGGCACTGCATCCAGTCCCGCCAGCTCGTTCTGTCGGCTCGAATTCCGTTCCGGAGGCCGAGATCGCAGTATCGAGCCGACAATCAGCCATTCGAGCCGACAGAACGAATGCGCCGAAGTCACCCCGCGAGCATGCCGCTGAAGAGACGCGTCAGACGCGACCCTCGCGGATGTCGGTGATGATGCCGGAGAAGTCCCGGCCCCCGCCGTCACCGCCTGCGTACGCCGCGTAGAGCTGCTGCGCGAGCCGCCCCATCTGCGCATCCGTCGAGGTCTGTTCGATCGCCTGCAGCGCCAATCCCAGATCCTTGGCCATCAGCGCACCCGCGAATCCCGGCTGATAGTCGCGGTTCGCCGGACTGGTGGGCACCGGCCCGGGTACGGGGCAGTTGGTCGTGATCGACCAGCATTGACCGGATGCCTGGGAGACCACGTCGAACAGTGCCTGATGTTCGAGTCCGAGTCGTTCGCCGAGCACGAAGGCCTCGGCGACGGCGATCTGCGAGACGGCGAGGATCATGTTGTTGCAGACCTTCGCGGCCTGGCCGAGCCCGGGTCCGCCGCAGTGCACGATGCGCTTGCCCATCGCCTCGAGCAGCGGGAGCGCCGCCGCGAAGTCCTCGTCGGAGCCGCCCACCATGAAGGCCAGGGTGCCGTTCTCCGCGCCGACGACACCGCCCGAGACCGGGGCGTCGATGCTGCGGTGCCCGGCTTCCACGGCCAGGGCGTGTGCGGCGCGGGCCTCCTCGACGGCGATCGTGGACGACTCGATGAACAGGGTGCCCGGTTCGGCCGCCGCGAGCAGGCCGTCCTGGTACGCCTGGATCACGTGCTTCCCGGCGGGGAACATCGTGATGACGACCTCGGCGCCGGAGACCGCGTCGATTCCGAACTCGGCCACCGGAACCCCCGCGGCCTGCGCGGCCGCCACCGCCGCATCCACGAGATCGAATCCACGCACCTCGTGCCCGGCGGCGATGAGGTTCTTCGCCATCGGCAGGCCCATGTGGCCGAGGCCCAGGAACGCGATGCGGGTCATGACGAGCTCCGCATCGAGGCGGACCCCGCGGGGCGCAGCATCTCTCGTCCGACGATCAGGCGCATGATCTCGTTCGTCCCTTCCAGGATCTGATGCACCCGCAGATCACGGACGACCTTCTCGATCCCGTAGTCCTGAAGGTACCCGTAGCCGCCGTGGAGTTGAAGGGCCCTGTTGGCGACGTCGAAGCCGGCATCCGTGGCGAAGCGCTTGGCCATCGCGCAGCGCATCGTCGCATCCGGCGCCTGCTCGTCGACGGCCTGCGCTCCGTCGCGGACCATCAGGCGGGCGGCCTGCAGCTCGGTGCGCATGTCGGCGATGGCGAACAGGATCGACTGCTTCTCGGCGAGCGGCTCACCGAAGGCCACCCTCTCGTGCACGTACTGCACGGCACGATCCAGTGCCCACTGCGCGCCGCCGATCGAGCAGGCGGCGATGTTCAGACGGCCGCCGTTGAGGGCAGACATCGCGATCGCGAAGCCCCTGCCCTCATCGCCCAGCATGGCGGATGCCGGCACCCGCACGCCGTCGAAGACGACCTGCCTCGTCGGCTGCGCATGCCAGCCCATCTTCCGCTCGAGCGATCCGAAGCTCAGCCCCTCAGTATCGCCGGCGACGAGGAAGGCGCTGATACCCGGCGCCCCTGGTTCGCCGGTGCGCGCCAGGACGACGTAGACGGCCGCCTCGCCGGCCCCGGAGATGAACTGCTTCACACCGGTGAGAACGTATTCGTCGCCGTCGCGAACGGCACTGGTGGCGATGTTCGCGGCATCGGATCCCGCGCCCGGCTCGGTGAGGCAGTAGCCGCCGAAGTCCGACATCGCGGTGAGCCCCGGCAACCATTCTCCGCGTTGTGCGTCATCGCCATAGGTGTCGATCATCCAGACGACCATGTTGTGGATGGAGATGTAGGCCGCGACCGCCGGGTCGCCCTTGGCGAGCTCCTCGAAGATCGCGACGGTGTCGGAGCGGCTGAGGCCGGTGCCCCCGAATTCTTCGCGCACGTAGATGCCGCCGAGGCCCAGTTCCCCACCGCGCCGCAGCGACTCCCGGGGGAAGATGTGCTTCTCGTCGCGCTCAGAGGCGAACGGTGCGAGTTCGGCATCTGCGTATTCGCGCACGGCGTCGAGGATCGCCTCACGCTCTTCGGCGGTGGTGGTGGTTGCGGTGATGGTCATCGTGGGTCCTCGTGGGATCAGTGCATGGTCGGGATGACGAAGCTGGCGCCGTCGCGGATGCCCGCGGCCGGCCAGCGGCTGGTCACCGTCTTGGTCTTCGTGTAGAACCGGAAGGCATCGGCACCGTGCTGATTGAGGTCGCCGAAGCCCGACCTCTTCCAGCCGCCGAAGGTGTAGTAGGCGATCGGGACCGGGATCGGCACGTTGATGCCGACCATGCCCACGTTGACCCGGGCGGCGAAGTCGCGGGCGGCGTCGCCGTCACGTGTGAAGATCGCGACGCCGTTGCCGAACTCATGCTCCGACGCCATCCGCAGTGCGTCCTCGTAGTCGGCGGCGCGGGCGATGACCAGCACCGGCCCGAAGATCTCCTCGCGGTAGATCGTCATGTCGGTGGTGACATGGTCGAACAGGGTCGGTCCGAGGTAGAAGCCCTTCTCGTGACCGTCGACGCTGAACCCGCGTCCGTCGGCGAGGAGCGTGGCCCCCTCCTCGACGCCCTTCTGGATGTACCCTTCCACGCGCTCGACCGCGGCGCGGTTCACGAGCGGCCCGTAATCCACGCCTTCCGCGAGCGACGGACCGATGCGCAGCTGGGCGACCCGCTCGGTGAGCTTCGCCGCCAGAGCATCGGCCGTCTCCTCGCCCACCGGCACGGCGACCGAGATCGCCATGCACCGCTCGCCGGCCGAGCCATAACCCGACCCCATCAGCGCATCGGCGACCTGATCGAGGTCGGCGTCCGGCATCACGATCATGTGGTTCTTCGCGCCGCCGAAGCACTGGGCGCGCTTGCCGTGCGCGGCGGCCGTCGTGTAGATGTACTCCGCGATCGGCGTGGAACCGACGAATCCGACGGCCTGGATCCGCGGGTCGGTGAGGATCGCGTCGACGGCCTCCTTGTCGCCGTGCACGACGTTCAGGATTCCGGCGGGCAGACCCGCCTCGAGGAACAGCTCCGCGAGTCGCACCGGAACCGAGGGATCGCGCTCGCTGGGCTTGAGGATGAATGCGTTTCCGGCGGCGATCGCGGGACCCGCCTTCCACAGCGGAATCATCGCCGGGAAGTTGAAGGGCGTGATGCCGGCGACGACGCCGAGCGGCTGCCGCATCGAGTAGACGTCGATTCCCGCGCCGGCGCCCGTGGAGTACTCGCCCTTGAGCAGATGGGGCGCACCGGCGGCGAACTCGATGACCTCGAGACCGCGCTGGATGTCACCCTTCGCATCGTCGAGCGTCTTCCCGTGCTCGCTGGAGAGAAGCCGGGCGATCGCCGTCATGTCCTTCTGGACGAGGTCGAGGAAGCGCAACAGCACGCGGGCGCGCTTCTGAGGATTGGTGGCCCCCCAATCCGGTTGCGCCGCTTCGGCGTTGTCGATGACCTGGCGCACCTCATCGGCGGAGGCGAGCGGCACCCGCGCCTGCACCGCTCCGGTACTCGGGTCGAAGACGTCAGCGAAGCGCCCGCCATCGGGAGTGAGAAGCGATCCGCCCACAAAGTGTGCGATTGTGCGAGTCATTGTGTGACATCCCTCCGTGCCGTAATTGGCACAATGGCAATGTTACTCCGGCATCCGACTATTTACTAGGACATCCTTGTAAGTCCGCCTTGCGGTCCCGAGACAGCACGAATCTCACGCCACCCCTTCCGTTGCGGCGCGGTGCACGGTAGACCTTGATCCGTGCGCCTGATCTCGGCGCTCACCCGATCGCACCGTGGCGATGACCTTTCGCCCCGGTGCGCGCGAAAAGGAGAAACATGTCTCAATGGACGGCTCAGGCACGACGGCGTGCCTTTGCGACGGGCACGGTGCTGGCACTGGCAGCCACCGGGTTCGTGACGCTCGGCTCCGGATCGGCCACCGCGGCCCCGCCGGATTCGGATGCTCCTCCGGCACCGGCACCCATCGGCGCAGACGAGTACTACATGAACTACGTGGCGCCGAGGGTGGAAGGGGCTTTCGACTCATCCGACGATTCGCTGATCACCAGCGGCAACGCCAAGGGGCCCTTCGGCGGTTCCCCTCTCGAACGTGCCAACAAGCACGACGAGAAGCACGCGCACGGCAATCCGGTGGCCGCCAGGCAGCTGGCGAAGACCGAGGCACAGTCGATCAAGACGGGCAAGAGCCCCAAGGCCCTAAAGCACTCCGACGCTACTCAGCAGGCGAAGCTGCTCACGATCCTCGTCGAGTTCGACGGCACCGATGACTTCTCCGGCGTCTACGTGCCCACCGAGTTCGGCGCCACAACCTGCATGCCGGGAAGCGAACAGGGTCCCACCCTGCACAACAACATCCCGAACCCAGCGGATGCCGCGCAGGCGGACAACAACAGCATGTGGGTGCCGGACTTCTCGTCCGAGCACTACAACAGGATGCTCTTCTCCGACGACGGCATCACAGAGCGCGTGCGCACCGATCTGACGGGTCCCGACGGGCAACCCGGCTTCGACATCTCCGGCTACACCATGAAGAACATGTACGAGGAGATGTCGCGCGGTGCCTACTCGCTCTCCGGCGAAGCGACGGCATGGGTCTCTGTGCCACACTCCGAGGGGTACTACGGCGCCACCGTCTGCCACCTCAACGAGGAGGGCGAGTACGAGGCCGGCCCGATGCAGGATCAGCAGGGCCACCCGGACAACCCGCTCGGACCGGGCCAGCTCCCGATCGACGCGGTCGCGGCGGTCGCAGATCAGAACCCGGACTTCCCCTGGGCCGACTACGACATCGAGGATCAGGGCGATCGCGACGGTGACGGCGACGTCAACGAACCCGACGGCGTCATCGACCACGTCGTGCTGGTGCACGCCGGCGAGGACAAGTCGGGCGGCGGCGGCAAAGAGGGCACCTACGCGATCTGGGCGCACTCCTCAGCCGTGGCCGGCGGAGCCGCCATCCCCGGCACCGACTTCCAGATCTCGAACTACATCGTGCAGCCCGAGGACTCCGGCGTCGGCGTGTTCGCGCACGAGTACGGCCACGACCTGGGCCTGCCCGACCTGTACGACACGTCGAACGCCGGCAACTCCGACATCGACTTCTGGGATCTGATGAGCTCGGGATCCCACTCGGGGCCGATCTTCCAGTCGATGCCGACCCACATGGGCCTCTGGGACAAGTGGGTGCTCGGCTGGGTCGATCCTCAGGTCGTGAATCCCGGCGACGGAACCACCACCATCAAGGTCGGTCAGACGTCGCGCCCGAAGAAGGGCACGAAGGACGGCGTCAAGATCAACCTGCCGGACAAGGAGATCGTTCTCGCCGAACCGCACAGCGGCGCGGAGATGTGGTACTCCGGCGCCGATCAGAGCTGGGCGGATGTTCGCCTGACCCGGTCCATCGAGTCGGTACCGGCCGATGCCAGGTTCTGGATGTGGAACGACTACGTCATCGAGGAGGACTGGGATTACGGTTTCGTCGAGGTCTCGACCGACGGCGGGAGCACCTGGGCCGAGCAGAAGATCTACGACGAGTCCGGTGCGCTTGTCTCGACCGATGATGGCTATTCCGACCCGAACGGGCGGATGAAGGACTACGGGAACAAGAGGTACGGTCTCACGGGTTCCTCCGGTGGATGGCGTCACGACTATGTGGACCTGTCGGCGTTCGCCGGTGAGGACATCCAGATCCGCCTCCGCGAGGCGACGGATGCCGGGTTCGAGGAGCGCGGATGGTTCTCGGACGACTTCGCGCTCACCAGCGCGGGCGCCGAGGTGTGGTCGGACGACGTCGAGTCCGGCGACAACGGCTGGACGGCGACGGTGGCGAGCTGGACCGACACCACGGGCGCCGGATGGCACCGCGACAGCGGCACCCAGATCAAGGCGCAGTACTACCTGGTCGAATGGCGCAACTACGACGGTTTCGATGAAGGCCTGAAGTACGGTTACACGACCGTGTACTCCGCCGAGGGCTGGAAGGTCGAGAAGGTGCCGTACAACGCTCCCGGCGCACTGGTCTGGTACCGCGACACCGCCTACGGCAACGTGAACCACGTCACCGCGAACTTGACCAGCCTTCCGAGCTACGGAGCCAAGGGCGGCCTGCTGCTCGTGGACAGCCACTTCGACCCGCTGCGTCGCACTGGTGCCGAGGCAGCGCTGGACCCGACGCTGTTGAAGAACGTGTCGACCCGCGCGCAGTCATCGAACGCCGCATTCGGCCTGGTGCCGACGTCGTCGTTCAAGGACTGCCTGGTCGACGCCACGCTCAGCAACGAGGCGTGCACCACCTTCGCCCCGCAGCCGCCGGTGAGCACGTTCACGGATGATCAGGGCTGGGTGGCCGGCATCGAGGTTCGCGACGGCCAGCTGCTGAACCGCCTGCGTGACGCGTCGGTCGTCGTGCCGTCGGTGGACGAAGCGCCGTACACCACGCGAGTGGTGAACCCGGACGGCACCCCGGCGACCGACCTGTACGGCCTCGACCTCGGGTTCACGGTGCTCGGCACCGGGAACCCGGCGGACGCGGGCGTCGGGTACGGCACCGTCGTGACCGTGAAGAAGTCGATGCAGAATGACACCGCGGCTCTGATCACGGTCACGGCGCCCCGCGCAGGCTGATCCAGAGTGTGCTGAGCACACAAGCGCCGGCTCTGACATGTCAGAGCCGGCGCTTGTGCACCTGGGAACGCTTCGTCCGCGTCACACGTAGTCGTCGGGATGCAGCTGGCGCACTCCCCCGTCGGAAATCCTTCACCACCGGTTCACCATGCGGACACTTCCGATGCGTATACCTGCAGATGCGCGGATGGACACAGACCGGATCGGGTAGTCGCAAGATTCCGCGCACGGTGAGCGCTCTGGTCGCTCCCATCGCGGTTCATCACCGCAAGACCCCCGCCGAATCGGGTCGGCGGGGGTCTTTCTCTCTCCCTTACGCCGCCTCGGCCTGCTGCCCTTCGCTCGGCCGTTTTCTCTGGATTCTGGCCGAGCGAAGCGCACGCGGCCGAGGGAAGTGCCGGCCAACGCGCCCGCGACGGGCAGCCGAGCGTAGAATCGTCACCGCGCCGAGACCCTGGCGCATCCGCACTCGGGCGTGCCCGTGATCCGGGCCGCCTGCTCTCCTGAGGCCACGATGTCCCGCGAATCCAGCACTCTGCCGATCACCGTCTCCATCCGCCGTGAGGTCGACCCCGCCCGCATCGCGGAGGCCACCGCCTGGGTTCAGACCGGGCTGAATCTCGCGAGCACGTATCCGGGGTTCCTCGGGTCGGGGTGGGTGCGCGCCGGAGAGCACTCCCAGGTGTGGCACATGCTCTACCGGTTCGCCGGCGACGAGACCCTCGAGGCATGGGAGCGCTCCGCCGAACGCGAGTGGTGGCTGTCGATGGGCGAGGGCTTCGTCCGCAGCGAGCGCTCGAAGCGCCGCACCGGCATCGAGGGCTGGTTCGACGAGCCGGGGACCGGATCGATCACGGTCGTGGATGCCGCCACCGGCGCGACCGAGGTGGTCTCCGCGCCGCCGCGCTGGAAGCAGGCCGTCGCGATCTGGTTGGGATTCTTCCCGCTGAACGTCACGTTCGCCTACCTGATGAGCCCGATCCCGGGCTGGGGCGATGCGCTGCCGATCTGGCTGCGCGTGCTGATCACCACACTCGTCCTCACGCCGGTCATGACCTACTGGGTGCTGCCGTGGGTCACCCGTTCCCTGCGGAACTGGCTCGCGCGCTGACGTCTTCGAACGCGGAAGCGTCAGTGCACGAGCCGAACGCGGAAGCGTCAGTGCACGAGCCGAACGCGGTCTTCGGTCTCGACGACCTCGTGCAGTTCGGCGCGCACACGCGGAGTGCCCATTCCGCGATGCAGCACGAGCATCGTGCGCCCGTCGAAGGTATCGAACAGCATCCCGTGGCCGGCGTTGCCGTCGACCAGGGTGTCGAGCTGTTCCCACGGCCCTGCCAGCCCTCCGCTGCGCGATACGGCCATCGTCTCGACATAGTCGGATCCGTCATCGCGCGGCTGGTACGTCGCCCACAGCATCAGGAGCGCTCCGCTGCGCAGTCGCCTCAGCTGCGGCCCATCGGTGACATACGGCATCCGGGTGCGGGCGCTCGGGGGCAGCCTGCTGAGCAGCGCCGCCTCTGAGCCGCGGAACAGGAGGACGGGATCTCCTGCAGCGGCCGTGAGGTCGGGCGCGAGCGGTACGGCCTCGATGGTCCCGTCGTAGATCTGCACCCATTCGTGCGCGTAGACCATCCATGGTGCGCCGTCGTCATCGACGAAGAGCGTGCCGTCGAGGGACATGAACTCCGCCGGCGCGACCGGCGCGTCCGTACGCAGCAGCTCGAACGGCCCGGCCGGATGGTCGGCCACGGCGATCACGGTGCCGCGCGCCGTCGGAATGTACTCGGTCTCGCCGCCCTCGGCGAAGGCGCGGAAGCGCGCCCCGCCAGGTACCTCCAGCTGCCTCGACGAGTCGTGCAACGTCGTGAACAGGTAGAAGCGGCCACGATACTCCTGCACCTCCGGCGCCCACGGTGCTTCGGTCGCCGAGGCCCAGGAATCCTCCGGCACCCGGAACACGACCATCGGGTCGTCATCCCAGGTACCGAGGTCCGCGCTGCGGTACGCCACGACGGCGGGCTGATCGCGTGCGGCGGTGTACAGATAGTAGGTCGACTCGGCGGCGTACGGGAGGATGTACGGGTCATGCGCCCAGAAGTCGTCGAGTCGCTGCACCGTGATCCCCTCGAGAGGCGCGAGCCTCAGCTGCCGGCGACGTCAGCACGCACGGTGACGATGCTGCACGGCGGCAGGTCGAGCACCAGCCGCGAGCCGGTCACCGCCACACCCTCGAACGCTGTCAGCCCCACGGCCGAGGGCACCTCGAACGTGTTGTGGTCGGTCGACGAGCCCACGAGGATCTCGCTGCGCCGGATGGCGCCGACGGCGCCGGGCAGATCGATCTCGATCCGAGCTGGGCGATCCAGCGCGTAGTTCACGGCGCTGACGGTGACGGCCCCGTCCTTGCGGGACGCCGTGACGTCGGTGTGCGGCGGCAGCGAGCCCTCGATCGGCAGCAACGTCGCGTCATGGTGATCGGTGTAGAGCGCGAAGGCGAAGTACGTGGGCGTCTTGATCAGCCGTGGGCCGTCGGTGAGCAGCATCGCCTGCAGCACGTTCACCATCTGCGCGATGTTCGTCATCCGCACGCGGGCCGCGTGCCGGTGGAACACGTGGAAGTTCAGCGCCGCCACCACGGCATCCCGCATCGTGTTCTGCTGGTACAGGAAGCCGGGGTTGGTGCCCTGCTCGACGTCGTACCAGGTACCCCACTCGTCGACGTAGATGCCGACGCGCTTGGCCGGGTCGTAGCGGTCCATGATCTCGCCGTGCCGGCTGAGCAGGGTGTCCATGAACAGGGTGCGGCGGATGGTCTCGTACCAGGAGGCGTCGTCGAAGTCCCTGGCCGCGCCCTTCACGTCCCAGTTACCGGTGGGGAGCGTGTAGTAGTGCAGACTCAGCGCATCCATGTGACCGGCCGCGCGAGCCATCAGGACGTCGGTCCATTCGTAGTCGTCGGCGTTCGCGCCGCAGGCGACCTTGGTGATGCGGTTGTCCCCGTAGTCGCGCACGTAGGTCTGATACTGCCGGTACAGGTTCGCGTAGTGCAGGGGCATCATGTTGCCGCCGCATCCCCAGCTCTCGTTGCCGACGCCGAAGAACTGCACCTTCCACGGCTGGGCGCGTCCGTGGCTCTTGCGGAGCTCCGCCATCGGCGTGTGGCTGTCGAGAGTCATGTACTCGATCCAGTCCTGCATCTCGGCGACGCTGCCGCTTCCCACGTTGCCGTTGATGTAGGCCTCCGCATCGAGCTGGTTCAGCAGCTCGAAGTACTCGTGGGTGCCGAACTCGTTCGGGTCGACCACTCCGCCCCAGTGCGTGTTCACCATCGCACCGCGTTCGGAGCCGATCCCCTGCAGCCAGTGGTACTCGTCGGCGAAGCATCCTCCCGGCCAGCGCACGACCGGCACCTTGATGTCTCGCAGCGCCTGGATCGCGTCGGTGCGCAGCCCGTTGCGATGCGGGATGTCGGAGGATTCACCCACCCACAGACCCTCGTAGATGCCGCGTCCCAGATGTTCGGCGAACTGACCGTAGATGCGGCGATCGATGACGGGTGAGCGCTTTCCAACAACAGCGTTGATCATTTCTGCAACGCTATATACCCGGGGCGCGGAAACGCAAGCATGTTTCCGGGGCACAACCGCTGGCACTTTTTCTCACCGTTGTTTTAACCCTTGTGCATTAGTGGCTCCCGTGCAACGCTGGCCGGGTGTCGATACCCGTCGACATCCGCGCAGAGACGCGCACCCGAACCGAACGGATCCCGATGAAGAGACAGATCGGAGCGGCCGTCGCGGCCGCCGCCCTCCTGATGGGCTTCTCCCCCCTGCCGGCCACGGCGGCTCAGGGAGGCCCGCACAGCACCAACGAGTTCCGCGGCGTGAACTGGGCCGACCCCCGGGACAACTACGCCGACGACGAGGTCGTGCCGTCCGGCCTCAGCATCGCCGACGACTACGACACCACGTACGACAAGTCCGCCGCGATCATCAGCGAGTTCCGCGAGGAGGTCAGGGCCAACACCGTCCGGCTGCCCATCAACCCATCGAGCGTCGGCACCGACTGGTGGGACTCGTACCGGGCTGCCATCGACGCCTCGACCGACAGCGGCTTCAAGGTGATCCTCAGCTACTGGGAGGCCGACGACGCGAAGGACGGTCGTGCCGATGACCCGGCAGCCTTCGATGCGATGTGGGACACCGTGGTGGCCGCGTACGCCAAGAACCCGAAGGTGTACTTCGAGCCGATGAACGAACCGTTCGGGTACACGCTCGACGAATGGGTGTCCCTGACGTCCGGATGGCTCGACGATCACTCCGCCGTGCCGCGCAAGCGCGTCATCGTCTCGGGTACCGGGTACAACGACGACGTGACCGGCGTGGGGGCAGCGGAAGAGCTGAAGGGCACGCTGCTGTCGCTGCACTTCTACGGCTTCTGGGCGAGCCACACCACCGAGGACGAGTGGAAGGCGAACCTCCTGCCGCGCATCGGCGAGTACAGCTGGCGCACGCTGGTGTCGGAGGCCGGCTCGCCCATGACCACGGGCCTGAACTACGGCAACCACGATGGCGACGTGTCGACCGCGTACCTCGGTGCTCTCACCGAGGTGACCCGCGACCGGGGCATGGGCGTCGTCTACTGGCCCGGGCTTCGCACCGGCGACTCGTACACCCTGACGGAGCAGACCGCCGACGGCGGGCTCGAAGTGACGAACGAGTCCGGACTCGCGCAGCTGCAGTGGGGCTGGGGCCTGCTCAAGAAGGAGCAGTTGAACGACCTGCCTCCTGCTCCCCCCGGCGATCCTCTGAAGAGCGTCGCGCACGGCGTGTGCATCGATGTGCCGGGCGGCTCGACCGCCCCGGGCACGCAGCTCGGGCTGTGGCACTGCAACGGCGGCGGAAACCAGTCGTTCCACGCGACGGATGCCGGAGAGCTGTCGGTGTACGGCGACCTCTGCGTCGAGGCCGTCGACGGCCCGATCGCCGGGAGCGCTCTCGCCGTCGCCGACTGCTCGGGAGATGCGTCGCAGCAGTGGCGGGTGAACGCCGACCTGACGATCAGCAGCGGCGCGGACCCCGGCCTGTGCCTCGCGACGCCGGCGAACGAGTGGGGAGTCGCGCTGGCCGCGTGCGACCCTTCCTCGCCGACCCAGCAGTGGACGCGCGGATAACCACCCCCGCCATGAGGCCCCGTCACCCGATCGGGTGGCGGGGCCTCATGGCGTCCCGGATGTTCAGAGGGCGACGGGAATGTGCGTCGTCAGCAGGCCCGCATCGACGAGGAAGCGCTCGAGCGCGATCAGAGCGACACCGGTTGCGACCGGGTTGCCGGCGACCGTCGACACGACCAGTTCGACGTCGCCCCCGGCGTGCCCGGGAGACTGCTCGCGCAGGTGGCGGCGCGCGGGCTCGAGCAGGTGGGAGCCGAGGCTCCACGTGGTCCAGCCCGTGAGAGTCACGACGTCGGGGTTCACGATGGCGACGAGGTCGGCGAGCGCCGACCCGAGATAGTAGGCGGTCCGGTCGAGCGTCTCGGCGACCGCCGGGTCCGGGTCCGCCGCGTTCGCGGCCGCGGCGAGCGCGGCGATGAAATCCGCCTGCAGCGCGACGTCGGCCAGCGGATGGTCCTGCGCGATCTCGCGGAGGGTCTGCTGGATGCCGGGAGCTCCGATGTACGCCTCCACGCAGCCGTTCCGCCCGCAGCGGCAGCGGCGACCGTCGAGCAGGAGCAGCGAGTGCCCCCACTCTCCGGCGGAATTGGTCGCGCCGCGCAGGATCCGCCCCTCGAGGACGATGCCGGCGCCGACACCGGTGCCGAGGTTCACCGTGACCAGACTCGCCGCGGACCTGCCGCGCCCGAGCCAGAGTTCGGCGGCGACCATCGCCTTCAGCGGGTTCTCGATCACGAGCGGCAGTCCGATGCGGGTGCGCAGCTGCTCGAGCTCGACAGAATGCCACGTCCAGTTCGGTACCAGCACCGAGACACCGGACGGCTCCTGCACGAGCGCAGGGAGCGAGAGTCCGACACCCAGCACGTCGTCGCGTGAAATGCCTTCCTGTACGAGCATCCGATCGAGTGCGCCGCCGATCTCCTCCACGACGGACGCCGGATCGAGCACGTTCTCGTCGCGTTCGGTCACCGTGGACGCGAGCTGGGTCAAGGCGATGTCGAAGAGCACGATGCGCACGTAGG
The DNA here is from genome assembly GCA_963769005.1 of uncultured Actinomycetota bacterium. GTDB lineage: Bacteria > Actinomycetota > Actinomycetes > Actinomycetales > Microbacteriaceae > Microbacterium. The sequence goes on along the minus strand of CAVYKC010000005.1, from coordinate 296,328 downwards.
TCTCGGCCACGTCGACGCCGATGACCCGCCCGCGTTCGCCGTTCATGCCGATCAGCGCGGTCGGGCGGCCGATGCCGCCGGCGATGCCGCGGGTCTCGGCGACGATGCCCTCGTCGATGAGCTCGCCGACGATCGTCGCGACGGTGGCGGGGCTCAGGCCGGTGGACCGGGCGACGCCGTTCCTCGTGGTCTGGCCCGCTGACAGCACGGCATGCAGGACTTCGACGCGGGAGTCGCTGCGGATGTCCCGCGATGTCCGCCTCGACACGACCATACTCACTCCCTCAGCTCCCCCACCGCGGTCCCGACGATGCACGTCGGGCGCCTCGCGCCGACCTTCGCCAGTATCGCATCACTCGATCACCACGCGGACATCTTCCAGCCCCTCGGCGTGGAGCACGACGGATGCCGGTCCATCGGCGCGCACGAAGACGATCAGGCGTCCGTCCAGGGTGCGTCGCTGCGCAAGCGCATAGGCCGTGACGTCGGCGAGGTCGCCGTTCTCCAGCCCGAGCAGCACTCCGCCCTCCACCCTCGCCTCGACGAGCACGTCGCCACGGGCGATCGCGCCCCCGGCGTCGCGGAGCGTGCATTCGATCTGCACGATGCCGCCGGAGGGCAGCCCGACGGCAGCGCACCGATCTGCGGCATCCGCGGGCGCCTGCCACACGACGGCCTCGAGGCTCGCGGGCACGTCCGCCGTCTCGAGCCGATCGGCGGCGACGACGACGCCGCCGCGCAGCGCCTGCACCTGGACCGGTCCGCTGAGCGCGGGCACCACGGCCCGCCAGTAACCGTGCTCATCGTCCCAATCGGCGGCGACCTGCTCGCCGCCGACTGTCAGGAGTATCGAATCGGCCTGCGCGAAGCACAGCACCTCGGTCGCACCTGCCGCGGCGAAGTCGACCGCCCGAGAGACCGGGTGGCTCCAGAGCGGTGCCTCCCCTTCGGCGAACGGCCGGACGGCCAGATACGCGAACGGCTCCTGGGACCACCAGCTGCGACGCAGCTGCGAAATGGGCTTGGCGAAGCCGGCGAGCGTGAGCAGCCCGGCGCCCGAGCCGTGGATGGGCCACCCGTACGCCTCGCCGAGATAGTCGATCCCGGTCCAGAGGAATTGACCCGCGATGTAGTCGTTGCGCGCGACCGCCTGCCAGTCCGCGTACCGGTGCGAGTTCTCACTGCCCAGCAGCGGCTTGCCCGGGAATCGACGGTGGTCGTCTTCGTAGAGGTGCTCCTTGTAGTTGTACCCGACGACGTCGAGCGGCTCGAGCAGGCCCGTGCGACTGGAGAGTTCCGGAAACGCGGCGGCCAGGGTCACCGGTCGGGTCGGATCGCCCTCCCGCACGATGCGTGCGAGATTCCGGGCGATCGTGGTGAGGCGCCGGATGTCGGGGCGGGTGGGGTCGTACACACGCTCGGCGTCCGGCTTGTTCGCGTCGTTGTTGCCCGTCATCTCCGTGAACAGCGGGCTGGCATACGGATCATTCGGGTAATCGATCTCGTTGCCGATGCTCCACGCGATGATCGACGGACGGTTGCGACCGGCTTCGACCATCGTCCGCAGGTCGCGTTCGTGCCATTCGGGGAAGTCCGAGGCGTAGCCCTGGTGGCGCGGCGGGTAGACGTTGTGACCCTGCCACCACTTGTTCTTGGCGTTCTCCCACTCGTCGAAGGCCTCATCGATGACGTAGAACCCGAGTGCGTCGCACAGGGTGTACAGCTCCGGCGAGTGCGGATTGTGCGCCATGCGGATGGCGTTGCACCCGATCTCCTTGAGGATCAGGAGGCGCCGCAACCACGCTTCGGCCGGGACCGCCGTGCCGAGGCAGCCGGCGTCCTCATGCAGGCACACCCCCGTGAGAGTGCGCGGCTCGCCGTTGATCGAGAAACCGTGGTCGGGGTCGAAACGGAAGGTGCGGATGCCGATGATCTCGCTGTACTGCGCCTCCCCTGACGTGGCGCCGCCCGACCACGAGAGGGTCGTGGTGAGCCGTTGCAGACGCGGATCATCGTCGGACCAGAGCTCGGGCTCGGCGATCCGCATGTCGGTCGACGTCGACGCCGCAGCTCCTGGCTCGATCCGCACGGACACCTCGGCGGAGTGCACGCGGCCGGTGGTCAGGGAGGCCAGTTCGTGCAGCGCCTGCACGGTGACCGGTTCGGTCGTGCTGTTGACGAGCGTCTGTTCGACGCGGATCGTCGCCGCAGCGGCATCCGCCTCGAGTGTCGTCACCACCGTGCCGTGCTCGCGCAGGTGCACCGGCTCGTGCACCTCGAGCTCGACGCGCCGGGTGATGCCGGAGCCGTTGTACCAGCGGGAGTCCGAGATGTCGGTGTGCTCGACGCGCACGCTGATGACGAGATCGCCGTCGGTGGCGTAGGAGAGGATCTCGCTGACGTCGAATGAGAAACGCGCGTGCCCCGATGGCCGGCTGCCCACGTGGTAGCCGTTGACCCAGACCTCGGCGTTCTTGTAGACACCGTGGAAGACGAGGCGCACCACGCTGTGGTCGTGGAGCCCGAGTGCACCTGTCGGCACATGCGCCCGGTACCAGCCGACGCCTCCGGGCAGGTATCCCGTTCCACTGGAGAACGTGGCGGAGAACTCCTCCTCGACGCTCCAGTCGTGCGGGACGACGACCGCTCGCCACCCGGCGTCGTCGTATCGCTTCGCCCAGGCGTCTGGGTCGTCCGCTCGCGAGAAGAGCCACTGTTCGATGGACTGCGTGTGCACGGGGTGCTATTCCTCTTCGTCGAGGGCGGGTGTGGATGCAGGTGCGTACTTCTCGAACACACGGGCGAAGAGTGCGCCGCCGAGATAGGCGATCCCGGCGAAGCCGATCATCAGCCAGAGCAGGCCCCACACCGTGGCCTGCGGATAGTAGATGGTGACGACGATGCTGAGCGCGATGAGCACGATGACGGTCAGCGGAGCCAGCGGATGCCGGATCGACATCAGTCGTGCGTTGCGCAGCACTTCGCGATTGCCGCCCTCGAACCGCGCGAGATACGGGAAGACGTAGAGCGTCGACATCGCGAACATGAACGCGAGCAGATACCAGATCGCCATCAGCACGATCACGGCGATCGTCGGGAGCGGCGCTGTCGTGACGACGATGTACCAGGCGGCGAGCGCCCCGCCGATGGCGGCGAGGATCAGCGCGATCAGCGTCGACTGCTTCAGGTTCCGCCGGAACGAACGGAAGTAGTCGCCGACGATGCTCCGGTCGGTGTCGGTGGCGATCCGCATGCCCACATAGTTCAGGGCGGTGAGCGAGGCCCCGATCGTGATGACCGGGATCGAGGTGAGGATGAACAGGACGTTCAGGATCATCAGATCCGCGATCCGCGTGAGGAACCGCATCAGCGCGGATTCCGGTGCGAGGATGCTGCCGGCCATATCCCCTCTTCCTCTCGGAGCTTCTGTGTGAGCCGGGCGGGGCGCGCGTCGCGCGACCCGCCCGGCTGTGGTGCCTGCTCAGCCCTCGCGGGCGTCGTCCCAGGCCTTGATCTGCGTTTCGATCTCTGCCCGGGCGTCTTCGTAGCCGACGTCCTTGAGCTTCTGGCGCATCTCGGCGATCGCCGCCGCCGGGTCGTCGAACTTGCCGTACTGCAGCTGCGGGATGTACTCCGAGAGCACGCCGCTCATGGCTGCGAGCGTCGATTCGATCGGCGTCTTGTCGACCACGAGCGTCGAGTACGGGTAGTCCTTGGCGTCGGCATCGAGCGCGTCGTAGATCTCTTCCTTGTTCGGAGCCTCGGACGTCCGCGGCAACTCGAACTCGTCCATGCGCCCTGCCCAGAAGTTGGCACCGAGTCCGTCGGTCGACGAGTCGTAACCCTCGGGGTAGCCGAGCTTGCCGTCGTCGGTGACGATGTAGTCGGTTCCCTCGATGCCGAAGTTGATCAGGTTGTAGGCGTCTTCGTCGTTGCGGAGGAGGTCGTAGACCTGCAGCGCCTTCTCGGGGTTCGACGAATTGGCGCTGACCGCCATCGCTCCATGGGTCTTGATGTCGCGGAAGTAGTTGCCGTTCTCGGAACCGAACGAGAACAGCTTCGGGTCGGAGCCCGGCTGCTTGGTCGTCATGTTGTCGACGATCGATCCGACGAACGTCTGCGTGTGGTGCTGGTCGGTGCCGGACAGGCCGGCGTAGAACAGCTCACGGGTGTCGCCGTCGTAGTTCAGCGCGTCCTCGCGCCAGACGCCGATGTCGTTCCATTCCTTCGCCACCTCCGCGGCCGCGAGCAGTTCGTCGCCTTCCATGTACCAGGAGGTGACGTCGGTCTCGTCACCCTCCGGAGTCTGGAACGGGAAGTAGTTGCCTGCGGTGATCTGCTGGATGGTCTGCAGGTCGGTGTGCCCCTGGAGGTAGCCGCCCAAGGGGTACTCGTTGGCGCCGGCGACATCCCAGGGATAGGCCTCCGGCTTGTTGGTCTTGATCCACTGGAAGTAGGTCGTGAAGTCCTCGAACTTCGTGATCTCGCCGTTCGGGAAGCCTGCCTGCGCCGCCCAATCGCCTCGGTAGAAGAAGCCGTGGTTCGTCCACTGCGTGTAGTTGTCCTCGGGGATGAAGTAGATCTGGTCGTCGTCGAGCTTGGTGAGGTCCCAGTCGCCTGCGGCATCCACCTGCTCCCAGGTCTTCGGTGCGTTCTCCTTGAGCATGTCCTCGCTCAGCGGCAGGAAGGCCCCCTTCTTCGCGTTCTCCCATGCGTAGAGCCAGTCGGTCGCGGTGGTGATGAGGTCGACGTTGTCGTCGCCGGAGAGGAGTTGCAGGTTGTACTGGGTCTGCCAGTCGGCCCATTCGACGTAGAACAGGTCGAGCTTCGCGTTCGCCTTCTCGACGAGGCGCTCGTTCAGCTTCTCGAGCATGGCTTCGAGGTGACCGTTGGTGGGCTTGTCGCCGAGCACGAGCATCGTGATCTCGGTCGGAGCGCCGCCCTCCTGATCGCCGTCCCCGGCGGTGCAGGAGGTCAGTGCTGTCGCGCTGACGCCCAGCGCGACCAGCGCTGCCATGGACGTGATGATCTTTCTCTTCATGTGAGACTCCTTCGGCTCATATCTGTTGGTGCGGGGGGATGTTGCGTGGTTCAGTGCGGGTGGGATGTGCAGGGCAGGGATCAGCCCTTGACTGCGCCGACGGTGATGCCGCTGACGAAGTACTTCTGGACGAACGGGTAGACGAGCAGGATCGGGCCGGTCGCGACGACCGCGCTCGCCATCTTGAGCGTGTTGCTCGGCAGATCCGTGATGCTGACGTTCGAGCCCGCCACCGAGTTGCGCAAGGCGTTCGCCGTGTTGATCACGTTGTACAGCTGGTACTGAAGCGGCTTGAACTCGACGGTGCTGCCGAGATACAGCGAGGAGAGGTACCACTCGTTCCAGTAGCCGAGGGCGAGGAACAGCCCGACGGTGGCCAGCGCCGGCTTCATCATCGGGAGCGCCAGCTGCCAGAAGATGCGGAAGTCGCCGGCGCCGTCGATCTTGCCGGACTCGACGATCTCGTAAGGCACCGTGCGCATGAAGTTCTTCATCAGGATGATGAGCCACGGGGTCATCAGCAGCTGCAGCAAGACCGCGAGGTAGTTGCCGCGCAGGTCGAGCGTGCGGCCGATCCAGAGGAAGGTCGGTGCGAGGCCGGCGGAGAACAGGGTCGTGAAGTAGATGAAGAAGGAGATCTGGTTGCGGAAACGGAAGTCCGGTCGCCAGAGCGCGTACCCGGTCATCGAGATGACGAACAGACCCGACGCGCCGTGCCGGTCACCGTCATCACGATCGTCACGACGTACGAGCCGATGATCTGCCGCGGCGCTTTGAAGATGTACTCGTAGGCGGTGAGCGTGAAGCCCTTGGGCAGCAGCCCGAACCCGTCCTTCATGATCTCCGACTCGCTCGAGAACGAGGCCGAGACGATCAGCACGAACGGCAGCAGGCAGAACAGCGCGAACAGGGTGATCGTGACGTAGGAGATGCCTCGCAGCACGTAGTCGCTGCGGTCGAGCTTGATGGGGCGGCCTGCGGGGCGTTCCCGCAGCCTGCGTCCGGGCTTGCGCCCGGCGAGCACGATGGCCTCCGTGGTCACCGGGTCGGCGATGACGGCCGGCTTGAGGTCAGAAGAGGGCATAGTCCTTGTTGATCCTTCGTACGATCCAGTTCGCCGTCAGCACGAGGGCGAATCCGAACAGCGACTGGTAGAGGCCCACCGCCGTGGAGGTCGTGAAGTTGTTCTGCGACAGCACCATCCGGTAGACGGAGGTCTCGATGATGTCGGTGGTCGAGAACAGAGCGGCGTTGTTGCCGACGAGGTTCCAGAACAGCCCGAAGTTGCCGTGCATGATGCCGCCGAGCGAGAACAGCAGCAGGATGATGAATGTCGGCTTGAGGCTCGGCAGGATGACGTAGCGGATGCGCTGCCAGGCCGAGGCGCCGTCGATCGGATGCCGCCTCGATACAGCCCCTTGTCGATGCCCATGATCGCCGCGAAATAGACGATCGAGCCGTAGCCGGTGCTCTGCCAGAGCTGCACGAGGATGATGATCAGCGGCCAGGCGCCGGCGGTGCTGTAGATCTTGATCGGGTCGCCGCCGGTCTGCTCGATCAGCGCGTTGAGCGCGCCGGTGTCGTAGTTCAGCAGGTTGAACGCGATCACGCCGACCAGGACGACCGAGATGAAGTACGGCAGGAACATCGACTGCCTGGCTGATCTTCTTGAAGTACTTCGAGCCGGATCTCGTTCAGCATGATCGCGATGGCGATCTGCAGGATGTTGCCGAGCACGATGAACGCGAGGTTGTAGAGGATCGTGTTCCGCGTCAGCTGCCACAGCTGGCCGGACTTGAGCAGGAACTCGAAGTTCTTGAGTCCGACGAACGGGCTGCCGAAGATGCCGTCGCGGTAGTTGAAGTTCGTGAACGCGATCCAGACTCCGGGGAGCGGCGCGTAGCTGAACACCATGAAGAACACGATCGCCGGCAGGCACATGAGCAGGAGCATCCTGCTCTGAACCATGCTCCGCCACACCGATGCGCGTGGTCGGAAAGTTTGCAACTGTGCCATCTTCGCCTCTCTGCGGGATGCCGTCGCTTCGTCGTCGAAGCAATTCCAAGACTAAAACTAACCCTCGATGAAAGTCAATGATCAAAGGTGACGGGCGGTGCCGATTCCTCCGACTCCGCCCGCCACCGTTGCGATCAGCCGCAGTTCGCGGCGGGGTAGCCGGCCGTCACCGCGGCCTCTCCCACGGAGACGGCCACGTCGCCGGCAGCGATCGAGGCCTTGCGCGTCGCGGCCACGGCGGAGCCCTTCTCCCCCGCTCCGACGCCTTCGACCACCCGGCGCCCGAACGGCGTCTCGACGACGGCATCCACGGCGCCCGCACCGGTGTTGTGCACGGTCGAGACGAGCTGCACCTTGCCGGCGACGCAGCGCGTGGAGACCGCCGGAACGAACTCCGACGACCGCGCTCCCACGGCCAGCACCGGGATCTTCAGGAACGAACCCGGCGTCGCGAACGTCAACCGGACGGCCGAGGCGACGACGGCGTCGAACGGGATCGACGTCGGCGCGCCGTTGGCGCTCGGTACGACATTCTGCGCGCTCGTCGCATGCCAGGCGCCCTGAGCGTCGCGGTACTCGACGCCCACTGCGGCGATCGTGCCCTCGCTGTTCGTGAAGCCGACGCTGCCGACGATGCGGGCCGCCGCCGGCTCGACGGTGAACGTGGCGGAGTCCTTCATGGTGCCGCCGGTCCAGGTCGACCACGAGGTCGCCGCGCTGCCGTCACAGGCGTTGCGAGCGGGCATCGTCTCCCATTCGGTCTGAGAGAAGCTGGCCGAGACCGTCGTGCCCTCGGCCGAGCAGATGTCCTCGACGCCGTCCGCGCCCCAGATCTGCACCTCCGAGATCGACTGCCACGTGTTGGTCGCCGTCTTCAGCTGCAGACGGACGCCGTTCGTGCGCGGCAGCGCCGAGACGTCGAGCACCGCGACAGGTGCGGATGCCGCGGCATCCTGCGCCAGTTCCACGCTCACCTCGGCGGAGGACCAGGCACCCGATGCGTCGAGGTACTCGGCCGCGATCGTCGACGGCCACGTCGCGCCCGCGCCGTCCTTGTAGGTGTGCACGACGACCTCGTCGACGTCCTGCGCGAGCGGCCACGAGAACGAGAGCCAGCCGGACTTCGGGTAGACGCCGCCGCCCACCCAGTCGTCCCAGCCCTTGCCCTTGACGTTGCCGTCCACGACCGTGGGCGCGAGTGTCGGGCGACTGGATGCCGCCACCGCCGATTCCGGAGCGAGGTTCACGACGCCGGGGGTGGCGACGTCGATCGTGCGGGCGAACGTGCGGCCCGCGGTGAACTGCGCGTCGGCGGGGAGCGTCCCGATGATCGTCTGCGTGCCGCGCTCCGCGAACGAACTCGCACTCCATTCCACCGCCACGTCGGTGGCCGCACCACCCACCTCTACGGAGACGGTCGCCGGAAGGGCATCTGAGAAGTCCTCGCCGGGCTCGACCGTCTCGGGAAGTCCGTCCTCGATGACGCGCCAGATCTCGCTTCCGGTTCCCTTGTCATCCCAGTACGACTCGTCCCAGCCGGTGGCCCATCTGGCCGGGTCCTCGGTGGCAGGGTTGCGCATCTCGGCACGGCCGTTCTCGCCGATCGTGATGGGCAGCCACACGTAGGTCGAGTCGGCGGCCCCGGAGTTCCAGCGGTCGCCCATGTAGACGAAGCGGCCATCGCCCAGGTCGAGCACGTTGGTCGACTGCGATCCGAAGGAGGTGCGCCGGGTGTCGCCGACGGAAAGCAGTCCGTCGCCGCCTTCGGGGATGGAGTTGTAGGCGACGTTCTCGTAGACGTCATCGGTCTCGACGCCGCGGATCCAGGTGCCGAGGATGCTGTCGGCCGTGTGGTAGGTCTGCGGGTTCGGTGCCCAGCCGGTCGCACCGGACGCCACGGCGTAGTACTTGCCTCCGTGCTGGAAGAGCGCCGGCGCCTCGAGCATCCCGCATTCCTTCACGATCTGGAAGTCCTCACCCGCGCACCGGGGCGTCGGCGGTGCCGTCGGCGAACAGGTACGGGTAGCGACCGTCGTCGGAGTACTGCCCGGCATTCGCCATGTCGACGTCGGTCGTGTGCGTGACGTTCGTGTACGCGGCGTCGAGCTCGGCGACGTAGAGCGAGCGGTTCTCCTCCGACGAGTAGACGATGTATGCGGTGCCGTCGTCGTCCTGGAAGACCGTCATGTCACGGGCCTGGCCGGGGACGGCGGCCGAGATGCAGGCCTTGTAGTCGGTGCGGTTCGGCATGCGGTACACGCCGGTCAACCGGAAGGGGCCGGTGGGGCTGTCCGAGACGGCGACCCCCGCCATGGAGCGGGCGTACATGCTGCCGCCGGCTGTGGTCTGCCCGTCGGAGTGCCACCACAGCACCCACTTGCCCGTCGTCTCGTTGAAGAGCACCTTGGGCCGCTCGAAGATCGTGGTGAGTTCGGCGGCATCGCTGGTGTTCAGGTGGTAGTTCAGCGTGGAGATGCGATCGGTGCGGGGCTGCCCGGCGTCGTCGACGGTGTCGTAGAGCGTGTCGAAGTACTCCGACTCGAGCTCAGCCGCATCCGACACCGAGCGCAGCACGACGCCCTCGTCGGTCCAGTTGAGCGTGTCGTAGGACTTGTAGGCGTGCACGCCGGGGCTGCCGTGGTAGCCGTTGCTGCGATCCTCGCCGTACCAGTAGTACACGGTGCGTCCGGCCTCCTCGCCGGTGACCACATCGCCGCCCTCGACGCCCAGTTCCTGTGCGGAGACGACCGCGCCGCCGTGCGCCTGGATGTGCGCGCCGTTGTCGTCGAACCAGAAAGGCTGGAAGTAGCTCGGCGATGCGCTGCCCGGATCCTGGATCGCCGGGTGCGCCGTGTATGTCGTGGGGTCACCCGTCGGAACGGCGGCGTGCGCCGGACCCACCGCCGAAATCGTCAGTACCGCTACGGCGCTGACCGCCATGGCGACAGCTTTCGTTCTCTTCATAACCACTCCCTTGTGATCGAAGCATCCTCGCTCCGCATGTTGACGTTAACAGTTGACGTCAACATACATACAAGCAGCACGGACGCCCGCCGGGCAAGCCTTTTCCCGGCTGTCCTGCTTCAGGACCGTCAGTCGCGGTGCCGCAGCAGCGCGGCGCCGTGCGGAGGGAGGGTCAGCCGCACAGCGGCACTGCCGGGAGCGACACCGCGAGCAGCGTCGCTCTGCACCGGGACGGGCTCGAGCGCGATCCCGTCACCGCTCCAGAGCTCGGTGACCGATCCCGATGCCGGGAAGCCGATGTTCGCCGCATCCAGCACGGCGTCGTACGCCTCGTCCGCCAGGTTGAACGCGGCCGCGTACCGTTCTCCGTCGGACCCGTCGGCCGCCCAGAGCACGAGCCGTCCCTCGCGGAACACCTCGCGGTTCCGCGAGGACCGCCGCATCACGGCGAGAGCCTCGGCGTTCTGGAACAGCGCGATCGTCGCGGGGTCGCTGGAGGGCAGGTCGCCGCCGACCATCAGCGGCGAGCGGGCGATGATCCACAGTGTCATCAACGAGACGCGCTCGGCCGGGGTGAGACGATCGTCGCGGGGCTCGCCGCGTTCGGCTCGGATACCGATGCGTCCGAGCGGGAGCATGTCGCCGTCCGGCCAGCCGTGCTCGCCGGCGAACGGCGCCCACCGGGCGAAGCGGGCGAAGTTCGCCGCGACGTCGTCCCACGAGTCCCACAGGTCGTCGCAGATCCGCCACATGTCCGCGTGCGCACGCAGGTGCCCGAGCCGCTCGAGAGACAGGTCGCGCCCTGGCGAGAGGCTGAGCACGATGTCGCGGCCGGACTGCCGGATGGCCGCCGCATACGCCTCGATGTCGGCCGCCTGGTACGGCCAGAGCATGTCGTCGGACTTGATGAAGTCGACGCCCCACTCGGCGTACAGTGCGAGTGTCGAGTCGTAATACGCCTGGGCCGCGGGATGCGCGTGGTCCAGGCCCAGCATGTCGGGGTTCCACTCGCACACGTTGCCCGCGTCGGCGACGTCGCCAGCGTGCGCATCCGTGCCGAGGATAGGCAGGTTCTGCGTCACCGCGCGGCGCGGGATCCCGCGCATCGTGTGGATGCCGAAGCGGAGTCCCAGATCGTGGACGCGCTGGGCGAGCGGCGCGAAACCCGCCCCTCCCGCTGAGCTGGGGAACCGCACCGGATCGGGGATCAGCCGACCCCACTCGTCGAGCTCCAGCTGCGCATCCGCGTTGTAGCCGTGCGAACGCGCGGTGGGGTCCGACCAGTCGATGTCGACCACGACCGTGTCCCAGCCGTACGTCAGCAGGTGCTCGGCCATGAACTCGGCGTTCGCGAGCACCTCGGCCTCGGTCACCGTGGTGCCGTAGCAGTCCCAGCTGTTCCACCCCATCGGCGGGGTCGCCGTGCTCATAGCGCCCGGATGGCCCAGGATGCGGCGTGCGCGTCGCCGGGGCCGAGCACGACGAGGTCGGTACCGGAGTTGAACGCGTCGGGCGGGCAGGTCATCGGCTCGACAGCCAGGCCGATCCGGTGGATGGCGTCATGCCCGGGGTTGTCGGCGGTGTGCACCTGCACCCAGGGGCAGCGTTCGTCCCAGCTCATCGCGACACCGGTGCCGTCGGCCGCCGTCAGGCGGACCTCGGCGACCCCGCCTGTACGGGAGAGGCCCGTGAAGGCGTGGTCGATGAACACGTCGCCGATCGCGCGCGCCGACCGGAAGTCCCACTCCGGATGCTGCGCCACCGGCTCGAGAGCGATGGGGCTGAGCCGATCGGGGGTCACGGTCAGGACATCGGATGCCGGGAGCAGAAGCGTCCACGCGTCGACGTTGCCAGGGCCCGCGACCAGATACGGGTGCGGTCCGGTGCCCCACGGCGCAGCATCCGCGCCGAGATTCCGCGCGATGACCGTCTGCGTGAGGCCGTCGGCGTCGAGTCGGTACTCGGTCTCGACTTCGACGCGGAACGGGTATCCGCTCTGCGGCTCGATCACCGCGGCGAGCACGACACGGTCGTCCTCGACGACGCGGTCGGAGAACTCCGCCCACGACAGCAGACCGTGCAGGGCCTGGCCGCGCGCCGGCTCGGTCAGCGGCAGCTGATGCTCGACGTCGCCGAAGGCGTAGCGGCCGTCGACGATGCGGTTCGGCCACGGTGCGAGCGTGGTTCCGCGGTAGCCGGGGCGCACCTCGTCGGCGTCGAACGGCACGACGAGGTCGCGGCCGTCATACGTGAGCGACCGCAGCGACGCACCGACGCTCGCGACGAACGCCTCGTACGGCCCGGCGGCGATCCGCAGCTGGCGTCCGGAGCGGGGCACGTCGAGGCGCTCGACAGCCACGGTCAGAGGCCCTGTGCGAGGCGGTAGTAGGCCTGGTTCCAGCGCACCTGCTTCTGGAACTCGGGCAGTGTGGTCGCCTCGTCGATCACGAGCAGCTCGACCTCGGCCATCTCGGCGAAGTCGCGGAACGCCTCGATTCCGACCGCGGTCGACATGACGGTGTGGTGGGCGGCGCCGGCGGTCAGCCAGGCGGCGGCCGAAGTGTTGAAGTCGGGGGCCGGCTTCCAGACGGCACGGCCGACCGGGAGGTTGGGCAGCGAAGCCCGCGGCGGCACGTTCTCGACCACGTTCGCGGTGAGGCGGAAGCGGTCGCGCATGTCGCTGAGCGCGACGACGACGGCAGGCCCGGAGTCGGCCGTGAAGACCAGGCGCACCGGGTCGTCCTTGCCGCCGATGCCGAGCGGGTGGATCTCCAGCGTCGGCTTCGCGGTTGTCAGCGACGGCGACACCTCGAGCATGTGCGCGCCGAGGATCAGCTCGTCGCCCGGGGTCATGTCGTAGGTGTAGTCCTCCATGAGGCTGGCGCCACCCGGCAGACCCGCACCCATGACGTTCGCGATGCGCACGAGCACGGCCGTCTTCCAGTCGCCCTCGGCGCCGAAGCCGTAGCCCTCGGCCATCAGGCGCTGCACCGCGAGACCCGGCAGCTGCTTCAGCGAGCCGAGGTCCTCGAACGACGTGGTGAAGGCGCCGAAGCCGCCCTCCTCGAGGAACGACCGCAGGCCGAGCTCGATCGCCGCACCGTCGCGCAGCGACTGGTGCCGCTCGCCGTCCTTGCGGAGCTCCGGGACGACCTCGTACAGCTCCTCGTACTCGGCGACCAGCGCGTCGATGTCGGACTCGGATGCGGCAGCGACAGCATCCGCCAGCTCGTTGACACCCCAGGTGTTCACCTGGACGCCGAAGCGCAGTTCGGCCTCGGTCTTGTCGCCCTCGGTGACGGCGACGTAGCGCATGTTGTCGCCGAAGCGGGCGAGCTTCAGCGAACGGGATGCCGCGAACCCGGCGGCAGCACGCTGCCAGATGCCGAGTTCCTGACGCACCCGCGGGTCGCTGGCGTGACCGACGATCGTCTTGCGCGGCACGCCGAGGCGGGTCTGGATGTAGCCGAACTCGCGGTCACCGTGCGCGGCCTGGTTCAGGTTCATGAAGTCGAAGTCGATGTCGGCCCACGGCAGTTCGACGTTCGCCTGCGTGTGCAGGTGCGCGAGCGGCTTCTGCAGCGCACTGAGCCCGGCGATCCACATCTTCGCCGGGCTGAAGGTGTGCATCCAGGCGACGAGCCCGATGACCCGGTCGTCGGCGTTCGCCTCGAGCGCGATCTGCTTGATGGCGGCGGCGTCCGTGAGGACCGGCTTCCAGACGATCGTGACCGGGACCTCGTCGGCGCCCTCGAGGATCCCGGCGATCTCCTGCGACTGCGCAGCGACCTGCGCGAGCGTCTCGGGCCCGTAGAGGTGCTGGCTTCCGGTGAGGAACCAGACCTCGTAGCCGTCGAGGGAGGTGGTGAGCGTGGTGCGGGTCATGAACGGTCCTTCGGTGTTCGAGGTGGAGATCAGAGCGATGCGACGGCCGCGGCTTCGACGGCGAGGCCCGCGCGGTAGCGATCGAGATAGGAGGAGAATCCGGCGACGTCGGCGGGGTCGGGCTCGACGACGGAGAGGGAAGCGGCGGCGAACACCTGTTCGTCGAGATAGGTCCCGAGGTCGGTGGACTCGGCGTGCGCGATGTACGACGCGAGCACGGCGATGCCCCACGCTCCGCCCTCTGCGGCGAGCTCGCCCACCGCGACGGGCGCGGCGAGCGCCCCGGCGAGGAACCGCTGGGCGACGCCGGCGGTGCGGAACATGCCCCCGTGCGCGAACATCCGGTCGAGCCCCACACCCTCGGCAGCGAGCACCTGCATGCCCAGCGCGAGTGTGCCGAAGACACCATAGAGCTGCGCCCGCATGAAGTTGGGCAGCGTGAAGGCGCTGTCGGGGGTGCGCACGAACAACGGGCGACCCTCGGTGAGACCGGCGATCGGCTCGCCCGCCAGGTGGTTGTAGGCGAGCAGTCCGCCGGCATCCGCCTCGCCCTGAAGCGCCTCGCGGAACAGCGCCTCGAACACGGCATCGTCGCTCAGCGGCTGACCGGCCGCTGAGGAGAAGCGCGTGAAGAGACCGGCCCAGGCCGCCAGCTCGCTCGCGCCGTTGTTGCAGTGCACCATGGCGACCGGATCGCCGGCGGGGGTCGTCACGAGGTCGAGCTCGTGGTGCACGCTCGCCAGCGGATGCTCCAGCACGACCATCGCGAAGATGCTGGTGCCGGCGGAGACGTTGCCGGTGCGGGGAGCGACGGAGTTGGTCGCGACCATGCCGGTGCCCGCGTCGCCCTCGGGCGGGCAGAGTGGAATGCCGGGCTTCAGGGCGCCGGTCGGGTCGAGGAGTCTCGCGCCCTCGGGGGTGAGCGTTCCTGCGGCGGAGCCGGCGGGGAGCACGGCCGGGAGCAGGCGCGCGGCCGGGGCGGGGAGGCGGTCGCCGGCGAGGGCGTCGTAGGCGGTGAGCATCCGCTCGTCGTATCCGCCCGTCGCAGAGTCGATCGGGAACATGCCGGAGGCGTCGCCCACGCCGAGCACGCGCTCGCCCGTCAGCTTCCAGTGCACGTAGCCGGCGAGGGTGGTGACGAAGTCGAGCCGGGGCACGTGCGTCTCGCCGTCGACGACGGCCTGGTGCAGGTGCGCGATCGACCAGCGCAGCGGGATGTTGACGCCCAGCAGGTCGGTGAGTTCGGCGGCGGCGACCCCGGTGTTCGTGTTGCGCCAGGTGCGGAACGGCACCAGCAGCTCACCAGAGTCGTCGAACGCGAGGTAGCCGTGCATCATCGCCGAGATGCCGATGGCCCCGAAGGAGTCCGGGTGGATGCCGTAGCGATCGTGGGCGTCGGCGACGAGGTCGGCGAGCGCCGCCTGCAGCCCCTGCCAGACCTCGTCGAGTGCGTAGGTCCAGAGGCCGTCCTCGAGCCTGTTCTCCCACGCGAAGGATCCGGTGGCGAGCACCTCGGTGGCGTCGGCGCCGATCAGGCATGCCTTGATGCGGGTCGAGCCCAGCTCGATGCCGAGGCTGGTGCGACCGGCGAGGATGTCGTCGCGGCCGCTCATCGACGGGTGTCCGAGTTCTGGCCGTACACGTTCTGGTACCGGTTGTAGAGGCTGTCGATCGCCTCCTGCGGGATCGGGATGAGGGGACCCGCCTCCCGCGCGTGATGCACGGTACGAGCGACGTCCTCGACCATGACGGCGGCCTTCACCGCATCCTTCGCGTTCACGCCGATCGTGAACGGTCCGTGGTTCTGCATGAGCACCGCACGACTGCGGTGCCCATGCAGGGTCTGTACGATCCCGCGGCCGATCGAGTCGTCGCCGATGATCGCGAACGGGCCGACCGGGATGGGCCCGCCGAACTCGTCGGCCATCGCCGTGATCACGCAGGGGATCTCCTCGCCGCGTGCCGCCCAGGCGACGGCGTAGGTGGAGTGGGTGTGCACGACACCGCCGACGTCGGGCATGTTCCGGTACACGTAGGCGTGCGCGGCGGTGTCGCTCGACGGTGACCGGTCGCTGCCCGGCGAGCCGGGGATGACGTTGCCGTCGAGGTCGCAGAGGATCATGTTCGCCGGCGTCAGGTCGTCGTACGAGACGCCGGACGGCTTGATCACGAACAGGTCGGCTCCCGGCACGCGGCCGGAGACGTTGCCGCCCGTCCAGACGACGAGGCCGTACCGGACGAGTTCGCCGTGCAGGCGCGAAACGTCGGCGCGAACGGCCTGGATGGACGCTTCGACCTCAGGGGCGAATGCGGGGGCTGCGTTGCTCACGGGTACCTCATCGGTGCGGGTGTCGGTCACTGTGACCGGTCACAGTAGTGTGCCATGGGCCAAGGCGGGCGTCAAGGCGAACGCGGCGGAGCCACGGAGTCGCGGACCACCAGCTCGGGGGCGACGGGGGCGAGATCGGATGCCTCGGCCCCGGCCGCGCCGAGGACTGCGGCGACGGCGCGGCGCGCGAGCTCGTCGAAGTCCTGGTGCACGGTGGTGAGCCGCGGCCAGTAGTACGCGGCATCCGGAACATCGTCGAAGCCGACGACGCTGAGATCGCCCGGCACGGCGAGTCCCGCCTCGTGCAACCCTCCGAGCAGTCCCAGCGCCATCTGGTCGTTCGCGGCGAACACCGCCGTGACGCCGGAATCCCGCAGCGCCGGCACCGCGGCGTAGCCCGAACCCGCTGACCAGTCGCCGGCGATCACCGGGCCGACGGGCAGCCCGCGCGCGGCGAGCTCGGCCGCATAGCCGTCGGCGCGCGATTCCGCCTCGAGCCAGTCCACAGGGCCCGCGAGGTGTGCGATGCGGGTATGACCGGCATCGGCCAGCGCGGCGACCGCGAGCCGGGCTCCGGCAGCCTGGTCGACCGAGAGTCCGCGCGCACCGCGCCCGGCCGAGTGCAGGGTCACCACCGGCACGCCGATGTGCAGGGCATCGAGCACTTCGAGCGTGCGGGCGTGGGGGGCGACCACGACGATGCCTTCGACCCCCTGGGTGATGAGGTGGTCGACGGCGGCGACCACGGCTTCGGCATCCCCCGCGTCGGCGAATGCGGCGCTCACCCAGTACCCGGCCTCGCGGGCGGATGCCTCGATCGCGGCGATGCTGCGCGACGGCCCGTACTGCAGCGCGTCCGATGCGAGCACGCCCAGCGTGCGAGAGCGCCGGGTTCCCAGCGCCCTGGCGGCGTTGTTCATGCGATATCCGAGCTCGGCCATCGCGGCGAGTACGCGCTCCTTGGTGTCGGCCGCGACCTCCGGATGGTCGTTCAGCACCCGCGACACCGTCTGCCTGGATACCCCGGCGAGGGCGGCGACATCGCGCACGCCGACGGTGCGACCGGGGGTGCTGCTCGACTCACTCACGCCGTTGAGTGTATGGCCCCCGGCCCCGCCGGCTCGTGTTCGTGCCACTCTGGTGACATGCGCATCGCTCTCACCGGATCATCGGGAAAACTCGGACGCGTCGTCGAACGCGAGTTGCGATCGAACGGCTACGACGTCATCGGGATGGACCTCGCCGGCCCTCGCGGGCCCGGTTTCGTGCAGGTCGATCTGACGGACTACGGCCAGGTCATCGATGCTTTCAGCGGAGTGGGCGACCGCCACGACGGCATCGACGCGGTCGTGCACCTCGGGGCGATCCCGGCACCGGGAATCCGCAGCGATGTCGCGACCTTCCACAACAACATGCCGGCCACGTTCAACGTCTTCTGGGCAGCTGTGCGCCTCGGCATCCGCCGTATCGTGTACGCGTCCAGCGAGACGGTGCTCGGTCTGCCGTTCGACGTGCCGCCGCCCTACATCCCGGTGGACGAGGAGTATCCGGCCCGCCCGGAATCGGTCTACTCGCTCGTGAAGACGCTCGAGGAGCAGCTCGCGACCGAACTCGTCCGCTGGCATCCCGACCTCTCGATCACGGCCCTGCGGTTCTCGAATGTGATGGATCCGGAGGACTACGCCACCTTCGCGTCCTTCGACGAGGATGCGCTCCTGCGCAAATGGAACCTCTGGGGCTACATCGACGGCCGTGACGGCGCGCAGGCCGTGCAGCGCGCGCTCGAGGTGGCTGCACCCGGCTTCGACCGGTTCATCATCGCGGCGGCGGACACCGTGATGTCGCGGCCGAACGCCGACCTGATCGCTGAGGTCTTCCCCGGCGTGCCGGTGACCCGTGAGGTCGGGCCGAACGAGACCCTGCTCTCGATCGAGAGGGCGAGGCGCATCCTCGGCTTCGAGCCGCGGCACTCCTGGCGCGACGGGGCCTGAGCCGCGCTACCGTCGGGCGATCGTGGATCCCCGGATCGCCAGCCGCACAGGCAGGTGATGCGTGCCCTCGCCGATGTCGACGCCGTCGATCGCGTCGAAGACCCGCAGCGCCGCCTGCCGGCCGAGCTGCTGGAGATTCGCGTCGATGCTCGTGAGCTCCGGCCTGGCATTGGTCGCGAGGACCTCCCAGTTGTCGTAGCCGATCACCGCGAGGTCATCCGGCACGACGCGTCCGAGGTCGCGCGCCGAGTCGAGCACGCCGCGCGCGATCTGGTCCGAGCCGCAGAACACGGCGTCGATGTCGGGATGACGCTGCAGCACCATCGCGGCGGCATCCCTCCCCCAGTGCTCGGTCCACTCCGACAGCATCGGTTCACCGACCAGTTCGAGGCCGGCCGCGGCGAGCGCCGCCCTGGCGCCGGCGAGGCGATCCTGCGCCGCAGCGTATGAGGGCTCTCCCGAGATGTGGGCGATGCGCCGGCGACCGCAGGCGAGCAGGTGCTCGATCGCGAGCCGCCCTCCGGCGTAGTTGTCCGGCGTCAGCGACAGATCGCGCGGATCATCCGAGGGCGCGTACGCGTACACGACCGGCACCGGGATCTCCTGACCGAGCGAGGGACGGGGATCGGTCTGCCGGCCGACGACGATGATGCCGTCGACCCGACGGCTCAGCAGTTCTCTCAGATGGTGCTGCTCGCGGATGGCGTCGCCGCGGGCGTCGCAGAGGAATACGTTGATGCGGCCGGCGCCGAAGGCGTCTTCGGCCCCCATCAGGATCGGGATCATGAAACGACCTTCGAGGTCGCTCGTGAGCAGTCCGACCGTGCCGGTGCGCCCGGCGAGGAGACCGCGCGCCATGGCGTTCGGGGTGAAGGCGAGCTCTTCGGCGATCGCTCGCACCTTGGCCCTGGTCGCCGCCGACACATCGCCGCGGTCGTTCAGCGCCTTCGATGCGGTCGAGATCGAGACCCCGGCGCGCGCGGCGACGTCGCTCAGCGTCACCGCCCGTGCTCCCGCTGCGTCGCTCATCCCGCTCCCTGTTTCCGAAAGGTTATCGGACTGAGGGTTGACGCCCTCGTCAAAACCACGCTATACCTTTTCGAAAGGGTTTTCGTAAATTTCGAAGAACCCATCTCGAAACCGCGCTGCACTGCCGAAGCGCCCCACCCGCACCGCTCGAGGAAGAGCTCAGAGGAGACCTCATGCACACCAGTCGAAATCGCGCCATGCTCCGCGCATCGGCCGCCGCCCTCACCGCCGGAATGCTGGCCGGCGGTCTCGCCGCCTGCGCACCCGCGTCGGACGACGCGGGCGCCGATGCGCCCATCACCGCCGAGGGCACGGACGACGGCACGACCCTCACCCTGTGGACCCGCGCTCCCATCGAGCGACAGGCCAAGCTGCTGGTCGACGCGTACAACGAGACCCACGAGAACCAGGTCGAGCTCACGGTCGTCCCGAACGACGACTACGTGGCCAAGGTCGGCGCCGCCGCCGGCTCGGACGGGCTCCCCGACCTGTTCGCCGCCGACATCGTCTACGTGCCCAACTGGGCCCAGCAGGGTCTCTTCCGCGACCTGTCCGAGCAGATCGACGGCCTCGACTTCAAGGGCGAGATCAACCAGGGCCACCTCGCGGCCGGCACCGTCGACGGTGCCGAGTACGTGCTGCCGTTCGCCCTCGACCTGTCGATGCTGTTCTGGAACAAGGCGCTGTTCGCCGAAGCGGGGCTCGACCCCGAGAAGGCGCCCGCGACGCTCGAGGAGTTCGCCGATGCGGCCAAGGCCGTGCAGGCGCTCAACAAGCCCGACACCTACGGCACGGCGACGGGCCTGAACTGCGGTGGGTGCCTGGTCTTCACCTGGTTCCCGTCGATCTGGGCATCCGGTGACCAGGTCATGAGCGATGACGGCACCGAGTCACTGCTCGACGGCGATTCGGCTCAGGCCGTGTACGACACCTGGGCGGACCTGCAGGAGGCCGGGGCCGTGCTCCCCAGCTCGACCGATGAGGCCGGCCCCACCTGGACCGCGGCCTTCAGCGAGGGCAAGGTCGGCGTGATGCCGTTCCCCGCCACGCTCCTGCCGTCTCTCGAGTTCGATGCCGGCGTGGCCGGAATCCCGGGAGTGGACGGAGGCGTCTCCACCTTCGTGGGCGGCGACGGCATCGGCATCTCGAAGGACTCGAAGAAGGCCGCTCAGGCCTGGAACTTCCTCAACTGGATGATGTCGGAGGAGGCGCAGGTCGAGGTGCTCGCCAAGGACGGCAACGCGGTGTCCCGCGGCGATTTCGCCGACAACGAGTACGCGGCCGAGGACCCGCGCCTGGTCACGATCAACGAGGTGGCGGCGCAGGGCGACACCCCGGTGGCGCTGAATTTCCAGCAGGCGTTCAACGCCCCGGGAAGCCCGTGGCTCACGCTCGTCCGCAACGCGGTCCTGAACGGCGAGGACGCCGTGCCGACGGACAACGAGGAGATCACCGAGATCCTCTCGCAGTGACCCGACCGCACGCTCCGGGTGGGGCGGCGCTCGGCGCCGCCCCACCTCACCGAGACCCCGAAAGAGGATGAGATGACCTCCACCGCAACGGCACCGCGCCGACGGACGCGCACCGCGTTCGGCGGACCCGTGCAGGGCTGGCTGTACGCCGCCCCGACCGCGATCTTCGTCGCGCTCCTCTTCGTCGTGCCGCTCGTGCTGGTGGTGCAGATGTCGGCATCCGACTGGCCGCTGTTGAGCGGGAACCGCGGCATCAACCTTCCCGAGAACTACGTCGACGCGGTCAGCCACCGTCTCTTCTGGGACTCGATCCGATTCACGCTGCTCTACACCGTCATCACCACCGTCATCCTGATCGGACTGGGGCTGGGTCTCGCGCTCCTCGTTCAGGAGTCCACCCGCTGGAAGGGCGTCCTCCGGACCGCGTTCCTCATCCCGAGCGCTCTCGGCCTGGCATCCGCCTCGCTGCTGTTCTACGTGCTGTACTCCCCCATCGCCGGTCCGTTCGCCGACCTCATGAAGGCGTGGGGCGTGACGTTCCTCGGCACCCCCGAGGGGGCGCTCTGGTCGACGATCTTCCTGATCGTCTGGCGTTACGCGGGCTTCTACATGCTGCTCATGCTCGTGGGGCTGCAGGGCATCCCCGACGACGTCTACGAGGCCGCGCGCATCGACGGGGCGAGTCGCTGGCAGACGTTCCGCGACATCACCGTTCCGCTGCTGAAGCCGACATTCGCCCTGACCACCGTGATGTGCGTGACCGGGTCGCTGCTCGCGTTCGAGCAGTTCTACATCCTCACCAAGGGCGGTCCGGACAACAGCACGATGACGGTCGTGCAGCTCATCTACAACGTGGCCTTCCAGGGGCAGAACAGCCTCGGCATCGCGGGTGCCCTCTCCGTGATCGTGCTGCTCGCCCTGATCGTCATCAACGTCTTCCAGCTGCGCGCATTCCGGCGCCCTGACGACGACTGAAACCAGGACTGAGAGCTGAGAACCATGTCACAGACCCTCACGCGCACGATCGTCGCGCCGAACCACGTTCCGGCGGCTCCGCGCCACCGCTCCGCGGCGAAGCGCATCGTCTACGGCATCCCGTACTGGGTGTTCACCACCGCGCTCGCCGTGATCTTCCTCTACCCGCTCATCTGGACCGGCGTCTCGAGCGTGAGCCCGCTGGCCGGCACCAGCCAGACCGACGGCTGGGGCTTCGGCAACTACGCCGCCCTCGGCGAGTACCAGGCGGGGATCTGGGTGTATCTCGGCAACTCGCTGTTCGTCTCTCTGCTCACGGTCGCGCTCACCCTGTTCATCTCGCTGCTCGGCGGCTACGCCTTCGCCCGGTTCTCCTTCCCCGGCAAGAACGCCCTGTTCCTGTTGACACTGGCGATCCTGATGGTGCCGTACGCCACCCTGCTCATTCCGCTGTACGTGATCCTGAACGCGGTCGGACTGCAGAACTCGCTCGTCGGCGTGGCACTCGTGATCACGATGTTCCAGCTGCCGTTCTCGATGTTCATGATGCGCATCTCGTTCGAATCGATCCCGAAGGAGATGGACGAAGCGGCGATGGTCGACGGATGCTCCAGCTGGGGCGCCCTGTGGCGGGTACTGCTCCCCGCCGTGAAGCCGGGACTCGTCACGGTCGGCCTGTTCGCCTTCCTCACCGCCTGGAACGACTTCATGGCACCGCTGATCCTCATCAACGACTCCAACCGGATGACACTGCCGCTGGCCGTCGCGAACCTCCGCGGCCAGGTGCAGGGCGTCGTCGACTACGGCGCCACCGAAGCGGGAGTGGTCGTGCTCGCCCTCCCCTGCATCCTTCTCTTCCTGATCCTCCAACGCCACTACGTGCGCGGCTTCATGTCCGGCGCCTTCAAAGGATGACGATGTTCGACACCACTGCACCGGCAGCTCCCGTGGTCCCCGCCCGCGGGCGACTGCGCCCCCTCGGCCTCTCGGAGGCGACCATCACCGGCGGCTTCTGGGGCGATCGGCAGCGGGTGAACGGCGACGCCACGCTCGCGCACATCCATGCACGCCTCGAATCCGAGGGATGGCTGCCGAACTTCGATCTCGCCGCCGCCGGGACCCTTCCCGCCGGACGCCGCGGACGCGAGTTCGCCGACTCGGAGGTCTACAAGTACCTCGAGGCGCTCGCCTGGGAGATCGGGCGGACGGATGCCGCGGCAGACGCAGCGCTCGAGGAGCGCTTCCGCTCGGTGGTGGCGCGGATCGCGGCCGCCCAGGAAGCCGACGGCTACCTGAACACCATGTTCGGGCGCCCGGGGCAGCGCGAACGCTGGTCGGATCTGGAGTGGGGGCACGAGCTGTACTGCCTCGGCCACCTGTTCCAGGCCGCGGTCGCCCGCATCCGCACCCGTCCCGATGCCGACGACGGGCTGGCCGGCATCGCCCGGCGCGCCGCGGACCTGGTCTGCCGCGAGTTCGGCTCCGATGCTCGGGATGCGATCTGCGGGCACGCCGAGGTCGAGGTGGGGCTGGCAGAGCTCGGTCGAGCGCTCGGCGAGCAGCGCTTCATCGATCAGGCCGCGCTCTTCGTCGAGCGGCACGGCCGCGGCACCCTGCGCGACATCGAGTGGGGCCGGAAGTACTTCCAGGACGACGTGCCGGTGCGCGAGGCCGAGGCGCTGCGCGGCCACGCCGTGCGCGCGAACTACCTCTCCGCCGGCGCGACAGACGTCGCCGTCGACGGTGGCGACGACGCCCTGCTGGATGCGCTGCGCAGCCAGTGGGACCGCACGGTCGAACGACGCACCTACGTGACCGGCGGCCAGGGCTCGCACCATCAGGACGAGGCCTTCGGCGACGATTGGGAGCTTCCCGCGGATCGCGCCTACTCGGAGACCTGCGCCGGCATCGGCTCGATCATGTTCTCCTGGCGGCTGCTGCTCGCAACCGGTTCGCCGCGATACGCCGACCTCATCGAGCGGACGCTGTTCAACGTCGTGGCGACGTCGCCGGCACCCGACGGGCGCTCCTTCTTCTACGCGAACACCCTGCACCAGCGGGTCCCCGGCGTCCCTGCGGATCCGGAAGCCACGTCGCAGCGCGCCTCCTCCTCGCTGCGCGCGCCCTGGTTCGAGGTGTCGTGCTGCCCGCCCAACGTGGCACGCACCTTCGCGAGTCTCGACGCCTACGTCGCGACCGCCGACGACGACGGCGTGCAGCTGCACCAGTACGCCGCCGCCCGGGTGCGGACGACCCTGCCGGACGGCCGGGTCGTCGCCTTCGACGTCACGACGGCGTACCCGGCCGACGGAGTCATCCGGGTCACGATCACGGAGGACGCGGAGTGGACCCTCACCCTGCGAGTGCCGGCCTGGGCGTCCGGTGCGAAGCTGCGCGTGCAGACCGGAGCCGAGCTGTCGGAGCAGGTGGCTGAGCCCGGCGTCGTCGAGGCCAGGCGCATCTTCCGGCGCGGCGATGTCGTCGAGCTCGTCCTGCCGATGCATCCGCGCACCACCGTGCCCGATCCTCGTGTCGACGCCGCCCGCGGCTGCATCGCCGTCGAACGCGGGCCGGAGGTGCTGGCCCTCGAGTCGGTCGACTTCGGCGCCGACGTGGTGGATGCGGTCGTCACCGGTGCTCCCGTGGAGAGGGACGGCCAGGTGGTGCTGCCGCTTCGTGATCGCTCGACGGATGCCGCAGCCGACGTCCCCCTCGTCGCGTACCACGACTGGGCACAGCGCGGTCCGTCGACCATGCGAGTCTGGATTCCGGTCAGCTGACCGACGAAGAAGGGGCCTCCCGCACATCACGTGCGGGAGGCCCCTTCTTCGTCGTTCGCGCTATTCCTTCTTGCGGGTCACCGCACGCTGCAGCAGCACGAAGACGAGCAGGATGCCGCCGGTGATGATCGTCGTCATCTCCGGCGGGATGCCGCCGTCACGCGTGATCAGCACGTTCATGAGCCCGAGGACCAGCGCGCCGATGACGGAGCCGAGCACGTAGCCGTAGGCGCCGGTCAGCAGCGTGCCGCCGATGACCGCCGCAGCGATCGCGTCGAGTTCCCAGCCGATGCCGGTGATGTTCTGCGCCGTGCCGAGGCGGGCCGTGTAGAGAACGGCGGCGAGGCCGGCGAGGGCGCCGCTGATGACGTAGACGAGAACCTTGGTGCGCTGCACCGACAGACCCATCAGCAGGGCCGAGCTCTCGGATCCGCCGATCGCGTACACCGTGCGTCCGGTACGGGTGCGGTGCAGCACGAAGAACGCCGCGAGCGACCACGATGACGGCGATGATCACGGCCGGCGTGATCACGAGGTCGTTCACCTTCGGCCCGTCGACGATCTTGAGCTGCACGCCGATCCAGCGGATCGGGGAGTCCTCGCCGAGCCGTTCCGGCTTCGTGCTCAGCAGCGACGCGAAGCCGCGTCCGAGGAACATCATCGCCAGCGTCGCGATGAACGGCTGCACGTTGAAGTACCTGATCAGCACGCCGGAGACCACGCCGAAGAGCGCTCCGATGCCGACCATCACGACCATCACCGCGATCGCGATTCCATCCGGCGTTGGCGAGCATCACGCCGGCCACCGAGGAGAAGGCGATGATCGAGCCGACCGACAGGTCGATGCCGCCGGTGAGGATGACGAAGGTCAGGGCGACGGCGAGCACGATCAGGTGCGCGTTGTTGATGAGCAGGTTCGACAGGGTGCTCGCCTGCAGGATGCGGCCGTAGGCCACCTC
This sequence comes from uncultured Actinomycetota bacterium, assembly GCA_963769005.1. Classification (GTDB taxonomy): domain Bacteria; phylum Actinomycetota; class Actinomycetes; order Actinomycetales; family Microbacteriaceae; genus Microbacterium. Next base: position 270,887 of record CAVYKC010000005.1, on the reverse strand, counting down.
GCCGTAGACGACCATGCCGACGAAGATCACGACGGAGGCGATCGTCGGCAGAACCGACGGGTTCGCCTGGATCATCCGGCGCACCCGGTCGAGGATGGCCACGGGTTCGTCGCGCACGCGGGCCGCGGTCAGGGCGGTCATGCCGCACCTCCTCTTTCACGGTCTTCTGCTCGGCGGGCTGCCGGCGTCTCTTTCCGGCGGGTGCGGAACCAGCTGCGAACGCGCTCCGACTGCAGCAGGCAGAGCACCACGATCACGATCGCCTTGAACGCGGGTGTCGCCGACGAGGAGACGCCGAGGAACAGCACGGTCTTGTCGAGGGTCGCGATGAGCAGAGCGCCGACGAACGCGCCGCTGAGCGAGAACTTGCCGCCGGCCAGCGACGCCCCGCCGATGACGACCGCGAGGATCGCGTCGAGCTCGAGCTGGTAGCCGGTGCGGGAGATGTCGACGGTCATGACGCTGCCGACCGACATGATGCCGGCGATCCCGGCGAGGATGCCGCTGAGGATGTACGTGGTCAGCAGCAGGCCCTTGGGCTTGATGCCGGCCATCCGGCTGGCCTTGGGGTTGATGCCGATCGCCTCGATCATGAGGCCGAGGGCGCTGCGCCGCACGACCCAGCCGACGACGATGACGATCAGCGACGGCGAGGATGAACACGACGGGGATGCCGATGACGGTAGCCGTTGGAGATCCACCGGAAGGGGTCGTTGGATGCCGCGGTGTTCTGCCCGCCCGTGATGACCTTCGCGATTCCGCGGCCGGCCAGCATCAGCACGAGCGTGGCGATGAAGGGTTGCAGCCCGACGATAGGCCACGAGCACGCCGTTCACGGCGCCGAGGACGGCTGTGATCAGCAGAGCGAGACCGGCAGCGGCGAAGGCGACGCCCACGGAGGCCGAATCGCCCGCGGCGTTCAGGAACTCCATCGACACGGCGCCGGCGACCGCCATCAGCGATCCGACCGAGAGGTCGATGCCGCCGGTCGCGATGACCAGGGACATGCCGATCGCGATCATCATGATCGGCGCCGCCTGGCGCAGGATGTCGATCGAGGTTGCCGACGAGGTTGCCGTTGTTCGGGTTCACCGTCATCGCCAGGTAGGCGGGGTCCTTCACCACGTTCAGCGCGAGCAGCGCGACGATCGCCACGATGCCCCAGAAGAACGGCTTGTGGATCAGTTCACGCCAGAGCGACGTGCCGGATGCGGCGGTCATCGCGCCCCCTCCTTCTCGGTGATGTGGGCGATCGTATCGGGTGCCGCGCCCTCGTGGTCCTCGAGGGTCTCCGCGGCCGCATCCAGACCGTGAGCGGCGATCACGTCGACGATCGCCTGGGCGGTGATGTCGGGGCCGTTCTGGATCTCGCCGATCTTGCGATGATCCTTGAGGACGACGATGCGCTCGGAGAGACGCACGACCTCCTCGAGTTCGGAGGAGATGAACACGACGGCCACGCCTTCCTCGGCGAGCATCGCGACAGCCTCCTGGATCTCGGCCTTCGCACCGACGTCGATGCCCCGGGTGGGCTCGTCGAGGATCAGCAGCTCGGGCTTGGTGGCCAGCCAGCGTCCGAGCAGCACCTTCTGCTGGTTGCCGCCGGAGAGGTTCTTGATCATCCGTTCCGGGTCGGCCGGGCGCACGTTGAGTTCGACGATGTACTTCTCGCACGATCGCATCCTGCTCCTTGCGCGACATGGGCCGGGCCCAGCCGCGTTCGGCCTGGACGGCGAGGATGATGTTCTCGCGCACGGTCAGATCGCCGATGATGCCCTCGTCGCGGCGATTCTCGGTGGAGAATGCGATGCGCCGCGCGAGCGCGTCGGCCGGCGACTTCAGATCGACCTTGGCGCCCTTGACCGATGATCGTGCCCTCGTCGGGGCGGTCGGCGCCGTAGAGCAGCCGGGCGAGTTCGGTGCGGCCCGAGCCGAGCAGTCCGGCGAAGCCGACCACCTCACCGGGGCGGATCTCGAGGTCGGTCGCCTCGACGGAGCCACGGCGGGCGATGCCGGATGCCGAGAGCACCGGCTCCTCGCCGTGCCTCGCGCGGCGCGCGCCGGCGGTTGCCGCCCAGCGACTTCAGCGTGTCGAGGTCCTTGCCGATCATCGTGGAGATGAGCGCGTGCCGATCGAGGTCGCGGGTGAGGAACTCGCCCTCGTACCGTCCGTTGCGCAGCACCGTGAGGCGGTCGCTGATCGCGTAGATCTGGTCGAGGAAGTGCGAGACGAAGAGGATGGCGACGCCCTGATCGCGCAGGCGTCCGCATGACGGTGAAGAGGCCTTCGACCTCGGCCGCGTCGAGGCTCGAGGTGGGCTCGTCGAGGATCAGCACCTTGGCCTTGATCGCCATCGCGCGGCTGATCGCGACCAGCTGCTGGAGTGCGATCGAGAGCGTCGACAGCGGCTTGTGGGTGTCGAGGTGGTCGAGCCCGAGACGGGCGAGCGCCTCGGTCGCGGCGCGATGAGTCGCGCGCCAGTTGATGCCGAACGGACCGCGGACCTCATGTCCGAGCATCACGTTCTCGCCGATCGAGAGGTTCGGCGCGAGGTTGACCTCCTGGTAGACCGTCGAGATGCCGGCCGCCTGCGCGTCCGCGGTGCCCGCGAAGCTGCGTTCGCCGCCGGCGACGACGATCGAGCCGGCGTCGATCCGGTACACGCCGGTGAGCGCCTTGATCAGGGTCGACTTGCCGGCGCCGTTCTCGCCCATGAGCGCGTGGACCTCGCCCTGGAAAAGCCGGAAGTCGACGCCGTCGAGGGCTTTGACGCCGGGGAACTCGATGGAGATCCCGCGCATCTCGACGATGGGGAGTTCTTCGTTCATCGCTGACTCTCAGTTCTCGAAGATGGTGTCGCCCGGGTGGCGGTCGCGCCGCCACCCGGGCCGGTCGCCGGATCGCTCCGGCGGCGTGATCAGCCGGATCGCTCCGGCGGGGTGATCAGTACTTGCGGTCGGCCAGGACGGCCTTGGCTGCCTCGGCGGAGTCGAACGTCCTCGCTCGGGACGACGATGTACGACTCGACCTTGTCACCGGCGAGAGCCTTCTCGACGACCTCGAGTGCGGTCTCGCCGAACAGCGGGTTGTACTCGTGCACGTAGCTGAGCTGACCGTCGGCGAGCGCCTGCATGGCGTTCTTGGTGCCGTCGATCGTGGCGATCTTGACGTCCTTGCCCGACGACCAGGCCGGCCTCTTCGGCGGCCTGTGCAGCGCCGAGACCCATCTCGTCGTTCTGTGCGAACACGAGCTGGATGTCGTTGCTGTTGGCCTTCAGCATCGTCTCGAAGACGCTCTTGCCCTCTTCCGCCGACCAGTTCGCGGTCTGCGCGTCGAGCTTGGTGAGCTTCGGTGTCTCCAAGGCCCTCGTCGAAGCCCTTGTTGCGCTCGTTGACGACGCCGACGCCGGCCGGGCCCTCGAGGACGACGTAGTTGCCGCCATCGGGGAACGTGGCTGCAGCCCAGGCGCCGACCTCCTTGGCGACCTCGACGTTGTCGGGGGCGATGCGGGTGACGTAGAGGCTGTCGTCATCGGGCTCGATGCCGCGGTCGAGCAGGATGACCGGGATCTCGGCCTCCTGGGCACGCTTGAGCGAGTCCTCCCAGCCGGACGCCTCGGTGGCCGACAGCAGGATGACGTCGACGCCCTCGTCGACGAACGACGTGAACGCGTCGATCTGCGACTTCTGGTCGAGGTTGGTGGCGGGTGCGTACTTGAGCTCGTATCCGGCGTCCTCCGTGAAGGTGTCCTGGATGTTCTGCTCGTTGGCCTCGCGCCACGCGCCTTCGGGGCCGACGGCGACGAAGCCGACGGTGGTCAGCTCACCGGAGCCGCCTTCGCCGCCGGCGCCCTCTTCCGGGGCAGCGGTCGAGCAAGCGGCGAGACCGAATGCGAGCGCGCCGACTGCGGCCAGCCCGAGTACGGTGCGGATGCGCGTGTTCACGGACATGTTCTCCTCCTTGAGACGCCGGGATTCTTCCCCGGCAAGCGTGTGGACCTGACGTGGTCCCCTGCGTGATTGCAGGACGCCTGGTCGAGCGTCCTGCCGAGATGTTACCGGGAACAATCCGTGGAACACAACACTTCACGCAAAGTTCTCCCAAAGTGGTGGCCACCTCGTCGTTACCGGTCACAGTCCGGTCACAATTCTTCGGATGATCCCCTGTCTGCGGCGATCATCTCGACGACCGTGTCGACGGTCACACCCGGGCCGTTGCTGAGCTCGCCGATCTTCTCGCGGTCCTTCAGCACGACGATGCGATCGCTCAACCGCACGACCTCCTCGAGCTCGGAGGAGATGAACACCACGGCCACGCCATCCCCTGCGAGCTGCGTGATCCGCCGCTGGATGTCGAGCTTCGCGGCGATGTCGATGCCGCGCGTCGGCTCGTCGAGGATCAGCACGTGCGGGCGCACGGCCAGGGCACGCGCCAGCAGGACCTTCTGCTGCGTGCCACCGGAGAGGAGCTTCGCCGGACGGTCGAGATCGTCGGCATCCAGGTGCAGCACCTCGACGTAGGTGTCGATCAGCGCCGCCGCCTCCGAGGGCGACAGCGGCCGCGACCAGCCGCGCAGCGCCTGCAGGGACAGCACGATGTTCTCGCGGGCCGTGAGCTCGCCGATCACCCCCTGCGTCCGGCGGCTCTCGGTCGTCATGGCGATACGGCGCCGCAGCGCGACCGAGGGGCTGCGCAGGTCCACCTTCACTCCGTCGACCCGCATCTCACCACTGTCCGCCCGCACGGATCCGCTCAGAAGGGACGCGAGTTCCGTGCGTCCGGAGCCGCGCAACCCCGCGAGACCGACGATCTCTCCGCGCTGCACCTCCACGTCCATCCGATCGAGCTCACCACGACGACCCAGGTCCGTCGCCTGCAGCACCGGCGTGGCGTCCGAGGCGTAGTGGTGGAGCTTCCGCTCCGACTTCAGGGCGCGAAGACCCTCGATGTCCTTGCCGAGCATCTGCGAGATGAGGTCGGCGCGCTCGAGGTCGCGGGTGGCATGCTCCCCGATCCAGCGACCGCCGCGCAGCACCGTCATCCGGTCGCTGATCGCGAAGGCCTGCTCGAGGAAGTGCGAGACGAAGAGGATCGCGACCCCGCGTTCCCGTAGGCCGCGGATCACACGCATCAGGATGGCGACCTCGGCCTGATCGAGACTCGAGGTGGGCTCGTCGAGCACCAGAACCCGCGGATCGTCGACGACGGCCCGCGCAAGGGCCACGAGCTGCTTCTGGGCCGGCGAGAGCATCGACAGCGGAGTCTTCGGGTCGAGGTCGTCGAGGCCGAGCCGCGCCAGCGCGGCGGCGGCATCCGCCCTCGTCCTGCGCCAGTCGATGCCGAACATGCCCCGGCGCTCGCGGCCCAGCATGACGTTCTCCCCCACGCTCAGGTTCGGGCTCAGCTGCGTCTCCTGGAAGACGGTCGCGATGCCCGCGGCCCTGGCGTCTGCCACCCCCGAGAAGCGCCGCTGCTCACCGGCGACGGTGACCGAGCCGGCCACCGGAGCGCAGGTGCCCGTGAGCACGGCGATCAGCGTGGATTTGCCCGCGCCGTTCTCGCCCATCAGCGCATGCACCTCGCCCGGGAAGAGACGGAAGTCGACGTCATCGAGAGCGCGCACCCCGGGGAACTCCACCGTGATGCCTTCCAGCTCGACCAGCGGCTGCGCGGCTGCGATCGCCATCAGCGCACCTCGCGTGGCGCTGCGCTCGACGCCCGCGGCACGAGCTCGGTCGGGATGCGGGTCAGCGCGGGGATCTCGCGCTCCTCCATCGCCGCGCGGAGCATCTCGACCACGGCACCGCCCAACGCATGGAAGTCCTGACGCACCGTCGTCAGCGGCGGCAGGAAGTGGCGTGCCAGCGGCACATCGTCGAAGCCGACGACGCTGAGGTCGTTCGGCACCTCGAAGCCCTTGTCGTGCAGCCCGTGGATGAGTCCGATGGCCATGTCGTCGTTGGCCACGAAGATCGCCGTGTAGTCGGGCAGGCGCTTCAAGCCCATGGCGAAGTCGTAGGCGAAGTCGGCGGTCCAGTCGCCCACCACGATGGGCCGCTCGCGGATGCCCCAGGACTTCGCCCTGGAGTGGAAGGCGCGTTCTCTGGCGCGGGCGTCCAGCCAGTCCAGGGGACCTGCGATGTGCAGGATGTCACGATGACCGAGCGAGACGAGGTGGTCGACGACGAGGGTCGTACCGGCATGCTGGTCGATCGACACGGTGAGGAACGTGGGATCGGCGTCGGCCTTGACCACCAGCATCGGGACGTTGAGCGTGATCCGGCGCAGCGCTGCCACCGATGACGAGCGCGGCGCGATCACGCACAGCGCATCGACCCCTTGCGTGACGAGGTTGTCCACCGCGTCCTGCGGGGTGAGCGCATCGCCCTCGTGCAGCGCCACGGCCGTGACGGAGTAGCCGGCGGCTCGAGCGGCGAGTTCGACGGCACTCAGGATGCTGGTCGGACCGAACGCCACCGGACTCTCGATGATGACGCCGATGCGCCGGGTGCGCTGGGTGGCGAGAGCACGGGCGACGAGATTGGGACGATAGTCGAGTTCCTCGATGGCCTCGAGCACGCGCCGTTTGGTGTCCGGTTTGATGTTCGGATGATCGTTCAGCACCCGCGAGACGGTCATGTGCGAGACGCCGGCGATCACCGCCACCTGGCGGATATTGGGCTTGTCCGAGCCGAGGTTCACCATGCGCACCTCCGTCGGCCCCACCTCCGATGATGTTACCGAGAACAGCTCCGGAGGCGCAATCGTCGCGTCTCAGTCGACCAGCCGGAAGGTCGCATCGGCACGATCGCCGTCGGTGACGATGGGATCTATCCAGACCTGGAAGTTGCGATGACGCAGGTGGCGTTCGGGCCGGTTGTGCGACTGGAAGGAGGTCATCATCGAGTGTCCGAGCCCCGCCACCGGCACGAACGTCGCATCCGCCGCGAACAGTGCTGAGCCGTCGTTCTGCGCCAGCATGACACGGAAGAAGCTGTGTCTGAGGAACCAGCCGGGGCGGTCGACGGACTCGAAGGAGATGCGGTGGCCCTGGTCGCCGGCAAGCCCCGGAACCAGTCGGAAGCGCGAGAGGTCGAGGGCGGGAGCGGCCGCGAGCGCCACCGTCGAGCCACTCGCCGCCACATAATGCGCCGGGTGGGTGAGTGCCTGCAGCCGGGAGATGCGCTTCCCCACGGCAGGGGCTGCCGCCGTCAGCGTCCCGAAGCCCAGTGCGTCGTAGCCACCCGAGTTCGGTCCGTAGTCGCCGCCACCGCCTTCGGCGCGCACCGTGTTCACCATCTGTGTCGTCCATGGCGCACTGAGTCCGCGTCTGCCGACATAGTGGCCGAGGACGAGTTCCCAGACCGGACGCGCCTGCCCTCGGGCGTTCGCACCAGGCACTGTCTGCGTCTGCCAGCCGGCGTGGGCTGCCGTGGTGCTCGGACCGGACTGCCAGGTGTACGCCGTGAAGGGCACGTCATGTCCGAGGTTGTACTTGGCGACATACTCAGCCGCCTTCAGGAAGCGGTTGTCGTCGGCCCCCCAGAGGTCGATTCCCTGATTCCAGGCCATCTCACAGATCGTGGCCATGAGTCCGATCCCCATGACGGAGTGCGCCTGGTCGCGTCCGCTCTCCTGCCACTGCGCGAGGCCCTCCTCTTCATAGACGAATGGAACTGCGTGCGCGATCGATCCATTGCCGGCTCCGTTGTGGAAGTAGTCCACGGCCCGATCGACGAGGTCGTCGCGGTCGGCGAAGATCCCGATCGCGAGAACCGAGGCCATGTTGCAGAGATCCCAGTTCGCCCAGTAGTTCGTGATCACCGCACCGTTGTGGTTGGTCAGGAAATGCTCGTTCATCGGATGGAAGATGTTCAGCAGCATCGCGCGGAACGCGTCGTGCTGGAAGTCGGGGCGGTCGCGGACCAGCTCGGCGGCGTTCGCGAACTGGTAGCCGTAGATGCCTGCTGCGAGGAAGCGGTCGGCGTTCCCGCTGAGCGTGGTGAGAGTCGAGGACCACGTGTTGAGGATGCGCACCGCTGCCGCACCGTGCGCCTCGATTCCCGTCGCGTGCCAGCGCAGCGCGTTCTGGTAGGCCGCGTGGATGTCGGTCACCATCGGCATGTAGTTCGAGCCGTCGCCGCCGCGGATCACCACGGCCGACGGACGCGGATTCCATCCCGCGCCGGATCGCCCGTTCGCCGCGAGGCGCTGGAAGCCGGCGAGCCAGGGCTGTTCCTGGGCATCCACCCGGCCGGCGATGTCGGCCAGGTCGGAAGCCGTGTGCAGCATTCCGGGGTGCGCGTAGGTCGACTCGAAGAGGGCGGTGTACGCAAGGTGCGGCTGCCGCGAGGCGGTGACCGCTGCCGCTGCCGGGGCGGCGGCGAGTGCGCTGACCCCGATCCCGCCCAGCGTGGCGGCTCCCGTCGCCAGCGCGACGCGTGCCAGCAGCCCCCGCCGCGTGATCCCTCGGTCCGCGGTAGCGGCATCCATGTTCGTCGACTCCATCGTCGCCTCCCTCTCCCATCGGCGGGCCCTTCGCCTCGCCTGTGCTTGAAGTTAGCGCTAACAAACGTTCCGGGTCAAGCGATCCACCCGCCGGCACGCAGAAGGACCCGGGCGTCGCCCGGGTCCTTCCTCGCCTCAGCGTGTCAGAGGGTCAGCCGCATGCGGCCGCCTCGGTGTCCACCTGTCGCTGTACCTGCACCTGTTCGCCGCCGACCGTGGCCGTGGCCTCGACCGTCACCTCGCCGGCCGGGATGACCGCCGCACGGGTGTTGATCGCGACGGACTTTCCGGCGTCCGGCGTCACGGTGCCGAGATCACGGCGACCGAAGTCGGACACCGCGGTGAACGCGATCCCGACGGCATCGTCGTTCACCACCCGGACGGTTTGGGTCAGGTTCTTGCCCGCGACGCAGCGCGTGGTCACCTCGACCGAGAACGCCAGCGACGCGGCGGCCGTGAAGGACCAGTTGTCCACCTCGGCGAGATCGGTCCCAGCCTCAGTTCCCTCCGGGCCGGCGAAGACGAAGAACACGTCGTGTTCCCCTGTTGCGCCCGTCACGGCGGCCTCCACGCTCGCCCACTCCCCGACCGTCCCCTCCACGGGGATCTCGGCGACGACCGGGCCGTCGACATCGTCCAGACGCACCTGGATGCTGCCGCCCGCGACGAGAGGCTTCACCGTGGCCGACACCGTCGCGGCACCCGCTCCGAAGTCGACCCCGGCGATTCCGGCGAAGTCCCCGTCGTCGACAGCAGAGAGGATCATGTTGCCTCCGCCGTTGTGCTTGGGGAACTCCACCGACGCCGCCTCCGTCTTCGCGATGCTCACTCCCCGCTGCCAGGCCAAGGTCTCAGCCTCGAAGGTGCGGTACGGGTCGAAGCTCTCGACCTGCTCGACGCCGGCACGGGTTCCGGTCACCGGCTTGATGGTGCCGTCCGCGTTGAACTCCAGTTTGTCGATGTGCACCGAGCGGTAACCCTGGGTGGCACCGGGCGTTCCCAGTGCCGCCGCCCATGCCGCACCCCTGGTCTGCGCGTGATAGGTGAAGTACGTGCCGCCCTTGTAGTCGAACATGTCGGAGTGGTTGTTGCCCCCGTTGCCCGCGCCGAAGAAGGTGGACGGGTTCTGGAAGGCGACGCCCGCGTACTGCGCTGCCGTGAGATCCATCGGGTCATCGGTCATCATGTACGCGATCGCACCCCGTGACGGGTACGCCCCCGGCGCCTCGTTGACCTGGAAGTTCGACGAGTACGAGTAGTAGTACTTGCCGTCGTGCTTGAACATGCTCGACGCCTCGAACATGCCGGGCCCGTCGATCTCGACCGGGTCGCCGTCGAGGGTGACCATGTCGTCCTGCAGCTTGACCACCCGGGTCGACTTCGGGTTCTGCGGTCCCTGCACGTTCGGCGAGGTGCCGATCTGCGAGTTGCCGCCGAAGTACAGGTAGCCCTGTCCGTCGTCGTCGATGAACACCTCGGGATCGAACAGCCACATCCCGGCCGGGAACCCTCCGCCGGCGATGTACTCGGGCGACACGGTGTCCGGGATGATCTTCTTCCCGAGCGGGTCCTCCCACGGTCCGAGCGGCGAGCCGCCGACGACCACGGCCGTTCCTGTCCCGCTATCGCAGAAGTACAGGTAGACCTTGCCGTCCTTCTCGATCGCGGCAGGTGCCCACGAGTTCCGGCTCCACGGCGCCGCGCCGCCTGCACGCGCGACGGGAACCGTGCCGTGATCGACCCAGTTGACCATGTCGCTGGTGGACATCACGTTCAGCCGGGTGATCCCGCCGTAGCCGTTCGACTGCGTCGGCAGCCCGTTGGCGTCCTTGCTGTTCAACTCGTACTGCTGGGTGTCGTCCGTCGAGTAGATGTACAGACGGCCGTCGTAGACGAGGTGGTGCGGATCGGCGCCGAACTTGTGCCCGACCAGAGGGTTGTGGTCGCCGACCGGCTTGGTCTGCACGTTCTCGAGGCCGGAGAAGTCGGGGCCTTCCGGCGCATCGGCGATCTTGATGAGGGAGACCTCGTCGACGCTGAACGCCTGCAGCGCGCTGGAACCCCACGGAGTCTCGACGAAGAGCCAGTCCGCGGCGACGTGCTTCGCCTCGGCGGTGAACTCTCGCGAGAAACTGCCCCACTCGCCCTTGGTGAAGGTCTGCCCGTAGTCGGCGCAGCCGTTGAAGTTCGCCGGACAGAACGTGAAGTTGAACTGCTGCGTGGCGTTGCCCTCGTCGAACTTCAGCTTTCCGGTCAGGCGGTAGACGGCGCCGAGCTCGAGCTTGCCGGTGACGCTGGCGAAGGGGCCGGACTGGGTGTTCGCACGGGCGGTCGCCCGTAGCGAGTTCGCTCCGCTCGCGGCATCCTGGCTCAATGCCAGCGTGCCACCGCGCGGGGCGGTCCATCCGGTGAAATCGCTGACGAAGCGACCGTCCGGCAGCAGGTTCCCCGGTACGGCAGGCGGTTCCACCCCCGCGGTAACCACGGCGCCGGCCATCGGCACCACGCCGGAGATCACGCCGGCGAATGCGCCGTTGTCCACGATTCCTGCCGGTGCGACGTATGCCGCGCTGCTGCCGAAAGCCGCCATGGGTGATGCGACGAGCGCGGCGGCGCCCACCAGCGCGGTGGCGAGTCTCATCGCTCCGCCTCGCGCTCGTCGGGGACGCGGCGCCGTACGGGCGCCGTCGATGGTTGTCTTCATGCGGTCTCCTCCTTGAGATGCGGCGCGAGACGCCGACAGCTCGGATGTTACCGGTATCAGAAAACGCAGGGGCAACGGTTTCGAAAAGCCTTGACAGCGTCCGTGAGAAGTGCCTAGGCGCGCGGCGGGGCCGACGAGGCACGCACCACGAGCTCGGGCTGGATGAGCTCGTGCAGCTCCGATTCGCCGCCGTCGAGGGCGATCAACAGTTCGCGCATCACCAGTCTTCCGACAGCGGCGAAGTCCTGGCGCACCGTGGTCAGCGGCGGCAGATAGTGCCGCGCATCGGGGAGATCGTCGAAGCCGACGACGCTGATGTCTTCGGGCACCCGGAGGCCGCGCTCAGCGAGACCGTGGATGAAGCCGAGCGCCATCTGATCGTTCGCGACGAAGACGGCAGTGGCGTCGCCCAGTTCGAGAGTCTGCCCGAACTCGTATCCCGAGTCGGATGACCAGTCACCGATGGCGAGGTCGCGCACCGGAAGGCCGTCCTCCTCCAGGCAGCTCCGCCAGGCCTCGGTCCGCGCCTTGGCGTCTAACCAGTCCTGCGGACCGGCGATATGCAGGATGACCCGGTGCCCGAGGTCGATGAGGTGTCGCACTGCGGCTGTCGCGCCGGCGCGCTGATCGACGGCGACCGTGTGCATGCGGGCATCCGGCTCTTCCTTCACGACGAGCGTCGGCACGGACGTATGCCGCACGGCATCCAGTGACGAAGCTCGAGGCGCGATCACGCACAGCGCATCGATACCCTGCGTGACGAGCTCCAGCACCCCCGCGTCGATGCCGCCGGCCTCGGCGTCGCCGACCGAGAAGGCGCTGACGGCGTATCCCTCAGCGCGCGCCGCGGTCTCCACTGCTCGAAGAGTGCTGTTCGGACCGAACTGCTCGGGGTTCTCGACGATCGCGCCGATCCGCATCGACCTACGAGTCGCGAGGGCGCGGGCGATCGAGCTGCGGGTGTAGTTCAGCTGCTCGATCGCATCCATGACGCGCCGCCTGGTCGATTCCCGGATGTTGGGGTGGCCGTTAAGCACGCGCGACACGGTCATGTGCGAGACGCCGGCGCGATCGGCGACGTCGTAGATGCTCGGACGTGCAGAGTCGCCGGAGGGTGCCGAACCGTTGCTCATTCTTCCCCTCCCCCGTGACCGCGAACATCGCAAGACTACCCGGGTGGCGGGCAAGGGCGCGCTGAGCCGCGCTGAGGCGATTCGCCCAGCGCGGCTCAGTACGGTGAGGTGGGTGCTCAGCTGCAGGTGCGAGCCGGGTAGGACACCTTCCGCTCGACCGTCGCTGTCTGCCCCCCGACGTCTCCCGTGACCGTGACGGTGACATCGCCGCCAGGGATCGACGCCGACCGCGTCGAGATCGAGAGGGTCTTCGAACTCGCGATCCCGGATGCCGTCGCCTGGCCGAATCCCGAGGAGATCGCCACGTCAACCGGGGTCTCCCCCGAGTTGCCGATCCGCACCGCGAGCACGACCTTCCCGGCGACGCAGCGCGTGGTCGCCGACGCCGTCACATCCAGCGCGGGCCCCTCGACGGTGACGGTGGTCGTCACGGTGCGGTTCTCGGCGGCGAGCCATTCGGCATCCGTCATGTCGAGGACGGGGCTGCCGTCCTCGCGGAAGTACACCATGCGTACCCCCGCATCGCGCGACCCGTTTTGGGTGGCTTTGGCATGAAAGACGTTCAGCAGATTGCCGTCGTCGTCGTAGGTGTAGGAGTTGTGCCCGGGCCCCCAGTTGTTCGTGAAGGCACCCTCATAGTGCCAGATCGGATAGTCGCGGATGCCCCAGGATGCAGGGTCGAGCAGGTCCGCTCCGGACGCGGCGGTCGCAAGCCCCACCGCATACGTCCAGTCAACCCCCGATCCGGAGAACGTGATCATGATCTTCCCGTCGCGCTGGATCACGAACGGCCCTTCGGCGACTTCGGAAGTGTTCGCCGACCATCCCTTGTCGGGCTGCACGATCGTGGAGCGCTCGCCGATCAGCTTCCATGCTCCGGTGGCCGATGGCGCGACCTTCGCGATCTTCAGCACCGCGGGGCCGACGCCCGTCGAGGGGACGTTGCGCTCCGACCAGACCACGTAGTCCGAGCCTCTGTCCTCGAAGTGGGTCATGTCGAGGGTGATACCGGTGCCGTAGGTCGTCAGCGGGTCGCCTGCGGCGTCCACCACGCGCTGGGGTGCCTCCCAATCGGCTCGCACCAGCGGGTCACCGCCCGGCTTCAGGCGCATCGTGTACGACTGCACCCCGTTCCAGCCGTTGACGCTGTTCGCGTTCGCGGCGAAGAGGACGAAGAGGTCGCCGTCGACGACGTGCAGCTCAGGGGCCCAGAGCTGCGCATTGACCGAGGTGCCCGACAATCCGTAGCCGAGGATGCGGTTGTCCGGCGCGGTGGCGAGCCCCGCGACCGTGTCGGCGCTGCGGATGAAGAACTCGTCCTGCCCGGCGTCATCGGTGGCGATGAAGAGCCAGGTCTTCTCACCGCCGGCGCCTGTGTAGCGCAGCACGTGCGGGTCTGCCCGGTTCTTCAACAGCGGGAAGTTCGTGTCCGTGGTCTTCAGGCTGCCGGACACCGTGTACTCGCCCGGCGTCGAGAGGTCGACGCGCGCGGCCAGCACGACCGTGAACTCGCGGCTCGAGCTCTGGCCACGCACGGAAGCGGCGGCAGTGAGCGTGACCGCCGTGTCGGACGCCGGCTGAACGACGGTGCCGTCGGCGGCGACCACACCGGGCTGCGAGGAGCTCCAGGTGACACCGCCCGCCGTGGGCAGCACGAGATTGCTCGTGACCTCATCGAGGTTCTGCGCGTTCACGGCGGCGAGGTCGATCGCGTCCGCCGTCTCGGCGGCGACATGCTCAGCATCGGTCGCCGCGATCTCGACCAGCGTCGTGACCGGCAGCGCCTCCTCGTACACCCGGAAGGACGAGACCCTGCCCTGGTAGAGGCTGTCTCCGCCGTATGCGCTCTTTCCGATGTAGTTCATGGTGTGCGTCAGCAGATCGCTCAGGTGCACGGTGGAATCGGTCGTGGCCGCGACCTGCGTGCCGTCGATGAACAGCCGCAGGGTCGACGTCGTGCCGGCGCCGTTCTTCTCGATCGTCGCCGCGATCGATTGCGAGCGGCCGTCGACGAGCTTGGTCGCCGAGGTGACGGTCTGCTCTCCCGCCCAGTTCGTCTTCGAGATCGCGAGGCGAGGCGCCACCGGCTGGATGAAGAACTGCCCCGTCGCACTGTCGCCCGAGCCGCCGAAGTTCCATAGGAACTTCGCCCCGTTGAGCGCCTGCGGCACAGTCTCGATCACGATCGTCGCCGCGCTCTTGCCCGCGAGCAGGTCGTTCGGCAGGTGCACGTAGTTCGAGCCGGTGAACTGCATGGCGCCACTGCGCCAGGCGGCCCCGCCGACGATCGCGGCATCACGATGTGCCGGACTCACGTCGTGCAGCACCGTGCCGCTCGACTCCGAGAAGTCGTACAGGGCCAGCAGCGATGCCGGCTCGGTCAGGGCCGCTGGGCGCACGGCCGCTGCACCCGCAGCGGCCGGCGTCAGCACGGCGAGACATCCGGCGAGTACCGCGCCGGTGAAGGTCTTCGCGAATCTCACGATCCTGATCCCTTGTCAGCCGCAGGTGCGGGCGTCGTAGAAGGTGCTCGCGGAGTACGAGGCGCCAATCGCAGTGCCGTCGACGCCGACGGATGCCGCCTCGATTGTGCTCTGCCTGCTCGCCACGCTCTGCGTCACCGTCTTTCCCGGTTGCACGGCCTTGACCGTCTTGACGCCGAAGGGCGTGGAGATCACGACATCGGCCACCCGGGTGTCCTCGTTCGTGACGGAGACGGCGAGGGAGGCTTTGCCCGCCACGCAGCGTGTCGTGACGGCGGAGCTCAGCTTCAGGTCGGGGTCGGTTCCGACGCCTGTGTAGTGGAACATCACGCGCTGGTACTCCGATGCCGTGATCGGCACGATGCCGCCATGACGCTTCTTGATCGAACCGAGGTTGACGTCGGTCGCCTTGCTCCACACCGTGTTCGAGGTGGAGGCGAGATCGGTCGTGCGGAAGGGCACGTACCCGCGTCCGGTCGCGTACTGGTCGGCGAGCAGCCCGTAGAGCTGCTGCGCGCCGGCACGGTCGTCGTCGTTGTACTGGAAGAACTCCGGTCCTTCCAAGCATGCGCCGGTGTAGTTCGTGCCGGCGGCACAGGTGCCGCTGCCCTTCAGGATCGACTGCAGCGTCCCGACGAGCACCCACTGCTGGTCGGTGCCCGTGGCGACCGGCAGTGCCGACGCGGTGGTCGCGGCGAGGTTCTTGGACCGCTCGATCGTGATCTCACCGTCGCCCGAAGCGCGGTAGTACCAGTCGCCGACCTTGATCACCGTGGTGTCGATGATGGAGTGCTGGCGGTCGATCCACTTCACCGGAGTCGAGAAGGTGCGGAAGTCGCGCGTAGTCGAGAGGTACATGTCGACGCTGTCGCCGAAGGCGGTGTTGCCGTCGGCGCGGGTGGCCCAGTACACGTAGTACTGACCCGTGACCTCGTCCCAGATCGCCTCGGGCGCCCAGGCCATGCCGGCATTCGGGATCTCGCCTGCGACATCGACGAGACGCGGCTCGCTCCAGTTCACGAGGTCGGTGGATTCCCAGATGACGAGCTCGGTCGAGCCGTCCTCGGTGGCGTGGGCGTTGCCCCAGCCGCCGCGGTGGTAGATGCTCAGGTCGGTGGCGATCAGGTAGAACCGGTCACCCTCCGGCGAGCGCACCAGGAACGGGTCGCGCACGCCGCCCTCTCCTTCGCCGGCGTCGCGCTCGGTCGACAGCACGGGAGAGCCGGCAGGGCGTGTGTCGGTGAAGGTCTTGGCATCGCGACTGGTGGCGAAGTAGATCTGCTCGTCGGACGCAGAGCCCTCCGTGCCGGTGAAATGGGCGAAGATGTAGTCGGTCGTCGCGGGCATGTCGTAGGCTGCACGGACCACGAGCGCGATGTCTCGGGTGGCGCTCTCGCCATCGATCGTCGCCGAGACGGTCAGCGTCACCTTGACGTCGCCGCCCTCCGGACGCGTCACGATTCCGGGCGCGGTCTGCGCGGTGCCGGTCACGTCGACGATCGACGGTGCGGAGCTCTGCCAGGTCAGCGCGGAGCCGTAGCGGGACCCGGATGCGGGGAGCGCGAAATTCGAGCGGATGTCGTCGGCATCCGCGATGCTGATCGCGTCGAGGTCGCGCTGAGCCTTGTCCGAGGCCTCGGGATCCGCGAGCACGGTCACCTCGAAGGTGCGTGGTGTGCTCTGCATTCCGCGCACGGCGGAGACAGCGGTGAGGGTGACGACGGTATCAGATTCCGGCTGCGTCACGGCGCCGTCGGAGCCGACGATGCCGGGCTCCGACGAGGTCCACGTCACGCCGCCGGCGGTGGGCAGCGTGAGGTGGGTCTCCACAGCGTCGAGGCTCTGCGCGTTCGCGGCGGCGAGATCGATCGCGGCGACCGTCTCGGTCGCGGCGCTCGCGGCATCCGCCGCAGCGATCTCGGTCAGGGTCGCTGCCTGCAGCGCTTCCTCGTACACCCGGAACGTCGAGACCTTGCCCTGGTACAGGGTGTCCCCGGGGTAGGCGCTCTTGCCGATGTAGTTGACGGTATGCGTCAGCAGGTCGCTGAGGTTGACGCTCGAGTCGGTCTTCTCGGCCACCTGCGTACCATCGATGAACAGCCGCAGGGTCGAGGTCGTCCCGCTGGGGTTCTTCGCGATGGTTGCGGCGACGGATTGCCACTGCCCCTCGACGAGCTTCGTCGGGGAGGTGACCGACTGCTCGCCCGACCAGTTGGTCTTGGTGATCGCGAGCCGGGGTGCGACGGGCTGGATGAAGAATTGGCCCTGGCCGCTCGACGGGGTGGAAGCGCCCCCGATGTTCCACAGGAATTTCGCACCGGTGAGCGCCTGCGGCGATGTCTCGATGACGATCGTCGCCGCGCTCCGCCCGGCCAGCAGGTCGTTCGGCATCTTCACGTGGTTGGCGCCGGTGAACTGCATGTATCCGCTGTTCCAGGCGTCGCCACCGACCACCGTGGCGTCGTTGCCGTGAGTGCTCGCGTCGTGCACGGTGGTGCCGTTCGCCTCCGAGAAGTCGTACAGGGCCACGAGCGAGGCCGGTTCGTCGGCTGCCGCCGTACGCACCGGTGCCGCGTTCGCCGCCGCCGGGGCCGTCAGCGCCAGGCCCCCCACCAGCGCGACGCCCAGTGCGCTCGCGATCACGCGCCGGCCGCGGCTGCGCGTCTGTTCAGAACTCATCATGAGAACCCCTTCGTTCTTTCGTGCATCGGTGTGTGTCAGTGGTTCAGCCGCAGGCGCGTGCCGAGTAGGACTCGGTGATCTCGGTCGTGCCGGATTCGTCTGTCGCCACCGCGGCGGCGGTGCCCGCATCGATCGACGCGAGCCTCGTGGAGATCGCCACCGAAGACGAGGTACCCGGCTTCACCTCTGCGACGGTCTTCGTGCCGTACGGCGTGCTGATCACCACGCTCACGGCAGCGTCGTCTCTGTTGACGGCCTGTGCGACGAGCGTCACCTTTCCGGCGGTGCAGCGCGTGCTGAGGGCGACCTCGACGTCAGGCCCGGTCGGCGGCAGCTCCACGATCTGGGCCGGCACGCTCTCGAGCGTCGGGACGACCGGCTTCATCAGACCGTCGGCCCCGAACTCGAGCCTGTCGATGGTCGTCTCGCGGTTGTTGCCGTTGCCGCCGGGAATCGCGAACCGGTGATAAGCGATGTACCAGTCATCCGTGCCGGGGACGTTGATGATCGAGCTGTGACCTGGGCCCTTGATGCCGAGGCCCAGGTCCTTCTGGAGGATCACTCCTCGATAGGTCCACGGCCCGTTCATGCTCGTCGCGGTGGCGTACCCGACGCGGTAGTTCTCCGAGCCGGTGTCGTCGATCGCGTAGGTGAGGTGATACAGCCCGTTGCGGTGGTTGAAGAAGACTCCTTCACGAAAATCGGTCAGCCCGGTGATCCGCTGGTAGCTTCCCGGCTTGATCGAGACCATGTCATCGCTGAGCTCGGCGAGCACGGGCGATCCGTTCCCCCAGCCCAGGTACCACTTGCCGGTCACCGGGTCGTGGAAGGCGGCCGGGTCGATGGCCTGACCCGAGGTGACGGTCTCGTTGTTGAGGATCATCGCGGTCGGCTTCGCGACGAAGGGGCCGTACGGGCTGTCCGCCACGGCGACGCCGATCGTCTTGCGATTCAGGCTCGCGTTGTGACCGCTGAAGTAGAAGTAGTACTTCCCGTCGCGCTCGATGATGGTCGGCGCCCACGCGTTGCCCGTCGCCCAGGGCACGTTGCCGTTCGCGCCGTCGAGCGTCAGGAAGGGCTGTTCGGAGCGGACCCAGTCCACCAGGTTCTTCGAACTCCAGACATAGAACTCCTTGCCTCCCCAGCCTGCGTAGCCGTCGGAGGTCGCGTAGACGAAGTACGTGTCGCCGAAGACCGCGATGTTGGGATCGGCGTAGAGACCGGGCAGCACGGGGCTGTTCACCACGCGCGCCTCGATCGTCCAGGTCACCGTCTCCCCTCCCTCGGCGGTGAGCGTGTACGTCACCGGAGCACTCAGATCGATGACCGTGCCGGATGCCGGGGAAACCGTGACGCCGTCGGCCGCGCCGAACGTCGGCGCGAGCGCGGTCACGTCCGTCCCCTTCAGCACCGGGAGCACGACCGTCCGCGCTGTCGCGTCCACGATCGGAGCCAGCTTGAGCGCTGCGGGGTCGGTGAGCGAGACATCGATCAGCTGATCCGTCACGCCGGCGTTGCCCAGCACCTCGGTGGCCGACAGCGCCCGGTCGTAGATGCGCACGTCGTCGAACCAGCCCTTGAAGTACTCGTCACCCGCGTAGAACGACTTGCCGAGGTATCCGGCGAGGTTCGTGCCGAGCTGTTGCACCGTCGCGCCCAGTGCGGTGTTCTCGCCGAGCTCCACGCCGTCGGCGTACACCGTCATGGTGGTGCCGTCGAAGACGACATCGATCCTGTGCCACTGCCCGCTCGACACGGTGCCGGTCACCGCAGATTCGTTCTGCCACGAGTTCTGCGTGATCGCGCTGCGCACGTCGGCGCCGCGCACCCGGAGGAAGTGGTACTTGTTCGAATCCGCACCGAGCGCGAACGTGAAGAAGTTGCCGCTGGTCTTCTCGGACTTCACGTCCATCGACACCGTCATGGCGCTGCGCCCGTCGAAGAACCCGGCCGGGAACGCGGCGAAGCCATTGGCTGTGCCATCCAGCCGCAACGCCTTGCCTTGTTCTGCGTCGGTGGCGACCGCTGCGGTGCCGCTCGCGGTGAGGTCGGCTCCGCCGATCGAGTCCTCGAAGGTGCCGTCGTCGAAGGTGTATTCGGCGATGGGCCCCTGCTGTGCGGCCGCGACCGGCTGCGTCACGATCACAGCAGCTGTGACGCCGAGGGTGAGTGCGGCGAATCCCGCGATGGTCCGTCTGGTGAAAGTCTGCATCATTGCACTTCCTTCGATATCCGGCAGACGCCGGCGTGGGGATCAGAGGCTGGCGGGCGAGGGTCGGCCTGGTCGGTTCCGGATGCGACGGCGGATCGTCCTGACCGCAAGGAATGCGACGCCGACGACGATCAGCACGACGCCGATGGCCAGCAGCATCCCGGGCATCTCGCCGCCCGTTGCGGGCAGTCCGCCGCACGACTCCAAGCACGCGCGCGGGAGGATCTCGACATGGATGTAAACGCCGACCGTTCCGTCTGCGAGTTCACCGCCCTCGCGCTCCAGGGCTGCGATCGCGGACGGATTCATACGGTTTCCGCCTGGGCGTGAGATTCGCTGAGAGCCTGCTCACGTCCGCGTTCGACGGCCTTCTCGATGAGGCTGTCGATCCGCCGACGGGAGCGGATGCGGTTCCACAGCAGCGCGATCAGCAAGAGCGCGACGCCGAGGACGACCAGGAGGTGCGGCCACGGCATGGCCCAGAGGAACTGAGTGGTGGTCGCGGCGACGACGACGACCGCTTCCTCGGCGGAGGAGGACACCACCGGTGCGACGGTGAGATCGGCGGGGAAGGCGAACAGTGGCCACACATCATCGACGGCCAGCGCGTACGACCTCTCCTCACCCGGTAGGAGTTCGCTGCGGCGCTCCCCCTCGGCCGGGAAGGCGATCGTCTGACCGGCGACGTCGAGCGCACCTTCGACCATCAACCGGGTGTTGCCCGTGTTGACCACGGTGAATGTCGTCGAGATGTCGCCGGGCCGGAACGGGTTCCAGGAGAGCAGATAGTCGGTCTGCACCTTCTCGACGGAGAACGCGGGCTCCAGCGGGCCGGTGACCTGAGTCATCACCTTGAACCCGACGCGGCTCTCCACGCCCACCCCGGTGCCCTCGCCCTGCGCGCCGGAGATCACGGAAGCGGTGATTCCCGCGGCATGATCGCCCGGCTCCGCATCCTCGGGGACCGTGAGCGAGAACGGGACCACCGCTGTCGCTCCCGGTGCGACCGTGATGCTCTCCGGCAGCATGATCCAGGTTCCCGCCGCCACCGACTCCTGATCGGAGCGGAGCATGTCGAATCGGCCGTTCGCGTTGTAAAAGCCGTCGGCCGCGGAGAGGCGGAACGTGACCTGCTCGGCACCGAGGTTGCGAACCGCCAGGTGATCGTCGACCGTTTCACCGGGATCGATGGCGTGCTCCACGAACACGCGACCGTCCGGCCCGGACTCGTCGGCCGGAGTCACCGACCACGAGATTGGCGCGTCGCCCTCCGCGGCAGCAGCCACGGCCGGTGCGCCGAGCAAGGCGAGCGCGGCCAGCGCGCTCACCAGCACCGAGCGGAATCGCACAGAGTTCACGGAAGTCCTGACCTGGTGAGCGGGGGGGCTGGGCCGGTCACCCGTGCCCAGCCCCTCGTCGGGATGATGCTCAGAAAGCGTCTTCGAAGAGCGACAGCGTCAGCAGCGACGTGTAGCTGCCAGGAGCGACGTTCACATCGGTCTTGAGGACGAGGCCGGCGTTCGCCGTCCACTGCCCGGCGGCGGCCTTCGCCTCGGCCGAGTCGAGCGCGAGCTGCAACATCTCCTGGCCCACGAGTCCGACATTGTTCGGCACCGGCGGCGTCGGGTCGTCCTTCGACGTGGCGACGGCATCGCCGGCGGTGACCTCGCCGTTGCCGGTGGTCACCAGAGCCGGCGTCCAGCCGAGGTGGTCGGGGGTGATGCTCGGCTGCCCGGCCGCTCCGGTGAAGTCACCGGCCTGACCGGTGACGTACCAGTACACGCCTGCCGGCACGTCGGTGCGCGTGTCCGTCACCGTCACGTTCGGCAGGGTGCCGGTGAACTGACGGTATGAGGCCGTCGAGCCGGTCTCGGTCAGCACGGATTCGGTTCCGTCGACGGTCAGGCTCAACGCACCCCCTGCCACGGGGGCGATGTCGACCTTGACGTCGACGCCCGAGCTGTCCTCCTCGTCCGGCCACGCCGCGAAGGCGGCACTGCCGACTCCCGCCAGCAGCATTCCGCCGAGGATGCCTGCGGCGCAACGTGCCGCGGTTCCCTTGGTGATCTTCATGGTTACTCCCATTCCTCGGTCGGCATCAGCCGGGCCGAATCAGCGATCAGCCCCAGGCTGTCGGTTCGCTTCTCAGGCTTCACATGCGACCTCGGTCGGCATCGTCGCCTTCTTCGTGTTCCGTCTGTGGACCACGTTCCCGCCCTTATGTTAGCGGGAACAAGACGGGATTCCGCAAGCTTTATTTTCTCCTGACGGCGAGAACCTCGATCCGGGCGGCGTGATCGCACACGAAACGGGCGAGTAGAGGGAGTGGAATCGCGTCCTGTCGGCCGCCGCCCACCGCGTCTCTCGGTGTGCTCACCCCAGCGACATCCGTCGGACGACAACAATCGAAGCGCTTGCACTCTTTCGAAACCATCCTTGTTCGCGGTAACATTCGGCAGCCGGTCTGATTCGCCCACTGGACAGCAATGTGGCACTGGGCGCGCGATGAACCGGACCAAAATTTCAGCGAAGGAGCTGTTCATGCATGTGAGAACGATGAAAGTTCGATGGCTCGGCGCGACGGCTATCGCCGCGGCGCTTGTGGTGGCGAGCCTGGCCGTACCGCCGTCGAGCGCCGAGGCCGGCGTGGTCGGCGCCGATCTGGTGAGCAACGGAGGGTTCGAGAACGGGGTCGCCCCCTGGACGACTCCAGACGGTGGAGTCCTCTCCACAGACACGGAACTCGCTGCCAGCGGAGCGGCGAGCCTGAAGGTGACCGAACGGACGCGCACATCATCCGGACCCTGGCAGAACCTTGACGGAAAGCTCACGCCGGGGTCGTCGTACGACATCTCCGCGGCGGTGCGCTTCGACTCGGGCCCGGACACCAAAGAGTTCATCCTCACGATGGCCTACAGCAACCGATACATCAACGTCGCTCGTGCGGTCGTGACAAAAGGGCAGTGGACGAACATCAAGGGTTCGTTCACGATCCCCGAGGACCAGGGCGTCGCCGGCGCACGGATCTTCATCGAGACGCCATGGGTGCCCGACCCTTCCGCGGACCCCGCGTCCAACCTCATGGACTTCCGTGTCGACGACGTCTCGCTGTTCGAGGTGAGGCCGATTTTCCAGTGGTCATCCAGCGACCCTGTGATCGTCCCGCAGCCCACCGAGGCGCACCCGTCGCTCGGAGTCAAGGACCCGACTGTCGTCTTTGCTGACGGCAAGTACCACGTGTTCATGACGACAGCTAGCCAGAACGGCTGGCGCATGGCCACCACCAGCTTCACGGATTGGTCAGAAGCCGTTGAAGCGCCGATCACCTACCTGGCCGATTCTCCCATCGGCGACGGTTATACCGCTGCCCCGCAGGTGTTCTTCTTCGAGCCCGACGGCCTGTGGTACCTCATCTACCAGGTAGGCAACCCGCACTACTCGACGACGGCGAACATCAACGACCCGATGTCCTGGACCGCCCCCCGCCCCCTGTACCCGAACGGAACTCCGACGGTCATCCAACAGACCGGAGGATGGCTCGACTTCTTCAACGTCTGTGACGACGAACTCTGCCATCTCTTCGCGACCGGCGACAATGGCAGGTTCTGGCGAGCAGAGACGCCGATCGATCAGTTCCCGAACGGCTTCGGCGCACCAGAACTCGAACTCCAGGACACGACCGACAACATCTTCGAAGCCAGCATGACCTACAAGCTCGACGGCTCTGACAAGTACGTCACCATGATCGAGGCTATCGGTCACCCCGGTCGCTACTTCAGTTCGTGGATCGCCGACGATCTGGCTGGCCCATGGATTCCGCTCGCGGCGACCGAGTCTGACCCCTTCGCAGGCCCCGCGAACCGGACTTTCGAGAACGAGATCTGGTCGAAGGAACAGGTGTCGCACGGTGAGATGATCCGCTCTGGATCCGATCAACGGCTAACGCTGGACCCGTGCGAACCCATGCGATTCCTCTACCAAGGGGTCTCTCACACGGCCCAGGTACCCGACTACATCGCTCTGCCTTACAAGCTCGGCCTGCTCACGGCAGTCGGCGATAACCCGATCTCCGACATGTGCGTCGATGTCGAGCCGGCTGTGTCACAGCGGACTATCGCAGGCAAGGTCAACCTCGTCGTTTCCGTGACGAACAACGACTCCTCTTCGGTGTCGCTGACCGTCACGTCCGACTTCGGAACCAAGACGATTCCGAACGTCGCACCGGGGAAGACGACCTCCGTCGCCTTCAACACACGCGTCGCGGACAAGTCCAGCGGGACGGTGTCCGTCAACGCCACAGAGAGTGGACCGACGGGACCGGTCTCGTACGAGCGCACGATCGACTACACCGCAGGCTAGCAACGGTTGCCCGTCGGGCGGATCGGGAATCCGCCCGACGGCAAGTCGGATTCCTGCAGTAGGGGCATCGAATCAGCACGATTCGATGCCCCTTCGTGATCGACGATCGGCCGAGATCTCGCGCTAACCGCTGGCTGGGGGCCGGTTCGGGGTGCACAATTGCAGTAAGGCGACGGAGAGGGAGTCTCGGCGGCTGCCGATGAAGAACACCTTGGCTGTCTTCGAGGCCAGCCCACAGGTCGCGCGATCTCAGTTTCGGACGGAGTTGGCTATGCGAGAGCAAACCGCCCGCGTACTCGCGGACGCCGCGTACGTCGCGGGCGGCGCGCAAGGCGTGTCGGCAGTACGCGACGTTCTGGCCCTGACCGCTCGGGTGACCCACCACGAAGCCGCTGCTCTGATCGTGTGGGATCCACTCCGGGGTCGACACCGCGATCTTCTGTCCGAGGGATACTCGCTCGAGACGCTGGTCGGCCTAGGAGACAGGTATGCGGCATCCCCCGAACACCGGCGGATGCGCACGACGAAGTACCCCCTGCGCATCGATGATCTTCCGTACGACTATCGCAAGAGCGACATCTTCCATGAGCTCATGGAACCCAGCGGGTTCAGTGAAGGGATGACAGCGTGCTTGTTCCGGGCAGATGACCTTTCGTACAGGGGAATGATGCACTTCTCGGCGAGCGCGCCGGGGAGATTCGACGACGAGGCGGTGGAGTTGATCGCTGCGCTGACGACCGTCATCGCCCGCCTGTGTTCCGACGTCCTCGACGCACCGCCGCAACTGCACGGTGATTCGCGGCCACGGGTGTCGATCGTCGATGACGACGGCGGGGCATCCACGGTCGGCGGATTCGAACCGGCCCGCTGTGTGTTGCAGCCGTCGTTTCTGAGCTTTCTGAGGCGCTTCCGAGCGGCTCCGGCCGGTTCCGCCCGGGGCCTTTGGCCCTCGGCGGGAGGCTGGCTTGCTGTCGAGGTTCAGAAGGTTCGGGACGACCTGTCACCGCGCATGCGGGTCGAAGAACGCGATCTGGAGGGCCCCTTCGGATTATCTCCCCGCGAACTCGACATCCTGCAGGGTGTCGCGAGTGGCGATTCCAATCAGCAGATCGCGCTCGCGCGCTCGATCTCTCTGCGAACGGTCACGACACATGTCGAGCGGCTGCTGCAGAAGACGGAGCAGCCCTCTCGCGCAGGACTGGTCGCCCTCGCCGCCCGCCACGGTCTCCTCGCCCTGGCGCTCTAGTCACGACGCCACAGCTGCTGTTTCGAAAAGGGGCTCCGGGTGGAGCAGCCGTCGGAGAACGTTCCCTGTCAACCGGGCGATGTTGTTGTCGTATCCCGCGTGCGACAAGGCTGCCGTGTACGCGATCGACCCGACTGAGAAAACAGCTCCGCCGCTCTCGAGCGCGGTCAGGACGATATCAGACCTCACCGACACCTGCTCGGTTCCCCCCAGGCCCGGCAACATCTCGAATACTTCCTCTGCGGCGATCAGGTATGCATCGGACAGAGGGCCGGAGGTCGCCAATACGAGCGCCTGCGACGACGAGCCGAGCACTGGCTGGAAGCAATCGACCTCGGCACCGGCCGCTCCGCCACCCATGATTCCGAAATCGCCGAGAAGCTCCTGCTCGCCGATCCCCTCGAAAGCGAACCGGACGCGGGGGTCGAAGCTGTCTTGCAGGCGCACGTAGTGTGTACCGCGATCGAAACCCTGAGCGACGAATCCGACTCCGAGCAGCCGCTGCGGAGGAAGGCCCTTGTTGCGCCAGAGTCCTGCCCGTTCTCCGGAGGTGGCGTGGCGCTGGTCGCCGAATGCTGACTGATGCGGTCTCGTGCCACCGTCGGAACGGCGTAGTTCCATCAGATGCGGTTGCTCTGGATCGAAGGACACAGTCGCGAAGAACCCGTTACCTCCGAGGTACATCAGGCGTCCACCGCCCGCTGTGAACAGGTCGAGAGCCTCGATTTCCTTCCGTGAGACGTACTCCGGATGAGCGCCGGTGATCACGACCTGGTAGCCGTCGAGAAGCGCCGTGCCCTCGCGGTCGAGGTCCTGGTCGGTCAGCGCGTCGAACTCGATTCCTTCGGTTTCCAGCCAGTGTGCGATGCAGAGGTCCGCGGGCAGGCCCCAGACGCCCTCGCTCTGGAACCACGCTCGGTGTTTGGGCTGCATCGTCAGGATGGGACGACGGATGCTACCGAATACGACGCCCGAACCATCGTTGTGGAGTTCGTAGCATGAGCGGCCGAACTCGGGATGGTCCTGCAAGGTCAAGTCCTCGGGGTCAATGATCGGCGTGTGTCCGACGATCACTTCAGCGCCGTCGGCTTCGAATGCGATCCGGTCGTTGCCGTACGCGAGATATGTCGCCGTTGCGAAGAGCACCGCAACGGGTCTCTTCTGCTGCTCGCCGGGCAGGATGAAGAACGGAATGTGCTGCTCGAGGTCACCGGTGCGCAGCCGGGCCGCGTAGACGCCACTGGCGAGGTCGCTCGGGACGGTGAAAGAGAACGCGACCGGCCAGTTCGCGTCGGTGATGTCGTCGTCGTGGAAGTGGATGGCATCGTACTCGTCCGGGGCCAGGCGGAAGTCGTCGACCAGTCCGGAGAACGACACTCCAGCCACGGCGCGGGTCGGAGCATTGATGCAGGTTCCATGCAGGCCGTTCGATGACTCGTCGATGACGTCTGCGAGCAGGAGACCGTCGGGACGTTTGCTTCTCCCGAAATGCCAAGCGGCGATGGTCGCCTCAGTCCCGCCGTCAGCGCTCAGACGATCGACACGCACCTCGCCGATCTTGCCGTTGAAGACGTCGACTGCAGTCCAGGCATCGTCAGCGGACGCGGCGACAGCCCCGATGCGGAAGGGCGCAGACCCTGGGATGAGGGCGCCGTGTGCGGTCACCGTAACGCTCTCGGCTCCCAGGGCCGCGGCCTGGGAGGAGAGCCGATTCATCAGGCTGTCACGCGGCTGACAGGTCAGCGTGATGCCACCCTCGGCCGGGACGTATTCGACGTCGAGCTCGTACCACTGGTTCGGCAGCAGCGGGGTGTCCAGGGTGACGCGCTCGACTCGGCCGTCGACACTCCACCGGAAGGTCGGAATTCCGTCCTCGAGGACCAGCGCGTAGCCGGTCCGAGCGTTCTTGTCCCAGGTTCCCATGACCGATTGGGCGGCGTCCTTGTGCGACATGGAATTCTGAGTGACGTGATAGGCGCCAAGCCCGACACCACGGCTGTTGAGAGGCAGCGTAGCGAACACTACCGCGTGCATCCGAAAGCCTTCGTTCCCGCGGAGCAGCCCCCGCGGGTCGTCAACCTCGACGAACGACCCGGGGCGGCACTCGTGCCACGTACCGGCGTGGCTTCCCTCGAACGACGAAGGGATCTCGGTCTCCAGGAACCCGGGACCTGTCGAACCCGTGTATCCGTGTCGCAGTCGAACAAGACTCGCGTCATACGCGCTCAGATTCTCGCAACTGACGTGGAAGGTCAGAGTCTCGCCGGGCCGCGCTGAGAAACGATCGGGATAACCGAAGATGTGCGGGGAGTCGTGTCGCATGATGCTACGCCTTGCTGCTCATTGGGGATTGGGGCAGAGACGCGAGAAACGCGTCCTTTCTGCGGATGAAGATCTGCCGCGTTGCTTCCTCGGGGCTCTCGAACGACTCTGGATGGCGAATCAGGTTTCCCTGAACGCCGATCTCGATCTCGCCGATTGCCCAAGGACCGTCCGGGCCGAGAGAAAGGATCACGAGCTTTCCTGCGATCGGAGCCTTTGCGAATGCTCGCACTACTCGGGCGCAGGGGTCGTCGTAGGGGCCGAGCGGTCGTGCTTCGATCGCAGCGGCGACCTCCGGAGTGAGCACCGTACGCAGGCGCTCCGCAAAATGGCCGTCGAAGATCTCCTGAATCTCGGCGAGGCGGTCGTCGCCCGTTCTAGCTGTCACAGTGGCATCCTGAAATCGAGGGGTACGGATCACGAGACCTCGGTGCTCTCGTGTCCGCCTCATGTTAGGAAGATGAATCTCTTCAGATCTATCGGTCAAAATGCGTACTGCGCGCCTCTCAGGCAGCGCATAGCCTGTGGTCACTTCACGGACCCGAGACAGCTCCTTGTCAGCCGTGAACTCCCCCCGAACCACCCTGCTGAGAGGTTGGACCACCATGAATGTGCACAAGACGACTGATGCCCCACCGGCGCCTCTGGCCGAGCAGCGGCTGGCCGACCTCGGCTATAAGCAAGAACTGAAGCGAAGCATGAGTCTGACGGATGTTGTCGTCTACGGGCTCATCTTCATGGTCCCGATTGCCCCGGCGGGCGTGTTCGGGGCCATCTTCAACTACTCGCACGGCATGACGGCTCTGATCTATCTCGTTGCGGGAATCGCCATGGTCTTCAGCGCACTCAGCTACAAGGAGATGGCGAAGGTCTACCCGGTTGCCGGGTCCGTGTATTCCTACGTCCGGCTTGGGACGACCAGGCTGCTAGGCTTCCTCGCCGGTTGGGCGATCCTTCTCGACTACCTCCTTCTCCCGGCGCTTCTGTCCATCCTCGGCGCGTCAGCCATGGCAGTGCTCACCCCGGAGATTCCCGGTTGGATCTGGGTAGTCGTGTTTGTGGGGCTGGCTGCAGTCATCAACCTTCGGGGCATCGTGCTGACCGCCCGGATGAACATGATCTTCCTGATCATTCAAATCGCAGCATTCGCGATCTTCGTCGGCGGCGCGCTCTTCGCGATCGCTCAGGGGCGCGCGTCGTTGTCGCTCACGCCGCTGTATCAGCCGGAGTACATCTCGCTCGCCCTGATCTTCGGTGCGATCCCGCTGGCAGCCCTCGCATATATCGGTTTCGACGCGATTTCAACTCTCAATGAGGAAGCCAAGGGCGGAGGACGGGCCGTCTCCAAGGCCACGATGATCGTGCTGATCCTCGTGATCGCGCTCTTCGTCTCTCAGGTGTATCTGGCAGCTCTGTTTGTTCCGACGACCGAACCGTTCCCGCCCGGCGACGCGACGAACAACGCCTTCTACGAGATCGCGGGCCTCGTTGTGGCGCCGTGGTTCAAGGTCGCATTCACGCTCGTATCCGCCCTCGTCGCCCTCTTCGCGAATGTGCTTGTGTCTCATGCGACGACCTCGAAGATGATCTTCGCGATGGCCCGTGACGGTCAACTACCGCGTGTTTTCGCGCGCGTCAGCACGGTCCGTCGAGTCCCCCGTACGGCGATGCTCGCAGTCGCCGTACTCAGCCTCGTGATCGGCATCGTCGCGGTCGGACAGATCGAGATCCTCACGTTCATGGTCACTTTCGGAGCGCTGACCGCCTACATCCTGCTTCACGTGAGCGTCATCGTCCATTTCGGGATCCGCGGACGAAGCAGGAACGTTTTCCTGCACTGGATCTCACCGATCCTCGGTGTATCGGTGCTGGGCTACGCGCTCTTCAGCACTAGCGAGCTGGCGAAGGTCGTCGGCGTCTCCTGGTTGGCGCTCGGACTTGTCATCGCTTTCGTGCTCCGGCGTGCTGGCCGCTCGCTCGAGACGCATGAAGGGCTCTGACTCCGCTCCGAGGGGACATTCTGGCCCATAGCCTCCGGTCAGCCGGATACGGGCGGGTCGGCGCCACGGTCCCGAGGTCGCCCTCGGGACCGTGGCGCCCGGTTTCAGTCGCAGTTGCGGGCCGGGTAGGACGCCTCGCTCTCGGTCGAGATGGATTCGCCATCGATGGTCGCCGAGAACTCAGCGGATGCTGCTCCCGCTGGCACGCTCACCTGTCGAGTCGTGAATGCGCGCACCACGTTTGCGCCGGGGGCGACTGCCGCCACGGACTTGTTGCCGTAGGGCGTCTCGATGGCGACGTCGATCGGCACGTCCTCCTCGTTGGTCGCCCGCACCGTCACGACGACCTTTCCAGCTACACAGCGGTTGTCGGCCGTCAGTTCGACCTCGAGTGTCGGCGCCGGCGCCTTCAACGTTCCGAGGCGAGCGAGTTCAAAGCTGAGCGCTCGCTCGGGGGCATCGATCTGGTTTTGCGTGCCGACCGCGCCAGCCGCCACGGTTTGCGCTTCGTCGAGCGTGTCGAGCATCACTGCCCACGCCTCGGCGGGGTAGTCGCCCGATTCAAGAGATCCCGCGTAGGCGATCGCAGCATCCAAGTCGCTCTTGTCGAGTGGCTTGTTCTGCGCCGTCAGCGTGTCACTCAGCAGGAAGCGGTCGAAGTCGACGTGGCCGCCGGTCTGCTCAGTCGCGTAGTTGAACAGTGCAACCCGGTGTCCCATGAAGTGGATCGATCCACCGAACTCGAGTGGTCCGACGGCATTGCCGAGCTTGGTCCAATCGATCCCATCAAAGCTGTAGTAGAAGGTCGTGAAGAGCTGTCCCTTCCTCTGGGTGAAGTTCAGATCCGCCTTGAGGTGCACCTGTGTGGCGTCACCGAGTTCCGTGGTGGTGCCGGGGATGAACCTCTCGACCGCTGCCTGGTCGGTCGATGCGGGGAAGGGACGACCGCGATGGACGACTCCCAGCGTGTTCACCCCGTTCACACGTTGGACCGCGATGTACGAGAAGTCTTGGCCGAACGCTGCGAGTCCGGCGACGTCGCCGTCGTTCATACCCGAGATGTCGAGAGTCGTCTCGGCCGACTGCCGAGGACCGAAGGAGCGCTGCGAGAGCGTGTTGCGCGCCTCCTCGAGCCAGGTCAGCTCGCCACCGTTGTTCCGGTGCGTGTAGGCCCCGGTCACGACCTTGCCTGCCGTCAGCCGCAACCATCCCTCGCGATCTGTGAGCGACCAGTACCGATTGTCCGGCGTGTGGTTCCACTCCCAGGCCAGGTCGAGATTCGACCCGTTCGGGGCGATTTCATCGGGATGTGGCGGCTCGATGACGACGGGGGGCCGTCCGATGAGTGATACGTCGTCGACTTTGTAGTCCATGAGATGGGTGTTGGGGTCTGACGACGGATTGGGCACCCAAGGAGTCTCGATGAAGAAGCGGGCGTCGGTAAGAGCCTGGGATGCAGGAATCGTGAACGTTCCCGATACCTTGACCCATGTCCCGCGGGCAACCTGCGTCTGCGGTGTGAGGTTGGTGAAGTTGCCACCGTACCGAGCGGTGATGATGAACGGCTTGGTCGCCGGGCTCGCCGGGTTGTCGTACTTGATCCATGCCGAGATGTCGTACGTGACGTTGTGCTGCACCTTGCCCGTGGTGATCTGCGCCGGCCCCGATCCAGTGACGGTACGCCCGGTGACCGCGATCGCCGTCGAGCCGGAGTGTGCGTCGGTCGTCGTCGAGAGGGTCGCACCGTCGTTGGAGATCCAGCCTTCTGTGTTTCCGGACTCCACGCCGGGGTTGGCGACGAGTTCGACGCCGACCAGCGTCTCGTCGATGTGGGGCGGTGTCGGCACCGTCCACTGCTCGTCCTGGAAGGCACGGTGCGGTGCATCGTTGTCGAAGTCATCGGACGCGACGACACTCTTGAGCCGTTCGAAACGCTCCTGCTCCGGGGTGAGCCTGATCGGCTTCTCGAAGGTGCCGCCGACCGGCACGACGCCGTTGTTGCCGAAGGTCGGCCACCCGTTGCTCCACGTCGCCGGGATCAGCGCCGGGATTCGGCCGACCGGATATGAGTCGCGGAAGAAGAAGCCGTGCCAGTCGTCGCCGCCCGCGCCATTCGAGACGGGCACGAGACTGCCCTGAGCGAATCCGTTCGAGTTCAGCACCCCGCGGGACTCGTACATCGCCGGGGTGTCTGCGAGGCGTCCGAGCAGTTCGGGCGATCGGAACATGACGACCTGTCGACCGTCGCTGCGCCAGGTGATCATCACCACGTAGTAGAAGCCGTCTATGAAGGATACCTGGGCACCCTCGAAGATGCCGCCGTCGTCACCGATGTACGGCTTGTCCGCGTAGTCGCTGCGCCGGATCACATTGGGAAAGTCCTGCTCGACCGCCGTCAGCGTCGGGTTCAGCCGAACCACGCTGGAGCCACCGCCGCCATAAAAGATGTACGGCGTTCCGCCGTTGGCGTCGTCGAAGAACAGCGAGGGATCGTGGAAGCCTCGGCCGAACGCAGTCTTGGTCCACGCCCCGTTCTCGATGTCGTCCGTGCGGTAGAGGAAGGCTCCGCCGAGGTTCAGCGAGTTAATCAGCACGTAGTAGGTGCCGTCGTGGAAGCGGATCGACGATGCCCACTGCCCCTGCCCATAGGAGTTCGAGTTGTTGCGCAGAGACGCGGCATCGCTGATGTCGAGTCGATCGAACGCGTAGCTCACGGTCTCCCAGTTGACCATGTCGTATGACTTCATGATCGGTGCGCCGGGGCTCAGATGCATCGTTGTACTGACCATGTAGTAGATGTCGCGACCTTCGTCGTTCTGCGACGCGGGCACGCGCTCGACGGCGACATCCGGCACGTCGGAATTCAACAGGGGAACCGTGTAGGTGCCCTCGCCCGTATCCGTGCTCGTGTACGACGAATCGGGATTCCATTCGTTGCCACCCACGGCCCCGGCGCCGATGCTGCCGGGTACTGATCTCAGCGCGTCGTACCAGACCGCGGCCATCTTGTCGTAACCGGCGGCCGTCGGGTGGACGCCGTCTTGCAGGTCGTCGGGGGTGAGGGCGCTGTGCATGTCGACCAGGTGCACTTTCTTGCCGGCGTTCACCTTCGCCTGCACGATGCCGGGGATCGCAGCGTTGTAGCTTTGGACGGCCGCGTCCCCCCCGTCCCACCCGAGTGGAATGATCTGCGCGACGAACACCTCGGCATCCGGCGCTGTCGTGGTGATGTTGTCGATCAGCGCGGACAGCCGGTCCGGGGCGGTGGAGCTGTTCTCCTGCAGAACGTCGTTGGTGCCGATGTGCAGCAGCACGGTGTGCGGCTGGTAGGTGTTCAGCCAGTCGACGATGTTCGCGTCGATCTGGTCGATACGCCAGCCGGGGTGGCCCTCGTGGTCGTGGTCGCCGAGGCTCTCGGGCCCGTTGAACTGCGACCCGACGAAGTCCGTGGTGTACCCGCCGTTGGCGAGGCGCTGCCACAGGCCGATCCGGGACCCACCGGGCGTCTGAGTGCCCTCGGTGATGGAGTCACCCAGCGGCATGATCCGCACCCCGCCGTTGGTCTCCGCGGTGGCGGGACCGGTCGGCATCGTCACCGCGCCCACCACGACACTCAGCGCCGCGATCACGGCGAGCCACCTTGTTCTTGTTCGCATCATCTACTCCTGGAGTTCATAGGATTTCTTCCTTTTCGAGGCTGAGGCAGCCAGTGGGCTCGGCAACACGCCGAGCCCACCCGCTACCTCAGCAACATCTGAGCCGGACCGGCGCCATGCCATTCAGCGATGCACGGAGTTGCACCGTTGGCATCGTCGAAGAAGAGCAAGGGGTCGGGGAGGCCTCTTTGTGGGTGCCGTCGCCGCCGTCCGTCGTCGTATACGACGAATCGGGGTTCCACTCGTCAGCGGCCTGCGCGGGGCCCGCCGATCTGAGTGCGATTCTCTTTCGGAACACACGTTCTCCTTCAATAGGTGACGCGGAAGTACTGGAGCCGATTCACCCGCGGGTCGCGGCCGGGTGGCTCGCCACCGTGTGGGTCGCGACCAGCCGGCCGCCAATCTCCGCGGAGGCCTCGACCGCGACCTCGCCGGGTGTCAGCGCCACCTCGGTCGCATCCGTCGGCACGGCGTCCGTGTAGTCGGTCACTCCCGGGGCGACTGCCGGGCTGAGCGCTCCCCCGTCGACCGCCCGCCCCGAGAGCTCGGCATCCGTCGCGTAGTGGTCGACCGCCGACGTGTACACCCCGAAGACGCCGCCGACGAGGCTCGTCCCGTTGCTCTGGAACCGCACGCTGACAACGGGGATGCGTTGCCCGCCGGCATCCAGCACGTACTGGCCGTTCTGATCGCGCCTGTAGCTGTCCTTCGCCGCGATGCCGTCGAGCACCGCCTGCGGGATCTGGTCGTACTGGATGTACCAGTCTCGCGCGCCGTGCGCATCGGTGATCCGCTCTCGCTTGAGCAGGACGTCGTTGAGGTAGACGTCGAACGTGCGCCCCGCATCGCCGCCGTAATAGCGGACGCCGAGGTGGTTCGCCGGCAGCGCGGGGTCGACGATCATGTCGTACTGGAAGAAGGCATCGGCCGCGCGCTGCGCGTCGCGATACGGCTGACCGTTGAAGACGCCGACCGACGACTTGTTGTAGCGGTGGTTCTTGTCGGCCTCGCTGTTGTTGTTGTCGAACGACGTCAGCGCGTCGGTCGTCGTCTCGTCGATGCGCCGTTGCTGCTTCTCCCTCAGGATCAACGCCCGCGCCTCGGCCGAGTCCGGCTGCACGAGCGTCACGTAGGTCGCGTAGCGCGCACCGTAGAGGCTGTAGTACGGCTCGAAGGTGAGGGCGGATGCCGCGGGGTCGACGCCGTGCAGGGCGAAGCGCATCGTGGTGCGACCGTTCGCGTTCGCGCCGTCGGCGAGGCGCTCGACGTTATGTGCGGCGGCGGCCTTCCAGGCGGCGGCGTCATCGACGACGACGTTCGCGTTCAGCGACTTGTCGGCCACGCCCATCTGCACGAGCACCCCGGCGGTGTAGCTCGCCGCGACGTTCGCTCGGCTGAGCTCGGTGCCCAGCAGCACCGGCCCGTACTTGAATGCGACCCAGTTGGCGTTCTCGGTTCCGTCATCCACCGTGACCTGCGCCGGGAGCGTATAGGCGAGCTCGTCTCCGGCCGCCACCTCCAGCGTGATGTACCCGTCGACGGCGGCGACCTCGGCCGGCGCGCCGTTCACGGTGAGGGTGGGAGCGGATGCCGCCCACGACGGCACGCGCAGGCGCAGCAGGGTTCCCTCGGCGACGTTGCCGCCGTCGAGGGCGTCGATGGAGATGCGCACCAGCGGATCGGCCGGCACGTTCGCGGCCTGCGTCACACGGAGGTTGTGCGCGGGGTTCCGGAACTCCGAGCTGTAGAACTGGTTGAGCCACACCCCGTCGGGGTCGGTGAAGTACATCGAGTCGCCGAGCTTCGTGAAGCTCTCGATGCCGGTGCCGTGGTCGCACCAGAACTGATCGAGCGGAGTGCCGAAGACCTTCGCGTAGCCGGCCGTCTGCGGCTGGAAATAGGTGACCATCCCGGTGTCGGGGTTCTGCGAGGCGAGGATCGTGTTGATGAACGTCGACTCGTAGTAGTCGGCGTACTTCGCCTGCGGATCCACGGCGAACAGCGCGTGGGTGAGCTTGAGCATGTTGTACTCGTTGCATCCCTCGGCCGTGGAGTTCTCGCCGTAGCCGGTGGTGACGCCGTTGGTGGCGTGGGCGTACAGGCTGTCCGCCCCGTGGAAATGCTCGGACTGGCTGTTCGCTCCGTTGGCGTAGGTGTGGTCGTCGACGACGATCAGCCAGAAGTTCTTCGCCGCTGCGAGATACATCGGCAGCGCCACCTTCTCGGCGTCGCTCAGCGTCTCGTGAAGGCCGGCGTCGTTCGTGAACAGGGTGTATCGCTTCAGTGCCCCGATCAGCTTCGGGATCGTCGTGTTCGCGTGCAGGCCGTTGAGCACGTCCTGCCCGTTCGCGAGCTTCTGGAACAGCGCGACCTCGTCGAAGTACTCGGCCGCCCGCTTGTGCGCCGGGTCACGGGTGAGCTCGTACAGCTCGTAGAGCGCCTCGTTCATTCCGCCGTACTCGGTGTTGAGGATCGTGGCGGGGTTGGGGAGGGACGCCGCGTAATCGCGCACCCAGGTGCCGAATCCGGATGCCACGGACAGCGCATCGTCAGCGAGAGCCTCGGGGGCGTACTGGTGCGCGTCGATGAGTCCGGCGAGCACCTTGTGCAGGTTGTAGAACGGCACGAGCAGCCCGTCCCTTCCGCTGGGAAGGGCGCTCAGCGGGAAGGGCGCCATGAAACCAGCGCTCTCGGGGTGGGCGGCTGCCCAGGCGTCCTGGCATCGCTTGAGTCCTTCGACACCCGCGGTGAGCTTGGCCAGGAGCTGCGCCTTGATGTCCGCATCCGTCGTCGTCGCGTAGGCCTGGGCGAGCGCCGAGAGGTAGTGTCCGAAGAAGTGGCCGGAGAATCGGGTGCCGCTCGTGCGTTCCCAGCCGCCGTAGCTGGAGGCCGTGGTCGGGGTGAGGCCCGCCTGCTGATACCAGCCGTACAGGAACTTCTCCGGGTCGAGACTGAGCAGATAGTCGATGGTCTTGCTGTTGGCGTTCACCAGATACTCGTCGGCGACAGCCAGCTTCTCGAGCCCCGCGTCGAGCAGGTACTCGGATGCTCCGGCGGCGGGGGCGACGGTCACGCGAACTCCCGCGTGATCGGCGCGCTCGCGACATAGGTGGCCGAGGCGGTCGGCGTGGACGTGCGCTCCTCCTCGGCCGGGACGGTCACACGGGCAGCGGAGGCGGGGTCGAAGTCGACGGTGCCGCGCGGTGTCAGCTCGACGACGTCGTCGATGGTTGCCACTCGGTCGTACACCGGATAGTCATCGAGCAGGCCCTTCAGGTGCGTCCCGTTGTACTGCGGTCCGTTGTGGCCGCTCGTCTTCACCGTGACGCTCTCGGAGGCCAGCACTCCACTTGCGGATGCGCTGACCGGGTACTTCGCCGAAGACACCTGAGAAAGCTGGAAGCGTCGCCGCGCCGGTCGTGCAGAGGGGGAAGGGGACTTCGTCATCGAGGACTCCTGAACGCAACGGCAACACCCACTGTTACCGGTAACCAGGAACCGTAGCACAGCCTGATCGCTCCTCGCGAGGGTCTGTTTCTGCAATCGCCACTTACGAGAAACTCCTATGGTTCCGGCATTGTGTCCGGTAACATTCATGTACCCCGGGCATTGGATCGCACATCCCGACCACGTGCATCCGACCGTCAACGATGACAAGGACTTCCGCATGAGATCACCCGAAACCCGCTCTCGGCGGCTGCTCGCCGCCGGGATCAGCGCCGGGCTCGCAGCCTCGCTGTGCACGCTCGCACCGGCCGCCTCGGCGGACGACGTCCCCGCGCCGACCGCGCACTACGACATGTCGCACTCCGGCAGCACTCTGCTGGACGTCTCCGGCAACGGTCGCAACGCGACGCTCACCGGATTGACGGACTCCTCGTTCACCGACGCCGACGGCGACGCGGTGCTGCGCTTCAAGCGGGACGGGTACGCGGCGCTGCCGCAGGGCCTCGTGACCGGCACGGACAACGCCTTCACCGTGGAGTACACCGTGGCGGCATCGACGTCGGGCAACCAGTTCGGCTGGGTCATCGGAGACGGCGTCGGAGCGTGGAACACCACCGCGCTCGGCAACCACGTGTTCGTGAATCCACGCTCCGCAGAAGGCTCGTACAACGGCCAGGTTCTCTCCGGCATCCGGGTCAAGACCGGTTCGAGCAATGGCGAAGTGCGCGTTCCCGCCGGCGGCGCCCTGAACCCCGGATTCTCCACGATCACGATGGTCGGAAGCGGCGACCGGCTCACCCTCTACCGCGACGGCCAGCAGATCTCGACGATGACGCACGCCTACAGCCTCTCTACGATCGTCCCGGCCGGCAGCACCCTCGGCTACCTCGGCCGCTCCCTCTACGCGCCCGACCCCCTTCTGCAGGCGGATGTCACCGATGTGCGCTTCTGGGACACCTCGCTCACCCCCGAGCAGGTGACGGCGAGCATGCCCACGGCCGAGCGGAAAGCCGCCAGCACCGACGCCCTGCTGCGACTGGATCTGCCGGCCGTCGTGCGGGGAGAGAACGCCTCGCTGGATGCGGTCCGCACCGACCTCGTGCTGCCCGCATCGTCGAACGGGATCACGCTCACCTGGTCGAGTTCTGACCCGTCCGTCATCTCCGCCACCGGCGCCGTCTCCCGCACCGTCTCCTCCGACACGCCCGTGCAGCTCACGGCGAGCACGTCGCTCGGCACCAGCATCCAGCTGACGGCCGTCGTCGTCGCCCCCTCGGCATCCGCCGACCTGGACGCCATCGCCCTCGCATCCCGCACGACCGAGAACCTGCCGCTCGTGACCACGGGATCCGTCGACGGCTCACAGATCGCCTGGACCTCGTCCGACGCCGCGCTGGTCTCCCCCACCGATCCCGACTACACGGCCCCGGCCGCTGGACTGCCGGACCCGTATCGCGGAGGCGGTATCGTGACCCGGCCGGCATACGGAACCGGCGAGCGGACCGTGACGCTCACCGCGCACGCAACGGCGGGTGGCGCGACGGCCGAGCGCGAGTTCACGGTCACTATCGCCGAGCACGCTCGCACCGCCCCTGACGCTGGCTACGCGGCGGCGTACTTCCGCTCCGACGCCGACGAGAAGATCTACCAGGCGGCGACGAGCGGCAACGACTTCTTCACCTTCTCGCCGGTCAACGGCGGCGCTCCGGTGATCACGTCGACCACGGATACCCGCGGACTCCGCGACCCGTACATCCTGCGCTCCCACGACGGCGACAAGTACTACATGATCGCCACCGACCTCTGCATCGGCTGCGGGACCGGCTGGGGACCGGCGCAGTCCGCGGGAAGCCTCAAGGTCGAGGTCTGGGAATCCACCGACCTCGTGCACTGGGACAGGACCAACGGCGAGAACACCGGCATCACGATCAACCAGCCGGAAGCCGGAATGACCTGGGCACCCGAAGCGTACTGGGACGACGACCTGCAGTCGTATGTCGTCTTCTTCGCGTCGCGTCTGTACTCGGATGCTTCGCACACGAACTCCGACAAGCTGCACGCGCGGATGTTCGCCGTGCTGACGCGCGACTTCCAGACCTTCACCTCTCCGCCCGCGACGTGGCAGGACACCGGGTTCGCCCGCATCGACTCGACCGTCACCAAGATCGGCGAGTACTACTACCGGTTCACCAAGAACGAGGACGGCGGCGCTGCCGGCCCCCTCGAGGCGGGCAAGGATATCTTCCTGGAGCGGTCGAAGGTGCTGACTGCTCCGACCACGACCTCGAACTGGAACGCGGATCCCACTCAGACCTGGCAGCTCACCGACACCCGGATGACGGGGCTGGAGACGGGGCAGGCCGGCGAAGGCCCGGAGATCGTCAAGCTGAACGCCGGCGACCCGAGCAACGTCGACGGCGACGGCTACGTCTTCCTCGTCGACAACTACGGCGCCGGAGGCTACCGGGCATTCGTGACCACCGGTGCCGAGATCGCGTCGAGCACGCAGGCCGATCGGCTCTCGAAGCGTCCGGAGTGGAACGTGCGCCCGGCCGGCGGACTCCCCGCGAGCCCGCGTCACGGAGCCTTCGTGAGCGTGCCGCAGACGGTGCTGACTGCGATGCACGACTGGACCTCGATCACGGCCGTCGCCTCCGCGACGGAGCTCGCGGTGAGCGGCCGCGAAGCCTCCGCCACGGTGACGGCGGCAGACGGCGGCGACGTCGTGGGCACGGTCACGTTCTCGGGTGACGGCTGGACGATGTCTGCGACGCTCGCGGATGCGGCGGCGACCGTCACCGTACCCGCCGGCGTGACCTCGGTCACGGCCACCTACGAGGGATACGCCGACGGCGCCGTCGCGACCTCGACGTCGACCGCCGAGACCGTGGCCGGCGACCTCGACCTCACCACCTCGGCCGCGGTGCGCTGCGTCGCCGGCAAGGCGCAGGTCGTCGTCACCGTTCGCAACCTCGACACCGTGCGCGCCGACACCGTGATCAGCACGCCGTTCGGCACGAAGACCGTCGCCGTCGCCGCTGGCGCCGCGGCCTCGACCTCGTTCCCGACGCGTCTCGCGTCGATCTCGAGCGGCACGGCGACCCTCATCGGCACCGCTGCCGACGGCCAGCGCTACGACGGCTCGGCGGCGATCCCGTCGGGCACCTGCGGCTGAACCAATCGGGCGCATCCGTCGTCTGACGGATGCGCCCGCGGGCGGTGCGACCTCCCGACCCCGAACACCCAGACAGATCAGAGGAGATCATGAACGGCATCTTCAGCCAGCGCGTGCGCAGAGCGGCGGCCCTTACCGCCGCCGCCGCGACGGTCATCGCCATCGGCGTGACGACGTCACCGACTGCGACCTTCGCCGCCGACGGCCCCGCCCCGCTCATCCACTACACCTTCGACGCGGCCGAAAACGGCATCGTGGCCGACGCGTCGGGCAACGGCAACGACGGCGTCATCCGGCAGAGCGGCGCCGCCGTCGCGGACGGCCGGCTTTCGCTGCCCGGTGGCACGCGTGGCACCGCCGGGTATCTGGAGATTCCGACGGCCCAGCTCACCGGAAAGCAGCAACTGACGGTGTCGACGTGGCTGGCCGGCCGTTCAGGACCCGGCAACACTGCGGCGGCCTTCATCGGGGCACCGGTCGCCTCCGGCGCCTCGTTCTCCAGCGGGTACTGGCTGCTCAACCCCGCGAACCCGAGCGGTTACGTGAAGTCGGTCGTCACCGGCACCGTGAACGCCGGTGCACCCTGGGGCACCGAGGTCGGTCCCGGCTCCACGAACGCGGCCACCTCCGGCATCCGCACTCCGTCGACGATGTCGCTCTACACGACCGTCATCGACGGAGCGAGCAAGCAACTCACCGTCTACGTGAACGGCACGCAGATCGCACAGCAGGCGCTGAACCGCGACGTGTCGTCGTTCGGATCGCAACTGGTGTCGTACCTCGGCCGATCGACGTACAACGACCCGGGCTGGGCCGGCGACGTCGACGACTTCGCGGTGTACGGCGAAGCGCTCGGCGCGGCCGCCGTGCAGCAGGTGTTCTCCGATCAGGCGCTCGAACGTGCGGTCGCCGCGGTGACGGTGCCGGCCACGGCCGCTGCAAGCTTCACTGTGCCGACGAGCGCGAGCGGCGCGGCGATCTCGTGGGCATCCGACGGCGCGGCGGTCACGATCACCGGCGGCGACGCCGTGGTGGTCCGGCCCGCAGCAGGGTCGGCGGACGCGGTGGTCACCCTCACCGCGACCTTCACCGCCGGCGGGGCGAGTACGACCCGCACGTATACGGTCACGATCCCCGCTGAGCTCACGGATGCGTCGAAGGCCCAGGCCGACATCGACGCCGTCGAACTCGGTGCGACCGACGACATCCGCACCAGCATCGCCATCCCCACGGCAGGCGCGCACGGATCGGTGCTGACCTGGTCGGTCGCCTCGGGATCCGCGCACGCGGAGATCAGTGACGGCGTCAAGGCGGGCTCGGCGACGGTGTCGATCACCCGTCCGGCAGCGGATGCCGCGGCCGTCGACGTGGTCCTCACGGCCACCGCGACCAGCGGTGCAGCGACAGCCGACCGCGAGTTCACTCTGACTGTGCGCCCGATGCCCGCAGCATCCGCCGACCCCGAGGCCTATGTGTGGGCCTTCTTCACGGGCGAGGGCGCCGGCGCCGAACGCGTCAGCCTTGCCGCATCCCAGGGGAACGACGCGCTCCGCTGGAACACGCTGAACGACGGCGAGCCGATCTTCACGTCAACGCAGGGCACTCAAGGTCTGCGCGACCCGTTCATCATCCGCTCGCACGAGGGCGACAAGTTCTTCATGCTCGCCACCGACCTGAAGGTCGCCGGCCTCCCCGGCGGCTTCACGACGGCGCAGATCTCCGGATCGCGTTCGATCGAGGTGTGGGAGTCGACCGACCTCGTGAACTGGTCAGCGCAGCGGCACGTGCAGGTCTCGTCTCCGTTCGCGGGGAACACCTGGGCGCCCGAGGCGTACTGGGATGACGAGATCGGCCGCTACGTCGTGTTCTGGGCGTCGAACCTGTACCCCACCGCCGACCCTGCCGCGCGCACCGCCGTCACCTACAACCGCATGATCTACGTGACGACCGACGACTTCGTGACCTTCTCGGAGCCGCAGGTCTGGACGGATGTCAAGCGCGGCACCGGTCTCGGCATGATCGACTCGACCGTTGCCGAGGTGGATGACACGTATTACCGGTTCACGAAGGACGAGGCGTCGATGACCCTCCGCCTGGAGAAGTCGACCGATCTTCTCGACACGATCACCGGTTCGCTGCCGGGTACCACCGGACCGGCCGACGAGTGGACGCTGGTCAAGGACCAGGTGGCCACCGGCCTGCCCAACGGCGAGCCGGGCGGCACCTACACCCACGGCGAGGGACCGAGCGTCTTCCCGTCGAACCCCGGGGATGTGAACGGCTTCGACTGGTACCTGTTCATCGACCAGCCGTCATACCACGGCGGCCCGAACCACTACATCCCGTTCGGCTCGACCGACATCACGGACGGCGACTCCTGGCAGCCGCTGGGCGCGACGCTGCGTGCGAATCTGCCGCAGAACAGCGACGGCGGCAAGCCGCGCCACGGCACGGTGCTGCCGGTGACCCGCTCCGAGTACCAGACGGTGCTCGAAGCGTACGCTCCGGCGATCGCCGTCGACCGGGTCGAACCGATCGCGGTCTCGACGCGGGCAGGCACTGCACCGGTCCTGCCGGACGCGCAGTTGACCACGGCCGACGGCGCGGTGAAGACCGCATCCGTCGCCTGGGAGGGCGTGGACCCGGCGGACTATGCGAGCGCCGGCACGTTCACCGTGCGCGGCGTGGCACAGGACGAATCACGGATGCCGGTGACGGCGACCGTCACGGTGACCCCGGGGATCCGCGTCGTCGCCTCGACGCGCTGCGTGGCCGGAAAGGCGGTCGTAGTCGCGACGGTCGCGAACGAGGCGTCGCAGTCCGCGACCGTCGTGGTCGCGTCACCGTACGGGACGCGCACGCTGACCGTGGCGGGCGGCTCGAGCGTCTCGGCATCTTTCTCTTCCCGTCTCGCCACGGCGCCCGCCGGCGAGATATCCGGCACGGTCGACGGCACCGGAACAACTGCAGCGTACGGAGGACGCTCGTGCTGAGAGTTGCCCGCACCGCGCTCGCGAAGGGATGCTGATCTGATCCTGTGGCGGGATGCCTCGTTCACAGAGGAGAGGCATCCCGCCAGCAGACCGCCGCCTTCCCGGCGCCATCACCGACTGCGTGACGACCAGGGTCCCGTCGCGCTCGCAGACCAAGGTTCCCTCCGCGACCGGAGTGCCGCGCAATGACCGTTGGCGCACCGGGCAGGGCTACGGGGTCACGCCGTTCGAGCAGTGCGTTCCCGACCCACCAGGAGCCCGAGTGCAACCATCCCTATGGCCAGAACCAGGTGGAGCCAGTTGTCGGCCGCGTTGACGGGGATGAAGTTCGCCTGCGGAGCACCCACGAGGAACAGGCCGACGATGAACAGAACGAAGTAGACCACGCCTCCCCAGATCAGGAACTGGCGGGACGCTGTGGCTCGGGCTGCTGCGGCGACTCCGGCCACTCCGAACAACAGGTGAACGATATTGTGCAGAATCGACACCTGGAACAGGCCGAGGAGCAATGCCTCCGAGCCGGCGCCTGCTGCTTCCAGATGCTCTATGGGATGGGTGAGGCCGGGGATGAATCCCGCGACTCCGACGATCAGGAAAACGATCCCGACCGTGAGTGCCGTCTTCTGGATGGCGGTCGCGGCGTAGCCGGATGCTCGCACGTTGTCAGTCACGATATGTCCTTTCACTACCTGGTGAGGGCCACAACATAGCGCCGCGTGGCGCTAGCTCGGAGGGGCTTGACACTCGGACGTCGAACGGAATTCACCTGCATTAGCGAGACGCCGCACCTGCCGGAGCCCCACGAGGAGTACGACGACGCTCAGCGGATCGCTGAGCGTCGCGTGGCCGGGTGGCATCACCGTCGACCCGCAGAGCCGCGCACACAGACCTCCTCTCCTCAAGCGCGGGCCGGCCCGAGCCCGTCACGAGCGACAGGGGCGGCCGCAAGGGACTCCCCCTCGTGGAATCCGCCCATGACGAGTTCATGGCGGAGAGCGCCCAGGGTGCCGTCGAGGCGACCGATGAGCGTCTCGACGCCCATCCGGCCGAGTTGCGCTGCGGGAGAGACCACGACGGCCAACTCGGGATCCGCCATGGCGGAGATCTCGACCGTCGACCCGATGAGGACGACCGACAGATCGCGAGGGACGGATACGCCGAGCCTGCCGAGCCCGCTCATGAGGCCGACCGCGGCATGCTCGTTGAGCACGAGCATCGCGGTCGCCTCGG
This sequence comes from uncultured Actinomycetota bacterium, assembly GCA_963769005.1. GTDB lineage: Bacteria > Actinomycetota > Actinomycetes > Actinomycetales > Microbacteriaceae > Microbacterium. The sequence continues at coordinate 226,735 of CAVYKC010000005.1, read as the reverse complement.
GCGCCTCGGCGCGCAACGTCGATGCGAATTCGCGCCCACCTGCCGGGGTTGCGGCGCACCGAAGGGTCCACGCTCTCAACCCGCGCGCCGAGCAGAGGGCGTGGAACGTCTCCTCCACGCGGACCGCCGGCCCGTACCCCTCGAGACCCGCACTCTCCGATTCCTCGAGCAGCACGAAGTCCCGGTGCCCGAGCGCCTGCAGGCGGTCTATCGACAGCTCGACCATGCCCTCGAAGTCGACGTCGACGTAGTCGAGGGCCGACGGATCCCGGTTGCGGCCGATGAGGGTGAACGGCGTCTTCGCGGTGAGGAGCTGATCGATCCGATGGTCGTCGAGCTGCACCTCCATGAGGATGACGCCGTCGATGAGACCGTTCGAGGTGAGCTCGCGCAGGGAATCGGAGTCGTTCGGCACCGGCCAGAGCACGACGGTGTAGCCGAGTTCGGATGCGGCCTCCGCGGCTCCGGTGAAGAACCGCGCCGCGGTGTCGGAGAGCCTGTGCTGGAGGACGGGGAACAGGAGCGCGATGATGCGCGTGCGGCGACTCGCCAGCGCCCGGGCCACGGCGTTGCGGCGGAAGTCGAGCTCCGCCATTGCCGCTTCGACGCGGAGCCTGGTGCCGGGCGAGACCGGCTTGGAGTCGTTCACGACGAACGAGACGGTCGCGACGGAGACGCCGGCACGCCGCGCGACGTCACGCATCGTTGCCATGAATCCTCGTTCCTGGGGGTCGCTCCTTCGGTCAGTCTCTCACGGATCACAGTTCAGTAAACCGGTTAAATTTCCTCTTGACTTCGCAGCGAGTCCGGAGGAAGCTGGACGTTGAAGCGTCCAGTAAACCGGTTAACTCTTGGGCTGGACATCCCGAATCCCCACCGGCGAAGGAGCCGCGATGACGACCACCGGGCCCGATACCGACCGTTCAGGACGCCCGCTCCGCGTCGCGATCGTCGGCTACAGCTTCATGGGAACCATCCACGCACAGGCCTGGACCACCGCTCCCCGCTTCTTCGACCTCGGCGACGGCGTCGAGGTCGTCGCCGTCAGCGGCCGCGACGCCGTGGCCGCTCGCGCCTTCGCCGACAGGTTCGACGTGGCCGACGTCGAGACCGACTGGCGGAATCTGCTGACACGCGGCGACATCGACGTGATCGACATCTGCACCCCTGGTCACCTGCACGCCGAGATCGCGATCGCCGCCCTCGACGCGGGCATCCACGTGCTCTGCGAGAAGCCGCTGGCCAACTCCGTGGAGGAGGCCGAACGGATGGCCGCCGCAGCCGAACGCGCCGCGGCCCGTGGCGTGCACGCGATGGTCGGCTTCAGCTACCGCCGCACCCCGGCCCTCGCATACGCCAAGCGCCTGATCGAGGACGGCCGGCTCGGCACCGTCCGCCACATCCGCGCCCACTACCTGCAGGACTGGATCGTCGACCCCGATTTCCCTCTCGTCTGGCGGCTGGATGCCGACCAGGCGGGTTCGGGTGCGCTCGGCGACATCGGCGCACACATCATCGACCTCACCCGGTTCGTGACGGGTCATGAGCTCACCGGCGTGAGCGCGCTGTCCTCCACCTTCGTGACCGAGCGGCCGCTGCCGACAGCATCCAGCGGCCTGAGCGCCACGGCCGGCGGCGGATCCGACGAGGACGGCGACCGGGCGATGGGCCGCGTCACGGTCGATGACGCGGTCGTCTTCATCGGCCGCACCGACGGGGGCGCCCTCGCGACCTTCGAGGCGACCCGCTTCGCCTCCGGGCGCAAGAACGCGATGCGCCTCGAGGTCGACGGATCACTCGGCTCGATCGCCTTCGACTTCGAGCGGATGAACGAGCTCCAGTTTCACGATCACACCCTCCCGGCCGAGGAATCGGGGTTCCGCCGCATCCTCGTCACGGAGCCGCAGCATCCCTACGCCGCAGCCTGGTGGCCCGCCGGCCACGGCCTGGGCTACGAGCACACCTTCGTGCACGAGGTCGCCGACTTCGCACGAGACCTCGCCGCCGGCCGCGCACCGGAGCCGGGATTCACCGACGGCCTCGTGGTGCAGCGCATCCTCACCGCCGTCGCGACGAGCGCATCCACCGACGCGGCGTGGACGCCGATCCCCCACTGAGCGAACGACCAGCACCGGCAGCATCCACCAACACACTCAACAGGCAAAGGAGCCATGACATGCGATCCCCCATCACATCGACCCCCCGGCAGGCACTCCGCCGGCCGCACGTCCTCGGATCCCTCGCGATCCTCGCGATCACCCCCTTCGCACTGACCGCATGCGGTGGCGGCGCGGCGACCGGCGACCCGGACACCCTCACCATCCTCGACTACTACAACAACGAGCCGGACAAGACCCTCGTCGGCGACGCGCTCGACCGCTGCGCCGAGGAGATCGGCGTCACGATCAAGCGCGAGCACGTGCCAGGCAAAGACCTCATCCAGAAGGTCCTCCAGCAGTCCTCGTCCAAGACGCTGCCCGACGTGCTCATGCTCGACAACCCGGACGTCCAGGAGATCGCCGCGACGGGCGGACTCTCCCCGCTCAGCGACTACGACGTCGACACCTCCGGTTTCGCGCAGGGAATCCTCGACGCGGCGAGCTACGAGGGCGAGGTCTACGGGCTCGCCCCGACCGTGAACACCCTCGGCCTGTTCTACAACGAAGAACTCCTCGCCGCGAAGGGCGTCACCCCGCCGACGACCTGGGACGAGCTCAAGACCGCCGCGGCCGCACTCACCGAGGGCGATACCTACGGCCTGGCGTTCAGCTCCATCGCCACCTACGAGGGCAGCTGGCAGTTCCTTCCCTTCATGTGGACCAACGGCGGCGACGAGACCGACCTCACCTCCCCCGAGGTGGCCGAGGCCCTCCAGCTGCAGGTCGACCTCGTCGACGCCGGTTCCGCTTCGACGAGCGTCATCAACTGGTCGCAGGCCGACGTCAAAGACCAGTTCATGGCCGGCAAGGCCGCGATGATGATCAACGGGCCGTGGCAGATCCCCGCGCTGAACGAGGACCCCGACCTGAAGTACGCCAGCGTGCAGGTGCCGGTGAACACGGTCGGCCAGACGCCGATCGCACCGCTCGGCGGCGAGGTGTGGACCGTCCCGGTGACGGGCGACGACGCCAAGCAGGCGAAGGCCGCCGAGTTCGTCGAGTGCATCTCGAGCGATGAGAACCAGCTGGCACTCGCCGAAGCCCGCTTCACCGTGCCGACGAAGACCGCACTCGCCGAGGAGTACGTGGCCAAGGTGCCCGAGATGGCGGCGTTCACCGAGCAGGTCGCGAACGCCCGCTCGCGCACCGGCGAGCTCGGCGAGGAATGGCCGGAAGCCGCCACCCAGATCTACACCGCCATCCAGCTCGCCCTCACCGGGCAGGCGACGCCCGCTGAGGCGTTCGATCAGGCAGCGGCCGGCTGATCCTGATGAGCAGCAGCATCGCGGGAGCCTCCGTCCGGGACGCGGATGCCGCGCCGCCGACGGAGGGCTCTGGCGGGGGCGCCGCCCACCGGCGCACCCCCGCCGGGGGCGGGAAGCACTCCCGCCGCTTCCGGCGCGAGGAGCTCGTGAAGCTCGGCTTCGTCCTGCCCGCCGCACTCTACATCGTGCTGTTCTTCGGCTACCCCGTGGTCAAGAACGTCACGATGAGCCTGCAGGAGTACACGACGAAGACCTTCTTCACAGGCGAGGCGCCCTGGGTCGGATTCGCGAACTACGCGACCGTGTTCGGCTCGCAGCTGTTCACGCCGGCTCTGCTGAACACGGCCCTGTTCACGATCGGCTCGATCGCCGGGCAGTTTGTGATCGGACTCGCCCTCGCCGTGTTCTTCAAACGCCGTTTCCCGCTGAGCTCATTCCTCCGGGCGATGCTGCTGCTCCCCTGGCTGCTCCCGCTGATCGTCTCGAGCGCGACCTGGCGCTCGATCCTCGATCAGGACAGCGGCGTCCTCAACGCCGCACTCGAGTCCGTCGGGCTCGCCGCCGTGCCATGGCTCACGAGCCCGTCGGTCGCGCTGCTCGCCGTGGTGCTCGTGAACATCTGGATCGGCATCCCGTTCAACGTCACCATCCTCTACGGCGGTCTTCAGGACATCCCCGACGAACTGTACGAGGCGGGCGCACTCGACGGCGCGACCGGGTGGAATGCCTTCCGCCACATCACCTGGCCGAACCTCCGCCCCGTCGTGAGCGTCGTCCTCGTGCTCGGCGTCGTCTACACGATCAAGGTGCTCGACATCATCCTCGGACTCACCAACGGCGGACCCGCGAACGCGACCCAGACCCTCTCCGTGCGGTCGTACCAGGAGTCGTTCGTGAACTTCGAGTTCGGGGTCGGGGCGGCGTTCAGCAACATCCTGATCGTCATCTCGCTGCTCTTCGCCATCGTCTACCTGCGCGTCAACCGCCGCGCCGTCGACGAGTAAGGAACCGCCATGACCACGACCAGCATCGTCACCGGCGGCGCACAGCGACGGCGCCCGTTCGCGCCGGCCGGCACACGCAGGCGACGCGGCTCCGAGCGGCACCTCGGCTACACGATCATCGGAATCGTGATCCTCGCGATCATGCTCTTCCCCGTGTACTGGATGGTGAACGCCTCGCTGCAGCCGTCCGGGAACACACTCACCGGAGACTTCTTCCCGCTGAACCCGAGCTTCGCCGGCTACGAGAAGGCGATCGCCGACCAAGGCGGCCATCTCCTCACGAGCCTCGCGATCTCTCTCGGCACCGTCGTGCTGACCCTCGCGATCGCGGCCCCCGCCGCCTATGCGCTCGCGCAGTTCCGCTTCCGATGGATCAACATCGCGCTGCTCGCCATCCTCGTCGCGCAGATGATCCCCGGCATCGTGATCGCCAACGCCCTGTACTCGGCGTACAACGACCTCGGCCTGCTGAACTCCATCCCCGGCCTCATCCTCGCCGACGCCTCGCACGCGATCCCCTTCGCGATCCTCATCCTGCGAGCATCGATGCAGACCATCCCGCCGTCCATCGTCGAAGCCGCCCGGGTGGATGGCGCGGGCCTGGTCCGCGCGTTCGTCTCGATCGTCATGCCGGTGAGCCGCAACGCGCTGATCACGGCGGGGCTGTTCGCGTTCCTGTTCTCATGGAGCGACTTCCTCTTCGCGCTCACCCTCACCACCACCGAGGAAGTTCGACCCGTGACTCTCGGCATCTACCAGTACCTCGGCTCGCAGGTCTCGAACTGGAGCGCCGTCATGGCGACCGCGGTGCTGTCGTCACTGCCCGCGATCCTCCTGCTCGTCATCGCCCAGCGCTTCATCGCGGCCGGCGCCACCGGCGGTGCCGTGAAATGACCTCGAGCACACCAGACCACCCGACACATCCCCCAAGGAGCACCACCATGTCCGACACCCGCGCCACCCCGATCCGCGTCCTCGTCTGGGGTGAGAACCGCCACGAGCAGCTGGAGGAGAAGGTCCGCGCGATCTACCCCGACGGCATGCACACGACGATCAAGGAGGGCATCGAGGAGTACCTCGGCGCCGAGGCGACCGTGACCACGACGACACTCGACGAGCCCGAGCACGGCCTCACCGAAGAGGTGCTCGCCGCGACCGACGTGCTCGTCTGGTGGGGGCATGCCGCACACGGCGATGTGTCCGACGAGGTCGTCGAGAGGGTGCATCAGCATGTGCTCGCCGGGATGGGCCTGCTCGTGCTGCACTCCGCCCACTGGTCGAAGATCTTCGGCAAGCTCATGGGCACCAGCTGCACGCTGCGGTGGCGTTCGGAGCAGGACCGCGAGATCGTGTGGACGGTCGATCCCACCCACCCGATCGCGCAGGGCATCCCGCATCCGTTCATCATCCCCGCGCAGGAGATGTACGGCGAGTTCTTCGACGTGCCGGCGCCGGACGAGCTGGTCTTCCTCTCGACCTTCACCGGGGGCGAGGTCTTCCGCTCCGGCATGACCTACAAGCGCGGCTTCGGGAAGATCTTCTTCTTCTCGCCGGGCGACCAGGACTACCCCGTCTACCACCACGAGCACGTCCGCCGTGTGATCGCGAACGGCGTCCGCTGGGCGGTGACCCTGCGCCCGGAGCGGGCCGTCCCTGTGCTGCTGCGCTATGAGACCGAGGACTTCTACAACGGTCGCGGCTACGGCGGAGCACTCGCCCGATGAGCGCTCCCATCGACGGAGGCTTCGCGACGCTCGCAGACCCGGCCGCGCCCGTCAGACTCGTTCTCGTCGGCGCCGGAGGGATGGGGCGCGCCTGGCTGCGGACCATCCTCGCGAACCCGGACACCGAGCTCGTCGGCGTCGTCGACCTCGACACGTCACTCGCGGAAGCAGCCGTGACCGAGGCCGGACTGCACCCGGGTGAGGGCGGCGTGCTCGTCGGCACGAGCGTCTCGGCGGTCGCTGGCGCCACCAGCGCCGACGCCGTCGTCAACGTCACCGTCCCCGGCGCCCACCACCCCGTGAACACGGAGGCGCTGTTCGCCGGACTGCCGGTCCTCTGCGAGAAGCCGATCGCCCCGACCGTCGCGCAGGCGCTCTCGCTCGCCGCGACGGCCGAGGCCAGCGGGCAGCTGCTGATGACCAGCCAGTCACGGCGGTACTACGCCTCGATCGCCGCGTTCCGCGAGCAGATCGTCTCGCTCGGCAGGCTCGGATCGGCGACGACCGAGTTCTTCAAGGCGCCCGCACTTCGGCGGCTTCCGCGACGAGATGGCGCACGTGCTGCTCGTCGACATGGCCATCCATGCCTTCGACGCCGCGCGTTTCCTTCTCGACGACGACCCGGTCGCGGTCTACTGCGAGGAGTACAACCCCTCGTGGAGCTGGTACGCGGCCGATGCTGCGGCGACCGCGGTGTTCGAGTTCGCCGGCGGCGTGCGCTACACCTACACCGGCAGCTGGTGCGCCGACGGCCTCGAGACGTCCTGGAACGGCACATGGCGGATCAACGGCGAACACGGTTCGGCCGGCTGGGACGGCGATTCGGCCCCCACTCGGCAGCTGGTCCCGCAGCAGGGCGCGCCCGCCGAGATCGAGGTCGGCGAGCCGTCGGCCGCGGTGCCCGAGGAGATCGCCGGGTCGCTGGTGGAGTTCGTCGCTTCGCTGCGCGACGGCCGCGTCCCGTCCGGCGAGGTGCACGCGAACGTCCTCAGCCTCGCGATGGTGGAGGCCGCCGTCCGCTCCGCGGAGTCGGGCGTGCGCGTCGTCATCGCCGAGATCCTCGAGCAGGCGTATGCGCAGGCCGTCGCCGGCGAGCCGCGCGACGACGTCCGCGAGGTGCTCGTGTCCTGGGGCACGGCTGCCGCCGGACTCACGGCACCGATGCTCGCCCCACGTTGACGCTCAGAGGCCGAGGCGCTCCAGGTACTCGTTCACGAACCGGCGCTCGGGGTCGAACGATGCGGCGAGCGCGGCGAAGTCGTCCCAGCGCGGGTAGCGGGAGCGCACCTCGGCACCGTCGAGGGTGAACACCTTTCCCCAGTGCGGGCGGGCGGATGCCGGCAGCGCCGCCTCGAGCACCGGAAGGAGCTCGCGGACGGCGGCCTCATCGGGCCTCCACGTGAAGTGCAGGCCCACGGCGTCCGTCCCGTAGGACGAACTCAGCCAGAGATCGTCCCCCCTGACGGTCCGGATCTCGTTGACGAGCAGCAGCGGCGCGATGCGGTCGGCGAGGGAGCGCACGGCCTCGATCGCGGCCACGGCGTCCGCGCGGGGCACCAGGTACTCGCTCTGGAGCTCCTCCCCCGCGGACGGCGTGAACTCGAGCTTGAAGTGCGGCAGCCGCTGGAACCAGGGGCCGGCGACGCCGCCCTGCTCGGTGCAGGCCTCCGGGTCGACGCCGAGGATCGGATGCCGCTTGCCGTCGGCCGGCGCGGCGCCGAGACGGGCAGCGAGTTCGTCGCGCCGCGACTGCTGGGCTCGCGCGTCCGCGCGGGTGGCGGAGATTCGCTGCTTGATCCAGATCTGGTCGGCCACATCGGTGCGCTGCCACATCGAGAAGATGCTCACGCTGGTACCGGCGCCGGTCACCGCTCCCAGGTCGGCGAGGATCGCCTCCCACGAGGGATGCTCGAACACGTGCTGAGCGATCTGGTACGTCGGCTCGACGTCGAGGGTGACCTCGAGCACCGCTCCCAGCGCACCGAGACTGACGACGGCACCGTCGAAGCCTTCGTCGCCGCGGGCGAGCGTGCGGATCTCGCCGGACGCGGTGAGGATGCTGAGGCCGCGCACCGCGCTGGACAGAGCGCCGATCCCGTCGCCGGATCCATGGGTTCCGGTGGCGACCGCGCCGGCGACCGAGATGTGCGGCAGCGAAGCGAGGTTCGCCAGGGCGAGGCCGTCGTCCTCGAGCCGCGATGCGATGTCGCCGTAGCGGAGCCCGCCGGAGACGCGTACCGAGTCGCGCGCGGCGCTCACCTCGTAGACCGTGGGCATCCGGTCCAGCGCGAGCAGCGCTCCCGCCGTGTCGGCGATGTCGTTGAAGCAGTGACGGGTGCCCAGGATCCGCACCGGACCCGCGGCGGCGATCAGCGCGCGCAGCTCGTCGACCGACTCGGGGTGGGACACTTCGGCGGCTCGATACTCGAGGTTGCCCGCCCAGTTGCGCTCAATGCTCATCGTGTCAGGATACCGACCGCGCTACATCGTTGTACTCCTCGACGGCGCGTGCGTCCCCGTTAGGCTGACCGGATGACAGCGATGCTGCCGCCACGCGCCACGATGAAGGACGTCGCCGCCCTCGCCGGCGTCTCACCGAAGACCGTCTCCAACGTGGTCACCGGCACCGTGTCCGTTCGCGAGGAGACCAGGGCCCGCGTCGAGGCGGCGATGGCCGAACTCGACTTCGTGCCGAATCTGAGCGCTCGAGGACTGCGCAAGGGACGCTCCGGAATCATCGCCGTCGCGCTCCCCGACCTCGCCACCGCGTACTCGGCCGAGCTCGTGCACCGTATCGTCGAGGCCGCGCACGAACGCGGACTCGCCGTGCTGATCGAGGAGACGGCGTCGGAGCCCGAGCGCGAGAAGGAGCTTCTCTCGCGTGCCCGCGCCCAGCTCATCGACGGCCTGATCCTGAATCCGGTCCGTCTCGAGGACAGCGTCGTCAGATACGCCGACCGCCTGCCTCCGCTGGTCGTGATCGGCGAGGTTGAGCAGAACAGGGCCGATCACGTGCGCATCGACAGCCGACTCGCGGCCGCCGACGCGACGCGGCACCTGCTGTCGCGCGGAGCCCGCCGCATCGCGGTGATCGGCGCCGACGACGACGAGTCGGTCGCCACGGCGACCAGCAGACTGCGGCTCGATGGCGTCCACGATGCGCTCCGCGACGCCGGGCTCGCACCCGACCCGGCCCTGCAGGTCAACCTGCTGCCGTGGTCCATGGCCAGTGGCGCCGAGGCCGCAGGCATCCTGCTCTCGCGCGGCGTGGATTTCGACGCGATCGTGGCGCTCACCGACTCTCTCGCCCTCGGCGTGCTGCATGCCCTGCAGGGGCACGGCATCCGCATTCCCGACGACGTCATGGTGACCGGCTTCGACGACGTGGAGTTCTCCGAGTTCACCTCGCCGTCGCTCACCACGATCGCCTTCGATCGCCGCGAGCTGGCCGAGGCGGCAGTGAGCCTGCTCGAATCACGGATGGACGACCGCGGTGCCGCGCCGCGATCCCTCACGCTCCCGCATCGCCTGCTGCAGCGGGCGAGCACCGCGAGCCCGCCGTCGGGCTACCGGCCCTGAGCATCCGACGCGCCGCAGATCGCTCTTGCGCATGGATTACCACGATGTAATGATGTAGGCGTCCATCTTCCAGTCACGAAGGAGTGACGATGACGCCCGCTCTCGATCTGTCCCGCCGGCAGTTCCTCGCAGCCACCACGCTGGCCGCGGGAACCGCCCTGCTCGCCGGGTGCGCCCCCGGCGCCACCCCGGGCTCCGGCCCGCAGACCCTGCAGTTCTGGCACCTGCTCTCCGGCGGTGACGGTGTCACGATGTCGGCGATGCTGCAGAAGGCCAACGACGCGCAGGATGCGTTCCGCATCCGGCCGACGGTGCTCGCCTGGGGCACCCCGTACTACACGAAGCTCGCGATGGCCGGCGCCGGCGGCCGCGCTCCGGACGTGGCGATCATGCATGCCACCCGCACCGTCGGCTGGGCGCCGGGCGGCCTGCTCGACACGTGGGACCTCGACCGCCTCGCCGAGCTGGGCATCGACGAGTCCACGTTCCCGAAGCCGATCTGGGACAAGGGGTTCGTCGGCGAGAACATGTACAGCATCGCCCTCGACGCCCACCCGTTCGTGATGATGTTCAACACCGACGTCTGCGACGCCGCCGGCGTTCTCGACTCCGACGGCGCGCTGAAGGAGACGTCTTCTCCCGAAGAGTTCCTCGACCAGCTCCGAACGGTCAGCGGCACGGCCGAGGGGCACGCGCTCTCGTACGGATACCTGGGCGACGGCGCTCAGATGTGGCGCCTGTTCTACTGCCTGTACGCGCAGCACGGACTGGCGATGGAGCTCCCGATCGGCGGCAAGGCCGTCATCGACAAGGATGCTGCGATCGAATCGCTCACATTCATGCAGACCCTGCTCGACGGCGAGATCGCCGCTGCGCAGAACGACTACGGCAGCGCGGTCGCGGAGTTCGCCACCGGCAAGAGCGGGATGCTGTTCACCGGCGTCTGGGAGCTGCGCACCATGCAGAACGCGAAGCTCCCCTTCGACGCCACCATGATCCCCACGCTGTACGGGACGCCGGCGGTGTACGCCGACTCGCACTCCTTCGTGCTCCCGAACCAGACCAACCCCGACCCGGCGAAGCGGGATCTCACCTACCGGTTCGTCGCCGACATGCTGAAGGGCTCGTTCGACTGGGCGGAGGCCGGGCACGTTCCCGCCTTCCTGCCCGTCACGAGGTCGCCGAAGTACGACGACCTCGTGCCGCAGGCGCACTACGCCGAGGCCGCCGAGCACGTCGTGTACGACCCGACGGCATGGTTCACCGGGTCGGGCTCGAGCTTCCAGGGCGAGTTCGGCGCCGCCGTGCAGGGGGTGCTGCTCTCCGGTGACGACCCGGCAGCCGCGATCGACCGATTCGAGGCCCGGGTCAACACACTGCTCGCGCAACCCAACCCGGCAGACCCCGAAGGGACGTGGAAGTCATGACGAACACCGCCACCGCCACTTCCACACGCGCCCTCGTCACCGGGGGAGCATCCGATCTCCGTTCCCGTCGCGCGGGCACCCGGCGCGGCGACCAGCTGGTGAGCTGGGCGTTCCTCGCACCGTTCCTCGTCGCGTTCCTCCTGTTCCTCATCTGGCCGATCGTGCACGGCATCTACCTCAGCTTCACCGACCAGTCCCTCACCGGCGCCGGCGGCGCCCTCGTCGGCTTCGAGAACTACGCGGAGGCGTTGTCGGATCCCGTGATGTGGCGGTCGATGTGGAACACGGTGTGGTTCACACTGCTGTCCACCGTGCCGCTGGTGGCGATCGCCCTGCTGATGGCCGCGCTCGTCGACCGTGGTCTTCCCGGCCAGTGGCTGTGGCGGCTGTCGTTCTTCATGCCGTATCTGCTCGCCTCCACCGTCATCTCGCAGATCTGGGTGTGGATCTTCAACCCTCAGATCGGCGCGGCGAACAACGTCCTCGAGGCTTTCGGACTCGAACCGCTCGCGTGGCTGCAGAACCCCGAGACGAACATGATGTCGATCGTGATCGCCACGGTCTGGTGGACCGTGGGATTCAACTTCCTGCTCTATCTCGCCGCGATGCAGAACATCCCGCCGCAGCAGTACGAGGCGGCGTCGCTGGACGGCGCGAGCACCTGGCGCCAGTTCTGGTCGATCACGCTGCCGCAGCTGGGCCCGGCGACCGTGCTCATCCTGCTCCTGCAGATCCTCGCCTCGCTGAAGTTGTTCGACCAGGCGTACCAGATGCTCGGAGGCGTCGCGAGCGACACCACCCGTTCGATCGTCCAGTACATCTACGAAGCCGGTTTCACCAGCTACCGATTCGGCTATTCCGCCGCGATCTCGTACGTCTTCTTCGCCCTCATCGTCATCGTCGGCATCGCGCAGGCCCTTGTCATGCGCAGCCGGAAGGAGCAGCTGTGATGTCTGCCACCTCCATCGAACCCTCGACCCGGACGATCGTCGCGCCGGAGGCGCGGGCGGGGCGTCGCCCGCACATCCCCGGCCAGAAGCCCTTCGGCCCGCTGCGCATCGTCGCTTTCGCCGTGCTGGCGCTGCTCGCGATCGGATGGCTGCTGCCGTTCCTGTGGGCGGTCGCGACGGCCTTCAAGACCGAGACGGACGCCGCCAGCGGCGACCCCGGCTGGATCGGCGCCTCCGGCCCGACGATCGAGGCCTTCACCGCGATCCTCTCGCAGGGCAACGTCTACACCTGGGCGTTCAACAGCCTGTGGACCTCGGCCGCGGTGACCCTGATCACCCTGGCGATCTCGGCCCTGGCGGCCTACGCGTTCTCGCGGCTCGACTTCACCGGCCGCAAATGGCTCTTCGTCGTCATCATCGCGTCGATCGTGGTGCCGCCGCAGGTGCTGATCATCCCGCTGTTCTACCAGATGCTCACCTTCAACATGATCGACACCTACTGGGGACTGATCCTGCCGCAGGTCGTGGCGCCGGCGATGGTGTTCATCCTCAAGCGGTTCTTCGACGCCGTCCCGATCGAGCTCGAGGAAGCAGCTCGCGTGGACGGCGCCAGCCGGTTCCGGATCTTCTGGTCGATCGTGCTGCCGCTGTCGCGGCCGATCCTGGCATCGGTGGCGATCTTCGTGTTCATCGGCGCGTGGAACAACTTCCTCTGGCCGTTCCTCGTCATCAACGACACCACGCTGATGACCCTGCCGGTGGGGCTGCAGACCGTGATCAGCGCCTACGGAGTCCAGTACGCGCAGGTCATGGCGCAGGCGGTCCTCGCCGCACTCCCGCTCATCGTCGTGTTCATCATCTTCCAGAAACAGATCGTCAAAGGCGTCGCGACCAGCGGCTTCGGCGGTCAGTGACCCCCCGTCCAGATAGGAGAGCAATGAGTAGCGCCCGCATCACCATCGACCGCGACTTCACCATCGCCGACGTCCCCCGGAGACTCTTCGGATCGTTCGTCGAGCACATGGGACGCTGCGTGTACACCGGCATCTACGAGCCGGGGCACCCGCAGGCCGACGAGCGCGGCTTCCGCACGGACGTGCTCGCGCTCGTTCGGGAGATGGGCCCGACCGTCATCCGCTACCCCGGCGGCAACTTCGTCTCCGGATACCGCTGGGAGGACGGCGTCGGCCCGGTCGATGAGCGGCCGGTGCGCATCGACGGCGCCTGGCACACGATCGAGACCAACGCGTTCGGTCTGCACGAATTCATGGACTGGGCTCGCGAGGCCGACGTCGAGGTCATGGAGGCGATCAACCTCGGCACGCGCGGCGTCGAGGAGGCGCGCGCGCTCGTCGAGTACGCGAACCACCCCGGCGGCACCTACTGGTCCGATCTGCGCCGCAAGAACGGTGCCGAGCAGCCCTTCGACATCAAGCTGTGGTGCCTCGGCAACGAGCTCGACGGACCGTGGCAGATCGGCGGCAAGACCGCCGGCGAGTACGGGCGCCTCGCGCAGGAGTCCGCCAAGGCCATGAAGCTGGTCGATCCGTCGATCGAGCTCGTCGCGGTCGGCTCGTCGTCCCGCTCGATGCCGACGTTCGGCACGTGGGAGCACACCGTCCTCACCCACGCGTACGACGAGGTCGACTTCGTCTCGATGCACGCCTACTACCAGGAGCACGACGGCGACGCCGAGTCGTTCCTCGCCGAGTCGGTCGACATGGACGCGTTCATCGAGGGCGTCATCGCGACGGTCGACGCGGTCAAGGCTGCGGGCAAGCACACCAAGCAGGTCGACATCTCGTTCGACGAGTGGAACGTCTGGGACCAGGTGAAGTACAACGACGTCGAGGCCGGCGAGATCGAGAAGGCGGGCTGGCGGCAGCATCCGCGTCTCATCGAGGACACCTACAACGTGACCGACGCCGTCGTCGTCGGCACGCTGCTGAACAGCCTGCTGCGACACGGCGACCGCGTGAAGATCGCCAACCAGGCGCAGCTCGTGAACGTGATCGCACCGATCCGCTCGGAGGAGAACGGCCCGGCCTGGCGTCAGACGAGCTTCTGGCCGTTCGAGCGGATGGCGCGTCTCGCCAAGGGGCGCATCCTGCGCCTGGCGGTGTCGGCGCCGCAGATCGAGACGAAGCGCTACGGCGGCGTCGACGCGGTCGACGCCGCTGCGACCTGGGACGAGGAGACCGGTCGCGTCGTGGTGTTCGTCGCGAACCGCTCGCTCGAGCGAGGAGAGCGACCTGACGATCGACCTGCGCGGGCTGGGCGGGCTGCGGCGTCGTCGAGGCCGAGACGCTGACGATCCCGGAGGGCGGCGACCGTCTGACCGCCAACCTCGAGACCACCCCGGATGCCGTGCACATGATCCCGCTCGCCGCGGCCGAGATCGTCGACGGCGCCGTCCGCGCGACGCTGCCGCCGCTGTCGTGGTCGGTGATCGAGCTGGAGGCGACGCGCGCATAGACCTCCGCTCCCGTCGCGAAAAAGCCCGGTATCCGCCCTGGATACCGGGCTTTTTTGCGACGGGAGGATGCTTGGGTCAGTCGGCGACCTCCGGCCAGCCGTCGCGCCAGGTCAGGCGCCGCAGGCCGAGGGTCGGGATGCCGTCGGCGGCGCCGTCGTAGAAGTGGAAGGCGAGCATGTCGCCGGACACCGACTGGCCTCCGGGGCCTACGAGCGAGCCTTCGGTCGTCAACACCAGCGTTCCGCCGTCGTCGAGCAGTTCACCGCCGTCCGCATCCAGATACGGGCCCGTCACCGACTTCGATCGCCCGACGATGATCTCGTACGTGCTGTCGACGCCCTTGCAGCAGAAGTTCCGGGAGAGGAACAGGTAGTACCAGCCCTCGTGCGGCACGATGTACGGCGCCTCGATCGCGTTCTCGACGAGTCTGCGATCCGCGATCCGGACCGGCTCGTCGGAGTCGGATGCGCGCAGTCCGCTCGGCCATTCCAACTCCACCATGTGGATGCCGGAGAAGAACGACCCGAATGCCATCCACGGCACCCCGTCCGCGTCCTCGACGATGCCGGGATCGATCGCGTTGAAGTCTGCGTCTGCCGAGGAGATCACCTCGCCGCGATCCACCCACCCGTACGACGGGTCATCCGGGTCGAGCGTGGTGTTCGTGGCCAGGGCGATCATGGACTCGTTGCTGCCGAAGGTCGATGCCGAGTAGTAGAGGTACCAGGTGCCATCGTGCTCGTAGAGCTCCGGCGCCCACAGATTGTCGACGCCGGGAACCGCCTCGACGAGCCAGGCGGGCTTCGACGCCCAGACCTCGCCGACGTACTCCCAGTTCGCCCCGTCGTCGGAGCGCCGGATCTGGATGTTGCCGTCGCCGATCTGTCCGTCGCCGGTCGAGTACACGTAGTCACCCTCGGGCGTCTGCACGTAGGCCGGGTCGTGCACGAAGACGTCGCCGGACAGCACCGGTGGGGCGGATGCTGCGGCGGCCCCGCACCCGGCCAGCACCGTCGCCGCGAGGAGAACCACGGCGAGGGTGCCAGCCGGGCGCGAGACGGAGCGCATCAGGAGAGCGCCAGCGCCGACCAGGAGACGGGCGGGAGTGTGACGGTGAGCACGCCGTCGGCGAGCACGGCGCCGTCGAGCGTCTTCAGGCCGACGCGGGTCTGGTTCTCGAGCGTGTTCTTCGCGTACACGTCGTCGTCCCAGATCGTCACGGCCTCCTCGATCGAGGTCGCACCGAGCTCGGTCACCGCGATCGACACCTCGATCGACTCGGTCAGACTGCGGTTCACCAGGAAGACGGCCGACTCCGTGCCGTCGGTGGTGACCACAGAGTCGACCAGCGGAGCCGCGCCGTAGACCTTGGTCTCGTAGCTGCCGACGTCGATGCGGGGCTTCACGATCTCGCCCGCAGCCAGTCGCGAGGTCACCGAGAACGGGAAGAACGTGGTCTGGCGCCATGCGGCCCCGCCGGGCTCGGTCATGATCGGCGCGATCACGTTGACCAGCTGCGCGAGAGATGCGGATGCCACCCGATCGTGGTTCTTCAGCAGGGTGATCAGCAGGTTGCCCAGCACCACGGCATCCGCCACCGAGTACACGTCCTCGAGCTGACGCGGCGCGACGCGCCATTCGTCGTTGACCTCGTCGGATGCCTGGTGTTCGTCGAGGTACCAGATGTTCCACTCGTCGAAGGAGAGCTTGATCTTCTTCGACGACTTCAGCTTGTTGCCGACGTGATCGGCCGTCGCGACGACCGTCTCGATGAAGTACTGCATGTCGACCGACGAGGCGAGGTACGAGGCCAGGTCGCCGCCGCGCTCCTGGTAGTACGCGTGGCAGGAGATGTAGTCCACGTGCTCGTAGGCGTGCTCGAGCACGGTGCGCTCCCAGTCGCCGAAGGTCGGCATCGACGACCCCGACGACCCGCACACGACGAGCTCGAGCGTCTTGTCGGCGGTCTTCATCGCCTGCGCCGTGCGTGCGGCGATCTTGCCGTAGTCCTCGGCCGTCATGTAGCCGGTCTGCCAGGGGCCGTCCATCTCGTTGCCGAGGCACCACATCTTGATGTCGTGCGGCTCGACGGTGCCGTTGGCGATGCGCTGGTCGCTGAGCGCGGTGCCCGAGGGGTGATTGCAGTACTCGAGCAGGTCGAGAGCCGCCTCGATGCCGCGCGTGCCCAGGTTCACCGCCATCATCAGCTCGGAGCCGGTGAGCTTGAGCCAGCGGGAGAACTCGTCGACGCCGACCTGGTTGGTCTCGATCGAGTGCCAGGCGAGGTCGCGCCGCACCGGACGCTGCTCGCGGGGACCGACCGAGTCCTCCCAGCGGAAGCCGGAGACGAAGTTCCCGCCGGGGTAGCGGATGGTGCTGGAGCCGAGCTCGCGCACCAGGTCGACGACGTCGAGGCGGAACCCGTCTTCGTTCGCCGTGGGGTGGCCGGGCTCATAGATGCCGTCGTAGACGCAGCGGCCGAGGTGCTCGACGAACGAGCCGAAGATGCGCCGGTCGATGGGAGCGACGACCGCCTCGCGGTCGATGGAGATGCGTGCCTTGGTCACGGATTTTCCTTCTCTGGGACAGGCCGGCTGCACGCGCAGCACGGCGAGGTACTCGGGCTATGGGACGTGTGGGGATGCCGGTCAGCCGGCGTGGTCGATGCGATCGAGCCGCCGGTCGATCAGCCGGACGACGATCGCGAGCGGGATCGAGACTCCGACCAGCGGCAGGAGCACGGGGACGACGGCGGCGATCGCCGCCCAGGCCGCGATGACGACGAGCACGCCGAGCGACGACGGAGCGGAGGTGAGAGGCAGCAGCAGCGCGAAGCGCAACACGGGGACCGGGCGGTCGTCGTAGCGGGAGAGCAGGACGACAGCGGTGACCGCGATGACGAGCGCGCCAGCGACGAGGGCCCCGGTGAGCACGAGCAGTGCGGCGGAGAGCGGGCCCTGCAGTCGCGGCAGCAGCACGGCGTCGGCGGCGAGCAGCAGGCTCGCGATCCCGAACGGGATGCCGGCGAGGTTGGCGCGTGCGAACTCGGCCCAATAGCGGGTCCAGAAGGCGCGGACGACGCCGCCCTCGGCGTTGCCTGCGAGCAGGTCGCCGCGGCGGAGCACGGCGGATGCCGCGACCGACGCCGGCATGAGGCCGAGGATGCCGAGCCCGAGCAGCGTGCCGAGCAGGAACATCACGTTCACGGCGATGAGCGCCGTCGCCACGTGCAGGATCTGCATGACGCGGCCGGTCCAGCCGAGCCCGCCCAGCGCCTCGGCGGTCATGACGTCACCGCCTTCGAGCCGCTCCAGACGACCCCACCAGGGTCGATGCCGCTGAAGGCCAGCACCGGTCGCTGCGCCACCGGATCCCACGCCCCGAACACGACGGCATCGAGCTCAGCGACGTCGAACTCGACCGAGCCGGTCTCGACGACCAGCCGCATCGTGACGGGCTCGCCATCCGACACCGCATCCGACACGAGCGTCACCCGCTGCGCATCCACGAGCGTCGCCACCTCGGGCGCGAAGCGCACGGCATCCCACTCCCCCGCGACCGCCACTGGGGCGTCCAGGCGCTCCCTCCCGATGCCGGCGAACGGATGCGGCGACACCAGCGGCCAGCCGCTGCGCGTCCAGTGCACCCGGCGGATCTGCGCCTCGTGCTGCGTCGGCGCATCGGCCAAACGCACGTGGTGCACCATGAACGTCGCATCGCCGTCGGTGAAGATCGAGTTGTGTCCGGGGGCGATGAGCCCGGTGCCGCCGGGGAAGCGGTGCCCGCCGAGCACCTTCGTGCCGACCGCCGCGGCGTGCTCAGGTGCCGGAGAGGTCAGGTCGCTCCCCGCCGCATCCCGGTACGGTCCGGTGATCTCGTCGGCCACGCCGACGCGCACGCTGTAACTGTCGACGAGCGAGTCGTACGACACGAACAGCACGAACCGATCCTCCTCGGCGCGATACTGCACGTATGCGCCTTCGATCGCCCCGTCGACGCTGGCCGGGCGGCGGGCGATGAGCGCGCCGGTCTCATCGCGCAGCCGCATCCCCGTCTCCGCCGAGAGCTCGACGATGTGGATGCCGCCGAAGAACGACCCGTAGATCATCCACGGCCGGCCATCGCGGTCGAACGCCACCGCCGCATCGATCGCATTGTGCGCGTCGCGGTCGTGCCGCGTGGCCACCACGATCCCCCGATCGGTCCACGGACCGGCCGGAGCGGCGGCGGTCGCCAGACCGATCGCCGAGGTGCGCGAGCCGAACGTCGACGCGGAGTAGTACATGTGCCAGCGCTGACTGCCGTCCGTCGTCGGCCAGCGCACCACCTCGGGAGCCCACAGACCCTGGGCGCCGCTCCAATCGCGTGCCGGCTCCGGGACCTCACCGAGCGCGGTGCCGTGGAAGGTCCAGGTGACGAGGTCCGGAGAGGTGCGGATGTGCGCACCGACGGGGATGCCACCGGATGCGCCGGCCACGGCATCCGTCGAGAACATGTACCAGAGGCCGTCGTCGCCGCGCACCACCGTGGGGTCGTGCGCATTGCGTGCGCCCCAGGTGCTCGGGTCGTTCGTCAGGATCGACATCTCAGGCCTTCGATCCACTCAGCGCCACCGACTCGATGATCTGCCGCTGGAAGACCACGAACACGACCAGCACGGGGACCAGCGCGATGAACGACGCCGCCATGATCAGCGGGTAGTCGGTCTGGCTGGCGTAGGTGGCGTTGAAGCTCGCGATCACCAGCTGCAGCGTCTGCCGCTCCGGGGTGTTCAGGTAGATGATCGGCGCGAGGTAGTCATTCCACATCGCCATGAACCACAGGATGAACTGCGCGGCGATCGCCGGGCGGATCGCGGGGAAGATCAGCGTGAAGAAGATCCGCAGATAGCCGGCGCCGTCGAGCTTGGCCGCCTCGATGATCGAGTCGGGAACAGAATCGAGGAACTGCCGGAGGAAGAAGATCATGACGATGTTGCCGAAGAGACCGGGCAGGATCAGCGGCCACAGGGTGTCGACCATGCCGGCGTCGGCGAACATCTTGAACTGCGGGATCATGATCGTCGGGAACGGGATCATGATCGCCGAGAGCATCGTCAGGAACACGATGTTCTTGAACGGCAGGCGCATCTTCGCGAACGCGAACGCCGCCACCGACGAGGTCACCGTGCCGACGACCGTGACGCTCACCGAGACGATGATGCTGTTCATGATGCCGCTGGCGAGCGGACCGGCGGTCCAGACGCGGATGTAGGTCTCCCACTGCACCGGATCGGGGATCCACTGCGGGGGAAGAGCGAACACCGCTTCCTTCGTCTTCAGCGAGGTGCTGAAGGTCCACAGCAGCGGAGCGATCATCACGATGCCGCCGATGGACAGGATGATCGTGACGATGACGTTCATCATCCGGTAGGAGCGCGAGCGCGTGCCGACCGGGGACGAGTCGCCGGAGGGCTGGCCGAGCAGGCGACGCTGATGCCGGCGCCTGGCCGCGACCGGCAGCACGGTCGTCATCGTTCCGGGGGCGGTCTGGATGTCCGGGGCGGTCGTCGTCCCGGGGGCTGAAAGAGTCATGGCTGCCTCACTCGATGGAGAACTGGGAGCGGCGGTTGACCTGGAACTGGATCGCCGTGATGACGAAGACCAGCAGTCCCAGCACGACCGACATCGCTGTCGCGTAGCCCATCTGGAGGTAGTTGAACGCCTTCTGCCAGATGTACCAGACGATGGATGCCGTGGAGAACTCGGGCCCTCCGGTCGGGGTCATGATGTTGATCTCGATGAAGATCTGAGCGCCGCCGATGATGCTCGTGACCACGAGGAAGAAGGTCACCGGACGCAGCATCGGAATCGTGATGTGCCGGAACTGCGAGAGCGCGCCCGCGCCGTCGATGGCTGCGGCCTCGTACAGGTGCCGCGGCACCGATTGCAGGGCCGCCAGGTAGAGGAGCATCGAGAATCCGAGGCCCTTCCACACCGCCATGATCACGATCGCCGGCTTCGCGGTGTCGGCGTTCTGCAGCCAGTTCGGCCCGTCGATCCCGAAGAACGCCAGCACCTGGTTGACCAGGCCGAAGTCGCCGTTGTACGCCCATTGCCAGAGGATGGCGACGGCGGCGAGCGAGGAGATCACCGGCACGTAGTACACGGTGCGGAAGAAGGTGGTGCCGCGCATCTTGCGGTTGAGGGCGAGCGCGAGCAGCAGCGAGATGACCAGCCCGATCGGGATGCCGATCATCATGAACACCGTGTTGCCCATCGCCTGCCAGAAGTACGGGTCGTTCCACATCTCGACGTAGTTGTCGAGGCCGTTGGGCACCGGCTCGCCAAGACCGTTCCACTTGGTGAACGACGCGTAGACCGCGAACAGCAGCGGGTAGGCGATGAAGATCAGGAATCCGAGCGCGGGCACCGCGATGAAGGCGGCGGCTGCGAGGTGCTCGCGCCGGTGCAGCCGGGAGCGACGAATGGTCGTCGTGGACATGGTCACCTCTTCTGTGAGACGTACGGATGATGCCGGGGCCCGCCGTGGCGGCCGGCCCCGGGTTCTCCGCTAGCCGATTCCGGCGTCGGCGTTCGCCTTGTCGAGCAGCTTCTGCATGCGCGGCTGCACCTCGGCGAGGTAGTCCGCGGCGGTCTGCTCGCCGTCGAGGACGGGCTGGATGTTCTTGAACAGCTCGTCGTACCACTCGGCGCTGTAGGTGTTGCCCGCGGGCAGGGCACGGCCGTAGTCGTTCGCGACGTCGAGGAACTCCTGCTTGTTCGCGGGCGGCAGGGTGGCCGAGGCCACCCACTCGTCGGCCATGTCCTTGAGGTTCGGAACCTGCACGCCGGCGTCGACCAGCGCCTGCTGCGCTGTCGCGTCGGTCGACAGGTAGATCGCGAGATCCGTGGCGAGTTCGGCGTTCTTCGTCGACTCCGAGACGGCGATGCCGAGCGTGCCGATCCACGAGGCCGTCTCACCGGTCGCGCCGACAGGGTAGGGGATCAGGTCCCACTCGAAGTCGAGCTTCTCGTAGGTGGGCACGTCCCACGGGCCGACCGGGAAGAAGCCGATCTGACCTTCCATCCAGCGCTGGTAGGTGTCCAGCGTCTGGGCATCGGAGGTGGAGGGCGTGACGCCCTCGACGTTGGACATGTCGGCGAACCACTGCAGCGCCTCGGCGAATTCGGGGGTGTCGACGGTGACCTTCGTGCGGTCCTCGTTCAGCCAGTCGGCTCCGTTCGACCAGACGAACGGCTGCAGGTTCCACTGCACGTTGAGGCCGGTGCCCCACTGATCGAGCGTGCCGTCGCCGTTGGTGTCGAGCGTGACCTTCTTGGCGACGTCGATGAACTCGGTCCAGGTGTACGGCTTGTCCTTGTCCGGGAGCGGCACGCCTGCGGCCTCGAGCATGGTCTTGTTGTAGCCGAACGAGAACGGGCCGATGTCCTTGGGCATCGCGTAGATCGCGCCCTGGCCCATCAGCGTGCCGTCGAAGCGGTAGCTGTCGACGCCGTACTCCCACACGTTGTCGAGGTCGACGGATGCTTCGACCTCCTTGGTGATGTCCTTGATGATTCCGGACTTCACGTAGGCCTGGACACTGCCCGGGTCGACGTAGAACACGTCGGGGACCTGCCTACCGGTGATCGCCGCCTTGAGCTTGGTGGAGTAGTCGTCAGGCGTGGTCATGATGATCTTGACCTTGACGTCGTTGTCCTTCTCGAACTGCTTGATGGCTGCGGTGTACGCCGCCTTCTCCGCGTCGTTGCCGCGGAACATGAAGGTGATGGTGTCGCCGTCGCTGCCCGAAGCACCGCTCGAGCAACCGGTGATCGTCGCCAGGGCGACCGCTGTGACGGCCGCAGCCGCCAGGATCCGTGACTTCATTGTGCTGTGTTTCCTCTCGGGAGCTGACTTCGATGTCGTCGCTCGGGCTGTGCCGCGGGAGCGATCTCTCTCGTTCTACAACGTTGTAGTAAACGTTGTAGAGACATTGTGACCCGGATCTCCCGACCTGTCAATCGCGATTCTTCAGCGTGCGCCGGCTCTCACCGCTCACGGAGATGGAATCGGCTGGTGCCGAGGCCGCGGGACCAGCGAGAAGCATCTCTGAAGACGCCCGGCTCGGGCCTGGGCGGGTCAGATCGAGGGCGCGGACTCGCGTTCGAGGATGCGGTAGTCGGCGAGGAGCGTGCGGGGCGGAGCATCCGCTTCCCCGGCGATGCGCGCCAGGAGCGTCGACACCGCCGTCTTCGCGATCCATTCGCGTCCGGGGTCGACCGTGGTGAGCGACGGGATCGAGTACTCGGCTTCGTCGAGCCCGTCGAACCCGACGACGGCGACGTCGTCGGGCACCCGGCGCCCCGCCTCCTGCAGCACGCGCATCGCGCCGAGCGCGAGGGTGTCGTTCAGCCCGAACACGGCATCGAACTCGCCGCCGCGAGCGAGCAGCTCGCGCATGGAGCTGGCCCCGTTCGCGCGATGCCAGAGCGTCGTGTAGCCGACGATCTCGTCGTCGTAGGGAACCCCTGCGGCCTCGATCGCCTCGCGGTACCCCTGCAGTCGAAGGGCCGCCGAGCCGATGACCTCGCCCTCGTGCGCACCCACGACGGCGATCCGTCGGCGCCCCTGCGCGAGCAGGTACTCGGTCGCCGCGCGGGCGGCCTCGACGTTGCGCATGGTGACGTGATCCGTCGGGCCGTTGAAGATCCGCTCGCCGAGCAGCACCAGGGGGAACGATACGTCGAGGGCGGCGGCATCCTCCTGGCCCATCCCGAGCGGACTGAAGATCAGCCCGTCGGTGAGCTTGAGCCGCGGGCTGCGCAGCAGGTCGAGTTCGCGGGTGCGGTCGGCACCGGTCTGCTCCACGAGCACGACGACACCGGCGGCCTCGGCCTCATGGATCACCTGCGCCGCGAGCTCCGCGAAGTAGGCGAGGCTGAGATCGGGCAGCGCGAGGGCGATCGCCCCGGTGCGGCCGGAGCGCAGATTGCGCGCGGTGAGGTTCGGCGTGTAGCCGAGCTCTGCGATCGCCGCCTCCACCTTCGCGCGCGTCGCCGGGCGGATGTGCGGGTAGTCGTTGATGACGTTCGACACCGTCTTGATCGACACACCCGCGAGTCCCGCCACGTCGTGCAAAGTCGCCGCCATGCGGTCACCCCCTGATTCCGCGCCAGTCTACAACGTTGCAGAACGATTCCGGCTCTGCGGATTCACCCTATCGCTTCGTATCCGCCCAGCCGGCGGCTCAGCGCACGGTGAGAATCCCGGAGACCGGAAGATCGTCGGCCGACGGGCCGGCGGCCAGCCGGTAGTCGCCCGGCTGCACGCGCAGCGCGCCCTGGTGCAGCCAGTCGTCGACCGCGCCCTCCAGGCGGATGCCGTCGTCCCAGACCGCGAGCCGCGCCGGGTCGAACGCGATCTCGACCTCGCGCTCCTCCCCCGGCTCGAGCCGCACCCGGCGGTATCCCACCAGCAGGCGGCGCGGCGCCGCGAATCGGCAGGTCCGCGGGAGCGAGCGCGTACAGCTGCACGAGTTCCTCCGCCACGCGCACCCCTCGGTTCGCGACCCGGACGTGGCCTGCACCGATCGCGTCGAGCCGCGTCGGCGGCACGAGCAGCGGAGTGCCGATGCGTCGGCGCCGGAGCCTCGACCGCCGACGTCGACGAGCGTCGCCCCGAGGTAGGCGACCTCGCTCAGCGTCAGCCCGTGCCCGAATGCGAAGGCGTACGGCGCCGGCTGGTGCCGGTACGTCGCCTGCTGGCGGAGCGTGTCGTAATCGAAGAGGTCGCCGGCCTGCGCGGCATCGGCCGGCCACGACTGGGCGAGCCGTCCGCTCGGCGGCACGTCTCCGCTGAGCACGTCGGCGATGCCGTTGCCCAGCTCCTGCCCGCCGTGGCTGGACCAGACGACGGTGCCGGCATCCGCCATGCCCTCGCCGAGCACGTAGGGATAGCTGGACACGATCGCGAGAACCGCTCGGTCGCTCTGCTCGCGGGCGGCACGCCAGATGGCGACGGCAGAGTCCGGCAGCAGCAGGTGCGGGCGATCCTGGGTCTCGCGTCCCGAGAGATGCGGGTCGTTGCCGACGGCGACGATCACGACATCCGCGCCGGCTGCGGCCTCCGCGACCGCAGCCTGTCCCGAGCGGACCACCCTCACCGCGAAGCGGGAGGCGTCATCGAGGGTGACGCCCTCGACGACCAGCAGCCCGACCTCACGGGTCACCGTGACCCACCGACCGGTTCCGAGGTGCAGCAGCGACCACGAGCCGTCGGCGTGCACGTGCCGGCGGAAGGTCTCCTGCACGACCCAGCCGCCGACCCGTTCGGCGTCGGCGCGCATCGGCCAGGTGCCGGTGAGCAGCCGCCCGCTCCGTCGCGAGCGCAGGGTCAGGATGCCGTCGCCCCAGTCCGTCAGGTCCCAGAGCGCGTCTTCGCCGAGAGCGACCGCCGAGGCATCCACGACCGTGCCGTCCTCGCCGGCTGCGACGTAGCGACCCGATGCGAGGTCGCGCAGGGCGATCGTGTCGGCGCCGGTCTCGACGCGCACGGGGGCTGCGGGATAGCGCGCGCCGAGGCCCTGCGCGATGCCCACCGAGTACGGCGGGGTTCCGGCGTACCAGTCGGTGAGCACCAGATCGGCGAGCGGCCCGACGACCGCGATGGATGCCGGCTCGGCCAGCGGCAGCAGCGAGGCGTCGTCGCGCAGCACCACGACCGAACGGGCGACGGCTTCGCGAGCGAGGACGCGGGATGCCGGTGCGTCGATGTCATCGGCGGTGATGCCGGCGTAGGGGTCGCCGTCGCCGTCGAACTCACCGCTGCGCACGCGCATCTCGAGCACCCGGGTGACCGCGCGGTCGACGTCGGCCATGGTCAGCAGTCCGGCCTCGAGCGCCGCTTTCACGTGCGCGATCGTCGGCTCCGCGTCGGGCCCGTCGTCGGTGAACGAGTCCATGCCGCTGCGGATCAGCGCGGATGCCGCGTGGGTGTGATCCGGCTGGGCGCGCTGCAGCGTCACGAGGAACGTGGGCGCTCCGGCATCCGACACCACCGCCAGCGAACCCGGCGTCCAGGAGCGCGCCTCGTCGACGAGTTCGGGCTGCGTGTGCGCCGGAGTGCCGTTGACCCGGTTGTAGGAGAGCATCATGCCGCCGGCGACGCCGCGCTCGATCGCATCGCGGAACGCGGGCAGCTCCTCCTCGTGCAGGGTGCGCGGCGACAGCTCCGACGAGGTCGACGCCCGGTCGGTCTCGTTGCTGTATCCGAGGAAGTGCTTGAGCGCCGGAACGGTCCGCCAGACCCGCTCGTGCCGCCCGCGCAGGCCCTGCGAGTAGGCGGTTCCGAAGTGACCCGTGACATGCGGGTCCTCGGAGTACCCCTCCTCGTTGCGCCCCCAGGCCGGATGCCGCAGCGAGTTCACGACCGGCGCCCAGACGTTCAGGCTGACCAGCGGGTTCTCGGCGCGCTTGGCCCGCACCTCGGTCGAGGCGACCTCGCCGATGCGCTCGATGAGCTCGGCATCCCAGGTCGCCGCCATGCCGACAGGCTGCGGGAAGACCGTCGCCGTGCCCAGCCACGCCGCCCCGTGCAGCGCCTCGCAGCCGGTGTGGAACGCCGGCACCTGCAGCCGTTCGACGGCGGGGGCGGCCTGATGCAGCATGGCGATGCGCTCATCGGCCGTGAGCCGGCCCAGCAGGTCCTGAGCACGGTCGGGGATCGGCAGCGACGTGTCGCGGAACGGCTCGGCGGTCATCGGGTCTCCTTGATCGTGATGGTGATCTCTGCTGCCCCGGCGGCATCCGCCGAGACGTCGCCCGCCTGCAGCGACCACCGCGCGCGGGCGTCGGTGGAACCGGCGGTGATGCGGGCGCCCTCTCGGCGCACGCGGAAGGCTGTGGATGCGCCGTCGGCGCCGTGCACGGTGATGGTGCGGTCGAAGCCGTCCGGCAGGGCGAAGCATCGCAGCGTCACGCCGTCGGCCCAGTCGTAGTCGGGCCGGTCGTCGCGGGCTCCCCACGGCAGCACGGTGCCAGGGCGCACCCGCACCGGCAGCGAGTCGTACCCGTGCCGCTCCTGCATCCAGCGCCGCCCGTCCTGCACGCCGCCGTCGAGCAGCGAGGTCCAGTCCCCCTCGGGGAGGTAGTACTCGACATCGCCCCGCTCGCTGAAGACCGGCGCGACGAGCAGCGAGTCCCCGAGCATGTACTGCGCGTCGGCGTCGAAGCCACTGCGGTCCTCGGGGAATTCGAGCACCATCGGCCGCATCATCGGGGTGCCGCTGAGGTGCGCCTCCTCGGCTGCGGAGATCAGGTACGGCATCAGCCGCATCTTCAGGCGGGTGAACTGCCGGGTGATCTCCACCGCCTCGTCGTCGAATGCCCACGGCACCCGCAGCGACGACGAACCGTGCAGCCGGGAATGGGAGGAGAGCAGGCCGAACGCCAGCCAGCGTTTGAACACTCCGGCATCCGGCGTGCCCTCGAAGCCGCCGATGTCGTGACTCCAGTAGCCGAAGCCGCTCATGGCCAGCGACAGCCCGCCGCGCAGCGACTCGGCCATCGACAGGAAGGTCGAGTCGCTGTCGCCTCCCCAGTGCACGGGGAACTGCTGGGTGCCGACCGTCGCCGAACGGGCGAACACGATGGCCTGTCCCTCGCCGTACCGCCGCTCGAGCGCCCGGAACACGGCCTCGTTGTACAGGTACGGGTAGTAGTTGTGCATCCGAGCGGGGTCCGAGCCGTCATGCCAGACGACGTCTTCCGACGGGATCCGCTCGCCGAAGTCGGTCTTGAACGTGTCGACGCCCTGTGCCATCAGCCGCTCGAGATGGCCGACGTACCAGTCCGTCGCCTCGGGGTTGGTGAAGTCGATGATCCCCATGCCCGCCTGCCACAGATCCCACTGCCAGACGCTGCCGTCGGTGCGCCTGAGCAGGAAGCCGCGCTCGCGCGCCTCCTCGAACAGGCGGGAGCGCTGGGCGATGTAGGGATTGATCCACGCCGAGACCTGGAGTCCGCGGTCATGCAGTCGCGCGAGCTGCCCCTCCGGGTCGGGGAACGTGCGGGGGTCCCACTCGAAGTCGGTCCACTGGTACTCGCGCATCCAGAAGCAGTCGAAGTGGAAGACGCTCAACGGCAGATCGCGTTCGGCCATCCCGTCGATGAACGCGTTGACGCTCGCCTCGTCGTAGTCGGCCGTGAAGGAGGTGGTCAGCCAGAGGCCGAACGACCACGCCGGCACTCGGGCGGGGCGTCCGGTGAGCCCGGTGTAGCGCCGCAGCACGTCCTTAGGAGTGGGTCCGGCGATCACGAAGTAGTCGATGGTCTCGCCCGGCACCGAGAACTGCACGCGGGTGTTCACCTCGGACCCGACCTCGAACGAGACGTTGTCCGGGACTGTCGACGAGAACCCCGTAGCCGCGACTGGAGAGGTAGAACGGGATCGATTTGTAGGACTGCTCGCTCGATGTGCCGCCGTCGGCGTTCCACGTGTCGACGGTCTGGCCGTTCTTCACCAGCGCGCCGAAGCGCTCGCCGAGCCCGAAGATGCGCTCCCCCGGCTCCAGCGTCAGCTGCTGATGCACCCAGGAGCCCTCGGCAGCGGAGATGTGGCCGGTCGAGCGCGGCAGCGCGCGCGTGACGACGGCGTCGCCCTGCTCGAAGTCGATCTGCCACGAGCCGCTGCGACGAACCCGCACGCGCAGGTTCCCGGCGTCGAGCACGGCGTACTCGTCGTCGAGGCTCACCGACGGCAGGAATCCCTGCTCCCCGGTGATCGCGAAGTCCGGCCCGGGGTGCACCCCGCCGGCGTGGCGTTGCGCGCGAGCGCGGATCACACCGGGCGCCGGGGCGGAGAACGTGATGGTCAGCATCGGACGGTTGAGGGTGTCGCCGCGGTGGCGGATGCCGGCCGTCGCCGCGTACACGGTGAGAGTGCCCGCCTGCTCGTCGATGCGGATGTCGTCGACCTCGACCGCGAAGAGAGGGGTGACGCCCGGCCTCGTCAGCCAGTAGCCGTCGGTGAACTTCACGAGTCCGCCCTTTCGATCAGAGCCCGGACATCACCGGGCGCAACAATGACGACCCGATCGGCCGCCTCGGAAGTCAGCAGGTCCACGAGCCCCGGCCGCACCGGGATGCGCTGCTCCTCGACGCCGTGGTTGAGCAGGAAGAGCACCGGGCCGCGCTGCACCGCCTCGAGGAGATCGGGCAGAGTCTCGAGCTCAGGCACCGCGCCGCGCACTCCTGCCGCGGCTGCGGCCTCGCCGAGGATCTTCGAGAGGACGGCATCCGACACGACGGCGCCGACATGCCAGGCGACGCCGTCGCCACGGGTGTTGCGGGCAACTGCGGGCAGGCCGGCGAGATCGCCGTCGGCGTAGGTCAGCAGCACTTCGGCGCCGTCCGTCCGCAGCCGCTCACCGAGGATCGACGCCTCGGCGGCGCCGTCGGCCGGCGCCCACCAATCACCCATCAGCTCGACGTTCCCATCGGGGAGCGCGCACCACTCCTCACCGCTGATGCCCATCACGTCGCGCAGGAGCACAGGAGATCGGCCGACCAGCACGTGGGAGTTCCGATCGGCGACGCCGCTGAAGGGACCGACGACGAGGTGCGCACCCCGTTCCACCGCGCGCTCGAGCGCGGCCGCGCCGTCCGGTTCGGTGATGTACAGCTGCGGCGCGAGCACCAGCCGGTACCGATCCAGGTCCGCGCCGGGCTCCACCAGGTCGACGGCGATGCCGCGCCGCCACAGCTGGTCGTACCAGCGGGTGATCTGCTCGATCATGTCGAGGCGCTCGGTCGGCCGCCCCCTCTCCTCCGAGGCCCACCATGATGACCAGTCGAAGACGATCGCCACCTCGGCGTCGACCGTCGACCCGACGACGGGTCGCAGCAGACGCAGGTCCTCCCCCTGCCTGCACACGCCACGGAACACGTCGGTGTCGGCCCCGGCATGCGGGAGCATCGCCGCGTGGAAGCGCTCGGCCCCCGCGCTCGATGCCCGCCACTGGAAGTATGCGACCCCGTCCGCACCGCGTGCGACGGCCTGCAGCGAGTCGCGGCGCGCCCGCTGCGGCGTCTTCGGCAGGTTGTGCTCGCGCCACATGAGGGCGCTGGTCGCCTGCTCCATCAGCATCCACGGGCGGCCGCCGCCCAGCGAGCGCATCAGATCCTGCACGAGCGCGATGCCGACTGCCGCTCGGGGGTCGGCAGGGTCGGGGTACTGGTCGTCGGCGATCAGGTCGAGGTCGTCGGCCCACGACCAGTAGTCGACGTGCGCGAAGAACCCCATGAAGTTGGTCGTGACGGGCTGCGTCGCCCCTGCCTCTCGCACCGCGTCGCGGAGTTCGCGGTAGCAGTCTCGCAGCAGGTCGGAGATGAAGCGGCGGAAGTCCAGCGCCTGCGTCGGATTGATCAGGTACGGCGCACGCCGCGGCGGCAGGATCTCGTCGAAGCCCGCGTAGTGCTGCGACCAGAAGGCCGTGCCCCAGGCCGTGTTGAGTGCGTCGATGGTGCCGTACCGCTCGATCAGCCAGCGCCGGAACTCGCGTGCCGCCTCGTCGCCGAAGTCGAGCTGACCGAACTCGTTGCCGATGTGCCACATGCGCACGGCGGGGTGCGCGGCGTAGCGCTCCGCGATGTCGCGGGTGATCGCCAGAGCGTGCTCGCGGTAGACGCGGGATGCCGGCGTGAACTGGTTGCGGGACCCGGGCACCAGTCGCACCCCGTCGCGATCGACGGGCAGGGTCTCGGGATGGCGGATGCCGAGCCACGGCGGCGGTGAGGCCGTGGGCGTGGCCAGATCGACGGCGATCCCCGCCTCGTGCAGAAGCCCCAGCACCTCATCGAGCCAGGCGAAGTCGCGCACGCCGGGAGCGGGCTCGATGCGCGCCCAGCTGAACACTCCGACCGTCACCAGATTCACACCGGCTCGGCGCATCAGTTCGACGTCTTCGCGCCACACCGATGAGTCCCACTGCTCGGGGTTGTAGTCGCCGCCGAAGCAGATGCCCCGCTCGGCCGTCAACGCGCCGAACGCACCGGTGGCAGATGTCTCCATCGACATTTTCTCTCATCTCTGCACTTGTCGAAGCGCTTCAACAACGAGACCATATACTAGCCGGGTGCCGATGTCCACGATGCTTCGCGAAGCGCTCCACGTGCTGCGATCCGATCGCGCAGCCACGCGGTGGACCGATTCACTCCCGGTCGGGAACGGCGTACGCGGAGCCACCTGTCAGGGCTCGCCGGGCAGGGAGCGGCTCTGGTTGAATGACATCACCGCATGGTCCGGCCTCCCCGAGACCGACCCGATCGCCGGTGTGGTGGATCGGGGAGCGGAGGCGCTCGACGCGGTGCGCGAGGCCATCGCCCGAGGCGATGCCGCCGAGGCCGAACGACTCCTGCATCGTCAGCAGACGCCGTGGGTGCAGGCGTTCCTGCCCCTCGGCTGGATCGACGTCGAGGTCGACGGGTCCTTCGATGACAGCTGTCGTCGAAGCCTCGACCTCACGACGGCGACCGCCCATCTCGACTACGGGAAGGTGCGCCACACGACCTGGGCGGACACCGCCGGCGGTGCGATCGTGCACCGGATCGAATCGGATGCTCCGCTGCGCGTGCGAGTACGTGTCGGAAGCCTGCTCCGGACCGCGCGGCCGGATGCCGAGATCCCCGACGGCATCGTCCGCGAGCTTCTGCTGCCGATCGATGTCGCTCCGGGGCACGAGAACCCTCCGGAGCCGATCCGCTACGGCGACGGACGCACGGGTGCGATCGCCGTGCGGTCGGTGGGACCGGCGACCGTCGAGTCCGGCGTCCTGGTCGCCGATCCCGCGCGAACGCACACCTTCGTCATCGGCACCGCGACGGCCCCGTCGATCCCCGGCGAGCCGGAATCCGAGGCCGACGCCCCGACGCGGGCGGTCGCGGTGCTCGGCGGGATCGGATCGGATGCCGCCGCCGAGGCCGACCGGCGACACGAGGCGCACGTCGCCGCACACCGCGAGCTGTACCTGCGCAGCACGCTGACGCTGCCCTCCGCTGCCGGAGTGCTCGAACTCAGCACCGAGGAGCGGATCGCCGCTGCGCAGGAGCGACCGGATCCGGGCCTGGCCGCACTGCTCTTCCACTACGGCCGCTATCTGCTGCTGTCGTCGTCACGGCACACCGGACTGCCGCTCACGCTGCAGGGCCTGTGGAACGCGGAGCTCCCCGGTCCGTGGTCGAGCGCCTACACGACCAACATCAACCTGCAGATGGCGTACTGGGCCGCCGAGACCACCTCGCTCAGCGAGTGCCACACCCCGCTGCTGCGTTTCATCCGGCGGCTCGCCGCTGGACCGGGTGCGACGGTCGCGCGCGAGCTGCACGGGGCCGACGGCTGGGTGGCGCACCACAACTCCGACGCCTGGGCCCATGCCGCACCCGTCGGGGCCGGGCACAGCGACCCGGCCTGGGCGTTCTGGCCGATGGGGGGCGTCTGGCTGAGCCTGCATCTCTGGGAGCGCTACGCGTTCTCCGGCGACATCGACGAGCTGCGTGCGCAGTCCTGGCCGGTGCTCGCCTCGGCGGCGCAGTTCGCGCTGTCGTGGATCCGCCGCGACGGCGATCGCGCCTCCACCAGCCCCTCGACCTCGCCGGAGAACCACTTCCTCGCCGACGACGGTACCGTGACCGGCGTCGGCGAATCCTCGACGATGGATGTCGCGCTGCTGCGCGCCCTCGCGACCGCCTGCGTTCGCGCGTCGATCGTGCTCGGCATCGACGAGCCGTGGATCGCCGAGCTGCTGAGCCTGGTCACCGCGCTCCCCGATGCCGAGGTCGACGCCGACGGCACGCTGCGGGAATGGGACCGGCCCCGAGAGGACACGGAGCCGCATCACCGCCACCTGTCGCACCTGGTCGGGCTTTATCCGCTCGCTCAGATCACTCCGTCCCGCACCCCCTCGCTCGCCGCGGCTGCGGCGGCATCGATCCTCTCCCGGGGGCGCGAATCGACAGGCTGGGCGCTGGCCTGGCGCACCGCGATGTGGGCGCGACTCGGGGATGGCGCGCGCGTGCACGATCAGATCATGATGGCGCTGCGCCCGGCAGACACCGGCGGCGGCGGCCACCGCGGCGGCCTCTACGCGAACGGATTCAGCGCGCACCCGCCGTTCCAGATCGACGGGAACATCGGCCTCACGGCCGGCGTCGCCGAGGCGCTCCTGCAGTCGCACGAGGAGCGGATGCTGCTGCTGCCGGCGCTGCCCGCGCATTGGCCCGCCGGAAGCGTGCAGGGACTGCGTGCGCGGGGCGGCGTGACCGTCGACATCGACTGGGAACACGGCGACATCGTGAAAGTGCGACTGCGCAGCGACCGGCACACCACAATAGAGATGAGCGGGCCCGGGATCGACATCCGATCCGTCGTCCTCACCGCAGGGCAGCCCGTTCTCATCGAGCCGAGGGAGAACCGATGGTGACCATCGCCGACGTCGCGCGGGTCGCGGGCGTCTCCATCTCGACCGTGTCCTACGTGATGAGCGGCAAGAGGACGATCTCGCAGGACACGAAGGAGCGCGTCGAGCGCGCAATCGACGCGCTCGAGTACCGGCCGCACGCGAGCGCCCGGTCGCTCGCCTCACGATCCACGAACGTGATCGGTCTGCAGGCGCCTCTGCGCTCGGGCGTCGACGTGCACGTCGTCATGGAGATCGTCGCCGGCATCATGCGCGAGGCGCGAGCGCACCAGTACGACATCCTGCTGCTCACCGGTGACGACGGCGAGGGGCTGCGCCGGGCGACTGGCGCATCGATGGTCGACGCACTGCTGCTGATGGACGTCGAGTCGGATGATCCGCGCATCGCCACCCTCCGAGAGCTGCCAGCTCCCAGTGTGCTGATCGGCCTGCCCAGCGGGGCCGAGGAGCTGACCTGCGTCGACTTCGACTTCGAGACGGCCGGCCGCGTCGCCGCCGAGCGCCTGATCGCGCTCGGCCACCGCCGGGTGGCCCTCCTCGGCTCGCCGCGCGAGGTGCTCGAACGGCACACCTCGTACGCCGAACGACTCTCTCGCGGGTTCCTCGCCGCGTGCGCGGAGCACGACGTGCCGGCGACGGTGCATCCCTGCCCGACGACGCACGAGTCCGTCGAGGTGCTGAACGCGATGCTCGCCGAGCATCCCGACGTGACGGGCCTCTTCGTCCACAACGAGGGTGCGCTGACGCACCTCGCGGCACGCGCCGCCACGGTCGAGGGGCTTCAGGCGATCGCGCTCTGCCCTGCCGACATCGCGCGCACCGTGCCGACGCTGGTCGACAGCATCGATTTCCCGGCCGAAGGCCTCGGCAGCGCCGCGACGCAGGCGATCATGGCGCTGCTCGCCGGCGAGAGCACGCCGAAGGTGCGCCTGCTCCCGGCCGTGCTCGCCTCGTCACGAGAAGCAGCGCCGCTCGACCTGGCGGAAGCCGCAGCCGGATGAGGATCGACCCGAACAGCCGCTCCGTGCAGGGGTTGTCAACGTTCATCGAGTTCATCGCGCTGAACGTGATGTATCTCGTCTGCTGCATTCCGATCATTACTATTGGGGCAGCCACGAGCGCACTGTTCGAGGTCGCCATCCGCTACTCCGATGACGAGACCGGCCGGCCGGTGGCCGATTTCATCCCCGCGTTCCTGCGGAACTTCCGACGAGGCGCGCTGACCGGTCTCGCCGTCCTGGTGCCGGTCGCACTGCTGGTGTTCAGTGCCGTGTTCTGGTTGTCCACGCCGAGCGTGCTGGGAAGCGTCGGCGGCGTGATCTCCGCACTCGCCGCGGTCTTCCTCTTCACGGCCTTCCTCTACGCGATGGCACTCGTCGCGACGTTCGACGACGGCATCCACCGCACGCTGAAGAACGCCGTGCTGCTCGCGGCCGCCGAGCCTGCGCGCACGTTCGGCCTCCTGATGATCCCGGTGACGCTGGTGTGCATCAGCATCCTCTTCCCGCCGTTCCTGGTGATCATGGGCACCGTCGGGTTCTCGGTCGGCGCGTACGCCGCCGCCTTCCTGTTCCGCAGTGTCTTCGCGCGGCACCGCCCTTAGACTCCCGCGATGCAGAACACCCCCGGGCTGTCGCCCGAGGGTGTTCTGCATTCCTGCGCGTGCGATCAGCCGAGCTCCTCGGCGACCTTCTCACGAGCCTCGTTCTGCGCTTTGGCGCTCTCCATGTCGAACTCGAGCACCTTCTCGTAGCCCAGGCCTTCGGCCTCTTCCATGAGCTTCCTCTGCAGCTCCTCGAACTCGGCCTCGGAGCTTGCGAAGGACATCTTCCATGAGTATTGGATGACGACGGCCTTGACCTGGTTGCGCAGCGTCTCGATCTCAGAGGGGTCGGTCGCCGGCGTGTAGCTGGCGCCAGGGGCGACGAGCAGCTGGCCGTTGTCCCTCAGGTAGTCCATAGAGGTCGCCG
Organism: uncultured Actinomycetota bacterium; assembly: GCA_963769005.1. Classification (GTDB taxonomy): domain Bacteria; phylum Actinomycetota; class Actinomycetes; order Actinomycetales; family Microbacteriaceae; genus Microbacterium. The sequence goes on along the minus strand of CAVYKC010000005.1, from coordinate 191,724 downwards.
CGTCGCCCATCTTGGCCTTCCAGTCCTCCGAGAGCGGCGTCTTCACCAGTTCCTGGTAGGTCGGCCAGGTCTTGTAGCTGAACGGCAGCCCGGTCTCCTCGTCGATGTCGGCCGGAAGGACCGCCGACACGTTCAGCGCCGATCCACCGTCGATGTAGCTCCCGCCGCCCCATTCGGCCGGGACGTCGCCCTCGCCACCGATGAACACCTGCTGGCCGAGCTCGGTGAGCGCAGGCTCACCGGCGTCGTTCAGATCCCAGGTGAGGCCCTTCGGCCCAGCGGCGCCCATGGTCTGGCTGTTGTTGGCGTAGGTGCCCTCAGACGAGTACAGCCAATCGATGAACGCGGCGATGCGCTCAGGATCTTCGGCCTTCGAGCCGATCGTGAGCACCGTCCCGGCGCCATATGCCTCCGCTCCGTAGGAGTACACGTTCATGTCCTTGAGGGGAGCGAGCTCGAAGCCCTTGCCTGCCTGCGTGTTCGCATCGGTGTTGTACGCGGACTGGCCCAGCCATGGCCACCACGAGAACAGCACCTGCCCGTTCTGCACCTTCGAGAACATCGTGTCGTAGTTCTGTGTCGTCGACTCCGGGTCGACGATGCCGAGTTGATTGGCCTCGTAGTAGAACTTCAGCGCGCGCATGTACTGGCTGTCGTCGTCGAGGATTCCCTGATAGTCCGAACCATCCGCCTTCGCGAGCGCGAAGCCCACCTCGTCGTAGCCGTAGAACGTCGCGGGCTGTTTCGCGGTCACCATCATGTTGCCGTCCCAGTCCTTGAACAGGGAGAGTGCGTAGACCTTGCCGCCGTTCGGGGCGGCGGGTTCGAGGTCCTGCATCTGCTTCAGAACCGGCAGCAGGTCTTCGAGGGTGTTCAGTTCCGGATAGCCGAGTTGCTTGTACAGATCCCAGCGCACGTACGGGCCGAACGTCGGGTCGATGCCTTCCGAAGATTCTGTGGGCTTGATCGAGGAGACCGCGGTCGGGAACGAGTAGACGCCATCCTTCCCCTCGTTCAGGTGCTCCACGGCAGTGTCGAACTCCGCCACATTCGACATCGCCGGATAGAACGGCGCGCTGTCGAGCACCAGGCCGCCGGCGATGAGCTCGTCGATCTTCTTTCCCTTGCCGACCACGATGAGGTCGCCGAGATCGCCCGCCGACACTCGCGTGTTATAGAGGGTGTCGCCGCCGCCTGCGACGTTCGGGGCGATGATGTTCAGCTTCATGTTGAACTTCTTCTTCACGAGTTCGGCGAACCAGCCCTCCTGGATCCCCATGTAGTTCGCCAGCTCGTCGAAGACGTCGACGGTGATCTCGTCTTTCCACTTGTCAGGGAAGGAGGTGATCGTCTCCTGCTGCTGTGCGTCACCTCCGGTGCACGATGTGAGAAGACCGGCGGTCACGAGCGCCACAGCCGTGAGCGCCACCTTGCGCTTGAGTTTCATTGCATTCCTTTCGGGTATGGATGTCGTGCTGAATTGCTGAGTGTCCTCAGCTCGGGGGCATCAGCCGAACTCCTTCTCGACCTTCTCGCGATCCGCGTTGCGCTGCTCAGCGCGCTCCATGTCGACGTCGAGCACCTTGTCGTACCCCAGGCCCTTCGCCTCGTCCTGCATGTCGGACTGCAGCTGGTCGAACTCGGCGTCGGTGTTGGCGAACACCATCTTCCAGGAGTACTGGACGATGATCGGCTCGACCTGCTTGCGCAGCGTCTGGATCTCCGAGGAGTCTGACGGCGTGGTGTAACTGGCACCGGTCGCCACGAGCAACTGGTCGTTGTCCTTCAGGTAGTCCATCGTGGTCGGCGCCCCGCCCATCTTGGACTTCCAGTCCTCCGAGAGCGGCGTCTCCACGAGCGCCTGATACGTCGGCCAGCTCCTGTAGCTGAAGGGCAGGCCGGTCTCCTCATCGATGTCGGCCGGCAGAACCGCCGACACGTTCATCTGAGATCCCCCGTCGACGAAGCTGCCACCGCCCCATTCCGCCGGAACCTCGGCATCGCCCTCGATGAAGACCTGCTGGCCGAACTCGGTCAGTGCGGGCTGGCCGGAGTCATCCACCTCCCAGGTGAGGCCCTTCGGACCAGCGGCCGCCATGACCTTGCCGTCGTTGGCGTGGCGCCCCTCCGGCGAATACAGCCAGTCGATGAACGCGGCGATGCGTTCGGGGTCCTTCGCCTTCGAGCCGATCGCGAAGGTCTGAGCTCCGCCGTACACCTCGGCTCCGAAAGTCAGCACGTCCATGTCTTTGAGCGGGGCGAGTGCGAAGCCTTTGCCTGCCTGGGTGTTGGCGTCGGCGTTGTACGCCGACTGACCGAGCCACGGCCACCACGAGAACAGCACCTGCCCGTTCTGCACCTTCGAGAACATCGTGTCGTAGTTCTGCGTCGTCGACTCGGGGTCGATGAGGCCGAGCTTGTTGGCCTCGTGATAAAACTTCAGCGCGCGGAGGTACTCGCTGTCGTCGTCGAGGAGCGCGTGGTAGTCCGAGCCATCCGCCTTGGCCACCGCGAAGCCCATGTCCTCATAGCCGTAGAACGCCGCCGGCTGCTTCGCCGTGACGATCCCGTTGCTGTCCCAGTCCTTGAACAGGGAAAGGGCATAGACCTTGGCGCCGTTCGGAGCCGTCGGCTCGAGATCCTGCATGGCTTTCAGCACCGGAAGGAGATCCTCGAGGGTGTTCAGCTCCGGATATCCGAGCTGCTTGTAGAGGTCCCAGCGGATGTACGGTCCGAATGACGGATCTACTCCCCCATCGGGTTCGGTGGGCTTGATCGACGACATCAGCGTCGGGAAGGCGAAGACGCCGTCCTTGCCCTCATTGAGGTGCTCGACGGCGGTGTCGAACTTCTCGACGTTGGTCATCGCCGGGTAGAACGGCGCGCTGTCCATCACCAGGCCGCCCTGGACGAGCTCGTCGAGCTTCTGTCCCTTGCTGATGACGATGAGGTCGCCGAGATTGCCGGCCGAGACACGCGTGTTGTACAGGGTGTCGCCGCCGCCGGAGATGTTCGGGGCGATGAAGTTCAGCTTCATGTTGAATTTCTTCTCCACGAGCTCGCCGAACCACCCCTCCTGAATGCCCATGTAGTTCGCTACCCCGTCGAAGACGTCGATCGTGATCTTCTCGTCCCACTTGTCGGGGAAGTCGGTGATGGTCTCGTGCTGCTGCGCCTCACCACCTCCCGTGCAGGACGTGAGCAGACCGGCGGCCACGAGCGTGACAGCTGCGAGCGCCACGTTGCGCTTGAGTCTCATTGCATTTCCTTTCTCGGATGCGGTGGCGCCGTCAGCCCTTGACGGCGCCCAGCATGATGCCCTTCACGAAGAAGCGCTGGAACAGGGGATAGATGAAGATGATCGGCAGCACGACCAGCACGGAGACGGTCATCCTGATCGACGTCGGCGTCTGGGTGGTCGCCGCCGTGATGATGTTCGTGAGGTTGCCGCCGGAGTTCTGAGCGGCCTGCGCCAGGCTGTTGGCCTGGTTGATGAACATGTAGAGCAGGTACTGCAGGGTGTACAGACTCTGATCGGTGATGTAGATCAACGTGTCCTGGAACGAGTTCCACTGGGCGACCGCCGAAAAGATCGCGACCGTCGCGAGGATCGGCGTCATGTTCGGCAGGAAGATGCGGAAGAAGATCTGCACGATGTTCGCGCCGTCCATCTCGGCCGCCTCCTGAAGCGACTCCGGCATCGCCTCGACGTACGTCTTCACCAGGATGATGAAGAACGGCTGCACGATGAACGGCAGCACGTACACCCAGAAGTTGTTGGTGAGGCCGAGCGTCTTCATCACGATGAACACCGGGATGAGCCCGGCGCTGAAGTACATGGTGATGATGACCGAGCGATACCAGAACTGGCGGCCCCACATCTTGCTCTGCGAGAACATGAAACCCAGGAAGGCGGAGGCGAGCACGGCAGCGAACGTGCCGATCGCCGTGCGGCCGATGCTGACGACGGCTGCCATCGGGAGGCCGTTCAGCTGCAGCACCTGCGAGTAGTTCTCGAGGTGCACGTCGACCGGCAGCCAGCGCACGTCACCGAGTGCCGAGACGTCGTTGGCGCTGATCGAGTTGATGATCAGGAAGTAGAACGGGTACGCGCACAGGAACGCGAGCGCGATGAACACGGTGTAGTTCGTCATCGCGAAGATGATGTCGCCGCCACCACGACGGCGAACCCCGAAGGTCGTGTTGCTCATGGGATGCTCCTTCTCAGACGATGGACTGGCCGCGGACGCGCTTGGCGATCCAGTTGACGGTGAGCAGGAGAGCGACGGAGATGATGCTCTTCAGCATTCCGATCGCCGTCGCCATCGAGAGACTGTTGCCCGTGATGCCGATGTTGTAGACGTACAGATCGAGAACCTGGATGGTCTCCTTGTTGAAGGCGTTCTGGAAGACGAAGTACTGCTCCATGCCGTTGTTGAGCATGTTCGCGACGGACAGGAGCAGCAGCACGAGGTACGTCGGCATGAGCTGCGGGATCGTGATGTACCTCATCAGCTGGAATCGTCCGGCGCCGTCGATCTTCGCCGACTCGTAGAGGGACTGGTCGATGCCGGCGATCGCGGCGAGGTAGATGATCGCTCCCCAACCGAGGCCCTTCCAGACGCTCCACAGCGTCATCGTGAGCCAGACGTTCTGATCGCTGTCGAGGAACTTGAGCGGCTGCGTGATGAGCCCCGCGTCGTTGAGCACGTTGTTGACCAGGCCCGAGCTGGAGAACAGCGAGAACGCGATCATGTAGACGAGCACCCACGAGATGAAGTTCGGAAGGGTGGTCAGAGTCTGCACGGCGTTGCGGAACCACGGCGCGCGCACCTCGTTGAGGAAGATCGCGAAGAAAAGCGGGAGCACCGACGTCGCGATGCCGAGGAAGCTGATGGCGAGCGTGTTCAGCAGCACCTGGCCGATCTGCGCCACCTGCGTCGGCGAGCTGACGAGGAGCTCGAACCACTGCAGTCCCACGAATTCGCTGCCGGAGAGGCCTAGAGCCGGCCGGTAGTCGAACAGCGAGTAGATCCAGCCGTACAGCGGGAAGTAGGAGAAGAGGAAGACCAGCACCAGGAACGGCAGGATGCACAGGAACATGCCCATCGAGCGGCGGCCTCCCGCTTGCTGCCGCTGCCGACGCCCGCGACGTCTGCGAGAGGAGGGCGAGTCCTTGATCACCACCGATTGAACGGCGGTCGTGTTCCCGATCGTCAGAGTCATGAGCCGACCGGCGCCTTCTCGGAATGCTTCGCAGAGGTCACGGCATCGGTCATCGGGGCTCCACTCGCCATTGGGTAGGAAACACTGACGCGTCGCAGCGGACGTCGGGGGACGCCTGTCGAAACGCTTCGACTTTGAGCGTAAACGCGAAGCGACAGGAGCGCAAGACCGAATATCGAAACGCTTCGCTGACGACGTCCGTCAACGAGGCCGTGCGCTAATGTGACCCCGGTGACCTTCACCGACCTTCCTCTGGACCAGCTCCGCTCGTTCCGGCCCGATGTCGCCGAGCCCGCGGATTTCGACGACTTCTGGGCGCGCACTCTCGCCGAATCGCGAGCGCTCGCGACTGCTCCGCGGCTGCAGCCCGTGGCCACTCCGATCACGCAGCTGATCGTCGAGGACCTCACCTTCAGCGGTTACGGCGGCGAGCCCATCCGCGCCTGGATCACCCGGCCGCACTCGGATTCCCCTCTGCCCACGGTCGTCGAGTACATCGGCTACAACGGAGGCCGGGGCGTTCCGGGCGAGCGTCTGCAGTGGGCGGCCGCCGGTTACGCGCACGTGCTGATGGACACGCAGGGGCCAGGGCAGCGGCTGGGGAACCGGCGGCGACACCCCCGACCCGCACGGCTCGGACGGCTCGGTCCCCGGGTTCATGACCCGCGGCATCCGCAGCCCCGAGACGTACTTCTATCGCCGTGTTTTCACCGACGCCGCACTGCTGATCGACGCGGCGGCTCAGCTGCCGTTCGTCGACGCGCGTCGCATCAGTGTCACCGGCGGCAGCCAGGGCGGCGGCATCAGCCTGGCCGCGGCCGCGCTCCACCCCGGCGTGACCACGGCGATGCCCGACGTTCCGTTCCTCTGCCATTTCCGCCGCTCGGTGGAACTGACCCCTGAGCATCCGTTCAAGGAGATCGAGCGCTACCTCGCCGTGCGCCGCGGCACGGCAGACGAGGTGTTCGCGACCCTGTCGTACTTCGACGGGGTGAACTTCGCGCGTCGCATCTCCGCGCCGGTGCTTTTCTCCGTCGCACTGATGGATGCCGTCGTGCTGCCCTCGAGCGTCTTCGCGGCGTTCAACCACTGCGGTTCGGCGGATGCCGAGATCGAGGTCTACGAGTTCAACGGCCACGAGGGCGGCCAGAGCGTGCAGTGGCTGCGCCAGGCGGAATGGCTCGCCGCTCGCCTCTGAGCCCGCCGTTCGAATCGGTCGCCGCTCGCCGCAGTCCGACTCTTGTGCTACTCGAAGCGCTTCGATAAAGTCGCGGCGGACCGTGCGGTCCGCCATCGACACGAAGGAGTGCGAATGTTGCAGGTCAGGATGAGAACCACGACGGCGGTCCTCGCCGCGGGGGCGATGATCGCTTCGGGGGCGGTGGTGGCGGGCGGACCCGCTTCTGCGAGCACGCCGGAGCAGACCGGTCCCGAGTACGACTGGTCGAACGTCGAGATCTCGGGCGGCGGCTACGTGCCCGGCATCATCTACAACCCGACGGACGAGGGACTGGTCTACGCGCGCACCGACATCGGCGGCGCGTACCGCCTCGATCGGGACGCCGACCGTTGGGTGCCCCTTCTCGACCACGTCGGCTGGGACGACTGGAACCGGCTCGGCGTGCTGAGCCTCGCCACCGACCCGGTCGACACCGCCCGGGTGTATGCCGCGGTCGGCATGTACACGAACGACTGGGACCCGAACAACGGTGCCGTCCTTCGCTCCTCCGACGCCGGGGAGACCTGGCAGGCGACACCGCTGCCGTTCAAGGTCGGCGGCAACATGCCGGGGCGCGGGATCAGCGAACGCCTGCAGATCGACCCGAACGACAACGACGTGCTCTACTTCGGCGCCGAACAGCGACAGGGGCTCTGGCGCTCGACCGATGCCGGCGTGAGCTTCCAGCGCGTGGAGAGCTTCCCGAACGTGGGCGATTTCGCACCCGATCCCGCCTCCGAGAACTCGTACCTCACATCCGAGCTCGGTGTGCTGTGGAGCGCGTTCGACGCGGCTTCCTCATCCGCGGGCACCGCGACATCCACGATCTTCACCGCCGTCGCCGACAAGGAGCACATCCTCTATCGATCCGACGACGCCGGCGCGACCTGGGCCGCGGTCGAGGGCGCCCCGACCGGGTTCCTCCCCCAGCGCGGCGTGATCGACACGAGCGGTCGATTCCTGTACATCACGACCACCGACACCAGCGGTCCCTACGACGGCTCCGACGGCGAGGTGTGGCGATACGGGATCGACACCGGCACGTGGACCGACATCACCCCCACGCAGCGCCCCGCCGGCGGCGACTTCGGCTTCGGCGGCCTCACCGTCGACCAGAGCGACCCGGACACGATCATGGTCGCGTCGCAGATCCAGTGGTGGCCCGACATCCTGATCTTCCGCAGCACGGACCGCGGCGAGACCTGGTCGCCGATCTGGGACTACGTCACCGGCAGCGACGGCGCCGTTTCGCTCGACCGCCGCTACGAGCAGTCCATCGACGGCGTGCCGTGGCTCGCGTTCGGCAAGGAGGTCGGCGAACCGGTCCCGGGGAGCGAGCCGACACCCAAGCTCGGCTGGATGGTGTCGTCCCTCGAGATCGACCCGCACAACTCCGATGAGCTCATGTACGGCACCGGCGCGACGATCTACCGGGCCGACGATCTCACCGCCTGGGATGAGCCCGGCGGGACGATCCACCTCGCTCCGTCCGCCGACGGCATCGAGGAGACATCCATCCAGGGACTCGCCGCCCCTCTCGGCGACGTCGACCTCGTCTCGGCGATGGGCGACCTCGGCGGCTTCGTGCACGACGACATCGGCACCATCACGAACACGTTCCAGGCCCCGTACTTCGGGGGCGGAACGTCTGTGGACGCGGCGGGTCTGGCCGAGGGCGTCATCGCCCGCGTCGGCACCGACGGCGCAGGCTCCCACGTCGCCGCGTTCTCGAGTGACGGCGGCGACACCTGGCTCTCCTCTCCTGCGGTCCCCGGCTCTACCGGTGGCGGCAGCATCGCCGTGACGGCCGACGGTGGCGGAGCGGTGTGGGCTCCGGCGAGTGCCGCACCGCAGGTCACCCTGGATGCCGGGGCGACCTGGGTCTCGGTCTCAGGGCTGCCGGCCGGGGCGAGGGTCGAAGCGGATCGCGTCGATCGCGACACCGTCTACGGTTTCGCGGCGGGCACGTTCTACCGCTCCGAGGACGGCGGATCGAGCTTCACCGCCGCGAACTCCGCGGGACTTCCCCCCGAGGGGAACGTGCGCCTCGGCGCGATGCCAGGGCATGTGGGAGATGTCTGGCTGGCCGGCGGAGACCCGGACGGCGCCTACGGCATGTGGCGCTCGACCGACCTCGGCGACACCTGGGAGCAGGTCGACGGATTCGACGAGGCGGACACGGTGGGCTTCGGAAAGGCCGCACCGGGCGAGACCCGTCCCGCGATCTACTCCGCCGCGCGCCGGGACGGCGTGCGCGGGGTCTTCCGGTCGACCGACGGCGGCGACACCTGGGTCCGTATCAACGACGACGACCACCAGTGGGGCTATCTCGGCGCCGACATCGAAGGAGACCCGGACGTGTTCGGACGGGTCTACGTCGCGACGAACGGCCGCGGCATCGTGGTCGGGAACGACGCCGCGCCCGCCGAGCCCGCCCCGTGGAGCTCCTCGACGACGTACGCGGCGGGAGACCTGGTGTCCTTCGACGGATCGACGTGGCTCGCCTCGTGGTGGAGCCGCAAGGACGAGCCCGGCGCGAAGCGGGGTCCTTGGCAGGAGATCGTCACGCTGCCGAGCGGGGTCGCGCAGTGGACGCTGACGCGGACCTTCGTCGCCGGCGACATCGCCGAGCAGGACGGCCGGCTCTGGCGTGCCAAGTGGTGGTCGCGCGGAGACCTGCCTGGTGCGAAGCGCAGCGCATGGGAGCGCATCGGCTGATCCGCTGACGCGCCGTCCGGCTTCGAGCCGGGCGGCGCGTCAGGCGGCGGTGTGCCTCAGACGGCGATGTGCCGCTCGTCGACGCCGACGTAGGCGGAGAGCGGGCGGATGAGCGCGTTGGCCCCGGCCTGCTCGAGGATGTGCGCGGTCCACCCGGTCACGCGCGCCGCGACGAACAGCGGGGTGAAGGTGAGGGTGTCGAAGCCGATGAGGTTGTACGCCGGCCCGGACGGGTAGTCGAGGTTCGGATAGATGCCCTTCCGGGCCACGAACTCCCGCTCGAGCGCGGCGTAGAGGTCGGCGACTTCAGTGCGACCGTAGTGATCGACGAGGGTGTCCAGTGCCGCCTTCATCGTCGGGACGCGGGAGTCTCCGCTCTTGTAGACCCGGTGCCCGAAGCCCATGATCTTGCGCTTCTCCGCGAGCGCCTCGTCGAGCCACGGCCCGACGTTCTCCGCGGTGCCGATCTCGTCGAAGATGTGCAGCACGGCCTCGTTGGCACCGCCGTGCAATGGCCCCTTGAGCGCGCCGATGGCGCCGACGACCGCCGAGTACAGGTCGCTGAGCGTCGAGGTGATCACGCGCGCGGTGAAGGTCGACGCGTTGAAGGAGTGCTCCGCGTACAGGATCATCGAGCGGTTGAACGCGTCGACGACGACCGGGTCCGGCATCTCGCCGAAGGTCATCCACAGGAAGTTCGCGGAGTAGTCGAGATCGTCGCGAGGAGCGATCGGCTCCTCTCCTCGGCGGCGGCGCTGGCCGTAGGCGACGATCGCGGGCAGGGCCGCGAACAGACGGATGCTGCGCGCCAGGTTGTCCTCCGCACTCCCGCCGGCGTCGAGCACGGATCCGCCCGCTGCCGGGTCCGTTGCGCCGAGCAGGCTGACCGCGGTGCGGACCTCATCCATCGGGTGCGCCTCGAGCGGCACGAGGTCGATCACGGCCTTCACCTCGTCGACGAGCGCGCGGTGCGCACGCTCCTCCGCGCGGAACGCCGCCAGCTGCTCCGCGGACGGCAGCTCACCGTGCCACAGCAGGTACGCGACGGCCTCGAACGGCTGGGTCGCCGCAAGCTCCTGCACCGGGTAGCCGCGGTAGAGCAGGCTGTTCGTGTCGGGGTTGACCTTCGAGATCGCCGTCGTGTCGACGACGACGCCGGCGAGGCCCTTCTTGATGTCCGGGTCGGTCATGGTCACTCCTTCGAGATGGTGAAGTTGAAGACGCCGGAGTCGAAGTGGTTGTACGACTCGTAGTCGATGAGATCGTAGAGATCGGCGCGGTGCTGCATCTCGCCGAGCCTGCTGGTCAGGTGCCCTTCTTCCTTCAGCGTATCGAGTGCACGCCCGGCTGCTCCCATCGCGATTCTCAGCAACGACACCGGCCAGATGACGATGCTGACGCCGGCATCCTGCAGCTGCGCCGTGGAGAACAGCTCGCTCTTGCCGAACTCGGTCATATTCGCGAGGATCGGCACGTCGAGCGCATCGGCCATCGCCTCGAACTCGGCGAGATCGCGCATCGCCTCCGGGAAGATCGCGTCGGCGCCCGCATCCACCAGCGCCTTCGCACGGTCGATCGCAGCATCCAGCCCCTCGACCGCGCGGATGTCGGTGCGCGCCATGATGAGGAAGTTCGAGTCCCGGCGGGCGTCGGCGGCAGCGCGGATGCGCTTGACCGCCGTGTTCTCGTCGACGACGCTCTTGCCGTCGAGGTGACCGCAGCGCTTCGGGTTGACCTGGTCCTCGATGTGGGCGCCGGCGAGCCCCGCGTCCTCGAGCTCCTGGATCGTGCGGGCCACGTTCATCGGCTCGCCGAAGCCGGTGTCGGCGTCGACGATCGCCGGAAGGTCGGCCATCCGCGCGATCTGCTTCGCCCGGCCGGCGACCTCGGTGAGGGTGGTGAGCCCGATGTCGGGCAGGCCGAGATCGGCGGCGAGCACGGCGCCCGAGATGTAGACGCCGTCGAAGCCCTTCTGCTCGATGAGCCGTGCGGAGAGCGGATTGAACGCGCCGGGGAACTGCAGCAGCTCACCGCCGGCGAGACGCTCGCGGAACAGCCGTCGCTTCTCGGCGGGTGTGACGGTGGAGTACAGCATCAGAACAGCCCCTTCGGGGCATCCGCCGCGTCCAGCAGTCCGGGCTTCGCGATGATCGACAGCTCTGCGACCTCGGCGGCGGTGAGTTCGGGCAGACGCTGCACCAGCGCGAGGAAGCGCTCGATCTCGGCCGGCTCGAGCACGGGATCTGCGAGGATGCGGAACTTCGCGATGTAGTTCTCGCGGGAGAACGGCCGCGCCCCCAGCGGGTGCGCGTCGGCGACCGCGATCTCGTCGACGACGCCGCTGCCGTCGGTGAGGCGGATCTCGACGCGGCCCCCGAAGGCCTTCTCGGCGGGGTCCTCGGAGTGGTAGCGACGCGTCCACTCCGCATCCTCCGCCGTGGTGATCTTGTGCCACAGGGCGACGGTGTCGGCCCGGCCCGCGCGCTCGGGCGTGTAGGAATCGACGTGGTGCCAGCCGCCGTCCTGCAGGGCGACGGCGAAGATGTACGGTACCGAGTGGTCCAGGGTCTCGCGCGACGCCGTCGGGTCGTACTTCTGCGGGTCGTTCGCTCCGGAGCCGATCACGTTGTGGGTGTGGTGGCTGGTGTGGATGACGATGGAATCGATGTTCGCGGGGTCCCGCAGGGCCGGGTTCTCGATGCCGAGCCTGCGGGCGAGATCGATCAGCGCCTGCGCCTGGTACTCCGCCGAGTGCTCCTTCGTGTACGAGTCGAGGATCGCGCGCTTCGGCTCGCCGGGAGCGGGCAGCGGCACCTGGTACGAGGCGTCCTTGCCGTCCAGCATCCAGGCGATGACGCCGTCTTCCCCTTCGTAGATGGGTGACGGCGAGGTCTGCCCGCGCATCGCCCGGTCGATGGCTTCGACGGCCATCTTGCCGGCGAACGCCGGGGCGTGCGCCTTCCAGGTGGAGATCTCGCCCTTACGGCTCTGCCGGGTTGCGGTGGTGGTGTGCAGTCCCTGGCCGACGGCCTGGTAGATCGTGGCGGCATCGAGGCCGAGCAGCGTGCCGATACCGGCGGAGGCCGAGGGACCGAGGTGCGCGACGTGGTCGATCTTGTGCGCGTGCAGGCAGATCGCACGCACGAGGTCCATCTGGATCTCGTAGCCGGTCGCGATGCCCCGCACGAGAGCGCGCCCGTCGGATCCGACGTGCTGCGCGACGGCGAGGATCGGCGGGATGTTGTCACCCGGATGCGAGTACTCGGCCGCGAGGAAGGTGTCGTGGTAGTCGAGTTCGCGCACGGCGACACCGTTCGCCCAGGCGGCCCACTCCGGGCTGGTGCGGTGGCCGAGGGCGGCGCCGAAGACGGTCGCGCCGGCCCCGCCGGTGGACACCGGGTGACTGAACGCCTGCGCGCGGGCCGCGTTGATCGGGGCGCGGGTGAGGGATGCCGCGGCTACCGCGGCGTTGTCGATGATCCGGTTGATGATCATGTCGACGACGGCGGGCTCGACCTCGACCGGGTCGGCGGCGACCTCGGCGATCTTCCATGCGAGCTGGTCCTCGCGCACGAGGGTCTCCGAACTGGGGTAGACGCGGACGTGGTGGTTGACGGTCATTTCGTTCCTTCGTTGGTGCTGGAGGCGAGCGAATCGAGAATGCTGGTGAGCGCGTTGTGCAGGTGCACGTGCGTGGCGTGGGCGGCGAGGTCGCCGTCGCGGGCGGCGAGCGCCTCGGCGATGACCCGGTGCTCGGCCGCGGATGCTGCGAGCCGCGCCGGCTTGTCGCGCGCCATTCGTCGCACCCGCACGAGGTGGGTGCGCACCGTGCGCAGCGCCGAGGAGATGTAGTCGTTGGCGACGGCCGCATCGAGCGCGGCGTCGAAGCGTGCGATGAGCGCGTAGTAGTCGTCGCGGCCCGCCGCGGCGCCGAGATCGACGTGCGCGAACTCGCGGGCGAGTTCCGCGAAGGATGCGGAGCCGCCGCGGGCGGCGGCGAGGCGGGCAGAGGTCTCCTCCAGCGCCCGGCGGATCTCGAAGAGGGCGCGGATGTCGTCGGCATCCAGATCCGCCACGACCGTGACACGCGGTGACTGCTGCACGACCAGGCCGTCAGCGCTCAGGCGTCCGAGCGCTTCACGCAAAGGCGTGCGGCTCACTCCGATGCGCGTGGCCTGCTCGACCTCGCCGAGCACGACGCCCGGGGCGAGAACACCGGACTGGATCTCATCGAGCAGCGTCGCGTAGGCTCGATCGCCCGCAGTGGTGCGCTCCGACGCCGAGATCATCTCCTCAGCGTATACACAAGGCGCGGATATGCGCAATCAAACGGCCTATTGGGGCTATTCGGTATACATAGTGCGCATCAGCGTGCAGCCTCGCTGCCGACCGGGGCGGGTTCGACGCCATCGGCTCACCGAGCTTGACGATGGCACTGATCGACGTCATCAGAGCCGATGAGGGCTCCCGCATCTCGGTCTGCGCCGACGGCGACTGCGAAGCTCTCGCCCTCGACCTCTCCCGCAACCGCTCGAAGCGCTACTGCTCCACCACCTGCGCCAACCGCAACGCCGTCGCCGCCTACCGCGCCCGACGTGCGGCCGACGCCTGAGGCCCGCCCCGCGTCAGCGGGCCTGCCCGGCGAGCGCGGCTTCCCGCCAGGCACCGGCGATGAGCTCGGATCCGAGCCTGGTCGGGTGCACGCCGTCCGGAGCCAGGTCGGCGATCGGATGCTCAGATGCCGCAGCTCTGAAGATGTCGTGCAGGGGCACCAGTTCCGCACCGTACTCCGCGGCGAGCGCGCGGACCGCGGCGCGCTTCTCGTCGAGGTCGGGCAGCCAATCCTCCTGCTCGACGCGAACCGGCAGGAAGAACGGCTCCATGAGGATGAGCCGAGGGCGGTGCGCTCCGACCACCTGGGTGAGCAGCGCGCGAAGGGTCGACGCGAAGTCCTCCGCGGATGTCGCGTCGTCGCTGTCGAAGCGCCGCCACATGTCGTTCACCCCGACGTACACGGTCAGCAGGTCGGGCGCCGTGGGCATGAGTTCGGCATCCCATCGCGCAGCGAGATCCTTCGCACGATCACCGCTGATGCCGAGGTTGCGCACGGTCGCCCCACTCGCGGTCAGCTCGACAGCGAGCAGTGACACGTAGCCGTCGCCCAGCGAGGCCGGGTCGGCGCGATCGCGTCCGGCATCCGTGATGGAGTCACCGATGAAGACGATGCGAGTGGGGTGATCCATGCGTGCTCCTTCGTCCAACCTCGATCACCTTATCGGGAGTCTCAGCGGCGCCCACGACGCCCTCGAACACGCCGACGTGGCCCCGCGGGAAAGCCCCCCGCCCGAAGGCGAGGGGCTCGACTCGGAGAGTCGGATCACTCGTAGAGAACCGCGGCGATCTTCGGGTCCTCGATGTTGCTCTCGTCGTACCAGTACGAACCGGTGTCGTAGAACTTCTCGACCTTCTCGCCGTTCGCGGCGTCGTAGGCCGCCTGCACGACCTGCGCGCCGATGCCGATCGGGTCCTGCGTGATGGCGCCGGCCATCGTGCCGTCCTTGATCGCGTTGATCTGGGCGGCGCCGGAGTCGAAGCCGACGATCGTGAGCGTGCCCTTCTCCAGACCGAGCTCGTTCACCGCGTTGACCACGCCGATCGCGGAGCCCTCGTTGGTGCCGTAGATGCCCTTGAGGTCGGGGTGCGCCGCGATCAGCGTCTTGGCGATGTCCGCCGACTTCAGGTGGTCGCCGTCACCGTACTGGATGTCGACGATCTTGATGTCGGGGAAGTCCGCCTCGATCTTCTCGACGAAGCCGTCGCGACGTTCCACTCCGGTGGAGTTGATCTGCGAGTGGCCGACGATCGCGACCTCGCCCTTGCCGTCGATCAGTTCGGCCATGTGCTCTGCCGCCAGCGCACCGGCGACCTTGCTGTCGGTCGCCGAGAGGCTGAGCCCGACGTCGCCGTTGCAGGGGGCGTCGAAGTACACCACGGGGATGTCTTTCGCCTTCGCCTGCTCGAGGGGGGCGATGCACGCCTCCGGGTCGAGCGCGGCGTAGGCGATGGCATCCGGGTTCTTGTCGATGGCGCTGGTGAGCATTTCGAGCTGCTGGGCGATCTCGGTCTCGGCTGCGGGACCTTCGAAGGTGATCCGGACGCCGAGCTCTTCGGCTCGTTCCTCCGCACCCTTCTTGACGGCCTGCCAGAACTGATGCTGGAAGCCCTTGGAGACGAGGGCGATGTACATCTCGCCGCTTCCGGTGTCGCCACCGGTGTCGCCGCCCTCTTCGATCACGTCACCGCCGCCGGCACAGCCGGCGAACACGAGCGCGGATGCTGCGACGAGCGCCGCGAATGCGGTCTTCTTGCCGAATTTCATGGAAACTCCATTGTTCTGTGGGGTGCCGGCCGGGCCGGCGATGTGGACATTCCTGGTGTGTGCCTGTGCGGATCGCTCCGCGGGGTTTCGACCGAGGGGCCGAACGAGCGGCGGTCGGCACCGTTGCGCCGCCGCTCGTGGTCAGGCTCGCTGGCGGTTGCGCAGCGAGTCGAGGAAGACGGCGAGCAGTACGACGGCGCCGACGACGATGTTCTGCCATTCCGACTGGATCGACATGATGCGCAGGCCGTTGACGAGCACGCTCATGATGAGTGCGCCGATGACCGTGCCGAGGATCGAGCCTCGTCCGCCCAGCAGCGAGGTGCCGCCGATGATGACCGCGGCGATCGCCTGCAGCTCGTATCCCATGCCGATCTGCGGCTGGGCCGAGTCCAGACGAGAGGCGATGACGATGCCGGCGACCCCGGTGAACGCCCCGGCGAACATGTAGATGAGGATCGTCCATCGCCGTGTGTCGACACCGGACAACCGGGTCGCCTCCTCGTTCGAGCCGATCGCGAAGGTGTACCGGCCGAGCAGGGTCTTCGAGAGCACCAGGAACGCGATGACGGCGAGCACGGCGGTGATCAGCACGGCGTTCGGGATGCCGGGGATGATCACGCCGAGCGCGATCTTCTTGAAGTCCGGCGCCGACGTGGAGAAGTAGATCGGGGCGACGTTGGAGATCACCAGGGCGAGACCTCCGGCGATCATCATCATCGCGAGGGTCGCGATGAACGGAGGCAGACGGAGGAACGTGATGTTGACGCCGTTCACGAGCCCCATCAGCACACCGGTGAGGATGCCGCCGATGACGCCGAGCCAGACCGGCAGGCCCATGTTCGTGACGATCACGCCGGTCATCACCGCGCACAGCGCCATCCCGGTGCCGATCGACAGGTCGATGCCGCCGGTGATGATGACGAACGTGGTTCCGAGGGCGAGGATGCCGATGACCGCGGTGGAGAGCAGCACGGTGGCGATGTTGCTGAAGGTGAAGAAGTTCGGGCTGGCGATCGAGAAGAAGACCACCAGCACGATCAGCGTGCCGAAGGCCAGCGACTGCTGCAGCTGGCGCTTCAGGAACGCGCCGACGTCCGGCTTGTCGGTGTTCTCGTTCACGGCTGTCTGGATGACCGTCGTCGTCGACGATCCGGGCTGCTGCGGAGCGCTCATCAGTCTTCCTCCCCGTGGGCTGCGAGTTGCATGATCTTCTCCTGGCTGGCTTCCTCGTTGCGGAGCGTGCCGGTGATCCGGCCGTTCGCGAAGACCGCGATGCGGTTCGCGACGCGGAGGATCTCCGGAAGCTCCGATGAGATGACGATGATGGACTTGCCCTGGTCAGCGAGCTGCTGCATCAGGCGGTAGATCTCTTCCTTCGCGCCGACGTCGATGCCCCGCGTCGGCTCGTCGAAGATGAGGACGTCGCAGTCGCGCATCAGCCACCGGGCGATGACGACCTTCTGCTGGTTGCCTCCGGAGAGGAGCTTGACGACCTGATTGACGGAAGGTGTCTTCACGCGCAGTTGCTGCACGTACTCCTTGGTGCGGCCCTTCGCCCTGCCGTCGCTCATCCAGCCGACGCCGTTCGCGTAGGTGCCGAGGGAGGCGAGCACGGTGTTGAAGGTGACGTCCTGGTCCAGCATCAGGCCGAGCAGCTTGCGGTCCTCGGAGAGGTAGCCGACGCCGTGCTTGACGGCATCCGCAGGCTGATGGATGCGCACCGGCCGGCCCGCGATCGAGATCGTGCCGTCGTCGTGGTGGTCGGCGCCGATGATCGCCCGCGCGGTCTCGGTGCGCCCTGCGCCCATGAGCCCGGCGAAGCCGAGGATCTCGCCCCTGTGCAGCTGGAACGAGACGTCTTTCAGCAGCGCCTTCGTGGAGAGGCCCCGCACGTCGAGCACGATCGGGTCGTTCAGGTGGTCACGTGCGGAGGGGCGCGTTCCCTCATCGATCACGCGCCCGACCATCATCTCGATGATCTTCGGGATGCTGATCTCGCTTCTGTCCAGTGATCCGATGTATGTTCCGTCGCGGAGGACGGTGACCCGGTCGGCGAGACGGCGCAACTCGTCCATGCGGTGCGAGATGTAGACGATGCCGGTGCCCGATGCCCTGAGCTGCTCGATCAGCACGAACAGGGTCTCGACCTCGGTGTCCGTGAGCGCCGACGTCGGCTCGTCCATGATCAGGACCTTGGCGTTGAACGACAGCGCCTTGGCGATCTCGACCATCTGCTGCTCGGCGACGGTGAGCTCCCCGACGAGCTGCCGCGGGTTCAGACGGATGTCCAGCCGCTGCAGCAGCTCCGCCGTCTGCCTGTTGAGCCTGCGCTCCGACAGGAACGGTCCGATCGTGGGCTCCCGGCCCACGTAGATGTTCTGCGCGACGGTGAGATCGGGCATCAGGTTGAGCTCCTGGTGGATGATCGTCACGCCGAGCTGCTGCGCCTGGAGCGGGCTGGTGAGCTCGACCTCCTGACCCTCGAAGGTGATCGTACCCTCGTCCTTGGTGTAGATCCCGGAGAGGATCTTCATGAGCGTCGACTTGCCGGCGCCGTTCTCCCCGACCAGCACGAGCACCTCGCCGGAGCGCACCTCAAGGTGCACGTCCTTCAGCGCCTGCACTCCGGGGAAGCCCTTGCTGATGCCTTCCACTTTCAGGATCGGATCGCTCATCTGCGCACCTGCTTCCGTGAAGGTCTCGCATTCGTGCGTGCGGTGAACTCGTCCGCAAACATCGGGTCAATTGTCACTCTACATCTCCTTCGATGCAAGTTCTACCTGGATGTATCTCAGCTTTCGCGGCCGAGGCTCACGCCGAGGCGTGACCGACCACGCCCTTGCGCAGCAGCGCGTTCCCGTACTTGCGCGTCTCGCCGGTGCGCACCATCAGGTATGCGCCCTTCGCCACCTCGTAGTAGGCGAAGCGCTCGACGAACCGGGTCGTGTCCAGCGTCGTTCCGGCGGCATCCATCAGCTCCTGCTGCACGTCGAGCACCTCGGCATCCGCCGACTCCATCAAGTCGATGCCCGGGGCATCATCCAGTGGGATCACCGTGCGGATCGCGGCGAGCACCTCCGGTGTCGTGGTGCCCGGGAGGTCGATCACTTGGCGCCCGAGCGCCCACGCCGGGAAATGCGCGTCGGCGATGACGACCGAATCGGAGTGGCCCATCCGGTCGAGGTGCAGCAGCAGTTCTCCGGTGAGCAGCGGATGGATGCCTTCGAGCACGGCGTTCTCCTTCAGTCGAGGCGGGCGGATGCCGGGATCAGGCCTTCGGCGGCCAGGTTCTCCCAGAGCGCGTCGGGGATCTCCAGGGCAGCGTACTCGGCGTTCTGCTGCAGCTGCGCTGGACGGCTGCCGCCGACGACCACGGAGCGCACCTCATCGGCCTGCAGCGGGAACTGGATCGCGGCCGCGGGCAGCGGCACCCCGTGGTCGTCGCAGACGGCGGCGACCCGCACGAGCCGGTCCCACAGCTCGTCCGGCAGCTGGCCGTATTCGTAGCGGCCGTCGCGGCGCGGCACGCTGGACGCGAGCAGTCCGGAGTTGAAGACGGATGCCGCCACGATGCCGGTCTCCGTCTCCCGGCACGCCGGGAGCACGTCGACGGCGGCCGGCTGCTCGAGCAGGGTGTACCGACCGGCGACCATGACGAGGTCGAGATCTGCTGCGCGCACGGCGGCGGCGAGAGCATCCGACACCATTGAACCGATGCCGATCGATGCCACCTCCCCCTCACCGCGAAGCCGTTCCAGGGCCGGCAGCGCCTCAGCCAGCGCGAGGTCGAGATCGTGCCGTTCGGGGTCGTGCAGGTAGACGAGGTCGATGCGCTCGATTCCCAGCCGCTCGCGCGACTCGTCGAGGCTGTCGCGGATGCCCGCCTCCGAGAAGTCCCAGACCCGCTGCAGGTCGGCCGGAACATGGAAGTCGTTGGCGGTGTCGAGGCCGCCGTCGTGGTCGGGATCCGGGCGCAGGAGGCGCCCGGCCTTGGTCGAGAGCACGTATTCGTCGCGGGGCTTCGTCTGCAGGAACGCGCCGAGGCGACGCTCGGAGAGCCCGAGTCCGTAATGCGGCGCGGTGTCGAAGTAGCGGATGCCGCTCTCCCACGCGGCATCCAGCACCGCCCAGGCCTCGTCGTCGCCGAGCTCGCGGAACAGGTTCCCGACGTTGGCGGCGCCGTAGCCGAGGCGCGGAATGCGGAGATCAGACGACGACATGCTCGCCCTTCCACGTGAACGCCGCGATGCTCGCAGCCTTCATCTGCATGCTCGGTGCCCGGCGCAGTCGGCGCCATGTAGGAACCGCCCTGGATGTCCGTCGGCACGACGAAGTGCTCGTGCAGGTGGTCGACGTACTCGATCATGCGACCCTCACGGCTGCCGCTGACGGCGACGAAGTCGAACATGGAAAGGTGCTGCACGGCCTCGCAGAGGCCGACGCCGCCGGCATGCGGGCAGACCGGCACGCCGAACTTCGCGGCGAGCAGCAGGTTCGCGATGTTCTCGTTGACGCCGCCCACGCGGACGGCGTCGATCTGCATGACGGCGATGGCATCGGCCTGCAGCAACTGCTTGAAGATCATCCGGTTCTGCGCGTGCTCGCCGGTGGCGACGCGGATGGGGGCGACGCCGCGGGCGATCTCGGCGTGGCCGAGGATGTCGTCGGGACTGGTGGGCTCCTCGATCCAGGCCGGGTGGAACTCCGCGAGGGCGTTCACCCACTCGATCGCCTCGGAGACCTCCCAGCGCTGGTTGGCGTCGATCGCGATCGGGAAATCAGGTCCGCACACCTCGCGCGCCTTGCGGAAGCGGCGGATGTCGTCGTCGAGGTCTGCACCGACCTTGAGCTTGATCTGCGTGAAGCCGTCGGCCATCGCCTCGCGAGCCAGGCGCTCCAGCTTCTCGTCGGAGTAGCCGAGCCAGCCGGGGCTCGTCGTGTACCCCGGGTATCCGGTGGCGATCAGCTCCTGCTCGCGGGCCCGCCGTCCCGGTTCGGCGTCACGCAGGATGCGCAGCGCATCCTCGCGGGTGAGCGCGTTGGTCAGGTAGCGGAAGTCCACGAGGTCGACGAGCTCCTCCGGCGACATCCGGGCGAGGAGCTGCCAGAGCGGGAGACCTGCGCGCTTGGCCTTGATGTCCCACAGGGCGTTGATCACGGCGCCGATCGCCATGTGCATGACGCCCTTCTCCGGGCCGAGCCAGCGCAGCTGCGAGTCGCCGATGAGCTCGCGGAAGGTGCCGCCCATGTCGTGCAGCAGCGGCTCGAGCTCGCGACCGACGAGGTGGCCGGCGAGGGCGTCGATCGCCGCGACCTGCACGTCGTTGCCGCGGCCGATCGTGAAGACGAAGGCGTGGCCCTCGATCTGGTCGTCCGCGTCGGTGCGTACGATCACGTAGGCCGCCGAGTAGTCGGGGTCGGGGTTCATCGCATCAGAGCCGTCGAGGCTGAGCGATGTGGGAAAGCGGATGTCTGTGGTGTCGAGTGCGACGATCCTGGTCACGGGTTCCTCCCTGGTGCGAGCGAAATGACTCGCACCTCTTGGAGTGTAAACATCGGATGTCTATACTGTCAATGAGAGCGACCCCAGAGTAGCTCATCGATCGATGCATCCAGACGAAGCAGGAGAACCATGAAGTTCGCACGGCTTGGCGACCCAGGGACTGAGATCCCCGTCCTCATAGAGGGCGACCACTACCTCGACCTTCGGGCCGTGACATCGGATGTGAACGGCGACTTCCTCGCCGGCGACTTCCGCGCCCGTGTCGCAGCGGCCAGGGAGGCCGACCTGCTCCCGGTGCTCGAGGATGCCGCGGCCATGCGCGTCGGCGCGCCGATCGCCCGCCCGAGTGCCGTCATCTGCATCGGCATGAACTACGCGGCGCACGCCGCGGAGTCCGGTTCCGAACCGCCGACGATCCCGATCCTGTTCCTCAAGACGCCGAACACCGTCGTCGGGCCGCACGACACCGTGACGATCCCCCGCGGCAGCGAGAAGACCGACTGGGAGGTCGAGCTCGGCATCGTCATCGGGCGCCGTGCCGCCTACCTCGACTCCCCCGACGAATCGCTCGACCACGTCGCCGGGTTCGTGCTGGCGAACGACGTGTCGGAGCGCGACTTCCAGATGGCCGTCTCCGGCGGCCAGTGGTCGAAGGGCAAGATCGCCGCAGGCTTCAATCCGACCGGTCCCTGGCTGGTCACCCCCGACGAGGTCGATCACCACGCGCTCGGACTGCGCAGCTTCGTCAACGGCGAACCGCGGCAGGACTCCAACACCGCAGACATGATCTTCTCGGTCGAGCACATCGTGCACCACCTCTCGCAGTACGTGACGCTCGAGCCGGGCGACCTGGTCCTCACCGGAACACCGCAGGGCGTCGCGCTCTCCGGCAAGTACCCGTACCTCGCACCCGGCGACATCGTCGAGGTCGAGATCGACGGACTGGGCCACCAGCGCCAGGAGTTCGTGGCATGGGAGGCGCAGCGATGACCGGTTCGCTCGACGGGCTCGTCGCGATCGTCACCGGCGGAGCATCCGGCATCGGCGCGGCCATCGCGGAGCGCCTGCACGCGGACGGCGCCCAGATCGCCGTGCTCGACCGCGACACGGCCGGCGCAGGCGCGGCGTTCGCCGCCTTCACCGCCGACGTCTCCGATCGCGCCAGCGTCGACGCCGCGGTCGCCGCGGTCGCCGAGGAGTTCGGCCGGATCGACATCGTCGTGAACAACGCCGGCATCGGCGCGCAGGGCGACATCGCCGCGAACGATGACGACGAGTGGGCGCGCGTGCTGTCGATCAACGTCACCGGGATCGCGCGCGTGACCGCAGCGGCACTGCCCTGGTTGCGGGAGTCCCCCGCGGCGGCGGTCTGCAACACGGCATCCATCGCCTCCACGACCGGCCTCCCGCAGCGTGCGCTGTACTCCGCGTCGAAGGGTGCCGTGTCGGCCCTGACGCGCGCGATGGCGACTGATCATCTGCGCGAGGGCATCCGCGTCAACGCCGTCAACCCGGGCACCGCCGACACCCCGTGGGTGCAGCGCCTGCTCGACTCGGCCGCCGACCCCGACGCCGAGCGCGCGGCTCTCGAGTCGCGTCAGCCGCATGGTCGACTGGTCTCCGCGGCCGAGGTCGCCGCGGCCGTCGCCTACCTGGTCAGCCCGGCGGCCGGCTCGACGACCGGCACGTTCCTCGAGGTCGACGGCGGCATGGCCCAGCTGCGCCTCCGCCCCGAGTAGCCTTTCCCCTCTCGCTCCCGTCGCGAAAAGGCCCGGTATTCCGCCCGAATACCGGGCATTTTCGCGACCGGAGCGAGGGTTGTGGATAACCCGGAGCCCCGAGACGCCAGGCGTGGGACAGTTCTGCGGTGCGTTTCGGTCGAGAACTCCCGCGTCAGCTCGGCGACGTCTTCCACGTCGCCCAGGCCCGCGATGCCGGTGTGAACCGCGGACGCCTGAGCCGCGATGACCTGGAGCGCCCGTTCCACGGGGTGCGCGCGCTCCGGCAGGCGGATGCCGTCGATGTCGACGATCCGTTCGGACGCCAGGCCGAGTGGCGCCGGCGCCAGGCACTCGCATACGCCCCTCGACTGCGCTCAGGACAGTTCTTCTCGCACGAGACGGCGGCCGCTCTCTGGCAGGCGCCGCTTCCCCTCGCGTGGTCAGGATCCGTGATCGCCCACGGGCGCGAGCTTCCCGTCCATGTCAGCGTCTTCGATGACGCACCGCTCGTGCGCACGCCCGGGGTGGTGGCGCATCGCGCACGCCGGAAGACGTCGTCCCTCACCGAGATCGACGGACTCCCGGTCACGACCGCCGCAGGAGCATGGGCGAGCCTCGGATCCCTTCCGCTCGTGGATCTCGTCGCGCTCGGTGACTACTTCTGTCGCGTGTGGCGCGCCGGGCCGGGACGACCGAACGTCGGGATGCCGCCGATCACGACACTCCGCGACCTGCGGGCCGCGATCGCGTCCGGTCGTCGAGTCGGCATCCGTCGGCTGCGGGAAGCCGTCGAGCTGATCCGCGAGGACTCGTGGTCTCCCCGCGAGTCGGCCGTCCGCTGCCACCTCGTGCTCTCGGGGCTGCCCGAGCCCGAACTGAACCACGACGTGTTCGACGATCGTGGCAGGTTCCTCGGCTGCGTCGACCTCGCGTATCCATCGCGGAAGATCGCCATCGAGTATCACGGGATGCTGCACCAACAGCGCTACGCGGCCGATGTCGAACGCATCGCCGCCCTCCGCGCCGCCGGGTGGACCGTCATCGAGGTGACGTCGGCTCTGTTCGCGGCTCCGGACGAACTCGTCGCCCGCGTCCACGCGGCACTCCGCCGGTCGTCGTGACGGCTCCGGTCGCGAAAATGCCCGGTATCCGCGCGGAATACCGGGACATTTTGCGACGGGAGCAGTGCCGGGCGCACTCTCGCGGCGGTTACACCCGATAGAACTCAGCCGCGTTCACATGCATGACGGCGTCGACATCGAGGCCGCGGGCAGTGGCCCAATCGGCCACCGCGTGCGCCCAGCGCGCACGCGCGTTCGGCTGGTAGGCGTCCGAGCCGTCAGCGGGTGCATACTCGTCTCCGGCCTCGGCGGGGCCGATGACCGAGACCGGCCAGTCGCTTCCCCACATCAGCCGATCGGGGCCGAATGCGGCGAGCGCGGCGTCGAGGAACGGCTCGATCTGCGCCGCATCCCAGTCTCCGCCGGCCTCGGCCGGAAGCCCCGAGAGCTTGCAGTGGACATTCGGATGCTGTGCCAGAGCCGTCAGGTCCGACACCCACTGCGCCGACGGCGGCAGGGGCTCGGGCGCGGTCCCCACCGCGGGCTTGCCGAGATGATCGAGCACGATCCGCAGTCCGGGCACCGCAGCGGCGAGCGCGGTGACATCGGGCACCTGCGAGAAGCGGACGCAGGCGTCGAACGTCCAATCGCGGGCCGCGAGGGCGCGCGCACCCTCGATGAAGGCCGGCGCCGCGGCGAGTCCGTCGCGCTCATCCTGGAGGAGGTGCCGCACCCCGACGACCAGCCCGAACGCGTCGAGGGCCTCGAGATGCGCGCGCGTCGCCTCTCCGCGGTCGAGCTGCGCACCGGCGACGATACCCTTCAGGCCGATCTCGTCCGCCAGTCCGGTGACCCAGCGCACCTCGTCGAGGTACTGCTCCTCGACGCATCCGGCCTGCACGAAGACGACGCCGGACTCGGTGACGCCGGGGATCCGGGCGCGCTGCAGTTCGAGGGCCTCGAACTCATAGGCGAGCGGCCCTTCCAGCCAGGGGTAGTCCAGCAGGTCGGGTCTCCAGAGGTGCAGGTGTGAATCGAGGAGGCGCATGGCTCCATCCTGCCCCAGACATCCGATGAATGTGCGAAGATGACGCCATGGCTGTGACTGACGAGGCAATCGAGAAGATCAAAGCGATGATCGTGTCCGGAGAGATCGGCCCCGGCGACCGGCTCCCCCCGGAGAAGGAGCTGTCGGAGCGCTTGGGACTGTCCCGGAACTCGATGCGCGAAGCCGTGAAGGCTCTCGAAGTCATCCGGGTGCTCGATGTGCGCCGGGGCGACGGCACCTATGTCACGAGCCTCGAGCCGCACCTGCTCCTCGAAGCCATCTCGTTCGTCGTCGACATGCACGACGACGACTCGATGCTGGAGATCTTCGCCGTGCGGCGGATGCTGGAGTCCCAGGCCACAGGTCTCGCGGCCACCTCCGGCAGCAAAGAGGACATCGCCGAGCTCGAGCGGGAGATCGACGATATCGACGCCTCGGTCACGGTCGAGGAGCTCGTGGAGCACGACATCCGGTTCCATCGGGACATCGTTCGGATGGCGGGCAACGCGTACCTCTCCAGTCTCATCGATCACCTCAGCAGCCAGACCGTGCGCGCCCGCGTCTGGCGCGGACTCACCGAGGAAGGCGCCGTCGAGCGCACGCTCTCCGAGCACCGGGCCATCGCCGATGCGATCGCGCAGCACGATCCGGCTCTCGCGACTTCCCTGGCGACCGCGCACATCGCCGGCGTCGAGCGCTGGCTGCGTCAGGCGACGTCCGCCTGACCCGGACCCTGTCATCGCATTCGGCTAGTGTTCTCGCCATGACCCCTGCATCCCCCGCCGACCGCACCGGTGTCGTCATCGTCGGAAGCGTCAGCGCCGATGTCACGACGTTCTCCCGGCGCCTCCCCGCCCCCGGCGAGACCATTCTGGGCGATGAGTTCACCCTGATGCTGGGCGGCAAGGGGGCGAATCAGGCGGTCGCCTCCGGCCGCTCCGGCGCCAGGACCAGCTTCGTCGGATGCGTCGGCGACGACCTCTTCCACGACCTCGTCGTCACCGGACTCAGCGAGGCCGGTGTCGACCTCACGCACCTGCGCACGGTCCCCGGCCCCACCGGGATCGCGCACATCCGCGTCGACGCCTCGGCGCAGAACGACATCGTCGTGGTACCGCTCGCCAATGCCGCCCTCAGCGCGGTGCAGATCGACACCGCGCTCGAGGCACTCGCGCCGACCACCTCGGTGCTGCTCACCCAGCTCGAGACGCCGTCGACGCTCACGGCGCACATCACCGCGCGCGGCCGGGAGCTCGGGATGATCGTGATCCTCGATCCCGCGCCCGCCGCCGTCCTCCCCGCCGAGGTGTGGCGGAACATCGACATCGTCACCCCGAACGAGACGGAGGCGTCGGTGCTCAGCGGCATCGAGGTGACGGATGCCGCAACCGCCGAACAGGCCGGACGCTGGTTCCTCGCGCAGGGCGTCGGGGCAGCCGTCGTCACCCTCGCGGGCCAGGGCTCGTGCATCGTGACCGCAGACGGAACATCCGTCGTCCCCCCGTTCCCCGTCGAGCCGGTCGACACGACGGCGGCCGGCGACACCTACGCCGGTTACCTCGGAGCGGCGCTCGCCGCCGGCCGACCGTTGACGGATGCGGTGCGCCTGGCGACCGCGGCCGGAGCGATCACCGTGACGAGGCAGGGCGCCTCTCCGAGCATCCCGCACCGCGCCGAGGTGGACGCGTTCGTCGCCGCCCGCACTGCGACTGAGGTGCCCCGATAGGGTCGACTCTGTGACCACCTGGACCAGCACCGCCATCGCCCTGCTGGAGGCGGACGCCAACCGCAGCGCCGACACCCATCTGCACCTGTTCCCGTTGCCCTCGGACTGGGGCATCGACCTGTACCTGAAGGACGAGTCGGTGCATCCGACCGGATCCCTCAAGCACCGCCTGGCGCGCTCACTGATCCTGTACGGCCTCGTCAACGGCCGCATCCACGAGGACAGCACGCTGGTGGAATCGTCGAGCGGATCGACGGCCGTCTCCGAGGCGTACTTCGCGCGGATGCTGGGGCTTCCGTTCGTCACCGTCGTGCCGCGATCGACCAGCCAGGAGAAGATCGACCTCATCGAGTTCTACGGCGGACGCTGCCACTTCGTGGACCGGGCGGAGGACATGTCCCCCACGGCGCAGCAACTCGCCTCGGACTGCCGCGGCCACTACCTCGACCAGTTCACCTACGCCGAGCGCGCCACCGACTGGCGCGGCAACAACAACATCGCCGAGAGCGTGTTCAGCCAGCTCGCGCAGGAGCGGCATCCGATCCCCCGCTGGATCGTCGTCGGCGCCGGCACCGGCGGCACGAGCGCGACGTTCGGCCGCTACGTGAAGTACCGGCGTCACCAGACGCAGGTCGCGGTGGTCGACCCGGAGGGCTCGGCTTTCTACGACAGCTGGGCAGGTACGGCGGATGCTCCGGCCGGCCGGCCGAGCCGCATCGAGGGGATCGGGCGCCCGCGGGTCGAGCTCTCGTTCGTGCCGAGCGTGATCGACGAGATGATCCGTGTGCCCGACGCGGGTTCCGTCGCCGCCATCCGGCTGCTCAAGGAGCGCACTCTGCACTGGGCGGGCGGCTCGACCGGCACCAACCTCTACGGGGCGTTCCAGCTCATCGCACGGATGCGCGTCGCCGGCGAGACCGGCAGCGTCGTCACCCTCATCTGCGACAGCGGCACCCGCTACGCCGGCACCTACTACTCCGACGAGTGGGTCGCCGAGCAGGGCTGGGACCTCGCCCCGCACCGCGCACGACTCGACCACTTCCTCGAGACCGGCGACTGGGTCGAGTGACGCGCACGGCTACGCTGTCGAGCATGACCACTCTGATCCTCACCGTCGCGGGCGCGGACCGGCCCGGCCTCGTGGCGGCTGTCGCCGATGTCGTCGACGCACATGGCGGCAACTGGGAGAACAGCCAGCTCGCCGAGCTCGCCGGAACCTTCGCGGGCGTGATCGAGGTTTCTGTCGCGGCCGATCGCTCCGCCGAACTGGAGACCGCGCTGCACGGCCTCGACGGGCTGCTGACCGTCGCGGTGCGCGCCGGGGCGGATGCCTCCGGCGATCCGCAGCAACGGCTGACGATCCAGGTTCTCGGCAACGACAGGCCCGGCATCGTCCGAGAGGTGTCGGCGGCGCTCAGCGCGCACGATCTCAGCATCGAGGACCTGACCACCACGACCCGCGACGCGGCGATGGCCGGAGGGCGCCTGTTCGAGGCGACCGTGATCGCGAAGGTGCCCGCATCGGTCGACCTCGACGCGGTGCGCACCGACCTCGAGCGCTTGGCCGCCGAGATCCAGGTCGACGTCACCCTCGCCTGAACCGCCACCTCTGATGACGCGGACTATCGGACTCATCGGCGTCGGCGGCATGGCCGACGTGCACCTGCCCGCCTGGCTCGACCTCGGCTTCGAGGTGTCGCTGTACTCGCGCTCCACCGACGCGGCGCCTCTGATCGAGCGCCACGGCGGCGGCCGCATCGCTCCGTCACTCGAGGAGCTGTTCGCGACGGCCGACATCGTCGACATCTGCACGCCGACCCACACGCACCACACGCTCGCACTGAAGGCACTCGGCCACCGCATCCCGACGATCTGCGAGAAGCCTCTGGCCCGCGCACTGGGCGAGGCCGAGGACCTCGTCCACCGCTTCGAGGCCGATGGCGTCCCGCTCTTCGCCGCGCATGTGGTCCGCTACTTCGCCGAGTACGCCGCGTTGCACCGCTCGGTCACGAACGGCGACATCGGCGACGTCGAAGCACAACGATATGCCAGGCAGGGCCGGAGTCCGCAGAGCGACTGGTACGGTGACCCGTCGCTCTCCGGCGGCGTTCTTCTCGACCTCATGATCCACGACCTCGACATCGCCCGGTGGGTGGGCGGCGAGGTGGCGACCGTCTACGGACGCACGCGCACCGCGGGCGACAGTCAGACCACGCAGGCCCTCCTCACACACGCGTCGGGCACGGTCTCCCAGGTCAGCGCCACCTGGACGACGGCGCCTATCGAGTTCCGCACCGCGTTCGACGTCGTCGGCTCTCGGGCGATGATCTCCGTCGACTCCGCGGCCCGCCGACCCGCCGTCTCGACCCAGGGACAGGACGCCGAGAGCGTCTCTCTCCCCGATTTCGACGCGATGACGAGCCCGTATCGCGCCGAGCTCGCGGACTTCGTCCGCTCCATCGACACCGGAGTCGCCCCGCGGGTGACGGCACGCGACGCGGTCGAGGCGATGCGGATCGCCGATGCCGTGGCCCGCTCCGCGGCATCCGGCGCCGCCGTCACGATCGCACGAGACTCTCTGCGCAACGCCGAGACCCCCACGCAGCGCGAGCGCGCGTGAGGGTCTCGGTGACCTGCGATCAGACCAGGCGCGCCTTCGGCGACACCGTGTAGGTGTCTTCCGCGTCGCGGTTCACCGCGTCGCCGAGAGCGGCGTCGATCGCCGTCATCGTGCCCGAATCGAGCGTCACCCCGGAGGCCTTCACCGTGTCGGCGAGCTGCTCGGGGCGCGATGCGCCGACCAGAGCCGCGGCGATGTTCGGATTCTGCAGCACCCACGCGATCGCGAGCTGCGGCATGGTGAGCCCGGCCTCCTCCGCGATCGGCTTCAGGCGCTGCACGGCGGTGAGGATCTCGTCACGCAGGAAGCCCTTGATGAAGTCGGCGCCCGAGTGCGGGTCGGTCGCGCGGGACCCCTCGGGGACCGGCTGCCCCGGCAGGTACTTGCCGCTCAGCACGCCCTGCGCCATCGGCGACCAGACGATCTGCGAGATGCCCAGCTCCTCCGATGCCGGGACGACCTTGCCCTCGATCACGCGGTGCAGCATGGAGTACTGCGGCTGGTTCGAGATGAGCTGCACGCCGAGCTGCTTCGCCAGTGCGTGGCCTTCCCGCAGCTGCTCCGCCGTCCACTCCGAGACGCCGATGTACAGCGCCTTGCCCTGACGCACGATGTCGGCGAACGCCTGGAACGTCTCCTCCAGCGGGGTCTCGTAGTCGAAGCGGTGCGCCTGGTACAGGTCGACGTAGTCGGTGCCGAGACGCTTCAGCGAGCCGTTGATCGACTCGAGGATGTGCTTGCGGCTCAGTCCGGTGTCGTTCGGCCCCTTCGGACCGGTCGGGAAGTAGACCTTCGTGAAGATCTCCAGCCCCTCGCGCCGCTGACCTGCCAGCGCCTTGCCGAGCACGACCTCCGCAGCCGTGTTGGCGTACGTGTCGGCGGTGTCGAAGGTGGTGATGCCGGCATCCAGTGCCGCATGGACGGTCTTGAGAGCGGCATCGTCCCCGACCTGCGAGGCGTGCGTGACCCAGTTGCCGAAGGTGATCTCAGAGACCTTGAGACCGCTGTTGCCGAGATAGCGATAGTTGACCATGGTCCAACGCTACCGGCCGAGGAGGACGACGAGGGCGAATATCCGTGACCGGTCCCAGCATCCAGTCAGAGAGTTCCCCGGTACTCCCGCCATGCCGCACCGAGCCGCCGGACTCCTTCGGTCAGCACCCCGTCCGGGGCCGTGAACGGGATCCGGATGCGGTCGTCGGGAGACGCGGATGCCGCGAACGCGGCGCTGCCGGCGACCGAGACGCCGTGCACCGCGGCGACTCTTGCGAGCGCGTCTGCCGAGCCGATCGGAAGCGCCGCCCACAGCGACAGACCGCCGCGCGGGGCGAGATAGGTCCAGTCCGGCAGCTCTTCGGACATGAGGCGCAGCAGCATGCGGAGGCGTTCGTGATGGACGCGGCTGTTCTGGCGGCGCAGATCATCGGCGCGGGCGACGAGGTCGAGCGCGAGCAGCTGACCGGGAACGCTCGTGGACTGGTCGGCGAGCTGACGTGCGCCGCGGAGCCTGCGGACGAGCACGGGGTCGGCGCGCAGCCAGCCGATTCGCAGCCCGGCCCACGCCCACTTCGACACCGATTCGACCACGATGATCGGCGCATCCGGTCGCTCTGCGGCGAGCGACGGCGGCACGACCCCGTCGAACGAGATGCCTGCGAGGACCCGATCCTCGATGACCGGAACGCCGTACTGCGCCGCGAGCTCGGCGACCCGGTGACGGGCGGACGCGGGCAGACGCGTACCGGTCGGGTTCTGGTGATGGGGGTTGATCGCGATCAGCACCGGGCGGAGCCGCGCCATCGCCACCTCGAGCGCATCGACATCGAGGCCGTCGTCGCCCATCGGCACCCCGTGCACCGTGCCGCCGCGCAATCCGACGGAGTCGGTCACTCCCGGCCACGTCACCTCCTCGGCGAGTACGACGTCGCCCGGACCGACGAGGAGGTTCACGACGAGGCTGATCGCCTGCTGCGCTCCGTGCGTCACCAGGATCTGCTCCGGCGTCGTCGGAGTGCCCTCGGCCCGGTACATCTCGGCGATCAGCTCGCGCAGCATGGGGAGCCCAGCGGGGTCGGCCTCCGGGAGGAGGGCGAGATCGAGCCGCGGCTGATGGGCACGGATCAGCTCGACCGCGAGCTCGGGGATCTGCGGCACGGTGCGCAGCAGATCGATCGTGTTGGGAAGTGCCGAGAACAGGGCTTCGCCTCGACCCGGCCGTTGCCCTGGAGCGACGGATGCGACGACGCCCGTGACCCGCGTTCCGCTGCCCTGTCGCCTCTCGACGAGTCCGCGTTCGGCGAGGTCGGCGTACGCTGCGACCACCGTGCCGCGCGATACGGAGCTCACCGCGGCGAGCGCCCGTTCGGCGGGCAGCCGGTCACCCGGTCGCAGCTCTCCGCTCGCGATCAGGGCGGCGATGCCTCGGTGGAGCCGTACGGCGAGGGTGCCTTCGCCGTAGGTCCAGCGACCGAGGCGCGCGGCGAGGCGATCCGACGAAACCTCGCCCGCGCGTACCAGTGGCGGTGCATCTCCGACCGATTGATGGTCCACTGGCCGAGTATTGGCCCTGTCGTCGATGCTCATGACATCCGATTCTGGACCAATGGACACCTCAACCGCCAGAAGGCCTCTCTTTCTTGATCCAATAGAGCCAGATTGGACCATCAGAGACCTGATCGAATGGCTGGGCGAGGACTCCCGTCAGCACGATGCCGCACTTCGGTATCCGCTCGCCGTGATCGAGGCCGCGCTCACCGGCAGCCGGTGGTCGGGCGCCCCGTCGACCGTCGCATTGGTCCGCTCGATCGCCGGTGCGGTCCGCGTGGCGCCCGCTCTCGGCACGATCCGGATCGGCAGCCTGGCGAGGTCAACGCACACGGAACCGTCGGCGCCCGCCGCGGACGCCAGCCTCGGTCGAGTGCGCTCGGATCGGCCGGAGTCCCGGATTCCGGCCGATGCAGGAGCGCACAGCCGATCGACGCGTGTGCTGCAGCGCGATGACCGGAGCGCTCAGGCGGTCTGAGCGTCCACCGGCCGGGCGCGGGCCGGCTCGACGGGATCCGGCTCCGCAGCAGCCGCACCCGCAGGACCCGCTCCTGTGGCTCCCGCGGCAAGGGCGGCATCCGTCGCGCCCGCGCCTGCTGCCACGATCTCGGCCCGATCGCGGAAGCCCTCCGCGGTCACCTTGTCGAGGGCGACCTGCTTGCGGATCGCCGCCGCCTTCTCGTACAGCGTCGGCTCCCCATACGAGGTGAGCACCTTCACCAGGACGGGCAGCAGCTCGATCATGAAGAACAGGGCCGCGATCAGCAGGTGGGCCCAGAGGATCGTCGGTTCCTTCTCGGAGAGGCGGTTGAGACCGCTGATCTGGCTGAGCAGGCCGATCGCTGCGGCGTTCCCCTCCGCCACGGCATCCGCCCTGCCGTTGTACGCGGCGAGCGCCTGCTCGTACGACTGCTGAGCTGCCGGGAGCTGGTCGTTCGCCTGCTGACGATTCTGCGACTCCGATGCGGAGGTGTTCTCCTTCGCGGCACTGCCGGCGGTGGCGAGCTCCTCATTCGCAACCCGCAGCTGCGCGGCGAGCGCGTCGTAGGTCTGCTGAGCCTGGGCGAGCTGGGCCTGCGCGGCGTCGGAGCTGGCCCCTTCGCCGTTCACGCCGGTGCAGCCGGGCACGGTGCCCGCACCTTCTCCGGTCAGCTCGCACTGGTACAGCACCCGCGCCTGGTCGATGACGCCCTGCTGCGCCGTCAGCTTCGCGGTCAGGTCGTCGACGGTGGTCTGCGCCGCCGATTCGCTCGCCGACGACGAACCGGTGCCGGCGACGATGCCCGTCGCCGCCTGGTTCTCCAGCTCTGCCAGGCGGGCGGATGCCTCATCCAGCGCCTTCTTCTCCGGACCGCTCTCCAGCGCATCCTGGTCGGACTGCGACTGGGTGATGTTGGTGGACGCCACTTCGCGTGCGATGTCGTTGTGGAACACCTGCAGCACGAGCGGCTCGGCGACGACGAAGCCGATGATCGCCGCCATGATGACACGGGGGATCGCGAGGCCGATGAGCTTCCAGACGTTCCGGGTCGAGGTCATCGTCGACGTGAGGAACCGGTCGAGGTTGAAGATGATCAGTGCCCACACCATCGCGAGCGGCACGGCCAGCCAGATTGCTGCCTGCACCCCTGTGGTCAGTGCGAACAGCATCGAGATCGCCGAGACCAGCGCGGTCCCGGCGAGCACGAAGAACATCTGAACGAAGCGCGGGGTCTCCCCCGGCACCTTGTCGAGGATCTCGCCCTCGGCGCCGCCCAGGATCGCGAGCGTGCGCCAGCGCGATCCCGGCACACGCGTCTCCTTCACGCGCCTCGGGCGTGGTGCGCGGGGTGGCCGGGGAGCGGATGCCGGCGCCGCGGGCGCGCCCGCATAGGCCGGTTCGACGACGACTGTCGGGCGCGTGGCGGTGTCTGCGGCCTCCGCCTGCGGGGCTGACCGGGTGTCGATGCCGGTGGGCTCGAAAGCGCGCAGGAAGTCGAGGTCCTCATCGGTGACCGTGCCGTCGGGGCCGCCTGCCTCGAAGGAGATCCGGCCCTGAGAATCCATCTGGCCAGGGCGATGCGCGGAGTAAGCCATCCTCCGAGGGTAGGAAACATCGCCTGTGCGAAGCCCGGAAGATCCCTGCGAGCCGCTCACAGGTTGGGGATGCGCGTGCGGGGCACCGATGCCAAGCTGGTGGCATGAAGACCCTGCTGCTCGCCCGCCACGCGAAGTCGGACTGGGGCTTCTCCGGCCTCGCCGATCACGACCGGCCGCTCAACGCGCGCGGGCGCCGCGACGCGCCGGCGATGGCACGACGCCTGGTCGACGACGACATCGCTCTCGACCACATCGTCTCGAGCACCGCCACTCGCGCCCGGAGCACTGCCGACGAATACGCGGCCGCATTCGGGATCGCGGTGCTCGATGAGGCGTTGCTGTACGCGGCATCCGCCCGTTCGATCCTGGCGATCGCGGCCGCGCTCCCCGAGCAGAGCGACGTCGCCATGCTCGTCGGACACAACCCGGGAATGAGCGACGCCGTGGCCGAGCTCACCGGCGAGTACGCCCAGCTGCCGACCTGCGCCGTCGCGGAGTGCGCGGTGGACATCGGATCCTGGGACGAGCTCGTCGATGGCACCGGCCGGCTGCTGCGGATCCACACGCCCTGAGCGATCCGGCCGTGGTGGCGGCTCGGCGTCAGCGCGGTAGCATCCGCCGCAATGCCGCCTCCCCGGCGCGGAGCGCCGCATCCAGGGAGAAGTGCCCGGCCGCGCACAGCGTGCCGAGGCCGTGCACGAGTCCCCACACGCCGAGGACGTCTTCGTCGCTGTCGAGGCCGGCCGCGGCGGATGCCGAGCCCAGGAGCTGCTCGAGTTCGGCGATCAACGGGGCCATCGTGTCGCTGGGCTCCCCCGGGATGCACACGGTCGGGTCGTACATGACGTCGAAGCCGTGCGGGTACTCCACCGCGAAGCGCAGGTAGGCGGTACCGCCGCTGACCAGCGCGGCGACGGGGTCGGCGGCATCCGCGATCGCCATCCGGACGGCGGTGGTGAGATCGGCCATGCTGCGCTCGGCCAGCACCTTCATCAGCCCGCGGCGATCGGCGAAGTGATGGTAGGGGGCGTTGTGGCTCACGTCAGCGGCCCTGGCGACCTCTCGAAGGCTGATCTCCTGAGCGGGTTTCTCGACGAGCAGCTGCATCGCCGCCGCCTCCAGCGCGTGCGCGAGATCGCCGTGATGGTAGCCGGATCGAGAACTTGACACGAGCAACATTCTCTCTTATCTTGACACTGTCCAGCAAATTGACACTGTCCAGATAGGAGAACTGATGGCATCCGCGCTCGTCATCGACGGCCACCCCGACGCACGATCCCTCACCGCAGAGCTCGCCCGACGCTACGCGACCGCGCACGGCGACGCCCGCCTGCTCGCACTGCGCGACCTCGAGTTCGACCCGCACCTGCGGTTCGGCTACCGCGAGCGGATGACACTGGAGGCCGACCTCGTCGAGGCCAAGCACTCCCTTCATGCGGCTCAGACGATCGTGATCGCCACACCGCTGTGGTGGGGATCGGTGCCGGCCGTGCTCAAGGGCTTCTTCGACCGCGCCCTGCTTCCGCAGCAGGAGTACCGCTACACGAAGCTCGGCCTGCCCGAAGGGCTTCTCCCGGCTCGGCACGGACGGCTTCTCCTGCTCGCCGACACTCCCTGGTACGCAGCACCCTTCACCGGCCTGCCCGCCCAGACGCAGGTCGCCCGCAACACGATGCGGCTCTGCGGCATCCGCTCGGTGCACACTCATCGGATGCTGGGCGTCAAGGACGCGACTGCGGAGCGCATCGACTCATGGCTCACCCGAGCCGAGTCCCTCGGCCACCGCGACGGGATCCGCGACAGCGCGGACGCCGGCGCCACGACGTCGGCACCACGCGACCTCGCCGACCTCGCCGCATCCGTCTGACCGGCCTCACATCCTCCCGTCGCGAAAAGTCCCGGTATTCGACTCGAATACCGGGACTTTCTGCGACGGGAGCGGCAGGTCAGGCCATGGCGGCCGAGGCGGCCTCGTCCTCTGTCGTGGCGACCAGCTGGCCGCAGGCCCCGTCGATCTCCTTGCCGCGGGTGTCGCGCAGGGTCGTCGGGATTCCGGCGTCGTTGAGCCGGCGCACGAACTCGTTCTGCGCCTCGCGCGTCGACGAGGTCCAGATCGATCCGGGCGTCGGGTTCAGCGGGATCGGGTTCACGTGCACCCAGCCGCGGCCGCGTTCGTTGAGCTTCTCCGCGAGCAGATCGGCGCGCCAGGCGTGGTCGTTCATGTCTTTGATGAGCGCGTACTCGATCGAGACGCGGCGGCCGGTCTTCTCGTAGTAGTACCGAGCGGCGTCGAGTGCCTCGTCGACCTTCCACTTCGAGTTCACCGGGATGAGTTCGTCGCGCAGGTGGTCATCCGGCGCGTGCAGCGACAGGGCGAACGTGACCGGAATGCCCTCGTCCGCGAGCTTCTTGATCGCCGGCACGAGTCCGACCGTCGACACGGTGATGCCGCGCGCGCTCATGCCGAGGCCATCGGGCTGCGGCGCGACCATCGAGCGCACGGCATCCATCACGCGGTTGTAGTTGGCGAGCGGCTCGCCCATGCCCATGAAGACGATGTTGCTCACCCGCTCCATCGAGTGGTCGTCGGCCTTCTTCCCGCCGAGTCCCCCCTCGGCGATGAGGCGGTTCGCCCGCACGATCTGCTCGACGATCTCGGCCGAGGACATGTTGCGCGTGAGGCCGGCCTGGCCGGTGGCGCAGAACGGGCAGTTCATACCGCAGCCGGCCTGGCTCGACACGCACAGCGTGATGCGCCCCGGGTACCGCATGAGCACGGACTCGACGAGCGCGCCGTCGTGCAGCCGCCAGAGGAACTTGATCGTGTCGCCGCGGTCGGTCTCGAGGCGCCGCACCTCGGTGAGCAGGGGCGGGAGGAGGCCCGCGACGAGCTGCTCGCGGATGTCGGCGGGCAGATCGGTCATCTGCGCTGCATCCGAGGTGTAGTGGCGGAAGTAGTGCGTGGCCAGCTGCTTCGCCCGGAATCCGGGCAGGCCGAGCTCCTTGACCTTCTCGACGCGCTCCGCCGGGGTGAGGTCGGCGAGGTGCACCGGAGGCTTGCCCCGCTTCGGGCTCGCGAACTGCAGGAGCGGGCGCCCTTCGGCATCCTTCTTCTGCGTCCAGCCCTCCGTCGTCGGACGTACCTGCGGCGTTCCGGTGGCACGAAGCTTCCCCTTCGGGGGCGCGGATGCGGGTCGCGTCTCGCGCGCGCGGGGGTTCTCGGTCATACCTCCAGGGTACGCGGTGGCGGATGGGAAGCACCTGGAGTGCACGTCGTCCTTAGACTGACCCCATGGAGATCGTCTGGATCATCGGCATCGTCGTCGCAATCATCGCCGTCGTCGCCATCCTCGGTGCCGCGCTCCGCGGCATGCGGCCGAGGATCCCCGACGCTCAGACATTCACGCCGGTGCCGGTGATGAGGTCGTCGACGGCGAGCGCCGCGACAGCGACCCCCGCGGGAACATCGCCGGAGGTGATCGCGCAGATCGACCGGCTCATGGCGGCAGGCAAGAAGGTCCAGGCCATCAAGGTGCTCCGCGATCATGCGAAACTCGGCCTCAAAGAGGCGAAGGACCGGATCGATCACTGGTCGATCAGCACCACGGCCGCGCACATCGCCGCGGTCTCGAACACCTCACCCACGCGGTCGTCGATTCCGAGCGCGCACTCGGGCTCCACTCTTCCGGCAGCCATCGCCGCCGAGGTCGACCGGCTCATCGCCGCGAACCAGAAGATCACGGCGATCAAGCTGGTGCGTGAGCACACCGGCCTGGGCCTCAAGGAGGCCAAGGACCTCGTCGAGGCTCGCGGATCAGGGCGCTCGCGCTGAGCCCGTCCGGTAAACAACGTCACCGGTCTCTTCATCGCGATCTAGAGCGACTCGCGGCGCACCAGCGTCGTGGGGAGGATCTGGAGCTTCTCGGCCGGGCGCCCGTGGATCATCGCGATCAGCGCCTCCGCCGCCGCACGACCCATCTCCTCGAGCGGCTGACGCACGGTGGTCAGCGGCGGCTCGGACGTCGTGGCGATGAGCACGTCGTCGAACCCGACGATCGACACGTCCAGCGGCACCCTGCGTCCGGCGGCCTGGAGCACCCGGATCGCTCCGGCCGCCATAAGGTCTGATGACGCGAACACCCCGTCGAGATCCGGCGCGCGCTGCAGCAGCCGGGCCATGGCGGCCATCCCGCTGTCGACGGTGAAGTCGCCGTGGACGATGGGACCGGGCGCGATGCCCGAGCGCGTGAGCTCCTCGGTCCATCCGCGCATCCGTTCGTTCGCCTGCTCCATGTCCGGCGGCCCGGTGATGATGCCGATGGTGCGGCGCCCTGCCTCCACGAGCGCGCGCGCCGCGAGCGCCCCACCTCCCAGGTTGTCCGAGTCGACGACGATCGAGCCGGGGTCGATCTCGTACTGGGGCTTGCCGACCCACGCGATCGGCACGGGCGAATCGGCGAGCGCCTCCACCAGATGCGTGATCTCGTGCTGAAGGATGACGATCACGCCGTCGACAGCACCGGAGCGGAGGAACTTGGGGATCTTGCCCCGATCCTCGTCATCGGCCGGCAGCAGCACGGGCTGGACGTCGCCCGCGGCGAGCCCCTTCGCGGCTCCCTTCAGAGCCGAGGCGAAGAAGGTGCCGTTCAGGCTGCCGATCTCATTGAAGGCGACGACGAGTCCGATCGCGCCCGCGCGGCCACCGCGGAGCATGCGGGCCGCGAAATTCGCCTCGTAGCCCAGGAGCGCGGCCTCGCGCTCGACGGCGGACGTCATCACCGGGTCGACGTTGGTGGCACCCGCCAGCACACGGGCCGCCGTGGCGCGGGAGACGCCGGCGGCCTTCGCCACGTCGACGATCGTGGGTCGGACCATTGTTCCTTCTCCCCGCGGCGGATGAGGCACTCGATAGATCGTTATCTGATGAGCTGACCCTTGCATACTCGCACATTCGGCCCCGTCCAATCCACTCTCCGGGCGCCGTCACCATGCAGAGCATCGATTCCCCGCGAGGAGGGCAGGGAGGGTTGCCCCGCGGCGTGAACGAGGGCTATGGTGTGCCGATGAGAGATCGATCTCTCAGCTCGGCCCTCAGGCCTGCAATCACATATCCCCAACGAAGAGGAGCAGTTGTGAACCGTCGCAAAATCACCCTGTCCGTCGCACTCATCGGTGCTCTCGCGCTCGTCGCCGGGTGTTCGTCGAGCGGCGCCGGGGAGGGGTCGGACGACCCGAACGCGGAGTTCGAGTTCTGGTCCTTCACCGGAATCGGCCAGAAGGACTCCGTCGACCGATACCGGGAGAAGAACCCGGACGCGAAGGTGAAGCTCTCCGAGGTCGGCAGCACGACCGAGACCGCCACCGCCCTGACCGCTGCACTCGCCGGCGGTCGCGTCCCCGACCTCGTGATGATCCAGAACGACGACCTCCCGAAGTTCCTCGAGAACCCGGGAAACTTCGTCGACCTGCGCACCCTGGGCGGCGACGACCTCGGCGACGACTACCTCGACTGGGCGATCGGAGGGGCGACGGCCGAAGACGGATCGATCATCGGCGTCCCCACGGATGTCGGCGGCCTGAGCTTCGCGTATCGCGCCGACCTGTTCGAGGCCGCGGGCCTGCCCACAGACCCGGCCGAAGTCGCCCAGATGTGGTCGACATGGGACGGCTTCATCGAGATGGGGAAGAAGTACACGGCGGCGACCGGAGAGCCGTTCGTCGACAACGTGGAGACGAGCGTGTTCTTCTCGACCGTCAACCAGGTCAGTGAGAAGTACTACTCACCGGACGGTGATCTCGTCTATGACTCCAACCCCGAGGTCGAGGAGGCTTTCGACGTGGCGGTGCGCACCTACGAGGCGGGCATCAGCGCGAGCATCCCGGCGTGGTCGTCCGGTTGGGCACCGGGCAAGGCCAACGCCGCGTTCGCAGTGACCACGGCACCGTCGTGGATGCTCGCGGGGTTCAAGACCGATGCTCCCGAGACCGAGGGCAAATGGCGCATCGCCTCCATCCCCGGCGTCGGCGGCAACTGGGGTGGCAGCGTCATCGCGATTCCGGCGCGCGCCGACAACCCCGAGGCCGCCTGGCAGTACATCGAGACGATGCTCTCACCCGAAGGGCAGACCGAGCACTTCGCCACCACCGGCACCTTCCCGGCAGCGAAGGACGCCCTGGAGAGCGACGAGGTCAAGGGGTACACCGACCCGTTCTTCGGGGACTCCCCCGTCGGCGCGACCCTGAGCGAGTCGGTGCTGCAGTTCAACTCCTTCCACAACGGACCCGACACCAGTGCGATCGGCGCCGCGCTGCTCAACGCACTGGTCGACATGGAGGCCGGAAACGTGAAACCTGCCGATGCCTGGAAGACCGGGCTCGACAGCGCCAAGGCCGCGCTGGGCGGCTGACCAGTTCCGTACCCTGGTGGCCCGCCGCGAGGCGGGCCACCATCCATACCGAGGTAGGACAATGACTGCCACTGCGACCGCCATCCCCATCCATAAGATCCACCGCCGCGACCGGCCCCCGACACAGGCGATCCGCCAGCCCCTCGCAGAACGCCTCGCACCGTACCTCTACGTCGCGCCGTTCTTCGTGATCTTCGCCATCTTCGGGCTGTTCCCGCTGCTGTTCACGTTCTATGTGGCGCTGTTCGACTGGAACCCGATCGGCGAGCAGACCTTCGTCGGCCTGGCGAACTTCGAACGACTCTTCCAGGACCCGCGCTTCTGGAACGCCTTCGTGAACACCTTCGGCATCTTCCTGATCTCCACGATCCCGCAGCTGCTGCTGGCGCTCGGTCTGGCGCACCTGCTCAATCACGCCACTCTGAAGTTCGCCAACTTCTTCCGCATGGCTCTGCTCATCCCGTACATCACGTCGGTGGCGGCGACCGCCCTGGTGTTCGCTCAGATCTTCGACAAGAACTTCGGACTCATCAACTGGGTGCTCGACCTGGTCGGAGCGCCTGCCGTGAACTTCATGTCATCGCAGGTGGGGTCCTGGATCGTCATCTCGTCCATGGTGATGTGGCGCTGGTTCGGCTACAACACACTCCTGTACCTCGCCGGCCTGCAGGCGCTGCCTCGTGAGATGTACGAGGCAGCGTCGGTCGACGGCGCATCCGGATGGCAGCAGTTCATCCACCTGACGATCCCGTCCCTCCGGCCGATCATCATCTTCACCGTCATCATGTCGACGATCGGTGGGCTGCAGATCTTCACCGAACCGCTTCTCGTGGCACCCGAAGCGGGTCTCACCTGCGGCGGAGGCAGGCAGTGCCAGACGCTGGCCCTCTTCCTGTACGAGCAGGGCTTCGGCCAGTTCGAGTTCGGCTACGGCTCGGCGATCGGCGTCGCGCTGTTCGTCATCGTCGTGGTCGTCTCACTGATCAACTTCTTCCTGACCACCCGCACCCGGAAGGCGCGCTGATGTCCCGCACGATCGATGAGGCGGCTCCGACGTCGCGTGAGGATCCCCTCGACCGCTCGCAAGGTGATCGGCGGCGCCGCGGCTCCCGCGTCGGCAGGGTGTCGTGGCCGGTGTACGCGCTGCTGATCATCGCAGTGCTGATCAGCGTGTTCCCTCTTTACTACATGTTCGTGATCGCGTCGGTGGGCGCCTCAGCCGTGACCTCGATCCCACCGCGTCTGTATCCCGGGTTCAACTTCTTCGACATCGCCGCGAAGGTCTTCGAGACGGTGCCCTTCCTGCAGTCGCTGCTCAACAGTGTGCTCGTGTCACTGGCGGTGGCGGTCATCACGTCGCTGCTGTGCGCTCTGGCCGGCTTCGCGTTCGCGAAACTGCAGTTCCCCGGGCGGAACACGCTGTTCCTCATCGTGCTGCTGACGATGACCGTTCCGGCGCAACTGAGCGTGATCCCGCAGTACCTCATCATCTCGTGGCTCGATTGGGTCGACACCCTTCAGGCCATCATCTTGCCGGGCCTCGCCAGCGCCTTCGGCATATTCTGGATGCGTCAGCACCTGTCGACCACGCTGAACGACGAACTGATGGCGGCCGCCCGAATCGACGGAGCCAACAGCTGGCAGATCTTCTGGCGCATCGGGTTCCCTGTCGTACGACCGGCCGCGTTCGTCCTGGGCCTGATCACCTTCACCGGCGTGTGGAACGACTTCATGTGGCCGTTCATCGTGCTGAAGTCACCCGAGCTGTTCACCGTGCAGATCGCCCTGAAGCAGCTGCAGGCGAACCGCACGATCGATCTGGCCCTGACCATGGGCGGATCTTTCATGGCGACGCTGCCGCTGCTCATCGTGTTCTTCTTCGTCGGCCGGCGCATGGTCGCGGGGATCATGGACGGCGCTTTCAAAGGCTAGTCCGGGGGTCCTCCGGTGGACACCGGGAAGGTCGCCCTCGTCGAGCCCCGGGCGATGAGCTCTGTGGGCAACTCGATGACCTCGTCGCCCAGATCCTCTCCCCTCACCGCTCTGACCAGGGTGTGCACCGCCGCCGCCGCCATCTCCCTGATCGGCTGCCGGATGGTCGTCAGGGAGGGATGCAGCCACCGCGCGCCGCGCACATCGTCGAAGCCGATGACGAGAACATCCCTGGGGATGCTCAGTCCCGCTTCGGCGATGGCACGGTAGGCGCCGGCCGCCATCTCGTCCGAGCAGGCGAACAGGCCGATCGGCCCCTCGCCGGGGAGCCCGGCCAGCGCCTTCGCGCACGAGCGCCAGGCGTCCATCGCGCTCCAGTCGGCATCCATACGCGCGCACGGCGCGCCGGGGACGAGGCGGGTCAGCGTCTCGAGGAAGCCCTCCACACGACCACGACCGTACCGGTAGGACGGCGCGCCTCCGATGACGATGAAGCGCCTCACCCCCCGGTCGATCAAATGCTCGGCAGCAGCCTTCCCGCCGGCCCGGTCGGTGGTGCGCACACTCGGCAGCTTCATCGGCGGTTCGGATGGGGGCTCGAGCAGGACGATCGGGATCCCCGCGCGGCGCATCGCCGCCATTTGCGCCGCAGTGGGAACGATGAGCCCGAGGATCACCCCCGCTGTGCCGCGCGTGCGAATCCGCTGCGGCCAGTCGTCGTCGGGGTCATCGCGCTCAGTGGTGAGCACGAGGTCGTATCGCAGCCGCGCCGCCGCGGTCCGCGCGCCGGCGGTCACCTCGTCGGTGTACGGGTCGTGGAAGTGCGCCAGCACGAGATCGAAGACGAGAGAGGTGCCCCGGCGTGGGCGACCCCGCGACTCGCCGGCGCCGGTGTAGCCCAGGGTCTGCGCCACACGCAGCACCCGCGTCCTGGTGTCCGGCGCCATGTCGCCGCGGCCTCGCAGCGCCCGCGACGCGGTCGAGATGCTGACGCCGGCCTCCTCGGCCACGCGGGCGAGCGTGACTCGGGTGGATGCGGGCATCTGCCTATTTTGCGCAAATTCTGAGACTTCCGCCACCGCAACTGGCAGAGTTTCACGCGATCCGCACCGCCGTGGAAGGAGCACCCTCATGACCGCTCGGAAGGCACTGATCGTACGAGGGGGCTGGGAAGGGCACCGACCGGTGGAGGCCACCGAGATGTTCCTGCCGTTCCTCGATCACCACGGCTTCGATGTGCAGATCGAGGAGTCCAACGACGTCTACGCCGACGCCGATGTGATGGACGAGATCGATCTCATCGTCCAATCCGTCACGATGTCCGAGATCAGCGGCGACGCCTTCGCGGGACTCCGCCGCGCCGTGGAGCGTGGCGCGGGACTCGCCGGCTGGCACGGCGGAATCGCCGACTCGTATCGCAACAACTCCGACTACCTGCAGCTCATCGGCGGGCAGTTCGCAACGCATCCGTCGAAGCATCCGGACGAGCGCGCGGGTGACGAGACGGACAACTACCTCTGCTACACCGTCGACGTCACCGATCTCGGCCGCCAGCACGAGATCATGGCGGGCCTCGAGGACTTCACCCTGCGCACCGAGCAGTACTGGGTGCTCACCGACGATCTCAACGATGTGCTGGCCACGACGACGCACCCCGCGCAGCCCTACCACCCGTGGCACCGCCCCGTCGTCTCGCCCGCCGTCTGGACGCGGCAGTGGGGCGAAGGCCGGATATTCGTCGCGACGCCGGGGCACAGCCCCGTCGTGCTGCGCGACGTCAACGTACGAACCATCATCGAGAGAGGAATGCTGTGGGCGAGCCGCACGGTATCGGAATAGTCGGTCTCGGAGTCATCTCCGGTCAGTACCTTGCCACCCTGGGAACGCATCCGGGGGTGCGGATCGCGGCGACCGCCGACCTGGATGCCGCACGCGCTGCCGCGGTCGCGGCGGAGATCCCCGGCTGCCGCGCGTCGACGGTCGACGAACTCGTCGCCGATCCGAACGTGCAGACGGTGCTGAATCTGACGGTACCCGCCGCCCATGCGGAGGTCGCCCTCGCGGCCCTGCGCCACGGCAAGAACGTCTTCGGCGAGAAGCCGCTCGCTCCCGGTCTCTCCGAGGCGCGTAGCGTCATCGATGCGGCAGGATCGGCGTGGGTCGGCTGCGCGCCTGACACTGTTATCGGAACCGGCATCCAGACCGCCCGCGCCGTCGTGGACGACGGCGAGATCGGGCGCCCCGTCGCCGCAGTGGCGACGTGGGTCTCCGCGGGGCATGAGGCCTGGCATCCGAATCCCGACTTCTACTACCGCCCGGGCGGCGGACCCCTGTTCGACATGGGTCCGTACTACCTCACGTCGCTGTTCCACCTGCTCGGGCCCGTCGCCCGGGTCTCCGGCGCCTCATCGCGGCCGCGAGACGTGCGGCTCATCGCATCCGGTCCGCGAGCCGGCGAGGAGATCCCGGTGGAGATCGACACGCACGTCACCGGAATCCTCGAACACGTCGGCGGTGCCGTCTCGACGGTCACCTTCAGCTTCGACGGCGCGGCCAGCGAAGCAGCTCCGATCGAGGTGCATGGAGAGACCGGCACGCTCTCCGTGCCGGATCCGAACATGTTCGACGGCGAAGTGCGCCTGCGACGGCCTGGCGACGACCGATGGTCACCGATCGCCCCGCGTGCCGGCTACGCGAACGCCGGCCGCGGGATCGGCCTGCTCGACTTCGTGTCGGGAGGGCGTC
The DNA here is from genome assembly GCA_963769005.1 of uncultured Actinomycetota bacterium. Lineage (GTDB taxonomy): Bacteria > Actinomycetota > Actinomycetes > Actinomycetales > Microbacteriaceae > Microbacterium. Next base: position 146,793 of record CAVYKC010000005.1, on the reverse strand, counting down.
GCACCGACGGCACGATCGCCCTCCATGTGCTCGAGATCATGACCGCGCTCGCGGAATCTGCGCAGAGCGGCAGACGGATCGATCTCACGACCACGGCGGAGCGCCCGGCTCTCGTCCCCCTCACCACCGAGACCCAGTGGAGGATGCGATGACCGCATCAGCGCGCGCCGTCATCGATCTCGATGTGACGGGCCATCCCATCAGCCGCCACCTGTACGGGCACTTCGCCGAGCACCTCGGCCGCTGCATCTACGACGGGTTCTGGGTGGGCGAGGATTCGACGATCCCGAACGAGCGCGGCATCCGGCTCGACATCGTCGAGGCACTGCGCGCCCTGGACATCCCCAACCTCCGCTGGCCGGGCGGATGCTTCGCCGACACGTACCACTGGCGCGACGGCATCGGACCACGAGAGGATCGCCCGAAGATCGCCAACACGAACTGGGGCGATGTGGTCGAGAACAACCACTTCGGTACCCACGAGTTCATGGATCTCTGCGACCTGCTCGGCACGGATGCCTACGTCAACGGAAATGTCGGCAGCGGGACGGTGCAGGAGATGTCCGAGTGGGTGGAGTACCTCACCCGCGGCGACGACAGCCCCATGGCGCGTCTTCGCCGGGAGAACGGCCGTGACGAACCGTGGCTGGTGCCGTTCTGGGGGCTCGGCAACGAGACCTGGGGCTGCGGCGGCAACATGTCGGCCGCGCACTACGCGGAGGAGGCACGGCGATACGCCACCTTCTGCCACAACCACGGCGAGAACAAGCTCATCAAGATCGCGGCGGGCGCCCACGAGGACGACCTCGACTGGACGCGCGTCCTGATGAAGACGCTGATGGAGTGCCACGGCTGCACCCTCTGGGGCAGCCTGCCCTATCAGGCGATCTCGTTCCACTACTACACCCACTCCGGATCCGGCGCCAACACCGAAGAGGCGGCATCCTTCAGCGAGGCGCAGTACTACGAGACGATGGCCTACGCCGCCGGCATCGACCGCGTCATCCGCGGGCACATCGCCGTCATGGACTCCTACGATCCGCAGAACCGGGTGAGCCTGGTCTGCGACGAGTGGGGCACGTGGTGGAACGCCGAGGAGGGGACGAACCCGGGCTTCCTGTTCCAGCAGAACACCGTGCGGGACGCCCTTGTGGCAGGACTCCACTTCGACATCTTCCATCGTCACGCGCGGCGGCTCACGATGGCCAACATCGCGCAGACCGTGAACGTGCTGCAGGCGATGGTCCTCACCGACGGCGAGCACATGGTGCTCACCCCGACGTACCACGTCTTCGAGATGAACAAGGGCCATCAGGATGCGACCCAGCTCACCACCCACCTGATCGAGAACCCGACGAAAGACGTCCGCGGCCAGAGTCTGCCTCTCGTCTCCATGTCGGCGTCGACCAAGGACGGCGCGGCTTTGCTCTCCCTCACGCACCTGGATGCCGAGGTGGACTGCACGTTGAGCATCGATCTTCGGGGGCGACACGCCGAGGTCGTCCGGGCTCGCGTGCTGACGGGCGAGAGCAGCGCCGAGTTCAACGACGTCGATGCGCCGGACCGTGTCTCGCCACGGCCGCTCGAGGTCGAACTGGACGGCGCCACGCTGACCGTGACCCTGCCGCCGCACTCGTTCGCGACGATCGAACTGGCGCTCAGCTGACGGCGCACCAGGACGACACCGTACCTTCCGGAGAGGGCAGGTCGGACAGAATGGAATCGTCTGCCCGCTGAAGGAGTCCCATGACCGATCGCCTCGCACGAACCCGCGCCACCGGCATCCTCGCCGTACTCCGGGCGCCCTCGGCCGCCCTCGCGCTCGAGGCCGCCGAAGCGATCATCCGCGGCGGCGTGACCGGCATCGAGGTGACGTTCTCCACTCCGGACGCACCGGCCGTGATCCGCGAGCTCGTCGCTCGGCACGGAGAGGAGGCGTACATCGGCGCCGGCACGGTGACCACAGCGGCACAAGCGGCTGACGCCGCGGCAGCGGGCGCCGAGTTCCTGGTCAGCCCCGGCACCCTCCCCGATCTCGCGCGCGCGATGATCGACACCGGACGCACGGTGATGACAGGCGCGATGACTCCGACCGAGGTGATGGGCGCGCTCGAACTGGGCGTCGACGTGGTCAAGATCTTCCCGGCATCCCTCGGCGGTCCTTCCTACCTCGGATCGCTCCGCGGCCCCTTCCCCGATGCTCCGCTCATGCCGACCGGCGGTGTGACCCCCGACAACCTCGCTGCATGGTTCGCGGTCGGGGCCGTCGCGGCCGGTGCCGGCGGCGACCTCGCGAACAGCGCATCGATCGCGGCATCCGACTGGGCCGACATCGAGCAGCGTTCGGCCCGGTTCGCCGCCGCGCTCGCGGCCGTCCGGGCCTGAGCCGCCCGTGATCGAACTCGGCGCCTGGGCGTGGGTGGCCCTCGCGGTCGCCGCCGTCACGATCGGCATCTCGAAGACCGCGCTGCCTGGCGGCAGCACGCTCGCCATCGCCCTGTTCGCGACGGTGCTTCCGGCTCGCACCTCGACCGCCGCCATGCTGCTCCTGCTCATCGTCGGCGACGTGTTCGCGCTGATCGCCTACCGGCGGCATGCGCACTGGCCGACGCTACTGCGGCTCGCACCCGCGGTGCTCGCCGGCCTCCTCGCCGGGTTCGCGTTCCTCGCGTTCGCCGGCGACGGGATCGTCCGGCGGGCGATCGGCGTGATCCTGCTGGTGATGATCGCGGTCACCCTGTGGCGCCGGTGGCGGCAGAGGAGAGCGGGTGTCACTGCGCCGCCGACCGGCGGCATCCTGCTCTCCGGCGTCTACGGCACCCTGGGCGGGTTCACCACGATGGTCGCGAACGCCGGCGGTCCGGTGATGTCGATGTACTTCCTCTCGACCCGTACTCCGGTGCAGGTGTTCCTCGGCACGTCGGCCTGGTTCTTCGCGGTCATCAACCTCGTCAAGCTGCCGTTCCTCGCGGGGCTCGGACTGTTCGAGGGGCCGGTGCTGCTGATGGACGCCCTGCTCGCCCCGCTCGTCGTCGTCGGAGCGCTCCTCGGCCTGCGGGTCGCTCGACGTCTCCCGCAGCAGCTGTTCGAGCGGATCGTGATCGTGCTGACGGTCGCTGGTTCGCTGTACCTGCTGTTCTGAGTCGGCGTTCCCCCTCAGTCGAGGAAGATGTCCGGGAACAGCGCGCTGTCCGGCGTGCCGGGGATCGCCGCATACTTCGAGAAGTCGGTCACGCCGTCAGCCTCGAGCACGTCTTCGACGATCAGGTTCTGACCGGTGTACTCCCGCGCGGGCTTGAGGAGCACCGCGTAGGCGGCATCCGCATAGATGTCGGCCGTGCGGCTCGCCGCCATCACCCTGTCACCGCCGAGGAGGTTCTGCACCGCCGCGGTCGCGATGGTCGTGCGCGGCCACAGCGTGTTCGCCGCGATGCCATCACGGGCGAACTCGGCGGCGAGGCCGAGGGTGACCATCGTCATGCCGAACTTCGCGAGCGTGTAGCCGGTGTGCGCGCCGAGCCATTTCGGCGACGGGTTCAGGGGCGGCGACAGCGACAGAATGTGCGGGTTCTCGGCATCCTTCAGGATCGGCACGGCCGCCCGCGACAGCATGAAGGTCCCGCGGACGTTGACGTCCTGCATCAGGTCGTACTTCTTCGCACCGAGCTCGAGCGAACGAGAGAGATCGATCACGCTGGCGTTGTTGATCACGATGTCGATGCCGCCGAACTCGCCCTGCGTCTTCAGCACGGCCTCGGTGATGTCGTCGTCTTCGCGCACGTCGCCGACGATCGGCAGCGCGTTGCCGCCCGCGGTACGGATCTGCTCGGCAGCGGAGTGGACCGTTCCCTCGAGCTTCGGATGCGGGGTGTCGGTCTTCGCGAGCATCGCGATGTTCGCGCCGTCGCGCGCCGCGCGCAGTGCGATCGCCAGCCCGATCCCCCGGCTGCCGCCGGACATCAGAATCGTCTTGCCTGCCAGTGTGCTCATGTCTCTCCTTGGTCCTGACCTGTCGTTCCCGTCGCGAAAAGGCCCGGTATCGAGGCACTGTCGCGTGCTTTTTCGCGACGGGAGCAGATCATTTCGGCGCCATCCGGATCGCGCCGTCGAGTCGGATCGTCTCGCCGTTCAGGTAGCCGTTCTCGACGATATGCTGCACGAGCGCCGCATACTCCTCGGGACGGCCCAGGCGCGAGGGATGCGGAACCTGCTGGCCGAGCGAGTCCTGCGCCGCCTGAGGCAGACCCATCAGCATCGGTGTCTCCATGATTCCGGGGGCGATGGTGCAGACGCGGATGCCGTAGCGAGCCAGTTCGCGCGCGATCGGCAGCGTCATGGCGTGCACGCCGCCCTTCGACGCCGCGTACGCGGGCTGGCCGATCTGGCCGTCGAATGCGGCGACGGATGCGGTGCTGACGATGACGCCGCGGTCGCCGCTCTCGGCCGGCTCGTTCCTCGCGATCACAGCGGATGCCTGGGACGTGACGTTGAACGTGCCGATCAGGTTGATGCGGATGATCCGTTCGAAGTCCGCGAGGACGGCGGGGTTGCCCTCGCGGTCGAGCACCTTCGCGGGCGGTGCGATACCGGCGCAGTTCACGACGATGCGCAGCGGTGCCGCTGCCTGTGCTGCGGCGACGGCGGCCTGCACCTCGTCGACGCTGGTGACGTCGGCCGGCGCGAAGGCACCGCCGATCTCTGCGGCGAGTTCAGCCCCGGCAGAGGAGGCGAGATCCACGATCGTGATGTGGGCGCCCGCGGCGGCGAGCCGTCGTGCTGTCGCGAGGCCGAGACCCGAGGCTCCGCCCGTGACGAGCGCGCCCTGTCCGGTGATCTGCATTCTGTTCTCCCTCGAACGTCATAGTGCGACTGAGTTTCAGCATACGTGGTTCTTGGTATCACCACGACGTCTTGTCGCCTCGGGGCGAAAGGTGTTGGCTGACCGCATGGAACTGCGTCGGAAGCGAGCCTACGACACCCCTTCGGCCGACGACGGCTTCCGTGTTCTCGTCGATCGGCTGTGGCCTCGCGGCGGCTCGAAGGAGCGAGCCGCGATCGATGCATTGGGCGAAGGACGTCGCGCCGACGCCTGACCTGCGCCGCGAATGGCATTCGGCGCCGGACGAAGGAATGGGACGTCTACGCCGGCCGGTACCGGGAACAGCTCGCGCACGAGTCGACGGCGAAGCGAGCAGACAAGAACCAGCGGAATCGCACAGGATGGACACATGTCGATCCCCGCCGCGCCCGTCACCGTTCCCGATCAGGTCCGCCTGCTGGCCGGCGGCGCCGATCTCGTCTGCGTCTGGGACAACGATTACGGCGGATTGACGTTCCGCGCGACCGGGGTCGGCGAGGGGTTCTACATCAAGTGGGGGCCCCGGAACCTGGAGTTCACGCTGCGCGACGAGGCGGAGCGGATGGCGTGGGTCGAGCGTTGGATACGCGTCCCGCGGGTCCTCGACCAGGGCGAGGACAGCACGCACGAGTGGCTGGTGACCGCGGCGATCGACGGGTTCAGCGCCGTGGATCCGCGCTGGGCGTCGGAGCCGGCGACGGCGGTGCGGGCGGTGGGCGAAGGGCTCCGCGCTCTTCACGAAGCCGTCCCCGTCGCCGGATGCCCATGGGAGTGGAGCGTCCCGTCACGCATCGCCAACGCCGAGCGGCGCGGCATCGAGGTTCCCGCTGCGTTCCGCGATGCGCCCCAGATCGATCGACTGGTCGTCGCCCATGGGGACGCCTGCATGCCGAACACGCTGATCGACGCGGACGGCCGGTGGACCGCGCACGTCGACCTGGCACTGCTCGGCACCGCCGATCGCTGGGCTGATATCGCGGTCGCATCCATGAGCACGGAGTGGAACTACGGGCCGGGCTGGGAGGATGCGCTCATCGAGGCGTACGGCGTCGAGCCAGACCGCGAGCGACTCGCGTACTACCGCGACCTCTGGAACGCCACCTGACCTTCGGTCTCTCCCTGCCCCGTATCGGAGGAACGAGGCACCTGGAAAGGCGTCCCGCGGTCAGGCCGGCCCCAGGATGAAGTTCCAGGCCCCGGCGGCGACCGCTGCGACGATCGCGAGCGCCGAGATCGCGGCGCCCACCGCGAGCAGCATCCATTCCCGCCATCCGAAGCGCGACTCACGCGCCCAGGTGCGGGCGACCGGTGCGCCGAAACCGCGCGCCTCCATCGCCGTCGCGAGCTTCGCGCCTCGGCGGATCGACAGCACCAGCAACGCGAACGCCATCCCGAAGAATCGGCGGATCCTGCCGCGATCCGCCACGCCGCGCGCTCTGCGGGCGAGCTCGAGCGCACGCCAGTCGTCGATGAAGAGTCCGACCATGCGGAGCCCTGCCAGTGCCCCGAGCACGAAACGGGCCGGCAGCCGCACGATCTGCGCCAGGCCGTCGGCGAGATCCGTCGGATCCACCGTGATGAACAGCACGACCGAGGGCAGCGCGATCGCGAGCACCCGCAGCATCGTCGCCAGCGCCAGCGCCAGCGATCCCTCGCTGACGCGCAGCACGAACCAGTCGACGTAGACCGTTCCGCTGGTCTCGCCGTAGAGGGCGATCGTGAGTCCGGTGAGGGGAGCTGCGAGCCACACCGGCCAGGTGCGCAGCCAGAACTCCCGCCAGCCGATGCCGGCGAACAGGAACAGCACGCACTCCAGCACGAGTGCGGTGGACGCCGACACCGGGTCGAGCGTGAGGATCAGCGGAATCGCGATCAGCGCGCTCACGCCGAGCTTGGCGACGGGGTTGATCCGCGCGAGCCCGCCGGTGCGCGCGTGCGCGTCGAGGACAGTCATCCGGCTGCCCCCAGCTCGTACCTCACCGCGTGCAGCGCCCGCGCGACGTCGAGGTCGTGGGTGATCGTCACGATCGCCGTCCCCTCATCGCGAAGGGTCGCGAGCATCGCGACGAGTTCCGCCCACGTGCGGGCATCCTGTCCGAAGGTCGGCTCATCGAGGACGAGCACCCGCGGTCTGGTCGCCAGCGCAGCCGCGACCGTGAGGCGCCGCTTCTCACCGCCGGAGAGGGTGTACGGATTGGCCTGCGCCAGCCGATCGAGCCGAAGCCGTGCGAGCAGTTCCCCACTGCGCGCCGCGATCTCGTCCTCCGGGATTCCGAGTGCCCGCGGGCCGACCGCGAGTTCGTCGCGCACGGTCTTCGCGAGCAGTTGATGCTCCGGCTCCTGGAACACCATCCCGATGCGGGTGAGCAGCTCGCGCGATGCCCAGCGGATGGGCTCGGCACCGATGTCGGAGGCGAGGGCGACGGATGCCGTCAACCGGCCCCCGGCCGGCGGCAGGAGCCCGGCGAGCGTGAGCCCGAGCGTGGACTTGCCCGCGCCATTCGGCCCGGTGATGGCCAGCACCTCACCGGCGCGCACGTCGAGGTCGATCCGCGAGGCGACGGGCTGGCCTTTCACGCGTGCGACGGCCAGGTCGCGCGCAGACAGCAGGGGCTCGCCGGGGCCTGCGAGCGGGGGCGGCGGCGACGCCGGGGCGTAGCCGGGCACCCAGACGCCGGCGGCGGCGAGCCGGGCGCCCTCGACGCCGAGCACCGCATCCGGGGTCCCGTCGGCCACCACTTCCCCCTCGCCGATCACGATGACCCGTGTGATCAGCGGCAGCCACACGTCGAGCCGATGCTCGACGACGATGAGGGTGGCGGGCTGCGCCTGCAGCATGCGTGCGACGGCGTCGCGCACCTCGATGACGCCCTCCGGATCGAGGTTCGCCGTCGGCTCGTCGAGCAGCACCAGCCCCGGGCGCATCGCGAGGATGCCGGCGAGCGCGAGGCGCTGCTTCTGCCCGCCGGAGAGCGCCTTCGTCGGCCGAGCGAGGGGCACGTCGAGCCCGACGGCATCGAGGGCGGCGTCGACCCGTGGCCAGATCTCCGAGCGGGGCACGCCGAGGTTCTCGCATCCGAACGCGACGTCGTCGCCGACCCTGGCGAGAATGACCTGCGAATCAGGGTCCTGCAGCACGAGGCCGCTGAGACCTCTCGTCGCCGAGGCTGGTGCGCCGTCGACGAGGAGTTCGCCCGTGCTCTCGCCCTCTTCGTCGCCGCCGAGGACGCCGGCGAGGCCGTGCAGCAACGTCGATTTGCCCGACCCGGATGCGCCGAGCACGAGCACCCGCTCCCCCGGCTCGATGCGGAAGGAGACTTCCTGCAGTGCCCAGGCGATTCGGCTCGCGTGCCGCCAGCCCCAGCCGCGCGCCTCGACGGCGGCCGGGCCGGCGGTACCTGCGCTCATCAGACGCGGACGCGTGCCTCGCGCCCGGAGCCGAACCTGTCGAGGGCTCCGGTGGCGGCGATGCCTCGTGCGAGCACCCAGGACAGGATGCCGGCGATGACGACACCCGAGATCACGGCGCTGATCAGGTAGATGACGGTGAAGGCCGGACCGGAGCCCGCGTACCACAGGACCAGGTTGTTGATTCCTCCGGCGAGAGCCGCGCCGGCACCGGCGAGAGCCGCGACCGGCAGCGACCAGCGCTTGTAGAAGAAGAGGAGGAAGATGAGCTCGGCGCCCAGCCCCTGCACGAGGCCGGCTTCGATGGTGAGGAATCCACCCCACTGGTTGCCGACGAGCGCGGAGACGACCGCCGCGAGCACCTCGGTGTAGATCGCGGCGCCCGCCTTGCGGATGATCAGGCCGCCGAGCACGCCGGCGAACAGCCACGGTCCGTCGAGCAGCCCCTGCACGCCGGGGAGCAGCGGCTCGAGCAGCGCAGCGGGGCCGAGGTAACCGAGGTTCCAGGCCAGGAAGATCAGGCCGGCGGCGACGCCGATGACGCTGGCGACCACGATGTCAACGATGCGCCAGCGCCAGATCTCAGGACGGCGCAGTCCTTTGCCGGCGGTGGCCGATGCGGATGCAGACGTGGATGTGCTCATCAGAACTCCTCCCTGCGCTGGCATGACCCAGATCAGGTTCGACGGTCGAAGCGCGATTCGCTCCCTCTCAGCCCGGCTCGCCGGACTCCCGTGGTTGTGTTGTCGATCATACCGAGTCCGGCCACCGTGTGCTTCCTGTCGGTCGCGGGACGACTTCCGCAGGGGCCAGGCGGCGCTCAGCGCTCTTCCGTGAAGAATTCGGTAGCGTATGCAGGTGACCCTTCGTGACGTGCACCCGGAATCGGGACCGGATGCGGCGGCTGCGCCGACGTCGTCCGATGACGTCGCAGCGGCAGCCGATACCGCGGTGACCGACCCCGCGGTGTCCGGCCACGGGCTGTTCGGTCCTGTGGAGACCGCGGCATCCGCTCCCCCGCTGTTCCCTTCCGGAAAGTCTGCCATGTCCGACCACGGGCTGTTCGACCCCGAGGCGGCTGCTCCTGCCGCGTCCGCCCCGGCCGCCGCCGCCGCGCCCGACGCGGAGGAACCCGCCGCCGACGCGCGCTGGACCGAGACCGGGCGCGGGGCGACGGCGCTGACCTGGGTCGATGTCGCAGCGGTCGCCGAGGACTCCCGCTCCGCGACGCTCGACGACCCGGCCGCCTCGACGAACGGCGCCGGCCTCTTCACGGGTGCCCGGCTGCGCAGCGGATTCACCGGGCCGCAGACTCTGTTGCCGCTCGGCATCCTCGCCGGGCTCGTCGCGGCGTACGCCGGAGCAACTCTGTTCTGGCCGCTGCACGCCATCGCGCCGACCGTGCAGGCGGTCGAGTTCGAGGTGGCGTCAGCGCCGGCCGCGACGTTCACCTGGCCGATTCAGGGCAGCGCCGGAGTCGGCGTCGATGGCGTCGGTGCGGTCTCGTCCAGCCTCGACGAGGCCGGTATCGCCAGCATCACGAAGGTCGTCAGCACGCTGATGGTGCTCGACGAACTTCCCCTCGCCGTCGGCGAGCAGGGCCCGTCTTTCGATTTCACCCTCCAGGACAGCGAGGACTACTGGGAGTACCGGATCGGGGATCAGTCCGCCCTGGATGTCCCTGTCGACGGCAGCCTGACCGAGTTCCAGATGCTGCAGGGCATCCTGCTGGGTTCCGCCAACAACTACATCGACCGGCTGGCCGACGAGATCTGGGGCTCGGAGCGCGCCTTCGCCGATGCCGCCGCAGTGTGGCTGCGCGACCGCGGACTCGACGGCATCACCGTGGTCACCCCCTCGGGCTTCGATGAAGGGAACACCGCGACGCCGGAGGCGCTGATCGAGCTCGCCCAGCGAGCCATGCAGAATCCGGTGTTCGCAAGCATCGTCGGAACGCAGTCGGCGGACATCCCCGGCGTCGGCGTGGTGACCAACGGCAACGGGATGCTCGCCGATGCGGGTGTCGTCGGCATCAAGACGGGAACGCTCGAGTACTACAACCTCCTCACCGCGAAGGATGTGCCGGTCGGCGACGTCACCGTGCGCCTCTACGCCGCTGTCCTCGGTCAGAACGGCGACGACGAACGTCTGGCGGTCACCCGCACGCTCTTCGCAGAGGCCGAGGCTGGGCTGCTGGCACAGGGCCCGACGGTGCCCGCCGGCACGGTGGTCGGCGAGGTGCAGACGGTGTGGGGCGAGACTGCGGAGATCGTGACGGACGCCGACGCCCAGGTCGTGCTCTGGAACGCCGCTGCCGCGACGGCGACGCCCGAGTTCGACCTTCGCGACACGCAAGCGGCCGGAGAACCGGTCGGCACTCTCGCGACAGTGGGCCCGTTGAACACGGTGGAGACGAAGCTCACGCTCGCCGACGATGTCGCCGGGCCGAGCCCGTGGTGGCGGCTGACGCACCCTCTCGAACTGTTCGGGATCGCCGAGTCCACTCAGCGCTGATCGGCCCGCGCCTCCGCTCGGCGTAGGGTGGCACCTCTGGTCGCCATCGCCTCCGCGTGGCCTGCGACCGCAACGCGAGACGCCCCACCCCGCGAAGCGGAATGGGGCGTCCGCGTGATGGCGGTCAGGCCTTGTGGTCCGGAGACTCGGGGCGTTCCAGGATCGCCTGGGCGGCGGCGATCTCGGCCGCCGGCAGTCCGGCGCCCACGGAAGCGCCGACCCGCGCTGCGTCCGCTACCTCCTCGGCATCACCCGAGACGACGACCGGAGTCGACCCGGTGAGCGCCTCCTCCGCGTCGATATCGGCCGCCGCCTGCTCGAACTGCGACTGATACAGGCGCCAGTAGGCCCCCTGCGCGGAGATGAGCTCGTCGTGCGTGCCCTTCTCCACGATGTCGCCGTGCTCCATCACCAGGATGAGGTCGGCGTCGCGGATGGTCGACAGACGGTGCGCGATCACGAACGACGTGCGTCCCTGACGAAGCGCCGCCATCGCGTGCTGCAGGAGCAGCTCGGTGCGGGTGTCGACGGCCGACGTAGCCTCATCGAGGATGAGGATCGACGGCTGGGCGACGAACGCGCGGGCGATGGTGATGAGCTGACGCTCGCCCGCCGAGACGTTCGACGCGTCCTCGTCGAGAACCGTGTCGTAGCCCTCCGGAAGCGCGTGCACGAAGCGGTCGACGTACGTCGCCTTCGCGGCCGCGAGCACCTCTTCGTCGGTGGCGGTGGAACGCCCGTACCGGATGTTCTCGCGGATGCTCCCCGCGAACAGCCACGGGTCCTGCAGGACCATGCCGGTGCGCGAGCGCAGATCGTCTCGCGTGATCTCCGCGATATCCTGCCCGTCCAGCGTGATCCGGCCGCCACTGAGCTCGTAGAAGCGCATGATCAGGTTGACCAGCGTCGTCTTGCCGGCACCGGTCGGGCCGACGATCGCCACCGTCTGCCCCGGCTTCACCCGGAACGAGAGGTCCTTGATCAGCGGACGCTCCGGCGTGTACGAGAACTGGACGTTCTCGAACTCGATGACGCCCTTGCCGTCGACGAGATCCGGTGCGTCATCGGCATCCGGCTCCTGCTCATCCTCGTCGAGCAACTCGAACACGCGCTCTGCGGATGCGGTGCCCGACTGCACGACCGCGGCCATACCGCCGAGCTCGGCCAGCGGCTGGGAGAACTGCTGCGAGTACTGGATGAACGCCTGCACGTCACCGAGCCGCAGCTGGCCGTTGGCCACCATGAGGCCGCCGAGCACGGCGAGTGCGGCGTAGCTGAGGCTGCCGACGAAGGTCATCGCCGGCATGATGATGCCGGAGAGGAACTGCGCCTTGAACGCGGCCTGGTACAGCTCTTCGTTCTCGACTTGGAACTTGTCCAGGGCGTCCTGCTCGCGACCGAAGACCTTGACCAGCGCGTGACCGGAGAACGCCTCCTCGACGCGCGCGTTCAGGCGACCGACCTTGCGCCACTGGGTGCCGAAGGCCTTCTGCGAACGCGGGCCGATGACACCGAAGATCACGCCCATCAGCGGCAGCGCGATCAGGGCGACGAGCGCGAGCTGCCACGAGATGGAGAACATCATCACCAGCACGCCGATGACGGTGAGCACCGAGGTGAGCGCTCCGGAGAGCGACTGCTGCATCGTCTGGGTGATGTTGTCGATGTCGTTCGTGACGCGCGAGATCAGCTCGCCGCGCTGCACCTTGTCGAAGTACGACAGCGGCAGACGGTTGATCTTCGCCTCGACCTCTTCACGCAGGCGCCACATGGTGCGCACCATGATGACGTTGATGACGTAGCCCTGGATCCAGCTCAGCAGCGCCGCGACGACGTAGATCGCCAGTACGGCCGTGATGATCCAGCGCATCGCCTCGAAGTCGATGCCGGCGCCGACGGTGAAGTCGCCGCAGTGCCGCTACCTGGTTGGCGAAGTCGGTCTGTCCGAACTGGCGCAGTTGTTCGACGACCTCGTCCCTCGGGGTTCCGACCGGGAACCCGGGGAAGTCGCCCTGCGGCTGTGCCGAGCTGGTTCGACATGAACCCGGCGTAGACGAGGTTCGTCGCTTCGCCGAGCACCTTGGGCGCTGCGACCGTGAGCACGACTCCGATGGCGCCGAGGATCGACACGAACACGAACCAGACGGCGGACGGCTTCAGCAGTCCGATCATCCGGCCGAAGCTCTTGCCGAAGTTGTCGGCCTTGCCCGGCGCCACGCTGTCCCAGTCGCCCGAGTTCTGGCGCGCCTGCTCGGCGAGCTCGGCCTCGTACTTCTCCTCGTCGCTGAGCTCCGGCTCGACGGTCGTGACCGCCCCGGCGGTCGCCATGCGCTCGCGGCGGCTCTTCGGCTTCTGCTCGCTCATGCGTCCACCCCCAGCTGCGACTCGACGATTTCACGGTAGGTCTCGCTGGTCTCGAGCAGCTCCTCGTGGGTGCCGACACCGACCATGGTTCCTCCTTCAAGGACGACGATGCGATCAGCATCCGTGATCGTCGACACGCGCTGGGCGACGACGATCTTGGTGACATGCGGCAGTTCTCGCCAGAGCGCCTGCCTCAGACGCGCATCCGTGGTGAGGTCGAGCGCTGAGAAGGAGTCGTCGAAGACGAGGATCTGCGGCTGGTGCACGATCGCACGGGCGATCGCCAGACGCTGGCGCTGTCCGCCCGACACGTTCGTGCCGCCCTGGGAGATGCGCGACTCCAGGCCATCCGGCATCTCCTCGACGAAGTCGCGACCCTGGGCGATCTCGAGCGCGTGCCAGAGATCTTCGTCTGTCGCTCCCTCCCGGCCGTAGCGGAGGTTCGATGCCACGGTTCCGGTGAACAGGAAGGGACGCTGCGGCACCAGGCCGATGCTCTTCCAGAGCGCTTCGACGTCGGCCTCGCGCACGTCGGTGCCGCCGACGAAAGCGGCGCCGCCGGTCACGTCGAACAGGCGCGGGATGAGCGAGATGAGCGTCGTCTTGCCGGCACCGGTGGAGCCGACGATGGCGACGGTCTCGCCCGGTTCGGCGGCGAAGCTGATGCCGCTCAGCACCGGCGACTCGGCCCCGGGGTAGGTGAACTCGACGTTGTCGAGGGCCACCGAGCCCGGGGTCACGAAGTCGACGACGCCGTTCTCGGGGCGGCTCATGCCCGCCTCGGCGTCGAGGACCTCGCCGACGCGTTCGGCGGAGACCGCCGCACGCGGGATCATCATCGCCATGAAGCTGGACATGATGACGCCCATCATGATCTGACCGATGTACTGCATGAAGGCGAACAGGGTGCCGACCTCGACGGTGCCCGCGTTGACCTCGATGCCACCGAACCAGATCACCGCGACGACGGTGACGTTGAGGATCAGCATGAACAGCGGGAACAGCAGAACGAAGAGCGAGCCGATCTTGCGGCCGACCACCATGATGTCGGTGTTCGCGCCGCGGAAGCGCTCTTCCTCGATGCCCTCGCGCACGAACGCACGCACGACGCGGACGCCGGTCAGCTGCTCGCGCATGATCCTGTTGATCGTGTCGATCTTCGACTGCATGCTGCGGAACAGAGGCACCATGCGGCTGATGATGAGCACGGCGACGACCAGCAGCACCGGCACCGAGACTGCGATCAGCCAGCTCAGGCCGACGTTCGTCGTGACGGCCATGATGATGCCGCCGATGGCGAGCAACGGTGCGGTCACGAACATCGTCGCGCCCATCATGGCGAGCATCTGCACCTGCTGCACGTCGTTCGTGTTGCGGGTGATCAGGGAGCCTGCGCCGAACTGCGAGACCTCGCGCTCGGAGAAGCCGCTCACCTTGGCGAAGACGTCGGCGCGGATGTCTCGACCGGCGCTCATCGCGGCACGCGCGGCGAAGTAGGTGGCGATGACGGATGCGATGATCTGGCCGAACGACACGGCCAGCATGAACAGGCCGGTGCGCCAGATGTAGCCGGTGTCGGCCTGTGCCACGCCCTTGTCGATGATGTCGGCATTCAGACGCGGGAGGTACAGGGCTGCGAGAGCGCTGAGCGAACTGGAACACCAGCACGCCGAGCAGCAGCCATCGATATCGAGAGAGATAGCGGACGAGGAGTTTTCCCAGCACAGGCAGACTTCCTTGAGGGGTTGAGAACGGCGGATTTCTCGGCAGGCGGATGCCGACCGACAACCGGCCACAACAAAGAGTGCCACGAAGCTCCGACATTCGTATCCCCCTTATGGGGGACCTTCGCTGACAGCGAACTAATCCCTGGCCCGTGTGCATTTCTGGATCGGGGTGAAGAAGCGGACGCCGTGGCATCCGCAGTCATTCAGAACAGCGGCTGCGCCGGCACGTGCTCTCGGGCGCCGGCACCGGCGTCGGCTTCGAGCTCCGCGATCGACGCGGGCGTCCAGTGCGGAGTGCGATCCTTGTCGATCAGCTGTGCGCGGATGCCCTCGACGAGGTCGGGATGACGCTCGGCGAACCAGAGCACACGGCGATATTCCCCCTCAAGGGCCGCGCGGAGCCCCGGCAGCTCCCGCGCCTCCCGGACGGCCTCGAGCGTCACCGTGAGCGCGGTCGGCGAGAGGTCTTCGAGAAGATCGGCGATGGCCGCGGCATCCGGGGTCCCCTGTGCGCGCAGTCGCTCGACGATCTCGGCAACCGTCGGGGCCGAGAACGCCTCGTCGATCCACTCGCGGTCCGCGGGGAGGGCGGAGGGCTCCGGCGTCTCGTCGAACAGCAGCACGATCTCGCTCGGGCTGGTCGGATCAGCACGGTACGCCAACGCCTCGCGGAGCGCGTCGAGATTCTCGGACGGCACGTAGTGGTCGGCGAATCCCAGGTGGATGGCGTCTGCACCGGTCATGGTGCTGCCGGTGAGTCCGAAGTACTCGCCGAACCGCCCTGGCGCCCGGCCGAGCAGCCAGGTGCCGCCGACATCCGGCGTGAATCCGATCCGCGTCTCCGGCATCGCCAGCTTCGACCGCTCGGTGACGATGCGGATGGCGGCATGCCCGGCGAGGCCGATCCCGCCGCCCATCGTGACGCCGTCGGCCACGGCGACCACCGGCTTCGGGTACTCCGCGATCATCGCGTTGAGGGCGTACTCGGAGCGGAAGAACTCCGCGGTGCGCTCGGGGTGCCCCGCGACGATCTGCGCGTGCAGGGTGCGCACGTCTCCGCCGGCGCACATGCCGCGCTCGCCCGCGCCGTCGATGAGGACGATCTGCACATCGGTGTCGTCTCGCCAGGCGCTGAGGGCGTCGGCGAGCAGGTCGATCATGCCGAGATCGAGAGCGTTGATCGCCTCCGGACGGTTGAGCGTGAGATGTCCGAGCGCTCCTTCCGCGCGAGCGAGGACACGGGGAACGGCTTCGGGATCGGTCACGCGTGCCAGGCTACTCCGATCGCAGCACCCGCCGGTTCGCGCGCAAAATGCAGGATATGGTGCCGTTCTCCGGCAGGATAGGGAGGAACTGCCACGCAAGGAGAGGTCGCGGATGCCCGAAGGACAGGTGCTCGAGTTCACGCGCGTGACGAAGCGCTTCAATGATGTGATGGCGGTCTCCGACTTCTCCGCCCGTATCGAGCCCGGTGTCGTCACCGCCTTCCTCGGCCCGAACGGGGCCGGCAAGACGACCACGCTGCGGATCCTGCTCGGACAGGTACGCGCGACGTCGGGAACGGCGACGATCGCCGGCGTACCGTACGCTGACCTCCGGCAACCGCTGCGCACGATCGGTGCGGTTCTGGAGGAGACTCCGTACCGGCCGCGTCGCACCGCGAACCGTCAGCTCGCGATCGCCGCGAAGGCGAACGGCATCCCGCTGTCGCGGATCGACGAAGTGCTCACGATGGTCGGCCTGGCCGACGAAGGCGAGACCCGTCTCGGCGGCTACTCCCTCGGCATGCGTCAGCGCCTCAACGTCGCGACCGCCCTTCTCGGCGATCCCGGCGCGCTCGTCTTCGACGAGCCGGCGAACGGACTCGACCCCGAGGGCATCCGCTGGATGCGCCTACTGATGCGCCGCCTCGCGGATGAGGGCCGCACCGTCTTGGTCTCCTCCCATGTGCTCAGCGAGGTCGAGCAGGTCGCCGACAACGTGCTCGTGCTCTCGAAGGGTCAGCTCGTGATGGCGAGCGGCATCGAGAAGCTCGCCGATCCGGCCGCCGGATCCGTCGTCGTGGATGCCGATGACCGGGCGGCCCTGACCACAGCCCTGTCGGCTGCCGGATTCGACGTCGAGGTGCTCCGCTCCGGCTTGACCGTACGCGGCGCCGACTCCGCTACGGTCGGCGCCGTCGCAGCGGCGGCGGGCATCGCCCTGAGTTCTCTCGTGCAGCGCGGGCCGACCCTGGAGGACGTCTTCATCGATCTCGTCCGCGGAGGAAGGCTCGAACCCGGCGCCAAGACCGCGGCCTCGCAGCTGGTCGATCATGAGCGCAACGGATTGTTCGCAGCGCCGCCGGTCGACGAGGACGCGGATCTGTCCGACGATCTGGACGCGGGGGACCTGGATTCCGACGAGGATTCGGATGCCGGATCCTCTGTGGAACCGCTGCTCGCGGCGCCGGTTGCGGCCGGAGTGGCCACCGCGGGCGCGGCCGGGCTGTTCGGAGCGGGCGTCGCGGATCAGGCCGATGACGAGAGCGCCGCCCCGGACGAGGATGAAGCGGACGCCGAGGCTTCGAACGGCGTCGCAGGGTTGTTCGGCGACGCTGGCGTTGACGACGACGCACGGGCGGATTCCGGCGCAGGGGCTGTTGCGGACGAGGCCGTTTCTGACGAGGTCGTTCCTGACGACGTCACGGCGGACGACGTCAGTGAGGAAGACGTCGTTGCGGAAGAGGGTGCGGCAGAGGGCTTCGCGTCGACGGATGTCGAGTCCGTCGATGAGGATGCAGCCGACGTCGAGACGGCAGCGGAAGCCGAGGTCGCCGGAGACACCGACATGGACACCGATCCCGAAGCTCCCAACGCGACCGGCATCGAGTGGCACCCGGAATCGACCGACGACTCGGTCGCACCCGCCGACGAGAAGTGGGACGCCGCATTTGAGCCGGAGGCAACCGGCGACGGCGCCTCCGCTGACGAGGCGCCCGACGCTCCGAAGCCCTCATTCGACGACATCCTGTTCGGCACGGCCGCCCCGGTGTCCGCGACGGCCGCGACGGCCGCGACGGCGGCCTTCTCCCCGGTCTTCGAGCCGGATGAGTCCGCTCACGAAACGGTGGACGCCGACGAGTCGGGAGACGCCGCGACCGGAGACGTCGAGCCCGCCCAGGTCGATGCCGGGCGCGAGAGCGAAGGCGCCGAGCAGGCGTCCGCGACGGACGACGACGCACCTGTCGAGACGAACGACGAGAGCCTGACCGACGCCGACGATACCGACAGCGACGAAGAGCACGAAGGCATCGAGATCTTCGCCGCTCTCGGCGATGATGAGGATCACTCCTCCGACGAGCACGGCGACGACGACTCGCAGGGCGGCGACGACGGGCAACGCGACGACGAGAGCGGAGCATCCGACGATGCCGACCCGCGCTCCGCCGCGGTGTCCTCGATGCTCGCCGCAGCCGCACGCGCGTACTTCGAGGACGAGCCCAAGGACTACCCGCTGAGCCCGGCGACAGCCGGGCCAGCGGGCGCCGCGGGTGAGTCATCCGCTGATGATCGCGCACACTGGTCGGTCGCGAGCACCGGCGTGATCGACACGGTTCCGCTCGCCGGCACCGTCGGCCAGTCGCTGGCCGCTGAGACCGAGGTGCCAGGCGACGACAGCGCCGAGTCGCACGGCGACGAGCACCCGGGCGACCAGAATCAGGACGACCAGAATCAGGGTGACCAGGATCAGGGCGACAACGCTCACGAGCACCACGACGAGCACGGTCACGAGCACCACGGCGACGAGCGCCGTCATCACGACTGAGCGGCACCCGCTCGCGTGACAACGCCCTCCGCACCTCACCGGTGCCGGAGGGCGTTTCCGTATGCTGACGGCGCTCAGGCGGGGCGCGGACGAATGACCGGGCGTCGCCGGCCCCCGCTGACCGGCGTGGGCGATGTCAGCACGATCTCTTCGACATCGGCCGGCTCCGAAGAGACGTCCAGGCGAAGTGCCTGCGTGAGGGCCAGCCCGTGGCTCGTCGTCAGGATGAGCCTGCCGTACTGCTCATCGCCCTCGAGGTCGATCACGACGCTCGGACGCCGGCGGCGGATGAGCACGAACTCGACGGTGCCTGCGGCCTTCCAACTTCCGGCCGCGAGAACGCCGGGGATGTGTGTACCCGGATTCGGCACGCCACGCAACCACGTCCATGCGTCATCGGTGAGCTGCACCTTGGTGATGGTGTCTCGGGCGATGAGGAGACTCTTCTTGTGGAAGGTCGCGGCGCGCTCGATCGGCGAGAGCACAACTTCCAGTTGCGTCGAATCCAGCAGCAACGTCACCATGGATCCAGTCTGCCAGCGCCTTCCCGCGAGTTGGCTGCAACTTGTTCACAGGAACGCAACGATCCGGTTGTCGGATCCGTCCGAATCCGGCGCGACGGCGGGTTCGACGAGGCCCTCCGGAGGCGAGGACGATCGTCATCGCGACTGGACGAAAGTCACCCACGCATCTGGCCGAACATCACTCTTGCAGCTTGGTATACCAGTGCGTCAAAGTGGAGTCGCGTCCCCCCGGGCGCTATCCCCAACGGGCTTCGGCCCACCAGAAGAAGGAATGAAAAATGGACGCTGTTCTCGGCCTCGTCACCTCTCTCCTCAGCACTCTCCTCGCCCTTCTGGGCGGCCTCGGCGGCTGATCCCCGGTGCACCGACACCCCTGCGGCATTGCCGCAGGGGTGTCGTCGTCTCAGCCGGCCGTGTTCAGGCGGACGCCGCCGCGGCGGCCGCGATCGGAAGCGCGGACTCGATCCGCTGAAGCTCCTGCTCGCCGTGCGCGGCGGTGAGGAACCAGGCCTCGAACACGCTCGGCGGCAAGGCGATCCCCTGCTCGCGCATCGCGTGGAAGAAGGGCGCGTAGCGGAAGGACTCCTGCGCCTGCGCCTCGGCATAGTCGCGCGGCGCGGTTGCGCGGAACGATGCGTTGAACAAGCTCCCCGCCTTCGCGACCGAGTGGGTCACACCGGCGTCGGTCAGCGCGGCATCCAGCGCCGTGGCCACGCGGTTCGCGGCCGCATCCACCGCGGCGTAGACCTCCGGCGTCGCGAGCCGCAACGTGGCGAGTCCCGCAGCGACCGACAGTGGATTCCCGGAGAGCGTGCCCGCCTGGTAGACCGGCCCGACCGGTGCGAGCAGATCCATGATCTCTGCCCGGCCGCCGAGAGCGGCCAGCGGCATCCCACCGCCGACGACCTTGCCGAAGGTGAAGACGTCGGGGACGAACTCCTCGCCACCCTCGACCTGCAGGCCCCAGAATCCTGCCGGGTGCACCCGGAAGCCCGTGAGCACCTCGTCGAAGATCATCAGCGCGCCGTACGCATGCGCGGTGTCGGAGATGAGCTGGTTGAACCCGGGGAGAGGGGCGACGACGCCCATGTTCGCCGCTGACGCCTCGACGATGACCGCCGCGATACGCGGACCGTACTCGACGAAGACGGCCTCCAACGCCGCCGGATCGTTGTATCCGATGACGAGCGTCTGCGCGGCGATCGCCGCGGGGACCCCCGCCGATCCGGGCAGCGCGAGCGTCGCGACGCCCGAACCCGCCTGAGCGAGCAACCCGTCGGAGTGTCCGTGATAGTGCCCGGCGAACTTCACCAGCAGGTCACGGCCGGTGGCGCCGCGCGCCAGACGGATCGCGGTCATCGTCGCTTCGGTGCCCGTCGACACCAGGCGCACGCGCTCGACGGGTCGAACGGTGCCGACCCGGACACGATCGGCGATGAGCTCCGCCAGCTCTACCTCGCCCTCCGTCGGCGCGCCGAACGAGAGACCCCGGGTCGCGGCATCCTGAACCGCGGCGACGACCTCGGGGTGCGCATGGCCGAGGAGCGCCGGGCCCCAGGACGCGACGAGATCGACGTACTCGTTGCCGGCGGCATCCGTCACCGTCGCCCCGCGCGCCGAGGCGAGGAATCGCGGCGTGCCGCCGACCGAACCGTAGGCGCGAACCGGGGAGTTGACGCCGCCGGGGATCACCGCCCTGGCAGCGGAGAACAGGGCGTCATTGCGGTCGGTCATGGATGACTCCTCAAGGGATGCAGCGCTCAGCGACCGTCTTCGCGCAGCCAGCGGGCCGCTTCGGTCGCCCAGTATGTCAGGACGGTGTCGGCTCCGGCGCGGCGGATGGACAGCAGCGACTCCAGTACCGCCGCGCGGCGATCGATCCAGCCGTTCGCGGCGGCGGCCTCGATCATCGCGTACTCTCCGGAGACCTGATACGCCCAGACCGGGATGCTCACCGTGTCGCGCACCTCACGCAGCACGTCGAGGAACGCCATCGCGGGCTTGACCATGACGATGTCCGCGCCCTCGGCCTCGTCGACGACGGCCTCGCGCACGCCCTCCCTGCGGTTGCCGGGGTCGAGCTGATACGTGCGGCGATCGCCCTTCAACTGCGAGTCGACGGCCTCCCGGAACGGGCCGTAGAAGGCGCTCGCGTACTTCGCGGCGTACGCAAGCAGCAGCGTCTGCGTGAAGCCCTCGGCATCCAGCGCGGAGCGGACGACGGCGACCTGGCCGTCCATCATCCCGGACAGGCCCAGCAGGTGGGATCCTGCCCGAGCCTGGGCGATCGCCATCGCTGCGTAGCGCTTCAGCGTCGCGTCGTTGTCGACCTGGGTTCCTGAGCCTGTCGAAAGGCCGTCGGCAGCGAGCACTCCGCAGTGCCCGTGATCGGTGAACTCGTCGAGGCACAGGTCGGTCTGCACGACGAGCGCATCGCCGACCTCGGCGACGACGGCCGCGGTGGCGACGTTCAGGATGCCGTCGGGGTCATCCGCTCCCGAGCCGATCGCGTCACGCACCGAGGGCACGCCGAAGAGCATCACCCCGCCCACGCCGGCTTCGGCCGCCTCGACCGCGGCGGCGCGCAGCGAGTCCAGCGAGTGCTGCAGGACGCCCGGCATCGATCCGATGGGCGAAGGCTCGCGAAGGCCCTCGCGCACGAACATCGGAAGCACGAGCTGCGACGGCGCCAATGACGTCTCGCGCACGAGGGCACGAACCGCGGGCGACTGGCGAAGTCGCCTCAGACGGAGATCCGGGAAGCTCACGGTGCGAACTCGTCGGCCGCGTGCGGAAGGGTGAAACGCGAGACGGCGTCGATGAGAGCATCCACCGTCTGCCGATCAGCGACCACCGAGATCGGCAGACCCGCCTTGCGGGCGTCGTTCGCCGTGCGGGGTCCGATGGCTGCGAGCAGCGTGTTGTCCGGGATGTCGGGGAACTGCTCGCGCACCTGCTCCGCGACCGAGCCGCTGGTGATGAGGATGGCGTTGATGCGCCCGTTCTCGACGTCGCGCTTGATGCGCTCCGTGACCGGAACTCCCACCGTCCGATAGGCGACGACGCTGTGCACATCGTGCCCCGCGTCGATCAGCGAACGGGTGAGCACGGGCTTCGCGATCTCGCTCCGCAGGGTCAGGATGCGGCGCGGCTCGGACTCGAGGGAGATGAGCTGCGCGGCCATCCCCTCTGCGGAGTTGTCGTCCTCCGGCACCAGGTCGACCTCATAGCCGACCGCCTGGAGAGCGGCGGCCGTGGTCTCGCCGACAGCGGCGACCCGCGTCGATCGGGGAACGGCGGCGCGATGGGCGAACAGCACGTCGACCGTGGTCGCGCTCGTGATCGTGAGCCAGTCGAACTCGCCGGCCGCCAGCTGCTCCAGAGCGCGGTCGAGAGCGGCCTGGTCGGTGGTCGGTGCGAAGTTGATGAGCGGCGCGACGACCGGAACGGCGCCTTCGGCGCGCAGACTCGCGGCGACGCCGTCGCCCCACGGCCCGCCACGGGGCACGAGTACGCGCCAGCCGTCGAGCGGTCGGTCTTGCTTCGAATCGGATGATGTCATGAGGAAAGCTCTCGGGAGACGAGGTCAGCCGCCCCTTGTTCGAGCAGCCGACGGGCAACAGTCAACCCGAGCAGGCGTGCCGCGTGCATCGGGTCTGCACCATCGGCAGCATCCGCTCCATTGCCACTGCCGTTCCGACGAATATACTCCCCGTTCAGCGTCTCCGTGACGTCGAGCCCGATGCGGCGGCTGTCATCCGGAGAGTAGACGACGGTCCGGACGCGCGCGGTTGCGCCAGTGACGACCGCGTGAGCGGCCATCGGCGCCTGGCATCCGGCATCGAGGCCCTCGAGGATCGCGCGCTCCACCGTGACCGCCAGACGAGTGGCCTCGTCATCCAGCGCGGCGAGCGCGGCGAGCAGTACAGCAGGGGCATTCGTCGTCGTCTCGACAGCCAGCGAACCCTGCCCGGGAGCAGTCGGCCATTCGGCCAGGCCGAGCTGCTCCCGTTTCAATTCCGTGTCCGAATCGAGACGTGAAAGGCCGGCGGCCGCGAGGATCACGGCATCCAATTCGCCCGAGAGCACACGGGCCAAGCGCGAATCGACGTTGCCGCGGATGTCGACGACGACGGCATGTGGAGCCCGGCGGTGCACCTGCGCGATACGCCGCGGAGAACCGGTGCCGATGGTGCTGCCGTCACGCAGCTCGTGCAGCGGTGTTCCGTCGCGGGTCAGCACGACGTCACGGGCATCTTCCCGCTGAGGTGTCGCAGCGATCACCAGTCCGTCCGGAATCGCCGTGGGCAGGTCCTTCAGCGAGTGCACGAGAATGTCGCACTCGCCGGCGAGGAGCGCTTCACGCAGTCGGGTCGCGAAGATGCCCTGACCGCCGATCTCCGAAAGCGAGGCGCGGTTCGTGTCGCCCTCGGAGACGATCGGAATGAGCTCGACCGCGCGTCCGGAAAGCTTCTCGATGGCGGTGGCGACGTGGCCGGACTGCGCCAGCGCGAGTGCGCTGCGGCGGGTGCCCAGGCGGATCGGGGTGTCCATCGCCACTACTGGAGGACGTCGGCGATCTCGTCGAATCGGAGCCGGCGCCCCGTGTAGAAAGGCACCTCCTCCTTCACGTAACGGCGCGCATCCGTGTAACGGAGGTCGCGCATCAGGTCGACGAGCTCGGTCACGTCGTCGGCCTCGAGGGGAAGCAGCCACTCGTAGTCGCCGAGCGCGAAGGCCGCGACCGTGTTGGCGATGACGCCGGTGAACGCCGCGCCCTTGCGTCCGTGATCGGCGAGCATCTTGCGGCGGTCCTCCTCCGGAGCGAGGTACCACTCCGGGGTGCGCACGAACGGGTACAGGCACAGCCACTGCTTCGGCTCGACGCCGCGCAGGAAGCCGGGCACGTGCTGACGGTTGAACTCCGCGTCGCGGTGCACGCCCATGACGTTCCACACCGGGAGCAGCGTGCGCAGCAGTTCGGTGCGACGCAGACGGCGCAGAGCCCGCTGCAGTTCTTCGGCCGTGTCACCGTGCAGCCAGACCATCAGGTCGGCGTCCGCCTTGAGGCCGGACACGTCGTAGAAACCGCGAACCCTGACCCCGGAGTCCTCGATGTACCCGACGATCGTCTCGAGTTCGGTCGCATCGGTCTCGGTGACCGGCATCTCGGGGTGGCGTCGCCACACGGCCCAGAGGGTGAAGCCGGACGGGTTCTCTTCGAGCTCTTCGGACATGCTTCCAGTCTGCCTTCTTTACGAGAGGGCGGCGACCGGATGACCCTCCGTCAGCGCGAGAGCGCTCTGGCGATCACCCAGACCGCACCGCCGACGATCGCAGCGATGCCGACCGCCGCGGCGACGGCGCCGATCGGGTTGCGATCAGCGAACGTCCGCGCCTTCGCCGCAGCGCGCTGCGACGCCTTCTCGATCCGGCGCGGGAAGTTGCCCTTCACCTCGATCGCCGCGAGGGCCGCCTTCAACTCGGCGCGAGCCGAGGCGACAGGATCGATGATTCCGGCGGGCACGACGGTGCGGTGCGTGTTCTCAGATACGGTCATCGCCGGCGTCCTTCACGAGTCGGATGTCTTCAGCCACGGCCTGCGCGGGATTCTGCCGCGCGAGCACCTTGCGGAACTTCAGGATGCCCAGCAGCGCGAAGAACAGCACAGCGAGCAGGAGAATGCCGAACACCGCCAGCGCCGAGAGCCACACCGGCCACCACGACGACAGCCCGGCGATCGCGAAGACGAGGATCACCGGCACAGCCCAGAACAGGAAGAACAGCGCGACGAGGAACCAGACCGACCCGAACCCGGCATCCTTGGCGGTGCGCGAGATCCAGCTCTTCGCCGCATCGACCTCGGCCTTGATCAGGTTGGTGACCAGCTCGGGCAGGTCGCCGAGCAGTGTCAGCAGGCTGTCGTCGGCGCGGTCGCGTTTCCCGCGGAGCATCAGCTGCCGCTCTTCGCGGATCCTGAACCTGTCGTCGAGTTCTTCGCGGCCGGCTTGCTCGCTGACGGCTTCTTCGCTTCGGCCGCGGTGTCGTCCGCAGCCCGAGCGACGTCTTCGACGGCATCTTTGCCCGTCGCGATGACGGAGTCGAGCTTCTGACCGGGCGTGCCGGACCCGCTCACGGACTGGACGACCTTCACCGCCCCGTTCCAGACCGCGCCGGGGACGGCGGCGGCCTGCGACTTGGCGAAGGTCTTGACCTTGTCGACCTGATCCTGCACAGGGTCGAGGTTCCACACCTTCAGCCACTGCTTCTTGATCTGTTCATAGCGCTCGCGTCCGGCGCGCGTCCCGAGGACGTATCCGGCGCCGAGCCCGACGACGAGTCCGATCTTCCCCTTCATAGGGTGCTCCTCACGTTGTTCCGGTCGAGCCGCAGGCTTCGATCCCCGTCGGCCAGGTACCCAGCGTAACCCTGTATGCCGATTTAGGCATCAGTTCGTGAAAGGGGTTGACACACGCCGCTGTTCAACCCCAGATGAGGGCTCGGCGCAACCGGTCGGCCTCCTGCTCGGCATCCGGGACGACCTGGGCGAGTCCGGTCCCGGCGAGCCAGGCCCCGACGACAGCGAGACCGGGGACAGTACGCACGGCGTCACGCGCGGCGGCACGTCGCCCGTCGGCCCCGATGATCGATGCGGGCTGCGACTGCACGAAGCGGGAACGGTGCGCGGCGACGAGCGCGGTCCGCGGAAGCGGCACGCCCAGCAGCGCGGATGCTTCGCTCAGCGCGAGCGCCGCGGCGGCGTCGTCGTCCAGGTCCGCGGTCGCGGGCGGCTCGCCCTGGGCGCCGAAGGAGACCCGCACGAGGTGGCGCGTGCCGGCGGCCTCGCGCAGCCAGCCCCACTTCGCCGTGGAGTGGGTCAGCGCCTTCGCGGTGTGACTGCCGGGCACGGTGAGCACGCCGGTGCCGCGCGGCGCGGCGTCGAGCGCTGGCGCCTCGAGCAGGAGCGTGACGATCTCGATCTCCGGCGCCGCCGATCCGGATGCGGAGGCGGAGAGTCCCGGCACGAGCGGGTCGAGCAGCGCGCGGGCGACGTTCTCGTCGGTGGCCAGGATGACCGCGTCGGCTTCGAACTCCTCGACGGGGTCGACGTGTTCGACGAGATCGGCGTCTGAGGTACCCTCAGCCGCAGCATCCGGTGCGACCGCAGCCGTGACCAGCCACGACTCCCCCCTCCGGGAGAGCGACCGCACCCGCGCCTGCGTGCGCACTGTCGCGCCGAGGCGTGCGAGCTCGGCCTCGAGCGCATCGACGAGCACGTGCATCCCACCGTCGATGCCCTCCACCGCCGAGCCGGGAGCCTTCGACGCGCGAGCCGCGCCCTCATCGCGTAGCGCCTGCACGGCGCCGGAAAGGGAGCCTGTGCGCGTGAGTGCGGCGTTGAGTCCGGGGGCCGCGACATCGACATCCACCTCCTCCGGCGACGCGGAATACACCCCGGTCGTCACCGGCGCGACCAGGCGATCGCGCACCTTGGCGCCCATCCGCGAGGAGACGAGTCTGCCGAGGCTGTGCTGATGGCCGATCGTGAGCGGCGGGCGGATGCGGTCGAGGTAGGCGCGCCAGGCGCCCGACCAGCCGATGATGCGGCGCACGTCGTCCTGGAACGGGTTCGCCGGGATGCCGAGGATGCCGCCGACCGGCAGGGGCGCCGCCCCGGTTCCCGGGATGCCGGCCAGCCACGCGCCTCCGGCGGCAGGCGTCACGATCCGATCCGCGAGGCCGAGCTCTTCCAGCAAGGCGCGCACGTGGCCCCCGCGGGTGGCGAAGCTCTCGGCTCCGGAGTCGACGCGCACGCCGCCGACTTCCGCCCGGCGGATGGCTCCGCCCAGTGCATCCGAGGCTTCGAGCACCGTGACCTGCATACCGACCTTCACGCACTCGCGTGCGGAGATCAGCCCGCCGATCCCCCCGCCGACGACGATCACGTGGGTCGCGGCGGCACGGGCGGCGAGCGCCTCGGGACCGGCCGGCTCGGTCACACCGTTGCTCCGTGTTCAGCCGACGCGTGCACCAGCTCCACGATGCGCGTGAGCTGGTCGGGGTCGGTCTCCGGCGGCACGCCGTGTCCGAGGTTGAGGATGTGCCCGCGGGCGGCTCGGCCTCGTTCGAGGACGTCGAGCACGTGCGCCTCCAGCACCGGCCAGGGTGCGGAGAGGAGAGCCGGGTCGATGTTGCCCTGCACGGTGACGTCAGGTCCGAGGATGGCGGCGGCCTCGTCGAGCGGCTGACGCCAGTCGACTCCGACGCCGTCGGCGATGCCCCCGAGACGCATGTCGGCGAGGAACGGCCCGGTGCCGACGCCGAAGTGGATCGTCGGGATGCCGATGCCGTCGAGTGCGGCACGGGAGTGCGGAGCGACGAAGGCACGGTAGTCGGCGGGGCTGAGGGAACCGGCCCATGAGTCGAAGAGCTGCACGACGGATGCTCCGGCGTCGCGCTGCGCCACGAGGAAGGTGCGCGAGATCTGCGCCAGCCAGCGGGCCAGCTTGTTCCAGGAGGCCGGATCCGCGTGCATCATCGCCCGCGCGCGGAGGTGCTCCTTCGACGGACCGCCCTCCACGAGGTAGGCCGCGAGGGTGAACGGGGCACCGGCGAAACCGATCAGCGGGGTATCGCCGAGCTCGGCAACCACCAGGCGGACGGCCTCGGCGATCGCGGTGGCGTCCAGCGAATCGGGGTCGATCGCGGTGATCCGGTCGACGTCGGCCGCGGTGCGCACGGGATTCGCGAACACGGGGCCGCGGCCCGGTTCGATGACGACGTCGACACCGGCGAGACGCAGGGGGATGACGATGTCGCTGAAGAACACGGCCGCATCCACCCCGTGCCGGCGCACCGGCTGCAGGGTGATCTCGGCTGCGAGATCCGGTGTGAGGCAGGCGTCCAGCATCCGTGTTCCGACTCGCAGCTCCCGGTACTCGGGCAGCGAACGACCGGCCTGACGCATGAACCAGACAGGAGCCTGATCGGGGCGGTCGCCGGCGAGTGCGCGCAGCAGCGGGGCATCGGAGAGGGGCATGGCACCATCCTTCCATCGACTTCCTATGAGTCGCTCCGGAGCCCGGCAGTCACCAAGCCCCGCGAAACCTCCTGGCAATCAGGCTCCGGTACAATCGATCTGTGCTGCTCTGCGTCTCGGCGAGTCACAAGACCGCCTCCTTCGATCTGCTCGAACGTCTGAGCCGCACCCCCGATGACGTCGCTCCGACCCTGGTGAGCATGGCGCCTGTCGTGCAGGGTGCGGTCGTCCTGGCGACCTGCAATCGTTTTGAGGCGTACATCGAGATCGACGAGCCGGTCACCGCGGCCGGCGCCATCGGCGTCGAGGCCGTGCTCGAGGCGGTCGAGACGGCCACCGGAGTTCCGGCCGCAGATCTCGACGGCGCGTACTCGGTCCATTCCGGCCGGCACGTCGCGGAGCACCTCTTCTCCGTCGCCGCCGGCCTCGAATCCGTGGTCTCCGGCGAGGGCGAGATCGCCGGTCAGGTGCGGCGCGCTCTGAAGGCCGCACGCACGGACGGCACCACCTCCCCCGAGCTCGAGCGACTCTTCCAGCGCGCGAGCCAGGCGCAGCGCAAGGTCAAGAACGTCACCGCCCTCGGCCGCGCCGGCCGATCGCTCGTGCGCCTCGCGCTGGAGCTCGCCGACAGCCGCATCGCCGACTGGTCTGCCGAGCGCGTGCTGCTCGTCGGCACCGGCGCCTACGCCGCCGTCACTCTCGCGACGCTTCGCGAGCGCGGCGCCGTGAACATCTCGGTGTTCTCGCCGTCGGGCAGGGCCGAGGCGTTCGCCGCGAAGCACGGCATCCGCGCTGTCGCCGCCGACGAGTACGCGCACGCCGCATCGCGCTCGAGCCTGCTGATCACCTGCACCACGGCGACCGAACCCGTCCTCGGACCCGAGCACCTGAGCGCCCCCACCGGAATCGCCCCCACCGGGTGCCCCGTCGGCGCACGCAGCAGGCTCGTCGTCGACCTCGGCATGCCGCGCAACGTCGACCCCGCCGTCGCTCGGGTCGAAGGAACTGCACTTCTCGATCTCGAGACGATCCGGCTGCATGCGCCGCTGGAAGAACTGCAGGCGACGGATGCCGCACGCAGCGTCGTCCGCGACGCCGCCGACACCTTCCATGTCGTGGGCGCGCGTCAGAGCGTGACCCCGTCGATCGTCGCGCTGCGCACGCACATCTTCGATCTGCTCGAGTCCGAGGTCGGTCGCGCCCGTGCGCGGGGCGACGAGGACGGCCGTATCGAGCAGGCCCTACGCCACCTCGCCGGCGTCCTCCTGCACACGCCGACGACGCGTGCGCACGAACTCGCCGCCACCGGCCGCGCCGACGACTTCGCGGCCGCTCTCGAGACGCTGTACGGCGTGGCTCCCGCAGCGGACGACACGGAGAGCGCCGCCACCGCCTGACACGGCATCCCGCGGCGGAGCTCCCGGTGCGAGACTGGTCGCATGGCCCTTCACATCACCGGAGACACCGCCGCCGACGCCCTCCTCACCGGCAACCCGCTCGCGCTCCTGGTCGGGATGCTCCTGGACCAGCAGGTGCCGATGGAGACGGCCTTCGCCGGACCGCTCAAGATCGAGCAGCGCACCGGAGCCACGGACGCGGCCGCGATCGCCCGGATGGACCCCGACGAGTTCCTCGAGGCGTTCAAGCAGACCCCGGCGGTGCACCGTTTCCCCGGTTCCATGGCCGCCCGGGTGCAGACGCTCTGTCAGACGCTCGTCGATGACTGGGATGGCGATGCCGCTGCGCTGTGGACCGAGGGCGACCCGAGCGGCGTCGAGGTGCTGAAGCGGCTGAAGGCCCTTCCCGGTTTCGGCGAGCAGAAGGCGAAGATCTTCCTCGCGCTCCTCGGCAAGCAGTACGGCTTCACCGGCCAGGGGTGGCGGGAGGCCGCCGGGCCCTATGGCGAGGAGGGCTCATTCCGCAGCGTGGCCGACATCGTCTCGCCGGAATCGCTGACGCAGGTCCGCGAGCACAAGAAGGCGATGAAGGCTGCGGCGAAGGCCGGCTCATGAAGCCCACCGGCGACGACGTCGCAGGTCTGATCGCCCGGGCGACGCCGGAGAAGCGACGGCGGGATGCCGAGACGCTGACCGCGCTCATGCAGGAGATCTCCGGTCGCGATCCGATGACGTGGGGCACGATCATCGGCTTCGGATCCTGCCACTACCGTTATCCGACCGGCACCGAGGGCGATTCCGGGCTGATCGGCTTCGCCCCGCGCAAAGCCGCGACCACGATCTATCTCTTCGATGGGGTCGCGGCTCACGCAGAGGCGCTGGCAGATCTCGGTCCGCACGCCACGGGCGCGGGATGCCTCTACATCAAGGACCTCGAGCAGGTCGACCTCGACGTGCTCCGCGGCATCCTCGAACGCTCCCTGGCCTGGGTCGAAGCGGGCGGCACCGATCAGGTGCAGCTCACGGTCACCGGCTGACCCGAGACCCCCTCCTACCGAGCGTCCCGGCGGGAGGGGGTCTCGGCAGCAGAAGGGGGTTTCGGTGTGCGGTCGAGCGATCAGCGCAGCCCGGCGAAGAACGCCCGGACGTCACCGGCGAGAACATCGGGACGCTCCAGCGACGCGAAGTGCCCGCCCTCGTCGAAGCGGCTCCAGTGCACGATGTTCGAGTTGTCGCGTTCGGCGAACACCCGGATCGTCTGGAAGTCGTCCTTGAACACGGCGACGCCGGTCGGCGCCGCGTTGATCTGCGGCTCGGCGTCTTCACCGGCATCGGCGCGGGCGTTCTCCAGGTAGCTGCGGCTCATCCCGGAGGCGGCGTTGGCGAACCAGTTCACGCTGACCTCGAGCAGGATCTTCTCCAGCGGCACGAGCGAGGTGCCGTTGCCGAAGTTGTTGAACAGCTCGCTGTAGGCCAGGAGTCCGAGCGGCGAGTCGCTGAGTCCCGACGGCGATCGTCTGCGGCCGTGAGGAGTTCATCGTGTTGTAGCCGCCGACCGACTGGAACCACTGCATGTGCTCGAGGCCCGCGTAGTCCTGCCGGCTCCAGCTTCTCGAACTCGGACGGGTCGCCCGACGGGAAGGAGAACAGCTGGAGGACGTGCAGTCCGAGGAAGCCCTCGGGATTCAGCAGGCCGAGTTCGCGGGCGACCATCGCGCCGTTGTCGGAGCCGTGGATGCCGTAGCTGTCGTAGCCGAGACCGCGCATCAGCTGGTCGTAGGCTGCGGCGACCCGGGCCGTGGTCCAGCCGGCGGAGGCGAGGGGCTGCGAGTAGCCGTAGCCCGGAGCATCCGGGATCACGACGTCGAAGGCGTCCTCGGCGCGGCCGCCGTGCGCCGCCGGGTCGACGAGCTGGTCGATCATCTCGAGGTAGTCGATCGACGATCCGGGATAGGTGTGCGCGAGCAGCAGTGGAGTCGCGCCCTCGTGCGACGAGCGCACATGGATGAAGTGGATGTTCTGGCCGTCGATCTCGGTCGTGAAATGCGGCACGGCGTTGATCTTCGACTCGGCAGCGGCCCAGTCGAAAGCACGCCAGGCGTCCACGGCTTCGCGCAGGTAGGAGTTCGGCGTGCCGACGTCCCAGTCGTCCACGGGGGACGGCTGAGGCAGGCGGGTGCGGGCGAGACGGTCCTGGAGGTCGGCGACCTCTGCGGACGAGACGGAGACGGAGAACGGGCGGAAGGTGAGGTGTGTGTTGTTCATGTCTTCGACGATATGAGCCTATTAGGTCGGATATGCTCCTAATAAATCGAGGATTCTGGAGAACTTTCATGGCTGACCCGACGGCGCGTCTGCTGGCACTGCTCTCCCTGCTGCAGGCGAGCCCGGAGCGTACCGGTCGCGAGCTCTCCGAACGTCTCGGCGTCGCGACCCGTACCGTGCGCCATGACATCGAGCGGCTCCGGGAACTCGGCTACCCCGTCGACGCGGCTCGCGGCGCGGTCGGCGGGTACCGGCTCGGCGCCGGCGGAAAGCTGCCCCCTCTGCTGCTCGACGACGAGGAGGCCGTGGCGGTGACGGTGGGCCTTCGCGCCGCGGCCGGGATCGCCGGAGTCGCCGAATCCGGGGCCAGAGCGCTCGCGAAGCTCGAGCAGGTGCTGCCGTCGCACCTGCGCCCGACGGTCGACGCCCTCCGGTCGAGTGTCGACCGCGCTCCGGAGAACAACGACACCGACGCCCCGGACCCGGAGGTCGACGCCACGGCGCTCCAGGCCATCGCGAATGCCATCCGGAACACGGAATGGCTGCGCTTCGACTACGAGGGACGGCCCGTGCTGGTCGAGCCGTACCGGTTGCTCACCTGGCACCGCCGCTGGTACCTCGTCGCGCGCGACCCGCAGACCGGCGAATGGGGCACGCATCGGGTGGATTGGATGGAACTGCGGATGCCGACCCGCCGCCGCTTCGAACCGCAGCCTCTTCCCGGCGGCGACTACACGGCGTTCGCCATGCGGACCATCGCCGTGAGCGGCTGGGCGGTGCACGCCCGACTGCGCATCGACGCTCCGGCCGAGGCTGTCCTCGACCGGATCCACGCCGCGGTCGGCGTCGTGGAGCCGGTCGACGACGACCACTGCATCCTGGTCACCGGCGCCGACAGCCTCGACACGGTGGCCGCCTATATCGGGATGTTGATGATGGACTTCACCGTGGAGTCCCCGCCGGAACTGATACCCCGGCTGCGCCTGCTGTCCGAGCGCTATGCGCGAGCAGTCGCGGGCAGCGCGGCATCCGCGTGATGCCCTCTCGGCCATCGAAACCCCCGCCTACCGCCGAGGCCCCCACCTGTTCATGCGAACAAGTGGGGGTCTCGGCAGGAAGCAGGGGTCTCGGCGAGGCAAGACCGACGTGCGCTACGCGCCCTTGAGTCGTTCCGCGAGGTACTCGTGCAGGCCGTCGATCGAGATGCGCTCCTGTGCCATCGTGTCGCGGTCGCGCACGGTGACGGCGTGGTCGTCGAGCGAGTCGAAGTCGACCGTGACGCAGAACGGCGTGCCGATCTCGTCCTGACGACGGTAGCGGCGGCCGATGGCCCCGGCGTCGTCGAAGTCGATGGCCCAGCGTCCGCGGAGGCCGTCGGCGACCTCGCGGGCCAGCGGCGACAGCTTCTCGTTGCGCGACAGCGGCAGCACGGCGACCTTCACGGGGGCGATCCGCGGGTCGAGCTTGAGCACGGTGCGGATGTCGGTGCCGCCCTTGGCGTTGGGCACCTCCTCCTCGCGATACGCGTCGACGAGGAATGCCATCATCGAGCGAGTCAGACCGAAGGACGGCTCGATCACGTACGGCGTGTACCGCTCACCGGACGCCTGATCGAAGTACGACAGGCTCTGGCCCGACGCCTCGGCGTGGCTGGAGAGGTCGTAGTCGGTGCGGTTGGCGACGCCCATCAGCTCGCCCCACTCCTTGCCGGGGAAGCCGAATCGGTACTCGAAGTCGATCGTGCCTGCGGAGTAGTGCGCCCGCTCATGCTCGGGGACGTCGAACTGGCGCATGTTCTCGGGGTCGATGCCGAGGTCGATGAACCACGCCCAGCAGACCTCGACCCAGTGCTCGAACCACTCCTGCGCCTCGGCGGGCGGGGTGAAGTACTCGATCTCCATCTGCTCGAACTCGCGCGTGCGGAAGATGAAGTTGCCGGGTGTGATCTCGTTGCGGAAGGCCTTGCCGACCTGGCCGATGCCGAACGGCGGCTTCTTGCGGCTCGCGGTGAGCACATTGGCGAAGTTCACGAAGATGCCCTGCGCCGTCTCCGGGCGCAGGAAGTACAGGCCCGACTCGTCGTCGACCACGCCGAGATAGGTCTTGACCAGGCCGGAGAACGCCTTCGGCTCGGTGTACTGACCCTTGTTGCCGCAGTTCGGGCACGGGACATCCGCGAGGCCGTTCTCGGCTTTGCGGCCCTTGCGGGCCTCGAAGTCCTCGATGAGGTTGTCAGCGCGGAAGCGCTTGTGGCAGCTGAGGCACTCCACGAGCGGGTCGGTGAAGGTGGCGACGTGGCCGGATGCCTCCCAGACGCGCTTGGGAAGGATGATCGACGAGTCGAGGCCGACCATGTCGCCGCGACCGCGGACGAACGACTGCCACCATTGCCGACGGATGTTCTCCTTCAGCTCGGTGCCGAGGGGCCCGTAGTCCCAGGCGGAACGCGAACCGCCGTAGATCTCACCCGCTTGGAAAACGAACCCGCGGTGGCGGGCGAGGGCGATGACCTTGTCGAGGCGGGACTGTTCGGCCATGGTGGCTCCAATGGTCGGATGCTGCGGAGAAATACCCGTGATCACGGGCATCCCCGATTCTATCCGCGACAGCGGAAACGCAACGCCCTCACTCGGTGAAGAGGTAGCCCCGCTCGACGTCGAAGCCGGCGATGCGCAGGCCACGGCCGAGCAGTTCCTCCATCTCGGAACGCAGACGCAGACGCCACTCATGGGCGGCGTCCGGGTCGGTGGCGCGCATGGATTCGACGTCTGCGGGGATCTCCAGCGTGGCGACCACGCTCTCAGGCGCCGGCGGCTTGGCGATGTCGGCCAGCCCCCACGCGACGTCGAGCCGGTCGCTCTCGTCTCCGGCGTCGCCGCCGCCGAAGATGCCGTATCGGTTCACGGCGTAACCGGTCACCCTGGCGCCGAGCACAGTGAGGAAGAAGTGCGCGTTACGGGCGACCAGCGGATCGAAGGTCCACGTGATGCGGCCGACGTCGCGCGAGAAGGCCCACTGTCGCTGATGCTCCTTGAGCTCGCGTCCCCAGCCGCGGCCGCGGTACTCCGGCAGCAGGGCGGTGATGTGCGAGTGCATCGCGCGGTTGCCCGGCTCGCCGAAGAACGCGATCGATGCGCCGACCATGCGCGCGTCGTCACCCTCGCCGTCGAACAGTCCGACGACGTAGTTCCCCGACTGCTGCAGCGCCCGCAGAGTGCCGGCGTCGATGACGCGCTCTCGACCCCGGATGGAGTCGAGCAGCCCCTGGGCGTCGATGATGAGTTCTACAGTGTCGAGATCGCGGATGGTTCGCACCCACACAGGTTATCCGAGCGGGCGTACGGTGGAGGAATGCCAGCATCGGACGTCGCACCCCCGCAGAGCTCGCGAGACACCCGCTTCTTCGGCCAGCCGTGGGCGCTGGTGCATGTGTTCGGTGTCGAGATGTGGGAGCG
The DNA here is from genome assembly GCA_963769005.1 of uncultured Actinomycetota bacterium. Taxonomy (GTDB): domain Bacteria; phylum Actinomycetota; class Actinomycetes; order Actinomycetales; family Microbacteriaceae; genus Microbacterium. The sequence continues at coordinate 111,434 of CAVYKC010000005.1, read as the reverse complement.
GTTCAGCTTCTACGGCATGCAGGGGATCCTCCTCATCTACCTGTACTTCTCGGTCGCGGAAGGCGGACTCGGCCTGCCCCAGGCGGTCGCCGGCGGCATCGTCGGCGCCTACGGCGGCTCGGTGTACCTGTCGACGATCCTCGGCGCCTGGCTCGCCGACCGCCTTCTCGGGTCCGAGCGCGTCCTGTTCCTCAGCGCGATCGTCATCGTCGCCGGTCACGTCGCCCTTGCCGTCCTCCCTGGTTTCCTCGGGGTCGGTGTCGGCCTGGTCCTCGTCGCCCTCGGGTCCGGTGGACTCAAGGCGAACGCGACCTCCGTCGTCGGAAGCCTCTACAGCCAGGATGACCCCCGTCGCGACGCGGGCTTCTCGCTGTTCTACCTCGGCATCAATCTCGGCGCGTTCATGGGGCCGATCCTCACCGGACTTCTGCAGTCGTCACTCGGCTTCCATTTCGGGTTCGGCCTCGCCGCGATCGGGATGACCCTGGGGCTCATCCAGTACTCCTTCGGCCGCAAGGCGCTGCCCGCCGAAACCAGGGAGGTGCCCAACCCGCTTCCCGCGGCGCGCTATCCCCTCATCGGGATCATCGCTGCGGCCGGGGTCGCCGTCGTCGTCCTGCTGGTGCTGGTAGGCGTGATCCGCGCCGACAATCTCGCGAGCATCGTGATCCTCGGCACGCTGGTGGCGACGATCGCCTACTTCACCGTGATCCTGAGCAGCAGCCGGATCGATGCGACGGAGCGCTCGCGGGTGTGGGGCTTCCTGCCGCTGTTCGTGACGAGCGTGGCGTTCTGGTCGCTGTACCAGCAGCAGTTCACCGTGCTCACCGTCTACTCGGACGAGCAGCTGGACCGGAACCTGTTCGGGTGGGAGATGCCGGTCTCCTGGGTGCAGTCGATCAACCCCGTGTTCATCATCATCCTCTCCGGCATCTTCGCCGCCATCTGGACGCGCCTCGGCACGCGCCAGCCATCGACACCGGTGAAGTTCGCGCTCGGCACGATCATCATGGGAGCGGCGTTCCTGCTGTTCCTGCCGTTCGCCGGCGGAGGGCCGAACTCGACGCCGCTGCTCGCCATCGTCGGCATCCTGCTGGTGTTCACCATCGCCGAGCTGCTGATCTCTCCCGTCGGCCTGTCGGTGACGACGAAGCTCGCCCCCGCCGCGTTCCACACCCAGATGGTCGCGCTGTTCTTCCTGTCGATCGCGTTGGGTACGGCGATCTCCGGATGGCTCGTGCAGTTCTACGACCCGAAGAACGAAGTGCCGTACTTCTCGATCCTCGGCGGCATCGCGATCCTCGTCGGCGCGGGCCTGCTGATCTCGGTCAAGCCGGTGCTCGCACTGATGAAGGGCGTGAGCTGAGCACACCCCGTGGCACCGGGCGACGCCGGGGATGCTCTTGACGGCTCGCGAGATGCGCTGCACGAGCGGATCCTGCTCGAAGTGGTCGCTCATCCTCCGACTCTGTCGTGGCGACGACGACAGCACGGGTCCGGCGCGCCTCAGCGCTGCCCTGGATCTACGCGCGCCCGGCGGGTTCCCGTCAACGCGAGATGGTGAATGCGTCCGGATCGCCGTCGCGCGGCGGGCGCAGCCGATCCGGGATGGGCCACGGCAGGACGAACTGCTGCGTGGGCGGGCGGGTGACGTCGCCGAAGTCGTCGACCTTCACCACGATGCGCCCCGGCGCGCTCTCGTCGGCGGGTGTCACCTCGACGATGCGCACGCGCAGCGGACGGTCGCCCTCGCCCTCCAGCATCCAGGCGTCTGCGAGCCAGGCGATGCCGTGTTCCTCGAGCGCCGCCTCGGCATCCAGCCATTCAGTGGCCCCCGAGGTCGGCCGCCCGAGCACGTCCACCGCCGCCCAGTCGTCGCCCTCCGGGTGGATCCATCCGAGCATCTCGCCGTCGTCGCGGCGGTGCGGGGTCCAGTCTGCGCGAGTCATCCTCCGATGCTAATCCGAGCGTCCGCGCGGGATCCGGCATCGCGCGGCGGGCACGGCGATCTCAGTGCGTGTACTCCATGAGTTCGACGCCGAGCACGCGGAAGGCGTCGTGCGCCCGGAGCCGGTGCGTGATCGAGAGGTCGTCGAAGCAGACGATGAGCGTGTAGGCGACGCCGGAGCGGGGGCCTGCCAGCACGCCGGATTCCGCCCGCACACCGCGGTCGCGCCCGGTCTTGTTGATGAACAGCAGGCCGTGTGCGTCGTGATCGTGCGCGAAGGGGTCGAGGCCCGTGGATGCGGCGACGAGGCTGAGGTCCTGGTTCAGGCTCAGCCATTCGGAGACCTGAGCGCTGACAGCGGCATCGACGACCGCCGAGTTGACGAGAGCCGAGAAGAGACCGGAGAGTTCGCGCGCCGAGCCGACCGCCACGTGCGGGGCGTCGTCCGGGCCTCGCTTGTCACGGAAGCGGTCGAGCAGCGCCGTACTGACAAGCCCTAGTGCGTCGATGCGCTCGCGCACACGGTCGTGACCCACCCTCTGCAGGAGCGCGTTCACGGCGATCGGGTCGCCGGCTGTCGCGGCGAGCACGGCCAGATCCGACAGCGGCAATGCCGGTGCTCGCAGGTGACGCCACAACCCGGACGACGACACCGGATCGACTGATGAGCGTTCGATGATCTCGAGCGGATCCAGCGAGCCGCTCTCGAAACCGGCGGCGACCTCGATCAGCAACGGCACCACGCCGAGGCCCGCGACGGGCATCGTCACGTGGTCGTCGCCGGAGAGCACGGGGGCACCGCTGTCGAGATCGACGACGTGGACAGACACCTGAGCACCGGCCTCCGCCAGCATCTCCAGCGCGCGCAACGTCGATGTGAAGGACCGGCGGCCGATGGCGGCGCGACGCGGCAGACGCCGGCTGGTCCGCTGAGAACGGCGCAGCATGGCGTGCGAAGGCTCAGGGGGAGTGCCCACGCGTGATCCTTACCGAGGGGGTGGATGGCGGGATACCGCGGGGCTCATCCCCGGCGGCAGGCCTATCGTAACCCCCGCCGGGTGAGGAACCTCAGCGAACTCAGGAGATGGTCACCAGATCGTCACACGCGCGCCTGCCGGGAGCCACAGAGCATCGGATTCGTTCACCTCGAAGGCCTCGTAGAAGGCGTCGATGTTGCGCACGATCTGGTTGCAGCGGAACTCGTTCGGCGAGTGCGGATCGATGGTCAGCAGTCGCAGAGTCTCAGCGTCCCTGCTCTTCTGCTGCCATACCTGCGCCCACGACAGCAGCAGGCGCTGAACCCCGGTCAGCCCGTCGATCACCGGTGCGTCGGAACCCGCGAGGGACAACTCGTACGCCTTCAGTGCGATGCCGAGCCCGCCGAGGTCGCCGATGTTCTCACCGATCGTCAGCGCTCCGTTCACGTGGTGCTCGGCGTCCAGCCCCACCGGCACGAGGGCCTCGTACTGGGCGATGAGGGCCTTCGTGCGCTCCTCGAACGCCGAGCGGTCGGCATCCGTCCACCAGTCCTCGAGCTTGCCCGAGCCGTCGTAGCGGCTGCCCTGATCGTCGAAACCGTGGCCGATCTCGTGCCCGATCACGGCGCCGATGCCGCCGTAGTTCGCGGCCGCATCACGCGTGGCGTCGAAGAACGGGTACTGCAGGATCGCCGCGGGGAAGACGATCTCGTTCATCGACGGGTTGTAGTACGCGTTGACCATCTGCGGTGGCATGTGCCACTCGGCGCGGTCGATGGGCTTGCCCACCTTGTCGATGTGGCGGTCGTGCTCGAAGATCGCGGCGCGGCGCACGTTGCCGAAGAGGTCGCCACGGTCGATCTCGAGAGTGGAGTAGTCGCGCCACACGTCGGGATGGCCGATCTTCGGGGTGAAGGCGTCGAGCTTGGCGAGCGCGCGCTCGCGGGTCTCGGGGCTCATCCACTCGAGGTCCGTGATGCTCTGCCGGTACGCCTCGATGAGGTTCGCGACGAGTTCGTCCATCGCGGCCTTCGCCGTCGGGGGATAGTGGCGCTCGACGTAGACCTTGCCGATCGCCTCGCCCAGCGCACCCTCGGTGACCGAGACGCCGCGCTTCCAGCGCTCGCGGATCGTGGGCACCCCGGAGAGCTCGGTGCCGTAGAACGAGAAGTTCTCCTGCACGATGTCGTCGGTGAGGTAGGGAGCGGCGGCGTGCACAACCTGCGCGCGCAGCCACGACTTCCACTCGTCGAGGCGTTCCGGGGTCAGCAGCGTGCCCAGGCCTTCGAGGAAGCTCGGCTGGGAGATGACGACCTCGTTGAAAGCCGCCGCGTTCGACGGTGCGACCGCATCGCGCCAGGGTGCGAGGTCGACGCCGGCGAGGTCGAGGATCTCTGCCCAGGTCTTCAGGTTGTACGTCTCGACCGCGTCGCGGCTGCGCACGTTGTCCCAGTGGTGGGTGGCGAGGTCGGCTTCGAGCGCTGTGGCGCGGTCGGCCTCGGCCGCGGCATCCGCGACCCCGGCGAGCGCGAGCAGGCGCTCCAGGTGCGCACGGTACGCGGCGCGGGTCTCTTCGAACGTGTCGAGACGGTAGTAGCTCTCGTCGGGCAGCGAGAGTCCGGCCTGCACGAGGATCGGCACGTAGCGTTCGGGGTCGCCCGGGTCGCCGTCGACGTAGAGGCCGATCAGGTGCGCGCGGCCGTCTCGGTCGTAGGCGCCGACGGTGCGCAGGAAGGAGGGGATGCTGTCGATCGCGTCGATCTCGGCGAACGTCTCGCCGAGAGGGGTGGTGCCGGCGGCGTCGATGTGCTCGGTGTCCATGAAGCAGGCGTTCAGGTCGCCGATCTTGCGGGCGAGGGTGCCGGGCTCGGCCTCCTGGGACTCCTCGATGATCGCGCGAACGTCGGCTTCGGCCTGTTCCGCCAGAAGATGGAAGGAGCCCCAGCGCGCCTTGTCGCCGGGGATCTCGGTGCGATCGAGCCACGTCCCGTTGACGTGACGGTACAGATCATCCTGGGGGCGGATGTCGGAACTGAACTCTTGTGTGGCGAGGCCGGAAGGGAGCAAATCGGTCATGCGCCCCAGCCTATGGCCCGAGGCGGACACTCGGCCGGGGCGGATGCTGGGCGAGCACCTCGCTCGGAGATGTGCGCCTCGCTCGGACGAATTCCGAGAATCCGGCCGAGGAAAGCGCGTTTCACCGGGCGAAGCGCCCGCACTCGAAGCGATCAGCGTCGACGACGGATACCGAGACGGCGCCGGCGTGCGGACGGATCGGGTTGCGAGGCGGATGCCGGCGCAGGAGCTGCGAGCCGGGCCGCGCGACGCTCGGCCCAGGCGGAGATCTCGGCATCCACATCGCGGGGCGACGTGACGACCGGAGGTCCACCCTGGAGCTGCCGCCGCGCCTCGATCACCCGGCGGTTGAAGTCCTCCAGAACCGTGCGCACATCCTCTTCGCGCCCGAGCAGGTCGAGTTGGTCGTCGAGCTCGCGGTCCTCGGTGCGCAGCAGAAGCGCCGGCGGGCCGAGACCGGTGAGGTTCTCCCGCTCGATCTTGCGGCGGATCCACCAGTCCGGGTCGTGGTGGGTGCCGAGCCCCTCGAGCGGCTTGCCGGCGCCGGGGAGATCATCGAACTCGCCGCGCCGTATCGCGAGCTGGATCGCCGTCTCGATGAAGGCCGCCTTGTTCTCGGCGTTCAGCGTCATGGACGCCTCTTCAACGGCATCCTGAGCAGGATCCTCGCCGGCCTGTCGCTGCGCACGGTAGCGGGCGGCATTGTTCATGGCATCTGACACGGGCACCTCCGGCTGCGTCCGGTGTCCATCAAGGATACGTCGGCCGACCCGTCATCCGCCCGGCATCCACTTCACACTGCACGACCGCCGTGTCCGCGCCAGCCCATAGGCTCATCGGGTGACCCCGCGCGCCTCCCTCAACCGAGAGATCCTGCGCCTCGCCGTCCCCGCACTCGGCGCGCTGGTCGCCGAGCCGGCCTTCCTCATCGTCGACGCGGCGCTGGTCGGCCACCTCGGCACCACACCGCTCGCCGGCCTCGGCATCGCCGGGGCCGTGCTGCAGACGATCGTCGGGCTGATGGTCTTCCTCGCCTACTCGACCACCCCGGCCGTCGCGCGGCGGTTCGGCGCCGGCAAGCCGGGAGATGCGGTCTCGGCGGGAATCGACGGGATGTGGCTCGCGCTCGGGCTCGGCGCCGTGCTCGCGATCGTCGGCGCGGTGTCGTCGCCGTGGCTGGTCTCCCTCTTCGGCGCCAGCGACGCGGTCGCCGCCGAGGCGAACGCCTACCTGGTGGTGTCGATGTGGGGTCTGCCCGCGATGCTCATCGTGTTCGCCGCCACCGGTCTGCTGCGCGGCATGCAGGACACCGTCACGCCACTCTGGATCGCCGGGCTCGGCTTCGGCGCCAACGCCCTGCTGAACGTCCTGTTCATCTACGGCTTCGGCTGGGGCATCGCCGGATCGGCCGTCGGCACCGTGACCGCGCAGTGGGGGATGGTGGCCGCCTACGCGGTGGTGATCCGTCGCCTCGCCACCAAGCACAGCACCTCGCTGCGCGCCAGCGGCGGCGGCATCCGCAACTCGGCGCGCTCGGGCGGCTGGCTCTTCCTGCGCACCGTCAGCCTGCGCGTCGCGCTCCTCGTCACCGTGGGAATCGCCACCGGGATCGGCACGACGGAACTCGCCGGATGGCAGATCGTGTTCACGATCTTCTCGGCGGCGGCGTTCGCACTCGACGCCCTCGCGATCGCCGCACAGGCCCTCATCGGCAAAGAGCTCGGCGCCGGCGACGAGCGGCAGGTGCATCGCGTGCTCCGACGCACGGTCGCGTGGGGCGCATGGTTCGGCGTGATCGTCGGCGCGCTGATCGCGGCGCTGTCCGGAGTGCTCGGCATCGTCTTCACGGGGGATGCCGAGATCGCCGCCCTCATCCAGCCGGCGCTGCTCGTGCTGGCCGTCGCACAGCCGGTGGCCGGGGTCGTCTTCGTGCTCGACGGCGTGCTGATGGGCGCGAACGACGCGCGCTACCTGGCGATCGCCGGCGCACTGAACCTCGTGCCGTTCCTGCCTGCGCTGTGGATCATCGCCGCGACCGGAGTCGACGGAGGCACCGGGCTCGTGTGGCTGTCCCTCGCGTTCTTCGGCGTGTATCTGCTCGCGCGCCTGGCGACCCTCGGGTGGCGGGTGCGATCCGGACGCTGGCTGGCGGCCGGCGGCTGACTCAGGCGTTCTCGAGCTCTGCGATCACGATCTTCTTCATCTGCATCAGCGCCTGAGTCTGCTCCGGCCGCACCATCAGCCTGCCGAGATCGGCCGGCACCACCTGCCAGCTCACGCCGAACCGGTCCTTGCACCAGCCGCACGCCTCCGCTCCCGGAGCGGCCGAGAGCGCATCCCAGTAGTAGTCGATCTCGGCCTGGTCGGCACAGTTGATCACGAACGAGATCGCCTCGTTGAAGGTGAACGCGGGCCCCCCGTCGATGCATCCGAACGGCATCCCGTTGAGGGTGAACTCGCCGTTGATGACCTTGCCGCTCATCCCCTCGAAGTGCTCGCTGAGCGATTCATCCGGGTAGGTGGTCACCTGATCGATCGATGAGTTCGGGAACACGGAGACGTAGTACTCCATCGCCTCCTGCGCGCTGTCCTCGAACCAGAGATAGGGGCGGATGGGGGTGAGAGCTGCCACGGTGGCCTCCTTGATCGGCACTCACGCTACGCCCGCCACCTCGGTCTGTCGAGGGGTGCCGGTCACCGAGAAGCAGCGACTCATCCGGCGTAGCGGCGGCACCACTCGTACATGATCACGGCCGCCGCGGCGCTCGCGTTGATCGAGCGGGTCGAGCCGTACTGGGTGATCTCGATGTGCCCGGATGCGGCGGCGAGCGCCTCTTCGGACAGCCCCGGCCCCTCCTGCCCGAACAGCAGCACGCAGCGCTCCGGCAGCTCCGCGCGATCGACGGGGACGGCGCCGTCGACGTTGTCGACCGCGATGACCGGAAGCTCTTCCGCAGCCGCCCAGGCGGCGAACGTCGCGATGTCCTCGTGGTGCACGACGTGCTGGTAGCGGTCGGTGACCATGGCCCCGCGCTTGTTCCAGCGGCGCCGGCCGATGATGTGCACGGTGTCGGCGAGGAACGCGTTCGCGCTGCGCACGATCGAGCCGATGTTCATGTCGTGCTGCCAGTTCTCGATGGCGACATGGAACGGATGCCGCCGCGTGTCGAGGTCGGCGACGATCGTCTCCATCCGCCAATAGCGGTAGCGGTCGATGACGTTGCGGGTGTCGCCGTTCGCCAGCATCTCCGGGTCGTACTGCTCGCCGTCGGGCCACTCCGAAGGGCCGCCCGGCCAGGGGCCGACGCCGTGGGTGGTGCGCTCGGGCGTCTGCTCATCCATCCCGCCAGCGTATCTGCCGGGCAGAAGCGGCGATTAGGCTCGACATCATGTCTGCCGAAACCGCGCATCGCACCGTCCGGATCCTCACCTGGGCCGGGCTGGCGACGGGCGTGATCGGCGGCGCGCTGGTCGCGTTCCCGAAGGCGCTCGCGTTCGGGGGGCCCTGGGTGCAGCTCGCCCTCGGCGTCGCCACCCTGATCCTCGCGTTCCGCGCGCGCAAGGCGGGAATCGCCGACGTCCCGGACTTCGACGGACGCCTCTCGCTCTTCGCGGCCCTCCTCGGCTTCGGCGTGGTGTTCTTCGCGAGTCAGGCCGCCTACAGTCTCATCGCGGCAGCGTCTTAGGCTGGAATCGTGGAATCCCCCGCAGCGGACGACTACCTGAAGACGGTGTACGCCCACACCGAATGGCAGGATGCACCGATCACCCCTTCCGTGCTGGCGGCGAAGCTCGGCATCGCGCCGTCGAGTGTCACCGAGATGGTGAAGAAGCTCGCGGCCGCGGGGCTCGTCTCGCACGTGCCGTACGGCGCGGTGCGGTTGACAGATGCCGGCACGCGGCGCGCCCTCGCGATGCTGCGGCGGCACCGGCTCATCGAGACCTGGCTGGTGCGCGAGTTCGGCTACGCCTGGGACGAGGTGCACGACGAGGCCGAGGTGCTCGAGCACACCATCAGCGACCGGCTGCTCGAGGGCATCGACGTCCGGCTGGGACGACCGCGGTTCGACCCGCACGGGGACGCGATCCCGGATGCTGCCGGCGACGTCGAACGCGAGCCGTTCGTGCTGCTGGCCGACGCCGCTCCGGGGCACAACGGGCGCGTGCTCCGCGTCGACGACCGCGACCCTGCGCTGCTGCGGGCGCTGGAGGCGGCGGGCGTCATCGTCGGCGCCGAGATCGAGGTCTTGGCCGGCGGAATCGCTGTCGGCGGCAGCGAGATCGACGTCGACGGCGCCGCGCGCTCGGTCTGGCTCAGCGCCTGACCCGCTACACGTCACCCGCGCCCTCTAGGCTGTGCGCATGGCACAACGCGACGACATCGAATGCTGGCTCACCGACATGGACGGCGTGCTCGTCCATGAGAACGTCGCCATCCCCGGGGCCTCCGAGCTCCTCGCCGGATGGGAGAGCGCCGGCATCCCCTACCTGGTGCTCACGAACAACTCGATCTTCACCGCGCGCGACCTCTCGGCCCGCCTCCGCACGAGCGGCCTGCACGTGCCCGAGGACCGCATCTGGACCTCCGCGCTGGCCACGGCCGACTTCCTGCACTCGCAGTTGCCGGGCGGTTCGGCCTTCGTGATCGGCGAAGCCGGCATCCTCACCGCCCTGCACGACGCCGGGTACATCATGACCGAGACCGATCCCGACTTCGTCGTGGTCGGCGAGACGCGCAACTACTCGTTCGAGGCGATCACCAAGGCCATCCGCCTCATTCTCGGCGGCGCGCGCTTCATCGTCACGAACCCGGACGCCACCGGGCCGAGCGCCGACGGGCCGCTGCCGGCGACGGGAGCCATCGCCGCCCTCATCACCAAGGCGACCGGCAAGGAGCCCTACGTCGTCGGCAAGCCGAACCCGATGATGTTCCGCTCAGCACTGAACAAGATCGGCGCGCACTCGAAGCGCACCGGCATGATCGGCGACCGCATGGACACCGACGTCGTCGCCGGCATCGAGGCCGGCCTGCACACCGTGCTCGTCCTCACCGGGATCAGCGACGAGGCCGAGATCGAGAAGTACCCGTTCCGCCCGGACGAGATCGTGCAGTCGGTGGCCGATCTGCTGCCGCGCATCACCGAGTCGATCACGACGATCAAGACGAAGAAGTGACGCATGGGCGTTCTCGACGAGGGTGAGCGGGTCAGCGCTGCGGATGCTGCTGCCTGGCGCACCTGGCTCGACGAGAACCACGCTCGGGCGGCCGGCGTGTGGCTGCTGAGCGTACGTGGCAACGGTGCGCTCGGCGTCGGCTACGAGGACGCGGTGCGCCAGGCGCTGTGCTTCGGGTGGATCGACGGGCCCGTCCGCACCTTCGACGACGCGACCGTCGGGCAGTGGTTCTCACCGCGCCGCGCATCGAGTGGTTGGGCGGCGACGAACAAGGCGCGACTCGCCGAGCTGGAGGCGGCGGGTCTGCTCGCGCCGGCCGGTATCCGCGCGATCGAGGTCGCGAAGGCGAACGGCTCCTGGGAGATGCTCGACGGACCGGAGGCGGGTATCGAACCGCCGGAGTTCACCGCCGCGCTGGATGAGCTCCCCGCCGCCCGCACCACGTGGGACGCGTTCCCGAAGTCGGTGAAGAAGCTCGGCCTCACGCTCATCGCGACCGCGAAACGACCTGAGACGCGGAGCGCCCGCATCGCGAGGATCGTGGCGGATGCAGCAGAGGGGAAGCGCCCATGACCGAACGCGACCTCTTCTTCCTCGTGATGATCCTCATCAGCGCCTCGGCGCTGACGGTGTTCATCGTGCAGTTCGTGCGCTCCCGCCGACGCCGCGACGACGACGGCCGATCCGGCAGTTGGTGGGAAGGTCCCTGGGACGAGGACAAGCGCTGAACGACCCGCGTCGATCAGGACCCGATGTCGGGTGTTGCCCTCACAGCGTTCACGCTCCTTTCCGCAGCGATCTGAGCTTCTGTCCCGGAGTCGAGGATCGTGTTACGCGCCGACTCGGAATCGACCATGACGGTCGTGACGACGAGGCCGTCCGCCGCCTCCGTCGCCAGCAGGGCATCCACCTGAGCAGCGAAACAGGAGTCGCTCGACGTGGCGCGGACATCCCTCCCCACTGCGTGGTTGCTGGAGACGTAGTTGCCCCCGCCGGCTGCCAGCCGGATGATGACGGGCCTCGCGCCCTCGGGGCGGATGCTCTGGGCGTCGACGATCACCGAGAAATGGTTGCCGATGATCGAGTTGTCGCTGCCGGAGATGCGGAGAAGTCCCTGGGTATCGTCCAGTCCGTTGTCGATCCCCAGGAACGGCGTCCAGGGCTCATGGTCCCGCAGGAAGTGGTTGGAGGCCACGAGGTTCTCTGAACTGTTCGCTTCGAGAAGGACCATTCCAGGGTAGAACGAGTGGAAGCGGTTGCTGCTGACGCTCGAGCGTGTGACACCGTTGAGGTGCACGCTGCTCGCGCCCCGGGGAAAGACGTTATTCGCCGTGATCAGGAGCCCGCCATGATTCTCGGCGTAGATCGCGCGACCCTTGAAGCCCGCCCCGATCAGGTTGTCTGTGATCTTCGATGCCTGCCCCCACCCCCGCAGCTCGATGCAGCTTCCGCATTCGGCGATGAAGTTGTCGTGGATGGAGAGCGCGTCAGCGTTGTGGATGGTGAGCGCATGCTCGAGGTAGACGAATCCCATGCCGTTGATACGGAACGAATCATTCGCGCTCGCGACGTAGATGCCCGTCTTGCCGTTGACGTAGGTGTTCTCAGATTGCATTTCCGAGCCGTCGGCCTCGAAGTGCAGTCCGTCGATGCAGAAGTTCGAGAACTCTAGGGAGCTGATGCGCGGGTCGCCGCCGCGCTCGACATAGAAGGCAGCACCCGCGGACTCGTCCTCGCCGGCGCCGACGGGAATGTCGACGAGAATGCGACTGCCTCCGGGCCACAGCTCGTTCAGGTCCGGCCACTCCGCTTCGGGAGCGTTGAAGCGGATGCTCGAGGAGGTGAAGCCATGTCCCGAGCCCTCGATCCTGAGGAAGCTGACGTCGATGACGACCTGGGTGCGGAGTCGGTGATCCCCCGGCGGAATGTAGATCACCGCACCCGGCTTTCCGCCGTCGTCCTCATCGGTGGACGTCTGCCGCCGCTTGATGTCGGCGATGATGCTGTTGATGACCTCGCCGACGTCCTCGGCGGGATTGCCGACGGGCCACGCCGTCACGTCGTAGCGGTTCGCGCCGGACACGGGTTCTCCTCTTGATGTGGTGCTCTCGACCATGATCAGACGATGACTCGATCGGTGTGGACGGCATCGCTCACCCGGATCCTGATCCGTCCGTCGACCCAGTTGACGGGCTGAGGGTCCGTGATCTCTCCGACCCATCCTCCGTGCTCGTCGTCGTTGCGGAAGGCCAGCAGCTGCCACTGTCCTGCCCGGTCTTCGATCAATCGCCCGACATAGAGCCGCTCGTCCGTGATCCGGTACGACTCCTCCGTCCGGAACGGACCTGTGAGCGAATCCGTCGGAAACGCCCACACGCCGCCGACCGGGTCGTCCAGGCGACGTTCGTGCGAGAGCTCGGATCCGAGGCAGGAGAAGAGTCCGACCGGTCGCCCGTCGATGATGACGGTCTGCACGACCTCGATGTGGCCGAATCCCGCACCCGGCCGCGAGAGCGGGGGCTGAACGGTCCAGGTCGTCAGGTCGGATGACGTCGCGTGGCCGATGACTCCCCTGTCGTCCGGCTCGCCGTGGTTGGCGCGAGCGGTGGTCAGCATGTGCCAGGTGCCCTGCTCACGGAAGACCCACGGATCACGCCACGCCTGGTCTGGCCACTGCCTGGTCTCGGCGGTCTCGTACCAACGGGCGTCGGGTTCCAGCACCTGCCGGCCGCGCTCCCGGTGCCAGGTGAAGAGGTCCTTCGAGACCACGGAACTGATCCGCTGTTCGAGCCCGCCTTCGGCACGGCTGACGGCCGTGTAGAACATGCGCCACGTCCCGTCGTCGTCGCGCACGACGGATCCGGTCCACGTCGCGAGATCGTCGAACGCGGGCGAGTCATCCGGGATCACGGCGTCCGCGTGCTCCGTCCAGTTCTTGAGGTCGACCGACGTCGCGTGTCCGACCGTCGCTCGCCAATGCCGGCGATCGGGGTCAAGGAGCGCGCGGGAGGCTTTGAGGAAGAAGAGGTGATACAGGTCGCCGTCGTCGGCGATCCAGAAGTCCCATACCCAGGACGAGGGAAGACGAAGCATCTGTGTTCCTTTCAGTGGGTTCGTGGAGCGGTGACGGATCCTCGGATGACGAGCGGACAGTCGAGAAGCGTGGGTTCGTCGGCGAGGACTCGGTGATCGGCTTCGCCGTGGAGAAGGCGCACGAGAGTCTCCACTGCCCAGACACCCATCTCGTAGTGCGGAAGGGCGACAGTCGTCAAGCCGGGGAACAGGTTCGCTGCGATGAGCTCCTGATTGTCGAATCCGACGATCGAGAGATCGTCCGGGATGCTGAGACCGAGCTCCATCGCCGCCCGGTAGGCACCCATGGCCATCCGGTCGTTGTAGCAGAACAGCGCCGTCGGGCGGTCGGGCATGCTCAGCATCTCCCGGGCCAGTTCGTGCCCGGGGAGCGTCTCGGACGGCGCCGAGGCGACAAGGGCGGGGTCGAAAGAGATCCCGTGCTCCTCCAGGACCCGCCGGTACCCTTCGAACCGGCCATGCGTGGCCGGCACGTCGTCATCGTTGTTGAGGAAGCCGATCCGACGATGACCCGCCTCGACGAGGTGGCTGACGGCGGCGACCGCGCCGCCCACTTCGTCCGGAACGACTGCGGGCACGATTCCCGCCCTGTCGGTCGAGTCGATGAGAACCGTGGGGAGGCTTTGCAGATTCGGTGGCAGGGACACACGGCGGTGGTACATCGTGGCGTAGAGAACGGCGTCGACCTGACGGTCGATCAGCGCCTGGACGTCGTCCCTGTGTGACGCGCCGTTGGCCTCTCGCTCGGTGTTGATGATCACCAGGGTCAGGTCGTGTTCACGCGCGGCGTTCTGCGCACCGAGGATGATCCTGCCCGCATGCGGCGTGGTCGCGATCTCCTCGCTCAGCAAGCCGATGAGACCCGACCGATTCGTGCGCAGAGCCTGCGCCGCACGGTTCGGGCCGTACCCCAGGGTCTTCGCCGCACGGCGCACGCGTTCCCGAGTCTCGTCGGCGACGCGCGTGTGCGGCGTGTCGTTGAGCACGTGCGACACGGTCGTCACCGATACGCCGGCCAGTTCGGCGACTTCTCGGATGCCTGCGCTCTTCACTGCCATCATGCTTCCTCCCTCGATGTCATGATTCTCATCTGCATCGGATCATCCCTTCACTGCGCCGAGCGTGAGGCCGGCGACGATGTGCCGCTGGAGGAACAGCGTCAACAGGATCACGGGGATGGAGTACACCGCGGCGAGGGCCGTCATTCCGCCCCAGTCGAGTCCGAACTGGCTCTGGAAGTTCGCGATCACGACGGGAGTCGTCTGTGCGCGGACGGAGGTCAGCAGGAGAGCGAAGAGGAACTCGTTCCACGAGGCCAGGAAGGCGAAGATCGCGGTGACGGCGAGACCGCCGGACACGACGGGCAGGACGACTCGCCACATCGCCTGCAGTCGGCTGCACCCGTCGACTTCCGCAGCCTCGCTGAGCTCGTCCGGCACGGCCTCGAAGAAGCTGGCCATCAGCCAGATCGACAGCGGAAGCGAGATCGTCGTGTGGGCCAGGGCGAGACCGAACGAGGTGTCCGTCAACCCGAGGGTGCGCATGAACTCGACAAGCGGTGCGCCGACGGCGATCGTCGGCACCATCCGTGTCACCAGCGCGGCGACGATGAACACCCGACCGCTCGGGGTGCGGAACCGGGTGATCGCGTAGGCGGCCGGCACAGCGAGAACCAGCGACAGAGCCGTCGAGATGACGGCGGTCACCGCGCTGTTGATGAGCGCCGCCGGCACCCCGTCGCGGGCGAGAGCGGAGACGTAGTTCTCGAGCGTCCACACCTTCGGCCAAACGCCGGGGGGAACGGCGATGGCATCGAGCGGAGTCTTGAACGACGTGAGAAGGAGATAGATGAACGGGAAACCGTAGAGGATGATCGCGACGGCGAGGAGAAGCCAAAGGATGACACGGCTGCGGCCGCGGGTTTCGAGCGGATTCATCGTGCACTGCTCCCTGGACGCCAAATGAGTGTGATTGCGGCGATTGCAACGGTCAGCATCACGATGAGGTACACGGTGCCCATCGCACTGGCGAGGCCCGGGTCACCGAACCTGGTCATCGTCCGGTAGATCAGGAGGCTGAGCGTGCTGGTGCTGCCCTGCGGGCCGCCGTCGGTCTGGATGAGGATGATGTCGAACGCCCGGGCCGCATCGATGCCGCGAACGATCAGCGCGACGGCGATGACCGGTCGCAGCAGGGGGATGATGATGTTGAAGAGGATGCGCGGATATCGTGCACCATCGATGCGCGCCGCCTCGATGATGTCGCCCGGAATGTTCTGCAGCCCGGCGAACAGCACAAGCGTGATGAACGATGTCGTCAGCCAGATGTCGGGGATCGCGACCGAGAAGAGCGCGATGTTCGGGTTGCTCAGCCACTGGATCTGATCCGGGCTGGACAGGATGTGCGCGTCGTAGAGGAGCTGATTGACGATGCCGAAGTTGTCGATCAGCAGGAAGCGCCACAGGAGTCCGGCGACGACGGGAGCGATCATGAGCGGGTACATGAACACCGTGCGGAACACCGCGGATCGCGTCCCGAGCGCCGTGAACAGGAGCGCGACGGCGAGCCCGAGTACGAACTCCATCGCCACGACGACGAACGTGTAGACGACGGTGCGCAGGGATGCCGACTGGAACGCCTCCGAGGCGAATGCGTCGACATAGTTCGCGAATCCGACGAACGTGCGCGGTGCGCCGGCGAACGGGGAGATCTCGAAGAAGCTGTCGTACACGAACCGCACGAGCGGCCACAGCACGAAGGCCGCGAGGAACAGCGCGGCCGGCGCCATCAGCACCAGGGCGAACCGGCGATCGCCCCGGTCCTTCAGGCCCGCTCGGGGCCGGCCCGGGGCCGGAACAGCGTGCGCCGTCCCGGCCCCGGCGTGTGGAGTAGAGATGTCCACGGGTAGATGTTCTCCTGAATCCTGGGATCGTCTATTCGACGATCGCTTCGATCTGGGTCTTGGCCTCTTCGAGGAGCCCGTCCGTGTCTGCACCGGGCTCGACCGCCTTCTGCAGCATCGGCACGAGCACCGAATCCACGATCTCCTGCCAGTTCTCGGTGGCGGGACGAGGCAGCGACTGGGATGACTCCAGCGTGGAGACCAGCGCCGGGTAGTTCTCGAACCCCGCTTCGGCATCTTTGCTCTCGAAGGCGCTCTTGCGTGCCACGAGCCCCAGTGACGAGTCGGCGGAGAGAGCATTGTGCTCGTACGCGAATCGGATGAAGTCCTTCGCCGCCTCCGGGTTCTTGCCGGTGGAAGGCGCGGAGAGATACCAGGCTCCCGGGACCCCCGCGACGCCTCCCGATCCGCCGATCATCGGCGCCACGCCGATGTCGTCCTTGACAGCCGAGTCGTCCGGGGTCTGGCGGTAGGCGTGCCCCCAGAATCGCATCATCGCGAGCTGCCCCTGGTAGAACAGGTTCTGCGACCCCGCCCAGTCGAGTTGAGCGGCCCCGGAGGGCGCGTACGGAAGAAGGCTGACGTAGTACTCGAGAGCTGCCTTGTGCGCGTCGTCGGCGACGGTCACCTCGTTCGTCTCGGCATCCAGGACCATGTGCTCCTCGCCGGCCTGCGACACGGTGGCCAGCCATTCGGTCTCCACAGCGCCCTTCACATCGGTGCCGTAGAGGTCGGTCTTTCCGTCGCCGTCGGTGTCGCGCGTGAAGAACTCGGCGACGTCCTTGTACTGCTCCCAGGTCGTGGGCGGAGCGAGCGGGTAGCCGTACTTCGCCTCGAAGTCGGACATGTTCTTCGGGTCCTCGAACAGGTCGGTCCGGTAGAAGAGGATCTCGGAGTTCGTCCACACCGGCATCCCGACGAATTCTCCGTCGACCTGGGCTTCCGAGACGAGGCCCCCGAACAGATCCGACTTCACGTCATCGGTGAAGAGTTCGTTGATCGGAGCGAGTCCGGGCGCGAAGGCGGTCAGCCAGATCGCGTCCAGCGCTGCGACATCGAATGAAGGGCTTCCCGCCTTCAACTCCGAGGAGACACGGTCGTACAGGCCCGCGTAGGGAAGCTCTACGAGCTTGACCTCGGTGCCCGTTTCCTCCGTATAGAGTGCGGCGATGGGCTGAAGTTCTGCTTTGCCACCTCCTTCGACCACGACGGTCAACGTCTCGCCGCCGGCGTCAGTCTCAGCTGTTCCCCCGCCACCGGCACCACACCCACTCAGCACGAGGGCTGCGGTGGCGACTACTGAGGCAGCGGCGAGAGCGCGACGGGTGCGACCTTCTGCGTGCATGCGAAGCTTCATCACTTCGGACTCCATTCATCATTGAGATTGAGGTGCATGTTTCTGCGCCAAGACGATTTGCCAAATCGTCTTGGCAGAATTGTTGCGGCATGACAGTAGCGCCGCGCCCGCATCGCGTCAACCCTGTCTCGCTTTGGGGCGAGGAAACGAAGGACGAAGACAAGCACTGACTCCGTGGGGCCGGAGGGAAACTCCGCCGACCCCACGAATTCTTCAGGCGATCTCAGCCCCGCCCTCGGGCGGTGACGGTCAGCTGCATCGTCACCTCGGTGCCGTCGGCCCTGACCACCGCAAGCGTGTACTCGCCCGCCGCGGTGTTACCCGTCACCGGCACGGTGCGGCTGAAGGCGCCGTCCTCGTCGGCCGTCGCAGACTTCGCCTTGATCCGGTCAGAACGCAGCTCGATCGTCACCTCCTCCGACGGATCGAAGCCGGTGCCGGAGACGGCGATGACGCCGCCCGCACGAACCGAGTTCGCGCTCAGCTCGACGGCCGGTTCGGGAACCTTCCACATCGTCGGCACCAGCGGGGTGACCGTGATGCTCTCGATCGTCGCCGCACCGCCTTCGGACCACGCCGAGATCGTGTCCGCGCCCGCCGCCGGGAAGACCTGATCGGTGATCGTCAGTTGCCCGTCCTTCGTGAACAGCTCCACGGATGCACGGTCGAGGTAGAGCTCCAGCGTCACTGTGCCGTCCTCATCGAGCGCGAGCGGAGCATCCTCGACGGACGGGAACGACGAGTGGAAGCCGACGTCCCCCGAGTTCGTTCGATCGACGAAGATACGCCGGAGCGCGGTGTCGTAGCCGATCCTGGTCCCGGTCGTGCCGTTCGAGAGCACCGTGATTCCCGCCCTGTCTGCATCGCCGGGGCGCAGCACGACCTCGACCTTCGCGACATCTCCGGACAATCCCAGCGTCGTCTCGCCGTCCACTCCCACATCCATCAGCGACTCCGCCGCATCGGTGTCGAGCTGGCCGTCGATCTGCGAGACGACTTGCTGTCGCAGGCGCGGTCCCTCGGGCGTACTGACGAGCGTGACCTCACGAGGCAGCGACATCGAGCTGCGCCACGGCGACGTGGGAATGTCGTTGGCATAGTCCCAGTTGTTCATCCAGCCCTGCATGATCTTCGAACCCGACGGAGTTCCGAAGTACGAGACGGCGGCGTAGTAGTCACGCCCCCAGTCGAGCCAGTCGTACCCTTCCAGTGCGGTCGTGGCCGGAGCATCCGAGAACATCACCTGGTCGAGCAGCACGTGCCCCCATCCGGCGCGGTTGTTGTCGACGACGCGGATCGTCGCCTCCTGACCGCGGAACTCGTCGACATTCCATGACGTCCAGTCGAGATTCTCGCTGTTCGAACCCGTAGCCGTGCGCACCACCTGTCCGTCGACCATGAGGTTCACACTGGTCTCGTCGGAACGCACCTGCGCCGGCTCGCCGCCGACCACGACGTGGTCGAAGGTGAGATGACCCCACCCGCCCGTAGCCTCATCGCGGATCCGGATCCGCGCCTGCTGCCCGTCGAACTGGGCGACATCCCAGGCCGCCCAGTCCAGCGCTCCGTCGTTGGATCCGCCCTGCGTCCGGACCACCTGACCGTCGACGACGAGCTCAACCTGGAGGGTCCCATCGTCGCGCCGGCCTCCGCCGATCAGGAACGAGACATAGTCGCCGTCGATCGTGAACTCCGGCGAGGTCAGTGTGCCGACATTGTCGTCGCCGTTCGGACCTCCCTCCCAGGTGTTCAGACGCTTGGCGCCGAGGTAGTAGTCGCCGCCGTTCGTCGACGGATTCCGTCCGGGTTCCGTGGCGAAGTCGCCGGTGATCTCCCAACCGGCATCCGCGAGTGTTTCGCCGGCCTGGAGCTCGAAGTCGAACACCGTGGTGCCCGCGGGAGGGTTGTTCTCCAGTTGGCCCCCGGGGACGTGCGGATGCTTTCCCCCGCCGACGAGGAAGTTGATGTACTCGTCATCGATGGTGAATTCCGGTGACTCGAGCTGGCCGATGGCCCAGTCCCGGTCGAGGAAGCTGTTCACCAGACCGGCGCCGACGAATCCGCCGACCGGGTTCTGCCCGTCGAGCGCACCCGTGGCCGGCGCAGTACCCCAGGGCCCGCCCGCCCAGTTTCCCGGCTCGTTGGAAACTGTCCACCCCTCGTAGTCGCCGTCGTCGAACCCGGCGAAGGTGGTGCCCTCCGGCGGTGCTGCCGGCCCGTCGGTGGACTCCGAGGTGAAGGTCACCCCGTCGAACTCGCCGACGAAGTACTGCCCGCCGCTGCCGCCGTTGACGGCACCCGGGTTGAGATTGACGACCATCACCCACTTGGTGTCACCGGAGTCGCCGTCGACGGGGAGTTCGAAGAGATCCGGGCATTCCCAGATGCCGCCGACAGAGTTGGCCGGACCGAAATCGGAGAGGTGCTGCCAGGACGTGAGGTCGGAGCTCTTGTACAGGACCACCTTGTGATCGGTCGCCTCGACCGCGGTCATCACCCAGTAAGAACCGGCGGGCCCGTCGTACCAGAACACCTTCGGATCGCGGAAGTTGCCGGAGTTGCGATCGAGAACCGGGTTTCCGTCGTGCTTCACCCACGTCTGCCCTTCGTCGAGGCTGTAGGCGAGCGACTGCGCCTGGATTCCTGGGCGCCCGGGATGCTGCGGCGTGTAGGCGGACGTGTAGATCGCCACGAGCGGGCTGGAGCCGGCCGGGCCGAATCCGGCGGTGTTGTCCTCATCGACCACGATGGAGCCGGAGAAGATGTCCTCGATCGACTGACCCGCGTCGTTGAAGGTCTGCGGAATCGCCAGCGGCTGCTCTTCCCAGTGCAGCAGATCGGTCGACGTCGCGTGCCCCCAGCTCATGTTCCCCCAGGTGTTCCCGGCGGGGTTGTGCTGGAAGAAGAGATGGTACTTGCCGCCTGCATAGACCATGCCGTTGGGGTCGTTCATCCAGTTCTTCTCCGGCGTGAAGTGCACCAACGGGCGATACTGCTCATCCCCTGGAATCGCGTCGACTGCCATCGCCGGGAGCGTGCAACTCAGCATCAGCGCTGCGCTGATCGCGCCGCCGAGGATGATCTGTGCTCGTCGGCGGGGCCTGATCGGTCGTGGTCGGGTGATTTCGGGCACCATGCGCGCTCCTTTGTGCGGTCCTGCTGCTTCATCGGGAAGGATCCGGTGATTGACATCGATGTCAATCACTACGGCGAGAGCATACGGCGTCCCCGAGCGGCGGCGCAAGCAGAGTCAGGTCACGCGAGACCTCAGCTCAGCGCTCGCGCGGGCGCGATCTCGCCGGTGCCGCGCACGATGAGCGTGGTCGGCACTTGCGTCCGTACCGGGGCGGCCTCGTCTCCCTCCAGCCGGGCGAAGATGCGCTCCGCCGCCAGCATCCCGATCCGCTGCGGATCCTGAGCGACCACCGTGACGCCGGGCTCCACGAGGTCGGCGAGCGGGAGATCGTCGAAACCGACCAGAGCGACGGAACGCGACAGCCCGGCCTGCCGCAGGGCGTGCAGCGCGCCGATCGTGATGATGTTCTGTGCGCTGAAGACGGCAGTAGGCGGGTCATCCCCCGCAAGCAGGGTCGAGAGCGCGTGCGCCGCCGCCTCGGCATCCGCCAATTCGGTGACGATGAGCTCGTCTGCCGCAGGGATTCCGGCTGCGGCGAGCGCGTCGAGATATCCATCACGCCGCTGACTCGCGGTGACGAGCTCGAGACGGTCAGCGAGCAGCGCGATGCGCCGATGTCCGCGGGCGATGAGATGCGCCGTGCCCATCTCGGCTCCGGCCCGGTTGGCGCTGGCGACCGTGTCGAGATCGGGCTCTTCGGGCTCGCGGTCCACGTATACGACCGGCACGCCACGATCACGGATCAGCCCCAGATACTCGGGATGGTTCACCGCCGTCGTCAGGATCAGCCCGTCGACGCGTCGCTGCAGGAACGTCCGGACAGCAGCCGATTCCCGGCGGGCATCGTCGTCCATGCTGGCGGCGAAGACGGCGACGCCCCGTTCGGCCGCGGCGTCCTCGACGACTCGGTGGATGATGCCCGCGAACGGATTGTCCACGCTGCCGACGAGCAGGCCGAGGGTGCGGGTGCGTCCGTCTGCACGACGCAGGCTTCCCGCCTGCAGATCGATCTGGTAGTCGAGCTCGCGCACCGCATCCCACACGCGCTTCGCCATCGCCGGCGTGACGTTCGGTTCGCTGTTGATCACGCGCGAGACGGTCTTCACTCCCGCGCCCGCCAGCGCGGCCACGTCCTTCATGGTTGCCCGTCCGCGGGGTGGCGTCGGCGTTGACATCGATGTCACAGTTCGGTCTCATTCCTCGAAAGTCACCTTGACTCTAGTTCAGCCTTCGACTAGAACTACTCTTTGACATCGTTGTCAACCAGGCGACGACCGCCGAGAGGAATTCAATGAAGAACATCACCCGACGCAGCCGCGTTCTCCTGGCTGCCGTTTCCACATCCGCAGCACTCGCGCTCACGCTGACCGGATGCGCGAGCTCCAGCGGCGGCGCAGGCGACCAACCGGCCGGCGACACGATCGGCGTCTCGCTGATCGTGAAGACGAACTCCAACCCGTTCTTCATCGCCATGCAGGACGGCGCCAAGGCCGCGGCCGAGAAGGACGGCGTCACGCTCACCCTTGCCGCCGGCAAGGAGGACGGCGACGAGGACACCCAGATCCAGGCCATCGAGGCGGCGATCTCCAAGGGCGACAAGGGCATCCTGATCACCCCGAACGGCCCCGCGGTGCTCGACGCGATCGAGAAGGCCCGCGACGCCGGCATCTTCGTCATCGCACTGGACACCGTGCCGGACCCCGCGGACGCCGTCGACATCACCTACGCGACCGACAACTACCTCGCCGGCCAGTACATCGGCCAGTGGACCGCGCAGAAGCTCGACGGCGCAGAAGCCGTCATCGGACTCATCGACCTGTTCGACGACAAGGCCGTCAGCGTGGACTACAACCGCGACCAGGGCTTCCTCGACGGCCTCGGCATCGAGCTCGGCGACGACCAGGTCAACGGCGACGAGGAGCCGAACGGTTCCTACGCCGGCGGCAAGGGCGGCGAGTACACGATCGTGGGCAGCGAGGCGTCTCAGGGTGCCGAAGACGGCGGACGCACCGCGATGGAGAACCTGCTCGCGAAGAACGCCGACATCAACGTCGTCTACACGATCAACGAACCGGCCGCATACGGCGCCTACCAGGCGCTCGAGGCCGCGGGCAAGAGCAAGGACGACGTGATCATCGTCTCGATCGACGGCGGCTGCGCCGGGGTCGGCCAGGTCGAAGAGGGCATTATCGACGCGACCAGCCAGCAGTACCCCGTCGCGATGGCCGAACTCGGCGTGAAGGCGATCGTCGAGCTGGTCAAGGACGGCAAGAAGCCCGAGGTCACCGAGGGCCTCGACTTCTTCAACACCGGCGTCAAGCTCGTCACCGACCAGCCCGCCGAGGGCGTCGAGTCGATCGACACCGCCGAAGCCACCAGCATCTGCTGGGGCGGCAAGTAAGCACCTGATCTCCGTGGATGCTGCGGCCGAGCGGTCTCGCCCGGCCGCAGCATCCCTGGACTACCGACGGAAGTGAAACCGTGACGCAACCAGCCACCTCAACCCTGGACCTCGCTGCCGAGTTCCTCGATCGGCGCACGCCGATCGACCGCCTTCGCGGGGTGCTCCACCGCTACCCCGCCATCAGCCCCGCTGTCGTGCTCGTGATCGCTGTCATCGTGTTCGGCGTGATCAACCCGCGTTTCTTCGCAGCGGCGAACCTTTCTCTCGTGCTCGACCAGGTCTCGGTCGTCGGCACCGTGGCGATCGCCCAGACGCTCATCATCCTCACGGCCGGAATCGACCTCTCGGTCGGCGCGCTGATGATCGGCACCTCGATGGTGATGGCGCAGACGGCCGCGAACAACGGCCTCCCCGCGCCTGTCGCCCTCTTCCTCGGGCTCGTGGCCGCACTCGCCGCCGGCGCGCTGAACGGCGTGCTGGTGACACGGGTGAAGCTCCCGCCGTTCATCGCGACGCTCGGAACCTTCAACGTCTTCATCGCTCTGACCCTGCTGTACAGCGGCGGTCAGACGATCCGCAAGACCGACATGCCCGAGCTGATGACCTGGACGGCCACCGCCCTGCCGCTCGGCGACGTGCGCCTGACCGTCGGCGTCATCATCATGCTCGTGCTCTACGCGATCGTGGCCTACATCCTCGGACGCACCGCCTGGGGCCGCCACGTCTACGCCGTCGGTGACGATGAGGACGCCGCACGCCTGGCCGGCATCTCGACCAAGAAGGTGCTCCTCAGCGTCTACATCGCCGCCGGAGCGATCCTCGCCGTCGCGGCCTGGATCCAGATCGGACGCTCGGGGGCGGCCAGCCCCAACGCGGGCGCCGATCTGAACCTCGACTCCATCACCGCCGTCGTGATCGGCGGCACGTCGCTCTTCGGCGGCCGCGGCATCATCTGGGGAACGCTGCTCGGCGCGATCATCGTCGGCGTCTTCCGCAACGGCCTGTTCCTCGCCGGCGTCGACGGTCTCTACCAGACCCTCGCCATCGGCATCCTCGTCATCGTCGCGGTCGCCATCGACCAGTGGATCAGAAAGGTACGGAAGTGACTCAGACCGCTCAGGAACCCGTCCAGGCTCCGGCCCCCACCCGAGTGCCGGTGCTCGAGGCCAAGCGCCTCGTGAAGACGTTCGGCCGCGTCGTCGGCCTCGACGGTGTCAGCCTCCAGCTGCACGCCGGGGAGGTGCTCGCGGTGATCGGCGACAACGGCGCCGGCAAGTCGACGCTCATCAAGTGCCTGACCGGCGCCTACATCCCGGACGAGGGGCAGATGTTCCTCGACGGGCAGGAAGTGCACTTCAAGGGGCCCCAGGATGCGCGCAATGCCGGCATCGAGACGGTGTACCAGAACCTCGCCGTCTCGCCGGCGCTCGATGTCGCATCCAACCTGTTCCTCGGACGCGAGCGTCGCAAGCCCGGCATCCTCGGTTCGGTGTTCCGCGCCCTCGACACCTCGGGGATGCGCAAGGAAGCGCGCGATCAGGTGCTGAAGCTCGGCATCTCCACCCTGCAGGACGTCACCGTCTCCGTCGAGAACCTGTCCGGCGGGCAGCGCCAGGCCGTGGCTGTGGCGCGAGCGGCGGCGTTCGGCTCGAAGGTGGTCGTGCTCGACGAGCCCACCGCGGCACTCGGCGTGCGCGAGTCCAACCAGGTGCTCGAGCTGATCGAGAACCTGCGTGGAAGCGGCGTGCCCGTCATCCTCATCTCGCACAACATGCCGCACGTGTTCCAGGTCGCCGACCGCATCCACGTGCAGCGTCTGGGCAAGCGCGCCGCCACCATCACCCCGCAGTCGCACAACATGACGGATGCGGTGGCGATCATGACCGGAGCGGCGCAGGCGTGAGCACTGACCAGGTGACGCTGTACGCGGAGTTCACCGCCGTTGCAGGCGCGGAGGCCGAGGTCGAGGCATTGATCCGGGGATATGCGCAGGTCGTTCGCGCCGAACCCGGCAACGTCGCATTCGACGTCTACCGCCGGGTCGAGGCACCGGAGCGGTTCTTCGTGTTCGAGGCATACCGCGATCGGGACGCCTTCAACGCGCACCTGAGCGACGACGCGGGGAGCGCGTTCAACGCGAAACTGACGCCGAGAATCGTCGAACCGCAGAGCGTGCTGTCGTTCCTGACGCCGGTCACCGAGTCGTGAGCCGCACGCACGTCCTCGTCATCGGAGAGGCTCTCGTCGACATCGTCCACCGCTCCGATGGCCGGGTCGACGAGGCCCCCGGGGGGAGCCCCGCGAACGTGGCTCTGGCTCTGGGCCGGCTCGGCGATTCCCCGCGGCTGCTGACGCAGCTCGGGGATGACGCTCACGGCCGTCGGGTCCGGGAGTGGCTGGAGGAATCCAACGTCGAGGTCGTCGCCGCACCGGCGCCGCGCACGGCCACGGCGACCGCCCACCTCGATGCGAGCGGCTCTGCGCGCTACGAGTTCGACATCACCTGGGCGCTGGGCCGCACCGCTGGTGTGCCGGCAGACGGCGTCTCGATCGTGCACACGGGTTCGATCGCCGCGCTGCTGGCTCCGGGAGCGGATGCTGTGCGCAGCATCCTCACCGCACTTCGGGAGTCGTCGCTGATCACCTACGATCCCAACGTGCGGCCCGCCCTGCTTCCTGACCGGGATCGTGCCCGGCGCGACGTCGAGTCCTTCGTCGCCCTCGCCGATCTCGTCAAGGCCAGCGACGAGGATCTCGCCTGGCTGTACCCCGACTCCGACCCGCTCGAGGTCGCGGGGGCATGGCTGAAGACAGGACCGGCCGTGGTCGTGGTGACGACGGGCGCGGACGGCGCGTTCGCCGTATCGGGGCACGGCGTGGCGCATGTTCGCGGTCATCGCGTCGACGTCGTCGACACCGTCGGTGCGGGCGACACGTTCATGAGCACCCTCATCCACGGCCTCCTCCAGGCCGGCCTCTCCGGTGCCACCGCGCGCGAAAGCCTCCGCAGCATCGACACGGAAGCGGTGACGAGCCTGCTCGCGCTGAGCGCGCAGGCGGCGGCGATCACGGTGTCACGCCCCGGTGCGGACCCGCCTCGCCTGGCCGAACTGCTCGCGGCGCCGCTCTCGCACTGAGCGGCGTCCCGCGCCACCGCGAGGATCGCCTCTCAGCGCAGCACCAGCGCCGCGGCGCCGATGAGCGGTCCCTCATCGCCGAGGCCGGAGCGCACCACCCGCGTCCGGCGGGAGTAGTCGTGCGCCGCGCTGGCGCTCAGCGCCCGCTGCACGAGGTCGATGTAGTCATCCGACACCCGGGAGAAGCCACCGCCGATCGCGACGACGTCGAGGTCGACGAGGGTCGCGGCATCGGCCAGCGCCTCGCCGACGGCCTTCGCCGAGCGTTCGATCGCGGCGCGCGCGACGGCGTCGCCCCCCGCGGCGTCCCGCGCGAGGTCTTCTCCGCTGGTACCGGCCCATCCCTGCTGCTGCGCCCAGGCGGCACTCGCGGGACCCGAAGCGACCTCCTCGAGTGTCAGCCCGCCCTCGCGCCGCACCTGCCCGAGATGCCCCGCATTGCCGGATGCGCCCGGCGATGTACGCGCCGTTCACGACGAACCCTCCGCCGACCCCGGTCGACACCACGATCGACAGCGATGAACGCGCGTCGGCTGTCGCGCCGAGCCAGGACTCGGCGAGCGCGAGCGCGCCGCCGTCATGTCCGAAGCACGACGGGCACGTCGCGGCCCAGGACTGCGGATGCCGCTCGCCGCACCGCGTCGGCCAGAGCCGTATCCGTCGGCCAGGGGCATGTTCACCGGAAGGATCGCGGCCGCCGTCCCGGTCGATCGGGCCCGCGCTGCCGATGCCCGCGCCGACGAGGTCGGCGCCGTCCGGGAGCTGCGGCAGCGCGTGCCGGACGATCGCGGCGACCGCGGCGTCGAGCGACTCGGCGGTCGCCTCGCGTCCGGTCGGCTGCCGGCTGCGACTGCCGGCGACGAGCGCGCCGTCGTCGCCGACGAGCGCGGCCTCCATCTTGGTGCCGCCGACGTCGACCGCGAGCGCGTAGCCGGTCACTGCGGGTCGAGTCCGAGGTCGTCGAGGTCGAACGCGGCACGCCACTCCAGGCCCTCGGCCTCGATCGCGGCCTGCGCGCCGGTCTTGCGGTCGACGATCACGGCGACGGCGACGACTTCGGCTCCTTCACGGCGCAGCGCCTCGACGGCCTTCAGCGCGGACTGCCCGGTGGTGGAGGTGTCCTCGAGCACGACGACGCGCTTGCCGGCGACGTCGGCGCCCTCGATCTGGCGGCCGCGGCCGTGGTCCTTCGGCTCCTTGCGCACGACGAAGGCGTCGAGCGGGCGCTCGGTCGCGACGGATGCGTGCAGCACCGAGTTCGCGATCGGATCGGCGCCGAGGGTCAGACCGCCGACGGCCGCGACGTCGAGGTCGCCGATGAGGTCGAGCATGATGCGGCCGATCGCGGGAGCGGCGCGGTGGTCGAGTGTGAGCTTGCGCATGTCGACGTAGTACGTCGCCTGCTTGCCGCTGGAGAGGGTGAAGTCGCCGTGGAACACCGCCTCCGTCCTTGATGAGGTCGAGGAGGGACTGGCGGTCTGCGTCGAGTGCGGTCACGGCATCCAGTGTAGAAGGCGGGAACGTCCGACCCGGCATCTAGGCTGGACGCATGCGCTTGGCCACCTGGAACGTCAACTCCATCCGCACCCGTGTCACCCGCACCGTCGAGTTCGCCGTCCGCGAAGACATCGACGTGCTGGCGATGCAGGAGATCAAGTGCAAGCCGGAGCAGTTCCCCTACGCGCCAGTTCGAAGAGGCCGGGTACCACGTCGAGGTGCACGGCCTGAATCAGTGGAACGGCGTCGCCATCGCGAGCCGCCTGCCGATCACCGACGTGCGGACCGCGTTCGCCGGCATGCCGGGTTTCGCGAAGGGACATGAGGGGCCGGATGCTCCGCTCGAGGCCCGTGCGCTCGGTGTGATGGTCGACGGCGTGCGGGTGTGGAGCCTGTACGTGCCGAACGGCCGCGTCGCTGGACGACCCGCACTACGCGTACAAGCTGCACTGGCTCGAGGCGCTGAAGACGGCGACGGCCGGCGAGCTCTCCGCGAACCCCGAACTGCCGCTGGCGCTGGTCGGCGACTTCAACATCATCCCCTTCCCGCATGACAACGGCGATCCGGCCATCGTCGAGGGCGTCTCCACCCACGTCTCCCCGCTGGAGCGCGCTGCGTTCTTCGCGCTGGAGGATGCCGGCGTCACCGACGTCGTGCGTCCCGCTCCTCCCCGAGGGCTACACGTACTGGGACTACCAGCGGCTGAAGTTCCCGCGCAACGAGGGCATCCGCATCGACTTCATCCTCGGCTCGCGGACGCTGGCGGATGCGGTCACCGGAGCATCCATCCACCGCAACGAGCGCAAGGGCGAACAGCCGAGCGATCACGTGCCGGTGGTCGTCGATCTCGCTTTCGGCATCCGCTGAAGACGACGACGACATGCCGATGATCTTCTCGTGACCCTGTCGACGGACTCAGGGACCCAGTCGGTGACCGTGCGGCTGATCGCCACCGATCTCGACGGGACTCTCCTCGACTCGGCATCCGCGGTCACGCCGCGCACGCGGGCTGCCCTCGATGACGCGCGCGCCCGCGGCATCCATGTGATCCCGGTCACGGCCCGTCAGCCGATCGGCCTGCGCGCGATCGCCGCGGACGCGGGGTTCGACGGGTGGGCGCTGTGCGGCAACGGCGCCTACGCCACGCACCTCGGCGACGGGCGGATGCTGTTCGCCGAGGAGCTTGCCGAGCGAGACGGTCCGCACGCTGGCCGAGGCCCTGCGTGCCAGCATCCCCGGCCTGCTGTTCGCCAGCGTGCGCGAGGGCGGCGAGACGTTCGTCGCCCAGCACGGCTACGCCGAGATCGCGAAGCTCTCCGACCACAAGCGCGACCCGCGGACGATGGGCGGGGTGCCGCTGGAGCAGGTACTGGCCGCACCCAGCCTGAAGCTCGTCATCCGGCATCCCGAGCTGACGCCGTCGGCGCTCTTCGACGCGCTGCGGGCTCTCGGGCTGGTCGGATTCGAAGCCACTCTGTCGGGCGCCCCCTTCGTCGAGGTGATGGCCGAAGGCGTCACCAAGGCGACCGGGCTCGCGCGCCTCTGCGAGCACCTCGGTGTCGACCGGGCGGACGTGGTCGCGTTCGGCGATGCTCTCAACGACGTCGAGATGCTGCGCTGGGCGGGTCACGGTGTCGCGATGGCGGGTGCGGACCTCGTCGTGCAGGATGCCGCCGACGAGATCGCGGCGTCGAACGACGACGACGGAGTGGCGCGCGTCATCGAGCGGATGCTGGGCTGGCGCTCTATCGATTGCCACACCGACAGAAGATAGATTTCAATCCCGACAGAATCTGAATTTCACACCCGACGAAATCTAGAGTTCATACATAGCAGGCGTGCCGCACGCTTTCCTGGTCTCGTCAGGTCCCGCGCGCATGCTCTGCCTGCACACACCAGGCGGCTGCGAAGCCTTCTACCTCGGCGCGAGCGACCCGATCGATGCAGCAACGACGACCGGGGTCGTCGACTTCGATCGCGTTGCCACGTCGGCACGGGAGAACGGCGGCATCGAACTGCTCGGCCCGCCTCCGTTTGCGAACTGAGTACGGCTGGACGATCCGCCGTGCGGGGGATGCCTGGGCATCCGCTCGCCCGTACGGTGGAAGGATGCCCGCTGCCCCGTTCACCCGTACGCCGACCCCGCGCGAGTTGCGCAGCGACCTCGTGCTCGCATCGGTGATGTTCGTCGGAGCGATCCTCAGCGCGGCGCTGTCGACCATCGCCGAGATGTATGGCGACGAGCAGGCCGAGCCGTGGACGGCGCTCGTCTACGCGCTGGTGGTCACCGCTCCGTTGGCTGTGCGTCGTCGCTGGCCGGGAGCCGTCGCGATCGTCATCGCGCTGGCGTACTTCCTGGCGATCACCTTCAAAGTGCCCGAGATCTACGTCGGCAACATCGCGATGTTCGCATCGCTGTACACGGTCGGCGCGTGGATGAACAACCGGCGCGGCGCCCTCGTCGTGCGGGTCGGCATCATCCTGAGCATGTTCGCCTGGGTGATCGTGGTCATGTACCGCGACGCGATCGACGAGGCGAACAAGGCCGACGTCGCTGCCGGCGCCTTCTCCCCTTATGTCGCGTTCATGCTCATCCAGATCCTGCTGAACGTGCTCTACTTCGGCGGCGCCTACTACTTCGGCGAGCGATCGTGGTTCGCCGCGTCCGAGCGCGCCGTCCTGGAACAGCGCACGATCGAACTCGAGCACGAGCGGGAGGTGACTGCCGCGCAGGCCGTGGCGCTCGACCGGGTGCGGATCGCCCGCGAGCTGCACGACGTCGTCGCGCACCACGTCTCGGTGATGGGCGTGCAGGCCGGCGCCGCGCGGGTCGTGCTCGATCAGGATCCCGAGCAGTCGCGGCGCATCCTCACCGGCATCGAGGCGTCGGCCCGCGATGCGATCCATGAGCTCCGGCAGCTCCTCGAGACGCTGCGCGCTCCGGGCGGCGAGACGACGGATGCCGCCTCCACCCTGACGCTCGACGACATCGGGGTTCTCGCAGAGGCGTCGTCCGAGGCAGGGCTTCCGACCGAGTACGCGGTGATCGGCGAACCTGTGCCCGTGCCCTCGCTCGTCGCGGTGAATCTGTACCGCATCGCCCAGGAGTCGCTGACGAACGCACGCCGTCATGCCGGCGCCGGGGCCACCGCGGACGTCCGCGTGCGCTACGCGGAAGACAGCGTCGAGGTCGAGATCGTGAACACCGGGCGGACGGTGACGGCCCTCCGCCCGGGTCTCGGCCAGCTCGGCATGCGTGAACGCGCGATCGCGTCCGGCGGCACGATCGACCTCGCGCCGCGCCCGCTCGGCGGCTTCCGGGTGCGGGCGACCGTCCCGCTGCCGGCGCCCCCCGCCGCAACCGTTGCGATCGCGTGAGGACCATCGGCATGCCAGAATCCCCCATCCGTGTGCTCCTCGTCGACGACCACGCGATGCTGCGGGCCGGCTTCCGCACCATCCTCGACAGCCAGCCCGACATCACCGTCGTCGGTGAGGCGTCGACCGGCGCGGAGGCCGTCACCCAGGCATCCGCTCTCCGCCCCGATGTCATCACGATGGACGTGCAGATGCCCGACATGGACGGCATCGAAGCCACCCGGCTCATCGTCGCCGATCCCTCGGTGTCTGCGGCGATCGCGATCGTGACCACCTTCGACCGTGACGACTACCTGTACCAGGCACTGGATGCCGGAGCGAGCGGATTCCTGTTGAAGAACGCCGGAGCCGAAGACCTCATCGCGGCCGTGCGCGCCCTGGCGGCGGGCGACGGGATGCTCGCGCCCGAGGTCACGCGTCGAGTGCTGGCGCGATTCACGACGGCCGGGGTCGCGGCTGGCGTTCCCGGTACAGTTGGTGCCGCCGTCAGCCCCTTCGAAGCGGCACCAGCTGCTCCCGGAAAGCATCGCGACAGCATCCGTCCCGCGCAGCCAGCCGAGCCCCTCGCCGAGGCCCTCACCGACCGGGAGGCCGAAGTGCTGGCACTTCTCGCCGACGCCCGCAGCAACGCCGAGATCGCAGCCGCCCTGTTCATCGGCGAGGCGACCGTCAAGACCCACGTGTCCCGCGTCCTGCAGAAGCTCGGTGCCCGTGATCGGGTGCAGGCCGTGGTGATCGCCCACCGGCGCGGAATGGCCTAGGGAGGCTCGCCCAAGCACGCCCGAGCGCCCGATAGCCTCGGAGCATCCGTTCCGACCCGAGGCATCCATGACCGACTCCCCCGCGCCCCTCTCCCGCCCCATCCTGGCGGGTATCGTCACCGCGCTCGTCGGCTTCACGGGCGCCTTCGCGGTCGTGCTCACCGGCCTCGACGCGGTCGGAGCGACAGCCGGTCAGGCCGCCAGCGGTCTGCTCGCCGTGAGCCTGACGATGGCCGTCGCCTGCATCGTGCTCGCCTGGCGGTATCGGATGCCGATCACCGCTGCATGGTCGACGCCCGGTGCCGCGCTCCTCGCCGCCACCGGCACGGTCGAGGGCGGGTGGCCGGCCGCCGTCGGCGCCTTCCTCGTCACCTCGGCGCTCATCCTGCTCACGGCGCTGTGGCCGGCGCTCGGCGCCTTCATCGCCCGCATCCCGCCGTCGATCGCCCAGGCGATGCTCGCCGGCGTGCTGCTGCCGCTCTGCCTCGCCCCGATCGTCGGTATCGTCGCGAACCCGTGGGGTGTGGTGCCGGTGGTGCTGACCTGGCTCGTCTTCGCTCGCTTCGCGCCGCGCTGGGCGGTACCGCTCGCGTTCGTCGCCGCGGCCGCCGTCGTCGCGATCTCGCTCGCAGGCGCTGGCGCGCCCTTCGATGCCACCCTGCTGCTGCCGCATCTCGAGCTCACCGCCCCCACCTTCACCGTCGGCGCCATCGTCGGCCTGGCATTGCCGCTGTTCATCGTCACGATGGCCTCCCAGAACGTCCCGGGCATCGCGATCATGCGCAGCTACGGCTATGAAGTGCCCTGGCGGCCGGCCATGCTCGTCACCGGCCTCGGCACGGCGATCGGCGCCCCGGCCGGCGGCCATGCGATCAACCTCGCCGCGATCAGCGCCGCCCTTGCCGCCGCGCCCGACGCCGATCCCGATCCGAAGCGCCGCTGGGTCGCGGGCGTCTCGACCGGCGCCTCCTACCTCGTGCTCGGCGGATGCTCCGCCGCATTCGCCGCTCTCGTGCTCCTCGCCCCCGAAGCGGTGATCCCGGCCGTCGCCGGCCTCGCCCTGTTCGGCGCGTTCGGCTCGTCGGTGCAGCAGGCGATCGACGATCCCGGCGAGCGGATGCCGGCCGTGGTGACGTTCCTCGTCGCCGCATCCGGAATCGCCATCCTCGGCGTGAGCGCCGCCTTCTGGGCTCTCGTCGCCGGGCTCGTCGTGCGCACCGTCCTGCACGCCGGCCGGCGCTGAGCCCCTCTCCGCCGAGCGGGGGATCGGACAGGATCAACCGTGCGGGGGATGCCGGGCGCCGACCGGGTCCGTAGCGTGAAGGGCATGACCCACCTCCAACTGCACGGCATCACCAAGAGCTACGGCTCGCGGCGGGTGCTCGATGACGTCTCCTTCGATGTCGCCCCCGGACGCCTCACCGGCTTCGTCGGCGGCAACGGCGCCGGCAAGACCACGACGATGCGCATCATCCTCGGCGTCCTCGCCGCGGATGACGGACGCGTCGAACTGGCCGGTGCGCCGGTCACCGCCGATGATCGGCGCCGCTTCGGCTACATGCCGGAGGAACGCGGTCTCTACCCGAAGATGAAGGTGCTCGAACAGATCGTGTACCTCGCGCGCCTGCACGGGTTCGGCAAGGCGGATGCCACCACCCGCGCAACCGCGCTGCTCACCGAACTCGGGCTCGGCGAGCGCCTGCACGACACGATCGAATCGCTCTCGCTCGGCAACCAGCAGCGCGCGCAGATCGCCGCCGCTCTCGTGCACGACCCGAAGGTGCTCATCCTCGACGAGCCGTTCTCGGGCCTGGACCCGCTCGCCGTCGATGTGGTCGCCGGCGTGCTGCAGGCCCGCGCGGCGGAGGGCGCCGCCATCCTGTTCTCCTCGCACCAGCTCGACGTAGTCGAACGACTCTGCGATGACCTGATCATCCTCGCCGGGGGCACGATCCGCGCATCCGGCTCCCGCGAGGCGCTGCGCGCCGAGCACGCGAACGACCGCTACGAGCTCATCTCCGCCGGCGACGCCGGGTGGTTGCGCGCCGAGCCCGGTGTGACCGTCGTCGACTTCGAAGGAGGCTACGCGCTCTTCGACGCCGACGGCCCCGAGACGGCCCAGCGCGTGCTGCGCTCGGCCGTCGAACGCGGCGACGTCGCCGGCTTCGCCCCACGGCATCCCTCCCTCGCCCAGATCTTCAAGGAGGTCATCCAGTGAGCACTCCTGCCCCCGTCCGCGACACCAACGCCATCTGGCTCGTCGCCGAGCGCGAGATCGGCTCGAAGTTGCGCAGCAAGGCGTTCATGATCTCCACCGGCATCCTGCTGCTGATCGCCCTGGCCGGCATCCTGATCGGCGGCTTCGCCAGCAAGAACCCGGAGGCGACGAAGGTCGCGGTGACCTCGGCCACGGCATCCGTCGTCGAAGCCCTGCCGAACGTCGCGATCACCGAGGTGGCCGACCGTGGCGAGGCCGAGGAGCTGCTGCGCTCCGACAAGGTGGAGGCAGCCGTCCTCCCCGGCGACGGTCCGCTCGGATACACCGTGATCGCGCTCGAGAACGCTCCGGACTCGATCGTCATGGGGCTCGCGCAGACCCCTGAGGTCGAGATCCTCGACCCGGCGACGACGAACCCCGCGCTGCGCTACATCATCGCGCTGGGCTTCGGGATCGTGTTCCTGATGGCGGCATCGACCTTCGGCGGCACGATCGCGCAGAGCGTCGTCGAGGAGAAGCAGACGAGGGTGGTCGAACTGCTGCTCTCAGCGATCCCGTCCCGCACGCTGCTCGCCGGAAAGGTGATCGGCAACACCGTCCTGGCGATGGCTCAGATCCTCGCACTCGCGGCGATCGCCACCGTCGGTCTCATCGTCACCGGGCAGACGCGAGGTGCTGGCAACTCTCGGGTCGCCGATCATCTGGTTCGCCGTGTTCTTCCTGTTCGGCTTCGTCCTGCTCGCGTCGCTGTTCGCGGCCGCCGCATCGATGGTCTCTCGCCAGGAGGACATCGGCGCCACGACCACCCCGATCACCATGCTCGTGATGGCGCCGTACTTCCTGGTGATCTTCTTCAACAACGACCCGGTGGTGCTGACGATCATGTCGTACGTGCCGTTCTCGGCTCCGGTCGGGATGCCGATGCGGCTCTTCGTCGGCGAGGCGCAGTGGTGGGAGCCGATCCTGTCACTGATCATCCTGATCGCGAGCTGCGTGGCCGCGATCGCGATCGGCGCGAAGATCTACGAGAACTCGCTGCTGCGCATGGGCGCTCGGGTCAAGCTCATGGAGGCGCTGCGCGGCTGACGCTGCGTCCGGCCCCTCTGCCGAAACCCCGCCCTACCGCCGAGACCCCCTGCTGCACGCAGGGGGTCTCGGCGCGTTGCGGGGGTCTCGGCGAAGCGAGTCCGAGCCTCAGATCACGCCATCGGCGAGCGTCGTCGGGTTGCCGAAGCGGTGGTTGGTGATCGAGACGGCCTGCTCGTGCAGGAACGGCAGCATCTCGACCCGGCCGGCGCCGGTGACGGCGTGCGACCACACGGCGACATCCGGGGAGCCGCGGAGTGCAGTGTGCAGTGCACCGGCGTCGCCGCCGACGAGACGCACTCGCTGCCAGCTGCGCTCGGCCTTCGCGTACCGCTTGACCCATGCGGCATCCGACTCGCGCTTCACGGTGACACCGCGTGAGCGCAGGGCCTTCTCGATCCGGCCGCGGGAGCGCAGGCGCCGACACCGTGAACGGGCTGCCACTGCGGAGGGCGGCGGCGAGCACGCGCACGGCCTCGACCAGCGGTGCGTGCGCGGAGATGCGCACGTCGACCGTCGACCGGGCGGTAGCGGAAGACGTTGCGCTCGACGCCGAACCCGACCTGTCGGTCACGGCTCCGAACTCATCGACCCACGCGCGCTCGTCGGATGCTGCCGCCCGTAGCAGCCACTCGTTCTCGACCGCGTCGAGATCGGGCGCGGCCGCCTGCAGCAACGAATCGACCTCCGCAGCGATCGCCGCGCCGGCTGCCGTCGACGGCAGCTCGGCCGGAGTCCAGTCGCCGAGTCCGAAGAGGTAGTTGGGCCCGCCTGCCTTCGCACCGGCGCCCACGGCCGAGCGCTTCCAGCCGCCGAAAGGCTGACGCTGCACGATGGCGCCCGTGATGCCGCGGTTCACGTAGAGGTTGCCGGCCTCGACGCGGTCGAGCCAGGTGGCGACCTCGTCGGAGTCGAGCGAGTGGATGCCGGCGGTGAGACCGTAGTCGACGGTGTTCTGCAGGCGGATGGCCTCGTCGAGGTTCTTCGCGCGCATGATGCCGAGCACCGGCCCGAAGAACTCGGTGAGGTGCGTGGTCGAGCCCGCGGCGACACCGGTCTTCACGCCCGGGGTCCACTGCTTCCCCTCGGCGTCGAGCTTCTCGGGCTTCACCAGCCAGCGCTCGCCCTTGTCCAGCGTGGTGAGCGCCGTCAGCAGCTTGCCGGATGCCGGCTCGATGATCGGTCCCATCTGCGTCGTCGGATCCGCCGGGAGCCCGACGCGCATCGAGGTCACCGCATCCACCAGCTGACGCTCGAAGCGCTGGGAATCGGCGACGGAGCCGACGAGGATCGCGAGAGACGCCGCAGAGCACTTCTGGCCGGCGTGCCCGAAGGCGCTGCGCGCCACGTCGGCGGCGGCGAGATCGAGGTCGGCCGAGGGCGTGACGATGATCGCATTCTTGCCGCTGGTCTCGGCGAGCAGCGGCAGGTCGTGCCGGAAGGAGCGGAACAGCTGCGCGGTCTCGTAGGCGCCCGTGAGGATGACCCGGTCGACGACCGGGCTCGACACCAGGCGGGTGCCGAGGTCGCGCGAGGCGAGATCGACGAGGGCGAGCAGATCGCGCGGCACACCGGCCGCCCACAGCGCCTCGACCATCACGGCGCCGCAGCGCTGGGTGAGCTTGGCGGGTTTGATGATGACGGCCGAGCCCGAGGCGAGACCGGCGAGCACGCCACCGGCGGGGATCGCCACCGGGAAGTTCCACGGCGGGGTGACCACGGTCACCTTCGACGGCACGAACTCGGCGCCGGCGATGTTCTCCAGGTCGAGAGCCCGCTCGGCGTAGTAGTGCGCGAAGTCGATCGCTTCGCTCACCTCGGGGTCGCCCTCGGCGATCGTCTTGCCGGCCTCGTGAGCCATGATCTCCAGCAGTTCGCCGCGGCGGACCTCGAGCTCGTCGCCCGCGCGGTGCAACACCGCCGCACGGTCGCGGGCCGGCAGTGCGGCCCACCTGATCGCTGCGGCCTCGGCGGCGACGAACACCTCGTCGAGCTGCGCATCGGTGTCGATGCGCGCGTCGGCGATGGCATCCTCACCGAGCGCTGTACTCACGGAGCGACGAAGGATGTCGCGGCCCCAGGCGCGGTTCGCGGCGATAGCCGGGTCGGTGTCTGGCTGGTTCTCGAAGCCCTCGGTGGTGACGCTCTGGACCTGCGCCTCGGCGGTGCGGTCCTGGATGCGGTTCGGTTTCGGCACCGAACGGTCGGCCTCGAGGGCTGTGAGCGAACGCTCGAAGCGCTCGCGTTCACGACGCCGCAGCGTGCTGTCTGTGGCGAGCTCGAACACCGCCGACATGAAGTTCTCCGCGCTGGCGTTCTCCTCGAGGCGGCGCACCAGGTACGCGATCGCGACGTCGAACTCGGCCGGGTTCACCACGGGCGTGTACAGCAGCAGCCGGCCGACGTCCTTGCGCACGGCCTCGGCCTGACCTGTGGCCATGCCGAGGAGCATCTCGTACTCGACCCCCCTGGTGACACCGCGCGACTGCGCCAGCAGCCACGTGTAGGCGATGTCGAACAGGTTGTGGCCGGCGACGCCGATGCGCACGGCATCCAGCCGCTCCGGCGTCATCGCCCAGTCGAGCACGCGCTTGTAGTTCGTGTCGGAGTCCTGCTTGGTCGAGTAGGTGGCCAGCGGCCAGCCGTGGATCGCGGCGTCGACCTCTTCCATCGCGAGGTTCGCGCCCTTCACGACACGCACCTTGATCGGCGCCCCGCCCTGGGCGCGGCGAGCGGTCGCCCATTCCTGCAGGTGCTGCATCGCGGCGAGGGCGTCGGGCAGATACGTCTGCAGCACGATGCCGGCCTCGAGGCCGCGGAACTGCGGCTGGTCGAGGATGGTGGTGAACGCCGCGATCGTGAGATCGAGGTCGCGGTACTCCTCCATGTCGAGGTTGATGAACTTCTGGGTCCCTGAGCCTGTCGAAGGGTTGCCTGCGGCCTCCGCCGCGGCGGCGAGCTCGTAGAGAGGCGTGAGCTTCGTGACGACGTCGGCCACCGCCTCGTCGAACGACCACATGGAGAGTTGGCTGACGACGCTGGAGACCTTGATCGAGACGTAGTCGACGTCGTCGCGCGCCAGGAAGTCGTAGGTGCCCTTCAGCCGGTGCCCGGCTTCGCGCTCGCCGAGCACGGCCTCGCCGAGCAGGTTGAGGTTGAGGCGGTTGCCGCTCTTGCGCAGCTTCGCGATGGCGGGGCCGAGCTTGGACGGCGTCGCGTCCAGCACGAGGTGCCCCACCATCGCGCGCAGCACGCGACGTGAGATCGGTACGACGATGCCGGGAAGCTTCGGAGCCATCACGCCGCCGACGCGGATCGCGGACCGCAGATACCAGGGCAGCAGCCGGGGGGTGATCTTCGCGAGCTCGGCCAGCTTCCGGCCGGCGACCGAGAGGTCTTCCGGGCGCATCACGCCGTCGACGAAACCGACGGTGAAGGCGAGTCCGTTCGGGTCCTTGAGGACCTCGGAGAGACGCTGCGCCGCGGGCTCGACGGAGTGGGTCTCGCTCTCGGCGAGCCAGCGCTGGACGAGGGCTGCGACGTCTTCGGTGCGCGGGGTGGCGACGACAGTCATTGGCGGGAACCTTCCGGGGATCGCACACCCGGGTCGTGTGCGGCTGGATCATTCTCATCCCGCTCGGTAGGCTCCGTCTATCAATCGATTTGCGTGAATTCTGTTCACTTTTCATGAACATTGGGGACGGGATGCTGGACGTCAACCGCCTGCGGATGCTGGTGGAACTCTCGCGCCGCGGAACGCTCTCCGCCGTCGCCGATGCGTTGTCGTACAGCAAGGCCTCGGTGTCGCAGCAACTGAGCGCATTGGAGCGCGAGGTCGGAGTGCCACTGCTGCGCCGAGTGGGCCGCGGCGTGCAGTTCACGCCGCAGGGGAACGTGCTCGTGGCCGAGGCCATCGGCATCCTCGATCAGCTCGAGCACGCACGGATCGCCGTCGCCGAATCGCTCATCGAGGTGACCGGCACCGTACGCGTCGCCGTCTTCCAGTCGGCGGCGCATTCGCTGCTGCCGGGTTCCCTGGAGGCGCTGAGGGGGCAGCATCCGGCGCTGCGTGTGGAAGTGACGGAGTGCGACCCGGAGACGGGCCTCGTCGGCGTCTCCAGTCGCGACTTCGACCTCATCCTCGCCGAGCAGTATCCGGGGCGCACCCGGCCGATCCACGCCGATCTCGACCGCGTGGTGCTCGCGCACGACACGATCGCGCTCGCCCGCCGGTCCGGCAGCGCCGGGGACGCGGATGCGGTGGCGGCCCTGTGGTCGACACGCGACGAGCCGTGGGTGCTGGAGCCGGCCGGCACGGCATCGCGCGCCTGGGCCGAGCAGCTCTGCCGGACCGCCGGGTTCGAGCCCGACGTCCGCTACGAGATCGCCGACCTCACCGCCCACGTGCGGCTGATCCACGCCGGCCTCGCGGTCGGACTCCTGCCTGAGCTGGTCTGGGGCGGCGACAGCCCCTCGGTCGATCTCGTCACACTGCCGGAGGCGCCGCGCCGGGAGATCTTCTCCTCCGCCCGGCGGGTGTCGGCCGCCGCCCCTTCGATCCGCGCCGTGCGGCGCGCGCTTGAGGTCGCGGCGAGCCGCATCCTTCCCGCCTGAGGCAACTCCCCGCCCATGTACCCGCGCCCAGACCCACGCCTGTCGCCGAGACCCCCTGCTACAGGTGTGGGTCTCGGCGCCAGGCGTGGGTCTCGGTGAGATCCGTCAGACTTCCGTCATCCGGGAATATGCATGTGAATGAATCGGTTGGCCCTGATGTACCCGGACGATGGAGTCCGATCGACTCCCTCTGAAAGGCACTTCTGTGAGCACTCCCATCATCGACCGCACCGCCCCGACCGAGCACGCCGTGCTCGACGTCCTCGCCGGACGCTGGAGCCCGCGTGCCTTCGACGCTGACACCACGATCGACGAGGCCAAGCTCTCTGCCGCCCTCGAAGCCGCCCGCTGGAGCCCCTCGGCGTACAACCTGCAGCCGTGGCGCTTCATCGTCGCCCGTCGTGGCACCGCTCTGCACGCGCAGGTTGTCGACTCTCTGGTCGAGTTCAACCAG
The DNA here is from genome assembly GCA_963769005.1 of uncultured Actinomycetota bacterium. GTDB lineage: Bacteria > Actinomycetota > Actinomycetes > Actinomycetales > Microbacteriaceae > Microbacterium. The sequence continues at coordinate 71,220 of CAVYKC010000005.1, read as the reverse complement.
CTGTGGGCACCTCACGCCGCCGTGCTCATCGTCGCCGTCGCCGAGACCGAGGCCGAAGACGGCACGGCGATCAGCCACGCGGTCTACGACCTCGGCCAGGCGGTCGCCCACCTGTCTGTGCAGGCGCACCACGATGGCCTGCTCGTGCACCAGATGAGCGGCTTCGACCCCGAGGTCGTCCGCGAACTCGCCGACCTCCCCCCGCGCTTCACTGCGACCACGGTCATCGCCATCGGCGAGCTCGGCGACGCCGCGGCTCTTCCCGAGGGAATCCAGCCGGGCGAGACCGCACCGCGCGTGCGCCGCGCGATCGACGAGACGGTCATCCTCAGCGCCTGACGTCCGCCCGCTCGCGCACACCCGGCGAGCACCGATTCGGATGCCGCGGCCCACCGGCCGCGGCATCCGTCGTCTCACTCGTCGAGCAGCTCTGCCTCGATCACGTCGTCGTCGGCCGCATCGTCGACCGGCGCGGGCGCAGCCGTGAGCACGAGCCCCGATCCGTCGACCGCCATGTCCACGCGCACCGTGTCGCCGTCGTGCACGCTTCCGGACAGCAGCGCCGTCGCGAGCCTGTTCTGCACCTCGGATTGGATGAGCCGACGCAGCGGACGCGCACCGAACATCGGATCGTAGCCGCGTTCCGCCAGCCACGACCGCGCATCCGGAGTGACGGCCAGCTCGAGCCGCCGGTCGTGCAGCCGACGCTGCAGCTGATCGACGGAGAGCTCCACGATCTGGGCGAGGTCGTCCTCCGACAGCGCCTGGAACATCACGATGTCGTCGAGGCGGTTCAGGAACTCCGGACGGAACGACTGCCGCACCAGCGTCATGACGGCATCGCGCTTCGCCTCGAGGGACAGCGTGGGATCGATCAGGATCGGCGAGCCGATGTTGCTGGTGAGGATCAGGATGACGTTCGAGAAGTCGACCGTGCGGCCCTGACCGTCGGTGAGGCGCCCGTCGTCGAGCACCTGCAGCAGCACATCGAAGACCTCCGGATGCGCCTTCTCGACCTCGTCGAGCAGGATCACGCTGTACGGGCGACGTCGCACGGCCTCGGTCAGCTGACCGCCCTGCTCGTAGCCGATGTACCCGGGAGGGGCGCCGACGAGACGTGAGACCGAGTGCTTCTCGCCGTACTCCGACATGTCGATGCGCACCATGGCGTGCTCGTCGTCGAAGAGGAACTCGGCCAGCGCCTTGGCGAGCTCGGTCTTGCCGACGCCGGTCGGGCCGAGGAACAGGAACGAACCGGTCGGCCGGCCGGGGTCGCTGATGCCGGCGCGGGAGCGACGCACCGCATCCGAGACCGCCTTCACGGCTTCCTTCTGCCCGATCAGGCGCCGGCCGAGTTCGGTCTCCAGGTGCAGCAGCTTCTCGCTCTCGCCCTGCAGCAGACGACCGACCGGGATGCCGGTCCACGCCGCGATCACGGCGGCGATGTCCTCATCGGTGACCTGCTCGTTGACCATGCGGCCCTCATCCGACACGGCGGCCTCGGCCTGCTCGGCTTCGGCGATGTCGCGCTCGAGCCGCTTGATCGTCTCGTACTCGAGCTTCGACGCTCGCGTGTAATCGGCCTCGCGCATCGCGAGATCGCGCTGCGTGATGGCGTCGTCGAGCTGCTTCTTCAGGTCGCCGACCCGGTTGAGACCCTGACGCTCGCGCGCCCACCGCTCCTCCAGCCCGGCGAGTTCGCGCTCCATCTCGGAGAGCTGCTCGCGCAGCGTGCTCAGCCGCTCCTTCGACGCGGCATCCTTCTCCTTCTTGAGTGCGAGTTCCTCGAGCTTCATCCGGTCGACCTGGCGCTTGAGTTGGTCGATCTCGACGGGCGAGGAGTCGATCTCCATCTTCAGCCGCGACATGGACTCGTCGATCAGGTCGATGGCCTTGTCGGGCAGTTGACGTGCGGGCAGGTAGCGGTTCGACAGAGCAGCCGCGGCGACGAGCGCGCTGTCGGCGATGGTCACGCCGTGGTGCGCCTCGTACCGGCCCTTGAGCCCGCGCAGGATCGCGATCGTGTCTTCGACGGTCGGCTCGCCGACGTACACCTGCTGGAAGCGCCGCTCGAGCGCGGCATCCTTCTCGATGAACTCGCGGTACTCGTTGAGCGTGGTCGCCCCGATCATGCGCAGCTCGCCGCGGGCGAGCATGGGCTTGAGCATGTTGGATGCCGCGACCGACCCCTCGCCGCCGCCGGCGCCCATCAGCACGTGCAGCTCGTCGATGAAGGTGATGACCCGACCCTCGGACTCGGTGATCTCCTTGAGGACGCTCTTCAGGCGCTCCTCGAACTGGCCGCGGTACATCGCGCCCGCCACGAGCGCCGAGATGTCGAGGGTGATCAGCTCCTTGTCCTTGAGCGATTCGGCGACGTCGCCCGCGACGATGCGCTGCGCGAGTCCCTCGACCACGGCGGTCTTGCCGACGCCCGGCTCGCCGATGAGCACCGGGTTGTTCTTGGTGCGCCGGGTGAGCACCTGGCTCACGCGGCGGATCTCGCTGTCGCGCCCGATCACGGGGTCGAGCTTGCCCTGGCGCGCACGGTCGGTGAGGTTGATCCCGAACTGCTCGAGCGCGGACCGCTGGTCGTCCTGCGCGGGATTGGTCATCGCTCCTCCTGAAGAGTCTCCTAAAGTTGAGTCCTATTGACTCAACTTTAACACGGCATCCCAGATCGCTCCGGCCACGTCTCTCTTCGAGCCGGCTGCAGAACCGATGACGGCCCCACCGGGTCCGAGGATGCGCACGGCATTGTCCACCGACTCGAAACCGCGATCCCAGCCGACCTCGTTCACCACCAGGACGTCGACTCCCTTGCGCTGCTGCTTCCTCCGGGCGCGCTCCATCAGCTCGCCGTCGTCCACCCCGCCGTCGGCCTCGGGCGTCTCCGCCGCGAAAGCGACGATCACCTGACCCGCTCGACGATCGCGGACGAGCCCCGCGACGATGTCCTCGTTCTCGACCAGCGCGATCGAGGTCAGCGGACCAGACTCCTTCGTGAGCTTGCGATCGGCGACCTCGACGGGGCGGTAGTCCGCGACCGCGGCCGCCATCACCACCGCATCCGACTCCCCCGCCGCTTCACGCATGGCGGCGCCCAGCTCGGCCGCCGTGCCCACGCCGATGATGCGGACACGCGGATGCTGCGCGATCGCGAGCACGTCGTGCGACACGTTCGCGGCGACCAGCAGCACCTCGGCGCCCCGCTCCGCCGCCTCGATGGCGAGAGCGGCACCCTGCCGACCGCTGGAGCGGTTGCCGAGATAGCGCACCGGGTCGATCGGCTCCCTGGTGCCGCCGGCCGAGACCGCGACGCGGAGGCCGTCGAGATCGCCGGGCGCGATGGCCGCGAGCGCCGCGGTGAAGATCTCCTCCGGCTCCGACATCCGTCCCGGTCCGCTGTCGCCACCGGCCAGCTCGCCGTCGGCCGGTCCGACCAGACGCACGCCTCGCGCGCGCAGGGTCGTGATGTTCGCCTGCGTCGCCGGATGCTGCCACATCTCCGCGTGCATCGCCGGGGCGATGACGACCGGCGCCGTCGTGGCGAGCAGCGTGGTGCCGAGCAGATCGTCCGCCAGCCCGGCGGTCATCTTCGCGATCGTGTTGGCCGTGGCCGGTGCGACGATCACGAGGTCTGCCGCCTGCCCCAGCGCCACGTGACGAACCCTGGCGACGTCCTCGTGCACGCTCGTCGTGACCGGATGCCGGCTGATCGCCTCCCAGGTAGGCAGGCCGACGAAGCGCAGTGCATCCTCCGTGGGGATCACCGTCACCTCATGCCCGGCTTTGGTAAGCAGGCGCACCAGGTGCACGGTCTTGTAGGCGGCGATACCACCGGTGACTCCGACGACGATGTTCACGGTTCGATTCTGCCCCAGCCCGACGGCGTCGGGGCGACTTAGACTGACGAGCATGTGCACGGTCGTCATGGACATCGCTGATGCCGGGGCGACCCGGTTGCTGGCGGTGCGCGACGAGGACCCGGAGCGGGAGTGGGATGCACTCGGCGCCTGGTGGCCGGAGCGGTATCCGGGGGTGATCGGCATTCGCGATCGACGCGCCGGTGGTGCATGGCTCGCCGCGAATCCCGTGGAACGTCGGCTGGCCGTGCTGCTGAATCGCGCCGACGTCCTCGACCTCCCGGAGGATCACGTCGTCTCGCGCGGCTCGCTCGCCCTCGAATCCGTCGTCGGGCGGTCCCCGGCTTCGCGCCTGCCGATGCACGGTTTCAACCTGCTCGAGGTCGGCCCCGAGTCATCCCGGGTGCTCTCCTGGGACGGTGCGGAGCTCCGAGAGACGCCGGTGCCCGCGGGCGTGCACATGATCGCGCACGACGATCTCGACGACCTCACGACGCCGCGGATCGCCGCCTGGCTCCCGGCTTTCAGTGACCTGAGCCGGCCGGCGGACGATGCCGAGTGGGCGGATCCGTGGGTCGCACTGCTCGCAGACACCGCGCGCCTCGATCCGCAGGACGACAGGGCGATCATCCGCGACAACCGCCCCCATGGCTATCCCACACAGTCGCTGCTGTACTGCACGGCATCCGTCTCTCCGGAAGGGGTGGACGTGCGCGACGTCGTCCTTCCCTCCCCCGGCCATTGGGCCACCTCGTCCTGACCCGGGCCCGTCTCGGAGCGGCGACGGCTCAGGCGGCCGGTACCTCCTCCTCCGCGCACGAGAAGCGTGCGCGATAGGAGGTGGGCGTCGTGCCGAGCACGCGGGCGAAGTTCTGCCGGAGCACGGCAGCGGAGCCGAAACCGCACTCCTCGGCGATCTGGTCGAGGCCGAGGCCGGTGCGCTCCAGCATCCGCTGCGCATGGATGATGCGCTGGCGCGCGAGCCACGCGGCCGGCGTCGCGCCATGCTCCGCCTTGAACCGTCGCGCGAATGTGCGTGGTGACATGAGCGCCTTGGCCGCGAGCAGGTCGACGGTGAGGTCGTCTCTGAGGTGCTCGACCGCCCAGTCGGCGACACCGGCGAGCGAGTCGCTCTCGACGACGGGAATCGGCCGGTCGATGTACTGCGCCTGGCCGCCGTCGCGCTGCGGCGGCACCACCATGCGGCGGGCTATACGGTTCGTCACCTCGGCGCCGAGTTCCTGACGCAGCAGGTGCAAGCAGGCGTCGAGCCCAGCGGCGGTGCCCGCACTCGTGATGATGCGGCCGTCCTGCACGAAGAGGACGTCGGGATCCACGTCGATCTGCGGATACATCGATGCCATGGTGTCGGCATACATCCAATGCGTCGTCGCCCGGCGGCCGTCCAGCACTCCGGCGGCCGCGAGAATGAACGACCCACTGCACACGGTGAGCACCCAGGCCCCTCGAGTGACCGCGTCTCGGGCGAGCTCGAGGAGGAGTGGGTCGATCTTCCCCCAGTGATCCCGCGGGATCGGGCAGAAGACGACGAGATCAGCTTCATAGGCGAAGGAGAGGTCGTGTTCGACGTTGATCGAGAAACCGATCTTCGATTGCACGACTCCCGGCCGCGGCGCGACGATCCGGAAGTCGAAGTTGGGCACGCCGTCATCCGTTCGGTCCAGGCCGAAGGCCTCGCAGGCGACCCCGAACTCGAACGGGGCGAATCCGTCCTGGATCACGCAGGCGACCGTCTTCATGCACTCTCCGATGTTTGGCAGATTTCATACGATCTTAGTCATTTCTGCCACTCGTGGCTGATCTGCTTCGACCGTAGCGTTTCTGCCATGATACTCCTCATCATCATCTCCGCCATCGTCATCTGGGCGATCGTCGCCACAGTCCTCGAAGTACGTCGTGACGGCTACCGACCGACACCGACCGACTGGACTCGTGTCGCCGGTCGCGACTCGCTCGCGCAGGCCGAGTCCGGGCACGTCTACCGTTGAGAACTGACACCGGCTCCGCGCAGTCGGACTACGCTCGTCGCATGAGCGAGCCGCAGCAGCCTCCCCTTCCGCCGTACGTCTCCGGTGATCACGGATACCCGCCCGCGGCGCCGCAGCCCGCCTATCCGCCGGCTCACACTCCCCAGCCTGGTCATCCCCAGCCGGGTCATCCCCAGGTCGGCCAGCCGCAGCCGGGCCAGCCGCAAGCGGGCCAGATCCACCCGGGCTACGCGCACGCAGGCCAACCCCATCCGGGCTACCCCGCTTATGGTGCGCCGGGCCCCGCAGCTCCTGGCAACCCGCTCGGCAGGGCGGCATTCCTCATCGCCCTGATCACCTTCGGCATCGGCCTGCTGGGAACGGTGGCGATGCCGCTGCTGTACGCCACCACCGGCTACGGCGCTGTCGACATCATCACCGGCGCCAGCGGTCTGATCACGCTGATCGCATACGGAGTCGCACTGGTCCTCGGCGTCGTGGCTCTGCGCCGCCCCGCGCCGCACCTCCTCGCCGGAATCGCCATCGGCATCGCCGGCAGCGGCGTCATCGGCACCACTGTCGCCTGGATGGCGACATTCCTCTACCGATTCATCTGAGCGGAGAGAGCACCCGCACGTAGACCGCGATCATGGCCGCCGTCCGCGAGGACTGCAGGAACGCCGTCGCGACCTCGGGCAGGGGTGTGGGCGCCGTCCCCCCGGCGATGTCGGATGCCGCGCGTCGCAGCGTCTCGGCGAGCGCGGCCGATCGCTGCGCCTCCCGCTCGGGCCCGGATCTCGCCGAAGCCTCCGGAACCGCCCATAGGCCGCCGCCGAGCTCCGCGGCGATGTCGGGATCGCTGATCACCGACGGCGTGCCCAGCGTGGCCGCCTCGAACGGAGTCATCCCCTGCGTCTCGAACCCGATCGAGGTCTGCACCAGCGCGTCGGCGGCGGCGATGCGCGCCAGCGTCTGCGGATAGGTGAGGCGCCCCGAGAACCGTACCGACGGATGTCCCGCGACGATCTTCTCCGCTGCGGCGCGCTGCGCTCCTCCGCCGATGATCTCGAGCTCGGCATCCACCCCCGAGGCGACGAAGGCCTCCAGGAACGGAAGCAGTCGCTTCTCCGGGCTCATCCGGCCCAGCCACACGAAGCGCGGACGCCCGGGGGCACGCTCGGAAGGGGCCGCCGCGAGCGTCGCCGCGCGCACGTCGTCGTCGATGCCGTTCCACACGACGTCGACCGGTTCGAAGACGCCGTTCTGCTCGAGCCTGTGCGCGAAGTGGGTCGACGGTGCCGTCACCGCAGCGGCGCCGGCCGCCAGACCGCGCAGGTACGCCCATCCATCGCGACCCGCGACCGGGTCGGCGATCTCGCGGAGGGCCCGGCGGCGCCAGGCGTTCAGCAGCGCGAGCACCGGACGGTGCAGCGGCGTCACCGCGGCGATGCCGACGTCGACCCGGTTGTGCATGGTGTGCACCACCGGGATGCCGTGCCGATGCGCGTAGCGGTGGCCGATGAACGCACCCCAGAAATCGGCCTGCACGTGCACGAGGTCCACCGGCGGGCGGCGGCTGAGCACCCGGTCGAGGAATCGGTCGATGCGGCGCCCCGGCCAGCTCATCGAGTACTCGCGGTCCAGCGTGATCGGCATCGACGGCAGATCGAGGTAGGCGGGATCGCCGTCGCCGGCACGAGCCCCGTGCATCCTCGGCGCGACGACGGTCACCGTGTGGCCGGCGCGCTCGAGGAACTCCCGCTGCAGCCGCATCGACACCTGCGCACCACCGAGCGAGTTCAGGTGCTGATCGCCGAAGAAGACGATGTGCATGGCTACGCGGGCAGCGGCTCGTCGCGGTACAGCGCCTCGAAGGTGTCGAGGGTGCGGTTGATGTCGTGGATCACGACGCCGTCGAGCGATGCCTGCTGCATCCGCTCGTACTCGGCGGGCTCGGCGGTCATCACGTCGGTCAGCCTGGCCGTGAGCTCGGCGACGTCGCCCGGCCGGAAGAGGTATCCGTTCTCTCCGTCGTGCACGAGGTGCGGGAGGGCGACGGCGTCGGCGGCGACGATCGGGAGCGCCGATGCCATCGCCTCCATCGTCGCGATCGACTGCAGCTCGGCGATCGACGCGATCGCGAACACGGAGGCACGGGAGAGCAGCGCCCGCAGCTCCGCGTCGTCGATGCGCCCGTGGAAGACCACGCGATCGGCGAGGCCGAGCTGGGCGGCCAGGTGCTCGAGAGCCTTGCGCTGGTCTCCGCCGCCGACGATGTCGAATGTGACCGCGAGGGTCGGGTCGAGCGATGCGATCGCCTTGAGGATGACGTCGATCTGCTTCTCGGCGGTGAGCCGTCCGACGAAGACGACGCGGTTCTTCTCGCGCACGCCGAGCACCGGCGTGTACTGCGTGCGGTCGATGCCGCAGCTGATCGGGATCACGCCTTCGATGCCGATCGTGCGCTCCAGGAAGTCCGCGGCGCGGCGGGTGGGCGTGGTCACGGCGCGGGCACTGCTGAAGGTGCGTCGTCCGTCGGCCCAGGCGAACTTCACGATGTTGCGGTCGACGACGTCGGGAAAGATCGAGTGGTCGAGGAGATTCTCCGCCATGACGTGGTTGGTGGCGATCACCGGGATGCCGCGCTCCTGGGCGATCCGAGCGAGACCGCGGCCGATGATGATGTGCGACTGGATGTGGACGACGTCGGGCTGCACTCGATCGAGGACCATGCGCGCGTAATGCTTCGCTCGCCACGGCCACACGAAACGCAGCCAGTCATGCGGAGGCCAGCGCACAGACGGCAGCCGGTGCAGGGTCATCGGCTCACCCTCGATGACCTCGGTACGCGGCTTCGCGCGGCGGTACGCCTGGTTGGGTGCGGCGACGTGGACGTCATGGCCGCGCTGGACGAGGCCGGCGGCGAGGCGCTCCGCGAAGCGTGCTGCACCGTTGATGTCGGGGGCGAAGGTGTCGCAGCCGAGCAGGATCTTCAGAGGACGCCCGGCGGTGGGGGCACTCGACGGGGCGATCGGCTCGATCGGATCGTCGGGGGAGGTCACAGACATGCTGCCTTACGGTACGGCGGCCAAGGGAAGCCCTGGTCGGGGCGCTGGCCACTCTACCCGAGGGGCTTGCTCGCGCCGCCCCGCCATTCCGGCGCACCCAGCCTCGGCATCCGTTATCCGCGTACCGTGGGGGCATGCGACTGACCTCCGACGCCGATCCCGCGCTGTGGATCCCCGTGACCGATTCGCTGGGCTGGAAGGGCCGCCGGCACCGGAAGGCGGCGATCCGGATGCTGCTGAGCCAGGTGAACGGCGCGTTCGGTGCGACCGAGCGACCGGGCTCCCGCTTCGGATCCTGGGCGATGAGCCAGGCGGCGCCGTTCATGATGCGCAAGGCCGACGGCCGAGTGCTCGTGTGGACGTGGAAGGCCGAACCGGAGCTCATCGTGGCGATGGCGACCGCTCAGGCCCTGACCCCTGATCTGCGGATCGCACGTGCGTCGATGCCGATGGACTACGACGACACCGAGTCGTTCCGCAGCCGCAGCCTCGGGGTCGGCGAGAAGCTGGTCGTGGCGGTGCCGCAGGCCCCGGCATCACCGCCCTTCACGACGTACACCTGGGACACCGGCACGCATCTGGTGACGCTCACCGCGATCTGCAGCGATCGCGAGCGCTTCGGCACTCTGACGGGGGCGCTCGACGACCTCGCACGCAGCATCCGCATCGCCGACGACGTGACCGGCGGCGAGTCGCCCGACGTGCTGCGGCTCGACCCTGCCTGAGTATCGGGAAGTAAGGCAGCCGGTTTCCGATGCGATCGTGGCCGCGCACCGGTCGGCTGCCGGCATCCGATCACTCCAGCCCGCGCTCCGCGAGCCATGCCTTCGCCGCCCTGGCCGGGGCGCGCACCAGCCACGCATCGTCGATGATCTCGTTGAGCCGCTCCCGATCGACGCCCTCGAGGCGTACGAGCAGGCCGGGATAACCGTCGAAGTGCGGGATCGTGAAGAAGATCCCCGGCTCCGCGGCGAGCAGAGCCTCCTTCTCCTCCAGGCTGGCGACGCGCACGCCGAGCACAGGGCCTTCCGGCCACGACCGCTCGCGCTCGGCGAGCTGCGCGAGATCGCGGGCACTCGGTCCGCGCATCCACGCGATGTCGCCCTTCGCGACTCGCCAGGCGGGTTCACCGGTGTGGCCGTTGATCCGCTCCACGACGCCGGGGAGCGCGAGGGCGATCCCGCGCACGTCCTCGATCGTCGACATCCCGCCATCGTCCTCCAGACCGAAGGCCGTTACAAGCGTGTAGAGATGAGGTGTACGCCGCGGCCTTCCGGACCTCAGCGCACGATGCGGAGCGTGCGCACCTCGAACGGACGCAGCTGCAGCTCGCCGCCGATGCGCGGCTCGTCCAGGGCATCCTCGATCAACGAGACCTCGCGCACCTCGCGGTGATCGAAGTCGACCGTCAGCGCACCGGACGCACGGCGTCCCGAGCGACTCGTACAGGCGCACGATCACGTCGCCCGAGCCGTCGTCGGCGAGCTTCACGCCGGACACGACGATGCCTGGACCCTGCACAGAGACGAGCGGGGCGACGTCACGCGCACCGCGCACCACCGCGGCGGGCGCGTTCAGCTCGATGCCGGCGCGCGGTGGCCTCGGCGGGACCGGCGCCGATGACCATGCCCGTCGTGATGACGTGCCGGCCGTGATCGGTGTTCGGGTCGGGGAAGCGCGGTGCGCGCAGCAGCGACAGGCGCACCGTCGTCGTGACCGCATCATCCGTCACCTCGCGCGAGGTGTCATAGCCGTAGATCGAGTCGTTCACGAGCGCGACGCCGAAGTCGGCTTCGCGCACCAGCACGAAGCGGTGCATCGAGGTCTCGAACTTCGCCGCCTCCCAGCTCGTGTTCGTGTGGGTGGCTCGCGCCTGGTATCCGAACTGCGTCTCCGCCTCGGAGTGGGCAGCCTGCACGTCGAGCGGGAATGCGAGCTTGAGCAGCTTCTCGGTCTCGCGCCAGTCGATGTCGTTCACGATCTTCACGGTGCGGGAACCCGGCGCGAGAGTGAGCGTCTGCGTGATGGTCGACTGCGAGAACTCCCGCACCACCACGACCTCGGCCCCGGCTTCCGTCAGCCGCGCCGACACCGAGGTCACGTCGCGCAGGTCGGTCACGCTGTTGCGGTAGTACCGGTCGATGTCCCACGCATCCCACATGTTCGGGAAGTCCTGGTGCAGCTGCAGCAGGTTCGCTGCGCGACCGGATGCCACGGCCTCGCGGCCGGTGGCGAGATCGACGGCCGAGACGATGAGCCCCTCGTCCGAGATGCGCACGCGCACGAGCCCGTTCTCCAGGAGGATGCCCTCACCGCTGTCATCGACGGCCACCCTGTCGGTGATCGGCGCCGCGACGGCGGCCCCGAGCGGCAGGGGACCTGCGACGGAGGACGGCGAGAAGACGAGCTCGACCTCGCCCTCTCCGGCGAGCGAACGGCGAGCAGCGTCCGAGACGGCGCGTGCCCTGGTGATGACGTCCTCGAGCACCGTGACGGCCTCGCGGTGCACCCACGCGATCGAGGTGCCGGGCAGGATGTCGTGGAACTCGTGCAGCAGCACCTGCTTCCACAGCTCGTCGAGTTCGGCGGCCGGGTATGCGGCGCCGGTGCGCACGGCATCCGTCGCCCCCCACAGCTCCGCCTCGACGAGCGCGTGCTCGGCCCAGCGGTGCCGGGACTTGGTGCCGTGCTGGCTGGTGAGGGTGCCCCGGTGCAGTTCCAGGTACAGCTCTCCGACCCAGACCGCCGGATGCGGCAGCTCGGCCTTCGCCGCGTCGAAGAACGTGTCGGGGTGCTCCCACTCCACCCGCGCACTGCCCTCGAGGTCGTTCAGACGGCGAGCCCGTCCGGTCATCTCGCGCGTCGTGCCGCCGCCGCCGTCGCCCCAGCCGACCGGGGCTATCGAGCGGGAGGAGAGCCGGTTCTCCTTGAACTGACGCGACGCCTTGGCGACCTCCATGCCGCTCAGCTGCGAGTTGTAGGTGTCCATCGACGGGAAGTGCGTGAACATCTGCGAGCCGTCGATGCCCTCCCAGAGGAATGTGTGGTGCGGGAAGACGTTCTGCTGGTTCCAGGAGATCTTCTGCGTGAAGAACCACTCGAACCCTGCACGGCGCATCAGCTGCGGCAGCGCCGGCGAGTAGCCGAAGCTGTCGGGGAGCCAGACGCCCTTGGAGCGGATGCCGAACTCGCGCTCGAAGAAACGCTGGCCGTACGAGAACTGGCGCACCAGCGACTCCCCCGTCGGCATCACCGTGTCGGACTCGACCCACATGCCGCCCAGCGGCAGGAAACGGCCATCGGCCACGGCAACCTTGACCCGCTCGAAGACCTCGGGTCGATGCTCCTTGAGCCAGGCGTACTGCTGCGCGCTGGACATGCCGTACCGGAACTCCGGCTGCTCCTCGAGAAGCGTGGTCATCGACGACGAGGTGCGGGCGACCTTGCGGATCGTCTCACGCACCGGCCAGAGCCAGGCGGAGTCGATGTGCGCGTGGCCGATCGCCGAGATGCGGTGCGCGCTGGCCTCGGCGGGTGCGGCGAGCACGCCCTCGAGGCGGGCGCGGGCGTCGGATGCCGTCTCGGCGATGCGCTGCAGATCGAGCACGTCGAGCGCATCGTCCATCGCCTGCAGGATCTGCATGCGGCGGGGCGACGTCGGCGGGAGCTCGGCCTGCAGCTCGAACGAGCACATCGAGGTCGAGGGAGAGCTCGAAGACGTCCTGCTCGAAGACGGCGAGGTCCATACGTCGCGTGCGGTACAGCGGCTCCGGAGACGAGGTGAGGATGTCGCCCTCCTGCGTCGGCAGGAAGGGATGGTAGTCCAGCAGCACCGGATTGGCCGCCGCCTCCAGGTACAGCTCGACCGGCTCGTCGCCATGCGCCTGCTCGGCGATCGCCAGCCACTGATTGCGCGGGTTGATGCTCTTCACCGGCGACCCGTCCGGCCGGTAGACGAGCGCCTCGCACTGGAAGCCCGGCATGTTGATGTCGAAGCCGAGGTCGATGACCGCCTCGACCCGGCGACCGGCCCACTCCGCCGGCACGTGTCCGGTGACCTTGAACCACGTCGTCCCCCAGGCCGGCCCCCACTGGGCGGGCACTGTCGTCGGCGCGTAGTCGAGCGCGAGGCCGTCGACGGGGCTGATCGGCTCGCCGGGCAGCTCGTGGATCTCGACCGCCAACGGCGTCGATGCCGAGTGGATGGCCGGGCGGATGCGCTCGTCGAGCACGCGCTTGACGCGTCCGATGGTGAGCGAGGTGTCGTCATGCATGGGTGATCATGTCTCCGAGCTCGACGTTGACTAAAACGATCTAGTGCACGAGTCTAGGTCTGTGCATCGAGGTCGACGCTACCCGCAGCACGCCGGCGGGTCACGCGCGACGCCGATTTTGCACATCGATTGTGCAAAATCAGTCTCCGGAGGGACCAGATGAACGAGTCGATCGCCCCACTGCGCTTCGGCGCCAACTACACGCCCCGCTCCCAGTGGATGCACGCGTGGATGTCATTGGACCTCGACGAGGTGCGACGCGACTTCGCCGCGCTCGCCGATCTCGGCCTCGACCACGTGCGGGTCTTCCCGCTGTGGACCGTACTGCAGCCCAACCGCACGCTGATCCGCGCCGAGGCCATCGACGATGTGCGCGCCGTGGTCGATGTCGCCGCGGAGTTCGGCCTCGACGCGAGCGTCGACGTCATCCAGGGGCACCTGTCGAGCTTCGACTTCATCCCGTCGTGGCTGTTCACCTGGCACGACAAGAACATGTTCACGCACCCGGACGCGCTCAGCGGCCAGGTCGCGCTCGTCGAGCGGCTGGGCGAGCGGCTCGGCGGCGCCGGCAACTTCCTGGGCTTCACGCTGGGCAACGAGACGAACCAGTTCTCCGCATCCACCCACCCTTCCCCCTGGCCGGTCACCGAGGCCGAGGCGGCGAACTGGATCATCAGGCTGCTGGATGCTGCGCAGAGTGCCGCCCCCGCGCAGCAGCACGTGCACAGCGAGTACGACGCCGCCTGGTACATGGACGGGCACGGCTTCACCCCGGCACTCGCCTCTCGCCTGGGCGCGATGAGCACCGTGCACTCGTGGATCTTCAACGGCACCGCGCAGAAGTACGGCGGGCGCTCCGTGGCATCCGATCGCCATGCGGAGTACATGATCGAACTGGCGCGCGGCTTCGCCACCGATCCGGATCGCCCGATCTGGCTGCAGGAGGTCGGCGCGCCGTCGAACTGCCTGACGCCGGAGGAGACTCCGGGCTTCCTCGAGGCCACGCTGCGCTCGGCCGCGCGGACCGAGAACCTCTGGGGCGTCACCTGGTGGTGCTCGCACGATGTGAGCCGCTCGCTGGCCGATTTCCCAGAGCTCGAGTACACGCTCGGGCTCGTCGATCAGGACGGCCTCGCGAAGCCGATCGGGCGCCGCTTCGCCGAACTCATCCCCGAGCTGCGCCGACGGCAGGCGGCTCCGGAACGCTCGCTCGGCATCGTCATCGAGGTCGACGACGACGAGATTCCCGTCAGCCGCGGAGCGATGAGCCCCGGCGGCTCGATCTTCCAGGCCTGGGTGGATGCCTGCGAGGCCGGTGTCGACCCCGCGTTCGTCACGTCGGTGGATGCCGCCCGGCCCGAGGTGCTCGCCGCACGGGGCATCACCGAACTCGTGCGACCAACGCTCCGCGGGGACGAGTACACCTCGCAGAACACCGTCGTCTGACCGGTGCTTCTGGGCGGGTCAGCGCGGCGCGGCGGTGCTCTCGCGCACCGTGAGGCCGGGTAGCGGGCCGACTCGGTCCGGCAGGATCTCGGCCGAGTCGATCTGCTCGAGCAGGAAGTCCGCGGCATCCGCGCCCAGCCCGAAGGTGTCACGCGTGATGCATGTGATCGACGGATGCACGAGACCCGCGACGACCGAGTCGTCGAACGACGCGATGGAGAGGTCGCCCGGCACGGACACCCGCATCTCCTGGGCGACGCGGAGGCCCGCGATCGCCATGACGTCGTTGTCGAAGACCACCGCGGATCGGCCGCTCGCGGCGGCTGAGCAGTCGTCGCATGGCGTTCGCTGCCTCGCCGGGCGAGAAGTCGGTGGCGATCACCTCTCCGACCACGCCGCGATCCTTCTGCCCGACGAGCACCTCGGTGCGCATCCGCGTGTGCTGGAACTCGGCGGGACCCGCGACGTAGACGATCGAACGATGCCCGAGCGCGGCCAGGTAGTCGAAGAGCGCATGCGCGACCTGGCTGTCATCGAGCCAGATGGTGGCCGGATGCGAATCGTCCGAGGCGTGGCTGCCGATGACGACGGCTGGAAGGTCGAGATCACGCAGCACGGTGAGACGCGGGTCGTCATCGCGCGGGTCGATCACGATCACGCCGTCGACCTGATTGGCGCTGCGCCAGCGACGGTAGGTCGCCACCTCCTCCTCGAGAGAGGCGACGAGCACCATCTGCATCGCGATGCGGTTCGTGGCGAGGGCCGACTGCACACCGGCGATGAGGTCGGTGAAGAAGGCCTCGGCGCCGAGCGTCCCCGCAGAGCGGTTCACGGCGAAGCCGATCACCCCCGCCCGCGAACCGACCAGCGCGCGCGCCGCTGAGCTCGGCAGCCACTGGTGCTGCTCCGCGATCTCGAGGATGCGCTGCCGCGTCTGCTCACTGACCCCCGGGCGTCCGTTCAAGGCGAAGGACACCGCGCCAGGTGAGACCCCGGCGAGCCGCGCGATGTCGGTGATGGTCACCCGCTTCGCCCTGGACATGCCCCAACTGTAGCGATTCAGGTGAGAATCCAGCCGGTCTCCGTCAGATCGTCACGTCGCCGACGAGGTTCACCCTGATGCCCATGCCTGCGAACATCGCCGCCTTCGCGATGAGCGCCTTGTCGGCGGTCGCGGCGTCGGGCGCGTAGACGAGCTGGGCGTGGTTCGCCTTGTGGCGGGCCATGAACTGGTCGCGCGAGACGCCGTGCAGCACGACGTGCGCGATCGGCCACTCGGGATTCGTCGCATCCTTACGGCGCTGCGTCTCCTCGGCGGGCAGGTCGACGACGGATGCGCGGAAGATGTCGGCCTGCAGGATGCCGTCGGCGATGAACACCCGCGACAGCACGATCTCGCCGGGCTTGGAGACGCCGTTGATGGTGGCCCCTCCCGCCGGGAAGAACACGTGCCCCTGACGCCAGCCCTCGGCCTGGTCCCACCCGCCGAGGTGCGAGGCCGGCACGGACCCGGAGATCTCGTACACCCAGACGAACTGGCCGTCGAAGTCCTCGCCCCAGCGCACGTCGTGCAGCGTGTTGTCCGGCACGAGGCCCATCGCGCGCCACACCCGGTCGGTGACGAGCGCATCGACCGCGACGCCCTCGTCGGCCTCGTTGAAGTGCGGGAACGCCCGCCCCTCGTGCAGCACCCGCGACCCGTCGCGCGAGGTGACCGGAGGGCGCTCGGTGGTGTTGAGGATGCCTTCGGCGAGGTCGGATGCCGGCACGAGGTCCTTCAGGCCCTGTTGGTACTGGATGCCGACGGCGTCGAGCCCGAAGTCGTCGGCGATGCGGAGGGCGGCGATGTACATCTTCAGCTGCCACTGCACCTGCTCGCGGGTGAGCTCGGTAGCGGCATCCTCTCCGTACTTGAAGGTCATGCCGCGGCCGATCAGCCAGTCGTAGGCCGCGTCGGCCTCCTCCTCGGTGACGGTGAGCATCTCGGCGTACAGGGCCGACTGCGAGAGGCGCTCCTTGTAGATGCCGGTCTTGTTCAGCAGTTCGTCGTCGAAGATGGCGTTGTACATGCCCATGCAGCCTTCGTCGAAGACGCCGATGATGGCCTTCTCCTCGAGCAGCTGGGCGGCGAGGGCCTCGCCGAGCTGCTTCTCCGGACTCTCGGGCAGCTCCGGCAGCGCGCGCACGTGCGAGTGGTCGTGGGTGATGGCACCGGTCTCGGTCCACTCGCGGATGCCGTTCTTGAACCAGTCGTCCGTGAAATCGACCGACCAGATCGAGGCGTACGGCTTGTCCATCTTCGTCAGACCGGCGTTCAGTCCGAGGAGGCCGACGAGCCCGGGCCAGTCACCGGCGAAGTTCGCGACCGTGAGGATCGGCCCCCGGTGCGTGCGCAGACCCGCGAGCACGTGATGCGAGTACTGCCAGACGGCTTCGGCGACGATGAGCGGAGCATCCGCCGGGATGTCCTTGAACACCTCGAGGCCCATGCGCTGGCTGGAGATGAAGCCGTGCCCGGTCGCGGGGTCGACCCCGTTGGCCCGGACGACGCTCCAGCCGAGTTCTTCGAAGACACCGGTGACGCCTGCCTCGAGCTCGACCTGCACCGGCCAGCCGCCTGTGTTCGCGGCCTCGCGGAGGTCGCCGGAGGCGATGAGGTAGGCCGTCTTGGGCGCAGTCGCGGGGCGGGATGCCGGGGTGGGCAGGGTGTAGGTGGTCATGATGCCAACTGTACGCGAAATCGATTTCATGCCGCAATGCATTGATGTTCTCTGCCGGCCGGGAGAGGCTCACGCTCTGATCGCCGAGGCCGATTGCACTTGGTTCGGGAGTACGACGGTGCGGGCAGGCTGCGCATCTCCACCGATGCGCTCGAGCAGCATCTGGGCGGCCGTGACACCCATATGCCGCGCCGGCAATCGGACGACCGTCACCGCGGTGGGCGACAGCGTGGTGAAGGGCAGCGAGCCGATGACGGCGACCCCGACCTTCGGCGGAGTGAGATCGTGTTCAGTGAGCACCTGGATCGTGCCGACCCCGATGAGGTTGTTCCCGGCGACGACGGCATCGGGCGGCTCGGGAAGTGCGAGCAGCTCCTCCATCGCGGCACGGCCGCCGTCGACGCGGAACGTCACGAAGCGCTCCAGCTCGGCGGGGTCGAGGTCGGGGAGCTCTGCGGCGAGAGCCGAGCGCCAGCCGTCGGCGCGCTCTGCGGCGGTGTCGATGTGCTCGGGGCCGCCGATGTAGGCGATGCGGCTATAGCCGGCGCGGATCAGGTCCTGCGTGGCCGAGATGCCGGCGGCGCGGTTCGCCATCACCACCCCATCGATGTCGTAGGTCGTGCCGCGGTCGACGGCGACGACGGGCCGCCCGGTCGCGAGGATGCTGTCGAGCTGGGTGTGCTCGTCGGCGGTGGCGATGATGATGCCCGACATGTGCTCGGCGATCGCGATCTGCAGGTAGGTCGCCTCCTTCTCCACCTGGGCGTCGGAGTTGCAGAGCACGACGGAATAGCCGGCCTCCGAGGCGACGTCCTCGACACCACGGGCCATCTCGGTGAAGTACGGGTTCTCGATGTCCGGGATGATCAGGCCGATGACTTCGGAGCTCTGCCGGCGCAGCGTCCGCGCGGTGCGGTTGGGAGTGAAGTTCAGCCGCTTCGCGGCATTCCGGACCGCAGCGACCTTCTCCTCAGACACGCTCGTGCCGTTGAAGACCCGCGAGACGGTCGCGGGAGACACCCCGGCGAGCGCTGCGACGTCGTAGATCGTGGACATGGAAGCAATGTACCGCGCAGATCCCGGCCCGCCGGACCGTGCCGAGAACGAAGCGGGGCCGGCTCAACGCCGGCGCCCGCGTCGTTCGTCACCGCTACGGCGTCAGCTCATCCAGGCTGGCACCCGGCCACGCAGCAGCGCCCTGTCGAGCGAGAATCGGCCGGCGCCGATGAGCGCCAGGGCGAGAGCCGCGACGCCGAGCACGGCGACGAACTCGTAGCCTCCGCTGCCGACCCAGAGGCCGGCCGACAGGTGCACGAGGACGAGCGCGACGAGCATGTCGACGGCCAGCATGATGCCGATGACCCGGGTGAAGAAGCCCAGGGCGAGCAGGATGCCGCCGCCGAACTCGACGAAGGCGACGACGGGCGCGGCGATGGCGGGCAGCGGCACTCCCATCGCGGTGAAGCTCTCGATCGTGCCGGGCAGGGTGAACTCGAAGATCTTCTGCGCGCCGTGGGCGGCGAAGATCGCGCCGACGACGACGCGGAGGACGAGAAGTCCCAGCGACGCGGCCGGAGAGGGGGCGGAGGTGTTTGTCATGAGGAGTGTTTCCTTCGTGGCAGGACACCGCGCGCCAGGCGCGGAGCAGGGAGGTTCCCTGCTCCCAACCGTAGGAATCTCACTTTTCATTCTCCTGAATAGGAGCGACCATCCGCACAGATGTCGGCGACGACCGGGTAATGGTCGGACGGCGGGAGCCCATCGGGCTCCGCGCGCACGATCCACGCGCCCGTCGCGTGAGCCCCCAGGGACCCCGGCGCGAACAGGATGTAGTCGATGCGGCGCTCGAACTGGTCGACGGCCTCGGGCGGCGCGAAGCGGTTGGTGGAGCTGAGCGTGCGCTCGTCCGCGTCGGCGGGCGCGGCGTCCCACGCGTCTCTCAGGTCCATGCCCGCCAGCGGCGCCTGGGTGATGTCGTAGTTGAGGTCCGCGAGCAGCAGGCTCGGCAGTGGCCGCCGCTGGCAGCCTTCGCGTGTGAGCTTCCGCAGGGCCGCGACCTGCGCCGTGGTCTCATCTACCCGCTCCGGTTCCCAACTGGTCGCACCGACGACGACCCTCAGTTCGCCTCTCGGGTGCTCGACCGTTGCGACGAGAGCGGCGTTGACCCGCCCCTCCGACGGCGTCTCCACCCGCTCGACGTGCACGGACGCTCAGCTGTGGGCGGCGACCACCCTGGCGACCTCGGCGCGCTCGGCATCCGTCGGCTCGGCGATCGCCATCCGGCAGTGCGTGTCCACGACGTCGAGCACCCGGTAGGCCTCCTTCATCCGCGCCATGTCCCCGCCGATGAGCGTGGCCACTTCGTCGACGGCCTTCTGCGCGGCGCTGATCGCTGCGGCATCTCCCGCGCGACCGGCGTCGGCCAGCGCCCGGAACGGCTTCGGCGTCACCGAGGACACCCCCGAGACGACGCCCTGCGCCCCCACTCCGACGGCGGCGATGAGGTCGCGGTCCGCTCCGGTGTACAGCTCGAAGTCGGCCGGCACCGCAGCGCGGTAGGCGGCGATGTCGTCGAGTGACAGTTCGCTGATCTTGGCGCCGACGACGTTCGGCAGTCCGGCGAGCCGCACCAGCAGTTCGGGCGTGACCGGATTGCCGCTGCGTGCCGGGTAGATGTACACGTACAAGCGGCCGTCGCCGACCGCCTGTGACACCGCCCGGTAGTACTCGAAGATCGAGTCGTCGGTGGCCGGAAGGTAGTACGGCGTGAGGGCGGCGAACTCGATCGCGCCGAGCTCGCGGGCGATCGTGGTGAGCCGCACCGCTTCGAATGTGCTCGGCTGCCCGACGTGCACGATCACGCGCATCCCACCGGCGAGCTCCGCGAGTGCCGCTTCGACGAGCACGGAGAACTCCCCGGCGTCGACCGCGGGGAACTCGCCCGTGGTGCCGAGCACGAACGCGCCCTCGTTGCCCGACCGTCCGACGAAGCGGAAGATCGCCCGCGACCCCTCGAGGTCGAGCGTCCCGTCGCGGTGGAACGCGGTGGGAACGGCGGTCAGGATGTCGTAGCGGGTCACTTCTTGTTCTCCTTGGAGTTCTTGCGGGCTTTGCGGACGCCTCGCAGCGGGGCGTCGACGTTGCGGACGGTCGATGTGAGCAGGTCGGGCTGCGCCGCGAGCTCGTCGTGCGCCTTCTCGATCTGCTGGATGGTCTCGGGGCGGAGGATCGATTCCTCGAGCGACGTGCGCTCGGCCGCCGGCTTGCGTGCGGCGCGGATGGCGGGCATCACGATCGACAGCACCGCCAGCACGATGAGGACGATCGCGATCGGGCTGACGACCTCGAAGAACGGCCGCGTCGGCAGGATGGCGAGCGTGCGTGCCAGGTTCTCCTCGGCGAGCGGGCCGAGGAGCAGGCCCAGGACGATGGGCCCCGCGGGCACCTGCATCCGCTTGAGGAGCAGGCCGATCACTCCGAACACCAGCATGGTGATGACGGTCGACAGGCTGTTCGACGTCGCGTAGGTGCCGATGATGCAGAAGATCAGGATGCCGCTCCACAGGTACGGCTGCGGCACGTCGAGCAGCTTCACCATGCCCTTCATGCGCACCAGGCTCAGTCCGAGCGAGAGCAGGGTGGCCACGAGCATGATGCCGATGATGGAGACGACCAGATCGGGACGGTTGGTGAACAGGGTCGGTCCCGGCGTGATGCCCCAGATGATCATCGATCCGATCATCACGGCCATCACCGAGTCGCCCGGGATGCCGAGCGCCATCGTGGTGGTCAGCGATCCACCCAGCGTGGCGCTGGAGGCCGTGTCGGATGCCGCCACCCCCTCGATCGATCCTTTGCCGAACATCTCGGGGTGCTTCGAGACCTTGCGCGCCCGTTCCCAGCCGATGAGCCCGGCGATGTCGCCACCGGCCGCCGGGATGAGCCCGACGCCGAGCCCGACCGCGCCGCCGACCGCGGTCGCCCGGCCGCTCTGCCGGAGTTCGGACCTGTTCGGCCACCAGCGGCCGAGGCTCGAGATCGGGCGCACGTTCGAGGCGTGATGGGTGAGCAGCTGATCCAGCAGCTCGGCGATGCCGAAGAGACCGATGATCACGGCGATGAAGTTCACGCCTTCGACGAGTTCGAGCACCCCGAAGGTGAAGCGCTGATCGGCCGTCGCCTGGTACGTGCCGACGGTGCCGAGCATGAGTCCGAACAGGCCCGCCAAGATGCCTTTCAGCATCGACTTCGAAGAGATGCCGATCATGATCGCGATGCCGAACACCACCAGCGCGAACAGCTCCGGCGACTTGAAGTAGTCACGGGCGAAGCTGGCGATCGGCACGGCGGCCACGGCGAACAGCACGAGCGAGGCGAGGATGCCGACGGCGGACACGATCGCGGAGATCGTGAGCGCGAGACCCGCCCTGCCCTGCTTGGCCATCGGGTAGCCGTCGAGCGTCGTCGCGATGGAGGCCGGCGTCCCCGGGGTGTTGATGAGGATCGACGGCACCCGGTCGCCGAAGTTCGCGGCCACGTAGATCGTCAGCAGCACCGCGAGGCCCTGCACGGGCTCGAGCGTCATCGTGAAGCCGGCGGCGAGCGCGACGGCCATGGTCGCGGTGATGCCGGGGAAGGCTCCGACCATGAATCCGAGCAGCAGCCCCACGAGCATGTAGAGCAGGATCGAGATGTCGAGGAGCGAGTTCGAGCCCCTCCATGAGTGCGTTCACAGGGGAATCCTCAGGAGCATCCCGAACACGACGTAGACGAACGCCGTGACGGCGGCGGAGTAGATGATGAGGCTCAGCCAGCGGCGGTGGCCGTAGACGAGCATGAGGGCGGCCATCAGGAGAGCGGCGGCGATCGGGAAGATCTCGATGCGGTAGCCGAAGAGGATGACCGAGCCGACGCGACCACACGGCGACGAAGACGCCGGCGATCGCGAGGGTGGCGACGACGCGGATGACTCCGCCCGGCTGGATGCGATCCAGATCCTCGCGTCCGGGCGCCGGCCGGGTGATCGCGATGACGAGGATGAGCGAGGGCGACCGCGACGCCGCTGACGCCGATGACCATGGGCCAGAAGCGGGCGTCGATCTGGCCGGGTGCCGCTTCGCGACGCAGGCCGATCTGCGTGGTCAGGAACAGATAGCCGGCGGTGACGGCCAGTGCGACGATCCCGAAGGCGATCTCCAGGGGCCGCGAGGCGGCTTCGCCCCGATGCCCGTTCTGTTCGACGGTGTCTGAGGTGGACATGTCTCTCCTTCCCTGTCGTGGGGCGGGTGTTGAGCCCCGCCCCACGGGGAGAGTCAGCCCAGGAGATCCTGGAAGAGGACGAACTGCTCGTCGACGAACGTCGTCCACTCGGCGGAGTCGCGGTAGACGACCAGGTTTCCGGAATCCTTCTGGAACTTCTGGTAGCTGTCGGACTCGACGGCCTCCTTGACGGCGGCTTCGAGCGTCTCCCTCACGTCGTCCGGCAGGCCCTTCGGAGCGTAGATCCCGCCCCAGCCGCCGAACAGCACCTCATCGCCGAGGGCCTCCTCGACCGTCGGCACGTCTTCGAGCGTCGGGGTGGCGCTCGTCGTGCATGACGGCGAGGATGCGCACCGCCTCGCCCTGTGCGAGTGCCTCGCCGAGCCCGAGACGGATGCCACGGTCTCGCCGGATGCTGCAGCGGCGACGGCGGTCGCGCCGCCGTCGTACGGTACGGGGGTGAACTCCGCATCGGTCGCACTCGCCGAGACCGATCGTCGCCGCCTCCCAGATCGAGCCGGCACCGGAGTTCGCGACGGTGACGGCACCGCTCTTCGCCTGCTCGACGAGGTCTTCGAGCGATCTCGATCCCGCTGTTCGCGCCGACGCTGATGACGCCGGGCGCGAGCATGATCTGCCCGAGCAGATCGTAGTTCTCGGGCAGCACGTTCGCGTCCTGCGTCGTGTTGAGCATCGCGATCTCGACGGGTGCGAAGCCGATGACGTATCCGTCGGCTTTCTGCGAGCCCGACGTACTCCATGGCGAGGGCGCCGGCGGCGCCCGGCATGTTCTCGGGGATGACGCTGACGCCGAGGATCCGCTCCAGCTCGGTGGCCAGCGCGCGCGACGAGAGGTCGGAGCCTCCCCCGGGGTTGGCCTGGATGATCAGGCGGATGTCCTGCTCGGGGAACGACGACTCGGGTGTCGCGCCCTCTTCGACCTTGGTGCAGGCCGACAGGACGATTGCGGTGGCGGCGAGGGCGGCGATCGCGGCGGCCGCCCGGGTGATGCGCGTGCGGGGCATCTTTGCTCCTCTACGTGGGTCGACCGTGTTGTCGACATCGGAAGGCTACCAGTGTTGACTGTTAACAGTCAACACTCATGTGCGATGGGTCACGCCGGCAGACGCACTACCGATTCAGTCCCGGCGCTCGGCGAGCTCGCTGAGCATCCGATCACGGGCGCCGTCGAGATGCGCCGCGAGCACCGCCGCTGCCTCGTCCGGCGTGCCGGAGCGCATGACCTCCATGAGCGTGACGTGATCACCGGAGGACTCGTGAAGATCGTCATCGTGATTGATCGTCACCTCGAGGAGAGCCGCGAAGGTCGGCAGATACTGGCTCCACGCTCCCTGCAGCCGCGGGTGGTCGGCGAGCGCGTAGATCTGGGAGTGGAACTCGAGATCGGCCGTGACGAAGGCAGGATGATCGCCGGCATCCGCCGCTGCCCCCATGCGGCCGACGGCGGCCGCCATCGCCGCCCACCGCGCGTCGTCCTCGACGCGCATCGCACGCGAGAGCGCGAGCTGTTCGAGGGCGCCCCGCAGGCTGTAGAGCTGGTCGACGTCGTCGGTGGTGAGACCGGTGATGTACACACCACGCGGGCGCTGCACCTCGACGAGCTTCTCGAAGCTGAGCTGGGTCAGGGCGTCCCGGATGGGGCCGCGACTGACGGCGAACTCCTCGGCGAGCGCCTCCTCCGTGATGCGCGCCCCGGGGGCGAGCTCTCCGCTGACGATCCGCTGCCGGAGCGCTCGCGCCACCTGCGCGCCGAGGGACTCCCCGCGCTTCACCGTCTGCATCACCGCCACCTCCTGTTAACGGTTGACAGGATACGCCACGAGCTCGGCATCCCCGCGATCGCTCCGTAGACTCGCCAGTGGGCGCGAGACTCGCGACACGACGGGAGGCAGCAGGACGGTGACGGCACGGAGGATCTTCGCGCTGACCCGTTTGGCCGCGGCGGCGGTGTGTCTGGCCGCGCTCATCCATCGGCTGGCCTGGGGTCTCAGCTCGCAGACGATCGCGGGCCAGAACTTCCTCGCGTACCTGACCGTGCAGTCGAATTGCGCCTTCGTCCTGTTGCTCATCGTCGCCGGTGTCATCGCTTTCCGCCGCCGGGCCGATCCGCGATGGCTGACGATCGCCCTCGCCCTGGTGCTGACCTGGACCATCACCGCCGGCCTCGCCTTCGCGCTGATCGTGTGGCAGGCGGGGCTCCGCGGAATCCGGGTCGATGTCCCCTGGTCTGATCAGGTGATGCACTTCTGGCTTCCCGCCTGCACGGCCCTCGCTTGGACCCTCACCCCCGGGCACCGCCGGGTGTCGTGGTGGGTCGTGCCGGCATCGCTGGCCTACCCCTTGCTGTGGGGTGCGGTCACGATGTGGCGGGGTCCGCTCATCGGCTGGTACCCGTACTACTTCCTCGATCCGCGACAAGTCAGCGGATTCGGAGAGTTCGCCGTCACCGCCGCCATCGCTCTGGCGATGTTCGCCGCCGTGGCGACGGTGCTCGTGATCATCAGCAGGCTGCGCCCGCTGCGCTGGTCAGGAAGATCCCGCCGGCACGAAGAGCCCGAGTGACGCCGCCGCCGCGGCCACCGCCTCATCCGTCTTGAGCCCGGCGAACTCCTCTGCCGCCGTCCCTCCGATCAATCCGACCAGAATCGGCTCGCCGGTCGCCGGGAGCAGGTTGATCCAGGTGCGGATCGGCGCGTCGCCGTCCATGACGTGCCAGATGCTCGCCTCAGCATCCCAGAACGGCGCCTCGAACTGCAGCCAGATCGTCTCGATGGCGCCCATGGCCAGCGCGGTGATCGCCCCGCGGTGCGTGAGAGGCAGGGCGGGATGGAACTCGATCGCCTGCTGCTTGAGCACGCCGAGCGGCACGGTGACGACGACGCGATCGAACGACAGCGATTCGCCCGTGCCCAGTCGCAGGCTGACGCCCGTGTCGTCGTAGGCGATGCGGCTGACCGGAGACGAGAGCCGCACCTGGGCGCCGTCCAGCATGCCGTCGAAGACGGGGATGACATCACCTGTCGGAGCGGCGAGGTCGCCGCCGGGCACGGACGGAGGGAACCACGCTGAGACCTCTTCGGCGTCGGCACCGGTGGTCGCCGCGACGAAGGCGAGCAGCGCGGCGATGCCCGGATCGGCGACGTCCGCTCCGGCTTCGGCGAGCGCATCCGAGAGCGAGACGTCGGCGAGCAGGCCGCTCGCCGCATCGATCGCCGCTTGGATCGGCTGCGCATCCACGGGCTCGACCTCGCCGTCCGCCGAGAACCACCCGGCGGGCACGAGGTCCGCGATCGGAGTGCCGAGCGTCTCCAGGTCCCCGCGGAGCTCCGCATCCGCACCGCCGAGCAGCCAGCCGCCGAACTGCACGGGCACCGGCCATGCCTCATCGGTCCACGACTCGACCCGGCCACCGATTCGAGGCCGAGCCTCCAGTACGGTGACCTCGGCGCCGCCGTCGATCAGGCGCGCCGCCGCTGCGGAGCCGGCCAGGCCGGCGCCGATCACTGCGATCCGCTCACCGCTTTCGGCGGCATCCAGCAGTTCGACGGCCGCCCGCTGTCCGGAACGGAGCGCACCGCGCATCGTGCCGGGGGCGTCAGAACTCGTCGCCTCGCCCGCGAAGAAGAGTCGGCCGGCGACCGGACGCGCCAGGGCGTCGCGCACTCCCGGCTGCGCGCCGACGGGCATGAAGCTCGCTGCGCCGAGCGCGAAGGGATCGGTCGACCATGCGCTGCGCACGACCGCAGTCGGCAACGGGACGCCGTTCGACGGGGTCGGCCCCGGGGTGGGTTTCGCGGTGGCTGTCGGATCCGGCGTCGGGTCAGGGCCGGGCGTGCAGGAAGCGAGCAGCACGGAGACGGCGCCGACACCGGCGCCGAGAAGCAGCGTTCGACGGGTCATCCTCATCGTGTCGCCACACTATCGCGCCCGCTCGTCGCCGTCGGCCTCGTCGGCCCTGCGATGTGCGCGCGGGCTCCACAGCATCACCTCGGTGGACCGGCGGATGCGGCGACCGCCGGGCAGCGGGGTGACCCCGGCCGACCCCGCTGCGAACACGCGCATGCCGGGGCGATTCTCCCGCTCCGTGCGCAGCGCGCCCTCGAGCTCGACGACGCGGCGTCGCAGCGTCCGGTTCTCGTTCTCCAGTGCGAGCACCCGCGCGATGGCGGGGAGGCTCATGCCCTCGGATGACAGCTGCGCGACCTCGCGCAGCTGCTCGAGGTTACGCGTCGAGTACCGGCGGGACCCCCCGGTGGTACGGCCGGGAACGACGAGGCCGATGCGGTCGTACTGACGCAGGGTCTGCGGGTGCATGCCCGCGAGTTCGGCCGCGACGGCGATCGCGAACACCGGGGTGTCGGCATCCATGCGGCGTTCAGCCATGGTCCCTCACCTCTGCTCCCGGTGTTCCGTCGCCGTCGCGTCCATCATCGTCTCGCCTTGGCCATCATCTCGGCCCGCGGGTTCTCCTTGGGCTCGGTCTCCTGGAACTTCAGCAGCGCTTCGCGTGCTGCCTCGTCGAGGTGGGTCGGCACCGCGACCTGCAGCTCGGCGAGAAGATCGCCGGTGCCCTTGCTCGTGGTGACGCCCCGGCCCTTGACCCGCAGAACCCGGCCGGACGGGGTGCCCGGCGCGACACGCAGCTTCACGATGTCGCCGCTGAGCGTGGGCACCTCGATGGTCGCCCCCAGCGCCGCCTCGGTGAAGGTCACCGGCACGGTGAGGCGCAGGTTGAGTCCGTCACGGGTGAACACCGGATGCGGCTTGACGGCGATCTGCACGACGATGTCGCCGCTCTCGCCGCCGTCAGGAGAGGGCCGTCCGCGTCCGCGCAAGCGGATCTTCTGACCATCCGCGACACCGGCCGGAATCTTCACCTTGAACGGCTTGCCGTCTTCGCCCTGCAGGGTGATCGTCTCACCCTGCACGGCGGTCGTGAAGTCGAGCGTGGTGCGCGCGGTGACGTCGGCGCCGCGCTGCGGTCCGCCGAAGCCGCGATACCCGCCGGAGGTCCGGCCGAAGCCGCCCGTGCCGAATGAGCCGCCCTGGCCCTGGTTGAACATCGCGAAGATGTCCTCGAAGTCGGCGGACTGACCGCGCCCCTGCTGACCGAACCGGCTGAACACGTCTTCGAAACCGCCGGCACCCGCGCCACCGGCCGTGAAGCGTGCGCCGGAGCCCATCGCGCGGATCTCGTCGTACTCCTTGCGCTGATCCGCATCGGAGAGCACCGAGTAGGCCTCGCTGATCTCCTTGAACGTCGCCTCCGCCTTCGCATCGCCCTGATTGGAGTCCGGGTGATACTTGCGCGCGAGCTTGCGATAGGCCTTCTTCAGCTCGGGCTCGCTGACGTCCTTCGCGACCCCGAGGATCTTGTAGAAGTCCTTGTCGAACCAGTCCTGGCTAGCCATCGGCGCCTACTCGGCCGGCACCGCGACGACGACCTTCGCGGGGCGCAGCTCGACATCGCCGAGGCGGTAGCCGAGCTCGACGACCTCGAGCACTGTGGTCTTCTCGGCCCCGGGTGTCGGCTGCTGGAAGATGGCCTCGTGACGCTGGGGGTCGAACTCCTCGCCCTTCTCGCCGTACGAGACCATGCCCATCCGCTCGGACACGAGGCGCACCTTCTCCGCGATCGCGAAGAACGGCGTGCCCTCGGTGAGGTCTCCGTGCTGGGCCGCGCGATCGAGGTCGTCGAGCACCGGGATGAGGCCCTTGGCGGCTTCGCCCTTCGCTCGCTCGATCTCGACCTGGCGCTGCTCCTCGGTGCGGCGGCGGTAGTTCGCGTACTCGGCCTGCAGTCGCTTGAGGTCGTTCAGCAGGGTCGATTCCAGGTCGGCGAGGACGGCGTCCTCCGCCGCGGCCTCGCCGGTCTGGGCGGTGCCGAGGATGTCGTCGACGGTGAGCTCTTCGGGTGCATCGTCGGCCGGGGTCTCGTCAGAGCCCTCGGCCGCGGCGGCCTCGGTGGAGTCGGGGTTCTGCGGCGCGGGGCCGGATGCCTGAGCATCCGACCCCTCACCGGGAACCTCGGCGTTGTCGTCGAAGTTCTTGTCCGTCATGACTACTTCTTCTCGTCCTCGTCGTCGACGACCTCTGCGTCGATGACGTCCTCGTCGGAGGAGGTGTCATCGGCCGCGGGGGCCTCACCATCGGCGGGAGCGCCGGCTGCGGCATCCGCCTGCGACTGGGCGTAGATCGCCTCGCCGAGCTTGGTCTGCGACTCGTTGAGCTTGTCGAACGCCGTCTTCACCGCGTCGTCGTCCTCGCCGGCCAGCGCCGTCTTGAGAGCGTCGACGTCGGCCTGGACCGACTCCTTGACGTCGGCGGGGAGCTTGTCGTCGTTGTCCTTGATCAGCTTGTCGATCGAGTACGCGAGGGTCTCGGCCTGGTTGCGGACCTCGGCGGCCTCACGGCGCTTCTTGTCCTCGGCCGCGTTCTCCTCGGCCTCGCGCACCATGCGCTCGATGTCCTCCTTGGAGAGGGACGAGCCGCCGGTGATGGTCATCGACTGCTCCTTGCCGGTGCCCTTGTCCTTGGCGGACACGTGCACGATGCCGTTGGCGTCGATGTCGAAGGTGACCTCGACCTGCGGGATGCCACGGGGAGCCGGAGCGATGCCGGTGAGCTCGAACGTGCCCAGCGGCTTGTTGTCGCGGGTGAAGTCGCGCTCGCCCTGGAAGACCTGGATCGCGACGGACGGCTGGTTGTCGTCTGCCGTGGTGAAGGTCTCGCTGCGCTTGGTCGGGATGGCCGTGTTGCGCTCGATGAGCTTGGTCATCATGCCGCCCTTGGTCTCGATTCCGAGGCTCAGCGGGGTGACGTCGATGAGCAGCACGTCCTTGCGCTCACCCTTGAGGACGCCGGCCTGCAGGGCGGCGCCGACGGCGACGACCTCATCCGGGTTGACGCCCTTGTTGGCTTCCTTGCCGGCCTCGCGCATGACGAGTTCGGCGACGGCGGGCATGCGGGTCGAGCCGCCGACCAGGACCACGTGAGCGATGTCGGCGACCTTGATGCCGGCTTCGCGGATGACGTCCTCGAAGGGCTTCTTGGTGCGGTCGAGCAGGTCCTTGGTCAGGTCCTCGAACTTCGCGCGGGTGATGGTCTCGGAGAGCGAGACGGGACCCGAGTCGGTCAGCGAGAGGTACGGCAGGTTGATGCTGGTGCTCGTCGAGGACGAGAGCTCCTTCTTCGCCTGCTCCGCAGCCTCCTTGAGACGCTGCAGGGCGATCTTGTCGCCCGAGACGTCGACGCCCGAGGTGTCCTTGAACTGCTTGATCAGGTAGTCGACGAGACGCTGGTCCCAGTCGTCGCCGCCGAGGCGGTTGTCACCGGCGGTGGAGCGCACCTGGATGGTCGAGAAGTCGTCGTCCTTGCCCACCTCGAGGAGGGAGACGTCGAAGGTTCCGCCACCGAGGTCGAAGACGAGGATGAGCTCGTCCTCCTTGCCGCGGTCGAGGCCGTAGGCGAGAGCTGCTGCGGTGGGCTCGTTGATGATGCGGAGCACGTTCAGGCCGGCGATCTCGCCGGCCTCCTTGGTGGCCTGGCGCTCGGCGTCGTTGAAGTACGCGGGGACGGTGATGACGGCATCCGTCACGGTGTCACCCAGGTACGACTCGGCGTCGCGCTTGAGCTTCATGAGGATGCGCGCGGAGATCTCCTGCGGCGTCCACTTCTTTCCGTCGACCTCGAAGGTCCAGTTCGTGCCCATGTGGCGCTTGACGGATGCGACGGTGCGGTCGACGTTGGTGACGGCCTGGCGCTTCGCGGTCTCACCGACGAGCACCTCTCCGTCCTTCGTGTAGGCGACCACCGACGGGGTGGTGCGGAAGCCTTCGGCATTGGCGATGACCTTCGGCTCGCCGCCCTCGAGGACGCTGACGACGGAGTTCGTCGTACCGAGGTCGATTCCAACAGCACGTGCCATGTGATTCTCCTTCTGGGTTCGGTCTGAAGTCTGCAGCGAATCAGCAAACCTGAGTCGCAATGGCTCAACTGTACTCCGGGCCCCGGATGCTGTCAAACGAACTTGATACGAGACGGCTCAAGTTTGCCCCATAGGGCTCCTGCGATCCGCCTCGCGCTCGCGCAGGGCGTGGCTTCGTCAAGCCCTTCTGCCCCCGCACCCGCCTTCTCCAGTCAGAAGGGTGGCGGGGTGTCGTCTTCGGTGAAGGTGACGGTGTTCGGGGGTGGGGGTCGGTCGAGGTAGACCTTGCCGGTAGGGCTGGTCCAGGCGAAGACACCGGCTTCGAGTTGTTCGACGTGCCACGGGGAGTGGTGTTTGAGGACGTGATGTCGGCGGCAGAGGTCGCCGAGGTTGTCTTCGCTGGTCGCGCCGCCGAGGGCGGCATCCTGATTGTGGTCGAGGTCGCAGTCCGTGGCGGGGAGTCCGCAGGTCGGGAACCGGCAGCGCTGATCGCGGGCTCTGAGCTGTCGTTTGAGGTGCGCGGACGGTCGGTACCGGTCGACGGCGAGCAGCGCGCCGGTGATCGGGTGGGTGAGGATCCGATCCCACCCGGATGCCGCCCCGGCCAGCCGCCGCGCCGTCGCGGGGTCGATCGGGATGCGCCCGTTCAACTCCGCCGGAGTCGTGCCGGCGCCCATCAGCGTCGTCACCGGGACCGTCACCGACACGTGCGCGGTGATTCGACTGCGAGCAACCCTTCCGCGGTGTCGTGCCCGGCCGGGGTGCCGGTGAGCAGCAGGTCGAGGGCGAGGTCGCAGCGGAACTGATCGATCGTGCGCGCGTCTTCGGCGCCGTCATCGATCAGCCGGATTGCCCCGGTGATCCCGCCTGCACGGTCTTGGCCATCCCGGTGAGCCGGTCGAACGCACCGTGCACGAGCGCCGCCGGGCCGGACAGCCCGAACTCGGCCATCCCGTCGGCCCGATCGTTCACCCAGACGCCCCGCTTGTCGCGAGCATCCTGGTGGCGGTCCTCGATCGGACGGGCCTGGAAGCGTTCCGCGACCCGCCGCGCCATCCGCCCCACCCGGTTCGGGGACTCCGTCTCGGCGTACTCGATCATCTGCTCCGAGTACGCGTCCCGGGCGGCGGGGTCGTCCAGGTGTTCGGCGGCGTCGAGGATCACCCGGGCATGCCCGGCACTGATCCGCCCCGCACCCTGCGCCTGCCAGACCAGCGGGAAACGTTCCACCAGGAACGACGCCTGCGCCATCCGGCGCTGCACCGTCCGGTCACTGACCCGCAGGGCGGCACCGATCTCCGCCGCGACCGTCCGCAACGCCATGTCCCCGAAGTCGGGGTGCTCCGCCTGCTCCGCGACCTCCAGCGCGAGCCGGGAGCCGAGGGCGAGCATCCCGTCCCGGGCTGCCTGCAACGGCTGATCGTGCGCTCGATCTCCACGACCGAATCAGTGAGCGCGCCCAGCGTGCCCACCTGCTCCACTGTCGCATCCATCAGCGCCGTCATACGTCCAGTACACCAGGGGCCACCGACATTCGAACCCCAGATCAGCGGTTGAAACCTACCCCGAATGTCACGACTGGATAACGACTGAAACGTATCCTGACTCCCGAACAGACACCGTCTCGAGCGTCCGCGATTCCTTCTCGCTGTAGAAGTCGGGACCCGCTAGTTGCGGATCGTGACTGTGCTCCGACAGACTCCTGAGCATGACCGACGTCGCTCTCAAGCCAGCTAAACCGACTTGCTTCATTATTTCGCCGATCGGCAAGGATGGGAGCGATGTTCGCAAGGCGGCGGACCAAGTCTTGAAGCACTTGATCCGTAAGACCCTTGGCGACGATTTCACCATTGTGCGTGGCGACGAGGATCCGAACCCCGGGTCGATTACGGCGCAGATCATCCAGTCGATCCTTGATGCCGACTTGGTGATCGCCGATCTTTCGGGGTTCAACCCGAACGTCTACTACGAGGTTGCAGTTGCGCACGGCTACGATCGCCCAACCGTGCATATCCAACGGGCTGATGAAACCCCGGCGTTCGATCTAAAAGACATGCGGCTTGTCCAGTACAACCTGCATGATCCGGATGAGTTGGAGAAGTCGCAGAAGGCACTCAAAGAGTTCACGGCTTTCGTGATGGCAACTCCAGACAAGGCTAAGACACCCCTTGCGGACGCCAGGCGTTTTGCACAGATCGCGGACAGCTTCGACCCGGTGGCTGAAAGTAACGCGGAAGTGATTGAACAGCTTCGCTCGCTTCGAACCGAGGTTCGTCGTGCCATCCGAGGGACCACGCCCAGGTCGAGCACTCCGCCTGACTTCAATCGGGCGAATGTGGCTAGCCTTCGAAAGATCATCGAGCACGCTGCCGCTCGCGGAGCCCTTCTCCCGGCAGATCTTGATTCAGCGATAACCCGACACACGAGCGAAAAATTCGATGATTGGGCGAGGGAGATACTCGCGGGCATTATCGATGAGACAGATCCTGAGACGCTGAACGAAGTCCTCTTCGATGCTGAAGTCCTCGAGATGTCTAGCGATCCTGACGATTGAGCCGGCGGAGCCTAGGCGTGTAACCAGATCACGTCGACTCGCCGGAGCACCGACCGCCTCGACTAACGTGACCGGATGCCGATCGATCGAAGCCACATCCGAGTGAAGGCCATGCTCGTCGCCCCGAGCGCTGATGGAACCACTCACGCGGTGAGCCTCAATGCCCCGACTGCGGAGAATCCGAACGGGTACCACCGGCTGATCGGCGGCAGCGTCGAACACGGCGAAACACACAGCGCCGCGATCCATCGCGAGGTGAGTGAAGAACTGTCAGCGTCGATCAGCGATCTGCGTTGCGTCGGCGTTGTGGAGAACATCTTCCGGATCGACGGCGAGGCCGGTCACGAGATCGTCTTCGTGTACACCGGACGCCTCGATCCCGAGCCGGCGGCCACGGGAGCGACGCTCACCGAGAGCGATGGAAGCGTCGTCCCCGTCGTCTGGCGCCCATTCGCCGACAGCGCCGAACAGGTGCCCGTCTATCCAGCGGGAGTCATGCAGCTGCTCGAACCCGCCTGATCACTCCGCCACCGGAGCCGAGGCTGCCGATCAGGCCTGTCCCCAGAACACGTCCTCCGCCGGACCGTCCTCGGAGAAGAGGTGGACTTCGACGATCTTCCCGTCGCGGACGGTGAGCAGGTCGATCCCGCCCATGTCCATCGACGCCGCAGCGCGCGTGCCCGTGAACCGGACCGGCACGGCGACGAGTTCGCCGTTCTCCATCGCAGGGCCCGCGACGGAGAGCTGGAAGCTGCCTTCGCTGGCCTCCATCATCCCGCCGAGCAGCGCGCCGACGCCGTCGAGTCCGGCGTGATCGCCCGAGAAGCGGTTCGCACCGGGCTGGTGCCAGACCACATCGGCGCTCAGCAGGTCCATCGCCGTCGGGACGTCGCCGCTGGCGAGTGCGTTGAAGTAGTCGGCCGCCACTGCTGCCGGAGTCTGCTGGGTCATTCTGTGTCTCCTCTGATCATCTGACTGGAGATCCCATAGTTACATCTAGTAACCTGTTACCTCAACGTAACTAAGGAGCCCGATGTCTCAGCCCGTCTGGAACGTCATGGTGGCGACCTGCCCGTCGCGCACATCCCTCGCCCGCATCGCGAACAAGTGGACGGCGATGATCGTGATCGCGCTCAGCGGCGGCTCCCTGCGCTTCGGTGAACTTCGCGACGCGGTCGACGGCATCAGCGGCAAGGTTCTCGCCGATACCCTGCGCGACCTCGAGCGCGACGGCATCGTCACCCGGACCGCGTTCGATGAGATGCCGCCCCGCGTGGACTACGCCCTCACTCCGCTGGGCGAAACCCTGCGCGAACCCCTCACGGCCCTCGGCCGCTGGGCCGAGTCCCACATCGAAGAGGTGCAGGCCGCCCGAGAGACCTACGACGATCGCAAGGCCTGAGGCGAGCTCGTCCACCGACCTCGAAACACCGCCGTCACACGCACGGCTTAGGCTGACCGCATGCCCCGCCCCACCCTGCTCGCCGTCTCCCACGGGACGTCGGATGCCGAAGGCGCCCGCACGATCGCCGAACTCGTCGACCGTGTCGCCGAGGCGCTGCCGGACGTGACCGTCACGGCTGCCTTCGTCGACGTGCAGCAGCCCGACGCCAAGGAACTGGCCCTCGAGATCGAAGGCCCCGTCGTGATCGTGCCGCTGCTGCTGTCGAGCGGCTTCCACGTGCACCACGACCTGCACGGGATCGCCGGCAAGCGATCGGATGCGGTCGTCGCCGACCCGATGGGGCCGGACCCCCGCCTTGCCGATGTTCTCGCGCAGCGCCTGCCCCCCGCATCCGACGGCCCGGTCATCCTCGCGGTCGCAGGCTCCCGCGATCCGCGTTCGCTCACGGATGCCGAGGGCATGGCAGCCCTGCTGAAGGACCGGATCGGGCGAGATGTCGAGCTCGCGTACCTCGCCGCCCGGCAGCCCGACCTGCCGACGGCTCTGACGAACCACCCCGACGCGGTCGTCTCCATCTACCTGCTCGCGCGCGGGTACTTCTTCGACCTCGCCGAACGCCAGGCCACAGACCGAACGATCACGCTCCCCCTCCTCGACGGCGGCCCGGTCCCGCAGGCCCTGATCGACCTCGTCGTGTCCCGATACGTCGACGCTGAGGCTCGGCTCGGCGACTGAGGGCGAGCGCCCAAGCACATCACACCGCTTCAGCACCAGTGTTCGGCGTCATATTTCTCGCTGGATGACGCCGTGTGACGCTGCTTGA
Source organism: uncultured Actinomycetota bacterium (assembly GCA_963769005.1). Lineage (GTDB taxonomy): Bacteria > Actinomycetota > Actinomycetes > Actinomycetales > Microbacteriaceae > Microbacterium. The sequence goes on along the minus strand of CAVYKC010000005.1, from coordinate 35,869 downwards.
CGCACTGAGTCGCCTCCGGTTAATGAACGAGGTCGAACTCCTTAGGTTGAAAGACAGCCATCCAGGGAGCAGGATCCATGACCATCCAGCAGCCAGGGCCCGTACAGTCAGGGCCAGTCCGCGGTGCCCGCACGCGCACTGCCCGCGTACCGACGAAGCCGCACGGGCAGTGGCTCGTCGACGGCACAGAGCCATTGAACCCCAATGAGGAGTTCAAGCTCGCCGACAACGGACTCAACGTGCGCGATCGCATCGAGACGGTCTACGCGCAGGGCGGCTTCGCGAGCATCGACCCGACCGACCTGCACGGCCGCTTCCGCTGGTGGGGTCTGTACACGCAGCGCAAGCCCGGGATCGACGGCGGGCGCACCGCTCAGCTCGAGCCGCACGAACTCGAAGACGAGTACTTCATGCTGCGGGTCCGTATCGACGGCGGCCAGCTCACGACCCACCAGCTGCGCGTGATCGGCGAGATCTCGACCGAGTTCGCCCGCGACAGCGCCGACATGACCGACCGGCAGAACGTGCAGCTGCACTGGATCCGTGTCGAGGACGTCCCCGAGATCTGGCGCCGCCTCGAAGAGGTCGGCCTCAGCACCACCGAGGCCTGCGGCGACGTTCCCCGCGTCATCCTCGGCTCCCCGGTCGCGGGCATCGCCGCCGACGAGATCATCGACCCGACGCCGCAGATCCACGAGATCGCCGCCCGGTTCATCGGCGACCCGACGCTCGCGAACCTCCCCCGCAAGTACAAGACCGCGATCACCGGGCACCCCAGCCAGGATGTCGTGCACGAGATCAACGACTGCGCCTTCGTCGCCGTCAAGCATCCCGAGCTCGGCATCGGCTACGACCTGTGGGTCGGCGGCGCCCTCTCGGTGGTGCCGCGCCTCGGCGAGCGCCTCGGCACCTTCGTGACGCCCGACCGGGTCGCCGAGGTATGGCACGGGGTGACCCAGATCTTCCGCGACTACGGCTACCGCCGCCTCCGCAACAAGGCCCGCCTGAAGTTCCTCCTCGCCGACTGGGGCACCGAGAAGTTCCGCGAGGTGCTCGAGAACGAGTACCTCGACAGCCCTCTCCCCGACGGCCCCGCCGCCCCCAAGCCGACCAGCATCGGCGACCACGTCGGCGTGCACGCCCAGAAGGACGGCCGCTTCTTCGTCGGCGCCGCTCCCCTCGTCGGCCGCGTCTCGGGCACCACGCTCACCGCCCTCGCCGACCTCGCCGAAGTGCACGGCTCGCAGCGCGTGCGCACCACGCCGTATCAGAAGCTCATCGTCCTCGACATCCCCGAGGAGAATGTCGAAAGCCTCGTGAAGGGCCTCGACGCGATCGGGTTGTCGGCCCGCCCCAGCCTGTTCCGCCGCGGCACCATCGCCTGCACCGGCATCGAGTACTGCAAACTCGCCATCGTCGAGACCAAGGCGAACGCCGCCGAGGCCATCCGCCAGCTCGAAGACCGCCTCGGCGAACTCGAGCCCGAGATCGGCCGCCCGATCACCCTGCACGTGAACGGATGCCCGAACTCCTGCGCCCGCATCCAGACCGCCGACATCGGGCTCAAGGGCCAGCTCGTCCTGATCGACGGGGAACAGGTTCCCGGCTACCAGGTGCACCTCGGCGGCGGTCTCGCCGGCGTCGATCGTGAAGAGGCGGGACTGGGTCGCACGGTCCGCGGCCTGAAGGTCGCAGCCGACGGCATCGCCGACTACGCCGAGCGCGTCATCCGCCGCTACCTCGCCGACCGCGAGGATGCGGAGAGCTTCGCGCAGTGGGCGCACCGCGCCGACGAGGAGGCCCTGCAGTGAGCACGCTCGTCGACATCCGCCCAGCCCGCCGCTCCGCCGAGGAGCTCCAGGCCCTCGCCGAGCGCGGCGCGATCGAGTTGCGCAGTCGCGCCGCCGACGAGGCGAGCCCGGCCGAGGTCGTCGCCTGGGTGGCGGAGAACTTCGCGGTCGCGCAGACCGCGGTGGCCTGCTCGATGGCGGATGCCGCCCTGCCGCACCTGGTCGCGCAGAGCCTCCCGGGGGTCGACGTCCTCTTCCTCGAGACCGGCTACCACTTCGCCGAGACGACATTCACGCGCAACGAGGTCGCCACAGCCCTCGACGTGCGCATCGTCGACGTGAAGCCCGAGCAGACCGTGCGCGAGCAGGATGCCGAATTCGGCGCCGAACTGTTCGCCCGCGATCCCGGCCTGTGCTGCGCACGCCGCAAGGTCGAGCCGCTGCAGCGGGCGCTGGGCGGCTACGAGCTGTGGTTCACCGGCGTACGCCGCGAAGAGGGCCCGACGCGCGCCGACACCCCGCTTATCGTCTGGGACGAGCGCAACGGACTGGTCAAGGTCAACCCGGTGGCGAGCTGGAGCTTCGACGACCTGATCGACTACGCCACCGTGCACGAGGTGCCGGTGAATCCCCTCGTCGCGAACGGCTACCCCTCCATCGGCTGCGCGCCGTGCACGAAGGCGGTCGCCCCCGGCGAGGATCCGCGATCCGGCCGCTGGGCCGGACTCTCGAAGACAGAATGCGGGCTGCACCTATGAGCACCATCACGACCGGCTCAGCGACAACGACCGGGCTGGGCACCCTCGACCTGCTCGAGGCCGAGGCGATCCACATCATCCGCGAGGTCGTCGCCGAGTTCGAGAAACCCGTACTGCTGTTCTCCGGCGGCAAGGACTCCGTCGTCGTGCTGCACCTCGCCGCGAAGGCGTTCGCCCCGGGCAAGGTGCCGTTCCCCGTACTCCACGTCGACACCGGCCACAACTTCCCCGAGGTCATCGCGTTCCGCGACGAGACCGTCGAACGCCTCGGCATCCGGCTCGAAGTCGCCAGCGTCCAGGACTACATCGACGACGGCCGCCTGGCCGAGCGTCCCGACGGAACCCGCAACACCCTGCAGACGCAGCCCCTGCTCGACGCGATCGCCGCGGGCAAGCACGACGCGGTGTTCGGCGGTGCACGTCGCGACGAGGACAAGGCACGCGCCAAGGAGCGCATCATCTCGCTGCGCGACGAGTTCGGGCAGTGGGATCCGCGCAACCAGCGCCCCGAGCTCTGGAGCCTGTACAACGGCCGCCACCTGCCCGGGCAGCACGTGCGCGCCTTCCCGATCTCGAACTGGACCGAGCTCGACATCTGGCAGTACATCGCTCGCGAGGAGATCGCTCTCCCGCCGCTGTACTACGCGCACGAGCGCGAGGTCTTCCGGCGGGACGGCATGTGGTGGTCGGTCGGCGAGTTCTCGCAGCCGCGCGACCATGAACCGACTGAACGGCGGGTCGTGCGCTACCGCACGGTCGGCGACTCGAGCTGCACGGGCGCAGTGGAATCGGATGCCGCGGACACGGCATCCGTCGTGGCGGAGGTCGCGCGCTCGACGCTCACCGAACGCGGTGCCACCAGGGCGGATGACCGCATCAGCGAGGCCGCCATGGAAGATCGCAAGAAGGACGGGTACTTCTGATGACCGAGACCTCGATTCTCGACGCACCAGCCGAGGCCGCCGCCCTGCTCGCGGAGGGCTCCACCCTGTTCCGCTTCGCGACGGCCGGATCCGTCGACGACGGCAAGTCGACCCTCGTCGGCCGGCTGCTGCACGACGCCAAGGCGATTCTGGCCGACCAGCTCGAGCAGGTCGCCGCAACCTCCCGTGATCGCGGCTTCGCCCACGGCGCGTTCGACTTCGCGCTGCTCACCGACGGCCTTCGCGCCGAGCGCGAGCAGGGCATCACGATCGACGTCGCCTACCGCTACTTCTCCACCGGCCGCCGCAGCTTCATCCTCGCGGACTGCCCCGGACACGTGCAGTACACCCGCAACATGGTCACCGGCGCGGCGACCGCCGACGCGGTGATCGTGCTCGTCGACGCCCGCAAGGGCGTGGTCGAGCAGACGAGGCGACACCTCGCGGTGGTGTCGCTGCTGCGCGTCGCGCACGTGATCATCGCGGTGAACAAGATCGACCTGATCGACTACGACGAGACGCGGTACGACGAGATCGAACGCGAGGCGGGCCGCGTCGCGGCCGAACTCGGCCTCTCCGGCATCCGGGTGCTGCCGGTCTCCGCGCTGGAGGGCGACAACATCGTCGACCGCTCCGAACGCACCCCCTGGTACGACGGCCCCACCCTGCTGGAGCTGCTCGAGACCCTCCCCAGCCAGCAGGAGACCGTCTCGCACGCCGCCGAGTTCCGGCTGCCGGTGCAGCTCGTGCTGCGGCCACAGGGCGGCTTGGCGCCGACGATCGCCGCAGCGGATGCCGAGCGCTACCGCGATTTCCGTGGCTTCGCCGGTCGGATCAGCTCAGGCACCGTCCGCGTCGGCGACCGGGTCGAGGTGCTCCCCGGACGACTCGCGACGACGGTCACCGGCATCCATGTCGCGGGCGACGAGGCGGATGCCGCGACGACGTCGCAATCGGTGACCCTGACGCTCGCCGACGATGTGGACGCCGCGCGCGGCGCGCTCATCGTCGGCGCCGGCACCGCGCCGGGCGGGCAGAAGGAAGCCGTGGTCGAGCTGTTCCAGCTGGATCCGCGCGCGGTCACCACCGGCACGCGTGTGCTCGTCAAGCACGGCACCTCCACGGTTCAGGCCGTCGTCGCCGAGGTGCTCTCCCGGTACGACCTGGAGACGCTCACCCATCACGACGCCGACGACCTCGCCGTGAACGAGATCGGCCGGGTGCGTCTGCGCCTCGCCTCGGAGCTGCCGCTCGAGCCGTATGCACAGGGCCGCGAGGGTGGCGCGCTGCTGCTCATCCACCCCGCCGACGGCGCGACTCTCGCCGCGGCGACCGTCTGACGACGCAACCCTGACCTGCTGAATCCCTCGTCCGACACACCCACCCTGAAGGAGGCGAAACCGTGAAGATCACCCGCACCACCACAGACACTCACCGCTCTGGGAGTCACCGCAATGATGCTCGCGGGCTGCGCCTCCTCGTCGGCGACCGGCGCAGGCGGAGGGACGTCGACGAGATCCGCCTCGGCTACTTCGCGAACGTCACGCACGCGCCGGCGCTCGTCGGGGTCGCCGAGGGGCTCTTCGACGACGCACTCGGCGATGTCGACCTGAAGACCGAGATCTTCAACGCCGGCCCCGCCGCGATCGAGGCGCTGTCCGCCGGTGCGATCGACGCGGCCTACATCGGCCCGAACCCGTCCATCAACACGTTCATCCAGTCCGGCGGGGAGTCAGCGCACATCATCGCCGGCGCGACGTCCGGTGGCGCAGCCCTCGTCGTGCGCGACGGCATCGACTCGCCGGAGGATCTCGACGGTACCAACCCTCGCCTACCCCGCAGCTCGGCAACACGCAGGACGTCGCGCTGCGCAGCTGGCTCGCCGACGAGGGCTTCGAGACCTCGACTCTCCGGCGGCGGCGACGTCACGATCACCCCGACCGAGAACGCGCAGACGCTCACGCTGTTCCAGCACGGTCAGCTCGACGGCGCCTGGCTGCCGGAGCCGTGGGTCTCGCGCCTCGTCGTCGAGGCCGGAGCGCACGTGCTCGTCGACGAGAAAGACCTCTGGGTCGACGGCGCACTTCCCCACCACCGTGCTGCTGGTGCGCGCGGAGTTCGCCGAGCAGCATCCCGACGTCGTCGAGGAGCTGCTCGAGGGGCACATCGCCGCCGTGACCTGGATCGACGACAACGCCGAGCGACGCCCCGACCGTCATCAACGACGCGCTCGAGCAGGCGACCGGCAAGAGGCTCTCGGACGAGGTGCTCGCCCGCGCCCTGGAGAACGTGACGTTCACTGTCGATCCGCACGCCGAGACCTTCGAGACGCTCGTCGAGAACGGTCTCGACGCCGGCACGCAGAAGAAGGGCTCGATCGACGGGCTCTTCGACCTGCGAGCGCTGAACGCGCTCCTCGACGAAGGACGGGTTCCGAGACGGTCTCAGCCGTCGGGCTCGGAGAAGAGTGATGACTGTGCCCGTGGGAAGAACGGTGTCATGCGGACGTGCCCGTGACCAGGCTGACGCCGAGCTTCGACAGTGTCACGCCGCTGGCCGCGCGGACGCCCGCCCTCGACCCCGCGGTGCGCATCGCTCACGTCAGCAAGCGCTTCGGCTCGGGGCCGGTCGTGCTCGACGACGTCTCGCTCGACATCGCACCCGGCGAGTTCGTGTGCCTGCTCGGAGCATCCGGCTGCGGCAAATCGACACTGCTCAACCTGATCGCCGGACTGGAGCCTCTGACTCGGCAGGAGAGATCGCGACGCCCGACGGCGGCTCAGCGGTGATGTTCCAGGAGTCGGCGCTGATGCCGTGGCTCACCGCGCGCAAGAACGTCGAGCTCGCGCTCCGGCTTGCGTGGCGTCTCCCGCGTCGAGCGACGCGAAGAGGCGATGCGCCTGCTCGCGACCGTGAACCTCACCGAGGCGGCCGACAAGCGCCCGCACGAACTCTCCGGCGGCATGCGGCAGCGCGTCGCGCTCGCCCGCGCCCTCGCCCAGGACCGCTCGGTGCTGCTGATGGACGAGCCATTCGCCGCCCTCGACGCGATCACCCGCGACCTGCTGCACGAGGAGCTCGAGCGTGTCTGGCGGGCCACCGGCCGCACCATCGTGTTCGTCACGCACAACGTGCGCGAGGCCGCGCGACTCGGCCAGCGCGTGATCCTGCTCTCGAGCCGCCCCGGCCGCATCGCCGGAGAATGGCGCGTCGCCAAGACCACCGGACGACGTATCGAGTCACCCGAGGTCGCCGCCCTCGCCACCGAGATCACCGCCGAGCTCCGGAAGGAGATCCGCCGCAATGCCTCTTGAGACGACCACCGCCCCGGAGCGACGCCGACGAGCTGCGCAGCCTCGAAGCCGGCCTCGACCGCCTGCAGTCCAGTTCGAGTGCAGCGTGGGTCTCGCTGGCGGGACGTGCTCAGCCGGGCTCTCCCGCCCATCGTTCTGCTCATCGTGCTGGTCATCGCCTGGCAGCTCTACGTCGTCATCGCGTCCCCGCGCCCTGACATCTCGCCGGGGCCCCTGCAGGTCGCCGATGCGCTCGGCGAGCGCGTGGGAAGCGGGTCGACTGCAGGAGGCGGTGTCGACCAGCCTCGAGCGCGGCGTCATCGGCTTCCTCATCGCGATCATCGTCGGCACACCCCTCGGATTGCTTCTCGCCGAATGGCGTCCCCTCCGGCGCGCCGCCGGCCCTCTCATCTCCGGCCTGCAGGTACTGCCCTCTGTCGCCTGGGTGCCTGCCGCGATCATCTGGTTCGGCTTATCGGACGCCACGGTGTACTTCGTCATCCTGATGGGCGCGATCCCCTCGATCGTCAACGGGCTGCTCTCCGGCATCGATCAGGTGCCGCCGCAGCTGCGCCGGGTGGGCACGGTGCTCGGCGCAAGCCGCTGGCAGCTCGCGACCGCGGTCATGCTGCCGGCCGCGCTCCCCGGCTACGTCGCCGGGCTCAAGCAGGGGTGGGCGTTCTCGTGGCGCTCGCTGATGGCCGCCGAGATCATCGCCATCGGTGGCACGATCGGCTTCGGTCTCGGCGTCGATGCTCCAGCAGTCCCGCGAACTCGCCGACCTCGCCGGTGTGCTCGGCACGATCCTGGTGATCCTCGCCATCGGCATCCTGATCGAGCTGGCTGCTGTTCGGACCGCTCGAACGACGGATGCTGCGCAACCGCGGCCTCGCACCGGGAGGCTCACGATGACCGGCCGGGTCACGCTCGTCGGAGCCGGCCCCGGCGACGCCGGACTGCTCACGCTCCGCGGGCTCCGCGCCCTGCAGGAGGCTGACGTCATCGTCGCCGATCGGCTCGGTGCGCGCACGGTGCTGGAGCAGCTCGTCGACGAGGGCGAGCAGATCGACGCCGAGGTGATCGACGTGGGCAAGCTGCCAGGACATCACCCGGTCTCGCAGGACGGCATCAACGCGCTGCTCGTCGAGCTCGCCTCCGCAGGGAAACGCGTCGTGCGCCTGAAGGGCGGAGACCCATTCGTATTCGGCCGCGGCCGCGAGGAGCAGCTGTTCTGCGAGGCGGCCGGAATCCCGGTCGAGATCGTGCCCGGCGTCACCAGTGCCGTCTCCGTTCCGGCCGTCGCAGGAATCCCGCTCACCCATCGCGGTGTCGCAGCGTCCTTCACCGTCGTCAGCGGCCACGATCAGATCGAGCAGATCTCGGGCGGCAGTGACCACACCGTCGTGCTGCTGATGGGCGTGGGCACGCTCGCGCACTCTGCGCACGTGCTCGCCACCGGTCCCCGCGGCGCCGACTGCCCGGTCGCGATCATCGAGGACGGCTTCGGCGAGCGGCAGCGGCTCACCGTCGGCACGCTCGGCACGATCGCGCACCTCGCCGCGGCGCGCCAGGTGCGATCCCCCGCCGTGGTCGTGATCGGCGACGTCGTCAGGTTGAGCCCGGATGCGGTGTCGCTTGCCTCGACTGCCGTTCCGACGGCGGATGCTGCTCCCTCGCCGCGCTCGCGCTGGGCTGACGCCCTCGATGCCGGTCTCGCCGTCGACACGGGCCTGAGCCAGGCGGTCGACTCCGCCCTCCATCAGCGCCCGGACGACGGCATCCGCCCCTCCTTCTCCTCCTTCTTCTCGCGCACCCGCTGAGCCTGCAGACCGAAAGGCCTCCTTCGTCATGACCTCCTCCTCTCCCACCCTGCGCGTCGCGATCGTCGGCGCGGGCCCCGCGGGCATCTACGCCGGCAACCTGCTCGCCGGAGCCGTCGCCGCCCTCGAAGGCCGCGTCGAGATCGACCTCTTCGAGTCGCTCCCCGCGCCCTACGGCCTCATCCGCTACGGCGTCGCCCCCGATCACCCCCGCATCAAGGGCATCGTCAACTCGCTGCACGAGATGCTCGACGCCTTCCCCGCGGCATCCGACGACGAGCCTGCGGCGACCCGGCGCACCATCCGCTTCATCGGCAACGTCGAGGTCGGCCGCGACATCTCCCTCGACGAGCTGCGCGAGCGCTATCACGCGGTGATCCTCGCGACCGGAGCGATCCGCGACGCCGCACTCGACGTGCCCGGTGTCGATCTGCCCGGATCGTACGGCGCCGCCGACTTCGTCGCCTGGTTCGACGGACACCCCGATGTGGCGCGCACCTGGCCGCTGGACGCCTCCTCCGTCGCGGTCATCGGCAACGGCAACGTCGCGCTCGACGTGGCTCGCGTCCTCGCCAAGCACGCCGTGGATCTGCGCACCACCGAGGTGCCGGACAACGTGCTCGAAGGCCTGGAGTCCTCGAATGTGACCGACGTGCACGTGTTCGGCCGCCGTGGTCCTGCCGACATCAAGTTCACGCCGATCGAGCTGCGCGAGCTCGGCGAGGTGAACGACGTCGACATCGTGCTCTACGACGAGGACTTCGACGGCGTCGACCCGGCAGCCGCATCCACCAACCAGCTGAAGGTGATGCTGCGCACCCTGAACGGCTGGCGCGAGCGGCCGCAGACCGGGGCATCGCGCCGGCTGCACCTGCACTTCTGGCACGCTCCCGTCGAGATCACGGGCGAGGATCGGGTCGCCGGCATCCGCTTCGAGCGCACCGCGCCGGGTCCCGAGGGTTCACTGGTCAGGACGGGCGAGATCCGCGACTACCCGATCCAGGCCGTGTACCGCGCCGTCGGCTACTACGGCACCCAGGTCGCGAGAGCGCCCTTCGACCCGGCTCGCGGCGTCGTTCCCAACGAGGGCGGCCGAGTCATCGACGAGCCCGGTCTGTACGCGACGGGCTGGATCAAGCGCGGACCGGTCGGACTCATCGGCCACACGAAGTCCGATGCGCTGGAGACGATCTCGAACCTGGTGGCGGATGCTCAGGCAGGGCTGCTGACGCCTCCCGCAGAGGCCGACGACGTGCTCGCGGTCCTGGACGAGCGCGAGACCGAGTACACGACGTGGGACGGCTGGCTCGCCCTCGACGCGCATGAGCGCCACCTCGGTGAGAACCACGCGCACACGCGCGAACGCGTCAAGGTCGTTCCCCGCGAGGAGCAGGTGGCGGTGTCCCGCGACGGAGCGCTGGTGCGATGACGTATGTGATCGCTCTGCCGTGTGTCGATGTGAAGGATCGTGCCTGCATCGACGAGTGCCCCGTGGACTGCATCTACGAAGGGGAGCGGTCGCTGTACATCCATCCGGATGAATGCGTGGACTGCGGCGCCTGCGAACCGGTGTGCCCGGTCGAGGCGATCTACTACGAGGACGACCTGCCCGAGGAATGGGCGGACTACTACAAGGCCAACGTGGAGTTCTTCGACGAGATCGGCTCTCCCGGCGGTGCGGCCAAGACCGGCGTCCTCACCTTCGACCACCCCATCATCGCCGCCCTCCCGCCCCAGGACGGCGAGCATGGCTGAGACGGCCGCGGCGGAGGTGCCGCCCGGGTCTGCCGCCGGCGCGGCCGGCGAATACGACGTGCTCATCATCGGCGGCGGGCCGGCCGGCCTGTCCGCCGCGCTCAACCTCGGTCGATCCCTCGTGCGGGTGCTGCTCGTCGACGCCGACCGCCCGCGCAACGCCGCCACCCTGACTTCGCACGGCTTCCTCACCCGCGACGGCGTGCCGCCGCACGAGCTGCGCCGCCTCGCCAGGGAGGAGCTCGCCGCCTACCCGAACGTCGAGGTGCGCACGCGGGTGCGGGTCGCGTCGCTCACGAAGACGGATGCCGGATTCGCCGCCGCCATCGGCCGGCGCGAACCCACCGAGGTCGTCTCGACACGGTCGGTGCTGCTCGCCACTGGCCTGCGCGAGACGCTGCCCGATGTGCCGAACCTGCGCGGCTTCTACGGCATGAGCCTGTTCAGCTGCGCGGCCTGCGATGCCTGGGAGTTGCGCGGCCGGCGGCTGGCCCTGATCGGCGAATCGGCTGATCTCGCCGATCGCGCGCGGCTGATCGGACGCTGGACCGAGAGCCTCACGGTGTTCACGAACGGCGCCGACACGGTGACCACGACCGAGGAGGCGGAGCTCGCTGCGGCAGGTGTCGCCGTGCAACGGCATCCGATCGTCGAGCTCGTCGGCGACCGTGGCCGGCTCGAGGCCGTGCGCCTCGCCGACGGAGGTGAGGTCGTGCTCGACGGCGGCTTCGTGCGGCCGCTCTGGGAAGCCGACCTGTCGTTCCTCGATGGCATCGCGCCGCCGCTCGACGGCGCCGGCCACCTCCTGACCGACCGCTCCGGACGCACCGGCGTGACCGGCCTCTATGCCGCAGGTGACGTCGCCGCCCCGGGACCGCAGCAGCTCATCGTCGCAGCCGGCGCCGGGGCGCGGGTCGCCGCAGTGATCGTGCACGACACGATCGGCGTCGCGACGGCGCATTGACGCCGGCCTTTCGGAGAGCTACTTCCCGCCAGGAGGTCCCGCCAGGAGCAGGATGACGTAGAGCGCCACGATGCCGACGGCGAGGAGCGCTCCGAGCATCCACGGGCGGCCGAGGAACCACCTCATCAGCCGGTCGTACCAGAGACGGTCGCGCGAATCCTCGCTCTCCTCCAGGCGCCACGCGCCGCGCAGCCGGCCCGTGCGGTGCAGCCAGATCTCCATCGGGATGGTCGCGTACGGCACGATCGCGCTCGCGACGGCCAGGACGGTCACGCCCGCACGCCAGCGCTGGTTGACGGCGACGAGCACCGCGGTCGCGGCATACGCGAGGAACACGAACCCGTGGATGCCGCCGCCGATCGTGACCACGACGCCGGGAGCGCCGAGCGCGCGGGCGATGATCGCCGAGATCAAGATGGTCCAGGTGATCGCCTCCGCGATCGCGAGGACTCGGTACAGGCGGTCGGGCGTACGGAACACAGGACTCCTCGGGTCGTTCCGACCAGCGTAGAAGACCGAGCTATGCGCCCGCCGGAATACCGGCCACCGGCCCGGCGTTCCTTCAGTCATGGCGACAGTCGATCCCGATGCCCTCACCCAGGTGCTCGGCTCCGTCGACCTCCGCGTCGGCGTGGCCAGGCGGCTGCGCCTGGAAGCCGGCGCGCTGTTGCCGCTCGCACCCGGCGCCGCCTATCTCGTCTATGTCGCCGAGGGCGGCGTGCACGGCCACCCGCCGCTGAGCACCGGCTGCAGTCTCGATGTGGACCGCGCCTCGCATCTGGTCGCGGTCGACCTGAGCGGCGACCGCGAACGACTCGTCGCCGGAGACGCGTTCCTGACGCTCGGTGATCGGCCCTTCGCCCTCGAGGCCGACGCCGACTCCGTGCTGATGGTCGTGGACCTCGAGCTCTCGGATGCGACGGCGCAGCTGCGCACGGCGCTGCCGGCGCACATCACGGTGACCGGGTTCGATGCGCTGGAGCCCGCCGCCGCCGCCCTCGCCGAGAACATGGGCGGTCAGGTCGGTGCTGACGCGTGCCCGGTGCGCCAGGGCGACCCGCTCATCTGCCGGATGATGGCGACGACGGTACTGCTCTCGGTCATCCGGGCCTGGGCCGAGAACGGATGCGCTCCGGAGGGGTGGCCGTCCCTGTCGAACGATCCGTTCCTGGACCGTGTCGTCGACGCGATCCACGAGGAGCCCGGCCGCGATTGGACGGTCGAGCGCCTCGCGAGCGTCGGCGCGATGTCGCGCTCGGTGTTCGCCGAACGGTTCCGCAGCGCTCTCGGCCGGTCTCCGGTGGACTACGTCACCGAGGTGCGCGTGGACGCCGCGAAGCGGATGCTGGATGCCGGTGCCCCCGTCTCGGCGATCTCCCGCGAGCTCGGCTACGCCTCGGACGAGGGCTTCAGTCGCGCCTTCCGCCGCCGCACCGGCATGACGCCCTCTGCGTGGCGGATGGCGCACCGCACCGCCGTTCCGGCGTAGCCCCGGCATCCACACCTCAGGGACCCAGACGATCCGCGATCGTCTGGGTCCCGGTCCGGCCGGGCGCCCCTCAGGCCCGGGTGCGGTTCGACAGACCGAACAGCACGGCGCCGACCATGAGCACGGCCGCGCCGACGATGTACACGAGCTCCACGCCGAGGGTGTCGACGAGCAGTCCGCCCACCCCGGCCGCGACCATGATCGCGCCCTGGAAGCCGACCACCACGAGGCTGCCCCCGGCCTCGAGCCGATCCGGCATCCGGTGCCCGACCCAGGTGTTGACGACGATCAGCCAGGAGGCGAAGAAGAAGCCCCATACGGTCACGACGATCCCCAGTCCGATGACCGTGCCCGAGAGCAGCAGCATCGCCGCGACGGCGACCGCGATGACGACCGGCGCGAGCACGGCGAAGAACTCGAAGGAACGGTCGATCACGATGCCGATGACGATGTTGCCGACGAGTCCGCCGGCGCCGAAGAGCGCGAGCAGCACCACGATCGTGGAGGCGTCGACGTCGGGGATGCGCTCCAGCGCCAGCCGCACGTAGGTGTAGGCGAGGAAATGTCCGAGTACGACGAGCACGTGGCCGACGAGACCGAGACCGACACCCGGACGGCGCACGGTGTCCACGAGCAGGCGGATGCTGGATGCTTGAGCTGCGGGCACCGACGGCAGAAGCGTGCGCAGGCCGACCGCGAGCAGCCCGGTGGCGACACCGGCCACGGCGAAGACGACGCGCCAGTCGGCGATCTCCGAGAGCATGACTCCGAGAGGCACGCCGGCGACGGTCGCCAGCGACGCACCGGCCGAGGTGAACATCACGGCGCGGCCGAGGCGCTCCGGGCCGGCGATCCGGACGGCGACCGTGATCGACATCGACCAGAACGCGCTGATCGCCGCACCCAGCAGGAACCGGGCCAGCAGCACGATCAGGAGATTGGGTGAGACGGCGACGATGAGGTTCGACACCGCGGCGGCGAGCGCCATCCACACGAGCAACGACCGCCGATCGAGACGAGGGAAGATCAGTCCGACCGTCGGAGCGACGATGAACCCGACGAGCGCGGTGACCGTCACGGTCTGCCCGGCCTGCCCAGGTGTGACACCGAGGGCTGCCGCCATCTCGGTGAGCATCCCGTTGGGGAGGAACTCGGCGGTCACCAGCAGGAAGCTCATCAGCATGACGACGATGAGCCCGCCATAGCGGATCGTCTCCGCACGGCTGGCGGGAGTGGTGGGAACGGGAGCGGTGATCGTCATGGTTCCACACTGGCAGCAGACGGATGCTGCGACCCGACTGGTCGTCCACCGCATCCGACCATTCGTCCGTGGACCGCGTCTTTCTGGCGCAGGCCTGCTCTGGACACCCGGCACCGGCAGGGCCTATGCTCGACGACGCACCGGGATGCGCCCGGAAGGTCAGAGCGAGAGGAGCCGAAGACATGAACACCGTCTTTGTCGAGCCGCTCGCCGACATCCTTCCCTGAGGCCACCGCCTGTGGCCTCCTCTCCTGGAGCCACATCTTGTCTGAATCCTCCGCGTCCTTCGACGCATCCCCTTTCGAAACCACTCTCGCCTTCGCCGACGTCGAACCCGGTGAGGGCCAGCGCTGGACCACGTGGCCGTCGGTCACCCCGACCGAGCGCGGTCCGGAACCCCGGCCTTCCTGGATCGTAACGTCGGCCGGCGCACTCGACACCGAGTTCGGCATCCTCAAGACCGGCAAGGAAGCAGACGTCTTCCTGCTCGAGCGGGCCGTTCCCGACGACCCCGCGCAGCGTACACTGCTGGCGGCTAAGCGCTACCGCGGCAGCGATCACTCGAGCTTCCACCGTTCGGCGACCTACACCGAGGGGCGCAGCACGCGGAACACCCGCGACACCCGAGCGCTCGCGAAGAAGTCGAGTCACGGCCGCGAGGTCGCCGCGGCCCAGTGGTCGTTCGCCGAGTTCGAGGCTCTCTGCCGGATGTGGGAACTCGGCGCGCCGGTGCCGTATCCGGTGCAGGTCAACGGCACTGAAGTGCTGATGGAGTTCATCGGTGACGCGAACGGCAGCGCCGCTCCGCGTCTCGCACAGGTGCGCAGCGACCGCGCCGAGCTCGCCGGTTTCTATGCCCAGGTCGTGGAGATCATGAGGGTGTTCGCCGCCGCCGGCTTTGCGCATGGCGATCTGTCCGCATACAACCTGCTCGTGCACGAGGGCCTGGTGCGCGTCATCGATCTGCCGCAGATCGTCGACATCATCGCGAACCCGCAGGGACTCGACCTGCTGCACCGCGACTGCGTGAACGTCTGCGACTGGTTCACCCGCCGCCGCGTGCAGTGCGACGCCGAAGAGCTGTTCGCCGAGCTGCTCGCGGCGTCCTACACCTGACTGACGGTCCGCCCCACCGTTCCCGTCGCGAAAGAGCCCGGTATTCGGCCGAAATACCGGGCTATTTCGCGACGGGAGCGGATACGTCGGGGGCTGAGTCAGACTCCCGGATGGGCGCGGAGGTGCTCGATCTCATCTCGGTTGACCTCGGCCGCGCGCGCGAAGAGGTCGTTCGCGAACGCGAGCTGTTCGTCGCTCAGAGTCTCCAGGTATGCGTTCCAGCGGTCCCCCACTCGGCCGTAGACCGCGCCGAATCGCGCGAAGACGGCCTCTGGATCCGCCGTGACGATGACCCTGCGTCGATCGTTGGGGTCCCGGTCGCGCGAGACGTAGCCCTGGCGCTCGAGTCGATCGATGACCGTCGTGATCGCGCCGCCCGCAGTGAGCCCGGTGCGCTCGGCGAGCTCGCCGGGAGTCGCCGGGCCTTCACTGATCAACAGACCCGCGCATTGGAGGTCGGTGCTGTTCACTCCGCCCCATTTGGCGACGGCGTCCTGGAACAGCACCGCGCGAGCCATGAACTCCCGCATCACCTCACCCGCGCGCTTCAGTTCGCGGGCACGCGTTGACGAATCGGTCATCTCCGGATACTCTCTCTAAATTAGAGAGACTCGATCATCGAGACTCTCCATATCAGTCTACCGAGAAGAGGATCCCATGCCCCGCGCTCTCATCGTCGGAGGTGGCGTCGCCGGACCGGCCACCGCCCTCTTCCTGCATCGTGCCGGCTGGGAGGTCGAAGTCTTCGAGGCCTCCGCCAAGCCCGACGCCTACACCGGGCTCTTCCTCAACGTCGCGACCAACGGGCTCGCCGTGCTCGAACAGCTCGGCCTCCACGACCGACTCGTCGCGCACGGTCACCCCGCACCGGAGATGGTCATGTGGTCGAGCACGGGCAAGCAGCTCGGCGCGGTTCCGAACGGACCGGTGCGCGAACCCGACCGCGGCGGCGTGGTCGTGCGCCGCAGCGTCCTCCACGGCATCCTGCGCGAAGCCGTCCTGGACGCCGGCATCCCCTTCACCTTCGGTGCTCGCCTCGAACAGATCGAAGAGTCGGATGCCGCGGTGCGCGCCACGTTCGCCGATGGGCGCACCGCGACCGGCGACGTGCTGATCGGCGCCGACGGCGTGGGCTCTCGGACACGCCGCCACATCGACCCGGATGCACCGGAGCCGCGATTCTCCCGCCTGGTCGGACTCGGCGGGTTCGCGCGAGTGCCCGGCCTCGCTCCGACGCCGGGTGCACAGCACATGGTCTTCGGCCGCCGCTCGTTCTTCGGGTATCTCGTGCGGGAGGACGGAGAGGTGTACTGGTTCGCGAACGTCACGACGAAGGAAAGCGATCGCCTCGACCTGCGCACCGTGTCCGGCGGGGAATGGCTCGCGCGGCTGCGTGACCTGCATGCCGACGATCCCCACCCTGTACCGCAGATCCTCGCGCACACCGTGGGCGAGTTGCGCGGCTATCCGGTCGAGGACCTTCCGCGCGTGCCGCACTGGAGTCACGGCCGGGTGGTCGCGATCGGCGATGCGGTGCACGCGATCTCGCCGAGCGCGGGCCAAGGAGCGTCCCTCGCCCTCGAGGATTCGATCACGCTCGCCCGCTGCCTGCGGGACGCCGATGTCACGACCGCGTTCGCCGAGTACCAGCGGCTGCGCCAACCGCGGGCTGAGGCCGTCGTCCGTTACGCCGAGGCGATCAACAAGCAGAAGCGCGTCACCGGATCGCGGCTCGGCATCGCCATACGCGACGCGATGCTGCCGATCTTCCTGAAGCGAGCACGCGACGACACTCGCAACGACTGGCTGTACAACCATCACGTCACCTGGAACGAACGCACCCTCGAAGGCGGTCGGTAGGTTCCTGGAGCGGCCACCCGTCGCTCCCGTCGCGAAAAGACCCGGTATTCGGCGGAGATACCGGGCTATTTCGCGACGGGAGCAGCGGGGCGGCGCCTCGGTCGTTCGGGCGCGCCGCGCTCGGCGAGGGTGTCCAGCGGCGCGGCGTCACCGGCCGTTCACCGGCCAGCGCCAGACTTCGATCATGAGCGACGATGCGATGACCCCGAAGCCTCAGGCGCCCGCACGCCCGGGCACGATCGGCGTGATCGGACTCGAGTTGCGCGGCGAGACGCCGGCGCCGAAGAAGCAGGTGTACTCCTGGGCGCTGTGGGACTGGGCGACGCAGCCGTTCAACACCGTCATCCTCACGTTCATCTTCACCGCGCTCTACCTGGTCACCGATGCATTCCTGCCGGCCGACATCGCAGCGCTCGACAAGAACGACCCTGTGAAGGAGGCAGCGATCGCCGAACTCACCTCAGGCCTCGGGCTCGGGTCGACGATCGCCGCCTTCGCGATCCTGCTCGTCGCCCCGGTGCTCGGTCAGCGGGCGGATGCCGCCGGGCGGCAGAAGCTCTGGCTCGGCATCGGCACCGGAGCCCTCGTGCTGTGCATGTTCGGCCTGTGGTTCGTCGAACCCGTGCCGAGCCTGTTCTGGGTGGGCGTGGCCCTCATCTCGGCAGGATCGGTGTTCGGCGAGATCGCGGCGGTGAACTCGAACGCCATGCTGATCGGCATCGCCAACCCGAAGACGGTCGGACGCATCTCGGGCCTCGGCTGGGGCTTCGGCTACCTCGGCGGAATCGTCGCGCTCGTGATCGTCGTCGTGCTCGACGCCGTCGACTGGCTCGGGATGTCCACCGACAACGGCCTGCCGTTCCGACTCATCGCCGTCGGTTGCGCGGTGTGGGCGATCGTGTTCAGCATCCCGATCTTCC
Organism: uncultured Actinomycetota bacterium; assembly: GCA_963769005.1. Classification (GTDB taxonomy): domain Bacteria; phylum Actinomycetota; class Actinomycetes; order Actinomycetales; family Microbacteriaceae; genus Microbacterium. Next base: position 17,920 of record CAVYKC010000005.1, on the reverse strand, counting down.
TCAACGTGCCGGAGCCGTCGCTCGGCCGGCCCGAGCGGAAGGTGGGATTCTTCGCGTCGTACCGCCTGCTCGTACGCGACGTCGTCGGCCTGTATCGCGACCCCGAGACGCGTCCGACCTTCTGGTTCCTGCTGTCGAGCGCCGTCTTCCGCGACGGCCTGGGGGGCGTATTCGCCTTCGGCGCGGTCATCGCCGGCACCGTGTTCGGGTTCGAGTTCCAGGAGCTGGTGATCTTCGGCATCGCCGCCAATCTCATCGCCGGTATCTCGACGATCATCGCCGGCCGACTCGACGATCGGTTCGGGCCGAAGCCCATCATTCTGGTGTCACTCGCATCGATGGTGGTGGCAGGCCTCGCGGTGTTCTTCCTGGTGGATGCCGGCACCACCGTCTTCTGGATCGGCGGCCTCATCCTGTGCGCATTCGTCGGCCCCGCGCAGGCGGCCTCCCGCTCGTTCCTCGCCCGGGTCACGCCGGCCGGACGCGAGGGCGAGATCTTCGGCCTCTACGCCACGACCGGACGTGCGGCGAGCTGGATGGCATCGGGCGCCTGGACGGTTCTCATCGCACTCACCCACCAGACGGCCTTCGGCATCCTCGGCATCGTGCTCGTCCTGCTGCTCGGCTTCCTCCTGCTGCTGCCGCTCAAGGCGCAGCGGGTTCGCTGAGCCCGCGTCTCGCGGACGACTCGAGGTCACCTGCGGACAGCGCGGGCTCACGCCAGCCGATCCGCGCGTGCAGCCGCCGAAGCGGTGCAGGCGCCCACCAGTTCGCACGTCCGGCGAGCCGCATGAAGGCCGGGAGCAGGATGCCGCGGATCACCGTGGCATCCACGAACACGGCGAGCGCCATCCCGACGCCGAGCTGCTGCAGGAAGGTGACCTCGCTCGTGGCGTAGACGAGGAACGACGTGCCGAGCGTGAGCGCGGCGGCGCCGATGAGCGGCGCGGATCTGCCGATCCCCCGCACGACCGAGGCGCGCGGATCGCCGGTGCGGTCGTAGTCCTCCTTGATCCGGGCGAGCAGGAAGACCTCGTAGTCCATCGACAGACCGTAGGCGACGCAGAACATCAGCAGCGGGATGCTCGGCTCGATGACGCCGGTCGGCGTGAAGCCGAGCAGCGGCGCGAGCGCTCCCTCCTGGAACCCCCAGACGAGCACGCCGAACATCACTGAAAGCGACAGCAGGTTGAGGACGGACGCCTTGAGCGGGGCGACGATGCTGCCTGTCATCAGGAAGAGGAGCACGAAGGTGACGGCGAAGATGAGTACCAGCACCACAGGAAGGCGCTCGGCCACGGCGGCACGATAGTCCACGAGTTCGGCCGGGTAGCCCCCGACGAGAGCGGGAAAGGCCCGGTCGACGGCACGGATGTCGGCGACGAGGTCGCCCGGGTCGTCGGAGAGACGATCCGACGCAGGCAGCGCGGTGAGGTAGGCCGCGTCGCCGTCGCGGAACCGGTCGGCGTCGGCACCCGCCGATTCGACGACGGCCCCGTCCCGGAACGATCCTGCCGGCGAATCGACCCGCAGGATGCCGTCGACGAGCGACACGTCGCGTGCGAGCCGCCCGATCTCAGCGTCGGTCGCCGACGGGGCGACGATGTACACGGCATCCGCATCCTCCGCATCGAAGTCCTCGCGGATCGTGTCGTACATGTCGCGCACGGGCTGCCCCGCGCGGAGCAGCCGGTCATCGGGTGCTCCGAACTCGGCGGCGACCGCCGGCGCTCCGAGGGCGATCAGGAGCACCATCCCGAGCGCACCGAATGCGACGGGGCGCCGCATCACGCGTGAGGCCAGTCGCGCCCACCCGCCGGCGTCCGCGGCGACCGCTGCCTCGTTCCTGCGGAGCACCCCGGTGCCGAGGAGGCGGAGGACCGCGGGGAGGAAGACTGTGGAGCCGATGATCGCCGTCAGCACGACAGCGATGCCCGCGTAGGCGAACGAGGAGAGGAACGGCAACGGGAATACGAAGAGCACGGCGAGGGATGCGGCGACCGTGGCACCGCTGAACAGGATCGTCCGGCCGGCGGAGCGCACCGCATCCTTCGTCGCCTGCTCCGGATCCGATCCGCGGCGCAGCTCTTCGCGGAAGCGGTACGTCATGAACAACCCGTAGTCGACGCCGAGGCCGATACCCATGACCAGCGCGATATTGGCCGCGAAGGTCGAGATGTCGGTGAAGCCGCTGACGAGGCGCAGGATCGCGAGTGTGCCCGCAACCGAGTAGAGGCCGACCGCGAGGGTCGCCAGTGCCACGCGGAAGCGGCGGTAGACGAGCCAGAGCAGCCCGAGCACCAACGGCACGACGATCATCTCGGCACGGAGGAAGTCCGCACGGGCCTGCTCGGCGACCGTGCGGAACACCTCGTCGGCCCCACCCAGCGTGAGATGGACGGAGGGATCGTCGAACTGCCCGTCGATCGCCGCATCCAGCGCCGGCAGCAGTTCACCGCGGACCAGATCCGCGTCGCCGGGCGCCCAGGCCAGCACGAGCGCCGTCGTGCCGTCCGTTCCGGCGAGCGACGCCGGCGCGTCCGGCGTCCAGTAGGACCACGCCTCCCCGATCCCGGGGAATCCGGCGAGGAGTGCGGTGACCTCCCTCCCGGCCGCGGCCACGTCGGGATCATCGACGCCGGAGTCCGACTCCACGAGAACGGCGATGTTCGGGCTCCCGGTGCCGAACCGATCGGCGAGCGCCGTGCGCACCTGGAGCGACTCCGAGCCGGGAGCCTCATAGCGATTCAACGACAGGGCGTCGAAGACCGCGGCACCCAGCGCCAGGTAGATCGCGAAGATCACCGCGGTGACGGTGATCACAGTCCACGGTCGGGTCGAGACGGCACGTACGAGCATCAGAAGCCTCCGATAGAATGCGAGCAGTTAGTCGTATTCGTTTTACGAGCAAATACTCGCATTTAATCGAGAGCAGGTCAAGGAGTGTCCGAAGACGCGGGAGCACCACGCCGCCAAGCCCGCGGACGAGCGCGCATCGAACAGATCCTGCTCGCCGCCGCCGCCGTGTTCGGAGAGGCCGGGTACGAGGCTGCGACGACGAACGCGATCGCCGCCAGGGCAGGGATCTCCCCCGGCTCGCTCTATCAGTTCTTCGCCAACAAGGACGAGGTCGGACGAGCTCTCGCCGAGGCCTACGCGGAGCGCCTCGCCACGCTCGAGCTTCTGAGCGGGCTCACCACGGAGAATCTCGAGACGGAGCTCGACGCTGCCCTCGCCCGCATCGTCGGCTTCAACATCGAGCATCCGGGCTTCAAGGCGCTGTTCGCCCGCACCGACATGCCGCCATCCATGCGCGCTGCGGTCGCGCCGGCGCACGAGGCGATCGAGATGCGGGTCCGCGAGGCCATCACGGCGATCATGCCGGACGCGGAGGATCGCCGCATCCAGACCATGGCCACGGTGATCCTGAGCATGGTCAAGGGGCTGATGCCACTGATCGTCGCCGAGGCCGATCCCGCGCAGCGCCGACTTCTCGTCGCCGAACTGCATCGCGGCATCGTCGCCTACGTGAGCTCGGCGCGAGGCGAGCCTCGCCTGAACGGCGCCGGTCCGCTGAGCCTCAGTTCTCCCAGTTGTCGGCGAGTTTGCCGAGCAGGCGGGCGAGGTCGCGCTGTTCCTCTTCGCTGAATGCGGCGAGCGCTCGTCCGAGCATCTCGCGCCGCTCTCCGCGCATTCCCCTCGCGAGCTTGCGCCCTTCGTCGGTGAGTGCGATGCGGGTGCGGCGGGCGTCGTCGGGGTCGGCCTCTCGGCGCACATAGCCGAGCTCGACGCCCTGCTGCACCAGCCGTGAGGCGCGCGGCTGGTCGACGCCGATCGCCTCCCCCAGGGCACTGACGCTCAGCGGGGTGGATGCGGCGGCGAGGGCCTCCAGCATCCGCAGACGTGCGGGTGCACCGAGCCGGCCGGGGCCGTCGGCCATCCACGGCGGCATGCCCGGATGCCCGTGCCGTCCGAACTTGTCGTCGTGCGAGCCGTCATGCCCATGCGGCCCGCCGTGCCATCCGTGAGGACCGCCGCGGCCGCGGCCCTGCGGGCGGCGCCCACGAAGCCGCGAGAGCGCACGGGCGATCGCTTCGGCAGGGTCGGTCTCTTCGGGGTCCACCCTGCAACTTTACATGCGACTTGACATGCATTCATATCGCATGTCACACTACATATACATGCACTGTGACAACCACATGCACACTGACATCAAAGGAATCCCCTCATGAACACCCCTGACACACAGAACCCAGACAACTCCTCCCGCCCCTTCGGCTACTGGCTGAAGGCCGCCGATCGCCTGATGGCCGCCGAGTTCGCGACCGCCTTCGAGTCCGACGGCGCCAGTCGTCGCGACTGGCGGATGCTGAACATCATCGACGGCACCGTCGCCTCCCGTCGTCCGCTGTCCGAGCACAAGCTGCACCGGCTCATCGAGCGCGGCTGGGTCGCCCCCGAGGGCGACGGCTGGACCCTCACCGACGACGGACGCGCCGCCAAGGAGCGGCTCGGTGCGGTCGTCGACGGCATCCGCGCCCGCGTCACTGACGCCGTCTCCGACGAGGACATGGCGACCACCCTCGCTTCGCTCGAGAAGATCGCCCGTGCATTCGGCTGGGACGAGAACACCGAGCTCCCGCGCGGTCGCGGCCACCGATTTGGCTTCGGCCCTCGCGGCTTCGGACGGCACGGCTTCGGCCCTCGCGAGTTCGGCCACCACGGCTTCGGCGGCCATGCCGACTGCGGCCCGCACGCCGAGCGTGAGCACGGCCACGGCCACGGCCACCACGATGGTCACCCCGGCCACGAGCACGGCGACCACCGCGGTCACCGCCGCGGTCCCGGTCGCGCCGGATTCGCGCACTTCGCACAGGGTGCGTACGAGCGCGGCTTCGACGCCGGCTTCACCCGCGGGCGCGACGCCTGAGGGACACGAGATTCAGGGGGACGGATGCCTCGGCATCCGTCCCCCTGTCATTTCACCCGGGCGAGATCGCCGGCACGGACCTGCTCATGAAGACGTCGACGTCGTCTTCCGCGTCGACGGTGAAGCCGTGTCGTTCATAGAGTCGGCGCGCCGAGCTTCCGGTGAGGACGTTGAGGCGAACACGCCGCCCGGCGCTCTCCTGCAATACCGCGCCGAGGATCGCGCTCCCGATCCCCCGCCCCTGAAGGTCGGGCCGGAGATAGAAGTGCTCCAGCCAGACGTCGTCGGCGTCGGCGCGCCTCGAGATCGAACCGGCGTCGATTCCGTCCGCGACGATCACGCGGGTCCACGCCGGAACGAAGCCATCGATGAACCGGCGCCGCACCCGGACGGCGTCGTAGCGGCCGAGCCGCTCCAGGTCATCGCGCAGGACGACGGCGCGGAGCTCGGCGATCCACGCCGCATCCCCGTCGATGCTGGGCCGCAGGGTCCACATACGCCCCTCGGCTCAGATCGGCAGCTCCGCGGCGGTCGTCTCGACCGGCGCGGGCTCGCTCGGAGCCGACGACTCGATCACCGAAGGCTCCTCTGCGGCAGCGAACTCCCACGGAGCGTTGTTGAAGAGGTAGATGAGCGCGATGATCGCGCCGATGAGCAGCACGGCGAGGCCGGTGAAGATGCCGAACGTCCAGCCGCGGTAGCTGTTGGGAGCCGCCGTCCCCGGCTCGAGGTACGGGTTGGCCTCGGTGTAGCCACTCGCGGCCTGCGTGGGAGGGGCAGGGGCCGAGGCCTGCGGAGGGAACGCCGGCGGCGGAGCGGATGCCGTCTGAGGAGCCGGAGGCATGACCCGCTCGGGCACAGCCGAAGGGGGCAGCACCGGCTCGGGGATGACCGGCTCGGGGATGACCGTGCCGGCATCGGGAGCGGGCGGAGCGCTGCCGAACGTCGGCGGGGCCGGCACCTGGAAATCGGGCACGACGGAGTTCGGGTCCGCAAGATCAGGCTCGGTCAGCGGCGGGTTCGCCGGCGTCACCGGATCATCGGAAGGCGGAGGCGGCACGGAGCCCGCATCCGTGTTCGGGTCCTGCGGAGCATCCGTGCCGTCGTCGCTCATGTCATCCTCCGATGGCACCGACATCGGTCGTGCCGACATCGGTGCGGTGGAAATTCTGGAAGGAGCGGGATGCCGTCGGCCCGCGCTGCCCCTGGTAACGGTTGCCGTACGGCCCGGAGCCGTACGGGTTCTCGGATGGCGAGGTGAGGCGGAAGAAGCAGAGCTGGCCGATCTTCATGCCCGGCCACAGCTTGATGGGCAGCGTCGCGACGTTCGCGAGCTCGAGTGTCACGTGTCCGGTGAAGCCGGGGTCGATGAACCCCGCGGTCGAGTGCGTGATGAGGCCGAGCCGGCCGAGCGACGACTTGCCCTCGAGGCGCGCGGCGATGTCATCCGACAGCGTCACCTGCTCGAACGTGGCGCCCAGCGCGAATTCGCCGGGGTGCAGGATGAACGGCTCTTCGGGATCGACCTCGATCAACCGGGTGAGTTCGGGCTGATCGACGGACGGGTCGATGAACGGATACTTGTGGTTGTCGAACAGGCGGAAGTAGCGGTCCAGGCGCACGTCGATGCTCGACGGCTGGATCATCTCCGGCTCGTGCGGGTCGAGGCCGATGCGGCCTGATGCGAGTTCTGCCCTGATGTCGCGGTCGCTGAGAAGCACGGCACCAGCCTACGGCCAGATGGCGCCGGGCGCTTTTGCCATCCGCGACCGGGCAGGTAGGCTTGCCTTCACCTGATCTTCGGACCGGGTCCGGGACTGTAGTTCAATGGCAGAACTTCTGCTTCCCAAGCAGATAGCGCGGGTTCGATTCCCGTCAGTCCCTCCACGGCTGTTTCCGCAAAGTACGGCACCTGGGTTCGCGAAACGTGATCAGGGTGCCGGAATGCGATATTTCTGGCGGCAGTTTGCGCCTGCGGCTGTCCAGCGCGCGTGGGCTGGGTTGGCCATCTGGGCGCGATCACGAAGGATAGCCCCTGCCATGTTGAGGGCAGGGGCTATCTTCTCGTGGTCACACGGTGAAGGGGAATGCTGCATGAATAGGTGACGGTTATCGTCACGCCGCCAGTGCGACGGTCGTGCTCATGAGCTCCTCCCCAAGGGCGTTCGCCGGCCAGTCGCGGAGGGCAGGAATCGCGTGCATCTCATCGAGGCCGGCGATCGTCCGGCCGACGAGATGCCCAGGGACCAGCGAATCCGAGGATGAGCACGCTGGCGGGACTGGCGGGCCGGACTGTTCGAGGGGTCGTGGGAGAGGGCCGAGTACAGCTCCACCTTGCGGGTGTGGTGCGCGGCGCCGTGCCGGTCCAGTCGCTGATGGAGACGTCAGCGTGCCCACTCGTGCTGATAGGTGAGGTCTCCGCTGACATAGCGGAGACCTCACCTACTCCAGGCGAACTGCACACAGCTACGTAGCTCTCACTGCCCGTCTGCTGCGTCGACGCGCCGTCACGAGAACAAGCGTAAGAACGAGGAGTGCGGCTCCTGCAATCGCGAAGGACACGCGGCCTGTCAGCGCCACGCCTACGAGCAGCGCGACTCCCACAAATGCCGACGAGACAATTGCCGCGATCCACGACGCATCCTTCGATCGCAATAGTCCGATACAGAGAACGAGAGCAATTGCCGCAAGTGCGATGGCAACAATAAGGTACCAATCGCGGCCGGTTACTGCGGCAACGATGCCAGAGCCGATCGCCGCAAGCGTGATAATGGCGAACGGCATCCACCACGCATTCTGTATCGTGTTTTTGTGAGCCATCGTCTTCTCTCTCTTCTCGGGTGGGCGCATCATTACCCGTTGGTGCAACTGTACGTCCCGTCCTTGTGCCCAGTGATCCGGACCCAGCGGTTCTCCTGCTCGATCGACGGTGACGTGTCAAACAACCCCATTCGATACGAAGAGTGCGACGTTCCAGAGTATGAATCGCTGCTGTTGACCAGGCCCGCATAAACCCAGGAATAGCCGCCGTAGGCGTTGATGCTTGTCCCGTTGGGAATCACGTTGTTTACTGTCGAGTTCACTTGCCAGGCCTTGTTCACCTTGAAGTGCTGAAGGACGCCACCGAAAAGATTCGTGCGCTGGTAGGTGCAACTAGCAGAGTAGTTTGCGACGGCTGCTAGTACACCTACTTCGGAAGTGACGGAGTCCGCTTTTCCTCCACCCGTGAGCTCGGAATGGATCGGGATTCGCGACATAGCATCCAAGTCCCCCCAGGCTTGTGACGCAACATCCGTCGAGACACCCTCCGTGGCGGCGGCCTCTATGAAATCGTCACGTGAGAATCCCGCAATTACCTCCTCATTGCCATTTGTGGCATTCGCCGCCATCGGCGACGCCACTGAAGCCATGAGAATTGCTGCACAAATAGCGCCCCCGCGCAGTACTCCAGTTGCCGACCACTTGTGCGAATTAGGTGTTGCTCGCATTGCTTACCCTCCGATTGGTTGAATGAGCGCTTTCGAAGCTACCCGTGATCGAGGAGGCTGTCTGTAGGTCATTCGGGGGACAGGGAGCTTCACGTCTGCCTCCCGTTGATCGGCACAGCACACACACGCTTCTCCGTCCGCAACGGAGGCTCTGGTGCTGTGGATGGTCAGCGCCTTCCACGACCTGTACGACGCGGCCGGGCTGCGCAGGCGGTCTTCCGCTCCCGATAGGTTTTTCGCAGCTGAGGTGTAGGTCGGGGCCGCGCGGCGATCACTGGATGGGTGTCGAGGTATTCCAGGATGGAAGTTCTCACACTCACCGTCCGGAAAACCCCGATGTGCTCCACGCTACCTTCGCCGCGTCCTGCCTCACCACCTCCTACCGCCTCGACGAGCTCGGCCTTGAAGCCTTCGGGCAGAGCTCGACCCGGACCGGGCCGTGATCGAGTGCCGCGTCGTCAATCCGGATCAGCTCTCACCGTTGAGGATCGAGCCCGTCGGTGAAGACTTTTCGCCGACGGTCATGTGATGTTCTTCAGCGGTCACGTTCACTCCGGCCCAGGCTCGTGCCGCTGCGATGCAGAAGATGACCGTCAGAAGAGTCGGACCAATCCACCACTCGATGCGGGGAATCTCGCGTGCATAAATGGCGAGTACCTGGTCGCGCGTGTATCCGCCCCAGCCATCGACAACCCACTGTGTAAGAAATCTATGAACGGCAACGTCATACGGGATAATCCACCCCAGAAGAACCGCACTGACGGTCGCGGGCAAGATCAGACTGAGCGTCCATCGCGTGAACGTGGGGACATGGTCATGCAACTCTCGAACCATCCTCATCGCTTCTGCGAGAGCGGCGAAACCAAGAAGCACGAGGGTCACGGCCAGCTGCGTCTTACCCAGCACCTCAGCAACCGAGCCGGACCCAGAGTCCTCGACTGACGGAAGTGGCAGGTGGCCGAGCGTGAGAAACACGAGTCCTGCACCTACCGACGCGAGCGAGAGGATGCCCGTGACCGTCGCCATTCGGACAACGGCGCCACACAAGTGACGGAACGTCCCCTCCAGCCACGGCCCGCCGAGAAACACTCGAGACGCAGTGGCCACGGCGATCGTAGCAAGGAAAACGAGTAACGAAAGTCCCGAGAACGCCAGGCCCAGCGACCCCATGAACGCATTGAGCGGCGCCGGCGCAGACCCTCCAAGCAGAACCGGTAGAGCGAACCCGAGCCCCGATGCGCCAACGAGCAGATAGAGCAGCGCCAGCATCAACGCTCCAGCGACACATGCGACGTACTTCCCAGTTCCTCGTCCTACGAGCCAGCGAAGAGTCTGTACCTCGGCCGATGCGCTCTCGTATATCGTCCGCCCGCGGACAGAGCCCCTTGAGTCACTCATCCGGTCACGCTAACACTGACCGTGTTTCGCACTTCGGATTGATTGGTCCGGCGTTGACGGCAAGGGTCGTGTACATTTTCCGCACCAACCGTGTACACCAGCTCGCCGGTGACCCATCAAAACTCCAGGTCACAGGGTTTGCGGAGACATCCTCCACGAGCACCTCTGGGTCCTTCAATCGATCGGTGTTGGGGCAGGAGATCTAGGTCCTGACAGCCCTGACACGGTCGGGAAAATCGCCCTCGTCGAGCCGCGGGCGATGAGCTCTGTCGGGAGTTCGATGATCTCATCGCCGAGTTCCGCACCTGCCACCGCCCTGGCGAGAGCGTGCACCGCCGCGGCCGCCATCTCTCTGATCGGCTGGCGGATGGTCGTCAGGGAGGGATGCAGCCACCGGGCACCGCGCACATCGTCGAACCCGACGACGAGAACATCTCCGGGAATCGTCAACCCCGCCGCGGCGATGGCCCGGTAGGCGCCGGCCGCCATCTCGTCCGTGCAGGCGAACAGGCCGATCGGCCCCTCGCCCGGAAGTTCGGACAGCGCCCTCGCACACGAGTGCCAGGCGTCCATCGCGCTCCAATCAGCATCCGCGCGCACGGTGGGTGCGCCGGGGACGATTCGATTCAGCGCTTCGAGAAACCCTTCCACCCGACCGCGGCCGTACCGGTAGGACGGTACCGCGCCGATGACGATGAAGCGTCGGGCCCCGTTTTCGATCAGATGCTCGGCGGCCGCCTTTCCGCCTGCGCGGTCTGTGGTGCGCACGCTCGGCAGCCCCATCGGCGGTTCCGATGACGGCTCGAGCAGCACGACCGGGATTCCCGCCCGACGTATCACCGCCATCTGCGCGGAGGTCGGAACGATGAGCCCGAGGATCACCCCCGCCGTGCCACGCGAGCGGATCCGCTGCGGCCAGTCATCATCGGGGTCATCGCGCTCGGCCGTGAGCACCAGGTCGTAGTTCAACTGCGCGGCAGCGGTCCGCGCGCCGGCGGTCACCTCATCGGTGTACGGGCCGTGGAAATGCGACAGCACGAGGTCGAAGACGAGAGACGTCCGCGGGCGTCCCCGCGGCTCGCCGGCGAAAGTGTAGCCGAGTGTCTGGGCGGAGCGCAGCACCCGTGACCTCGTATCCGGCGCCATGTCGCCGCGACCTCGCAGGGCACGCGACGCGATCGAGATGCTGACGCCGGCCTCCTCGGCCACGCGCGCGAGCGTGACTCGAGTGGATGCGGGCATCTGCCTATTTTGCGCAAGTACTCCGCCTTCCGCCACCCCGACTGGCAGAGTTTCATGCAATCCGCACACTCCATCAACGGCGAAGGACGATCAATGGCGACGATACTGCGTGTGGCGAGGTGGCTCTTGGAGGACGTATTCCACAAGCTCGCGCAGTTCGCTGGTCTCGGTGAGAAGCCGGCATGTTGATGTCCGCCCGCTCGCAGTCTCTTCTCGACGATCTTCCCGAATCGCGCTTCCACCCACCAGCAAGGAGCAACGCCATGCCTTCGTCACCATCCGTCCAGCTGTATACCGTCAGGGACGCGATCGCGAACGACCTCCCGGCCACGATCGCCCGACTCGCGGAGATCGGGTTCACCCGCGTGGAGCCGTATGCCTTCGTTGAGCGTACGGATGAGCTGGCGCGCGCATTTGCCGCGGCCGGCGTGACCGCACCCTCCGGCCATGCCACTGTCATCGATGCAGAAGACCCCGCATCGGTCTTCGACGCTGCGGAGCAGCTCGGGATCGAGTCGGTCATCGATCCGTTCGTGCCCAGCGAGAGGTGGCAGACCGCGGACGATGCATTCCGGCTCGCGGACCGCGTCAATGAACTCGCCTCGCTTGCGGGCGAGCGCAATCTCCGCTTCGGGTACCACAACCACCAGTGGGAGTTCGCGAACAAGGACCAGGGGCGATCGGTCTACTCGTTCTTCGTCGAGCGCCTCTCGCCCGACGTGATCCTGGAGGTCGACACGTTCTGGTCGACCGTCGGTGGCGAGGACACGCCTGCGCTTCTGCGGACCCTCGCTGATCGTGTGAAGTTCCTGCACGTCAAGGATGGGATCGTGAACGGCGACATCGCCACCGCCCTTCCCAGCAGCGAAAGCGCACTCGACGTGCCCGACTCGCTGGCCGCGGCGTTCAAGGAACAGACCCCGGCTGGTCAGGGCAACGTCGACGTAACGGCGATCCTCGCCGCCGCACCGGACGCCATCCGCGTCGTCGAATTCGACGACTACGCGCACGACATCTTCGAAGGTGTCGCGGAGTCGCTCGCCTGGCTGCAGGAGAACGACAAGTGAGCGGCTACAGGACCCGTCGGCGTCGGCCTCATCGGCGCCGGAGTCATCAGCGACACCTATCTCGAGAATATGACGAGCTTCCCCGACCTTCGGGTGCTGTTCGTCGCTGACCTCGACCTCGACAGGGCGCGCACGCAGGCGGAGGCGTACAACGTCCCATCCCACGGCACCGTGGATGAGCTGCTTGCGATCGATGAGATCGAGATCGTCGTCAACCTGACCATCCCCAGAGTTCATGCGGAGGTCGACCGGCGGATCATCGCGGCCGGGAAGAGCGTGTGGAGTGAGAAGCCGCTCGCGCTCGACCGGGGCGCGGCATCGGCCGTGCTTGCCGAAGCAGCGGCGGCCGGGCTCCGGGTGGCCTGCGCGCCCGACACTGTCCTGGGAGCGGGGATCCAGACGGCGATGCGTGCGATCGCCCGCGGTGACATCGGTGAGCCGCTGACGGCGACGACGATGTTCCACGTTCCGGGCCCGGAGCTGTGGCACCCCAATCCTGACTTCCTGTACGCGATCGGCGCCGGTCCACTGCTGGATATCGGGCCGTACTACCTCACGACTCTGATCCATGCGTTCGGCGCGGTCGATCGGGTGTCGGCGGTGTCCTCCCGGTCCCACGATCGCCGGATCGTCGGCAGCGGTCCCCGGCAGGGGGAGCAGTTCCCGGTCGAGGTGCCCACCCATCACGCAGCGCTGGTCAGCTTCGAATCCGGACAGTCCGCACAGACGACCTTCAGCTTCCAGAACGCGCTGTCCCGCGCGGGAATGGTAGAGATCAGTGGAACGGAGGGCACCCTGGTGCTGCCCGACCCGAACATCTTCGAGGGCGACAGCACGCTCTATCGTTTCGACTCGGAGGTGCCGCAGGTCATCACGGCCACCGGTTCGTTCCATGGCCGTGGCTCTGGCGTCGTCGATCTCGCTCGAGCTTTGCGCGGTGGGCCGACCGAAACCGCCAGCGGTGCACTCGCGAGCCATGTTCTCGACACGCTCCTCGCGATCGCCGACTCCGCTGAGCGCCGTGAGGCGGTAGAGGTGACGTCAACCGTGGAGAAGCCGACGCCGTTCGCGGAGTCGTGGGATCCAGCCGAATCCACCCTCTGATGCATAGACGTATTTCGATCGAGAGCGGAGTAGTAAATGGCATCGCAAGCGCACGTCGATCGTGACGAGGATCCTGTCTTCGAGTGGGCCCTCCCCGGGCTCCACCTGAGATTCGACCACCGCGACGACCGGCCCGTGCGGCTCGTACGCCTCGCGACCGCACCCGAGGCGCCGTCAGCGGTCGCGCCATGGGCGATCATCGACGTCATCACCGCCGGCGTCAAGCACCGCGACAGCGACGACCAGGGCCTTCTCTACGCGAGTGCCGGGCAGCGGCTCCGCTACACAGGACACGAATCGGACGAGACCGAGCTGCGGATCCGCCAGCGCGCACCGGAGTTCGATCTCGAGGTGCTCAGCGTCTTCCGCGTCGCCGGACCGGGCCTCCAGATCCGCCACACCGTTCGCAACGTGGCCGACCGGAGTCTCGTACTGCTCTCGGTGAGCTCAGCGCTCGTGGCCGTGCCCGCCGAAGGTGCGCACGACCTCTTCTGGGGCGAGAGCGAATGGCGAGCCGAAGGGCGCTGGCGGCAGCGCCCCTTGAGCGAGCTGCTGCCCGACATCGATCCCGCGATGCACGGCGGCCAGCACCCGCGCGGACTCTTCTCGCTGACCAGCCATGGGAGCTGGTCGACCGGTTCGTTCCTGCCGACCGGGGTCCTCGCGGCCGAGGTCCTCCCGTCGATCGCGTGGCAGGTCGAGACCAGCGCTGGCTGGCACTGGGAGGTGGCACAGACCGGGAGCAGCGTGACGGTGGGCGTGTACGGCGCGACCGACAGACACCATCAGTTCGCCGCACGGCTGGCGCCGGGCGAGGAGTTCACCTCGGTGCCGGCAGGACTCTGCGTCGCCGATGGCGGCCGGGACGCGGCCTTCGCGGCGCTCACCGACTACCGGCGCGGGATCCGTGAGGTGCGCCCGATCGACGCTCGGCTCCCGGTGGTCTACAACGACTACATGAACACTCTGATGGGCGAGCCGTCGACGGAGAAGCTGTTGCCGCTGATCGAGTCGGCGGCCGAAGCGGGCGCAGAGTACTTCTGCATCGACGCCGGGTGGTACGCCACGCCCGGCAGCGCCTGGTGGATCGGCGCGGGCGAGTGGCTCGAAGCTCCCGAGCGGTTCACCGGAGGGTTGTCGTCGGTCATCGACGCCATCCGCGCCAACGGCATGCGGCCCGGGTTGTGGCTGGAGCCGGAATCGGTCGGTGTCGAGTCGCCGCTGGCGCAGCGGTTGCCGGAAGAGGCGTTCTTCCAGCGGTTCGGCCAGCGGGTGATCGTGGCGGGGAACTTCCAGCTCGATCTGCGGCATCCGGCGGCACGCGCCCACCTGGACGAGACGGTGGATCGGCTGGTGAACGAGTTCGGGCTCGAATTCATCAAGCTCGACTACAACAGGAACATCGGCGGCGGCACGGAAGTGGACGCCGACGCGCCAGGAGCAGGGCTGCTCGGGCACACCCGGGCCTTCCGCGACTGGCTCATCGGTGTGCACGCCCGACATCCGGGAGTGCTGTTCGAGAACTGCGGTTCGGGTGCGCTGCGCATGGACTACAGCATCCTTTCGGTGGCGCATCTGCAGTCGACCTCAGACCAGGAGGACTTCCGGAAGTACGCCCCGATCGCGGCGGCGGCACCTGCGAGCGTCCTTCCCGAGCAGGCGGGGAACTGGGCGTATCCGGCCGCGTCGATGACTCCGGCGGAGACGGCCTTCGCGATGACGGCTGGTGTGATGGGGCGGTTGTACCTCTCCGGATACCTCAATGAGTTGAGCGCGGAGCAGTCCACCCTGGTACGCGAGGCCATTGCCCTGCATAAGGAATGGCGACATCGCATCGCCGGGTCGTATCCGGTGTGGCCGCTGGGACTCCCCGGCTGGGGAGACGATGTGATCGCCCTGCAGCTCGACACCGGATCCGAGTCGCTGCTGGCGCTGTGGTCGCGCGGTGAAGCTGCCGACGTCGCGCTGGCAGGGCTGCGCGGGCGGAACCTGAAGCAGGTCTATCCCGTCGCCTTGCCGGAGTGGACGATCCGCACCGAGGGCGACACGCCGGTCGTCGAGGTTCCTGCAGGCCCCGCCGCCAGGATCTTCTCGGTGCAGCGATGATCCGCCGACTCCGGCCCTCAGCAACACACGTTCGATTACAACTAGGAAGGAACGCCATGATGGCACTCCCCAACGGCGCCGGACTCTCACGTCGAGGTTTCCTCGCCGGAACCGGTGTGGCGGTCGCCGCAGTCGCGGTGGGCCCCTTCTCCGGTCCCCTCTCCGCCTGGGCCGGTGAGGACTCCGACTCGAAGCAGCGTGACGCCTACACCTGGAAGAACGCCGTCATCAACGGCGGCGGCTTCGTGTCCGGCATCGTGTTCAACGAGACGGCGCGGAACCTGATCTACGCCCGCACCGACATCGGCGGCTGTTATCGGTGGCAGGAGGACTCCCGGACATGGAAGCCGCTCCTCGACTGGGTCGGCCGCGACAAGTGGGGCTATTCAGGCGTGGTCTCCATGGCCACCGACCCGGTCGAGACCAACCGCGTCTACGCCGCCGTCGGCACCTACACCCTCGACTGGGATCCCAACAACGGCGCGATCCTCTACTCCGATGACAGGGGCGAGACCTGGGGCATCGCCGAGCTCCCGTTCAAGCAGGGCGGCAACATGCCGGGCCGTGGCATGGGCGAGCGGCTGGTCGTCAACCCCGCCGACAACGCCGAGCTGTACCTCGGCACCCCTAACGGGAACGGCCTGTGGCGTTCCAAGGACTACGGCCGCACCTGGGCCGCGGTGGAGAGCTTCCCCAACCCCGGCAATTTCGTCATCGACCCGGGCAACATCATCTTGGCCGACAACCAGGGCGTGATCTGGATCGACTTCGACCAGATCGGCGGCAAGATCTACGTGGGCGTCGCCGACCCGGCCGATCCGCTTTACGTGTCCGAAGACGGCGGAGCGACCTGGCAGGCCGTCCCCGGTGCCGCCGAAGCACTCGGCGCAGTCGACGGGAACCGCACCATCCCCAACCAGTCCGCAGTGGACGACGTGAACGGATACCTGTACATCGCCACCAGCCACGACCCGGGCCCTGGCAACGCTCCGGCTGCTTCGGGCAACGGCGGCAAGATCATGCGGCTCTCCACCCAGACCGGCGAATGGACCGACGTCACCCCGACCTACAACCCGCGTGGTGTGATCCCGGGCTTCGGCGGCATCACCGTCGACCGGCAGAACCCCGGCACTCTCATGACGGCCACGCGCAACAACTGGTGGCCCGACGAGATCATCTACCGCTCCACCGACTCCGGCCAGACCTGGCAGCTCAGCTGGGACTACGCCGAAGGCGAGGAGCGCACCGACCGCTTCGACATGGACAGCTCGGGCAGCCCCTGGCTGTCATGGAACGGCGAGGACCAGGGCGCGGCATACGCGGTCAAGCACGGGTGGATGATCGACGCGCTCGCGATCGACCCGCACGACCCCGACCGCATCATGTGGGGCACCGGCGCGACCATCTGGGGCACCGAGGAGTTGACGCGGTGGGACTCGCAGGGCGAGCTGATCGGCGAAGACGAGGCCGGCCGGCGGATCGCCCTGCCGGTCGAGAAGTTCACCGTGGGAGTCCGTGTCGAGGGGTTGGAGGAGACGGCAGTGCTCGACCTCGCGGCACTCGGCGGGGCGCTCGTCTCCGCAGTCGGCGACGTCAGCGGCTTCGTCCACACTGACCTCGACCGGGCCGAACCTATGATCGACGCCGACTGGTCCACGGGCACCAGCGTCGACTTCGCGCAGTCCAACCCGGACATCATCGTCGGCGCCGGCAGGGTGCACGGCAACGAGAAGGGCCATGTCGGTGTCTCCACCGACCGAGGCAAGACGTGGAGGAACGCCGCTCGCGTCGATGGCGTCCCTGGCGACGGCCACGGCGGCACGGTTGCCATCAGCGCCGACGGGTCCAGGATCGTCTGGTCGCCGAGCGACACGGAGATCACTCCCGTGTATAGCACCGACCTGGGCGCGACGTGGAATCCGGTGCAGGGGCTCCCGGCGGGAGCGAAGATCCGGTCCGACCGCGTCAGGGCGGCGGTCCTGTACTCGTTCTCGGGTGGCACGTTCTACCGGAGCACCGACGGGGGCGTGACGTTCACCGATGCGGGCGCGGTCGGCCTGCCCGCCGGCGGCGTCGAGGACTTCCGAGCGGTTCCCGGCCGCAAGAACCACGTCTGGCTGGCCGGGCGCGGGGATGCGAAGGAGGGAATCAGCGGGGGCATGTGGCGCTCCAAGGACGGTGGCACCACCTGGAAGAAGATCACCGAGTTCCAGATGGCGGACTCGATCGGCTTCGGCAAGGCCGCCAAGCGGTCCGGATATCCCGCGATCTACACGTCGGCCTCGATCGGGGGCAAGGCCGGCATCTACCGCTCGATCGACGGCGGCAACAAGTGGTACCGCATCAACGACGACGAGCACCAGTGGGCCAATGCGGGGGCCGCGATCACCGGCGACCCGCTCCTCTACGGCCGCGTCTATCTCGCCACCAACGGCCGCGGCATCATCTACGGAGACATCACGGCCTGACGGGAGGTGGCCGCCCCGCGCGATGCGGGGCGGCCATCGCCGACGTGACGCCCCGAGAGGCATAACGGGAGCACACCGCGAGCGCCTTCGCGACCGGTGAGCGAGGCAAGCCTCGGC
>CAVYKC010000004.1:0-129683 GCA_963769005.1 uncultured Actinomycetota bacterium | reverse complement strand
TCGAGGATCGCCGTGCGCCGGTGAGGCAGGCGCGGGCGCGGCATCAGATCCCGCTTTCGAGGAACTCGACGATCGCCGCGGTGACGACGTCCGGTCGGTCGCGCTGCACCCAGTGACCTGCACCCGGGACCTCGACGAGTCTGCCCTGACGGAGCAGCCGGGCTGCGGCGCGGGCACGGGCCACCGCGACACCGCTGTCATGATCGCCATGCACGACGAGCGCGGGCATTGCGATCTCGCGGAGTCGGTCGGTGTAGTCGGTACGCAGACCGCGCGGCAGCACCTGGTCCCGTTGCCACTCACCGAACACCTCGAGGGCGGTGCCGGTCGAAGCCTCATCGCTCACCGCTCGCACGAGTTCCGGGGTCCGTGACGAGGGATTGCGCACGAGGGAGCGCAGCCCGCGTTCCATCGCCGCAGGGTTCTGCGCGTACGACCTCGTCATGGCGGCGAGGAGCCCCGAGTGCAGAAGCAGGTACGTCGCGTAGTGGGACAGGCCGCTGAGCACACCGTCGGAGAGCTTCGGCATGAACCCGAAGCTCCCGAGCAGGATCAAGGCGCGTGGACCGTCCGGTCGCTCGAGCGCGTGTCCGATCGCCAGCCCGCCGCCGAGGGAGAGGCCGCCGACGACGTAGTCGTCGAGCCCCAATGCATCGACGACTTCTCCCACGTACTTGATCAGCGATTGCTGCGTGAGCGGCCAGGTCGCCCTCGTGCTCAGGCCGAAGCCGGGGTGGTCGGGAGCAAGCACCCGATGACCGGCGGCTGCGAGGGCGGGACCGAGTTCGCCCCAAGAGAGTTCCGCGCTGTCGCTACCACCGCCATGCAGGAGAAGGATGGTCGTGGTCGGCCGCGTCGCCGTCCATTCCGCGACCGAGACGGTGACGCCTTCGATATCCACCGAGAGTCGGCGAGTGAGCACGTCGCTCGTCCTTTCTGACCGATAAGGCTATGTCGGTCACTACGAGTGGACCACATTTCCTCGCCGGAGGCGCGGCCTCGGGCTGCACAGGCGTGACGGCCACGATGAGGCTCTGATAGGCCGCGATCTCGTAGTGCGCGTCGCCCAGCGCCGATGACAGCGCCATCTGGTCGCCTGAGGCGTCGTCGAGGAGTGCAATGATTGTGAGGTGACCCCGACCAGGAAGCCCGCCGTCGTTCGCGGCTTCGCGGCGGCGACTCTGGCGACATTCGCGGCGCTGGCCGGGCACATGACCGGCGGAGGCCAGATGCCCGGGCCTCTGGGCATCGTGGTTCCGTGGGTCTTCTCCTTCATGATCTGCGTGCTGCTCGCCGGGCGGAAGCTGTCGGTCGTCCGGCTCAGCGCATCCGTGGTCGTCAGCCAGCTCCTTTTCCATACGCTGTTCGTCCTGGGCACGGTCAGCCCGTCCGGGATCGCGACGCCGCACGTGCACGGGGCGCCGCTCGTTCTCCCTGCAGGTCCTGCCGGCAGCGGCGTCGCTGAAGCCGTCGTCGCCGACAGCTCGATGTGGTTCGGCCACGCGCTCGCCGCAATCGTCACCGTCGTCGTCGCCTATCGCGGCGAGCGGCTGCTTCTCGCGCTCCGTGCACTCGCCGTCCAGGCCGTTCGGTGGGTGCGCCGCCGCGTCGACGCTGTGCTGGCGTCACCGAGCGTCCTCCTCGTTCAAGAGCTCGGTGCGCTGTTCGAGCGTGCACGGCCGGTGGATGCGCATGTGCTCGCGACGCTGCGGGGGCGCGCTCCGCCGGTTCTCAGCGCGATCTGATCCGCACCGGCCGCGCTCCGTCGCCGTCTGGTGTGCTTCCGCTCGAACGCTTCTGCGCGCCCGAGCAGCTCTGAACGTACCGTTGGCGTCGCTCGTCGGCGCCTGACGAGAGGCCCTTCCGCATGTCCCCTTTCCGCAGGATCAGCGCAGTGCTGCTGGTGGCCGCCGTCGCCGTGCTCGCGACCACGACACCGGCATCCGCGCACGACCAGCTGGTCTCCAGCACCCCCGGTGCAGGCGAACAGCTCGCCTCCGCTCCGACGAACGTCTCGCTGACGTTCTCCGGAGAACTCATCGTCCTCGATGCGTCGATGACCGGCGCCCTCGTCATGGTCGTCGATGAATCCGGGCGACGACTGGGTCGCCGGTGAGGTCGAGGTCGACGGCAATGTGGTCACCGCGCAACTCGAGGCCGGAATGCCGGTCGCGGGCTATCAGGTGCGATGGCAGGTCGTCTCCGAGGACGGGCATCCGATCTCGGGTGTGATCCCGTTCACGATCGGCGACGCCGATCCGATGGTCACGGCATCGACGGGCAGCAGTGCGCTCAGACAGGACGCGTCTGACGCGGAAGATCAGATCGCAGACGAATCGAGCAGCGTCCTCCGGATGCTGCTCATCGGCGCAGGCGGGGCAGCGGTCGCTGCTGCCGGCTTCGCCCTCTATCGATTCCTTCGTCGCCCCAGAGCGACAGCCGCCTCGCCGGATACCGGCGAGACGCGGGAGAACCTGTGAAAGGCAACAGATGAACACCTTCAATACCCTTCCCCGTGCCGCGGCGCTGCTCGCCGTCTCGTTCCTCGCCCTGACCGGCTGCGCGGCCGCCACTGCGCCCGCCGCAGTGGATTCCGCGCCGGCTGGCGACGTCGTCACCATCGAGGACGCCTGGGTGAAGTCCGCCACGAAGGCATGTCCGCCGCGTTCGGCACGCTCGACGAACAGCGGCGACGAGGACGTGACGGTCGTCTCCGTCGACTCCGATGCGTCGCCGATGCTCGAGCTGCACGAGACCGTGGAGAACGAGGCCGGCGAGATGGTCATGCGCGAGATCGAAGGCGGATTCGTCATCCCCGCCGGCGGTGAGCTCGCGCTCGAGCCGGGCGGAAGCCACATCATGCTGATGGACCTCGCCGAGCCCGCTGGAGGCCGGCGACGAGGCCACCTTCACCCTCACGTTCTCCGACGACTCGACCTACGAGTTCACCGCGCCGGTGAAGGACTACTCCGGCGCGAACGAGAACTACGAGGACGGCGACGAGCACGAAGGCATGGATCACTGATGCCGGCGCCCGCTGAGGGCGCGCGCACCGGTCGCGTCCGGCTCGACCCGGCGACAGTTCCTCCTCGGAGGAGCTGTCGCCGGGGTCGGCGCGGCCGCGGCGATCGGTGCGGACTTCGCGCTCAATCGCTCGAATCCCGATGACGCTCCGCCGTCGGTGCCCATGAACGGCGACGAGAAGGTGCCGTTCTTCGGCGCGCACCAGGCCGGCATCGACACCGCCGCGCAGGCGCACGGGATCTTCGTCGGCCTCGATCTGCTCGACGGCGTCGACCGCGCAGCCCTGGTCCGCCTGATGCGCATCCTCACCGACGACGCCGCCCGTCTCACGCAGGGACGGCCGGCGCTGGCCGACTCCGAGCCGGAGCTCGCGCTGTCGCCCGCACGGCTGACCGTCACGTTCGGGTTCGGCCCCGGGTTCGTCGCCCGCGCCGGCGGCACAGGCCCGGGCTGGCTCGCCCCGCTGCCCGCGTTCGGCATCGACCGGCTGCAGCCGGAGTTCTCGCGACGGCGACCTGCTGCTGCAGGTCGCCGGCGACGACCCGCTCACGGTGGCGCACGCGACCCGGATGCTGCTGAAGGACGCGCGCGGCTTCGCATCGATCCGCTGGACCCAGCAGGGGTTCCGGCGCGCCTACGGCACCGAACGGCCGGGCACGACGATGCGGAACCTGTTCGGGCAGGTCGACGGCACCACCAACCCGCAGCCCGGCACCAAGGACTTCGACCGAGTCGTCTGGACGGACGACGGGTGGCTCGCCGGCGGCACGGGCATGGTGATCCGCCGCATCCGCATGGACCTGGACAAATGGGACCGGCTCGACCGCAGCGGACGCGAAGCATCGGTGGGCAGAACCCTCGCCAACGGGGCGCCGCTGACCGGGACCGACGAGTTCGACGAGCCGGACTTCGAGGCGACGACGGCCATCGGCTTCCCGGTGATCCCGCAGTTCGCGCACATCCGACGCGTCGCGTGCAGACGGTGACAGAGCGCATCTTCCGCCGCGCGTACAACTACGACGAACGCCCGCGCGGGGCCGATGTCTCCGAATCGGGGCTGATCTTCGTCTCGTTCCAGGCCGACGTCGAACGCCAGTTCGTCCCGATGCAACGCCGACTCGACGAGCTCGACCTGCTCAACGAATGGACCGTGCCCATCGGCTCCGCCGTCTTCGCCATCCCGCCGGGATGCGCCGAAGACGGCTTCATCGGCGACACCCTTCTCTCCTGAAAGCACCGACATGACCCTGACCACATCCGAAACCACGAGTCCCGCACGTCCACCGAGGAGCGCAACGAAGCGGCGAGGGTGGTTCGGCGCACTGCTCCTGCGCCTGCACTTCTATGCCGGCGTCCTCGTCGGCCCGTTCATCCTCGTCGCCGCCCTCAGCGGTGCCCTGTACGCGCTCACCCCGCAGCTCGAGCAGGTCGTCTACGCCGATCAGCTGCACGCACCGAAGACCGAGACGATCGCTCACCCTGGCCGAGCAGATCGAGGCAGCCGATGCGCACTGCGGCGAGGCCGGCGACCCTGTTCGCCGTGCGTCCCGCCCCCGAGCCCGGCGACACGACACGCGATCATGTACGCCGAAGACGGTCTCGGCGACAGCGAGTCCCGTGCCGTGTTCGTCGACCCCGGCACCGGCGAGATCCGAGGCGACCTGATCGTCTACGGCACCAGCGGCTCCACTCCACTGCGCACCTGGATCAGCAACCTGCACCGCAGCCTCCACCTCGGCGACGTCGGTCGCCTCTACAGCGAGCTCGCCGCCTCCTGGCTCGGCATCGTCGCTCTCGCAGGGCTCGTGCTCTGGATCATCCGCATCCGCAGAGCCCGCGTGAAGAAGGACCTCATCCGGCCGAACCGCACGCACACCGGGTATCGCGCGCTCTTCGGCTGGCACACGAGCATCGGGATCTGGATGCTCCTCGGCAGCGCTGTTCCTCTCCGCGACGGGCATCACCTGGTCGCAGTACGCCGGCGCGAACGTCGACGCGCTGCGCGGCGCCTTCGACTGGGGGACGCCGGCTGTCAGCACCAGCCTCGACGGGGGAGCGGCGGCAGCGGACGAGCACGCGCACCATCATGGACCGGAGAGCGCACCGACGGGGCGGGCCAACCCCGCCACGTTCGACGCCATGCTCGCCATCGCCCAGCGCGAGAACGTGAACACCGGCGAAGTCGAGATCAAGCCGCCCGCCGAACCGGGCACCGCCTGGACCATCCGCGAGATCAAGAGCAGCTTTCCGACCGAAGGCGACTCCCTCGCCGATCGACGGCACGACCATGCAGGTCGTCGACCGCGCCGACTTCGCGGACTTCTCGCTCGCCGCGAAGCTGGCCAGCTGGGGCATCGGCATCCACATGGGCGTCATGTTCGGGCTCGGCCAACCAGATCGTCCTGTTCCTGCTGGCCACCGGCCTCGCCGCGATGGTCGTGCTCGGCTACCTGATGTGGTGGAAACGGCGCCCGGTGCGCCGTGAGGGCAACCTCGTGGGCAGTCCACCTCGGCGCATGCTGCACGATGCTCCCTGGTGGGGCATCGGAACCGTCGCCGTCGCTGCCGGTCTCCTCGGGTTCTGGCTGCCGCTCGTCGGTTGGACGCTCCTCGGGTTCGTCATCCTCGACACCGCGATCGGCCTGCTCGCGTCCCGAAGGCCCGGCGCCTGAGCGCACAGAGGGGCGGAGCTGTGCGCTCCGCCCCTCTGTGTCGTTCTTCTTCGCGGGTCAGCCCGCGGCCGTCGCGATCTCGACCGGCGTGACGTCGAGCTCGGTGCTGGCGAGCACCTTGCCGGAGGTCAGGTCGACCGCGTGCACGCTGTTCGTGGCCGGCTCGGTGACATAGGCCACGTTCCCCGCCACGACGATGGTCGGGTGAGCGTCCTGCCATTCGGCAGGGCCCTCCCACGGTTCGACGACCGGGAAGCTGTCGATGATCTCACCGGTCTCCGGGTCGAGCACGTGGATCGAGCCGTCGGTGCCGAGGATGTACGCGAGATCCTCCGGGCCGCGAGCTAGATCGCGGAAGGTGTACTCGACGCCGTCCGGAAGGTCCACGACCTCGAGGGTCTTGGCCGCGGTGTCGATGAGCGTCACGGCGCCGAGGAGGTAGCCCTCTGCGTCGACGTCGTTCTTGTAATCGCCGAACACGATGGGGCTCGTCTCGCTCACGAACGCATTGCCGATCCGGCCGTACGGCTGGTCGGGAGAATCGAGCTTGACGATGTCGCCGTCCGCGTAGACGAGTGCGCCGTTCTCGCAGCCGAAGACGACGACCTCATCCTTCGCCGTTCCCTCGCCGTGCACGCCGGGGCACTGGTCGGACGAAGCGATCTCCGCGCCGGACGCATCCTTCGCGACGATGCCGTTGCGGCCGTCGGCATTTCCGACCGTGGTGAGGAAGGTGCCGTCTTCCAGTACGACCGAGACGCCGTGGTGGGCCTCGACACCGGGAACGGTCTCGACCTCGGGCAGCTCGTCGGCGCCGCCGAGATCGGCGGAGTCGAAGATCGTCGTATCGCTGGTGCCGTCGGCGTAGAGGATGGTCTTGCCGGCGTGGCGGACGACGTGGCCCGGTGCATCGGCGGCGAACACCAGGTCGGTGAGCTCTGCCTCGTCGGCGGAACCGGCGGCCGTGTCGAGCACCTGGAAGCCCTCACTCATGGTGACCATCACATGACGGTCGTCGCCGGCTGCATTCAATCGCGTGAACGGCTCCGACTCGAAGTCGGCGACGGTGTCGAGCGTCTCGCCGTCGAGCACGAGGATGCCGCCGTCATACGAGATCGCGACGCGCGAGCCCGCCTCGGCATCGGCGGTGGAAGCGGGAGCGGTCGAGTCGCCGCCGGACGAGCACGACGCGAGCGTGATGACGGCGCCGATGGCCGCCGCGCTGATCAATGCGCGGCGAAGGGGGGAGGTTCGCATATGCATGCCTCTTTCTGATGGGGGTGGTGGTCTCACCGCGTGAGACCGGTGGTGATGCGGTCGGTGTTGACGCGCATCATGGTCAGGTAGTCGGGGGCGCCCTCGTCCGGGCCGGTGAGCGATTCTGTGAAGAGTTCGATGACCTCGACTTCGACGCTCGCCTCGCTCGCCAGGGCCTGGACCAGGCGGTCCGGAGACGACGACTCGGCGAAGATGGCGGGAACGCCGGTCTCCTCGATGGCGGTGACGAGGTCTGCGAGGTCGGATGTGGAGGGCGCGGCCAGCGTCGTACCGCCGGGGATCACGGCGCCGACGATGTCGAAGTCGAATCGCTCGGCGAGGTAGCCGAACACGTGGTGGTTGGTCACCAGCGCGCGTCGATCCTCCGGAATCGATTCGAACGCGGCCGACATCTCGGAGTCGAGGGTGCGCAACTCGCCGCGGTAGTCGCCGACGGTCGACTTCAGCGTCTCGGGGTCGATGCCGTCGATGCCGGCGAGCACCGGCTCGAGCGCGTCGACGACGTCGATCATCCGCGCGGGGTCGGTCCAGAAGTGCGAGTCCGGCATGCCTTCGGCGTCGCCCTCGCTGTAGTCGAGCACGTCGATCGCGTCACCGGCGACGAACGTGGCCACACCGTCGGCGCCGGCGGCGTCGAGGTGCTGCTGCAGCCCCTCTTCGAGGCCGAGGCCGTTCGAGACGACGAGATCGGCTTCGCGGAGAGTCGCCGCCTCCTGCGCGGAGATCTCGAAGGAATGGGGATCGGCGTTCGGCTTCATGAGCGTCACGACCTGCGCCTGATCTCCGACCAACTCCTCGACCACGTCGCCGAGGATGTTCGTGGACACCACGATGAGGGGTCGTGTATCCGCAGACGACGCGCAGGACGCGAGGCCGGCCGCGGTGAGCCCGGCGAGGGCGAGTGCCGCCAGGATTCGTGTCGGACGCATGTCATCGTCCTGTCTCGGCGACGAACGCCGGCTCGGTCGCGGCGTCGAAGGTGCGCGCGATTCGAGCCGCATCCGCATAGTCGATCTCGTACAGCCGGTGCTCGGTCGGCGCACTCAGATACGCCCTGTGCTGATCGGCGATCAACGTCGGAGACGCGCCGGCTGCCAGGGAATCGGCCACGAGTGGTTCGGTCTGGGCGAGGATCGACCCATCCCCTCCGCTCAGCACCAGGACCCGTCCGTCCTGGGTCAACGCCAGCAGGTGGTCGTCATCGTCGTCCACCGCGGTGACGTGCACGAGCGGGGCAGGCGAGGGGAGGAGTTTCCACGACCTGTTGCGGGTGTCCAGCAGCCAGATGCCCTCTGACCCGGCGAGGCCTGCGACCGTGGGGCGGCCCTCCCGATTGTCGAACGATCTCGCCGCCGGCGCCGTCGCACCCTCCGGGTACGGGATGCGTTCCACCTGCAGTTCCTCGTCGGCGACGTGCGCGAGCAGGGCCCCGTCGCGGCATCCGATGACAGCGCCGACGCGTGTCGTGACGGTGCCGGCGGGATCGGCGCAGGGTTCCACGAGCCCCGTCTCCGTGCCGTCGGCGGAGTATCCGACCACCGTGGCGCCCACGCCGTCCACCGCCTCGGTGACCAGGGCGAAGGATCCGACGGGCACGACGAGTCCGTCATGCGGTTCCCGCTCGATGCGGAACCGCTCGGTGACCTCACCTTTCGACAGTGCCTCGGTGTCGAGCAGCACGGCATCGCCGGAACCCGCGAAGGAGATGCCGGTGCCGCCGCTCGTGGACAGGTTCGATGTCGCGACATGCGTGGACCCGTCGCCCGTCACGGAACCCAGCAGGTGTGGCGCAGCGCGGTAGTAGTGGAAATGGTCGACGTGGTCCCAGGTCCACACTCCGCTGTCGACGATCTCCAACCCCGCGCCGGTGTCGGCGAAGAGATAGCGGCCGTCGGTCGACATGCCTGTCGGCGGAGCCGTCTCGCCCAGCTCGGTGAGGCTCTCGTCGAGCAGATCGAGGTGGGTGACGGTGCCGTCGGGGTCGATCCAGGTCAGACCGAGCTGTGGTTCGGCGACCTCTTCCGCGCCGGTGATGGCGCCGTGGCCGTCGCCGGCGGCGATCGTCATCCGAAACCGGGGCGGCGACGGGTCCGCTCGAGCAGGAGGCGAGGGTGATGATGATGGCAGCCGGTGATGGTGAAGAGGGCGACGCGGGAACGCACGGGATCCTTCCTGGTTGTGGTCATGGAGGTGCATCCGGCGCGTCCATTCGGCCGTGTCGGATGTCGCATCATCGCGATGGGTGGCCTTCGAGGCTCTGCGCGTGCGATCGAGTGGAATCGAGAGCCGCGCGTGCCGCCCACGACACGCAGGTGAGCAGGATGGCGGCGGCCGCGACCGATGCTCCGGCGGCTGTGGCCGCGTACCACGACACCAGGAGCCCGAGGAAGACGGCGGTCACTCCGAAGAGCGACGCGAGCGCCATGCGGGTGGGAATCCGGGAGGTCCAGTGGCCGGCTGCGACCGCGGGCGCGAGCAGGAGCCCGACGACGAGCATGGATCCGACTGCTTGATACGACGCCACGACGGCGAGGGTGACCAGTCCGACCAGGGCGGCCTGAGCGACCCGCGGTCGAAGCCCGAGCACCGACGCGATGCGTTCGTCGAGCGCGAGAGCGACGAAGGAGCGGTGGCAGAGCAGGGCGACCGTCAGCCCGACGACCGCGGCGGCGGCCAGCAGGACGATGTCGCCGTCATTGATCGCGAGGATGTCACCGAACAGGATCGCCGTCGCATCCGTGGCGAAGCTTCCGGAGTGCGAGATGATGATGACCCCCAGCGCGAGCATCGACACGAACAGCAGGCCGATGCTGGTGTCGTACGACAATCTCGCCCGGCGTTGCAGTGCACCGATGCCGAGGCTCATGGCGATCGCGCTCAGGGCGCCGCCGGCGAGCACAGGCAGCGACAGGACGGTCGCCAGCGCGACCCCCGGAAGCATGCCGTGCGCCAGCGCCTCACCGAGAAACGCCATCCCGCGGATGACGACCCAGGTTCCGACCACGCCGCAGAGGATCGCGACGAGGGCGCCGCCGAAGAGTCCGCGCTGGACGAAGTCGAGGGCGAACGGGGCAAGCGCGGCGGCAGGAAGAGCAGTCACGATCAGTGAGCCTAGAGGTTTATGAGAATGATTATCAAACTCGTAAGCTGGATCCATGAGATTACCGACGCAGGCGGACCCGACCGCCGCACGACTGACGAGCATCCATGTGTCGTTCGAAGGCCGCGCGGCCCTGTCGGCCGTCGACGTCGACGTTCGTGCCGGTGCGCTCACCGTCATCACCGGGCCGAACGGCGCCGGGAAGTCCACGCTCCTCGAGGTCCTCGCCGGTACGAGGGTCCCCGCGTCGGGAACGCGAAGCGTGTCTGGCGCGATCGCCTTCGTTCCGCAGCGCGCCGCGATCCCGATGCGCCTGCCGGTGACGGTGAACGACGTCGTCAGCGTGGGGACATGGGGCCGTCTCGGACCCTGGCGGCCGATGGACTCCACAGCGCGCGCACTCGTGAAGGACTCCCTGGAGCGACTCGACATCCATGCGCTGGCACGGCATCCGTTCGCCTCCCTCTCCGGAGGCCAGCAGCAGCGCACGCTGCTGGCGCAGGGGCTGGCGCGGAAAGCGGATCTGCTTCTTCTCGACGAGCCGACGACGGGGCTGGATGCGGCGAGCAGCCTCCGCATCCGCGCCGTGCTCCGGGAGGAAGCCGAGCGCGGCGCGGCCGTCGTCTGCGTGTCCCACGACCCCGCCGTCATCGGCGATGCCGAGGACACGATCCGGCTCGCGGACGGCCGGGTCGCCTGACCGCGCCACTCACGGCGACTCCTCCACGATCAGGGGCCAGGTGGGCAGCGGATCGGCGAATCGTCTCCACGTCGAGGGGCCGGCTGTGAGCTCGTCATCGGTGAGCGCGGCGCCGTCGAGGGTGCGGCGAAGCCCGGCCGGATCGAGGTTCAGGCCGGTGAGCGAGATGTCCTGCGCCGTTGTCGCCGTCTCGATGTCGGAGGAGAGCGGGTCGATCCAGATCGCCGAGCCGACGTGGTCCCAGCGCGCCAGGATGCCGGGGCGCGTGGCGAGGCGGCAGAATCCGGCTGACCTGAGGACGGTGCCGTACGCGCCGGAGTCGATGTCGTCCAGCGCGGCGGACAGCCGAGCGGGGTGGAACGGGCGCTGCTGCTCGTATCGCAGGGTCGTCACCCGCGGGTCGGTCATGTGCGGATCGTGTTCGTCGTTGAGGGCATGGACCCACCCGGCGCGCTCGAGCAGCGGGGCCGGTTCTTGTTGCGCCGAGGAGAGGGAGCGGATGTCCTCCGCTGCCTCTCGGGAGAGCCGGACGCGAGCGGCCGGATTGAGATGGGAGGCGATCGCCATGAGTAGGGCGAGGTCTGCGGTGGCGACCGTTTCCCAGTTCACGAGGACGATCAGCGTCGATCCTTCCAGGAGCGAGATCGCGCGCCGGGCGCGCGAGCCGAAGTCGCCTCGATCGTCGCCCTCGGCCACCGCGTCGATGAGCGGCCTGCCGTCGTGGAGGTCATCGAGCATGTGCACAGCGTCGACGACGCAGATGACGGTGGATCGCGGGTCGGCGGCGAGGCCGAGGTGCGGGAGGTCGAGATCGGCCGAGACGTCGGCGACGATGCGAGGGGGCGACGCGGCGGCGAGTGGCGGCGCCGTCGAGAGATGCAGTCCCTCCTCCTGCTGGGACGGCGCCCGCTCCGCGAGGAGGATGAGGTACCCGTCTGTCGCACTCGCGAGTGACGCTGCGTATCTGCGACGTTCCGGTGCGCACACTCCGACGACGACGAGGGGATCTCTGTGCTCCACGAACGACCTGCTCTCCTTTTGACGGTTTCCGCCTCTCACCCTAGTCTGTTAATGAGAAGGATTATCAATAAGGAGATCGTCATGAAGGTTCGAGCGTCACTCAAGTCTTTGAAGAATCAGCCGGGTGCGCAGGTCGTGCGCCGCCGCGGCCGGGTGTTCGTCATCAACAAGCTCAACCCGCGTTTCAAGGGGCGCCAGGGCTGAACGCGACGCTGGGCGGGGCCGGCGGATCCGTGGCCGCGATGGCCTCATATGGAGGTGTCCTTCCCAGCCCGCCAGCGGTACTGTCAATCGACGGGGCATGTGTTCCACCGAGTGCGGTGACAACGGCGACAGCGACAGCGACAGCAATGGCAACGGCGGCAGTGATGGCAACGACGACTGAGGCGATCTCGTGAGCACTGTTGACGTCCCCAGCGCCCGGAGTCGCGCGGCAGCGCTCGTCGTCGGAGTCTCAGCCACCGCCGCTTTCGTCATTCTCCGCATCGTCGTGGCGCTCGGCGGTCATGAGCCCCTCGCCATCGACATCTGGTGGCACGATCTGATGGCTTCGGCAGTCAGCGACATCGGGATCGTCATCGCCTGGATCCCCGCAGTCGTGGGCAGCGCGATCGGCATGATCGTCGCCGGAGCCGTGCTGATCCTGCTCCTGCTATGGCGCAGGCGACGGTGGGATGCCGTGACATTGGCGATCGCCATGGTCGCCGTCGTGGCCATCGGCGCGACCATGGCCGCAGTGATCGGCCGCACACGACCGCCGGACTCGCTCGCCGAACGAATGGCGACGTCGTTCCCCTCGGGTCACGCCGCCGTCGCGACGACCGTGGTCGTCATCCTCGCCCTCGTGCTCCGGCGATGGTACGTGTGGGCACTGGGCGCGGTGTGGGTTGTCGTGATGATGTGGAGTCGCACCTACCTCCAGGCGCACTGGCTGAGTGATGTCGTGGCGGGCATGCTCGAGGGCGTCGCCGTCGCCACGCTCGTCTGGATCGCGGTCGAAGCCGCGCGCGATCGTCACGCCGTCCGTTCCGTCGGCGTAGCCTCTCCCGAGCAACCGATCGAAGGCGCTGTGAACCCATGAACCCGAACAATTCAGCCTCGTCTGCGGCCAGGGCCGCGCAGGACTCCACAGCGTTCCGGGTTCTCGCCCGCGTCGGCTACGTGGTCCTCGGCATCCTGCACCTCCTGATCGGAGCCATCGCGATCTCGATCGCCACCGGAGGCGGCGGCGGGGACGCCGACCAGGGCGGCGCGATGCAGCAGATTCAGAAGTCGCCGGCGGGTGCCGTTCTACTCTGGATCATCGTGATCGGTCTCATCGCGCTCGCGATCTGGCAGATCGCCGAAGCCGTCGTCGAGCGCGACCCCGACACCAAGAAGAAGTGGGGCTACCGGATCAAGTTCCTCGGCACAGCCGCCGCCTATCTCGCGATCGCCGGCACCGCTCTCGTCTCCGCTCTCGGCGGCCAGTCCCAATCGTCCGAATCCTCGCAGTCGTTCAGTGCGCGCCTGCTGGCCGCGCCCGCGGGCGTCGCGCTGCTCGTGCTCGTCGGTCTCATCGTCGGTGCGATCGGGATCGCGTTCATCGTGCGCGGCATCACCCGAGCCTTCAAAAAGCACCTCGCTCTTCCTTCGGGAACGGCGCGCACCGGCATCATCGCCTTCGGTGTCGTGGGATACATCGCGAAAGGCATCGCCGTGGCCGTGGCCGGGGTGCTCTTCGTCATCGCCGCTCTCACGCACGACTCCGAGACCGCAGGGGGACTGGATGCCGCGCTCCGCGCTCTCGCGGGACTCCCCTTCGGCGCCGTCATCTTGTGGACGGTCGGTGCCGGGCTGGTCCTGTACGGCCTCTTCTGCTTCGCCCGTGCCCGCTACGCGCGGATGTAAGGCGAGCAGATCTGCAGCGGAAGGACCTGTGCTGCTGCATAGGCGACGGGACGCGTCGTCTTCGCTCGCGTGCTAGCATCGTGCCGACCCCACGGGTGCCCGAGCACGGGCTGAGATCTGGCTGATGCTGCCTGCGACCGTCGAACCTGTCCGGGTAATGCCGGCGTAGGAAGCAGGAGCACTGTGAGCACCTTTGAAAAGGTGCGCGTTCTCGCGCACCATCACGACGAAGAACACGGCATCTCGGTGCCCGTCACCCGCATCTCGCTGGCCGATTCGCCGGATGCCTCGGCGAACGCGCCCTTCGATGTGTACCGCACCGAGGGGCCGCCATGCGAGCCGGAGGCGGGCCTTCCGTCGTTGCGCGACGGATGGATCGCGGCGCGCGGCGACACCGAGGAGTACACGGGCCGCGCTCGCAATCTGCATGACGACGGTCGCAGTGCCACCCGGCGCGGAGCGGCCTCCGCCGAATGGCGCGGGGCGAGCCGCGCGCCGCGGCGCAGCCTCGACGGCCGCACCGTCACCCAGATGCACTACGCACGTCAGGGGATCATCACGCCCGAGATGCGCTTCGTCGCCGTGCGCGAGGCGTGCGATGCCGAACTCGTCCGCGCAGAGGTGGCCGCCGGCCGGGCCATCATCCCGGTGAACGTGAACCACCCCGAATCCGAGCCGATGATCATCGGGCGGGCATTCCTGGTGAAGATCAACGCGAACATCGGCAACTCCGCGGTGACGAGCTCGATCGCCGAGGAGGTCGACAAGCTCCGCTGGGCGACCAAGTGGGGCGCCGATACGGTCATGGACTTGTCGACCGGTGACGACATCCACACCACCCGCGAGTGGATCCTGCGCAACTCGCCGGTGCCGATCGGCACCGTGCCGATCTACCAGGCGCTCGAGAAGGTCGACGGCCAGGCGCACAGCCTGACCTGGGAGGTATTCCGCGACACGGTCATCGAGCAGTGCGAGCAGGGCGTCGACTATATGACGATCCACGCCGGTGTGCTGCTGCGCTACGTGCCGCTGACCGCGAACCGGGTGACCGGCATCGTCTCGCGCGGCGGCTCGATCATGGCCGACTGGTGCCTCGCGCACCATCAGGAGAACTTCCTCTACACGCACTTCGACGAGCTGTGCGAGATCTTCGCCCGGTACGACGTCGCCTTCTCGCTCGGCGACGGGTTGCGGCCGGGTTCCACCGCAGACGCCAATGACGCGGCGCAGTTCGCCGAGCTGGACACCCTCGCCGAGCTCACCGCGCGGGCATGGGAGTTCGACGTGCAGGTGATGGTCGAGGGACCGGGGCATATCCCGTTCGACATGGTGCGCGAGAACGTCGAGCGGCAGCAGGAGCTCTGCAACGGCGCTCCGTTCTACACGCTCGGCCCGCTCGTGACCGACATCGCTCCCGGCTACGATCACATCACCTCGGCGATCGGCGCCACTGAGATCGCCCGCTACGGCACGGCGATGCTCTGCTACGTGACTCCGAAGGAGCACCTCGGCCTGCCGAACAAGGACGATGTGAAGACCGGTGTGATCACGTACAAGATCGCCGCTCACGCCGCGGACATCGCCAAGGGCCACCCGGGAGCACGCGACCGCGACGACGCCCTGTCGAAGGCGCGGTTCGAGTTCCGCTGGCGCGACCAGTTCGCGCTGTCGCTCGACCCCGACACCGCAGAGGCCTTCCACGACGAGACGCTGCCTGCCGAACCGGCGAAGACGGCGCATTTCTGCTCGATGTGCGGGCCGAAGTTCTGCTCGATGCGCATCTCGCAGGACATCCGCGATCGTTTCGGCGGTGTCGCCGAGCAGACCGCGATCGCGGGGATGCAGCAGCAGGCCGATGCCTTCCGCGAAGCGGGGGGAACCGTCTACCTTCCTGCACCCGCGCTACGAGAGCCGTCTGTGGAGAAGCAGCCAGAGCCGACTCTCCGCGGCTGAGAGAGTGTCACCTCTCGGGCAGCCGGGCCCGCAGCTTCCGCGCAGCCTCGGCCGGGTCGTCGGCCTCGGTGATCGCCCGCACGACGACGATCCGGCTCGCGCCGGCGGCGACGACCTCGTCGACCGTGTCGAGATCGATGCCTCCGATCGCGAACCACGGATGCGCGACGCCGGCGGTGCGGTCGGCTGCGGCGGCCGCACGTACGAGGTCGAGACCGACGGCGGCGCGGCCGGGCTTGGTGGGGGTCGCCCACACCGGTCCGACGCAGAAGTAGTCGAGTTCCGGCTCGGCGCGGGCGGCGGTGAGCTGGTCGGTGTCATGGGTGGAGAGGCCGAGGGCGACGTCGTCGCCGACGATGCGGCGCGCAGCCGACCGGGGCAGGTCGCCCTGGCCGAGGTGCAGCACGGGCGCGCCGGCGGTGACCGCGACGTCGGCGCGGTCGTTGACGGACCACAGGCGACCGTGCCGCTCTGCCACCTCGCGGAGGATGCCGAGCAGCTCGAGTTCCTCGGCGGCTTCGAGCGCCTTGTCCCGCAGCTGCACGATGTCGACGCCGCCCGAGAAGGCGGCGTCGACGAACTCGGCGAAGTCCCCTCGATCACGGCGGGCGTCGGTGCACAGGTAGAGCCGGGCGGAGGAGAGCAGCATGCCGCGAGTGTATCGGTGCTCTGCGACGCTGTTGTGATCGGCGGGGGAATCGTGGGCCTGTCGATCGCGTGGAGGCTCGTGCGGGCAGGCTGCGACGTGCGTGTGGTCGATCCGGCACCCGCAACCGGAGCGACGTATGCCGCAGCAGGCATGATCACTCCTGTCAGTGAGCACCGCCCCACCGAGCAGGCCCTGCACGCCCTCGCTCAGGACTCGGCGGCGGACTACTCCGCGTTCCTCGAGACGATCCCCGGCGGAGGGCGATGCGGATTCGAGGCTGCCTCGACCCTGCTCGTCGCCGTCGATGACGCGGACCGGCACGCCATCGACGAACTGGCCGCCCTCCGACCCGGAGCGGTCGAGCCGCTCACGTTGCGCGAAACCCGCCGGCTCGAGCCCCTCCTCGGTCCGAGGGCGACCGCGGTCCGTCGTGTGCAGGAGCACCGTGTCGACCCGCGGCGCCTCGCCGCCGCGCTGCTCGCCGCCCTCGGCGATCGCGTCGTGCGCGCGGCCGTTCGCGGCATCCTGCACGAAGACCCGAACGACCCGATGTCACCCGCGATCGGTGTGCGCACTGCCGAGGGAGCGATCTTCGCCGGTGAGACCGTCGTCGCGAACGGCCTCGATGCTGCCCGCCTCGAGGGGATGCCGTTCCCGGCGTCTCTGCGCGCCGTCTACGGAGACATCCTGCGCCTGGGCGTTCCCGGCCGGCTGCGGCCGCTGCTGACCTGCACGGTGCGTGCGCGCGTGCACGGCGCATCGGTCTACCTGTTGCCACGTGCCGACGGCACCGTGGTGATCGGCGCCACCCAGCGTGAGCACGGCGGGACCGCGGTGTCGGCCGGTGGGGTATACGAACTGCTGCGCGACGCGACCGCCGTCGTTCCCGCCGTCGCCGAACTCGAACTGCTCGAGGCCACTGCGCGAGCTCGCCCGACGACGCTCGACAACGCGCCGCTGCTCGGGCGTGCCGCGCCCGGTCTGATCATCGCGACCGGATTCGGCCGTCACGGCGTGATGCTGGCGCCGATCGCCGCAGCATCCGTCGCCGCACTCGTCGACGGCGTCGCGCCGCCCCTCATCGCTCCCTTCCGCCCCGACCGGTTCGCCGCGTCGCCCGTCTCCCTGGAGGTCTCATGATCGACGTTCATCTCAACGGCGCCCCCGCCCGCCTCGAACCCGCATCGACGGTCACCGACGTCGTCGCCGACCTCACCGGCCGCAGCATCGGGTCCGACGGCCGCGCGTCCGACGGCACCGGGCTCGGGCTTGCGGTCGCCGTCAACGCGAGCATCGTGCGCCGAGGCAGCTGGGCAGAGACCGTCCTGCGTGCGGGCGATGAGATCGAGGTCCTCACGGCGGTGCAGGGTGGCTGAGCGGGAAGACGCCTTCGAGATCGCCGGGGTGCCGTTCTCGTCGCGGCTGATCATGGGCACGGGCGGTGCCGAGAGCCTCGCGGACCTCGGCGCCGCATTGACCGCATCCGGTACCGAACTCACGACCGTCGCCGTTCGTCGCTACTCACCGCAGGCCGGCACCCTCTATTCGATGATCGCCGAGCGCGGCATCCGCCTGCTGCCGAACACCGCCGGGTGCTTCACGGCACGCGAGGCGGTGCTCGTTGCAGAGCTCGCCCGCGAGGCGTTCGAGACCGACTGGGTGAAGCTCGAGGTCATCGCCGATGAGGACACGCTGCTGCCGGATGCGGTGGAACTGGTGGATGCGACGGAGCAACTCGTGCAGCGCGGATTCACCGTGTTCGCGTACACCAACGACGATCCCGCGCTGGCGCTGCGCCTGGAGCACCTCGGCGCAGCCGCGGTGATGCCTCTCGGTGCTCCGATCGGCACCGGGCTCGGCATCCTCAATCCCCACAACATCGAGCTGATCGTCGCGCGCGCATCGGTGCCCGTCGTGCTCGACGCGGGGGTCGGCACCGCCTCGGACGCGGCGTTCGCGATGGAGCTCGGCTGCGACGCCGTGCTTCTCGCCAGTGCCGTCACGCGGTCGATCGATCCGATCGGGATGGCGCAGGCGTTCCAGCACGCGGTCATCGCCGGACGGCTCGCCGCGCGCTCTGGCCGCATTCCGCGGCGCCGGCATGCCCTCGCATCGTCGCCCATGACCGGACGGCCCGACCTGTGAACCTTCCTCTTGTAGATCCAGCGGCGCCCCTCGATGAAGACGACCGCGCCCGCTACGCCCGGCAGCTCGCGCTACCAGGGATCGGCGACGCAGGGCAGCGCCGTCTCGCCGCGGCACGAGTGCTCGTCATCGGCGCCGGCGGACTCGGCACCCCCGTACTCGCGGCGCTCGCCGCAGCGGGAGTGGGCGTCATCGGCGTCGTCGACGACGACGTGGTCGAGGTCAGCAACCTGCATCGGCAGCTGCTGCACGGCACGGCCGACGTCGGGCGGCAGAAGACGACATCGGCTCGCGATGCGCTGCACCGGATCAATCCGGGGGTCGTTGTGCACGAGCACCGCATGCGGCTCGCTGCCGTGAACGTCGACGATATCCTCACCGGTTACGACCTCGTCGTCGACGGCTCGGACAACTTCGACACCCGCTATCTCGTCGCCGATGCCGCCGAACGCCTCGGCCTGCCGTGCGTGTGGGGTGCCGTGCTCGGTTACGCCGGCCAGGTGAGCGTGTTCTGGCCGCCGTACGGTCCCGGATACCGCGACCTGCATCCGGACACCCCGGGCGACGCGGCCACGTGCGCGACCGGCGGCGTGCTCGGCATGGTCTGCCACGCGATCGGAGCCGTGATGGCGGCGGAGGCGGTCAAGATCATCACGGGCGCCGGCCGGACGTTGCTCGGACAGTTGCTGATGTTCGACGCTCTGGATGCCACCTGGCGCACGTTCGCGCTGTCACCCGACCCGGACCGTCCGGCGGCTGATGCGACCCAGTTGGATGCATCCCCTGCGGTGCCGGTCGTGCTGCCGTCGGTGCTCGCGCGTGAGCTCGCCGGTGGAGAAGGACCGGTCGTCATCGACGTGCGCGAGCCTACCGAGACAGACGGATCGCTGTCGAATGCGTTGCGGATCCCCCTGGGCTCTCTCACGGCTTCGCCGCACCTCGCCGCGCTCGCCGCGACGACACCGGTGGTCACCGTGTGCGCGTCGGGAGTGCGTGCCGCGCGTGCAGGGGCGCTGCTCGCCGCGCGCGGGTTCCGCGACGTCCGGTCACTGGTGGGTGCGGTCGGTGCGGTCGCGGTCGCCTCGGCGCACCCGCCCGAGGACGTCTGAGGTTCACACCGCGGTGAGCAGGAGCGCTGCGTTGTGCCCGCCGAACCCGAAGGAGTTCGACAGTACCGTCTCGGTGGCGTGGGCGCGGGGGAGATCGCGCACGAAATCCCAGCCGTCGAACTCCGAGTCGGTGAGGTTGATGGTCGGAGGGAGCAGCTGATCACGCAGCGTCATCACCGCGACGATGGCCTCGACGACGCCGGATGCGCCGAGTAGATGCCCCGTCGAGGACTTCGTGGCCGTCAACGGGATGGAGTGGGCGCGTTCCCCGAGCGCGTGTGTGAGGGCTGCGATCTCGGCACGATCTCCGAGCAGCGTGCCGGTTCCATGCGTGTTCACGTGATCCACCCGATCAGCCGAAGTGTCTGCGTCGGAGAGACAGGCGCGGATCGCCGCCGTGGCTCCGTGCCCGTCCGGATGCGGAGACGTCGGATGGTGAGCGTCGCTCGTGTCACCGAAACCGGCCACGACCGCCTGCGGACGGGCGCCCCGGCGGAGCGCGGAGTCCCTCGATTCGAGGAGCACCGCGCCCGCTCCCTGGGCCATCACGAAGCCGGAGCGTGCCCGATCGAAAGGGCGGGAGGCGGATGCGGGGTCGTCGGCGTACCCGGTCGCCAGTGTGCGGAGGTTCGCGTTCGCCGCGAGGTGCACGGGGTTCATGCAGTCGTCCATGCCGACGACGAGAACGGCATCCGCATAGCCGTGACGGATCCGGCGCATCCCCTCGCCGATCCCGATGGCGCCGCTCGCGCAGGCCGCGACGACGGCCTGGGTCGAGCCACGGGCTCCGTAGCGCTGACTGAGGATGCCGGCGGCGGCGTCGGCCGTCCCGAAGACGACGAGAGCCGGCGAGACCTGACGGGGCCCTCGATCGCGGAAGCCGGATGCCGCCTGCAGGACGGTGCTGACAGGACCCGAGCCGGTCGCGACGATGATGCACAGCCGCGGGGGCTCCCAGGGCAGCGGCCCCGCGGCGCGATCCACTCCGGCATCCGCCAGTGCCTCATCGGCGGCGGCGATCGCCCACTGCTGCACCGGGCTCAGCCGGCGGGCGACGGACACGGGCAGATCCGCCGCCGCGGGATACCTGCCGACAAGACCGCCGACGCGAACGGGTAGCCCGGCGGTGAGCTCTCCCGGAAGGAGGGTCACGCCGCTGCGGCCGCGGAGAACCGACCGCCAGAGGTCGGGAGCGGTCGGTCCGCTGGGGGTGACCGCGCCGACACCCGTGATCACCACGGTGCGCGCCGCCATCACAGCCGCACCACGTCTCGCTCAGCGGACACGAGCAGCACGGTCTCGTCCCGGCGCACCTTGCCGCCGCCGGTGCGGGGCAGTCGTGCCACCGCATACCAGCGCCGAGGCACGGACCCGGCGGGGAGTCGCTCCGCCGCCCATCGCTGCAGCTCACGCTTGGACGGGCTATCGCCCTCGACGACGAGGCCGACCACGACCCCCAGCCGTGGATGCGACTGCGCGATCGCGCAAGCCGCTCCGAGTCCCGGCATCCCGTCGAAGACCTGCTCCACCTCGGTCAGAGCCACCTTGTGCCCGCCTGTCGCCACGACGTCACCCCGGCGGCCGACGAAGGTGAAGATGCGGTCTTGGAGGAATCCCTGATCGTGGACGGTCGCCCACCCATCGGCATCCGACAGCACGGCCTCGGTGGTGTGCGCGAGGTACCCGTCGGAGCACGACGCGGACCGGACCCAGAGCGTGCCGAGTACCCCGGCAACGACCGGACGGCCGGCATCGTCGCGAACGGATGCCTCGATCAGCGGGTACAGCCGGATGCCGGTGCCGTCGGTGTCTCGACTGTCGCCGATGAAGCCCAGTTCCCCGGCGCCGTAGTAGCTGATGATCCGTGCGTGGGGCAGCGCGCGGGCGATGCCGGCACGGGCCGCTGCCGAAAGGGAGGCGCCGCCGGTGACGATCAGGCGCAGCCCCGCGAACCGACCGGGCGTGCGGCGTGCGGCATCGGCGACGGCGTGCAACGCGGACGGCACCGTGACGAGACGGGTGACCTGCTCATGCTCGGCCCGCGACGTCAGCCACAGATCGTCGAGCCGATCGGCCAGGTGCACCCGGCCGCCGGTGGCGAGCCCCTCGATGAGGGCGTACAGGGTGAGGCTGTACGAGAGCGGTCCCGGAGCGAAGGTGGCGACCTGCGGATCAGCCCCCAGGAAGTCGCGCGACACCGCGAGGTTCGCCCGATACTGCGCGCGCGTCTTCAGGAAGGCCTTCGGATCGCCCGTGGTCCCCGAGGAGAACAGCATGAGGAACGGCGCGGTCTCCGCGTTCTCCGTGCGGGCGATGCCGTCGGTGGGGTGAGCATCGACGTCGCGCGGGTGGATGACGACGCCGCCCCACCCGGCGGAGCGGAGCGCATCAGGCAGCCTCGGCGCATCCGTGATCAGAACCCGCATCCGCGCATTCCGGATCATCCGGATCTGCAATGCCAGCGGCCACTGCGGATCGACGAGGGCGAGGATCGATGGGCCGGCTTCCAGACCGACCACGAACCGCGCTGCGGTAAAGGCTGAGCGCACACAGATCCCGACGACCGGCGCCTCTGCCGGATCGGATGCCGCCGCGAGCGGCGATCGGAGGCGGCCATCCACGAAAGCGGCGATCTGACGAGCATTGCGATCGAGGTCGGCATAGGTGAGGTGCGCATCAGCGCCGACGAGTGCGACCCGGTCGGGATCGATGGTGGCGACACGGCGCACTGACGACGAGACAGGCATGATCGACTCTTTCCGTGCGGATGCGGATGCGGATGCGGGTGCGGGTGCGGATGCGGATGCGGGTGCGGGTGCGGGTGCGGATGCGGATGCGGGTGCGGGTGCGGGTGGCGCCAGTCTACTGAACGGTGTTCAGGTGGGACTGCTTCGTCACCGTCATCGCGGCGGATCTGTGAGATCCGGTCACATTTCCGCCGCACCCGTCGTCTTCTTATCGACCCGTCATCTCGGCGGGCATCAGAAGGAGACACCATGCTCGCATCGCTCGACGTTCAGCTCGCCGACTTCACCGGCGCGATCATCACCGCCGATTCCGAGGGCTACCCGCAGGCGGCGCGCACCCCGATGGCCTCGGCCGCGCCCTCGCTCGTGCTGCGACCGGCGGACACGACCGACGTCGCGCGTGCGATCCGGTTCGCCGCCGCATCCGGCCTTCCGGTCGCGGTCCGCGGAGGAGGCCACTCGGTCGCCGGCTTCAGCACCGTCGACGAGGGAGTCGTCATCGATCTGCGCGCTCTCGACTCCGTCGACGTGCTTCCCGATCGCCGCGTGCGTGTCGGCGGTGGCGCGCTGTGGCGGCACGTGGTCGACGCCCTCGCCCCGCACGGTCTGGTGATCTCCTCGGGAGACACCGCCGACGTCGGAGTCGGCGGACTGACCCTCTCCGGCGGCATCGGCTGGATGGTGCGCCGCGACGGACTCACCCTCGACCACCTCCTGGCCGTCGAACTGGTGACGGCATCCGGCGATGTTCTCGTGGCGGATGCCGGGCACCACGCCGAGCTCTTCTGGGCGCTGCGCGGCGGGGGCGGCGCATACGGCATCGTCACGGCGTTCGAGTTCGAGGCGCAACCCACACGGACCGTCGCGTTCGCCGCGCTCACCTTTCCGCCCGATCAGGTCGACTCGATCGTCACCGGATGGGTCCTGCACATGCGGCAGGCGCCGAACGCGATCGGATCGACCGTCGTGCTGGCCAACCCGCTTGCCGGCGGACAGGATGCTCCGGTCGTGGTGACGCTGGTGCGGTCGGACGGCGGCGACCTCGACGAATCCGTCGCCGCCCTGGCGTCGATCGCAGCCCCGGTGTCTGCAGACGTGCGGCGACGCGCCTACGCCGAAATCCTGCATCAGGGGGCGGAACTGCCGCTCGGATTGCGCGCCGTGGTGCGCAACGGGTTCGTCGCGCCGGACGCGGCGGATGACGCCGCCCTCACCGTCGCCCGGATCGCGGGGGAAGCACAGCCGTCGTCGATCGTGCTGCACAGCCTCGGCGGTGCATTCGCCGATGTGCCGGTGGACGCCACAGCATTCGCCCATCGTGACGCTGAACTCATGATCACGACGTTCGCGGTCGGTCCGGATGCGGCGACCGACGGCATCCGTGTGCGGATGGACGAGGTGTGGAACGAACTCGAACCGTACGTCACGGGCGCATACGCGAACTCCCTCGACGGATCGGCGGCGGGTGCTGTGGCGTCGATCTATCCTGCGAGCACGCGCGAGCGCCTGGCGCGGATCAAAGCGGCATACGACCCGGCCGATCTGTTCTCACGCAACTTCGGTGCACGCCCTGCTCCGACGGCTGCGGAGCCGGAGGAGGATTGAGGCAGACGACTCCTGCCACTGCCGGCGCCGGCCATCACACTGCGGCATCCGTCCGCGCCCACAGCTCCCCCAGCTCGTCCGCGGCATCGCGAAGCCGGTGCACATGACGAGCGGCCGCCGAGATGCGGCTCGGCTCGGCCGAGAGCGCGAGCGCCCCCACGAGGCATCCGTCCGCGCGCACGGCGACGGCCAGACAGGCGCGGTCGGGCGAGAGAAGTCCGACCTGTTGCGCGTATCCGCGCAACGCGGCGGCCTCGGCCAGTTCGATGACCTCGTCGCGCGGAACTCGCGCGATCCTCTCTGCCCGCAGGGGCGGCAGATCGGCGAGCAGCACCTGGCCGATCGCCGACCGGACCGGTTCGGCGACGAGGGCGGTGCTGTCGGAGACGGGATGGCGAAGATCATTGTCGATCAGCTCGATCTGGTCGTCGGCGAACCGGGCGAGGTGGATCACGGCATCCGTCTCATTCCGGAGACGGGAGACGACGAGTCCCTCCGGAGTCGGTGCGATCGTGGAGACTCGCTGTGCGAGTTCGACGACGCGCACACCGAGGATGAAGCCGGTGAGATCCGGTCGGCGCAGCAGGAACTCCTGCTGCACGAGCGGGTTGACCGCGCGATAGATCGTGGATCTGCCGACGCCGAGGGCTGCGGCGAGGTCATTCGCGGAGATCCCGGTCCGATGCTGAGCGACGAGCTCGAGGATCTCGAACGCGAGCGCGACGCGATCACCGCTGTTGACCGCGTTGGTGCGGTCGGGGCGGGAGAGGGTCACGATCGTTCGACCGGTTCCGGGGCCTCCGCGCCCATGCCGGATGCCCCCGCATCACGTCCTCCGATCGAGTCCGCCGCGATCGGCGAGTCGTACATCCCGAGCCGGGCCGCCGTACCGGGATTGCGCGATACCCGTGCGCGGAACAGCACGGCGACGACGGCGATGAGCGCGACCATCGCCCACGCGGCGGCGATGTGCCCAGGTGCCCCGGTGATGACGCTGTGCACGAGCGTCAGAGTGAGGACGGTCGAGACCACGGCTGCCGGGAGTGCATCGATCCACCGGAACTCGCCGATGCGCACGAGGAACACGGGAGCGGCCACCGCGACGAGGATATAGGCGATCACGTAGCCGAGGATCGCGGTGTCGGCGACCTGGTCGATGATGTCGTCCGGCACGCTGAAGACGAGAGCGAGCAGCGGCGCCGCCGTGACGATCGCGGTGATCACCACACCGCCGACGGCCGGTGTGCCCCGGCGCCCTGTGCGTCCCAGCGCGCGAGGGAGCAGTCCCTCACGGCTCATCACGAGCGTGAGGCGCGCGAGGGCGATGGTGGTCGCGAGCGTGCAGGCGAGGAACGACAGCGCCACGATCACATCGATCCACGGCGCGATCCCGGTCAGCCCGACCGACTCGCCGATGCCGGCGAGCGCGACGTCCGACCCGTTCGACGCGGCTCGGCCGCCGTGCGCGGACGCGGTGCCCACCAGGTGCGCCGACACTCCGACGAGGTAGCTCAGGCACACGGCGATGACGGTCCACATCAGTGCCCGGGGGACAGCGGCGAGCGGCCGCCGCGCCTCCGGACCGAGGGCGATGCCCGATTCGAAGCCGACGAACGCGACGAGCCCCACGGCCAGGCCCGAGAGCAGCGCGCTCCCATCGAGGACGCCTCCGTCGAACGAGGGGGCGAGAGCTGAGAAGTCCCATCCGGATGCGGCGAACACGGCCACCGCGACACCCGCGATCACGAGCATCCCGAGCACCTCGACGATGAGCAGCACACGGGTCGAGATGCGCACACCGCGCACGATGGCGACCGCCACCAGCGTCGCGAACGCCACCACGATCACAGCGGACAGCACGGGGGGTGCGGACTGGACGGGCGTGGTCGCGATGAGCGCTGCGACCCGCTGGGCGGAGTCGAGCAGGCATGCGGCCGCGA
Source organism: uncultured Actinomycetota bacterium (assembly GCA_963769005.1). Classification (GTDB taxonomy): domain Bacteria; phylum Actinomycetota; class Actinomycetes; order Actinomycetales; family Microbacteriaceae; genus Microbacterium. Next base: position 103,851 of record CAVYKC010000004.1, on the reverse strand, counting down.
TGCCGAGATAGCCGACGGCGAGAGCCGCGCCGGCGATCAGCCCGCCGGTGCGGCCGAGTCCCCGCACCGTGAACGTGTACAGCGACCCGGCGCTCGCGATCCGGCGCACGAACACCGACATCGTCAGGCTCAGCAGAACCACGACGACCACCGTCACGGCGAACGCGATCACGGCGAACCCGCCGGCCGTCTCGCCGACCTCGCCGGGATTGACCAGGGCGACCCCGGTCGGCGCGACCGCCGCGACCGACTGCGCGGCGATGTCGATGGCGCCCACCCGACGCCGACGCAATCCACTGAGGGGAGACGTGTGCGCGAGCCCTTCCAGCGGAATGCGCTCCGCGATCGCCCGTTCCAATGCCTGCATCTGCGCCTCCTGTAGCACTGCCGACTGTACGGCGGGGGTGTTGCCGCTCGGCTTCACCTGTGTTTCCGCGATGTGTCGCCGGCTGGAACGGCATCCGGATCGGTGCGATGTCCTGTTCCACCCGACGTTTCGAGACCGTGCGATCGGCGGCACCGGAGCGAAACCTCTCACGCCGACGATGGAGGGACGCCGCCCACCGGAAGGAGCTCCCGTGCCTCGTCGATCTCGCACCGCTCTGGCCGGCATGGTGATGGCCTGCGGGACGGGCGCCCTGAGCGTGGCGCTCGCCTCAGCCGCCTACTTCGAAGTGGAGCCGGAGACGGTGTCGGCGGCGGACTCCTGCGCCGCATCGGCGATGCTCGCCTCCGAGCAGCAGGCGCTGCAGATCGCGCAGCTCGCGCAGGACCTGCCCGGTCTGGACGCCACGGCGCAGACGATCGCCGGTGACGCCGAAGCCGATGCTCTCGCCCGCATCGACCGATGGCGCACCTGGCTGGCGGAGCATCCGAGGATCGAGGGCGCGCCCGCACCATCCGCACACGACCACGGTGCGGTCACGGCACCCGTCGCGGGGTGCGCGGGCGACGGGGCGACCGACGTCGGACAGCTGCTGGCCGAGCTGGCCGGTCAGCGCGGCGCCGCGGGAGCGGCCGGCTTCGCGGAGGTCATGATCGCGCACCACGAAGAAGCTGTCGCCCTGGCCACGGCGGTCGTCTTCGACGGCGAGGATGACACGCTCGTCAAGGCTGCGCAGCGGGCTCTCGACACCTTCTCCGCGCGGACGGCGCAGTTGAAGACGCTGCTCCCGGTCGACGGCTGAGCCTCCTCCGCGTTTCTGACCTTCGGCCTCACCCGCGGTTCCGAACAGGCTCCGCACGCGCGTGCCCGCCCGGACGAAGCCCGCACATTTCCCGGACGTTACCGGCAGTGCTGATCTCTGTGACGTGAGGCCGGACGCCGTGCTGGCATCCGGCGGCCGGGCGTCCCAGGTCATGGTCGCGAATCGTCATGCCGCCGCCGCACAACCGAAAACCGTGGGTGGGAATCTCTGAGACACCGGCAACTCGCCGGTGTGAAGACGCACAGAACCGAGGAGCCCGCGATGATCTGGATGCTGATCTCCGCCCTGCTGGGAGGATTGCTGCTGCTCGCCGGCGTCCCAAAATTGCGGTCACGGGAGAGCATGCTCGCCGCGGTACAGGGCTACCGGTTGATCCCGGCGCCGCTGGAGCGCGTGGTCGCGGTGGCGCTGCCCTACGCCGAGACGCTGCTGGGGGCGCTGCTCATCGTCGGGCTGACGCCGTGGATCGTGCCGGCCGCAGCCGCCGGCCTGTTCCTGATGTTCTTCGGCGCCCTCACGATCAATCTGCTGCGCGGGCGCCGCGAGCTCGACTGCGGCTGCTTCGCGTTCGCCGCGGCCGAGAATCCGCCGCGCATCGGCTGGCTCCACGCCGTCCGGGCGCTGGTGCTCGCCACCGCGTCCGCGGCACTGATGCTCGCGCCCGGCGGGTTCGGGATCGGCGTCACATCGATGTCCGAGATGCTGCTCGCCCTCGCGATCGCCGCCCTCGTGCTCGCCGCCGGACTGGCGGTCGTCGCGCTGCGAACGGTGATCAACCCCGGCAGGCGCACCGTCGACACCCACCTGTCCGATGCGCAGATCGAACTGCGCGCCTCCTCGGCGCTCTCCCGCTACTGAGCCGCTTCTCATCGAACGAAGGAACCCCGAATGACACTCTTCCTCCTCATCGCCGTGATCGTCCTCGCGCTGGCCGTCGCGTTCCTCTTCCTGATGAACCTGGCACTGGCGCGCGAAGTCGGCCGCGTGCAGGTGCGCCTCGGCCCGCTCGGCGCGCGGATGATGGACAACGGGCCGAAGATCGACGAGGTCGGCCCGTCGTTCCGCGGCCTGTCCGATCACCTCGGTCGCACGGTCAGCGTCGGAGGGCACCGCGACAAAGCCCAGCTGCTCATGTTCACCGGGCCGAAGTGCTCGACCTGCAAGAGCCTGCTGCCCGGCATCAAGGCCCTTGCCAAGGCCGAGCGCAAGAACCTCGAGGTCGTCATGATCTCCGACGGCACCCCGGAGGAGCACGCGGCGTTCCTCGCCGGCGCCGGCCTCCGCGACGAGTTCGGCTACGTCGACGCTCGTGATGTCGGCATCGCCTATCAGGTCGGCACGACTCCCTACGGCGTCATCCTCGACGATCACGGCCGCATCCGGGCGAAGGGCCTCTGCAACCAGATGGCGCACGTCGAGAGCCTGCTCAACGCGCTCGAGACCGGCACGCCCTCCCTTCAGCACCTGCACGAGCAGGCCAAGACGCGCGCGGCGCACGAGATCGAGCACGAGCTCGCATCCCACTGAACCGCTGCACGGCGGAGAGCGCCTCGTAGAGACCGCCTCCGACAGGACCCCTCCCCGACAGAAGGAGATTGCACCGAGATGACAGAGAACAGATACCCGATCGATGAATCGGCGATGCAGGAACAGGCGGATTGGATGGCAGGCCGAGGCGGCAGCGCGGTCAGCCGCCTCGGGCGCCTGATGTCCGAGCGCACATCGCGGCGCTCCATGCTCGGCATGCTGGGCCGCTGGGGAATGGGCGCAGCAGGCGTCGCGATCATCGGCAGCCTGCCCGTGACCCGCGCCGCCATCGCCTCGGACGCCCCGAAGGAGATGATCGCGGGCGCCGGCAGGACGGCGGCGGCCGCCGGAGACCCGTCGCTCTTCCCCGCGTTCGACGAGACCGGCGACTCGTCCACGTGCGAGTACTGGCGCTGGTGCAACATGGACGGCACCCCGTGCACGTCGTGTGCGGGCGGCGGCATGACCACCTGCGCTCCCGGATCCAAGCCGGGTGCCGAGTTCTGGGTGGGATGCTGCACCAACCCCGATGACGGCAAGACGTACCTCATCGCGTACTACGACTGCTGCGGCGCCCCCGGCTGCTCGAACACGTTCTGCGGTCAGCCGGACAATCAGGCCGTCATGTACAACCCGGTCGCCGGTTCCTTCGATCAGGAGATCATCTGGTGCGTCTCGGACGAGTCGCAGGCGTACACCTGCACCATGGCGCCCATCATCGGCACGGACTGCCAGGTCGCACCGGCTGTGCGCCCGAAGGTCGGGGCGGGATCCCAGTGACCACGTCATCGCGCACCCGCATCCTCCGCACTTCGGGCATCGTGCTCGTCGCGGCATTCGCTCTCGCCGGCTGCTCGACCGGTGGCGCACCCGCCCCCGAAGAGACCGGACTCGCCGAGGGCTACGTCGACCTGCCGGATCAGGAGTGGAGCCACACCGACAAGAACACCACGCTCGGCGGCTCCGACGAGGAGATCCCTTCCGAGGACGAGATCCCGCAGAAGCTGCACGTCAACAAGATCGATCCGATCGGCGACGACGAGATCCTCCTCCTGGGCACCGCCTGGGCGCTGGAGATCGCCTCCGCGGCCATCGACCCCGCGACCGGCGAGGTGACGGCGAAGTTTACGACCGGCCCCGGCATCTGGGACCCCGTGCTGCACCCGTTCGTCGGGGAGGACCCCGATGACCCGGCGCTGCTCGCCCAGGAGGTGTGGCGCCCGCGCGGCTCGCGCGGTGCGGCGGACTTCACGATCTCGACCTACTCGGGCACGCTGCTGAAGCCGGACGAGATCCTCGCCCCCGATCACACGCGCCCGCACTCCCGGTGGGGTTCGAGCATCGTGACCGACGACGGGAAGTACTTCGCCTTCTGGGACGACGCGTTCTTCGGACTGCGGGTCTACGACCTGGAGGACAACGCCGAGACCGGCGCTCTCCAGCTCACCGGCTGCGGCCCCTTCACCTGGGCATCGGGACACAAGATCTACTCGGTCTGCGAGGGCGACAAGGAACTCATCGAGCTGACGATCCAGAAGGACGGCTCGGTGAAGGAGACCGGTCGCGCCGAGGTGCTGCCCGACGACTTCGTGAGCAACCGGCACGCGAGCATGGCATACGAGGCGGATGCCGGTCTTCTCGTCTCGGCGAACGGCGACGTGTTCGTGTTCGATCTCTCCGACGGCCTGCCCGAAGACGAGATCGCACCGATCGGCAACGCCGGGCAGGACTCCGGACGGTTCGATCAGTTCTTCATCAATAACACGGCGACGAGCATGGTCGTCGGCTACACCGATTCGGCGATCCACCCGAACTCGGTCGACGCCGGCGGTCAGGTGGAAGCTCATCCTCAGCGACCCGAAGACGTTCGCTCCTGTCGCGACGCTCGAGCTCGCCGGCATGCAGCTCACCTCCATCGACGGCTTTGGCTACTCGGTCGACGGCACGAAGCTCTATGTCGTCGGCGCCGGTGCAGAAGAGGCGACGACCCTCGTCGGGTTCGACGCCTTCACGGGGGCGGAGGTCTCGCGCACCACGATCGACGACTTCCCCGATTCGCCGAGCCGCATCCTCACCCCGCAGGTGATCGGATGACCGCGCCCGGAACCGGTCCGCTCCGCCTCGCCACGACCAGCCGCCGCGGCTTCCTCCGCCTCGGCATGCTCGGGGCCGGTGCCGCAGGCGTCGGTGCGCTCGGTCTGAGCGGATGCGCGCCCGGGGCGACCTCGGCGGGCCCGAGCGGGGCGACCGGTTCCGGGTACGACTACATCCTCTCCACGGATCCGGAGGTCGCGGCGGCCGAGGCGAAGCGGGCGGCCAGCGGCCGCACCGCGAGCTTCGCGCTCGCCGCGGCCCCCGCCCTGGTCGACCTCGCCGGGCGGCAGGTGCAGACGTGGTCGTTCGGCGGCAACGCCGTCGCCCCCGAACTCCGGCTCGGCAAGGGCGACCGCATGCAGGTCGCCGTCACGAACGGTCTCGTCCAGGAGACCACGGTGCACTGGCACGGCATCCGCATCCGCAACGACATGGACGGCGCCGCCCCCACCACGCAGGACGCCATCGCACCGGGAGGGGCGTTCGCCTACGACTTCATCGCCGCTGACCCCGGAACGTACTGGTATCACTCGCACAGCGGACTGCAGGCCGACCGCGGCCTGTTCGGCGCGCTCATCGTGGAGGACCCCGACGACCGGAGCGGGGCGGATGCCGATGCCGTGCTCGTGCTCGACGACTGGATCGATGGCCTGGGCGTGACCCCCGACGCCCTCCTGATGGCGCTGAACCCGGCGCTCAGTGGGCACATGCACGGTTCGGGCGCCACGGCATCGCCGACGCCCGGCGCCGCGCCGGATCCCGTGGTGGAGGCCGAGATGGCCGTCGCGCGTGAGCTCCTCGACCAGGGCCACGGCGACTCCGATCCGCTCGGCGGCATGACCCAGCACATCGCCTACCCGCTGCATCTGATCAACGGCCGCCCGCCCGAGGACCCGCTGGCGATAGAGGCCGTTCCGGGTCAGCGCCTTCGGCTGCGGATCATCAACGCCGCCGCAGAGACGCCCTACCGGTTCGCCGTCGCCGGACACGAGCTGACGATCGTCGCGGTCGACGGCTACGACATCGAGCCGCAGACCGCCGACACGGTCATCCTGGGGATGGCGCAGCGCATGGATGTGCTCATCACCGTGCAGTCCGGCGCCTGGCCCGTCGTCGCCAAGGTCGAGGGACGAGACGGCCACGCCGCGACCGTGCTGCGCACGGCGGATGCGGTTCCGCTCTCCGGCACCCTGCCCTCGGCGCTCGCCGAGCACGACAGGAGGCTGATCCTGGAGGGCGAGCTGCGTCCCGCCGCGTCCACGCGTCTCGAGACACGCGCTCCCGATCGGGACTATCGCGTCGAGCTCATTCAGGCCGGTGACCGCTATGCGTGGGGGATGGCGGGTGAGGATGCCGGAAAGCTCGTCATGAAGTCGGGCGAACGCATCCGCATCACGATGTCGAACACGACGACGATGTGGCATCCGATGCACACCCACGGGCACACCTTCGCCGTCCCGTCCTACGGGGGCCTGCGCCGCGACACCGTCATCTCCCTGCCCGGCACCGAGCTGGCGATCGAGTTCGACGCCGACAATCCCGGGGAGTGGATGTTCCACTGCCACAACGCCTACCACTTCGAAGCAGGGATGACCGCGAACCTGCGGTACATCCGATGAAAGGACCCCGCCGATGACCCCTCCGACCATGCTCAGCCGTTCCGCCGTCGCACTCGGACTCGTCGCCGCCCTGTCCCTGACGGGATGCAGTGCCGGCGCCGCCGCATCGGGCGACGCCGAGCCGGCTGCCACGATCACCGTGAAGAACATGGCCTACTCCGACACCGAGGTCACGGTGCAGGTGGGCGACACCGTCGAGTGGGTCTTCGAAGACGGGGTCCCGCACGACGTGGCCGGAGACGGCGACCTCGAGGGCCTGCTGCAGAGCGAGCTGCTCACCGAGGGCAGCTATTCGTACACCTTCGAGGAGGCCGGCACATTCGCCTACCACTGCACGCCGCATCCCATGATGGTCGGCACCGTGATCGTCGAGGGATGATCGGCCGCCGGTTCGCCGCCATGACACTTCTCGCCACCGGACTCCTGTTGAGCGGATGCACGGGATCGGCCTCCCCGAGCGGAGCCGCCGATGCGGTCGTGAAGATCCGTGATCTGCAGTTCACGCCGAACACGGTGACGGTCGACGTCGGCGACACGGTCGCCTGGGAGTTCGACGACGAAGGGCTCTACCACCACGTGCAGGCCCGCGACGGGTCGTTCGACAGCGAGATCGTCGGAGAGGGGAGCTTCTCGGTCGCATTCACCGAACCCGGCACCTATTCGTACTCCTGTTCCATCCATCCCTATATGACCGGGACGATCATCGTCTCGGATTGAGCGTCCCACCCGGATCCGATCGGATGCGGTATCCCCTCGAAATGGAGGAAAGAAAATGACAACCATCGAAGCACCGCTTCGGGAGGGCCTGTTCCATCCCGCACTCGCTGCGGACCTTCCGCAGCTGCGTCCCAGCGTGAGCGAGGCGGTCACCGGCCGCGCCCGCACGCTCCTGCCGTTCGCCGCTGCAGCCGTCGGCATCGGCATCGCCGCGCTCACCGCCCCGGCGGGCCCCGTCGCGATGACCGGATCCGTGATCGGGGCCGGCGTCCTCACCGCGATCGCCGCGAACTGGTCGACCTGCGGCATGTCTGTCGCCGGTGTGGTGGCGGCGCCCAAGCAGGCCGACCGGCCAGGAGCATCGACGCCCGTGCGGCGTCTGGCCTGGCACGCCTTCGGATCGATCCTCACCGGTGCTCCCACCGGCGCCGTGATCGGAGCGATCGGGATGCTCGTGGCCGGCAGGATCGACATCGCATGGGCGATCGGCGTGTGGGCTGTGGTCGCCGTGCTGTACGGACTGCACGAGATGGGCGTGCTGCGCATGCCGGCCCCGATGCGACGCCGGCAGCTGCCGCGGAACCTGCGTCGCACCATGGCGCCGTACAAGGTGTCGTTCATCTTCGGCACGATCATCGGCCCCGGCTTCATCATCTTCATCCGCTCCAGCGCGTACTACCTGCTGGTGCTCGGGCTGCTGCTCGCCGGCAACCCGCTGCTGGGGGCCGCTCTGTTCACCCTCGTGTCGCTGGGTCGTTGCCTGCCCAGCCTCGCCGCGATCATCCACACCCGCGTGGGTGGCACCATGCCCGGCTTCCTGTCGGCGATGTGCGTCGTCGACCGCCGGGTCCAGGCGATCACCGGTGCCGGCCTCATCGGGCTCGCGGCGTTCGCCGCCGCGGCGCTCGTCTTCTGAGACGGAGAGGCTCTCATCTTCTGAAACGGAGACGATCGGCCGGTCTGGCGACTGCCAGGCCGGCCGATGCGTCTCCGCGCTCAGTGGATCGCGTACATCGCGCTGCCGACGAAGATGGTCAGCACAGTCGTCCACCCGATGATCGCGACGGCCTGCCAGATCAGGATGCGGACCTTGCCGACGCCGGCGGCGGCGAGCATCGTCGCGGTGAACTGCGTCGGCAGCAGCAGCGGGCCGAGCAGGCTCACACCGGGAACGCCGTAGCGCACCAGGGCGCGCTGGAACTTCTCCTTGCGCGCGGCCTTCCGCGACGAGTCTCCGGCCTCGACGAGGTCGCGGTCGAGGGCGACCGAGGACCCGTCCCCGGCAGCGACGAGCTGACGCGAGCGGTCTCGGCGGGCGACGACGGCCTGGCGAGCACCGGAGCCGAGCAGCACGAGCGCGGCGACGCAGAGAAAGTTGCCGGCGATCGCGGCGAGGGCGGCGATCACGGGGTGGATACCGCCGATGATCCCGATGACGGCAGCCCCCTCACCCTCGATGAAGGGGACGGCGCCGGCGAGAGCGACGATCAGCGGCTGCACGAGCTCGGGCACCTGCGCGACGAGGTTCTGGAAGGTTTCGATGAGGTTCACGGTGGCTCCTGGTCTCAGCGCGATCGGTGTGTCCGTCACGATGAGTCCAGTTCATCGGCATCCGCCTCGGCGCGGCAGTGCCGTGCTGTCACCTCTTCGCGTGCGCTTCACCTGCCGCATCCCTGACAAGTGTCATGCCTCTATCGTGGGTCGAATGAGCACCACGTCTCCCGTCACGGGCGCTGAATCCGCGCCCGGCGCCCAACAGCTGGCCCGGGGAATCACCGCGACATGGTGGTACACCGCGAGCGCCGTGATGTTCTTCGAGGTGATCATGGTGCTGGTGTGGACCACTGTCGCGTTCGCGGTGACCCCGGGAAGCGTCATCGCCCTCATCGTCGGGATCGGCGGCCTGCTCTGGTGCGCGTCGACGGTGCCGGTGATCGCGGCCTACCGACACCGCATCGACGCGGAGCCAGGGGTCCGATGGGTGCCGCTCGCGGTGCCGGCCGGTGTCTCTGTGGCGTTCGGCATAGCGGCAGGCGCCATCGCTGACAGCTGGGTGCTCGGGATCATGCCCGCCGCACAGTTCCTCGTCCTGCTGAACTGGCCCAGGGGCGTGCGGCTCCGCCTCGTCATCGCGGTGACCCTCGTGCTCGTCGGCGCGGCCTTCGTCGATGCGTCTTCCGGTGGTCCGGCGCACGACGCCGCCTCGGCGCTCCCCGTCGTCTACACGCTCATCCTGCCGGCGATGACAGTGAGCTCGCTGTGGTGGTGGGACGTGCTGATCACGCTCGACCGGGCACGAGCATCCGAATCCGCGGCTCGCGGCGACGCAGGAGCGTCTGCGCGTGGCGACCGACGTGCACGACCTCCAGGGGCACCACCTGCAGGTGATCGCCCTGCAGCTGGAACTCGCCGAGCGCCTCATGCCGCGCGATCCGGATGCCGGGATGCAGCAGCTGCGCGCGGCTCGCGCGAGCGTCGACGAAGCGAGACAGGGCACACGCGATCTTGCGCTGCGGTTCCGCTCGGTGCCGTTGAGCGACGAGATCGCCAACGCGCGCGACCTCCTGCGAGCAGCGGGCCTCGACGTCGTGACGGCGATCGATGCGGATGCAGATCGGGCACCCGCATCCGATCTCGGCCCGGTCATCCGAGAGACCACGACGAACGTGCTGCGGCACGGCGGCGGCACGCGCGCCCGACTCGTGCTCGAGCGGACGGCGGATGCCTGGCGCTACGAGATCTCCAACGATGCCGCGCCGGGGACCGAACCCGGGCGGGAGGGTTCGGGGCTCGAGGGCATCGGCCGCCGGATCGCCGAGGCTGACGGAACCCTGGAGATTCTCCGCGGCGCGGACGAGTTCACGGTCGTCGTGACGGTGCCGGTACGACAGGCGGACGCGGGATGATCCGGGTTCTGCTCGCCGATGACGAGGGGATGATCCGTTCCGCGCTCGCCGCTCTGCTGCGGCTTGAAGACGACATCGAAGTCGTCGCCGAGTGCGAGAACGGCGAGCAGGCGGTCGCCGAGGCGCTGCGGCTGCTGCCGGATGTGTGCCTGCTCGACCTGGAGATGCCGGGGCTCGACGGTGTCGAGGTCGCGGAGCGCCTGAACCGTGCCATCGCGACACGGTGCATCGTCGTCACCCGACACGCCCGACCCGGCGTCCTGCGCCGTGCGCTGGCTTCGGGGGTCGCCGGGTTCCTCCCCAAATCCCGCGGGGCTGACGAGGTCGCGGCGATCATCCGCCGCGTCGCCGCCGGCGGTCGCTACGTCGACCCGGAGATCGCGGCGGACGCGCTGAGCGACGAGCGCTCCCCGCTCACCGACCGCGAGCTCGATGTGCTGCGCGCCGGACGCCGAGGAGAGACCACCGGCCAGATCGCCAGGACGCTGTCGCTGGCCCCCGGGACGGTGCGCAATCACATCTCCGCGGTGCTCGCCAAGCTCGCGGTGGGCACCCGCCAGCAGGCGGTGCTCCTCGCGGAGGAGCGCGGCTGGATCTGATCGTCTCCGATTTCCTGGACTGATCTCATGGGAACTCTGAACAGCGCGCGGGTGACGGCGCACTTGCGCACACGGCGTCCGTCGCCGTCACGACGTCGCCGCACCTGCGAGAATGGAACCTGCGATACTCGCCGATTCCGACCCGAGGAGCCACCGTGCAGTTCATTTCCACCCGAGGTGGCATGGAGCCGCTGCCCTACAGCGAGACTCTGCTCGAGGGCCTCGCCACCGACGGCGGCCTGGCGGTGCCGGAGGAGATGCCGCGGGTCGACGCGGCCACACTGGAGAGCTGGCGCGGCCTGAGCTACCCGGAACTGGCGACCGAGGTGCTCGGGCTGTTCGCGACCGATATCCCGCGCGACGACCTCGCCATGATGTGCGCCGACGCGTATGCGGACTTCCCCGAAGACGTCGTGCCGCTGCGGTCGATCGGCGAGGGCATCACACTGGTCGGTCTGTCCGAGGGGCCGACCCTGGCCTTCAAGGACATGGCGATGCAGTTCCTGGGCCAGGTGCTGGAGTACGCGCTGGAGCAGCGGGACAGCGTTCTGAACATCGTCGGCGCCACGTCCGGAGACACCGGCTCGGCGGCCGAGCATGCCCTGCGCGGCAAGGCAAGGGTCTCGGTCTTCATGCTGTCGCCGCAGGGGCGGATGAGCACGTTTCCAGCGCGCGCAGATGTTCTCGATCGACGACGAGAACGTGCACAACATCGCGGTCGAGGGCGTGTTCGACGACTGCCAGAATCTCGTCAAGAGGCTCGCCGGTGATCTGGAGTTCAAGCGCGCGCAGCACCTCGGCGCCGTCAACTCGATCAACCTCGCCCGGATCACCGCGCAGATCGTCTACTACTTCTGGGCGTGGCTGCGGGCGACGGATGCCGGCGGACCCGATCGAGGTCTCGTTCACCGTGCCGTCCGGCAACTTCGGCAACATCCTCTCCGGCTTCTTCGCCAAGCAGATGGGGCTGCCCGTCCGCCGTCTCGTGCTCGCCGCCAACGAGAACAACGTGCTCGACGAGTTCTTCCGCACCGGCATCTACCGGCCGCGTGCCGCCGCGCAGACGCTCGCGACCTCCAGCCCGTCGATGGACATCTCCAAGGCATCGAACCTCGAGCGCTTCATCTTCGACCTCGTCGGTCGTGACCCGCTGCGTGTGGTGACGGCGTGGCGCGAGCTCGACGAGCAGGGCTACTTCGACCTGTCGCGCGGAGCAGCCGCGGTTCGAGGCGGAGTTCGGCATCGTCAGCGGCACGTCGACGCACGCCGACCGTCTGGCGACGATCCGCTCCGTCTACGAGTCGATCGGGCGAGATCATCGATCCGCACACCGCAGACGGTGTGAAGGTCGCCCGCTCCTACCTCGAGGAGGGCGTGCCGATGCTCGTTCTCGAGACCGCCAAGCCGCAGAAGTTCGCCGAGACGATCCACGAGGCGATCGGCATCGAGCTCGAGTTCTCACCCGAGCTGCGTCAGATGCTGGATGCTCCGCAGCGTGTGGCCGAGATGCCCGACGACGAACAGGCGCTGCGCGCCTACATCACGAAGAACGCCCTGCACTGAAAGCGTCCCGAGTCAGAACTCGGTGCGCTTGACCAGACCGCGATTCGTGCGGATGTGCTCGTAGTCCCACTGGATGTCGCGGGCCGCCGCGAGCCAGCGGATCAGTGTCTCTCGGTCGACCTCTGACACGTCGAGGTAGCGCGCTTCCGCCGCCTGGAACGTGCCCTCCGGTGCGAGTCCGGGCTCGTCGAAGGACTGCCCGCTCCAGAACAGCAGACGCACGGCATGCTTGAGGCGGCTGTATCCGACGATCGGGTTCCCATCGAGGAACCAGACCGGATGTGCGTGCCAGACCTTGCCGGTGGCGTCGGGCAACTCGCGTTCGATCTCCGCAGCAAGAAGCTCGCAGATTTCGCGATCACTCGGGCTGAGGGCCTGGTGGTACTCGTCGATCTCGATGGCACGCGTCATACCCCGAGTATGGCCCGGCGCCCCCTCGGCGGACCATACTCGTTGTTCAAAGGCGGGTCACTCCTCCGGGTCGCCGTGGATCATCCACGGAACGCCGAAACGGTCGACGAGCATCCCGAAGGTTCCACCCCACGGCGGCACATCGAGCGGCATCGTGATCGTCGCGCCGTCGGCGAGTCTGTCCCACACGGTCTGCGCCCGCTCTTCAGAGTTGCCGCTCAACGACACGGAGAATCCCTGCGGCTTCTCGTACGGCATGCCACTGGGAGAATCCGACGCCATCAGCACGAGGCCGTCCGGCGTCGTGAGCTGCGCGTGCATGATGAGATCCTTCTCGCTCGAGTCCTGCACCATGTCGGGGAACTCCCCGAACACGTTGACCTCGAGCTCACCGCCCAGGACGCTCTGATAGAACTCCATCGCCTCGCGCGCTTCGGTTCGGAATGAGAGATACGGGTTGAGGTTCGCCATGGTTGCTCCTTGAGAAGAGGGATGTCTCGGCCGGCCCCGCTTGCGGGAACAGTCTGCGCCGAGCATCCGACATCCGCAAGAGCGGAAGGCGCATCCCTACCGCAAGCGCTTGTTGAAGCGGGGATACTCCTTCGGGGCGCGCACCTCGAGGTGATCGAGAAGAGCCATGGGGCCAGTCTCGCGGCTGGCCGGAGGTGTCGCAAACGGCGTCGGAGCGTCGCGGCGACTCAGAGCTCGATGCCGTGGTCCTCGTCGTTGACGCCGGTATTGCGCCCGCGGCGGGATTCGAAGCCGAGGAACCACACCAGCCAGACGATCGCGGCGAGCAGCACGCCGAGCCAGACGTTCTGCAGGATCAGTCCCACCACGACGCCGACGACGAGCAGACCGATGGTGCCGATCAGGCGGATGCCGACCCGTGGGTTCTTCATGGCCTCAGCATAGCCAGCAGACCGTCGCGGTCAGCCGTCGAGCGGGCCGGCGGCCGGGTCAGCGGTCGCGGTGGTCCTCCGGCGCGAGGCGCGGCCCGCGGCGGGGTTCTCGGATGCCGCTGCGGAGGATCAGACGGATGACCCGCTGTCGCTGACCGGCCCACGGGGCGAGGAGTTCGAGCATCCCGTCGTCATCGACGCGCTTGCCGACGAGCGCGTATCCGACTTCGTGCGCCAGGTGGAAGTCGCCGACGCTCACCGCATCGGGATCGCCCAGCGCGCGAATGCGGGTCTCCGCCGACGTCCACACGCCGACGCCGGGAAGGCTCGTGAGCACGCGATCACGGTCCTCGGGGGCCGCCGTTCGCAGAGCCCTGGCCACGCTGTCGCCGCGTTCCGCAGCACGCACGATCGTCTTCGACTGCGGCGGCTGCACGCCGGCGCGATGCCATGACCAGGAGGGAATCCGCCGCCATCCCGCGGGTTCGGGCGGCGCGAACATCGGCCGCGGCGTCGGGCCGGGGGCACGGATCCCGAAGCGGGAGACCAGTGCGCGCCAGGCACCGAACGCCTGCATCGCCGTGACCTTCTGCTCGAGGATCGAGCAGGCCAGCGCATCGAACACCTCATCGGTGCGGGTCAGGCGCAGACCGGGATTGCGCCGTGCCGAGTCGGCGATCACCGGATGCCGCGCGGCGTCGAGCGGCTCCGGATCGTCGGCGCTGCCGCACAGCCGCGGCACGGTGGCGAGGGCGAATTCCGCACCGGCACCCCATGCCGTGGCTCTGACCTCGCCGGCGACCGAGCGCAGCGCGAGCGTCGCCGGGCCGTCAGGGGCGCGCATCGCACGCCAGATCACGGCGCCATCGAAGACCATGGTCGGATCCGTGCCGCCGCGTCGCAGCATGCCGACGGTTGCTCCCAGATCGAACGGGTGCGCGGGGCGATAGGTCATCTCCAGCGGAGCGCCGGGGTGCGCGGCATCGGCCGGCCCGGCATCCGCTGTCAACGTCATGCGCCCACCCTACGTGGGGAACCTGACATCGGTCCGCGAGCTCCAGAACTCCGGAGAAGTCTCCCGTTTCGACCCGAAACCGACCGGAACCCGGTCCATGGTGCCCGGATCTCCGGAGTTATGGAGGGTCGGCAGCCCGATCCTGTTCACAACTCCTCAGAAACTCAGCCGAAAACGCCTCTCGACGGCCGAATGGCCGTCACCGTTCCGATTCTTGAGGAGTCATGAACGGCAGAGAGGCGCGACGTGGGGGTGAGGCGGCCTCAGAACCGGTCGGGAGAAGGAGTGCCGTGGCCGTAGCGGATCACGACGTCCGCGTGCCGGTCGAAGCGGTAGCCGATGCCGCGTACGGTGCGCACGATGTCCTCGTAGCGACCGAGCTTGGCGCGCAGGCGCCGCACGTGCACATCGATCGTGCGCTCGCCCGGGGTCTCGTCGTCCTGCGCCTGCCAGAGGGCGGAGACGAGTTCGGTGCGCTCGATCGTGCGTCCTTCTCGGAGCACGAGGTACTGGAGGAGCTCGAATTCCTTGTACGTGAAGGCGGCGGATTCGCCGTCGATGAGCACGCGCTTGCGCGAGATGTCGACAGTCACGCCGCCCTCGGTGCTGGCGGCCTCTTCTTCTGCGGCCGCCTTGGTACGGGCGATGGCGCCCGGCTCCTGCAGGGCGAGGCGCACGACGTCGAGGTCGCGGCCGCCGGACCCGTGCGGGGCGAGGGCGACGGTGGCGTGGGTCTCAGCGCCGGGCGCGAGCTCTGCCAGAGTGCGGCGGAGAGCGTCGACGAGGACGGGAAGGCTGACGCCGGCCTCAGCGGCCTTGATCTCGTCGAGGCCGACGTAGAGGGCGAAACCGCGAGGGGAGCGGGCGGCGGGAAGGTCGGCCGCGGCCTGCTGCTCCTGCTGCGCACGGACGGTGCGGATCGGGGCGGTGACGGCGGGACGCTCGAGGAGTGCGATGTTCGACATGATGATGAGTCCTTGGGACAGTGAGCCGATGCGGCTCTGATGCGTTGCATGAATGACCGGGCGAGCCGGGACGCGAGCAAGAGGGTGGATGCTCGGGGACTCAGTCGTCGCAGATCGCGAAAAACCGAGTCGTGCGGGGTGGCTGTTCGTTCAGCGACACATTCGGCAACACATGCCAACGCGACCGGGCATCATCATCCCGGCAGTCCTGTTCGCCTCCTGGGCGGACAAAGGGCGTGCGTTGGTGGTCATGGGAGGAAGTATGTCGGATCGTGTCGCCCCGTGTCAAAACGGGTCATTCGTGCAGACCCCGGCGTAATCTGGTGCGGGTGACCGGTTCCACCATCGTCGACGGCTTCATCCTCACCGATGAGAAGGATGCTTCGCGCTACACGCTCACGCGCGACGGGGTGCTGGTGAGCGTGCTGGAGTATCGCGACGACGGTCGTACGATCGCGCTCACCAGGGCCTTCACGGTCCCGAGTTTCCGCGGTCACGGGCATGCGGCTCGCGTCGTCGAGGGTGCCGTCGCCGACATCGCGAGCCGCGGCGACCGCAAGGTCGAATCCGTCTGCTGGTACGTGGCCGACTGGTTCAGCGCGCACCCGGAGCACGCATACCTCCTCCGTCGCCGCTGAGATCCGTCGTGTGACGTTGTATTACGACCTCTGTCGACTTCTTCCTGACCTGCTGCGGCACGCCTGAGGGGCAATGTCCGTGCCCCTTCGTAGCGTGTGAGTATGCGAATCCTGCACACCTCCGACTGGCATATCGGCCGAACATTCCATGGCAGCTCGACCATGGCTGCGCTCGCCGAGGTGCTGACGGCCCTCACCGAGCAGGTTCGCGACCACGCCGTCGATGTGGTCGTCGTCGCCGGCGACGTCTTCGATTCGGCCACTCCCGCCGGCCCCGCCTACACGCTCCTCGGCGACACCCTCGTCGCTCTGCACAAGACCGGCGCCCGCGTGATCGTCACCAGCGGCAACCACGATTCCGCCGCGCGCCTCGGCTTCCAGGCCCGGCTGCTGCGCGACGGCATCCACGTGCTCACCGATCCGCTCGCGATCGGCACGCCGATCTCGATCGATGATGCCGATGGCCCGGTGCACTTCTTCGGCATTCCGTACCTCGAGCCGGCCATCGTCCGTCAGCACTGGCCGGACGGCGATTCGGAGGGGCGGCAGCTGCGCACCCAGGCGCAGACGATGGCGCACGCGATGGACCTCGTCAGAGACGGGATGGCCGCGCATGCGGGCCGGTCGGTCGCGATCGCGCACTGCTTCGCCGCCGGCGTCGACGCCACCGCCGGTCTCGAGCGCGAGGTGCGGCAGGGTGGGCTCGACGTCGTGCCGCTGAGCGTGTTCGACGGTCCCGACTACGTCGCCCTCGGGCACATCCACGGGCGGCAGCAGCTGAGTGAGCGCGTTCGCTACGCGGGCGCCCCGCTGCACTACAGTTTCGGCGAGCAGCACAAGGAACGCGGCTCGTGGCTCATCGAGCTCGACGCGGCAGGGCTGGCCGCCGTCGAGTGGATCGCCGCTCCCGGTGCCGCGACGCCTCGTCACCCTCACGGGAACGCTCGATGAGATCCTCTCGTCCGGCAACGTCTCGGCGCACGCGCAGGACTGGGTGTGCGCGATCTACACCGACGCGCTCCCGCAGCGCGATCCGATGCGAAGGCTGCGGGAGCAGTATCCGTACTGCGCGATGGTGCAGCACCAGCCCGACGCCGACGCAGCGGCCGACGAACGCTCGTACTCGCAGCGGCTGAGAGCCGCCGCGACCGACACCGACCGCATCGAAGCGTTCCTCGAGCACGTCCGTGCGGGCCGGGGAGCGACCGAGCGTGAGGGCGAACTGATCCGCGAGGTGCTCGACGACCGGGTGCGTGCGGATGCGCTCGTGTGATCCGGACGCTCGCATGATCGAGAGCGTCAGCTGATGCGATTGCATCGCCTGGAGATCGAGGGGTTCGGCCCGTTCCGTTCGCGTCAGGTCGTCGACTTCGACGCGTTCGCCGACGACGGCATCTTCCTCATCGCAGGACGCACCGGCGCGGGTAAGTCGAGCATCCTCGACGCGGTGTGCTTCGGCCTCTACGGGGGAGTGCCCCGCTACGAGAGCGGTGAGAAGCGGCTGCGCAGCGACCACTGCGAGCCCGACGACATCTCGGAGGTGGTCGTCGAGTTCAGCACGACCGCCGGGCGTTTCCGCGTCACACGGTCACCCGAGTACCTCCGCCCGGCGAAGCGCGGCGGAGGCCTGACGAAGCAGGCGCAAGCCGTCGCACTCGAGGAGCGGACGGCTTCCGGATGGGTCGGCCGGGCAGCGCGGGCCGTCGACGTCGGGAACGAGCTCGACACGATCCTGCAGCTGAGCCGCGAGCAGTTCCTGCAGGTGATCCTGCTCGCGCAGAACCGGTTCTCCGAGTTCCTGCTCGCGAACAGCAAAGACCGGCAGGCGCTGCTGCGCAAGCTCTTCGGCACCGAGCGCTTCGAAGACGTCCAGGCGCGTTTCGACGAGCGACGGCGAGCCTCGGAGCAGGCGCTCGGAGCGCGGACGGCCGCCGTGACGGCACGCATCGAGGAGGCCGAGCGACTCGTCACGATCGAAGACCTGTGGGGTTCCGGTGGGGGCACTCCCCAGGCGGAGGCGGGCGAGGCGACGCCGGACACAGCGGAGGCGACGGCGCCGGCTCTGGCCATGCCGCCCGGCGTGTCGATGACCACGACGGAGCGGATCGAGGCGCTGCGACGCGCGGCGGCCCGCGCCACTTATCGCGCCGAGCGCCGCTCCGCCGAAAGGGACGACGCCGAGCGCGCCCTGGCCCTGGCTGACGCGGCACTGGTCGATCTTCGAGAGCAGGTCGTCGCGCAGACAGAACGCGATCGAGCCCGATCGGCTCTGGCAGCGCTGGAGGCGGAACAACCGCAGATCGAGGAGGCTCGACGCACGCTCGACCGAGCCCGGTCCGCCGAGACGCTCCGTGGCGTGGTCGACGCGGTGGTGCGCGCAACGACCGCGGAGTCCGCATCCGCTGCTGCAGTCGATCGCGCTCGCCTCGCATGGCGGGCGACCGGCGTCGAACTCGACGACGAGTCCGTCGTCGAGTTGCAGAGCTGGGCATCCGACCTCACCCGCGAGAGCGGGCATTGGCAGCGCGCTGCGGAGCTCGAGTCCGGCTCCTCCGCACGCCGGGCGCAACTGGACTCGGCGCGAGAGGCCGTGGATGCCGCGGCTCGCCACGTGGAGCGCGTCGACGAGGAGCGCGCAGAACTTCCCGCGCTGTTCACCCGACTGACCGGAGAGCGCGATACGGCACGGCGCAACGCGGATCGCCTGGACGGCCTCACGCGGCTGCGCGATCAGGCGGCCGTCCGCGGCGCGGCCGTACGAGAGGCTGCACGGCTCGAGGCGGAGAAGGCGGCCGCGGAACGGGAGAGAGCGGCGGCGAACAGCGCGCTGGCGACGGCTCAGTCCGCGCTGGCGGAGCTGCTGCAGAGGCGGCTCGACGGCTACTCGGGCGAGCTCGCGACCACGCTGACCGCAGGCGAACCATGCCCCGTCTGCGGCTCGGACGAGCATCCGGCTCCCGCCGCGCACACCGATCCGATCTCCGCCGAAGACGTCGAGCGGGCCGAGGCGGAGCGCGATGCCGCGGCAGCGCGCGAACGTCAGATCGTCGAACGCCTCGCCGCGCTGGGGGCAGAGCTCGCCGTTGCGATTGCCGGAGCAGACGGTCGCTCGGATGCTCGCGCCGAGGAGGAGCTGGAAACCGCGTCCGCCGTCCTCGCCGAAGCAGCGACGGTCGCCGCCCGTGGTGCCGCCCTCGACGCCGAACTGAACGAGGCTACGGCGCGGGGCGGCGTGCTCGAACGTCAGCGCACCGAAGCGGCATCCGCACTCGCCACCGCGCGGGAGTCCCTCGCCGCGCGGGAGGAGACCGCGCGCGAAGCCACCGCGTCGATCCAGGCGGCCCGCGGAGATGCCGAAACCGTCGCTTCCCGTCTGGAAGAGGCGCGCACACGGATCGCCGCCGCATCGGCCCTGGCATCCGCGCTCAGCGAGCAAGGGCAGCGTATCGCGGCCCTTGCCGACGCCGATGCGGCGCTGGACGCGGCACTCGAGAAGTCGGCGTTCGACGATGTCTCCGAGGTCGCCGTCGCACTGCGTTCCGCTGCAGAGCAGGCCGCACTGGAACAGAGCGTCACGACGCACACGGTGCAGCGCGAGAAGGAGAAGGGAGTGCTGCTGCCGCTCGAGCTGCGCGCTCTCCCCGAGGACCGGATCGAGATCGCGCCCGGGGAGGAAGCGGCGACGGCCGCGAGGTCACGATGGATCTCGGCGATGGAGGCCGTCGAACGCGCCGGCGCCACCGTCGAGCGGTTGAAGGGCCTGATCGAGTCCGCTGCCGCGGAGCACGCCGCCAGCGCGGGCCAGGCCGCGGATCACGAGATCCTGCAGAACCTCGCCGACACCCTCGCCGGACGCGGTGCGAACACCCGCAAGATGACTCTCGAGACGTTCGTGCTCGCAGCCGAGCTCGAAGAGATCGTCCGCGCCGCGAACCAACGGCTGAACGACATGTCCACGGGGCGCTACCAACTGCAGCACTCCGATGCGCTCGCGGCGCGGGGAGCGGCATCCGGCCTCGGCATCGTCGTGTTCGACGCGTTCACCGGCCAGACCCGCCCCGCCCAGTCCTTGTCCGGCGGGGAGACCTTCCTCAGCTCGCTGGCGCTCGCGCTCGGCCTCGCCGAGGTGGTGACGGCGCGTGCCGGCGGCCTCCGTCTCGACACCCTGTTCATCGACGAGGGCTTCGGCTCCCTCGACGGCGACACCCTCGACATCGCCATGCGCACGCTCGACGAACTGCGTCAGGGCGGGCGCACCGTCGGCGTGATCAGTCACGTCGAGGCGATGCAGGAGCAGATCCCGGCGCAGCTCACGGTGCGGGCGCTGGCGAACGGCCCGAGCGTCATCGAGACGCGCTGAGACGACCGCGTCGCCCGAGGCGGATCAGACGCCGTACTCGTCGCGGATGAACTCGCGCAGCTGCTCGCTGCAGCGCGCGACGGCCTCGCGCCAGTCGGTGAGCGCGCCGTCCTCGGCGTTGTCCGACACCGCACGGAACACCCGGATCGGCACGCCGAACTGCTCGGCCACCCAGATGAAGGCGTAGGTCTCCATGTCGACGAGCGCGGCGCCGGTGGGGCGGATGACCGCGGTGACCTCCGCGTCGTCCACGAAGTGATCGCCGGTCGCGATGAGCAGGCCGTCATGCCCCGTCGTGACCCGCGCGGGCAGCGACACGTGCTGTCCGCGTACTCCGTCGAGGTCGGTGACGTCGTGCTGGAAGGCGGTGCCGACCTCGTGCACGATGGCCGGGAGTTCCGGGTCGATGGCGCCTGCGGTGCCGACGACGACGACCTCGTCATAGCTCGTCGCGTCGAGTGCGCGGGTGAGGGCGTACGTCGCCGGGAGCTTGCCCGGCCCGGTCACCAGACGATCGAAACCCGGAAGGGTGTCGGGGAAGGCGGCGAGTTCAGAGCTCAGGGCGGCGACGAGAAGTTTCACCGCACCATCCTGTCAGGTCGGAGCCGGATGTCGTCTGTGCGCACCTCACCGACGTCATCCGTGCGTAATACGCAAGGGTGATACTGGATCGAAGACAGATGGAGGACACCGTGACCCTGCAGCAGCAGATCTCCGAAGCGCTCGGCGTGAAGCCCGAGATCGACCCCGCCGCCGAGGTCGAACGACGGGTGCAGTTCCTGGTGGACTATCTCCGCACGACGGGTGCCGGCGGCTATGTGCTCGGCATCTCCGGCGGCCAGGATTCGACGCTCGCCGGACGTCTCGTGCAGCTCGCCGTCGAACGCGTGCGTGCGGAGGGCGGCGAAGCACGGTTCCTCGCGGTGCGCCTGCCGTACCGGGTGCAGCACGACGCTGACGATGCCGCTGCCGCACTCGCCTTCATCGCGCCGGACAGTTCGGTCGAGGTGAACATCCAGAACGGCGTGGACGGGGTGGAGGAGGACATCGAGTTCGCCGTCACCAGCGACATCAGCGACTTCAACCGCGGCAACATCAAGGCGCGCGTGCGCATGGTGACGCAGTACGCGCTCGCCGGACACGACCGGATGCTGGTGATCGGAACCGATCATGCGGCCGAGGCGGTCACGGGCTTCTACACGAAGTTCGGCGACGGCGCAGCCGACATCCTCCCGCTCTCCGGGCTCACCAAGCGTCAGGGGCGCTCCCTGCTGCTCTCGCTCGGAGCGCCCGACCGCCTCGCGTTCAAGGTGCCGACGGCCGATCTTCTCGACGGTCAGCCCGGTCGTACCGACGAAGACGAACTCGGGCTCACGTACGAGCAGATCGACGACTTCCTCGAAGGGCGCCCTGTGGATGCCGAGGTCGCCGGCCTCATCGAGGCGAAATACCTGGCCACGCAGCACAAGCGCAATCTCCCCGTGACACCGGACGACACCTGGTGGCGTTGAGTTCGCCCTGACCCACCCCGCCGTTCACGACTCCGGTCGAGCGAACGTGGTGTCGGATGCCGCGGCTAGTGTCGAAGCATCCGAGGGAACGGGAGCATCGTGCGGATCGACACTCAGGCGCAGCGCGTCATCTGGAGCGCGAGCGACCTCAAGGCGGCCGCCGAGTGCGAGTTCGCATGGTGTCGCGCCATCGACGCGAAGCTGGGCAGAGTTCCCGCCGTCGAGGAACCGGAGAACGTGACGCTCGCCCGCGCCGCCCGGCTCGGCGACGTGCACGAGCAGAATGTCCTCGCCCGCTACATCGACGATCTCGGCGACTCCCGGGTGCACCGCATCGACAAGGTCGAGTCGCGTGATGCCGCGGCTCTGGCGACCGCCGTCGCCGAGACGGGGGAGGCGCTGCGATCTGACGCGCTGGTCGTGTTCCAGGCCGCCTTCGCCACGCCGGAGTTCGTGGGTTTCGCCGACTTCCTCCGTCGCGACGACGACGGACGCTGGCGGGTGCAGGACTCCAAGCTCGCCCGCAAGGCCCGCGTCACGGCTCTCATGCAGCTTGCGGCATATGTCGACCAGCTCGATCGGCTGGGCATCCCCCGATCCGATGAGGTCGATCTGATCCTGGGCGACGGCACCCTCAGCACGCACGCCGTCGACGATCTCCTCCCGCTGTTCCAGGTGCGTCGATCCCGGTTGCGGGCGCTCATCGCCGACCGTCGCATCGAAGACGGAGCCGCGGGTGCGCCGCTGGGCTGGGGTGACGACCGGGGCGACCTCGAGATCGTGGCGTGCGGCCGCTGCGCCACCTGCGAGGAGCAGGTCATCGCGCACCGCGATCTGCTCATGGTCGCGCGGATGCGCCCCGTGCAGCGCGCCCGGCTCCGCGCCTCCGGTATCGAGACGATCGACGCGCTGGCCGCGGCATCCACCGCCCCCGAGGGCATGAACGCCGACACCTTCGACAACCTCCGGGCCCAGGCGCGGCTTCAGCTCCGCGCCGACGCGGAAGGGGCGCCGACGTACGACGTGCACTATGCGGCGGCCATCCACACTCTTCCCGTGCCCAGCCACGGCGACATCTTCTTCGACTTCGAGGGCGATCCGCTGTACACGGAGCCTGCCCCCGACGGCGAGGCGCAGTGGGGCATCGACTACCTGTTCGGCTGGGTCGACAACGCCGATCAGTACACGCCGCTGTGGGCGCACACCTTCGCCGACGAGCGGCGCGCTCTGGAGACGTTCCTCGACTTCGTGAACGCGCGCCGGACCGCGCATCCCGGCATGCACATCTACCACTACGCCCCGTACGAGACCTCGCACCTCGTCGCGATGGCCGCGCGACACGGCGTGCGCGAGGGTGAGGTCGACCGGCTGCTCCGCGAGGGCGTGTTCGTCGACCTGTATCCGCTGGTCCTGCGCACTGTCCGAGTCGGATCGAGGTCGTACTCGATCAAGAAGCTCGAGCCGCTGTACATGGGCGAAGACGTGCGCACCAGCGACGTGCAGAAGGGCGACGACTCCATCGTGCAGTACGTCGCGGCGAAGGAACTCGCCGCAGCCGGGGAGCGGGCCGAGGCGGATGCCGTGCTGGCCGACCTCGCCGACTACAACCGCTACGACTGCGTCTCGACGCGACGGCTGCGCAACTGGCTGATCGAGATCGCCAAGCGAGAAGGCGTGCATCCGGCACCCCCCGACGAGGCCGACGAGGTGATCTACGAGCCGTCGCCGCGTTCCGTCGCGCTGCTCGCCGACGCCGGGCGTGCCGTCGAGGCCGGCGACGACGGCCAGGTCCATCGCCTGGCGGCTGCCGCGATCGACTACTTCCCCCGCGAGGCGAAGAGCTTCTGGGTCGCGCACTTCCAGCGACTGCGCGAGCCGGTGACGATGTGGGAGGGCACGCGCGACGTCGTGCGGGTCGATCCGGGTTCCTGCGTGGTGCGCCGGGAGTGGAGCGTCGGCGAGGGCAGGCGCGTGATGTCACGTGAGGTGGAGATCCGCGGAGAGATCTCGCCCGGGACCACGCTGGGCGAGGGCTCACAACCCTTCGCGCTGTACCCGGTGCCGGCTCCGTTCGACACCGAAGTCGCGTCCCGTGCCGTGCACGTGCCGCACTCGGTGACCGTGACCGGGGTGCTGGACGACGGCTACGTCATCACCGAGTCCGCGATCCAGGGACAGACCTGGGATGAACTGCCGCTCGCGCTGACGCCGGCGTCGCCACCGCGGGTGGCGTCCCTGCAGGGCGCGATCGACGAATGGGCGGATGCCGTGCACCTCGCCGCTCCGGGGTTCCCCGCAGACGCGGCGACCGACATCCTGCGCCGGATCCCGCCGCGCACCCGCTCGGGGGAGCCGCTGCCCGCGGCCGGAGAAGACCTGATCGACGCGATCGTCCGGGCAGTCCTCGACCTCGACCGCAGCTACCTGGCCGTGCAGGGTCCGCCCGGAACGGGCAAGACCTACACCGGCTCGCAGGTGATCGCACGACTCGTGAACGAACACGGCTTCAAGGTCGGCGTGGTCGCGCAGTCGCACGCCATCATCGAGACGCTGCTGACGCGGATCGTCGCCGACGGTGTCGCGCCCTCGCAGGTGGCGAAGTCGCCGAAGGACGGCGGCGGCGAACCGGCCTACACGGTGATCCCGAAGAGCGGGATGGGCGCATTCCTCGCCGAGCACGAGGGAGACGGCGTCGTCGTCGGGGGCACGGCATGGGACTTCAGCAATACGAGCCGTGTGGAACGAGGAGGGCTCGATCTCCTCGTCATCGACGAGGCCGGGCAGTTCTCCCTCGCGTCCACCATCGCGGTCGCGGCGGGAGCGCAACGACTCCTGCTCCTCGGCGACCCGCAGCAGCTCCCGCAGGTGAGCCAGGGCGCCCACCCGGAACCGGTCGACACGTCGGCCCTCGGCTGGGTGATGGACGGCGATGCCGTCGTGCGGCCGGAATACGGCTACTTCCTGGCGAGGTCGTGGCGGATGCATCCGCTCATCGCAGCACCGGTGTCGAAGCTGGCCTACGCCGGCAAGCTGGCCTCGGCGCCCGGTACCGAGCGCCGTGCCGTCGAGGGCGTCGATCCGGGACTGCACATCGTTCCGCTGCGCCATCGGGGCAACGCCACGCAGTCGCCGGAGGAGGCGGCCGAGGTCGTGCGGCTCGTGCGCGATCTGGTCGGGCGCACCTTCACCGACAACGATCCCGCCTCGACGACGCGGCCGCTCGTCGAGGGCGACATCATCGTCGTCACGCCCTACAACGCGCAGAAGCAGCTCGTGCTCGAAGCGCTGGCCGCGGCTGGGTTCCCGTGGGTGCCGGTCGGCACGGTCGACAACTTCCAGGGCAAGGAGGCCGTCGTCTCGATCACGTCGCTGGCGGCATCCAGCGGGCGCGATGCCCCGCGCGGACCGGAGTTCCTGCTGCTGCAGAACCGCTTGAACGTCGCCATCTCCCGCGCGCAGTGCGTGGCCTACCTGGTCCACTCCCCGGCCCTGCTCGACGACCTCCCGCACACCCCGGAGGGGGTCGCGCGGCTCAGCGCATTCGCGCGACTCGTCGGCGCCGCGGAATGATGGAGGGCATGCACTCGATCGACGACATCCACCGCGCCTCGGCCGCGTGGGTCTGGTTCCCGCGCGACTCCGACCAGGAGAAGCAACACCTGCAGCTGGTGCGTTATCCAGCGCGATTCGGCGGTGGCGTGCGCGGCTCACAGGTCGGCTCGACGGCGGATCCTGCCGCTGTCCTCGACCACGCGATCGAGCGCACCCGATCGTGGGGCGAGACGCAGCTGTCCTTCTGGACGAACGCCTCCGATCGCCCGGATCTCGAGGATGAGCTGCGGCGCCGCGGCGCCGAACATGTCGACACGGTCGCCGTGCTGGCTCGCCCGATCGGCGTCTCCGCGATCGATCCCCCGCCCATCGAGGTTCCGTCAGCGGTGACCGCCGAGATCGTGCAGACCATCGATCAGGTGCGGGAGGTCGACTCCGTCAACGTGCCGGTGTGGAGGCAGGATCCGCTCGACGAGGAGGGTCTGCGAACGGAACTCGCCGAACTGACGGAAGAACTCACGTCCGGGAGGGGAGTCCGAGTGCTCGGACGCCTCGAGGGCAAGCCGGTCAGCACGGGCGGATGCACGATCGTCGACGGTTTCGTGCGCCTGTGGGGAGCCGCGACCCTGGAGGATTCGCGAGGCAGAGGCGCCTACCGGGCGGTGCTCGCAGAGCGGCTGCGGATCGGCGCCGAACTCGGTGCGACCACGGCTCTCGTCAAGGGGCGCATCGCCACCTCCGCGCCGATCCTCGCCCGCGCCGGCTTCGTGCATTACGGCGACGAGCGCGGGTACCGGCTGGCCGTCTGACGCCCGGGGCGAGCGAAGCTTCACCCGCGTGAGGCGGGAGAAGCAGTGCGAACCGATTCAGACGGTGCCGTACAGGCGATCGCCGGCGTCGCCGAGGCCGGGAACGATGTAGCCCTTCTCGTTGAGACGCTCATCCAGCGCGCCGAGAACGAGAGTGACGTCACGGTCGCCGACCATGTTCTCGATGAAGGCGACGCCTTCGGGGGTACCGAGGAGGCAGATAGCCGTGACATCCTGCGCGCCGCGCTTGAACAGGAACTCGATCGCAGCCCCCAGCGAGCCGCCGGTCGCCAGCATCGGGTCGATCGCGAAGCACTGGCGGTCGCTCAGATCATCCGGAAGTCGCTCGGCGTAGGTCGTCGGCTCGAACGTCTCCTCGTCGCGGACCATTCCGAGGAACCCGACTTCGGCCGTCGGCAGCAGCTTGACCATGCCCTCGAGCATCCCGAGTCCGGCGCGCAGGATGGGTACGACGATCGGCCGCGGCTCGGAGATCTTCACGCCCATCGTCTTCGTGACGGGGGTCGTGATCTCGACGGGGCTCACCTTCACGTTGCGCGTCGCCTCGTAGGCGAGCAGCGTCACGAGCTCCTCGGTCAGCTGGCGGAACACCGGCGACGGCGTGCGCACATCGCGCAGTACCGACAGCTTGTGGGTGATGAGGGGGTGGTCGGCCACATGAACGCGCATGGATACAGGCTAATGCGCGGTGCGCCCCAGTAAGACATCGGATGCCGCAGCCCCGCTGTCGTAGGCTCTCTGATCATGAGCACAGCCGATGTCCACGCCATGCAGCGCGCGCTCGGGCTCGCGGCGGAAGCAGCGGCGGCCGAGGAGATCCCGGTCGGTGCAGTCGTGCTCGACGGGAGCGGTCGCATCGTCGCTGAGGGGCGCAACAACCGCGAGGCGACCCACGACCCGACCGGTCACGCCGAGGTGGAGGCGCTGCGTGGTGCGGCGGCCTCTGCCGGTTCCTGGAATCTCGAGGGGCACACCCTCGTCGTGACGCTCGAACCCTGCATCATGTGCGCGGGGGCGATCCTGCAGGCGAGGATCGGGAGAGTCGTCTTCGGCGCCTGGGACGACAAGGCCGGCGCGGCGGGCTCGATGTACGACGTGCTGCGCGACCGTCGCCTGCCCTACCGAGCCGAGGTCGTCGGCGGAGTCGAGGCGGAGGCCGCCACCGCGCTGTTGCGCGACTTCTTCGAGCGGCGGCGCTGAGCTCAGTCCGACGACTTCAGCACGAACACGTCGGTGGACGGCTCGGGATCGATCGCAGGGCGGTAGACATCCGGCTCGATGTAGATGACGCGAGCGGCCGGCACGGCCTCGCGGATGCGCTTCTCGATCTCGTCGATGTCGTCGGCGGCCTCGCGCACCGTCTTGTCGGATGCCAGTGCCACCTTCGCGGCGACCATCAGCTCGTCGGGCCCCAGGTACAGCGTCTTCATGTGGATGAGCTTGACCACCTCGGGTCCGTCGCTGATGGCGTCGACGATGCGGTCGTGGTCGGCGGTCGTGGCGCCTTCACCCACCAGCAGGCTCTTCGTCTCGATGCCGAGCACCAACGCGATGATGATCAGCAGCACGCCGATGCACAGGGTGCCGATGGCGTCGAAGACCGGGTTCCCGGTGAGGAGCGTGAGTCCGTAGCCGAACAGGGCGAGCATCAGACCGGTGAGTGCCCCGGTGTCCTCGAGCAGCACGACCGGCAGCTCCGGGGCTTTGGCGCGCCGGATGAACGACACCCACGACTGCCCCTTCTCCCGCACGAGATTGCTCTCGCGGACGGCCGTGCGCAGCGAGAAGGACTCGAGTGCGATCGAGACGACGAGCACCAGCAGCGGGAGCCACCACCATGTGAGGTCCAGTTCGTGCGGCTCGCGCAGCTTCGCGATGCCCTCGTAGACGGCGAACATGCCGCCGACCGAGAACAGAATGATCGAGACGACGAACGCGTACACGTACCGCTCGCGTCCGTATCCGAACGGATGCGAGCGATCGGCCTCGCGCTTCGACTTGCGCCCGCCCCTCAGCAGCAGGATCTGGTTGCCGGAGTCGGCGACGGAGTGGATGGCCTCCGCCAGCATCGAGGCCGAGCCGGAGAGCGCCCAGGCGAGGAACTTCGCGAGCGCGATGCCCAGATTCGCGAGGAATGCCGCGATGATCGCCTTGGTCCCACCGGATGCGCTCATGCGACGAGTCTAGCCAGCGTCGGCATCGGTCTCCGGGTCCCCCGCGGCGTAGCCGGATGCTCGCCATAGGATGTCGGCATGCCTGATTCGCTCCCTTCACTCGCCTTCCTCGGAGCCGGTTCCATGGGCGGTGCGATCCTCCGCGGAGTCGTCGCCTCCGGTAGCGGGATCGACGGCGGGATCACCGCCACCAACCGCACGACCGAGAAGGCGAACGAGCTCGCCGAGCTTCCGGGAGTTCGGAGCATCGCCCTCGAGGAGCATCCGACCGGCAATGCGGATGCCTCCGCCGGCGCCCGCATCGTCCTGGTCGGCGTGAAGCCGGCGATGGTGCCGGATCTGCTGCGCGAGATCGCTCCGTCGCTCGCACCCGATGCGATCGTGGTGAGCCTGGCGGCGGGAGTCACATTGCAGACCTTCGCAGACGTGCTCGGAGGCCATGCGCGTGTCATCCGCTCGATGCCCAACACTCCGGCGACCGTGCGGAAGGGCGTGACCGGGCTCGCCGCGGGGGCGGCGGCGACCGCCGATGACGTCGCCGTCGTCCGGCGTCTTTTCGAGACCGTGGGTGCTGTGATCGAGGTGCCCGAAGCGCAGATCGACGCGCTCTCGACGATCTCCGGATCCGGGCCGGCCTACGTCTATCTGCTGATCGAGCAGTTCACAGACGCCGCGATCGGCCTGGGATTCACGAAGGCGGATGCACGCCTGATGGTCGAGCAGACCTTCATCGGCGCGACCGCTCTGCTCGACGCCTCCGGCGAGGAACCGGCCGAGTTGCGTCGTCGCGTCACCAGTCCGAAGGGCACGACCGAGCGCGCGATCGCCGTGCTGCAGGAGGCGCATCTCTCTCGCACATTCGCGGATGCAGCGGGTGCCGCGCTCGCGCGTGCCAAGGAGCTCGCGGCCGGAGCCTGAGCATGCGGCTGCGGTTCCCGGGGGAGATCTGGTTCTGGCGCGGGCCCGCACCATTCCACTTCGTCACGGTCCCGTAGACATCGTGCTCGACATCGACATCGACATCGACATCGACATCGACATCGACATCGACATCGACGCCTGACGGGTCAGCGGTCGAGTGCGGCGAAGCGCTCGATGTCGCTGTTCGTGCCCGAGACGATGATGAGGTCGTGGTTGGTGACGATCGTGTTCGCCTCGGCGTAGCGGAAAGGCTTGCCCGGGCTCTTCACGCCGACCACGGTGACCTTGTACTTCGTCCGTACACCGGACTCGTTGAGGCCGACGCCGCGGATGAACTTCGGCGGATACATCTTCGCGAGCACGAAGTCGTCGTCGAAGCGGATGAAGTCCAGCATCCGCCCGCTCACCAGGTGCGCGACGCGTTCGCCGGCTTCGCGCTCGGGATAGATGACGTGGTTCGCGCCGACGCGGGCCAGGATCTTGCCGTGCGACTGCGAGACGGCCTTCGCCCAGATCTGCGGCACCTTCAGGTCGACCAGATTCGCGGTGATGAGCACTGACGCTTCGATGGAGGAGCCGACCGCCACGACCGCGACCTGGAAGTCAGCTGCGCCGATCTGGCGGAGGGCGTCGAAGTTGCGGGCGTCGGTCTGCACGGTGTGCGTGACGCGATCCGACCACTTCTGAACGAGTTCGAGGTTGCCGTCGATCGCGAGCACCTCGCGGCCGAGCCGGTCGAGTTCGCCGGCGCACGCGGCGCCGAACCGGCCGAGTCCGATCACGAGAACGGGCGCATCGCCCCGGAGGACTTCAACCAACGATCGGCCTTTCCACGGGCAGCGAGTAGAGCTGCGATCGCGATGTCGCGGCGACTGCCGCGGCGAGAGTCACTGTACCAATGCGCCCCATGAAGATGGTGGCGGCCATCACATAGGTCGCCGAATCGGGAAGGCTCTCGGTGAGTCCCGTCGAAAGCCCCACCGTGCCGAAGGCGGAGATCACGTCGAACAACACATGGGCGATGTCGTCTTTGGTGATCTGGGCGATGATGATCGTCGACAGTGCCACGATGGTCGCGCCCCAGGCCACGACGCTGAGTGCGACGCGCTGCACGTCGCTCGGGATGCGGCGGCCGAACACCTCGACGGACTGACGGCCCTTCGCCTCCGACCAGACCGCGATCGCGAGCACGGCGAGCGTGGTGACCTTGATGCCGCCGGCGGTCGACGCCGAACCACCGCCGACGAACATCAGCATCGATCCGGCGACGAGCGATGAGCCGTTCAGGCCGCCGATGTCGACGACGGAGAAGCCGCCGGAGCGGGTCATCGCGGAGAGGAAGAACGCCTGGAACGTGGTGTCGACGGCATCCATCGATCCGAAGGTTCGCGGATTCTCATATTCCAGGACCAGGAATACCGCTGCTCCGAGCAGGAACAGCAGCACCGTCGTGACAAGCGTGAGCTTGGTGTGCAGCGACCAACGCTTCACGTGCCACACGTGTTTGGCGAGCGTATAGATCACCGGGAATCCGATGCTCCCCAGGAACACGCTGATCATCAGCACGGTCAGCACGAAGTAGTCGTCCGCGAAGACGGCGACACCGCCGACGTTGGGCGTGAAACCGGTGTTGGTGAACGACATCGCCGCGTAGTAGGGCGCCTCCCAGAGAGCGGTCAGGGGGTCGATGCCCGCCATGACCAGGCCGGGATAGAGCAGCACCGCCACGACTCCCTCGATCAGGAGGGTGGACAGCGCAACGGTGGTCAGCAGCTGACCGACTTCGCCGAGCCGGACGGTCTGGCTCTCGTTGACGACCCCGCCGTGCGCGCGGAGCGGATTGGTGTCGCCGGCCGCCATCAGCTTCGCGCGCAGGCCCAGCCGCTTGGAGATCGCCATGCCCATCAGCGAGGCGAGCGTGAGCACTCCCATACCGCCGATGTTCACGCCGATGAAGATCACGACATTCCCGAACGCCGACCAGTGCGTCGCCATATCGACCGTCGTGAGGCCGGTCACGCAGATCGTGGAGACCGCCGTGAAGAGAGCGTCACTGAGCGGGGTGACCGTGCGGTCGGCAGCTGCGATCGGCAGCGACAACAACACTGTGAAGACCATGATCAGCAGCGCGAACACGACGATCGCGAAGCGTGATGGCGACGAGATGATGAGGTGCTTGAACCAGGCGCCGGCGCTCTTCAGGCGCTCTCCAGGAGACGAGTCAGACACGATGCTCGACATCGCGTCCCCCTTCACATCTCCGGTACCCGTCGTCCCGACGGCCGCACGGCGCCTCTCGCCGAGCCTTCGTCATGGTACTCCGTGCTCGGGACGACTACCCTGATCACATGACGGACATCTTCGACGTGATCGCAGACGGTACGAGGCGCGACATCCTCCAGCTCCTGCTGCGACGCACCACCGAAGGGGACGCCGGTACCAGCGTGAGCCAGATCGTCGCCGAGCTCGGCATCAGCCAGCCGACGGTCTCCAAGCATCTGAAGGTGCTCCGCGACGCCGACCTCGTCACGGTGCGCGAAGACGGCCAGCGCCGCTTCTACAGCCTCGAGGTCGATCCTCTCGAAGTCGTGGACGACTGGCTGGTGCCGTTCCTCGTCGACGCGTTCGGCGACAGTGCTCCCGACTTCGACTATCCGGCTCTGCCGCTGCCCGACGGCGCCGCCCATGCCGCCGAGGTCGTCGGCCGGGCTGCTGCCTCCGCCAGGCACGCGGTCACAACGGCGCTGAAGAGGCTCGGCGCCTGATCGGCGCCTGCTCCTCCAGTCCCACGCGACACGACGATACCCCTGACGACGCGGGGTGCCGTCAGGGGTATCGGGATCTCAGCGCCGAGCGGCCTTGCGACGGAACAGCCAGGCGCCCCAGACAGTGGCCACGATGAGGATCACCACGCACCAGCCGATGGCCCATAGCGGCTCTGTCCCGAGTGGGGCATCCATCAGCAGCCCGCGGATCGTCTCGACGATCGGTGTGATGGGCTGATTCGCGGCAACAGGCTGCAACCAGCCCGGCATGCTCGCCACAGGTACGAAGGCGCTGGAGAGATACGGCAGGAAGAGCAGCACGAAGCCGTAGCCGTTCGCCCCCTCCGGGCTGCCGGCGGCCAGCCCGATGGCCGCGAACAGGTATGTGATCGCGAGGATGTACAGGGCGATCAAAGCCGTCATCCCGACCCACTCGGTGAAGGTGGCGTCGGGGCGGAAACCGACAAGCACTCCGACTCCGATGACGATCGCGGTAGCGACGAGGTTGCGCAGCACGCTGGCCACGACGTGCCCGGTGAGCACCGCTCCGGCGCGCAGCGGCATCGTCCGGAAGCGATCGATGATGCCGGTGCGCATATCGTTGGCGACGTAGACGGCGGTGGAGGAAGCCCCGAATCCGGCGCAGGTCAGGATGATGCCGGGAACGACGTAGTCGACATAGGCACCGGACGGATCGATCGCGCCGCCGAACACCCAGGTGAACATGAGCATGAGCATCACCGGGAGCATGACGGCCATCAGGAGCGATTCGCCGTCGCGCAGTGAGTGGCGGAGGCTGCGGCCGACGAAGATCGCCTCGGCTGTGACGCCGCCGAGGCGCGGACGGACGGCTGCGGTGGCGCCGGGCGTCGCGGGAGTGAGGACGGTGTTCATGTGGACTCCTTCACGGTGGCTGTGGTGGCTGTGGTGGCTGTGGTGGCGTTCTGCGTGCGTGCGGTGACGGCGAGGAACACGTCATCCAGAGTGGGCCGGCGAAGGGTGACGACGCCGTCGGCGCCCTGCTCGTCGAGCAGGTCGAGCGCTCGCCGGAGGCCCGCGACGGTTCCGTCGGTGGGAAGTTCGCGGAGCAGGTCGCCACGGCCGTCGTGCAGCTCGACGGTGTCGCCGCCGATGCGCGACTTCAGTTCGGCCGCCGTGCCGAGCGCGGCGATGCGGCCCTCGTGCAGCACCGCGATCCGATCGGCCAGCTGGTCGGCTTCCTCGAGGTACTGGGTCGTGAGGAACACGGTCGTCCCCGCCACGGCGAGCGAGCGGATGATGTCCCACAGATCTCGCCGGCTTCGGGTGTCCAGCCCGGTGGTCGGTTCATCGAGGAAGAGCACCTCGGGAGTGACGACGAAGCTCAGTGCCAGATCGAGACGGCGGCGCATGCCGCCGGAGAAGGTCCGGACGATGCGAGACGCGGCATCCGTCAGATCGAACTGCGCGATCAGATCGGCAGCTCGCTGCGTGGACGCGGCTCTGCCGAGCGCTGCCAGACGTGAGAACATCACGATGTTCTCGGTGGCCGTGAGCGCATCGTCGACGGCGGCGGACTGCCCGGTCAGGCTGATCCGCTGCTGCACCTGCACGGACTGCGTGCGCACATCGAAACCGGCGACGCTCACGGTTCCGGCATCCGCCCTGGTGAGGGTGGTGAGGATGTTGATGACCGTCGTCTTGCCCGCACCGTTGGGGCCGAGCAAGGCGAACACCTCGCCCCGGGAGACCGTGATGTCCAGATCGTCGATCACGGTCCGGTCGCCGAAACTCTGGCGAAGGCCGCGTACATGTATTGCTGTCGTCATCGTGTTTTCCTTTCTGTCGGGAGGGCAAACTGTGTACCTCGTATATCAACTGTGTATGACCATAACACACTGTTTACTCAATAAACAGAACTACGATGAGGGGATGACTGAGCAGGAACCCCCCGAGCTGCCGCGCGGTATCGCTCTGGCCTGGGGCGTGGCCGCCAACCCGCAGCGCGGACCCAAACGTGAGATGAGCGTCGAACGCATCGTCGAAGCGGCGGTCGAGCTCGCCGATGCCGAGGGCATCGGTGCCGTGTCGATGGCTGCGGTCGCGGCGAAACTCGGGTTCACCCCCATGTCGCTGTACCGCTACGTCAGTGCGAAGGACGATCTGCTCCTGTTGATGCAGGAGGAGGCCACCGGCCTTCCACCCGAGGATTACCGGGAACTCGACGGCTGGCGGGAGAAGCTGCGCACCCTCTTCGAGGCGCAGGTCCTCGTGTTTCTGCAGCACCCGTGGATGCTGTCCCTGCCGATCTCGGGATCGCCGATCACGCCCAACAGCTCGTCCTGGCTCGACGCGGGGCTCTCGAGCCTGGAGCAGACTCCGCTCACCGCGGACGAGCGCGTGGCGGTGGCGCTGTCGGTCACCGGCCACGCCCGCTGGTACGGAACGGTGCTCGCCGGCTATACCGACACAGCGCGGAGCAGCGGCCTCACGGCGGATGAGGTCTCGGCCAGGGAGGCAGTGCTCTTCGACCGCGTGATCACGGCCGACGACTACCCCGCACTGCGGCGCGCGATCGACGACGGTGTGTTCGTCTCCACGGCCGATCCTTTCCGCTTCGCCCTGGAGCGCATCCTCGACGGCGTCGACGCGTACATCGCCGAACTCGACCGCGGCGAGCCGCACGCGAGCGAACCGGAGTGGATCGACATCGAACCCGCCGAGGTTGCCGGCGACAAGCGGCACCGCGAGGCGCTGAAGGCGGTGCGCGAGGCCGAGAAGGCGCTGCGGATCGCCCGCAAGCTCGAGCGGCAGTCGCTGCGTGAGGCGAAAGAGCGCCTCGCGAAGGCGAAGAAGCCCGTCTGATCCGTCACCGATCCGCGGGCCGCTTTGCCATGATGTGAACATGACCACCACCGCAGCCGAGTACCGGGCCCACTTCGACTTCTCCCTCTCGTTCGCGAACGGGGGAGGGATCAGAGGTGAGGGGTTCCGGCTGGACGTGCCGCGCCCCCATATGACGGATGCCGAGGTCGGCGCCCTCCTGATCCGGCATCTCGGATTGGCCCTGGTCAGTGAGGTCGTCCTGCGCGATCTCCGTTTCGTCGAGGAACAGCACCGGGGGAGTCGCGGTGTGGAGGCGGATGCCGCAACCGGCGCATCCGAGCGAGTCATCGACTGCAGCCACCCGATCGAAGCCGGGCTGGTGACGTACCCGGGGCTCCCGGCGCCGACGATCCACTCTCATCTGACACGAGAGGATTCCCGCTCGAAGTATGCTCCTGGGACCGAGTTCGCGATGGACATCATCACGATGATCGGCAATACGGGCACCTACCTCGACTCTCCCTATCACCGCTACGCCGACGGCGGAGATCTGGCCTCGCTCGATCTCGGCTCACTCGTCGGGCTGAGCGCCGAGGTGTTCCACCTCCGCGACTCCTGGAGTGCGGAGAACCGCGGCATCCGCGCCGAGACCCTGGCGGATCGTGATCTCGCGGGTGCGGCGGTATTGCTCGACACGGGCTGGAGCCGCCACTTCGGGACCCCGGAGTACGCGCACGGCTCCCCGTTCCTCACGGAGGACGGCGCGCGCTTCCTCGTCGACGCCGGAGTCCGCATGGTGGGCATCGACTCGCTGAACATCGACGACACCGAGAGCGGGGGCACGCGCCCGGCGCACTCGATCCTCCTCGCCGCCGGCGTGCACGTGGTCGAGCACCTCACGAACCTCGATGCCGTGCCGGCGCGCGGAGCGCGGTTCACCGCCGCCCCGCCGGCGATCCGCGGATTCGGCACATTCCCGGTGCGCGCGTTCGCCACAGTCGCGGCATCCCGCTGATCCCATCAGCCACATGGGTTTACACGCGTCGCACCTTCCCCATAGAGTGTGCTCATTGAGAAAGGGGTACAGGGGATGCCCGAAGTACCTGATGTCCGGTTCCTGACGGTGGCCGAGGTCGCCGAGATCATGCGCGTGTCGAAGATGACCGTGTACCGTCTCGTGCACTCCGGCGAGCTGCCCGCGATCCGTTTCGGCCGCAGCTACCGCGTGCCGGAGTCGGCGGTCGCCGACGCCCTGCAGCGTCCCATCTCCGACGTCGGTTAGCCGGGAGGATGGGCGATGGACGTCAGCACGTTCTACGCACTCTTCTCCGCGACCTGCTTCACTCTCACCGGCCTGTGGTGGAACGTCGTCCGCGCGCGCCGCGATTGGACCTCCAGCCCGGCGATGCGCCGCACGATCGGCGGCATCTACCTGTCGTTCCTGCTGCCGGCGCTGATGGGGCTGTTCGCGCAGGTCGGCGGGACCGAGAGCCCCGTGATGTGGCGCATGTCGTTCGTGGTGATCGCCGTCGTCGGCGGAGTGTCCATGCTGCGGCTGGTCTCCCAGGCCCGGGGCGACGGAACTCCGGCAGCGGTTCGATGGACCCAGGTCGCCTCGGTGGTCGTGTACGCGGCGATCGCGGTCATCGGCGTCGCCCCGCAGATCGCGGATCCCCTCGGGCTCAAGGGGATCCAGGTCGAGGCGCTGCTCCTGATCACCCTGATCGCGCTCGGGCACGCGCTCGTGTGGCGCTTCATGGTCACGCAGGATGCCGACGAGTGATGCCCGTGCGGCGGGGCCTCTCCGGTTTGCTAGACTGATCCGAGGCATTTTTCCGTGCCCAAACCCGGGCGTCCGGTATTCCCGACGCCCAGCCCCTGACTTAGTGAGGTTTCCGTGGGTTCTGTCATCAAGAAGCGCCGCAAGCGCATGGCGAAGAAGAAGCACCGCAAGCTGCTTCGCAAGACTCGCCACCAGCGCCGCAACAAGAAGTAAGCGGCCAAGACACCGAGCGCCTGTCTCCGGACGGGCGCTTTGTGTCTCTGCGCCCGTAACACTGTGAGGATGCCATGAAGTCGATCACCATCGCCGACCTCGCCGCGCGCGAGAGCACACCGCTCATCGATGTGCGCGAGGCGAACGAGTTCGCCGCCGGGCACGTGCCGGGCGCCGTCAACATCCCGATGTCGGAGATCGGGAACCGTCTCGAGGAGCTTCCGGCCGAGGCGTTCGACGTGATCTGCCAGGTGGGCGGACGATCGGCGCGCGTCGTCGAGGCACTGGAGGCGCGAGGCTACGACGTCACCAACGTCGACGGCGGTACCGGCGAGTGGGTGGCCCAGGGCCACCCGGTCGAGGTGCCTTCGGCGTGATCTCGCTCACCCTCATCGGCAAGCCGGACTGCCACCTCTGCGACGTCGCGTCGGAGATCATCGACACCGTCGTCGCCGAGTTGCCGGATGCCGCTGCGGAGCAGATCGAGATCGTCGAGGCGTCGATCCAGGACGACCCCGCACTGTATGAGCTGTGGTGGGAGAAGATCCCGGTCGTCCTCATCGACGGCGAACTGCACGCGCACTGGCGGCTTTCTGCCGACCGTCTGCGCCAGTCCCTTGAGGAGGCCCTTGTATGAGTATTCGACACGTCGTGACTTGGAAACTCGCTGCCGAGGACGCGGCCGAGCGCTCTGCGCAGGCCAGCGAGGTCGCCCGTCGGCTGAATGCGCTGGAGGGCGTCGTTCCTCAGCTGCTGTCGATCTCGGCCGGCGCGAATGCCGCGTACCCCGACGCCAACTGGGACGTCACCCTCGTCGCCGACTTCGCCTCCATCGCCGCGCTCGAGGAGTATCAGGTGCACCCCGCGCACGAAGAGGTCGCCGGCTACATCCGCTCGGTCGTGGCATCCCGGGTCGCCGTCGACTTCGAGGTCTGACCGTCGAATCCGGTTAACGGTCACTTGCAACACAAATGTGATCGACCATGGGGCGGTCTGGTTCGGTTCGGCCGCGTGCTGCATGTCAAGATGATCACCTACCCGTTCGTGGGCGTCAGGTCCTCGTCACATAGGAGCCGTCATGCAGCGTCGTAACCTCATCGCCGGGATCGCCCTCGCGGCGACCGCCACCCTCGCCCTTGCCGGCTGCGCCGGCGGAAGCGGCGGTTCTGACGGTGCCGCCGACAACGAGTTCGACCTCGTCGAGGCCGGCACCCTCACCATCTGCTCCGACATCCCGTACGCGCCCTTCGAGTTCGAGGGCGGCGACAACGGCACCGGTTACACGGGATTCGACATCGACCTGCTCGATGCGGTCGCGAAGAAGCTCGATCTGAAGCTCGCGGTGCAGGACGTCGGCTTCGAGGCGCTGCAGTCCGGCACCACGCTCGCATCGGGCACGTGCGACGTCGGAGCCTCCGCCATGACGATCACCGAAGAGCGGGAGAAGAACATCGACTTCTCCGACCCGTACTACGAATCGTTGCAGTCGCTCCTGGTGCGCACCGACTCCGGTATCACGTCGATCGATGACCTCGAAGGCAAGAACGTCGGCGTGCAGCAGGGCACCACCGGCGAGGCCTACGCCAACGAGAACGCCACCGGCGCTGAGATCGTGCAGTACCCGTCGGACGGCGAGCTGTGGCCCGCGATGCAGTCGGGGCTGATCGACGCGATCCTGCAGGACCAGCCGGTGAACCTCGAGCACGAGAAGGCAGACAAGGCCTACAAGATCGTCGAGGAGTATGAGACCGGCGAGTCCTACGGCTTCGCCTTCGCCAAGGGTGAGAAGGACGCGCTGCTCGAGGCGGTCAACGGCGCGCTGAAGGAGCTGCAGGACAGCGGCGACTACCAGACCATCTACGACAACTACTTCACCGCGAAGTAATCGGCGAGCGGCGTAGATCAGGGAGACCTTGACAATGGCGTTGAGGCGCAGCACCAGAAGCAAGCTCTATCGGTACATCGTCTACGCGGTGCTGATCGCGATCGTCGTCTGGGCGGCGATCACCACCAACTGGGCGAGGATCGGGCCGCTCTTCTTCAACCCCGAAGTCGCGGTCAAGATGTTCCCGGGGATCATCACGACCGCCCTCGTCAACACGTTGTGGTTCACGGCGGTGGCGTTCACCGCGGGGCTGGTGCTCGGGGTCGTGCTGGCGCTGCTGAAGCTCTCGAGCATCGGTCCGTTCCGCTGGATCGCCACGGCGTGGATCGAGCTGTTCCGCGGGCTCCCTGCGATTCTGACGATCTTCGGTGTGGCGTTCATCCTGCCGGTCGCATCGGGGGTCTCGGGTCGCGACCTCGGTGGCCCGGTGGTGCTGGGGCTCATCGGCCTCATCCTCGTGGCGTCGGCCTACATGGCTGAGACCATTCGTGCCGGTATCCAGGCGGTGCCCAGGGGGCAGACCGAGGCCGCACGCTCCCTCGGCATGTCCCCGATGAAGACCACGTTCTGGATCATCGTGCCGCAGGGGTTTCGCATCATCATCCCGCCGCTGACCAACGAGTTCGTGCTGCTGCTGAAGGACACTTCGCTCCTCTTCGTGGCGGGAACGTTCATCTGGTCGAAGGAGCTCACCAACTTCGCCCGTGATGCGGCGACCCAGAACACGAATGCGACGCCGCTGATCATGGCGGCGATCCTGTACCTGATCGTGACGATCCCCCTCACGCGCTTCAGTGCGTGGCTGGAACGACGGATGGCGAAGCAGCGATGATCACCGACCTGATTGATGTCCACGCCCCGGCGATCGACCTGCAGGGGCTCGTGAAGAGCTTCGGTGACAACGAGGTGCTCAAGGGCATCGACCTCACTGTCACCGCCGGCGAGGTCGTCTGCGTGATCGGCCCCTCGGGGTCGGGCAAGTCGACGCTGCTGCGTTCGGTGAACCTGCTCGAGGAGCCGACCGGCGGGAAGGTGCTCATCGAGGGCATCGACATCACCGATCCCGACGTCGACATCGACCGCGTGCGCACGCGCATCGGCATGGTGTTCCAGAGCTTCAACCTGTTCCCGCACCTCGACGTCATGGGCAACCTCATGATCGCGCAGCAGCGCGTGAAGAAGCGCTCCAGGGCCGAGGCGGAGAAGGTCGCGCTCGCGATGCTCGCACGCGTCGGGCTGGCGGAGAAGGCGGACGCCTACCCGGGTCACCTCTCCGGCGGCCAGCAGCAGCGCGTGGCGATCGCTCGGGCGCTGTGCATGAACCCCGACATGATGCTGTTCGACGAGCCGACGTCGGCGCTGGATCCCGAACTCGTCGGCGAGGTGCTGCAGGTGATGCGCTCGCTCGCGGACGAGGGGATGACGATGCTCGTCGTCACCCACGAGATGGGCTTCGCCCGTGAGGTCGGCTCGCGTCTGATCTTCATGGACGGCGGTCACATCGTCGAAGAGGGCGACCCGCGCGAAGTGCTCGGCAACCCGCAGCACCAGCGCACCAAGGACTTCCTCTCGCGGGTGCTCTGATCTCAGTCTGGCGGACACGCGCCGAAACCTCCTGACATCGCCGAAACCCCCTCGTATACGAGGGGGTTTCGACGTCAAGCGGGGGTGTCGGTGTCAGCCGTCGACCTCGACGACCTCGGCATCGGCGGCGTTGCGCTTCACCGAATCGATGCCGTTCTGCGCGCCCGACTTCGAGGCATAGCTTTGCCCGGTGGCGATGACCTCGCCGTTGCCGGCCTTCAGCCGGAACCGCCAGTCGCCGCCCTTGTCCTGATACAGC
This sequence comes from uncultured Actinomycetota bacterium, assembly GCA_963769005.1. Taxonomy (GTDB): domain Bacteria; phylum Actinomycetota; class Actinomycetes; order Actinomycetales; family Microbacteriaceae; genus Microbacterium. The sequence goes on along the minus strand of CAVYKC010000004.1, from coordinate 63,045 downwards.
TCGAACTTGCCCGCCATGAGGCGTCCTCTCTCCCGAATAGAGAGAGCGACGCCCTCTCGAGCAACACGCTAGCCCTCGTGCATCTGCTGCGGAAGAGCGCTACGCCGATTCGCGCAGCATGAGCCGGTGGCTCACCGTGCGCCGCAGACCCGCATCCGGAGCGCCGTCGCGGAGCGATACGGCGAGCTCGAGAGTGTGGCGCGCGACCTCTTCGAAGTCCACGGCGAGGGTCGTGAGCGTCGGTGCGACGAGAGCGCCGATCGTGAGACCGTCGACTCCCGCCACCCGGATGTCGCGGGGCACGTCGAGACCCGCGTGGCGGCACGCGGAGAGCACCCCGAGCGCCATCAGATCGTTGAACGCGAAGATGGCGTCGGGGGGTGTGGCGCGGCGGATGACCTGCGCCGTGACCGCGGAGGCGTGCTCGGGTGTCGAGGCAGAGGCATGCACGAGCTCGGGGGCGAGACCCCGTCGCTCCAGGGCGACCATCATCGCGATCCCGCGACCGCTCGTCGCGTGAGGTTCTGATGCATCGAGCACGACCGGCCGGCGCGTGCCGACGGCCACGAGGTGATCCGCGAGATCCTCGATCGCGGCGGCCGGGTCCAGATTGATCCCGGCATGGCGGGAATCCGCATCCGCGTCGAGCAGGATGAGGGGCGTCGCACCGAACCTGCTCTCCCACCCCCGTGCCCATTCTCCGAGATAGCCGACGATGACGTCGACCTGCGCATGCAGTGAGTGCAGGAGCCGATCAGCGGCGCCGGCGAGGCCGATGTCGACGAGGGAGACGCTCCACCCTTCGGCGGCAGCACGGCGAACGACCGCGGCGGCGAGCTCCGGGGAGTACGGATTGCGCAGGTCGCTGACGACGAGGCCGAGCTGGCTGTCGCCGCCGGTGACGAGCCCTCGGCCGAAACGGGACGGCCGGTAGGAGAGTGCGTTCGCCGCTTCGAGGACGCGACGCTTGGTCTCGACGCTGATCCCCGGCATGTCGTTGACCGCACGGGTGACCGTCTGGCGGGAGACGCCGGCGGACGCGGCGACATCGAGAATGGTCGCACGCCGACGGGTGGCGGGCGACGCCGGCGAGCCGGGGTCGCCCGCGCCGTTCAGCTGCGAAGATCCAGCCACGCCACCTCTTCGGATGTGAGATCGACAGTGAGGCCCCGCATCGACGAGCGGGTCTCCTCGATCGTACGCGGTCCGAAGAGCGGGAATGTCGGGAAGGGCTGCGCGAGCACGTAAGCGAGTGCGATCGCGGTCGTCGGCACGTCGCGCTCTGCCCCCATGGCCTCGGCGCGACGCAGACGCTCGAAGTTCTCATCGCTGTAGTAGCAGCGCACGAGTTCCGAGTCGCTGCGGTCGTCCGGGTGGGCGCGGCCGGCGAAGAATCCGCGTGCCTGGGACGACCACGGCAGGAGCGGGATCTGCCGCTCCTCGAGCCAGCGCTTCGACGTGGCATCGGTCAGCTGCACGCAGCCCTCCCACGGCACGTCGTAGGCCTCGGCGAGTCCGAAGTGATCGCTCACGACGCCGAATCCCTGCCGCCCGTTCGCCAGAGCGTAGGCGTTGGCTTCGTCGATGCGCTCCGGGCTCCAGTTGGATCCGCCGAACACGCGGATGCGCCCGGCACGCGCATGCTCGTCGAGAACGTCGACGAACTCGCCGACGGGAACATCGGGGTTGTCGCGGTGGAGCATGTAGATGTCGGCGTAGTCGGTTCCCTGGCGTTCGAGACTCTCGAGCAGCTGGCGGGTCAGCGACTCCGGGTCGCAGTGCGGGGTGTGCCCGCCCTTCGTGATGACGACGACCTCCTCGCGGACGCCGCGGTTCGCGATCCAGCGGCCCAATCGCCTCTCCAGGTCGCCGTCGCCGTAGATGTAGGCGGTGTCGAAGACGTTGCCGCCCTGCTCGGCGTAGACGTCGAAGATCGCAGACGCGTGGGCCAGGTCGGGCTGGTTGTCCACCCCCATGACGAGGCGGGAGACGCGCTTGCCGACCCCGGGGATGTCGCCGTATCGCATGTCGCCGCCGGTGCTGGCGCCGCCGAACCTGCCGCGCACCGGCGGGATGTCGGATTCCTCGGTCTCGAACGGGTAGCGAAGTCCGATGGCCGCTCGCCAGCGGTCGAGGGTGCGCGCGGTCGCGAGCGTCTCCGCGGAGGTCATCTCCGGTGCATCCGACCGGCCCTCGCGCAGCGCGGTGATCGTCGCGTCGGCCTCGAGCGCGTAGGCGTCGGTGGCATCGATCGCGATCGTTCGTACGCCTTCGGTGGTGGCGACTTCGATCTCGGTGTCGCCGGTGGGAATCCAGGGCTCGACCACGCGGATGCTGCCCTTCTCGCCGAGGATCGTCACCGTGTTCGCCGCCGGCGTCATGACGCCGGTCGTCAGCGTCGCGGTGATGCCGCTGCGGTACGTCGCCCTGGCGACCGTCCACTCGTCGACGCCGGTCGGGCCGACGACACCGCTCGCCGTCAGGTCGACGGGCTCGGAAGCGTGCACGCCGTCGGCCGCGTCGACGACGGCCGACGCCATCGTGACGGTGTAACCGCCGACATCGAGGATGCCGCCGCCGGCGACCGCGGGGTCGAACAGGCGCCCATTGCGCTCGCCGACCCGGAACGCGAAGGAGGCGTCGACGTGGAGAACGCGGCCGATCGCGCCCTCGCGCACGAGGTCGAGCACGGCGCGGGTCTGCGGGTGGAAGCGGTACATGTACGCCTCGACGAGCGGCACGCCCGCCTGCCGTGCGGCGTCGACCAGGGCCATCGCCGTGCCGTGGTTCACCGCGAGGGGCTTCTCGCAGAGGACGGCCTTGCCGGCCTCGAGCGCGGCGATGGTGAGAGCGGGGTGAGCCGTGTGCACGCTGGAGACGTACACCGCATCCACTCGAGCATCCGCCAGCGCGTGCGCGTAGTCTCCGGCCGTCACATCGGCGGCACCCTGCTTCGTCGCCTCGTCGGCGAACGACTGAGCGCGCGAGGCATCCGAGCTGCCGACAGCGACGAGTTCTCCGTCGCTCGAGGCGAGGCCGGTGAGGAACCTGCGCGCGATGTTGCCGGGGCCGAGCACCGCCCATCCGCCGGTGCGGGTGTGTGTCCTGTCGACTGCGAGCTGAGGGGTCACCATCGTCCTTTCGAGCAAGTTCGTGAACGTTCACGAACCTGTCACGATAGTCCTCAACCGTGACGAGAGCAAGAGGTCCGTGAACGATCACGGTGAATCGTTCGACCCGGTAGTCGATCCCGTGGCTCAGCCGCGGGGATGCACCGCCACCGGCTCGGGAGTCACCGCGATGCGCACCCGATCGCCGAAGGCGGGATGGAAGCGCGGCGAATGCTGCACGCGCACGAGTTCGCCCGACTCGGTGCGCACGAGCGTGCGCCGCATGCTGCCGAGGAACGTGCTCTCCTCGACGAGGGCGTCGGTGGCGGCATCCGCCTCGGAGGCGAAGAACACGTTCTCCGGGCGCAGGTACACGTCGACGGGGCCGTCGGCGCGGGATCGGAGCGGAAGGCTCTGACCCCAGACCATGACGTGATCGCCCTCGGCGACGCCCGAGACGACGCTGGAGAGCCCGACGAAGGCGGCGACACCTGCCGTCGACGGCTCCGTGTACAGCTGCTCGGGCGAGCCGATCTGCTCGATGCGACCGGAGTTCATCACGGCGATGCGATCGGAGACGGCGAGGGCCTCCTCCTGGTCGTGCGTCACGAACACGGTGGTGATGCCGAGGCGCAGCTGGATCCGACGGATCTCGTCGCGCAGCTGCACGCGCACCTTCGCGTCCAGCGCGGAGAGCGGCTCGTCGAGCAGCAGCACCTTGGGCTCGGTGACCAGGGCCCTGGCCAGGGCCACACGCTGCTGCTGGCCACCGGAGAGCTGGTGCGGGAACCGGTCGGCGAAGGCGTCGAGCCCGACGAGGGCGAGGGCGTCGAGGGCGCGCTTGGCGGCATCCGCCCTGCCCGCGCCGCGACGGCGCAGTCCGAACGCGGTGTTGTCGACGACCCGCAGGTGCGGGAACAGCGAGTACGACTGGAACACCATGCCGATGTCGCGCTTGTTCGTGGGTATGCGGGAGACGTCTCCGCCGCCGAGCAGCACCGCACCCTCGTCGGCGCCCTCGAGACCGGCCAGCACCCGCAGCAGCGTCGTCTTGCCGCAGCCGGAGGGGCCGAGCAGCGACACGAACTCGCCGGGGGCGATGTCGAGGTCGACGCCGTGCAGCACCCGGTTTCCGGCGTAGCTCTTGACGATGCCCTGCAGCTGCACGCGGGTGCCTTCGCCTGCTTCGGCGAGCAGCAGATTGTCGGCGGTACGGGGGAGCGTCATGAGCGGGCCTTTCCGGAGCCGCGGGCGGCGCGGCCGATGAGGAGGAGCAGGAGGAAGCAGAACAGCAGCGCGAGCAGCGTGAAGATCGCCGGTGCGTAGGGATCCTGCTTCTGCACGACGACGAGCGCCGTCTGGAACACCTGGCGATTCAGAAGCGACGCGATCGTGTATTCGCCGAGCACGACGGCGATCGAGATGAGGGATGCGGCGAGCAGGCCCTGGCGCAGATTGGGCGCGAGCACCTTGAGCACGACGGTCGGCCACGTCGCTCCGAGTGAGCGCGCGGCTTCGGAGAGCGTGCGCAGATCGGCCGCGTCGATGGATGCCTGGATGGAGCGGAAGGCGAAGGGCAGCACGGTCACGCCGTAGGCGAAGGCGAGCGTCCAGGTGCCGGTGCCGAGGGATCTGCCGATCTGCAGGTAGATCGGCGCGAGTCCGACGACCAGGACGATCGCCGGGATCGAGATCGGAAGCAGCACCGCGAACTCGAACGTCGGCTTCAGCTTCGGAAAGCGCAGGTTCACCAGGATCATCGTCGGAGCGAGCAGGAACAGCACGATCGCCACGGTGACGAGGGCAAGCACCAGCGAGTTGCCGAGGCCGGTCCAGATCGGCTTGATGACGGCGGATGCCGCCGGGTCGAACAGCGCTGCCCAGCGCTCGAGCGACAGGCCGCCGTCCGAGTCGCGCAGGGTGTACAGGAAGGTCGAGATCAACGGGATCGCGAAGAACACGCCGACCAGGATGCCGATGATCCAGCGTGTCGCGAGGGAGGGGCCGAGTCGGTTCACGACTGCCACCTCGCGGCTCGACGCTGGATGAGCGAGTAGAGGGCCATCACGATTCCGACCACGATGATCATGCCGAGCGCCAAGGCGCCGGCGAGGTTCTCCCGGCCGAGCACGGTCTCGCTGGTGAGCGAGGTGCGGATCTGAAGTGGCACGATCTGCGAACCCTGGCTGGCGAGCGCGGCCGCGGTGGCGTAGGAAGAGAACGCGTTCGCGAACAGCAGCAGCGTGCTGGCGAGGAACGACGGCGCGAGCACGGGGAAGCCGATGCGCAGCCAGAAGCTCGCGGGTGTGCCGCCGAGAGTGAGGTTCGCCTCGGACCACTGCGGCTTGAGGGCGGCGAGGGCGGGCATGAACGTGATCACCATGAGCGGGATCTGGAAGTAGATGTAGGGGAGGTAGAGGCCGGGCATCTCATAGATCCACGGTCCGCTCGCGTACAGGTCGATGCCGAACGCGCTGCTCAGGAACTCGGTGACGACGCCCTTGAGGCCCATCGTCGCGATGAACGCGAACGCGAGCATCACGCCGCCGAACTGGGCGAGCACGCCGGCGGCGGCATCCACCGTCGAGCGGATCGCACTCTCGGGGTTCATGCCCAGGAGGGCATAGCAGACCAGTGCGCCGACGCTCGCGCCGACGACGGCGGTGAGCAGCGACAGCCAGGCGGAGTTCGCGAAGGTGTTCAGCACCACGGGATCACCCAGGGCCGACACGTTCGTCCACGTGAACGATCCATCCTCGGTGAAGAACCCGGATCCGAGCGCGAGGATCGTCGGAACGGCGAGGAACAGCACGACGTAGGCCACGAAGGGCGCGAGCCCCAGCCATGCCCACGATGGCACCCGGCGCCGGGCCTTCGCGTTGTGCGAAGAGCCGGCGCCGGTCGCGGGGGCGGATGCCGTGACATCCGCCCCCATTGCTGCGATGGCGGTCACTGGACCGCCGCTGCCCACTTCTCGCCGAGCAGCGTGCCGGCGTCGGTGCTCTGCTCCTCGGTGGGGACGACCGTCTCGGCCGGAACCTCGGGAAGTGCGGCGGCGAGGTCGGCGTCGATCGTTCCGGCCTCGGTCATGGCCTCCATCCGGGCCGGACGCGCGCCGCCCTTGAGCCAGAGGTTCTGCACGTCGTCGCTGTAGAGGAACTCCTGCCACAGGCGCGCGGCGGCCGGGTTCGGCGCATCCTTGTTGATCGCCTGGTTGTAGTAGCCCGCGTAGCCCGTGCCCTCGAGGACGACGACCTTCCAGTTCTTGTTCCCGTCGTCACCGGCGGCGTGCGCGGCGTTCAGGTAGTCCCAGTCGAAGACGACGGGGGTCTCGCCGCTGGCGACGGTCGCGGTCGTCACGTCGACCTTGAGCAGGTTGCCGGCCTTCTGCATTTCGGAGAAGAAGTCGATACCCGGCTGGAAGTCGTCGAGCGTGCCATCGGACTGGATCGTCGCGAGGCCGACGGCGGCGAATGCGGCGCCCGCCTGCGTCGGGTCGCCGTTGATCGCCACAGCGCCCTTGTAGTCGGCGCCGAGCAGGTCGTCGAGCGTCTTGGGGGCGTCGAACTTCGAGGAGTCGTACCCGATCGACATGTACCCGCCGTAGTCGCCGACGAAGAGGCCGGTCGACTCCTTCAGGGCATCCGGGATGTCGTCCCACGTCTGCACCTTGTAGGGCGCGAAGACGTCGGTGTTCTGAAGAGCGACCGCGAGGCCGAGGTCGAAGACGTCAGGGGCGGTGTCGAGGCCCTTGTTGGTCTCGGCGGCCTGGATCTCCTCGGCGCTGGACACATCCGGCGACGCTTCGTTGATCGTGATCTCGGGGTACTTCTCGGCGAACAGGTCGAGGATCTCGCCGTAGTTGGCCCAGTCGCGGGGGAGGGCGATGACGTTCAGCTGGCCCTCGGCCTTGGCGGCGGCCTCGAGGTCGGCGAAGGTGCCGAAGTCGGCGACCGTGGTCGCTGTCGCGGCATCGACGGCGCTGTCGCCTTCGGCCGGAGCGGCGGATGCGCCGGCGCACGACGTCAGAGCGAGCGCGGCGGTGGCGGCCAGAGCGATGCCGGCGACGACGCGCGCGCGGCGGGGGAAACGTGCCATGGGTGTTCCTCTCGGTGTCCGGCTGCGGGTGAAGCCGGGTGCGAGAGCACGCTACGGGGCCGGGGTTACCCGGTCAGGCGGTGCGGGTGAACGGCAGATGTCCGGGTCGTGGCGTGACGGATGCGGCGTCAGCTGCGCGGCACGGTGTACTTGAAGCCGCGGTGGGACCCGACGTAGCCCAGGCGCTCGTAGAAGCGATGCGCGTCGGTGCGCGATGCGTCAGAGGTGAGCTGCACGATGGCGGCGCCTACCGCGGGCGCCGCAGAGGCGGACACCCAGCGCATCACCGCTGAGCCGATACCCGAGGAGCGCAGATCGCTGCGCACCCGCACGGCTTCGACGAGCAACCGCCGTGAGCCGCGACGCGACATGCCGGGGATCGAGGTGAGCTGCAGTGTGCCGACGACGGACCCGTCGAGCTCGACGACCAGGAGATCGTTCGACGGCTCGGCGAGGATCTCCACCAGCGCCGCGACGTACGCCGGGCGGTCCGCCTCGGACGCCAGGTCGCCCCGCGAGGCGCTGATCGGATCATCGGAGAGCAACCGGATCACCGCATCCGCATCTCCGGGCACGGCACGGCGCAAGGTGGCCTGTCCTGCCCGGGACTCGAAGGGATGCGGAAGGGGGAGCGCGTCGAGCATGGTGCCAGTCTGGCATCCTGATCTGATGGACATCGGTGAGCTGCTCGGGCTCGAGCAACTCACATGGGGGACGCTGATCCTCGTCATCGTGGCGGCGTTCGCCGCCGGATGGATCGACGCCGTGGTGGGCGGCGGCGGACTTCTGCAGCTGCCGGCGCTGCTGCTCGTCCCCGGGATGTCGCCGCTCCAGGCGCTCGCGACGAACAAGCTCGCCTCGGTCTTCGGAACGGCCACGAGCAGCGTCACCTACTACCGGCGTGCGAAACCCGACATCCGCACCGCCCTGCCGATGGCGGCGATCGCGCTCGCCGGATCCTTCGGCGGTGCGGCGGTGGCGACTGTGCTGCCGTCTGCGGCGTTCAAGCCGATCATCGTGATCGCCCTGCTGGCGGTGGCGATCTTCACCGCCTTCAAGCCGAAGCTCGGCGCGGCGACGCAGTTGCGCTTCCACGGGCACAAGCACCACATCATGGCCGGAGCGGCGGGACTCGGCATCGGCTTCTACGACGGCATGATCGGACCGGGAACAGGGACGTTCCTCGTGATCACCCTGGTCGGGCTGCTCGGTTACGACTTCCTGCAGGCGAGCGCCAAGGCCAAGATCGTCAACTTCGCCACCAATGCGGGTGCGCTGATCCTGTTCATCCCGCACGGCGCGGTGCTCTGGCTGCTCGGCGGCATCCTCGCGGTGGCCAACGTCGCCGGAAGCTATCTGGGCTCACGCATGGCGCTCTCCCGCGGCGCGGCCTTCATCCGCGTCGTGTTTCTCGTCGTGGTCGTCGCGCTCATCGGCAAGCTCGGTGTGGATGTCTGGAACGAGAACATCGCCCCTGCGCTCGCTGCGCTCGCTGCGCTCTGACCCCGTCGTCGCGCTCCCACGAGGGGGCGAGACGACGAAACGCCTCACGCTCCGGGGAGCATGAGGCGTTTCGGTCGACGGATTCAGGCCTCGTCGTCCTCCGGCTCGAAGTCGACGCCGGCCTCGGCCCGCTGCTCCGGGGTGATCGGAGCAGGTGCCGCGGTGAGCGGGTCGTACCCGTTGCCGGACTTCGGGAAGGCGATGACGTCGCGGATCGAGTCGGTCTTCGACAGGTGCTGCAGCACGCGGTCCATGCCGAGCGCGATACCGCCGTGCGGCGGGGCGCCGAACCTGAACGCGTCCAGCAGGAAGCCGAACTGCTCCTGCGCGATCTCGTCGCTGATGCCCATGACCTCGAACACGCGCTTCTGCACGTCTTCGCGGTGGATGCGGATCGAGCCGCCGCCGAGCTCGGAGCCGTTGCAGACGATGTCGTACGCATAGGCGAGAGCCGAGCCGGGGTCGGTGTCGAACGTGTCGGCGAACTCCGGCTTCGGGCCCGTGAAGGCGTGGTGCACGGCGGTCCAGGCGCCGGCACCGACAGCGACGTCGCCGGATGCCACGGCATCCGCCGCCGACTCGAACATCGGAGCGTCGACGACCCAGGTGAACGCGAAGACGTCGGGGTCGAGCAGGCCGAGGCGGCGGCCGATCTCGACGCGAGCAGCGCCGAGGAGCGCGCGGCTGTCCTTCGCCGAACCGGCGGCGAAGAACACGCAGTCACCGGGTGCCGCGCCGACCAGCGCAGGCGAGGCCCGCCTGCTCGGCCTCGGACAGGTTCTTGGCGGCGGGGCCGCCCAGAGAGCCGTCCTCGTTGAACAGAACGTAGGCGAGGCCGCGGGCGCCGCGCTGCTTCGCCCAGTCCTGCCACGCGTCGAGCGTCTTGCGCGGCTGCGATGCGCCGCCGGGCATGACGACGGCGCCGACGTACTCGGCCTGGAAGACGCGGAACGGCGTCTCCGTGAAGTACTCCGTCGCCTCGACGAGCTCGAGGCCGAAGCGCAGGTCGGGCTTGTCGGAGCCGTACTTCGCCATCGCGTCGGCGTACGTCATCCGCGGCAGCGGCACCGCCACCTCGACGCCGATGGTCGCCCACATCGCCTGGATGAGGGACTCCATCAGCGTGATGACGTCTTCCTGGTCGACGAAGCTCATCTCGATGTCGAGCTGCGTGAACTCCGGCTGACGGTCGGCGCGGAAGTCCTCGTCGCGGTAGCAGCGGGCGATCTGGAAGTACTTCTCCACGCCGCCGACCATCAGCAGCTGCTTGAACAGCTGAGGCGACTGCGGCAGGGCGTACCAGCTGCCCGGGTGCAGGCGCGCCGGCACCACGAAGTCGCGAGCGCCCTCCGGAGTCGAACGGGTCAGCGTCGGCGTCTCGACCTCGGTGAAGTCCTCGGCGTGCAGCACGTCGCGGATCGCCTTGTAGACGTTGGAGCGCAGGCGCAGAGCGGATGCCGTCGCCGGCCGGCGCAGGTCGAGGTAGCGGTACTTGAGGCGCGCCTCCTCGCCGACCGTCTCGGTCTCGGCGAGGGCCGTCGACACCTGGAACGGGAGCGGAGCGGACTCGTTCAGCACCTCGACGGTCGCGGCGATGACCTCGATCTCGCCGGTCGGCAGGTTCGGGTTCGCGTTGCCGGCCGGGCGCTGCGACACCTCGCCGGTGACCTTGAGCACGAACTCATTGCGCAGCGGGTGGGCGATCTCCTCGTCGCGGATGACGACCTGGGCGATGCCCGACGCGTCTCGCAGATCGATGAAGGCGACTCCTCCGTGATCACGCCGACGATCGACCCAACCCGTAAGGGTGACGGTCTGACCGATGTGCTCGGCTCTCAGTGAGCCGGCCGTGTGGGTGCGAAGCACGGAAGTTTCCTCCTGATCTGGGAAATGGCGAACCTGCCCATCCTATCGGGGGGCGCCGTATCGCTAGACTCACGCCGAATGCCTTCACGGGGGAGGCGACTGCGCCGGTGACGGCGATACGGAGGAGCGCAATATGGATTCGAACCTGATCAACGAACAGCTGTTCTCGACGAGCAACGTGTGGCTCGGCGTCATCGGATACATCCTGTACGCGATCACGCTGTGGAAGGTCTTCGCGAAGGCGGGCTATCCCGGCATCCTCGCGCTGATCCCGATCGTCAACTGGGTCGTCCTGGTGAAGATCGCCGGCATGTCGGGCTGGGCGGCGCTGCTCTACCTGATCCCGATCGTCAACATCGTCTTCGCGATCGTCGTCGCGTTCAAGGAGGGCAAGAACTTCGGCAAGAGCGGCGTCTTCTCCTTCTTCCTGCTGTGGCTGTTCCCCTTCATCGGCCACCTGATCATCGGTTTCGGCTCGGCCGAATACCGCAAGGTCTGATGGCGGCAGAGCGCCTGCACCTCGTCCGTCACGGTGAGGTGCACAATCCGCACCGTGTGCTCTACGGGAGGCTTCCGGACTATCACCTGAGTGAGTCCGGCCGGCGCATGGCGAGGGCGGCGGCGGATCATGTCGCCGCCCTCGACCGGCCGGTCACCGAGCTGTACAGCTCGCCTCTGGAGCGCGCGCAGGAATCGGCCGAACCGTTCGCCGAGCGGTTCGAGCTCGTGCCGGAGATCGACATCCGCGTGATCGAGCCGACGAACGTCTTCGAGGGCACGCGGATGCGCCGTTCGCTGATGAACCCGCTGAACTGGTGGCACCTGCGCCGGCCGTCGCTGCCGAGCTGGGGCGAGCCCTACACCTCGGTCGCGGAGCGGATGCTCGGCATCATGGACGAGGCATGGGATGCCGCGGGCGGCGGCGATGTCGTGATGGTGTCGCACCAGGCCCCGATCTGGATCACCCATCTCCGGGTGGCCGGTCTGCCGCTGCGCCACGACCCCCGCACCCGACGCTGCGCGCTGTCGAGCGTGACCTCGTTCGAGCGCAAGGGCGACGTGTGGCGAGAGGTCGCGTACGCCGAACCCGCCGCGACTGAGAACGCGGTCGACGTCGGCGCCGTCTGACGGGACCAGCGCTTCCCGAGTGAGGCGACATGATCGGTGTGAGACATCGTTTCCGGCATGAGACACCACGTCGTACGTGATGTCTCATGCCGGAAAGTGCGTCTCGCGGCCGGACGCGACGTCAGTGGTCAGCAGCCACCAGCGACTGGATGACGCCGATTGCCGCCAGCTGGCCGGCAGCTGAGGCCATCACGACGGACGCCATCAGCCCGGGCAGGGCAGCACGGTGTGCGAGGTCGCCCGCGGCCGAGATACCGGGCATCGAGGTGCGACCGAAGTCGTCGATCTCGATCGCGCCGGACGGCAGCATCCGCAGTCCGAGCTGCTCGACGAAGGGAGCGCGCTGGCGGACGGAGCCCGCGGCGACGAACACTCCGGCGACCGTGACGTCCTCGGCGCCGGCCGTGATCCGCACGCCGTCATCGACGGATGCGACGGCGTCGACGGGTGCGACGCTCACCCGGGCGCCGAGGGCATCGAGGGCACGCTGCTCGTCATCGGAATGCGCCTCGCCGACCGGGAAGACGGTGATCTCGCCGACGAATCGCCCCAGCAGCCCGATGAGGTGCTCGGCGCGGGGCGCCGGCCCGAGGATGGCGATGGCCTTGCCTGCGTGCTCGTGCCCGTCGCAGAACGGGCAGCTGAACGCCGTCCGTCCCCACAGCGCGTCCAGTCCGGGAACGTCCGGGAGGTCGTCGGCGACGCCGGTGGCGAGGATGACCCGTCGTGCGCCGACCGTCGAGCCGCCCGCGAGCGTGACTTCGAACCCGTCGTCTTCCGTTCCGCCGATGCTCTCGACGCCGACGCCGACGCCGACGCCGACGCCGATGCCGCGGACCTCGACGTCAGCATAGGCCGCGAGCTGCGCCCGCGCCGTCGCCCGGAACTCGGCCGGTGCAGTGCCGTCGTTGGCGATCACATTGTGCATGTGCAGGACGGTGCCGTTGCGGTACTCGCCCGAGTCGAGCAGCAGAGTGGAACGGTGCATCCGCCCCAGGGTCAAAGCCGCCTGCAGCCCTGCGGGGCCGGCGCCGATCACGATCGCGTCATACATGGGAGGTCCTTCCTGTCGTCCATCCTGCGGTCTGTTCTTGCGTTCGGAGCCAGTCTGTGACTTCATGTCAACATGAAGTCAAATACGGAGCATCCATGGTCAGTGGGAGATGTCGCGGCCCGCTTCGACCTGCCCACCAACGTGCTCAGGCACTGGGAGTCCGTCGGCCTACTCCGGCCGGAACGCAACTCCGCGGGGCGCCGGCGATTCGGAGAGGACGACGTCGTCCGTATCGCGGTGATCCAGCGCAGCAAGGCGGCCGGGATGAGCCTGGAGCAGATCGGCGTGCTGCTCGACGACGGCAGTGCCGGCCGGCATCAGGTGCTGCAGGAGCACCTCGACGACCTCGACCGGCGGATGGATGAGATGCGACGCTCGCGGGAGATGACCGAGCATGCGATGCGGTGCCGATCGCACGACATCGCGACCTGCCCGCGGTTCCGAGCCGGGGTCGCCGACGTCCTCGCTCGATTCTGACCCCAAGAGCCGGACCGTTCGCCGGCGCCCTGCGCCCGGCTGGCCCATAGGAATCCGGACGTAAACTGGGAATCGTGCCACTCGCCTCGACGGTCGACCCGAATCGCAGCGGCCGCCGCTCCCGTGATCGACGTTCCCGTCGTGCGGTCGGAGCCGCGCTCGCCGCGGTACTCGCCATCGGTCTGAGCGCCTGCGCTCCCGACCCGGTCAGCGAGTCGTTCCTCAGCGGCGAGAACACCGGGTACGTCGCGGCCGACGGTGCCATCGTCGAGATCCCCGAGGCGGAGCGCGGCGAGCCCGTCGTGTTCGGCGGGGTCACCGAGACGGGCGAGGACTTCGACAGCGCCGACCTCGAGGGCCAGGTCACCGTGGTGAACTTCTGGTACGCGGGATGCGCGCCGTGCCGCGTCGAGGCCGCCGCCCTCGAATCGGTCTGGCAGGAGTACGAAGGCGACGGCGTCTCCTTCGTCGGCATCAACACCCGCGACCAGGCCGACACGGCCAAGGCGTTCGCCGAGGAGTACGCGATCACCTACCCGAGCCTGATCGACGTCGACACCGCCGAGGCCAAGTTCGCCTTCGCGCAGGCCGTCCCGATCCAGGCGACGCCGACCACACTCGTGCTCGACAAGCAGGGCCGCGTCGCCGCCCGCATCATCGGCCCGATCGACGGCACCTCGATCCTCTCCACGCTCGTCAAGGACGCACTCGCGGAGACGTCGTGACCGCGGTGGGAGCGTTGTGAACACCGACGCCATCATCGGATCCGGCGCGCTGTGGGCCGCGATCCCCATCGCGATGCTCGCGGGTCTCGTCTCCTTCCTCTCTCCCTGCGTGCTGCCCCTCGTTCCCGGCTACCTCGGCTTCATCGGGGGCGCGGTCGCGCCGCGGTCGTCGTCGACGGATGCTGCGACGACGGGGCGCGGACGGCTCGTATTCGGCGTGCTGCTGTTCATCCTCGGCTTCACGGTGGTCTTCGTCGCCTGGACCGTGCTGGGCGGAGCCACCGGGCTCTTCTTCGCGCAGTGGGGCGAGCTGATCACCCGTGTGCTGGGCGGCGTCATCATCCTGATGGGGCTGGTCTTCCTCGGCTTGTTCGGCTTCGCGCAGCGGGAGTTCCGCTTCCACGTCGACTCCACAGCGGGCATCATCGGCGCGCCGCTCCTCGGCATCGCCCTCGGCATCGGCTGGGCGCCGTGCATGGGCCCGACGCTCACCACGATCGTGTCGCTGTCCTGGAACGTCGGCGACCCCTGGCGGGCGTCGTTCCTCGGCATCGCGTACTCGCTCGGCCTCGGCATCCCGTTCCTGCTCGTCGCCCTCGGTTTCGGCTGGGCGACCAGGGCGGTCGGGTTCCTGCGCCGCCACATCCGCGCGGTCAACATCATCGGCGGCATCCTGCTCATCGTGCTCGGCGTCCTGATGGTGACCGGGCTCTGGACCGACATCATGTCGCGACTGACGGCGGTGATGGGCAGTGTCTTCCTCCCGCTCTGAATCGAAGCCCCAGGATGCCGTGAACAGCGACGCCAGCGATCCGCTCCGCCCCTCCGACCACGTCGACGGCGACGACTCGATCACACAGCCGAGGCTGGGGCTGGTCGGATGGGTGCGCTGGGGCTGGCGTCAGCTCACCTCGATGCGCACCGCGCTCGTGCTGCTGCTCGTGCTCGCCATCGCCGCGATCCCCGGGTCGATCTTCCCGCAGCGCATGGCCGACCCCAACGGGGTCACGCAGTGGGAGCGCAACAACCCCGACCTGTTCCCGGTGCTCGACGCCCTGAAGCTGTTCGACGTGTACCTGTCGCCGTGGTTCTCGGCGATCTACCTGCTCCTGTTCACCTCGCTGGTCGGCTGCGTCATCCCGCGCATCAAGCACCATGCGAAAGCGCTCCGAGCGAGGCCGCCGCGCACGCCGGCCCGCCTCCAGCGCCTCGAGGACTTCCGGTCGGTGCAGCGCGACGCGCCGGATGCGGATGCCGCCGCATCCGCATCCATCGACATCGCGACGAAGCAGCTGAAGGCCCTCGGCTACCGGGTCGAACGCTACGACCGGGGCCGCACGTTCTCGGTGTCGGCCGAGCGCGGGTACTGGCGCGAGACCGGCAACCTGCTGTTCCACCTCGCGCTCGTCGGTGTGCTGATCACCGTCGGGATCGGCGGCGGGTTCGCGTACACCGGGCAGCGGGTGCTCGTCGAGGGCGAGACCTTCGCCAACACCCTCGTCGACTACGACTCCATGAACCGCGGCCGCTTCGTCTCTGACGACGCGCTCACCCCGTACGCCATGCAACTCGACTCGTTCGACGTCACCTACCAGCCGTTCGGCGAGCCGGGCTCCGGGCAGGCCGGCGACTTCTCCGCGAACGTCACGGTGCAGGACACGGCCGGATCGACGACCGACGGAGCTGTCCGTGTAAACCATCCCCTCGGCGTCGCGGGCGACCAGATCTACCTCCTCGGCAACGGCTACGCGCCGACGATCACGGTGCGCAACGCCGACGGCGACATCGTCTACCGCAACAGCGTGCCGTTCCTCCCGCAGGACAACAACATGACCTCTCTCGGCGTCGTCAAGGTCACCGACGGCATGCCGGAGCAGCTCGGCCTGATCGGCTTCTTCTACCCGACGGCCGCGTCCGGCAAGGACGGAGCCATCGCCTCCGGCTACGGCGACCTGATCAACCCGCTGCTCACACTCGACGTGTACTCCGGCGACCTCGGCATCAACGACGGCATCCCGAAGTCGGTGTACGTGCTCGACACGACCGGGATGACGAAGCTCGCAGGACGCACGACCGATGTGGAATCCATCGAGCTCAGCCCCGGCGAGACCGGCGACCTGCCGAACGGCCTGGGCACCGTGACCTTCGAGGACGAGTCGCCGGCGGGCGCGACCGATGCGTCGCAGTCGGTCAAGCGCTTCGCCTCGCTGCAGATCCACCACGACGCCTCGGCCGTGTGGGTGCTCGTCTTCGCGCTGCTCGCTCTCGGCGGGCTGATGCTCGCGTTGTTCGTTCCGCGTCGCCGGGTCTGGGTGAAGGCGTCGGGCGGCGACGGCGTCGTGACGCTGGAGTACGCGGGTCTCGCCCGGGGCGAGGACCCGACTCTGGCCGCTGCCGTCGATGACCTCGTCGCCGGTCACGGGCGGCTGATGGATGCGGCGGGCGGATCGACGTCCGTGGCGGCTGAACCCGTCGTCGAGGCATCCGACCAGACCCCGGCCGAGCCGCCGGCATCCGAAACCCCGAAAGTAGACTGACACCATGCTCGAGCTCGAACGTGCTCTCGCCGATCCTGCTGTGGACCGCGATCGCGATCTACGCGGCGGCCTTCGTGGCCTACGCCTTCGATCTGGCGCGGCGCTCGCAGGTGACCGCCGACGCGAAGAGCGAAGCGGAGCTCGTCGGCGTGGGCGCGCGCGGCGATGCGTATACCGCCGATGTCCCTGCCCCCGCTCCTGCCCGGGGGTTCATGATGGCGCGGATCGGCACCTCGCTCACCGTGCTCGCCTTCCTCTTCCACCTGGCGGCGACCGTCACCCGTGGCATCGCCGCGGGGCGCGTGCCGTGGGCGAACCTGTACGAGTTCGCGATGATCGGCACGCTGCTCGTCGTCGCCGTCTTCCTCGCCGTGCTGACGCGGATCGATCTGCGCTTCCTCGGCACGTTCATCATCGGTCTGGTGCTGGTTCTGCTCGGTGGTGCCGCGACGAGCTTCTATGTGGCCGTCGTGCCGCTGATGGACCCGCTCAAGAGCATCTGGCTGATCATCCACGTCTTCGTCGCGTCACTGGGCACGGCGTTCTTCGCACTGGCCTTCTCGCTCTCCGTGATCCAGCTCATGCAGGCTCGACGCGAGCGCCTGGTCGCCGAGAACGCCGCCAAGACCGGTCCCGGCTTCCTGCGCACCCTCCCCGGGTCCGACCGTCTGGAGAGCCTCGCCTACCGCTTCACCATCGTGGGGTTCATCCTGTGGACCTTCACTCTGATCGCGGGCGCGATCTGGGCGCAGGACGCATGGGGCCGCTACTGGGGCTTCGACGTCAAGGAGACCTGGACGTTCGTGATCTGGGTCATCTACGCCGGCTACATCCACGCGCGTGCGACCCGCGGCTGGCGCGGAAGCCGCTCGGCCTGGCTCGCGATCGTCGGATTCTCCGCCGTGATCTTCAATTTCACGATCGTGAACGTCTTCTTCAAGGGCCTGCACGCGTACTCCGGCCTCAGCTGAGATCGGGCCGTCGGGCGTGCGCGGCGGCGATGCGCCGCGGGCACGGCTTCGGACCCGGATGGCGACTCGCCGAGGTCGGCGCCGTCGCGACGGCGTGTCGGATCAGAGCATCCGAAGTTGTGCCCGGTGTGACGGTCTCTGATTTTGCCCGCGGGGCGGGCGGGTGCCGGGGATCGGGATGCCGGGCCGGCGGACCCGCGGCGGCTCTCAGGCCGCCGCGAGCACCGCCTTCGCAGAGGTCGTGCGACGCAGGGCGACGGCGATCGTCGTGGCGATGATTGAGAGCACCGCCCACACCACGAGCGCGGCGACCGCGCTGCCGTTCGCGGCGATGAGGCCGGCGAACGCAGGGGCAGTGGGGAGTGCCGCGCCGATCCCGGCAAGCCAGTCCGGCACCGTCGAGATGAGCCCGGTGGCCACGGCGAGGACGCCGATGAGCGCGCTGACCCAGCGTCCGATACCGCCGAAGAGCGCGACGAGCGCCTGATTCACCGCGGCGAACGCGATGCCGGCGAGTACGGCGGTGCCGGCGAAGGTCCACCACTGTGCGGCGCCGTATGCGGCGACGATCTGCACGATGAGCGACACCAGCAGGCCCTGCGCTGCGCCGATCAGCGCCGCCGGGGCGAACGCACGGAGTGTGAGGGCGGCCGAGGAGCGCCGCGACGTCAGCGTCCGTTCGGTGTGGGCGCGCATCACGATGAACGACGCGAGCCCGCCGAACCACAGCACGACGGCCGCGAGCAGCGGGATCGCGGTCGGGCCGAACAGCGTGCTCATCGAGGAGTTCGACGGACACGGGGTCGGCGACGACGGAGGCCAGCGAGGTCGCCTCGTCATCGCTGAACGAGGGCAGCGAATCGGATGCTGTCCGCAGCCCACCGGCGAGGTCGCCCGTGCCGGTGGCCAGCGTGTCGAGACCCGTGGCGAGCTCTGTCGCGCCGGTCGCGAGCTCGGTGGCGCCGCCGGCCAGTTCCCCGGCGCCGCTCGAGAGGGCGCGGGCTCCGGATGCCGACTGGTCCACGCCGCCGGCGAGCTGGGTGAGACCGTTCGCGAGAGCGTTGGTGCCGTCGCCGGCTTGACGCATCTGAGACGCGAGTTCAGCGGATGCGGCGGCATCGAACTGTGTGAGCGCGTAGACAGTGCCGCCGGCGGCACCTGACGCCTGGGCGGCGGCTTCCTCGAGGGCCGCGGCGTCGGCGGATGCGGTCTGCAGTCCCGTGCAGAGAGCGGGAGTGGCGGCCGCGTCGCAGGTCCCGAGGAGATCCGCCAGCTGCGCGGACAGGGATGACGCCTTTTCGGCGACCTGCCCTGTCGCGGTTGCGCTGCTATTAGCGGCGCCGTACACGGGATCGGCGACGATGCCGTTCGCCTCCAGGGCGGTCGCGCCGCCGGTCAGGCCCGAACCGATCTGCGCCGCACCGGATGCGGCACCGCGGGTGTTCTGGGCGATCGTGTCGAGGCCGTTCGCGAGATCCGTCGCTCCTGACCCGAGCTGCGAAGCGCCAGAAGCGAGCTGCGTCGCCCCATCGGGAATCGCGGCGGCGCCGGTCGCGGCATCCCGCGCTCCGCTCGCCAGCTCGAGGGCTCCAGACGCCGCCTCGCCGATCTGGTCGCCGATCGTCGTGAAGCCGACGAGCACGTTCTCCATCGTCGCCTCGCTGAGCATGGTGCCCATCGTCGAGGCCGCCACCGAAGCGATCTGCCCCGTGATGAGGTCATCCGCGACGAGCCCGTCCTCGGGCGTGGTCACGGTGATCGTCGCCTGTTCCGCCTTGCCGGCCGCCGAGCCGCCGCCGTCGGCGATCGCCTGTCCGGAGGAGGTGGCCGCGGCGGAGAACTTCTCCGGGATCGTGATGACCGCCTGGTACGAGCCGTCCGCGAGCCCTGCAGCCGCGTCGTCCTCGTTGGAGATCACCCAGGTCAGGTTGGAGTCGAGTTCGTCCGAGCCCTCGACGAGCCCGGAGGCGAGCTGACGCCCGAGCGGGGCGAGCTGACCGTCGACCTTCACGGGCTCGTCGAGGTTGACGATCGCGGCGGTCATCGAGTCCAAACGCTCGGTCGGGTTCTGGAGGGCTGCGACCAGGATGCCGCCGACGGCTGCGGGCAGCAGCAGGACCCCGAGGATCGTGAGCCACGTGATCGGCTTGCGGGAGCGTGCACGCTCGATGGGGAGGGTCATGCGTTCACCTCGGTTGATTCGGTGGTTTCGTCAGCGACGATGTGCTGGTCGGCGTCGGTTCGGCGCTGAGACCCCTCGTTACCGTCGAGACCCCCCATTGGCGGCGTTGCTATCCGGGGGTCTCGTCGAGACCGGGGGGCCTCGACGGAGAGGACAGCAGCGTCGGCGCGGCCGGCATCGGTCAGCAGGACTCGTGCGGCATCCGCATCCATCGCCGTGGCGAACACGGCGACGTCGGCCCCGGCATCCCGCAGCCGCGCCGTCAGCTGGTCGCGCGCGGCACCGGAGAGCCGGTCGACGCCGTCGATCACGACGAGGCTCGACTCACCGCGAAGCGCCTCGTCGAGGTCGCCGAGGGCGGCATCAGGATCGTCGACGAGCACGCAGCCGACGTGGGCGCGCACCCAGGCGGCACGCCCCGGAAGCAGGTGCCCCGCGGTGCGCAGGCGTCCGTCGTCAGGGGTGATGCGGCCGGCGACCGCGAGGCCGAGCGCACGCATGGCACCACGTGACGCACCGGTGATCACCAGGGACCCGCCGGGAGCGAGGCGGAACGACACGTCGTCGATTCCCGCGACATCAAGAGCATCGGCGGCGACCACCGAGTCGTCACCCGGCCACGCGGCGAGGTGACGCTCGCGTTCGACGGCCTCGCCCTCGATGTCGACGCTCGGCAGGATCTTCTCGAGCCAGGCCGGGATCTGCCAGGCGCGCTCGCCGAGGATGGCCATCAGCGCCGGGATGAGCGTCATCCGCACAAGGAAGGCATCGATCGCGATACCGGCGGCGAGGCCCAACGCGATCGGCTTGAGCGAGGAGTCGCCCTCCGGCACGAACGCCACGAACACGGCGAACATGATCAGGCCGGCAGCGGTCACGACCTTCGCCGAGCCGGTGAAGCCCGAGCGGACGGCGCGCAGCGCCGCTTCCCGTCCGCGTCGCCGGGTCCTTCGCGAGGGGGTCGTGCACGTAGTCCTCCCGCATCCGCGACACGAGGAACACCTGGTAGTCCATGGCGAGGCCGAAGAGCACGCCCATCAGCACGATCGGCATGAAGCTGATGATCGGACCGGTCTTCGCGACGTGCAGGGCATCGGCGAACCAGCCCCACTCGAAGACAGCGGCGACGACGCCGAAGGCGGCGACGATCGACAGCAGGTAGCCGAACGCCGCGGTGAGCGGCACCCAGAGCGAGCGGAAGACGATCGTGAGCAGGATCAGCGAGAGCCCGATCACGAAGATCCCGAACGGCAGCAGCGCGGCGCCGAGCTGGTCGGAGATGTCGATCCCGACGGCGGTGAAGCCGGTGACCTTCAGGTCGATGCCGAACTCGTCGAGCCACTCGTCGTGATGAGAGCGCAGCTCGCGCACGAGGTCGGCGGTAGCGGGGTCATCGGGTGCCGTCTCGGGGATGACCTGCACGATTCCGGTGTCGGCGGTCTCGTTCGGGGTGGACAGCGCCACCTCTTTGACGCCGTCGACCTTCGCGACTGCGTCACCGAGGTCCTCCATGAGCGCGAGCGGGTCGGTCGAGGTGACGATGGTGCCGGTGAGGATGAGCGGTCCGTTGAAGCCGGGGCCGAACTGTTCGCCGACCAGGTCGTAGCTCTGCCGGGCCTCGGAGTCCTTGGGGAGGACGCCCGCGTTCGGCAGCGCGAGATTCAGGCTGAGTGCGGGGACGGCCACGACGCCGAGGCCGATGATCACGGCGAGGGATGCCAGCACCGGACGCCTGGTCACGCCGGCGACCCAGCGCGCGCTGAAGCCGAGACGCGGCGCGGGCGCGGGGGCGCCCTTCTTCGGCATCCGCACCTTCTTCGCGCGCCCGACGACCCTGCCCTTCATGAAGCCGAGGAGGGCGGGAGTGAGGGTCACCGCGATCGCGACGGCGATCGCGACGGCGACGGATGCGGCGACGCCCATCGTCGTCAGGAACGGGATGCCGGCGAAGCCGAGGCCGATCAGCGCGATGAGTACCGTGATCCCCGCGAACACGACGGCAGAGCCAGCGGTGCCGACCGCGCGCGCGGCGGACTCCTCCGGATCAGCCCCATCGCGGACCTGATCCTGGTGGCGCGCCATGATGAACAGCGCGTAATCGATGCCGACGGCGAGTCCCAGCATCAGCGCCAGCAGCGGGGTGGTCGACGAGACCGTCGCGAAGGCGGTGGCGGCGAAGATCCCCGCCATCGAGATGCCGACGCCGAGGATCGCGGTGAGGAGGGGGAGGCCTGCGACCACGAAGGAGCGGAACGTCACGATGAGCACCAGGAGCGCGATCAGGAGACCGACGGCCTCGGTGATGGTGATCGTGGGCATCGACAGTGCGAACAGGTCGCCGCCGAGTTGCGTCTGCGATCCGTCCGGAAGCACGCTCGCCAGTTCGTCGACGGCGGCGGTCAGAGTGTCCTTCGTCGCCGGGGAGACGTCGCTGGCCTCGCCGTCGAACTGCAGGCGCACGATCGCCGCGGTCTCGTCCTCGTTGACCATGCCGGACACCATCTCGTCATAGGGAGAGGTGACCGCGAGGATGCTGTCGTCGAGGTCGGAGAGTTGATCGACGGCATCCTCGATGTGCTCGCGATAGGCGCCGTCCGTGACGTGATCGCCGTCGGCTGCGACGACGATGAACTGCGCGTTCGTCCCGCTCACCTGGGGGAACGAGCGCGAGAGCTGCTCGAGACCCGCCTGCGACTCGGTCCCCGGGATCGAGAAGCTGTTGTCGGTGCCGGCACCCAGCACGAGCGCGCCCGCCCCGGCGAGGCCGAGCGTGAGAAGCCAGGAGACGAGAACGCGCCACGGATGCCGGTACGACCAGCGTCCGAGCGAGGACAGGAGAGTGGACACGCGGTTCCTCCGTCGAGCCGATTCGGATACACAGATGTATCCGATACATACATGTATCGTAAGGTCGATCGGCGGGCCGAAGTCTGTGCGCCCGGTGTGAGTACATCCGCGGTGATCGTGGGAGAGTGAAGGCTGGAGGTTTCGATGACGACACCCGCAACCCGGAGCCGCGAGAACACCCGCGCCCGTCTGTTGGAGGCCGCGGCTCAGGTCTTCGCCGAGGTCGGTCTCGACGGAGCGACGGTCGAGGCCGTCTGCGAACGCGCCGGCTTCACACGAGGCGCCTTCTACTCGAACTTCGAATCCAAGGACGAGCTCTTCCTCATGCTGGCGGGAAGTGTGGCGGATGTGCGCGTCAGCGCCGTGCGCACACGCGTCGCCGAGCTCGCAGAGAGCGGTGCGCTCGCCACCGGGTGCGACCCGGTCGAACTCGTGCAGCAGGTCATGGACCTCGGCGGCGACGACCGCCTCGGCGTGATGCTGATGAGCGAGATCCGCATCCGGGCGCTGCGCGATCACGCATTCGGCGAGGCGTATCTCGTGCAGGAGCGGGAGATGGTGTCGAGCATCGCGGAGATCATCACCGACATCGTCGCCGAAGGCACCTTCCGGCTGCGGCTGCCGGCAGAGACGGCTGCACGCATGCTCATGATCGTCTGGGAGGGGATGACCGTGCGCGGCGCGATGGCAGGGCACGATGCCGCGCAGCTCCGCCACACCGGAAGCGAAGAGCTCGGTCGGCTCGTCGAGCTGCTGCTGGAGTCCTGAAGCCCGACCGGCGCTACGAGGTCAGGCCGCGGCCAGCACTCCGAAGCAGCGCTCGAGGCGGGCCAGCCACCACTCGCGGCGGTCGGCGGGGGCGGCGAGGCGCTCGAGTGCCGCAGCATCTGGAGTCACCCGACCGACCGGGAGGCTCCCGTCCTCGGCACGGAACTCCGCCACGTCATCGAGGAACAGCGACGATGTGCCGAGGCCGCAGTCGAAGTCCAGTCGCGGCAGCGCAGCCGCGAGGGCCACACCCTGAGAGAGTCCGATCGCGGTGTCGAGAGCGCTGGAGACGACGGCCGGCAGCCCTGCTGCGGTGACGAGCTGCAGCGCGTGCGTGATGCCGCCGAGCGGCTGGGCCTTGATCACGAGCAGATCGGCGGCGCCGGCGCGCGCGACGGCGAGCGGGTCCGAGGACTTCCGCACGCTCTCGTCGGCGGCCACCGGGATGCCCATGTACTTCACCCGCTGGCGCAGCTCGGCGAGCTCGGGCACCGTCGCGCACGGCTGCTCGACGTATTCGAGATCGAACTCGTTCAGCGCGTGCACAGCCCTCTCGGCCTCATCGACGTTCCATGCGCCGTTCGCGTCGACGCGGATCCGTCCTTCAGGACCCATGACCTCGCGCACCGCGCGGACCCGGGCGATGTCGTCGGCGAGGGACTGGCCCGGTTCAGCGACCTTGACCTTGGTGGTGCGGCATCCGGCGAATCGCGACAGGACGTCTCCGACGCGTGCGGCCTCGACGGCCGGGACGGTCGCGTTCACGCTGATCCGCTCGCGCAGGGGTGCGGGCTGCTTCCGCCAGGCGAAGTCGATCGCGGCGGAGAGCCAGACGGAAGCCTCGTCGTCGCCGTACTCGAGGAACGGCGAGAACTCCGCCCACCCCTCGGGCCCTTCGAACAGCAGGGCCTCCCTGGTATCGACCCCGCGGAAGCGGGTGTGCATCGGGAGGGCGACCACCCGGGCCGAATCGAGGAGATCTGCGAGCGTCGTCGGGAGCATGTGCCCATTGTGCCCCGTAGACGCCGTCACGTGGCATCCGCGCCGCCCGAAACCCGGAGAAACGCCTCGCCTCGTAGCCGACGTCAGCCGAGCCGCCGCCGTAGCGAGGCGGTCAGCACCCAGTGCCCGACCCAGACCATCACAGTAGCCGGGTGCGGGCGTCGCGGGACCCGGCCACTTGTCGCGAAGTGGCCGGTGTGCGCTGCACCAGTTTCGGGTGGAATCATCCGTGAACCCCGAACTCGACGAAACGATCGGAGCACAACATGGCGACGGCAGAACCCGTGGCTCGCGCACACTCCGGACGAATGTCGTTCCGCATGGAACGGCACCCTGCGCCGGCATCCGCAGTGGATCGTCAGGATGCGCTGCGCTCCCCGGTCTTCGGCCAGCGATTCACGGATCACATGGTGCTCGTCGATTGGGAGCAGGGGCGAGGGTGGCACGATCCTCGAGTCGTCCCGCTCGGGCCCCTTGCGATGCACCCGGCGGCCGGCGTTCTGCACTACGGACAGGAGATCTTCGAGGGACTGAAGGTCTATCGCCACCCGGGCGGCGGGCTGCGCACGTTCCGGCCCGACCTGAACGCCCGGCGTCTGCAGCGTTCGGCCGAGCGGCTTGCGGTGTCGGAATCCCTCTTCCTCGATGCGGAGACGCGTACCTGGGTCGAGGAGGTCGGGAGCATGAACATCTTCTTCGCTTTCGACAATGGCACCGTGGTGACGGCGGCGGTGATCACACCGATCAACAGCCTCGTCACCAGGCAGCGCACGATCAAGGCGCGAGAGTCCGGCTTCGGCCCGGTGGCTCGGCGGTTGCACGCAGAGCTGACCGGTATTCAGTACGGGACCTCGCCGGACCGCTTCGGCTGGCTCCGCAGCGTCGGAGGGGGCTGACATGGCGGTCACAGAGATCGGGCGGGCTGCATGGCGGGCTCTCGGCGGTGAGGACGAGGCTGTCGACGTGGTCGCCGAGGTCTCACCGCCCCCTGCTCTGCCGTCCCGGCTTCCCGCCGGTGCGTTGCTCGCCGACGCGTGGCGCTGGTGACATTGGCGATCCAGCAGCTCCAGATCGATCGGGCGCAGCGCAGTGCCTTCAGCGCCGTGCAGCTTGACGGCCGCCGGCTGACCACGTCGGCGCAGTGTGAGCGCCACTTCCTGCTCGACGGGGTCGCCCCTGATGTCTGGGCGCCGTTGTCGGGCTTCTGGCAGGCGGCGGACGGCTGGGTCCGCACGCACGGCAACTATCCGCATCATGCGCGGCGACTTGCGGATGTCCTCGGGCTCGCAACGGATGCCTCGAAGCACGAGGTGGCGGCTGCGATCGCGCACTGCGGCGCCGTCGATCTGGAGACACGCGCCGCTCGAGCCGGAGCGATCGTCGGTGCGGTGCGGGCACCGAAGGCCTGGGCGGCGCACCCGGAAGGTATCGCGGTCGCCGAGGATCCCCTCGTCTCCGTGCGCGCGGAGCGCGACTCGCTGGGCGCTGGGCGATGGCTTCGCCGCGGGGATGCGGACTCGTCTACGCCGCTCGGCGGCATCCGCGTCCTCGATCTGACCCGTGTGCTGGCCGGACCCATCGCCACCCGGGATCTGGCCTTCGCCGGTGCCGAGGTGCTTCGCATCGATTCCCCGTGGCTGCCCGAGCTCGGATGGCAGCACCTCGAAACCGGCCACGGCAAGCGGTCGACGACACTCGACCTCGCGGACGCCACCGATCGCCGCTACTTCGACGAGCTGCTCGCCTCGGCGGATGTCGTGGTCACCGGTTACCGCCCGGGGGCGTTGGATCGGTTCGGCCTCTCACCCGACGCGCTCTGGGAGCGTCGTCCCGGCCTCGTCATCGGTTCGGTCGGCGCGTGGAGCGAGAGCGGACCATGGGCCGGCCGGCGCGGGTTCGACAGCATCGTGCAGGCCGTCACGGGTATCGCGATGACGGCGAGTCCCGAGGGGGAGACCCCGGGTGCGCTTCCTGCCCAGGTACTGGATCACTCGGCCGGGCATCTGCTCGCGGCCGCGATCTGCCTCGCGCTCGTCCGCCGCAGCCACGACGGGGCCGGATCGAGCGTGCGGGTCGGATTGGCGCGGCTCGCACGCGAGCTCCTCCTCGCGCCGCAGCACGACGACACCGCTGGCGAGGCGGCGCAGCCTACCGTGCAGACCGGCAGGTCGGCCGCGGGCATGATCGCCACCGCGATGCCCCCGTTCGGATACCACGGGGGACCGAACGAGTACCCGGTGCTCGCGTCGCCCTGGGGGCAGGATGCGGCGACATGGCGCTCGTGAAGTTTCACCACGACGGCCGGAGAGACTCATGACCGTCGGATTCATCGGTCTCGGCCGGATGGGCGAGCCGATGGCGTCGCGACTCGCCCGCAGCGGCGTCGACCTCGTGGTCTGGAGCAGACGAGACAAACCGGTGCAGCGACTCGTGGCGGCCGGCGCCACGGCGGCGGCGGATGCCGGAGAAGTCTTCGCCGCCAGCGACACAGTCCTGCTGATGCTCGCGAACCCGAACGCGATCGATGCTGTGCTGCAGCGCGACGCGCGCGGTTTCGGGGTTCGGGTGGCGGGCCGGCTCGTGGTGAATCTCGGGACGGTCGCGCCGGAGTACTCCTGTGAGCTGGAGGATCAGCTGCGTCGATCCGGTGCCCGGTTCGTCGAGGCGCCGGTCTCGGGGTCGCGTGTTCCGGCGGAGGACGGCACGCTCGTGGCGATGACGGCGGGCGATGAGCCAGACACCGAACGGGTCTCCGCGCTGCTGGCTCATCTCGCGGCATCCGTGTTCCGCTGCGGTCAGGTGCCGCACGCGCTCGAGACCAAGCTCGCGGTGAACGTCTTCCTGCTCGCGACCGTCGCCGGCCTTGCGGAGTCGATGGCGTTCGCCGAAGCGCGCGGCATCGATCGGGGTGTCGTCCGCGCGGTTCTCGATGCCGGACCGATGGCGAGCGCCGTCTCCATGCTCAAGCTCGCCAAGCTGGCCGACGGGGATTACGAAACGCAGGCGTCGATCAGCGATGTGCTGTACAACAATCGGCTGATTCTCGAGGCGGCCCCTCACCCCGAGCGGATGCAGCTGATGGCAGCCACCGCTCGTCTGTTCGCGCGCGCCGAGTCGGCCGGGTTCGGTTCGCGCGACATGATCGCCGTGATCGAGGCGATGCGCGGGTGACCTGCCGTCTCACAGCATCGTTCCGGGGTGGAGCAGGAGCGGGTGGGGTCGCGGGTCGATCGCCGCATACACCTCCGCCAGCAAGGAGATCCCCCGACTGAGTGCTGATGCGGGCTCGGTGTACGGCAGGCGCAGGAATCGCTCTTGGGATCCGTCGAGGGTGAACCGCGGGCCGGCTGAGATCGCGAGTCCCTTCGTCCGGGCGAGCAACGAGAGCGCGGTGCCGATCGGGCGCTCGAAGCTCACCCAGAGCGACAGGCCACCGTTCGGGACCGGCGTGTCCCAATCAGGGAGGGCGTCGCGGAGCTCCGAGACCAGCTGATCGCGGCCGGCGCGCAGCAGCCCCGACCTCGTCTGGAGAAGAGCTTCGAGATCGGGGATCAGCTCACGCGCGACGGCCTGTTCGAGCACCGGCGAACCCATGTCGAACGCGGGGCGTCGTCGTGTGAGCTCGGCGATCGTCGAAGCATCCGCTCGGATCCAGCCGAGCCGCAGCCCGCTCCAGATGCTCTTGCCGAGGGAACCGATCGTGATGATCTCAGAGCCGGCGACAGCATGGCGCGCGAACGTTCCGTCGGTCCAGTTGCGATCGATGTCGAGGTCGGCGGTCGTCTCGTCGACGATCAACCTGGTGCCGGTGCGTGCCGCCGCTTCGACGACTGCTGCGCGAAGCCGAGGCGGCATCGACGCGCCGGTCGGGTTCTGGAAATCGGGCATGAGGAAGGCCGCGGATGGGCGGACTCGCAGTATCGTGTCGATGAGGTGCTCCCCATCCCATCCGTCGCGCGTCACGGGCGTCGTCACGACGCGCGCACCGGCCGCGCGGAAAGCCTCATAGGCGTGCGGGTAGCAGGGCGAATCCATCAGCACGCGGTCGCCGCGTCGCAGTAATGCCCGAGCGAGAAGCGACATCGCGTGCTGGGCTCCGGCCGTGACCATGACCTCGCCGGCCCCGGTGCGCACTCCCCGGAGCGTGCAGCGTGCGGCGAGCTGAGCGCGAAGCTCTTCGTCTCCGAGCATGTCGAACCCGGGTGCGCGCAGCAGCCGATCGGGATCAGCGGCTGCCCGTTGCACGTAATCGCCGATGCCCGGTAGCGGTGCCGGGACGGCGTGCGCGAAGTCGATCGGTCCCGTCTCGGCAGACGCCGGGAGTGCCGCCAGCGTGCCGGAGCCCTGTCGGCTCCGCGCGTAGTCGGTCTGGCGCAACAGGTCGTACGCCGCGGTGATCGTCGACCTGCTCCTGCCCAGGACCGGCGCCAGTTCGCGTTCGGACGGAAGACGGGTTCCGACCGGAACACGCCCGTCGATGATGAGCGCGCGAATCCGATTCGAGATCAGACGATGGATGCTCGTGCCGTCGTGCTCGTCGAAAGAGCCGATGAGCTCGGCGAGGCGCCGCGCTCCGATCGAGGAGTGCCGGGGCTGCATCGAGCCAATCTATAGCGATTCACGGGAATGGCTTGGACGAATCAGGCTGCTTGGGCCTCCGGCGCCGCTCAAACGAGGCGCTTCTGCAGTTCGCCCATCCGCTCGCTCGGACGGAAGCCGAGCAGGGTGTTCACGGCCAGCATGTACGCATTCGACTCGGCGTTGTAGGTGTAGACGGCACGAGTCTGCGGGGCCTCGTGCTGCAGCATCCGCAGGTTGGCCAGTTTCACGGCGGTGCCCAGCCGGTGCCCGCGATCGGCGCCGCGCACGAGCGTGCCCCACTGGTAAGCATTGCCGTCGTCGTTGGAGACGACCAGCTGCGTGTACGCGGCCGCCTCTCCGTCCGGAGCGAGTGCGATGGTGCCGAATGACGTGCGGTGCTGCCGGTCGATGAGCTCCTCCGACTCGCGGATGCTGCTGACGTCGGGCTTCGCCGGCTCGATGTCGAGGTCGCCGCTCGGCGCCTCGGTGTCGACCGATGCATCGAGGATGGCCCAGCCTTCGACGAGGTCGTCTGGCACGGGTCCGACCCAGCTGCGGATGGCGTAGCCGGCGATCGCGTCGGCGATGTCGGCCTGAAGCACGTCCAGGAGCGCGGGGCCGACGGGGAGCGGCAGGCGGCTCTGCAGATCGCCGAGCGCGAGCGAGTAGCCGTGTCGGCGCGCGAACTCGCGGCCGGGCGCACCGGCGCCCTGTGGCCCGAGCTCATGCGGCCACGACGTCCTCGACTGAGCGGTCGTGCGGCCGGCCGTCACCGCCTCGGCCTCGAGGAAGGCCAGAGCCGCGGAGCCGAAGCCGCGGCGGCGGCGCTCCGGGCGCACGCCCACGGTGAGGTGCGCGACGTGCCTGTTGTCCTTGAGGGGGAGTGCCAGGCTCGCCGACCCGACGAACTCGTCGCCGGAGCGCAAGAGGAATGCGCGTCGCTCGATCACCTGCGAGTCCTGCTGCAGCTCGCTGCGCGACTCCTCGCGGGTCCACAGTGCTGCATCGCGGCCGCGATCGGCGCGCTCGGCGGCGGCGTGGGCATCCCACCACGCATCGACAGCAGTGTCGTCGAACGGGTCGATGCGGGTGATCTCCAGAGACATGGCACCACGCTAGCGGCCTCGCGCAGCGTCGGTTGTGAACAGCAACGGGAACGGCGCACCCGGCATCCGAACCTCCGGGCATAGGCTGGATGCCGTGGCCACCGCATCCGTCTCCGACCTGTTCGACCCCGCCGAATGGGTGCTCGCGCCGTCTGCTGATGGAAAGAGTGCCGCGGAGTACACCGACATCACGGCGCACGTCACGCATGACGGCGACATCGCCCGCATCGCGTTCAACCGGCCGGAGGTGCGCAACGCCTTCCGCCCGCACACCGTCGACGAGCTCTACCGCGCGCTCGACATCGCACGGCAGGACCCGAAGATCGGGGCCGTCCTGCTCACCGGCAACGGCCCGAGTCCGAAGGACGGCGGCTGGGCGTTCTGCTCCGGCGGCGACCAGCGCATCCGTGGCCGCGACGGCTACAAGTACTCCGACGACGAGACCTCGGTCGCCGACCCGGCCAGGGCCGGCCGGCTGCACATCCTCGAGGTGCAGCGCCTCATCCGCTTCATGCCGAAGGTCGTCATCGCGGTCGTCCCCGGCTGGGCCGCGGGCGGCGGGCACTCGCTGCACGTCGTCTGCGACCTCACCATCGCGAGCGCCGAGGAGGCGCGGTTCAAGCAGACGGATGCCGACGTGGGGTCCTTCGACGCCGGATACGGCTCCGCGTACATGGCGCGCCAGACCGGGCAGAAGTTCGCCCGCGAGGTGTTCTTCCTCGCCGAGGAGTACTCCGCGCAGCGCGCCTATGAGGCCGGGGCCGTGAACCGGGTCGTTCCGCATGCCGAACTCGAACGCGAGGCGCTGAAGATGGCGCGCACCGTGCTCACCAAGTCGCCCACCGCGATCCGGATGCTGAAGTTCGCCTTCAACGCCGTCGACGACGGACTCGTCGGTCAGCAGGTCTTCGCGGGCGAGGCCACGCGCCTCGCCTACGGCACCGACGAGGCGGTCGAGGGGCGCGACTCGTTCCTCGAGAAGCGCGCTCCGGACTGGTCCTCCTTCCCCTGGCACTACTGAGCCGGAGGAGCACCGATGACCGCGCTGATCCCGACCGAAGCGGATGATCCGCGGCTGGTGCAGGACGCGCTGCGCCGGGCCCTCGACGGCGGTCCGGCTCTCGGATTCGGGATGCTGCCCGGTACACCGGAGCGGGTGCCGGACGGCACGGCGGCGGTCATCGCGACGTCCGGATCCAGCGGCATCCCCAAGCGCGTCGCGCTGAGCGCCGAGGCGCTGCGTGCGAGCGCGGAGGCCACCGCGGCACGGATCGGCAGCGGACGCTGGCTGCTCGCGCTGCCGGTCGGATACGTCGCTGGTCTCCAGGTGCTGGTGCGCTCGCTGCTCGCGGGTACCGAGCCGGTCGCGCTGGAGGGGCAGTTCTCGCCCGTCGCCTTCGCCGAAGCGACCCTGTCGATGGTGCGGACCGGAAGCGAGACGCTGTTCACCTCGCTCGTCCCCGCGCAGCTCGCGACACTTCTGGATGCTGCTGATGAGCCGGGGGTCCGGACGGCTCTGCGGATGTATCGGGCGATCCTCGTCGGCGGGCAGTCGCTGCCGGAGCCGATGCGTGAGCGCGGGGCGGATCTCGGGGCTCGCCTGGTGCGCACCTACGGATCGACGGAGACGAGCGGCGGATGCGTGTACGACGGCGTCCCGCTCGACACCGTCGCTGTGCGCACCGTCGACGGCGAACTCCAGTTGGCGGGGCCGATGCTCGCCGACGGCTACATCGGCGACGACGCGCTGACCTCGCGGATGTTCGTGCGTGACGCGCACGGCATCCGCTGGTATCGCACCGGCGATCTCGGGCTCGTCGAAGACGGTGTCGTACGCGTGCACGGCAGAGCCGACAACGTCATCGTCTCGGGCGGCGTCAACATCTCACTGGACCGGGTCGAGCGCATCGTCCGGCAGGTTCCCGGCCTGCATCAGGCCGTCGTCGTCGGTGTCGACGACGCACACTGGGGCGAGGCGTCGGTCATCGTCGTCGCGCGCGGCGAGGTGCTCCGCCGCAGCGAATCCGAGCAGCTCGCCCACGCCAGGGATGCCGTGGCCGCTGAGCTCGGCAAGCACGCCAGGCCCGCCCGGCTGATCCTCGTGGACGAGCTGGCGACGCTGCCGTCGGGCAAGCCGGATCGCGAGAGCGTCCGCCGCGCGGCGGCCGACCTGCACTGACCGGTCACCTGCCGGTAGCTTCGTCTGCATGACCACTTATGTCTGGCTGGCCGGTACGTCGGGAGTCGGGAAGTCGACGGTCGGATGGCAGCTCCAGCGGGTGCTGGACCGTCTCGGCGTCAGCGCCGCCTTCGTCGATGCCGACCAGTTGAGGAATACGGCGGGTGTCGATTCGCCAGAAGAGCTCTTCGTCGCGGGCGGGATAGGGGCGGTCGAGGCCGGGTTCAGTCGGGCCGGTGCGACGATGATCGTCGTCGCGGGCATGGTCGACGACGAGCCTCATCTGAGCCGTCTGCTGCCGCAGGTCGATCGGTCCGATGTATTCGTCATCTACCTCTCTGCAACGGACGACACGATCTCGGATCGCGTCGTGAAGCGCCGCTGGAATGTGGAACTGCTCCCCGAGTCCATCGAGTACGCGCGCCGCTTCGACACGGCCTGGGTCGACATGGTGGTCGATACCAGTTCATACTCACCGGACCGCATCGCCGTGGACCTGGCCCCGCAGGTCGTGGAGCTGGCGCGATCGAGTCGTTCTCCAGCGAACGTCGAGGAGCGCGTTGTCGCGGATCCGCCGGCACTCACCGTTCTCACGGGAGCGGGCGGAGTCGGGCTGTCGACGACTGGCTTCCTCGCCTTCCTGCAGCGTGCATGGGCAGGCCACGCGGTGGGGTACCTCGACAGTCACCAGCTCGGCTTCCTGGGATCGGATCCTCGCGCACCGGAGGGGGCTGCGCTTCGCGCCGCGAACACTGTCTCGGTCGCGGCCGTCATGGGCAAAGCCGGAGTCGAGAGCGTGGTGATCGCAGCAGACCCCTCCACGGCATGCGCGCTCGCGGATCTCTCCGATGCAGCGCAGATGTTCTGGCTGGACGCATCCGATGCGACGATCGAATCTCGTCACCGCGCTCGGGCCGAGGGCGGTGGTCCGCCGCTCGCAGGAGACCATCGGATCGGACTCGACGAACCCGGCATCCGGGCCGCCGTCACTTCGGCGATCACCGAAGCGCGTGACGAGTCCCTCCGGCCGTCCGGAGCGACGATCATCAGCACCGACGGACTCGCGGCGGATCGCGTGGCAGAGGCGATCAATTCGATCGCGATCGCGGTGCCAGACTGACGACATGGCCACTTACACGCACGGACATCACGAATCCGTCCTCCGCTCGCACAACACCAGGAACATCGCGAATTCGGCCGCGTACCTCCGCCCGCACCTCGAGGCGACCACGCGGCTTCTCGACGTGGGTGCCGGCCCCGGCACCATCGCGGCGGACTTCGCCGGTGCGGTCGGCCACGTCACGGCCACCGAGATCGACGAGGCGACGCTCTCGCTGTCGCGCGACCTGTTCGCGAGCCGCGGCCTGAACAACGCCGCCTTCTCGGTCGAAGACGTGCACGCGCTGAGCTTCGCAGACGACAGCTTCGACGTCGTGCATGCGCATCAGGTGCTGCAGCACGTCACCGACCCGGTGCAGGCGCTGCGGGAGATGAGGCGCGTCGCGGCACCCGGTGGCATCGTCGCGGCGCGCGACGCCGACTACGCGGGGTTCATCTGGTTCCCGCTGCTCCCGGAGCTCGACCGCTGGCTGCAGCTCTACCAGGCGGCGGCACGCGCGAACGGAGGGGAGCCGGATGCCGGACGCCGCCTGCTGTCCTGGGCGCGCGCCGCCGGTTTCGACGAGGTGACCGCGACAGCATCCACCTGGTGCTACGCGAGCCCGGACGAGCGCGCGTGGTGGGGCGGGATGTGGGCCGACCGCATCCTCGAATCCGCGCTCGCGCGGCAGCTGCTGCGCGAGGAGCTCGCGACATCGGCAGACCTGCAGGCGATCAGCGATGCCTGGAAGCGCTGGGCGGATGCCGAGGACGGCTGGTACCTCGTGCCGCACGGCGAGATCCTCTGCCGGGCCTGACGTCTCGTCGCCGCCGGGAGGATACATCTCGAGGCGGACGCGGAGCGATCCTCGTGCCGCGTAGCGTAGGGGAGTGATCCGCCCGCTCCAGCCCCACCAGCTCGTCCTCGACGTCGTCGGGGCGCTCATCGGACTGTTGTTCACGCTGCCGCTGAGCTTCGTCATCCTGACGACATCGCTGAGCGTGTGGATCGCCGATCCATCGCTGGAGGCGGCGCACCACATCGTCGTCGCCCTCATCATGTGGGGTGCCGCGGCGATCGCACGGCTGTCTCCTCCGCTGGCCCTCGCAGCCGCGTGGGTCGGCGCGATCCTGCAGATGGCGGGGGGAATGTGGCCGTCACCGGTGAACCTCGCCGTTCTGATGGTGCTCTTCGCCACATCGGCGTGGGGCAGTCGCCGTGTGCTCTGGCTGGGCGGTGCGTCGGCGCTCGTCGGCGGAGTCATCGCCGGGCTCTACGTCGCCCTCGTCCAGCAGGACTCGTTCATCGTCGACAGCAGCTACCCCGTGCGAGCGCTCGCGTTCGGCAGTCTCGTCGCCGCCGTCGTGCTTCTGTCACTCGCGATGTCCTGGGGCGGAGGGCTCCTGTGGCGGATCGTCGTGAAGGGACGCCGCACCCGCGAAGCGCAGCTCCGCGCCGAGACGGCCGCCGCGGAAGAACAGGAACGGGTGCGCATCGCCCGCGACATGCACGACATCGTCGCGCATTCCCTCGCCGTCGTGATCGCCCAGGCCGACGGCGCGCGCTACGCGGCCGCCGTGCGCCCCGAGCTGGCGCAGGAAGCCCTGGGAACGATCGCGCAGACGGCACGCGGGGCGCTCTCCGATGTCCGGATGCTCCTCACCCAGCTCCGTCACCGGCAGGGCGACGGTCCACAGCCGACTCTCGCCGACCTGGAGGTGCTGCTCGCCCAGGTGCGGCAGGCGGGCGTGGAACCCCGCGTCACCGTGGATCCGATGCCGCCGGGCGAGCCGCCGGCGGCGATCCAGCTCGCGGTCTACCGCATCCTGCAGGAGGCGCTCACCAACGCGATCCGGCACGGCGACGGCACCGTCGATGTGCACCTCGCCTGGCTGCCGGATCGCGTCGACATCCAGGTGCGCAACACCGTCGCCGGCGACCGACCGGCGAGCCACGGCGGGCACGGCATCATCGGCATGCGCGAGCGTGCCCAGCTCATCGGCGGTAACCTGCAGGCCGAGCGGCAGGGCGCCCAGTTCGTCGTCCGTGCGACGCTTCCGATCGGCCCTTCGACGGGCTCAAGGGCCCAGGAGGCGAAAGAATGATCAGGGTCGTTCTCGTCGATGACCAGGCGCTGTTCCGTGCCGGCATCCGCATGCTGCTCGCCTCGCAGCCCGACCTCGATGTCGTCGGCGAAGCTGGCGACGGCCGCGAGGCGATCGAGGTGGTCAGGGCGAGCCGGCCGGACGTCGTGCTGATGGACATCCGGATGCCGGTGATGGACGGTCTCACCGCGACCGCCGAGATCCTCTCCCAGCCCGATCCGCCGCGGATCGTGATGCTCACGACGTTCGACCTCGATGAGGCGGCCGCGCGCGCGATCCGTCAGGGGGCGAGCGGCTTCCTGTTGAAGGATGCAGACCCGGAGTTCCTGCTGGCCGCGATCCGCACCGTGCACTCCGGGTCGTCAGTGATCGCCGCATCCGCCACCCGGGATCTGTTCCAGCACTTCGCGGCGGCGCCCAAGCCGGTGCCGCCTCAGTACGCGGATCTCACGGACCGGGAGCGGGAGATCTTCGCGCTCGCCGCTCGAGGCCTGTCGAACGCCGAGATCGCGGCACGCGAGTTCCTCAGCGAGGCGACGGTGAAGACGCACATCAGCAGGATCCTCACAAAGCTCGCCCTGCGCGACCGGGTGCAGCTGGTGGTGTTCGCGTTCGAGCACGGGCTGAACTGAGCGGCCGACCTCCGGCCGGGGCCGTCACAGCCCCTGACCGGCATCCCACAGCCGCTCGGTCCGACCCGCCAGCATGGCGTCGAGCGACACGGCCTGGGCGTCCGTGAGCGAGGCGACGTAGTCGATGATGCCGCGGCCACGGGCGAGAGCCTGGAGCTCCGCGGCGGTGCGCGTCTCGACCAGGTCCGGCGCATCGTTCCGCAACCGGCGGTAGTCGTCGGCGGCGAGCTGCACGAGGTCGAGCAGGCGGCGCGGGGCGCGGCGGGCGTCGAGGGGGTCGTCGAGCCAGGCCGCGAAGCCGCTCACAAGCCGTTCCAGGACGCTGGCCTGGCCCCGCTGGTAGACGGTGAGATCCGGGCGTTCGAGGATGAATCGCTCGTGCAGGAACTTGAGAACCGCGACCTCGTGCCAGGTCTGCCGGTTCAGGCTGACGTGACCAGAGCGGGTGTCGGGGTTCCGGTGCACTTCGATCGACGACTGCAGGCGCGCGATCCATGCTGTCGTGAACCGCGCCAGGGACCGCTCGCTGGCGAGGGAGCCGTCGAACGGTTCCGCGAGGAGCCCGTCGATCACCTCGGCTCCGACCTTCGCCACGGCTGCGCTGAAGGCATCCGGATCGGCGATCCAGCCGTCCTTGCTGCGCAGCCGGCGCCAGAGCAGCTCCAGCGAGTGCCCCGGAGTCCTGGTGTCGGCGGCGAGGATCTCCTGGTCGGCGACGCGGAGCCGGGCGAGGTCGCGGTGCCAGGCACGGAACTCGGTGGACAGCGTCGCGGGGGTCAGTAGGCCGGCGCGATAGAAGTCGTCGAGGTCGTGCAGCGAGTAGGCGATGTCATCGGAGATGTCCATGATGGAGCACTCGGCCGTCTGCTGTCCCTCCTCGATGAGTGGATAGGCGGCGAGGGCCTGACGCGCGTCCTGCTGGTCGACCGCGTAGTAGCTGAACTTGCTCGCACCGCCTCGGCGGATTCCGCCCAGGCCGCGTCGCCAGGGGTACTTCAGCACGGCGGCGCGCACCGCCGCGGTGAGGTTGAGCCCGACGCCCGGACGATCGTGCTCGTCGAGGCGAGTGAGGATGCGGTAGGTCTGCGCGTTCCCCTCGAATCCCTCGGTGAGGCCGAACCGGGTGCGCGCCAGGCGATCGAGGGTGTGCTCGCCCAGGTGCCCGAACGGGGGATGACCGAGGTCGTGCGCTGCGGCCGCGGCCTGGACCACGACCGGATGCGCGCCACCGAGCTCGGCGACGACCCGGCTCGCCTCGTCGGTGCGCGTCGACAGGTGCGTCGCGATCGCCCGCGCCACGGCCGCGACCTTGATCGAATGCGTGAGCCTGTTGTGCACGGCGAGTCCCGCACCGGTCTGCGAGATCACCTGGGTGACCGCGGAGAGCCGCGAGTAGAACGGCGAGAAGCGGATGCGCTCCACATCGACCCGGAAGTGGGGGTGGCCCTCGGCGCGCTGGAATTCGTCGAGCGCCTCCGGCATCCGTCGGGTCTGGCGGGGGTCGAGTCCGTCGTGGGGCATGAGGTCAGTGTGTCATCCGGCACGCCGGGTTGCGAAGGGGGTGATGACGTCAGCGGAGGTTCACGACCTCAGCGGGCGTCCCGCCGCGCCCATCCGGCGAAGAAGCAGCGGCGCGCCGACTCCATGCAGCACGATGCTGCCGACGACGGTGACGACCATCACCACCAGCACGAGGTCGCCCTGCACGTCGGGCAGCGCATTGTAGGCGAGCAGGCCGAACACGATCGAGGCGGTGCCCCGAGGTCCCAGCGCGCCGATGAGCAACCGCTCGCGCGGGGCGACCGAACTGCCCATCAGCGACAGGTACACCGGAACGATCCTCAGGACGGTCAGTGCGAGGGCTGCCAGCACCACGACGTCCCAGCCCACTCCCGCCGTGAACGCGAGCAGCGCGGCCCCGCCCAGGATGAACCAGACGAAGTTCGCCGCGAGCGTGCCGGTCTCCTCGACGAGCACGAGCTCTTCGTGTGCGACAGCGCGCTCCTCCTCGCCGCGGGTGCGCGCCATGCGGTAGGCGATGCCGGCGACGAACGCGGCGACGAAGCCGTTGGCGCCGAGTGCGGGGAGCGTCGCGATCCCGTAGGCGATGAGCGGGATCAGGAGCATCACACCGCGCACGCCGGCATCGGAGACGAGCTGATGGCGGCGGCACAGACGCACCAGGGCGCCGCAGACGAAGCCCAGGACCACTCCGAGAAGGACAGCGATCAGGGTCGCCGGTACAGCGCCCTCGATCGCAGCCCCCACCTGATCCGCACGCTTGTCGAGTTCGGCGTCCGAGATGTCCTTCCCCGCCTTGCTCACGATCTCGGTCCAGATCGTCGCGAGCGGCAGCGCCATCGCGAACAGCGGCGAGACGATTCCGTCGTTGTACCCGCTCTCGACATTGAGGATCTGCCGGACGCGGTCGGGGAGGTGGCGAACGCGAAGGATCTCGGTCGCCGGTGCGAAATCGGTGGGAAGGATGACGCAGGCGATCACGATCATGAGGAAGGGCGCCGTCTCGGGGACCAGAAGCCAGGCGGCCGCGGCCCCGAGTACGAGCGACAACGGCAGGGCGATGAGCACGAGCCGCAGTGTCACCTTTCCCTCGTTGCCGAAGAGACCGCCCTTGACCTCGATCGCGTCGACGAAGAGCAGGATGGCGAGGATGACCTCGACGATCTTCTCGGTCGGCGGGGCGTCGATCGCCGTCGCGAAGGCGTCGACGTCCCAGATCACGGCGATCGCGCCGAGCACGAGGAGGCCGGCGGGGCCGGCGACGCCCCACCGTTCGAACCGGTGCGACACCAGCGACCACAGCACGACGGCGGCGAAGCCGATCAGGACGACAACGGGCACGACAGGATCCTTTCGTCCTCGGGACGGGGATGGTCCCCGCTGCTGAGAATAGCGGCCCGGGCGGAATCATCCTTCCGATGTACGCGGATGCTCCGCACGGCCGACGCGCGGCAGCATCCGCTCTCCGTACCGTCGAAGGCATGGAGATCACGACCACCGACCTGGGACTCGCCGCCCGCGTCCAGCACCTGAAGAAGACCTACGGCACGGGTGGAGGCACCGTGCGCGCGCTCGACGACGTGAGCGTCGGCATCCGTCGCGGCCAGTTCACCGCGATCATGGGGCCATCCGGCTCCGGCAAGTCCACTCTCATGCACATCATGGCGGGGCTGGACAACCCCACCGAGGGGCGGGCGTGGATCGGCGACACCGAGATCACCGGCCTCGCCGATCTCGACCTGACCATCCTGCGGCGCCGCCGCGTCGGGTTCATCTTCCAGGCGTTCAACCTGGTGCCGACCCTCGATGCGCTGGGCAACATCATGCTGCCCTTCGAGCTCGACGGACGCCGCCCGAGCGCCATCGAGCGCGCCCGCATCGACGGTCTCATCGAGACGCTCGGCCTCGGATCTCGGTTGCGGCACCGCCCGCACGAGCTCTCCGGCGGGCAGCAGCAGCGCGTCGCGATCGCCAGGGCGCTGGCCACGGCACCCGACCTCGTCTTCGCGGACGAGCCGACCGGAAACCTCGACTCGAAGACCGGGCGCGAGGTGCTGCGGCTGCTCGCGACCGCCAGCCGTGAGCACGGCCAGTCCATCGCGATGGTCACCCATGACGCGATCGCCGCGAGCCACGCCGACCGGGTGCTGTTCCTCGGCGACGGCCGGATCGTGGCCGACCACCCGCGCCAGAGCGCCGAGGAGATCTCGGCGTACATGCTCGCCGCCGAGGTGGCGGCATGACCGCCACCGCCGTCACAGCTGCATCCGTGCCGGAACGCGCAACGCGCACGGCGGGACTCGGCTGGCTCCGCGACCGCGGCATGGGCGCCAGCATCCTCGTCGCCGCGCTGTCCGCCGGATTCGGCGTCGTGCTCGTCGACGTCACCGCGTACATCGGCGCCGTGCTCCAGTCCGATCCGTACATCGGCGACAGCGGCACGCTCGCGTTCGTCGTCGGAATGCTGTCGTTCCTGCTCACCGCGGTCGCGATGTACGTCGCTGCGGTCGTCACGGCCAACACGTTCTCCACGATCATCGCCGGCCGCACCCGCCAGATCGCTCTGATGCGGCTGATCGGGGCGACCGCCCGTTCGCAACGGGGCGAGGTCGGCCGGCAGGGATTCATCGTCGGCGTGATCGGCGCCGTGGTGGGTCTCCTCGGCGGACTGGTGCTCGCGCTCGTCGGAGTGCAGGTCGGTGTTCAGCTGCTCGATAACGCGCCGAGCGGGTTCTCGGTGCTCCGGCCTCTGATCGTGCTTCCCGCGGTCGGCGTCGCCCTCACCACCTGGGCGGCTGCCTGGGCCGGATCGCGGCGAGTCCTGTCCGTGACGCCGCTGCAGGCGCTGGGCGGATCGGTCGAGCGCACGCACGATGATGTCGCAGGCCGCCCCGGCAGGAATGTCGGAGCGTGGGTGCTGCTCATCTCCGGCGCCGCACTGCTCGCCGCCGGCGTGCTGATCGGGCTCATCACGCCCCTCGGAGTGGTCGTCGCCTTCCTCGGCGGACTCCTCTCCTTCACCGGCCTCGTGCTCGGAGCGGTGTTGTTCATGCCACCAGTGCTGCGTCTGGTCGGGCGGATGCTCGGCTCGAGTGCGACCGCGCGACTGGCGGCGGAGAACGCGCTGCGCTACCCGGAACGCTCCTCGCGGATGGCGATCGGCGTCGTGATGGGCGTGACCCTGGTGACGATGTTCGCGGTCGCGATGGAATCCGCCAAGCGGATGATGATGAGCCAGGTGACGGGTGAGGTCCACGAGGAGTTCTTCGCCCCGATGGATGCGTTCGCCGCCATCATGATGGTGCTCGTGGCGATCTCCGCCGTGATCGCCGCCGTCGGGCTGGTCAACCTGCTGACGATCGGTGTCGTGCAGCGTCGCCGTGAGCTGGGGCTGCTCCGCTCGATCGGCCTGTCCAACGGACAGGTGCGCGCGATGGTGCTCCTCGAGGCGACGCACATCACGGTCGCGGCCACCCTCACCGGGCTCGTGCTCGGCATCGCCTACGGTTGGATCGCCGCGCAGTCGCTCCTCGGGTCCGTCCCCACGCTGCCGGAGATGACTCCCGCCGGACTCGTCGCTCCCCAGGTGCCGTGGCTGCCGGTCGCCGTCATCGTGCTCGCGACCGCGCTGCTCACGCTGGTTGCCG
This sequence comes from uncultured Actinomycetota bacterium, assembly GCA_963769005.1. Classification (GTDB taxonomy): domain Bacteria; phylum Actinomycetota; class Actinomycetes; order Actinomycetales; family Microbacteriaceae; genus Microbacterium. Next base: position 21,907 of record CAVYKC010000004.1, on the reverse strand, counting down.
CCGCGACGCCGACCCGGCTCGCGACCCGCGTCGCGCCGGTGGAGGCTCTCGCCGCGGATTGAGGCGCGGCGCTGGTCGGGCGCTGTCACAGGAGGTGCGGGTGTCGCCGCGGTGACCTCGCGCTTTCTCTGACGCGGCACCGGGCGGTGTCACACGAGTTGCGGTGCACAGTCCGGGAACCCGCGACTTCTGTGACGCGACCCGGCACCACGCAGCGGCGCTGCCGACGAATAGGCTGGACGGATGCCTTCGCCGTTCGACCAGTCCACCTATCAGGTCCGCCTCGAGTGGGGTGTCGCGGGTCTCGAACGCCTCGCCCCGGCCGATGTCGTCGTGGTCGTCGATGTGCTGCGGTTCTCCTCGACGGTGGTGGATGCGGTGGCATCCGGTGTCGAGGTCGTGCTGGCCGATGCCGTGCGGTGGTCGCGGAACGGAGCCGCGGTTGCCGCAGCAGCATCCGCGCCGACCGTGCTCATCGGCGGCATCCGCAACGCCGCCTCCGTGGCCCGTGCGATTCAGTTCATGCAGGAGAAGACGGGGGAGCGGACGTCGATCGCCGTCATCGCTGCCGGGGAACTGGATGCCGAAGGCCTCATCCGCTTCGCCGTCGAGGACCATCTCGGCGCCGGCGCGATCATCGCCGCGCTGACGGACCTCGGCATCGACCACACCTCACCGGAGGCGGCGGTCGCTGCGGAGGGCTTCCGGGCGCTGCGGGGTGCTCTGCGGCATCTGCTCGGCGCGAGCGGCTCGGGCAGGGAGATCGACGCCGGCATCCCGGCGACGGCTCGCATCGAAGCATCCGGACTCGTGCCCTCGACCGCAGAGCACGCCGCCGAACTCGACGCGGCCGATCTTGTGCCCGCCCTCGTGGACGGGCGCTTCACGCGTTTCGCCTAGCGCGACCTCCCATCGCGCGTCGAGTGCACGGCTTCGTGTACGGCGACAACCCGTGCACTCGGCGACGACCCGTGCGCCTGACCGGGAAAGCGCACCCGAGCCGTAGGGTCGAGGCATGAGGTACCTTCCCGCGCTGATCCTCGATGCCCTCCTGGTGCTCGTCTTCGCCGCCATCGGTCGAGCGTCGCACTCCGAGGATCCGGCCGGGTTCCTCCTCACAGCGTGGCCGTTCCTGGTCGCGCTCCTCGTGGGGCACGCGCTCGCCGCGCTCCTGCCAGGACGACCGCGGCGGCCATGGTCGGTGGCGTGGGGAGCAGTCGTCTGGATCGTCACCGTGGCAGGAGGGATGCTGCTCCGCGTCGCCAGCGGTGACACCGCGGAGGCTCCTTTCATCATCGTCGCGACGTTGACGCTCGGCGCTTTCCTCGTCGGCTGGCGTGCCCTGACGGCGCTGCTGCGCCGTCGCCGCATCGCGGCATCCGAGGCCGATCAACCGGCCTGACATTCTCACGGCCGAGATCCGCTCGCGGCTGATACGCGCCCAGAATACGGCGGCGCGAGACCCGGGGGTGCCGGAAGCTCAGCGCGGCATCTGCGCGGCCAGGCGCGTGTCAGAGGTGATCTCGCGCCTCGTCCAGTCGAACAGGAAGCGCGCGTCGAAGGTGCGCGAGCAGCGTGCGCATGACGTGGCCCGACTCGGACGGCGGTGCCGGTAGGTCACGTGCCCCTCGGGGCAGCGCCCGACCCAGGGGGCGAGTTCGACCGCGGTCTCGCCGTGATGGGTGGTGCCGCCGACGTAGCCGAGGTCCCTGGCCACGCGCTTCCATGCGGGCCCGTGTGCGGCGGCGTGCCCGGCGAGGGCATGGGCCACCTCGTGCAGCAGGACCTGGTGGATCTCGTCATCCTCGAATCGTGCCGCCAGATAGCGGGACACCGTGATCCGGTTGCGGCTGTAGTCGCACTGCCCGGCGCGCCGCTTGGCATGGTCGAACCCGAACGACCAGGACTCGTCGAGGTGAACCCTGATCAGCGCCTCGCCCCAGATGCGCACACGGTCAAGATCGGCCATGCGCTCAGGCTAAGCCATGCCGCCGACACTCGGGGCGATCGGCACCTCAGCCGACGAGTTGAGCGGGCCGGTGACGCTCGGCCGCCTCGATCGCGAGCAGCGCCGTCTCCAGTTCGCTGTCGTCGGCACCCGACTCCCGCCGCAGGAACAGCGAACGCTTCAGGCTCTCCCTGGCGGTGTCGTAATCGCCGGCATCGTAAGCGTTCTTGCCGTGGTGCTGGTGGGCGAAGGCGGCGATCGACAGCCAGCGATGCCCCTCTGCCTCGGCGGCGCACGTGGCGAGTTCCTGCTCGGCGGCGGCGAACGCCCCGCGGTACTGCAGGATGGTCGCGTGGAGGACACGCGCACGCAGCACGTCCTTGCGGGTGCCTGCCATGCGCGCCTGGCGCACGGCCTCGTCGGCCAGAGCCAGAGACTCGTCCAACCGCCCCAGCACCTTCAGCAGCCAGACCCGTTCCAGAAGTGCCGGAAGGCTCCGCTGCGCCTCGATCTCCGCGAGTCGCTCATCGCAGGCGTCGAGATCGACCAGCTCACGCAGCGTCTCCCGGTCGTATCCCTGGATCAAACTCATTTCACTTCCCTCCGGTGTGCGTCCCATTCCAGTCTGCCTGTCGATCCGGGTGGGCCGGGGGCGGCACGCCCCGAGACTCGGCATCCGAACTCGAATCAGGCGACAGAGGCCCGCTCGAAAGGGGCTCAGCGCAGGAACAGCGATGCGTCGGGGCGGGGGGATGCCACGGCATCCGCATCCGTGACGATCCGCGCGCCCTGCACGAACGCCTTCACCTCGGTACCTTGCGCGAGCTTGGCCGGATGAGGGCCGGCGGCAAGGATCCGCGGCAGCCACTCGGTGGGCAGGGGAGTCGTGGATGCGGCGACGACGAGGTTTCCGAAACGGCGCCCCTTGAGCACCTGCGTGTCGGCGAGGATCCCGACCTCGGGCAGGACATCGGCGATCGTCGCCACCTGCTTGCGGGCGAAGGCGAGCCCCGGGCCGTCTGCGACGTTGACGAGCAGCACACCCCCTGGAGCGAGCAGCGTCGACAGCTCGCGATAGAACTCGATGCTGGTCAGATGGGCCGGAGTCTGCGCCCCGGAGTACACGTCGGAGACGACGAGGTCGCAGCTGCCGGTCAGCGCCGGGGGCAGCCGGCGCACTCCCTCGCGGGCGTCGCCGATGCGGATGCGGATCGCGGCCCCCCTCGGCAACGGCAGATGCTCGCGGACGAGCTGGGCGAGCGGGGCCTCGAGTTCGATGACCTGCTGGCGCGAGCCCGGTCGCGTCGCATCGATGTACCGGGGGATCGTCAGCGCGCCCGCGCCGAGATGCACGGCCGTGAGCGCGGCGGTCGGTGGGGTGAGCTGATCGATGACGGCACCCATCCGCACGATGTACTCGAAGTGCAGATGCGTCGGGTCATCGAGGTCGACGTGCGACTGCGGGGTTCCGTCGACGATGAGCTCGAACCCGGTGGTGAACTCGGAGGGGATGATCCTGGCGATGCCGCCGTGGTCGAGACGGACCTCGGGATGCTCGGTGTCCTTCGATCGCATCCTGCCCATGAGATGAGACTACGCGCCGCGTCGCGGCGGCGGTGATGCGCCGGCATCCGGCGTCCGCGGTGGCGGATACTGTTACCCGCGTGAACGACGCCCTGCCCGCTGCCCCGACCCGCCGCCCCGACATCGAAGACGATTTCGCCGACGGGCCCGATCCGGATCTCTGGGTCGCGCACTACCTCCCGCACTGGACCACACCCGACCGGTCGGCGGCGCGGTTCGACACGAACAGCGACGGGCTGCGGCTGCGAATAGACGCCGATCAGCCGGACTGGCGACCCGAGGATGCCCCGCTGAGGGTGTCGAACCTGCAGACCGGCGTCCATTCCGGGCCGCTCGGCTCCGCGAGCGGAACCCATCGTCACCGCCCCGACGGACTGGTGGTGCGCGCACCCACGCCCACACGGCTGCTCTGGGCTCCCGCCTCCGGCCGCGTCGAGATCACGGTGACCGCCAGCCGTGACGCGGGTTGCATGCTCGCGGCCTGGCTCGTGGGGACCGAGCACGAGCGAGCGGATGCCGCGGGCGAGATCTGCCTGTTCGAGATCGACGCGGAGGCCGTGGGCTCGCTCGGTACGGTGGCGCGGTCCGGTGTGAAGGGGCATTCCGACCCGCGTCTCGTGACCGACATGGCCGAGATCCGGCTCCCCTTCGACGCGTCGAGACCGCACACCTGGACGGTGATCTGGGGCCGCGGCGAGACCGTCATCGGCTGCGAGGGCGTCGTGGTCCGCCGCATCGCGCAGGCGCCGGACTACCCGTTGTTCCTCCTCGTCGACCTCTTCGAGGTGGCCCAGCCGGCCGGCTCGTATCCGAAGACGGCGATCGTGCACCGCGTGCGCGGCTGGAGCGGTGACTGACCGCGATCACCTGAGGTTGCCGACCGAGCAGGTCTCCTGTTCGAGATTCTGCCCGGAGATGTCGGGCGGCAGTGTGGCCCGTTCCACCGGTGCGGCTGACGATGACGGCACCGGCTCGGTCGGAGGTGCCGGGGCGACCAGTTCGACGCCGTCGTTCGTCTCGACGTCGCCGGTGAGCTGCAACGGCTGCCCGGACTTCACCGCGGCCCAGAGGACGTCGGCGGCATCCCGGTTCGGAACGACCTTGATGCCGGGGTTGTCGGGGTCGTCGAGGTTCGGATACTGCACGAACACGAAGTCACTGAAGGGAACGTCGTTCAGGGCGAGGCCGAGTTGCGCGAGCCGCAGCGGATCCCGCAGCTCCACGCTGGGGACGATGTTCTCCGCGATCGCGTTCGCCAGTCGCAGCACCTTGGGCACGTCGCTGAGCGTCTCGGCGCTGAGCACCTTCTTCGCCAGCCGCGACATGTACTGCTGCTGATTCGAGATGCGGGCGAGGTCGCTCTCGTCGCCCACGCCGTGCCGAGTGCGGATGAACGCCAGAGCCTGCGGTCCTGAGATCTCGTGAGTTCCCGGGGGCAGGTCGATGCCCGCCTGTTCGTCACGGATGCCGTCACCGGCGACGCAGACCTCGACACCGCCGATCGCCTCGGTGACGGCCATCACGCCGTCGAAGCTGATCTTCGCGGCGTACACGATCGGGATGCCGGCCAGGTCGCCGACCGCCTTTGCCACGCAGGAGAGGCCGGCGTGGTCGAACACCGAGTTCAGCGGCGCCGTCGACATCGACGGCGCCTCCGAACCGTCCTCGCGGGTGCAACCCGGCACCGGGATCATGAGGTCGCGCGGCAGCGAGACGACCGTCACGTTTCTCGGCTCGGCGGAGACGTGCACGAGCAGGTTGACGTCGTTACGGCTGAGCCCGTCGGCCTCGGAGCAACGCGCGCCGAGCAGCGCGGTCGATCGTTCCCCGCACTCATCGGTGCCGACCACGAGGATGCTGAAGGCCTGATCACCCGGGTAGGCGCCGAGTGTCGGCGGTGCGACGTCCGGAGCGTCCTCGAGCACGACGGCATCTTCTCCGACACGCCCGAGGAGGTCCGAGACGACGAACGCGGAAACGGCGAGCGCAGAGACGAGGACCACTCCGAGTGAGATGCCGACGAGCTTCAGAGCGCCGGACAGCGGGCCCGGCGTCGGAAGGTGCGTGTGCTGAGCGAGCGTGGCGCGATCGGCGGCGTTTCCCCTGCGGATCATGCCGTGAGCCTACCGGCCGAGATCGGTGCGCGAGCAGGTTTGCCTCCGATGCGCGAGGGGGCGCTTCGGGCGGTCGGTTCGCGGTCGATACCGGATTGCAACCTGTTTGCACTTGGTAACTGGATGATCGCTGGGTAGCGTCGGAGAATCACCGTGCCCGATGCGAAGACGCTTCGGGCACGCGCATAGAAGCGCCCACATAGGGAAGGTCACCACCATGCACCACACACCCATGCGTCGGCGAGGAGTCCTCGCCGTTGCCGGCACTGCGCTCGCAGCGCTCGTCCTGGCCGGTTGCGTCGCCAGCGATCGCGAAGGCGGCGGCGATGAAGCAGCGGAGGACGTCGACAGCACGTTCGTCTTCGCGGCCTCGTCGGACCCTGCCAGCCTCGACCCCGCCTTCGCTCAGGACGGTGAGACCTTCCGCGTCTCCCGCCAGATGTTCGAAGGCCTGGTCGGTACCGAGCCCGGCACCGCAGACCCGGCGCCGCTGCTCGCGGAGGAGTGGGATTCGGCCGAAGACGGCATGTCTCACACGTTCACGCTGAAGGAGGGCGTGACCTTCCACGACGGCACCCCCTTCAACGCCGAGGCCGTCTGCTTCAACTTCGACCGCTGGTTCAACTGGACCGGACTCGCAGCCAGCGAGGCGCTCGGGTACTACTACAACAAGCTCTTCCACGGCTACGCCTCCGACCCGGCCAACGCCGTCTACAAGTCCTGCACCCCGGACGGCGACAATAAGGTGACGATCGAGCTCAACAAGCCCTTCGCCGGCTTCATCCCATCGCTCTCGCTTCCCGCGTTCTCGATGCAGAGCCCCTCGGCGCTGCAGGAGTTCTCCGCCGACGAGGTCGGCGGAACCGCCGAGGCGCCGGTGCTCTCCGAGTACGCCACGGCGCACCCGGTCGGCACCGGCCCCTTCACGTTCGACGAGTGGGCTCCGGGCGAGCAGGTGGAACTCAGCTCGTACGGCGACTACTGGGGCGACAAGGGCCAGATCGAGAAGATCATCTTCCGCACGATCGATGACCCGACCGCTCGCCGCCAGGCGCTCGAGGCCGGCGACATCGACGGCTACGACCTCGTCGGCCCGGCCGACAGCAAGGCGCTCGAGGACGACGGTTTCACGATGGTGTCGCGCCCGCCGTTCACGGTCTTGTACCTCGCCTTCAACCAGGTCGTTCCGGAGCTGCAGGACATCCGCGTCCGCCAGGCGCTCTCGTACGCCGTCGACAAGGACGCGCTGATCAAGCAGGTGCTCCCGGAGGGCACCGAGAAGGCGACCCAGTTCGTGCCGCCGGTCGTCAACGGCTACAACAAGGACGTCACCACCTACGAGTACGACCCGGAGAAGGCGAAGGCGCTGCTCGAGGAAGCCGGCTTCACGGCCGACAACCCGCTGACGCTGACCTTCAACTACCCGGTCAACGTCTCGCGTCCGTACATGCCGGACCCCGAGCAGATCTACACCGTGCTGTCCTCGCAGCTCGCCGAGGTCGGCGTGAAGGTCAACCCGGTGACGGATGCCTGGAACCCGGACTACCTCGAGAAGATCACGGCCGGTTCCGACCACGGCATCCACCTCCTCGGCTGGACCGGCGACTACAACGACACCGACAACTTCGTCGGCGTCTTCTTCGGCCAGAAGTCCTCGGAGTGGGGCTTCGACAACCCGGAGCTGTTCCAGAAGCTCACCGAGGCCCGCGGCGTCTCCAGCCTCGAGGAGCAGACCCCTCTGTACGAGGAGATCAACGAGGACGTCGCGCAGTTCATCCCCGGTGTGCCGATCGCGCACCCGGCTCCGACGCTCGCGTTCGACGCGCGTGTGAAGAGCTACCCGGCCAGCCCGGTGAACGACGAGGTCTTCACGGACATCGTCCTCACCAAGTGAGCCTGACCGACTGAGTTGCCGGATTCCGGTTCCCGCCCAGGGCGGGGACCGGAATCCGGCATCCCACCCGATCGACGGAGATCTCCGTGCTGCGCACCATCGGCAGGCGACTGCTGCTTCTCATCCCCACGCTCATCGGCTTGAGCATCCTCCTGTTCGCCTGGGTCCGCGCCCTCCCCGGCGGCCCGGCCGTCGCCCTTCTCGGCGAGAAGGCCACGCCCGAGGCGATCGAGCGGATCAACGAGCTCTACGGCTTCAACCGACCGCTCCTCGAGCAGTACTTCATCTGGATGGGGCGACTCATCCAGGGTGACTTCGGCTCGTCGATCGTCACCTCCCGCCCCGTCATCGACGAGTTCTTCCGCCGCTTCCCGGCGACCATCGAATTGAGCGTGATGGCGCTGATCTTCGCGATCGGCGTCGGCATCCCGCTCGGCTACTTCGCGGCGCGCCGCCACGGGAAGCTCACCGACCACGCTTCGGTGGTGCTCAGCCTGATCGGCATCACCATCCCGGTGTTCTTCCTGGCCTTCATCCTGAAGTACATCTTCGCGGTGCAGCTGGGCTGGCTTCCCTCAGACGGCAGACAGGATGCTCGGATCGACGCCACCCATCCGACCGGCTTCTATGTGTGGGACGGCATCATCACGGGCGAGTTCGACGCGTCATGGGATGCGATCGTGCACCTCATCCTGCCGGCGCTCGCACTCGGCACGATCCCGCTGGCGATCATCGTGCGCATCACCCGAGCCAGTGTGCTCGAGGTGCAGAACGCCGACTACGTGCGCACCGGCCGTGCCAAGGGCGTCGCGAACGCGACGCTGCGCGACCGGTTCATCCTGCGCAACGCCATGCTGCCGGTGATCACGACGATCGGCCTGCAGACCGGCCTGCTCATCTCGGGGGCGGTGCTGACCGAGACGGTGTTCGCGTTCCCCGGAATCGGGTCGTTCCTCGCCGGAGCGATCTTCTCGAGGGACTTCCCCGTCCTGCAGGGATTCATCATCTTCATCGCGATCGCCTACGCGCTGATCAACCTCGCCGTCGACGTCTCCTACAGCTTCATCGATCCGAGAGTGAGGGTGCAGTGATGTTCCTTCCTACAGCGGCGAAGACCGTTCGCACGACCGCTCGAAAGGAGTCCGCGTCATGAGCGTCGCACTCCCTCCCGCCCAGGGCGGCGAGATCGTCGACACCGTCGCGATCGCCCAGGCCGGCCTCAAGGACGGCCCCGGCGGCTTCTGGCGCGATGCCTTCCGCAGGCTCCGCCGCAACCCCACCGCATGGGTGGGCGCCGCGATCGTGCTGCTGTTCCTGCTGGTCGCGGGCCTCGCGCCGCTGCTGGCGCCGTACCCCGAAACAGCGCTCCCTGGCGCGAAGTTCATCACGCCGACGCACATTCCCGGCCCCGGCGAGCTGGCCGCAGTTCCCGTTGGGACTCGACCGCTTCGGCGGTGACGTGCTCTCCAAGCTCATCTGGGGCGCGCAGGCCTCGCTCCTGGTCGGGGTCATCTCGACGGCGATCGGTCTCACCGGCGGCATGCTGCTCGGGCTGCTCGCCGGCACCTTCGGGGGCTGGGTCGACACGCTGATCATGCGTTTCGTCGACATCATCCTCTCGGTCCCGAACCTGCTGCTGGCGGTGTCCATCGCCGCGATCCTCGGGCAGACCCCGTTCGCGGTGATGATCGCGATCGGGGCGTCCAGCGTGCCGATCTTCGCGCGCCTGTTGCGCGCGTCGATGCTGCAGCAACGCTCAGCCGACTACGTGCTCTCCGCCCAGACCCTCGGTCTCGGGCGCGGGCAGATCACGATGTCGCACGTGCTGCCGAACGCCATCGGCCCGGTGATCGTGCAGGGGACGCTGACCCTTGCGACCGCAGTCATCGACGCCGCCGCACTGTCCTTCCTCGGTCTCGGCGGCGGTCGCCCCGAAACCGCCGAATGGGGGCGGATGCTGACCTACGCGCAGTCGGAGCTGGCGATCGCTCCTCAGCTGGCATTCCTCCCCGGCATCTGCATCGCGATCACCGCGCTCGGCTTCACGCTGTTCGGCGAGGCGTTGCGCGAAGCCATGGACCCGAGGACGAGGGCGCGATGAGCGCCGCGAAGGAGAATCAGATGTCAGGCGCTCCGCTGCTGTCCGTGCAGGGTCTCGCCGTGGACTTCGCGACCATGGATGGCGTCGTGCACGCCGTCGAGGGCGTCGACCTCGAGATCGCCGCCGGTGAGACCGTCGCGATCGTCGGCGAGTCGGGTTCGGGCAAGTCCACGACGGCGATGGCGATCATCGGGCTGCTCGCCGGCTCGGGGAAGATCGCCGCCGGCAGCATCCGCCTCGACGGCCGCGAGATCTCGCACGCCTCGGAGCATGAGATGCGGATGATCCGCGGGCGCGACATCGGCCTCGTTCCGCAGGATCCGATGTCGAACCTCAACCCGGTGGCCAAGATCGGCACCCAGGTCGCCGAGACGCTGCTCGCGCACGGACTGGCGAACCGCCAGAACGTGCAGGAGAAGGTGGTCGAGGCGCTGACCTCCGCCGGCCTGCCCGAGCCGGCGGAGCGGGCCAAGCAGTACCCGCACGAGTTCTCCGGCGGCATGCGCCAGCGCGCCCTGATCGCGATCGGGCTCGCCTGCAAGCCGCGCCTGCTCATCGCCGACGAGCCGACGAGTGCGCTGGACGTCACCGTGCAGCAGACGATCCTCGACCAGATCGGCGCGATGACGCGCGAGCTCGGCACCGCCGTGCTGCTCATCACCCACGATCTCGGTCTCGCGGCCGAGCGCGCGGAGCGGGTCATCGTCATGCACCGGGGCAGGGTCGTCGAGCAGGGTCCCGCACGGCAGATCCTGGAGGCCCCGCAGCACCCGTACACGCAGTCGCTGGTCGCGGCGGCCCCGTCTGTCGCGGCCGCGCGCCTGCGCCCGGAGGCGTTCAAGGTCGAAGAGCGCGCGGAGGCCGAAGCCGACGTCGAGACGGGAGCCGGCCGACAACATCGTCGAGATCGAGAACCTGACCAAGGTGTACCCGGTGCGCGGACGCAACGAGGACTTCGTCGCCGTGAACGACGTGTCCCTCGCGATACCCCGCGGTGAGACGGTCGCGATCGTCGGGGAGTCCGGGTCGGGGAAGACGACCACGGCTCGGATGCTGCTCAAGCTCATCCAGCCGACCAGCGGACTGATCCGTTTCGAGGGTCAGGACATCTCCTCGTTGAACAGGGCCGAATCGAAGAACTTCCGGCAGAAGGTGCAGCCGATCTTCCAGGATCCCTACTCGAGCCTGAACCCGATGTTCACGATCGAGCGGTTGATCGGCGAACCCCTCGACTTCTACAAGCGGGGAAGCGGCGCCGATCGCCGCAAGCGCGTGCGTCAGCTTCTCGACGACGTCGCGCTGCCGCAGTCGATGCTGCGCCGATACCCCTCCGAGCTCTCCGGCGGTCAACGTCAGCGTGTCGCGATCGCGAGGGCGCTGGCGCTGTCTCCGGAGCTGATCGTGTGCGATGAGCCGGTCTCGGCGCTGGACGTGCTCGTGCAGGATCAGGTGCTCAAGCTCCTGCGCGACCTGCAGTCGGAATACGGCCTGTCGTACCTGTTCATCTCCCACGATCTCGCGGTCGTGCGGTTGATCAGCGACTACGTGTGCGTGATGAAGGACGGCGCGCTGGTGGAGGCGGCGTCCTCCGAGGAGATCTTCACGAACCCGCGCGATCCCTACACGCGCCGCCTGCTGGCATCCATCCCGGGCAACGAGTTGAACATCGCGTCCTGACCCGCCTGAGCGGAAAGGTCTTGTGCGTCGCACCCGAGAGGACTACCTTCTCTCACGTGCGACGACGTCGTCGCACCCGAGTCGCCGTGGGCGACGACCCGGTGTTTCCTCTGGGGTTAGGGAAGACCATGAAGAAGAAGATGCTGTTGGGGTGTGCTCTCGCGCTGGGCCTGATGCTCGGAAGCGGCGGCGCCGCGATGGCCGGCGAGTACAACGGACAGGGCGGAGACGTCCGCGGCGGCGACGGTGCGCATTCCGCCTGCCACTACTCCGGGCGTGACCTGCCGGACGACGTCGAGATGAATCCGTTCCCGTGGATGGACGACGACGCGGTCACCGGCGGAGAAGTGCAGTCCTACGGGATGTACGTGCGCGCCGGCATGAAGGGAATGGTGCCGAGCCCGGGCGAAGCGTGCCGCGGCAACGTCCCGCACGAGGACTAACGCGTCGACGGTGGTGGATGCGGATGCTTTTACCGCAGCATCCGTAATTGGTCAAGGATTGAACTTGCCATGTCGTGGATTCGCACGTATAGTTGGTAGTTGCGCTCGCTTCTCCCTGCCCTCATATGGTGGTCGGCAGCCGTTGAGCATTCGAGCGCACAACCCCACCTGACGACAAAGGAATCGAGAAGCCCTGCGGGGCTCACGGAGGTTATTCCCTTGGCTGCTGCTCGCAACGCATCCACATCCACCACCACCAAGAACGGACGCGGAGCTTCCCGTCTTTCGTTCGCCAAGATCTCCGACACCCTGACGGTCCCAGACCTTCTGGCTCTGCAGACCGAGTCCTTCGGTTGGCTCGTCGGCAACGACGACTGGAAGGCCCGGGTGGCCGAGGCCAAGAAGGCCGGCCGCAACGACGTCAACGAGATCTCTGGTCTCGGCGAGATCTTCGAGGAGATCTCCCCGATCGAGGACCTCGGCGAGACGATGCAGCTGTCGTTCACGAACCCGTACCTCGAGCCGGAGAAGTACTCGATCGAGGAGTGCAAGGAGCGTGGCAAGACCTACGCCGCTCCGCTGTACGTCGAGGCCGAGTTCATGAACCACCTCACCGGTGAGATCAAGACCCAGACGGTCTTCATGGGCGACTTCCCGCTGCAGACCGGCAAGGGAACGTTCATCATCAACGGCTCCGAGCGCGTCGTCGTCTCGCAGCTCGTGCGTTCGCCGGGTGTCTACTTCGACAAGACCCCCGACAAGACGTCCGACAAGGACATCGTCTCCGCTCGCGTCATCCCGAGCCGTGGTGCATGGCTCGAGTTCGAGATCGACAAGCGCGACCAGGTCGGCGTGCGCATCGACCGCAAGCGCAAGCAGTCGGTCACGGTGTTCCTCAAGGCGCTGGGCATGACCAGCGAGGAGATCCTCGTCGAGTTCGCCGGCTTCCCCTCCATCGAGGAGACCCTGGCCAAGGACACCATCGTCACGAAGGAAGATGCCCTCCGCGACATCTACCGCAAGCTCCGTCCGGGCGAGCAGGTCGCCGCAGAGGCTGCCCGCGCTCTGCTGGACAACTTCTACTTCAACCCGAAGCGCTACGACCTCGCGAAGGTCGGTCGTTACAAGATCAACCAGAAGCTCGGCCTGGAAGCACCGCTCTCCGCCTCGGTTCTGACGGTCCAGGACATCGTCGAGACGATCAAGTACCTCGTGCGCATCCACGCGGGTGTCGACACGTTCGAAGGAATCCGCGCCGGCAAGAAGGCCGAGATCCGCCTCGCCACCGACGACATCGACAACTTCGGCAACCGTCGCATCCGCGCGGTCGGCGAGCTGATCCAGAACCAGGTCCGCACCGGCCTCTCCCGCATGGAGCGCGTCGTCCGCGAGCGCATGACCACGCAGGACATCGAGGCGATCACGCCGCAGACCCTGATCAACGTGCGCCCCGTCGTCGCCGCGATCAAGGAGTTCTTCGGAACGTCGCAGCTGTCGCAGTTCATGGACCAGAACAACCCGCTCGCGGGTCTGACCAACAAGCGCCGTCTCTCCGCGCTCGGCCCCGGTGGTCTGAGCCGTGACCGCGCAGGCGTCGAGGTCCGTGACGTCCACCCGTCCCACTACGGCCGCATGTGCCCGATCGAGACTCCGGAAGGCCCGAACATCGGCCTGATCGGTGCGCTCGCGACCTTCGCGCGCATCAACTCCTTCGGCTTCATCGAGACGCCGTACCGCCGGGTCGTCGACGGTCGGGTCACCGACGAGATCGACTACCTCACGGCATCCGAGGAGAGCGACTTCATCGTCGCTCAGGCCAACGCACCGCTGAAGAAGGACGGACACTTCCGCGAGGACCGCGTCCTCGCCCGCCGTCCCGGCGGCGAGGTCGACCTGTTCCACCCGGAAGAGGTCGGCTACATGGACGTCTCGCCGCGCCAGATGGTGTCGGTCGCGACCTCGCTGGTGCCGTTCCTCGAGCACGACGATGCACAGCGCGCGCTCATGGGCGCGAACATGCAGCGTCAGGCCGTGCCGCTGCTGCGCAGCGACTCGCCGCTCGTCGGAACCGGTATGGAGGGCTACACCGCCATCGACGCGGGTGACGTGATCACCGCCGAGAAGGCCGGTGTCGTCACCGAGGTCTCCGCAGATCGCGTCGTCCTCATGCTCGACGAGGGCGGTACCAAGGAGTACTACCTGCGCAAGTTCGACCGCTCGAACCAGGGCACGTCGTACAACCAGAAGGTCGTCGTCTCCGCAGGTGAGCGTGTCGAGGTCGGCGAGGTCATCGCCGACGGACCCGCCACCGAGAACGGCGAGCTGGCGCTCGGGAAGAACCTCCTCGTCGCGTTCATGACGTGGGAAGGCTACAACTTCGAGGATGCGATCATCCTCAGCCAGGACCTCGTCAAGGACGACACCCTCTCCTCGATCCACATCGAGGAGTACGAGGTGGATGCCCGTGACACGAAGCTCGGCAAGGAGGAGATCACCCGTGACCTCCCCAACGTCAGCCCGGAGCTCCTGAAGGATCTCGACGAGCGCGGCATCATCCGCATCGGCGCCGAGGTCCGCCCCGGCGACATCCTCGTCGGCAAGGTCACGCCGAAGGGCGAGACCGAGCTGTCGGCCGAGGAGCGCCTGCTGCGCGCGATCTTCAACGAGAAGAGCCGTGAGGTTCGCGACACCTCGCTGAAGGTTCCGCACGGCGAGCAGGGCACGATCATCGCCGTCAAGGAGTTCAACGCCGAGGATGGCGACGACGAGCTCGGCTCCGGCGTCAACCGCCGCGTCGTGGTCTACATCGCCCAGAAGCGCAAGATCACCGAGGGCGACAAGCTCGCCGGCCGTCATGGCAACAAGGGCGTCATCGCGAAGATCCTCCCGATCGAGGACATGCCGTTCCTCGCCGACGGAACTCCGGTCGACATCGTCCTCAACCCGCTCGGCATCCCGGGTCGAATGAACTTCGGCCAGGTGCTGGAGACCCACCTCGGGTGGATCGCCAAGCAGGGCTGGAAGGTCGAGGGCAACCCGGAGTGGGCAGCCAAGCTGCCGAAGGACGCCTTCGAGGCGGCCCCCGGCACGAAGGTCGCGACCCCGGTGTTCGACGGTGCGAGCGAGGAGGAGATCGCAGGTCTTCTCGACATGACACTGCCGACGCGTGACGGCGTGCGCCTGATCGACTCGACGGGTAAGACGCAGATGTTCGACGGCCGTTCCGGCGAGCCGTTCCCTGCGCCGATCTCGGTGGGCTACATGTACATCCTGAAGCTCCACCACCTGGTCGACGACAAGATCCACGCACGCTCGACGGGCCCGTACTCGATGATCACCCAGCAGCCGCTCGGTGGTAAGGCGCAGTTCGGTGGCCAGCGCTTCGGTGAGATGGAAGTGTGGGCCCTCGAGGCCTACGGTGCCGCTTACGCGCTGCAGGAGCTCCTCACGATCAAGTCCGACGACATCCTCGGCCGCGTCAAGGTCTACGAGGCGATCGTCAAGGGCGAGAACATCCAGGAGCCCGGCATCCCGGAATCGTTCAAGGTGCTCATGAAGGAGATGCAGTCGCTCTGCCTGAACGTCGAGGTCCTCTCGGCCGACGGCACGCTCGTCAATCTCCGCGACACCGACGACGAGGCCTTCCGCGCCGCCGAAGAGCTCGGGATCAACATCTCCAGCCGCTTCGAGGCCGCCTCGATCGACGAGATCTAATTCTTCGGCGGCTCAGAGACCCGAGTCTCTGAGCCGCCGAAGCCAGACTTCTCAAAAAGAATTCCGACACAGGAGAACTAGTGCTCGAGTCAAACACTTTCGATGAGCTTCGCATCGGCCTGGCCACTGCCGACCACATCCGTGCGTGGTCGTACGGCGAGGTCAAGAAGCCTGAGACCATCAACTACCGCACGCTGAAGCCGGAGAAGGACGGCCTCTTCGGTGAGCAGATCTTCGGACCCTCCCGCGACTGGGAGTGCGCCTGCGGAAAGTACAAGCGCGTCCGCTTCAAGGGCATCGTCTGCGAGCGCTGCGGCGTGGAGGTCACCAAGAGCTCCGTTCGTCGTGAGCGCATGGGCCACATCGAGCTCGCCGCCCCGGTCACCCACATCTGGTACTTCAAGGGTGTCCCCTCGCGTCTCGGCTACCTGCTCGACATGGCGCCGAAGGACCTCGAGAAGGTCATCTACTTCGCCGCGTACATGGTCATCTCGGTCGACGAGGATGCTCGTCACCGTGACCTGGGCACGCAGGAGAACAACATCCGCCTCGAGCTGAAGACGCTCGGCGACCGTCGTGACGCGAAGATCGCGGAGCGCCTGGCTCGCCTGGAGGAGGAGCTCGCCTCTCTCGAGGCCGAGGGTGCGAAGGCCGACGCCAAGAAGAAGGTCAAGGACGCCGCCGAGAAGGAGATGTCGCTCATCCGCAAGGGTGCCGACGAACAGATCGCCAAGCTCGAGCGCGTGTGGGAGGACTTCCGCACGCTCGAGGTCGGAGCTCTCCGTCCGGAGGACGACGTCTTCCACGAGCTGCAGGACCGCTTCGGTCAGTACTTCGAGGCCTACATGGGCGCCGAGTCGATCCAGCGTCGCCTGGCGGCATTCGACCTGACGGCCGAAGCGGAGAACCTGCACCTGCAGATCTCCGAGGGCAAGGGCCAGCGCAAGATCCGCGCGATCAAGCGCCTGAAGGTGGTCAACTCGTTCCTGGAGACCGGCATGAGCCCGGCCGCCATGGTGCTCGACGTCGTCCCGGTGATCCCGCCGGAGCTGCGTCCGATGGTGCAGCTCGACGGTGGCCGCTTCGCGACCTCCGACCTCAACGACCTGTACCGCCGCGTGATCAACCGCAACAACCGTCTTCGCCGTCTGATCGACCTCGGTGCTCCCGAGATCATCGTCAACAACGAGAAGCGGATGCTGCAGGAGGCCGTCGACGCACTGTTCGACAACGGTCGCCGCGGTCGCCCCGTCACCGGTACCGGAAACCGCGCCCTGAAGTCGCTCAGCGACATGCTCAAGGGCAAGCAGGGGCGATTCCGTCAGAACCTGCTCGGCAAGCGCGTCGACTACTCCGGCCGTTCGGTCATCGTCGTCGGCCCGCAGCTGAAGCTGCACCAGTGCGGTCTGCCCAAGCAGATGGCTCTGGAGCTCTTCAAGCCGTTCGTGATCAAGCGCCTGATCGACCTCGGTCACTCGCAGAACATCAAGGCTGCCAAGCGTGCCGTCGAGCGCACCCGTCCCGAGGTCTGGGACGTGCTCGAGGAGATCATCCGCGAGCGTCCTGTGCTGCTCAACCGTGCGCCCACGCTGCACCGTCTCGGCATCCAGGCGTTCGAGCCGCAGCTCGTCGAGGGCAAGGCCATCCAGCTGCACCCGCTCGTCTGCGCGGCGTTCAACGCCGACTTCGACGGTGACCAGATGGCTGTGCACCTGCCGCTGTCGGTCGAGGCTCAGGCCGAGGCCCGCGTGCTGATGCTCGCATCGAACAACATCCTGAAGCCGTCGGACGGCCGTCCGGTCACCCTGCCTTCGCAGGACATGATCATCGGCCTCCACCACCTGACCACGGTCAAGGCCGGCGCTGCCGGTGAGGGCCGTGCGTTCGGCTCGGTCTCCGAGGCGATCCTGGCGAAGGACGAGGGCACCCTCGACCTGCAGGCCAAGGTGCGCATCCGCATCCACGGTCTGACGTTCCTCGAAGGCGAAGCGCCCGAGGGATACGAGCGTCACGGACTCGTCGACGCGTCGCTGGGTCAGGCGATCTTCAACGACACCCTCCCGAAGGGCTACCCGTTCGTCCGCGAGCAGGCAGACAAGGGCAAGCTGTCGCAGATCGTCAACAAGCTGGCCGAGGAGTACCCGAAGACCGAGACGGCTGCCACGCTGGACCGCATCAAGGACGCCGGTTTCTACTGGGCCACGCGCTCCGGTGTGACCGTCGCCCTGAGCGACATCCTCACCCCGCCGAACAAGGGCGAGATCGTCGGTCGCTACGAGAAGCTCGCAGCGAAGGTCCAGTCGCAGTACGAGAAGGGCCTCACGACCGACTCGGAGCGCCGTCAGGAGCTCATCAAGATCTGGACCGAGGCGACCGACGAGGTTCAGGTCGCGATGAAGGCCCACTTCCCCGAGGACAACACCATCAACCGCATGGTGACCTCCGGTGCTCGTGGTAACTGGCTGCAGATCCGGAACATCGCCGGTATGCGCGGACTCGTCAACAACCCGAAGGGTGAGATCATCCCTCGCCCGATCATCTCCTCGTACCGCGAGGGGCTGTCGGTGGCCGAGTACTTCATCGCGACGCACGGTACCCGTAAGGGCCTTGCCGACACCGCTCTGCGTACCGCCGACTCGGGTTACCTGACCCGTCGTCTGGTGGATGTCTCGCAGGACGTCATCATCCGCGAAGAGGACTGCGGCACGTCGAAGGGCCTCGAGCTCCCGATCGCCGCTCCGAACTCGCAGGGCGAGCTGGTGCGCGATGCGAACGTCGAGAACTCGGTGTTCGCTCGTACCCTGGCCTCCGATGTCGTCGACAGCAAGGGCGAGATCCTCGCCTCTGCGCATGACGACGTGGGTGACGTGCTCATCGACAAGCTCGTCGGACTCGGCGTGGAGAGCATCAAGGTCCGCTCCGTGCTGACCTGCGACTCCGCCGTCGGTGTCTGCGCGCAGTGCTACGGCCGTTCGCTCGCGACCGGCAAGACCGTCGACATCGGCGAGGCCGTCGGCATCATCGCGGCCCAGTCGATCGGTGAGCCCGGTACCCAGCTGACGATGCGTACCTTCCACACGGGTGGTTCGGCATCGGCGGATGACATCACGCAGGGTCTGCCCCGCGTGCAGGAGCTCTTCGAGGCTCGTACCCCCAAGGCGGCATCGCCGATCGCCGAGGCCGATGGCCGCATCACGATCGACGAGACCGACAAGGCCAAGAAGGTCATCCTCACGCCCGACAACGGCGACGAGGCAGTGATCTACCCGGTGCTGAAGCGTGCGACGCTTCTCGTCGAGGACGGCCAGCACGTCACCGTCGGTCAGCCGATCCTGGTCGGAACGCTCGACCCCAAGGAGGTCATGCGTGTCATGGGCGCCCGCGAGGTTCAGCGTTACCTCGTCGGTGGCGTGCAGGGCGTGTACCGCTCGCAGGGTGTGCCGATCCACGACAAGCACATCGAGGTCATCGTCCGCCAGATGCTCCGCAAGGTCACCGTCGTCGATCACGCCGACACGACCCTGCTGCCGGGTGAGATGGTCGATCTCAAGCGCTACCAGGCGATCAACCGCGAGGCCGTGGCCGAGGGCAAGCGCCCGGCGTCGGGTCGTCCGGAGCTGATGGGTATCACGAAGGCGTCGCTCGCGACCGAGTCGTGGCTGTCGGCCGCGTCCTTCCAGGAGACGACCCGCGTGCTCACGCAGGCCGCCATGGAGGGCAAGCGCGACCCGCTGGTCGGTCTCAAGGAGAACGTCATCATCGGAAAGCTCATCCCTGCCGGAACGGGACTTGCGAAGTACCGCAACGTCACGGTCGAGGCGACGGAAGAAGCCAAGAGCGAGCGCTACCCGAACCGGATCTTCGCATCCGACGGTGCGTACGCGGACGGCGACTTCGGCTACGTCGACTTCGACGCGTTCTCGACGGACGACATCACCCCCGGTACTTACAACTGAGGTGTGACTGAGTGACGAAGGCCCCGGGGTTCGCCCCGGGGCCTTCTTCGTGTGTGCGGCGCGGGCCGATGCCTACTTGAAGAGGTAGGCGACGATGCTCGAGGTGTAGCCGTCCGGCGCCAGGTTCGAGAACCGGGTGTCGATGAGGATGTCGTCGCGCCAGAACAGCGTGCGCCCGTCGGTGACCGGATACTGCGTGTTCGGCCACGTCTTCTCGCAGCGCGTGCCGCCATCGGGGGCGAAGCAGGAGAAGCCCTCGGTGTTCGCGAGGGCGTTGAGCATGTCGAGCGCGGGGCCCCGGCTCATCGCCGAGATGATGGTGACGAGCCTGGTGGTGTCGGCGCGCGGGTCAGCCCACGCGCAGATCAGAGATCCGTCGTCCTGTACGCCGGAGGGCCCGAAGGCGGCGTCGTTCAGCGGCACGCCTTCCAGTTGAGCGAGCACGCCTTCGGTGAGGATGGCCCGGCAATCGGTCGGCAACGCGATCCCGCTCGTCGGGGTGGGGCTCGGCGTCGGGCTCGGCGACGTCGTCTCGTCCGGGTCCGGCGACTCGCTGCTGCGTGGGCTCGCGGACTCGCTCGGTGTGCCCGCATCCGGAGATTCGGGCGTGCAGCCCGCGAGAACAGTGGTGAGCAGCAGGGCGGCGACGCCGGCGACGAGTCGAGCATTCATGGCCACACCGTATCGCCTCGCGAACGCCGCGGACAGAGCGCGTCGCGGTAGTGTCGGCGGGTGAGCACACAGACATCCTCCGCCGGACGTGTCGTCGTCGTCGGCGACGCCCTGATCGATGAGATCCACGACCACGCCGGCGTGCGGGAACTCGTGGGCGGCGCCGCCCTGAACGTCGCGGTCGGTCTGCGCCGACTCGGCGTTCCGGCGACCCTGATCGCCATGGTCGGCGACGACGAGGCCGGGGACCACATTCGCGAGTATCTCCGCGATCACGACGTGACCCTGCTGTCGAGCCCCGCACCGCACGGTTCCTCTCGGGCGGTCGTGCAGCGCTCCGCGAGCGGCGAGCCGGAGTATGTCTTCAACGAGGCGGCGCAGCGGCGCAGCATCCGGTATTCAGACGCGGCGCGACAGGCGATCGCGCACGCGGGGCTGATTGCGATCAGCTGCTTCCCCTTCGATGCTCCTGCTGAGGTGGATGCCTTCGCCGATGCACTGGGCGCAGCACGCCTCGCGATCGATCCGAACCCGCGTGCCGGGATGCTGAGCGACCGTGCGGAGTTCGTGCGCGGCTTCGAGCGCCTCGCCGCGCGCGCCGACATCGTGAAGGTCGGAGCGGATGACGCCGCCCTGCTGTACGACGGCGATCTCCGTGCGCTCCGAGCGCGTTTGAGAGAACTGGGCGTCGGCGCTGTGCTCGCCACTGCGGGTGCGGACGGCGCGGTTCTCGAGACGGATGCCGGCACCGTCGCCGCCCCGATCTCGACGCTCCCCGGCCCTATTGTCGACACGGTGGGAGCGGGGGATTCGACTCTCGCCGCCCTCGCTGCCGGCTTGGTCGAATCGACGCCGGGCACGGTGGAGGAGTGGGATGCTCTCCTGCGCCGAGCCATGGACATCGCGGCGGCGACATGCCGCGCCGAGGGCGGGCTGCTGCGCACTCCGGAGTCGCTGGCCGAGGCGGAACGCGGCGTCTACGGAAGCTGACGCTTCGATTTCATGCGCTCGCCGATGGCAGGTATGCTTATTCTTCGTGCCCCCGGTTGGCTGTTCAAGTCGGACGGGTGCGCATTGGCGAGTTACCCTAGCGGCCAAAGGGATCTGACTGTAAATCAGACGGCTCAGCCTTCGGGGGTTCGAATCCCTCACTCGCCACCAGAATCAAGGCCCCGACATCCGCGGAAACACGTGGAAGTCGGGGCCTTAGTTGTTACCCACGCCGGGCGCGTAATAACCGCGTGACAACAATTGGTCCGAGCGGGCCTGATCCAGGGCATCCGCAACGGCATTGAGATCGTCGTCGAACAGGTCAGCGTAAGTGTCCAACGTCATCGCGGCCGACGCGTGCCCAAGCATCCGCTGGACGGCTTTGACATTCGCGCCCGACGAGATAGCTAGGGACGCGGCTGTGTGCCGGAGATCGTGCGGCGTCATCCGCTCAAGCCCAGCAAGCTTCAGAGCGTTCAGGAACCACGAGCGTGAAGTTGATCCCGCTTGAGGGCGAAGCAGATGAGTCGTTCCGTCTCCAAACAACAGGGCGTCTCGCGTCTTTCTCTCGCAAAGCCCTGCTGTCGGTAGCGCCAGAAAAGCAGGGAACGGCACTGGCCGCTGTTCGTGAGTCTTCGGAGTGCCGACATGCACAACAGACCCCACTCGTACAGCGTTCTCCACGACCTGGAGTCGCCGCCTGAGCGCGTCAACGTCTTTCAACCCGCAGGGCGGTGAGCTCTCCCCACCGGAGGCCCGTATACGCCGCGACGAGAATCAGGGTCGACTGATTGAATCGGCCTGACGTTCGTTC
>CAVYKC010000003.1:0-392502 GCA_963769005.1 uncultured Actinomycetota bacterium | reverse complement strand
CGCCGCCTGGTCAGGAATCTGGGAAGACGTTATCGGTGTCAAATGGTCACCTAGCGTTCCCTTGCGCCTGGCCAGAGATAGAAGGCAGGCGCTCATCGATATCGACGCCCTCGTCGCATTGTCTCTCGAAGTCACGATTGAAGAACTCGTGACCATCTACCGCACACAGTTCCCCGTCCTCCATGGCTATGATCGGGATGAGTATCTGTATGACGCCAATGGGCGCCTAGTTCCTACCGCTATCCGCCAGGCTTGGAAGAGACTTGGAGAGACGAACGACGCAGCGAGCCTTCTCGCATCGGAGCGGACCTGGGTTCATCCGGGCTCGGGGGTCAGTTACCAGCTCGAGTTGCCATTCAGGACCCTAGATCGCGAAGCGGACCTGCGTCGCGCCTACTCCAACTTCGCATAACGACGTTCAAACTCCGTATAAGCGGCGCGCAGGTCTTGCGCTCGATCATAATGGCCGAATGGCAGCTCAAAGATGTATTCGTTTCCAGATCCCGGATGCCTCGTGGTGCGCGCATCGGCGTCTATAGCAATCGACGGGTCAGTACCGCCTGATTTCTTCCACATCCGACGCATCTCGGTCGGGACGAGGCGACCCCTACTGTCCCACAGGTACTCATCGTGGTCGTAGCCGTAGAGCACAGGGAACTGGGTGCGGTAGATCGTCGTGAGCTCGGAAATTCCGATATCCAGACTGAGGGCGATGAGTGCATCGATCTCGAGTTGCGCCTGACGCCGATCCGCGGCTCGCCTTAGAGGAACCACCGCGGTCCAGTCGCTCGAAACTTCTGCGAGCGCAGGTCGATCTGCGCGGCTGATGCCGCCAGCCCAACTGTCGTGCGTAAATTCGGGCTTGAACGAGTCTCGCCATAGGGTCGCGTACGCGCTGGACAGACAATTCAGACGCAATGCTCGTAAGAGGATGGGCGCAGTGAACTCAGACTCCAGATACGGAAGGCGTTCGATCGAAGATGTTCGGATATTTGCCATCGGCGCTGCGCGGATGAGTGAGTCTGCCAGCATGCTTGAAAGATACGCAGCCACACCGACTATCTGAGCGTCGTCTTCCTCTCACCATTTCCCACGGTCACGAGTCCATCGATGTGCGCAGTTCCGGGCGGTATGAGGGCCGTGATGAGCGTGCGTTCACCTGTATTCGCCGCCATTTTTCGCCAGGCAATTCGATAGCGATCGCGGGCTGGCATGCCCGGCCCTGGTTTGCCCGCCCAGTGGGTGTATCCCGCGCTCGACGCCGCCCGGTCGCCTCGGGGCTGGTACTGAGTGGCGGGGATAGCATTCGGTGGTAGAGCCTCGAGGTCGATCGGGGTCCAGTCCTGGTTGTGGAGCATCGTCGGATTCGGGGACTTGTAGAACGGATTGCCGACATGAATGTGCGGACCCTGGAGGATGACCGAATCCCACGATTCAGGCACACCCCACTCCGAATCAAGCGACCCTTCTTCCGATCGGTCGACTCCCATCCCAGCCTGCCGAGAACTGGAGCCCGAGGTACCGATCCGCGGCGCGGTCGCGAGTTTCGCGAGTACTGCTGCGGTGGATCGGTTGACCGGGTAGACCATGCGAGTCTGCTCGAAGGGACTGCGTCGGCTTCGAGTACCGCGTGCCAGGTGTTCAGCGTCGCCTCATCGACCTCCTGGATCCGAGATGCATGCGGGCGGAGGTCCCAGTTGCCCTCGTCATCCTTGAGACCCGGCTCACCCCCGGAACCATCATGTTTGAGGGACGCCTCAACTGTGCTCGGGTGATACAACGACGTCGCCTGCAAGAATCCAGGCTCCCCCACAGCCCCGTACACGTGAACGCCGTACTTTACGTGATCGGAAACCTCAAAGAGCTTGAGTGCATTGTGGAAGTACCAATGGCGGCACAGGCGTCGGTATGTTGCAGCGCGAAGACGACCACCGCCTTCATCCGTGAAGTGCGAGTCTGGGTGGATTAGGCCCACGGAACCTGAACGTTTGGCGTGTGCCCATGTTTGTGACATGAAGCATCGATAAAGATCCGGCTGGAGACCAGCCAGGAACGGGTAGAGCTGTGCGCTGCCGACGAATGCTGCAGTTGCCGATACTTCCGCAGTCCCGTCAATCACGAGTTCCCGGACCCCAGGCACGGACAGGGCAGCAGCCCGGTGAGACGCGTCCTCTTGAGCCGTGGATTTCGCCTTGAGCTGCCACCACGGATCGCCCTCGGCAAGTAGTGCTTCGACATCGGAACGCGGGCGTACCCACGGCGGGTTGCCGACCTGCAGGTCGAAACCGCCTCGCGCGAACAGACTGCGAAGTCGAGTTCCCAGTGGAAGAAGCCGTTCGCGCGCGATGTTCTCAGCCGCCTGAAGCCAAGGTCGAGCAGCAACAGCGTCTTCAATCGTCTCGACCGAGGCAAAACCGAGGTCGACGGCTTCGGCCGTCTCCAGGTCGTTCCAATGTGGTCGGCAGTCCAAGGGTCTGGGCGCCCTCCGAGGCTCGCTTCGGGGTCTTGAGCTCGGCGTGAAGACCCAGTATCGCAGTCAGGCCGTCGATCCAGTCGTCGAGCGTCGGAGGCTCAGCATCGTCTGTCAGGGCGCTCGGTCAGTGGCCAGAACCACAGCGCGCACCAGGCATCCATCACGCGACGCAGGCGTGGTACGCGCCGTTCGGGTTCTCGCAGGAACGCTTCGATCTCGTACCGGGTGACCACCCTTTCCGATCTCGAGTCCGGTCGCGGATCATTCCAGAGTGTCGATGTCGCGGCGGACCTGCGACTCGGCGATCTCCAGGCGTCGCAGCGTGAACTGCCACAGCGTTTCCACTCGATGGGTGAGGCCCTGCAACTGTTTTACCTGGGTCTTCGACGGCTTCTTCCTGATCTCATTGCGCCAGGCGCGAAGCTTCGGCATGCGCCTCGGGTGCGAGCTCCTTCGCCTCCTTGGCGTCGGTCGCCGCGCCCCAACCGTCCGCGGGGAGCAGGAAATGGTGAATCTTGCCCGCTCGTCGCCGAGCCAGTGCGCCCCTCGTGCATGTCGTCGACGAGCGTCTCAACGGGGACGTCTGCGGGTGCGTCCTTGAGCCACGCCTTGTCGCTGACCTGTTGCTGCGGAGTAGATCGCGCGACGCGCTCCGATGAGGGAGTTGCCGCGGCGCAGCCGCAGTCCGAACCATGGCGCCTTCAGGCCGTCGACCATGGTGTCGAGCCACAGCGAGATCTCGGCGAGTTCCACCGCGGTCGCGTTCAGGTCCACGCCGTAGACCTGGTGCAGCGCGATCGGCCGCCTTCGCCTTCTGCAGTTCGCGCGGGCGCTCGTCCGGGTCGATCCGCTCGCCGACCTCATGCTCGCGGCGTTCAGGTATTCCTCGGCGAGCTGGCGGACAGCTTCGATGGCGAACGCGCCCGACCCAAGCGCCGGCTCGCACACGGTCAGGCTCAGGATCTCGTCGGCGGACGTGCGTGTGGCCGTCCTGGTCGAGCAGCTCTTCGAGCGCCTGGCGACACGACGAACTTCGTCAGCACCTCGGGGGAGTAATACGACGCCGACGTCTGACGCTCACGGCCGGAGAGGCGGAAGACGAACTCGCCCGCCGCGGTAGCAGCGCTGCTCCCGCGCCCGGGTCGATCGGGTCTTCGGCCACCACGAAGTGCTTGCGTCGCGATGTCGTCGCGCACGGTCGACCGGGCACCACCCACGAGCCCTTCGAGGAGTCGCCGTCCTTGCGCGACCTCGTGCAGACGGCTCCTCCGCGAAGAAGCCCGTGTAGGACATCAGGCCCTCGTAGACGGCGCCGAGCTGGTTGATGCCGAGTTCCGCGTAGGAGATGAAGCCGCGGTCGCTGCCCTTCCTGCCTGTCCTCGCGTGAGCAGCAGGTGCTGCAGGACGCGCTGCAGCGCGCCGTCGCCGAGCTGCGCCTCATCGATCGAGCGAGGTCGCGGCCTCGCGAAGAGGTCTGCCTTGAGCGGGTGGAAGTCGAGGCCTTCGCTGCAGCGCTGCATCGTCGACGCTGACCGACCGGCGTCGTGCCCGTTGTCCACCAGACGGAAGAGCGTCGCGAGCGATTCAGTACAGGTGGGTGCCGCTGTCGGGACTCCGCGCCGATGTCGACCAGCATCAGTTCGCGCAGCCGGTCGAGGCCGTAGCCCTGCGTGTACTCGGGGGCGCCGACCGGCAGCACACCCATCTCGGGCGAGGCCTCTGCGTACAGCAGGAAGAGGATCCGGTAGAGGTAGCGCAGCGACTGGCGGGCGAGCACCTTCGCGTCGCTCGTCGGCAGCGGCTCGAGCCCCTGAGCCACGCGGCGTCGGACGACCTCGTTGGCGATGATCTCGATGGACTCGCCGCACTGCCTTCGCGCAGGTCCTGGGAGACGCCGACCGTGTGCTTGACGGAGTCGTCGAGGATCTCGTCCCACCACGTCGTGCCGTCGACGTCGGCATGAGACGGAGTCGCGGCCGAAGATCGCAGGAAGCGCGGTCGACTCGCCGCCTCGTTCTTGGTGTCGTTGCGATCGAGACGAGCTGCACGTCCACGGCCAGGTAGCGGCCCTCGGCCCAGCGTTCCTGCTCGGTCGACCAGCGCACCGGCCCGCCATCACGACAGCGAACGTGGGGGCGTCGTCGGCCGTGAACAGCCACGGAGCAGTGCCCGTGCCACCGAGAGTGATCTGCTTCGGTCTCGTCTTCGGGGGTGAACCGCTCGAGGAGCGTCGCCTCCTTGGACAGCACGTCTTCGAGGTCGTCGACCGGCGGCGGCATCGACGCTGCAGGACCTCGGAGTCCTCCGTGTCCGCGCCGGGAACGATCGTGACCGGGCCGGTGACCTCGTGGTCGCCACCGTGCGTCGTGATAGCCCGAGGGCTGCTGCGCAGGGGTGCGTATGCGGCTCGGATCGGATGGCGTCGCATCGGTCTTCCGTCGCCTTCGCGCGACCGTGCTATCGCGGAGAGCGCGGCAGAGTCGGATCTCGCGGCCGCGAGCCGCGAGCGGGGAGTCTGCTCGCCGTTGGCCTTCGCGCTCATCCCAGTCCTTGCGGAGTGAGCGACCTCGAGCCTGGAAGGACTCCTTGGTGGAGTCCGTGGTGAAGTAGTGCTCGCTGATCCAGTCTTCGCCGACGACGATGGAATCAGACGGCATTACTCAGGCCTCCTCAGGGGACTGACGACGAGCAGGGGCCGCGGCGAGGTGTTGGGCCGGGAGCAGCGACTCCGCGATGCGCTGCTTCCTCGCTGACTCGCCGCGTGATTCTTCAGATCCGGCCGCTGGCACCAGGTCACCTGGGTCTCAGCCCGTGGCGCGGTCCTTCCACGCCTCGCAGCCGTCGTCGTGCGATCATCAGCTGCGGCCTCGGAGGTCAGACTGCATGGTCTGCCGGCGCGCTGTCCACGGCCTGCGGGATCAGCGACTGCAGACCTCTCGATGTCGGTCCACGGGTCGCCTGGCGTTCGCGCCGATCGTAGGTGATCGCCGAGATCCGTCGAGTGCGGCAGCGACGTCGGCGTAGGGCGGGGATCGAGGTGCCCACCGGCGATGAAGGCTCGTCGCGATCACCTGCCCGCGGCGGTTCATCAGGGTCCCCATGAGCAGGACCGTCGGCGCTCACGTCGCCGCGGACCACGAGGACTTCGTTGCGGGACATCGAGGCGAGGGCCCGGTCGCTGGCCCAGTCCAGCACGGGGTGGAGCGGGCCGAGGTAGTGGGCCTCGGGCCAGCTCTGTCGTCGGACGCGCGTCGCGCGCTCCTTCAGCGAGGCTTGCCGGCGTCGACGGTCGTGGCGAGCTTGAGGTCGCTCGGTGACCGCGCCGCTCGAAGGTAGTCCTGCGGGAGCAGCCCAGGCGGTGCTGGAGGTCAACGGGCGGGGTGAGCTCGGCGAGGCCGTGGCCGGCGTGGATCGCCCAGTCGACGCCGCCGCGTGTGCGGATCGCTCCGAACGCCTCGTTGAGGGCGTCGTGCAAGGAAGTCCAGGTCCGTGGTGTAGAGACCGACGTGCGGTTTCTCGACCGGTGGACTCGGTGGTCTCCCCGTGTCGTTCGGCCTCGACGTCGAGGAAGTCCCACAGGTCGCTCGTGTCGCGGGATCGGCGTCGGGCTCGGCGACAACGTCCTCGAGCGTCTTGCCCTTCGAGCAGGACGTCGCGGATGGCCTTCTCTTCCTCTGTGACGCTGTACTGCCCCATGAGGGAGGCGACGTCGTTGAGGACCGTGTGCGCCTCGTACTCGCGTTCCATCAGGCGCGTGAGGACCCTGATGTCGCCGGAGAAGCGGGTGTTGTGCGGGTTCAGGAGCAGGGTGGTGATCTGCGGTTTCTGGCGCTGGCCGAACCGGTCGATGCGGCCGTTCCGCTGTTCGATCCGGATCAGGCTCCAGGGGATGTCGAAGTGGATCAGGTGGTGGCACTCGGCGTGCAGGTTCACGCCTTCGGACGCGACGTCGCCGGTGACCAGGACACGCAGCGGGCTGTTGCCGCGCTTGAACTGGTCCACGATGCTTTGCTGTTCGACGTCGCTGAGGCCGCCGTGCAGGAGGCCGACGTTTTCGGGCTTGAGACCGAGGGCCTTGGGCAGTGTCTCCTGCAGCCATTTGAGGGTGGCGACGCGCTCGGCGAAGACCACCGCCCGCATCGGGGAGCCCTTGCCGACGCCGATCTTCTTCAGGTAGCTGACGAGCTCGGTGTACTTGGCGGAGTCGCTGTGTTGGCGGCCTCGGTGAGCGTGACTGAGCCGGTTGAGGGCCTCGGCTTCCTGCCTCGGACGGGCGAATCGGCGTCGAGCTTCCTGAGGCGCTCGGTGACCGTTTCGAGAGTGCGGCAGGGCTGGAGAGGAACGCCTTGGCAAGGATCCAGGAGAAGAGCGCGCCGTTCTGGCCCGAGTACGGGCCGGCTTCCCGTCGGGGTAGAGCCAGACGTCGGAGAGCTCCTCGGCAATGGCGTTCTCCGCGGCGAAGCGGAGACGAGCCAGTTGCTCCGGTTCCTCCCGTTCGGCCCAGTCCGCGCCGACTTCCTGCGACCTCGCGGAGTGCCGGTGCCGGCGGATGATGAGGTTCTCCAGTGCTTGTGGGTCGAAGTGCCGTCCGGGCGGACGGCGGTCGGGTCCAGCAGACGCAGGATTTCGGCGAACGACTCGTTGCGTCCGTTGTGCGGGGTGGCGGAGGCCAGGATGAGCGCCTCGGTGTTCGGAGCGAGCACCCGGGCGAGCTCGTTGTTCTTGGTCGGTGTTGGTGACGTTGTGGGCCTCGTCGATGACCACCGCATCCCAGTGCAGCTTGCGGAGCTGGGCCAGGTAGCGGGGCTGCTTGAGCGTGTCCATCGGAGATGATGGCGCGCTTGTAAAGGTGAAGGGGTTGCGGGTGGCCGGCAGCTTCTGGCGGATCTTCTGGATGCCGGCGGAGTCGAGGCGGACGAACGGCAGGGCGAAGCGGCACCAGAGCTCGTGCTGCATCTGCTCCAGCACGTGGCGCGGGGTGACGATGAGGATGCGTTCGCCGCGGCCGCGTCGGACCAGCTCGCTGAGGATCATGCCGATCTCGAGGGTCTTGCCGAGGCCGACGGCGTCGGCGATCAGGATGCGGGGACGGAGTTTTTCGGAACTCAACGCCTTGCGCACGGCGCTGCGTTGGTAACCGAGGGCGTCTGTGAGCATCTGGGTCGAGACCGACAGGTCGCCCTCGCCGAGGGGGAGCGGGGTGCGGCGCAGAGTCGACTCCAACCAGAGACGGCTCTGGCGGTGTCCTGGCGAGATGTCAACGCGGAGGCGCGCAGCACGCGGATCGAGCGGCACGATATCGTCGAGGCCCTCGTAGAACGCGGCACGGGTGTCGCGGACCAGTTCGGAGAGACCGGTGACCTCTACCAACAGGCCATCTCGAGTGGGGGATGCGTTGGTCACGAGCCAGTCAGCATCGCGCACCGTGACGATCGAGCCGGGAGCGACGTTGAGAGTGTTCTGAGCGGCGTTCTGTTGCGACGTCTGCACGACTTCGTACCTCCCTGACCGGTCTGCGGTCGATCCGCCCTCCGCCATCGTATCGATCCGATCGAAGTCGAAGATTTAATCGACTCGTCGGATAATCGCCGGGTCGACTTCATCCGACCGGATGGATCCTGCTCCATAATGATCGCCAGGGGGTGACATTCGACGCGGAATGTCTGAGGTCCTCCGTAACGTCACTCGGCTGGGCACTCGCTTCGGCGCGGGACATCCGTTCCGCTGACAGGAGGAGAGGTTCGACATGAGCTGGCCGGAGCTGATGGATCCCGCGTTGCAGGATCACATCTCAGAACGACAGTCCAAGGCGCTGCGCGTCTACGAGGAAGACCCTGATCTGCTGGTCGAGCATGTCCGGCAGGAGGACAGTTTCAAGTCGGGCGGATACGGGACGAGACAGATACCCGAGCTGCTGCAGAATGCGGTCGATGCGCTCGCCGCGGGTGGCTCGCCCGGAATGGTCGAGTTCCGCCTCGCCGACGGAGCGCTGTACTGCGCCAATGAGGGCGCGGGATTCGACGCATCCGGGTTGACGGCCGTCACCTATGCCTTCCTGAGCTCGAAGCGTGGCGACGAGATCGGCCGTTTCGGGCTGGGCTTCAAGTCGGTGCTGGGGGTCAGTGATCATCCGCAAATATTCAGCCGCGCAGTGAGCTTCGGGTTCAATGCCCCCGAGACCGCGGAGTTGTTCACCGGCATCCCGTCCGCCGGGGGGCGCTACCCGCTGCTGCGTGTACCGAGCATGATCGATGTCGAGACGGCTCGGCGTGAGGATCAGAATCTCGCGGAGATGATGGGGTGGGCGACCACCATCGTGAAGCTCCCGCTCAGCCGTGAGGGTGCCCGGCTGCGCGCTGAGCTCGAGGATTTCAAGCCTGAGGCGCTGCTGTTCTTCAAGGGACTCAAGCAGTTGCGCATCACCCTGCAGGGCCGCCCGGGTACCGCCGCCGTGTCGCGAGACTTCCTGCGGGAAGGGCAGGAGAAGGACGGCGAGGTGATGATCGTCGACCGTGATGGATCGCGGACTCGTTGGCTCTTCGCCGAGCGGATCTACACCCCGACCATCGATGTCTCCTCAACGCTCCCGGAGACGGCGCTGCGTCAGACGATGACGATCTCGTATGCCGTGCAACCGGGAGTGCGGGCCACCACGGGTCGACTCTGGGCATGGTTTCCGCTACGCGACGAGACGACCGCCAGCGGCATCTTCAACGCTCCGTGGCAGGTGAACGACGACCGGACATCCCTCGTCGTCAATTCCCGACTCAACGCCGCGATGCTCGAGGTAGGAGCGCAACTCTTCCTCGACGTCGTTGCGCGCGCCGTGACAGTCGAAGACCCGGCGGCTCATCTCGACCTCTTCCCCGCTCGCGGGCGCGAGATCAAGA
This sequence comes from uncultured Actinomycetota bacterium, assembly GCA_963769005.1. Classification (GTDB taxonomy): domain Bacteria; phylum Actinomycetota; class Actinomycetes; order Actinomycetales; family Microbacteriaceae; genus Microbacterium. The sequence continues at coordinate 383,139 of CAVYKC010000003.1, read as the reverse complement.
GTGCGGCGGACGCTTATCTGTCCGCTGCGGTCCCCATTCTCGCGAAGTCACGACCGCTAATTCCTGATGTCTCGGGCGACCTTAAGGTCTCCACCTACTTCCGAGGCGTGCCTGATCTCGAGAAGTCACCGATCGGTTTCGATGCCGCACAGTTGTGGCAGGTGCGTGCTCCGCGCCTCACGATGCCCCATGCCAAGTGCTTCTCGACGCCGGCCCGCCGTGCACGACTGCGTTCCCTCCTCGGGGGAGCGGAAGGCGAGCGGAGTCCTCAGGAATCCGGAGCGGCAGGGTGGCTCGCGGAACTCGCTGACGAGCAGGACCCCGGAGGCTCACTCGCTGCACTCAGGATTCTGGCTGATCTTCGTCGCGGTGCATCGGCGACATACGAGGCCGCCGTCGCTGCGAAGATCCTGCCGCTGGAAAGCGGAGGATGGGCTCGCGCAGATCAGAATCAGACGGTTCTGCTGCCCGTTCCGGGTGCCGCCGTGCCCGATGGAGTCGAGCTCGTGCGCGCCGACCTGGCTGCCCTGGCTGCAGACGAGCTGCAAGCCTTCGGTTTTCGAGGGATCTCGGGCGACGAGGCGGCCGCGGCTCTCGCTGCTTCGGCGACTGACCGCTGGGGTGAAAGCGACTGGGAGCGCCTCTGGAGAGCACTCGATGCGGCGACCCCTCGTGTGGCGTTGAGCGCCGTCGAAGGTGTGCGCCGGCGCGGGATCACAGTCCTGATGCGCACGCAGGCAGGTACATGGCGTGCAGCGCAGGACCTCATCGCAGACGCTTCGATCGCGCGCGACGTGCCCGCTCGTCAGATTGACCCGGAGATGGCTCCGAACGTCACTGTCCGCGCTGCTGCTGGTGCGGTCACCGCACCGGAGCGTGATCGCCCCATCTGGCGTGACGGTCTTCGGAGCGAGTACGTCTCGACGATCGAGGACCTCGCGCGGCGTTACCTGGCGGCGAACGGGCTGACGGCGCCGCGGATCGACGTCCCAGAGCTTCCAGGAGTCGGTCCGCTCGATCTGCTGCTCGACGACCTCACGGAACAGGACCGTGTTGCATGGACGCAAGCCGTGCTCACGCAGATGGGCGGGTCAGAGTTCATACTCGTGGTCCCGCTCGGGGGGCGGAAAGCCGAGATCCGGATGCCCACCATGGAATGGTGGGCCGTACGCAGATTCGGGCTGATCCAGACTTCCGTCGGCTCTCGTGGAATTGATGAAGCACTTTCCGGGTCGTTGCGGCGATTCGCGCCGTTCCTGCCGGTCGCGGGTACTGACGTCGTCGCGGGGCTTCCTCTGCCGAAGACCATCGAATCCATCCCGAACAGGATGCTCGCTGACTTTCTTAGTGCGGAGGACTACCCGGCGACGCGGCCCGACGAGTTCTCGGAGTTGATCGTCGAATGTGCCCGCAGGTCCGACCTGGCCATCCCCGATCGTATCCCCGCGGTATCCAACGGCAGGATCCTCCTGACGCTCCGCGAAGAGGTCGCCGTCGCGATCGCTGGAGACGGCATCGCCGATCTCGATGAATCGGGAGTCGCCTACATCCCCGTCGACGAGAGCGATACGAACCTGACGGCCAGATGGGGGCTGATGTCCGCTGAGGACGCTCTCCACCAGTCGATCGAGATCAGCGGTGCAGCTGAGGCCGTTCCCCTGCGCGACATTCACCCGAGCCTTCAGAACCATGTCGTCATGCCGCTTGCGAAGGTGACCGTGACCCGCGCCGCCAGCATCCAGCGGGTGCTCCAGAGCGCGAGAGGCGTGAAGAAGAAGCGGCTCCGCGCGACGCATCAGGACAACTCCGTGGTCGTGGACGCAGCTCTCGACGATGAGACCGCGCTCGCCGCGGTATCGGGCGCACTCGAACTCGGGCTCACTTCGGAGGACGTCCGAGGCGTGCTTCGCAGCGACGAGGAGATGCGTCACAGTGAGCTGATCGCATCAGCGCGGGCAGCACGCAACGACGAGCGGAGACTGCTGATACTCGTCGACGCGGACCGCTTCGAACCGCTCTACCGGATGGCCTCCTGGAAGCGGTGGAGTCCAAACAGGGTCTCTCGACGATCGTGGAGTCGCAGAACTCTTCTTGCGGGTGCACGGCCAGGATGCGGTTCGCGAACTCAGACGTCATGCGTCGTCGGGGTATTGCCGTCCCTGAGCGGTGGGATGGGTCGCCCGCCGCCCAGGCAGCGGTGAAGAACCTCGGGTTCGACACATCGTTCGCAGGAACACGTGAAGTCGGCCGGCGGCAGTGGTCACTCATCCAGGGTCGGCTGACCCTCAACCCGCTTCACCACTATCAACGGGAGGTGGCGGACAAGATCGCGACGCTCGTTGCCTCAGAGGATTCCGCCGGTCGGCGTGGACTCCTGTATCTGCCCACCGGTGCGGGCAAGACCCGTGTGACGGTGGAGGCGCTGGTCCGGCTCATGAAGTCGGGGCGCAGTGGGGTCGCCGCTCCTGTGGATCGCGCAGAGCGAAGAGCTGTGCGAACAGGCCATCCACTCATTCACGGAAGTGTGGCGGGCTTTCGGAGACGAGCGGCCCCTGGATGTCAGCAGCTTCTGGGGCGGGTACGAGCTCGATGAGTCCGATGAGGAACTGCACGTCGTCGTCGCCATCGATGACACGCTGGTGCGTCGCTCGGCAACCGCACTACGAATGGTTGAAGGACCCGGAGTCGTCGTGATCGACGAAGCGCACACGGCGGGCACCAAGTCCTACACCGAGATCCTCCACCATCTCGGACTCACCGCACGGCAAGACCGACCGTCCGCTGCTCGGGCTCACCGCCACCCCGTTCCGTGGGCGAAACGATGTGATCAATCAACGGTTCGCTGAACGCTTCGGGGAGAACAAGCTCGAGTCGCTCGACCCCGACGATCCGATCGGGCAACTGAGAGAGTGGAGCGTTCTCTCAGAGGTCGACTACCAGGTGTTGGACGGGATCGCTGTCTCCGTGGGCGAGCAGGACGCGGGATTCCGAACGATGAAGGAAGTCACTCCCGGAATGCTGGCTGCGATCGGCCAGGACATGCAGAGGACATTGAAGGTGGTGGAACACATCAAGCAGCAGGACTCTGAGTGGCCCATCCTGGTGTTCGCAGCATCCGTGGCCTCCGCGCACACCATCGCCGCTCTGCTCCGGTTGGAAGGCGTGCGCGCCGATTCTGTCGACGGCGGCATGCGCCGGCAACAGCGTCGTCGCGTGGTGGAGCAGTTCAAGTCCGGTGAGACAAAAGTGCTTGTGAACTGCGACCTCCTCACCCAGGGCTTCGACGCTCCGAAGGTTCGGGCTCTCTACATCGCCCGACCGACGTTCAGCCCGAACCGCTATCTGCAGATGGTGGGCCGAGGGCTTCGCGGTCCAGCGAACGGGGGCACAGAGAGGTGCCTGATCGTGAATGTCGAGGACACCTTCGAACAGTTCGGTGAAGAGCTGGCATACAACGAATTCGACTACCTCTGGAGCAAAGCATGACGGACAACGAGACGAACACCGTGGCGGAGACTGCCCAACGGATCACTGATCCGCGCGAGGGAAGGGCGGCAGTCGTCGCCGAAGTACGGCGTCGGTGGCTCGGCCCGCTCGACGGAGAGCGCGAGGTCTTGCAGCGCAGCCCGGTGTACGCGTACCTGGTGGGCACCCTCTACCCAGTCGAGCGAGGAGCAGCGGTTCCTGCTGAACGTCTACGAGGTCGAGGAGTCGGCCGGAACGGCAGCCGACGAAGAGGAGATCGAATGGGAATCGGCGAGCGAGGACAGCGAGAGCGGTGAGGCTGAGGTCGAAGATCTCGGCGTGAATCTGACAGGCGCGTTCGGATGGGCGCCAGCCTCTCTGGGGATGTCGTTCGTGCACGGCGGATCGTCGCTGAGTATCGACCTCTCGGTGGGCGTGTATGAGAAGGGAACTGACGAACAATGGACGCGACGACCGGTGGGCGGTCGTGAGTTCATCGAGATCGGCGCGAGCGGTGAGATGCCGGTCCTTGAAGGACGGGCGAAGCTCTCGTGGCGCTCGCGGAATCACGGGGGTCGCTGGCTGACCACAGTTGCGCTGTCCAACGACGCGGAGGTCGCGGCGGGCGAAGCCAAGCGATACCCGGAGCTGTGCCTGTTCCAGGTGGAGCTGTCGTGCTCGGATGAGACCGGCCTCCTTCCCTACCCGCAGACCGGCGCGCACGTCTCCGCTGATGATCGCGAGCTGGCATTCCGCTATCGGAACAAGCCGTCGTTCGCGATCGGACATGGCGTCGCTGTGGAATGTGTGCCGGAGGTGGCTCCCATCACCGTTAGAACGTCGATCATTCCGCAGGCCGAGGTGAGTGCGATCCGCGCGAAGCGAGGGGCTGGCGATGCCGTCCGGATGCGCTGGTTGTCGGACGAGACGGTGTCCGTCCCTCAGCTTGTCGAAGGGCTGTCCTCCGTCGCTCGTGAGTATGCGGAGTGGATCTCCGGCCAGGAGACCGAAGCTTCGGAGCTGGACGATGTCGATGGTGCGATTGCAGCGAGGATCGTCGAACGGCAACACCGCGCACTTGCGCGCATCGAGGAAGGCATCCGAGTCCTCGGTGAGGATGCTCAGGTGCTGCAGGCGTTCAGGATGGCGAACACCGCGATGCGGTGGCAGATGCTTCGGCAGCGCCAGGTCATCGGCAAGGAGACTCGGTACGGTCGACAACTCTTCGATGACAAGGGCGCGGACGAGCCGACATGGCGCCCGTTCCAACTGGGGTTCATCCTCAGCGCGCTGGCTTCGACGGTGAATGACGAGCATGACGATCGCGATCTCGTCGATCTGATCTGGTTCCCCACCGGCGGGGGCAAGACCGAGGCCTACCTCGGTCTCGCTGCGATCGAAATGATCCGACGCCGGTTGGCCCGTGGACACAAGGGCGGTGGGATGGCCGTACTCACGCGCTACACGATGCGCCTTCTTACGGCGCAACAGTTCCAGCGTGCGGCGACACTGATCTGTGCCCTTGAACTCATGCGGGAAGACGATGGGCGACTCGACGAGGCGCCCGATTTCTCGATCGGTCTCTGGTTGGGTAACAGCACGACACCAGGTACCTACAAGGAGGCGGAGACGAAGCTTCGCCAGGCGAAGCAGGAGAACTCGCCGGGAAATCCCTTCCAGCTGCTCAAGTGCCCGTGGTGCGCTCACCCGATCATGCCCAAATACAAGTCGGCGAAGGATCGTGCGTACGGAGTCAAAGCAAGCGCCTACGGGTTCGAGTTCTTCTGCCCTGACGGCGACTGTCCGTTCTCACACACGCTCCCGGTCCAGGTCGTCGATGAGGGAATCTACGCGAACCCGCCGACCATGCTCGTCGCCACGGTCGATAAGTTGGCGCGCCTGGCATGGGTATCCGAAGGCTCCCGCATGTTCGGAATCGATTCGATCTGTGATCCTCCATCGTTGGTCATCCAGGATGAGCTTCACCTGCTGTCCGGGCCTCTCGGGACGATCGTGGGTGTGTATGAGGCGGCCATCGGAGCGTTGCTCCGTTGGAACGGTACCGGCCCCAAGACCGTCGCTTCGACCGCGACCACCCGTGCGTCCCGGGAGCAGGTTCAAGGGCTCATGGCCAAAAAGGTCGTGTCCTTCCCACCCGCCGGCCTGCACGCAGAAGACAACCATTTCTCAGAGCCTGATCCCGACGCTGCGGGAAGGCTGTACCTGGGGATCATGCCGCAGGCCCACACGCCTTCATGGTCTATCGGTCAGATCGCGACCGAGCTCCTCGATGCTCCGGTCGCCACAGGGTTGGCGGGAAAAGCGAAAGATCGATACTGGACGCTCGCGGTGTACCACAACAGCCTTCGCGAACTGGGGCGTACGGTCACGATCCTTCGTGATGACGTCCAGAGCAACCTTTCGCGTCGTTCCGGCGGTGCGACGCCGACTCGAGTTCTGGGTCCTGAGGGAGTGGAAGAGCTCAACGGCAACGTGCCTTCCGGCGAGCTCATCCGGTTGCTGGGCAGGCTGGAGTCGGGGCCTGAAGACTCCGCCGTGATCGACGCGCTCGCGACGACCAACATCATGTCGGTCGGGATCGACGTCGAGCGTCTCGGTGTGATGCTCGTCAACGGGCACACTAAGACGACGGCCGAGTACATCCAGGCCACATCGAGGGTCGGCCGGGGGACGACGCCCGGACTGGTGGTCACGATGTTCCGCTCCGGCAAGCCGAGGGATCGGTCGGTTTTCGAATCGTTCGGCGCGTACCACGATGCTTATTACCGCTTCGTGGAACCCTCCAGTGTCACCCCTTGGTCTCTGCAGGCGCGGCGACGGGCACTCAGGGCGGCGCTCGTGATCCTGGTGCGACACGGAGTCGGACGCAACGGCAACGCCGATGCCGCCTACTTCGATCCGGACTCCGCTGGGGTGAAGAAGGCTGTTTCGTTGCTGAAGGAGCACATCGCACGTGCGGACGAGCGGGAGGCGGGCGCGGTGGCCACGGAATTGGATCGCGCCGTGCTGAGCTGGGTCGAGGCGCGTGAGCGCGCGGCGGGTGCCGGGAAGTCCCTCGTCTATAAGTCGAAAGACCCGGAAGAGCGGTTGCTCCGGCAGTTCACCGAGCCCGGAGCAGGATGGCCGGTGATGAACTCGATGCGGAACGTCGACAAAGTCGTGAGAGTACGTGCCAAGGGAGAGCGAAATGTCTGATTCGACAGTGAAGACGGTCCGGGCCTCCGAGACCGTAGCGCCGTACGGGCCCGGCGCGATCGTGGACATCCTGGGGCAGTCGTTCATGGTCCCGACCGGGGATCGTTGGCCGTCGCCGAAAGTCCGTGAACGCGTGCATGCCGATCGGCTGGCGACAGCGCTCCACGTCCAAGAGCTCTGGGGAGCGCCGACCACACATGAACCCGAGAAAGGCACGGTTCCCGGTCTCGAGTTCGTCCGGTTCCCCGGATGGCTCTTCTGTCAGGTGTGTCGCAGGCTGATCAGGTGGAGTACCAAACTCGAGACCGGTCGGGCTCCGCACTGCAACGAAACCGGGTGCGACGGGCGCCTCGTACCGATGAGATTTGTTCTTGTCTGCACGGAGAACAGCCATCTGGGTGACGTCCCATGGGGCGAATGGGTGCATCGGGGATCCGAGGGAGAGTGCAAATCAGCCGAGCGATTGCGGTTCCGCACGCTGGAAGGTGCCGGTGACGGTCTGAGCAGTCTCCAGGTCTCCTGCGACGCCTGTGGAGCGAGACGCTCGCTGGGTGAACTCCGTCGCGATGCCCTGGCGAAAGACGGATTCACCTGCAGAGGAACGCAGCCGTGGGAAAGCGAGTGGACAGGCTGCGGAAAACCTCTGGACGCGCAGCAGCGAGGCGCGACGAGCTTGCACTTCAGTGACTCCGTGAGCGCCATCGACATCCCGCCTGTGACGAGCCGCAGCTCCGAGAAGGAGGACGCGATTCGCGCGCACGGACTGTTCGACAGCCTCGGCGCCGTCGTTCCGGCGTTGCGCGATGGCATGATCGCCCAGATGGCGATGGATCTCGGAATCTCCGCCGACGAGATCGAGGCGGTGGCGAATGCGGATGTCGAGCCCGGCGAGCGTCGCGAGATCATGAGGAGCCTCCAAGAAGATGAGTTCGAGGCATTCGCCCGGGCGGTTTCAGGGAAAGCGCCGATGCAGGAATTCGTGACCCGACCGGTGAAACTGCGCCCGGGAGGACACGATGCCAGCGACGGTGTGGCCGCGAGGATCCAGGACGTGGTTCTCGTCGACCGACTCCGAGACGTCCGAGCCGTACGCGGTTTCCGCCGCTACTCCCCCGAGGCGGCGGCTGTCGCGGCCGTACCGACTCAGCCTTTCGAGAAGTCGTGGCTTCCTGCTGCGGAGGGATATGGGGAGGGAATCTTCATCCGCTTCGAGGCGGAAGCGGTCGAGGAGTGGGCTGCTCAGCCAACAGTGCAGGCGCTCGCGGGCACCCTGCTGGAACATCAGAACCACTCCTCCCTGGGGCTTCGGCTGCATCTCGTCTCAGCCGAGTACGTACTGCTCCATTCGTTCGCCCATCTCCTCATGCGAGAACTGGCATTCGGCAGCGGCTACACCGCTGCCTCCTTGAAGGAACGTATCTACTGCGAGGCGGACGGCGACTACGGCGTGTTCATCTACACGACGACGTCGGACGTCGAGGGGACACTCGGCGGCCTCGTGCGCCAGGGCGAACCGGACTTACTGGTGCCTGCGATCGTCCGCGCCCTCGAACAGGCCGCATGGTGCCCGAACGACCCCGTCTGCTCGGAGTCGGAGCCGCAGAGTATCGATGGGTTGAATCTCGCCGCCTGCCACGCCTGCAGTCTCGCTCCCGAGACGTCATGCGAATCGTCGAATCTATTGCTCGACAGGACGTTCGTGGTCGGAGGGGCGAAGGTCGTCGGATTCTTCGGTTTCCTCCTTGACGCCCTGCTCGGGCAACGCGTCAACTGACCGCGTCCGCACCACCTCGATGATCCGGGCAGCGACGAGATCGACGTCCTCCCGGATCTCGTGCTCCCAGAAGCGCAGGACGAGCCATCCTCGCTTCGTGAGAGCGTCATTGGTCTCGGCATCGCGAGCGCGGTTGGCAGCGATCTTGTCCGACCAGAATGTGGCGTTCGATTTCGGAGATTGATGATGCTCCGGGCATCCATGCCAGAAGCAGCCGTCGATCAGAACGGTCACCCGGCTGCCGCGGAACAACATGTCCACCGTGCGGCGCAGATCAGACTCGGGGCGTGCGTTCACCCGATACCGGAGTCCTGCCGCATGCACAAGCCTTCTGACCTGCAGCTCCGGTCCTGTGTCGCGGCCGCGGTTCGCGCGCATCGTCGCTCTGGCCGCGGGACTACTGGCCCATGAGGCGGATCTTCCGGAAGCTGGCGGCGTTTCCATCCGTCCATCCTGCAGCACCGTAGGATCAGACCGACCCGGTTTGTGCTGCGGGTATCGAATGCCCGGGAGGCGCCGTTGGGGAACTCGATCTCCGTCCTCGATCTGTTCGCCGGCGCGGGCGGGCTCAGTCAGGGCTTACATGAGGCGTCGCCGCGTTTCAAGACCGTGCGCGCCGTAGAGAAGGACCGCGATGCAGCCGCGACCTTCGCGCTCAATCACGGCGAGGGCGTCACCTATCAAGGCGGGATTGAAGACTGGCTGCGCGATGAGATCGTGCCCTCCGTGGACGTCGTCATCGGCGGGCCGCCCTGCCAAGGATTTTCGACCTTAGGCAAGCAGAACGCAGAGGATGAGCGCAACACTCTGTGGCGTGAGTACGCCGAAACGATCACCCGCGCCCAGCCGAAGTATCTTCGTTCTTGAGAACGTCGGGGTGTTCGCGAAGTCCCAACAGTTCCTTGATCTCACGGAGTCAACAGAGGCTTCTGACGGCATCCTGAAGGACTACACGTTCGAGTGGGACATCTTGAATGCGGCGGACTTCGGGGCGCCCCAGGCGCGCAAGCGAGCCATCCTCATCGGTCGACATCGCGACATGCCCGAGATCGGGCTTCCCGCAGCGACCCATGATCGGGAAACGCATGTCAAGGTCAGCGAGGTGTTCGACGGCATCCCCTTCGACGTCGGCGTCGATCTCGACGATCGTCGGATCGAGGTTGCCGGGCGGCTGCATCGCGGATCCTGGGCTTCACGAGAACTGCATGTCGGCCGTGACTACGCGGACATCTCCAAGAAGAGATTCAAGGAGATCCCCGTCGGCGGCAACCGCTTCGATCTACCTGATCACCTGCTCGCCCCGTGCTGGCGGAAGCACAAGTCGGGTTCTGGTGATGTGATGGGGCGACTGCATTGGGATAGGCCTTCGGTGACCATCCGGACCGAGTTCTTTAAGCCCGAGAAGGGGCGGTACCTGCATCCGTTCGCCGATCGTGCGATCACTCACTATGAGGGGGCGACTCTGCAGGGGTTCCCGCCGACGTATCACTTTGTGGGATCGCGGACGGCGATCGCGCGCCAGATCGGCAACGCAGTTCCGGTGAGACTGGGCGCCGCCATCGGAAGTCATCTCGAGAAAGCACTCCGATGGTAGTCGCTGCCGATCGACACTCGCTCAAAGCGTGGGTACTTGAAGCGCTACGGCAGCTCGGAGGGGCCGGGAACATCGTGCAGGTGTGTCAGCGTGTCTGGCAGATGCACGAGGCCGATCTTCGGGCTTCCGGTGACCTTTTCTTCACCTGGCAGTACGACATCCGCTGGGCTGCCCAACATCTACGTGACAGCGGTCGTCTGCGACCTGTCGACGGCGATAGGAGTCGTGAGTGGGAGCTGGCTGAGGCTGGCTGGACCGCTGACCTCTTGTCTGTAATTAAAGAACGCGCAGCTCGGAAGTAGAAGTCATAGCGAACCGGGCTTGTCAAGTTTTCTGTGTAAGCGGCTTGGATTTGGTGGTTAGAGGTAGGGGTTGATGCGGTCGGGGTAGGCGATTGCGAGTTGCTCGAGGGCTTGCTTCCAGTTCGTCGTGACGGAGCCTTCGATCAGCCGGGGTTCGGCTTTGCGGATGGCTCCGCGGCCGAGCCCGCGTTCCTTCTCGCGTTCGCGGGCGCGTTTGTCCTCGATGTCGCAGATCGCGAGCCAGAGCAGCTTTACCGCGGCAATATCGTTCGGGAAATGGCCTCGATTCTTGGTGACCTTCCGCAGCTGGTAGTTCAGCGACTCGATCGCGTTGGTCGTGTAGATCACTCGCCGCAGCTCTGGAGGGAATGCGAGGAACGGTGTGAACCGGTCCCAGGCGTCCTGGAACGTCTTCACGGCCGACGGGTATCGTTTGCCGAATTCCGAGGCCGTGAACGTCTCCAGCGCCTCGAGCGCGGTGTCCTCGTTCACGGCCTGGTAGATCGGCTTCAACGCGCCGGCGACGGCCTTGCGGTCCTTATAGTTCACAAATCGCATCGCCGCGCGGATCAGATGCACGACGCAGGTCTGCACGGTCGCTTCCGGCCAGGTCGCCGCGACCGCCTCCGGGAATCCGGTGAGACCGTCGCAGCAGACGATGAGCACGTCGCGGACGCCGCGGTTGGCAAGCTCGGCGCAGACCGACGCCCAGAACTTCGCCCCCTCGGTCGCTTGGATCCAGATGCCGAGGACATGTTTGATGCCGTCCATGTCGACGCCGACAGCGATATGCGCGGCCTTGTTGCGGACGTGACCCCCGTCGCGGATCTTCACGATGATCGCGTCGAGATAGATCACCGGGTAGAGCGCTTCCAAGGGCCGGTGCTGCCAGGCGAGGACCTCCTCGGCGACCTGATCCGTGATCTTCGAGATCGTCTCGTGCGACAGATCGGTGCCGATCGTCGACGCGAGATGATGCTGGATATCGCGGATCGTCATCCCGCCCGCGTAGAGCGAGATGATCATCCCGTCCAAACCATCCAGCCGACGCGTCCCCTTCGGGACCAGCATCGGCGTGAAGGACCCGTTCCGGTCCCGCGGGATCGCGAGATCGATGTCACCGATCTCGGTCGACACTGTCTTGGGCGTGGTGCCGTTGCGAGAGTTCGGATACAACGACGCCTCCCCGTCGCCTCGCTCGTAGCCGACGTGCTCGGTCAACTCCGCGTCCAGGCCCCGTTCCAACGCGGCCTTCAACATCCCGCCGAGCAATCCCTGTTCGCCCGTGAGAGCTTCGCCCGCGTCGATCTTCGCGAAGATCTCATCCATCGCGCCCGATGCCTTCAACTGGTCCGCAAGTTCTTTCTGCCGCCGCCGGCGCTCCTCACGCTCCGCGCTAATCGCATTCATGGTCATCAGTGTCTCCTAAGGGATGAACCTCACCGCTTACACAGACCATCTGACAGGCTCAGCGAGGTCGAGCACTTCACTCCGTGCCCCCGCCACCCGATCCCACTCCCCACGATCCGCCGCCCCGCCTCCTCCGCCGGCACCGCCTCCCCGACATCCGCCCCGCGCTCCAGCGACACCACCGAATGCACGATCGTCTCCGCATAGACGTGCACGAGGTTGTACCCCTGCGCAGCATCCTGCCCCCGCGTCGCACCGACCGGCTGCGCGAGATCCTGCCCATACGCACTCGACGACGCCACCGCCACCGGAATCCCCGCGAACGTCCCGAAAGACGGATGATGCACGTGCCCCGACAAGATCGAACGCACATCCGTCCCACGAAGAACAGAAGCAAGCCGCGCCTGATCCCGCAGCTCCACCGTCACCGCCAGATCGAGCACCGTCGGCAACGGCGGGTGGTGGATGAGCAGCAGCGTCCCCGCCGGTGCCGCCGTCGACAGCTCGGCCTCGAGCCACGCCAGCTGCGCCTCGTCGATCTCGCCCCAGTGCGCCCCCGGCACCGTCGAGTCCAGCACGATCACACGCAGATCCCCGAACCATCGCACCGAGGTGATCGGGTCCGCGCCGGCCCCACCCAGCAGCTCCGCCCGCATCGCCCCCCGGTCATCGTGGTTCCCCGCCACCCACACCACTTCGCATCCCAGCTCCGCAGCGGCCGGCGCCACCAGTTCCCGCAACCGCCGATACGCCGACACATCCCCCCGGTCCGTCAGATCCCCGGTCATCAGCAACGCATCCGGCTTCAGCCCCGAACGACACCAACCGCGACAGCATCAACTCGAGGTTCGAATCAGCATCCGCCCCGCTCCCGTACAACGGCGACCGCTCCCCGGGCAGGTGCGTATCCGAGATGTGCACGAACGTGTGCGACGGACGGGGGTGTTCGGTGAGGATCATTGCACTTCCGGGTCGAGACGAGAACAGGGTCAGACGGCTGCGGCCGTGGTCCCGGGCACCAGCGTCCCGGCGAACGGGCCGCCGCACGATGTCGGCAGAGTCGGAGGTCAGCAGCTTCTGCATGGTCTCCACCGCCGCCGCGGCCACCTCTTCCACCGGAATCCGCACGGTGGTCAGCCCCAGCAGATCGGCGCCGGGCAGAATGCCGTCGCACCCGGTGACGCTCACGTCACCGGGCACGTCGAGCCCTCCGGCCTTCGCAGCCCGCATCACGGCGAGCTGACGGTAGTCCGACGCGCACATGATCGCGGTGCCCCCGGGGCGCACGGCGCTCAGCGCCTCGGACACTCCTTCATCGGGGCGCGCCCCGGCAGAGATCATCGTCACCGACGCTCCCCCGTTGATGAGCGTCTCGCGCATCGCCATGCCGCGCAGATGCTCGGGATACGACGCCTCGGGGTCGCCGGCCAGCACCACCACATTCCGATGCCCGAGCGACAGCACGTGCGAGGCCAGCAGGCGTCCGTGCGCCGGATCGTCGTAGTGCGCCGAGTGGATGCGCCCGGACGGCTCCACCCGCCCCGCGCGCACGATCGGCACCTGGTCGGCGAACGGCTCGAGCTGCGCCGCCGTGATGCCGCCGGTCGCCACGATGAGCCCGGCCACCCGCATCCCGAGCAGCCGGTGCAGCGCGTTCACCTGCTTGATGCCCTGCTCGTCCGCACCGATCGTCACGGTCACCAGATCGAGCCCGCGGCGATGCGCCTCATCCTGCAGACGCGAGAACAGCAGACCGTACGCCGGGTTGCTCGCGTCGCGCAGCATCAGACCGACCGTGCCGGTGCGCCCGGCGGCGAGCTCGGCCGCCATCGTGTTGCGCACATACCCGAGCCGCTCGGCGGCCTCGACGATGCGCTGCTGCGTCTCGGGAGCGAACCGCCCCTCGCCCTTCAGCGCCCGCGTCGCGGTCGCCCGGGAGACCCCGGCGGCAGCGGCGACATCGCTGATCGTCACGCGCAGGGCCGGGGTGCCGGCATCCGAAGAAGTCATGAAGCCCTCCGCTGTCGACGGCGCGATCGTGCACGGGAAGAACCCGAGCCGCGTCCGTACACGAGATACATCGTGGCACCCATGATCACCATCAGCAGCACCGTGTAGACGAACGTGATCGGCATCGCGTCGAGGTTGTTCTCGCCGCGCGTGCTCTCCTGAATCGCCACACCCAGCGGCTGATACAGCGGGTGGTACAGGAAGATCGCCGCGTCGTAGTCGTCGAGCAGGCTGTTGAAGTTCAGCGCCGTGATCGCCGCCGCCGTCGGCAGCACCAGCGGGATGAGCACCCGCCGGAACGCCGTCAGCGAGCCGGCACCGAGAATGCGCGAGGCATCTTCCAGCGAATCCGGCACCGACGCGAACGCCGCCTTCAGCAGCCGCAGCGTGAACGGGATCTTCACGCAGATGTACGCGATCAGCAGCAGCACCGGCGTTCCGGTCAGCACGATGTTGCCCACGATCGCCTGCGGCTGGTCGAACGTCACGACCAGCGCGAGCGCGATGAGCACGATCGGCAGGATCCACGGGATGTGCAGCACGTACTCGATCGCCGTCGTCAGCACGTTGCGGTGCTTCTGCAGCACCCGCGCCACGAACAGCAGCCCGCCCACCACGATCACCGAGGCGAGCGCGCTGTAGACGACGCTCACGATGAACGGACGGATCGCCGCCGCACTGCTGAACACGGTCACGTAGTTGTCGAGCGTGAAACTGTCGAGCGTGATGGTTCCCGCGAGGATGCTGCGCGCATCCACGAACGAGAAGATCACGATCAGCACCACCGGGATCAGGTAGATCACCCACAGCGCGTACGCGATCACGTGCACGACGACGTTCGCGAACGGATTGCGGATCGCCTGCTTCTGGATCGGCGTCGCCACCTTCGCGACCGAGAAGTACACGCCCGACTTCTCGGCGCGGTTCATGATCGCCAGCAGGATGATCGTCGCCAGCCCCAGCACGATCGCCAGGAGCGCGGCGATGTCGCGGGTGATCGGGCTGCGCGACAGGTCGATGATGAGCGGCGCGACGGTCTGGAAGTCGGGTCCGCCGAGCACGAGCGGCGCGGTCAGCGCGCCGAGCCCGATGAGGAACGTCAGCACCGTCACGGCGAACAGCATCGGCTTCATCACCGGCAGCACGATGCGGCGCAGGATCGTCCACGACGACGCCCCCATGAGCTTCGCCGCCTCGATCGACGCGTAGTCGACCTTGCCGAGCGACGACGACAGGAACAGCATGTGGTTGGTCGTCGTCGCGAAGGTCATCACGAACGCGACGGCGAAGAACCCGGAGAACCAGTCGCGGTCCATGTCGGGCCACCAGTTGACCATCATGTTCGTGAAGAACCCGAACCGGCCGTAGATGAAGTTGTAGCCGGCGGCGAGCACGATGCCGCCGTAGATGAGGGTGGTCGCATACCCGAGCCACAGCACCTTCGCGCCGCGGATGCGGAAGTACTGCGTCACCAGCACGATGAACACGCCCACCACGTTGACGGTCACCGACAGCGTGATCGCCAGCAGGAAGCTGTTGCCGAGCGTCTTCATCGCGCGCTCGCTGCCGAGCAGCTTCTCGACGGCGCGGATGCTGAACTGCCCCTCCGGGAAGAAGGTCGTGCCGAGCAGTGCGGCGTTCGGCAGCACCAGGAACGCGGCCGCGAACCAGATCACGGCGATGCCGGTCACCCAGGCCATCGGCGAGCGGAGCATCGAGCGGATGCTCCCGGGCTTGCCCCTCTTCGGCCGCCGGCCCTCCGGAGCCGACGCCGTGCCGGTCAGCGCGCCGGCCTCGCCGGGCAGGCCGGCGGAGGGCGGGGGAACCGGAGTGCTCATGGTCATCTCAGGCCGCCGGGTACTGCAGGATCCAGCGCGGATCGACCTCGACGCGCACGGCGTCACCGGCATCCCACCGGTGTGCGCTCGCGCCGGCCGGGACGCTCACGTGCAGCGTCGCGTCTTCGACGGCCACCGTGTAGACGCTGTGGCTGCCGTGGTACGTGCGGTCGACGACCGATCCGTTCAGCGACGCCGCCGCCGAACTCGGGTCGCTCGCGGCCACGAGGTGCAGCTTCTCGGGCCGCACATAGCTCTCCGCGTCCTGATCCACCCCGGCATCCACCCCGTTGCCCAGGCGCTTCAGAACGGAAGGAGTGAGCCGGTTGCTCTCGCCGATGAAGCGGCACACGAACGCCGTCGCGCTGCGGTCGTAGATCTCCTCGGGGGTGCCGACCTGCTGCAGGCGCCCGGCATCGAGCACCGCGATCCGGTCGCTGAGCGTCAGCGCCTCCTCCTGGTCGTGCGTGACGTAGACCGTGGTCACGCCGACCTCGTGCTGCAGCTCCTTGAGCTGCTCGCGCAGCTGCACGCGCAGCTTCGCGTCGAGGTTCGACAGCGGCTCGTCGAGCAGCAGGATGCGCGGGGTCAGCACGAGAGCGCGGGCGATGGCCACGCGCTGCTGCTGGCCGCCCGACAGCTCCGACACGTTCTTGTCGAGCTGGCTGCTGGCGAGTCCCGTGCGGTCGGCGATCTCGTCGACGCGCTTCGTCTGCTCGGCCTTCGACACCCTCTGCGCGCCCTTCTGCACGGTGAGGCCGAAGGCGATGTTCTCGCGCACGTTCATGCTGGGGAACAGCGCGTAGTTCTGGAAGACCATCCCCACGTCGCGCTTCTCGCTGGGCACGCGCGTGACGTCGCGACCGGCGATGTGGATGCGGCCGCCGGTGGGCTCGACGAAACCGGCGAGCGCGCGGAGGGCCGTGGTCTTGCCGCATCCGGAGGGACCCAGGAGGGTGAAGAACTCACCCTCCTGGATCTCCAGATTCAGATGCGAGACCGCGTGGTGGTCGCCGAAAGCGACCTCGACGTCTTCGAATCGGATCATGAGTGGTCTGATCAGCCGATGTACTCGAGGGTGACCTTCTCGACCCAGTCACCGAGGTTCTCGCTGACGAAGCCGAAGTCGAGCTCCTGACGGGGAAGCGACTCCATCAGTTCGACGACCTCGGGGTTCGCGTCGGCGACGGCCTTCTCGTTCACCGGCATCGAGTTGAACTCTGCCGCGAACTCGCCCTGCACCTCGGCGCTGCCGAACCAGTCGATGAACTTCTGCGCCTGCTCCTCGTTGCCCGAGCCGTTGATCGGGGCGATCTGCTCGGTGACGTAGGGCACGCCCTCCTTCGGGACGATGATGCCGGTCTTGGTGCCGTACTCCTCGTCACGAGCGGCGATGCCGCTGGAGGGGAGCACGCCGTAGTCGACCTCGTCGCGGGTGATGCGGGCGTAGAGGTCGGTGCCCTCGACGGCCGGCGAGCCGTTCGCGTAGTACGACTCGACGAGCGACCAGCCGTCGTCGCTGACGCCGAGATCGCCCGACTTCTCGAGGTTCTCGCTCAGGATGCTGGCGAGCACGAGCTGCGGGGTGGCCTGGCCGAGAGCCGGGTTCACCTCGTAGCGACCGGCGTACGCGGCATCCGTGTAGAGGTCTTCGAGGGTCTTCGGCACGTTGTCGGTCGTGTTCTCGTCGTAGACGGTGACGATGGCCTGCTCGACCAGCGGCCAGAACACGCCGTCGGCCGGGTCGCCGGCGTCTGCGGGAACCTCGCCGCTCCAGCTCGGCTCGTAGGCGGTGATCGCCTCTTCAGTCTTGAGCTGCTCGAAGAACATGTTGTTCAGGCCGAACACGACATCGCCGACCGGGTTGTTCTTCTCGGCGATGATGCGGTTGGTGAGGTCGGCGCCGCCGAGGCCGACGATCTCGATCTCGATGCCGGCTTCTGCGGCCTTCTCGGTGATCCACTCGCCACGGCCGTCGCTGTTGGAGTTCGTGTACACGATGAGCGTCTCGGCCGGGCCGTCGTCCTGGGTCTCATCGGGACCAGGCGATTCCGCCGGTGCCGAGCAGCCCGTGAGTGCGATTGCCGTCGCCGCTGTGATCCCGATGAGGGACCAGCGCTTCTTCCGCAGGTCGACCATGTTCGTCCTTTCTCGCCGTTGAGGTATGTCGAGTCCGAGACTACCTCTGAAGTTGTGCTGATTGCACAAAGATTATTCGATTTCGTTCGCGCGGTCGCGCGGCCGCACTAAAGCTACGACCTCGATGTGAACGCGGATGCTCCGTCGGGTGAACGTCTGTGGCGGAACGCCGACCGTGTCGTGAAGCTGCTCTCGTGGCCGCGGCGCAGATCGGTACTTCGGGATGACGCCACGGTCCCGTGGGAGGACGCGGTGTGCCGCATCGGCGAGCCATCGTGGTTGTGAGCGAAGCCCTGTCGCGCCCTGGATCGATCGGAGAACCACGATGCCCGCCCACGCCCGAGAAGACTCG
This sequence comes from uncultured Actinomycetota bacterium, assembly GCA_963769005.1. Classification (GTDB taxonomy): domain Bacteria; phylum Actinomycetota; class Actinomycetes; order Actinomycetales; family Microbacteriaceae; genus Microbacterium. The sequence continues at coordinate 365,039 of CAVYKC010000003.1, read as the reverse complement.
TCCCCGCCTCGAGTTCAGAAGACCCTACGAAACCGTTCGACGAGGTACGCAGTAGCGGGACTCGTTCTGATCGTGGGCATCGGATTGCTCGCCGGGGTCGAGGCGGCGTTGGCTTCCGCCGACGACGATCGGTACCCCGCGCCCGGAACCTTTATCGAGGTGGACGGCTCCAGTGTCCACCTCGACTGCCGGGGTACCGGATCACCCACCGTGCTGTTCGAGGCGGGCCTGGGCGAGCCCTCGCTGACCTGGTCCATGGTCGCGGGCAGCGTCGCCGAAAGCACGCGAGTCTGCTCCTATGATCGACCCGGCTACGGGTGGAGCGATGCCCGCGGTGGAGCCCGCGATGCCGCTGCGCAGGCTGGGCGGTTGACGAAATTGCTCAGCAGAGCAGGCGAGAGCGGCCCCTTCGTGATCGTCGCCCACTCGTACGGTTCGCTCATCGCGCGAATCTTCGCCGCTGACAATCCCGACCTCGTCAGTGCGATGCTCCTGGTGGAGCCCACGAACGAGAAGTCCGCGGCCGTCGACGGGGCCGCGGCGGTGCCCGCCCTGATATCGAGGGCACAGGCGCTGATCGGCCGTCTCAGCCTCACCCGCCCTTTCGCTGCCAGGATCGCCGAAGACAGCGTCGGGGCGCCGCTCCCCGCTGCCGTCCGCTCGCGCGCGACCTTCCTGTATCGGGCGCAAGCGCTCGAGACGGCCGCGGCCGAGCTCGACGAGAGCGCCCTGAGCGCACGGCAGGCGTCTGAGGCCACTCTGTCGGAAGACCTTCAGGTGTCCATACTCCTCGATGCTGCAGCGACGGACGATGATCGCGCGCATTTCGCGGCGATGACCGCCGACACCGATGTGGAGCTCATGGCCGGCGGGCACTACCTGCACTACGCCGATCCTGCCCGCATCAGCGATCGGATCCTCGTGCTCGTCGCTGAAGAGCGCGCCGTTGCGGCGCCATGATGCGCCCGCCCTCGAAGGTCACGCGTCATGGCCGCATCCCGCTCGGAAAGCCGTCGATGGTTCCTTAGGCGCACCACCCGGAGGCCACCGAACGCGCGGGCGTTCTTGTCGGCGGCTCACTCCGTGCGTGAAGCGGTCATGCTCGCGATGCCGTCGAGGATGCGGTCGAGGCCGAATCGCCATGCGTGCCGGGCGTCGTAGGCCGCGTTGTGCTCGGCGCCCGCCGCGCTGCCGATCGCGTCGGCGAGGGGGAAGCGCTGCGGCGTCACGTGCTCGGCGAGCGCGGGGCCGGCGACCTGCCACCATTCCGGATCGGGCGTCACCGCGGCGGCGAGGTCGGCGGCCGACGAGCGGGCGAACCCGATGATCAGACTGAGGCTCGCATCGGTGTCGACCGGCGAGAGGCCCAGCGGCGCGATCGCCGCGAGTTCACGCTCGTACTTGCCGACGATGCCGGGCCCGAGCGGCGGCGTCTCGGCCCGGATGGCGCTGAGCCAGGGGTGGGCGACATGCAGGTCCAGGTTGTCGTGCGCCAGGCGCTCGAGCCGCGCTCGCCAGTCCGGGTGGTCGTACTCGACATGGCGCATGGATGCGGTGACCTGATCGGCCATGAGCGCCAGCAGCGTGGATTTGTCGGGAACGTACGAGTAGAGCGACATCGTCGAGCTGCCCAGCGCCGTCGCCAGGGCGCGCATCGAGACGGCATCCGCTCCTTGGGCGTCGGCGAGCTCGATCGCGGCCGCGACGAGGCTGTCGACCGTGAACCGCGGCTTCGGCCCGCGCCGCGGCGACGTCGTGCGCTCATGTCGCCAGAGCAGCGCGATCAAGTCGGGAATATCTTCGGGCATGTTCTCATTGTACCTAACTACGTACGCCGTACGTAGTTATATGAGAGGATGCTCCCTATGAACATCACCGAATCCGCAATCTCCCTCAACGTCGCCGACCCGGAGGCATCCGGTGCCTTCCTGGCCGAGCACTTCGGCTTCGAGATCGCGATGGCGGCGGACGGATTCGTCTCGCTGCGTCGCGACGACGCCGGGTTCAACGTCATCTACCTGCGCACGGGACTCGAGACCTTCAAGCCCGAGACGCATGCCGCCGCCGCGGGGGCAGGCTTGCTCGTCGTGTTCGTGGTCGACGACATCGACGCGGAATGGGAGCGCCTGCAGCATCTCGTGCCTGTCGCGACTCCGATCGAGACCGAGCCCTGGGGCGAGCGGTACTTCCAGGTGCTCGACCCGAACGGCGTGCTGATCCAGCTCGTGCAGTGGGTCTGAGGCGCATGGAGTGATCCGCCCGGCGCGGGGTGCTCGGCACCATGCCGGGGCCCCGCGTGGTCGTGTCGGTGCGGTCCGTCGGATCATGCACTCTCCTAAGCTCGGGTCATGACCGACGACGTACGCAACGTGGATGTCGCCCTCGCCACGATCTCCGAACACTGGCAGCCGCACCGCCTCACCAGCGTGAACGACTACGACGTCAAGGTGGTGAAACTGCAGGGCGAGTTCGTCTGGCACACTCACCCCGACACCGATGAGCTGTTCATGGTCATCCAGGGCGAGCTGACGATCCAGCTGCGTGATCGCGACGTCGTGCTCGGTCCGAACGACATCTTCGTCGTTCCGAAGGGGGTCGAGCACTGCCCGAAGGCGGTCGAAGAGGTGCACGCGATTCTGTTCGAGCCGCAGGGCACTGTCAACACCGGAGATGCCGGTGGCGAGATGACGGCGCAACTGCGCGAGTTCGAGTAGGGCGGGCCGGGAATGCCCGTGACATACAATCGCGGCAACGACGGGCGCTAGGCCGGGATCCGGCCCGAGTGCTGAGGGAGGGGTCAGGATGATCGGCAAGATGTTCAGCGGGATGTTCGACAAGTTGTTCGACTCGGTGAACAAGGACAACGATCTGATGGAGCAGCTCAGGCCTGACCTGAGTCGGGAATCGCTCGGCGTCGGGCCCGACTTCCCGGGCGTCACCCCGAATCCCGTCATGAGCAGCGATGCCCGCGCGCGCAATGCCGAACTGCGCGCGGGGACGCTTGCGCTCGGCGTTCTCGTCGACTGGCGGGAGGTCAACAGCAACCCGCGCGTGGTCCTGATGCTCGACGTCGAGACCGCCGACGGCATCTCGTTCCGCGGTATCGCAGACGAAGCCTTCACGATCACCGAGCTCACCCGGCTCGCCCCAGGACAGACGATGCCCGTGCGCTACCGGCCGGCCGTCATGGACCACTGCGTCGCCCTTGCCCGCGACGCGGATCCGGCCCAGGTGCAACTGCTCACGGACAGGATCGCGAGCCGCAAGCGGACCTGACCCGAAGGCATCGGCCGGGTCTCTCCGGGCCGGCGTCAGGAGGCGATGCGGTCGCGGCCCTCCGCGCCGGAGGCATTCGCCTCGATCTCCGACCACACGGCATCGAGCGAGAGACCCAGGACGCCGGCGATCGCCGCGATCGTCGGGAAGGCGGGGGTTGCCACGCGGCCTGACTCGATCTTGCGGAGCGTCTCCGGCGAGACCCCGGCATCGAGTGCGACGGCGAGCATCGAGCGCTCGCCGCGGGCATGACGCAGCAGCGCGCCGAGGCGCTCGCCGCGTTCGACCGCTGAGGGACTGAGCGGGAGTCGGACCATCATGATGCCCATTGTAATACCGGGATAGTATTACCGGGATAGTTATTGGTGCAATGAGAAAGCGATCATGATCGAGATCCTGAACACGGCAGAGCTCGCTCGAGCTCGCGACTCCGGCGCACTCGTCGCCGACATCCTGCAGACGCTGAAGAGTCGCAGCGCCGTCGGCACGAATCTCCTCGATCTCGACCGCTGGGCGAAGGAGATGATCATCGCCGCCGGCGCCCAGTCCTGCTACGTCGACTACGCGCCCTCGTTCGGACGAGGGCCCTTCGGTCACTACATCTGCACGGCGGTCAACGATGCGGTGCTGCACGGGATGCCGCGCGACTATGCGCTCCGTGACGGCGATCTGCTCACGCTCGACCTCGCCGTCTCTCTGCGAGGGATCGCCGCGGACTCGGCGATCAGCTTCGTCGTCGGCTCTGCGCCGGCGTCGGAGGATCTCGCCATGATCGATGCGACCGAGCGTGCGCTCGCCGCGGGGATTGCCGTCGCCCGGCCGGGCGCGCGCATCGGCGACATCTCGCATGCGATCGGATCGGTGCTGAGATCATCGGGCTACCCGATCAACATGGAGTTCGGCGGTCACGGTATCGGATCGACGATGCACCAAGACCCGCACGTCGCCAACGACGGGCGTCCCGATCGCGGCTACCGGTTGCGCGCCGGGTTGCTGCTCGCCCTCGAGCCTTGGGTGATGGCCGACACCGACCGGCTCGTCACCGACGCCGACGGCTGGACGCTGCGAAGCGCGACAGGATGCCGGACCGCCCACAGCGAGCACACCATCGCCATCACCGACAGCGGCGCGGAGATCCTGACCCTGGCTCGGTGAGGCGACCGATCGAGCCGCGAACTACTTCGGGCGATCCGACTTCTCCGCGGCCCCCACGATGCGCGCCGCCATCCCCGCGAAGATGAATCCGTGGAACGGCAGCACAGCGAGCCAGTAGAGCCGACCGCTCAGTCCGCGCGGGAAGAACACCGCCCGTTGCTCGTAGCGGGCGCCGCCGCCATCGGGCACTGCCCGCAGCTCGAGCCACGCCGATCCGGGCACCTTCATCTCCGCGCGCAACCGCAGCAGACCGCCGCGTCGCTCCTCCGGTGTCGGGCCGGCTCCCGGCACCTCCACGGCCTCGACGCGCCAGAAGTCGATCGCGTCACCGACTCGAGCCATCGCCCGGCTACGGCGCCCGCGCTGCAGCCCGACCCCGCCGACGAGCCGGTCCATCCAGCCGCGGACGGCCCAGAGCAGCGGCGATGAGTACCAGCCGTTCTCGCCGCCGATCCCGACGATCACGCGCCACAGATCCTCGACGGAAGCCGCGGTCTTCACCGACCGCCTGTCTGTGAAGACCGTCCGGCCCGCCCAATCCGGGTCGCTCGGCAGGGGGTCGCTCGGCGTGCCTGAGACCTCGGCATCCTGCCAGCTCGTCTCCACGCTGTCGGCTCCCACCCGTCCGAGTGCCAGAGCCACGGCTCGCCGGTAGGGGGTGAGGCCTCCCGAAGGCGGCGCGATCAGTTCGTCGACGGCATGATCTTTCACGACGCACTCGTTCTGCAGCGACGCGACGAGTGGGCGAGCGATCGATCGCGGCACCGGCGTCACCAGATTCACCCAGTGCGACGCGAGCCCCGGCGTCAGCACCGGTAGCGCGGCGATCGCTCGCTGGGGGAGTCCTGCCTCGACGGCGTAGCCGTTCATCATCTGTCCGTAGCGCAGCACGTCGGGTCCGCCGATGTCGACCGCTCGATTGACGTCGGGGCCGACCCGGGCGGCGCCGAGCAGGTAGTGCAGCACGTCGCGCACCGCGATCGGCTGGATGCGGTTGCGCACCCACTTCGGCGCCGGCATGTACGGCAGCACGTCGGTGAGGTGCCGGATCATCTCGAACGACGCCGATCCCGATCCGATCACAACCCCGGCCTGGAGCACGAGCGTCGGCACCCCCGACGCGAGGAAGATCTCACCCACCTGCACCCGCGACAGCAGGTGCGGAGACAGCTTCGCGTCGTCGGGATGCAGGCCGCCGAGGTACACGATCCGGCGCACGCCTGCCGTCGCCGCTGCCGCCGCGATCGTGTGCGCAGCCAGATCATCGGCCTCTTCGAAGCCCTTGCCCGCGGTCATCGAATGGATCAGGTAGAACACGACGTCGACATCGGCCATCGCTGTCGTGACGGCATCCGCATCGGCCGCCTCTCCCTCGACGACTTCGCATTCGGCGCCCCACGGGAACGACGCCACGCGCGCCGCATCGCGCGCGAGCACCCGTACGCGGTATCCGGCAGCCAGGAGGCGGGGAGTGAGGCGGCCGCCGATGTAGCCGGACGCGCCCAGCACGAGCGCGCGCGGAGCGGATCCATCCGCCCGGGGTGCAGCGCGCAGGGCGGGTTCGTGGCCCGTGGGCTGTGTGAGCTCGGTCATGGTCCCGAGCGTACGAGGGATCTTCTCGTGCTCCAGGTCCCTTGCGGTGGCGCGTGGCTGCGGCTATGGGCTGACCGCGAACCACGGATCAATCAAAATGCAATCGTAGGGTTGCAGTATGCTCCGAGTTGTGCAACGCTTGAGTTGCAGGTGGCCGGTCGGCCGCCGAACACTCGCTCGCAACACTCGAAAGGACCCATCATGGTGAACATGACTGACAACGAGGCATCCGTCGTCGACGAAAGCACCTTCTCGGTGCGCCGGACGATCCGCATCGCCGCATCCCTCCCCAAGGTGTGGCAGGCCGTGACCGAGCCGGAGCACATCTCCCGCTGGTTCGGGCAGACCGTGCTCGACGGAGCCGGCGTCGGCGCCACCGGCACGATGACCTTCTCGGATTACGGGTCGATTCCGCTGCGGGTCGAAGCCCGCGACGAGCCGAACCTCATCGCGTACCGCTGGGGCAACGACGACGCGCTCGGCGGTCCGACCGCCGACCTCGAGGGCGGCTCGACCGTCTTCACCTTCACACTCGAAGAGGTCGCAGGCGGCACGCAGCTCACCGTCGTCGAGACCGGTTTCGACAACACGTCCGACCCGATCGCGAACCTCGAGAGCCACCGCACCGGATGGGACGAAGAACTCGACAAGCTCGTCGCCCTGCTCGAGAGCGCCTCGTGACCACAGGCACGCTGGTTCCGATGTTCGCGGCCCTCGGAGACGAGACCCGGTGGAGCATCCTGGCGGCACTCGGCGAGGGGGATGCTTCGGCATCCGCCCTCGCCGGGCGCCTGCCGGTAACCCGCCAGGCCATCGCGAAGCACCTCGCGGTGCTGCAGGAGGTCGGTCTCGTCGAACCGGTCCGCGTCGGCCGGGAGGTGCGGTTCCGGGTGATCGGCGCCGAGCTCAGCGCCACGGCCGCGAAGCTCGACGCGATCGGTCGTGACTGGGATCGCCGCCTCGCCGCGATCAAGGAGATCGCCGAGGGTCTGTAGGGAGTCGCTACCCGGCCACGGCCAGCCAGGCCCGGGGCGACTCGCCCATGCGCTGCGCGAAGACACGGGAAAAGGCCGACGCGCTTGCGTATCCGAGTTCGGCTGCTGTGGAACTCACCGAGCGTCCCGCCCGCAGCCGCTCCTGAGCGATCGTCAGGCGCCACTCCGTCAGATAGTCGCCCGGCGATTGCCCGACGACCTTCTTGAACTGGTCCGCGAAGACGCTCCGTGACATCCGCGCCTCGCGGGCCATCCGCTCCAGCGTCCAGGCGGATCCCGGATCCTCGTGAACGGCGGCCAGTGCGCGCGCCAGCCGTTCATCCGACAGGCCGGGCAGCAGGCCGCGCGGCAGCGACAGATCGGCCGCGTGATCGAGCATCCATCGCATCAGCTGGATGAGCACCACCTCGAACAACCGGTCCGCCACGATGGGCCTGCCGCATCGGACGCTGTCCACCTCCGCGAACAGGAGGTCGAGCGCGGGGCGCAGCGTGGCGACCTCGTCCAGCGGGAGCACGACGACATCAGGGAGGGTCCGGACGAGCGGATGCGTCGCGCCGCCGTCGAACTCGAGCGCAGCGCACGCGAAATCCGACTCTTCGGTTGGGGCATTGAGGAACGCGTGGTCGATCGGGCGCGGGAAGAACATCAGGCTGGGCCGGGTGATGCGCGAATGCGACGGACTCCCGGATGTGCGGCGGAGAGTGAGGTCCATCTCCCCGCGACGCAGGAGGTGCAGGAATCCGCGGCCCATGCTCGCGGAGAAGTCGGTCACCCCGCACAGCGGTCCGCTGTGGAACAGCCGGGTACGTACGCGGAACCGGTCGAGCAGGGGGGAGAGCCGGTCCACGGGATCCGTGTGCATTCCGACATTCAGACGATCAGTCATGAAATCGAGACTATTCGGTGCGCATCGTATGCACAACCGCGGAATGCTGGTGTTGTGCCCGACCGGGTACGCACGGACAACCGAAGGACTGTCATGCCCATCGTTCCCCTCATCGACCGCGACGCCGCCACCGGAATCGTCAAGGACCAGCTCGACCAGATCGCCGGTGTCTTCGGCGCCGTCCCCGTCATGTTCAAGGCCGTGGCGAACTCCCCGGCCGCCCTCGCCAGCATGTGGGGCGCCTTCGGCGCTTTCGGCGGCGGCAGCCTCGGCGCTGCGCTCGGCGAGCAGATCGCCGTCGCCGTGGCCGACCGCAACTCCTGCGAGTACTGCCTCGCCGCCCACACCGCACTCGGCAGGAAGGCAGGCTTGTCCCGCGAGACCCTCGCCGCGGCACAGCACGGGCATTCCGACGACCCGCGCACCGCGGCGCTGCTCGCATTCGCCCTCAAGCTGGTCGACGACCGCGGACAGGTATCACCGGCGGATGTTCAGGGGCTGCGCGACCTGGGCTGGAGCGACGAGCAGATCGTCGAGACCATCGGCCAGGTCTCGCTGAACCTGTTCACGAACTACCTCAACATCGCGCTCGGTGTGGAGGTCGATTTCCCGGCGGTGTCCTTGCGCCGCGCGGCCTGATCGCGGCATCGAAAGCGGCCGGGGTGTCTGTCGATACCCCGGCCATCGGTGTGTCTGGCGCCGAAGACGCCGGATGCCCCGGGCATCGGCCCGAGGCATCCGCTGGACATGAGCGCGGTATCAGCAGTGCAGCGCCGGGTTGAACGGCGTGAAGATCCCTGCGGGGTTGTGCGCGCCGATCCAGACGTGCAGGTCGTAGTGGACTGGCATTCCAGGCTCGTGTCCGGGCATCGGCCCGTCGAAGGGCTGTGAGCCGAACATCGGCACCGGCTGGCCGACATCCGGCTCGAAGAACTCGGCGCTCCAGAGTCGCAGCTCGCCCGACGGGGACGGGCCGTACGTGAGCAGCGGCGGCTTGGCGGGGTCCACGGGGGCACCGGGCTGAATCAGCGCGGGATTCATGAAGTGGTGCCCCATCGAGCCGTCGGGACCCTCGACGCACTCGCCGACGGGCACGTACCCGGCGGCGATCGCCACGTCGACGTCGTGGAAGCGCGCGGTTGCGGCGCGGACCTCGGCGATCAGCTTTTTCTGTGCCGCGCTCGGGACAGCCGGCTCGTGCGGCTCTCCCGTGTCGTGGGCCTGGGCGGGCAGTGCCGCGCCGGCAAGGGCTGCCGCCGCGATCAGGCCGGCGGCGAGGGTGCGATGGATGGTTCGCATGGTTGGGTTCCTTTTCGAGTTGGGATCTGATGGTTCGGGTGGGATGGCGGATGCCGGTCAGCGGCCGCCGACGGCGTGAGCGGCGACCCAGATGCGGCCGGGGTCGTAGGCATCGCGCACACCGACGAGTCGCTGCCAGGCCTCCGACTCGAACAGCGTGGCGCCGTCGATCGGATGCTCGGCGAAATTGGAGTAGTTGCCCGCGGTCGACCACGGCCGCAGCGCCTCGACGACCGCGCCGGTCGATCGCCTGCCGAGTTCGAGGAGTTCGGGCGTCGGTGCGACCGCGATCGCGAACAACGCGTGAGCACCGTCGAGACGCGCGAGGGCAGCATCCGCCGGCCGTGCCAATGCGCCTCCGAGATGGCGCAGCTCGGCGAACATCAGCGGAATCTCCACGCCCGGGCCCGCGACGGCGATGAGGGCATCGACGGCCTCCCGCGGGAGGCCGGAGAGCATCGAGTGGTTCGACACCGAGGGCGTCGGCATGGGAGGGTCCATGTGCACCGCGAGCAGTCCCGCCGACGGGATCCGTGCGAATGTGTCGAGTTCCGGCTCGAGTGCGCGCAGCGGGGCGAGCAACTCGGCCGCACGCTCGTCGTCTTCGAGGATCGCGCCGTCGATGACGACGAGCTCACGTCCGCTGAGGAACGGCGGCAGCTCGGGCATCGGCGGGAAGCGCATGAAGCGCATTGAGGTCGTGACCGACTCGGGCACCGAAGCGGTCCAGTCCGCCCAGGCGTGCGCGACCTCGGGCCCGTGGGAGAGGTCCCACAGCAGCATGCCGGCGAAGACGTCCGCGAAAGACAGCAGATCGAGTTCGATCGCGACGACCGCGCCGAAGTTGCCGCCGCCGCCGCGCAGAGCCCAGAAGAGTTCGGGATGCTGTTCCGCTGAGACCCGGAGCAGTTCGCCGTCGGCCGTCACGATCTCGATCGCCCGCACCGAGGACGCGGCGAGGCCGTGAGCCCGGCCGTAGAACGACAGGCCGCCGCCGAGTACGTAGCCTGCGACCGCGACGTCGCCGGCGCTGCCGTGCAGCACACTCAGTCCGTGCGCCGCCGCTTCGGACACCACGTCCTGCCAGAGCGTGCCGCCGAGCACCCGAGCCGTACGCGCGACCGGGTCGACCTCGACCCCGGTGAACTCGTGCATGCGCAGGAGCACCACGTCGTCGAGCGGCAGGCCGGCAAGGGCGGATGCCGCGTGGCCGGTGCTCTGCGGCATGATCCGCATCCCTCGGCTCGCGGCGGCGCCGACCACGGCGCGGACGTCGGCGACGGTCCGCGGCACCGCGACGGCCGCGGGCTGCTGCCGGACGGCCAGGTTCCACGCCAGGCAGGCCTCGTCGTAACCGGGGTCGCCGGGCAGCAGGACGGTCTCGATATCGCGCAGCGCGCGGTTCTCACTCAGGATCGGATTCATCTCTCGACTTTCAGTTGGGTGGTTCTGTTGAATGGATCGGCGGGTTCGCGGTCGAGCCGGCATCGGCGACGGTGGCCTCGAGCCTCACCAGGAGCCCCGGCACCACAGGACCGTCGTCGCGCATGATCTCGACCGTCACCGTGGGACGCACGCCGTCGAGGCGTTCAGCCACGAGCTCGACGAGCTCGGCGACCGGGTCCGCGACCGTCGTGCGCAGCCGCAGACCGACCAGCGCGGTGACCGGGAGTCCCCGTTCGGACATCGCCTGCTCGAGCCGGACGAACGCCAGGCACAGCTGCGACGTTGCGTCCTCGGCATGCACGAGCTCGCCGCCATCGTCGACGGGGCTCGTCACGATGGTGCTGGTCATGGATCAAGACTGCGGATGCCGCCGGCATCCGGCCATCCCAGCGGACCGGGGAATCCGCCGACCAGAACTCTGGAGATCGAAAGTCCCAGAAGTATGGGATATCGCCGGGCGCGCTGCGAGCGCATACTGAACGCATGCACAACCGGCTGCGCGCTGAGCGTGCCCGGGGAGACCTCGACGTGCTCTCCCGGGCCGGCCTCGATCTCGACGACTTCATCGGCGAGGCGACGTCGACCGTGCAGAACGCCATCCCCTGGGTGGGTGCGTGCGTGGGGACGCACGACCCGGCGACGATGATGCTGACGAGCGCGCGCAAGTACGGGACGCTCGCCGCCAACAACGAACACGACGCGCTCTGGGGCTACCTCGAGTACGACATCGCGGAGGAGACGTCGTTCCGGTCGCTCGTGCTCGCCGGCGTGCGCGCGATCGGCATGAAGGCCGCCGGGCACGTCGACGACGATCGCTCCGAGCGGATGAACCGCCTGATGCGGCCGATGTACGGCTTCACCGACGAGGCGCGTCTCGTCTTCCACGACAGTGCCGGCATGTGGGGCTGCCTCGCTCTGTTCCGAGGCCCTGACACCCCGGCGTTCGATGACCAGGAGGTGACCTTCCTCGGCTCGCTCTCGGAATCCTTCGCTCGAGGCGTGCGCACGGGCATGCTCACCAGGCTCGCCGAGATCTCGGTCGCCACGGACGTGCCGGGCCCGGCCGTCGTGATCGTCGATGCGCAGGGTGCTGTATCGCAGATCAGCCTCGGTGCCGAGGAGCGTCTCGCCCAGCTCTCGACGAGTGTGAACAGCGGCGATCCGCTCGCCATCGTGACCTCGCTCGTCGGCGCCGCGCGTCGCGTTCGGTCGGAGCCCGGATCATCGATTCCCCGAACTCGAGTCCGCACCGCGTCAGGTGCCTGGCTCGTTCTTCACGCCTCGCCGCTCGCCGGCTCCGCGGGCGCGGTCGGTGACGTCGTGGTGACGATCGAGGAGGCGCGGCCGCCGGAGATCGTCGCCCTCGTCGTCGCCGCGTGCGGGCTGACCCCGCGTGAGCGCGATGTCACGTCGCTCGTGCTGCAGGGCGTGGACACCAAGGAGATCGCCGCGAAGATGCACGTGTCGGCGTACACCGTGCAGGACCACCTGAAGTCGGTTTTCGAGAAGGTCGGCGTGCGCAGCCGCCGCGAACTCATCTCCCGTATCTACTTCGATCAGTATGTGCCGCGCATGGGCGGCGAGATCGCGCCGACCGGCTGGTTCACGGCCTGATTTCAACGCCTTCCACCGAACCTCTCCAGGCGGAGGTCTACCGCCAGATTCACCTGCGGATCAATCTGACAATCATCTGAGACGGAACCGGTGCAAAGGCACAAGAAGTGCTCGATCTTTGCATTGCTTTCTGCACGACGATTTGGAGCGAATGCTGCCACGGGCGGATACTCATGGCATCCGAGTAGCCGTCTTCGAAGCGGAATCCGCCATGAATCCTGCCCCTGTTCTCGCGCCAGACGCGACTGTCGCCGTCATCGGCGCCGGCCGTCTCGGCGGCGTGCTCGCGCGGGCGCTGCACGCAGCGGGGTTCGACGTGCGCGGACCGTTCGGGCGCGGGGACGAAGTTCCGGAGAGCGACATCGCACTGCTTTGCGTGCCTGACGCGTCCATCCCTGGCGCGGCTGCGGTCGTCCGCCCGCACACGCGTCTGATCGGCCACGTCTCCGGGGCCACCGGGCTTGCCGACGTCGACTTCGGCATCCACCCGCTGCAGACGTTCACCGGGGCGGAGCCGCCCGTGGTGTTCCACGGCATCGGCGCCGCGATCGCCGGTCGTACGCCCGATGTTCGCGACCTGGCCGGTGATCTCGCCCGGGCCCTCGGTGCCCACCCCTTCGAGATCGACGACACCGACCGCGCGGCCTATCACGCAGCGGCATCCTTCGCCTCGAACTTCATGCTCACGGTGCTCGACGCTGCCGAGCGGCTCGCGCTTGCTGCGGGAATCAGCCCGACCGATGCTCGCGCGCTCCTCGCTCCGCTCGTGCGTCAGAGCGTCGACAACTGGACGGCGGCCGGCGCCGGCGAAGCTCTCACCGGTCCGATCGTTCGCGGCGACGAGGTCACTGTCGCGCGCCAGCGCGAAGCGGCATCCGATCTCGATCTGCACGATCTCTTCGACGCCCTCGCCGCCGGCACCCGCTCGATCGTCCGGAAGGCCGACGCATGAGGATCATCCGTACCATCCCCGAGGTGCGCGAGGTCGTCCGCGAGGCGAAGCATCGCGGCGCGATCCGTCGGCCTGGTCCCCACCATGGGAGCCTTCCACGAGGGCCACCTCTCGCTCATGCGCCGCGCCCGGGAGCAGAACGACCTCGTCATCGTCTCGCTCTTCGTGAACCCGACGCAGTTCGGGGCGAACGAGGATCTCGGCGCCTACCCGCGCGACGAAGCACGCGATGCCGGCCTGGCCGAAGCCGAAGGCGTCGACATCCTGTTCGCCCCGAGCGCCGTCGAGATCTACCCCGACGGCTTCGCCACCACGATCCACGTCGCCGGCATCACCGAGGTGCTCGACGGCGCCAGCCGCGGCACCCACCACTTCGACGGCGTCGCCACGGTCGTCACGAAGCTGTTCGGCATCGTCCGGCCCGACGTCGCCTACTTCGGGCAGAAGGATGCCCAGCAGGTGCTCGTCGTGCGCCGCGTCGTGCGCGACCTCGACCTCGATGTGCGCATCGAGGCCTGCCCGATCGTGCGCGAGGCCGACGGCCTCGCGATGAGCTCGCGCAACGTCTACCTCGACGCGGCGGCCCGCGAACAGGCGACCGCGCTCAACCGGGCGCTGGATGCGGCATCCGCTCTGCATCGGGCGGGGGAGCGCGACGGCGAGCCGCATCCTGGATGCCGCCCGCGCCGTGCTCGATGACGCGGGCATCCATCCCGACTACCTCGAGCTGCGCGACGCCGAGACCCTGACATCCGTCGCCCGCGTAGACGGCGACGCGCTGCTCGCCGTCGCCGCCCGCGTCGGCGCCGCACGCCTCATCGACAACCACATCCTGAGAGGGGACGCCTGATGCGTCGCGTCATGCTGAAGTCGAAGATCCACCGCGCCACGGTCACGGGCAGCGACCTCGACTACGTCGGCTCGATCACGATCGACCCCGATCTGCTCGAGGCCGCCGACATCCTCCCGCACGAGCAGGTGCACGTGGTCGACGTGAACAACGGCGCTCGCTTCGTGACGTACACGCTGGTCGGCGAGCGCGGCTCCGGCGTCATCCAGGTGAACGGCGCGGCCGCCCGCCTCGTCCACACCGGCGACACGGTCATCGTCATCTCCTATGCCGACTACTCCCGCGAGGACCTCGAGGAGTACGAGCCCGCCGTCGTGCATGTCGACCGTGCGAACCGGATCGTCCGCGTCGACGACGCCGTCGGCGAACTGGTGACAGCGCCATGAGCGCCCACGCCGCACCGCACAGGCGCATCACTCTCGGCGACCTCGCGGCGAAGAAGGCCGCGGGCGAGCCGATCGTCATGGTGACCGCCTATGACTACCCGAGCGCCCAGATCGTCGAGGCCGCCGGGGTCGACGTCGTGCTCGTCGGCGACTCGGCCGCGATGACCGTGCTCGGCTACGAGAGCACCGTTCCGGTCACCGTCGACGAGATGATCATGCTCACCGCCGCTGTGCGCCGCGGGCTGCAGAAGCCGCTGCTCATCGCCGACCTGCCGTTCGGATCGTACGAGGCCTCCGACGCGATCGCCGTCGCGACCGCACAGCGCTTCGTCAAGGAGACCGGCTGCGACCTCGTGAAGATCGAGCGCGGCGGCACCTCGGTCGACCGCGCCCGCGCACTCGTGAACGCCGGCATCCCCGTCGTCGGGCACATCGGCCTCACCCCGCAGACCGCGACCTCGCTCGGCGGCTACCGGGCGCAGGGCCGCACGGCCGAGGCGGCGCTCGCCCTGATCGACGATGCCCTCGCCCTGCAGGCTGCCGGATGCTCGTTGCTCGTCGTCGAGGCGGTGCCGTCGGAGGTCACCGCGGCTCTCATGCCGCTGCTCGACATCCCCGTCATCGGGATCGGAGCCGGGGCGGATGGCGACGGCCAGGTGCTCGTGTTCCACGACCTCCTCGGCATCTACGGTGGCCCGACGGCGCGCTTCGTCAAGCGCTACGCCGATCTGCGCGCCGCCGCGATCGCCGGTGTGGAGGCGTACGCCGGCGAGGTGCGGGGTGGGCAGTACCCGGCCCCGGAACACGGGTACGGGATGCCGGCGGAGGAGATCGCCCGGCTGCGGGACCTGCTCGCGGGGCGGTAGTCCTCGGCCTCCGCCAGGTCCGGCAGTGCGCCTCGCTCGGCTTTGTGCGCTCGCCGAGATTCAGAGCCCATCTCCAGCCTGAACGATATATCGTTGAGTATCGTTCGCCCATCTATCGAGGAGGTCATCATGAACGGTGCATTCCCGGCCGGAGGTTTCGGCGGTGCTGGATTCGGAGCAGGTGGCGGCCCCGCATCCGCTCTCTTCGAAGCAATGGACCAACTGCGAAAGACGTTCGACCCGCGCCCCGGCGGCGGCTCGCGCATGGCCCGCGGCGACGTGCGCACGGCCGTGCTCACCCTTCTCGCGGAGAAGCCGATGCACGGCTACCAGATCATCAACGAGATCGCCGAGCGCAGCGGCGGGTCCTGGAAGCCCAGCGCCGGCTCGGTCTACCCGACTCTGCAGCTGCTCGCCGATGAGGGCCTCATCGAGGCCGAGGAGCAGAATGGCCGCAAGACCTACTCGCTCACTGAGGCCGGCCGTGCCGTCGCCGACGAATCGAGTGACACCCCCGCGCCGTGGGTGTCGTCGGCGGAGAAGGACGGCGGACACGACAGCGCTCGCTTCAGCGCGCTGCCGAAGGCCGGTGTCGATCTCGCGGCCGCCGCCGCGCAGGTGGGCCGCAGCGGCAGCCCGGAGCAGGTGCAGCAGGCCGTTGAGGTGCTCGACGAGGCCCGCCGTAGGCTGTACTCGATCCTCGCTCAGGACTGATGCCGGGGTCAGCTTCCAGCGTTGAGGAACGGCGACCGAGAGGTGGGGCGATGTCGGATGCTCCTGGCACACCCCACCAGGCGGAGAACCGCGCCGATCCTCCGCGTTCGATTCCCGGCATGCCGGTCACCCGTCGCCCGCACGCGGACACGCTGCCGGTGGCATCCGTTCATCGCGCCCGCTACCGCCGTATCCTCTCGTTCGCGGCCCGCGAATTCATCAAGATCTGGTGGTTCGAGCTCGTTCTGCCGCGTTTCGGCCTGACCTCGGTCTCCGAGCGCACCCGCGCGGCGCGGATGCAGCGGTTCGCCCGCCGCTTCCACACTCTCGTCGTCGGGCTCGGCGGCCTGATGATCAAGGTCGGGCAGTTCATGTCATCCCGCCTCGACGTGCTGCCGCCGGAGATCACCGCCGAACTCGAGGGTCTGCAGGACGAGGTGCCCGCCGTTCCGTTCCCCGCGATCCGGCAGCTCGCCGAGGCCGAACTCGGCGTCCCGCTGGAACGGGCGTACTCCTGGTTCGACGAGGTGCCGCTGGCGGCGGCATCCCTCGGGCAGGTGCACCGCGCGCGCCTGTCGGCCCTCGATGCCGCCGACACCGGACTCGAAGACGTCGTCGTGAAGGTGCAGCGCCCTGGCATCGACGAGATCGTGGCGGTCGACCTCGCCGCGCTCCGCCGGGTGGCCGGCTGGCTGCGCCGCGTGCGCGTCGTGTCGGATCGGGTCGACGCCCCCGCGCTCGTCGAGGAGTTCGCGCAGACGAGCCTCGAGGAGATCGACTACCTGCACGAGGCAGCGAACGCCGAGCGGTTCGGTGAGAACTTCGCCGACGATCCGCGGGTCGACACCCCGCGGCTGGTCTGGGAGCGGATCACCCGCCGAGTGCTCACATTGTCGGACGTCACGGCGATCAAGATCAACGACAAGGCCGCGCTGCGCGCCGCCGGCATCGACCCCTCCGAGGTGGCCGACGTGTTCGCCGAGGTCATGTTCGATCAGGTGTTCACCCACGGGTTCGTGCACGCCGACCCGCACCCCGGCAACATCTTCGTGACGCCGCTGCCGGATTCGACGACCCGCTGGCGGCTCACGTTCGTCGACTTCGGCATGATGACCGAAGTCTCATCGAACCTGCGCGACGGGCTGCGCACCCTCCTCATCGCGGTCGCCGGGCGCGACAGCAGGGGACTCGTCACGGCCGCCCGCGAACTCGGCGTGCTGCTGCCGTCGGCCGACACCGGTGAACTCGAGCGTGCGCTCACCGCCCTGTTCGCCCGGTTCGGCGGCATGGGGTTCGCGGAGCTGAGCAAGGTCGACCCCCGCGAGTTCCGCGACTTCGCCGACGAGTTCGGCGACGTGGTGCGCTCGCTGCCGCTGCAGCTTCCGGAGAACATGCTGCTGCTCATCCGCGCGGTGTCGCTGACCTCGGGCATGTGCAGCGGACTCGACCCCGCCTTCAACGTCTGGGACGCGGCCGAGCCCTATGCCGGCCGGCTGCTCCGCGACGAGAGCGGCAACCTGGTCATGACGTTGGCGCAACAGGCGATGGCGACCGCCGCGGTCACGATGCGCCTCCCGAAGCGGATCGACGATGTCATCACGCGCATCGACGACGGCACGATCACGTTCGACACCTCACGGCTCGAACGACGGCTGGATCGCCTCGAAGGCGTCGCGCGGCGGATCGCGTCCGGGGTGCTGTTCGCCGCGATGCTCATCGGTGGTGCGATTCTCGTCACGTCGTTGCCGACACTCGGCGTGACCCTCATCATCGCCTCGGTGATCCCGTTGCTGCACTCCCTGTTCGCCGGCAGATTCGGCCGAGGGTCGCGGTAACCCCGACGTCCGGGCGCCAGGATCATGCTCGTGACGAGAATGCGCTGAGGCCAGGTCGGCGGATCGACGGCCTCCTACCGGCGACCGGCGTGGACCTCCGCGTTGGCACGTGCGCCCTGGAGCGCGCTGGTGAAGGCGCTCGGGTCGTCCAGGGCGCGCGCGAGGGCGATGCCGCCCTGCACGCACGACACGATCTGAACAGCCTGACTTCTCGGTTCGTCCGCGCCGGCCGTGTGGAGCGCTGCGGCGAGGGAGTCAACCCATTCGAGGAAGTAGTCGCGTACGGCCGTTTCGAACAGGTCGCGCTCCCGACCGAGCGCGAAGAGGGCCTGAAGGCATACTCGCCGGCCGGATCGGAAGTAGGAGTCCACCTCATCGAACATGCTGCTGACGCCCTGTCTGGCGGATGCCGCGTCGGTTCCGGCGCGCAGTGGCTCGAAGACACGGTCCCGGAACCAGGCGTCGATGTCGGCGAGGACCGCCGCGGCCATCTCCTCCTTTCCGCCGGGGAAGAAGTTGTACAGGCTGCCGCGGCCGAGACCGGTGGCCTCTTGGAGGATGGCCATGCTCGAGCCCTCGTACCCGTGCTCGCGGAACGCTTCCGCGAGCACGGGCACGACGGCTTGACGGTTGGTGGGCGATTTGGCCACGAGCCTAGATCCCGAGTTCGGTCAGGCCTGGGTGGTCGACGGGACGGGGGCCGAGGGGCCAGTGGAAGAGGCGGTCAGCCTCATGGATGGGGATGTCGTTGATGGCCGCGAGCCGGCGCCTCATCAGCCCGTCCTCGTCGAACTCCCAGTTCTCGTTGCCGAACGAGCGGAACCAGCGACCGCTGCTGTCGTGGGACTCGTAGACGAAGCGGACGGCGATGTGGTTGCCCTCATACGCCCACACTTCCTTTATGAGCCGGTAGTCCAGCTCCCGTGCCCATTTCTCCGTGAGCAGCTCCACGATCTCGGTCCGCCCGACCGCGAAGCGATCGCGGTTTCGCCAGGCGCTGTCGACCGTGTATGCGAGGGACACCCGTTCCGGGTCGCGCGTGTTCCATGCGTCTTCCGCCGCTCGCGCCTTCTGCGCGGCCGTCTCGGCGCTGAAGGGAGGAAGGGGTGGGCGCTGCTGTTCCATGATGAGCTCCATTTCAGAATGGCTTATTTACCGATTGGTACAACCAGCCTGCTGTACTGATCGGTAAAAACGCAAGCCCCATGTCTCCCACCGCGTCCGCTATGGCCTGACCTGAGACAGATGCGGGGCCCGGTCGGGAACGACCGAACCCCGCATCCTTGCACTGAGGGGTGTCAGCCGCCGTAGAGGGCGACCACGCCGGTGCGGTCCTCGTTCGTCATCGACAGATCGTCGGACGAGCCGTTGCACTGCGGGTAGTGCATGATCGACGACGAGTCGTACGGCGTCAGCGGACGCCAGTTGGTGTCCTCGAAGCACGTGCCGGCTTCGGGGCGGGTGTGCTCGTGCCGGAAGCCGAGCACATGGCCGAGCTCGTGACCGAGGATGTTCGTCGGCGTCCACGAGCCGGAGGCCCAGATCGAGTCGTCGATGAGCACGTTCTGCTGACGGTCAGCGGTGCTCGGGAAGAACGCCCGAGCGATGTACTGCGAAGTCTGCACCGGCTCCACCGAGAAGACGACCGACTTGTTGCGGGTGGTGCAGTTCGCGTCGGCGCTGCTCACGTACACGAAGTCGACCGCAGAGGATGCGGTCTCCCAGAGCCCCGCGCCGCTGGCCATCGCACTGACGACATCGGCGTGACGTGCACCGAACTTCGTGCTGACGCAGTAGGTGAGGTTGCTCACCTGCAACGCCGACCACTTGTCGTCGATCCCGCTCACCGTGTTGACGATGAGGCCGTCGATGTGCGCCTCGGGACCGATGAGAACGTCGTAGAACTCCCGCAGCTCACCCCGATTCGAGATGACCTCGTCGCCGTTGACGATGTAACTGCCGTCGATGTCCCGGTAGGTCGACGCCGCGAACTCCTGGAAGGAGGGGACGTCGGAGTCGTCATCGAGAGTGGTCGCCCCGGCAGCGGGGATGACCGCTCCGATGCTGAGCACGGCTGCCGCGGTGGCGGCGAGCGCGAGTTTTCTTGTGAGTCGCATGCAGTGATCCTTTTCGATCTGAGCGATTTCTGCTCGCCTGATCGGCGAGCAGGCCGTGGGGCGTCGAGGTCGGCTTCTTTGCCTCATCGACGCGTCCAAGCTCGCTCACGGTATTGGCGGTGATTCGACGAGGTCAAGAGTCGTCGTGGTGCGCCGAGCGTTTTCTGCACTCAGGTCAGAATTCAACGCGTCTCGGCCTGGCCGAACGTCATGTCGAGCCTCGCCGAACGTCAGGCCGTCTCCAGCGAAGCGAGCGACGTCATCGCTGCGGTCTCGATCGCTTCGATGTCTCTGAGTGCGTCGGCGGCCTCGGTCAGGAGATCCGCATCCCCCGTGCTGCCGGCGCGGGCGACCAGCTCTGATGCCTGTGTCCAGAGCAGTGCGGATTCCGCGAACCGGGCTGCGCCCTCGCCGATCGCGTCGACGTGTGATCTGCGCCCGACGATCTCCGCACTCTCGGTCAGGAAGTCGCGATACAGGTTGCGGAACAGTGCCCCTCCGGTGCCTGCTCGTTCCATCAGCATCGCGATGACTGCGAGATCGCGAGCAGGGTCATCGACCCGGTCGAACCAGGATGGAATGCGTGTGGCCGCCGTGAGGATGCCCCGGTTGCCGAGGTTGGCGATCGGGGGTGCGAGGAACTCCTTCGCGCAGGCGGTGATCGCCGGAACGATCGATTCGCGGATGCGCTCGGGCCGCGTCGCTGCGACCGGCACGTGCACGGTGAAAGCGCGGTGGCGTGCGGACATCGGCCCTCGGGCTGCTCGAGCCCGCGCCAGGCTCACAAGACTCGTCGTGACCTCCCCGCCCTGCTGGGTCGTATCGACCAGGTACGCGGTGTCATCGTCGTAGCCGTACATGGCGACGACGTGACCGGCGAAATGCACTCGGGATCCGAAGTACTCGAGGTCGTGGCTGTCGAGTTGCAGGCCGACGGGGATGCCGCGGTCGATCGTCGTGCGCAGCTGATCCCACGCCTTGCGGGCTGAGGTCGTCTCCTGCTCGTGCAGATCAACTCCCAGGCGATCGGTCAGGGCCTGGGTGAGCGCGAACGGCTTCACTCTTCCCCCGAGGAAGGGCAGGTCCTGCTGCTTCGAATCCCAGTAGATGAAAGCCAGGCCTGCACCCAGACCGAACAACATCGGCTCGGACAACGACAGCCCGCCGTGCGTCAGGAGAACGCCGAGCGCCGTCGTCTCGCAGTGCAATCCCCCGGTGGTGGGGATGCCGTCGATGATCGTCGCGTCGACGGGCGTGTTGCTGCTCATTCGAGACGCTGATTCATTCATGGGGCACCCGGACTCGCGTCGCGAGCCACGACCTTTCTGCCTCGAGGAGGGTCAGCGAGTACGAGAAGACCTCGCGGGCAGCACGGGGGAGCGGAGCCTGGGAGTGCTCCGCAGCGATGACGGTGCTGATCCGCGCGTCGATCCAGGTCAGGCGACGTTGCAGTGCATCGGCGTAGTCCTCGTCGGCGATCAGCGGCAGGTTGGCGAGCCCGACCAGGAGGGGATGCGCGACGGTCCGCTGGCCGGCGATGAACTCGAGGGCGCCTTCTTCGGCGGCGTGCCGCCCGGCTGCGGTCGAATGGAACACCCGCCGGGACTTGCTGCCGGTCTGGGCGTCGTCGGACGCGATGAGTCCGCGCCCTTCGAGTTTCGTGAGCACGTAGTAGATCGACGAGAATCCGATCTCGGCCCACCGCCGGATCCCTCGTTGCTCGATCACCTGTTCGAGGTCATAGCCATGCCTCGGCTGCTCAGCGATGAGACCGAGGACGGTCAGCTCGGTCGGGGTCAGACTCATGACACTATTCTAGTGATAGAATAGCGGTTCTGCATGGACATGCCGTCTAGATGAGTCGTGACCGGTACCGTCCCGGCGAGATTCCGCATCGCTTCGTAAACTGCGCGTAGAAGCTGCTCTGAGAACCGAAGCCGGCGGCATGTGCGATCTCGCTCGCCGTCATGGTCGTGATCACGAGCAGACGCTGCGCCTCCGCGACGCGACAGCGGATGAGATATTCGGCGATGGTCGAACCGACGGCCCTGCGAAAGAGCGATGTCGCATAGTGGGGGTTCAGGTTCGCGGCCGAGGCGATGTCCGCCACCGAGATCTGCTGGCGAAAGTGCGCCACGGTGAATCGCGCCATCTCGGTCACTCCTCGCATCGAATCAGACGAGACGTTGAGAGGGCCGGCCATCTCGATCGAGGCCTGCTCATCGCTGTGTTGCCGGTGGAGAAGACGACGGATGAGCGCCTGGACCTCCAGCAGCGCGATCGTCTCGAGGCCGTCGACGCCCACCTCCCGCTGCCAGGAGGTGAACATCGCCTCCAGATCGCGGGCGACCGTGGTCGCCGGCACGATGATGGGCCGGTTCAGCAGCACCTCGCTCAGATCCGACATGGGGAGGTTCCAGCCCAGCACGGTCGTCAGGGGCACGTGAATCCAGCACATGTCGCCGTCCGCTCCGGCATCCGTGGAGACGAGGCGGTGCGGGGTCGCGCCCCAGAACACCGCCAGTGATCCGGCCGGGACAGAGATCCTCGTCCCGCCGAACTGATAGTCCAGGCTTCCGCGCAGAACGATGTTGATCTCGAGGTCGTCGTGGCGGTGCGCCAGCGGCATCACCGGTGCGGCGCCGCGGTGGATCCAGAGGTGTGCCCCGGTCGCCATGACGGTACCGTCGCCCTGCAGTTCGGGAGCTTCACGCGGTTCCGCTGCTGAGTCGACGGAGCGCGGTCTCGGCGTCTGCTCACGAGCGGTCATCCAGAGAGTCTACGGAGCCACCTGAGAATTCAAGAAGAATAGACATGAATGGAAGAGGTCATGCCCGAATCCGAATCCTAGGCTCGCACCATGACTGCAACGACGCGCAATCCCAAGATCACCATCATCGGAGCAGGGGGATTCGTCTTCCCGTTCCGCCTGATCGGCGACATCCTCAGCTTCCCGGCGCTGCAAGGAAGCACGCTCGCCCTCATGGACCTCGACGCCGACCGTGTTCACCGCACGGCGACCGCCGCGCGAAAGCTCATCGACCACCACGGGTTCGGAGCGACTGTCGTCGAGACCACCGATCGGCGCCAGGCGCTCGCCGACGCGGACTTCGTCATCATCACCTTCCAGGTCGGCGGCATCGATTCCTATCGCTGGGACGTCGAGATCCCGCGCCGGTACGGAGTCGACCAGGCCGTCGGCGACACCGTCGGCCCTGGGGGCGTCTTCCGGTTCCTGCGCTCAGTGCCGGCGTACGAGGCGATCGCCTCGGACGCGCTCGAATTGTGCCCGGATGCGCAGTTCATCAACTACGCCAACCCGATGGCGATGGCGACCGCCTTCCTGAACGCGAAGGGGCTCAACACCGTCGGCCTGTGCCACAGCGTGCAGGGCACCACGCACATGCTTGCGAGATCTCTGGGCGTCCCGTACGAGGAGGTGTCCTTCCTGTCGGCCGGTATCAACCACCAGGCGTGGATCCTCGAGTTCTCGCGTGCCGGCGAAGACCTGTACCCGGAGTTGCGCCGCGTCATGTCGGAGCGTCACCGAACCGGGGTTGCTGCTGGGGGGCTCCACGAAGACGACGGCGACCACAGCGAGGTGGCCGAGGTGATGAGCAACTACGAGGGCGGAAACGAACAGGTGCGTACCGCCCTCATGAACACCTTCGGCTACTTCGAGACGGAGTCGAGCCACCATGCCTCCGAGTATCTTCCCTACTTCCGCAAGGACCCGGAGACGGTGCTCCAGTTCATCCCCGAGCGCTGGGACTACTACGAGATCTGCCTCGCCCACGATGAGGAGGGGGATATCGATGAGCAGCTGGAGCGGCTGAAGACCGACCTCTCGCCATCGCTCGAGTACGGCGCCAGCATCGTGAACGCGATGATCACCGGAGTGCCGGCCGTCGTCTACGGCAACGTGCCGAACGCGAGGGGCCTCATTCAGAACCTTCCGGCTGATGCATGCGTCGAGGTGCCGTGCGTCGTCGACCGGAGCGGCGTTCAGCCGACCGCGATCGGCAGTCTGCCGCCGCAGCTGGCGGCCCTGAACCGCACCAACATCGGCGTGCAGACTCTCGCTGTGCACGCGGCCCTCACCGGGAACATCGAGCACGTCTATCACGCGGTGGCACTCGACCCTCTGACGGCGGCGAAGCTCACTCTCGACCAGATCCACGCCATGACCGACGAGCTCCTTCTCGCCCATGCGGCGCTGCTTCCCCCGTCGCTTCGTCTGCGCTCTGTGCCGGTCGAGTCGGCGGTCGACTCGGAGATGAGCGCGGCGGCGGTTTCGGGCTGAGTCCGCGTCCCGTGGCGCGTGATCGGGCCGCTCCGGGATGATGTCAGCGTGGAGTACCTGTCCCGAGTGCCCGATCCGCCGCTCGACGACCAGATATGTCGAAGTTCGGCAACGCTTCCTACGCGAGCAACCGGACCACGCGATGGAGGGCTGGCCGTTGCCGGCCTATTGATTTCTTACCAGAGCGACCTCTCGAGGCACACGAGACTTGGGACTCCAAACAGAGGAGGAACCCCATGGGGAAAGTGGTCATGAAGGCGTCGGTCTCGGTGGATGGCTTCATCGCGGCTGAGAACGATGATCCCGGCCCACTGTTCGATGGCTGGTCCCGTCGTGCTCGGGTCCGGAAGCGCTACTTCGGCTCCGTCGAATCTCGGCACCTTCTGGAAGACCCAGATGTAGTTATCCAGGGCAACCGGGTGCTCCGCCCGCGCTATCGAGTGCGCCGTTCCGTGGAGGTCTCGATAAGCAGACGAGGGTCGTGACATCGACGACGTCTGGGAAGGCGTCTATTGAAAAATCGATGACCGACAGTTCCTTGTGAAACCATTCAATGGCGGCCAGTATGGTTTCGTTGCACGCCGCAGCGCAGTTGCCGCCGCGGATTCGATCGGTGGCCTGCACGTGCTGGCCGTCTGCGGTCCGCTCGACGAGGAGCAGGAGCGACAAAGACGAAAGGCGGCATGGTGACCACTTCCCATGACCCTCTTGAGGACGCGGCATTCATCGCAGCGGTCGCTCCGGAGGGGGTGACTCCGCGCTTCAGTCTCGAGGTCGCGCTGGAACGGCCGCGATGTGAGGTGAGCGGAGCCCGGCTCTTCGCCACGGCGCACGGCGTGTACGAGGCGTCCGTGGACGGCGTCGGCGTCACCGCTTCGGTGCTGAACCCCGGATGGACATCGTACGAGTGGCGTCTCGCGTATCAGGAGCACGACGTCACGGAACTGATCGGCCGAGGCTCCGGAAGCGTCCGTCTCGACCTGTTGCTGGGCAACGGGTGATATCGCGGGCAGCACGGGGGAGCGGAGCCTGGGAGTGCTCCGCAGCGATGACGGTGCTGATTCGCGCGTCGATCCAGGTCAGGCGACGTTGCAGTGCATCGGCGTAATCCTCGTCGGAGATCAGCGGCAGGTTGGCGAGCTGACACGATCCGAAGCGGGGCCGGCCTGGTGTTCGCCGGTGCGCCTGATGGGCGCACCGGCGAATCGCGGTTGTCACGCTCGAACTCGTCGCATTCTCACCTGCAGGAACGGGCGGGGTACGCCATCACCTCCTGAACAGTGGCGCCGTGGGCGTCGGCAGTGACGGTTGCTTCGCCTTCCGCGATGCTGTCGACGCGAGTGGCGAAGGTCACGGAGAGGGAGTGTCCCACCCGGATCTCTTCGATGCTCTTGGAACCGAACGCGGTCTCCACTCTGGCCGCGACGGGAGCATCGTCGTTGTTTGCGACTCGGACGACCACCTGGACCTTTCCGGCGACGCACCGCGACTCAACAGCGACGTCCACATCTGGCGGAATTTGGATTGTCTGTCCGGGTACGCTCTCAAGCGTGGGTTGGACGGGCATCATCAATCCATCGGGGGCGAACTCGAGCCGGTCGATGGTCGTCTCACGGTGCGTGCCGTTGCCGTTTTCGAGCGCGAATCGGTGATACGCGATATACCAGTCATCCGTGCCGGGTACGTTGACGATTGAGTGGTGACCGGGACCCTTGATTCCCAGTGACAAGTCCTTCCGCAGGATGATTCCACGGTACGTCCACGGCCCTTGCGCGCTGGATGCTGTGGCGTAGCCCACGCTGTAGTTCTCCGAGTTGGTGCCGTCTACCGAATAGGTGAGGTGGTAGACGCCGCTTCGATAGTTGATGAAGAGGCCCTCGGAGAACCCGGTCAGACCATGGATCTGCGAGATCGTCCCGGGCTTGAGGGAAATCATGTCGTCGTTCAGCTCGGAGAACAGTGCACGGCCGTTGCCCCAGTAGAGATACCACTTGTCCGTCACTGGGTCGTGGAACGCGGCCGGGTCGATCGCCTGCCACGCAGTGACGGACTCGTTGTTGAGGATCATGGCCGTCGGCTGTGCGACGAACGGGCCCTCCGGGCTGTCGGCGACGGCAACACCGATCGTCTTGCGGCTGTATGACTGATTCTGCCCGCTGAAGTAGAAGTAGTACTTCCCGTCCCGCTCGATGATCGTCGGCGCCCACGCGTTGCCCGTGGCCCACGGAACGTTACCGTTCGCACCGGCGAGAGTGAGGAAGGGTTCTTCCGAGCGCTCCCAGTCCACGAGATTCTTCGACTTCCACACGTAGAACTCCCGACCGCCCCAGCCGGCGTAACCGTCGCTAGTCGCGTAGATGTAGTACGTATCGCCAAACACGGCGATGTTCGGATCGGCATACAGGCCCGGCAGGACGGGGCTGCTCACGATGCGCGCCTGCATGGTCCATGTCACCGTCTCTCCCGTAGCGGTGGTCATTGTGTACTCGACGGGATTCGTCAGGTCGACCGTCGTTCCGGAAGCCGGCGATACGGTGGAGCTTGGGGTGGCGGCAAAGGTCGGCGCGAGGGCAGTGATGTCGGTGCCCTTCTTCACGGGGAAGACCACCGAGTGCGCGGCCCGGTCCGCGATCGGAGCGATTCTCAAGACGTCTGGTTGGGCGAGCGAGATATCGAAGAGCTGGTCCTCCGCGCCAGCGTTGTTGAGGATCTCAGTCGCTGTCAGCGCGCGGTCATAGACCCGCACGTTGTCGAACCAACCCTGGAAGTAGCCGTCGGCGGAGTACAGTGACTTGCCAAGATACCCGACGAGGTTCGTGCCGAGGTCGGAGACCGACGTGTTGAGCGCAGCGTTCTCCCCCGTTTTGATGCCGTCGACGTACACCTGCATCGACCTGTCGCTGAAGACGACGTCATAGCGGTGCCACTGTCCGGCGGTGACGGTGGAGGTGACGGCCGACTCCGTTTGATATGAGGACTTCGTGATGGCGCTGCGTACCTCGGGGCCACGGACTCTTAGGAAGTAGTACTTGGTCGTGTCCTGGCCGAACGCGAAGGTGAAGAAGTTCCCGCTGGTGCGCTCGGATCTGATGTCCATCGAGATGGTCATGGTGCTGCGTCCGTCAAAGAATCCGGTCGGGAACGACGCGAATTCATTGGCCGCTCCGGTCAGCCGGAGCGCGCTACCCTGCTCTGCATCGATGGCGACAGCAGCGGGGCCTGCGGCCGTGAGGTCAGCATTGCCGATCGAGTCCGCGAGGGTGCCGTCGTCGAATGTGTACTCGGCGATGGCTCCTTCGTTGAGGTTCGCCTCTGCGCCGAGACGCACCTCGGGCTCAGAGGCGGCTGCGCTGGACGCGCACCACCCCAGCAACAGTGCACCTAGGGCGAGTATTGCGGGCGCAATCCTTCGCCGAGAAGAAAAATTCATTCTCTACTCCCTATTGTTTGAGTTGGCACGCGCCAGCTGTTATCGCGCTAGTGGCCCGACCAGATTTCAGCGAGTGCGCGAAAAGTGGCAGCTTGTGTGTCTCCAGTGCGTCAGCGTCAGTGTCGATGAGTGTTCCCACCCCGGACGCTGCAAGGCGAACCGACAGCGATTGCGGATGTCCCCCGGAAGCGTTTCAGAGACGCGAGCATCATGCACCTTTGCTTTGGATCCGACATTGGATCGGGCCATCGAATGTTAGCGGTAACTGTCAGCGAAAACAACGACGAATGTCGGGGTGGAGTAATGCTCCTTTTGGGTGTCAAGCAGCGGCGCCACCCGTCAGAGGCGAAAGCGGTCTGCGGGGTAGTTCGTGACGGCCCCATGTGCGGTGAGCGCCTCGCCGAAGAGAGACCGTCTTGACACGGCATCCGCGCTGCCGTAACGTACAACCAAATGGTTGTACAAAGAGAACTCAGCGAAGCGGAGATCGACCGTGTGTTCCACGCATTGGCGGCCTCGACCCGACGGGACATCCTCCGCCGGACGATCGAGCGAGAGCAATCGGTGTCGACCCTCGCGGTCGACTACGACATGTCGTTCGCGGCGGTGCAGAAGCACGTGGCCGTGCTCGAAGCCGCGAGCCTCATCATCAAGCGCGCCGAGGGACGCGAGCGGCTGGTCCGCGCGAATCCCGAGATGATCGCCCGGGCCAAGGCGCTCCTGGCGCGCTACGAAGAGCTCTGGCGTGCGCGCATCGCGCGCCTCGACGATCTGCTGGCCGAACCGCCGGCATCCCCCACCGCACGAACCGAACAAGGAGAGTGAAATGCCTGTCACCGATGTCACCACAGACACCGAGAACCTGACCATGACGGTCACCGCGGATTTCGCGGCACCCGTCGAGCGGGTCTGGAGCGCATATAGCGACCCGCGCCAGCTCGAGCGCTTCTGGGGTCCTCCCGGATGGCCGGCCACGTTCACCGCCTGGGACCACACCGTCGGCGGTCGGGCGCTCTACTCGCTCCGCGGTCCGCGTGGGGAGCGCTCGTCGGGGTCGTGGGAGTTCCTCTCGATCGACGCACCGCACAGCTTCGAGGTTCTCGACTCGTTCGTCGACGAGCAGGGGAAGCCGCTCGAGGGCTTCGCCCCGATGCGGATGAAGCTGTCCTTCGAGCCGACCGAAAGCGGCACGCGCATGGTGGGCAAGAGTCACTTCGATTCGGTCGAAGCGCTCGAGCAGGTCGTGGCGATGGGTGTCATCGAGGGCACCAAGATGGCGATGGCCCAGCTCGACACCGTCCTGCAGAACCTCCGCGACTTCGCGCAGGGCAAGGGCACCGAGGTCGAGCTGCTCGACGACACCCACGTGCGCATCACGCGTCTCGTCGACGGTCCGCGCGAGCTCGTCTGGCGCGCCTACAACGAGGAAGACCTCATGCGGAAGTGGATGCTCGGCCCCGACGGGTGGGAGATGACCGAATGCGTCATCGCCACCGCCCCCGGCGAGAAGCACCGCACCTCGTGGGCGCCCGTCGGCGACACCGAGGGAGAGGCGTTCGGCTTCGAGGGCGAGGTGCTGCTCGTCGACGCGCCGCGTCGCGCCGTCACCACCGAGCGGATGATCGGCACCGACGGTCCCGAGACGCTCAACGACCTCAACCTCTACGAGGAGGACGGCGCGACCCTCATCACGCTGCTCGTCGAGTACCCCGACAAGGAGACGCGCGACATGATCCTCGCCACCGGCATGGCCGAGGGCATGGAAGCCTCGTACGCCCGCCTCGAGCAGGAGCTGCTCACGGTCTGACCGTTCACAACTCCTCAGAAACCGGCCGGCCCCTCGGGGATCGGCCGGTTTTCTGCGTCTGCCGCCAGGTTCGTGAGGAGTTGTGAACTGGGAGGACGGATGCCATCCGGGCGACCGCCTCCGAGGGGCCGCTGCGCGCCACCGCATAGTCTGGACCGATGGTGTTCAGCAACTTCTGGGAATACTGGATCGACAGCATCGTCGTCCTCCTGCTCGCACTGGCTGCAGCGTTCGCCGTCGTGATGCTGGTCATCCTGGTTGCGTCGCTTCTGAGCCGCAAGTTCCCCTGGGTGCGAGAACTGGGCAGGCGCATCCGACGCGCGTGGATCACGGTGATCGCGATCGGGGCCGTCTGGATCGCCTGCGCGGTGACCGAACCGGCTGAGGAGCAGTGGTGGCCCGCGCTCTCACGCATCTTCCTGATCGCGACGATCGTCGCCGGGTCCTGGTTGCTCGCCGCCCTCGTCTCCTTCGGATTCGAACGGATCATGCGGCAGGAGGAAGGCGCCGACGACACCGGGCCGGAGGGTCGTCGACGGCACACACAACTCCTGGTCATCCATCGTCTGATGCTGGTGATCATCGCCGTGATCGCTCTCGGTGCCGTGCTGTTCACCTTCCCCGAGATGCGGGCGATCGGAACCAGCCTGCTCGCGTCTGCAGGGATCGTCAGCGTCATCGCCGGTCTCGCCGCGCAGTCGATCCTCGGCAACCTGATCGCCGGCATCCAGGTGGCGTTTACCGACGCGATCCGCGTCGGCGACGTCGTCGTCGTCGAAGGCGAGTGGGGCCGTATCGGCGAGATCAACCTCTCGTACGTCGTCGTCTACATCTGGGACGAACGGCGCCTGGTACTGCCGTGCAGCTACTTCACGACGAAGCCGATCGAGACCTGGACCCGCCGCTCGAACAAGATTCTCGGCGTGGTGCTGATGGACCTCGATTGGCAGGTGCCGATGGATGCGGTGCGCGCGAAATTCATGGAGATCGTCGAGACGTCTCCTGCCTGGGACGGTCGCTCGGCCAGCGCCCTCGTCACCGGTTCCCAGGGTGGATTCGTCACGGTGCGCTTCGTGATGTCCTCGAAGGACTCCAGCGACCAGTGGGATCTGCGCTGCGAGGTACGGGAGAAGATGATGACCTGGTTGCAGCGGGAGCACCCGCAGGCGCTGCCCCGCACCCGTGTGCTGATCGACGAGCCAGAGCGGTAACGCTCAGATCAGGCGGCGGAGCGCCTCTTCGAGGGAGATTCCCTGGGCGGCAGCGCGATCCCGCAGGCGGGCGTGCTCGTCGCCCGAGAGCATGAGACGCAACTCGACCGGAGCGGATGCCGCGGGCGAGTCGAGCCCGTCGAGGAGATCGGATGCGGCCGCCCAGAGCGGCTCCGTTGCGGAGCGGGGGACGGATGCCGCACTCGGCCGCGGTCGCGTCGCGTCGGTGACCGCAGCGACCGCACCCCCGTCGCCGACGAATCCCGGTCCGCGGCGAGGCTCGATCTTCTGCTGATAGGCCTTCGCTGCGGCGTTCGCCCGCTCATCGGCGGCCTCGTTCAGCGGGTGACCGGCGTGCCCCTTCACCCACTGGAACTCGATGTCGCGTCCGCGGATCTCGACATCGAGGGCCTCCATCAGCTCGCGGTTGAGCACGGGCCCGCCGTCGGACTTGCGCCAGCCCTTGCGTTTCCAGCCCGGCATCCACTTCGTGATCGAGTCGATCACGTACTTGCTGTCGCACTCGATCACGAGCTTCTCGTCGCGGCCGGCCGTCGCCCGCAGCAGTTCGAGCACGGCCTGCAGCTCACCCTGGTTGTTCGTGCCGTGCGGCGATCCGCCGGCCGCCCAGTTCTCGTCGTCGATGTACCAGGCCCAGCCGTTCGGGCCGGGGTTGCCCAGGGCGGAGCCGTCTGCGGCGGCGGTGATCGTCATCCCTCAACCGTAACGGTGGCCGGGTGGTCGCCTCGGCGCGTCGCGCGCTCAGTCCTCCGGATGCTCCGGCTCGGCGTTCTCGATCACGACCGCCTCCGGAGCCGGCGGCGCGACCGGGAAGACGATCGAGCTGACCGATGCGCCGAGCCCGACCGTCAGCGGATCGACCGACGAGGTCGACAGCGTGTCGACCTGGTCCTCGTCACCGCGTGGCTCGGCGGGGAGGCCGGCCCACACGTTTTCCTGCTCTTCCGGGCGATTCTGGAACAGTCCCATGAATCCATTGTGCGCCGCTTCTGCGGCAGCCGGCTCTCAGAGAAGCTCGTACACGGTGGCGTTGGCCATGCCGCCGCCCTCGCACATCGTCTGCAGTCCGTAACGGATGCCGTTCGAACGCATGTGGTGCAGCAGCGTCGTGGTGAGCCGCGCGCCGGATGCTCCGAGCGGATGCCCGAGTGCGATCGCACCGCCGCGCGGGTTGACCTTCGCCGGATCCGCCCCGGTCTCGTGCAGCCAGGCGCCGATCACCGAGGCGAAAGCCTCGTTGACCTCGAACGCCCCGATGTCGTCGATCGAGAGCCCGGCGCGCTGCAGCACCTTCGCCGTCGCCGCGATCGGACCGGTCAGCATCATGATCGGATCCGACCCCACCACGGCGACGCTGTGCACGCGCGCGATCGGAGTGAGCCCGAGAGCCGCCGCCTTCGCGCTCGTCATCATGAGCACCGCGGCCGCACCGTCGGAGATCTGCGAGGCGTTCCCGGCGGTGATCAGTCCGTTCTCGACGAACGGGCTCGGCAGGGTCGCCAGCTTCTCGAGCGTGCTCCCGGGGCGGATGCCCTGATCCGACACCACATCACCGACCGGCACGATCTCCTCGTCGAAGAGGCCCCGCTGCGCAGCATCCGCCGCTTTCGCGTGCGACTCGACGGCGATGCCGTCCAGCTCCGACCGGCTGAGCCCCCATTTGGCCGCGATCAGCTCGGCGCCGACGCCCTGGTTGCCCAGATCGGGGTAGCGCTCGTGCATCAGCGTGCCGAAGGGGTCCAGGCCACCCGTGCTGGAGAACATCGGCGTGCGCGACATCACCTCGACGCCGCCGGCGATCACGACATCCGCGTATCCGGCGATGAGGGATGCCGCGGCATCCTGGATCGCCTGCTGGGAGGATCCGCACTGCCGGTCGACCGTTCGGCCCGGGACCGACTCCGGAAGCCCGGCCGCGAGCACGGCGTTGCGCCCGACGTTGAACGACTGCTCGCCGACCTGCGACACGCATCCCCAGACGACATCGTCGATCAGGGCAGGATCGATCCCCGTCGAGGCGATGAGCGCACGGATCGGGTACGTGGACAGATCGACCGAATGGATGCCGGACAGCGAGCCCTTCTCGGGTTTGCCGACACCGACGGCGGTGCGTGTGGCGGCGACGATGACCGCGTCATTCGTGCTCATGAGGGCGAGCCTACTCGCGGATTCAGAGCCCGAGGCCGCGCGCGATGAGCATGAGCTGCACCTCGCTGGTGCCCTCGCCGATCTCGAGGATCTTCGAGTCGCGGTAGTGCCGGGCGACCGGGTACTCGTTCATGAATCCGTTCCCGCCGAAGATCTGGGTCGCGTCGCGGGAGTTGTCCATCGCGGCCTCGCTCGCGACGAGCTTCGCGATCGCCGCCTCGTGCTTGAACGGCTTCCCGGACAGGAGCAGCGCGGCCGCCTGGTAGTACGCGCGGCGGGCGACGTGGGCGCGGGCCTCCATTCGGGCGATCTTGAAGGCGATGGCCTGGTGGCTGCCGATGTTCGTGCCGAACGTCCGGCGCTCCTTGGAGTAGCGGACGCTCTCGTCGACGCATCCCTGTGCGGCGCCGACCGCGAGGGCGGCGATCGCGATGCGACCCTCGTCGAGGATGCGCAGGAAGTTCGCATAGCCGCGGCCGCGCTCGCCGAGGAGGTTCTCCCGCGGGATCCGCAGGTCGTCGAAGGCGAGGCCGTGCGTGTCGGAGGCGTTCCAGCCGACCTTGTCGTAGGGCGGGGCGACTGTCAGCCCGGGGGTTCCCGCGGGCACGAGGAACGTGGAGATCTCCTTGCCCGGTGCTCGATCTCCAGATGCTGCCGTCTCGCCGGTCACGGCGGTGATCGTGATGAGGGAGGTGATGTCGGTGCCGGAGTTCGTGATGAACTGCTTGCTGCCGTTGACCACCCACTCGTCGCCGTCTTCCTTCGCGGTGGTGCGGGTGCCACCGGCGTCGCTGCCGGCATCCGGTTCGGTGAGGCCGAAGGCGCCGAGCTTCTCTCCCGAGGCGAGCTGCGGAAGCCACTGCTGCTTCTGCTCCTCGGTGCCGAAGCGGAACACGGGCATCGCGCCGAGCGAGACACCGGCCTCGAGAGTGATCGCGACGCTCTGGTCGACCTTCGCGATCTCCTCCAGCGCGAGGCAGAGGGCGAAGTAGTCGCCGCCCATGCCGCCGTACTCCTCGGGGAAGGGCAGGCCGAACAGGCCCATCTCGGCCATGCCCGCCACGACCTCGTAGGGGAACGAGTGCTCCCGGTCGTGCCGGGCCGACACCGGGGCGACGATCTCGTTGGTGAAGTCGCGCACCGCGGCGGACAGTTCGCGGTACTCGTCGGGAAGCTCGGACTGCAGCGACTCGGACATGGGATCCTTCGGGCGCGTTTGGTGAATGATCAATAACTGAAACTTAAGGTTATCGAGCGTTTACCGGAATGTCCAGGGGCGATAGCATCGGGACGTGATGGCGACGGCGCGGGCGACGGGGAAGGCGCTGACGCGTCGACGGTTCCTGGATGCCGCGGCGCGACTCTTCGCCGAGCGCGGATTCCACGCCGTCTCGATCGGCGAACTCGGGGCCGCCATCGGCGTCAGCGGTCCCGCGCTCTACCGGCACTTCCCGAGCAAGGACGCGATGCTCGAGGAGATCCTGCTCGGCACCAGCGAATACCTCCTGCAGGGCGGCAAGGACATCGCCGAGGCGGAGCACGAGTCCGACGACGAACTGCTCCGCGACCTCGTGGACTTCCACCTGGAGTTCGCGCTCGCCCATCGTGAGGTCATCCGCGTACAGGATCGCGAGCTCGGCAACCTCCCCGAGGAGGCGAATCGGCGCGTGCGGATGCTGCAGCGCCAGTACCTCAATCTCTGGGTCGAGGTCATCGGCCGCATCCGACCGGCCGTGCCGGCCGCCCACCTGCAGATCGTCATGCACGGGGTCTTCGGTCTGCTCAACTCGACGTCGCACAACTCCGACGTAGCGGACTCGGATGACGTGCGCGAGATCCTCGCGTCATCGGCGCTGCGCGTGCTCTCCGCTTCCTGAGAGAGGCCGCCGGACACGCACCGCACCGACTTCGCAGAACGGCGAACTCGCGCGGGCGACGGCATGCAGGTGGACGGATCAGCGCCCGAGGATGGCGCGGGCCTGACGCAGCACGGGCTCGTCGACCATCTTCCCCTCGAAGCGGAAGACACCGGGCTGCACCGCCGCCTCGGCGAGCACGCGCTCGGCCCATGCCGCTTCCTCCGGGGTGGGGGCGAACCCGGCGCGGATGACGGCCGCCTGCGACGGATGGATGCACGCCGTGGCGTCGAATCCGCTGGCGGCGGCATCCGACACCTCCGCCTGGAGACCCTCGACATCCGCGATGTCGAGGTGCACGGAGTCGATGGCGAGCTTTCCCGCAGCCTTCGCGGCGATGAGCACTCGTGAGCGCGCGTAGCGGGCGACGTCGCGGTAGCGGCCGTCGTCGAAGCGGCTCGATCGCCCGCCCATGCTCGCGATCAGATCTTCCGCGCCCCACATCAGCCCGATCACGGCCGGATGCGCGGCGATCTCGCCCGCGCGCTCGATTCCGGCAGCGGTCTCACAGAGCGCGAGCACGCGGTATCCGCCGGCGTGCAGGGCGTCGAGGTCGGCGGCGCTCTCGGCCTTGGCGAGCATCACGGTGCGGTAGTCGCTGCGGGCCAGGGCTTCAAGGTCGAGCGGATGCTCTGGCGTGGAGGCCGGATTCACCCGCACGATCACTCGGGCGGGGTCGAGAGCGGATGCCACGACCTGCTCTCGCGCCGCCGGCTTGGCGTCGGGCGCCACGGCGTCTTCGAGATCGATGATGACCGAGTCCGCCGCCGCGAGCGCCTTCTCGTAGCGGTCGCCGCGGTCGCCGGGGCAGAACAGGAGAGCGGGACCGTTCACGCGGACTCCTCGGACGCGGTCTCGGGCAGGCACTGCATCAGCGTCGACCTCGTCGCGACGGCGACGACCGTGCCGTCCTGGTTGCGCATGGTGTGCTCGAGCTGCACGATGCCCTGCGTCGGACGCGACGACGAGCGTCGCTTCGACACGATCAGGGTTTCGGCGTACAGGGTGTCTCCGACCCGCACCGGCGCCGGGAAGGAGACCTCGCCGAAGCCGAGGTTCGCCACGATCGTGCCCATGGTCAGCTGCGACACCGACAATCCGACGAGAGTCGACAGCGTGAACATGCTGTTCACCAGGCGCTCGCCGAACTCGGTGCCCGCGCTCCACGCGGCATCCAGATGCAGCGCCTGCGTGTTCATGGTGAGGGTCGTGAAGAGCACGTTGTCGGCCTCGGTGACGGTGCGGCCTGGGCGATGCAGATACACCGTCCCCTCCTCGAACTCCTCGAAGTAGAGTCCCCGCTGCTCGATGCGCCGGCCGCTCATCGCTGCTCCTTCTCGTCGAGGTTCTCGTCGCTGTCGGCGGATGCCGACGGCGTGATGACCGCGAGCGTCTGCCCTCGCGCCACGGTATCGCCCTGCGCCGCGCGCAGCGACACCGTTCCGGACACGCCGGCGCGCAGCACGTGCTCCATCTTCATGGCCTCGACGACGACCACCGGATCGCCCTCCTCGACATGCGCGCCGTCTTCCACGGACACCAGCACCACGGTGCCCGGCATCGGCGAATCGAGCTGCGGGACGCTGGCAGCATCCTCTCCGGCCCCGTGCGCGAGTCGTACGACCGTCACCTCGAAGACCGCCCCACCGTGCGCGACGGACACCGCGCCGGTGGAAGTCAACGCGGAGATCGTGCGCGCTTCACCGGCGATGTCGATCGTGTAGCGGTGGTCGCCGCGCGGGCGGACGGATGCAGGACGCGCGCTGCGAAGGAGATCACGCGATTCGAAGGACCGGATGCCGGAGGCGGTTCCTTCATCGCCCGCGATCTCTTTCGGACGGTGCGCGGCATCCGAGGGAAGGACCTGCACCGAGAGCGCCGCACCCGTCCCGGAGACGAGGACCACGCGACGATGAGGTCCGGAATGCAGCGCGTAGCGCCGGGGAGCGGCATCCCCGAGTCGCCAGCCGTCACGCCGCCGCCACGGATCGGTGCCGGGGAGCGTCGAGGAGTCGAGCAGGAGCGCCGCTTCGGCGAACACCCGCTCGTCGGCCTCGGCGAACGCGATGTCGTCGAGCCGGCGGGCGATCAGACCGGTGTCGAGGTCGCCGGCGACCACCTCGGGGAGCTCGAGCAGCCGGTGCATGAACTCCACGTTCACCGGGAATCCGAACACCGCGGTCTCGTCGAGGGCGCGGACCAGCCGGCGACGCGCCTCGTCGCGGGTCGCGCCCCAGGCGATGACCTTGGCGAGCATCGGGTCGTAGTCGATCGAGACGTCGAGGCCGGAGTCGATCGCGGTGTCCACGCGGATGCCGGGACCGGTCGGATGCGAGACCAGTTCGACGTGGCCGCCGGTCGGCAGGAATCCCGCCGACGGGTCTTCGGCGTAGACGCGCGCCTCGATGCTGTGCCCGGTCAGCGCGACGTCCGATTGCGCGATGGCCAGCACCTCGCCGGCCGCGATGCGCAACTGCTGCTCGACCAGATCGATGCCGGTGACCTGCTCGGTGACCGGATGCTCGACCTGCAGCCGGGTGTTCATCTCCATGAAAAAGAACTCATCGGGGCGCGTCGCCTCGACGATGAACTCGACCGTTCCGGCCCCTTCGTACGCGACGCTGCGGGCGGTCTCGCACGCGGCCTCGCCGATCCGGGCGCGCGTGGCCTCATCGAGCAGCGGGGACGGCGCCTCCTCGATGACCTTCTGGTGGCGGCGCTGCAGCGAGCACTCGCGCTCGCCGAGATGGACGACGTTGCCGTGCCGGTCGGCGAGCACCTGCACCTCGATGTGGCGGGGCGTCGTGAGGTAGCGCTCGAGGAACAGCGAGTCGTCGCCGAAGCTCGCCTGCGCCTCTCGGCGGGCGGCGGCGATCGCCGGTGCCAGCTCCGCTTCCTCCGAGACGACGTGCATGCCCTTTCCGCCGCCGCCGGCCGAGGGCTTGATGAGCAGCGGATAGCCGATGCCGGGAGCCGCGTCGATGAGTGCGGCATCCGTCAGCCCGTCCCTGGCGATACCGGGGACCGTCGGCACGTCGCGGGCTGCGACCGTGTTCTTCGCGGTGATCTTGTCGCCCATGGTGCGGATCGCCTCGGGCGTCGGGCCGATGAAGACGATGCCGGCATCTGCGCACGCCTGCGCGAAGTCGGCGTTCTCGGCGAGGAACCCGTAGCCGGGGTGGATCGCCTGCGCACCGGTCTCGCGGGCTGCGGCGATCACGGCGTCGATGCTCAGGTAGCTCTGCGCCGCGGGCGCCGGGCCGATCCTGATGGCGACGTCGGCGAGCGCGACATGGCGGGCACCGGCATCCGCGTCGCTGTAGACGGCGACCGAGCGGATGCCGAGCCGCTGCAGCGTGGCGATGATTCGGCAGGCGATCTCGCCGCGGTTGGCGATGAGGACGGTATCGAACACTTCGCTCACATCCTGAAGACGCCGTAGCCCGGCTGGTCGAAGGGGGTCCGCATGATGACGTCGAGCGCGAGGCCGAGCACGTCTCTGGTCTGGCCGGGCTCGATGATCCCGTCGTCCCAGAGGCGGGCGGTGGAGTAGTACGGGCTGCCCTGCGTGTCGTAGGCGGCGCGGATCGGTGCCTGGAACTCGGCCTCTTCCTCGGCCGACCAGGTGCCGCCCGCGGCCTCGATCTGGTCGCGACGCACGGTGGAGAGCACGGATGCCGCCTGCGGCCCGCCCATCACCGAGACGCGCGCGCCCGGCCAGAGCCAGAGGAAGCGCGGCGAGTACGCGCGGCCGCACATCGAGTAGGTGCCGGCGCCGAAGGATCCGCCGACGACGACCGTGAGCTTGGGCACGGTCGCGCAGGCGACGGCGTTCACCATCTTGGCGCCGTCCTTGGCGATGCCGCCGGCCTCGTACTCGCGGCCGACCATGAAGCCGGTGATGTTCTGCAGGAACACCAGTGGGATGCGGCGCTGGTCGCACAACTGGATGAAGTGCGCGCCCTTCTGGGCCGATTCTCCGAACAGCACGCCGTTGTTCGCGACGATGCCGACGCGGTGGCCGTGGATCCGCGCGAACGCCGTGACGAGGGTCGTGCCGTACTCCCGCTTGAACTCCGCGAACTCCCCGCCGTCGACGACGGCGCGGATGATCTCGCGCGCGTCGTAGGGAACGGTCAGCTCGACCGGCACCACATCGAGCAGGTCGACGGATGCCGGCGGCTGACCTCCTCCTCGGGACGGACCACGTACGCCGGCGATGGCGGGAGAGTCGCGACGATGTCGCGGACGATCTGCAGCGCGTGCGCGTCGTTCTCGGCGAGGTGATCGGCGACGCCGGAGACGCGGGTGTGCACCTCGCCGCCTCCGAGTTCCTCGGCGGTGACGACCTCACCGGTCGCGGCCTTCACCAGGGGCGGTCCGCCGAGGAAGATCGTGCCTTGTCCGCGCACGATCACCGTCTCGTCGCTCATCGCGGGCACGTAGGCGCCGCCGGCGGTGCTCGAGCCGAGGACGGCCGCGATCTGCGGGATGCCGTCGCGGGACATCCGCGCCTGGTTGTAGAAGATGCGCCCGAAGTGGTCGCGGTCGGGGAAGACCTCGTCCTGCATCGGCAGGAAGGCACCGCCCGAGTCGACGAGGTAGATGCACGGCAGCCGGTTCTCGGCGGCGATCTCCTGCGCGCGCAGGTGCTTCTTGACCGTGATGGGGTAGTACGTGCCGCCCTTGACGGTGGCGTCGTTCGCGACCACCATCACGTGACGACCGTGGATCAATCCGATGCCGGCGACGACGCCACCGGACGGGCAGTCGCCGCCGTACAGCCCGAATCCGGCGAGCGGGGCGACTTCGAGGAAGGGGCTGCCGACGTCGAGCAGCTGGTCGACCCGATCGCGGGCGAGCAGCTTGCCGCGGGCGACGTGCTTCTCGCGGGACTTCTCGGGCCCGCCGAGGCGAGCCTCGGCCGTCCGTTCGCGGAGCTCGGCGACGAGCTCACGGTAGGAGGCGGACGAGTTCGGCACGGTGACCCTCCATCGGCAATGATCGGACGCAATTTAGATTACTGATCATTAACCGAAATGTCTATGGTCGGGGGCTGCGCGCACGTCGGCGCGGGCGTCAGACGCGGCGGAACGTGAAGTAGCCCGCGACCGCTCCGTGGTTGACCACGCCGGTGCCTGTGCTCAGCATCCGGGCCGAGGTCGTCGCGCCGGCCTCGACAAACGTGTATCCGGTGTGCTCGAGACGCCAGCCGACGCCCTCGACCTGGCTGAGGAAGTAGCCGATGCTCTCGTTGCTCGCGAGCGCGTTCTCGGCCGAGCCCCACGACGACGCCTCGCCGGTGAGGCGGCTGACCTCGACCTGCAGGTGCAGGAGCAGGTCACCGCGCGTGCGGGCGTCGCCCGCATGCTGCAGCAGTCGGGCGGCTTCGTCGGCGGTGAGCATCCGGTCTCTCTTCCCTGGGGTCCGTCATGGATTCCAGGAACAGCGTAGGCGGCTCAGCCGCGCGCCTTGCGCACCGCGTCGACGAGTTCGCGCCACGGGCCGGAGAGCTCCGAGTCCGGGACCTCCCGTTCCCGGCGCTCCGCCGGAGTGCGGGCGCGGATGCTCCACACGAACCGGTCGGCGCCGGACTGGTCGCCCGAGGTCTCATCCCACGGACAGCGTTCGATGAGGGCGATCCACTGGGGAGCCTCGGCCGGTTCGGGTTCGACCCGCCAGCGACGGGAGATGCCGGCGATCCCGCCGGTGCGCACCACGGCGATCACGACCCGCGCGTCGCGCCGGAGGGCGCCGCCTTTCGAGGTTTCGGAAACCTCCGGCGACTCGCTCGGCTCCGGCGACTGCGCCGGCTCAGGCTCCTCATTCTGTTGAGGGGACTCGCTCATCCTTATACACTCCCACGGCGCGCCACGCGCGTCGAGCGGCATCCGCGATCTCGTCGCCGAACTCGCCAGCGGCCGCGACCGTGGCATCGGCGAACTCCGTGAAGGTCGCCGTGCTCGACAGCCCCCCGGTCAGCGCCCGATACCAGGCGACCCCCGCCCGTTCCCACGCGTTGCCGCCGAGGTCGCGCGCGAACAGCGCGAAGGCTCGATTGGGGATGCCGGAGTTGATGTGCACGCCGCCGTTGTCTTCAGTGGTCCTCACGAAATCGCTCATGTGCGCGGGCTGCGGGTCTTTGCCCAGTTCGTCGTCGTCGTAGGCGGTACCGGGCTCGAGCATCGAACGCAGGGCCTTGCCCTCGACGGCGTCGGTGAAGATCTCGGCACCGATCAGCCAGGTGGCGGCATCCGCCGTCTGACCCAGGAGGAACTGCTCGGTCAGCGCGCCGAGGACATCGGCGATCGACTCGTTGAGGGCGCCGGGCTGGCCCTGGTACTCGAGGTTCGCGGTGTGCTGGATGACGCCGTGCGCCAGTTCGTGGCCGATGACCGTGATCGAGCCGGTGAATCCGCGGAACACCTCGCCATCACCGTCGCCGAAGACCATGCGCTCGCCGTCCCAGAAGGCGTTGTCGTAGTCGACGCCGTAATGCACGGTGGCGTCGAGCGGGGCCCCGGCGTCGTTGAGGGAGTTGCGGCCGAATGCCGAAAGGAGCATCTCGAACGTCGCGCCGAGGCCGTCGAACGCCTCGTTCACGGAGGCGTCGTTCACGGGCGGGTCGTCTTCGCCGCGCACGACGGCGCCCGGCAGCTGCTGCGTGTTGCCGGCATCGCTGATCGTGCGGTTCGGGGCATCGGAGAGTTGCGCGACGAGATCGCCGTTCTCGTCGATCGACAGGTCGATGCGCGCCCGGAAGGGAGGCCGACCACTCGTCAGCGTCTGTCGTGCTGCGGCGGCCGCGCGGGGGAAGCGGCCGGACTCGGCGAGGCGCGCGAGCAGGTAGGACGGGACGACGCCGTGACGCTCGGGGGATGCTGTGCTGCTGCTCA
Source organism: uncultured Actinomycetota bacterium (assembly GCA_963769005.1). GTDB lineage: Bacteria > Actinomycetota > Actinomycetes > Actinomycetales > Microbacteriaceae > Microbacterium. The sequence goes on along the minus strand of CAVYKC010000003.1, from coordinate 323,320 downwards.
TGCTGCGACCCTACGCCCGGCATCCGACTTCCTCGTCCGGTGTGCGCGAGAGTCGCCCCGCTCGCATCCGAATCGGGGGCCGACACGCCAGATGTCGGACGGAATCGTCGGATCGGTCCGACATCTGGCGTGTCGGCCGACATGTGAAGGGAGGAGTGCCGCTGCCGTCAGTCCCGTTCGATGCTCACCACGGTCGTCCGGATCACGCCGCCGCCCACGGGCGCATCGAAGCGCACCGGCATCCCGGGATGCGCCGTCGAGAACCAGAAGGTCTCGGTCTCGGCATCCGGCGCATCCTTCGTGTCGTAGCGGAGGCACTCCACCCGCCCGATGGGCAGCTCGAGAGTCTCGGTCGACACCGTCGTGCGCTCGGCGGGGAACGCCGCATGGCTCTGGAGCTCGACCCAGGTCACGTGCCCGGAGGCGACTGCGTCGGGCGAATCTGCGTTCCATCGGTCAAGCGTCGCGCCCTCGGCATCCGTCTCCCGGAAGCGGTTCACCCGCTCGAACGTCGATCCGTCCGGCGACTCGACGCGGAGCCTGATCGTCTTCCCCGCGCCGGTGGCGTCGCGGATCTCGGCCGCGGTGAAGGGGGTGGGAAGCAGGCCGGGGCCGATCACGTGCGGGTCGGATGCTCTCATGGAGACATTGTGCGCCACCACCGACGCCGGCCGCAGCGCGATGATGGCTATGAGAGCGTGCGCCTTCCTCGGAGATCCGGGATTCGTGCGCGCAGGTCGCTCCCCAGGCGGACCGAACAGCCCAGGACACTCGCGTAAAATCAGCACAATGACCGATGCCGCAGCCATGAACCCCGACCTGGGTGCCGGCATCGACCCCGAAGACCTCGCCACCGCGTTGCGCGTGCTGAAGCAGATGGACCAGCTCGACGAGGAGCATCCGGACTTCGTCACCGTCCGCCGCGCGACGGCAGCGATGTTCAAGGCGGTCAAGCGCGTCCGTCGCAAGCAGATCCGGGATGCCATCGCCGACGCCGACAGAGCAGTCGTCGCACGCACGGCGACCGGTGCTCCGGATCGCATCGACGACGAGACCCGCGGCAACGACCTCGCGACCAGCGTCGTCGACGCCCCGATCGCGGGCGAGCTGCTCAAGCCCCGCAACTGCTACATCTGCAAGCAGCCGTACACGCTCGTCGACGCCTTCTACCACCAGCTCTGCCCCGATTGTGCGCGCTTCAGCCACGGCAAGCGCAACGCTCGCACCGACCTGAGCGGCAAGCGGGCGCTGCTCACCGGCGGCCGCGCGAAGATCGGCATGCACATCGCGCTGCGGCTGCTCCGCGACGGCGCGCACACCACGATCACGACGCGCTTCCCCCGTGACGCGGTCCGCCGCTTCTCGGCGCTTCCGGATTCGGGCGAGTGGCTGCATCGGCTGCGCGTCGTCGGCATCGACCTGCGGGACCCGGCCCAGGTGATCGGCCTCGCGGACTCCGTCGCCGCCCAGGGCCCACTCGACATCCTCATCAACAACGCCGCGCAGACCGTGCGGCGCTCGCCCGGCTCGTACTCGCTGCTGGCGGATGCCGAGCTGCAGCCCCTTCCCGACGGGCCCCTCCCCGAGATGGAGACGTTCGGGCATACCGCAGATCCGCACCCGCAGGCGCTGCAGGCCTCCGTCGACGCGCATCCGCTGCTCTCCGTCGCGGCCCTCGGCGGCACCATCGCCGAGCAGGGCGGTCAGGCGCTCACCGCGGAGGACCTCGCGCGACTCGCGATGGCACCGGGGTCTTCGTCTCTGGAGAAGCACGCCGACGGCACCGCGATCGACGCCGGCGGCCTCGTGCCCGACGTGAACCGGGTGAACAGCTGGGTGCAGTCGATCGATCAGGTCGATCCGCTCGAGATGCTCGAGGTGCAGCTGTGCAACACCACGGCGCCGTTCCTGCTCATCAGCCGGCTGCGGCCCTCGATGGCGGCATCCGATTCCCATCGCAAGTACGTGGTCAACGTCTCGGCGATGGAGGGGCAGTTCTCCCGGCGGTACAAGGGGCCGGGGCATCCGCACACGAACATGGCGAAGGCCGCGCTGAACATGCTCACCCGCACCAGTGCCGGCGAGATGCTCGAGACCGACGGCATCCTGATGACCGCCGTCGACACCGGCTGGATCACCGACGAGCGTCCGCACTACACGAAGGTGCGCCTGGCCGAGGAGGGCTTCCACGCCCCGCTCGACCTCGTCGACGGCGCAGCCCGGGTGTACGACCCGATCGTGCGCGGCGAGGCCGGCGACGACATCCACGGCGTGTTCCTGAAGGACTACGAGCCCAGTCCCTGGTGATCGCGGTCGCTCCGCGGTCGGTTGACAAGCGCAGGACGACACGCCAGATGTCGGACTGAATCGGCGATTTCGTCCGACATCTGGCGTGTCGCCCTGCAGGTGTGACGCGGGATCCGCGGCGTCGGATGCTGCGACGCGTCGGCTGTTCCGCGTCAGCGCGCGCGGACCTCGAGGTTCGCCGATGCCCAGGCGCCGAGCTGATCGAGGATCGGCAGCAGGCCCTGCCCGCTCGAGGTCAGCGCGTACGACACGGTGACGGGCGGGCCGGCGTCGACCGTGCGAGCGACGAGTCCGGCCTCGGCGAGCTCGGCGAGGCGGTCGGAGAGCACGGTGTCGCTGATGCCGACGACCGCGCGGCGCAGAGCGACGAACGTCGAGGGGCCTCCGCCGAGGGAGGCGATGATCATGCCGTTCCAGCGTTTGCCGAGCACGCTGAAGGCCAGTGTGACGGCAGCGTCGCACACATGAAGCTCTTCCCCGATCTCGGGCATGCCACCATTCTACCTGTGCTACGTTATCCGATGTCGCTAAGAAAAACGAAGCGACTACGAAAAACGAGAGGCTCGTCATGTCCCTGTTCCGTCTGGATGCCAGCATCCTTCCCGCGTCGTCCGCCAGTCGTGCGCTCGCAGACCTCGTCGAGGCCGAGTGGACGGCATCCCACCCCGACTCGACGGTGACCCGTCGTGACCTGGCCGCCGACCCGGTTCCGGCGACCGCCTGGGCCGATGCCGTCACCGGTGGTTTCGTCGACGCGGACCAGCGCACGCCCGCGCAGAACGAAGCGCGCGCCCTCGCGACGAGCTTCGCCGACGAGCTGATCGGCGCCGACGCGCTGCTGTTCGCCGTGCCGCTGTACAACTACGGCGTCTCGCAGCATTTCAAGACCTGGTTCGACCTCGCCTACACCGACTCGCGCATCGATCCGGCCGGCACCGCGCTGCGGGGCAAGCCCGCGACGCTGGTCACCGTGCTCGGCGGCAACTACGCGCCCGGTACGCCGAAGGACGGCTGGGACCACTCGACCGGATGGCTGCGCCGTGTGCTCGAAGACGTCTGGGGCCTCGATCTGCGCGTCGTGCAGCGGCCGTTCACCCTCGTGGGTGTGAACCCGGCACTCGACGCCTTCGCCGACACCGCGCAGGAGCTCAAGGCGGCGGCCGAGACGGATGCCGTCACCTACGGCCGCGAAGTCGCGGCGCTGCGGGGGTCGCAGGTCGCCTGACCCGCGGACTCTTCTCGCATACGGCACACACGGATGCAGGGGCGGAACGCGCGTTCCGCCCCTGCATCCGTCGAGTGGTCGGCGACCTAGCCGATCAGCGTGATGGCTGAGCCCGATCCCGCAAGAATCGTCGGGCGCCCACTGCTGACGAACAACCGGGAAGCGGCGTCGACCACCCCGCCGCAGTGACGGCACCGAATGCATCAGTCACCGAGATCCTGCTTCCGCTGGTCAGTTGATGATCTCGCCGCGCTCGTCGTCGCGGATGGCCGCGAGTTCTGCCGCCAGACCCGCCCCGTCGCGCAGTGCCGTGAAGTAGATGTGGTTCATCACGATCTCGGGGCGGTAGTTCGAGCGGAACCCCGCCGTCAGCAAGTCGCCGGGCGCGAGATCGGCTTTGGTGCCGTGGAAGAACGGGCCATCGTCCAGTGTTTCGGTCAGCGCAGCATCCGGAAGAACTCGCGGACGTCGGCGAGGAGCATCTCCGGCTCCTCGAGCGCCGCGAAGTGCCCACCGCGTCCTTCGACGTCGGTCCAGCGGACGATGTTGTTCGCCTGCTCCTCGGCGAAGCGCAGGCCCACGTCGTGCGCGAAGACGACGACCGCGGTGGGGACCCCCGAGCTCTCCGGCTGCGCGCCCCATCCGGCATCCTGCGCATATCCGACATAGGCGGACGAGCCTCCCGACGCCGTGAACCAGTACAGCGAGGCGTTCTCGAAGAGGAAGCGCTCGCCGACGATCTCGGCCGCGGGCTTCTCGGCGGGATGCGTCCACTCCTGGATCTTGTCGAGGATCCAGGCGAACTGCGCGACCGGGCTGTCGGTGAGCATCGCGCCGATCAGGGCGGGTCGGGTCGACTGGATCGCGATGTAGCCGATCTCCTTCTGCATGAACTCCGACACCCGGCGCAGGCGGTCGTGCTCCACCGGCGTCAGCGATGCTGCGGTCTCCTCGTCGATCTCGCCCAGGAACGTGCCGAGCGAGCCGTTCGCGTGCACGCCGATCACGCGCTCCGGCGCGAGGCGGCCGATCTCGGGAGCGACCCCCGCTCCGACGTCGCCGCCCTGCACCGCGAAGCGCTCATATCCGAGCCTCGTCATCAGCTCGAGCATCACGGCGGCGATGTCACCGCGCGCCCAGTGCGTGCCGACCAAGGGCACGGAGAACCCGAACCCAGGGTGCGACGGGATCACGACGTCGAAGGCGTCGGATGCGGCGCCGCCATGCGCGACCGGATCGGTGAGCGGCCCGATCAGGCCCTCGAACTCCAGGAACGATCCCGGCCAGCCGTGCATGAGCAGCAGCGGTGTCGCATCGGGGTGCGGGGAGCGCACGTGCACGGCGTGGATGTTCTGACCGTCGAAGTTCGTGATGATCTGCGGCAGGGCGTTCAGCCGTTCCTCGGTGGTGCGCCAGTCGTGCTGCGCCCACCGGCCCACGAGGTCGCGCAGTTCGGAGGAGGGGATGCCGGTACTCCGGTCATCCAGCGGAAGCGGGTCGGCGAAACGGGCGTTCTGAAGCCGCGAACGGAGGTCGTCGACCGCCGTTCCGGGGATCTCGATGCGGAAGGGGCGGATGCGGATGTCGGTCTGGTTCGTGTTCATGTCTTCATCGTCTCGACATAAACGGCCATAATATGACCGCATAGTGAAAGAGGCTGGGACGCATGACGCGAACGACCGGACGCACGCTGGAACTCCTCTCCCTCCTGCAGGCGCGGCGGGAATGGAGCGGCGCCGAACTGCGTGAACGCCTCGAGGTGAGCGACCGCACGCTGCGCCGCGACATCGACGATCTGCGCGACCTGGGCTACGGAATCGAGGCGGTCCGAGGTCGCCACGGCGGCTATCGGCTGGGTGCCGGAGCCGCCGTCCCTCCGCTCACGCTCTCCGCCGACGAATCCGTCGCGATCGCCGTGGGGCTCCGCGCTGCGGCGACGAGCGTCGTCACCGGCATCGAAGACGCATCGGCGCGGGCCCTGGCCAAGCTCGAGCAGTCGCTGTCGCCGGCGACCCGTCGCCAGATCGTCGAGGTCGAGCAGGCGATGGTGTCGCTGTCGTCGCGACGCGACGACGTCGACCTCGCCGTGGTCACGACCGTCGCGACCGCCATCGCGGAACGACACCGGATGCAGATCGACTACACCCGCCACGACGGCGTCGAAGTGCGACGACTCGTCGAACCGCATCGGATCGTGCACACCGCGGAGCGCTGGTACCTCGTCGCCTGGGATCCGCAGCGCGAGGCCTGGCGCACCCTGCGCGTCGATCGGATGCGGCATCCGATCATCCTCCGCGACGAGTTCCCGAAGCGCGACATCCCCGATGACGCCCTCCGGGAGTTCACCACCCGGAGCATCGCCACCGCGCCGTACCCGTACCACGCCCGCCTTCGGATGCACGCACCGGCCTCTGTGGTCTCCCGGCACTTCGACCCCACCGTGGCCGAGGTGGTCGACGAGGGCGACGGCACCAGCATCCTCACCGCCGGCTCACGCTCGCCGGAGGAGTTCGCCCTGTACATCGGGATGTCCGGGATCGGGTTCGAGCTGCTCGAGGGGGAGGACGTCCGTCGTGCCCTCGTCGACATGGCGGCCAGGTTCACCCGAGGTGTTGTCAGACCGAGGGCGCGGGATACGGATGCGGCATCCACACCGTGACGTTCAGTCCGCCGTCGGGGCGGGCCGTGAGGTGGAGTGATCCGTCGTGGGCCTGGACGATGCGCTGCGCGATGGCGAGGCCCAGCCCGATCCCGGCGTGATCGTCGGCGCGGGTGCGCTGGGTGCCACGCTGGAACGGCTCGGCCAGGGTGGCGTATCCCGATCTCGTCGCCCGGCTGGTGGCCGGCGCCGTGGTGCCGGTGCGGGATGTCACGCCGAACCTCGCGGGACCGGAACATGACGCTCGGCTTCGCGCTGGAACTTCTCATTATGTAGGGTAGGCATACCTAACCTGAGGAGTCTGGTTGAATGTCTGAGCTGCTGACCTCGTCCACAACGGATGACTATCGCTCGTTGGTCGATGAGAGCTCTGCTCGGGTCGCCGCGCGATTCGCCGGAGCGACTCAGCCGTCATCCGGCGCATCGCGCGCCGAGCTTCAGCGGCTTGTCGACGGTGTCGATCTCACAGGGTCGGGAGTCGGCGGCACGACGGCCATTCGTGAGGTGGACGAGCTCTTCCTCGCGAACGCCGTGTGGTTCCACCACCCCGGGTACGCCGCGCATCTCAACTGTCCGGTCGTGATTCCGGCGGTCGCCGCGGAGACCATCCTCGCTGCGGTGAACACCTCGGTCGACACCTACGACCAGTCCACGGTGGGCACCCTGATGGAGCGCCGGCTCATCGAGACGGCAGCCGGATGGGTCGGGTTCGACTCGGGCGACGGGGTCTTCACTTCGGGTGGCACGCAGTCGAACATGCACGCGCTGTTCCTCGCCCGTGAAGCGGCCGTCTCGACGATCGAGGAGTCGCGATCGATCGCGCTCTCTCGCATGGTCGTGTTCGCGACCGCGTCGAGTCACTTCAGCGTGGGCAAATCGGCGCTCTTGCTCGGTCTTTCGGACGACGCGGTGATCGAGGTCGCCGACGACGGCGACGGACGGATGCTGCCCGCAGCTCTCGACGACGCCATCGCCGCAGCCGCGGCGGAAGGACGTGTGCCGATGGCGGTCGTCGCCACCGGCGGCACGACCGACCGCGGAGTGATCGACCCGATCGCACGGATCGCAGAGGTGTGCGAGGCGCACGGCGTCTGGCTCCACGTCGACGCGGCCTACGGCTGCGGGCTCCTCGTCTCGCAGCGCCGCCGGCACCTGCTCACCGGGATCGAGCGGGCAAGGTCTGTGACCGTCGACTTCCACAAGAGCTTCTTCCAGCCGGTCTCCTCGAGCGCGCTCCTGGTGCGCGAACCCCGCGAGCTCGCGGCGGGGGCGTGGCACGCCGACTACCTCAACCCGCTCGAGAACGACGAGCCGAACCAGGTCGACAAGTCGCTGCAGACCACTCGGCGCTTCGATGCGCTGAAGCTGTGGGTGTCACTGCGCGCGATCGGCCCCGACCGCATCGGTGAGATGTTCGACACCGTCATCGATCTCGCCGCTGAGGTCGGCGACGTCGTCGACGACGACCCCGAGCTCGAGCTCGTCGGCCGATCGCAGCTCAGCACGGTGCTGTTCCGCGTCCGCCCCGACGGCGCGTCCCTTGCGGAACAGGATGCCCTCGTCGCGGGCGTGCGTCGCGTGCTCTTCGAATCGGGGCGCGCACTGGTCGCGAAGACGGTCATCGACGGGCGGCCGTGCCTCAAGCTGACGCTGCTCAACCCCGAGACCACGCTCGACGACGTGCGTGCGATCCTCGCGATGGTGAAGGATGCCGCCTCGACGCTGGCGAGCATCGACGACGAACTCGAGCTGGTCGGAGCGGACGCATGAGCGGCCACGTGCACGACAGCGGGCACGTCCACGATCTCGTCGGCGTCGGCATCGGTCCGTTCAACCTGGGACTCGCCTGCCTGGCGCATCCGACCGGGCTCGATGCCGTGTTCCTCGACCGCGAAGACGGATTCCGGTGGCACCACGGCATGATGATCGAGGGTGCGACCATCCAGGTGCCGTTCCTCGCCGATCTCGTGACGATGGCCGATCCGACGTCGGAGTTCTCGTTCCTCAACTGGCTCAAGCACACCGGACGGCTCTACCCCTTCTACATCCGCGAGAGCTTCTACGCCCTGCGCGCCGAGTACGACGCGTATTGCCGCTGGGCCGCGAGCCGGCTGCCCGATCTGTGGTGGAACCACGAGGTGGTGGCGATCGAGCACGATGAGACAGACGACGTCTACACCGTGCGTGCGATGCGGACCGACACCGGCGAGGAGCGCACGCTCCGCGCCCGGCACGTCGTGGTCGGCGTCGGCACCCGCCCCTCCGTGCCCAAGGAGCTGCGCGGCGTCGCGGGACAGGCCGTGCACAGCTCGGAGTACATGGAGCGTCGTGACGAGCTGCGCGCCACGGATTCGATCACCGTGGTCGGCAGCGGGCAGTCGGCGGCGGAGATCTATCGGGACCTGCTCGACGGGGCCCGCGACGGCGGCTACCGACTCGACTGGATCACGCGCTCGCCGCGTTTCTTCCCGATGGAGTACACCAAGCTCACGCTGGAGATGACCTCTCCCGAGTACACCGACCACTTCCACGCGCTCCCGATCGGGCTGCGTCAGCATCTCGGACGCGAGCAGCGGAGCCTGTACAAGGGCATCTCCGCCGACCTCGTCGACGACATCTACGACACCCTCTACCGGCTCAGCGTCGACGGCCCGGTGCCGACGACGCTGCTGACCGACACCGCGGTGACTGCTGCGGAGTGGGACGGCAGTCGCTACCGGCTCAGCCTGCGGCACGCGCAGCTCGGCCAGGATCACGAGCGCGAGACCGCATCGCTGATCCTCGCCACCGGGTATGCGGCCGAGACGCCGCCGTTCCTGGCCGGCGTCGCCGACCGTCTCGACTGGGACGGCCTCGGCCGGCTCGATGTCGCCCGCGACTACAGCGTCGACGGCGGCCGCGGCCGGATCTTCGTGCAGAACGGCGAGGAGCACACCCACGGTCTGACCGCGCCGGACCTCGGTTTCGGAGCGTGGCGCAGCTCCTCGATCCTCGCGTCGATCATCGGGCGCGAGGTCTATCCGATCGAGCGGCGCATCGCGTTCCAGGAGTTCGGGATCCCCCAGGATGCGACGCTCGCAGGGCGGCCGGAAACGGAAGCAGCACGATGACCGTCGCCACGGACCTGTCCGTCGCGCTCATCGCCGCCGATCCTCGACGCGACGCGGCAGTGCTGCGCGCATGGCTCGCCGACCCGCACTCCGCATTCTGGGGCATGGCCGAACTCGACGCCGCCGCGGTCGTCGCCTATCTCGACGGCATCCTGTCGCATCCGGCACAGGATGCCTGGCTCGGTCTGGTCGACGGCATCCCCGCCTTCTACGTCGAGACCTACGACCCGTCGCGCGTGCTGCTGACCGACGTCCACGATGCGCTCCCGGGAGACCTCGGCATGCACGTGCTGATCTCGCCACCGGTGGGCGAACCCCGGCACGGTCTCACTGACGCCGTCTTCGCGGCAGTGATGGCCTGGTGCTTCGACGAGCTCGGTGCGCAGCGAGTGGTCGTGGAACCGGATGCGCGCAACGACCGCATCCGCCGGAAGAACGTGCGCGCCGGTTTCACCGAGCTGCGCCTGGTGGCCGTCGACGACGGCGGCCACACCAAGACCGCGATGCTGTCGGTGTGCACACGCGCCGCCTTCGACGCATCCGACCTCGGTTCCCTCCAGCCGGCACTCCGTGAACGACCCGAAAGAGGAGGCCGCGCATGAGCGTCCCCGCCGACCACCTGACACCCCACGCGCTCGAGCGCGCGCAGCTCCATCTCGTCGCCAAGGCCATCGCCGAGTTCAGCCACGAGCGGCTGATCACCCCCGAGGTGCACGTCGACGGGGGATGGCGACTGCCGGTTCCCGCCGGAGACGTCGAGTACCGGTTTGAGGCCGTCCGCACGGCGCTGGAGCACTGGATCATCGACGAGGACAGCATCCGCCGCATCGTCGGCGGGAGTGTCACGGCTCTGGACGCGCAGACGCTCATGCTCGAACTCCAGCCGCTGCTCGGTCTGTCCGATGAGCTGCTGCCGCTCTACCTCGAGGAGATCGCCTCGACCCTGGCCGGCGCGATGTTCAAGATCGCGCAGGGAGGGCCGACGGCGGATGCTCTGGCCGACGCCGACTTCCAGACCGTCGAAGCGGCGATGACCGAGGGGCACCCGGGCTTCGTCGCCAACAACGGCCGCATCGGCTTCGGCGTCGCCGACCACGCGGCATTCGCCCCCGAGGCGGGTCGCCCGTTCCGTCTGGTCTGGGTCGCCGCGCGCCGGTCGGCTTCTCACCTGGCCCTCAGCGCGGGGCTCGATGAGGAGACGTTGCTCGCCGGTGAGCTGAGCTCCGGCGAGCGGGAGCGTTTCGCCTCTCGGCTTGCCGACGTCGGCGAGGATCCGGGCGACTTCCATCTGCTGCCGGTGCATCCGTGGCAGTGGGAGAACCGGGTGGCGATCACGTTCGCGCCCGACCTGGCGCGCCGCGACCTCGTGCTGATCGGCCAGAGCGACGACGAGTACCGCGCGCAGCAGTCGGTGCGGACGATGTTCAACGCCACGCATCCGGAGCGGCACTATGTGAAGACCGCACTCGCGGTGCAGAACATGGGGTTCCTCCGCGGCCTGTCGCCCGCCTACATGCGGGTGACACCGGCGATCAACGACTGGGTCGCCGATCTCGTCGCGGGCGACGCGACGCTGCGCGACGCCGGGTTCCGCGTACTGCGGGAGCGTGCGTCGATCGGCTACACCGGCGACGCCTATCACCGCACGCCCGAGCCGTCGGCGCACCGCAAGATGCTCGCGGCGCTCTGGCGGGACAGCCCGGTGCCGCTGATCACCGGATCGCAGCAGCTGGCCACGATGGCCGCGCTGCTGCACCGCGACCACCAGGGCGCCTCCATGGTCACGTCGCTCATCCGGGCATCCGGCCGTCCGGCGGCGGAGTGGGTGCGGGCCTATCTCCGTGCGTATCTGCGCCCGATCGTGCACTGCCTGCTCGCCCACGACCTCGCGTTCATGCCGCACGGCGAGAACCTCATCCTCATCCTCGAGGACCACGTGCCCACCGGCGTCTTCATGAAGGACATCGGCGAGGAGATCGCCCTGCTCGCCGAGCGCGCGGTTCCGGAGGAGATCCGCCGGACCGTATCGCCGGTCGATGACCAGGAGAAGGCGCTCGCGATCTTCACCGACGTCTTCGACGGCGTGCTGCGCCACCTCGCGGGCATCCTGCACATCGATGGCACGCTGCCCGAGACGGAGTTCTGGCGCATCGTCGCCGAGACCGTCGACGAGCATGCCGCCGAGCACCCGGGCCTGGAGTCTCTCGTCGACCTGCGGGCCGACTCGTTCGCGCACTCGTGCCTCAACCGGCTCCAGCTGCGCAACACCCTGCGCATGGTCGACCTCGCCGACCAGTCGGCATCGCTCATGTACGCGGGCACCCTGGCGAACCCGATCGGTCGGGCACGGATCCCGCAGCTCGCTCCCGTGGGAAGCTGACGGGATGGCAGAGGTTCACCGCGATCATCTCGGCATCCCCCATATCCGCGCGACGGACGCGCGCGACCTCGCCGCCGCGCAGGGAGAGGTCACGGCCCGCGACCGCGGGTGGCAGATCGAGGTCGACCGGCTGCGGTCCTCCGGTCGTCTGTCGGAACTCATCGGCGAGACGGGCGTCGTCTGGGATGTGTTCGCCCGTCGCGCCCGGCTCGACGACACCGCCCGCCGCGCCTTCGCGCGCCTCGACGATGCCACGCGTACGTTCGTCGGCGACTACGCAGGCGGTGTGCGGCGCGGAATGGATGCGGTCGGGCAGCATGCCGCGGAGTTCCGCACGCTCGACGAGGCCTTCGGAGACTCTCGTCCGCTGACCCCGTGGGAGGACCACGACCCGCTCGGCGTGCTGCATGTCGCGCACGCGCTGTTCTCGTCGTTCCCGAACGTGCTGTGGCGGGAGCACATCGCCGCGACGCTCGGCGACGACTGGATCGACGTCTTCGCCGGCGGAGACGAGACCACCCCCATGGCGGGCAGCAATGCGTGGGCGCTGCACGGCTCGCGGACCGAGAGCGGCATGCCGCTGCTCGCGGGGGACCCGCATCGGATCTTCGAGCTGCCGGGCGTCTACCAGCAGATCCGTCTCGCCTGCGACGAGTTCGATGTGATCGGCTTCGCCTTCCCCGGTGTGCCCGGCGTGCCGCATTTCGGTCACACCGGATCGGCGGCGTGGGGCATCACGAACGCGATCGCGCACAGCGTCGACGTGTTCCAGGAGCGGCTTCGAGCGCGCGGTGACGGCTACGAGGCGTTCGGCATCGAGGGATGGGAACCCGTCGACGTGCAACGATCGGTGATCCGGGTGCGCGGCGGGGTGGAGGTCGAGATCGAGGCGCTGGAGACCGCACGCGGATGCATCGTCACCGACGTGCAACCGAACGGTGACGAGCTGCGGGCATGGAGCATCCGCCACCCCGCGCGGACGAACGGCGACCTCGGGGCCGGCGCCCTGCTCCCCCTGCTGCGCGCCCGCACCGCCGGCGATGTGGTGGCCGCGTTCGCGTCGTGGGTCGACCCGGTGAACCGCGTCCTCGCGGCCGATCGCGAGGGAACAGTGCTGTCCGCGACGGTCGGCACCGTGCCGCAGCGAGGCAGGAGGGAACGTCGCCGGGTGCTGGATGCCTCGGCCGCAGCGGTCGCTCCGTACCGCGCCCCCGTGCCGGCCGTGCCCGTCGCCGATGTCGCCGTCGACGCCAATGAGCGTCCCTCGAGCGAGGACATCGACCTGGGCTGGGCGTATCCCTCTGGCCATCGCGCCGAGCGGATCGCACGGCTGCTCGACGAGGTGCGCCCGCGCCGCGCGACCGATCTCCCCGAGATCTGGGGCGACGACGTGAGCGGTTCCGCGTCGGCGCTGCTGGCGCTGCTCCCCTCGGGAGAACTCCCCGCCCCCGCGGCGGCGGCACGGGATCTGCTCGCGGGATGGGACGGCCGGATGGATGCGGGATCACGTGAGGCCGGCGTTCTCGCCGCCTGGCGCAACGCCCTGGTGCAGGCGGTCTCGACGCATCCGGCGCTTGCCGCGCTGCACGCACCGCACGGGTTCGGGGCGGTCTTCGACCCCTGGATGGGCATCGAAGGGCAGGTGGCCGCGGCACTTCCGCGCCTGCTGCGCCACCCGCTGCTGCGGACGGATGCCGGCGAGATGATCGAGGCGGCGCTGGGGCAGGCGGCAGGGGCATCCTCCTGGGGTGCGAGCCACCGGATGCTGCCGCTGCACGTTCTCGCCGACGTCCCGCGCGTCACTGCGCCCGGAGCGGGATTCGACGCCGGGCTCTCCGGAGACGGAGACGCCGTGCGCTGCACCGGGTCGACGCCCGGCCTCACCGACCGCAGCTGGCGCGGCTCCGTCGCTCGCTGGGCCTGGGACCTCGCCGACCGGGAAGCGAGTCTGTGGAGTGTGCCCTTCGGCGCCTCCGGCGACCCGGACTCTCCCCATTTCGCCGACCAGTTCAGCGGCTGGGTCGATGCTCGGCCGGTGCCGGTCGTCACCGACTGGCGCCGCCTCACGGTCGATCGCCCGACAGGAGCACCATGACCGCCACTCGAAACGCCCGGTTGGTGAGCGGCGCAGCCGGCACGACCGTGTTCACGACCGACTCCCCGGCGCTGGGGCGGATCGAGTTCACCGTCCTCGATCCGGTGCAGGATCTCGATCTCATCCACGAATGGGTGACGCGTCCGACGTCACGGTTCTGGGGGTTGGGGCAGCTCTCCCGCGACGACCTGCGCGACGTGTACCAGTTCGTCGACTCCCTGCCGAGCCACCACGCGTTCCTGGTGCGCCGGAACGGCTTGCCGATCGTGCTGCTGCAGACGTACGAGCCCGAGAACGATCCGCTCGGCGAGGTCTATGAGGTGCAGCCCGGCGATGCCGGCATCCACTTCCTCCTCGGCGACCGAGGAGCGCCGCTGCCCGGATTCTCGACGTACTTCTCCGACGTGATCGCCGAGTTCCTGTTCTCCCGCCCCGAGGTCGACCGCGTGGTGATCGAACCGGACATCCGCAATGCACGAGCCGTCGCCCGCGCGCAGAAGTCCGGTTTCGTGCTCGGCCCGCAGGTGCAGCTCCCCGAGAAGACCGGGCAGCTGGGCTTCCTCTCGCGCGAGCGGTGGGAGGCGTCGCGACCGGTCTGACGGTCGCCTACAGCCGCTCGACTCCGGTGACGCGGACGACCGCTTCGCCGGCCTCGTCGGATGCCGCGAGGTCGACGGTGGCGGTGATGCGCCAGTCGTGATCACCGGCCGGGTCGTCGATGATCTGGACGGCGGTCCAGGCGGTCGCACCCTCCTCCAGCAGCAGCAGTTTCGAGCTGCGGGCGTCCGGGCCGGTGAGGATCTCGTCGTGCTCGGCGAAGTAGGCGTCGAGGGCGGCATCCCACCCTTCTGCGCCGAAGTCGGAGTCCAGCTCGGCCAGCGCATCGACGTTCTCGCGCGCGGCCAGCTGCACCCGGCGGAACAGCTCGTTGCGCACGAGGATGCGGAAGGCCCGGGTGTTGCTCGTGAGGCGCTTGGGCGCGGGCGGGACGATCGGCTCGTCGGAGCCGTGCGGCGGGATGTGCCCGGCGATGAGCTCCTCCCACTCGTCGAGCAGGCTCGAATCGACCTGGCGCACGAGTTCACCGAGCCACTCGATGAGGTCGCGCAGGTCCTCGGTCTTCAGCTCCTCCGGGATGGTCTGCGATGCCGCGCGGTAGGCGTCGGAGAGGTAGCGCAGCACCACGCCTTCGGACCGGGCGATCTTGTAGTACGCGACATATTCCCCGAACGACATGGCTCGCTCGTACATGTCGCGGACCACGGACTTCGGATGCAGTTCGAAGTCGCGGATCCACGGCTGCGCGGCGCTGAAGGTCTCGAAGGCGGCGGTCAGCAGCTCGTCGAGGGGCTTCGGATACGTGATCTGCTCGAGCAGTTCCATCCGCTCGTCGTACTCGATGCCCTCCCGCTTCATCTCGGCCACGGCCTCGCCCCGGCCGAGGAACTCCTGCTGACTGAGCACGGCGCGCGGGTCATCCAGTGTCGACTCGACGATCGAGACCATGTCGAGCGCGAAACCGGGTGATTCGGGGTCGAGCAGCTCGAACGCCGCCAGGGCGAACGGCGACAGCGGCTGATTCAGTGCGAAGTTCGGCTGCAGGTCGACGGTGAGGCGGATGTCGCCCTGGGCGGTGCGCTCGACGATGCCGGATTCGCGGAGCGTACGGTAGATGCCGATGGCGCGGATGGCGAGTTCGCGCTGACGGGAACGCGGTTCGTGGTTGTCGTATACCAGTGAGCGCATATTGGCGAAGACGTCGCCGCCTCGGCCGACCACGTTGAGGATCATGCTGCTGGTGATCTGCATGTGCGAGGTCAGCGTCTCGGGGGTGGCGTCGATCAGCTTGCGGAACGACGGCTCGCCCCACGACACGAATCCGTCCGGCGCCTTCTTGCGGATCAGCTTCCGCTTCTTCTTCGGATCGTCGCCGGCTTTGCGGATCGCGGCGGCGTTCTCGGTCTCGTGTTCCGGAGCCTGCGCGACCACGGTGCCGGCGGTGTCGTACCCGGCGCGGCCGGCTCGGCCGGCGATCTGATGGAACTCGCGCGCGTTGAGCTGCCGCATCCGGGTGCCGTCGTACTTGGTCAGCGCCGTGAGCAGCACGGTGCGGATCGGCACGTTGATGCCGACGCCGAGGGTGTCGGTGCCGCAGATCACGCGCAGCAGGCCGCGCTGCGCGAGCTGCTCGACGAGGCGGCGGTACTTCGGCAGCATCCCCGCGTGGTGCACGCCGATGCCGGCGCGCAGGAACCGCGACAGCGTCTTGCCGAACGCTGTCGTGAACCGGAAGCCGGCGATCAGCTCGGCGATCACGTCGCGCTGCTCCCGCGTCGCGATCTTCGTGCTCGACAGCGACTGGGCCCGCTCCATCGCGGCGGCCTGCGAGAAGTGCACGATGTAGATCGGGGCCTGGCCGGTGTTCAGCAGGTCGTCGATCGTCTCGTGAATCGGCGTCATCTCGTAGAAGAAGTGCAGCGGCACGGGGCGCTCCACGCCGGTCACCGTCGCCGTCTCGCGCCCTGTGCGCTTCGTGAGGTCCTCGGCCAGAACACTCACGTCGCCGAGCGTCGCCGACATCAGGATGAACTGCGCCTGCGGGAGAGTCAGCAGCGGTACCTGCCACGCCCACCCGCGGTCGGGGTCGGCGTAGAAGTGGAACTCGTCCATGACGACCTGGCCGACATCCGCCGTCGGCCCCTGGCGCAGGGCGAGGTTGGCGAGGATCTCGGCGGTGCAGCAGATGATCGGGGCATCGGCGTTGACGGCGGAGTCGCCCGTGACCATGCCGACGTTCTCGGCGCCGAACACGTCGACGAGGGCGAAGAACTTCTCGCTCACCAGCGCCTTGATCGGCGCCGTGTAGTAGCTGCGGCGTCCGGCGGCGAGGGACGCGAAGTGCGCGCCGACGGCGACGAGCGATTTGCCGGTGCCCGTCGGCGTGCTCAGGATCAGGTTGTTGCCGGAGACGATCTCGATGACCGCCTCGTCCTGCGCCGGGTACATGCTGATTCCGGTCGACTCCACCCACTCCGCGAACGCCAGGTACACGGCATCGGGGTCGGCGGCGTCGGGAACGGCTGCGGGATCGAGCCGCGAAGGGGAAGTCATGGTCCTTCGATCATCCCCTACCACCGGTGTCCATTACTCCGGAAGAATCGCCCATGGTGACGATCACACCGCCGTTTCACGGTCTTTCGGAGCAGATTCTCCTGAGTTGTGAACGGGCGGAGGCTCAGACCGAGGTCGCCGCTCCCAGCGCGATGCTCACCATGTCGCCGAAGGTCTGCTCGCGCTCGAGCGCCGTCGTCTCCTCGTGCGTCACGAGGTGATCGGAGACGGTGCAGATGCTGAGCGCACGGCGTCCGTGGAACGCGGCGAGCGTGTACAGCGCGCTGGTCTCCATCTCCACGGCGAGTGCGCCGTGCCGGACGCGCCGGGCGCTGCTGCGATGTGGGTGCTCATCCGCCCAGCGTAGTGAGGGCGGATGGCCGCGCATTATCGTGCGCTTCATGGCGCTGCCGCGACCGCACGCCGTGGGAGACATGCCCTAGAGACCGGCATCCGGGCCGGCGTCGAGCTCAGGTGTAGAGGTCGACGCCCGGTTCCGGCCGGTGCACCCCGCGCGGGCGGTAGTCGAGGGATTCGGCCAGGTCGCAGAGGTCGGCGAGGTACCAGAGGGTCGCCAGCCACATCTCCGTTCCCTGCAGCCCAGGACGGTGCGTCGGGCGGGACGGGCCGCCTATCGGCGCGTGGGCGAACGCGAATCCCTCGCCGTCGCGCCATTGGTCGATGACGACCGCGATCTGAGCCAGAGCCCAGGCCTCGACCTCGGCGTGGCGATGCCGGGACTGGCGGCCGGCCAGCCAGAGCGGGTGCGCCACGTCGAGCACGTTGCAGGCCGTCGTCCGCCCCGGCCCGAAATGACGTCGGTCATCGGCGTGCACGAGGACCGTGTCGATGACACGGTCGGGATGCGGTACCGGGATGCCGAACTGCGCGAACGTGCCGCGGCTGGCCCGGTAGTAGCCATTGACCGTCTGCAGCAACCCATCGGACTCGCGGGCGCGCGACCACATTCCGGTCTCGCGGTGAGCATGCGTGACCAGCCAGCCGATCAGTGCATCCACGGTGGTCATGCTCTGCGCCGAACGGCCACCGTCGCGGCGGGTGTTGCGCAGGATCGCGGTGCCGAGGGCGTCGATCGTGGACCCGGCGCTCCACCCCTGATCGCGCCACGGCAGGCCGTTCGCCGCTTCGATCACCTCGTCGGCGGTCAGCAGCTCGACCACGCGGATCGGATGCTCGAACTCGGAGCCCAGCAGATCGAGGGCGTACCCCTGACTGAGCACGTGATAGTGCGTCTCGCCCTGCTTCCAGCCCGTGGGGGCGGGTCCATGCAGGCCGTCATCGGTGAGAAGCGGGATGAGTCCGGTCAGCGGATCCTGGTTCTGCCGGAGACGCGCGACGTGATCGCCCGCGCTGAGCTGAGACGGCGGCGCACCGCCGAGCAGGTAGGAGATCTCGATCGCGTCGGCGTGCGCCCGCAGCGTCGGATGCCCGGCCTGCGGGTCGAGGTAGCGGCCCGTCGAGGTGCCGTCGGGAGCCAGCGCCTCGGGGTGCCAGTAGCGCTCGAGCAGCCGCTCGCGCTGATCCCGAGCGCGCGCGGAGAATTCAGCCAGCCGCCGGGCCGTCTCCTGGCCTGCCGTGCCGCGAGCCGGCTTCGTCTGGCGGCGATCCCGGATGAACCGCGCCGGGTTCCCCGCGACGACGGCCCAGTCGGCGACGTCCCTGGTCACCACGGATCCGGCGCCGATCACCGCGTGGCTGCCGATGGTCACGCCGTCGACGATGACCACGTTGGAGCCGATCCAGACATCGTCTCCGATCGTGATGCCGACCTCTGTTCCCGGCTGCTTGTGCACCGGCCGGTCGGGGGCCATCGAGTGGTTGAAGCCCAGGATCGAGGTGTGGGCGCCGATCCGCACGGCGTCGCCGAGTGTCACGGTTCCGCGCACAACGGTGAAGGCGTTGACGGTGCAGTCGGCGCCGATCTCGATGTTGCCGGTGACATAGGCGTGGGCCGCGACGTAGCTGCGGTCGCCGAGCCGGAATCGAGTGGGCTGGACCATCGCCAGGTCGGAGATGAAGCAGTCGGTGCCGATCTCGCCGTCGGCGCCCGCGAGGATCGCCGCGTGCCGCTCCGCCTGGCGGACGCGCTGCGCATCCGTGGCCTGAGATTGGAAGAGCCAGGCGTTGTAGTCGAGCAGTTTCGGATCGTCGGTCGTGGTCATCGTCGTCGACGCCGCAGAAGTCATGATCCTCATTGTGCGGGGAGCGGCGCAGGCGAGTCAACGATCGATGATCGCGGTAACAGCATCCGTCCGGGCCGGATCCAGGCGTTCACCCCTCCCGGCGACGTACGATCTCGCCGATCCACGCCGGCGCGAACGGCGAGGTGCATCCGGGCGCGGTCCGGTAATCGGCGAGCACCTGCAGGCGTTCGCCGATCTCGAGGGCGCGGGCGCGCAGCGCCGGGTGGTGGATGCCGATGTTGGCGAGTGTCTCGTTCATCGACCACTGCGGGCGCTTGTGCGCATCCCTCATGTCGCGCTCGATGAGGTCGAGCAGGTGCCCGAGGTCGAGACCGTCGGGATTCCTGATGACGCGCTCCGTGGTGAGCGACCAGGCGGCGGCCGCGACGGTCGGATCGGCGTCGCCGAACCAGCGCAGGCGGAGCTCTTCGGCGAGCGGCGTCTTCTTGGCGACATAGTTCACGAACCAGTCGTTCACCTTCGGCGCGCGGGTCTCACGCAGCATCCCGTCGAGTTCGTCCGCGGCGAAGTCGCGTGGCTTGCAGATCAGCAGGGCGAGGAGCTGCGCCGACGTCTCGCCGGTCGCCCACAGCTCCCGCGCGAGCGGTTGATCGGTCTTGATGCGCTTCGCGAGCGCCCGCATGCGGCTCAGGTTGATGCCGTGGTCGTCGCCGCGCTTCTCGTTCGCGGCGCGCATCGTCGCATCCTCGAGCGCGGCCAGCTCGGCGAGGGCTTCGGCAGGGGTCATCTCGGCCATGGTGACCAGGGTATTCCCGACGTCGCGTTCAGAGAGCGCAAACGGCTCGGTTTCGGCCCCAGATCGAGCCGTTTGCGCTCTGTGAACCGGGGGATCAGTCCTCGCCGACGAGCACGCCGCGAATGCGCCGCAGATCCTCCATCATCGAGCCGATGAGGATCCAGTGCGCCGACGTCGGGGGCGTAATCACCAGCGGCGCCGTCAGTGCGGGGATCACCGAGGTCAGAGTGTCCGGCTCGGGGGAGACCTCCGCGATCTGCACGGCGAGGCGGACGTCGTGCCCGGCGCGCCGCAGCTGCTCGGCGATGGCGGCGACGGCCGCCTCCTCGCCGATCGTGTCGTCGTAGTGATCGAAGTAGGCGCGGGTCATCCCGATCACCTGCGTGACGATCGGCGACAGCTTCTCGAGCAGGGAGCGCATCTCCTGCAGGTCGGCGCGATGCGTGGAGCGTCGCGGGTTCAGCGTCAGGGACTCCTCGCCGGCGGCGATGGAGGCCTCGGCGGCATCCTTCATCGGCCGCAGCAGCCGCACTTCGAGCATGAGCTCCTGCAGCGTCGCCGAGGTCTGCGTTGAGGGCAGCGCGGCGGCCAGGCGGTCGAGACTCGCGGCGAGCTCGGCGCCGAGCAGACCGAGGTCGCGTCGAGCCGGCGACACGAGCACCGGGGGCACGATGAGGGCGTTGACGACGATGCCGATGACCACACCGATGAGCGTCTCCGCGATGCGCGCGACAGCATACTCCGGGCTCGACGAACCCAGGGCGAGCACGAGCATGGCCGAGATCGCCACCTGGTTGCCGGTGCCGGGCGTCGCCCGGAGCACCCAGGCGACGAGCATCGAGACGACGATCGCGAGCAGCACGATCCAGCTCGGCGATCCGAGCAGCAGGCCGAGGGCTACGGCGATGACGACGCCCGCGATGACGCCGACGCTGCGCTCCAGGGCCTTCGAGAGGGACTGGTTCACGCTCGGCTGCACGACCAGGAGCGCGGCGATCGCCGCGAAGACGGGAAGCTGCCCGGGGAACGCCCAGCCCGCCAGAAGCCACGCGGCGATCGTCGCCGCGGCGGATTTCACCACCTGCAGCAGCGGCGCCCGCTTCGCGGCTCGGATGGTGGCGGGGATGCGCATGCCGACAACGCTAGTCCTGCGTCAGCCGCGTCGACAGCACGCGGCGGGGCGGGCCATCGCGTCGACGTCCCGTGCTTCGATGGAAGCATGGACGACCAGGCTCGGCGGCTGCAGCAGGAGACCAGGGCGATCTGGGCGACGGTGCTGTGCTTCACCGTGGGCACAGGCGTCGGGACGCTGCTGCTTCAGGGCGTCCCTCGCCCGCTGGCCGGGGACGGTTCGGTCGTGCTCCCCGCCGCGGGCGTCGCCGCCATCTGCGCGGCGGCCGCGTTCGTGGCCAGCACCCTCCTTCATCGACGCGGCGAGACGAACCGGATGCCGCGCTGGCAGGCGGTGGTGTCCGATCTCTCCGCGATCGCTCTCACCATCGCGTTCGCGGGAGTCACCGCGATGGGCGTGCTGCTCGCCGGCGAGATCCTCGGGGTCGGGCTGCAGGGCCTCGAACTGCCCGCCGTCGGCGGCGGGCTGATCACGGGCGTCGCGAGTGCGATCGGCGGCCGGTTCGCGTTCGACGCCGGGATCAGGCTGAGCACCGGCGACCTCGCCGGCCTGCTGTTCGGCTACCTCATCGTCGGCACGCTCTTCGCGATGCTCACCGCGGCCGACCCCCGATGGTGGGAACGCAACTTCTCGCAGCTCGGGATCGGCATCGGCGCCTGGGCGTTCAACGGGACGCTCGTCATCGCCGGGCTCCTGGTGGCGACCGTCGGCGCGTACATCGGCCGTGACCTGCATCGGCTGCTCGGCGACGGGTCATTGCCGCGCATCGGCCGGGTCGTCGTGCTCTGGGCGGCGACCGGCGTCGCGCTCGCCGGGGTCGGGCTGTTCCCCCTGCACGCCGTCCCCGTCCCGCATAACATCGCGGCGTTCGCGGCGCTCGCGCTGTTCGGGATCGCCGCGGTGTCGACCACGCTCGTGATGCCGGCGCCGCCGCGAGCTCTCGTGATGACCACCATCGCGGTCACCGTGCTGGTCGTGCTGGCGGTGGTGCTCTGGATGCCGTTCGGGCTGTATTCGGTCACGGCGCTGGAGGCGATCGTGATCGGGCTCGGGCTCGTATGGATGACGACACTCGTGCGGATGCTCGCGATCGTCGTGCCTACGGAGTCGCGGCCGTCCCTGCGCGCCACGCTGCTCCGCCACTGACCCTCCGTAGCGCCGTCGTCGCGCGCCACCGTTTGCCGCGGAGCCGCCGCCCCTCGCACCAGGCCCCTGGCGCGGCGGGACCGCTCACGCGGGTGAGGCCGGCGGATCCTCGCTCACGAACGACAGCTGCACCGCATGGTGGCGCAGCAGGAAGGCGCTCTCGTCGAGTCCGCGGCGCCGCAGCCAGCTCGTCACCTCGCCGTTCGACTTGCTCGCATTGCACGAGCCGCACGCGGGGACCACGTTGGTGAGTGTGTAGCGACCGCCGCGAGAGATCGGCTGCACGCAGTCCTTCTGCAGAGCGACGCCGGATGCTCCGCAGTAAGCGCATCCGCCCCACTCCTGCCGCAGGGCATCCCACTCCGCGGGCGTCAGGTCGTTGTCGGCGGCGGCCACCCGGCGGCGGCGCCGGCGATCCACGCGGGCACGGCGGCTGCGGCTGACGGGCATGAGGCCACCCTAGACGGATGCCGCGACGGATCCGCGCCGAAGATAGGGCATCCGTCCGATGTCGGGTGGGGGCCTCAGAGCGGAGTGTAAGGGGTACAGAGAACCGTCAGGAGAACCTCATGTACGAGCACCCCTACCTCAGCTACCGCGCGAACGAACTCGAGCTCGAGCAGCTCGAGCGTGCGATCGCTCGTCGTCGCTTCATCGAGGAGCACGCCGACCAGATCGTCCTCCGTCCGGAGAGCGCCCTGCGCCGGGCTGTCCGCCGGATGCTGGGGATGGCCCCGCGGGCGACCACGGTGCCCGCACCGGCGACGGCGGACGCAGCCCTCCCGAAGAGGACTCCAGACGCCGCCACCCGCCGGGCGGCCCCGGCTGCCGCATCCGGATCGCGCCGCACCCCGGTGCCGTGCGAGGCCGTTCCCGTCCGATGATCGCCGTCGATGCCGGGGCGCCGTGACCGCGGGCGCCCCCGATGTCCCCGGGGAGTGGGACGATATGTTCATGCTCCCTTCGGTCCCGAACGCGGCGATGGTCGGCCGCGACGCCGATCTCGCCCTGCTGCGCGGGATGTTCGAGCGCACCACGGAGGGGACCCCCGTCGCCGTCCTGCTCGAGGGCGAGGCGGGCATCGGCAAGTCCCGGCTGCTGCGTGAGTTCGGCGAGGAGATCAAGAACCGCGCCGATGTGCACGTCGGCTGGTGCCTCGACCTGGGGTCGTCCCGCACGCCGTACGGTCCTCTCACCGGCATCCTGCGCTCACTCGTCGCCCTGCTCGGCGTCGAGCAGACGAGGCAGGCGGTCGGCGTCGGTGCCGAGGCGCTCGGGATGCTGCTCCCTGAACTCGTCGACGACCCGTCCGACCGCGCGCACACGAGCCCGGAGCGGCTGCGCGACGCGATCGCCACGCTCATCGAGGTCGCGGCCGAGCGGGCTCCGCAGGTGCTGATCGTCGAGGACGTGCACTGGGCGGATGACTCGACGCTGGCGATGCTGTCGTTCCTGCTGCGCACCCTCTCCCACGGACGCATTCTGCTGGTGATCAGCTGCCGCACGGATGACGTGCGCCGCGGCGATGCCGTCAGCGGCTTCATCGGCGAGGCGAGCAGGGCGAGGCTGCTCGAGCGCGTCGCGCTGAAGCGACTCGATGCCGCTGCGGTGCGTCGGCTCGCGGAGCAGCTCACCGGCAGGGCCATCACCGACAGCGCGCTGGAGCGCATGCAGGAGCGTGCCGAGGGCGTGCCGTTCTTCATCGAGGAGATCGCCTGCTGCTCGGGCCGCACACTGCCCGACAGCCTTCGCGATCTCCTGCTCGGCCGGTTCGACCGGCTGAGCGACGACGCCCGGCGCGTCGTGCAGGTGGCGTCCGGATCCGAGCGCCCGCTGTCGCATCGGCTGCTCTCCTTGCTCGTCGACCTCTCCGAGACCCGGCTCGACGATGCTCTCCGCGAGGCCGCTCGCAGCGGAATCCTCAATGTGCTCGACGACGGCTACCGGTTCCGCCACGCGCTGTTGCGCGAGGCGGTGCACGGCGACCTCCTCCCCGGGGAACGCGCCCGGCTGCACCGCGCGTACGCCGAAGTGCTGGAGGAGCATTGCGGGGGAACGGGCAGCGGCGACGCGGCCGCCCTCGCATTCCACTGGCAACTCGCGAAGGACGATCGCCGGGCGCTCACCGCATCCGTCGCCGCGATGAGGCATGCCAAGGCGCGGTACGCGTTCGGGAGCGCCGCCCGCTTCGGCGAGCAGGCGCTCGATCTCTGGCCCCAGGTTCCGGATGCGGCGGAGGCGGCGGGGATCGAACGCATCCCCCTGCTCGCGTTGCTCGGCTCCGTCCTGCGCAACGCGGGCGATGGCGAACGTGCGCTGGCGGTGGTCAACCTCGCCCTCGGCGAGATCGATCCGCAGACGGTCGACCCTCGAACCCATGTGCGTCTGCTGCGCGACAAGGCGCAGTATCTGACCAACCTGGGTCGCCCAGGGCCGATCGAGCTGTTGAACGAAGCGCTGGCCGTGCTCGACGCCGGGGTCGACGACGACCGGCTCCGTGCCACGGTCCTGAACTACCTCGGCAGCCGCTACATGGTCGCCGGTCACCGGCAGAAGGCGATCGACACCGCGGTACGCGCGCAGGAGTTCGCTGAACGCGCCGGGTCAGAGAACGAGATCTCCGTCGCGGCCAACATCCGCGGGAGCAGCCTGGTGCATCTCGGCGACCTCATCGGCGGCTTCGACGCGTACGAGATCGCCCGCGTGCGCGCGGTGGACTCGAACGCCGAGCTGCGGTACCGGGTGAACTTCTCCGACACGCTGACCCTGCTCGGGCGCTATCGCGAGGCGGTGCAGGTCGCAGAGGAAGGCTTCACCCGGGCGCGATCGCTCGGTGTCGAGCGCACGTCGGGGTCGATCCTCACCCAGAACATGATGGGGCCGCTTCTGGAGCTCGGGCACATCGATCGAGCGGAACAGCTGCTCGCCCGCGACCTCGAGAAGAGCACCCTGCGGGTGTTCCGCCTGTACTCGACCATGTCCCAGGTGCGGATGCTCGCCTGGCGTGGCCGCTCCGAAGAAGCAGCCGAGCTGTTGCGCGCACTGCAGCCGGCATTCGAGGAGACCGGCCAGGTCGAGCGGCAGATCTGGTACGACTCCGTCGTGATGAGGGTCGCGGTGGCCGAGAGCCGCGACGACCTCGCCTCCGCTCTCGCCGCCATCCTCTCGATGCTCGACGACGACGGGCCCGTACTGCTGCACCAGCGACGGCTGCTGCTGCAGGCCGGATGGATCATCGCCGGGTTGCGTGCCGATGGCGTCGACGTGGCTGCGGCGATCGACACCATCCGTGACGCCTGGCAGGGGCAGCCCGACCAGCTGACAGCCGGCCCGTGGTCGACGATCCTCGACGCCCTCCTCTCGCCCTCCGTGCCGGCGCTGCACCAGGCGACCTCCCTCGCAGACGGCGACGACGTTCCCGTCACCTTCCGGGCGGTCACCCGGCTGGAACTCGCGCGGATGCTGGTCGCCGACGGCGATCGTGCGGCTGCCGCGGTCGCGCTCGCCGAGGCATCCGTCATCGCCGACGAACTCGGCCACGTGCAGCTCCAGACGGCCGTCGGCGCGTTCGCCGACGCTGCCGGGCTCCGGGCGGATGCGGGCACCGGCGTCGACGCGCGGGAGGCCGATCGTCTCACATCGAGGGAGCGGCAGGTGCTCGCGCTCATCGCCGAGGGGCTCAGCAACCGCCAGATCGGCGAGCGCCTGTACATCAGTGTGAAGACCGTGAGCGTGCACGTCTCGGCGGTGCTCCGCAAGCTCGGAGTGGGCACTCGCACCGAAGCGGCGCTCGCCGCACAGCGGCATGCGGATGTCGGAGATCTCGTCGCCCGATGACCATCGGGAGAACTGCCAGGTGGATTTCCTGCTCGACGTGCTACGGTAGGAACGTCCCTCCTACCGGAGGCTTCATTCATCACCGGCCCGCGAACGCATTGTGCGACGTGTGTGGCCCTCACACCAGGATCCGAATCTCTGTGCCCCGATCGGTTCGGCACGGATCCCACCGAAAGCTTCTTCACTTGTCAAACGCAGTCGGCTGCGGTGCATGCGCACCCAGCCATGAACTCCACTGGCGCGACGCCGACGTCGACGTCCGAGTGGCCACCAGTGCCGGCGAATACGCCGGTCATGTCGTCGTCGAATTCGACGGCGCCGCCGCCTTCGGTGCGCTCGGCCAGAATCTCGGTCATCACGACTCGGCGCGCGACGCCGAGGCCGCCGTCGCGGCATCCGCAACCGACGGGCTCGTCGCAGCCCGCCCCGCCGGCGCTGAAGGCCATATCCTCAGCGCCCCCCATTCCGTGGCCTCTCTCCATGAGAGCGTCCCCGCACGTGCCCGCCGGAGGTTCCGGCGTGGCGCTCAAGGCCGTGCAAACGGCCCGATCAACAGAAAGAAGAAACACATGGCCACTGGCACTGTGAAATGGTTCAACTCGGAAAAGGGCTTCGGCTTCATCGCTCCCGATGACGGCTCGGACGATCTTTTCGCCCACTTCTCGGCTATCTCCGGCTCTGGCTTCAAGGAGCTTCGCGAGAACCAGAAGGTCGAATTCGACGCTGAGCGTGGCCCCAAGGGCATGCAGGCTGCGAACATTCGCCCGCTCTGAATGCGAGAACCGCTCCGAGTTGATCTCCGAGCGCTTCAAGCCGGTCGCTGCCTTCGGGCGGCGGCCGGCTTTTCGCATGCCCGGGGAGTGCGGGGCATCCCGGCTCCACGACCACTTCGGAGGCTCTGATAAATTAGGACAGGCTTACCAAAGCGAACGCGCCATTCACGTCGATGGTCACACCAAACGGGAGGCATCATGTCCGCGGAGACGACCACGACCGAACGTCCGTCCTACATCCTCACCCGCGCCGAGGTCACCGCCGTCGAGCGGGTCTCGCCGAACTTCGTGCGCGTCACGTTCGGCGGTGAGGACCTCTCCGACTTCGGCACCCCCGGTGCCGTCTTCGACGCCCGCATCAAGCTGATCTTCCCGGCAGCATCCGGTGCGCTCCCCCCGTTGGATGACGAGGGGGACGACTGGTGGGGGGCGTTCCTGGCGGTACCGGAGGACGAGCGCGGATCCATGCGCACCTACTCGATCCGGGAACTGCGCGTGACGGATCCTTCCGGAGGATCGGGAGTGCCGCGCACTGAAGTCGACGTCGACTTCGTGCTGCATCTGGAGCCGGGGCTCACCGGGCCCGCCTCGCGTTGGGCGAGCGCGGCCGCCGTCGGGCAGGAGCTGTTCCTGGTCGGTCCCCGCCGCGACGTCGTCGACCACGGCGGCGTGGAGTATGCACCGAGGAAAGCCGCGTCCGTGATCCTCGCCGGAGACGAGACCGCGGCCCCGGCGATCGCACGAATCCTCGGTGACGCTCCTCGAGACCTCCGCGGCGTCGCGTTCATCGAGGTCCCCTCTGCCGCCGACGTGCTGCCGATCGATGTGCCGGCGGGCGTCGAGGTGCGGTGGCTTCCCCGTGCCGCGGGCCAGCTGCACGGACTCGAGCTGATTCCGGCGGTTCTCGGTCACCTCGGTGACGAGGACGCGGCGGATGCGGTCGAGGTGGAAGACATCGACAGCGAGGATCCGCTCTGGGAGACGCCGGAGCATTCGGGTCTCAGGGACGAGATCACGGCGGTGGATGCTCCGGCCGAGCGCTATTTCTGGATCGCCGGAGAGAGCGGCGTCGTCACGACCCTGCGTCGACACCTCGTCAAGGATCTCGGCATCGACCGCTCGCAGGTGGCCTTCATGGGCTACTGGCGCCGCGGCGTCGCGATGCGCGGCTGACGCCGATCGCATACGGGGTTCACGCCCCGTGGGAGAATAGGTTAGGCTCTCCTAACATGACCCCCAACGAGCTTCGCACCTCCGTCGCGCTCCGCGGCGATGCGCTCGCGTTGAGCTACGGACGAACCCGAGTCGTGCACGACGTGACGCTCCGGCTCGCGCCGGGACGCGTGACCGCTCTGATCGGCCCGAACGGCAGCGGCAAGTCGACGGCTCTCCGCGCACTCGCTCGGCTGCACCGCATCGGTGACGGAACCGTGCAGGTCGGCGAGGGTGCAGACGCCCGCGACGTGTCGACCCTCTCCGCGAAGGAGTTCGCCCGCACCGTCGCGATGCTCTCGCAGTCGCGCCCGCATCCCTCGGGCATCGAGGTCGCCGACGTGGTCGCATACGGCCGCCACCCGCACCGCGGACGGTTCTCCGCAACGAACGACGCCGATCGCGCGGCCATCGCGCACGCGCTCGCCCTCACCGGGCTGAGCGATATGGCTCATCGCCCGGTCGACCAGCTCTCCGGCGGCGAACTGCAGCGCGTGTGGCTCGCGACGGCGCTGGCGCAGGACACCGGGGTGCTTCTGCTCGACGAGCCCACCAACCACCTCGACCTGCGCTATCAGATCGAGACGCTCGACCTCGTGCGCGATCTTGCCGACGACCACGGCACCGCCCTCGGCGTCGTGCTCCACGACCTCGGCCACGCGGCATCCGTCGCCGATGAGATCGTGCTGCTGCATCAGGGCCGGGTGCACGCCGCCGGGGCTCCCGCCGATGTGCTGACCGGCGAGAACCTCTCGTTCGTGTACGGCCTGCGCATCGACACGGCCGTGGACCCCGAGAGCGGCCTCGTCCGTGTCATCCCCCGTGGCCGCCATCACGGGCGGCACCTCGTCGCGATCGCCTCCGCCTAGATCCCCTCATCCCCGACCCCGATAGAGGAACCATGAAGAAGACTTCCTTGACCGCGCTCGCCCTCGGCGGCGCGCTGCTGCTCGCGCTCACCGCGTGCGGCACCACGCAGCCGACCTCGACCGGCACGGACAAGCCGTCGGCAGTGGCCAGCGAGGAATGCACCGCCGACGCCACCGCGACGTCGACGGATGCCGTGACCCTCACCGACGCGTTCGACCGCACCATCGAGCTCGACAAGCCCGCCGAACGGATCGCCGTGCTCGAGTGGCAGCAGATCGAAGACGCGCTCACGCTGTGCGTCACCCCGATCGCCGTCGCCGACGTCGAGGGATACAACACGTGGGTCAAGGCGGAGGAGCTGCCGAAGGACGTCATCGACGTCGGTACCCGCCAGGAGCCGAACCTCGACGCCCTGTTCGCCGCCGAGCCCGACCTCGTCATCGTCGAGGCCTACACGCGCGACGATGCGATCATCGCCCAGCTCGAGGAGTACGGCGTGCCGGTGCTCGCGACGCTCGGCGCCGACGCGGCCGACCCGATCGCGCAGATGCTGAGCACCTTCGACCTCATCGCCCAGGCGACCGGTCGCGAGGAGCGTGCCGCCGAGGTGACCGAGGAATTCGAGACGCACCTGGCCGACGCCAAGGCCGAGGTCGCCGACCTCGCACCCGAGATCGACAGCTTCGTCTTCTTCGACGGCTGGCTCGACGGCAGCAACGTCTCGTTGCGCCCGTACGGACAGGGCTCTCTGGTCGGCGAGATCGGGGAGGGCCTCGGCCTGACCAACGCCTGGACCGGCGAGGTCGACGCCGCCTACGGCCTCGGCCAGACCGACATCGAAGGCATGACCGCTGTCGGCGACGCGACTCTTTTCTACTCGGGCACCCGCGAGGAGGACGGCTCCCTCTTCATGGACGCCGTCGAGGGCAACCCGGTCTGGGCATCGCTGCCCGCCGTGCAGAGCGACCGCGTGCACGCGTTCCCTGAGGGGATCTGGATGTTCGGCGGGCCGCGCTCGACCGAGCAGATCATCGACGCGTACCTCGAAATCCTCTCGAAGTGACCGCCGCCCGGCTCCCGTCCGCTTCCGCCGAACGCGGGGTTCAGATGTCTGAAACCTCGCCGGAGGCGGAAGCCGACGGGGCCGGGCGCTCCCGCCTCGGCGGAGTCGGCGTCCTGCTCGCCCTGGCATCCGTGCTGGTGGCGATCGGATGCTGGCACCTCACCCAGGGCACCAGCGGCGCGGTCTTCGCGAACGCCGAGATCCTCGCCGGCTCCCGCATCCCGCGGCTCGCAGCGGGAACGGCGGTGGGGGTTGCGCTCGGAGTCTCCGGCGTGCTGCTGCAGTCGCTCGCGCGGAACGCACTCGCCTCTCCCGACACCCTCGGCGTCACAGCCGGCTCGTACCTGGCGGTCACCGCGGTCGCCGCATTCGGGATCGCCGTCCCGGTGTGGGCATCCGGTGCCGTCGCCTTCGCCGGAGGCATCATCGCCGCCGGTATCGTGCTGGGCCTCGCCGGCGGTGCGGGGTCGTCGACGACGCGGCTCATCCTCGCCGGGTCCGCGCTCGCGCTCGCGTTCCAGGCCTGCACGTCGACGCTTCTCGTGCTCTTCGACGAGGAGACCAAGGGTCTCTTCGCCTGGGGCAGCGGCAGCCTGTCGCAGCTCGGCCTCGACGCCTTCCTGCAGTCCGCGCCCGTCGTCGTGGTGGTCACGATCATCGCCCTCATCCTCTCCCGGCGCCTCGACGTGCTGGCGCTCGGCGACGACACGGCTTCGTCGCTCGGGGTGCCGATCCGGTCGACCCGCATCGTCGGCATTCTGCTCGCCGTGGTGCTGATCGCCGTATCGGTGACGCTCGCCGGGCCGATGGGGTTCGTCGGACTGTGCGCCCCGGTGCTCGCGCGACTGCTCGCCCGCGTGGTGCCGAGCCTGCACCGCCACGTGCTGCTCATCCCGGTCTCCGGACTCCTCGGCGCGATCGTCGTGATCCTCTCCGACGCCTTGCTGCGAGCGATCATCGGCGCGGAGGCGGCGATCGCGGTGCCCACCGGTGTCGCCACAACGCTGCTCGGCGCCGTCGTGCTCGTGCTGATGGCGCGCCGGCTGCGCGACTCCGGACCGACGCGGGAGCCTCCGAAGGTGCGCTTCGGCGTGCGCAGCGAACGACGGTTCCGGCTCGTTCTCGTGGTCGCCGTGGCGGCACTCGCGGGCGCCGTGATGCTGGGACTGCTCGCGGGCAGCACCTGGTTGCTCACCGGAGACATCGCGCTGTGGCTGAGAGGTGAGGCTTCGCCGCTCATCTCCTTCTCGCTCGACGAGCGCGCTCCTCGCGTGGTCGCCGCGGCCGTCGCGGGCGGAGCGCTCGCGCTGTCGGGCGGCGTCTTCCAGGCGGTGAGCCGCAACCCGCTCGCCGACCCCGGCATCCTCGGCGTCACCGGCGGCGCCGGGCTCGGCGCGGTGCTCGTCGTGACCAGTGCCGTCGCGTCGACCGCCGGGATGATCGCCGCCGCGCTCGTCGGCTCACTGCTCGCGTTCGCCCTGGTCTACGGCCTGGCCTGGCGCCGCGGGCTCAACGCCGACCGGTTCATCCTCATCGGCATCGGCGTCTCCTACGGCACCACCGCGCTGACGACCTTCTTCCTGCTCCGGGCGAACCCGTGGGACACGCCGAAGATCTACACCTGGCTGTCGGGCACCACCTACGGGCGGGTGTGGGATCAGGTGATCCCGGTCGTGATCGTGCTCGCCATCGCGCTGCCGCTCATCTTCGCCGCCCGCCGTGAACTCGACGTTCTGTCGCTCGACGAGGACACCCCGCGCCTGGTCGGCATCAGCCTGGAGCGCACCCGGCTCTGGCTGCTGCTCCTCGCGGCCGTGCTGGCATCGTTCAGCGTCGCTGCCGTCGGCGTGATCGGTTTCGTCGGGCTGGTCGCACCGCACGCCGCCCGGGCGCTGGTCGGCTCGCGCCACTCCCGTGTGATCCCGGTGTCCGTGGTGCTCGGCGCCGTCCTCGTCGCGCTGGCCGACACCCTCGGTCGCACGATCATCCTGCCGGCGCAGCTGCCGGCCGGGCTCATCGTCGCCCTGCTCGGGGCGCCGTACTTCGTCTGGTTGCTCTGGCGCTCACGCGACGCGTGAGACGGCCACTCGCTCCGGTGTAGGCCCGCCCCAGAACAGGTCAACGGCCCGAGATCCGGAGAATCCTGCGCGGATCCTCCGCGTCTCGGGCGGTCGTCCTGATCTCGGGACGCTGGATGCCGCGGCATCCGCCCGCCTCCGGGGAGAAGAGTGGATGCCGCAGCGCGCCGTTACTTGCTGAGGAAGTCCTTCAGGGCGGCGTTGACCTCGTCGCGCGTGCGTCCACAGCAGACCGTGCGGCGCGCCCTCGACCTCGACGTAGTCGGCCTCCGGCACCGCCTGGTGGAAGCGGCGGGCGGTGGCGTCGATCGGCAGGATGTTGTCCTTGGTGCCGTGCAGGATCAGCGTCGGCTTGCCGGCGGCGCGGACGGCCTCGACGTCGCCGCGGAAGTCCTCGATCCAGGCGGAGACGACGGCGTAGGCCGCGACCGGGGCGCTGGTGACCGAGAGGTTCCAGTTGGCCGTGACGACCTCCTGGCTGATCCGCGAGCCGAGGTTCTCGTCGAGGTTGTAGAAGTCGTTGTAGAACGTCCGTGAACCACGCGTAGCGGTCGCCCTTCGCGGCAGCGGCGATGCCGTCGAAGACCTCCTGCGGGACGCCTTCGGGGTTGTCGTCGCGCTGCACCAGGAACGGCTCGAGCGAGGCGAGGAAAGCGAGCTTCGCGACGCGCTCGTGGCCGTAACGGGCGACGTAGCGAGCGAGCTCTCCGGTGCCCATCGAGAAGCCGACGAGCACGACGTCGCGCAGGTCGAGGGTCTCGAGCACGGTGTTCAGGTCGGCGGCGAAGGTGTCGTAGTCGTAGCCGGCGTTCGACCTTCGACGACTGGCCGAACCCGCGGCGGTCGTACGTGATGACCCGGTAGCCCTGCGGCGAGCAGCTCGCGGGTCTGGCGCTCCCAGCTGTGGCCGTTCAGCGGGTAGCCGTGGATCAGCACGACCGGCTGCCCCGCGCCCTGGTCCTCGTAGTACAGCTCGATGGAAGTGCTGTTCTCGGTGCCGACGGTGATGTAGCCCATGATCGCTCTTTCCTGTTTTCGTGAGAACGGTCGTTCTCGCCTGATGTCATCAATCTAGAGAACGAACGTTCTCTTGTCAAGTAGACTGTGGAAATGATCGAAGAAGAGGCGCGCGAACGCATCCTCGCCGCCGCCGAGGAGCTCTACTACCGCAAGGGGTACGCGGCCGTCGGCATGGACGAGCTGCGCGCGGCTGCCGGCGTGTCGCTGCGCCGGCTGTACGCGCTGTTCCCCGCCAAGACCGACATCGTCGCCTCGGTCCTGAAGCGCAAGCACCACGAGTGGGAGACGTCGCTCGCGGCCGCGGTCGGCGATGCCGGCAGCGACCCGCGCACGAGACTGCTCGCCGTGTACGGCTACCTCGAGGAGTGGTTCTGCACCGACGGCTTCCGCGGCTGCGCCTTCATCAATGCGTTCGGCGAACTCGGCGGCACCAACCCCGAGGTCGCATCGATCGTCCGCGAGCACAAGGCGTCGTTCCAGCGCTACATGGCCGACCTCGTGGTCGCCGCAGGGGCGCCGGCATCCCTCGCCGCGCAGCTATCGATCCTCGCCGAGGGGGCGCAGAGCACCGCCGCGATCTCGGCCGACCCTCAGGTGGCCGTGCAGGCGCGCAGCGCCGCCGAGGTGCTGATCGACGCCGCGATGCCGTAGGGCCGGGCGGTCGTCCGGATCTCGGGCGCGATCGGAAGCGCGCCGAGCTGGCCGCGCGTCAGAGCACGAGGCGATAGCCCATCCCGGACTCCGTCAGCAGATGCACGGGCGCCGCGGGCGCGACCTCGAGCTTCTTGCGCAGCTGCGACATGTACAGGCGCAGGTAGCCGGAATCGGAGACCTGCTCGCTGCCCCAGATCTCCTTCAGCAGGTCCTGCCGGGTGACGAGGGCGCCGGGATGCCGGCACAGGTGTTCCAGCATCCGCCACTCGGTCGGGGTCAGGTGCACGCGTGCACCCGAGCGGGTCACGGCTTTGGCCGCGAGATCGACGACGACATCGCCGAAGCCGACCGTCGACTCGCCGCTCGCGGGAACCGTGCGCCGGGCGAGCGCCCGCAGCCGCGCGAGCAGCTCGTCGACCTGGAACGGCTTGGTGACGAAGTCGTCGGCTCCGGCGTCGAGCGCGTCGACCTTGTCGGCGGAGCCGGTGCGCCCCGACACCACGATGATGGGCGCCTTCGTCCAGCCGCGGAGTGCATGGATGACCTCGATGCCGTTCATCTTCGGCATTCCCAGGTCGAGCATGATGATGTCGGGATGCGCGTGCGCGGCAGCCGTGATCGCGGCGGCGCCATCGGCGGCGGTGACGACCTCGTACCCGTGCGCGGCGAGCGTGATCCGCAGCGCCCGCACCAGCTGGGGGTCGTCGTCGGCGATGAGGAGCTTCACTGCGAGTCCTCCGCGTCTGGCTGTCCTGCAGCCAGAGGCAGGGAGATGACCATGGTGAGGCCGCCGCCCGGCGTGTCCTCAGGTGTCAGGCTACCGCCCATGCCTTCGGTGAAACCGCGGGAGAGTGCGAGCCCCAATCCGAGCCCGGTCGTGTTGTCGGTGTCGCCGAAGCGCTGGAACGGCTGGAACATGCTGTCGCGACGTTCTGCCGGCACGCCGTCGCCGCGGTCGATGATGCGGATCTCGGCCCGCTCGCCCAGCCGGCTCGTCGACACGATGACCTGACGCCCGATCGGAGAATGCCGGTGGGCGTTGGCGAGCACGTTCACCAGCACCCGCTGCAGCAGCACCGGGTCGGCCTGCAGCGGCGGCAGTGCGGGGTCGAGGGCGAGTTCGACGTCGGAGGGTCCGAGGGCGAGTTCGTCGATCGCAGCGAGGATGCTGCCCGCAGCATCCATCGGCGTCGCGGAGACCGCGAGTACACCGGCCTGCACCCGGCTCACGTCGAGCAGGTCGGTGAGGAGCGTGGAGAGGGCGACAAGGCTCTCGTCCGCGGTGGCGAGGAGCTCGTCACGATCCGAGTCGGAGAGCTCTCCGGCCCCGCGCAATCCGCCGATCGCAGCGACAGCCGACGCCAGGGGGCGACGCAGGTCGTGGCTCAGGGCGGCGAGCAGGGCGCTGCGCACCTGATCCGTCTCGGTCAACGTCGCCGCCTCGCGCGCCGTCGCCCGCAGGTCGGTGTGCTCGATCGCCGCCGCCAGCTGGGCGACGATCGCGTCGAGCAGACGCCGGGCCGGGCCGTCCAGCGGCCCGCCGTGCAGCTCGAGCGTCGCACGCGGGGTGTCGCCGGACCCGACCGGGATCGTCGTCGCCCTGCCGTCCGGCAGCGGTTCGCCGTCACGGGCGAGCACCTCCCCGTCGGCGCCGAGCAGGCGCACCCCGCTCAGGCCGAAAGCCTCGCGGGTGCGGCTGACCAGGGCCAGCACCGCGTTGTCTCCGCGGAGGACGTTTCCGGCGACTGCTGCCAGAAGCTCGGCCTCAGCGGTGGCGCGCTTGGCGGTGCGTGCCCGGCGGGCGGCCTGATCGACGATGATGCTCACCAGGATCGCGATCGTGACGTAGAGGGCGAGGGCGAGCACGTGGAGCGGATGAGCGACCGTGATGGTGAACAGCGGCGCGACGAAGAGGAAATCCAGGGTGATGCCGGAGAGCACCGCGGCGAAGAGCGCCGGTCGCAGCCCTCCGATGAGGGCGACGACCACGACGAGCAGCTGATACGCGAGGACCTCGGCCGTGATCGACTCGGGGCTGCGGAACGTGAACATCAACCAGGACAGCAGTGGGCCGAACACGAGTGCGACGGCGAATCCGAGCACCTGGCGTCGCCAGCCGAGCGCTCCGCCGGTGATCTTGGGGAGCGATACGCGTCCGCCGGCCGCCGCGTGCGTGACGATGTGCACGTCGATGTCGCCGGAATGACGGATGATCTCCGCGCCGATCCCTGGCCCCGTGAGCGCCGTGGCCAGACGTCCGCGCCGGCTCACGCCGATCACCAGTTGCGTGGCGTCGACGGACTGCGCGAATTCCACCAGGGTCTCCGGGATGTCGTTGCCGACGATCTGGTGATAGCTGCCACCCAGCGATTCCACCAGAGCCCGCTGGGCGGTCAGGGCACCGGGGGAGTCGTTGCGCAACCCGTCCTGCGCCGAGACATGCACGGCGAGCAGTTCGCCGCCTGCGGATCGCGCGGCGATCCTGGCGCCGCGTCGGAGCAGGGTCTCGCCCTCCGGCCCGCCGGTCAATGCGACGACCACCCGCTCCCTGGCCTGCCAGGTGCCCTCGATCCCGTGGTCGGCCCGATAGCTGCGCAGCGCGCTGTCGACCTCGTCGGCGAGCCAGAGCAGCGCCAGCTCGCGGAGCGCGGTCAGGTTGCCGAGCCGGAAGTAGTTCGACAGCGCCGCGTCGATGCGCTCAGCCGGGTACACGAGCCCGGCGGCGAGCCGGTCGCGCAGCGTCTGCGGGGCGAGATCGACGACCTCGACGTCGTCGGCGCTGCGCACCACGGCATCCGGGATCGTCTCCTGCTGCGCGACGCCGGTGATCTTCGCGACGACCGCGTTCAGCGACTCGATGTGCTGCACGTTCACCGTGGTGATGACGTCGATCCCCGCCTCGAGGAGGTCTTCGACGTCTTCCCAGCGCTTCGCATGCCGGGAGCCGGGGATGTTCGTGTGCGCGAGCTCGTCGACGAGGGCGATCTCCGGCGCCCGATCGAGGACGGCCTCCAGATCGAGCTCGGTGAGTTCGACGCCGCGGTGGCTGTCGACCCGCCGGGGCACCTCGGGCAGACCGACGGTCTGCGCGAGAGTCGCCGCACGGTCATGCGTCTCCACGATCGCGATCACGACGTCCCGGCCGTCTTCCAGGAGTCGCCGGCCCTCGTCGAGCATCTCGAAGGTCTTGCCGACGCCGGGAGCGGCGCCGAGGAACACGCGGAGCCGGCCGCGCCGCGGCGTCCGTTCTCCGGTCATCCGTTCCCCCGCTCGTCGAGAGCGAGATTGAGCTCGACGACGTTGATGCGCTCTTCGCCGAGGAATCCCAGATCCCGCCCTTGAATCCTAGACTCGACGAGCGCGCGGACCTCCGATTCGGGGAGGCGTCGTTCCGCCGCGATGCGCGGTGCCTGAAGCAGCGCGTAGGCCACGCTGATGTGCGGGTCGAGTCCCGATGCCGATGCCGTGACGGCGTCGGGCGGAACCTGCGACGGCGACACGCCTTCCCGTTCCGCGATCGTCGTCCGACGCTCCGCGATCGCTGTGACGAGGTCCGGGTTCTCCGGACCCAGATTGCTGCCGCCCGAGCTCGCCCCGTCGTAGCCGGCGCCTGCCGCCGACGGGCGTGACTGGAAGTACTCCGGCAGCGCATCGCCGTCGGCATCCGTGAACGACTGCCCGATCAGGGCGCTGCCGACGACGGCGCCCTTACCGTCAGCGAGAGGAGAGCCGTTCGCCTGCCACGGGACGAGGATCTGCCCGATGCCGGTGACGACCAGGGTGTACCCGACGCCGAGGGTCAGCGTGAGGACGAGCATCGCGCGGACGGCGACTCCGGTGGTGCGGACGGTGGTGCGGAGCGAGGACATGTCTCTTCCTTGTCGGGTCGGGAGGGGTCAGAAGCCGGGGATGAGGCTGACGACGAGGTCGATCAGCTTGATCCCGATGAACGGGGCGATCACGCCGCCCAGGCCGTAGACGAGCAGGTTGCGCTGCAGGATCTGCGAGGCACTCGCCGGCCGATACTTCACGCCGCGCAGGGCCAGCGGGATGAGGAAGACGATCACGATGGCATTGAAGATGATCGCGCTCGTCACGGCGGATGCCGGGGAGTGCAGCTGCATGAGGTTGAGTGCAGCGAGGCCGGGGAAGACACCCATGAACATCGCCGGGATGATCGCGAAGTACTTCGCGATGTCGTTCGCCAGCGAGAAGGTCGTGAGTGCTCCTCTGGTGATCAGCAGCTGCTTGCCGATGCGCACGATGTCGATGAGCTTCGTCGGATCGGAATCGAGGTCGACCATGTTCCCGGCCTCCTTCGCGGCCGAGGTGCCGGTGTTCATCGCCACCCCGACGTCGGCCTGCGCCAAGGCGGGGGCATCGTTCGTGCCGTCGCCGGTCATCGCGACCAGTCGGCCGCCCTCCTGCTCCCGGCGGATGAGCGCGAGCTTGTCCTCGGGAGTCGCCTCCGCGAGGAAGTCGTCGACGCCGGCCTCGGCGGCGATCGCCTTCGCGGTGAGCGGGTTGTCGCCGGTGATCATGACCGTGCGGATGCCCATGCTGCGCAGCTCCTCGAAGCGCTCTTTCAGGCCCTCTTTCACGATGTCCTTGAGGTGGACGACGCCGAGCACACGCCCCGTGTCCGTCGACGCATCCTTCACCGCGACGACGAGGGGCGTACCGCCGCTCTGCGCGACGGCGTCGGTGCGCTTCGTCAGCTCACCGTCGGCGTCGTCGATCCCGAGCCAGGCGCGGACAGCGGAGCCGGCGCCCTTTCGGATCCGGGCGCCGTCGGCGAGGTCGAGCCCGCTCATCCGGGTCTGCGCGGTGAACGGCACGACGATCGCGTCGGCCGGTTCCTCGACCCGGATGCCGAGACCGGCGGCCAGTTCGACGATCGATGCGCCCTCCGGCGTCGGGTCGGCGAGTGAGGAGAGCGCGGCCGTGCGGAGCAGCTCGTCGGCGTCGACGCCTGGGAGCGGGAGCACCTCGTATGCGCGGCGGTTGCCGTAGGTGATCGTGCCGGTCTTGTCGAGCAGCAGGGTGGTCACGTCTCCGGCCGCCTCGACCGCGCGTCCGGACATGGCGAGCACGTTGCGCTGCACGAGCCGGTCCATGCCGGCGATGCCGATGGCCGACAGCAGGGCGCCGATGGTCGTCGGGATGAGGCAGACGAGCAGGGCGATGAGGACCGGGATGCTCACGGGTGACGCGGCGTAGGCGGCGATCGGGTTGAGCGCGAGCACCACGATCAGGAACACGATCGACAGGCTTGACAGCAGGATGTTGAGGGCGATCTCGTTGGGCGTGCGCTGGCGGCTGGCGCCCTCGACGAGGGCGATCATGCGGTCGACGAAGGTCTCGCCCGGTTTCGAGGTGATGCGCATCACGATCCGGTCGGAGAGCACTCGGGTGCCGCCGGTGACGGCGCTGCGGTCGCCGCCGGATTCGCGGATGACGGGGGCGCTCTCGCCCGTGATCGCCGACTCGTCGACCGTCGCGATGCCCGAGACGATGTCGCCGTCGCCGGGGATCAGTTCCCCGGCCTTCACGATCACGATGTCGTCGCGCTGCAGGTCGGCCGATGACACCTGCACGGTCTCGGTGCCTTCTGCGGCCGCATCCCGCACCGCGTCGTAGCCGTCGACCCGGGTGGCGAGCGTGCTCGTGCGGGTCTTGCGCAGGCTTGCCGCCTGGGCCTTGCCGCGGCCTTCGGCCACGGATTCGGCGACGTTCGCGAAGAGAACCGTCAGCCACAGCCACCCGGCGATGCCCCAGGTGAACATCGGGGGCACGGCGGTGCCGCCGGACTCGCCAGGGCCGCCGAGGAAGGGTTCCGCGATCGCGAGGGCGGTCGTGAACGCGGCACCGACCCAGACGAGGAGCATGACCGGGTTGCGCACGAGAGAGGCCGGGTTCAGTTTGCGCAGGGCACCGGGAAGCGCCTGCGCGAGCTGCGCCCAGCCGAAAGGGCGGGGCTTCGACGTGTCGGCTGACGCGGGTGCGGATGCCCCGCCATCCTGCCCTTCGACAGGCTCCGGGACCGATGGGGTGGTGATGACGGCGGTCATGTCAGACGAGTCCTTCGGCGAGCGGTCCGAGGGTGAGGACCGGGAAATAGGTGAGTGCGGTGACGACGACCGTCACGGCGAGGAGCAGGCCGACGAACTGCGGCCGGTGGGTGGGGAGGGTCCCGACGGTGGCCGGAACGCGCTCCTGGGCGGCGAACGAGCCGGCGAGCGCGAGCACGAGCACGATGGGGAGGAACCGCCCGAGCAGCATCGCGACGCCGAGGGCCGTGTTGAACCAGGGGGTGTCGGCGGTCAGCCCGGCGAACGCGGATCCGTTGTTGTTGGCCGCCGAGGTGAACGCGTACAGCACCTCGCTCATGCCGTGCACGCCGGGGTTCAGGATGCTGGTCGATTCCACATCCTCACGGATGCCGGGGAGTGCGAAACTCAGAGCCGTACCGCCGAGCACGAGCGCGGGGACGACGAGGATGTAGAGGCTCGCGAGCTTGATCTCCCGTGGTCCGATGCGCTTGCCGAGGTACTCCGGAGAGCGGCCGACGAGCAGTCCGCCCACGAACACCGCGATGATGGCGAGCACGAGCATCCCGTACAGCCCGGAACCCACGCCGCCGGGAGCGACTTCGCCGAGCATCATGTTCAGCATCGGCATCATGCCGCCGAGAGCGGTGTACGAGTCGTGCATCGAGTTGACCGCTCCGGTCGAGGTGAGCGTGCTCGCGCTGCCGAAGAGGGTGGATCCCAGGATGCCGAAGCGCTGCTCCTTGCCCTCCATGGCCGCTCCGGCGAGTTCGGGAGCCGAGCCTCGGCCGGCGAGCTCCAGCGCCGAGAGCGCGACGGCCGACACGAGGAAGATCGTTCCCATGACCGCGGCGATCGCGTAGCCCTGGCGGTGGTCGCCGATCATGCGTCCGAAGGTGCGGGGGAGCGCGAACGGGATGGCCAGGAGCAGCAGGACCTCCAGGAGGCTCGTCCATCCCGTCGGATTCTCGAAGGGATGCGCGGAGTTCGCGTTGAAGAAGCCGCCGCCGTTCGTGCCGAGCAGCTTGATCGCCTCCTGTGAGGCGACAGGTCCGCCGGGGATGGTCTGCGCTGTTCCGCCGATGGTCTGCACTTCGGTGAAGCCGGCGAAGTTCTGCACGACGCCGCCGACGATGAGGGCGATCGCGCCGATGAGAGCGATCGGCAGGAGGAGGCGGCCGAGCCCGCGGGCCAGGTCGACCCAGAAGTTGCCGATCGTCGCGGAGCCGCGGCGGGCGAGCCCGCGGATCAATGCGATGGCGATGGTGAGTCCGACCGCTGCCGAGGCGAAGTTCTGCACCGTGAGTCCGGCGAGCTGGACCGTGTAGCCCATGGTCTGCTCGGGCGAGTAGGACTGCCAGTTCGTGTTGGAGACGAAGGATGCTGCGGTGTTGAAGGCGAGCCCCTCGGGGACGGCTGGAAGCCCGAGGGATTCGGGAAGGAACGCCTGGAGTCGCTGCAGGCCGTAGACGAGAAGGACCCCCACGGCGGAGAAGACGAGCACGCTGCGGGCATAGGCGCGCCACGTCTGCTCGGACGACGGGTCCACGCCGATGAGGCGGTAGAGGCCGCGTTCGACGCGCAGATCGCGGCGTGAGGTGTAGATGTGCGCGATGTAGTCGCCGAGGGGTCGGTACAGGAGCACGAGGGCCGTGACGAGCGTCGCCGCCTGCAGGATGCCGAACCAGATGCCCGCGCCCATCAGAACTTCTCCGGGGCGACGAGGGCGACCACGAGGTACCCGATCGCGGCGAGCGCGAGGACGGCGGCGAGGATCTCGAACACGATCACAGTCGTTCCACCCCCTGGGCGGTGAGCGAGATGAGGGCGAAGAGCGCGAGTGTCAGCGCGAGGTAGAGGATGTCGAGCACGAATTCGATAGAACTCCGCCCGGTGCGACTCGACCAGGATCCTCACGGTTCCCCTACGCGCTTCGCCGCGACGCATGCGGCTTGCTCACGGCGTCCACTCCGGTGCTGGCCGCGTCGCCGGGTGACGCGGGGTGTCAGCTCTGCGGCGGCCCAGCGGGTCGGTGCGCGCGGCGGCCGTTCACGACGACAGGCCGGCCGGCGCGCTCCTGCCCGGGCAGCGGGCGCGAGCGGCGTCCGTAGATCAACTCGGAGGAGTCCAGCAGCCACGGCACGAGCGTGATCGAGACGCCGTGCACGAGCATCAGCTGGTTCGCCATGCGCCGGGCCCGGCGGTTGTGCAGGAAGGTCTCCCACCAGTGCCCGACGATGTACTGCGGCAGGTACACGGTCACCACGGACGAGCCGTGCTTCTCGCGGTACTGCGTGATGAACTGCGCCACCGGCTGCGCGAACGAGCGATACGGCGACTCGATGATCACCAGCGGGATCGGCATCAGGTGATCGGCCCACTCCTGCTGCAGTTCTTCGGCTTCCTCGGCCGAGACAGCCACGTGCACGGCAAGGGTCTTGCCGTGCTTCGCGGCGACGGCGTACTCGACCGCCTTCACGACCGGCTTCTGCAGGCGGTTGACGAGGACGATCGCGATGTCGCCTGTGGCGCCGAAATGCGTGGTGTCGTCGATCGCGATCTCATGGTCGACATCGCGGTAGTAGCGCTTCACTCCCATCATCAGGAACGCGAGCACCGGGATGGCGAAGAACACCAGGTACGCGCCGTGGGTGAACTTCGTGATCGTGACGATGACGAGAACGAGGATCGTGAAGGTCGCACCGACCGAGTTGATGATCAGGCCGACGCGCGCCGAGCGACGCTCGGACGCCGTGGCCCGGACGTCGGTACTTCCCTCTGCCGGTGTGCGCAGGAGGCGGCGCCAATGCCGGACCATGCCGAGCTGGCCGAGCGAGAACGACACGAAGACGCCGATGATGTACAGCTGGAT
Source organism: uncultured Actinomycetota bacterium (assembly GCA_963769005.1). Lineage (GTDB taxonomy): Bacteria > Actinomycetota > Actinomycetes > Actinomycetales > Microbacteriaceae > Microbacterium. The sequence goes on along the minus strand of CAVYKC010000003.1, from coordinate 280,765 downwards.
GAGCGTCGTCAGCCGCGCCTGGAACACCACGAGCACGATCATCGCGACGATGCCCAGCGCGATCATGCCGTTCGAGAAGACCAGCCGGTCGCCGCGGGTGTTCAGCGCCTTCGGGGCGTAGCCGTCGCGGGCGAGCACGGAGCCGAGCAGCGGGAAGCCGTTGAACGCGGTGTTCGCGGCGAGCAGCAGCACGCACGCGGTCGCGGCCTGCACGATGAAGAAGAGGATGCTGCCGCCGCCGAACGTGGCGCTCGCCACCTGCGCCATCAGGCTCGGCTGCGGGTTCGTGCAGTCGAAGCCGATCAGGTCGCAGGGATTCTCGGCGTAGTGCACCCCGGTGATCAGGGCGAGAGCCGTGAGGCCGGCGAACAGGCCGATCGCGATCGAGCCCATCAGGACGAGGGTGGACTGCGCGTTGCGCACCTTGGGTGCGCGGAAGGCGGGCACCCCGTTCGAGACGGCCTCGACGCCGGTGAGGGCGGAGCATCCGCTCGAGAAGGCGCGCAGCACGAGCAGGATGACTGCCGCCTGGCTGAGGTCTTCGGCATGCACGGCGAACTCGGCGCTGGACGCGACCGGCGCATCGCCGAGGAACGTGCGGACCAGCCCGGTGACGATCATGAACCCGACCGAGGCGATGAAGACGTAGGTCGGGATCGCGAACACGAGGGATGCCTCGCGCACGCCGCGCAGGTTCACGACGATGATCAGGACGACGAAGCCGACGGCGAGCTCACACGCGGAACGGGTCGAGGGCCGGTACGGCGGAGATGATGTTGTCGACGCCGGATGCCACCGACACAGCGACCGTCAGCACGTAGTCGACGAGCAGGGCGGCCGCGACGACGACGCCGGGGATCTCGCCGAGGTTCTTCGACGCGACCTCGTAGTCGCCGCCACCCGACGGGTACGCCTTGATGAGCTGGCGGTAGCTGAGCACGACCACGATCAGCAGCACGATGACGCATACGGCGACGATCGGCGTGAATGACAGGAAGGTGAGGCCGCCGATCAACAGGATCATCACCAGCTCCTGCGGCGCGTACGCCACCGAGCTCAGCGCGTCGGAGGCGAAGATCGGCAGCGCCATGCGCTTGGGGAGCAGCTGGTCCCTCGAGGTGCTCGTTCGTCAGCGGGTCTCCGATGAGGATGCGCTTCGCGAGTTGAGGGGTATCCGGCAGGCTCCGGGTTTCATTTGCCACGAGCGGCGACGATACGCCCCCGCAAGCCTGTCCTCACGACATCCTTACGGAATCTCTACAGCGCACACGGGCCCCCTTACGGAATCCTTACGGAGCTGTATCTTGCGACGGCGACTCGTCGGCGAGAAGGCTGTAGTTCATGCCATCGAGCCAGACGCCGGAACGGTGCAGTGCCCGTTCTCCGTCAGCGTCCCAGCGTGGGTGTCGCCTCCGTCGAGCGCGGCCCTATATGCGTCCGGCGGCTGATGCCGACACCCAGGCGATTCCGATCACGGATGCGTAACGTCAGGAGCATGAGCACGGTTTCCGTCGACGAGCAGGCCATCGCCGAGGCGAAGGATCTCCGCGATCAGTTCCAGCGGTTCCTCCGGGAGTACGAGTTCGGCATGCGAGAAGTCGAGACGAAGATCTCGATCCTCCGCGACGAATTCACCCACAACCACGCGTACAACCCCATCGAGCACGTCAAGAGCCGTATCAAAACACCGGACAGCATCGTCGAGAAGGTCGCCCGCAAGGGGATCGAGCCCGATTTCGACACCATCCGTGCCGAGATCACCGACATCGCCGGCGTTCGCGTGACCTGCAGTTTCGTGGCCGATGTGTACCGCCTGTTCGACCTGCTCACGCAGCAGGACGACGTCACGATCCGGCTGGTGAAGGACTACATCGCCGATCCCAAGCCGAACGGCTACAAGAGCCTGCACACGATCATCGAGGTGCCGGTCTTCCTGTCCACCGGGCCCATCGCGGTGCCGGTCGAGGTGCAGTTCCGCACCATCGCCATGGACTTCTGGGCCAGCCTCGAGCACAAGATCCACTACAAGTTCCAGGGCCAGATCCCGGGGCACCTGGTCGACAGCCTCACGGAAGCGGCGGATGCGGCGAGCGAGCTCGACGTGCGCATGGAGCGGCTGCACCGCGAAGCTCACGGCGTGCGGCCGCGCGAGCTCGCCCCGCCGCGCGTCATCTCGGTGTAGCCGCGTCAGCCCAGGAACTCCCGCGCGGCCGCATTCAGGGCCGTGACGCCCACATCGATCGTGGGGTGAATCTCCGGGGCGTAGAACGGGGAGTGGTTGGTCGGGATGTCTTCGGCCTGCCGGCCGGCCGCGGTCGCCTCTGCGAATTTCACCGGATCCGCCCCGCCCCAGAACCAGAACACGAGGGGAGCGCCGGCGTCGCGGGCGAACCACGACACGTCCTCGCTGCCGGTGAACATGCCGGGGTCGATGACGGATGCGTCACCCAGCGCGCGTCGCAGGGCAGCGGTGACGCGCGCCGTTGCGACCTCGTCGTTGATCGTCGCGGGCAGGGTGTGGTCGGTGCGGATCTCGGGTTCGCGCTCGGCGCCGGATGCCGCGGCCTCGGCCCGCACGATGCGCTCGACGCTCGCGAGCACCTTCTCGCGGGTCTCCTCGTTCGGGTACCGGAGGCTGAGCTCGAGCCTCGCCTCGGCCGGGATGATGTTGTTCTTCAGGCCGGCATGGATGGATCCGACGGTGACGACGGCGACGCCCTGCGGATCGATCTCGCGTGAGGTGATGGTCTGCAGGCGCATCACGGTCGCCGCGGCCATCACCACGGGGTCGATCGTGGCGTGGGGACGCGAGCCGTGTCCGCCGCGGCCGTGCAGGGTGACGGTGAGACCGTCGGATGCCGCCATCTGAGTTCCGGGGCGGACGCCGATGACTCCGGCGGGCAGGGGCGTGACGTGCTGGCCGAGCACGATGTCCGGCTTCGGGTAGCGGTTCAGGATGCCGTCGTCGAGCATGGCGCGTGCGCCTGCGCCGTACTCCTCCGCGGGCTGGATGATCACGACCAGCGTGCCCGACCATTCGGCGCGCGCGGCGACGAGCTTCTCGACGGCCCCGATCATGGCGGTGACATGCATGTCGTGACCGCAGGCGTGCATGACGGGGACGGTGGAGCCCGTCGGGTCGATGCCCTTCGCAGAGCTGGCATACGCGAGACCGGTCTGCTCCTCGACAGGCAGGCCGTCCATGTCGGCGCGAAGCCAGACCACGGGGCCGTCGCCGTTGCGCAGCAGGCCGACGACGCCGGTGATCCCGACGCCCTCCTCCACTTCGAGCCCGAGATCGCGGAGGTGCGCGGCGGCGATGCCGGCCGTGCGCGTCTCCTGGAACGACAGCTCTGGATGCCGGTGCAGATCGGTGTACAGGGCTTCGAGGTCGATCGTCATGCCCCTCACCCTAGCTGGGGGCCACTCGGCGCAGCATAGGGCGCGGATATCGGCGCTGGTTGCCCGGAGTGCGAGAGGATGCGATCAGGGCCGAGCTTTTCGTAGAAGTGCAGCGCTGGAGCAGCTCGCGGCCGCGCGCGATACTGTGGGTGAGGAGCGTCGGGAAGTCTGGTCGACAACATCATTCGTCGACGCCTAGGAGAACTCACATGGCTGAATCCCCTCGCTCATCTTCCCCGGTCTTCCCCTCGCGCGGCAGCTACAGCGAGGTCGTGCGCATCGGTGCTCTGCTCCGCAAGGAGAGCGTCGGCGGCATCCTGCTCGTCGCGATGGCCGCGATCGCTCTGATCTGGTCCAATTCACCGTTCGCCGACAGCTACTTCGCGCTGCGCGACTTCGAGTTCGGCTACGAGCCGTGGCATCTCAAGCTGAGCATGGGCGCATGGGCGGCCGACGGCCTGCTCGCGATCTTCTTCTTCCTGGTCGGACTCGAGCTGAAGCGAGAGTTCGCCGTGGGTGATCTCCGCGACATCCGCAGCGCGATCGTCCCTGTCGCCGCCGCTGTCGGCGGTGTGATCGTCCCTGCCGCGATCTACGTGATCGTCGTCGGACCGCAACCGGAGCTGTTGCGCGGCTGGGCGGTGCCTACTGCCACCGACATCGCGTTCGCCGTGGCGGTGCTCGCGATCATCGGCTCTCACCTGCCGAACGGATTGCGTCTGTTCCTGCTCACGCTTGCCGTGGTCGATGACCTCATCGCGATCGTCATCATCGCCGTCTTCTACACCGACGACCTCAATCCGATCCCGATTCCCGGTGCGATCATCGCCCTTGCCCTCTATGCGGTCCTTGCCCACCGGCGCCGCGGATTCTTCCTCCGCAACAGGTTCGCCGCATGGCTGATCCTGCTCCCGATCGGCGTCGTGGTCTGGGGATTCGTCCATGCCTCGGGCATCCACGCGACGATCGCCGGAGTCATGCTCGGTTTCATGATCCCGGTGCGTTCTCACACGACCGATGACGACGGCGTCGAGGACGCCGGTCTCGCGGAGGAGTTCGAACATCGCTTCCGGCCGCTGTCCGCCGGCTTCGCCGTGCCCGTCTTCGCGTTCTTCGCCGCGGGTGTCGCCTTCGTCGGCGACGGCCTGGTCGAAACGCTCACGCATCCGGTGACGATCGCCATCGTCTGCGCCCTCGTGCTCGGCAAGCCGATCGGCATCGTCTTCACGACCTGGCTCATGACGAAGATCACGCGGAGCCGGATGAGCGACGGCCTCGGCTGGGTGGATCTCATCGGTGTCGGCATTCTCGCCGGCATCGGCTTCACGGTGTCGCTGCTGATCGCCGAACTGAGCTTCCCGCGCGGCGTCGAGCATGATGCGGCGAAGGTCGCGATCCTTCTGGCGTCCGTCCTCGCCGCACTGGCGGCGTCCGTCGTCCTCGGCATGCGAAACCGCCACTATCGGCTGATCGCCGAGCAGGAGGCGCGAGACGAGGATGCCGATGGCATCCCCGATGTCTACGAGCGCGGCGAGTAGCTCTCAGCCCAGCAGTTCACCCACGAGGTTCTCGATCCGGCCGCGGATCTCGTCGCGGATGGGCCGGACCGAGTCGATGCCCTGGCCTGCCGGGTCATCGAGCTTCCAGTCCTCGTACCGCTTGCCGGGGAAGAACGGGCAGGCATCGCCGCATCCCATGGTGATGACGACATCGGATGCCTGCACGGCCTCGGTGGTCAGCACCTTCGGGGCTTCGGCGGTGATGTCGATGCCGAGCTCGGCCATCGCCTCGACGGCGATCGGGTTGATCTGATCGGCCGGCATGGAGCCAGCCGAGCGCACCTCGACACGGTCGCCGGCGATGTCGCGGAGGAACCCGGCGGCCATCTGAGAGCGCCCGGCGTTGTGCACGCAGACGAAGAGGACGGAGGGCTTGGTGGTGGTGTCGGTCATGATGTCTCCGGTTTCAGGGGTGTGAAGGGTCATTTGAGAACGTCGTCGACGAGGATGCGGACGCGGGCAGCGATGTCATCGCGGATGGCTTCGACGCCTTCGGCGGAGGCGAGGGCCGGGTCGCCGACGGCCCAGTCCTCATAGCGGACGCCGGGGATGATGGGACAGACGTCACCGCATCCCATGGTGACGACGACGTCGGCGGCGCGGACGGCGTCGTCGGTGAGCGGCTTCGGGAAGCGCTCGGATGCCGCGTCTCCCTCGATCTCGGCGAGGATCGACCGCACGTGCGGGTGGATCACGTCGGCAGGGCTCGATCCCGCCGAGCGGGCGACGACCTTGCCGCCGGCCATCTTGTTCACGAGTGCCGCCGCGAGCTGGGATCGCCCGGCGTTGGCGACGCAGACGAACAGCACCTGCGGCACGCCCGCATCGCGGTCGCGGGTGAGATCGCTCAGGCGCTGGCGGGCGAAGCGCTCAGTGAGTGGGATCAATGCGGAGCTGACCCGCGCGGTGCGTGCGAGACCCGTGTACGACTCGCGCACGATCGCGAGCACGACGCCGGCGTCGAGTTCGGGAACTTCGGCGGCGAGCTCTTCGGCGAGACGTGACACGCGGCCGTCGAAGTCCGGACGCAGCCCGTCGTCGGTGGCGTCGGTGCGCCACGGAGCGGCGACAGTCGCAGGCGCGAAGGAGTCCAGGAGTGCGGTGACGGCGCGGCGGCGGTCCGGATTGATGCGGTACCAGACCCAGGTGCCGCGCCGCTCGGAGGTCAGCACACCCACGTCTTTGAGGACCTTGAGGTGGTGAGACACGGTCGGCTGCGCGACGGCGGCGAGTTCCGCCAGGTCGCAGACGCAGGACTCGCCGCGGGGATCGGAGGCGATGGCCGACAGCATCCGCAATCGCAGCGGATCGGAGAGCGCCTTCAGTGTCGTGGCGACGGATGCCGCGGCATCCTGCCCGATCGCGTGGGTGGCGACGGGACTGCAGGTCTCTGCGGTCGCGAGTGTCGCGTTCATGACGGGATCCTTTCAGCGGTGAACGGGTCGGTGCGGAACCAGGCGCGTGCGGCCCAGAGTGAGACGTAGACGAGACCGACGAGGACCGGCACTTCGATGAGGGGGCCGACGACGCCGGCGAGGGCCTGCCCGGATGCCGCTCCGAACGTGCCGATCGCGACGGCGATCGCCAGCTCGAAGTTGTTGCCGGCGGCAGTGAAGGCGAGAGTCGACGAGCGTGCATAGCCGAGCCCCAGCGCTCTGCCCGTGAAGAGCCCGACGAACCACATCACAGCGAAGTAGACGAGCAGCGGGAGGGCGATGCTGGCCACATCCCACGGCTTCAGGGCGATCTGTTCGCCCTGCAGCGCGAACAACAGCGCGATGGTGAACAGCAGGCCGTACAGCGCCCACGGTCCGATCTTCGGCAGGAACTTCTCCTCGTACCACTCGCGGCCCATCCGGCGCTCGCCGAGGAATCGCGACGCGAAGCCGGCGACCAGGGGAATGCCGAGAAAGACCAGAACATTGAGTGCGATCTGCCAGACCGAGATCTCAAGTCCTTGGCTGTCGAGACCGAGCCAGCCAGGCAGCACCGTGAGGTAGAACCAGCCCAGCAGCGAGAATGCGACGACCTGGAAGACCGAGTTGATGGCGACGAGCACAGCGGCGGCCTCGCGGTCACCACAGGCGAGGTCGTTCCAGATGACGACCATCGCGATGCAGCGGGCCAGGCCGACGATGATGAGCCCGGTGCGGTATTCCGGCAGGTCGGGCAGGAACATCCAGGCGAGGGCGAACATCAACGCCGGCCCGACGAGCCAGTTCAGCAGGAGCGACGACACGAGCAACTTCTTGTCGCCGGTCACGGCGGCGACCTTGTCGTAGCGGACCTTCGCGAGCACCGGATACATCATCACGAGCAGGCCGAGGGCGATCGGAACGGAGATCCCGCCGACCTCGAGCCGGGCGAGTAATTCGGAGACGCCGGGGACGAACCTGCCCAGGAGTAGGCCGGCGACCATGGCGAGGCCGATCCACAGCGGCAGCCAGCGGTCCAGCGTGGACAGGCGGCGGCCTGTGATGGCCGGTGCGGGGAGAGTGGTGGTCATGCGAGCGGAGCCTCGATCTTTACGGCGATGACGGGGAAGACTGCTACTTCGATATGCGTCTATATTTACATTCATCGATATCAATCGCAACTCGCGCCGCCGAAGTTCACCTGCTCTTCACTTCGTGTGACGACGATGCTGTGGCGGCGCTCGTGTCGCGGTTCTCTCAGGAAAGGCCAGACGATGACCCAGCCGACGACGGTCCTGTTCATCTGCACGCACAACGCCGGGCGCTCGCAACTGGGCGCACACCTGCTCGGACATCTCGGGGGTGAGGTTTTTGTCGCGACCAGCGCCGGCGTCAGCCCCGCGGACGCGATCAATCCCGTCGTCGCCACATCGCTTCAGGAACTCGGCATCGACACGTCTGCCGCCGAGCCGCGCGCGGTCACGGCGGATGAGCTTCTCGCCGTGGATGTCGTGGTGCTGATGAAACCGGGGCTCTCCCTTCCCGGCCCGGTCGCCGGGGAACTCGTCGAGTGGTCGTTTCCCGACCCCTCGAACTGGGAGGCGGATGGAGTGCGCGAGCTGCGCGACGCCGTCGCGGACAGGATTCGCGGATTCGCCGAGCGACTCGGCGTTCGGGGCGATGCATACGCCTGAGCTCCTGCCCTGAGGCAGGGGCTTGACCTGACGGTCGGGAAACATCGTGCTGCGACCCGGCGGCGGCCACGACGAGACGGTCTGGAAATCCCAGGTGCTTTCCGAACTCGTTGACTCCGACGCGTTCACCTTCCCGCGGCCGGTCGGCGACGACCGTGGCGCGTGGGTGCGCGACGGGTGGCACGCGATGGAGTGGATTCCCGGCACGGCCGATCCGCAACGTGTCGAGGACGTGATCCGGGCCGCGGTGATCGACTGGGCCCCGTACTGGCGCCCGCGGGGGTTCGGAGCCGCGGTCGCCGTCGCCGATGCCGTGTGCTGGCATGGCTACCCTCTGAGCCGACTTGCCGAAGACCGGGGCATCCCGCAGTGGCGGCAATTGCTCTTGCGCGCGCTGGCCTTTCGGATGGCGACACTGCACCTCCGCGGCGTGTGAAATGACGCGGATGTCGATCTTTATACACCCGGTCGCCGACGCGATCATCGCCCTTGGCGAGTAGCCGGTAAGCCGTGCGATCGCCCCCGTGCTCCCTGAGCCCGGTCATCGGTCAAGGATCATGCGGACCGTCGTTTCTGGCCGGAGATCGAGACGGCGCAGCAGTTGAGCGTTGAGTGCGACGACGACGGTCGACAGCGACATGAGGATGGCGCCCACCGACATCGGCAGCAAGAACCCGATCGGGGCGAGCACGCCGGCCGCGAGGGGCACGGAGATGAGGTTGTAGCCGGCAGCCCACCACAGGTTCTGCTTCATCTTCCGATAGGTGGCCCGTGACAGTTCGATGACTGACAGCACCGACCGCGGATCATCGCTGGTGAGGATGACGCCGGCCGAGGCGATGGCGACATCGGTGCCGGCTCCGATCGCCAGTCCGACGTCCGCTTGAGCGAGCGCGGGGGCGTCGTTGACGCCGTCGCCGACCATCGCGACCTTGCGGCCTTCGCTCTGCAGCTCCATCACCTTCGCGGCCTTGTCTTCCGGGCGGACGCCGGCGAAGAACCGGTCGATTCCGAGGTCCTGCGCGACGGTTTCCGCGACGGCTTCGGCATCCCCGGTGATCATGACCACCTGCACCCCGAGCGCTTGCAGTGCGTCGACGGCTTCGCGTGATGCCGGGCGCACCTCGTCGGCGAGCTTCAGCGCGCCGATGACTCGTCCGTTCTGGACGACGTGCAGGATGATGGCGCCATCCTCGCGCCACTGCTCTGCGATCGGAAGCTCGCTCGCGCCTTCCTCGCCGAGCAGGTGCGGTCCGCCGACGCGGACGGTCGTGCCATCGACGGTCGCGGTGACGCCGACCGCCGGCGAGGACGTGAAGTCGTGGCTGCCCGGGACGGTGAGCTTCTTGTCGGCCGCGGCACGGACGATCGCCTTGGCGAGCGGGTGCTCACTGTCGGCTTCCGCCGCTGCCGCGAGGGCGAGCAGGTACTCCGCGTCGTGCGCGTCGATGACAGACACCTCGGATACGACGGGCTCGCCCTTCGTGAGCGTGCCGGTCTTGTCGAACAGCACGGTGTCGACGGTGCGCATGCTCTCGAGGGCGAGGCGGTCCTTGACGAGCACCCCGCCCCGAGCTGCACGCTCGGTGGCGATGGAGACGACCAGGGGAATGGCCAGACCCAGTGCGTGCGGGCAGGCGATCACAAGAACGGTGATGGTGCGGATGACGGCCGCATCGGGGAATCCGACGAGCGTCCAGATGATCGCGGTGACCGCCGCCGCGCCGAGGGCGAACCAGAACAACCAGCCCGCTGCGGTGTCGGCGAGGCGCTGCGCGCGCGAGGATGAGTTCTGAGCATCCGTGACCAGGCGCTGGATGCCGGCGAGTGCCGTGTCACCGCCGGTTGCGGTGATCTCCACGCGGATCCCGGAATCCGTCGCCACCGTGCCTGCGGTGACCGGGTCGCCGATCCCGCGGGAGAGCGTGCGGGATTCACCGGTGACCATCGACTCGTCCATCGAGGCGCGGCCGTCGACGATGCGCCCATCGGCGGGGATGCTGCCTCCCGGACGGACGATGACGACGTCGCCGACGACGAGGTCCGCGGGCGAGACAGTGACCGTCTGGCCGTCCACGAACCGCTCGGCCTCATCCGGGAGGAGGGCGGCGAGCGAATCGAGAGCGGACGTCGTCTGTGCGAGGGAGCGCATCTCGATCCAGTGGCCGAGCAGCATGATCACGATGAGAAGCGCCAGCTCCCACCAGAAGTCGAGCTCATGGTGCAGCAGACCGAGGGTCGCTCCCCATGACGCGATGAACGCGACGCTGATCGCGAGCCCGATGAGGAGCATCATGCCGGGCTTGCGGGCCCGGATCTCGCTGACAGCGCCGACGAGGAAAGGGCGTCCGCCCCAGACGTACATCACGGTGCCCAGCGCCGGCGAGACCCAGGCGAGGCCGGGAATATCGGGGAGGCTATATCCGAGGATCATCGCGAACATGCCGGACAGTGCGACGGTCGGCAACGCGAGAACCAGCATGAGCCAGAAGAGTCGACGGAACTGGCCGACGTGATCGCCGTGTCCTGCGTGGGCATCGTGCTCGGAGTGCTCCTGCGCCGCCTGGGCGTGGCCGTGCGCGTGGCCGGTGTGCTCGTGCTGTTCGGTGTCGCCGCGTTGGTCGTTCATGGATCGTCCTCCCGGAGGGTGATGATGATCCAAACCCTATACCCACTAGGGGTATTCCCCGCAGATCCTCACCCGGTTCGCTCGCTCTCCCCGCTCAGCTTCCATCCGGGGCGAATTCGCGACGAGTGTCGCGGTACTAGTCAGCGTCGACTGTATAGTCATTGCATGCTGACCATTGCCCCCCGCCTCGATGTGATGAACCGGCTCGGCCGCGCGATGGCCGATCCGACGCGATCGCGCATCCTGATGACGCTCATCGCTGGGCCGAGCTATCCCGCCGTGCTGTCGCGTGCGCTGGAACTGTCCCGCTCGAACGTCTCGAACCATCTGACGTGTCTCCGAGACTGCGGCATCGTGGTGGCCGAACCGGAAGGGCGTCAGACGCGGTACGAGATCGCTGACCCGCATCTCACCGCCGCACTGACGGCCCTCGTGGACGTGACTCTCGCGGTCGACGAGAATGCCCCCTGTCAGGATGCCGCGTGCACGGTTCCCGGATGCTGCGAAACGGATGCCGGCGCATGAGCGAGCTCACCGCGGAAACGCGTACCCGGCTTCACCGTCGTGTACGCCTCATCGTCGCCTTCACGATCACCTACAACGTGATCGAAGGGATCGTCGCCGTCTGGGCCGGAGTGGTGGCCTCGTCGGCGGCTCTGATCGGGTTCGGACTCGACTCCGCGGTGGAGGTGCTCTCGGCGGCGGCGATCGCGTGGCAGTTCACCCGGAAGAGTCCCGAGCGCTGGGAGAAGGTCACCGTCCGTGCCATCGGTCTCGCCTTCTTCCTCCTCGCCGCCTACGTGACGATCGACGCCATACTGAGCCTGATCGACCAGGAAGGCCCCACGCACAGTCCGTTCGGACTGGGGATCACGGCGCTCAGTCTGATCGTCATGCCGCTACTCGCCTGGTATGAGGTGCGCACCGGTCGTGAGCTGGGCTCGAAGAGCCGTGATCGCGGATGCCAAGCAGCTCATTCTGTGCGTCTACCTTTCCGGCGCCGTCTTCGTCGGCCTCATCTTCAACAGCTTGCTCGGGTGGTGGTGGGCAGACTCCGTGGCCGCTCTGGTCGTCGCCGCCCTCGCGGTCCGTGAGGGCATCGAGGCATGGCGCGGCGATGTCGAATCGCCGTTCGAGGTGCTCGAAGAACTCGAAGACCAGGACGCCTGACGTTTCTCGGGGCTCGGGGCCGGCACGGGCATCCTGTGCCGGCCCCGAGCGTCAGACGGACGCCCCCACCGGCCGCCCGATCTGCAGCAGGGCGGGTGCGGCGCAGCATCCGCTCGCCGCTTCGTCGAAATCGCCGGAGCCGCCGCAGACCCCGGTCTCGGGAAGAGCCAGCTCGTTGCGCGCTGCGGCCTCGTGGTCACCGGCGAGGTGGGCGACCACGCTGCGCACCTGCTCGTAGCCGGTCAACGCCAGGAACGTCGGCGCGCGGCCATAGGACTTCACGCCCACGATGAAGAAGCCGGGCTCGGGCTGCGCGAGCTGGCGCGCCCCTGTCGCCGCGACCGAGCCGCAGGAGTGGATGTTCGGGTCGATGTCGGCCGCGATGCCGGCGACCGCGTCGAGCACCGGGTCCAGGTCGGTGCGCAGTTCGCGCAGGATGCCGGTGTCGGGCCGGAATCCGGTGAGGGCGTAGACGTGAGCGACGTCGGCGACCTCCCGGCCGTCCTCTGCGACGATCGTCAGCGCTTCGGCATCCTGCCGGAACGCGGCGACGCGGAACCCGGTCACCAGGTCGACGACGCCGGATTCGATCACCTTGCGGGCGCGCGATCCGAGCGCCGCGCGCTCCGGCAGGTCATCGCCGGAACCTCCGCCGAAGATGTTCGCCGCGCTGCCGCGGCGCAGCAGCCAGGTCACCCGTGTGCCGGGAGCGCGGCGTGCGAGTTCGCTCAGCCGCAGGACGGCATGAGTGGCGGAGTGCCCGGCGCCCACGACGACGACGTGCCGGCCGGCGAGCGCTGACACGTCGCCAGGGATGCGGTACGAGATCCGCTCCGCAGTCAAAGCCTCGCCGAGGGCGGGGAAGCCGTCGGCGCCGGCGGGATTGGGAAGCGACCAAGTGCCGCTCGCGTCGATGACGGCGCTGGCGAGGATCCGGGCATCGACGCCGTTCGCATCGACGGTGTGCACGACGAACGGCTGACTCTTGCGGCCACCCTCGACGACCTTGTCCCGACCCCGACGTGAGACGCCGGTCACGGTGGTCGCATACCGGACCCGCTCGCCGAGCGCATCCGCAAGGGGTGCGAGGTACTCGCTCACCCATTCCGCGCCGGTCGGAAAGCCTGACGTGGGCGCGCTCCACCCGCTCGGCTCGAGAAGTCGGCGTCCCGCCGTGTCCGTGAGTTCGGGCCATGCCGAGAAGAGACGCACATGTCCCCACTCCGAGACCGCAGCCGCGGCGCCGTCCCCGCGTTCGACGACGACGACATCGAGTTCGCGCGCGACCAGGTGTGCGGCGGCGGCCAGGCCCTGCGGGCCGGCGCCGATGACGACGACGGGAAGTTCAGACATCACATCTCCTCAGATTGAGATTCATCGATATGACGACTGTTACGCATCTATCGAAGAATGTCAATACGTGGCATAATGGGGTCGTGAGCCTGCCCGTGACCCTCGAAGCTCCGGCGTGCTGCGTGCCGCCGCTCACCTCTTCGCTCACCGCCGAAGACGCCGAGCGCATCGCGCACGTCTTCAAAGCGCTCGGCGATCCGACGCGCGTTCGCCTGCTCTCGCTCATCGCCGCCTCCGACGGCGGCGAGGCCTGCATCTGCGATCTCATCGATCCGGTCGGGCTGTCGCAGGGCACGGTCTCGCACCACATGAAGCTGCTCGCCGATGCCGGATTCGTGACTCGCGAGCAGCGCGGCAAGTGGGCGTACTTCGCCCTCACCGAGGGTGCACTGGATGCTGCTGCCGACGCACTCCGCTCCCTCTGACCGGACGACCGCGGTGCGCCGGTACGAGGAGCTCAGCGCAGCTGCGCGAACTTCTCGACGTCGATGGTGGGACCCACGACGAGTACCGTGTCGCCATCGCGGAGAATGGTGTCTGCCTGAGCGTTCCGCCACTCTCCGTGGGCTGATGAGCGGTACGCGGCGATCGTGACGCCGTGGGTGCCGCGCACCTGGCCCTCGGTCAGCGTGATGCCGTGCAGCTGCTGCGGGGCGACCGTCTTGACGATCGCGTAGCCCTCGTCGATCTCGAGGTAGTCGGCCGCCGCCCCACGAACGAGGTGCGCCACCCGACGCCCCATGTCCTTCTCGGGGTAGACGACCTTGTGCACACCGAGCTGCTCGAGCACCGCGCCGTGTCGTTCATCGACGGCCTTCGCCCAGATGACCGGCACCTTGAGCTGCAGCAGCAACGACGCGGTGAGGATCGATGCGGTGATGTCGGAGCCGATGGATACCACGACACGGTCGAACTCGCCGATCGCGAGCTGTTCCAGAACGTCGAGACGCGTCGAATCGGCCCGGACGACCTGGGTGAGTTCACCATTCAACGCCTGGATCGTGTCTTCATCCGCGTCGATTCCGAGCACCTCGGTGCCCGATGCCATCAACTCGAGCGCGAGCGAGGTGCCGAACCGACCGAGGCCGATGACGGCAACCGAGTCGGCTTCGGCGATCCGGCGGGCGTCCTGGCCGAACGAGAGAAACTTGGGCACGTGAGTCCTTTCGATGGGTGAGCGATGCTCGGCGTCGGGGCGTTCAGCCGATCGCGGGCCGCTCCTTGGGGAGTTCGTAGGCGGTCCGGCGCTCCCTGAGAGCGAGCGCCGAGCCGAGGGTGAGCGGGCCGAGTCGGCCGAGGAACATGAGCAGGATGAGGATGACCTGCGCGACCGGCGGCAGTTGAGCCGTGATTCCGGTGGACATGCCGACGGTGCCGAAGGCCGACACGACCTCGAACAGCACCTGATCGAGGTCGAGTTCGGTCATCGCGAGGATAGCGATCACTGCCGCCATGATCGCCCCCAGTGCGACGATGACGACGGTGATCGCCTCTCGGTGCACGGCGCGCGAGAGCCGCTTGCCGAAGACGTTGACGGCGGTCCCGCCGCGCAACTCCGTCCACATGATGAAGAACAGCACCGCGAACGTGGTGACCTTGATGCCGCCGGCGGTTCCGGCCGGCCCGCCGCCGATGAACATCAGGACGTCGGTGCCCAGCCAGGTCTCGTCGTGCATCTGCGCGACGTCGACCGAGTTGAAGCCGGCGGTCCGCGCCTGCACAGCGTGGAAGAAGCCGGCGAGAACGCGAGAGCCCGGCGTGAGCGTGCCCAGTGTGCCGGGGTTGTTCCACTCGATGAGCAGCACATAGGCGGTGCCGAGCGCGAGGAGAGCGCCGGTGGCGGCCAGCACGATCCGTGTGTTCATCGTCCAGTGCAGTGGACGCCGGAACTCCCGGCGCAGCTGGCGCAGCACCGGGAATCCGAGGCCTCCCAGGACGATCGCGGCGCAGACCGGCAGGCAGATCCACGGGTCCGAGACGAATCCCATCAAGCTGTCGGTGTAGAGCGCGAAGCCGGCGTTGTTGAATGACGACACGGAGTGGAACACGGCATGCCAGGCTGCACGGCCGACGTCGTACCCGTATCCCGTGGTGAATCTGACGAAGAGCACCAGAGCCACCACCGCCTCGATCGCGACAGTGGTGACGAGGATGCCGGTGGCGATCCTCTTCAGGTCTCCGGCGCCGGCGGTCTTGGTCTCGGTGCTGGTGATCATGCGCGAGCGCACCGTGAACCTGCGGGCAAGCGCCAGGCCCACCAGTGCGGCGAAGAGCATGATGCCGAGTCCGCCGAGCTGGATCAGGGCCAGGATCACGAGCTTCCCGAAGGGGCTCCAGTGCACGGCCGTGTCGACCACGATCAGCCCGGTGACGCATACCGCCGACGTGGAAGTGAACAGGGCTTCGATCGGTCCCGTCCACGTGCCCGCCGCCGAGGAGGCGGGCAGCATCAGGGTGACCGCTCCCACGAGGATCGCCACCCCGAATCCCACGGCGATGGCCTGGGCGGGTGCCAAGTGGCGGCTTTTCGCGAGCCGGCCGCGGATGGAAGTGTGTGACGCCACGAGGAAGCAGACTACTCCTCGAACTCGGCCTCCGTGTCACACGATGTTCGCCGGGCGCTCAGTGCCCCGCGCCGAGATTGCCCGTCAGACGCTGATGGAGTGCGGCCGCCGTGTCGTTGAGCCCGCGGATCTCCACCGTCTTGCCCCGGTGCTCGTACTTGGTGACGACGGCGTCGAGAGCGGCGACGGTCGACGCATCCCAGATGTGCGATCCGCTCATGTCGATGACGATGTGCTCGGGGTCGTCTGCGTACTCGAACTGGGTGGTGAGGTCGTTGCTCGAGGCGAAGAACAGTTCGCCGTCGACCGTGTAGTGCGCCGCCGCATCTGTGACCACGCGCGTCACGGTGACGAAGTGCGCGACGCGCCGGGCGAACATCACCATCGCGGCGAGCACGCCGAGGATCACTCCGATCGCGAGGTTGTGGGTCCACACCGTGGCGATGACCGTGATGAGCATGACGGCGGTCTCGCTCTTCGGCATCCGCTTCAGGGTCGCAGGGCTGATGCTGTGCCAGTCGAACGTCGCGAACGAGACGAGGAACATCACGGCGACGAGTGCGGCCATCGGGATGATGGCGACGACGTCACCGAGCGCGAGGATGAGGACGAGCAGGAAGACGCCGGCGAGGAACGTCGAGATCCGGGTCCGCGCGCCGGAGGCCTTGACGTTGATCATGGTCTGGCCGATCATCGCGCAGCCGCCCATGCCCCCGAAGGCGCCGGAGAGGATGTTCGCCACACCCTGCCCCCACGCCTCGCGGGTCTTGCGGGAGTGGGTGTCGGTGATGTCGTCGACGAGCTTCGCGGTCATCAGGGACTCGAGCAGGCCGACGGCAGCCATCGCCAGAGCGTAGGGCGCGATGATGGCCAAGGTCTCGAAAGTCAGCGGCACGTTCGGGATGAACAGCTCCGGCAGGCTCTGCGGGAGCGCGCCCTGGTCGCCGACGTTCGGCACGTTCCATCCGAAGACGACGACGGCGGCGGTGAGGACGACGATGGTGACCAGCGGTGCGGGGACGACCTTGGTGATCCGCGGCATCAGGAAAAGGATGCCGAGTCCGGCGGCGACGAGCGGGTAGACCAGCCATGGCACATCGAAGAGCTGGGGGAGCTGCGCGAGGAAGATGAGGATCGCCAGCGCGTTGACGAAACCGACCATCACGGAGCGCGGGATGAAGCGCATCAGCTTCGCGACGCCGAGCACGGCGAGCACGATCTGGATGGCGCCGCCGAGCAGGACGGTGGCGATGAAGTAGTCCATGCCGTACTCGCGGGCGACCGGAGCGATGACGAGGGCGATCGCGCCGGTGGCCGCGGTGATCATCGCCGGGCGCCCGCCGAGGAAGGCGATGGCGACGGCCATGATGAATGACGAGAAGAGGCCGAGCCGCGGGTCGACGCCCGCGATGATCGAGAAGGCGATCGCTTCGGGGATGAGCGCGAGCGCGACGACGAGCCCTGCCAGCACCTCACGGGTCAGAAGGCGCGGGCTGCGCAGCGCCTGCAGGACGGTCGGCTCGATGCGGTAGCGCGATGCGTTGTCGCGCGCCGGGGTGACGGCGGTCATGGACCCTCCTGGGTACGGCGTGGGAAGAGCGGGAACAAGCAGTCGCTCGACGAATGAGGCTCGCTGCGGGGGGATGGCCGACGAGTTGTGATCAGTTCCACCGTATCCGAGGTGGGGAGACGCTCTCCCCACCTCGGGTGCTCGGTCGCTCAGCCCACGACATCCCGGATGCGCAGCGCCCCAGCGCTGCCGGCGACGAGCACCGCGGTGCCGCCCCAGAGCGCGATGGCGCCGGCCGGATTCAGCCCCTCGACCAGCGGCGGCTGGTGGAAGGCCCACGAGTAGGGAGAGAGGAAGCGAAGCCAATCGGCATCCTCGACCTGGTTCGCGATCGCGTTGAATGCGTATCCGAGCACCGCGATGCCGGCACCGGCGGCGACCCCACGGCCGCGGCGCCCGGTCATCGCCCCCACGAACAGCGCGAGACTGCCCGAGAGCATCGTCAGGCCGACGAAGACGACGGTGGCGTCGACGACGCGCCGCGGCTCGATGCCGAGTTCCGCCGAGTCGTTCAGCGCGAGCACGACGACCGCTGCGAACACGCCGAGCCAGACCAGCCGCACCAGCAGGGCCGCGGCCGCCTCCAGCGCGTAGGGCACGCGGCCGATGCCGTGGGCGAGATCCAACTCCAGTCGACCCGTCTCCTCTGCGCCGGCCACGGCGCCCGCGCCCCACCCCGTCGCCGCGATCGTGAGCAGCAGAAACCCGATCAGCCCGTAGAACGTTCCCTGCGCGTAGCCGGCGCCGGTCCCGATCTGGTCGTAGCCCAGTGCGTTCACCAGCTCGGGCGGAAGGCTCTCGATGATCTGCTGCATCTGCCCGTTTCCCCCGATGCTCGGGAACAGAGGCAGGTACATGAACAGGACGGCGGCGACGCCCACAGTCCAACCCGCCAGGCTCACCCAGGACTCGCGCAGCGTGCGACGGAAGACGGGCAGCGGCTTACGCACGGTCCGCCCCTCTCGTCGTCGAATCCGGACTGCCGTACAGGCGGAGGACGGACTCCTCCAGGTCAGGCTCCTCGACGGCCAGGTCGATGAGCCGATGGCGGGCGATCACCTTCACGAACGGGTCGATGTCGCCTTCCACGGTGGCGGCCAGCCGCACCACCTCGTTCGACGTGGTGACCTCGATGTCGGCGACATGCGGGAGAACCATCAGCTCGGCGCGCAGAACGTCCGCACCGACCCCGCTGAATCCGGCTCGCACCCGGCGGATGGCGCCGAGACGGAGAGATGCGACGTCGCCCTCGGCCACGATTCGACCGTCGCTCAGGACGGCCACCGCATCCGCCGTCTGCTGGATCTCACTGAGCACGTGCGAACTCAGCAGGACGGTCTGACCGCGCTCGCGCGCTTCACGCAGGAGCTGGATGAACTCCCGCTGCACCAACGGGTCCAGTCCGCTCGTCGGCTCATCGAGGACGAGCAGCTCCGGCTCGTGCATGAAGGCCTGCACGATTCCGAGCTTCTGCTTGTTGCCCTTGGACAGCGTGTGGACGGGGCGCGTCAGATCGAGGCCGAGCCGGGACGAGAGCTCGTCGATGGCGCCGGCACGCACCGGCCCGGACACCTCGACATAGAAGTCCAGCATCCGCCGGCCGGTCATCCGGCCCTCCAGGCGAAGCTCCCCCGGAATGAAGCCGATCCGACGGCGCAACGAGGGGCCTGCGGCGCGGGGATCCTCGCCGAACACGCGAACGGCGCCGGAGGTCGGGCGGATGATGTCCAGGATCATCCGCAGGGTCGTGGTCTTGCCGGCGCCGTTCGGGCCGATCAGGCCGAAGACCGATCCTGGCTCGATGGAGAGGTTCAGGCCGTCGACCGCCATGTGGCGGGCGTATTTCTTGTGCAGGTCCAAGAGGTCGATGGCAGGGGTCATTGCCCTGCTCCTTTCAGGTGGGAACGATCAGGGTCACGGAGAGCACGCCTCAGCGAGGCGGATCGGGATCCTGATTCGGGTCGTTCTCACCCTTGTCCGAGCGCGGGCCGGTCTTGCGGTTCAGCGCGTCACGGGCAGCCACGAGCAACCGGTCATCCGTGTAGAGGCCGTGCGTGAAGATCTCGAGCACGGGGAGAGTGGACCGTTCGAGCAGCTGCGTCGTCAGCCGGTCCTCGCCGAGGGTCCGCGCCAGGTGGCGCTGCAGGAGAACGGGGCCGAGTCCGTAGAGCGTCATGTACGCGGCCGTGGCATCGAGATCGGGTTGCGGACGAATGATCCCGGCCTCGATCTGGCGCTCGAGCATCTCGCGGGTCCCCGTGAGGAAGGCATCGAACAGCCGATCGGATGCGGATGACGTATCCACCAGCATCCGGGTCATGTACTCGAGCAGCGGTGCGTACCTGTCCGGGCTGTCGAGTGCGGCGCGCATCATGTCGGCCGCGGCCGTGCCGGTGATCGCGTCCTTGTCGTCCATGAACGACGCGACCACGAAGGCGTCGCACGCGTCACGCAAGCCGTCCTTGCTGCCGAAGTGGTGCACGATCAGCGCTGCGCTCACACCCGCTTCCGTCGCGATCTGGCGGAGCGTGGTGCCGCCGAACCCGCGCCGAGCGAAGCACTCGATCGCCGCATCGCGGATTCGCGCGCGGGTGGTCAGATCGTCGGATGCTGAAC
The DNA here is from genome assembly GCA_963769005.1 of uncultured Actinomycetota bacterium. GTDB lineage: Bacteria > Actinomycetota > Actinomycetes > Actinomycetales > Microbacteriaceae > Microbacterium. The sequence goes on along the minus strand of CAVYKC010000003.1, from coordinate 260,793 downwards.
GCATGTTCAGGAGTATAAACGCTTGTTCAGCCTCACGGAAGGGGGCGCTCGATCTCGAGCTCCGAACCGTGCGCGTGGTCGGGTCGGCGGATCTCAGCCGCGTCGAGCCGTGTCCCGTCCCGCGACGGGGATGGGGCCGGTGACGCTGAGCTCGTCCTCCCAGCACTCGATGCCGGTCACCTCCGGCATCCGAGCCTGGGTGAACACGGGGTCCAGGCCTGCGCGACGCTGATCGGAATAGTCCTTCAAGAGCTTGAAGGCGACACCGGAGAGCAGGGCGATGGCGATGAGGTTGATGATCGCCATCACGCCCATGATGCCGTCGGCCGTATTCCAGATGATGTCCGCGGAGGCGATCGAACCGAGGAAGACCACCGCGACGACGACCACGCGGAACGCGGTGAGCACCGCGGGCTTCGAGTTGATGAACTCGATGTTCGACTCGCCGTAGTAGTAGTTGCCGAGGATCGAGCTGAACGCGAGCAGGAAGATGATGATGCTCAACAGGATGTTCGACCACGAACCGAGCGAACTCACCAGCGCGTTCTGCGTGAGCACGATGCCGCGCTCGGCGTCCGCCAGGTCGGGTGTCGCGACCAGCACGATGAATGCGGTGATCGAGCACACGAGGAACGTGTCGAAGTAGACGCCGAGGGTCTGCACGAGCCCCTGCTTGACGGGGTGGGTGACGGCAGCGGTGGCGCCCGCGTTCGGTGCCGACCCGAGGCCGGCCTCGTTCGAGAACATGCCGCGCTGGGCGCCGACCATGATGATCGCGCCGATGGTGCCGCCGACGACCTCCTGGGTGCCCCAGGCCTGCGTATAGATCGAGAGGAACACCTCGGGCAGACGCTCGATGTGGATGCCGACGATGACGAGGCCCAGGATCAGGTACAGCAAGGCCATCGCGGGGACGACCGCTTGCGAGACGGAGGCGATGCGGCGGATGCCACCGAAGATCACCAGCGAGGTGAGAATGGCGAGGACGCCGCCGACCACCCACGGGATCCACCCGACCTCGCCGCCGAAGCTGCCCGAAACGGTCGCGCTGATGGTGTTCGCCTGCAGCGAGTTGAACGACAGCGGGAAGCACAGGATGAGCACGATGGCGAATGTGATGCCCATCCACCGCGCCTTCAGGCCGTTCTGCATGTAGTACGCGGGGCCACCGCGGAATCCGTCCTTGTCACGCACCTTGAACGTCTGGCCGAGCGTCGACTCGATGAAGCTGGACGCGCCGCCGATGAACGCCATGGTCCACATCCAGAACACGGCCCCCGGCCCGCCGATCGCGATCGCGGTTCCGACGCCGGCGATGTTGCCGACGCCGACGCGGGATGCCGCGGAGATCGTGAACGCCTGGAATGCCGACACCGACTGCGGCTTGCCGTCGTCGCCCAACGGCGTCTTGTTCGTGAGCGTGCGGAACATCTCCGGGATCATCCGGAACTGCACGACGCCGGATCGGGCGGTGAAGTACAGGCCGAGAACGACGAGGACCGGAAGAACGATCCAGGTCCACAGCTGTCCGCCGAGTGAGGTCACGATGTCGTTGAGAGCGTCCATCGCCCCAGTATGGCGTGTGATGTGTGTCGCCGGTGTTTCGGATCTCGCGGCGGCCCGGGACTACAGCCGTGCGGTCGTCCCGCGCACGTGCAGCTCGTACGGCAGTGCTGCCGGTGCACGTGCCGGTGCGGCATCCGTCGCCGTCAGCTTGGCGAGCACCGCATCCGCCGCCCGCTCACCCTGCTTGAGCGGGAACTGGTCGACCGTCGTGAGCTGGAAGAACTCGCCGAGCTCGTGCCCGTCGATGCCGACGACCGAAAGATCCTCCGGCACCTGGAAGCCCAGGTCGCGCGCGGCGAGGATCGCGCCGATCGCCATCTCGTCGGATGCCGCGAACACCGCCGTCGGGCGGGGGCCGGGGCGTCCGAGCAACTGCTTCGCCGCGCGATAGCCACCGCCGACGGTGAAGTCGGCCGGTTCGAGGAAGGCGTGGTTCAGGGGGATTCCGACCTTCACGAGTGCCTTCTCGAAGCCCAGCCGGCGATGCGTGGGAATGTGGAAGTCGAGATCGAACTCCGGGTTCGCGCCGATGTGCGCGATGTCGCGATGACCGAGGCCGATGAGATGCTCGGTGGCCAACTGTGCCACCGCGACATCATCGACGGTCAGCGTGTCGAGCTTCGGGTTGGGTCCGCCGATCGCTATGACGGGCAGGCCCAGATCGAGCAGCTGCTGCGTCTCGTTCTCGTCGAGCTCGATCGACACGGCGATGACGGCGTCCACCCGCTGACGCCGCAGGAAGGTGTCGAAGACCTCGCTGCGGACGTCTCGGTCAGCGGTGATGTTGTACAGAGTGATGTCGTAGCCCTGGCGCATCAGGGCGCTGGAGACTCCGGAGAGCACGGCGCTGAAGAACCAGCGATCGAGGAAGGGAACGATGACGCCGATGTTCTTCGTCCGCCCCGACGCCAGACTCGACGCGCGCGAGGAGACGACGTATCCGAGTTCCTGCGCGGCCACCCGCACCCGTTCCCGGGCGGATTCCGAGACGTGCCCGCGCCCGCTGAGGGCGCGCGAGACCGTCGCCGTGGAGACGCCGGCCAGTCGCGCGACCTCATCGATGCTCGCCATGGGGTGGCGTTCAGACCTTGGTGTACCAGGCGGCGGTGTCGACCGGAAGCGAGGTGCCGTCGAACGGCCGGCTCTGCAGCACGAACGTGACGTCGTCGCCGAGTTCGATCGGCTCGGCGCCGAGATTGGCCACGACATGGACGTCGCCGCGACGGAATGCCACCGCATCGACTCCGGAGTCCTCCCACACGAGAGATCCGGTGCCGAAGCCGTACTCGCGGCGAGCGGCGAGAAGCTCCTTGTAGAGCGACAGGGTCGAAGTGGGGTCGGCGCTCTCGACGGCGCGGGCGTACTGCGCCCACTCCGCCGGCTGCGGCAGCCACGAGGAGCCGGTGTCGTTGAAGCCGAAGGCCGGAGCATCCGCCACCCACGGCAGCGGGACCCGGCAGCCGTCTCTGCCGTAGCGCTCGCCGTTCGTGCGGAACCAGGTCGGGTCTTGCCGGAACTCGTCCGGGATTTCCATCGCCTCAGGCAGGCCGAGCTCTTCACCCTGATACAGGTACGAGGAGCCGGGCAGCGCGAGCATCAGCGTGGTCGCCGCGCGGGCGCGCGCGAGGCCCACCGCTGTGTCCGGCTTGTCGGGCGTCTCGGGTCCGATGCCCTCGCCCTGCGGGTTCTCGGACGTCAGCGCCAGGCGTGAGGCGTGACGGACGACGTCATGGTTCGAGAGCACCCAGGTGCTGGGGGCGCCGACCTTGCCGAACTCGTCGAGCGACTCACGGATGACGTCGCCGAGGGCCTTCGCATCCCACGGGGTCATCAGGTAGGGGAAGTTGAAGGTCTGGTGCATCTCGTCGGGGCGCACCCAGAGCGCCGTCTTGGAGAGAGTCGGCAGCCAGGCCTCGCCGCAGAGCGCCCGGTCGCCGTCGTACTCCGCGAGCAGCTCGTGCCAGTCGCGGTAGATGTCGTGCACCTCGTCCTGCCCCCAGTAGGGCACGTTCTCCTCGCCGCCGCCCATCGAGTCGGCATCCTCCACCGGGGCGTAGTCGGGAAGGCCGGCCTCCTTGACCATGCCGTGCGCGACGTCGACGCGGAAGCCGTCGACTCCGCGGTCGAGCCAGAAGCGCAGGATCGAGCGGAACTCCTCGCGGACCTCCGCGTTCGTCCAGTCGAAATCGGGCTGGGTCGGGTCGAAGATGTGCAGGTACCACTGGCCGGGCGTGCCGTCGGGCTCGGTCACGCGCTCCCACATGCCGCCGCCGAAGACCGACTCCCAGTTGTTCGGGGGGAGCTCGCCGTTCTTGCCCCGACCATCGCGGAACACGTAGCGCCCGCGCTCGCGGCTGCCGGGGGCAGACTTCAGTGCCTCCTGGAACCAGACGTGCTGGTCGGAGGAATGGTTGGGGACGAGGTCGACGATGACGCGGATGCCGCGGGCATGCGCCTGCGCGAGCATCTCGTCGAAGTCGGCGAGCGTGCCGAAGATCGGGTCGACGTCGCGGTAGTCGGCGACGTCGTAGCCCGCGTCCTTCTGCGGGCTCGTCATGAAAGGGCTCAGCCAGATCGCGTCGATGCCCAGGTCCTGCAGGTCGTCGAGGCGCGAGGTGATCCCGGGAAGATCGCCGATGCCGTCGCCGGACGCGTCGGCGAAGGACCGGGGGTAGATCTGGTAGATGACGGCGCTGCGCCACCACTCGGAACCGGGGGCTGCGATCTGCTCAAGCTGTGCCATGGGATCAGAGTAGTGCAAACGCTTACAGCACTGGTAGGCGCGGGAGCCTGGCCGGGTTGCACTACGGGGGCCGACACGCCAGATGTCGGACCGTTCCGGCCAGGATGTCCGACATCTGGCGTGTCGGCCCCGAATTCGAGACCGCTCCGTGCGCGTGGAGGATGCCGGCTGCTGCCCAGTGGGTTTCAGTTCCCGATAACGAGGTTGAGCGGTTCTTCGCCCTGCAGCATCCGCTCGATCTGCGTGCGGATCAGGCGGGCGATCCGTGGATTCATCGCGGTGGACGCGCCGCCCACGTGCGGGGAGAGCAGCACACCCTCCGTCTTCCAGAGCGGATGCTCCTCCGGGAGCGGCTCGGGGTCGACGACGTCGAGTGCCGCGCGGATGCGCCCCTCCTGGCGCACGAGCGCGTCGGTGTCGACGAGGGTGCCGCGGCCGACGTTCACCAGGAGCGCGCCATCGCGCATCAGCGACAGGGTCTCGTCGTCGAAGAGGTGCCGGGTCTCGTCGCCGCCCGGCAGAGTGAGCACCACGATCTCGGCGTCTGGAAGGAGAGCCGCGAGCTCGTCGACCCCGTGCACTCGCACCTCTCCGAGCGTGTCGTGCCGAACCGTGCGAGCGGTGCGCGCGACCACGGTGAGTTCGACTTCGAAGGGACGCAGCCGCGTGGCGATCGCCTCACCGACGCCGCCGAACCCGACCAGGAGCACCCGACGGTCGGCGAGGCTCTCCGCGAACACCGGCGACCACTCGGAACGATCCTGCGCGAGGACGAACCGCGGGAACTGTCGCTGCGAGGCGAGCATGAGGGCCATCGCGAGTTCCGCGGTCGAGGTCTCGTGCACGCTGGCGGCGTTGGCGAAGTGCAGGCCGGACGGCAGGCTTTCCGCGACGCCGTCATAGCCGATCGACTGGCTCTGCACCAGGCCCACATCGAGTCCTTGAAGGGCGCCGAGGACGGAGGAGCCGCCCATGTACGGGGGCACGACGATGTCGAGGCGATCACGGGGTGCCGGGGACTGCATGTCCCAGATCAGCAGCTCCGCGCCCTCCGGCACGGAGCCGATGTTCTCGGCGAGACGGGCGTGGGGGACGGTGACGACGATGCTCACCCCTCGAGCGTAGTCGCGGCATCCTGATGCGTGTCATCTGTTGCGGCGTGCTCGCGGCGAGTAGCGTCGGGGGCACATCGCGTCCGTGATGTGCGTGTCTTGAGCGGTGTCGAGGCGAGGAGAGATCATGGTTCCCGAGATCAACTACTGGGCGGTGTTGCTGGCGACGGCCTCGAGCATGCTCGTCGGATCGATCTGGTACGCGCGGAAGGTGTTCGGCACGCGCTGGTCGAAGCTCGCGAACGTCGACATGGACAAGCCGGCGGCGAGCGCGACGATGGCCATCGTCACCACCCTGATCGTGAGTTTCATCACCGCGTGGGTGCTCGCCGGCGCGACCGCCATCGCCTGGCACTTCTACGAGGGGTCGTTCTTCGTCTCCGCGTTGTTCACCGCGATCGCGCTGTGGGCCGGGTTCACGGCGGCGCGCTTCATCACGCACGACGCGTTCGAGGGCCGCCCGACCGCGCTGACCACGATGAACATCGCGCACGAGCTCGTCACCGTCGTGGTGATGGCCGTGCTGATCGGGGTGTGGCCGCCCGCGCTCGGGTAGCCGGCGCTGAGACCTCTACGCAGCGACGCGGGCGACCGCGGCGATCGCGCTCGCGAAGAAGCCGATGCCGTCGATGCCGGATCGCATCGCCGCCGCCGTGTCGGGGCCGAAGCCGGCCTCGGTCGCGTGCTCGGGATGCGGCATCAGGCCGACCACGTTGCCCGCTTCATTCGTGAGTCCGGCGATGTCGCGGAGCGAGCCGTTCGGGTTGACGCCGGCGTAGCGGAAGGCGACGAGTCCCTCGCCTTCGATGCGGTCGAGGGTCTGCTCGTCGGCGATGTAGCCGCCGTCGGCGTTCTTGAGCGGGATCACGATCTCCTGACCGGCGCGGAAGGAGTTCGTCCACGCGGTGTCGGAGTTCTCGACCGTCAGCTTCTGGTCGCGGCGCACGAAGTGCTGGTGGCCGTTGCGGATCAGGCCCCCGGGCAGCAGGTGCGCCTCGACGAGCATCTGGAATCCGTTGCAGATGCCGAGGACGGGCATGCCCTTGGCGGCAGCATCCTTGACCTCGGCCATGATCGGCGAGAGCGCGGCGATCGCGCCGGCACGCAGGTAGTCCCCGTAGCTGAAGCCGCCGGGAAGCACGAGGGCGTCGACGCCCTCGAGGTCGTGCGAGCCGTGCCACAGGGCGACCGGCTCGGCGCCGGCGATGCGGACGGCGCGCTGCGCGTCGCGGTCATCGAGCGAGCCCGGGAAGGTGATGACCCCGATGCGGACGGTCACTCGGCGACCTCGATGCCGACGACGTCCTCGATCACGGAGTTGGAGAGCACCTCGTCTGCGATGCGCTTGGCCTCGGCGAGGACCTCGTCGGTGACCTCGCCCTCGACGGTGAGCTCGAAGCGCTTGCCGATGCGGACACCGGAGAAGCCTTCCACGCCCAGGCGGGCGAACGCGCCGGAGACGGCCTTCCCCTGCGGGTCGAGCAGTTCGGGCTTGGGCATGACGTCGACGACGATGGTGGGCATGAACGCTCCAGGAGTCACGAGAGGGCTGGCGGCTCCAGTCTACCGGGCTGCGGCATCCGTCTACGCGGGGTGGGATGCGCGGGTGCGCGGATGCCGTGCACTCGACGCGGTCCTGTGCGCGCGGCCCGTGCGGCTCGGCGTCAGGAGCGGAAGACGGTGTGCACGTCGCCGATGACCTCGCGACCGCCGAGGCCCTGGATCTCGAACAGCACCGAGATGCCCGCGACGTGGCAGCCGAGGCGCTCGAGGATCTGGCGCCCGGCGGCGAGGGTGCCGCCGGTGGCGAGCACGTCGTCGATGAGCAGCACGCGGGAACCTGCCGGCAGATCGTCGTGCATCTCGATGGTCGCGGTGCCGTACTCGAGGGCGTAGTCGACGGATGCCGCGGGCCGGGGCAGCTTGCCGGCCTTGCGGATCGGGATGAGACCGACTCCCGCGGCGATCGCAGCGGCTCCAGCCAGGATGAAGCCGCGCGCCTCGACTCCGGCGACCACGTCGAACTGGCCGGCGAAGGGCTCGATGATGGCCTGGGTCGTGACGCGCAGCGCCTCGGCATCCGCCAGCAGCGGGGTGATGTCACGGAAGACGATCCCCGGCTTCGGGTAGTCCGGCACGGACCGGATCAGCGATTCGGCGCGGAGGAGAGCGGGAGAGAGTTCGGCGGAGGGCACCGGGCAAGGCTACCCGCTGCAGAAACGAACCCGGTCTCGAGCGGCGCGCTTGACAATCGTGGGAGCGCTCCCATACAGTGACTTCCACCTCATGGGAGCGCTCCCACGCACGGCGAGCGTCGCATGGGCCTGCACCACTGCATCCCGCACCACACACAAAGGAGTGACCTGTGAACACACGTGCCCCACGGCGGATCCTCACGACGGCCGCCGTCGCTTCCATCTCTGCACTCGCCCTCGCCGGCTGCGCATCCGGTGCAGAAGGCGGCGGCACCGACCCGAACGCCGAGGTCACGCTGACCGTCGCGACGTTCAACGACTTCGGCTACACCGATGAGCTCCTCCAGGAGTACATGGACGAGCACCCGAACGTGAAGATCGTGCACAACCGCGCCGCGACGAGCAACGACGCACGCGAGAACTACTTCCAGAAGCTCGGCAAGACCGGCCTCGCCGACATCGAGGCGATCGAGGTCGACTGGCTCCCCGAGGTCATGAAGTACTCCGATCTGCTCGCACCGGTCGGCGACGACCTCAAGGACCGCTGGCTGGACTGGAAGACCGAGGCGGCGACCGACGCCGAGGGCAACCTCATCGGGTACGGCACCGATATCGGCCCCGAGGGCGTCTGCTACCGCACCGATCTCTTCGCCGCAGCCGGGCTGCCGACGGACCGCGAAGAAGTCGCCGCTCTCCTCGAGGGCGACTGGGCGAACTACTTCGAGGTCGGTCAGAAGTATGCCGACGCCACCGGCAAGGCCTTCTTCGATTCCGCGGGCGGCACTTACCAGGGCATGGTCAACCAGATCGAGGCCGCCTACGAAGACCCGAAGTCGGGTGACATCGTCGCCACGAAGAACGGCGAGGTCAAGGACATCTACGACCAGCTGCTCGCCGCCAGCAAGACCCAGTCGGCGCACCTCGGTCAGTGGTCGGACGACTGGTTCGCCGGCGTCTCCAACGGCGCGTTCGCCACGATGCTCTGCCCCGGCTGGATGCTCGGCGTGATCGAGGGCAACGCGAAGGACGTCACCACCTGGGACATCGCCGATGTCTTCCCGAACGGCGGCGGCAACTGGGGCGGCTCGTACCTGACCGTCCCGTCCAACGGCAAGAACGTGGCCGCCGCCCAGGAGCTCGCCGACTGGCTCACCGCACCCGAGCAGCAGGTCAAGGCGTTCGCGAACGCGGGAACGTTCCCGAGCCAGAACGACGCCCTCACCGACTCGACGCTGCTCGACAGCGCCAACGAGTACTTCGGCGGAGCACCGGTCGGACAGATCCTCTCCGAGCGTGCGAAGGCCGTCACGGTCGCGCCGTTCAAGGGCGAGTTCTACTTCCAGATCAATGACGCCATGCAGAAGGCGCTCACCCGCGTCGAGGACGGCACGCAGGATGCCACGACCAGCTGGGACCAGTGGGTCTCCGAGGTCGAGGCCATCAAGTAATCCGTCGTCTCCTCTCCCCGCATCCGGGCGCACATCCGTCCGGACGCGGGGAGAGGAACCTTGACCTGAGAAGGCAGCCATGACCACCGCAACCGCCGCCCCGCCCCGGCGAGCCGGCTTCAGCCAGCGCCGCGCGCGCTGGGACCTGAAGCTCTCGCCGTACCTCTACATCTCGCCGTTCTTCCTGCTCTTCATCGTGATCGGGATGTTCCCGATCGCCTACACGGCCATCATCTCCTTCATGGACTGGGACCAGGTCAGGGGATCCGGCGAGTTCATCGGGTTCGACCAGTACGCCTATGTGCTCGGTCAGCCGAAGTTCTGGGTGGCGCTGCGCAACACGTTCAGCATCTTCCTGCTCTCCAGCATCCCGCAGCTGATCGCGGCCGTCGCGATCGCCGCCGTGCTCGACCAGAACATTCGCGGGAAGACCTTCTGGCGGATGGGCGTCCTGGTGCCCTACGTGATGGCACCCGTCGCCGTGGCCCTCATCTTCAGCAACATGTTCGGCGACAAGTACGGCATCGTGAACTCGCTGCTGGCCGACATCGGCATCGGCGCCATCCCGTGGCACTCCAACGCCTTCGCCAGTCACATCGCGATCGCCACGATGGTGAACTTCCGCTGGACCGGGTACAACACTCTCATCCTCCTCGCGGCGATGCAGGCCATTCCGCGGGACTACTACGAGGCGGCAACCGTCGACGGCGCCGGCAAGGTGCGCCAGTTCTTCGCGATCACCCTGCCGAGCCTGCGGCCGACGCTCATCTTCGTGATCATCACGTCGACCATCGGCGGGCTGCAGATCTTCGACGAGCCGCGCATGTACGACCAGTACGGCACCGGCGGCGCGAACAGCCAGTGGCTGACCATCACGCTCTACCTGTACAACATCGGCTGGGGCGAGTGGAACTTCGGTCGTGCCGCAGCCCTCGCCTGGATCCTCTTCCTCATCGTGCTGGTGATCGGCATGCTCAACCTCGTCGTCACGCGGGCTCTGGTCCGCGGCGATGCGGCGAACTCGGCCCGCAGACCGACCAAGAACAAGGGACGGATGCCGTCATGAGCGTGATCGACAAGACGGATGCCGCCGACAGGACGGATTCGCAGACAGGCCGCAAGGCGCCGGCTGCTCGGGCGGGCCGCGTCGGCCGGAAGACCCGCCACGTGCGGGGCTCGCGCCCCGGCTGGGTCGTCTACGCCCTGCTGGGCATCGTGCTGCTGGGCAGCGTGTTCCCCTTCTACTGGTCGTTCCTCATCGGGTCGGGCGATGCCTACACGCTTCGCGATCCGAACATGTCGTGGATCCCCGGCGGCAACTTCTGGCAGAACGCACTCGCCGTCATGAACGACCCGGCGGTGAACTTCTGGCGGGCGCTCTGGAACTCGATCTACACGTCGGCGCTGATCGCCGCATCCGTCGTCTTCTTCTCCACCCTCGCCGGATGGGCGTTCGCGAAGCTGAAGTTCCGGGGCCGCGGCTGGCTGCTGGCCTTCGTCGTCGGAACGATGGCCGTGCCGACTCAGCTGGGCGTCGTGCCGCTCTATGTGCTGTTCAGCGAACTCGGCTGGACGGGCAGCACCGGGGCGATCATCATTCCGGCGCTGACCAGCGCGTTCGGAGTGTTCTGGATGACGCAGTACCTCGGTCAGGCCGTACCCGACGAACTCATCGAGGCGGCGCGGATGGACGGCGCATCCTCGTTCCGCACCTTCTGGACGATCGGGGTGCCCGCGGCGAGGCCCGCGGCCGCCATGCTCGGGCTCTTCACCTTCGTCTCGGCCTGGAACAACTTCTTCTGGCCGTTCATCGTGCTCGACCGGCAGGACCCGACGCTCCCCGTCGCCCTGTCGCTGCTCCAGTCGAACCACTTCGTCGACTATTCGATCGTGCTCGCCGGCGTGCTGCTCTCGACCATCCCGCTGCTGCTGTTGTTCGTCGTGGCCGGCCGGCAGCTGGTCAGTGGCATCATGCAGGGCGCAGTGAAAGGATGACCTCCATGACCCGAACCTTCCCAGAGAGATTCCTCTTCGGTGCCGCGACCGCCGCGTATCAGATCGAGGGCGCGGCCTTCGAAGAAGGGCGCACCGCGTCGATCTGGGATGCCTTCGCCCGCGTGCCCGGAGCGGTGATCAACGCCGACAACGGCGACGTGGCCTGCGACCACTATCACCGGTATCCGCAGGATGTCGCGCTGATGAAGGAACTGGGGCTGCAGACGTACCGCTTCTCGACCTCGTGGTCGCGAGTGCGTCCCGACGGCGGAGCCGTCAATGCGAAGGGGGTCGATTTCTACAAGCGCCTCGTCGACGAGCTGCTCGACAACGACATCGTGCCGTGGCTGACCCTGTATCACTGGGACATGCCCCAGGCGCTGGAGGAGAAGGGCGGCTGGACGAACCGCGACACCGTCGACCGATTCGTGGAGTATGCGGGCACCATGCACGACGCCCTGGGCGACCGCGTGCACTACTGGACGACCCTCAACGAGCCGTGGTGCTCGTCGTTCCTCTCGTACACCGCGGGTGTTCATGCCCCCGGACGCATGGACGTCGGCGACGGCATGCTGGCGGCGCATCACCTGCTCCTCTCCCACGGCAGGACCGTGCAGGAGCTGCGTCGTCGCGACGAGTCGCTGGAACTCGGCATCACGCTGAACCTCACCGTCGCCGACCCGGCCGATGCCGATGCTCCGGTCGACATCGACGCCGCCCGGCGGATCGACGGGCAGTTCAACCGCTGGTTCCTCGACCCGATCTTCCGCGGGGTCTACCCCGATGACGTCATCCGGGACTTCCGCAAGGTGGACAGCGACGCGGTCGCCCGTTGGGAGCAGGCCGTGCAGCCCGGAGATCTCGACGCGATCTCCACCCCGCTCGACGCCTTGGGCGTCAACTACTATCACGGCGAGATGCTCAGCGGCACCGCTCCCGCGGAGGAGGCGCCGGGCGGCGATGCACCCACGGAGCGGGCGACGGCGTCGCCGTTCCCGTCGACCGACGGCATCCACTGGGTCGAACGGGGACTGCCCCGCACCGCCATGGACTGGGAGGTGCAGCCGGAGGGTCTCACCCGCCTGCTGCAGCGGGTCTGGGACGACTACGCCGGAGGCATCCCGCTCTATGTCACCGAGAACGGCGCCGCATACGACGATGTTCGGGAGGGCGACACCGTTCCGGATTCGGAACGCCGTACATTCCTCGTCGAGCATGTGAAGGCGGTCGCCGACGCGATCGACGCCGGCGTCGACGTGCGCGGCTACTTCTACTGGTCGTTGCTGGACAACTACGAGTGGGCCTGGGGATACGAGAAGCGCTTCGGCATCGTGCGCGTCGAGTACGACACCCAGGAGCGGACCGTGAAGGACAGCGGCCGGGAGTACGCTCGGATCATCGCAGCGCGCGCCGTGTGAGCCCGGGCGATCCGCAGCCGTGATCGTTCCGGCAGGCAGGCCGGGAAGTTGCGCGACAGGAGGACGCTGATGACGAGGGCGACGATCGAAGAGGTCGCCGCGACCGCGGGAGTGTCGCGCTCCACGGTGTCGCGGGTCGTGAACGGTTCGACCGCTGTGAGCCCGGAGGCCCTCAGCGCCGTGCAGGAGGCGATCCGGCGACTGAACTACGTGCCGAACCGCGCGGCGCGGACCCTCGCCAGCCGGCAGACGCATGCGATCGCGCTGATCGTGCCGGAGGACACCACGCGTTTCTTCGGCGATCCGTTCTTCGCCGCCGTCGTGGCGGGGATCAGTGCGCGGATGACCCGGTCGGACTACGTGCTGAACCTTCTCATCGCCAGCGATGACCCGGGGGAGAAGACGACGAGCTTCGTCCGCAACGGCGGAGTGGACGGCGCGATCATCGTCTCGCACCACACCAGCGACTCTTTCGTGGACCGCATCGCCGAATCGGTTCCGGTCGTATTCGGCGGCCGCCCGTTCACGGCGCGGGAGAGCGACTACGTGGTCGACGTCGACAACGTGCTCGGCGGACGCGACGCGGCTCAGTACCTCATCGATCGCGGACACCGCCGTATCGGCACCGTGACCGGACCCCTCACGATGCCCGCGGCCGTGGATCGTCTTCAGGGATTCCGGGATGGACTCGCCGCCGCCGGCCTCGAGTCGGTGGTCGAGATCGAGGGCGGGTTCAGCGAGGAGGCCGCCGCGGATGCCGCGCGCCGGATGCTGGCGTCGGGCGCGGCCCTCCCCGAGGCGCTCTTCGTGGCCAGCGACCTGATGGCGCGGGGCGTGCTGCAGGTGCTCCGCAGCGCGGGAATCCGCATCCCTGACGACATCGCGGTCATCGGCTTCGACGACTCGCAGGTCGCAGTGGCAGTCGACCCGCCGCTGACCACGATCCGGCAGCCCATGTATGCACAGGGCGAGACCATGGCATCCGTGCTGCTCGACGTGCTCGCCGGGCTCAAGCCGGCCCACACGACGATCCTGCCCACCGAGCTCGTGGTGCGCGCCTCGGCGTGAGTGACGGTCCTGTCGGGCGTCGCTCGTGGACGTGGCGGGAGGGAAGGAGGAAGATGTCGGCCTCCGACTGCCGAGACCGACATCTTCCTCCTCGCCCGGTCGAACCGAACGCGGCGAATCGCCGCTGTTGAGGAACACGATCGCGGCCCCGCTGCTCCCCTTCGCGGGTCCGCGATCGTGGGTCTGAGGGTCAGCCGCCGAGCAGCCGAAGCGAGTCGCCGCCGAGCAGGCTGAACGCCGTCACACCGGCGACCACGACCCTGCCGTCGAGGAGATCATGCTGCGCACCACCCTCGAGGGCATCATCGTGAAGTACGCGGTCTACGGGCACACCTACCCGCTGGAAGACGCCCGGCGGTGGGTCCACCGGATCTACGGTCTGCCGCAGCCGCCCGCACCGCTCCCCCTCGCCCCTGGGCAGAAACCTGCTCCAGGAGCCGAGCCGAGGCCCCGCGCCGCGGATTCAGCCGGGTTCTGAGGACGGAAGGATCCCGGATGCGTCGGGCGAAGGCATCCGGGAACCGCCTGTCGCTGTTGCGAACGCTACGTCGGGTCTCCGCCGAGCGGACCCACCGCCGGGATCGGTCCGCCGTCATCGGCGCCCGTCTTGCGCCAGCGGGCGATCGCGTTGCCGAGGTGGTAGATCAGCAGTGCGGCGACCGTGCCCAGCACGATCGCGCCGAGCTGGAAGCTGCCCCAGTTCATCGCGAACCCGGCGATCGCGATGACGAACGAGACCGCAACCGTGTACTGGTTGACCGGGCGTGAGAAGTCGACGCGGTTGTCCACCCAGATCTTGATGCCGATGACGCCGATCAGGCCGTACAGGGCGGTGGTCACACCGCCGAGCACGCCGGCGGGGATCGTGTTGAAGATGACGCCGACCTTCGGCGAGAAGGCGAGCAGGATCGCGACGGTGCCGGCCACCCAGTACGCCGCGGTCGAGTACACCCGCGTCGCCGCCATCACGCCGATGTTCTCTCCATAGGTCGTCGTTCCAGAACCGCCGAAGCCGCCGGCGAGGGCGGTCGCGACACCATCGGCGACGAGGGCCCGGCCGGTGTGCGCGTTGATCGACCGATCGTTCGTCATGGTCGCGACGCCGCGGACGTGTCCGACGTTCTCGGCGATGAGCACCAGCACGACGGGCAGGAACATCGGCACGAGCCCCCAAGCCACCGGGTCGCCGACCGCGGCGAGGTGGAAGTCCGGCAGCCCGACCCAGGCCGCCCCGGCGACGCCGTCGAACTTCACCTGACCGGTGAACAGGGCGACGACGTATCCGACGATGACGCCGAGGAAGATCGAGATCCGCCCGAGGAAGCCGCGGAACAGCACGCTGAAGACCACCACGGCGGCCAGCGTCACGGTCGCGAGCTCCGGCTGGAGCTGGAAGTTGTTCCAGGCGGCCGGTGCGAGGTTGAACCCGATCAGCGCGACGATGGAACCGGCCACCACCGGGGGCATGAGACGGTCGATCCATCCGGTGCCGACGGCCTGCACCAGGAAGCCGACGAGGGCGAGCAGCACGCCCGCCGCGACGACACCGAGGAGTGCCTGAGTGATCTGCTGCGCCGACTCGAGCGCCTGACCCGCGTTGAGCGCCGTGATCGGTGCGATGAACGCGAACGACGAGCCGAGATAGCTGGGCAGCCTGTTGCGTGTGAGCAGCAGGAACAGCAGCGTCCCGAGGCCGGAGAACAGCAAGGTTGTCGAGACCGGGAAGCCGGTCAGGATCGGAACCAGGAACGTCGCGCCGAACATCGCGATGACGTGCTGCACGCCGATCGCGATCGTGGCCGGCCAGTTCAGGCGCTCGTCGGGCCGGACGACGGCGCCGGGCTCGACGGTCCGGCCGTTTCCGTGCAGGTTCCACAGCGGCATGCGTGCTCCTCAGGGTCGGGGGTGGAGGCTGGGGAAACACTATCGGCTCGCCGGGCGCAGCCGGATGGCGCGCCGATCACGCCGAGCAGTCGGGCCCGGCGCGAGTCGCCGGCGAATTCAGTCGAGGACGAAGGTGACCTCGAGCGTCACCTGCCAGTCGGTGATCGCACCGTCGCTGACGCTGACCTTGTGCTCCTTCACCCAGGCGCCGCTCACGTTGCGCAGCGTCTCGCTCGACCTCTCGATCCCGAGTCGGACGGCATCTTCGAAGCTCTTCGTCGAGCGGGCGGTGATGGTGGTGACCCGTGCTACTGACATGGCGATCCTCCTTGACGGCATGTGGAGCTCCCCATGCAACGCGCAATCCGCGGCGTCCGCAAGAGGCACTGCGGGTGGGGCCGAAGGCGTCAGGCTCCCAGGCGCTCGATCAGTTCGCGATACCGGCCGGCTGTGCGCTCGACGATGTCCTCGGGGAGCACAGGCGGTTCGCCTTCCTGGTCCCAGTTCGCGGCCAGCCAGTCGCGGACGATCTGCTTGTCGAAGCTCGCCATCCGCTCGCCCTGCGTCGAACCGGTGCGCCAGGACTCGGCATCCCAGTATCGCGACGAGTCGCTGGTGAGCACCTCGTCGGCGAGGCGCAGGGTGCCATCGGCATCCGTTCCGAACTCGAACTTCGTGTCGGCGAGGATCAGGCCCTTCTCCTCGGCGATCGACGCGGCGCGCCCATAGATGGCCAATGAGACGTCGCGCAGCTCGGTCGCTCGGTCACCTCCGACGAGCTCGACGGTCTGCTCGAAGGTGATGTTCTCATCGTGCTCGCCCATCGGGGCCTTGTATGCCGGGGTGAACAGCGGCTCCGGCAGCCGGTCGCCGTTCTGCAGGCCCTCGGGCAACGGGATGCCGCAGACCGTGCCGCTCTTCTGATACTCGAGCCACCCGGAGCCGGTGATGTACCCGCGCACCACGCATTCGATGGGCAGCATCTCGAGCGACTGGGCGAGCATCGCACGGTCGGCGACCGATGGCGGGACGTCGCCCTCGGCGAGATGATTCGGCACATCGGAGAGCTGTGCGAACCACCAGCGACTGAGTCGCGTCAGCAGCGCGCCCTTCTCGGGGATGCCCGGCGAGAGCACGAAGTCGAACGCGCTCACCCGATCACTGGCGACGACGAGGATGCGGGTGTCCGCAGGATCCTCCGACGCGAACAGATCGCGCACCTTGCCGGAATAGATGTGCCGCCAGCCGGGGATGGTCTGCGCCGTGCCTTCAGAGGGAGTGCTCACCCTGCCATTATCCCGGTTCGGTCCGCCTCGCCGTTCGCCGGGACTCACACTCCGCGGCCGAGACCCCCCGCCTCCGGGTGTCTACCCTGGAACAGTGCCCGACGACTTCCTCACGGCTCGTCTGCGATTGTCCCGCCCGACCCGCGCAGATCTCGACGCCGTCCATGCGATCAACGCGGACCCCAGAGTGTGGACGCACTTCCCGAGCCTTCGGCACACGGACATCGCCACGACCGTGTCGATGATGGAGCGCTGGGAGCGCAGTTGGCAGGAGGCAGGGCTGGGGTCGTCGGTGGTGCGGCTGCGCAGCACGGGCGAGGTGATCGGCAACGGCGGCTGCGCGCTGCTGCGCGGTGAGGTCTGGAACGTGGGATACCGGATAGCCGCCGATCATCACGGCCACGGCTATGCGACCGAGATCGCCGGTGCCGCCGTCGGGCGTGCACGGGCGATCGATCCTGACCGCCCGATCATCGCCTTCCTGGTCGAGCACAATCGCGCCTCCGGCCGGGTGGCCGAGAAGCTCGGGCTGTCTCTGGTGCACCGCGGGCCGGATGCCGGGAACCCCGATCCCTCGGTGATGCGCCTGGTCTACGCCGATCGCGAGCTGACCCCGGAGCAGCTCGCCGCGACGCTCCGGTAGCGACCTGATGCGGGGTCGGATGGCGGGTGTAGCGTTGCGCCGTGACTTCCCCCGAACGCACGACGACCGGTTCGATCCTGCAGCCGAGCAGCCCGTGGCCGGCGCTGTGGGCGATGGTGATCGGCTTCTTCATGATCCTCGTCGACACGACGATCGTGTCGGTGGCGAACCCGGCGATCAAGGCTGCGCTCGATCCGAACACGAACAACCTCGACAACGTCGTCTGGGTGACCAGCGCCTATCTGCTGGCGTACGCGGTACCGCTGTTGATCACCGGCCGACTCGGCGACCGCTTCGGGCCGAAGAACATCTACCTGATCGGTCTCGCGATCTTCACGCTCGCCTCGCTGTGGTGCGGGCTGTCGACCACCCTGGAAGGCCTGATCGTGGCGCGCGCGGCGCAGGGCCTGGGGGCGGCGTGCATGACCCCGCAGACGATGGCCGTGATCACCCGCACATTCCCGCCGGACCGCCGAGGCGCGGCGATGGGGCTGTGGGGAGGCACGTCCGGCGTCGCCATGCTCGTGGGTCCGCTGGCCGGTGGCCTTCTCGTCGACGCCTTCGGGTGGGAGGCGATCTTCTTCGTGAACCTCCCCATCGGCATCCTGGGCTTCGTGCTCGCTCTGCTGCTGGTGCCGAAGCTCGAGACGCATCCGCATCGCTTCGACATTCCCGGGGTGTTCCTCAGCGCGGCCGCGCTGTTCCTCATCGTCTTCGGGCTGCAGGAGGGCGAGACCCACGACTGGGGGATGATCTGGGGGCCCATCTCGGTGTGGGGGCTCATCGCCACCGGAGTCGTCGTGCTCGCGCTCTTCCTCTGGTACCAGGCGCGCACCAAGACAGAGCCCCTGGTGCCGATGGCGCTGTTCCGCGACCGCAACTTCTCCTGGTCGAACGTCGCGATCGCGACCGTCGGTTTCACCGTGACGAGCATGTCGTTGCCGCTGATGTTCTTCCTCCAGCTGGCTCGCGGACTCACGCCGACCGAGGCGGCGCTGCTGATGATCCCGATGGCGGTCGCCGCCGGCGTGCTGTCGCCGTTCGCCGGGAAGGTGCTCGACCGCATCGATCCGCGGATCATGCTCGTGCCAGGGTTGCTGCTTGTCTCTGCTTCATTGTTCCTGTTCGCCTTCCTGATGAACACCGAGGTCGACATCGTGTGGCTGCTCGTGCCGTCGGCGATCCTCGGGATCGGGAACGCCGGCATGTGGGGGCCGCTGGCCACCACGGCCACGCGAAACCTGCCTCGGTTCCAGGCCGGTGCCGGCGCCGGCGTCTACAACACCACCCGGACGGTCGGCTCGGTGCTCGGGTCCGCCGCGATCGCGGCATTCATGCAGAGCCGCATCGAGGCGAACCTTCCCGGCGCGGGTGATGCGCCCGGAGGCATGGGCGGCGGTTCTCTGCCGCCGGCGGTGGCCGTGCCGTTCGCGGATGCGATGGCGCAGACGATGCTGATGCCGGCAGTGCTCATCCTGGTCGGCGTGATCGCGGTGCTCTTCCTGCGCGGCAAGCCGTCTTCCGCGGTCGACCTCCACTAGACGGCCGCGTCGGTTTGCGCTCGCCGCATCCGTCTGCTGGGCTGAGGCGATGACGATCGCACTCATCCGCCCCACCACCGAACTGTTCGACAGCTGGTCATCGGCCATGGCCGAGTTCGGCGACGTGCACATCGACGGCTCAGGGCTGACGGCTCCGGTGACTCCCGATCGGGCCACGCTCGATGCGCTCATCGCCAAGGCCACGCTGTTCGCGGACCCGAGCGCGGAGTTGCCGGAGGGATTCGTGCGCGACGACATGTACTGGATCGTCGATGACGCAGAGGTCGTGGGCACGCTGTCGTTCCGTCACGCGTTGAACGACTATCTGAGCGAGGTCGGCGGCCACATCGGCTATGCGGTGAGGGAATCCCGTCGGCGCCGGGGATACGCATCCGCGGGGCTCGCGCTGAGCCTGGACCGCGCTCGGGAGGTCGGGCTCGAACGAGTGCTGCTGACGTGCGATGACGACAATGTCGGATCGGCTCGTACGATCGAGCGCGCCGGTGGCGTGCTGCACGACGTCACCGACCAGTCGGCCCGCGGGCACGGACTGATGCGCCGCTACTGGATCACGTTGTAGGCACACCCGACGGGTCTTCCCGTCGCGAAAGAGCCCGGTATCCGCCCGCCGAACCGTGCTTTATCGCGACGGGAACGAGCGGGCGGCCCGCGTGGCAGCTACTCGGCGACGCGCGCCGCGATGTCGGTGCGGAAATGCGAGCCGTCGAGGCGGATGCGGCCGATTGCGTCATAGGCGCGCTCGCGCGCCGTGCGGAAGTCTGATGCCACGGCGACGACGTTGAGCACACGACCGCCGGTCGCGACCAGCGAGCCGCCGGGAGCATCCGGCCCGGCGGTCGCGGCGTGCACCACGCGGACGCCTTCGACGGCGCCGGCATCCGCCAGCCCCTCGATCGGCCGGCCGGTCTGCGGCGCCTCGGGATACCCTTCGCTGGCGAGCACGACGGTGATCGCCACGTCATCGGAGAACGACGGCTGCGGCTGGTCCTCGAGGGTGCCGGATGCCGCGGCGAACAGCAGGTCGGACAGCGGCGTGATCAGGCGGGGCAGCACAACCTGCGTCTCGGGGTCGCCGAAGCGGGCGTTGAACTCGATCACGCGGACGCCATGCTCGGTGAGGATCAGCCCGGCGTACAGGAGGCCGATGAAGGGCGTTCCCTCGGCGTCGAGTTGACGGATCACGGGGAGGGCGACGTCGCGGGTGACCTCGTCGACGAATTCCTGCTCGCTGCCGAACTGCTCGGCCAGCCACGGCAGCGGCGAGTATGCGCCCATGCCACCGGTGTTGGGTCCGGCGTCGCCGTCGAGCGCACGCTTGAAATCCTGGGCCGGGCTGAGCGCCCGTACGGTGTCGCCGTCGCTGAGGAAGAAGAGTGAGACCTCGGGGCCGGAGAGGAACTCCTCGATCAGCACGGGGCCGGCCGGCAGGTAGTGCGCCGCATGCGCGAGCGCTTCGGCACGGTCGGAGGTGACGATGACGCCCTTGCCGGCGGCGAGTCCATCGGCCTTCACGACGTAGGGGGCGCCGAGGTCGTCGAAGGCTGCGTCGACGTCGGCGGCGGTGGCGGCGCGCACCGCACGACCGGTGGGCACGCCCGCGGCATCCATCACCCGCTTCGCGAAGGACTTCGACCCCTCCAGCTGAGCCGCGGCCTTGCCGGGGCCGAAGACGGGGATGCCGTGTGCGCGCAGCGCGTCGGCGACGCCGGCGACGAGCGGGGCCTCGGGGCCGATCACGACGAGGTCGATGGCGTGCTCGTTCGCGAACGCGGTGACCGCGCCGCCGTCGAGCGGGTCGACGGTGACAGGGGTGGCATCCTGCGCGATCCCGGCGTTGCCGGGCGAGACGAGGATGTCGTGCTGCGTCTGCTCTGCGCGCAGGGCGAGGATGATCGCGTGCTCACGGGCACCGGAACCGAGGACAAGGATCTTCACTCGTCCAGACTACCGAGGGTGCCGGGCGGGGTTTCGGTCCATAACTCCGGAGAATCCCCCGCTGCCCTCCCGGATCCGCCCTACACCGACCGGATGACGGTGCTTCTCCGGAGTTATGGCACTCGGCGCGGTCGGCCACCGGTTCACAATTCAGGAATCTCGGGGTTCTGAGCCCGATTCGAATCCGCCGGGGCCGCGACGGGCGCATTTCTTCCTGAGTTATGAGCCGCGAGCCGCTCAGACAGGCCTCTCATCGGAGACATCCCACGGCACCGTCCAGCCGACCGCGTCGAAGATGCCGTCGAGCACCATCGCGGTGAAACCCCAGACGATCGTGCCGTCGACGTCGAAGGCCGGGGCGCGGAAGGTGAGGTCGCCGTGCTGTCGCACCGAGGTGTACCGCGTCGCCGGATCCAGCAGCCGGGCCACCGGCACCCGGAACACCTCGACCGTCTCGGCATGATCGACGGCCGCGACTCGAGAGGGCATACGCCACCACGCGAGCACCGGCGTCACCCTATGGTTGCTGACCGCCAGCGGGATCGCGGGCAGGCGCGCGAGCACCTCGACGCCTTTCGGGTCGAGGCCGGTCTCCTCCTGCCCTTCGCGCAGCGCCGTGGCGATGGCGTCGTCGTCGCCCGGGTCGCGGCGCCCGCCGGGGAAGGACACCTGCCCGGGGTGCGAGGAGAGCGTCGACGAGCGGCGCTGCAGCAGCACGTCGAGATCGCGGGCCACGGCGGCGTCGGACGGCGGAGCCGGGATGCTGTCCAGCACGCCGAACAGAACGAGTACCGCTGCATCGTGGGCGGCATCCGAGTCCGCGAGCTGCGGAAACCGACCGCTCCAGTCGTAGGCCGACGTCGCGGCGAGCAGCTGGGCGCGGGCCCCCTCCGGATGCGGCGTGCTCATGGTCAGAGCCTAATCCGCGCTCCCCGGCCCAGCGGGACCTAACCTCGAGGCATGGCCAAGAGGATCGACACGGGCGAGGGGCGAGCAGCGCTCGACGAAGTGCACGCCGCGGTTGCGGAAGGGGAGAAGCCGCCGCGGGCGGCGCTCGCGACCGCCGTCCGGTATCTGCTCCAGCTGCTCGACGAGAAGGCTCCGGGGAACAGCGTCGAAGTGCGCGTGCCGCCCTTCGGCGCAGTCCAGGTGATTCAGGGGCCCCGGCACACGAGAGGCACACCGCCGAACGTGGTGGAGATGGATGCCGCGACCTGGATCGCGGTCGCGACGGGTTCCGAGCGCTGGGCGGATGCCGCCGCATCCGGCCGCATCAGCGCCTCGGGCACCCGTGCCGACCTCAGTGACGTGCTACCGCTGAGGCCGTAGTTCCGGCATCCGCGCCGCGCACCCGCCTCGCAGCAACGTTTGTCGGCTCGGAATCACGGATGTCGGCTCAGATCGGTCGATCTCGCCGATGTTCCGAACCTCGAGCCGACAAAGTGATCCGCACGACCACAGGCCGAGCTACTTCCGCCGGGAACGGTGGGACAATGGAGTCATGGCCCCCACCGATTCCCACCAGACCGTCGAGGCGACGATGCGCCGCGTGCCGCGGTATGGCGTGTTCATGGGCATCGGCGTCGTGCTCGGCGTCATCGCCGCCGGCATCATCACCATGACGGGGAGCTATGAGGAGTCCGTCGCCCTCGATGTCATCTACCCGCCGAGTCAGGTGTTCGGCTTCGCCCTGCTGTGGACCGTGCCGATCGGTCTTGCTCTCGGCGGGGTCGTCGCACTGATCCTCGAGCGGGTCGGACGGCGCCACGATCGCGTCGTGCGCGTCGACCGCGAGACGATCACCGAGTCCGACTGACCTCCGCTACGCCAGTTCGGCGATGATCGGGCGGATCGCCGCATCGAATGCGACGACGTCCCGCCGCATGCCGTCGGTGACGGCGACGGTGAGCGCTCCGATCCACCAGATCCCACGCTGTGAGAACGGCAGCACCTGGACGTTCAGCTCGAAGGAGTGCGCGCGGCGCCCGATCTCGCGTTCGAACTCGGCGATCGCGCTCGCATAGGCGCGGTACGCGTCGCCGCCGGGGTGGGCGGCGCCGGATCTGCTGGTCGTCGAGCCGCGGATCGAGCGAACGTAGCGGTCGTGCGCCGACCGTGCATAGCGGAGGGCCGATTCCGCATGCGGCGCGATTGCCGCGCGCAGCTCTTCGGCGCCCGTTGCAGGCAGGGCGACCAGCGTCTCGAAGCCGTCCACGAGTTCGAGCGGCACGCCGGAAGGATGCGCGCGTGGTTCGACCGTCATGTCCCAGTAGTCGCGCCATTGGGCCTCGACCGCGGGTGACGCGTCCGGCGCATCCGGTGCGCGCACCGGCAGCTCGCGAAGGCTCGGCAGGTCCTCCGGCAGGCGCACGCCGAGGGTCTGCCGGAGAGCGAGCGCGAGGAGCACGGGGACGCTCGCGTCCTCGCGGATCAGCCACTGCGGCTTGTCGGCCATGGCCCCATCGTAGGCGCGTCCGCACCAGGAGTCGGAGGTCTCTTTCGGCGGAGTGCCGCCCTCCGCATGGGCGGTAGGCTGGAGGGGTGGCAGACTTCCCCACCAACACGTACGCCGCAGCCGGTGTCGACACCGCTGCAGGCGATCTGGCCGTCGAACTCATGAAGTCCTCCGTTCGCGCGACGCACGGTCCCGAAGTGCTCGGGGGCGTCGGCGGATTCGCCGGGCTCTTCGACGCCAGCGCGCTTCTCGGCTATCGGCGTCCTCTGCTCGCCAGCAGCACCGATGGCGTCGGCACGAAGGTCGCGATCGCGCAGGCCATCGACAAGCACGACACGATCGGCCAGGACCTGGTCGGCATGGTCGTCGACGACATCGTCGTGGTGGGTGCGAAACCGCTGTTCATGACCGACTACATCGCCTGCGGCAAGGTCGTGCCGGAGCGCATCGCCGACATCGTCCGCGGTATCGCCCAGGCCTGCTCGGCCACCGGCACCGCCCTCGTCGGCGGCGAGACGGCCGAGCACCCCGGCCTGCTCGGACCGCGCGACTACGACGTGGCGGGTGCGGCGACTGGCGTCGTCGAGGCCGACGGCATCCTCGGCGCCGATCGCGTGCAGGACGGCGATGCCGTCATCGCGGTGGCCTCCAGCGGTCTGCACTCCAACGGATTCTCTCTCGTGCGCCACATCGTCACCCGCGCCGGCATCGGCTACGGCGACAACGCCGCCGACTTCGGTACGACCTGGGGCGAGGCTCTGCTCGAGCCCACCCGGCTCTACACGCTGCCCCTGCTGCGACTGATCGAGACTCTCGGCGGTGGCGGCCCGACCGGCGGCGTGCACGCCCTCAGCCATGTCACCGGCGGCGGCATCGCGGCGAACCTCGCACGCGTGCTCCCGCAGGGCAGCTGGGCCGAGGTCGACCGCAGCACGTGGTCCCCGAGCCCGGTGTTCCGCGTGCTCAGCGATATCGCCGGTTCCACCCTCGAGTCGGCTGAGGGCACCTGGAACCTCGGCGTCGGCTTCCTCGCGGTCATCGCCGCAGACAAGAAGGATGCTGCGATCGCGGCACTTTCTGCCGAGGGCATGCCCGCGTGGCAGGTCGGAACCGTGCATCTCGAGGGCTCCGCCTTCGGTGCGCGGCCGGCCGGAGAATTCGAACAGGGCGCCAAGGGCGTCGACGGCGGAGCGGTGCGCCTCGTCGGCGCGTACGCGGACGGAGCGAAATAACACCCCATGTGCGGCATCGTCGGAATGGTGGGGACAGCCCCGGTCAATCAAGACATCTACGACGCACTCCTGCTGCTGCAGCATCGCGGCCAGGATGCGACGGGCATCGCCACGGCAGAGCCCAACGGCATCATGCACAACGCCAAAGCGCAGGGAATGGTGCGCGAGGCGTTCCGCACGCGTGACATGCGCGCGCTGCTCGGCAATGTCGGCCTCGGCCACGTGCGCTACGCCACCAAGGGAACCGCCTCGAGCGAGGAGGAGATGCAGCCGTTCTACGTGAACGCGCCGTACGGCATCATCCTCATCCACAACGGCAACCTCACCAACACCCGTGAGCTCACCGCCGACATGGCGCAGCGCGACCGTCGCCATCTGAACTCGTCCAGCGACACCGAGCTGCTGCTGAACGTGCTGGCCGGCGAGCTGCAGTCCACGACCTCGGCCGTCGATCTCGAGCCCGAGCGCGTCTTCGAGGCCGTGGCCCGCACGCAGGAGCGCATCGAGGGCGCCTACGCGGTGATCGCGGTGATCGCCGGATACGGTCTGCTCGCGTTCCGCGATCCCTTCGGCATCCGCCCTCTCATCCTCGGCCACCGCGTCGGCCGCGATCAGGACGGCAACCCCAAGGGCGACGAGTGGGTCGTCGCCAGCGAGTCACTCGTGCTGGAGAACGCCGACTACGAAGTCGTCCGCGAGATCGAGCCCGGCGAAGCGGTGTTCATCACCAGTGAGGGCGAGCTGCACAGCAAACAGTGCGCGGCGGACCCGAAGCTCACACCCTGCGCGTTCGAGTACGTCTACCTCGCTCGTCCCGACTCGGTGATGAACGGCATCTCGGTCTACGAGTCGCGGCTGCGGATGGGCGACAGGCTCGCTGACACCATCGCCAAGCACGTGCCGATGGACAAGATCGACGTCGTCATGCCGATCCCCGACTCGTCGCGGCCCGCTGCCATGGAGGTCGCCCGCAAGCTGGGGATCGAGTACCGAGAGGGCTTCTACAAGAACCGCTACGTCGGACGCACCTTCATCATGCCCGGTCAGGCGGTGCGCAAGAAGAGCGTGCGCCAGAAGCTCAACGCGATGTCGACGGAGTTCCGCGGCAAGAACGTGCTGCTCATCGACGACTCGATCGTGCGCGGCACGACGAGCAAGCAGATCATCCAGATGGCCCGCGACGCCGGTGCGAAATCGGTGACGTTCGCTTCGGCTGCGCCCCCGGTGCGGCATCCGCACGTCTACGGCATCAACATGCCGTCGCGTCACGAACTCATCGCGCATGGCCGCACCATCCCGGAGATCGCCGAGGAACTGGGCTGCGACCACCTCGTCTACCAGGAGGTCGACGACCTGAGGGCGGCCATCACCGAAGGGTCGACCGTCACCGAGCTCGACATGAGCTGCTTCGACGGCCGCTACGTCACCGGCACCGTCTCCGATGAGTATCTGGCGTGGGTGGAAGGATCGCAGACCTCATGACGACCGCGAGTGTGCGGCCGCTGTGGAAGGGTCGGGCGCTCGCGTTGGCGGGGATCCTGCTGGTCGCCTTCTCGCTGCGGTCGGCCGTCGCCTCGCTGTCGCCGGTGGTCGATCACATCGATCGCGATTTCACGTTGTCGCCGGTCGTCATCGGGCTGATCGGGGCCGCGCCGCCGGTGTGCTTCGCGATCTTCGGCCTTCTCACGCCGCTGTTCGAGCGTCGCTTCGGACTGGAACGCGTCGCCGTCGTCGCGATCGCGGTGATGGCGGCCGGTCTGCTGCTGCGCGGCTTCGCGTTCGACCCCACCACGCTGGTCGGCGCCACCGCGCTCGTCTTCGCCGGTGTCGGCTCCGGCAACGTGCTGCTGCCGCCGCTGGTGAAGAAGTACTTCCCCGATCGGCTCGGCGTCATGATGACGCTGTACTCCACCATGATGGCCGTCTCGACCTTCCTCCCGCCGATGCTGGCGGTTCCGGTGGCCGACACGCTGGGCTGGCGGGTTTCGCTGGGCATGTGGGGCGTCTGTGCGGCGCTCGCCCTGATCCCGTGGCTGACGCTGCTGATCCAGGGGCGGACGGATGCGGTCGCCGACCTTCCTCGGGCCGCGGAGCCCGATCCTCAGGCGATCACCACACGGACGCACCTCGAGCCGGATGCCGTCGAGGTCGCCACCGGACCGATCTCCGTCGCTCCGGCGAATCCCCGGGTCTTCGGACGCATGTGGCGACTCCCGCTGGCGTGGGCGCTCGCCCTCGTGTTCGGCACCTCGTCGACCATCGCGTACGTGTCGTTCGCCTGGCTGCCGACGCTGCTGGTCGACGTGGGCGGCGTGACGCCGGCGACAGCCGGCTTCCTGCTCTCGTTGTTCGCTCTGGTCGCGCTGCCGTGCTCGATGGTCGTGCCGATCCTCGTCGTGCGGTTCGAGGCGACGAGACCGCTCTTCTTCGTCGCGGCCGCTGCCGGACTCGTCGGGCTCGCCGGTCTGTTCTTCATCCCCACGGTCGCGCTCGCCGTCTGGGTGATGATCTTCGGGCTTTCGGCGATCATGTTCCCCTTGAGCCTGGTGCTGCTCAGCATCCGCGCCCGGACGCCGGAGAGTGCCGTGGCCCTGAGCGGGTTCGTGCAGAGCATCGGCTACTCGATCGCCGCGGTCTTCCCGCTGCTGATCGGCCTGCTGCACGAGGTCACCGGCGGCTGGCAGGTGCCGTTGATCGTGGTGGCCGCCGTGATCGTCGTCGCGATGCCCGCGGGGTACGTCGCCGGGCGGCGCCGGACGATCGAGGACGAGTGGGAGCGCCGGTACGGTCGCTGGTGACCGGCTGAGACGAAGAATCCCCCGTGCAGAACACGGGGGATGTCTAAGAACTCGGTGGCTACGCCTTCTCCAGTTCGTCCTCGTCTTCGTCTTCGTATTGATCTGCCCACTTGTCGACGTACTCGTTCTCGTCGCTCGGGTGCGCGAGCTCGCGCTCGAGCGCCGAGTAGTTCACCGACGGACTGTACGACTTGAGTTCGCGGGCGATCTTGGTGTGCTTCGCCTTCTGACGGCCACGGCCCATGCGCGACCCCCTTCACGAGTTGAGGTGCGGGCAAACTCAGGCCCGACGCATTCACGACACCGGCGTGCGGCCGGTAAGAGTAGCATTCAGAATAGCACGCGCGTAAGGGCCTCTGGCCGCTGCCAGGCTGGTGAAGGGATCGATCCTCATGTCAGACAACACCTCCACTCCAACCGATGAAGCCGCGCAGAATGCGGCGCTGCAGAAAGCGGTGATCGTCGGGATGCAGCCCGGCCAGGCCAGGCATGTCGTCGATGAAGCCGCTCGCTACGCCCGCCTTCTGAATGCACCGCTCGTCGTCGTGCACGTCGACGTCACGCGCTTCGTCACCTACGAGGATCCGGACGGGTATGTGCACTCGGCCCCCATCGACCTCAACCTCGACGTCGGCGCGGCGGAGTTCGACGCCGTGCAGGAAGAAGCGGCGAAGCTGCTCGACGGCACCGGCGTCACCTGGACGGCACGGCAGCTCGTCGGCGACCCGGCTCTGGCGATCAAGCAGCTCGCGAACAAGATCGATGCGCAGCTGATCGTCGTCGGCACGCGCAAGCGCGGCATCGGCGAATCCATCAGGGAGTTCTTCACCGGTTCTGTCGCCGCGCGGCTCGCCCACAGGCAGCATCGCTCGATCCTCGTGGTCCCGCTCGGCGAACCGGTGCCCGACGACCAGAAGGAGATCTGGCCCGAGTCGTAGGCCGCCGGCGGCATCCGCTGCCGTCTTCTCTCGGCTCCGGGAGACGGTCGAGAACCGGTGAATCACCCGAGATCCGGAGAGTTCCTACGAATTCATCCGGATCTCGGGCGGTCCGCCGGATCTGAGGCGGGGATGCCGGAACGATCGACGAGCGGGTTCAGCGCCCGAGCGCGTTCAATCCGACCGTGACGCCGCGCGCGGCGGCATCCAATGCGCCCTCGAGTTCGGTGACGACGGACGCCGGCAGTTCGCCGCCCCGCGCGACATGCGTGCGCAGGTCGGTGCGCACGCGCGCACGGAACGCGTTGATCAGGGCATCCGCGCGATGCAACTCTTCGCGGCTCGAGACGCGGACGTCGTCTGCAGCGGACCGCGGCCGTGCCTTCGCCGAACTCCGTTCGTCCTTCTCAGCAGCCGCGAGGTCGGCGCGCAGGCTCTTCATGGCATCCTGCACGCTCTGACGCACCTCGTTGGCGATCAGCCGCACAGAGTCGGCGAGACCCGACTCGATCCCGGCGAGATCGCCTTCACGGGAGGCGAGTTCCGCGCGTCCGGCCTCGGTGATCGCGTAGATCGTGGTGCGGCCGTCGACGGTCTTCGTCACCAGGCCTTCCTCCTCGAGCTTCGCGAGCCGAGGATAGATGGTGCCCGCGCTGGGTGTGTAGGTGCCGCCGGTGCGATCGGTCAGAGCCTGGATGATGCCGTAGCCGTGCTGCGGCGCCTCGGCGAGAAGCGACAGCAGGTACAGGCGCAGATCGCCGTGCGAGAAGACGGCGGGGCTCATGATTCCCACTCCGCGTCGTTGGCGACGGATGCCGTCGCGCGACGCAGCACCGTGATCGATCCGGAGACCGAGTTGGCGCGCACGTCGACGAAGCGTCCGGCGAGCTCGCCGGACGAGCCGGTGTAGTTGCTCGGGCCGGAGGAACTGCGCTCGACGCCGTCGATCAGGATCCGGCCGCTCAGGGAGCGCGCCACGTAGTTCGCGGGGAGCGTCTCGTCGAGGCGGATGGTGCTGGAACCGGCGACCGTGTTCAGGTTGATCGTGTTGACGTCGCCGGCCGCATCGACCAGGGCCGAGCCGGAGACCGTGTCGATCGTCGCCTTGCGCACGGCGCCGGTGACCGCCACGTCGCCGGAGACGCTGTTGGCGCTGAGCGAGCCGGTGAGACCGCGCACCTGCACGTCGCCGGAGACCGAGTTCACGGTCAGATCGCCGATGAGCGTGTCGACGATGATGTCGCCCGAGACCGTGCTCAGACGGGTGTCGTTGCTGATGCCGGAGACGAGGGCTCCTGCGCTGACGACTCCGAGGTTGAGGGCGATCGCGCGGGGCACGGCGACGCTGACCTCGGCGCGGGGTCCGCCGGAGCCGAAGTTCCGGAAGACCTCGAGGAAGTTGTCCCAGCCCAGCTGCGGGTGGTCGATCTCGACCTCGCCGCCGTGGGATTCCACGCGGAGGTCCTTGATGGTGACGCCGTGCACCTCGATGCGGATGCCCGGCTCATCGTGCGCGATGATGTCGATCTGTCCGCCGACGAGGCCCACCTTGAGGCGCGTCGCGGATTCAATGTCGATGATGCGTTCCTCGCCGGGGGCGATGAGCCACTTCTCGGTCATGTCTGCTTCTCCTGTGTCTTGGGTCGCGATATATCGCGTGTCATAACAGTAACACGATATATCGCGAGTCTGTCAAGCGTCTCGTCGCTTTGTCGGCTCGGAACACGATTCGTCGGCGCGGGATGGCTCGGCGAGCCGACATTCGCGATTCTGCGCCGACAAAGCGACGGCGCCGGCGAAGAAGGCCTCGCTGACGAAGACGGCGTTCAGAAGGCCGGCGCATGCCAGATGCGATCGATGTAGTCGCGGATCGACCGATCGGAGGAGAAGAAACCGCAGCGGGCGACGTTGAGGATGGCCGAACGCGTCCACGCATCCTGATCGGCGTAGGCGGCATCCACTCGATCCTGAGCTGCGATGTAGGCGGCGTAGTCGGCGAGCACCATGAAGCGGTCCTCGTAGAGAAGGTTGGACACGACCGGCTCGAAGACCGAGCGGTCACCGTCCGAGAACGCGCCGGAGGCGATCAGGTCGACGGCCCGGCGCAGTCCCTCATCGGCCTGATAGAACTCGCTGGGCCGATACCCCCCGAGGGTGAGCTCCTCCACCTTCGGTTCGTTCATCCCGAACAGGAAGAAGTTCTCGTCGCCGACGAGCTCGCGGATCTCGACGTTCGCACCGTCGTCGGTGCCGATCGTCAGCGCCCCGTTCAGGGCGAACTTCATGTTGCCGGTGCCCGAGGCCTCCTTGCCGGCGAGTGAGATCTGCTCGGAGAGATCTGCAGCAGGGATCACGCGCTCGGCGAGGGTCACGTTGTAGTTCGGCGGGAAGATCACCTTCAGCCGGCCCTCGACGCGCGGATCGGCGTTGACGACGGCGCCCACGGCGTTGATGAGGTGGATGATCCGCTTCGCCATCGCGTAGCCGGGAGCGGCCTTCGCGCCGAAGATGAAGGTGCGCGGCTGCACGTCGGCCGCCGCCACGCGCCCCGACGTGATGCCCTCGTAGGCGCTGACGATGTGCAGCACCTTGAGCATCTGCCGCTTGTACTCGTGCAGCCGCTTCACCATCACGTCGAGCATGTGCCCGTCGCTGACTTCGAAGCCGTCGCGCTCTCGCAGCACCTCGCTCAGGCGCCGCTTGTTCGCTGCCTTCACGCCGGCGAACGCGGTGCGGAACCCGGCATCCGCCGCGAACGGCTCGAGTTCGCGCAGGCGTTCGAGATCGGTGACCCAGCCGTCGCCGATCGCCGCCGTGATGAGCCCGGAGAGTTCGGGATTCGCCAGGCGCAGGAAGCGCCGAGGTGTGACGCCGTTGGTGACGTTGGTGAACTTGCCGGGATAGAACTCGTCGAAATCGGAGAGCACCTTTTCGCGCAGCAGTTGGGAGTGCAGTTCGGCGACGCCGTTGACCTGCGCACCGGCGACCGTCGCGAGGTAGGCCATCCGCACCGAGCGCTCGGGGCGCTCGGCGATGATCGACATGTTCCGGATGCGCATCTCGTCGTCGCCGAAGCGTTCGCGCACCTCCGCGAGGAACTCCTCGTTGATGCGGTAGATGATCTCCAGATGACGGGGGAGCAGCCGGCCCAGCAGGTCGACCGACCACACCTCGAGGGCTTCGGGCAGCAGCGTGTGGCAGGTGTAGGCGAAGCACTGCCGGGTGATCGCCCACGCGGCATCCCACTCCATCGCCTTCTCGTCGACGAGCACCCGCATGAACTCGGGCACCGCGATCACCGGGTGGGTGTCGTTGAGCTGGAAGATGACGCGTTCGGGCAGGGCCGTCAGCTCGAAATCCTCGGCGAGCATGTTGTCGAGGAAGTCGTGGATGGATGCCGCGACGAAGAAGTACTGCTGCTGCAGCCGCAGCTCCTTGCCCTGAGGGGTCGAGTCCTCGGGGTAGAGCACCTTCGAGATGGTCGCGGCGTACGTCTGTGCACGAACGGCCTCCTCGTAGTCGCCGGAGTTGAAGATGCGCAGGTCGAAGGCATCCGTCGCCACGGCGCTCCACAAGCGCAGCGTGTTCACGCGACCGTTCTGGAACCCCGGGACCATGTAGTTGTACGGCACCGCCTGCACGTTCCATGCCGGAACCCACCGGGTGCGTGTCACGCCGCCGTCGTCGAACTGCTCGGTGTGCCCGCCGAACGAGATGGTCTGCGCCGCCTCCGGGTGCGGGAACTCCCAGGGCGAGCCCATCGCCAGCCAGGCGTCGGGCTGTTCGACCTGCTGACCCTCGACGAAGGTCTGCCGGAAGATCCCGTACTCGTACCGGATGCCGTACCCGATGTTCGGCACGCCCAGGGTGGCGAGCGAGTCGATGAAACAGGCGGCGAGCCGGCCGAGACCGCCGTTGCCGAGACCGGGCTCGACCTCCTGCGCGCGCAGCTCGTCGAGATCGATCCCGCACGCGGCGAGTGCTTCCGCGGCGATCTCGGTCAGGCCGCTCGCCAGCAGGTTGTTGTCGAGCTGGCGGCCGAGGAGATACTCGGCCGAGAGATAGCAGACGCCCTTCGCCTGAGTCTCCTTCTGCAGACGGAGGTCTTCGAGCCACCGCGCCATCAGGTAGTCGCGCACCGTGTAGGCGAGCGCGAGATAGCGGTCGTTGGGGCTGGATGCCGAGAGCGCGACGCCGCAGTCGAAGTTGAGGTTGTGCAGGAACTCCTGCACGAAGCCGTCCACTGAACTCGGTGGGGCGGTCACGGGGGCGAGGGCGAGCGGGTGGCTGGTACGGCGGTTCTCGGGCACATGACGACCGTAGCGACCGGGTGTATCGCCCGCATCAACGGGCCGTGAAGAGTTCGTGCTTGACATTGACGCTACGGCAACTTCTACGGTGGAGATATCGACACGGAAGGAGGATGCCATGGACAGGCGTGACTGGTCGATCCAGGAGATCGCCCGCCTCGCGGGCACCACGAGCCGCACGCTGCGTCACTACGACGACATCGGGCTGCTCGCACCCTCACGCATCGCGCACAACGGGTACCGCCACTACGACGAGCAGGCGCTCGTGCGACTGCAGCGCATCCTGCTGCTGCGCGAGCTCGGCCTGGGTCTTCTGCAGGTGCGCGGTGTGCTCGAGCAGGAGCGCAGCGAGGCATCCGCGTTGGAGACCCACCTCGCGCTGCTGCGCGAGGAGCAGAACCGGTTGGCGCGGCAGATCGCGTCGGTCGAATCCACCATCAACGCATTGAAAGGAGGTGAAACCCTCATGGCAGAGAACATGTTCGACGGTTTCGACCACACGCAGTACAAGGACGAGGTCGAAGAGCGCTGGGGCAAGAAGGCCTACGCCGACAGCGACCGCTGGTGGCGAGGGATGACGGATGCCGAGCGCACCGCCTGGCAGCAGCGCGTGTCCGATCTCGGACGCGACTGGATCGCCGTCGCGGAGAGCGGCATCGATCCGGCATCCGCCGCCGCCCAGGACGTCGCCCGACGCCACGTCGAGTGGCTGACGGACGTGCCCGGCACTCCCGCCGCCACCCCCGGCGGCGACGCCAAGGCGTACGTGATCGGTCTCGGCGAGATGTACGTCGCCGACCCGCGCTTCGGCGCCAACTACGCGACGAGCTCCGGCGGCACGCATGGCGCCGAGTTCGTCCGTGATGCCCTCCGCATCTACGCGGAGGGCAACCTGTAGGAACTCCGTTCCTTTCACAGAGCGCAAACGGCTCCATCCGGGCTCCGGACGGAGCCGTTTGCGCTCTTCGAACGCGGCGGTGCGCGAGGCGTAAGGTCGTCGCATGGGCCGGCAGCGCGGACGCACCGAGGTGATGCCGCTGTTCGCGGCCGCCGCCGGGGCGTACGCCGCGAACTGCGCACTCGGAGCCGCGGTCGCCGCGAAGCTCGTCGACACGTCCGGGTTCCGCTGGCTGCACCACGTGCTCTACATCGGGACCTGTGCGACCACGGCGACAGCGATCGGCGTCGCGTGGCGGGCGGGACCGCGCAGCGCGAGCCGCCGCGCGGGGCTCGTCCTGATGCCGGCGGCGATTCCGCTCGCGACGATCCCGTATGCCGGAACGCACAGCCGGCGGCATCCGCTCGTCGCGCTCGCCGCGGCCCCGTTCTTCATCGCGGGCCTCGTGTGCGCCCTCCGCCCCGCCGACCGGAAGTGACCCCATGGAGCTCCTCGACGCCATCCGCCGCCGCAAGACGACCAATGGGGCTTTCCTGCCCGACCCCGTCTCGGAGGAGCATCAGCGGCTGCTTCTCGAGGCTGCCGGGCGCGCACCGTCGCAGCTGAACAGCCAGCCGTGGCGATTCGTCGTGATCGAGAGCCGGGAGACGATCGACCGGATCGCGCGCATCTCCGGCGAGAGCATGACGGAGGCGATGTCGAACGGCACCTTCTTCGAGCGGTACAAGCCGTATTTCCGGTTCAGTCAGGCCGAGATGGAGGAGAAGCGCAACGGGATGCTGTTCGACAAGCTCCCCGCCCCGCTCCGGCCCTTCACCGGGCAGGTGTTCACGAAACGCGGGCAGACGCTCATGAACGCGCTCGGTGTGCCGAAGACGCTCGGTGCCGAGAACCGGAAGCTCGTCGCAGGCTCCCCTCTGCTGATCGGCGTCATGCTCGACCGGAGCGAATATCGACCGGGGCAGCTCTCGTCGTTCTACTCGGTGTTCAGCATGGGGGCGGCCATGGAGAACATCTGGCTCACCACCGTCGAACTCGGAATGGGCATCCAGTTCATCTCGTTCCCGATGGAGGTCCCCGGGCGGTGGGATGAGATCGTGCGGCTGCTGCACGTGCCCGACGACCTCGAGCTCATGGCCGTCTACCGGCTCGGCTACCTGCCGCCCGAACAGCGCCGTCCGGCCATCGACTGGTCCAGCAGTCAGCGCCGGCTCGCCTCGCAGTACGTCTTCCGCGAGAACTGCGACACCCCGCAGCAGGGCTGGGACATCGCCGCGCCCTGAGGGCGGCGTCAGCCTCGACCGGATCGGGGGAGCTGCTTCAGATCCTCCACCGCCGGGCCTTCGATGCGAGTGCCGTCCGGAGTGAAACGCGAGGCGTGCAACGGGCAGTCCCAGGTGCACTCGGCGTCGTTCCAATCGAGAACGCCTCCGAGGTGCGTGCACACCGCGGAGACAGCGCGCGTGATGCCGTCGACGGTCGAGATGCCGACCGGATGCCCCGCCCGATTGGCCACGACTCCGGTGCCCTCATCCGGCTGGGGTACCGGGACCGAACGCGATTCGGCGTCGACCCATCGGGCGGCAGCGGCCGCAGCGACCCTCGCGCCCTCGATCGCGCCGCGCCCGAGGTCGGCGGGGACCGTCAGGCGCGTGGCGAGCGTGTTCATCCACGACGATCGTTCGCGCGGGCTCGTGCCGAGGATCTCGGCGGTGAGGCGCAATGCGGCTGCGGGTGCGTTCGACAGGCCCCACTTGGCGTAGCCGGTGGCGAAGCGGATGGCGCCGACGCCGCGCGGCATCGCGCCGACGAAGGGGATCTGGTTGTGCGATTCGTAGTCCTGGGCTGACCAGCGATGCGTCTCGACCGCGCCGGGAAAGTGCTGCGCGGTCCACGCCACGAGGTCGTCGACGGCTGCGGTCTCGCCGTCGGAGCGTCCGACCGGATGGCCGTTTCCGCCGACGATGAGCTGGGCCACGCCGTCCGGGCCGTCGGCGCCGGAAACCGGTCGGATCGAACGCGTCGGGCTGTCCACCGAGAGGTAGCTCCCTTCCGTCGGCCCGCCGGGCACTCGGAAGGAGACGCAGTACGACCGCATGCCTCTGACCTTCGTGAAATACAGCCCGCGATCGAGGACGGGGGTCCCGGTCGCGAGCACGATGTGGTCGGCGAACACCGGCCCCCGGGTCGTCTCGACGCGCGGCGAGCCGAGAGCATGAGCGCCCGTGACGCGGATGCCGGTGAGCAGAGTCCCGCCCCCGTCGAGCAACTCGCGCACGAGCGCCAGCGCGACCTGCACCGGATCGATCGTCACCTGGTCCTCGAGCGCCACGGCGCCCGAGATCGGGAACGGTGTCGACGTCAGTCGGGCGGGTGCCAGCATCCTCGTCGCGAGACCCGCCTCCCGAGCCGCGTCATGCTGCTCGCGCACCGTCTCCACGCCCTCCGGACTCTGCGCGTAGGAATGGTCGGTGCGCCGCGTGTACGGGACCCCGGCGCTGTCGGCGAAATCGGTCAGCCAGCCCATGCCCTCGCGATTGGCGTCGACATAGGCGCGCACGAGCGCGGCGGGGTGATGGCGACGGATCTCGGCGAGCCGCTTTCCCTGGAGAAGCGAGAGTTTGCCTGTGTTTCCGCCGCTGGCGAGTTCCGCGACCTCTCCGGCCTCGATCACGGCGACGTCGAGCCCTGCGTGCGTGAGCATGACCGCGGTCGTCAGACCGGTGAGGCCGGCTCCGACGACGACGACGTCATGTCGCGCTCCCGGTTCGAAGGTCGAGCCGGCGGGCATGGTCGTGTCGATCTTCCAGAGTGGCTTCATGTCGCCAGTCAATGCGAAACGTCGTCGGGCGCCCACCCGCTTGACATCGGGATGATGCGCCGCAACAGGGCGACTACAGTGACCAACGTGAACCTTCGCCGCGTCCTGCTCGTCGCCGCGGGCGGAACGGTCGGGACCGCGGCCCGGCTGGGACTCGGACTGGCCATACCGGACGCCGGGGGCTTCCCCGTTGGGGTGTTCGTCGCGAACCTGCTCGGCGCCCTGCTCATCGGCATCCTCACGGCGCGTCTGCCGAAGGCGACGGAGATGCGTCTGTTCCTCGGAACCGGCCTGCTCGGCGGGTTCACGACCTACAGCGCGTTCACGACGGGGACCGCGGGTCTGTGGGCGGATGCTCCGCTCCTCGCAATCGCCTACGCGGTCGGCAGCCTCGTGCTCGGTCTCGCCGCGGCGACGCTCGGACTGCGCATCGGCCGGCCGCGTGCGGGAGCGGCCTCATGAGTCCGCTGCTGTTCCTCGGTGCCGCGGTCGCCGGAGGCGTGGGCGCGGTGCTCCGCTATCTCGCCGACCTCGGTGTCGCGAAGCTCGCCGGACGCCGCTTCCCGTGGGGGATCCTCCTGGTGAATCTCACGGGCTCGTTCGCGCTCGGCCTCGTCACAGCGGCACTGCCCGACCAGGCGTTCCTTCTCGGTGCCGGCCTGCTCGGCGGCTACACGACGTTCAGCACCGCGATGCTCGACACGGTCGCCCTCTGGCGCGACGGCGCGCGGCGGGCATCGGTGTTCAATGCGGTGGGGATGCTCGCGATCGCGCTGCTCGCTGCCGGACTCGGTCTCGCTCTGGGTCAGATGATCTGAGGCCTCGCACTCCCAGCTTTTTCCAAGCGCACGAAATGTACAAATGTACAGAAGGGGGGTCGAGCATGCCGGATGCCGCAGTACGCAGGCGACGCGATCCCGAAGCGCGCCGTCGCGAGATCGTCACCGCCGCCTCCGAGCTGATCGTCGAGATCGGCGTCGATGCGATCACCCACCGCAAGGTCGCGGCCCGTGCCGGAGTACCGCTCGGCGCCACAACCCAGTACTTCGCCACGCTCGACGACCTCCGCGATGCCGCCCTGCGTGCCCTCGCCGACGAGGTCGAGGCGCGCATCGAGATCACGCGGCAGGCGGTGATCGCCGATGGTGTCACACCGGCGGGGCTCGCGCGTCTCATCCACCGGAGTCTCGAAGACGCGAGCGCTGTCCAGGCGGATCGTGCCGTCGTCACCGCTGCGGTGCACGACCCTCGCGTCCGCGAGCTCGCCCGGCACTGGTCCGACGAGGTCGTCGCCTTCATCGCCCCCGTTCACGGCACCGACCGCGCCAGGGCGGCCGCCGTCTTCATCGACGGAGTACTCTGGCACGCGCAGATCCACGACGAGCCGCTCGACGAGGGTCTCATCCGCGACGCGCTCGCCGGCATCCTCACGCCTGATTCCGCCGCCACCGCATCCGCCTGATCCGACAGAGAGACAACAGCCGTGTCGAACCTCGCCGTCCTGAGCCTCAAGAACCGCGCGCTCATCGCTCTCATCACGATCGTCGCCGCCGTCTTCGGCGGTCTCGCACTGACGAGCCTCAAGCAGGAGCTCATCCCGTCGCTGGAGCTGCCGAACCTGGTGGTGATGACCACCTATCCCGGGGCCTCGCCCGAGGTCGTCGAGAACGACGTCTCCACGCCCATCGAATCGGCGATCCAGGGCGTGCCCGGGCTCGAATCGACCACGGCGACGAGCACGACGAACGCATCGATCGTTCAGGCCACGTTCGCGTACGGGACGAACCTCGCGACCGCCGAGCAGAAGATCCAGCAGGCGATCAACAGGATCTCGCAGCAGCTCCCCGAAGATGTGAGCCCGCAGGTGCTCGCCGTGGCGATCGACGACTTCCCCGTCATCCAGGTCGCGGTGACCGGCTTCGAGGACGCCGAGAACGCCCAGGCCGAACTCGAGAGCGTCGCGATCCCCGATCTCGAAGACGTCGACGGCGTCAACGCCGCGCAGATCGTCGGTGGCATCGGCCAGCGGATCACGATCACCCCCGACGTCGCCGCGCTCGCCGCGCAGCGGCTCAGCACCCAGGCGATCAGCCAGGCGCTGCAGCAGAACGGCACGCTGTTCCCCGGCGGCGACATCACCGAGAACGGCCAGACGCTCACCGTGCAGACGGGCGCGAAGATCACCTCGGTCGACGAACTCGCAGCCCTCCCTCTCGTCGGCTCGGACGCGACGATCGGCGACGTCGCGACGGTCCTGCAGGAATCCGACCCGGTCTCCTCCATCTCCCGGGTCGACGGCAAGGACGCGCTGTCGATCTCGATCACCAAGCTCCCGGCGGCGAACACCGTCGAGGTGTCGCAGGGGGTGCTCGCGGCGCTCGACGAGATCGGCAAGGCGTTCCCGGACGCCGAGTTCACGGTGATCTTCGACCAGGCGCCGTTCATCGTGCAGTCGATCGAGACGCTCGCGACGGAGGGCCTGCTCGGACTCGCGTTCGCGGTCATCATCATCCTCGTCTTCCTGCTCTCGATCCGGTCGACCCTGGTGACGGCGATCTCGATCCCGACATCGGTGCTGATCACCTTCATCGGCCTGCAGGCCTTCGGCTACTCGCTGAACATCCTCACGCTCGGCGCGCTCACGATCGCGATCGGGCGCGTCGTCGACGACTCGATCGTCGTCATCGAGAACATCAAGAGGCACTACGTCGGCGATGCCGACAAGGGCGATGCGATCCGGCTCGCGGTGCGCGAGGTCGCCATGGCTGTGACCTCCTCGACGATCACGACCGTCGCCGTGTTCCTGCCGATCGTGTTCGTCGGCGACATGGTCGGCGAGTTGTTCCGGCCGTTCGCGGTGACCGTGTCGATCGCGATGATCGCCTCGCTGCTGGTCTCGCTGACGATCGTCCCGGTGCTCGCATACTGGTTCCTCCGCCCAGGCAAGGAGCTGCGCGACGAGCAGGGCAGGGCCATCGATCCGGAGCACCCGGATGCTCCGCCGACACCGCTGCAGCGCATGTACCGCCCGATCCTGGGCTGGACGCTCAAGCACTCGGTGGTGACGGTGATCCTCGCCGTCATCGTGCTGGGCGCGACCCTCGCGGCAGCCCCGTTGATGAAGGTCAACTTCCTCAGCGACTCCGGCCAGAACACGATGCGCGTCACGCAGGATCTCGGTCCGACCGCGAGTCTGGAGGCGAAGTCCGAGGCGGCGATCGCCGTCGAGGAGGCGCTGCTCGGCGTCGACGGCGTCGAGCATGTGCAGGCCTCGATCGGCTCGAGCGGCTCCGCGCTGCGCGACGCGTTCTCCGGAAGCGCCGGGGTCACGTACTCGGTACTCACCGACGGCGACGCCGACCAGGAGGCGCTGCGCGCCGAGGTGCAGAACGCGATCGACGATCTCGACGACGTCGGCGACGTGTCGGTCGCGGCGTCGGCCGGCTTCGGATCGAGTGACATCGCGATCTCCGTCACAGCGTCGAACTCCGAGGATCTCGCGGATGCCACGTCCGACGTGATGGAGGAGCTGAAGGGCGGAGACGGAATCGGAACCGTGACAGACAACCTCGCGGCGTCGCTGCCGTACATCGCCGTCGTCGTGGATCGCGCCGCCGCGGCGGAACGCGGACTCTCCGAGGTCGCCGTCGGCTCCATCGTGTCGAACACGATGCGTCCGTCGCAGCTCGGATCGATCGAGATCGGCGATACGGCGCTGACGGTCTACCTCGCCGCATCCGAGCCCCCCGCGACGGCCGACGCGCTGCGTGCGCTCAGCATCCCGACCCCGCTCGGGGTCGTGCAGTTGCAGGACATCGCCACCGTCGAGGAGCGCAACGGCCCCACTTCCATCTCCACGGAGCAGGGTCGCCGCACCGCCACGATCACGGTGCCGCCGGCGTCCGACAACCTCGCCGTCGCCACGGCGACGGTGAACGAGGCGCTCACCGCGGTCGAACTGCCCGACGGGGCATCCGCCGCCGTCGGCGGCGTCGCCACCCAGCAGGCGGACTCGTTCTCGCAGTTGGGCCTGGCGATGCTCGCCGCGATCCTGATCGTCTATGTGGTCATGGTCGCGACGTTCAAGTCGCTGCGCCAGCCGCTGCTGCTGCTCGTCTCGGTGCCGTTCGCGGCGACGGGTGCCATCCTGCTGCAGATCGTGACCGGTGTGCCCCTCGGCGTCGCATCGCTCATCGGCGTCCTGATGCTCATCGGCATCGTGGTGACGAACGCGATCGTCCTCATCGACCTCGTCAACCAATACCGCGAGAAGGGGCTCTCGACCGCCGAGGCGGTGATGGCCGGCGGAGAGAAGCGTCTGCGCCCGATCCTGATGACGGCTCTCGCGACGATCTTCGCCCTCACGCCGATGGCGCTCGGCATCACCGGACACGGTGGATTCATCTCGCAGCCGCTGGCCATCGTCGTGATCGGCGGTCTCATCTCGTCGACCGTGCTCACCCTCATCGTGCTGCCCACGCTGTACAACCTCGTCGAGGGTGCGCGCGAGCGGCGCCGCGCGAAGCAGGCGGGTGACAGCGGCAGCGCGACGGACGCTCCGGACGGAGCGGGATGCCGCGGCATCCGCATCCGCAACCGAACAGCACCACCCGCTGACCCGGCGCGAACTCCGGGAGCACCCGGCCAAGTAGACCTTCGTCGGCCGAAATCAGGACAACGGCTCCAGATCCGGAAGAATCCAGCGATTTCTTCCGGATCTGGAGCCGTTCTCCGGATCTGGGGCGCTCCGGCGTGGGTCGGGGCGACCGTCAGCTCAGTTCGATTCCCCAGTGCAGGCTCCAGCTCTCGCCGGGGGCGAGCCGGCGAAGGCCGAGTCCGCTGTTGAACGCGTCGGCGGGCGCGGTCATCGGCTCGATCGCGACGGCGAGCTCCTGTCCCGGGTAGCCGGTGCTCGTGTAGACCTGCACATAGTCGAAGCCCTCGCCCTGCCACAGCGTGACGCGACGGCCGTCCCGGGCGGTGAGCGAGTGCCGCACGCGGCCGTCCGCGTCGCGGTCCAGGTCGGCGAAGCCGGTGTCGAGGTGCACATCGCCGAGGCGCACCCCGTCGCGCAGTGCTCGGTCCGCCGGGCGGGTCCCGATGGGGAGCATCCGCTCGTCGGTGACGAAGGCGGTGCCGGCCGGCGACCCGCAGGGTCAGCTCATGCGGATCGACATCACCGATCGTGACGAAGGGGTGCGTTCCGAGTGCCACCGGTGCGGGCACGGCCGACCGGTTGGTGAGGACATGGATGACCTCGATGCCCGCGTCGGTCAGCAGGTAGGTGACCGAGGTCTCGACCAGGTACGGGTAGCCGGTCTGCGGCACGATCGTCGCGCGCAGCGTGGCCGCGGCATCCGTCTGATCGATCTCGTACGTGCTGAAGCGGAGCAGTCCGTGGCTGGCGTTGTTCTTCGCCGGCTCGCTGATGGCGAGCTGGCGCTCGGTGCCATCGTCGTTCCAGCGGCCGTCGCGCACGCGATTCGGCCATGGCGTCAGCACGACGCCGGAGCAGGAGGGTGAGGGTGCATCCTCGGGGTACGGCGGCACGAGGTCGACGGCGCCGACGGTGAGGGAGCGGAGGGATGCTCCGACCTGCGAGATCTGCGCGGAGACGTCACCGCGACGAAGGTGCACCTGGGTGCCGGTGGGGGAGTACATGGTCACCACGTCATCGTACGGGGAGGATTCTCAGGTGAATCGGCTAAACTTGTCGGGTCGGCTTCGGACACCCGCGCAGAGCGCGGACGTTTTTGTGTAAGAAGTGTGAGTCCAGGGGCCGATGGTGAGCGTCGATCGACGCAAATCAACCATCACATGAATGGCCCCGGCCGCTGACAGTCCGGACCCCGAGCTTCGTCGTGATCTCTCGATGAGGCGCAGGGTGCTCGCGCGCGTGCGCAGCGCTGTTCTCGTGCGAGAACCCAGAAGGACATACCCATGCCCAAGAACAAGAAGCCCCAGGGCGGGCGGCCCGCTCGCAACTTCGAGCCGCGCTTCGGCGCCAAGAAGACCTCGTTCCACGACCGTCACAACGGCGGCGCATCGCGCGACGGCGAGCGCGGCGGACGGGCGGATGCCGGTTCGCGTTCGTCCTCTCCCTCTGGCGGCGGTTACGACAGTCGTCCAGGCAGCCGCAGTTCAGGACACCGCGGTTACCGCCCCGCTGAGGCCGAATCGGGTGCGCCGAAGCAGCGCTGGAGCGCGCAGGAGCGCGCCGGACGCGACGAAGCCCGCAGCATCCGCAACCGCGCCGAGTCCGGTCGCCGCGAGGCGCCGCACCACCGCGACGAGCGTCCGCGCACGGGTGGCTCCGACCGTCCCCGCTACACCGATCGCCCTGCCTCCGGCACCGCCCGTCGCTTCGACGACCGTCCGCGTCGCGATGACCGCGGCTTCGGCGACCGCCCCCGCCAGGACGGCGGACAGCGTTCGTCGAACGGCGCCGGGACTTATCGCAGCAGCGGTGATGCCCGCCAGCGGTTCGATCGGAACTCGAACGACCGTGCGCGTCCGACCGGCGCAGGCACCTACCGCGACGATCGCCCGCGTCAGGATGATCGAGGCTTCGGCGATCGCTCGCGTCAGGACGGCGGACAGCGCTCGTCGGGTGGTGCCGGGAGCTACCGCACCGGCGGCGACGCCCGCCCCCGCTATGACCGGAGTTCGACCGAGCGTCCGCGTTTCGACCGCGACGAGCGTCCGAACCGTTCCACCGGTCGCGACGACCAGCCGAACCGCTCGTTCGACGGAGATCGCGCGCGTCGGGCCTTCGACCGCGACCGGCTGAACCGTTCCTATGACGGCGCTCGCACCGAGCGTCCCCGTGGCGATGACCGGACCGCGGCCGAGCGTCCGCGCTTCGACCGCGATGCCCGTCCGAACCGTGATGACCGCGGCGGCGAGCGCAGCCGTCCGTCGACGGGTGGCGCGTACCGCACCGATCGCCCGCGCTTCGACCGCAACGCCCGTCCGAACCGCGATGACCGCGGCACGGACCGTCCGCGCTTCGACCGCGACGAGCGACCGCGCCGTGACTCCAGCGACCGTCCCCGTCGCGAGGACCGCCCGGCACGTGACGACTGGAACAAGACGTCCAAGCCGAAGACCGAGCACACCGAGGATGTCGTGCACGAGCGGCTCGAGGCGCAGTCCATCGCCGCCGTCGCCGTGGACGGGGTCTCGTTCGCCGATCTCGGCCTCGGGTCGAACATCGTCGAGACGCTGAAGGACATGGGCGCTGCGTCGCCGTTCGCGATCCAGGCCGCCAGCATTCCCGCCGTCCTCGAGGGCCGCGATGTGCTCGCCCGTGGCCGCACCGGCTCCGGCAAGACCATCGCCTTCGGAGCACCGCTCGTCGAGAACGTCCTGAAGTCGCAGGCCGGCAAGCGTCGCGAGTTCGGCCGCTCCCCGCGGGCGAT
Source organism: uncultured Actinomycetota bacterium (assembly GCA_963769005.1). Classification (GTDB taxonomy): domain Bacteria; phylum Actinomycetota; class Actinomycetes; order Actinomycetales; family Microbacteriaceae; genus Microbacterium. The sequence continues at coordinate 217,065 of CAVYKC010000003.1, read as the reverse complement.
CATCCTCGCGCCGACGCGCGAGCTCGCCCTGCAGATCGACCGCACCATCCAGCCGATCGCGCGCAGCGTCGGCCTGTTCACCACCCAGATCTACGGCGGCGTGCCGCAGGGCCGCCAGGTGGGCGCGCTGAAGAAGGGCGTCGACATCATCATCGGCACCCCCGGCCGCGTCGAGGACCTCATCAACCAGGGCAAGCTCGACCTCTCCGACTGCCGCATCGCGGTGCTCGACGAGGCCGACCACATGTGCGAGCTCGGCTTCGTCGAGCCGGTGCAGCGCATCCTCCGCCACACCGCCGAGGGCAGCCAGAAGCTGCTCTTCTCGGCGACGCTCGACCGTGAGGTCGCGGCACTCGTCGACGAGTTCCTGGTCGACCCGGCCGTCTTCGAGGTCGCCGGAGAGGACCAGGATTCCAGCACGATCGAGCACCGGGTACTCGTGATCGAGCACCGCGACAAGGCGGAGATCCTCACCTCGCTCGTCGACCGTGCAGGCAAGACCCTCGTCTTCGCCCGCACCCGTGCGTACGCCGACATGCTCGCCGAGCAGTTCGACGACGCGGGGATTCCCGCGGTCTCGCTGCACGGCGACCTCAACCAGGCCAAGCGCACGCGCAACCTCGAGCGTCTCACCTCGGGCCGCGTGAACGTGCTCGTGGCGACGGACGTCGCGGCCCGCGGCATCCACGTCGACGACATCGACCTGGTCGTTCAGGCGGATGCCCCGGATGAGTACAAGACCTACCTGCACCGCTCCGGCCGCACCGGCCGCGCGGGTCGTTCCGGACGCGTGGTCACGCTGATCACCCGACAGCGGCAGCGACGGATGACGGAGCTGCTCGAGCGCGCCGAGATCGACGCGCCCTTCGAGAACGCGCGTCTCGACGACGACATCCTCGAGGAGATCACCGGCCGGGCGCCGAGCGCGGCCGATCTCACGGCCTGACCGATCAGGACGCGCTGATCTGCTGAGAATGTCGCTAGCATTCTGGGGGCGGCCGATGGCCGCCCCCAGAATGCTGATCGCTTCCCGTGCGTCGTCGATCATGCGAGCCAGATCGTTGACCGGGGGGATTCAGAATGAGCGTGGTACGACCGAGCGCACGTGCGCGGATGCGCACTGCCGGAGCCGTCATCATCACCGTCGTGCTCGCGTCGCTGCTCGCGGCGTGCGTCACGCCGCCCGCGCCGGAGCCGACGTCGGCGGCCACCCCGACCCCGACGCCCACGCCGCCGGCGAACTCGCTCACCGCGCTGCGGATCACGGAGATCACCGAGCAGCAGTGCCCGGCCACGGTCACCGCCGACGTGCTCAGTGAGCTCCCGGAGACGGCGGCGAACGCCATCGACTTCCTGGCCGGCTCCGCGCAGTGCGGTTTGATCGGGCTGGTCGCACAGGCTCCGGCGCACGCGCCGACCTTCATCTCGCCCCTCCAGTACACCGCGCCGTGCACGACCGCGGCGATGGTCACGGTCTGGGCGCACTACGACGACGACCTGATCTTCGGAAACCCCACGATCGCGAACGCGATCGCCGCCGGGCAGTGCGTGCGGACACTCTTCATCACCGGCTCCGATGCCGGGATGGGCGCGCAGTACGCGACCAACCGCGAGGCGGGGATCCGCGCCGCCTACGACGTGGTGCGCGGCACCACCGGCGAATGGCTGGACACGACCGTGACGCTGCGCAGCGGCCTCACCGTCACCGCTACCGCACCAGTGGGCGACAACCGCGTCGTGCTGCTGTTCGTGCGGCTGCCCGATGGTGGTCTCGACGCCGGGGGTTTCAGCGCCACGGGTCATCAGGCGCTCCCTCAGCTCGTGTCCGGATCGGTCCAGTCGATCACGACGATCGACGCCGGCCGCGAGGTCACGCTGGCCGCCCTCGAGGGCGCGATCGCGGAGATGGTCGCGGCGTTCGCGCCGCAGACGGTGCTCGCGCACATGACCTCGCTCTCCCCGCTCTCCGAGGGGGATCACCCCGACCACTCGGCGACCGGAACTCTCGTCTCGAACCTCGTCGATCAGGGGCTGATCAGCAGTGCGACGGTGCAGTATGCCGTCGGATATCCCAGCGAATGGAACGCCGTGAACCTCGGCGGTACCGAACTGCAGCTCAAGCTCGACGCGTTCGCCGCGTACGCGATGCATGACTCCGTGCTGAAATGCTCCACGGCCCAGGGCTGCCTCGGGGTGCGCAAGTTCGGCGCCTGGCTGCAGCGGCAGTACCTGGTCGCGGATGCCGAGATCGTTCGTCCCTGACGAAGCCTCGGCACCTACTCGAGTCGGTGCTCGTGCACCGCGGAGGTGAGCGTCGTCCCGTTCAGATCGAGGTACAGCTCGCGTTCCGTGACCGAGAGCGTGAGCGTGTTGCGCCGCTCGATCTCACGCACGGCGGAGTCGATGAAGCCGGGATCGAAGCTGTGCAGGGTGAGCGCCTCCGACTGATGGATGCGCTTTCCGGCCCATGGCGCCATCACCTTGGCGGGATCGCGGTGTGTGTAGACGGTGATGCGGTCGGCGAGCTTGCTGCCGTGGTGCAGCCGTTCGGCATCGGGAGCTCCGATCTCGATCCAGGTGAGGATCCGTCCGGTGAGATCGCGCACCAGCACGGCGGGCTCGTCGGTGGACGAGATGCCGTCGCCGAACGTGATGCCCTCTCCGTACTCGAGGCAGTACGCGAGCACGCGGGTGAGCATGTACGCGTCGGTCTCTGACGGATGCCGTGCCACGCGGAGCGTGAAGTCGTCGTAGACGCCGCGGTCCATATCGGCGAGTTGCACGGTGAACGTGTGGATCATTGCGCCGATAGCCATAACCGTCGAGCCTACGCGCTCGCCGCCGGCCGCTGAGCCGCCAGGAATGTCAGAACAGCATCGGCTGGACGGGGGTGGATGCCGCCACCGATGCCGTTCGCGCCGGCATCCGCCGGGGCGGAGTGACGTCGTCTTCGTCGCGGCCGTCCAGTCCGTGCGCGCGGATGAGCGGACGGACCCGCTTCGCGAGCCACTGCCGGTACGCCTTCGGCGCGACGGAGGCCGTCCCCGGGTACAGACCGTTGTAGGAGGAGAGGAGATCCGGGCGGAACTCCCCGAGCCACTGCAGGAACCACGGCTTCACGCCCGGACGCAGGTGGAGGGCCCCGTAGATGACGTACGCGGCACCGGATTCCTTGATGCGCCGCAGCGCCTCGTCGATCGCCGCGACCGAATCGGTGAGGTGCGGCAGGACCGGCATCAGGAAGACCCCGACCCGGAACCCGGCATCCGCGAGAGCCTTGACGGTGTCGAGACGCGCCTGGGTGCTGGGCGTGCCGGGTTCGATCGCCTTCTGCAGCTCATCGTCGTACATCGCGATCGACATCTGCACATCGACGGCCACACGCTGCCCGGCCTTCACGAGCAGCGGGATGTCGCGCCGGATCAGCGTGCCCTTGGTCAGCACCGAGAACGGCGTGCCCGATGCGGCGAGCGTCTCGATGATCCCCGGCATCAGCCTGTAGCGCCCCTCCGCTCGCTGATACGGATCGGTGTTCGTGCCCAGCGCGACGAGCTCGTGATTCCAGCTGCCGCGACGGAGCTCCTTCTGCAGGACCTCGACGACATTGACCTTGACGACGATCTGCGAATCGAAGTCGCCGCCTCCGTCGAGGTCCAGATACTCGTGCGTGCCGCGGGCGAAGCAGTAGGTGCAGGCATGGCTGCATCCGCGATAGGGGTTGATCGTCCAGCTGAACGGCATCCGCGAGCCGCCGGGCACGCTGTTCAGCGCCGACTTGCTGAGCACCTCGTGGAAGGTCATGCCGGCGAACTCGGGCGTCGTCACCGAGCGGAGGACACTGGTGCGATCCTCCAGCCCGGGCAGCGCGGCGTCATCCACATCTCCGACCTTCTGTCCTTGCCAGCGCATACTCCATACGAACATAGGAACGAAGGTGTGTCAACCCGGGTGGGTATCTATGTTCGATCATGTTCGATGGGGGAGAATGGAGCCATGTACGCCGCCCCGCAGCCACAGCATGCGGCGTCGCGATCCCCGATCCAAGGCCCCGCCTTGCCCTTCGGCCTGGCGATCACCGCGCTCGGCGTGCTGCTCTCCTTGGCCGGCGCCTCCGACGCGTCGACCTCTGCGGCCGAGCAGCCCGAGCCGGTCGTCGTGGTGGAGGTTCCGGCGGTCTACACGGCGGCGACGCCCGCGGTCGATCCGTGCGCGGATCCGGCCGTCCAGCAGGCGCTGGCAGCGGGAGACGATGCGGCCACGGTGGCCGGATTCGGCGGGGGCGAGGAGTTCCGCGCAGCGGTGGTCGCCGGCAACGCTCCGTGCATCGCCCTGGATGACCCCGCGCGCAGCTGGGTCGTCGTGAACAAGGCCCGACCGCTGGTGCCGATGGATTTCACGCCGGCCGCTCTCGTGCAGATGCCCGTGCAGGTCACGACGAGCGCCGGGCTGGCCCGTCCAGAGGTGGCGGCCGCGGCGGGCGAGATGGCGCAGGCCGCGAGTGCCGCCGGCGTCGGGCAGCTCGGCGCGAACAACGGCTATCGCTCGTACGGGCTGCAGGTGGCCAACTACGATTCGCAGGTGCGGGAGCTCGGGCAGGCGGAGGCGGATGCCGGATCTGCTCGCCCGGGTCACAGCGAGCATCAGACCGGGCTCGCGCTGGACGTCGTCGCGTGCGGAGACGGCTGCGGAGGGATCGACGGCTTCGGCAGTACCGCTCAGAGCGAGTGGGTGGCCGCGCACAGCTGGGAGCACGGGTTCATCGTGCGGTACGAGACGGTCGGCACCGGGGCGACCGGATACGAGCCCGAGCCCTGGCATATCCGCTACATCGGCGTCGAGCTGGCGGCGGCGTACCATCACGGCGGTTTCCACACGCTCGAGGAGTTCTTCGGCCTGCCGGCCGCTCCCGACTACCCTCACTGAGCACCATCCCCGACGCCGTCGGGCCCGCCTTGCGGCATCCCACAATCGCGGTACCCAGTCTCACGCCTTGTGGGATGCATTCTCACAATCGCTGCTGCCTCGACCACCTGCCGACATAGAATCACCGGAGCGAAGACGCACGGACACGTTCGGGAGGACGGCATGCAACGCGACATCTACGAAGAGGATCACGAGGCGTTCCGCGACCTCGTCAAGGACTTCGTCAAGCGCCACGTGAGCAACGAGACGATCGAGAAGTGGGATGCGGCGGGTGAGATCGACCGCGAGACCATGCGTGCCGCCGGCGAGGCCGGCCTCATCGGACTGTCGGTCCCCGAGGAATTCGGCGGCGCGGGGATGCTGCAGGACTACCGCTTCCGCACCATCGTCATGGAGGAGGTCATCGCGGCCGGCGCAGGTTCGCTCGCCGGGGCCTTCGGCATCCAGGACGACCTGGCCGTTCCCTACCTCGTGCACATGGGGACGCAGGAGCAGAAAGAGAAGTGGCTTCCCCGGATGGCGACGGGCGAGGTGCTCGGCGCGCTCGCCATGACCGACCCGGGGGCGGGCTCTGACCTCCGCGGCATCAAGACCAACGCGAAGAAGGTCGATGGCGGCTACATCCTCAACGGCGCGAAGACGTTCATCTCCTCCGGCTCGACGGCCGACGTCGTCGTGACGTTCGTGAAGACCGGCGAGGGAAACCGCCCTGACGCCTTCAGCCTGCTGCTCGTCGAGAAGGGCATGGAGGGCTTCGATCAGGGCAAGAAGCTCAGCAAGATGGGCTTCCACGGCTGGGACACCGCTGAGCTCAGCTTCACCGACGTGTTCGTGCCCGACGAGAACCTGATCAGCGGCAAGGAGGGGCAGGGGTTCATCCAGCTGATGCTGAACCTGCCGCTCGAGCGCCTGTCGATCGGCGTCGCCGCGGCCGCGGCCGCGCAGGCGGCCCTGGACTGGACCGTCGCATACACGAAGGACCGCGAGGCGTTCGGCGAGCGCATCGCCGACTTCCAGAACACCCGCTTCCGGCTCGCGGACATGTCGGCGACGACCGACGCGATGTGGGCCTACGTCGACCGGGCACTTCTCGCCTACAAGGACGAGAAGCTCACCGCGGAGGATGCCGCGAAGCTCAAGTTCTGGACGACGGAGCGCGAGTGGGAGGTGCTCGACACCGGCGTGCAACTGCATGGCGGCTACGGCTACATCATGGAGTACCCGATCGCGCGGGCCTTCACCGATGCTCGCGTGCACCGCATCTACGGGGGCACGAACGAGATCATGCGCGACCTCGTCGGACGGCAGATCGTCGGCAAGCGCTGACGCCACTCTTCACGAGGGCCCCGGATGCTGCATCCGGGGCCCTCGTGCGTTGACGACTTCTGAGTCGCCCCTTCGATGCGTGCACAGCTTCGGAGTGGCCTCGCGACACCCCGGTGGGGGATGCCGCTGTGCGGCGTGTCGCCGAGACTCCCCGAAGTTATGCACGGGGAGGACCCACCAGGGCGGGGACCGGCTTGGTGTGTGACTCAGGCCCGCCGAGCGCGACCGCCGACTCCGGCCTTGCGGAGGCGATCCGCGATGAGGATGCCGAGGGCGGTGGCGCCGACGCAGCTCGCGAGGGTGATGGCGAAGAAGGCCACCTGCACGCCGGTGCTCATCGAGCCGAGATCGAACGACGCCCACGCGAGCACCGGATAGACGATGCCGACGATGACGGCGCCGACGTAGTGCAGCCACGTGCCCCAGTAGCGCCAGATCACGAAGAGGAACGGCAGCTCGGTGAACGCCGCCCACCATAGATTGGTGAGCACGCTGTCGAAGCCGTGTCCGGAGATCGGCACGAGGATGAGGCCGGCGAGAAGCCCGACGAGGAGTCCGACCAGCGGGCGCTTCAGCAGCCGGAGGGCGATCACGGAGGGCAGCAGCCAGAGCCCGGCCAAGGCGACACTCACGAACGGCAACCCCGCGAAGAGGATGGTCGAGATCCAGTTCGCCGGCGCGAGCAGCAGGCCGCCGGCCACCCCGAGCGCTGCGCAGGTCAGCAGGATCGCGGTCGGGAGGCGGAACCGACTCGCCAACGCACCCGTGCGAGGTCGAAAAGGCGCCCCGGAAGCGTCGGCCGGATGCGTTTCTGACCCCGCACCGACATAGGGATTCGGTTCTGATGCCGCAGCGTGGTCGGCGGTGGTGTTTCCGGCATCCAGGCCGGCATCCACCCCGCTCATACCAGCGGCTCCGCAGCAGCCTCGCGTGCCGTCTTCGATGCGGGAGACGACGCCCCGACCTTCCAGTAGCCGCAGAAACTGACCTGGTTCTTGTCGATGCCGCGCTCCCCGACGAGGTGCTTGCGGACTCCGCTGGCGAGGGACTGCTCGCCCGCGCCGTAGGCGTGGAACGGCGCATCCGGCAGCGCGAGCTCGCGGAGCCCGCCCAGCGCGAGGACGCCCGGAGCGAACCCCTCGGACCGCACGATCCAGACCACCTCGACGCCGGCCGGATGCGGGAACTCGAGGGCATCGTCCGACGACGGCACCTCGATCACGGCGGTACCCGTGGCGGTGGCGGGCAGCGAGGCGCAGATCGATGCGATGGCCGGAAGTGCCGTCTCATCGCCGACGAGCACGACGCGGTCGGTGCCGCGCTGCGGGTTGAACGTGAGGCCCTCATCGATGATCAGCACGTGCTCACCGGGCTGGCAGGTCTCCGCCCACCGGGATGCGGGTCCTGCGGTGCCATCGGCGGCCGAGCCGTGCAGCACGAAGTCGACGTCGATCTCGGCGCCGCGCTCGCCGTCGCCGGGCCGGTAGGCGCGCACGCTGTAGTTGCGCATCACCGGACGCTCGTCGTCGGGGATGCGCAAGAACTTCAGGTAGCCGAACATCTTGTTCGCCTTCGCGGGGACGCGGTCGAGCCCGGCCTCGCCGGCGATCGGCAGGAACAGCCGGAACCACTGGTCGAACCCCATCGGTCGGAACTTCTCGACCTCGCCGTCGCCGAACGTGATCCTCACCCAGTGCGGGGAGAGACGTTCGGAACGCAGCACGGTGAGGTGGATGAGCTCGGATGACTCGGGCTTGACGAGCTTGCTGAACGCCATGGGCGCCTCTCTCAGAAGGTGAAGATGATGAAGATCGCAGCGGACGCCGCGAGGCACAGCGCGATGAAGACCCAGTCGCGTGCCCGGAACGGAACGAGGTGACGTTCGGTGCGCGTCGGATGGGCGCCGAACGCGCGGGAGTCCATCGCCAGGGCGACGCGCTCGGCGTGCCGGATGGCTCCGGCGAGCAGCGGAACGATGTATCCCCAGCCCCGGGCGATGCGCGCGAACGGTCCACGTCCGCCGTGGTGGCCGCGCACCCGATGCGCCGCCCGGATGACGGCGAGTTCATGCCCGAACCTCGGCACGAACCGGAATGCCGCGAGCGCGGTGTAACCGATCCGGTACGGCACGCGCAGTTGCTGCACGCTCGCCCGGACGAGGTCGGGACCGGTCGTCGTGAGCCCGCCGATCAGGGCGAGCACGACGATCGAGCCGAGACGAAGTCCGGTCGCGAATCCGATCTCGAGTGCCCCGGCGTACAGGGTCCACCCTCCGAACTGCAGGACCGCCGCGCTGTCGTCGACACGCGCCGCATCCACCCACAGCGAGAAGCCGATCCCGATCACGGCCATGCCGGCGGGCACCGCGAGAAGAAGCAGCGCGGCCGTGCGCCGCGTGAGCCGGGCGCCGATGAGGATCACCGCGGAGGAGAGCAGCAGGAAAGCCGTGGGCGTCGCGAGGTCGCGCACGAAGACCAGCAGCAGCATCGCCGGCGCGACGCCGACGACCTTGGACAGCGGATTCAGAGCGTGCAGGAACTGCCGCGGCGCGGCAGGCGCCCGGGCGGCGTACGGATCGACGGCGGTGGCGCTCAATGCTCGCGGATCCTTCCGCGCAGCGCCGGCGGCAGCATCCGGTGCAGGGCGGGCAGGCGAAGGCCTGCATCCGCGAACAATTCGTCGTCGCGGAACAGATCGTCGGTGCGACCGGCCGTGCGCACGCGCCCCTCGGCCATCACCACGGTATGCGTCGTGTGGTCGGCGACGAGCTGCAGATCGTGTGTGACGAGGACGATCGTGGTGCCTGCTTCTCGCAGCGACTCGAGCAGGTCGAGCAGTTCGGACGCCCTCGCTCTGTCCTGCCCGAACGTGGGCTCGTCGAGGGCCAGAACGCGCGGCTGCGTGATCAGGGCGGTGCCGACCGACAGCCGGCGCTTCTCGCCGCCGGAGAGCAGGAACGGATGGATGCCGGACTTGGCCTCGAGGCCGAACCGCGTCAGCATCCCCTGGACGCGTTCGGCGATCTCGGCATCCGTCAGCATCCCGCTGGGCCCCTGAGCCCGTCGAAGGGTCAGTCCGTGGGCGAGCTCGTCGAAGACGGTGTGGGCGATGAACTGATGCTCGGGGTTCTGGAACACGAAGCCGATGCGGGCGGCGAGATCGCGCGGCGAGGCCGTGCCGGCGTCGAGGCCGTCGACGTGGACCTGATTCCTCGGCGGCGGGACGACGCCGGCCAGCGCCTGGATGAGCGTGGTCTTGCCCGCGCCGTTCGCGCCGACGATCGCGGTGAGGCTGCCCTCGTGGATGTCGAGGTCGACGTCGTGCAGGATCTCGGTGCGACCGCGCCGGACATTGAGACCGCGGGTGCGGATGATCGGGTCGGTGCGCCCCTCCACGGGGTACACCTGTCGGTCGAAAGTACAGACGTCGGTCGATTCGGGCGCATTTCGACCTGCATCCGTACTTCGGGCATGCATCTGTACCATGCCCAGTGCCTCGGCCAGTTGTGCCGGCGTGATGGGGAGCGGGTCGAGGCGGATGCCGCCAGCTTCCAGTCGCCGTGCGGCGAGGGTCGCAGCCGGCAGCCACACGCCCATCTCGATCAACTCGTCCGTGTGCGCACGGATGATCTCGGCCGCAGGGCCGTCAAACGCGACGCGGCCGGAGCGATCGAGCACGATCGCTCGCGTGACGAACTCCATCGCCGCGTCGAGGTTGTGCTCGACGAGCAGGATCGCCCTGTCGCCCTCGGCGACGACATCCGCCAGGGCGGCGTACACGTCGTCGACCCCCTGCGGGTCGAGATTGGCCGTCGGCTCATCGAGGACGATCAACGGCGAGCCGAGTGCCAGCGCGCACGCGATCGTCAGGCGCTGGCGTCCGCCGCCGGACAGGCGGTCGGGATTCTCATCGCGTCGGTCCCACAGGCCGACGCGATGCAGGGAGCCCTCGACCCGGCGCCGCACCTCTTCGAGCGGCAACAGAAGGTTCTCCGGCCCGAACGCCACCTCGTCGTAGACCGTTCCGGTCACGATCTGGGCATCCGGATCCTGGAAGACCATCGCGACGTGCGTGCTCAGCACCGCCGTCGGGGTCGTCGCCGTGTCGAGGCCGCCGGCTTCGACAGTGCCGGTCATGCTCGCCGGCATCGCGTGCGGGATGAGCCCGTTCAGCGCGAGGGTGAGAGTCGACTTGCCCGAGCCCGACGGGCCGAGCAGCAGCACGACTTCGCCGGCGGTGATGTCGAAGCTGACGTCGCGTGGGGAGGGGTGCGCTGCGTCCGCGTGGGTGAGAGTGAGGTCACGCACGCGAAGCAGGGGCACGGATGGGCGCACGGCGGAGCCTCGAGTCAGCGGATCGAATACCGTTCCAACTTAGCGTAGCCTTACCTGATTTGCCATCCAGCGGGGATGCCGCATCACGCCCCCGACGCATCGATCCGCGGGGCGGCGAGCGGCGCGTCAGCGCCGAGCGACTCCGGCGCGCCGCAGCGCCGCACCGATCGCGAGTCCCACCGCGGTCCACACGACCGGCCCTAATACCGAGATCGTCAGGTACAGGATCTGCGCCCACGGTGCCATCACGGACAGATGAGCGACGAAGTACACCACGACCGCGACGAAGATCCCGATCAGTGCTGCCGAGATGAAGAAGCGCAACGGGCCCCAGGAGCGATAGCGGGTGAGGGCGGCGACGCCCTCCTGGATCGCACCGAACAGGAGCGCGGTGCCGAGGAAGCGCAGCGTCCAGGCCGGGTTGAACGCGCTGGCGATCAGGGCCGCGATCACGTGCGCGACCAGGGCGACGAGCGGCTGGCGGAGCACCTCCTGCGCGATGATGCCGGGCAGCACGTGCGAGCCGAGAACGAGCCCGTAGAGGAAGAAGGGACCGGCGAGGACAGGGATCGTCAGCCATCCCGCGATACCGCCGAGGATCCCGGTCGCGACACCGATCGCCGCGCAGACCAGCAGCACTCGCGTGGACAGGGTGGAAGTGCGGGTCACTTCCTCAGCCTACTGGCGGCTTCTCGGGGCGCGGCTCGCCGCAGGCAGGCGACCTGGCCGGTGGTGCGGGGTCGGCACTGGCCGTTCGTCTAGGTTTCGGCACAGCATCTGGTGAGGCTGCTGGACCCGCGGCTAGGTTGTCGACGATGTGGCAACCCGGCCCCATCGTGATCATCGGGAGCAGTACATGGGCTCGACCCCACTCCGGATGGCAGCAGCCACGACCCTGGCTGCGCTGTTCATCGCTTCGACGTCAACCGCAGGATACGCAGGAGTGGGGGAGGTGACACATCCCGTCCCCGTCGCAGGAACGCCGGGGCACTACATCGTCGTGATGAAGTCCGACCCGCTGGCCAGCTACACCGGCGACGTCAATGGGCTCAAGGCGACGAAGCCCGACGCCGGTGGCCAGCTCGAGGCGCAGTCCGATGACGCGCAGCGATACGTGAAGCACCTGGAAGAGGAGCAGCAGAGCCTCGCCGAGCAGGTCGGCGTGACGCCCGACACGACCTATCAGGTCGTGCTCAACGGCTTCAGCGCCCAGCTCACCGGCGAGCAGGTCGACAAGCTGCGCACCTCGAAGGACGTGTTCGGCGTCTTCCCCGACGAGATCCGTCACCCCGATGCGCAGACCTCCACCGACTTCCTCGGACTGGGCGATGACAAGAAGGGCCGTGGCGGCGTCTGGCAGGAGACCGGCGGGGTCGGCAAGGCCGGCGAGGGCGTCGTGGTCGGCGTCATCGACACCGGCATCGCACCGGAGCATCCCTCCTTCGACGGCAAGAAGCTGAAGAAGCAGAAGAAGCAGCAGAACCGTCACAAGGGAAACCAGCCCTACACCGACGGCACCTACGTCTACTTCGACAAGTCCGACGGCGGCCAGTTCCAGGCCGAGATGCTCGAGGCCCAGGAGTGGGGACAAGAGCGACTACTCCACCAAGCTCATCGGCGCCCAGTACTTCTCCGCAGGTGCGGCGGCCGCAGGGTTCGACTTCCAGTACGACTACCTGTCGCCGCGTGACGGCGACGGCCACGGTTCGCACACCGCGAGCACTGCTGCGGGCAACTTCGGCGTCGAGGCATCCGTCGCCGGCGTCGACTTCGGCACGGTGTCCGGTGTCGCCCCCGGCGCGAAGGTCGCTGCATACAAGGCCTGCTACGTCGGGCCGGACACCACCGTCACGACCGACGACATCTGCGCGCTGAGCGACCTGGTCGGCGCCATCGACAAGGCCGTCGCGGACGGCGTCGATGTGATCAACTACTCGATCGGCGGCGGAGCGGCGTCCACCGTGCTCGCGCCCGAGGACATCGCGTTCCTGAACGCGGCGGCCGCCGGCGTGTTCATCGCCGTCAGCGCGGGCAATGACGGCCCGGATCCGGCCACCGCCGACCACGCGTCGCCGTGGTACACCACCGTGGCGGCATCCACGATCCCGACCTGGGAGGGCACGGTCCAGTTCGACGGCTTCGAGGAGGCGGGCGCGTCGGTGAGCGTGCCGTTCGGCACCACGGTGCAGGGCCCCTCGATCTACGCAGGGGATGCGGCGGTGGCAGACGCCGTCGATCCGCAGCTGTGCATGCCCGGCACGCTCGACCCCGCGAAGGTCACCGGCCACATCGTGGTCTGCGACCGCGGTGGCAATGCGCGCGCCGAGAAGTCGCAGGTCGTGAAGGATGCCGGTGGCATCGGCGTCGTGCTGGTGAACGTGCCGGGTGGTGCGGACTCGCTCGACAACGACTTCCACGCCGTGCCGACCGTGCACCTCTCCTCGGTGCACCACGAAGCGGTGCTCGTCTACGTGCAGGGCGGCGTCGACCGCCCGATCACGCTCGTCGGCGAGAACACCACGGGCGAGGTCACGCCGGTGCCGCAGATCGCGGGCTTCTCCAGCCGCGGTCCGATGCTGGCCGACGGCAGCGACATCATGAAGCCCGATGTCACCGCCCCCGGTGTCGCGATCCTCGCGGCCGGCCACAACGCCGCCGGGGCGGAGCCGACGTTCGAGATCCTCTCCGGAACCTCGATGTCGTCGCCGCACGTCGCCGGCCTCGGCGCCCTGTATCTCGGTGAGCGTCCGAACGCGACGCCTGCCGAGGTGAAGTCGTCGATGATGACCACCGCGTACGACACCGTGCTGGCCGACGGCTCCGCGAACACGAACCCGTTCGAGCAGGGGGCGGGTCACGTCGACCCGACGCGCTACTTCGAGCCGGGCCTGCTGTACCTCAACGACGTCGCCGACTGGGCGGCCTTCATCGAGGGCAAGGGTCTCGCCGAGTTCGACGGCGTCGAGCCGGTCGACGGCAGCGACCTCAACATCGCGTCGATCTCGATCGGCTCGCTGGCGAGTGCGCAGACGGTGACCCGCACGGTCACCTCGACCGAGGCGGGCACGTTCACCGCATCCGTCGACGTTCCCGGTGTCGACGTGACCGTGGAACCGGCCACGCTCGAGTTCGGTGCCGCGGGCGAGACGGCGACGTTCACCGTCACCTTCGACAACCAGAGCGCACCGGTCGAGCAGTGGGCGACCGGCTCGCTCACCTGGTCGAGCGACGCGAACACGGTGCGTTCTCCGGTCGCGGTGTTCCCGGTGACGGCGGATGCTCCGGCGGAGGTCGCGGGCACCGGTGTCGACGGAGCGACCGCGGTGGAGATCACCCCGGGTGTGGACGGCGAACTGCCGCTCAACCTGTCCGGTCTGACGCCGTTCGAGTTGCTTGTCGACGAGGCCAACCCCGTCGAGGGGCACTCGGGTGACGAGAACTCGGGCGACGAGAACAAGGACGTGTCGTGGATCGTGACGGTGCCCGAGGGCACCACGCTCTCGCGGTTCGACCTCGACTCCTCGGATGATGAGGGCAGCGATCTCGACCTCACGGTCTTCCGGGTCGTGTCGCCGGACGATCTGCGCTACTACGAGCGCTGGGCGTCGGCGACCGGTTCCGCGGACGAGCAGGTCTCCGTGACCGCACCGACCGCGGGGACGTACCTGGTCGTCGCGAACATGTACTCCACGACCGGGCCGACGACGTGGGACATGTCCTACGCCAACGTCGTCCCGGGCGGAGAGGGCGCGTTCACCGCGACTCCGAATCCGGTTCAGGCCGTCCGCGGCGAGAAGACGAGCTACGAGTTGAGTTGGACCGGCCTCACCGCCGGCGCCGACTACCTCGGCGTCGTGCAGTACGGCGACTCGGAGGTGCGCACCGTGGTGACGGTCGCCGCCGAGTAGCCCCTTCGCACAGCGCCCCGCGGTCCACGCACCGCGGGGCGTCGTGCTGCGCGCGTCCGTTCATCGCGCGATCGGCGCCGCTCGTCGCAGCATCCGCTCGAGCGCTCACGTGCGGCGTCCGAGCTTTCTAGCGTGGGAAGACGCAACGATGCGCACACCGAGGAGATCTCCATGACCGCACCTTCATCGGGCCGCCGCGACGGCACCGCGATCGTCGATGACGAACCTGCCGTCGTCACCGACCCGAATCTTCCCCCTGTCGCTCTGACCGACGAACATCATGAGAAGGCGAATCGCTGGACCTGGCCCAAGATCCTCATCTGGTCGGCGATCGCACTGCTGGGTGCGGTGGCCTGGACGATGCTCGCGGTCGTCCGCGGCGAGACCGTCAACGCGATCTGGTTCGTCTTCGCGGCCGTCTGCACCTATCTGATCGGTTACCGCTTCTACTCCAAGGTGATCGAGAAGTACATCACCCGACCCGACGATCGCCGGGCCACCCCGGCCGAGGTCAAGCAGGACGGCAAAGACTACGTCCCCACCGATCGCCGCGTGCTCTACGGTCACCACTTCGCCGCCATCGCCGGAGCCGGTCCGCTCGTGGGCCCCGTGCTGGCCGCTCAGATGGGCTACCTCCCCGGCACGATCTGGATCATCGTCGGCGTCGTGCTCGCCGGTGCGGTGCAGGACTACACGGTGCTGTTCTTCTCCATGCGCCGCGGTGGTCGTACGATCGGCCAGATGGCCAGGCAGGAGCTCGGCAAGATCGGCGGCACGGCCGCGATCGTGGCATCCCTCCTGATCATGCTGATCATCGTCGCGATCCTCGCTCTCGTCGTCGTCAACGCGCTGGGAGAGAGCCCCTGGGGCGTCTTCTCGGTGGCCATGACCATCCCGATCGCGATCTTCATGGGCGTCTACCTGCGGTACCTGCGGCCCGGAAAGGTCACCGAGGTCTCGATCATCGGCTTCGTGCTGCTGATGGCCGCCATCATCGGCGGCGGATGGGTCGCCGGTACCGACTGGGGTCAGGCGATCTTCCACCTGGACCGCACCACCATCGCCTGGGGCATCATCATCTACGGCTTCATCGCCGCCGTGCTCCCGGTCTGGCTGCTGCTCGCCCCGCGCGACTACCTGTCGACCTTCATGAAGATCGGCGTGATCGTCATGCTCGCCGGTGCCATCATCCTGGTGCGTCCGGAGATCACCGTCCCCGCTGTCAGCATCTTCGGCGAGAACGGCATGGGGCCGGTGTTCGCCGGTCCGCTCTTCCCCTTCCTGTTCGTGACGATCGCGTGCGGGGCGCTGTCGGGTTTCCATGCCCTGATCGCCTCGGGCACGACGCCGAAGCTCATCGAGAAGGAGCGCCAGTCGCGCTTCATCGGCTACGGCGGCATGCTCATGGAGTCCTTCGTCGCGATCATGGCGCTGGTCGCCGCGATCTCGATCGACCAGGGCATCTACTTCGCCATGAACGCGCCGGCGGCGGTGACCCAGGGCACGGTGGAAGGTGCCGTCGCATTCGTGAACTCCCTCGGGCTGACCGGGGTGAACCTGACACCGGAGATGCTGACCGGCACCGCCGAGGCGGTCGGTGAGGAATCGATCGTCTCCCGCACCGGTGGGGCTCCGACGCTCGCGCTCGGCCTCGCGCACATCATGCAGCAGGCCCTCGGCGGGCAGGCTCTGATGGCCTTCTGGTACCACTTCGCGATCATGTTCGAGGCCCTCTTCATCCTCACCGCGGTGGATGCCGGCACTCGCGTCGCGCGCTTCATGCTGCAGGACTCGATCGGCGCCTGGTTCCCGAAGTTCCGCGACGTGTCATGGCGCCCCGGCGTCTGGATCTGCACCGCGATCATGGTGGCCGGCTGGGGAGCGATCCTCATCCTCGGCGTGACCGACCCGCTCGGCGGCATCAACACGTTCTTCCCGCTGTTCGGCATCGCGAACCAGCTGCTCGCAGCGATCGCGCTCGCCGTGGTGCTGGCGATCGTCGCGAAGCGCGGCCGGAGCTACGTCAAGTGGCTGTGGATCATCGGTCTGCCGCTCGCGTTCACCGCCGTGGTGACCATCACCGCCTCGCTGTACAAGATCGCCTCCCCGGTGCCGGCGATCGGATACTGGGCGAACCATTTCCGGTACGTCCAGGCCCGCGACAGCGGCGACACCTCGCTCGGCGCTCCCGAGGTGCTCGATGCGGTCATCCGCAACACGGCCGTGCAGGGCACGCTCTCGATCATCTTCGTGACACTGGCGATCATCGTGATGGTCGCCGCCGTCATCGTGACGATCAGGGCCATCCGCAACGGCGGCGGGGAGAACACCGAGGAGGCCCCGGTGGCTTCGCGGCGATTCGCCCCGGCCGGCTTCCTGCCGAATGCGGCCGAGCGGGAGCTCGAGAAGCAGTGGGAACCGATTCTCGCCGAGGACCGCAAGGCGACGACCCACTGATGAGCACATGATGACGAACGGCACGGATGCCGCGACCACCCCTCTGCGCACGCTCGCGCGTGCTGCAGGGCGGGTCGGCCGCGGCATCCGCTGGTACATGACCACGCTGATGGGCGACACGGCCTATGCGACCTATGTCGCCCATCATCACCGCCAGCATCCGGGCGACGAGCCGATGACGGAGCGGCAGTTCTGGCGACAGCGGATGGATGACCAGGATCGCAATCCCGGTGCTCGCTGCTGCTGACGGCGAGGCTCGTGAGGGCACAGGATGCCGCGGTGCCTAGGCTGGGGGCATGACCGACGTCGTTCTCGCTGCGGTGCTCGGCGTGCTCGGCGGGATCGTCCTGACAGTCCTGCTGCTTCTCGCCCGTCGCCTGGCGCGCGGAGCCGCCGACCTCGGCAGCGATGCCGACCGGGCCGCTCTCGACGCGCTGCACCACGCGAGCCTGGCTGCTCCCCACCTGCGCGCGGGTCTCGCGGCGCCGGCCGTCGTCAAGGCCGCCCGTCACCTGCGCGTGCTGCTCGGCAGTGCGGCGGTCGCCATCGTGAGCGCCGATGGCACCGTGTCGTTCGACGGGCCCTCCGACGGATTGGAGTCGGCTGCCGTCCGCATCGCGGGGCAGGTCACCGCTTCAGGTCGACGGCAGGTGTTCCGCTCGCCGAGACCGGATGACGATCTCGAGGCCGTCGGGGCGCCGATCATCGTCGAAGGCCGGGTGGTGGGTGCCGTCGTCGCGTTCGCCGCGCCGGTGCGGGCCGCGCTCGTACGTGCGGCGGAGGAGGTCGCGGACTGGTGCGCGGCCCAGGTCGAGCTCGGCGGCCTGGAGGCTTCGCGCACCCAGCTGGCCGAGGCGGAGCTGCGATCACTGCGGGCGCAGATCTCGCCGCACTTCATCTACAACGCACTCACGGCCATCGCATCCTTCATCCTCACCGACCCCGCACGTGCCCGAGAACTCGTTCTCGAGTTCGCCGACTTCACGCGCTACTCCTTCCGGCGGCAGGGCGAGTTCACCACGCTCGCCGAGGAACTGGGCAGCATCCACTCCTATCTCGAGCTCGAATCCGCACGCTTCGGCGATCGGCTGCGGGTCACCCTGCAGATCGCCCCGGAGACTCTCGCCACCGTGATCCCCTTCCTCTCCGTGCAGCCGCTGGTCGAGAACGCCGTCCGGCACGGGCTGGAGCCGGGAGAGGGCGGAGGCGAGATCCGCATCGCTTCCCGCGACGACGGCACGCACACCGAGATCTCGGTGGAGGACGACGGCGTCGGCATGGATCCCGAGGGACTGCGCGCCACGCTCACCGCGGGCGACGACGGTCTGCACGTCGGACTCCGGAACGTCGACACCCGCCTTCGCCAGCTCTACGGAGCCGAGGGCGGACTGGTCGTCGAGACGAACACCGGCGCGGGTACCCTGGTGCGCATGCGCGTCCCGAAATCGCAACCGCTGCACGACCCGGGCAACGATTGACATGCGCATGATCGACATCCTCGTCGCCGACGACGAGAAACCGGCACTCGATGAACTCGTCCATCTGCTGCGCACGGACGCGCGCATCGGCGAGATCCTCACTGCGGCGAGCGGAGCCGATGCGCTTCGCCAGCTCTCCGAACGCCCCGTGCAGATCGCTTTTCTCGACATCCACATGCCCGGCCTGCTCGGAACCGCGCTCGCGCGTGCAGTGCTCGCGCTGGCCCGGCCGCCGGCCGTGGTGTTCGTGACGGCCGACGAGGCCCGTGCCGTGGAGGCGTTCGAGCTGCGCGCCGTGGACTACCTGCTCAAGCCGGTCCGCGTGGAGCGGCTGCGTGACGCCGTCGATCGGGTGCTCGAGATCGGTGAGACGGCGAGCCCCGGTGACGAGGAGATGGTGCCTGTCACGGTCGGCACTGCGGTGCGGTTCGTGCGGCGCAGCGACGTGCGCTGGGTGCAGGCGCAGGGCGACTACTCGCGTCTGCACACCGGTGACGGTGCCGGGCATCTCGTGCGCATCCCGATCTCGGAGCTCGAGTCCCGGTGGGCGGATGCCGGGTTCATCCGCATCCATCGCTCGTCGCTCGTGCGCACCGCGGCGGTGACCGAGGCGCGCCTCTCCGGGTCGGAGCCCGCGGTCTCGATCGGCGACCTGTCGCTCCCGGTCAGCCGCCGTCTGGTGCCGGCGGTGCGCGATGCTCTGCTGCGCGGCGAGGGCGCGGGATGACGGCGACGCCCAAGCGCGTGCGGGTGACCGCCGACCTCCCCTCTCGGCGGACCTCGGCGTTCACCCGCGGAATCGCGCTGCCGGGTTCGCCGGTGGACGAGGCGGATGCCGTCTACGCGCGTGCCCTCATGCACAGCCAGCTCCGGCTCGCGCTCGGCACGATCGCCGGCTTCGTGCTCGTGGTGGTGGCGCTGACGCTGACGATCGCGTTGATTCCCGAGATCGGGCGGATCCTCGTGTGGGGTCTTCCGCTGTCCTGGCTGCTCCAGGCGTACGCGTTCTATCCGATCATCCTCGTGTTCGCACTGCTCTACCTGCGCACCGCGGCCCGCAACGAGCGCCGGTATCGTGCGCTCAGGGATCGCGAATGAACGCGGCCATGGATCTGGTGGGCGTCGCTCTCGTCGTCGTGGCGACTCTGCTCATCGGTGTGTACGGGCTGCGCGTCTCGCGAACGACGAGTGACTTCTTCGTCGCGTCCCGCACCGTGCGGCCGGTGTGGAACGCATCGGCGATCAGCGGCGAGTATCTCTCCGCCGGCACGTTCCTCGGCCTGTCAGGGCTGGTGCTGCTCGACGGTGCCCGGGGGTTCTGGTTCCCGATCGGGTACGCCGCCGGGTATCTCCTGGTGCTCGTGTTCGTCGCCGCGCCGCTGCGGCGCAGCGGCGCTTACACGATCCCCGATTTCATCGAGGCGCGGCTGGAGTCGACGGCGGCTCGACGGGTGACGAGCGTCGCCGTGCTGATCATCGGCTGGCTGTACATCGTGCCGCAACTGCACGGGGCCGGGATCACCCTGCTCGTCGTGGCGGGGGTGCCCGAGTGGGTCGGGGCGGTCACCGTGGCATTGCTCGTTGCGGCGGCGGTGGCCGCCGGTGGCATGCGCGCGATCACCTACGTGCAGGCGTTCCAGTACTGGCTCAAGCTCACGGCGCTGCTGGTGCCGGTCGTCTTCATCGCCTTCGCGCTGAGCGGCGGACCGCATCCGTTCGATCCTGCGCTGGTCTTCCCCGCCGAGGCAGGTCCTTCGGGCTTCGACGCGTATGAGACGGCATCGCTCCTGCTGGCACTGCTTCTGGGCACCATGGGCCTGCCGCATGTTCTCGTGCGGTTCTACACGAGCCCTAACGGAGTCTCCGCGCGACGGACGACGGCGATCGTCATCGCCATGGTGAGCGCGTTCTACGCGGTTTCGAGCACGATGGGCCTGCTGGCGCGCATCGCCGCTCCCGATCTCGCGGTACCGGGGGTCGCGGACACCGTCGTGCTGGTGCTCCCCTCGCGCGTGCTCCCCGGCGTGGTCGGGGAACTGCTCACCGCGCTGATCGTGGCCGGAGCGTTCGCCGCGTTCCTGGCGACCTCGGCCGGGATCGTGGTGTCGCTGGCCGGAGTGATCAGCCAGGACGTGTTCTCGGGCTCGGTGCGCTCCTTCCGCCTGTCCGCCGTGCTGTGCGCGCTGGTGCCGCTCGCGGTCGCACTGCTCACCGCCCCCGCCGGGCTGGGTTCCAGCGTCGGTGTCGTCTTCGTCGTGGCGGCATCGACGCTGTCACCCGTCGTGCTGCTGGGGGTGTGGTGGCGCGGGCTCACCGCCCGCGGAGCAGTGGCGGGGATGCTGTCCGGAGGGCTCGCGGCCGGACTCGCGCTGCTCCTGCATGCGGCGATCGGGGGAGTGGGCGTCGCCGCCCCGTATCTCGCACAGCCGGCTGCATGGACGATCCCGGTCGCCGCGGTCGTCACGGTCGTGGTGTCCGTGCTCGATCCGCGGGCGCCGTCGCCCCGCACCGACCGGTTCCTCGCGCGGGTGCATACGCCGGAGCGCGGCTGAGTCGCGGCATCCGACTACTGGTGGGGCGCTGGCACTCAGATCGTGCGGGTCCTGGGCAGCAGGTGCACGGGCGGGAGCGGCGGTGCGGGGATGCGCTGGTCGTGACCGACCACGACGCCGAACCGATCGGATGCCGCCTCCCAGTCCTCGCGGGCGGCGGCGATCTCGTCATGGGTGCGCGCGGCGAAGTTCCACCACATCACGAGGTCCTCCTCGAACGGCTCACCGCCGAGGAGGAAGAGCAGCGCACCCTCGTCGGATGACACCTCCACGCGGTCGCGGGAGTCGCCGAGGTAGAGCAGGTCGTTGAGCGCCATCTCATGACCGTCGACGGCCGCACCGCCCTCGACGAGCATCAGGGCGTGCTCCCAATCGGTCCGCAGCGGCAGCTGCACCCGGGTCCCGGCAGGGATCCTGATCTCCGCGCCGACGATCGGAGTGTGGACGGTCGCGGGCGAACGCACGCCGGCGAACTCGCCGAGCACGACGGTGGCAGCGGCATCCGCTCCCTGATCCGCCGGAAGGTCGAAGGCCGGCAGGGAGGTGTGCCGCTCGAATCCGCCGTCGCCGTGCCGGGCGGACTCGGGCAGGACGACCCAGAGCTGCAGCGCGTCCAGCGGCACCGGGCCGTCGCCGATCGAGTACTCCGAGTGCGAGATGCCGTTTCCGGCCGTCATCAGGTTCAGCTGGCCGCGGCGCAGGTGGGCATCGCTGCCGAGGGAGTCGCGATGGCGGATCTCCCCGACGAGCGGCCAGGTCACGGTCTGCAGCCCGATGTGCGGGTGCGGCTCCACCCGCATCCGCGTGTCGGCCGGACCGAACCGGTCGAGGAAGCACCAGGCGCCGATCGTCGGGAGGTTGCGATGCGGGAGTGCGCGCAGCACGTTCATCCCGCGCACCCCGCCGAGCGGCACCTCGCGCGGCTCGAGGACGATCCGCCGTTGTCCGATCGCTCCGCTGCCTCCTGCGGGACTCGACCCGTCGAGGTGTGCGCCGTCTGCGAGGTCGGTCATCGGATGCTCCTTCACGTGCGTACGTCCAAACTAATGCCGTGGGTGGTACGGCGGGGCTCGTAGACTCGACCACATGCGTGCTCGACGTTCGCCCCCGGCCATGCTGGCGCTCGCCGCGACTCTCGTCATGACGGGCTGTGCCTCCGGCGGGGATGCGGGCTTCTGCGGCCCGCTGCACGACGACCACGAGACCGCCGCCGTCGCGTTCGATCCGCTGACCCCCGGCACAGACGACGCAGACACGGTGCGCACCCGCCTCGCACTCGTCGAGAAGCTCGAGCCGACGCCCGAGTTGGCCGATGATCTGCAGGTGTGGACCGACTACCTGGACGATGCCGTCGACACGATCGACGATGATCCGGACGCGGTGGTCGCCGCCCATGACGGCGACGTCGTCGCGGCCGGAGAGGCGCTCTCGGATTACTACGGTGGTATCTGCCTCAGGTAGGCCTGAGTTTCAGGCTCCGCGGCGCTCGGGCCAGCGGATCTCCGCGCCCTCGACCTCGTGCGTCTTCAGGTACTTCGCGATGTAGGGGCAGAACGGCACGATGACATCGCCGGATGCCGCGGCATCCGCCAGCGCGTCAGCGGCGAGCTGCCCGGCGAGACCCTGCCCGTGGAAGGCGGGATCGACCTCGGTATGGATGAAACGGATCTCGCCCGGCCGGCGGTCGAACTCGGCGAACCCGGCGAGCGTGCCTCCGGTGCGGATCTCGTAGCGGGAGAGCTCGTCGTTGCGGGTGACGGTCCCGAGTGTCGTGTCGGTCATCGGATGCTCCTTCGGGCGTGTATCTCCAACCTAAGGCCGCTCGAGACCCAGGGGCCGGCCGAGCACCTGGAGTCAATCGTAGGAAACGACATGGTTGGCGTGAAGCGACATGATTCGCATGGAGTGACGTCGCGCGCACGAAGCAACACCTCGTGCGTGGTGTCTCGTGCTGTACGTGTCGCTTCACGGCGGTGGAAGGCGCTGCGCGTCGACTGCTCGCCCTGTGGACAGCGCCCGCCGACGTCGGTGCCGGTCGCTAGGCTGGACGGATGCCGCAGACTCCTCGTGACCCGTACGAGGACGTGCCGTACCCGGAACGAGCCGTGGGACGAGGCCCCGCCCGAGGAGATGGACTGGGTGCCGCAGGGCGCCGGCTATGAGCCTCCCCTCGACTGGGGTCCCGGACCCGCGACGCCCGTGACGGCATCCGCCCCACCCGCGAAGAGAGCCACGCCGAGCCAGTACGCCACCTCGCGCGAGGCGCTGCACACGGTCTTCGGCTACGACGCGTTCCGCGGCGATCAGGCGGCCATCGTCGACCACGTCGCCGGCGGCGGCGACGCCGTCGTGCTCATGCCCACCGGCGGCGGCAAGAGCGTCACGTACCAGGTGCCCGCACTCGTGCGCGAGGGCACCGGGCTGGTGATCAGCCCGCTGATCGCGCTCATGCACGATCAGGTCGACGCGCTGCAGGCGAACGGCGTGCGGGCCGCCTATCTCAACTCGACCCAGGCACCGCAGGAGCGCGCCAGGGTCGAACGCGATTACCTGGCCGGCGAACTCGACCTGATCTACGTCGCGCCCGAGCGGCTGTCCAGCCCGCAGACGACGGCCCTCCTGCAGCGCGGCACGCTGAGCGTCATCGCGATCGACGAGGCGCACTGCGTGTCGCAGTGGGGCCATGACTTCCGCCCCGACTACCTCGCCCTCGGCGACCTGGCCGAGCGCTTCCCCGGGGTGCCGCGCATGGCGCTCACCGCCACAGCAACACGCGAGACGCACAAGGAGCTCACCGAGCGACTGCAGCTGCCGACGGCGAAGCACTTCGTCGCGAGTTTCGACCGCCCGAACATCCAGTACCGGATCGTTCCCAAGATCGATCCGCGCAAGCAGCTGGTGGCGTTCATCAAGTCCCAGACCGAGGGCGCGGCCGGCATCGTCTACGCGCTCAGCCGTAAATCGGTCGAGCAGACCGCGACCTATCTCGCAGCTCAGGGCCTCGACGCGCTGCCGTACCACGCGGGGCTTCCCGCCGAGGTGCGCGCGGCCAACCAGTCGCGCTTCCTCCGCGAAGACGGCGTCGTGATGGTCGCGACCATCGCGTTCGGCATGGGCATCGACAAGCCGGATGTCCGGTTCGTCGCGCACATCGACCTGCCGAAATCCGTCGAGGGGTACTACCAGGAGACCGGCCGTGCCGGCCGCGACGGCGAGCCTGCGATCGCCTGGATGGCCTACGGTCTCGGCGACGTCGTGCAGCAGCGGCGCCTCATCGACCAGAGCCCGGGCGACCGCACCTTCAAGATGCGCCTCGGGCAGCATCTCGATGCGATGCTCGCACTCTGCGAGACCGTCGAATGCCGGCGGCAGAACCTGCTCGCCTACTTCGGGCAGGACTCCCAGCCCTGCGGCAATTGCGACACCTGCCTGGAGTCCCCCGAGACCTTCGACGGACTCGTCCCCGCACAGAAGCTGCTGTCGACGATCGTGCGGCTGCAGCGCGAGCGCGGCCAGTCGTTCGGCGCCGGCCATCTCATCGACATCCTCCGCGGCGCATCGACGGAACGGATGCGGCAGCAAGGGCACGAGCGCCTCTCCACCTACGGCATCGGCGCCGACCTCTCCGACCAGGACTGGCGCAGCGTCGTCCGGCAGCTCCTCGCCCGCGGCATCCTCATCGCCCAGGGCGACTACGGCACCCTCGCGCCCGGCGAGCAGGCGGCGGGTGTGTTGCGGGGCGACATGCCGGTGCCGCTGCGCAAGGACACGATCGGGCGGGTCACGACGACGCGCGCTCGGAAGGCATCGGCGGCGGATGCGCTGGATGCCGGCGACCGGTCGCTCTTCGAGGCGCTGCGCGCCTGGCGGGCGGCGACGGCGAAGGAGCAGGGCGTGCCCGCATACATCGTCTTCGGCGACGCGACTCTGCGGGCTCTCGCCGAGCATCGCCCGACCTCGCTGTCGGGCCTCGACGGCATCACCGGAATCGGCGAGAAGAAGCGCGAAGCCTACGGCGAGGGCGTGCTCGCCGTGATCGCCGCCGCCTGAGCCGCGCCGCCCACGGCGGCATCCGCTCGCCGCCCGCCGCGGAGTCTGCATCCGCTCGCAAGGTTGCTCTGGTGCCCGCAGAGCGGCAGGTCTAGTGTTGGCGGCATCTCGCCGGCAATGCCGCTGACGGACCGGTTCTGGGGACCGGTGACTGCAAGGGGACGACCATGAGAAGACGACTCATCAGCATGCTCGCTGTGCTCGCGCTCGGGGGAGCGGCGCTTGCATTGCCGCATGCGGCTGTGGCGGATGATCCGGGTGCGGTGTACGTGGCGATCGGCGATTCGGAGGCGGCCGGCACCGGCAATCTGCCCTATGTGGATCAGTCCTGCCTGCGATCGAAGAAGTCCTATCCGATGCTTCTGGCGGCCACGTCCGGGGTCCCGGTCGCTTCGAGCGCATGCGCCGGGGCCACCACGACGCAGATCGTCGCAGGGCAGCTCGGCTACCTCGGCCCGGCCACGCAGCTTGTGACGGTGACGGCCGGGGTCAACGATCTCGATTGGCAAGGCGTGCTCGCGGCGTGCAGCAGCGCAGGCACCGATCCTGCCTGCGGCGCGGCGATGAACGCCGCGGGAGTGGCTCTGCAGGGTGTGCCGCTCGGTATCGCCCAGTTGCTCGGAGCAGTTCGCACGCTTGCTCCGAATGCACTGATCGTGGTCACTGGCTATCCGATGCTCTTCGGCGAGGTCGTCAACTCGTGCAGCGTCGGAAACTACAAGGGTGTCTCAGTGAAGTTCAGTTCGGCGCAGGCCGCCGGCATCAACTCCGGGCTCTGGCAGCTCAACTCCGCGGTGCAGGCGGGAGTCGGCGGCTACGTCGGCCAGACCGGCGACCCGGGTGTGCGGTACGTCGACGTCGTCGGAACCTTCGTCGGGCACGGGCTGTGCGACACCGGAAGCCGGTGGATCAGCGGGCTCGTCCCCGGGCAGCCGGTGGTCGACCGCGGATTCCACCCCAATGCCGCCGGCCAGCAGGCCTACGCGGATGCTATCGCGCTGGCGCTCGCCGCCATGTGAGAGGTCAGGCGACCGGCATCCATCGACCCCAGAAACGGTGCGAGGTCGATTGAGCATCCGAGATCGCCGTGGGAGGTGCATCTCTGACCTCGCACCGCGCCCGCGCTGCACTTCTGGGCCCGCACTCGTCGGGGACGTCTGTGGTCAGACGACATCCGACGGACGGATGCTCCAACCTCGGCTTAGAGGATGCTCACAGCGGAGTTCCCCCGACGTTGTCGCAGACCTACGATACGAGTATCCCTACTTCTCTTCGAGAGGAATGCTCATGGTCGACGCCGCCGTCCGTCCTACGACGACCCCCACTGAGACGAACGACGCGGAGACTCCGCAGATCGACGTCGACGCGGTCAATGAACTCCTGCTGGGCACCTGGGCCGACACCCGCCGCCAGGCGCGCGAGATGATCAAGGACCCGGCGTTCTGGCGCAAGGACGAACTGGGCATGGACGAGCACCGCGAACGCGTGCTCAGCCAGCTGCATCTTCTCGTGGAGAACGGCGCCGTGCATCGCGCCTTCCCGAAGGAGTTCGGCGGCGAGGAGAACAACGGCGCCAACATCGCCGGCTTCGAGGAGCTCGTCGTCGCCGACCCCAGCCTGCAGATCAAGTCGGGCGTCCAGTGGGGCCTGTTCGGTTCGGCCGTGCTGCAGCTCGGCACGAAGGAGCACCACGCCAAGTGGCTCCCCGGCATCATGAACCTCGAGATCCCCGGCGCGTTCGCGATGACGGAGATCGGACACGGCTCGGACGTGGCGTCAGCCGGCACCACCGCGACCTACGACCCTGCCACCGAGGAATTCGTCATCCACACGCCGTTTCGCGGCGCGACCAAGGAATACCTCGGCAACGCCGCGATGCACGGCATCGCGGCGACCGTCTTCGCGCAGCTGATCACGAACGGCGTGAGCCACGGCGTGCACTGCTTCTACGTGCCGCTCAGCGACGAGGACGGCAACGACCTTCCGGGCATCAGCCGCGAGGACGACGGCCTCAAGGGCGGCCTCAACGGCATCGACAACGGCCGGCTGCGCTTCGACCGCGTCCGCATCCCGCGCACGAACCTGCTGAACCGCTACGGCGACGTCGCCCCAGACGGCACGTACTCGAGCGCCATCGACAGCCCTGGCCGCCGCTTCTTCACGATGCTCGGCACCCTCGTCCAGGGGCGTGTCTCGCTCGACGGCGCTGCATCCTGGGCATCCGCTCTCGGCCTGTACATCGCGATCACCTACGCGACCCAGCGCCGCCAGTTCGACGGAGCCGACGGGCAGGAGGTCGTGCTGCTCGACTACGGCAAGCACCAGCGACGACTGCTGCCGCGTCTGGCGACGACCTATGCGCAGATCTTCGCGCACGACGAGTTCCTGCAGAAGTTCGACGGCGTCTTCTCCGGCCGCACCGACACACCGGACGACCGTGAGGATCTTGAGACCCTCGCGGCGGCGCTCAAGCCCCTGTCGACCTGGCACGCACTCGACACGCTGCAGGAAGCGCGCGAGGCCTGCGGCGGCGCCGGCTTCATGTTCGAGAACCGCCTCGTCGGGCTCCGTCAGGACCTCGACATCTACGTCACCTTCGAGGGCGACAACAATGTGCTCCTGCAGCTCGTCGGCAAGCGCCTGCTCACCGACTACGCGAAGCAGTTCCAGGGCAAGGATGCAGCCGCCCTGGCGAAGTTCGCCGTCGAGCAGACCGCCGGCAAGGTGTTCCACGGCGCGGGCCTCCGGCAGTTCGGGCAGGCCGTCGCCGACCTCGGCTCGACAGCGCGATCCGTCGAGAAGGGCCTCCGCGAGGAGCAGCAGCACGAGCTGCTCTCCGACCGTGTGCAGCAGATGGTCGCCGACATCGCCGGCCGCCTGCGCCCCGGTGCGAAGGACAAGGCGCTCGGCGCGCGCCTCTTCAACGAGAACCAGGCCGAGCTCATCGAAGCGGCACGGGCACACGGCGAGCTGCTGCAGTGGGAGGCGTTCACCGATGCGGTGCGCAGCATCGACGACGCGGAGACGAAGAAGGTGCTCACCTGGCTGCGCGATCTCTTCGGGCTGCAGCTCATCGAGAAGCACCTCGCCTGGCACCTCATCAACGGCCGCCTCTCCACGCAGCGCGCTGCTGCGGTGTCGAGCTACATCGATCGCCTGTGCGGGCGGCTGCGGCCGTACGCCCTCGACCTCGTGAACGCCTTCGGCTACGAGCCGGAGCACGTCCGTGCGCCTCTCGCCTCAGGAGCCGAGGCCGAGCGTCAGGACGAGGCACGCGCCTACTACGCCGATCTCGCGGCCTCTGGGACGGCGCCGGTGCAGGAGAAGGCGCTCAAGAAGGCGAAGCGGTAGCGCGAGAGCAGGTCGGTAGGCTCGAGGGCATGAGTCACGTCCGCGCCTATGCCGCGCCCGAAGAGGCCGCCCCGCTGGAATCCACCGTCATCGAGCGCCGTGAACTCGGGCCCCGTGATGTGCTGATCGACATCGCTTTCGCCGGCATCTGCCACTCCGACATCCACACGGTCCGCGGCGACTGGGGAACGCAGCGGTACCCGCTCGCGCCAGGTCACGAGATCGCAGGAGTCGTGGCAGCCGTCGGCGCCGAGGTGACGAAGCACGCCGTCGGAGACCGGGTCGGCGTCGGTTGCCTGGTCGATTCGTGCGGCGAGTGCCCGAGCTGCGTCCGTGGCGAGGAGCAGTTCTGCGCGGACGGCGCCGTGTTCACGTACGGCAGCACCGACCGCGACGGCACCGTCACCCAGGGCGGCTACTCGGAGCAGGTCGTGGTGACGGAGTCGTTCGTCGTCCGCATCCCCGATGCGATTCCCCTCGACGCGGCGGCACCGCTGCTCTGCGCCGGCATCACCACGTTCTCTCCGCTGCGCCGTTGGAAGGTCGGACCGGGCACCCGCGTCGCCGTCGTCGGGCTCGGCGGTCTCGGACACATGGGCGTGCAGTTCGCGCACGCGCTCGGCGCCGAGGTCACCGTGCTGTCGCAGACGCTGAGCAAGAAGGAAGACGGGCTTCGGCTCGGCGCCGATCACTACCGCGCGACCGGCGACCCCGCGACGTTCACGGAGCTGCGCGGCTCGTTCGACGTCATTCTCAACACGGTCAGCGCCGTCGTCGATCTGCGTGCCTACCTCGGCCTTCTGGACGTGGGAGGCGCGATGGTCTGCGTCGGCGCCCCCGGAGAGCCGCTGTCCCTCGGCGTGATGTCGCTGATCGGCGGCAACAAGACGCTCGCCGGCTCCAACATCGGCGGCATCCGCGAGACGCAGGAGATGCTCGACTTCTGCGCGGAGCACGGCATCCTCCCCGGGATCGAGGTCATCCCGGCATCCGCGATCAACGACGCCTACGAGCGCGTACTCGCCTCGGATGTCCGCTACCGGTTCGTGATCGACGCGTCGACCATCGCTGCCTGACGTCGGCGCCGGGCGATAACGTCGGAGGCATGACCTCTCTGACTGCCGGCCCCGACGACCGCCACCGCTGCGCCTGGGTCGGCGACGATGCGGAGTACCGCCGCTATCACGACGAGGAGTGGGGCACCCCTCTGCATGGCGACCGAGCCCTGTTCGAGAAGATGTCGCTCGAGGGGTTCCAGGCAGGACTCAGTTGGATCACGATCCTGCGCAAGCGGCCGCGCTTCCGCGAGGTGTTCGCGGGATTCGACCCGGGGGTGGTCGCCGCGTTCGGCGATGCTGAGATCGAGAACCTGATGACCGATGCCGGCATCATCCGCAACCGTTCGAAGATCGAGGCCACGATCGGCAACGCGCGGCGGGTGCACGAGATGGCCGAGGGGGAGCTGGATGCTCTGATGTGGTCGTTCGCGCCCGCCGCATCCAGGCCGCGTCCGTCGTCGCTCGCCGATGTGCCGGCGGTCACGCCCGAATCCGCCGCGATGAGCAAGGAGCTGCGGCGACGCGGATTCCGATTCGTCGGCCCCACGACGATGTACGCCCTCATGCAGTCCGCAGGCATGGTCGACGATCACGTCGAGGGATGCTGGCGGGCCTGAGACCAGCCCGCCCGGGGGCGGGCCGGATACCGCTCGATGGGGATATCTCCCCATCGAGGACGGTTCTGCGCGCCGGTTAGGATGATCGGGTGCCCCGCTCTGTGCGGAACGCCGGGGCAGCGAGCTTCAGAGGTTTGTCGACCCAGGGGGAACGGGTATGAAGGCATTGTCGTGGATCCGAGAGCGGCCGAGGGTGCTTGCCTCGGCGGCGGGCGTGACCGCCGGTGTCGTCGCACTCACCACCATGGCCCTGACGTACGAGGGTTTTCCGACCACGAAGGTCGACCTGAACGACGGCGGTGTCTGGATCACCAAGACGTCGAGTCTGCTCGTGGGGCACTTCAACCACGAGTCCACCGTGCTCGACGGCGGTCTGCGCACCACGGGTGAGAACTACGACATCCTGCAGGACGCCACCAGTGTGCTCGTCGTGGACGAGGGCTCGTCGACGGTCAGCGCGGTGGATCCGGCGAGGGTGTCGCTGGGCGATTCCACCGGCATCCCCGGGTCGGCGAAGGTGGCTCTGGGCAACCAGACGGCGGCGATCCTCGACCAGAAGACCGGAGACCTGTGGGTCGTGCCGGTAAAGGGGATCGCGTCGTTCGAGATCGAATCCAAAGAGCCCATCGCGGAGCTCGGCAAAGATGCGGATGTCGCCGTCGCGCAGGATGGCACGGTCTTCGGCCTGGCCAGCACCCGCGGCGAGGTCGTCACGGTGTCGGTCGACAACGAAGGCGAGCCCCTGGAGTCGTCGACGGCCTCACTCGGCGAGATCGATCCCGCAGAGGCATCGATCACCGTTGTCGGCCGCACCCCGGTCGTGCTGGATGCGGCGTCCGGCGTCGTGGCGACGCCGGGCGGTTTCCGCACCGAACTGCCGAACGCCGACGATGCGGTGCTGCAGCAGCCGTCCGCAGAGACGGCCGCCGTGGCGGTCGCCACGTCCTCTGCGCTGATCCAGGTGCCGCTCGACGGCAGCGAGGCCACGACGACGGATGCCGGCGGCGACGGATCTCCGGCAGCACCGGTCTTCCTGAACGGGTGCACGTACGGGGCGTGGGCGGGGGCTGCGCGGTTCGTACGCGCGTGCCCGGGTGACGCGAACGATGTGGCCGCATCGATCAAGGATGCCGAGGACTCGGCGAGTCTCACGTTCCGCGTGAACCGCGATGTGATCATCCTCAACGACGCCGTCGGCGGTGCGGCGTGGATGGCGAATGAAAGCCTGCAGCGGGTCGACAACTGGAACGATCTGACCCCGCCGGAGGGCGAGACCGAGAACCAGGAGGAGTCCACCGAGGAGACGGTGGAGACCACTCTCCCGGAGCGCAGCGAGGTGAACACTCCGCCGATCGCGGAGGACGACTCCTTCGGCGTGCGACCTGGTGCGTCGGCACTGCTCCCGGTGATCGACAACGACAACGACCCCGACGGCGATGTCCTGGTCGCCGCCATCGCCGAGCAGCAGCCCCCCATCGGCACGGTGCAGCCGATCTACAACGGCGCCTCCCTGCAGATCGCCGTCGACGAGAAGGCCTCGGGTTCGGCCTCATTCCTGTACGAGGTCGATGACGGACGAGGCGGCAAGGACACTGCGACGGTGTCGCTGTCGGTGCACGAATGGGATGTCAATGCGGCGCCATCACCCAAGCGCAAGACGTCGCTGACGGTCGAGGCCGGCGGCACGATCTCGTACAACATCCTTCCTGACTGGATCGATCCGGACGGCGACGACATGTACCTCAAGGAGGTCGTGGCGGCTCCGGGTGATGAGGTCGACTTCAGTACCGACGGCCAGATCACGTACAAGGCGACGGCGAGCCAGCAGGGCCGCAAAGACGTGCAGGTCACCGTGGCCGACGGCTTCGGCGAACTCAGCACGGCCACCATCACCCTTGATGTGCGCCCGCAGGGAACGACCAAGCCGAAGACGAACGCCGACCACGTCGTCACTCGCGTGGGTGAGCAGATCACGGTCGCGCCTCTCGCGAACGACACCAGCTCCGGCAGGGAGCCGCTGCGTCTCGGACGCGTCGACGAGTCGCCGGGCGCGACGGTGCTCCCCGACTTCACGAACAAGACCTTCACGTTCTCGGCACCGACCGTCGGCGTGTACTACGTGCAGTACCTCGCGACCGCAGGCCCGGAGAACGGCGAGGGACTCGTGCGCATCGACGTGACCGAGGGCGCCGAGGTCGATCTGCCGCCGGTCGCCGTCCGCGACGTGGCGCTGCTGCCCACCGGCGGCGACGCGCTCATCGGCGTGCTCAACAACGACACCGATCCGTCCGGCGGCATCCTCGTCGTGCAATCCGTGTCGATGGAGCCGAGCACCGGCATCTCGGTCTCGGTGCTCAATCATGAGACTCTGCGCATCACCGATCAGGGAACGCTGGAGGATCAGGTCCGCATCAGCTACCGCATCTCCAACGGATCGAAGTCGGCCGACGGCGAGGTCGTGGTCATCCCGATCCCGGCGCCGGAGAAGATCCTGCAGCCGCTCGCGAACCCGGACACCGTGTACGTGCGCGCCGGTGACGTCGTCACGATCCCGGTTCTCGACAACGACACCCATCCGAGCGACGATGCGCTGCACGTCGCCCCGGAACTCATCGAGCCGTTCGTCGACCCGGAGGATGGCGAGGCGTTCGTCTCCCAGGACACGGTGCGATTCAAAGCCGGCGATGAAGCAAAGACGGTGTACTTCACGTATGAGGCGGTGGACTCGCGGCAGCAGAAGTCCGCTGGATACGTCACCGTTCAGATCCTGCCCATCGACGCGGAGACGAATGCGGCGCCGCGTCCGCGTGACCTCGTCGCGCGCGCGCTCAGTGGCACAGAGGTGAACATCGCGGTGCCACTGGACGGCATCGACGGCGACGGCGACTCCGTCGAGTTGCTCGACATCACCTCGTCCCCGTCGAAGGGACGCATCACCGAAGTCGCGCAGAACTACTTCACCTACGAGGCGTTCGACGACTCCACGGGAGTGGACACCTTCAAGTACCGGGTGCGTGACCGCCTCGGCAAGGAGGGCACGGCCACCATCCGCGTCGGCATCGCCCCGGCAGAGCAGGTGAACCAGGCTCCCTACGCGGTGAAGGATGCGGTGGTTGTGCGCCCAGGGCGCGAGATCGCGGTGCCGGTGCTCGTGAACGACTCCGACCCCGAGGGCGAAAAGGTGGCCCTCGTCAAGGACGGCCTCGAAGTGCCTGACATCGCCGGGCTGTCCGCCCGGGTGTCCGGTGACCGCGTGCTGGTCCAGGCGCCGGACAAGTCGCTGGAGACGTCGCTGCAGTACACGGTCAGCGACACCCGCGGTGCGACCGCGTCTGCGGTGCTGCAGATCACCGTCGACGAGGACGTTCCGCTGGTGGCGCCCGTTGCTCGAGACGACCGGCTGCGTCCGGTCGACCTCGAGAAGGGCAGCATGACCGCCGATCTCGACATCCTCGAGAACGACGAGGATCCGGATGGAACCGTCGATCGTCTCGACCTGGAGGTCGGGGCAGGTGGCACCCCATTGGAGAACGGCAAGATCAGGGTCACCGTCACCGACGAACTGCAGCTGATCCGCTACACCCTCACCGATCAGGACGGCCTGGCCGCGTCGGCCTTCATCTTCGTACCGTCGGTGGACGGTCTGCGCCCGTCGCTGACGTCGACGAAGCCGCTGGAGGTCATCAGCGGCGAGACCAAGGAGCTTCCGCTCTCCGAGTACGTCACGGTCGCCGGCGGTGGCGATGTCGTCATCACCGAGCACGCGAAGGTGAACGCGCCGAAATCCGACGGGGCCGACCTGGTCAAGGACGAGCGGACTCTGATCTACACCTCCGCGCCGGGGTACTTCGGACAGGACTCGCTCACATTCGAGGTCACCGACGGCACCGGGCCGGACGATCCAGAGGGGCGCAAGGCGACGCTCAGCATCCCGATCAACGTGCTCCCGCCGGAGAACCAGCAGCCGACGTTCATCCGCGGCGAGGTCAATGTCGCACCCGGTGAGAAGGCTCAGGTGCTCGACCTCGTCCCGCTGACGGTCGATCCCGACCCGGAAGACGCGGGCAAGCACAAGTACACGCTCACCGGCGGCGAAGGTAAGGGCATCAGCGCCCAGATCCGCGACGGAAAGCTCTCGGTCGAGGCTTCCTCGAACGTCAAGAAGGGTACGGTCGCGACGCTGACCCTGCGCATCGACGACGGCGAGACCGAGCCGGCGGAAGGCACGGTCCTGGTGCAGGTCACCGCCTCGAGCCGCGCGATGCCCGCGGCGAACACCGACACGATCTCGGAGGCGGACCAGGGCAAGACCATCACGGTGCCTGTGCTCGCCAACGACTTCAACCCTTTCCCCGAGACGCCGCTGAAGCTCCTGTCCGCAGCGGTCGAGACGGGTTCCGGCGAAGCCGCCATGCGCGGCGACGACGTCGTCGTCACGCCGTCCAAGGACTTCGTCGGCACGCTGGTGGTGCGCTATCGCATCCAGGATGCGACCGAGGACCCGGACCGCGAGGCCACCGGACAGGTCGTCGTCACGGTGCAGGGCGTGCCCGAGGCGCCGGGAGCCCCGACGGTCACGAGCGTGCAGGATCGCACGGTCGT
Source organism: uncultured Actinomycetota bacterium (assembly GCA_963769005.1). Taxonomy (GTDB): domain Bacteria; phylum Actinomycetota; class Actinomycetes; order Actinomycetales; family Microbacteriaceae; genus Microbacterium. The sequence continues at coordinate 182,409 of CAVYKC010000003.1, read as the reverse complement.
GGTGTCGTACGGGGCGCCGTCCAACAACGGGGCCGAGATCACGAAATACACCGTCAAGTCGGTGCAGGGCAGCTCGTATTCGAAGGAGTGCCAGTCCACGACCTGCACCCTCGACGGGCTCACGAACAACGTCGAGTACACGTTCCAGGTGACCGCGACGAATCGTGTGGGCGAGTCGGAGCCGTCCGGCGCGTCGCAGATCGCCCGGCCGGACGCGCGTCCTGATACCCCGAACCCGCCGACGCTGAAGTTCGGCGACAAGTCGCTGCAGGTGGCGTGGACGACCCCGACGACGCCCGGCTCCCCTGTGGAGCGCTACACCCTGGAGATCTCACCGGCGCCGCCCTCGGGCATCACGCAGAAGGAGGTCACCGGCAACTCGATGACCTGGGAGGGCCTCGAGAACGGCGGCAATTACCAGGTGAAGGTGCAGGCGCACAACCGGGCTCCCGAGCCGTCGAGCTGGAGCAACTGGTCGACCTCCGAGGTTCCGGCCGGCCCGCCGTTCGCACCAGGTGCACCCACGACCACCGAGCTGGCGCCGGTCGGCAACCAGGCGCAGATGCAGGTCACCTGGGCCGCACCGAACAGCAACGGTGACGCGATCGCCAGCTACCGGCTCGAGGTGTGGGAGGGGTCCACCCTCGTCAACACTCTGACGCCGGGTGCCGGCGCGACAAGTCAGGCGGTCGTCGTGCCGACGTCGGAGGCCGCATACACGTACCGCATCCAGGCCGAGAACAAGGCCGGCTGGGGTGACCTGAGCGCCCCCTCGGCCCCCCGTCGTGGCGTGATCGCGCCGTCCGCGCCTCAGATCACCGCGTCACGCCGGGCGATCGTCAACTGACCGTCGCCTACACCCCGGGATCGCGCAACGGTGCCCGTGAAGAAGAGGTGGCGTACGAATACCGCCTCAACGGCGGCGGGTGGGCCGGGCTCCCAGGAAACAACGTCATCGGCGGCCTCAACAACGGCACGTCCTACACGGTCGAGGTGCGCGGCGTTGCGACCGTCGACGGCTCGACGTACGCCGGCGGACCGTCCAACGGCGCTGCCGAAGTGCCGTTCGGACCCCCCAACGCCCCAGCGGCCAGCGCCAGGAATCTGGGCACCAGTGTCGAGGTGTCCTGGAACTCGAGCCGGTCCGCAAACGGACGACCCATCGGGGAAACGCAGATCAACGTCGACGGCAACGGCTGGGAGAGCGTCGGAGCCAGCGGATCGCGCACGGTCGGCAACGGCTACCAGCAGACCCACGGCATCCAGGTCAGGGCGCGGTACGACGGGGGCTCCTGGTCGCCGGTCGAGTCCGCATCAGCTCGAACCAACGACCCGCCAGCACCGGAGGTCTGGGTCACCCAGGGCGACGCCACCAGCAGTTGCGCGAACGGCTGCCGGCGATTCGTCGTCAACTGGAAGAACCTGAACATCGGCTCGTTCCAGGTGAACTGCTATTCGAGTGCCTACGGCAGGATCGGCGACTGGTCCTACACCGTCAACTTCGACGGGAGCGGCTCCAAGCAGCTCGAATGCTGGCAGGGACGCGACGGTGTCGACGTCTGGGTCGACATCCTCGGATGGGGCGGCGGCGTGGACACCGAGAAGAGATTCTGGGCGAGGCCATAGCCGCGGACGCGGCGTTCCAGAGCGCATGTTTTCAAGACACACAGAGGAATGAACTGACATGACTATGACCCCCGAACAGGCCGCCTGGTTCCAGGGCACCTTCCATCGCCTCGTCGACAACATCGACAAGGCCGTGCAGGGCAAGCGCGAGGTCGTGAGCCTCGTGCTCGCCTCGATGCTCGCCGAGGGGCATGTGCTCCTGGAGGACGCCCCCGGCACCGGCAAGACGAGTCTGGCGAAGGCGCTCGCGGCGACCGTGCAGGGCACCAGCTCCCGCATCCAGTTCACCCCCGACCTGCTCCCGTCCGATGTCACCGGCGTCACGATCTACGACCAGCAGTCGCACAAGTTCGAGTTCCACAAGGGACCGATCTTCGCCTCGATCGTGCTCGCCGACGAGATCAACCGCGCCTCGCCGAAGACGCAGTCGGCGCTGCTCGAGGTCATGGAGGAGTCCCGGGTCACCATCGACGGCGTCACCCATGAGGCCGGACGCCCGTTCCTCGTCATCGCCACGCAGAACCCGATCGAGCAGGCCGGTACGTACAAGCTGCCCGAGGCGCAGCTGGACCGCTTCCTGATCAAGACGTCGATCGGCTACCCCGACCTCGCGATCACCGAGAGCATCCTCGCCGGGGCCTCCGACCGCAACCCGTCGGCCGGCCTCAGCGCGATCATCACGACGAGCGCCGTCGCCGACATGGCCGACCTCGGTGCGTCCGTGCACGTGGAGTCCGCTGTGCTGCGCTACGTCGCCGAGCTCGTCGAAGCCACGCGAAACGACTCCGCGACCCGTCTCGGGGTCTCGGTGCGCGGGGCCATCTCGATGATCCGCATGGCCAAGGTGTGGGCAGCCGCACACGGCCGCCACTTCGTGCTGCCCGACGACATCAAGACCCTCGCCCGCCCCGTGTGGCAGCACCGTCTGCTTCTCGACGCCGAGGCGGAGTTCGCCGGTACGAGCAGCGATGTGGTCGTCTCCCGTGTCCTCGACGCCGTCGCGGCGCCGCAGGCGCGAACGGCGGCCTGATGACCGCGGAGACGCTCCAGGCGCCGCCGGCGCAGACTGACCGTGATGCCGGCTGGCAGGACATCGCGGCGGTCATCGGTGCGCGCATCCTGGCTCGTCTCCGGAAGATCACTGCGTCGATCCGCCCGCTCGCGTGGGTGCTGATGGCGATCGCCATCGGGTTCTGGATGCTCGGGCAGATCGCCGGCTGGTCGGAGTTCACCGTCGCGGCCGTCGTCATCGCCATCACCGTCGCCCTGTGCGCGCTGTTCCTGATCGGCCGCACCGCCTACGACGTCTCGCTCGACCTCGCTCGCACGCGTGTCGTCGTCGGCGAGCGCGCCGTCGGTGCCCTGACCCTGGCGAACCGCGGTGCTCGGGCGATCCTGCCGTCGCGCGTGGTGCTCCCGGTCGGGTCCGGCCGTGGTGAGTTCGGCATCCAGCGGCTCGCGCCGGGCGAGGAGGCGGAGGAGCTCTTCGCGATCCCCACCCAGAAGCGCGGCGTGGTCAAGGTCGGGCCGGTGAGCGTCGTCCGCGGCGATCCGCTCGGCCTGTTCGAGCGTGCGCATCGCCGCGATGACCCCGTCGACCTCTACGTGCACCCGCGCACGGTGCTGTTCGACGGCCAGTCGCTCGGCTATCTGCGTGACCTCGAGGGGCTGCCGGCCGCCGACCTCTCGCGCGACGACGTCTCATTCCACGCGCTCAACGAGTACCAGCCGGGCGACGACCTGCGTCACGTGCACTGGCGATCCACCGCACGCACCGGCGTGATGATGGTGCGTCAGTACGAGGAGACCCGCCGGTCGCACTTCGTGATCGGCCTCTCGCGCTCGACCGGCGACTACGCCACGGACGACGACTTCGAGCTCGCGATCTCGGCTGCCGGATCCATCGGTCTACGCGCGATCCGCGACTCGCAGCGGGTCGACGTGCGCGTGCAGGGCAGAGATCTGCCCGCCGGCACCGGCAAGCAGCTGCTCGATTCGCTGTCGGCGGTCGAGAACAGCAAGCCGCGCGAAGGCGGGATCGCGGAGCTCGCCGGAGTCGTCGCCGCCCACATGCCGCTCGCCAGTGTCGTGGTGCTCGTGTGCGGGTCGAAGGTGTCGACCGACAGCCTCCGGCTGGCGTGCGCGCGACTGCCCTTCGGGGCGAGAGTGCTCGCCATCGTCGCCGACGGCTCGGTGTCGTCACCGGCGCTCCAGCGGATCGGCGATGCCGACGTCATGACCGTCGGTGCTCTGGAACAGGTCCCCCTCGCCCTGCGGAAGGTGCTCGCATGACCTCGCCCGCCTCCTCGGTGCTTCCACCGCGCCGCTGGATCCTCGACCTGGTCGCGACGGCGCTCGTCGTCGGCGTGTCGATCGTCGGCTTCTGGCCGACCTTCGCCGGTCCCTCGTACCTGCCGGCCGCCATCGGCGCCCTCCTGCTGGGACTCGGCATCGCCGTGCTCGCGACCTGGCGCGGCTGGGGCATCCTCATCGTCACCGGCCTCACGGTCGCCGGATACTTCGTGTTCGGAGGGGCGCTCGCGCTCCCGCACACCGCGATCGCCGGGTTCATCCCGACGCTGGAGACGCTGCGGCTGCTGGCGCTCGGCGTGGTCACCTCGTGGAAGGGGCTGCTGACGACCGTCGCCCCGGTCGCCGCCGTCGACGGCCACCTCGTCGTGCCGTTCCTGCTCACGCTGCGTGATCACCGTGCTCACGGCCTCCCTCGCCCTGCGTCTGCGGCAGGTGGCCTGGGCGCTGCTGCCCGCCGGGTTCATGCTCGTGCTCGTGATCGCGATGGGAACGCCCGAGCCGGCGTTCCCCGTCGTTCAGGGCTTCGTGTTCGCCGCGCTGACGATCGCGTGGCTCGCGCTGCGCCAGCTCTGGGCGCCGCAGAACGCCGCCATCTCCGTCAGCGAGGTCGATCCCTCGCGTGCCGCGCACATGCGGATGCGGCGCCTCCTCGCCGGTGTCGCCGTGCTCGTCATCGCCGGCGGAGCGGGCATCGCGACCAGCGCGGTCGCCGCGCCGGTCTCACCGCGCCACATCTTCCGCGACGTGATCATCCCGCCGTTCAACATCCGCGACTATCCCAGCGCACTGCAGTCCTTCCGCAAGACCGTCCGCGACAGCCTGAACGACACCCTGTTCACGGTGCGCGGGCTGCCCAAGGGCACCCGCGTCCGGATCGCGTCGATGGATCAGTACGACGGCATGGTCTACAACGTCACCAACGGAGGGCCGGAGTCGTCGAGCGCCTTCGCACCGCTGCGCTCCAACATGTCGCCGGATGCCGAGGGCGTACCGGTCACCCTGCAGATCGAGATCGACGACTACAACGCCGTCTGGGTTCCCGAGACGGGCGCCGTCTCCGAGATCGACTTCGCGGGCGACCGCGCCGAGGAGCTCCAGCGCAACACGTACTACAACGGCGGCACAGGCACCGCCGTCGCCACTCCGAAGCTCAAGGCGGGCGACTCCTACACGGTCGACACGATCATCCCCGCCGAGTTCGACGACGATCAGTTGGCGGATGTCGAGTTCGGCACGGTTCCGCTGCCGAAGCAGAGCAACGTCCCCGAGGAGCTCACGTCTCTCGCATCCGACACCGTCGCCGGCGCCGAGTCGCCGATCGAGCAGGTCCGGGCTCTGGAGACGTTCCTGGCCGAAGGTGGATTCTTCAGCCACGGGCTCGAAGGCGAGGTGCTCTCGCGTGCGGGACATACCGCCGAGCGCATCTCCACCCTCGTCGGTGGCGACCAGATGATCGGCGACGACGAACAGTACTCCGTGGCGATGGCGCTGCTCGCGCGCGAGGCCGGCATCCCCGCTCGCGTCGTGATGGGGTTCTACCCCGACGAGGAGCAGGACGGCGCTCCCGTGTTCGAAGCCACCGGCGACAATGTGCACGCCTGGGTGGAGATCAATTTCGACGGTCTGGGCTGGCTCACCTTCAACCCGACTCCGCCGGAGGACAAGGTTCCCAACGACCAGAACACGAAGCCGCGGGTCGATCCGAAGCCCCAGGTGCTGCAGCCGCCGCCTCCGCCCCAGGAGCCGGTCGACCTGCCGCCCACGCTTCCGGACGACCGCGAGTCCGAGGACGAGAATCTCAACCTCGCCGGAATCCTGGCGGCGATCCTCGCCATCGGCGGGATCACGCTCGGCATCCTCGCGCTGCTGATGTCGCCGTTCATCGTCATCGGCGCGTGGAAGGCGGCCAAGCGTCGCATCCGCCGCTCGGCGGCGCGCACCGCAGACCGCATCAGCGGCGGCTGGGACGAGCTCACCGACCGTGCTGTCGACTACGGAGCGCGGCTCGCTCCCGGAGGGACCCGCGCCGAGGAGGCCACAGCGGTCGCGGACTCCCTCACCGTTCCCACCGTCACCGCGCTCGCCGAGCGTGCGGATGCCGAGGTCTTCGGACCGACGGAGCCGACTCCGGAAGACGTCGACGCCTTCTGGAACGAGGTCGACGGGATCGTCGGCGGGCTCAGCAGCGAGGCCGGCTTCTGGAAGCGCACCAAGGCGCGTCTCAGTCTTCGCTCACTGATGGGCGACTCGGCGGTGTCGCAGCAGCTGCAGAGTCTCAAAGACGCGGCGGCTGCACGCGTCCGGCGCGAACCTGGCACGATCAAGAGCACCCCTTCACCGTCATCCGAGAGTGAGACCCCATGACCCAGCTCGCGTTCGGGCAGGTCGCCCCCATCTCTCGGCGAGCGGTGGCCTACATCATCGACGCAGCGATTGCGACCGGACTCTCGATCGTGCTCGGCGGCGGGCTCATGATCGCCGCATCGATCACCGGTTCGCTCGAAGGGACCCTCACGACGTTGGTGATCGGCGGACCCATCGTCAGCCTGATCCTGCTCGGCTGGTTCATCGTGTACACCCTGATGCAGTCGAAGAACGGGTCCATCGGCATGCGCGCTCAGGGGCTGCGCCTGGCCGGTGCCGGCGACGGCGCCCCGCTCGGCTTCGGGCGCGCATTGCTGCGCAACGTGATCTTCAGCCTCGCCGCATCGATCGTCGTCGGCTACTTCACCCCGCTGTTCGACGGCTCGGGGCGTTACCAGGGCTGGCACGACAAGGTGGCGAACTCGGTGATGCTGGACGCCCGGTCGACCGGTTCCCCGAGCGCGTGGATGACGGGACCGGCGGTTGTCCCGCAGCCTCCGGGCCGCGCCCCGGAGGGCGCCGCATCGCTTCCCGGGTTCCCCGCGCCTGCCGCCGCATCCGTGCCTCCCGCGTTCCCGCCCGGTCTCGCCACGACTCCTGCTCAGGCCACGACACCTGCTCCGGTCGGAATGCCGTCCGCCCCCGCGGTGCCGCAGGCGGCCGCCGCATCCGCACCTCGTCCTGTGGTTCCGGCGGCGCCGGTCGCCGAAGCAGGGGCGCTCATCGCCTTCGTGCCCGGTGTGACTCAGGAATCCCCGCACCCGCGCGTCGCTCCTGCGCCACCGGCCGCGCCCGCAGCAGACATCCAGCCCGTGCCCACGTACACGCCCCCCGCTCCGGCCGCTCCGGTCGCTCCTGCGGTGCCGTCGGCTCCTGCGGTGCCGGCGGCGCCGGTCGCCGTGCAGGCGCAGGAGTCAGAGGATGACATCGAACTCGAGGACACGCGGATCAGCGTGCCCGGGCATCGGCTCATCTTCACGTGGGACGACGGAGCACGGGTCTCCGTCTCCCGCCGCACGATCTTCGGCCGCAACCCGGCACCGGAGGACGGCGCGACTGTCGTATCGGTGCGCGATGAGACGCTGTCGCTCTCGAAGACTCATTTCGAGGCCGCGGCCGAGACATCCGGAGGCTGGGTCCTCGACCGCCACTCCACGAACGGCATGACCATCGTGCGCGACGGCCAGCGGATCGCCTGCCCGGCCGGGCAGCGCGTGCCGGTGCGCCTGGGAGATGCCATCGAGATCGGCGACCGCATCGTGACGATCGGCGGCTACGCGTGACCTCAGCAGTCGTCGTGTCGGCGGGGTGCGCGACGCACCCCGGACTCCGGCGCGCTCTCAACGAAGACGCGCTGCTGGCCAGCGCCCCGATCTTCCTCGTCGCCGACGGCATGGGCGGCCACGAGGCCGGCGAGCGCGCCAGCGCCGCAGTGATCTCGGAGTTCTCGCTCTTCATCGGCCGGTCGGCCCTCGCGCTGGACGACGTCCGTGGCGCCTTGGCTCGATCCCGGGATGCGGTGGAAGAACTCTCGACCTCGGGCAACGGCCGGGCCGGCACGACGCTCAGCGGGGTCGTCATCGCGTCGGTGGACGGCGTCGGCTATTGGCTGGCGGTCAACATCGGAGACTCCCGCACCTACCGGCTCGCCGACGGCGATCTCGAGCAGATCACCGTCGACCACTCGGTGGTGCAGGAACTCATCGAGGCCGGTGAGCTGACGGTCGAGGATGCCGCCACGGACCGCCGTCGGAACATCATCACCAGGGCGATCGGTGCGAGCAGCACCGGCGACGCCGACTATTGGCTGTTCCCCGCCGAGTTGGGCGACCGGATCATGATCTGCTCAGACGGACTCACCTCCGAAGTGACGGATGCGCGGATCCGTGACATCCTGCTGACGACACCGGATCCGCAGACGGCGGCCGACGTCCTGGTCGAAGAAGCGGTGCAGTCGGGCGGGCGGGACAACATCACCGTGGTGATCCTGGATGCCGTCTCGGTCGTGACGCGGCCGGGCACGCCCATCGAAGCCGACGACATCGACATGGACACACGGCCGCGTACAGCTGCAGGAGGGGCTCGCTGATGCAGACGATCTATCGACCGGGACAGTGGTACCTGATGGTGATCCCGGGAGCACTCGTGGCGCTCCCGCCCGACGTGCCCGGCGACATCCTCGCCGGTCTCTGGGAACGGCTGCCCGGGGCGAAGACGCTGGCGACGGTCGTCGACGTGCTCACATCGCACGCCGGCGGCTCGTTCACCGCACTGCCGCCGTTCGTCGCGGCAGTGGCGGAGGGCTCCGACCTGAGGATCGCCCTGCGCGGCCGCGTCGTGGCGAAGATCAGCTCTGCGGCGGGCGCCGTGGAACTCACCGGTGCCGAAGTGACGACCTGGAACGAGCGCTTCATCGCCGGTGCGTCCAAGGTGGAGATCACCGTGGAGGAGACCGGTTCCGGTTCCGTCCTCACCGTGACCAGCGGACTCGTTCTCGCCTCTGCGGTGAGTGCCGATCTCGAGCCCGCCGACGCCGAGCAGCTCCCCAGCACCGTCGGGCCGACCCCGATCATCGTCTCCGCGTCGATGGGCGTCTCCGCCGCCGCCCTCGCGAGCGCGCCGGCTCCCCTTCTCGCCGCCTTCCCCCTCCCGGGCGTCTCGGCGTCCGTGCCGGGCTCGAACCAGGACGACGTCAGCGGAGCCGTCGCGTCGCATGCCGCGGCCGACGTGGACAGCGTTGAGCCCGTCGCGTCCGCGGACGCGAAGCCCGTCGCCGAGGCCGAAGAGCCCGCAGGTGGAGCCTCTTCACTCGTCGCGTCCGCCCCGCTCGACGTCGACCCTGTCGAGCCCGAGGAATCCTCGATCCCTGACGATTCCGCGGACAGCGCCGTCGAACCCACGCCGCCCGTCATCGACGGGGTGACGCTCTTCCCGGCGGAGATGACACTGGCACCGTCCGCCGACGATGACTTCGACCAGCTCTTGGGCTCGACGGTGCACTCGGCATCCGCGGTCCCCGCCCCGCCGGCCGTCGATACGCCCATCGAAGTTCCCGGCGATCACGACGGCGCCACCATCTCGGCCGCCGAGCTGCGCGCGCTCCGCCGGCAGCCGCCGGCCGTGGCCGACGAGGTGGCGACCGCCGTGCTTCCCGTCACCGGCGCCGCGCCGGGTGGCCGCATCCGCGTCTCGACCGGACAGGTGGTCGCCCTCGACCGCACCGTGATCATCGGGCGTCGCCCGCGGTCCACGCGGGCGAGCGGGGCCAATCTCCCGCACCTCGTCGCCGTGGAGAGCCCGCAGCAGGACATCTCCCGCAGCCACCTGGAGATCCGGCCGGAGGGCGACACCGTCGTCGTGATCGACCTGCACACCACGAACGGATCCACGCTGCTGCGGCCCGGTGCCGATCCGCTGCGCCTGCACCCCGGCGAGCAGACGCTCGTCCTCTCCGGAGATGTGGTGGATCTCGGCGACGGCGTCACCGTCGCCTTCGAGGATCTGCCGTGAGCCGTCGCCCCTCCCCGCCACCGGAGCTGCCCGGCTTCACCTACCTGGAGCCGCTCGGCACCGGCGGGTTCGCCGACGTCTTCCTGTACGAGCAGCAGATGCCGCGCCGGCGCGTGGCCGTGAAGGTGCTGCTCGCCGACCGGATCTCCAGCGGCGCGGCACGCGAGTTCGCCGATGAGGCGAACGTGATGGCGATGCTCTCGACCCACCCCGCCATCGTCACGATCTACCAGTCCGATGTCGCCGGCGACGGTCGGCCGTACCTGGTGATGGAGTACTGCCCTCGCCCGAACCTCCAGCTCCGTGCCCGCAAGGAGCCCTTCTCCGTCGCGGAGGCGCTGCGCGTCGGCATCCAGGTGTCGGGCGCTGTCGAGACCGCCCACCGGGCGGGCGTGCTGCACCGCGACATCAAGCCGGCGAACATCCTCGTCACCGAGTACAACCGGCCGGCGCTGACCGACTTCGGGATCGCGTCGACCACGGGGGCGACTGGCGAGTCGTCAGGGATGTCCATCCCGTGGTCGCCGCCCGAGTCGTTCGCCGAGCCGCCGCAGAGCGGTCCGCGCACAGATGTCTGGGCGCTCGGCGCGACGCTGTACACGCTCCTCGCCGGCCGTTCGCCGTTCGAGCGTCCGGGGGAGCGCAACTCCAGCGCCGACCTCATCGAACGCATCGAGCGAAGCGCGCTGCCGCAGCTGGGCCGTCCCGATTCTCCGGCGAGCCTGCAGCGGCTCCTCGAACGATCGATGGCGAAGAACCCGGATGACCGATTCCCCAGCGCCGTCGCTTTCGGGCGCGCACTTCAGAAGGTGCAGATCGAGCTGTCGCACTCGGTGACGCCGATCGACATCGTCGACGACCACCCGTCCGCGGAGGATCTCGAGGACGACGGCGATGGTCTCACGCGGGTGCGCGAGATCGTCAGCATCGATCCCGATGCGGCCTCGTTCACACGCCCTTCGGCCACGACGCAGCGGAAGAACCCGGCGGTCGTCTCGCCGGACATGCCCCGTTTCGACTCTCCGGTGCAGACGTCGGCACCGGCGAGTTCGGCGCTGGAGGAGACCCAGCGCCGGATGCCGGCGGCATCCGTTCCGGTCACCGCGGCCGACGCCGACGAACGCACGATCCTCAGGGCTCCGATGATCGTCGCGCCGGAGAGCGCCGCGACGGCTCCCGCTCCGATGATGACGCCGCCACCCGCGATGGAACGGCCGGCGGGTGCCCCGACACCGTCGCCCGCGCGTCGCCGAACCGGCCTGTGGATCACGCTCGGCGTCGCCGGCGTCGCCATCATCGTCGGCGCGGTCATCGGGCTGAACGTGCTCGTGTCCGGGCTGACTCCTGAGCCGATCGCCACCGACGACGAGGTCATTCCGCAGGATGTCACCTCCGATGCGGTGCCGAAGGTGGAGGAACTGGCCGGAACCCGTGACGGCGGACAGGTGACGTTCACCTGGACGAACCCGGACCCGCGCGAGGGCGACAGCTTCATCTGGTCGGTCGTCGACGTGACCGGTGCGGTCGATCCGCAGCAGGCTCCCGAAGCGAAAGCCCAGTTCGCGCCGGCTGGCGCGGGCAAGGTGTGCATCGACGTGCTGCTGCGTCGCGACGACGGCCGGGCGTCCGAGCCGGTCCGGGGGTGCGTGGAATGAGCGGTACAGCGGGTGTGACCGTGGAGTTCGCCGGGGAGTACTTCCCGATCGAATCGGGCGGACGATTCGTCGTCGGGCGGGAGGGCGACCTCGAACTCGACGAGAACCTGTTCCTGCACCGCCACTTCCTCGAGATCAGCGATGACGACGGGCTGTGGTGGCTGGCGAACGTCGGCACGCGTCTCACCGCGACCGTGACCGACTCGGTCGGCGGAGTGCAGGCATGGCTGGCGCCGGGAGCGCGACTGCCACTGGTGTTCGAGACGACGACCGTCGTCTTCAGCGCGGGGCCGACCACCTACGAGCTCACGCTGCATGCCTCCGAGCCGACGTTCCGGGCGACCAAGCGCGAACATGACGACGGCGGGGCGTCCACGATCGGCGCCGTGCCGCTGACTCTGAGCCAGAGGCTGCTGATCCTCGCCCTCGCCGAGCCCCAGCTGCGCCGTGACGGCACCGGCATGAGCGAGATCCCGACGTCCGCGAAGGCGGCCGAGCGACTGGGCTGGACCGTCACCCGGTTCAACCGCAAGCTCGACAACGTCTGCGACAAGTTCGATCGCGTCGGAGTGCCCGGAATGCGTGGCGGTCAGCGCACGTTCGCGACGAACCGCCGTGCTCGGCTCGTCGAGCACGTGATCGCGTCGCGCCTGGTGAGCAGGGATGATCTCGCGCTGCTCGACGTGCCTCTTCCCGCCGACGCCGAAGGCGAAGGGGAGCCGGAGTGATCTGGGAGATCGACGATCGCGCACCCGTGATCGAGGGCCTCGACGCGCACGGGCGACCCGATCCCGCGTACGCGGCATCCCTCGGGCTGCTGCCCGCTCCCCGGGGTCGCCGCGTTCTCGCAGCACTGCTGGAGTGGTTCCTCGCCGGGCTGATCACGATCCCGGCGTTCATCGTCCTGGTGCCTTTGCTGACCCAGATCGCCGCCGGCGCATTCGACGCGGAGAGGTTCTTCGCCCGCGACGATCTCGTCTGGATCATCGTCGCCGTGGCGGTGTCGCAGGGGCTGATGACGGTGTTCATCATCGTGCAGCTCGTGCTGCACGGACGCAAGGGCGTCACCCTCGGCAAGGCGATCTGCGGCATCCGCTCCGTGAACGTCAAGACCCTCGAGCGGCCCCGCTTCTGGCGGGGGGCGGTCGTGCGCTACCTGGTCGCCTACGTCTCCCTGGTCATCCCGCTCATCGGCCCTCTGCTCGTCGTCGTGCTCTCGCCGCTGTTCGACATCGAGCGCCGCGGCCGCGGATGGCTGGACCTCGCCGCGGGCACGTGGTTCGTCGACGTGCGCAAGGGCCTGAACCCCTACGACCAGAAGCGGATGCGCATCGCGCGCAAGCGCGTGAAGACGCCCGAGCACCAGGAGAAGGCCCCGCTTCCCTCGCTGGCCACTCCCATGGCGCGGGATGCCGTGGCGGAGTACGTCCCGAGCGCCCGCCTCTCCGGCGGCGTGATCGGAGCGCACCGGAGTACGCCTTCCGCGGCGCCCCACTGCCGTGGAATCGATGGTGTCGGCGGTTCCGCCATCGCTCGCGACCGGCGCCCAGGCGCCGTCGTATGCTCCCCCGGCCGCGATCCCTGCGCCGATCCCTGCCCCCGCCCCGGCCCCCGCGCAGCCGGCGCCCGTGCCTGAGCCGATGCCCGCGCCGGCGCCCGTGGCGTCGCCGCCGGTGGTGCCCGAGCCGGCGGCATCCGGCGCCGAACCGACACCCGCCGGCGTGCGGGCCGTACTCGTGCTGGACAACGGCGACCGCATAGAGGTGCGCGGCACGACCATCTTCGGCCGGTCGCCCAGCGCTGCCGCCGGTGAGGGCGAGGCGCACCTGGTTCGGGTGCATGACGACACCCGCTCCGTGTCGAAGACGCATATCGCCGTGATCCCCGCGCGACGCGGTGTGTTCGTCGTCGATCGCGCGTCGACGAACGGCAGCGCCGTCGTTCGGAACGGGTCGGAGACGGCACTGGTCGCGGGGCACCCGGCAGAGGTGCAGCTCGGCGACACGGTGCGCTTCGGCGACCGGACGCTGCAGGTGGAATGGGTATGAGCGGAATTCGTGAGATCGGCGCCCTGCGCCAGGAGGCCAACCGATGAGAGTCAAGCTGACACTGCGGCGCCCCGCAGCACCCCTGACCGACATCGTCGTGATGGCGGACTCCACGGCGACCGTCGCCGATGTCGCGCGGCAGATCGCGGCCACCGATCCGCTGCGCAGCATCGCGGCCGGTCCCGCCGACGTGCTGACGCTGTCGGTCTCGCCGCCGACCAGCGACAGCCCGGTGATGCTCACACCCGACCTCCTCATCGGCGATGCGCCGATCGGCTCGGGATTCCTCGCAGAGGTCGTCAACGTCGGCCCGAACCGCGCCGCCGTCGGCAGCGCGGGAGCGCGTCCGGCAGCCCTGCTCGCCGTGGTCTCCGGCCCCGCCGCCGGACAGGAGTTCCCCCTGCCCGTCGGTCATTTCCTGATCGGACGGGATGCCGCCAACGACGTCACCATCGCCGATCCGCTCGTGTCCAAACGGCATGCCCGGATCGAGGTCGCAGCGACCTTCGTCGAGCTCGTCGACCTGAACTCCGCGAACGGCATCCTCGTCGACGGCGGTCTCGTGCAGCGCCTGCGTGTCATCCCCGGGCAGAAGTTCGTACTCGGAGACGGCGAGTTCGTCGTGCACATGGTCAGCGATTTCGACGGCTCCGCTGACGGCGACCCCGTGCTCGAGCGCGGTGGCGCCCTGATGTTCAACCGCAGCCCGCGGGTCGAGGAGCGGTTCAAGGGCGAGGATCTCGACGAGCCACGGTATCCCCGAGAGGCGCCGTCGCGCCTGTTCCCCTGGCCGATGCTCGTCGCGCCGATCCTGCTCGCGGTGACGATGTGGGCCGTCACCGGCCGCATGCTCTCGCTGCTGATGGCGGCTGCGTCGCCCATGATGATGTTCGGGAACTTCATCTCGCAGAAGACCAACCTCGGCCAGCGCCTGGGTAAAGAGGTCGAGACCTTCGAGGAGCAGATCGAACGGCTCGAGGAGAGGCTCTACCACGCGCATCCGCATGAGCGCGAGGTCCGTCAGAACGAGGTTCCGGCCGTCGCCGTCGTCTTCGACGAGGCGATGCGCCTGGGGCCGCTGCTGTGGACGCGTCGGCCGGAGCACTGGAACTTCCTCTCCCTGCGTCTGGGCGTCTGCGAGAGCGAGTCGCGCACCAGGATCAAGCGCACCGAGACGCCCGAGGCGCTCGCCGAGTACGTGGAACGCGTGAATCGTCTCGAAGAGCGCTACAAGATGATCTCCGACGTGCCGATTCTCGAGTCGCTGCAGAGCGTCGGATCGATCGGCGTCGCCGGGCCCACCTCTCTTGCCAGCGACGCCCTGCGCGGCATCGCCGTGCAGCTGTTCGGCATGCACTCGCCCAATGAGCTCGTCACCGTCGCCCTCACCGAGCCCGGCTGGGCGAATGAGCTCGACTGGCTCAAATGGCTGCCGCACACCTCCAGCGAACGGAACCCGTTCAAGGATGTCGCTCTGGCCGATTCCGCATCGACCGGTGCCGCCCTGCTCAGCGGACTCGAGGAGATCGTGCTGCGACGTGCCCGCGAGGCGAAGTCGCAGCGCCCGCCCTACGGCGACGACTGGGATCCGATGGCCTACGGCACCGACGTCAAGCGTGCCGCAGAGGATGCGACCTTCCCCGGCCAGACGGCGATCGTCGTCATCATCACCAACGATGCTCCGGTCGACCGTGCCCGGCTGACGCAGATCCTCGAGCGGGGTGCCGATGTCGGCGTCTACGGACTCTTCGTGGCACCGGTCGTCGAAGCGCTGCCCGCGGCCTGCCGTACGTTCATCGACGTGAGCGGCGGACTCGACCACGCCACCGTCGGAACGGTCCGCAGCGGCGTCGCCTATCGCGAGGCACAGATCGAGGGCGTATCGCACGCCTACATGACCATGTTCGCCAAACGGCTCGCGCCTGTCGTGGACTCCAGCACCGTCATCGAGGACGCCTCCGACATCCCCAACTCGGTCATGTTCCTCTCCCTCGTGGGCGCCGAGATCGCCGCAGACCCCAATGCCGTCATCGACCGCTGGCGGCAGAACAACACGATCCTGGATCGCTCAGGCGCTCCGCAGTCCCGCCTGAAGAAGGCCGGAAACCTGCGCGCGATCATCGGCCAGTCCCAGACGGATGCGATGACACTCGACCTGCGGACGCAGGGCCCGCACGCTCTGGTCGGCGGCACCACCGGTGCGGGAAAGAGCGAGTTCCTGCAGGCCTGGGTGCTCGGCATGGCCGCGGCGCACAGCCCGGATCGCGTCACCTTCCTGTTCGTCGACTACAAGGGCGGCTCGGCGTTCGCCGACTGCGTCGACCTGCCGCACACCGTCGGCCTGGTCACCGACCTCAGCCCGCACCTGGTGCGCCGGGCGCTGACGAGCCTGCGAGCCGAGCTGCACCACCGCGAGCACCTGTTCAACCGCAAGAAGGCGAAGGACCTTCTCGAGCTCGAGAAGCGTCGCGACCCGGAGACGCCTCCCGCACTGGTCCTCGTCATCGACGAGTTCGCCGCGCTCGCCGGCGAGGTCCCCGAGTTCGTCGACGGCGTCGTCGATGTCGCTCAGCGAGGCCGATCGCTCGGCATCCATCTGATCATGGCGACCCAGCGTCCCGCCGGCGTCATCAAGGACAACCTGCGGGCGAACACGAACCTGCGCGTCGCGCTGCGCATGGCCGACGAGTCCGACTCGAAGGACGTCGTGGATGACCCGGTGGCCGCCAGCTTCCCGCCGTCCATCCCCGGCCGCGGGATCGCGAAGACCGGCCCCGGCCGTCTCGTGTCATTCCAGTCGGCCTACGCCGGCGGCTGGACGACCGATGAGGTGCAGGCGGCCGAGGTCAAGGTCGCAGAGCTCCGCTTCGGATCGATCCAGACGTGGGAGGCGGATCAGGCCCCTGAATCCGATTCGCACGACGAGGACCTCGGACCGAACGACCAGAAGCGGATCGTCGCCAGCCTGGTGAAAGCGGCGGCCGCCGCAGGTATCCCCGCACCGCGCCGGCCGTGGCTCGACGACCTCGAACGGGCGGTCGACATCCGCGACATGCCGGTCCTCGGCGACGGTCAGATCCTGCTCGGCAAGATGGACGTGCCGCAGCGACAGCTGCAGGAGCCGGCGTACTTCCACCCCGACAAGGACGGCTCCCTGCTCGTCTACGGCACCAGCGGGTCGGGCAAGTCGACGGTGCTGCGCACGCTGGCGATCGCCGCCGGCTTCCATGCCGGGACCTCGAACGCCGAGGTGTACGGCATCGACTTCGGATCCGGGTCGCTGCGGAGCCTGGAGGTGCTGCCGCACGTCGGCTCGATCATCGCCGGTGACGATGCCGAGCGCGTCCAGCGCATCCTGCGGTCGCTGGCCCGCGTGCTCGATGACCGCGGCAAGCGCTTCAGCGCGGCGAACGCGGCCAGCCTGACCGAGTACCGCGAGATCACCGGCAAGGCGGAGCCCCGCATCCTGCTTCTCATCGACGGGTTCCCGCAGTTCCGAAGCGAGTGGGAGTCGACGACGGCGCGGATGCCGTTCTACCAGACGTTCATGCGGATCCTCGGCGAGGGTCGCCCGCTCGGTGTGCACGTCGTCGCGAGCGCCGATCGCTCCGGCTCCGTGCCGACCGCGGTGAGTGCGAACGTCTCCCGACGGGTCGTGCTGCGCCTGGCCGACGAGTCCAGCTACGCGATGCTGAACGCACCGAAGGACGTGCTCGACGAGCGCTCCGCCCCGGGTCGGGCGATCGTGGACGGCCTGGAGACGCAGATCGCCACCCTCGGCGGCACTCCTAACGTCGCGGAGCAGACCAAGCTGCTCGACAAGCTGGCCGCCGACCTTCGTGCCGCCGGTGCCCGTGAGGTCGCCGAGATCGGTGCGCTGCCGACCAGGCTGTCCTCCCGCGACCTGCCGGATCGGATCGGAGAGTTCCCGGTTCTCGGCGTCGCCGAGGACACGCTCGCCCCTCGGGAGTTCGATCCCGTGGGAACCTTCGTCGTCGCCGGCCCGCCGCTGTCGGGAAAGACGAACGCCCTCAAGGCGATCATCGGATCGATGCGCCGCTTCGACCCGGCGATCAAGCTCTTCCACTTCGGCGGACGTCGCGCGCAGCTCAAGGGCTACGTCGACTGGACCCGCAGCGCGGTCACCCCGGAGGAGGCGAAGGAACTCGCGAAGGAGATCACCGAGATCGCCACCGACGAGACGCTGCCGGTGCGGATGCTCATCGTCGTCGAGGATGTGCCGCAGTTCGCCGACGGGCCGGCGGAGCGCGAGATGAAGGCCCTGTTCCAGGCGATCAACCGCAGCGACCACCTCCTGATCGGCGATGCGGACGTCACCCAGGTCACCAGCGGGTTCGGCTTCATCGGGGACTTCAAGGCCGGCCGCAAGGGCATCATCATCAAGCCGGATGCATTCGACGGCGACGCGGTGTTCAAGGTGCCCTTCCCGAAGGTCAAGCGCACCGACTTCCCCGACGGTCGAGGCATCTTCGTGCAGGCCGGGCGCCAGGTCACCGTGCAGTTGCCGCTCGTCGAGGGGGATCGACTGGGGTGATCACAAGATGGGGAGATGTCCCCATCGACACTGTCCTGCGGATTTTCGTAGGGTTGCAGGTATCGGGCCGGAGGGGTTCGAGGATTTTGAGCAGAAGGAGTTGATGATGGCTGATTTCGGTGCATCTTATGCGGAGATGGAGCAGGTGGCGTCGTCGCTGTCGCAGGCTCGTGATGACATTCAGGGGCAGTTGGACACTCTGAAGGGTCAGGTCGACACGCTTCTGGGTGAGGACTTCAAGACGCAGCACGCGTCGGGCAAGTTCGGTGAGGGTTATGGCGAGCTGACCACGGGTCTGAAGACGGCGGTGGATGGCATCAACGACATGTCCGAGTCGCTGCTGGGCATGATGCGTGCGATCCAGGATCTGGACACGCAGCTCGCCGGCGGCTGAACCAGCCCAGGATTTTGGAGGGGGTCGACCGTGACGGTCGACCCCCTCCATCGTTCTGTCGCGTTTAGTCTGGATCCATGGGCATCTCTGAAGCAGTCGACGAGTTCGAGCGGGATATCCTCGCTTCGAATCCCGCTCTGGCCGCCGTGCATGAGGCATCATCGAGCTCCGGAGAAGCCCGCATGCGACAGCTCGCTTCTCAGATCACCTTTCCGTCCTGGCCAGGAGCGACATCTGCATCGCGGCTGCGCAGCGCGGCGCAGGAGGCTGAGATCACGGCCATCCTCGATGAGTATCTGGTTTCGGCGGGTGATCTGCTCCGACCGGCAGAGGTCGAGCATTGGCACGCGCTGGTGCAGGATGCACAGCGCCGAAGCGGGGAGGGTGTGCTCGCCGATGAGCTCGGGCGCAGCACCGTCGGTGCTTCGCTTCTCCGCGACAGGCTCGGGGGGCGATCGCATTCCGGGCAGCGGCGGGGAGGCGTGGATTGCGCCTGCGGGTACGCGATCGACGGCATCCTCCCGAAGACGGTGTGCCCGGAATGCGGCGACGTCCTGCTGCGGCGCTGGGTGGCCGAGGAGCGTCGGCTGCTTCGGGGGCTGCCCTCGTACGCCGAAGAGGTCGCTGTGGCCATTGAAGTGACCGCACAGAAGCAGGCGAAGGTGTACGAGCGCCGTGGTGATCACCTCGCATCGGAGGCGAGCGCGCAGCGCAGGGCGGGGGGTCGTCGGCTCGTCGGCATCCGACGCAGGCACCGCGCCGAGGTGGCTGCGCTGGACCTGCGGCGCTGGTCGAGTTTCATCGACCCGCTCTCGCGTGAGGCGCGCACGGGTGTGCGTACGACAGCGGTGAAAGCCGAGAAACGTGGCCTCGGGGCGGCTGCGCTCACCGAGCTCTCACTCCTGTCGGACGCCGACGGGATCAGGGTCGCCCGTCGCATCCTGGAAAAGCGGAACAACGGGCACAGGTAGCCACCAGGGGAGCGATGACGGATGGGGAGTACTCCCCATCGCGTCGTGCGGATACTCAGGGTAGCGTCGAAGCGTCCGGAACGAAGGAGGGGGCGATGGCAGGCGATCGCATACTTGTACCGATCGATGATCTCAAGGTGACGAGCGATCAGCTCACCGCGATCATCACGGAGTTGGAGTCGGCCGCGTCGAAGCAGGACAACGTCGAACAGGCGGTGGGCAGCCCCTACGGGGACAGTCGGCTGAAGGATCGTTGTCACGACTTCGAGGGCAGCTGGAACGACAGCCGCGACAAGCTGCTGACCAAGCTCTCGGAAGTCGCCAGCCGCGTCAAGGGCACAGTCGACGAGGTTCAGAAGCAGGACGCCGAGATCGCGGCATCCATGGAGCAATCCGGATCGGGCGGAACGCCCCCGGGCCGCCAGCCGGCCGCGGTGTAGGGGGAAGACGGATGCAGACGAACAAGGGTCGCGATGTCGAAGTCGTCCCGGGAGATGCGACGGCCATTGCCGATCGCGCGCTGAAGATCAAGGAACTCGGCGACAGCATGGTCGCCGCCGCCACCACGCTCAAGAGCATCAAGGACGGCTCCATCGATGGCGAGGGCTACGCGATGGACAAGATCAAGGATGTCGTCGGCGACGTCCACAAGGACCTCGATGAGGCCGGTCGTCGGTATAAGCCGGCGGG
Organism: uncultured Actinomycetota bacterium; assembly: GCA_963769005.1. Taxonomy (GTDB): domain Bacteria; phylum Actinomycetota; class Actinomycetes; order Actinomycetales; family Microbacteriaceae; genus Microbacterium. Next base: position 162,283 of record CAVYKC010000003.1, on the reverse strand, counting down.
CACGACACTCGGCACCTACGCCACGGCACTGGAGACGGCGCAGAGCCGTATGCGCACGATCGTCAGCGACTGCCAGTCGAGCGAGACCGCTCTGCAGACCGCGCGGTCCGATGCGGAAGAGGCCGCGTCGGCACTGCAAGCCCACCAGACGTCCACGCAGTTGAATCCGCCGGCTCCGGACGCCGCGGCGTCGAGCACGACGACGGGCAACAACCTGTCCAGTGCCGCATCGGGGGCCGCGTCCACGTTGAGCACCGCCGAGAACACGCACGACGACAACCTCGACGCCTTCGACCAGGAGTACGACACCTGGCACGATGCCTACGATGCTGCAGTGTCCGGACTGAGCGACGCGAACAAGATCGGCGAGGACTCTACCTGGGAGAACATCGCCGGAGTCCTCGCCGTCATCGCCGAGTGGGTGAGCTGGATCGGCCTCGCGATCGCCGTGCTCGGACTGATCATCGGCGGACCGTTCTTCCTGATCGCGGCGCTCGTCGTGGGCGTCATCGCACTCGCGCTCACCGTCGCGCTGATGTTCGACGGGCGAAAGGGCTGGGGAGACCTGGCGATGGCGATCGTCGGAGTGCTCCCCATCGGCAAGCTCGGGCAGGGATTCAGCAAGTTCTTCAAGGCGATCCCCAAGCAGCTGACCGGTCCGCTCGGACAGATCCGCAACATCCGCAACATCTCGGCGATGCCGAAGGGTGGATGGAAAGCGGCCAGCAAGGTGAACTTCGCTGCCTTCGTGAGCAACGTGTCCAAGACGCGCATGACGGGACCGTTCACGTTGGCAGGCCTTGGCCAGCGGGCGCTGGGAGGCTCCAACAGGTCCTTCACGGTCGCGTTCCAGGATGCCGCGGCCGTCGGTACCGGGTACGGCAACCGGCTCATCAACCAGTTGCCCGACGCGCTTCAGAGCCTCGCGAGGTCGCCCGCCCCCGATCTCTTCGAGCAGGTATACAACGTCTACAAGCTGGCGGACAGGGGTGTGGCCGTGGCAGGTGGCCGGCCCTCGGGCGGGCTGTCGCCGGCGAGCATGATCAACGGGCTGGGCTGATGACGCCGCTCCCCTTCGAATCCGACGCGGCCGTGCACTGGGACTTCTCGTATGACGCGGAGTGGTTCCTTCCCCTGCCGACGTCGGATGACCTGCATCGCGAGCCGCTGGCAGGTGAGGAGTGGATCGAAGGTGCCGTTGCGCACTACACGGAACGTGCAGAGCTCACTGCGGGTGATCGTGAGGCGCTCACCGTCACGGCCGAGGCTCTGCTGAGCCTTGTCGGCAATGCCGCCACCCAGCTGTGGTTCACGCCGCGCGGAGTGTACAGCGACGTCGTCGTCGAAGTGACGGTGGCGGCGGCAGCGGCGATGGAAGCAGACAAGGTGCTCGAGGAGCTCGCGACGCTTCCGGACGCGACGGCATCCGAACTGATCGCGCTCGACACGGACGCACACGGCCACGGCTTCCTGCTGCGACGCACCTCGGCTGTCGTCCTCGAAGATCAAGCCCGGCCGATCGCGAACTGGACGGTGCTGCTGCGAAAGGGAGAATGGGCGATCATGGTCATGGCGATGGGATCCACGCTCGAGGCCTTCGCTCTGATGGAGGAGCACATCCTCCGGGTCGTCCAGGGGATCACGCTCCCGAGCGGCTCCCCGCAGTGAGCACCCATCGAACCGCGACCGACACGAGGGGTGCTGCCTGTTGAGTGAGATGAACGATCTCGGGATCGAGTTCCGATACGGCATCCCCCCTTTCCGTTTCATCCTCCCTCCGGGATGGGTGCAGCACCGGCCGACCAACGCGGGGCAGCAGGAGGACGTCCGCAAGGCGAGCGCGATCTTCATGCAGGCCGGTCGCCCTGACCTCGATGCGGAGTTCCGCACCATGATGGCGCAGGCCGGTCAGGGGATGCGGCGAACCAAGGTGTTCGCGATCTACCGCCAGGAAGACGTCCCTCTCGAAGAACTGCTGCCGCTTTCGATCACAGCTTCGGCTCTGGACGCTCCCGACGGGGAGAATCTCGACGCCTGGGTGACGGATGCGTTCCGCATCCGTGGCGCGGTGTTCCTCGATGAGAATCTGAAGCACATCGTGCGGTGGACGTCAGAAGCGAAGCGACCCGATGGTGCGGCCCCGATCACCGGCGTCGGTGGGCGGACGGTGACCTATATCATTCCCGTTCCCGGCACGATGCGGCGCAAGGCGCTGGTCTTCACCTCGACGATCGTGATTCCGGACGGTGAGGTGATCTCCGAAGACGTGCTGGGCGGTATCGAACTTCTCAGCGACGCAATGGTCTCCACATTCGCGTGGGAGCAGCTTGCGGAGGAGCCTGCGGTCGCTGTCACGACGGACGCCTCGAACGGCTGATCCGTTCGAGCGCGATGGGGAGTTGTCCCCATCGACAGTGTTGTCAGGGTTTCCGTATGGTGTAGGTATCGGGCCGGAGAGGTCCGGATCTTTTACGAGTAGTGGGAGTTGATGATGGCTGATTTCGGTGCATCTTATGCGGAGATGGAGCAGGTGGCGTCGTCGCTGTCGCAGGCTCGTGATGACATTCAGGGGCAGTTGGACACTCTGAAGGGTCAGGTCGACACGCTTCTGGGTGAGGACTTCAAGACGCAGCACGCGTCGGGCAAGTTCGGTGAGGGTTATGGCGAGCTGACCACGGGTCTGAAGACGGCGGTGGATGGCATCAACGACATGTCCGAGTCGCTGCTGGGCATGATGCGTGCGATCCAGGATCTGGACACGCAGCTCGCCGGCGGCTGAACCACAGACGTCGCAGTTGCTCGAGGGGCCGGCCGGTATTCGGTCGGCCCCTCGGTTTCCGCCCAACGAAGGAGTCGTACCGATGTCGGATGCATCTCTGACCGCGGCACTGCAGGGATTGCGGGTGCGCGTGCCCACATCCGCAGCGGATGCCGCGGACCTGCGCGCCGAAGTGATCGCGGCCGACGCCGCTCTGGGCGCGTGGTTGCGGACGGCGGCGACGGCAGGACTCGCGCAGCGCGATCGGCACGATGACGGGGGAGATGGATGAGCGACGTCAAGATGGACCTCGCGCGGCTGCAGTCGACCGCGCACACCGCCAAGGGTCTGGCGACCACGTTCGACGAGGCGGAAGCCTTCGCAGACGATCTCGGCGGGCTCACCGGACACGGCGGGCTCAGCGACAAGATCGACGACTTCGGCGGAAAGTGGGACATCGCCCGCGAGAAGCTGCGCGACAACCTGCGTTCGCAGGCCGATTTCATGCAGGCGATCGTCGACACGTTCCGTGACCTCGACGAGAAGATGGCACAGGATGGCGAGGAATAGGCCATGAGCGTTCTTCCCGGAAGGCCCGCCGAACTCACATCGCGCGCTGCAGACCTCGCCTCCTCGGCGGAGGTCATCCTCGATGTCATCCGCGAACTGCGCGGCATCGTTGACGACGACGAGGGCAAGGCCGTCCACGCTCTCCACGAGCAGAACGAGCAGATCGCCTCCGACCTGGATCGGATCCAGCCCCGTTACAAGGGCGCCGCCGACGCGATCACCGAGTACGCCGTCGCCCTCACCGAAGCGCACGCCGACGCAGAGCGCGCGCAGGACGACCTCGACGATGCGCTCCTCGCGCAGAGCCGTGCCGACAATGCGCTCGAAGACCTCAACAGCAGGGTGGATGCCGCCGACGACGCGGCTCCCTCGCTGACCGGACAGGTGCCGGGAGCTCAGCAGGCCGCTGACGACGCCCAGGCAGCCGTCGGATCCGCCGGCGGCCGGATCGACGCGGCACGCGAGGCCATGAACGAGGCCGCAGAGGCCGCGATCCGCAAGATCGATGCGGCGATCGATTCGACGAATGAAGGCTTCTGGGACAAGGTCGGCGACTTCTTCTCCGACATCGGCGATTTCCTTGCCGGCATCGGCGAGTGGATCGGTGACTTCCTGCAGGACGTCGTCGATCTGCTCAAGAAGATCGCCGACACGATCATCGCGATCCTGGGCGTGCTGGTGATCCTGCTCCTCATCATCGCGGTGGGGATGCTGTTCGGCACGATCGGGCTCATCATCGCGGCCATCGTGGCAGGCGTGCTCGCCGCCTTCCTCATCGCCAGCATCCTGTCCGACGTGCTCAAGGACACGCCCAAGGTGAGCGAGACGGACCCGTACGCGGACGTTCTGCCGGAGGACGTTCCGGCGGACCCGAGCCTGGCCACTGTGCTCAACGGCACCGGGGAGGTCGATGAGCTCGGCGGGGAGACCGACTCCGTGGTCAAGATCACCAAGGTGCTCGGACCCGACGGCTGGTACTACACCGTCACGCTTCCGAGCACGCAGGAGTGGCTGTCGCGCTTCGGGGACCAGGGAGCCGTCAACGATCTCGACAGCAACCTGGCGCTGATGCTGACTCCGGCGCTGCAGACGCAGTACGAGCGGGCCGTGCTCGAAGCGATGGAGGAGGCCGGCATCGGCGAGAACGACCCGGTCATGCTCGTCGGTTTCAGCCAGGGCGGAATCATGGCGGGGCATCTGGCCGCGTACAACTCGGACTACAACTGGCAGGCCGTCGTCGTCTCCGGCGCCCCCATCGATCACATGCCCATCCCGGACTCGGTCGACGTGGTCTCGGTGCAGCACAACGGCGACCCGGTTCCGAACCTCGACGTCGTCGCCGGGGACCTCGGCACCGAGCACGGCCCGAACTGGACGACCATCAACGTCGATCCGCCGAATCCGAATCCGGTGCTCGGCGTGGACGCCGGTGCCCACAACGCCGACAAGTACTCGCAGACCTATCAGGACCATCTCGCCGAAGTGCAGGCGAACCATCCCGATCTGGGCAACTTCTTCAACGAAGATGGGTATACAGACACCTCCTACTACCACTGGAATGAATGAGCATGAAGCGACGACACAACGGCACGCGACGTCTCCTCGCCGTGACGCTCGCAGGTTCGCTGCTGAGCGGTGCGCTGTCGGGTTGCGCGATCGCGACGCCCGAAACCGAACAGACGGAGGGAACGACAGTGGATTACGGTGACGTGGGGAATGCCGTGACGACGGCGGTGCCGAGGATCGTCGGCGTGCGAGACCTCGCCCGGTCGGCCAACGGATTCGGCCACCGGATCAGTCTCGGTCTGGAGGTCGCCTCCGCCGAGCCGCTCACCGCCAGCGAGCTCGATGCCGTGGTCGAAGCCATCTGGAGTGCTCTGCCGTGGGAGCCGAACACGATCAAGATCACGGCCGGTGCGGATACCGCGCAGGGCCACGAGATCGTCGACCTCAGGGCGGCTGCGGAGGAACTCGTGCCGCTGGGCGTCACGGATGCGGGCACAGGCGGCGTCAGCCTGACCGACATGAACGCCCGCTACGGAGAGTGGGCGGCACCCGAGTGAGCGGTCGCGGGCTGCGGTTCCGCCTCCCAGGGCGCTGGTTCTCGGTGGATCTGTCCGGCGAGGACGCCACGAACTCCTCCATCAAGCGGATCGCGCGCGACGCCGTCGGGCTCGCCGACGATCGCGCCGTCGAGCGCGCCATGGTGCGGCGTCAGTTGCAGGAGGCGGTCGCGGCCGGGGCACAGGGCGACGTCCGCGCCATCATGTTCTCGACCGAGATCGCGCCGGGCACGCCCCTGCCGGTGACACTGCTCGTCTTCGAGCCCGCCGATCTCCGGATGAGTCCCGCGATCGGGACCGCTCCGCAGACGGTGTTGAAGGTCATGGCCGAAGGACTGAAGGAGACCGACCCGGCGGCGTTCGCGTCGATGACCGAAGTGCGCGGTCCCGGTGTACCCGCGCTGCGCACCCACCGAGTCGAGCTGGTCGACGACGGCGGGCAGTCCGACGGCGTCATGCGGTTGATCGCCGACTACTGGATCCCCGTGCCCGACACGAAGCGGATGCTGATGGTACGGCTCTCCACCCCGCTCGGCGAACTCGAGAATGTGATGTGCGCGCTGTTCGACGAGTTCATCGCTGTCGCGTACTTCAGCGACGACAAGCACGAATCGCTGCGCGACGAGTTGCTCGCCGGAGGAACCCGGCACAGCTGACGCCGCGATTCAGGCGCCGGCGTCGGCCAGATGGCGGGAGTCGTGGCTGAGGACCTTCACCATGATGCCGCGGCGGCGCAGCTCGGCCACCGCGCGCGTGCCTTCCTCGGCATCGCGGCCGAGAGCGTTGACGTTGGCCACCACCAGCACGTCGCCCGGCTTCAGGGTCGCGATGAGTCGCCCCAGCCGCTCGCCCCAGCTCTCCAGGATGTCGGGAGCCGGATGACGAAATCCTTCGATCGGCACGCCGAAGCGGGTGAGATCCTCGCGCTGTTTCACAACCGACGGCATCCCCTCGCGCGAGACCACCAGTCCCACGAGCCGTGAGCCGTCGGGACGCGCCGACCAGAAGTCGCGGTTCTGCTGCAACTCGGTGAAGCACTTCGGGCACTCGGCCGCGGCGTGGGGCAGATGCAGAGGGCTGGTCCGGGCGTCCTCGACGGTCATGGCACCCGTCGTCAGGTCGGTCGTATCGCTCATCGGCGCACCTCCAGCATCCATTCTGCCCTGCCGCGCCGACTTATGGTGACCGCTTCAGAGCATCCCGAGGGCTCGCACCGTCTCACGCTCCTCGACGAGTTCGGCGACGGAGGCCTCGACCCGCGCACGCGCCCATTCGCTGAGCTCCAGTCCTTCGACGATCTGCCACTCGCCGGCGAGGGAACGCACGGGGAAAGACGAGATCAGCCCCTCCGGGACTCCGTACTCGCCGCGCGAGACGACACCGGCGCTGGTCCAGTCCTCGGTACCGAGCACCCAGTCCCGCACGTGGTCGATCGTCGCGCTGGCGGCCGACGCCACAGACGACGAACCGCGCACCTCGATGATCTCGGCACCGCGCTTCGCGACCCTCGGGATGTAGGTACTCTCCAGCCACTCCGGCACGTCGCCGACGATCGCAGCCAGCGCCTCCGTTACCGGACGACCGTCGACCGTGGCGTGGGACACGTCCGGGAACTGCGTCGCCGAATGATTGCCCCAGATCGGCACTCGCTGGACACTCTCGACCCGCGCTCCGAGCGTCTGGGCCAGCTGCGCCCTGGCACGGTTCTCGTCGAGGCGGGTGAGGGCAGTGAAACGCTCGGGGGGCACGCCATCGGCAGACGCCGCTGCGATCAGTGCGTTCGTGTTCGCCGGGTTGCCGACGACCGTGACCCGGACGCCGGATGCCGCATTCGCGGCGATCGCGGCACCCTGCGGGCCGAAGATCCCCGCGTTCGCGGCGAGCAGGTCCGCACGTTCCATGCCGGGGCCTCGGGGCCGGGCGCCCACGAGAAGGGCGAGGTCGCAGCCCTCGAAGCCGACAGCCGGGTCATCCGTCACCTCGACGTGCTCGAGCAGGCCGAACGCACCATCCTGGAGCTCCAGCGCCGCCCCTTCAGCGGCGCCGAGGCCCTGCGGGATCTCCAGCAGCCGAAGCCGCACCTTCTCGTCCGGTCCGAGCATGTCGCCGGCCGCGATCCGGAAGAGCAGGGCATAGCCGATCTGTCCGCCGGCGCCGGTGATGGTGATCGTCGTCGTCATGGCTCCGAGCCTACGTCTGTTCGGCACGGGAGTACCCTCGTTTCCATGACCTTCAATCCCGACGCCGACATCTCGGGCAACACCACGCGTCGCCGTGGGCGCAACGCCGCCATCGCCGGCGGCGGGGTGGGCGTGCTCGGCATCATCGCGCTCATCGTCGGTCCGATGCTCGGCGTGGATCTCACCCCGCTGCTCGGCGGCGGGACCGGCGGCGGGACGGAACCGTCCGGCGGCTCGGTGATCGAGGACTGCAAGACCGGGGCGGATGCCAACGCCGACGTCGACTGCCGGATGGCCGGCGCCCAGGTCGCGCTCGACGCCTACTGGGCGGAGCAGCTCGACGGCTATCGGGCGCCGCAGCTGACCGTCGTCGACGGTCAGACCCCGACGCAGTGCGGCACTGCATCCAATGCGGTCGGCCCCTTCTACTGCCCGCCTGAGGAAGGCGGTGTACCTCGACCCGACCTTCTTCCAGCTGATGCAGCAGCAGTTCGGAGCCTCCGCAGGAAATCTCGCACAGCTGTACATCGTCGGTCACGAGTGGGGACACCACATCCAGAACATCACCGGCGACATGGAGCGCTACCCGAACAACGGCACCGGTCCCGGAAGCAACGGCGTGCGCATGGAGTTGCAGGCCGATTGCTACGCCGGCGCCTGGATCGGAAGGATGACCGAGCAGAAGGATGAGGATGGTGACCCGTACCTGCTGAAGCCCACGGAGGCGGAGCTGACGGATGCCTTGAACGCGGCGTTCGTGGTCGGGGACGACCACATCCAGGAGCAATCCGGCTTCGTGAATCCGGAGAGCTTCACGCACGGCTCCAGCGAGGAACGACAGCGATGGTTCGCAGAGGGGTACAAGAACGGCCTCGGCGTATGCGCGCAGACCTTCACCCTCGCCGAGGGCGACTTGTAAACTCCGAGGGCAAGCGGCGGTGCACGCATCTGCATCGCGCCTGGCCGGAGGCCGAGTTCGTCATCGTCGAGGCCGGGCACTCGGCATCCGAGCCCGCGATCCAGCAGGCGCTGCGCGACGCGACCGACCTGCTCGCCCTCTGACGCATCGCTTCGTGCTCACGGCCGCGCCGACCTCTTGCGCGTGTCGCGGCGAAAGAAGGAAGATGTCGGTTCTGGATGCGCATTCCCGACATCTGTCTTCTTTCAGCGCCACACTCGAACGACGTAGGGACCGCGAGGGTCAGGCACGAAGCGCCCGGAGCAGGGTGTGCACGAGACCCGGGATGCTGCCGTTCACGCGGAAGCGGGTCAGACCCTCGCTCACCTCCGCGCCGGTGCGGGATGACACGAACCACGGCGGCTTCGGCAGGATGCTGAGGCGACCGCCGCCGTTCGCGAAGGGGAGCGACCGGGGGAACGGGCGGAACGGTCCACGGATGATCGATCGCTCGACGCGGTCCAGCAGGAGCGCGTTGTGGACGACTCCGATGCCGCTGCCCACGTCGTCGATCGTGCTTCCGGGGAAAGCACCCCAGGTGAGCGTCGGGGTGATGAAGCCGAATGCGGTCCAGCCGTTGATCGCGATCGATCCGTAGCGGAGTGCCGTGATCGCTCGCTCGAAGCCTGCGCCGAGCGCCTTCTCGGTGGCCGGATCGATCAGCAGGTTCGCGCCGAGCGTGCCCTGCAGCTCATCGTTCGCGAAGGCCACCGCCGCATCGAGGAAGGACTGGCCGGTACCCGCCACCTCGACGACGCCGAGCACCGGGGCGAAGTACTCGGTCTTCTGGAGGGCCGAGCCATCCTGCCCGTCCTCGATCTCGACGAGCAGGCGGTCGCCGAGCACGAGCGCGTCGGGATACGCGTCCGCCGCCGACTGCATCCGCGACGGCGAGCCGGGGTACCAGGTCGGACGCTCCGGGGCGTTCGCGTAGGCGCGCCGCAGGGCGGCACGGAAGGCGCCGGCCTGCGCCCAGTCGGACGAGAGGATCACGACCTGGCCGGCGATGCAGTTGTGACCGCTGTTCTGCAGCCGCATCGTCGCGATGTGCTCGGCCTGGAACGTGATGTCGGCGTCGGTCCAGTCGCCCGGCACGACGATGATGGGCGAGACCCCGCCCAGCTCGGCCGTGATCGGCTTCTTCAGCTGCGGACGCTGCTCGCGACGACGACGTTTCGCCGCCGGACCGGTGCCCCAGACGATCGCGTCGAACGTCGCGGCCGACCCCGTGATGTGCACATGCACCAGATCGGAGTGACCGGTCAGGTACGCGCCGACTGCCGGACCGCCACGCACGATCCGGAGGAAGCCCGGTTCGATGAGCGCCGCGAATGCCCGCTTGTACACGGGCACGAGCGCATCCTGCGTCGGATTCACCTTGAGCAGGGCGGTGCGGTTGTGGGCGAGCAGTTCGTAGAGCACGTCGAGGACGGGGATGGAGGTGACGTTGCCCGCACCGAGCACCAGGCCGACGCCACCGGACTCGCTCGGTGTGCGCTGCCCGAGACCGGCCGCCGCACGCGCCGCATTCGGCGTGACGCCGGGCTCGAGCCAGACCTCGCCGGTGTACCCCGACAACAGGAACCGGTCGATCCCGGTGAGCGGGAAGGCATGCACGCGCGTACGGCCCCCGGGTGCCCGGTCGAGGCGGACGCCGTCGAGGGGGCTGCGGCCCTCGGCGAGACGGGTGAGGGTCTCGATGTACGCGTCGAGCGATCCGAGCACGCTGTACGGGCCGCCGAGCCACTCCTCGCCTCGCAGCGGATGCTTCGCATCCAGGCCCTTCGACACTGCAGCAGTCATCGCCCAGTCCTCGGCGGCCGCCGACACTCCGGTGCGCACCGACTGCAGCAGGGTGGCGCGCTGCGCGACGGTCAGCGTCGCCCAGGTGCGTGCGCCGCGCTGGAGGGCGGCGACATCCTGATCGAGACGCGCGCGGTCCGCATCGTCGAGCTCGGTCGCAGGCGTCACGGTCGCAGAAGTCATCGGCGTCTCCTTCAGGCGGGAGCCCAGCTCATGCGCGCGATTCACCGGCGCCGAGCGGGGGCTCATCGATGTCGTCGCGGCGCAGGTGGTAGCCGCGGAGAGTCAGCAGGCTCGCAGCCATCAGTGCGGCGGGCAGCACGCTGAAGCTGAGCACGATGCCCGCCACGGCGGCATCCGGTTGCTCGACAGTGACGCCGGCGACCGTGGAGATGTAGCCGGTCGCGGCCAGCGTGAGCGAGACGGCGGTCGCGCCGAGGGCGAAGCCGACGGTCTCGCCGGCGGTCCAGACGCCGGTGAAGGTGCCCGCCTGGCCGGAACCATGGAGGCGTTCGTCGTGCGAGATCACATCGGGAAGCATGGCCATCGGCAGCGACTGCAAGCCGGCGTAGGCGACACCGGCGAGGGCGACGGACGCGTAGATCCACAGTCCCGGCGCCCAGACCGCGACGGTGATGGATGCCGCGGCCACGGTGAAGAGCACGCTGGCGATCGCGAACGACCGCTCCTTGCCGAGGCGGCGGGCGAGGCCGGTCCAGGCCGGGGTCGCGAGCAGCGCCGGGCCGACCAGCGCGATGAAGACGAACGTCACGGCGTCCTCGGAGCGCAGCACCCAGGTCGCGACGTACTGGGCACCGGCGAGCATCGTGCCGGTCGCGAGCGCCTGCAGCAGGAAGGTGCCCAGCAGCGCACGGAAGGGGATGCTGCGCCCGAGCGCGCGGAACCCCGACAGGTACTGGTCGCGGAGCCCGGCGGGAAGCGGAGAGGAGGAGGCGTCGACGCGTGCGACTCCGGCATCCGCTGTGCGCGCGGCGATCAGCATCCCCAACCCGATCATGAGCCCGGAGACGACTCCCATGAGCAGATACCCGGCGACCGGATCCGACGAGGCATCGCGCAGGGCGGGGCCACCGGCGCCGAACAGCAGGATCGCGGCCGTGAGCACGACGACCCGCCAGCCGAGCAGTCGGCTGCGCTCGTCGTAGCCGGCAGTGAGTTCGGCCGGGAGAGCGACGTACGGCACCTGGAACAGGCTGAAAGCCGTGGCGGTCGCGAGGAACGCCAGCAGCACGCAGCCGGCGCCGGCCACGGGGCCCCATGACGGGGGCACGGCGAACGTGAGTGCGAAGAACAGCGGCAGGGTGAGAGCTCCGGTGACCATGAACCCGCGGCGTGAACCGGTGCGTGCGAGCTGGCGATCGGATGCCGCGCCGATGAGCGGGTCGATGATGACGTCCCAGATCTTCGCGGCGGTCACGATGAGCCCCGCGGCGAGGGCGGCGACACCGAGGTTGTCGGTGAGGAAGTACGTCAGCACCAGTCCGGGCAGAGTGGCATACCCGCCGGTGCCCAGCGAACCGACCGCGTAGAGCACGATCGTACGAGGAGAGAGGCGGACGGATGCCTGCTCCTGCGAAGCCGCTGTGCTCATCGCGCCAGTGTATCGGCGTGCTCGTCACGCGCCGCTACGGCGCGGACCTCAGATCAGTGCGAGTGCGCGCAGCTTCGCCTCGACGTCGGCGTTCGACGGCTCGACGTGGTGCGAGGAGTCCGGGTAGAGGACGACCGGGATGTTCATGCGGCCCGAGATGTCCTTCGCGATGTCGGCGGCGGCTGGATCCTCGGCGAGGTCGACGTAGGTGTACTCGATCCCGAGTCCGTCGAGCTGCTTCTTGGTGCGGCGGCAGTCGCCGCACCACTCGGCGCCGAACATCGTGATCGTGTCAGAAGCGGGAGAAGTCATGCTTCAAGGTTAGAGCCGTTCAGCAGGGTAGGCGCTGAGAGCGAGTGCGCGGGGCACAGCCAGACATGGAACGATGGATGCCGAGCATCGGCCGATCGGAGGGAGCACACGTGAGCACAGCGGTCACGGTCATCGTGCCGACCTTCAACGAGCGCGACAACGTCGCCGAGCTCGTCGCGCGTACCGCGACCGCGCTGCACGGGTGGGATGCCGAGATCCTGTTCGTGGACGACAGTGCCGACGGCACGACCGCCGAGGTCGAGCGCATCGCCGCAGACGCGCCTCTGCCGGTGCGGGTCATCCATCGCACAGAGAACACCGGCGGACTCGGCGGCGCGGTCGCCGTGGGCCTCGCCGCAGCATCGGCCGACATCTGCATCGTGATGGACGGCGATCTGCAGCATCCGCCGGAGCTGCTCCCCTTGCTGCTGGAGCGGCACGCGCAGGGGGATGCCGATGTCGTCGGCGCCTCCCGCTACGTCGGCGGCGGGGACTCCCGCGGGCTCGGCACCGCGCTGCGCTTCGGAGTCTCGCGGGCAGCGACCTGGCTCACGAAGGCGATGTTCCCGTTGCGGCTCGCCCGCAGCACCGACCCGATGACCGGATTCTTCCTCGTCGACCGCAATCGTATCGACCTCGCCGGTCTCCGCCCCCAGGGCTTCAAGATCCTGCTCGAAGTTCTCGCCCGCTCCGACCTGCGCATCGCCGAGATCCCGATGGAGTTCGGTGAGCGCCGACACGGCACCTCCAAGGCGAGCCTGCGTCAGGGAACGACGTTCGTCGCGCACCTCGCCCGCCTTCGTTTCGGCAAGATGTCGTTGTTCGCCCTGATCGGGCTCGTCGGCGCGATCGCGAACCTCGGCATCATGTGGCTCCTCACCATCGCGGGGATGGACTACATCTGGGCGGCCATCGTCGGTGCCGCGGCCACCATCGTGGGCAACTTCATCCTGCAGGAGCGGTTCGTCTTCGCCGACATGCGCACCGATGCTCGCGGACTCGGCATCCGGTTCGCCACCTCGGTCACGTTCAACGGCGTCGAAGCGGCGCTGCGCATCCCGCTGATGGCGCTGATGGTCGAGACCTGGCACATCTCGAGCGTCGTCGCCACCGGGATATCCCTCATCGTCGCGTTCTTCGCGCGGTTCCTGTTCCACTCCCTCGTCGTATACGCCCCTCGTGGGCGGAGAGCGACGGATGCCACGGCAGAACCGCCCGTCGACACGGCGGCGCAACGCATCATCCGCGCGATCGACGCCGAGGCGATGCGTCCGGGGGAGCTCTGAACCCGGTGCCGGTGCAGCCAGGCGCTAATCTGTCCCGGTGACTGACACTGCAACAGCCCCGCGCTTCCGGCTGACCCGCATGCACCCGCGCGACCCGCATCAGGGGCACCGCGCGGCGACCCCGCTCGAGCTCTTCTTCGATCTGGTCTTCGTCGTCGCGGTGAGCACCGCGTCGGCGCAGCTGCACCACGAGCTGTCGGCCGGGCACGTGGAGAACGGCCTCGTCTCGTACGCATTCATGTTCTTCGCCATCTGGTGGGCGTGGATGAACTTCACCTGGTTCGCCACGTCGTTCTCGACCGACGACTGGCTCTACCGTGTCCTCACCTTCGTGCAGATGGGTGGGGTCCTCGTGCTCGCGGCCGGGATCCCGGGGGCGTTCCACGGCGACTTCACCGTGCCGGTCATCGCCTACATCGTGATGCGCGTCGCGATGATCGTGCAGTGGCTGCGCGCTTCCCGATCCGCGGGCTCTGCGCGCACGGCGACGCTGAGCTATGCGGCGGGCATCGCGATCGTCCAGGTCTGCTGGATCGCTTTCCTCTTCATTCCCGCCGAGGCCAAGCCGGTTGTCTTCCTGCTGTTCGTGGTCTTCGAACTCGCGGTGCCGGTCATCGCGGAAACGCGCAGCCAGGGTAGGACACCTTGGCATCCGCACCACATCACGGAGCGCTACAGCCTGTTCACGCTGATCGTGCTCGGCGAGAGCCTGCTCGCCTCGTCCAACGCGATCATCGAGGCGCTCGACGAGGTCGAGTCGCTCGGACCGCTCATCTCCATCGCGGTGCTCACGCTCGTCGTCACCGCGTCGTTGTGGTGGATCTACTTCTGGCCGCCGCACCACCGCGCCATCACCACCTTCGCGCGATCGCTGCGATACGGGTACACCCACTTCTTCGTGTTCGCGGCCGCCGCGGCGTTCTCCGCCGGAATCGAGGTCGAGATCGACCGATTGACCGGGCACTCCGAGCTCGACGCGGTCCAGGCCTCCTTCACCGTCACCGTGCCGATCGCGGTGTTCCTGCTCGGCATCTGGTGGATCGCGATCCGCGACAACGCCGACAGGGTCGTCAACACCGCTGTCCCGATCGCGGCCCTGCTGGTGCTGCTCGACCCGCTGCTGCCGACCCCCGTCGTGTTCACCGCGATCGTCTTGGTGGCCGTCGTGGTGCTCCTGGTGGTGCGGCCGCCGGTGACCGAAGAGCCGCTCAGATCTCAGTCCTGAGTATCAGAAGGATCACTCCTGCGTATGCCCGAACACGCATACGCAGGGGCGTAGCCTGAGGTGAAGCCTTCGGCACCCGCCTTCGGCTTCTCGCAGCTCCAGGGCTCCGCACGGGAAGGAGAGCATCATCTCCACCACCCAGGTCGCATCGACCACCAGCACCCTTGGCCCGGTACGCCAGACGTACGCGGGCACGGCCGACATCCCGCCCATGGCTCAGGCATTCAAGCAGGTTTCGCAGGTCGTCCGGGAGACCGGACTGCTTCGCCGGGCCACGTGGTTCTACATCGCCGTAGCAGCCGGCATCGCGGTCGCCCTCGGCGGTTTGATCACCGGGTTCATCCTGCTCGGCGACAGCTGGTTCCAGTTGCTCATCGCCGCCGGGCTCGGCATCGTGCTCACGCAGATCGCCTTCCTCGGACATGAGGCCGCGCACCGTCAGATCCTGACGTCGGGGCCCGCGAACTTCAAGCTCGCCCGCATCGTGATCGCCAGCATCGGCATGAGCTACTCCTGGTGGGACTCGAAGCACACCAAGCATCACGGCAACCCGAACCAGGTCGGCAAGGACCCCGACATCGAAGTCGACACGATCTCGTTCCTCGAAGAGGATGCCGCGAAGGCCAAGGGCCTGATCAAGCTGATCACCCGCAAGCAGGGCTGGTTCTTCTTCCCGCTGCTCACGCTCGAGGGGCTGAACCTCCATTACCTCGGCCTGAAGTACCTCATGACGACGAAGAACGTCAAGGGACGCTGGATCGAACTCAGCATCATCGCCGCTCGTTTCGCGCTCATCCTCATCCCCGTGTTCATGATGCTCCCTCTCGGAATGGCGTTCGCCTTCATGGGCGTGCAGTTCGCCGTCTTCGGCGTCTACATGGGTGCCGCGTTCGCCCCGAACCACAAGGGCATGCCGATCATCGATCCGAACGCTCGTCTCGACTTCTTCTCCAAGCAGGTGCGCACGTCCCGGAACGTCACCGGTGGATGGCCCACCACCTGGCTGATGGGCGGCCTGAACTACCAGGTCGAACACCACCTCTTCCCGAACATGCCGCGCCCGCATCTGTCCAAGGCGCGCGAGATCGTCCGTGACTACTGCGCCGCGAACAACGTGCCGTACACCGAGACGACCGTCCTCCAGTCGTACAAGATCGTCATCGAGTACCTGAACCGCGTCGGTCTGGCCGCAGGCAGCGACCCGTTCGACTGCCCCGCAGCCGGGCAGATGCGCCGGGCGTAACCCCTTCGAACTGCCGAAATGGCCCGATCTCCTGGAGATCGGGCCATTTTCGCGTTCACAACTCCTCAAGAATCACGAGCGGACCTAGCCGAGCTTGCGTGTTATCGCCCACCGTGCGCGGCGGAAAGACGGATTCTGAGGAGTTGTGAACCGGGGATGCTCAAGACCGCGGCTGACACGCGTCAGGGCGAACGACGAAGGCGCGAACGGAAGCCCGTTCGCGCCTTCGTCGAGAGAGCGGCGATCAGCGTGCTGCGTGCTCCTCGTCGGCTTCGACGACCTCGATGGTGATCTTGTTGTCGACGATCGACTCCTCGTCGCTCAGTTCGTCTTCGAGGGCCTCGTCGCCCAGGAAGTCGTCATCGCCGGCGAACGGGTCCGGAGCGGTGGTCTCTGCCTCGACCGTGTCGTCGGCGTTCGCAGCCGCGGACGCGCCGGCCGCGGTCGGCTCGGGCGCGAGGACGCCGTCGGGGCGGATCAGCTCGCGCACCTCCGACATGAAGCTCGACAGCTGCTGCTGCTGCCAGCGCAGCTGACGGGTGCGGTCCTCGGCGTCGTGCAGCACGCTCGTCGCGTGCTCCATGACGGTGTCGACGATCTTCTGCGACTTGATCCGGGCGCGGTCGAGGGTCTCACGGGCGCGCACCTGCGTGTCGGCCTCGATCGCCGCGGCCTGCGCGCGCATCAGGCGCTCGTAGTCGTCGGCCTTGCCGGAGATGCGCTGGGCGTGCTCCAGCGAGGCGGCGACCTGCTCGTTCGCGTCGGTCGTGATGCGCTCGGCGTGCGCGACCGCCTGGTTGTGCAGCACCAGGAACTCCTGCTGCGCGTCATCCTGCCGGCGCGTGAGCGTCTCCTCGAACTCGAGAACGCGCGCGTTCATCTCGCGGACCTCGCGCTCGGCATCCGCCCGCAGCTGTGTCGTCTCCCGGGTCACCAGCGAGCGCAGTGCTGCGGCGCCCTTCTCGGCTTCGGTACGGATCGCGGTGGCCTCCTGGGCGGCCTGAGCGACCTTCTCGTCGGCGTGCGCGGCTTCGCGCTGGATCCGCGCCTCGTGCGCGGTGTACTCGGTCTCCATCTTCAGGCGCACCTGGTCGGCGTCGCGCTGCGCCTGGGCGGTGATGCGCGTGGCGTCGGCGTCGGCCTCGGCCCGCTGAGCGGCCACCTCTTCGCGAGCGGCTGCCATCAACCGGTCGGCCTGCACGGCGGCGTTCTGGATGAGCACGTTGGCCTGCTCCTCGGCGACCCGGAGGATCGCCTCGAACTGCTGACGCGACGGCGCCTCCGTGCCTTCGGGGCGCGGTGCGTCGACGAGCTCGGAGGTGAGGGTGCTGACCTGCTGCTCGGCTTCGGCGGCCTGCGCCTTGGCGGCAGCGATCTGCGCCTCGAGTGCCTCCTTGACGGCCTGTTCCTCGGCGCGCACGGCCTCGAGCTCGGAGGCATGGCGTCCGTTGACGTCTTCGAGATCGGTCGTGACCTGCTGCAGTTGCTGGCGCAGGGCCGCGAGGGCGGCCTCGACCTCGCCCTTGTCGTAACCGCGGAAGCCCACGGTGAACGCGGACTGCTCGCGGGGCGTGTCCTGGGGGTTGCTCTGGACCAGCTGGTCGAAGAAGTCGTCTCCGCGATCGCCGGTGCCGGGGGAGTCGCTCATGTACTCAGGCCTTTCTGGGGTAGCCCATCCGCCGAACTCGGCCCGCCCGGATCAAGCGGCAGGGACGGAGCGATTTCACGGGGGCCAGAGGATGTCGTGGGGAACGCCGCCGCGTCGTCTTGCTGAAGCCGGTCGGAGCGATGGCGCGCACTCAGCTTATCTTCGCGCGCCCGGATTCGGGGAGGGCGTCTTCCGACGGGCTTTCCTGCTGGAGCTAGTTAGCACTGGTGCTATATTGCAAATATGGATGACGAGGCAACCACGGTCTTCGAGGCCCTGGCGCATCCGACCCGCCGGCAGATTCTGCAGGATCTGAAAGAGGGTGAGCTCGCCGCCGGTGAGATCGCTGGGCGGTTCGCGGCGACGGGCCCCACCATCTCGCGCCATCTGCGCGTCCTTCGAAGCGCGGGCCTGATCAGCGAACGACGCGTGGCGAATCGCATCCTCTACTCGCTGGTCAGCGGACGGCTCGCGCTCACGGTCGGGGACTTCCTCTCCACGGTGTGCCCAGAGCAGATCGTCGTGCGCGAAGTGCGCAAGCGGCGTTCGGCGAGTGCGGCGAACAGTGGAGCGATCGCATGACGCTCGTGCGCGAGGTGCGGGCGCACCTGCGCCGGAGGCTCCTTCTCAGTTACCGACTCGACCCGGTGGTCGCCCGCGGTCTTCTCCCCGAGCGGTTCCGCCCGCAGCTCGTCCACGGATATGCGCTGGCCGGGGTGTGCGTCCTGGGGATCGAGGGCATCCGTCCGAGGTGGTTCCGCGGCCGGTGGGGACTCCGCTCGGAGAACGCCGCGCACCGGATGGCCGTCGAATGGGACGAGAACGGTGAGATCCATCGCGGCGTGTACATCTTCGAGCGGCACAGTTCCGCGTGGAGCCCGGTGCTGCTCGGAGGGCGGCTGTTTCCCGGTGTGCATCGGAAGGCGCGGTTCACGATCGACGAGTCCGGCGACAGGTACGCGTTGACGATGGACGCGAAGGGTCAGAGCCTCGCCGCCGATGTCGAGATCGGCGGCGAGTGGCGCAGTGGCGTCTTCGCCACCGTCGAGGAGGCCTCGGACTTCTACCGCGCCGGCCAAATCGGCTGGTCGCGACGGCACGACGGCGAGACCTACGAACCGGTGACGCTCACGTCTGAGGAGTGGTCTGTGGAAGGTGCGCGGATGCTGAGCCTGCGCTCGACGTTCTTCGACGCGCTGCCTCCAGGCGCGGCCGAGTTCGACAGCGTCGTCGTCATGCGCGATCTGCCGCTGATGCTCTCGGCGCCGCCGCGCCGCTGATCAGTCGAGCCGGATGAACTGACCGGACGGCGTCGCGCAGATGTCGATGATGATCCCTCGCGAGCGCGAGGTGAAGACCTCATCGCCGGGCTTGAAAGTCGTTCTCGTCATGGCCAGACCGTACACCGGCAAGCCTGAGTTCGACCGCGTCACCTATCAGCGACGTGACCGGGATCAGTGCGGATCCGCCCGCGGAGGAAGGGCAGTGCCGGCGCGCGATAGACGAGCGCCGGCGCGTGATGGGGTTCCAGCTCGAACTCGGCCTGGCCGAAGCGCCACAGCCGGTTGAAGAGGAACACCCCGATCGTCACGGTGCGGTCGGATGGAACCTGCCATGTGCCGAGGCCCCACTGGGTCGGCTGGCCGCGTCCGCCGATGACGAGTGTCGGCTTGATCCCGGCGTACAGGGCGAACCAGGGCTTGACAAGGGTCAGCTCGATGCGGCGGGAGACCGGCGCGTCATCGCTCACTGGTGCATCGATTCTCGGGCGATGGATGTCGGGAGGGCAAGTGTCACGTCGCTCGTTCCTCGCGTGATTCCGCGGAAGTGGTGAAGGGCGGGACGTGAGTCCCACACCACGACCTTACGTCGGTCCACCGACGGGTCACGAGTTACCCGGTCGACCGTCGCCGCGAGTTTGAGCGCTCGCGCTGGACCGCCTTCGTCCCGGCACGATCAAGTCCCCCATGAGCTCCTGACTCATGGGGGACGTCCGTCGGGCGTTCGAAAGTCAGCCCGTACGGGTGAAGACGCCGAGCCCGTTCGGCTCCTGCCCTTCCGCCGGGAACTTATTGAAGTACGTCAGAGTCACACCGGTGATCTGATCGCCCTCGCGGACGAAGACCGCCGAAGAGAGTGAACCGGGGAGCGCATTCTCACCGGTCGGCACGAAGGACATCGTGTCGCCGTCCCACGGATCGATCTCGAAGGTGTACCCGCCCTCCGGGCCGAGCGCGCCGGTGAGGCTGCCGTTCTCCTCGGTCACGATGAAGCTGCCGAAGTAGGGGCTGGTGTACGTGCCGACGTAGTCACCGGCGGGACCCGCGGCCGCTGCGCCTGCGGGAGGCTCCTCGCCGACGAGGTCACCTGCCGGGTCGGAGAACTTCGCGAACACGACGGGCCACATCTCCAGCCAGGGCCGCGTCTCCTCGCCGAACTGCACGAGGTCGAGGAACTCCGAGACGATCGCCTCCGGAACGCCCGACGGCGCTCCATTCGTGAGCACGACGATCCCGAGATCCAGATCCGGGATCATGGTGGCGTTGGTGGCGCTGCCCCACCCGAATGCGCCGGAGTGGTTGATGTTGACACGGCCTGTCACAGTGGCGCCGACATTGATGCCGAAGCCGTAGTGCGATGTGCGCGACGCCAGGTTTTTGGCATCGCCGCCGGTGATCGAATGGGCGGAGTACGTCTTCGCGAGCACCAGCGGGTCGATGAACTCGGCGCCGTCGACCTCGCCATCACCCAGCACCATGTTCATCCACTTCGCGATGTCGCCGGCGGTGGAGGCGACGCCGCCGGCCGGAGCCTCGGCATCGGCGTCACGGTCGAACAGTTGCTCGTACACACCTTCTCCGGTGCGCGCGTGCATCGCGGCGCGATCATCCGCGGCGAGGTAGTCGTCGTGGAGAGTGGTCGTCGACGTCATCCCGAGCGGCTCGAACAGCAGTTCGTGGGCGGTCTGGTCCCACGTCTGACCGCGCGAGGCAGCGACTGCCTCGCCGCCCACGGTCAGGCCGAAGTTGGAGTACTGATACGTGTCGCGGAACGACGCCAGAGGAATCTGGTCCATGTGGGCCATGATGTAGTCGACGTCGAAGCCGACGTCTTCGAGGTCATCGCCGCCACCGGTCGGAATGCCGGTGCGGTGCGAGAAGAAGTCGGCGATCTTCGCATGCGCGGTCACATACGGGTCCTGCAGTGCGAACCCGGGGAGGTATTCGACGACCGGATCCTCCCAGGACAGCTCAGCGTCCTCGGTGATCGCTTTGGCCACGATGCTCGACGAGAGCGGCTTGGACAGTGACGCGATCTGGAACACGGTGTCGATGTCCACGGGCTCGTCCGTCGTCACGTCACGCACCCCGTATCCCTTCTCGAACACGACCTCGCCTTTCGAGACGACGGCGACGGCGGCGCCGGGCACTCCCGTCTGCTTGAGCGCCTTCTCGATGAACTCAGGAAGCGCATCCACGGCTGCGGCCACTGCTGTGTCACGATCCGTATAAAGACCGACGGCGTCCTGGCTCGGGTCTTCGCCGAGCGCGACGGTGGGCCCGCTCGAGGAAGATGCTTCCTCGGTCGCACCCGCGGTGCACGCCGTGATTCCCAGGGCGAGAAATGCCACCGTCGAGACGGCGACCACGCGTGCGATGCCCATGTTGGTGCTGCTCAAGCTGTTCATGTCGCTGCCTCCGATTGGCTGTGTCTTGAGGAACTCACGGCTTCGCGCGCCCGCACGAAGTCGTGGCCCCCGACCCCCGGGATCAGTCTGTTGGCAGGAAGCGGACAAGACAACCTCCGCTTCCGGCTATGGCCGCTACAGGGCGTCCGGAAGCGGTCATGTGCGCGATGATGGTGTCCACACGCACTCAGGAGGTCGACATGGAAGACAGAGCGTTGCTCGAATTGATCTACCGCAGTCGACCCGAGACCGTGGCGGATCTCGCCACCACCGCCCACGCGGAGGAGGGCGAAACCGCCGAGGCTGTTGCGCGCCTCGCGCAGGGAGGCGCGATCTCGGTGCACGATGGTGCGATCTCGTACTCGACCCCGGCGATGTGGACGGCCGACGTCGTCGAACGCGAAGTGCACGCGATGCGGCAGGTGACGAACCAGGCCGCCGCGCGGATCGAGGCGCTCGTCGGAGGCCTCCCAGCTCTCCTGCGGCATTGGGCGGTAGGGGAGGCATCCGGTGAACTCGTCCCCGTTTTCGTGCGACACGGACCGCGGGCGGCGGAGGACCTCTGGTCTGACATCGCGCGGGAGCAGAGCGAGACCGCCTGGTCGGTGCTCCCTGATCTGGAACGCTTCCTGCAGACCGACCCCGCGCGCGCCAGTCGGTTCGCGGAGTTGTTCGCCGGCAGGCGATCGGTGCGGGCGCTCCTCCCGCGGTCGATGGCGGGGGATGCCCGGCTCGTGGCTATCGCCGAGCGATACGCGGCCGTCGGGGTGGAGTTCCGCGTTCTCGATGACCTTCCGAGCTGGTTCTGGATCGACGGTGATGTGCTGGCACTACCGATCGAGTGGGGCGAGGGCTGGCCGTCCAGTGTGATCGGCGTCCGCAGCGCGCCTCTCGCCGAACTGGGCCGGAGCCTGTACCGCGAGCTCTGGCGTCGCGCCGAGCCGATCGGCGAGGTGGAGCAGCCGTGGTCGCCTCTTCTTGCGCTGATGAAGCAGGGCATCACCCTCGATGCGGCATCTCGCCGGCTCGGGATCAACCCGCGAACGGGACGGCGTCGCATTGCGGCGGCGATGCAGCAGTACGGCGTATCGACGCTGTTCGCGCTGGGCGTCGCATGGGCCGCGGACGGAAAGCCGACCGTGCGCTGAACGTTCGATGCGGGTGCAGGGGCAAAGCAAAACCCCCGCCATGTAGAAGCTAGGCGAGGGTTTCTAAGGTGATTGTAATGATCACCCTGTGGCTCCGACGGGCGTCGATCCCGTGACCTCTCGATTTTCAGTCGAACGCTCTACCAACTGAGCTACAGAGCCGCGCGACCGGCGAACCTGTCGCGTCCTAGACGAAGAGCCTCCTCGAAAGAAGGCTCAACGCGTGGAGCGACCCTGACGGGACTTGAACCCGCGACCTCCGCCGTGACAGGGCGGCACGCTAACCAACTGCGCTACAGGGCCATACTTGTATTCAATTATATCGGTGTGAGTGACCCCAACGGGATTCGAACCCGTGCTACCGCCGTGAAAGGGCGGCGTCCTAGGCCGCTAAACGATGGGGCCGTTGCGCTTCCCAGAGGAGCACTCCTTGCCGACGCTCAAGCATAAACGACGATCGAGGCAAAACGCGAATCGAGGGCGAGTCCACCCCCGAACTGCCCCGAACAGGAGGACGATGAGAGCGTCACCATGCCACCCCTTCTGCATCCCACCCTGGTGTGGATGTGGTTGTTGTTGTTAGTGTGACATGTGTGAATCCGGCGAAAGGGGCCGCGTGAACGACAGGAACACGCTGGATGCTGCTGCTGCGGCGTCCGCCGAATGCGGGTGCGCGCCCACTCCCGTGGAGCGCAAAGCGCTCTGGAATCGCGGATCCATCAGTCGACGCGGCGTCCTCGGCCTCGGTGCGCTCAGCGTCGTCGCGCTCAGTGCGTTCGGTGTCTCATCAGGAGTTTCCGCCGCTCATGCCGCGTCGTACCCCAGCTGGGACGACGTGCAGGCCGCGATGCAGAACGAGGGAGCCAAGGCTGCCGAAGTCACGCGCATCGAAGGCCTGATCCAGTCGCTGACGCAGAAGGTCGCCGATGCCCAGGCGGCCGCCAAAGTCGCCGGCGACGAGTTCTATGTCGCGCAGCAGGCCTTCTTCCAGGCCGTCACCGACGCCGAGGAACTGCAGGCGAAGGCTGACGAGCAGGCCGGCATCGCCGACGAATCCGCACGCAAGGCCGGTCAGGTCGCCGCTCAGCTCTACCGCAACGGCGGCGACGACACGTCGCTCGAACTGTTCTTCGCTGGCTCCGCGGCGAACGCTGACCAACTGCTCACGCGCCTCGGCACGATGGACAAGCTGCTGCAGTACAACCAGTCCATCTACGACGACGCCGTCGCCGCCCGCAACTCGTCCCAGTCGCTCAGCGACCAGGCCGTCGTCGCCCGGACCGAGCGCGACCGTCTGCAGCAGGTGGCCGAGCAGAAGATGATCGCGGCGCAGCAGGCTGCACAGGCCGCACAGGCCGCGCTCGACGAGCAGGCCGCGAACCTCACCACGCTGCAGGGGCAGCTCGCTGCGCTGAAGGACGCCACGGCCACCACGGTCGCCGGCTACCAAGAGGGCGTCCGGATACGGGAAGAGGAAGAACGAAAGCGGAAAGAGCGCGAGGCAGCAGAGGCCGCGGCCGGTGCCGGTGGGCAGAATCCCGGCGGCGGCGGTGGCGGGGGCGGCGGAGGTTCATCCTCCAGCGGCTGGGCCCGCCCGCACGGCGGATTCAAGTCTTCCGATTACGGCCCCCGTGACTCGCAATGCGGGTCGCAGGGGTGCTCGTCCAGCTTCCACCGGGGTGTCGACCTCGCGAACGGCTGCGGCGCGGCGATCTACGCGGCCTACGCCGGCACGGTCGACGCGGCCTTCTACAACGGCGGCTACGGCAACTACATCCGCATCCAGCACGGCGGCGGCCTCGCCACCGGCTACGCGCACATCGACTCGTACGCGGTCGGTTACGGGCAATGGGTGGAGGCCGGTCAGGTCATCGCCTACGCCGGCAACACCGGCGGCTCCTTCGGCTGCCACCTGCACTTCGAGGTGTACCAGAACGGCGGCACCATCAACCCGCAGTGGTTCATGGCCGACCGGGGCATCTACTTCTGAGCATCCGCTCGCTCGATTGCAACCGAAAGACCCCCGGCCGCTGAGCGGACCGGGGGTCTTTCGTCATAGGACGGCGAAGCGGTCAGTGACCCTGCTCGCCGAACCGCACGATCGCCTCGTCGAGAATGCGCTGCGCCTCAGCGGCGTCGCCCCACGCGTCGACCTTGACCCACTTGTTGGGCTCGAGGTCCTTGTAGTGCTCGAAGAAGTGCTCGATCTCCTTCTTCGTGAACTCGGCGACGTCGCCGATGTCCTGGATGTGCGCCCAGCGCGGGTCCTTGGACAGCACAGCGACGAGCTTGTCGTCGCCGCCGGCCTCGTCACTCATCTTGAGGACCGCGACGGGGCGGACCTCGACGACGACGCCCGGGTAGATGGCGTGGTCCAGCAGCACCAGCACGTCCAGCGGGTCGCCGTCCTCGCCGAGAGTGTTGTCGAAGTAGCCGTAGTCGGCCGGGTAGCCGAAGGTCGTGTACAGGACGCGGTCGAGGTGGACTCGCCCGGTCTCGTGGTCGACCTCGTACTTCACGCGGCTGCCGCGCGGGATCTCGATGACGGCGTCGTGTGCGCCCATGCGTGTGCTCCTCAGAAAGACGGTTGGATGCCGCCGACCAGCCTACCGGGGCAGCCGCGTCAGAATCCTGGTGACCGGTCCGGTCAGCGCGATCAGCAGGAGGGCGTAGTACCCGATGGGATGCACCCAGGCGGCGATCGGGAGGGCGATCGCGAACAGGATGATCGCCGCCACGTCGCCGAGTGCACCGTGGCGCAGCTCATCGGCGGGGAAGTCGTGGAGCTCCGGATGCCGCAGCAGGTAGAGCTTCGCGGCGAGGGTCGTGACCTGCGTCAGGATCAGGGTGCCGATGTAGAGCACGGCCTGCACGGCGTCGCCCTCCATCTGGCCGAGCATCGCCGTCGGCACCGGAAGCCAGACGATCGTCAGCAACCAACCGGCGTTGATCCACAGCAGCGGACCGGTCATGCCCTCGACGCGCGAGTACATGCGGTGGTGCTCCATCCAGAACGCGGCGATGAGAACGAAGCTCAATCCGAAGCTCAGCAGCTGCCCGCTGTGCTCGACGAGGAACTCCGCGGTGCCGAGCTGCTCCGTCGCCGCCTCCGACACCGATTCCAGCAGCGGCAGGATGAGCAGCGTCATCGCGATCGCGACCACCGCGTCGACGAACGCCTTGAATCGCTCGGCCTTGAATGGGTGGGGCGTTCTCTCGTCGGTCACGCGCTCAGAGTACGACTGCGCACCCGGCCTGCGCCACCCGGCCCGCGCCACCTGGGCGCGACCGCTCACGGCGTCAGTGCTCCAGTGGAACGATGCCGAGCAGGGCATCGTGCACGGCGGCCGTGCGGCGGCGCAGCGCGTCGGCCACCGCGGCGACGGCAGGCTGACGCAACGAGTCCGGTCGCAGCACCATCCAGTAGGGCAGGCGTTCGGCGAAGTCGTCGGGCAGCAGGCGCACCAGATCAGGATGCCGGCTGGCCATGAAGCACGGCAGGAAGCCGATCCCGGCTCCGGCGCGGGTGGCCTCGACATGGACGAAGACATTCGTGGAACTGAGCGAATCCAGCATCCCGGGAACCAGGCGTCGTGGCGCGTCGAGGTCGTCGACCTGCAGCATCGAATCGACGAAGTACACCAGCGGGTGCGCGCTCAGTTCCGCGATGCCGGCGGGACTGCCGAACTCGTCGAGGTAGTCGCGTGAGGCATACATCCCCAGCGTGTAGTCGCCCAGCCGGATCGCCTCGGCCCGGTGCACCTGCGGCTCGCCGACCACGACCTCCAGATCCAGCCCAGAGCGGTGCTGGAGAGCACGGCGGGTGACGTTGACGATCTCGACGCTGAGCCTCGGGTGCTTCCTCCGCAGCTGCGCGACGGCCGGCGCGACGACGAACGCGCTGAATCCGTCGGTGGCCGAGATGCGCACGACGCCCGCGATCTGATCGGCCTCCTTCTCGCCTTCGTGGATCGTGGCGACCGCGGTCTCCACGTCTTCGGCTGCGCGCACGGCGCGGCGGCCGAGGTCGGTCGGCTCCCAGCCGCCGGGCGTGCGGGAGAGGATGCGGCCGCCGAGCGTCGTCTCGAGAGCGGTGATCCGGCGTGACACCGTGGTGTGATTCAAGCCCAGGCTCTCGGCCGCCGTCGTGAAGCGTCCCGAGCGCGCCACGGCGAGAAGGATGAGGAGATCGTCGGGGTTCGCGGTGGCGGCGCCACGGGGCGGGATGTTCATATCTGCAATTGTGCACACGATCTCTGCTCGACTGGTCATTGATGCACACCCGTCAGCGTGCCCATACTGGCTGAGGCCGCCCTGGCCGTAAGAGCACGGGCCCCGCACGCCGACGTCAACGCGGACGTCGGCAGGACACGAAGGAGTGAGCGTGAGCGCCGACAAGACGACCATCGTCCCGGAGACGAAGACATCCGGACTCAAGAAGATCGTGGCCGCCTCGATGGTGGGCACCGTGGTGGAGTGGTACGAGTTCTTCCTCTACGCCACCGCCGCCTCGCTGGTGTTCGGCACCTTCTTCTTCCCGAATGCCGGTACCGAGCTGGACGGCATCATCGCCGCATTCCTGACCTACGCCGTGGGCTTCGTCGCCCGGCCGCTCGGCGGCATCGTGTTCGGCCAGATCGGCGACAAGCTCGGCCGCAAGCACACGCTGCAGGTCACCATCATCCTGGTCGGCGTCGCCACCTTCCTGATGGGCTGCCTGCCCGGCTTCACCTCGATCGGCTACTGGGCACCCGCGCTGCTCGTGATCCTGCGCTTCGTGCAGGGGTTCGCCGTGGGCGGCGAGTGGGGCGGAGCCGTGCTGCTGGTGGCCGAGCACAGCCCCGACAAGTCGCGCGGTTTCTGGTCGAGCTGGCCCCAGGCCGCCGTTCCGGTGGGGAACCTGCTGGCGACGCTGGTGCTGCTGGGCATGTCCTGGATGCTCCCCGCGGACCAGTTCCTCAGCTGGGGCTGGCGCGTGGCCTTCTGGGTGTCGGCCATCGTCGTCATCATCGGCTACTACATCCGCACCCACGTCAGCGAGGCACCGATCTTCCTGGAGGCCCGCGCGCAGGCAGAAGCCGAGAAAGCCGTCAGCTACGGCGTGCTGGAGGTCGTGCGGAAGTACCCGCGGGGCATCTTCGGAGCGATGGGCCTGCGCTTCGCCGAGAACATCCTCTACTACATCATCGTGTCGTTCACCATCGTGTACCTGAAGACCGTGCACGCGTACGACACGAGCCAGCTGCTGCTGGCGCTGCTGGTGGCCCACGTCATCCACTTCATCGTGATCCCGCAGGTGGGTCGGCTCTCCGATGCCTTCGGCCGCAAGCCGGTCTACCTGGCCGGTGCCGTGCTCGGAGCATCCTGGGCGTTCTTCGCCTTCCCGATGTTCGACACGCTGAACCCGTTCATCATCACCGCGGCAGTCGCCATCGGCCTGTGCTTCCACGCTCTGATGTACGCCGGACAGCCGGCCATCATGGCCGAGATGTTCCCCACCCGGATGCGCTACTCGGGTGTCTCCCTCGGCTATCAGGTCACTTCGATCGTGGCCGGCTCGCTCGCGCCGATCATCGCGACCGCACTGCTGCAGGACTTCGGCTCCTGGCTGCCGGTTGCCATGTACGTCGCGGCCGCCTGCGCCGTCACCGCGGTCGCGGTGATCACCCTCAAAGAGACCCGCGGCATCTCGCTGCACGACATCGATGACGCCGACGCCCGGAAGCACGGTCTGAACACCGCGCGGGTGCGCAGTTGAGCCTCGCAGCGAAGCCGCTCTCCGGGAGGCGGGCACTGGTCACCGGCGGCGCCGGCGGGATCGGCTCGGCTGCGGTGCGTGCGCTGGCCGCGCGTGGTGCACACGTCACCGTCGCGGACAACGACCGGGCCGGTGCGGACGCACTCGCTGCGGCGGTGGGCGGGTCCAGCTGGGCCGTCGACCTGCTCGACCCCGCCGCCCTCGCCGACGCCCGGCTGTCCGACGCGCTGGCCGGGGTGGACATCCTCGTGAACAATGCCGGCATCCAGCACATCAGCCCGATCCAGGACTTCGATCCGCAGGACTTCCGACGGATCATGTCGCTCATGCTCGAGGTGCCGTTCCTGCTGATCCGGGCGGCGTTGCCGGGCATGTACACGCGGGGGTTCGGCCGGATCATCAACATCTCGTCCGTGCACGGCCTGCGCGCTTCGCCCTTCAAATCGGCCTATGTCACCGCCAAGCACGGTCTCGAGGGGCTCTCGAAGGTCACCGCGCTGGAAGGCGGCGAGCATGGGGTGACCAGCAACTGCATCAACCCCGGGTACGTCAGGACCCCGCTGGTGGAGAAGCAGATCGCGGACCAGGCCCGGGTTCACGGGATCCCCGAAGCCGAGGTGCTGGCGAGGATCATGCTCACCGAGAGCGCCATCAAGCGGCTCGTCGAGCCGGAAGAGGTGGCTGCGCTCGTGGCGTGGCTGGCCGGCGCCGAGTCCGCGATGGTGACCGGTGCCAGCTACGCGATGGACGGTGGCTGGTCCGCTCGTTAGGACTACCGTTGTGCTGTGCCTTCCCTGTCGCCGGCCATCGCCGAGATCCGCCTCGCGGTGCGCACCGCACTCGCCGCTCTGCCCGACGGCGCCACGGTGCTCGTCGCTCTCTCGGGGGGCGCCGATTCGCTCGCGCTCGCCGCGGCCGTCGGCTTCGAGGCGCCCAAGCGGGGTCTGCGGGTCGCGTCACTCACGGTGGACCACGGCTTGCAGCCGGGGTCGGATGCGGTCGCAGCGCGTGCCGGTCGGGCCGCCGCCCGCCTCGGCGTCGACCCCCTGATCGTGAAGGTGAAGGTCGGTACCGAAGGCGGTCCCGAGAACGCCGCGCGTGAGGCGCGCTACGGCGTGCTTCGCGATGCGGCTCTCGACGTGCGCGCGTCCGCCGTACTGCTCGGGCATACCCTCGACGACCAGGCCGAGACGGTGCTGCTCGGACTCGCCCGTGGCTCAGGTGCGGCCAGCCTGCAGGGCATGGCGTCGGTCCGTGAGGATGAGGACGGCATCCGCTGGCTGCGTCCGCTGCTCGGCGTGCGCCGTGAGACGACCCGTGCCTTCTGCGCGGCATCCGATCTCGAGTTCTGGGACGACCCGCACAACCTCGAGGAGCGCTTCGCCAGGGTACGCGTGCGCGAGCGCGTGCTGCCGGTGCTGGAGGCCGAGCTCGGACCGGGGATCGCCGAAGCCCTCGCGCGCACGGCGGAGCAGTTGCGCGAAGACGCGGAGGCGTTCGACGAGATGATCCACGAGACCATCGAGGACATCGTCGAGCATGCCGAAGCGGGCATCTCCGTCAGCGCGGCGGCGCTCGCCGCGAACCCCGCCGCGCTGCGCAACCGCGTCATCCGGCTCATCGTCGACAGCGAGTTCGGCGTGAGCCTGACGCGCTCGCAGACACTGGAGGTCGCGCGCCTCGCCACGGACTGGTCCGGTCAGGGGCCGATCGACCTTCCCGGATGCTCAGCGCAGCGCCACGGCGGGCGGATCACCTTCACGGCCCGCCGCTGACGCGCGCCGTCCGACTACTTCCTGCCGCCGAGCAGGCCGCCCAGGAGATCTCCGATGCCGCCGCCCGGAGCCGGAATTCGAGCCGCCGCCCAGGATTCCGCCGAGCAGGTCGCCGATACCGCCGCCGCTGTTGCCCGAGCTGCTGTTGCTGCCGCCGAGCAGTCCGCCGATGAGGTCGCCGATACCGCCGCCGGACTGCTCCGGCGCAGCCTCGGCCGTTTCGGTCTTGCCCTTGGTCGCGTTGGCGATCAGGCCCATCACGATCGGGGCGAGGATCGGCAGGAGCTTGCCGAAGTCGATGCCGGCCGTCTGCTTCGACTCGGTGAGCGTGGCAGTGACCTCCTTCTCCTTGCCGCCGAGGATGTGCGAGACGATCTTTCCGCCGTCGGCCTGATCGATGTCGTCGACCGCGGTCGCGCCCTTCGCGCCTTTGTGCTTCTCGAGAGCGTTCTCGATCGCCGCAGACCCTTCTGCGGTCTCGGCGTTCTTGGCGAGGCCGCCGAGCAGCACCGCGCCACCCTGCTCCACCGCCTGCTTCGCGACGTCGGGCGAGACGCCCAGCTTCTTCGCGATGTCGTCGATGGGCACGTGCTTGAGGATGTCGTCAAGAGCCATGGATGAGTCCTTCCGTCGGTGGGCGTCAGCCCCTCTCTCCCGATCACAGTAGTGCGGATGACGGGGATGCGGGGATACTCGTGATCCGACACAATCGGAACATGGGACGAGCGGAGGCCCGTGATGGATGAGAACCTCAGAGCCGCGACGCTGTCGGCTCTGCATCAGGGGCCCGGCTTCGTGATCCCGAACGCCTGGGATGCCGGATCCGCGAGCATTCTCGCGCAGGTCGGTTTCCCGGCCGTCGCGACGACGAGCGCGGGGATCGCCTGGTCCTGCGGGGTGCCGGACGGCGGCGCGCTCTCGCCGGATCGGATGTTCGAGGTCGTGGCCGCGATCGTGTCTGCGGTCGACGTGCCTGTCACGGCCGACCTCGAGGCCGGGTACGGTGCGACCGCGGGCGACGTCGGCGCGACGGTCGCGCGTGCGGCGGCCCTCGGGGTCGCCGGAGGGAACATCGAAGACGCCGTCGAAGGGCGTCTGCTGAACCGGGACGAGGCCGCAGACCGTCTCGCGGCCGCGCGTGACGCCGCCCCGGCAGGGACGTTCGTGCTCAACGCGCGCACCGACGCCTATTTCGCGAACTTCGGCGGCGATCCGTTCGCCGAGACGATCGCGCGTGCGCACCGGTACGTCGATGCAGGAGCCGACTGCGTCTTCGTTCCCGGTGTGAGGGACGCCGACGAGATCCGCCGACTCGTCGCCGAGATCCCGGTGCCGGTGAACATGGTCGCCGGCCTCACCACTCCCGTGCTCGCCGCGCCGACGCTCTTCGCGCTCGGCGTGATCCGAGTCAGCGTCGGCGGCAGCATCGCCAGAGCGGCGTATGACACGGTCGAACGCGCGGGCCGGGAGCTGATCGGCGAAGGCACTCTCGGGTTCCTCGACGGGGCCCTGTCGTACGCCGAGATGCAGCGTCGATTCGGCACCTGAGGAGATCGGATGCCGCATACCGCGGCATCCGATCCCGTCGCCTAAGATCGATCCATGCGCGCCGCGGAAATCCAGGATGACCTTGCCCAGATCCTCGTCACCGAGGAGGAGATCCGCGCGAAACTCGACGAACTCGCTGCCAGAGTCGCCGTCGACTACGAGGGCAAAGACCTGATCCTCATCGGAGTGCTCAAGGGCGCGATCATGGTGATGGCCGACTTCGCCCGTGCCCTGCCGTTCCACGCTCCGATGGACTGGATGGCCGTGTCCAGCTATGGCGCGAGCACGAAGTCCAGCGGCGTCGTGCAGATCCGCAAGGACCTCGACATCGACATCAACGGCAAGCACGTGCTGATCGTCGAGGACATCATCGACTCGGGCCTCACGCTCAGCTGGTTGCTGGAGAACTTCGAATCCCGTGGCGCGGAGTCGATCGAGGTGCTGGCGCTGCTGCGCAAGCCCGAGGCGGCGAAGGTCGAGATCGACTGCCGCTACGTCGGCTTCGACATCCCCACCGACTTCGTCGTCGGCTACGGCCTGGACTACAACGAGCGCTATCGCAACCTGCGCGACGTCGCGGTGCTCGCCCCGCACGTCTACAGCTGACCTGCGCATCCCGGGCGTACGCCGTGGGTGAACGCACAGCGCCACCAAAGAAAGCCCGCGATACGCTGAACGGATCATGGATGTGAAGAAGATCACCCGGAATCCGCTGATCTACGTGGCGCTGATCGGAGTGCTCCTGTTCGGCGGCTTCCTGCTGATCTCGAACCTCGGTGCTCCCCAGCAGATCTCCACGAAGGAGGGCCTCGAACTGCTCGCCGGCAGCTCGGTCACCGAGGTGGTGAACACCGACGGCGACCAGCGCGTCGACATGACGCTGTCGAAGCCGTTCAAGGGCGCCGAGAACGTGCAGTTCTACTACGTCACCGCGCGTGCCGACGAGGTCGTCACGGCGATCAACGAGGCAGACCCCAAGGACGGCTTCAACGACGCCGTACCGCGCGCGACCTGGTTCGACGGCTTCCTCTCGCTGCTGCTCCCGCTGGTGCTGCTCGGCCTGCTGTTCTGGTGGCTGCTGTCCTCGATGCAGGGTGGCGGCAGCAAGGTGATGCAGTTCGGCAAGTCCAAGGCGAAGCTGGTGAACAAGGAGACCCCGACGGTCACCTTCGCCGACGTCGCCGGCGCCGATGAGGCGATCGAAGAACTCCACGAGATCAAGGAGTTCCTGCAGGATCCGGCGAAGTTCCAGGCCATCGGCGCCCGCATCCCGAAGGGCGTGCTGCTGTACGGCCCTCCCGGAACCGGCAAGACCCTCCTCGCCCGCGCCGTCGCCGGCGAGGCCGGAGCCCCTTTCTACTCGATCTCCGGCTCGGACTTCGTCGAGATGTTCGTGGGCGTCGGAGCCTCCCGTGTCCGTGATCTGTTCAACCAGGCCAAGGAGAACTCGCCGGCGATCATCTTCATCGACGAGATCGACGCCGTCGGTCGGCACCGCGGCGCCGGTATGGGCGGCGGCAACGATGAACGCGAGCAGACGCTGAACCAGATGCTCGTCGAGATGGACGGCTTCGACCCGAACGCCAACGTCATCGTGATCGCGGCGACGAACCGCCCCGACATCCTCGACCCCGCGCTCCTCCGCCCCGGCCGGTTCGACCGGCAGATCGGCGTGGACGCCCCTGACCTCAAGGGCCGCCAGAGGATCCTCGAGGTGCACGCGAAGGGCAAGCCCCTCGCGCAGAGCGTCGACCTCGAGATCGTCGCCCGCAAGACTCCCGGTTTCACCGGTGCGGATCTCGCCAACGTGCTCAACGAGGCTGCGCTGCTGACCGCGCGCTCCAACGCGCAGCTCGTCGACAACCGTGCGCTCGACGAGGCCATCGACCGTGTGATCGGCGGCCCGCAGCGCCGCACCCGCGTGATGAAGGACAAGGAGAAGCTCATCACGGCGTACCACGAGGGCGGACACGCGCTCGCGGCGGCGGCGATGAACTACACCGACCCGGTCACGAAGATCACGATCCTGCCTCGAGGCAAGGCCCTCGGCTACACGATGGTACTGCCGCTGGATGACAAGTACTCGGTCACCCGCAACGAGCTGCAGGACCAGCTCACCTACGCCATGGGCGGCCGTGTCGCCGAGGAGATCGTCTTCCACGACCCGACCACCGGCGCGTCGAACGACATCGAGAAGGCGACCTCGATCGCACGGAAGATGGTCATCGAATACGGCATGACCACCGAGGTCGGTCCGGTCAAGCTCGGCCACGAAGGCGGCGACATGTTCGTCGCCCGCGACGTCGGCCGCGGCCGCGAGTACTCAGAAAGCGTCGCCGAGCGCGTCGACGCCGAGGTGCGCGCGCTCATCGAGCAGGCGCACAACGAGGCCTATCAGGTGATCAGCGAGAACCGCGACATCCTCGACCGGCTCGCGCTGGCGCTGCTCGAGCAGGAGACGCTCGATCACAACCAGATCGCCGAAATCTTCACCGAGGTGCGCAAGCTCCCGGAGCGTCCGATGTGGTTGAGCAGCGAGGACCGTCCGGTGTCGAAGCTGCCTCCGATCGAGGTGCCCAAGCGCGATGTCACGCTCGCCGCCTCCGTCGAGGCGCCGGCGGATGCGGCGCCGTCGCGCACCCAGACCGGAACGGCGAACGCAACGGGTCACAGCCGGCCAGCGACGGCGTGATCGTGACCGTCGACAGGGCGCGTGTCGAACGGCTCACCCGTGAGCTGCTCGAGGCGATCGGCGAGGACCCGGACCGCCCCGGCCTCAAGCAGACGCCGGCCCGGGTCGCCGAGCTGTACTCCGAGTACTTCGCCGGCGTCGGGCAGGATGCCGCGGCACCTCTCGCGCACACGATCAGCGTGACCCGCGGTCCCGCGCCGAGCACGCTTCCGTCGGGCGCCGTGCTGATGCGCGACATCCGCTTCCGCTCCGTGTGCGAGCATCATCTGCTGCCCTTCGCCGGTCACGCGCACCTCGCCTACCTTCCCGGCGAGCAGGTGGTCGGCCTCGGAGCGCTGGTGCGCGTCGTGGAGACCCTCGCCGCCCGTCCACAGGTGCAGGAGCGACTCGGCGAGCAGATCGCGGACATGATCGCCGAGCACCTGGATACTCGCGGCGTGCTCGTCGTCCTCGACGCCAGCCATGGATGCGTCACGATGCGCGGTGGCCGTCAGCCCGAGGCATCCACTCTGACCATCGCGGCGCGCGGCGAGTACACCGATCCGATCGCCCGTGCGGAGCTGATCACACTGATCGGCAGCCGATTCGGCCCTTCGGCGGGCTCAGGGACCCAGTTCTCGGCGGAGGGGGCCCAGATCTGATGACGGCGATCTGGGGCATCCTCAACGTCACGCCGGATTCGTTCAGCGACGGCGGACGCTACCTCGACGTCGAGAAGGCAGTCGCCCATGGCCTGCTGCTGCGCGACCAGGGGGCGACCATCGTCGACATCGGCGGCGAATCGACCCGCCCCGGAGCAGAGCGCATCGGCGCCGACCTTGAGCAGCAACGAGTCATCCCCGTCATCGAGCGACTCGCCGCGGCCGGAGTACCGGTCAGCATCGACACGCTCAACGCCGCCACGGCGACGGCGGCCGTACGCGCGGGGGCGCTCATCGTCAACGACGTCTCCGGCGGTCTGGCCGATCCGGAGATGCTCGCGGCCGTCGCCGAGTCCGGTGCGGACTTCGTGATCGGGCATTGGCGGGGTCCTTCCGCCGATATGTATGCGCGCGCCGCGTACGTTCGCACCGCACGCGAGGTCGCCGGGGAGCTGCAGGAGCGGATCGGCGGCGCTGCGGCGGCCGGTATCGCGCCGTCTCGCCTCATCATCGATCCGGGCATCGGCTTCGCGAAGGGAGGCGCGCAGAACTGGGACGTACTGCGCGGCCTCGACGACATCGTCGCGCTGGGCCCGCGGGTGCTCATCGGCACATCTCGCAAACGTTTCCTGGCCGAGACTCTGCAGGCGGATGCCCACGACGACGTCTCCGAGGCGCGCCGCGACCTCGCCACCGCCGTGACCTGCGCGCTCGCCCTGCGGGCGGGTGTCTGGGGCGTGCGGGTGCACGATGTCGCCGGGACCCGCGACGCCCTCGCCATCGCTCACGCCTGGGAAGGATAGGACTCATGTTCGAGCTCGATCAGATCGTCCTCACGGGACTCACGGTGTTCGGACGCCACGGCGTCTACGCACACGAACGCGAGAACGGCCAGGAGTTCACCATCGACCTGCGCCTGACGGTCTCGCTGCAGCGGGCTGCGGAGTCCGACGACGTCACCGATACGGTGCACTACGGCGAGCTGGCCGAGAAGGTCGCGGCCGTCGTCGAGGGTGAGCCGGTGAACCTCATCGAGACGCTCGCCGAGCGGATCGCCGCCGTCGCCCTCGAAGACCCGCGCGTGCAGCATGTCGCGGTGACCGTGCACAAGCCGCACGCCCCGATCCCGCTCACGTTCGCCGACGTCGCGGTGACGCTGCACCGCGGGCGCCCATCCGACAGCGCCTCGACGTCGGAGTGGCCGGCATGAGCCGCAACCTCACCATCCCGCCGCCGTCTCCGGCCGCACGCCCTGGACGACCGGATGCGGTCGCCGTCGTCGCGTTCGGGGCCAATCTCGGCGACCGGCAGACGACCATCCGGCACGCTGCCGAACGCATCGGGCGGCTGCCGCTGGTGAGCGAGGTGCGCATGTCCTCGCTCTTCGAGACCGTCGCAGTGCGCCTCGACGGGCCGGATCCGGATGCTCCGGGGTACGTGAACGCGGTCGCTCTGGTGACTACGCGTCTCGCGCCGGAGATCCTGCTCGGCATGCTGCACGCGATCGAGGACGAGAACGGCAGGGAGCGTCATGAGCGCTGGGGCGACCGCACTCTCGACCTCGACCTGATCGCATACGGCGAGGTCACCTCTGACGACGAACGCCTGCAGCTGCCCCATCCGCGCGCCGCCGAACGGCTGTTCGTGCTCGAGCCGTGGCTGAGTCTCGACCCGGATGCCCAGCTCACAGGACAGGGCCGCGTGGCTGACCTGGCGATGCGACTGCGCGCAGAGGGCATGGAATGAGACGCACCTCCGCCGGTCTTCTGGCGGTGCTCGCGCTCCTCGGAGCCGGAGCCGGATTCGTGCTCGACCAGGTCCTCACAGCGACGGGCCGCGCGACTTTCACCCCGTCGCTGCTCTTGGCGGTGCTCCTGCTGCTCGTCGGTGCCGCATCGCTCGGGGTGGCGTGGCCGGTGCGGCGCAGCGTGCGCGGAGCAGGACGCATCGACCCCTTCCGCGCGCTGCGGGCGGCGACCCTCGCCCGCGCGTCGAGTCTGCTCGGCGCGATCATGGCCGGGTTCGGCGCAGGTCTGCTCGTCTTCCTGCTGACCCGTCCGATCGATCCCCCGGTAGGGTCGACAGTGGCGATGCTGGCCCTGATGGGGAGCGCAATCGTCCTCGTGATCGCCGGCCTCGTCGCCGAACAGTTCTGCACCCTGCCGAAGGATCCTGATGACTCAGAACCCAGAGACCGCGCCCCGGAACCCTACGGAGGGCACTGACCGCACGGCCCTGGACCAGGGCACGTACGAGCAGCTGCGCACGGTGCGCAGCGAGAACCGGCTCGACCTCGACGGCACCTGGCACCAGATCTCGCCGCGCTATGTCGTGTCGCAGGTCGTGCAGAACGTGATCTTCATCGTGGTCGTCGCGATCGCGGCATCCGTTCTGGCACTCGGATTCGAGCAGACGTGGGCATGGATCCCCGCCGGCGTGATCGTGCTGGTCACGCTAATCACCCTCATCATCCTGCCGCGACAGGCGAAGGCGATCGGCTACATGCTCCGCGCCGACGACATCGTCTTCCGCAAGGGCATCCTCTGGCAGCGCATGATCGCCGTTCCCTACGGGCGCATGCAGCTGGTCGACATCACGCAGGGCCCGCTGGACCGCGCGTTCGGGGTCAGCCAGTTGAAGATGGTCACCGCCGCGGCGACGACCGGGGTGCAGATCCCCGGACTCACGCAGGCGGCGGCCGAAGCCCTCCGCGACACGCTCATCCACGTCGCCGAGACCCGCCGGACCGGCCTGTGAGCGAGCCGCAGTTCCCGCAGCCGGCCGCCGTGACGTCGTCGGCGCCGCCCGCGGTGGATTCGTCGTCGCTCGCCGACGGCGAATGGCACCGGATGCACCCGCTCACCCCGCTGTTCAAGGGCGGCCTGGCGCTGCTCATCATCGCCGGCATCGCGATCACGAACATGCGGGACCGTGTCATCGTCTGGCTCGTCGGCCTGTTCACGCCCGAAGAAGCGCACTACGACTACAGCGGCGGTGACCCCGTCGACTGGGTGCTCGAGAACAACCTGATACTGATCGTGCTGCTCAGCGTGCTGGGGCTGGTCGCCGTGCTGGTCGCCGCGTTCTGGCTCGTCTGGCGCTTCCAGCAGTTCCGCATCACCGGCGACCACGTCGAGGTGCGCAAGGGCATCATCTTCCGTTCTCATCGTCGCGCACCGCTCGACCGGGTGCAGGGCGTCAACCTCACCCGTCCCTTCCCGGCGCGCATCATCGGGCTCGCCAAGCTCGAGGTCGTCGGCGCCGGCACCGACGCGAACGTGCCGCTCGAGTACCTGGCGACCCCGCGGGCGGAGTCGGTTCGCGCCGACATCCTGCGTCTCGCCTCGGGGGCGCGAGCGGCTCGGCATGCGGCGGCGGATGCTGCGGGCGGTGTCGCTGGGACGTCCGTGGTCGCCGGTTCTCCGGCCGTCGCCGGCGCCCAGGGCTCGGCACGGACACAGCTCGTCGGATCGGTGAACGCCGGGGTGACCGGGCTCATCGAGGGCGTCGACCTCGCCGACGTCGCTCCGGAGAGCGTCGTCAAGATCCCCACCGGCCGGCTGGTCGGATCGCAGCTGATCGCGGGTGTGCTCTGGCTGCTGTTCTTCGGGGCGATCTTCGCGATCGCGATGGGGAGCGCGGTCATCGGGAGCATCGCCGACGGCGATGGCGAGACGGGGTTCGTGGTCCTCGCCATCGGCCTGGGTATGGGAATCCCCCTGATCATCGCCGCCGTCGGTATCACCTGGGCGCAGATCTCGAAGTCGCTGCGGTACTCGATCGCCCCGACGCCCGACGGCGTGCGCATCACCTACGGCCTGCTGACCACGGTGACCGAGACGCTGCCCCCCGGCCGCATCTTCGCCGTCGAGGTGTCGCAGTCGCTGCTGTGGCGTCCGTTCGGCTGGTGGACGATCAAGATCAACCGGATGAGCGGCAAGAGCGTCGCGCAGCAGTCGTCGGGCAGTGCTCAGCAGTTCAACATCGTGCTGCCGGTGGGCAAGCGCGCCGATGTCGAGCGCGTGCTCGCGCTGATGCTGCCGGATGCTCCGGTCGCCGACATCCCGCTGGTCTGGGAGCACGGCATCCTGGGGCCGGTCGAGGGCGACCCCTATCGCACGATGCCGGCCAGGGCCTGGTGGCGTCGCCCGCTGTCGTGGAAGCGTCATGGGTACGTGCTCACCGAGTTCGGGCTCGTGCTGCGCCGGGGGATGGTGTGGCGGAAGCTCGCCGTCTTCCCGCTCGCACGACTGCAGGGGGTGTCGCTCTCGCAGGGTCCGATCGACCGTGCGCAGCGCGTGTCCGGCGCTCAGGTGCACACGGTTCCGGGACCGATCCACGGGTACCTCTCCGGTCTGGAGCGGGACGACGCACTCGCCCTGATCGACAGCGTGGGACGCGCTGCGGCCGAAGCGGCGAACCGCGACCACACGCACCGCTGGGGCGAGTACGCCCCGCAGGTGCAGGCGCCTGTGGCGTCGGGATTCGCTCCCGCCCCGCCGACGTTCGCGCCGCCGCCGCCGACGTACGCGCCGCCCCAGGCTCCGCCCGCGTCGGTCGGGTACGGGCAGCCGTCGGTCGGGCAGCATCCTGCTCCTCCGATGTACGCGCCCGCCCCGCCGGCCCCGCCGGTCGCCGGGGAGTAGCAATGCCCCGTGACGGACGCCTCGGCGTCGGTATCATCGGCGCGGGACGGGTCGGCCCCGTGATCGGCGCGGCGCTGGCCGGTGCCGGTCATGCGATCACTGGAATCACCGCAGGTTCCGACGATGACCGCGCCTCCGCCGTGCTCCCCGGAGTCCCGGTGCTGGACGCACTGGAGATCGTCCGCCGCAGTGAGCTCGTCGTGATCGCGGTGCCGCATGACCAGCTGGGATCGCTCGTCACCGGCATCGCGGAGATCGGCGGCTGGCAGGTCGGACAGCTCGTGCTGCACACCGACCCTGCATACGGCATCGAGGTCCTGCGTCCCGCGGCCGAGCGCGGCGCGATCCCGCTCGCCGTGCATCCGGCGATCACCTTCACCGGTACGTCGATCGACCTGCGTCAACTGCAGGCGGGGTTCGCCGCAGTGACGGCACCGGCGGCCGTCCTGCCGATCGGTCAGGCCCTCGCGGTCGAGATGGGCTGTGAGCCCGTGGTGATCGCGGAAGCGGATCGAGCGGCCTACGCCGATGCGATCCAGACGGCGACCGAGTTCTCCCGTTCCATCATCGGGCAGTCGACGAGCCGGCTGCGTGAGATCGGCGTGGAGAACCCCGGAGGCTACCTCTCGGCGCTCGTGCAGTCCACCGTCGAGCGGGCGCTGCGCGAAGCATCAGGCCTCACCGATCCGCTGCTCTGACACCGGCTGCCATCTCCGAACTTGTCAGGTGCGCGGTTCGAGCAGGCTGAGGAATTCGGTGGCCAGCCCCGCACCCTTCTCGGGGTGAGGGTACGCGGCGCTGACGGTCCAGATCGGATCCCGCTGATCGGCGATGTGGAGCTTGCGCAGATCTTCGGCGATCACCTTCCGGGAGACCGATTGCGGGACGACGGCGAGGCCGAGGCCGCGATGGAGCATGTCGACGAGGGCGTGGATGTCGCCGACGGTGAAGGCGACACGGCGCGGGATCTTCTTCTTCGCGAAGAGCTCATCGTTGACGATCCGGATGGCCCAACTGACATCGAGGTCGATGAAGGTGCGGTCGTGGAGGTCATCCCAGGAGACGGACTTCTGGGCGACGAGCGGATGCTCCGGTGGTGCCAGCAGTACCAGCGGCTCGGTCGCGAGGGTCATGTGGTCCAGCCCCGTGAGGCGAAGCCGGGCGTCGTTGGTCTGGGGCGTGCCTGCGACGAAGGCGAGGTCGAGCTCGCCATCGCGCATGCGGTCCAGCAGATCGCCCGTGCCGGCCTGGGTGAAGGTGATCTCCACCTCGCCGTGTCTGCGGTGGAACCGCTCGACGAGTTCCGGAACGTTGATCGAGCCGAGGCACTGCTCGGCGCCGACGCGCAGAGCGCCGGTGATCTGACCGACGGTGGCGGTGACGGCGTCTCGGCCCGCGTTCGCCTCGGCGAGGAGATTTCGGGCATGGGGGAAGAGCGCGCGCCCCGCAGGAGTGAGCTCGACACGGCGGGTCGTGCGGGTGAACAGCTTGGCGTTCAGGTCTTCTTCCAGGTTCTTGATGGCCGCCGAGAGCCCGGACTGGGACACACGGGTGACCTCCGCGGCGCGGGTGAACTGACTCTCCTCGGCGAGTGCGACGAAATACTCCATCTGCCTGAGTTCCATGCTCGACTCCGTTGTTATTCATGACTACTACTTGTGAGAGCCACAATATTCTTCTGTTGGACAGATAGCAACGGGCGCCATAGCGTTGAACTACTTCTACTGAATCAGCCCTGACCAAGGAGACGAGCACATGAATGCTTCCGCCCCGTACCGCACGCTCGGCCGCAGCGGCGCCGTCGTCTTCGTGCAGGCTCTCGGCACGATGACCTTCGGCGCCGAGGCCGACGAAGCGACATCGCACGCGATCATCGACGCCTATATCGCGGCCGGCGGCAACTTCATCGACACGGCCGACGTGTACAGCGCAGGTCGCAGCGAGGAGATCATCGGCAGCTGGCTGGCAGCGCACCCGAGCGAGGCGGCCCAGCTGGTCGTCGCAACGAAGGGCCGGTTCCCGATGGGTGCCGGACCGAA
Source organism: uncultured Actinomycetota bacterium (assembly GCA_963769005.1). Lineage (GTDB taxonomy): Bacteria > Actinomycetota > Actinomycetes > Actinomycetales > Microbacteriaceae > Microbacterium. Next base: position 120,690 of record CAVYKC010000003.1, on the reverse strand, counting down.
CGACCTCGGCACCTCGCGCCGCCACCTGCGGACCGCGCTGGATGACTCGCTCCGGCGTCTGGGGGTGGAGCACATCGATCTGTACCAGATGCATGCCTGGGACGCGATCACGCCGCTCGACGAGACCCTGCGCTTCCTCGAGGATGCCGTCACGCAGGGGAAGATCGGCTACTACGGCTTCTCGAACTTCACCGGGTGGCAGCTGACGAAGGCGGTGGCCCTCGCCGAGCGGCACGGATGGAACCTGCCGATCACGCTGCAGCCGCAGTACAGCCTGCTGGTGCGCGGAATCGAGCACGAGATCGTGCCGGCGGCGCTGGATGCCGGGATGGGCCTGCTGCCCTGGTCGCCGCTCGGCGGAGGCTGGCTGAGCGGAAAATACCGCCGCGATGTGCCGCCGACCGGACCGACCCGCCTGGGGGAGAACCCGGAACGCGGGATGGAGGCGTGGCGGCAGCGGAACGCGAACGAGCGCACCTGGCAGATCATCGACACGGTCACCGGCATCGCCGAGGCGCACGGGGCGACGGCATCGCAGGTCGCTCTCGCCTGGCTCGCCGCGCAGCCCGCGGTGACGTCGGTGATCCTCGGAGCCCGCACCGTGGAGCAGCTCCGCGACAATCTCGGCGCGGTGGAACTCGCGCTCGATGACGCTGAGATCGAGAAGCTGACAGCCGTCAGCTCGCCTCAGACTGAGGACTATCCCTACGGCGAGCCAGGCATCGCCCAGCGGCACCGCAAGCTCGGGGGCGGACGATGAGCGCCCTGAGGATCGCCGTCACCGGCGGATCCGGCAAGCTCGGTCGCACTGTCGTGCGGGAGCTTCGCGCTGCAGAAAACGAGGTGGTGACCCTCGACCGGGCGGGCGAGCGTGGACCGGGGTTCGTGCAGGTCGATCTGAGCGACTACGGCCAGACGATCGACGCACTGATGGGAGTCGATGGGCATCCGCATCCCTTCGACGCGGTCGTGCACCTGGCGGCGATCCCCGCTCCCGGTCTCCACCCCGACGTCACCACGTTCCACAACAACATGACGGTCACCTACAACGTGCTGCGTGCGGCGATCAGGGCGGGGGTGCGGACGATCGTCACCGCGTCGAGCGAGACGGTCCTCGGGCTCCCGTTCGACGTGCCGCCGCCCTACATCCCCGTGGACGAGGACTGCACCAGCCCGGAATCGAGCTACTCTCTGGCGAAGCACCTCGAGGAGCAGCTCGCGATCCAGCTGGTGCGCTGGCATCCTGACCTATCCATCCAGGCGCTGCGGTTCTCCAACGTCATGGACCCCGAGGACTACGCGGAGTTCCCCGAGTTCGACGCAGACCCGCTGCGGCGCAAGTGGAACCTGTGGGGTTACATCGACGGACGAGACGGAGCCCAGGCGGTGCTGAAGGCGATCTATCGCGGTCAGCGCGAGCCCGGTTTCGAGCGCTACATCATCGCCGCGGCCGACACGGTCATGTCTCGCCCCAACGCGGAGCTGGCCGCTGCGGTGTTCCCCGACTCCGAAATCCGTCGCGACCTGGGTGTCAACGACACGCTGCTCTCGATCGACAAGGCGCGGGCGCTCCTCGGCTTCGAACCGCAGTACTCCTGGCGGGACTGAACGCGGTGCGGCGGCGGGAGTCCCATGGCCGGTGCCGCGCTCAGCGCCCGCCGGAGGACCCTCCGCCTCCTCCTCCGCCGGAGAATCCGCCGCCGGACGAGCCGCCGGCGCTCGATGAACTCGCCGTGTAGCTCGCGGACGTCTGCGTGCTGGAGGAGAACGATGCCAGTCGCGCCGCGAAATATCCGGTGGTCGTGCCGCTGAACCAATCCGGCGAGCGCTGCTCCTGTGCGTAGGCGACTTCCAGTACGTCGCCCCACTCCTTCTCCTGGCCGAACAGCATCGCATAAGGGAGCAGCCGCTCGTAGAGCAGGACGATGTTCACGCTGCCGTCCTGCCGCCGCTCGGCGCCGCTGTACGACTGCAGCATCTGCAACCGGTCGGCCTCAGCCACCCGGATGAACTCGCGCACACCGAGGAGGTACTCGTTTACGACGGCTCCCTCAGGCGTGAGGACGGTGTGCTTCGAGAAGGTGAAAAGGCTGGAAGCGAGCACGGCGAACGCGCCGAAGCAGATCGCGACGAGGGCCGGGATGGCCGTCACCCGGCCGGAGATCGCACCCCACAGGCTCAGGCCGAGCCCGGCGGCGGCGACGGCGATGCCGCACCACTGCAGGATCACCGCCCCCCGGCTGCGCACCTTCGTGGCGAGGCCGCGCGACGTCGCCGCGCTCTTGCCGCTCTGGATGAGGCCGTTCATGCGCCCGGCGAATGCCTCGTCGGTCAACGGGAGGCTCACCACGCCCGCGGCATCCGCCCCGAGGAACAGCGCATCCAGCGACTCCACGTCCAGCTGATCGGGAATCCGTCCGCCGGGTGTGCGACGCAGTTGCGGCGGCCCGACGATGCCGGGCTCTTCGCCGTCGCCGGACTCCTCGATGCGGAGGGCGCCGTGCACCGCGAGGTGCACGATCTCAGCGGGGATCGGGTCCTTCGCATTCGGCGTGATCGCGGCCGCGAGCAGCGGCGGTATCGAGTCAGGGACGTCATACTGTGCGATGATCAGGCCGGTCGCGGTGCGGCGCCGGCGCTTCAGCAGGGTCACGGCCAGGCATCCGCCGGCCGACAGGCCGAACGCACCGACCGCCGCGAGCGCCGGTACGGTGTCGGTCACCGTGTTCGGCTCCCGCGCGGAGGGCTGTGCGGCGGTTCCCGGCTCGAAACCGATCGCGACGGTCACGCCGTCCCCGGCAGCCCGCTCGCCTGACTCGACACGGAAGACGGCCGCATCGCCCTCGGTGACGGGCCCCTGCAGGGTGCACTCCTCGGTGGAGCCGGAGAAACCGGTGTAGCACCGTGCGGATCCCGTGAGCCGCGCGGCCATCGCAGGGACGAACGCGATCTCCGCCTGGAACGACTCGATCGCCTGGGAGCTGTCCAGCGGCAGCAGGTCCCAGTAGAACTCGTCGGCGCGGCCGTCGTCGCGGTGCAGGATCACATCCGACATCTCGTACTCGATGACATAGGTCGTGAGCCCGCGCACGTAGTCGTCGTCTCCGGTGAGGATGAGGAGGAAGCCGTCTTCGTGCTCGGTCTCGAACGGGACGGCCGCGCCGGTCTCGTCGGTCACGGAGAGCACACGGGTCTCGAGGTGCGCGTTCTCATAGGTGAGGGGGAGGCCGCGGACGATGCCCCGGTTCTGGTCGAAGTCCGGGAAACGGGCGACGAGGGTCTCGGTGACGCGCAGCTGCGACCGTCCGTCCTCGTCGAGCCCGACGTCGTAGTGCGCATCCCACGACGCGTAGGAGAAGTCATCGACATCGGCGGTGGAGGCTGCGGAGACCGCGTGATGCGTACCGGCGGCGGATGCAGCGGCGGGAACGAGCAGCACCGCGCCGGAGACGGCGACCGCGGCGAGGGCGTGGAGCATCCGTGTGGCGAGCATTCTCCGAGGCTACCCAGCGGCCGCCATCGTCGGCGGAGATCGCCCCGGTAAACTGGGACCGACTTTCCAAGGAGCCCCGAATGACTGACGCGTCTGCCGCGCCCGCTGAGAACCCCGCCGACCCTTCGACGGGCTCAGGGACCCAACTCGAGGACGACGTCTTCGAGCAGAAGGCGGTGCGCCTGGCGAAGCGCGAGCGCCTGATCGCGCAGCGGACGGATGCCGGCGGCGGGGCGTTCCCCGTGGCTGTTCCCGTGACGCACACGATCCCGGCTCTGCGCGCCGAGTACGGCGAGCTCGAGGCCGACACCGCGACGGGCCTCATCGTCGGCGTCGCCGGCCGCATCGTGTTCAGCCGCAACACGGGCAAGCTCTGCTTCGCGACGTTGCAGGCCGGCGACGGCTCGCGCATCCAGGCGATGATCTCGCTCGCGAACGTCGGCGAGGAGTCCCTCGCCGACTGGAAGGCGCTCGTCGACCTCGGCGACCACGTGTTCGTGCACGGCGAGGTCATCTCCAGCCGCCGCGGTGAGCTGTCGATCATGGCCGACGCCTGGACGATCGCGTCGAAGGCGATCCTCCCGCTGCCGAACGCCTACTCCGAGCTCAGCGACGAGGGCCGGGTGCGCAGCCGCTATCTCGACCTCATCGTCCGCGAGCAGGCCAGGACCACCGTTCGCGCTCGCGCCGCGGTCAACGCCAGCCTGCGTGCGACGTTCACCGGCCACGACTACCTCGAGGTGGAGACGCCGATGCTGCAGGTGCAGCACGGCGGAGCATCCGCCCGGCCGTTCATCACCCACTCGAACGCCTTCGACACCGAGCTGTATCTGCGCATCGCACCGGAGCTGTACCTCAAGCGCGCCGTCGTGGGCGGCATCGAGCGGGTGTACGAGATCAACCGGAACTTCCGCAATGAGGGCGCCGACTCCACCCACAGCCCCGAGTTCGCGATGCTCGAGGCCTATCAGGCGTACGGCGACTACAACCAGATGGCCCAGCTCACGCAGGAGCTCGTGCAGCAGGCGGCCGTCGCGGTGACCGGCTCGACGACTGTGACTTGGGCCGACGGCACCGAGTACGACCTGGGAGGCGAGTGGGATCGCCTCTCGATGTACGAGTCGCTGTCCGCCGCATCCGGCCGCACCGTCACCCCGCAGGACGACGTCGCCGATCTCATCGCGTTCGCCGAGGCATCCGGTGTAGACCTGCCGCCGCACCCCACCCACGGCAAGCTCGTCGAAGAACTCTGGGAGCACTTCGTGAAGGGCGATCTCGTGCGCCCCACCTTCGTGATGGACTTCCCCGTCGACACCTCGCCTCTCGTGCGCGAGCACCGCTCGATCGCCGGCGTCGTGGAGAAGTGGGACCTGTACATCCGCGGCTTCGAGCTCGCCACCGGATACTCGGAGCTCGTCGACCCCGTCATACAGCGCGAACGATTCGTCGAGCAGGCGAAGCTCGCTGCGCGCGGTGACGTCGAGGCGATGCCCGTCGACGATGAGTTCCTGCGGGCTCTCGAGCACGGGATGCCGCCGTCCGGTGGCATGGGCATGGGCATCGACCGGCTGCTGATGGCGATCACCGGCCTCGGCATCCGCGAGACCATCCTCTTCCCGCTCGTCAAGTAACAGCCTCACCGCGCTGGAACGCCCACGCCGGCAGCATGGCGGCGCTGATCATCGAGCTCGAGAAGCGCCGCGAGCCCGTACTCGGGATCGATCTCGCGCACCAGGTCGAGGTAGTGCGCGGCATGGCTGGAGCGGCCGAGCGCCCAGGATAGCCAGGCCGCGGCGGTGAGCGGGCCCGGTCGCGAGTCCCGCGGTGCCCGTGCGGCCGCGTGGCGGGCTATGGTGAGCGCGCGCCCCAGGCGGGCGGGGTCGGGCTTCGGCCCCTGCCCGAGGAACACCGCGCCGAGGTCGTCCGGGATCGCCGTGCCGCTGTGCGAGTAGGCGAGCTGAGCCTCGAGGATGCCGATGCCGTGACCCACGTCGGTCGCCCACTGGGTGAGCGCCACGTCGCGGAAGATCGGTCGATCCAGGCACCACAGCAGCGCAGCGGTCGCGAACGGGGGGAGGGTGTCCGGCTCAGCCAGGAGCATCTCGAAGAAGGCCGGGATGTCGTCGAGGAGTACAGCGGCGGCGAGCGCCTGGGGATGCTCGCCACCGGTCAGCCGGCCGGCGGCATCGTGGGCGAGAACCTCGTTGAGACCGCGGAGGGCTGTGCCGACCCGCTCCTTCTCGGCCAGGTCGATGCGCGGAAGCTCGGCGCCGGCCAACTGGTCGCCGGCGATGTCCCCCGGGCGGGCGGCAGCCGGTGGCGCAGGGATCTCCCCGAGCGGGGCGAGTGCGGGCTCGGCATCCAGATAGCTCGCCCACCCTTCCGGAGTCACGCAGAGCGCGTCGACGATGCGCAGCCCGACGTCTTCCGCGCAGTCGAGAAGGTCGTCGACGGCCACAGCGGCCGGGAGCACGAGCCCGTCACGCGTCGCCAGGGCGCGCTCGTCGGTGTAGACGACGACGGCGACCGCATCCGTCGCCGTCACGCGGGAGACCAGTGCGATGGCCGTCTCGACGTATCGGTCGAGGTCGACGTCATCGGAGGGAAGGTCGAGGCGCATCGCGCCATGGGCGCGTTTGCCTCGGAACGGAAGCAGGACGATGCTCTCATGCGGGGTGAATCCGGCGAGGGCAGGGACGAGGCCGAGGAACTCGGCGGAGCCTGAGGCTGTGAGAACTGTGGTCATCACGAGAGTGTGCTCGGCCACATCGTCGCGTGGGGTCCTAAAGGCCCGATGTGGATGGATTCTCGAGGAAGCCCCGATTGTGCAGGAGGAGTCGAGGCCGCGCGCGGCCGCGTACCATGGAGCTATGGAGAACTTCTGGCTCGCTGCGGCATGGTCGATCCTGCCGACGATCGGTGTGAGCGCCGTCTTCTTCATGGTGATCCGCGGCATCCTGCGCTTCGACCGCACCGAACGCAAGGTGCACGCGCAGATCGAGGCCGAAGAACGGGCCGCGCGCGGCCTTCCGCCCCGTCTCTGACGCCCTGGCATCCGCTACTGTGAAGCGAAGCGCCGCGTATGGCGCGACACCGTGGCGACCGCCGTCGTGGCGAGGAGAGGTCGAGGGGACGCGATGATTCCGGAGGCCTGGCCGTGGTGGGTCATCGCCTTCCTGCTGATCCTCGACATCGCCATCCGCGTCACGGCGATCATCGTCATCCCGCGCAATCGCCGGCCCACATCTGCGATGGCCTGGCTGCTCGCGATCTTCTTCATCCCGTACGTCGGCGTGTTCCTGTTCCTGTTGATCGGAAACCCGCGACTGCCGCGTGCGCGTCGTCGCAAGCAGGACCAGATCAACGAGTACATCAAGGAGACGAGCGAGAACCTGCACTTCGGCACCCTGCGTCCGAATGCTCCGGAGTGGTTCCAGGCTCTCGTTCAGATGAATCAGAACATGGGCGCGCTGCCGCTGTCGGGCGACAACGGCGCCCGGCTGATCTCGGACTACCAGGAGTCGCTGGATGCGATGGCCGACGCCATCCGCCGGGCCGAGACCTATGTGCACGTGGAGTTCTACATCCTGCAGACGGATGCCGCCACCGACAACTTCTTCCGTGCGCTGGAAGAGGTCGCGGCGAGAGGCATCCCGGTGCGCGTGCTGCTGGACCACTGGGCGAATCGATGGAAGCCGCGCTACAGGAAGACCATCGCGCGACTCGACGCGATGGGCGCGCGCTGGCATCTCATGCTCCCGGTTCAGCCTCTGAAGGGACGGATGCAGCGCCCCGACCTGCGCAACCACCGCAAGCTCCTCGTGGTCGACGGACGCGTGGGGTTCCTGGGTTCGCAGAACGTCACCGACTCGACGTACAACTTGCCCAAGAACATCAAGCGCGGCCTGCACTGGGTCGATCTGATGGTGCGCGTCGACGGCCCGGTCGTCGCCAGCGTCAACGCCGTCTTCCTCTCCGACTGGTACAGCGAGACCGGAGAGGTTCTCGCTGACCTCGACATCACGAAGGTCGAGACCGGCACCGGCGACCTGGACTGCCAGATCGTGCCGTCGGGACCAGGGTTCGAGACCGAGAACAACCTGCGTCTCTTCCTCGGCCTGCTCTACGCGGCCAAGCAGCGGATCATGATCGTGAGTCCGTACTTCGTGCCCGACGAGGCGCTGTTGATCGCGGTGTCCGCGGCATGCGATCGCGGCGTCGCCGTCGAGCTGTTCGTCTCCGAGGAGGGCGACCAAGCGGTCGTCTACCATGCGCAGCGCAGCTACTACGAGGCATTGCTGAGGGCCGGGGTGCGCATCTGGATGTACCGCCAGCCGTACATCCTGCACACCAAGAGCCTCACCATCGACGACGAGACAGCGGTCATCGGCTCGAGCAACATGGACATGCGCTCGTTCGGCTTGAACCTCGAGGTGTCGATGCTGGTGCGCGGCGCGGAGTTCGTCACCGGGATGCGGGTGGTCGAGGACCGCTACCGTGCGCTGAGCCGCGAGCTGACGCTGGAGGAGTGGATGCAGCAGCCGCTGCGCTCCACCGTGCTCGACAACCTGGCCCGGCTCACCTCGGCATTGCAATGAGCGAGGGTACCCTGGGGGCATGACTTCGCCTCTGCGCCTCGCCACCGCACTCTCCGCTCTCGCCGTCACGGCGCTGCTCATCGCCGGCTGCACGGCGACACCCGGTTCGGCCACGCCGACCAGCACGGCTACGACGCAGCCGTCGAGCTCGCCGGATGACGACTTCGGCGATATCGAAGGCACGCTCCTGGACGGCGGGCGCATGTTCGCCGTCGTCACCTGGGGATCGTCCACCTGCGTGCCGGCCGTCGACACCGTCACGGCCGAGGGACAGAACGTCACGGTCACGCTCCTGGACGACGAAGCCGACCAGGTCTGCACCCGCGACATGGCTCCCCGCGCGAGCGTCGGGGCGCTGCCCGAGGGCGTCGACCCGACACAGGACATCACGCTGAACGTCACCTACGGCGACGTCGTCGACGACGTGGATATCGACGGCGACCCCGCGCTGGCGGGCGTGACCGGAACGCCGACGGACTACCTGCCTTCCGCAGGCTGGGTCGGCGACGGCGGACTCGTGCTGCTCACCTGGGGCTCGTCCGGCTGCCCGCCGGTCGTCGAAGCGGTCGAGGGCGCAGGCGATGCCGGCACCGTGACCTTCACCACCGATGCGGACCAGATCTGCACGATGGACATGGCGCCGCGAGCGACCCTGATCAGCTTCGGTGACGACGCCGTCGAGGAGGAGGGCTTCACCCTCACGCTCGTCGGAGGCAACCTCGACGGCATCGTGACCGTCATGGGCGGTTGACGCCCGAGGGTCAAAGCGCGTCGACAGGGTGTCCGGCGGGCAGCGCCAGCAGGAGCGCCTTCGGCTCGACGCGGCAGCGGATGCGGATCGCCAGCCCGAACTCGTCGCCGTCGAGCTCGATGGGGGTCGGCCCGTTCCCTGCCACCTCGGCGCTCAGACCGCGCAGGTAGTGCACGGATGCGTCCTTGCCGCGCCGCTGCAGCACGAGCCGGCCGGCGCGGAATCGCCGGAGCACGGAGTTGTCCCACCAGATCTTGCGCCAGACGCCCAGCCAGCCGAGCACTCCGGTGGGCTGGATGACGGCGATATCCATGATGCCATCGGCGATCGAGGCATCCGGGATGAGCGCGATCCCGGCGGGGAGGGTGCCGCAGTTGGCGAACAGGATGCTGTGCACCTTGGTCGTGTGCAGGCGGCCGTCGTCGATCTGATACATCGCACGGAACGGCTTCGCTCCGGCGAGGGAGCGCGCGGCGCCGTCGACGTAGGCGATCCAGCCGACGGACTTCTTCAGATCGGAACGGGTGTTCGCGATCATGTCGGCATCCAGCCCGATGCCGGCCAGCACGACGAAGACGTGCTCGGAGGTCTCGCCGTCCATGCGGGTGAGCGCCGCCCAGCAGACGTCGATCGGGTGCGTGAAGTCGCCGAGTGCCGCCCTGATCATCTCGGCGGGGTCGCCGAGGGGCAAGCCGAGGTTGCGGGCGAGAAGGTTGCCGGTGCCGCTGGGCAGGATCGCCAGTGGCACGCCGGTGCCGCTGATCGCCTCCGCCACAGCGCGGACCGTCCCGTCGCCGCCGGCGACGAGCACCACATCGACGTCACGGGCGAGCGCCTGCGCCGTCGCCCCCTGACCGGCGTCTTCGATCGTCGTCGGATAGAAGGCGGGGTGGGCCCAGCCGGCCTGCTTCGACAGGTCGCGGAGCAGCGTGCGCAATCGTTTCTCGTCGACCTTGACCGGGTTGTAGACGAGGGCCGCCTGGCGCTGTGCTGCGGCAGGCTTGGTCATGGCGCTACTCTAATCCCGGCATCCGGTCCGCACTCGCGCGCGCCGTAGACTTGACGGATGATCGACCTCGCACTCCTCCGCGACCAGCCCGAGATCGTTCGCCGTTCGCAGGCCGCGCGCGGCAACGACCAGGGATCCGTCGACGCAGCGCTCGAGGCCGATCGTTCGCGCCGCGCCGCGCTGGCCGTATTCGAGGAGCTGCGGGCCGAACAGAACGCTTTCGGCAAGCAGGTCGCGAAGGCGCCGAAGGACGAGAAGGCGGCGCTCGTCGCGCAGGCGAAGGGACTCGCCGATCGCGTCAAGCAGGCCCAGATCGCCGCGAACGAGGCTGCGGATGCCGCATCCGCCGCTCTCGCCCGCATCGAGAACGTCGTCATCGACGGCGTGCCCGCCGGTGGCGAGGCGGACTTCGTCGAGCTGCGCCGGGTCGGCGACGTGCCCGCGTTCGACTTCGAGCCGCGCGATCACCTGGAACTCGGCGAGATCCTCGGCGCGATCGATATGGAGCGCGGCGCGAAGGTCTCCGGTGCCCGCTTCTACTTCCTCCGCGGCATCGGCGCCCGCCTCGAGATCGCGCTGATGAACCTCGCGCTCGACAAGGCGCTGCAGAACGGCTTCGTACCGCTGATCACGCCGACCCTCGTGCGTCCGGAGATCATGCAGGGCACCGGCTTCCTCGGTGAGCACGCCGATGAGGTCTACCACCTCGACAAGGACGACGACCTCTACCTCGTCGGCACCAGCGAGGTCGCGCTCGCCGGGTACCACAAGGACGAGATCGTCGACCTGTCCAAGGGTCCGCTGCGCTACGCCGGGTGGTCGACCTGCTACCGGCGCGAGGCCGGGTCGCACGGCAGGGACACCCGCGGCATCATCCGCGTGCACCAGTTCAACAAGCTGGAGATGTTCGTCTACACGACCTCCGAAGAGGCCGAAGCCGAGCACCTTCGCCTTGTCGCGCTGCAGGAAGAGATGCTCACCTCGCTCGGGCTCGCGTACCGGGTGATCGACGTCGCCGCCGGCGACCTCGGCTCGAGCGCCGCCCGCAAGTACGACATCGAGGCCTGGGTGCCGACGCAGGGCGCGTTCCGTGAACTCACGTCGACCTCGAACTGCACGACCTTCCAGGCCCGCCGCCTCGACATCCGGCACCGGCCGGAGTCCGACGCGTCCACGGTCTCGGGCGCGAAGACGCAGCACGTCGCGACGCTGAACGGAACGCTCGCCACCACACGATGGATCGTCGCACTGCTGGAGACCCACCAGCGCGCCGACGGCTCGGTGCGCGTACCCGAGGTGCTGCAGCCGTACCTCGGCGGCCTCGCCGTGCTGGAGCCGGAGGCGTGACCGCCGCTCAGGGCGGCAGCGGAACCGCGTGGCTCGTCGGACTCGACGTCGACGGCACCATCCTGCTGCAGGACGAGACGATGAGCCCGGGCGTGCCCGAGGCGGTCGCGCGGCTCCGAGACGGCGGCCACGAGGTCACCATCGCGACCGGACGCAGCTGGATGGCGCACGCAGCGCTACGTCGAGGAGCTCGGGCTGACCGCCGACTACGTGGTGTGCTCGAACGGCGCGGTGACCATGCGACGCATCGGGCGACGGGTGGGAGCGGTGGCACGTCGAGACGTTCGATCCGTCGACCGGTGCTGTCGCTGCTGCGCGAGCGCCTGCCGGATGCGCGCTACATGGTCGAGCTCGGCTCCGGGCAGCGGCTGTACACCGCCCAGCTCGACGACTGGACGCTCGACGGCGGTCGTCAGGTGCGCTTCGAGGAGCTCGCCGCCGCGCCCGTCTCACGCATCGTCGTGGTCTCGCCTGGGCATGACGAGGACGACTTCCACCGTCTCGTCGCGGATGCCGGACTCAACGAGGTCTCGTACGCGATCGGCTGGACGGCCTGGCTCGACATCGCCCCGCAGGGCGTCGACAAGGGCACGGCGATGGAGCGGGTGCGCGCGCGGCTCGGCATCGACGGCCGGCAGGTGCTCGTCGCCGGAGACGGCCGTAACGACATCGGCATGTTCGGCTGGGCGCTGGGCGTGGGCGGTCGCGCGGTGGCGATGGGGCAGGCGCCCGACGTGGTGAAGGATGCCGCTGGCGAGGTCACCGGCGACGTGGTCGACGGCGGGCTGGCGGTGGCGCTGGACACGCTTCCCGCACCGATCGACGTCGGCGCCGGCGAGGTGGCGTCGGCGTAGATCGTCGTCACGGGCTCAGGTCGTTGCCTGATCGATGCGTGTGGCCCGTATCGCCATGAACTGCCGGCCGGGCAGCTCGACCCGAACCGATCCTTCGGGGTGCGTCCCGGGCACGCGTTCGACGGTCATGCCCCACGTGTCGATCACATCGATCGCCCACTCGCCCTCGCCGAGCAGCACGATACGGAACCGCGGCCGATTGAATCCGAAGTAGCCGATGAGCGTACGGCCCGCAACGCCACCCCACGGAACGTCCCAGTCACCTGGAAGCGGATTCCACACGCCGTCCGGCGCCTCGGCGAGGAGCTGGTCGAGGAAGCGGATGCGGTCGGGCGATGTTCCGTGCAGTTCGCCGCCCTTCGACCACCACAGGGTCTCGTCGTCGCGACCGAGCGCCGCCGGCAGGTACGTCTCGCCGTGACCGACATAGCCCCCGCGCACGGCGCCCTCCCAGAATCGGCGCACCATCTCCTCTCCGGTGATGTTGCCCCAGCCCTGGTCGATGTCGCCTTCGTAGGCGCACTCGTCTATGACGACCGGTTTGCCCCATCGCTCCCGCCACTCGTCGGTGTTCTCCGCCGTGCGGTAGACGTCGACGCGCTGGATGCTGACGTGAGTGATCCACGGAGCGGAGTAGTCGTAGAACGGGATGCAGTTGTGGATGGAGTTGAGGTGCCCGAAGGAGTCCTCCTCGCCGACGATCGCGGCCAATCGCTCCCATTCCGCGGTGTCCTTGGCACTGACGAGGTCGTACTCGTTGGCCATCGACCACCAGACGTTCGCGAAGCCGGACAGGCGGCGCACCAGGTAGCGCAGGTATCGCTCGTCGACGGCGGGCCCGAGATCGGCGAAGCCCCAGCGATCGTAGGGATGGAACAGGATGAGGTCGGCTTCGACGCCGAGATCGGCGAGCGTCACGATGCTCTTCTCCAGCCGGCGGAAGTGCGCCGGATCGAAGCGCTCGAGGTCGAAGCCGTCGGCCAGCGAGCCGGGGAACGGGAAGTCCGTCGGCTCGTTGGTGTTGTAGAGGTACGACTTGGGGAACACGCACATGCGCAACTTGGTGAAGGGCGACTCGGCCAGCGTCGCGAGCGTCTGCTCCTGCAGCTCGTCGGGCTGATGCGTCCAGGCATACGCCGTCGTTCCCAACGGGCGATGGCGGATACCGTCGGCATGCCGGAAGTGGAAGCCGTCGACCCGCACCGGGCCGTGCGCGTTCTCGGCCGGCGAGCCCACGACGACCGTGCCGGTGAGGCCGTCGAGCGAGGGCGCCGTCGAGCGGGTCTCGAACGTCCAGGCTCCCTCGGCATCGGCGAGGGCTCTGATGACGTAGATGCCGTCGCCGTCGTAGAAGCCGCCGACGCGCACGTCCGCACCACCACGCGTGAACACCGCGTCGAGTTCGACATCGATGAACGGATTGCCATGCGACGGGCCGTCGATGCGGATCTCCAGCGGAGCCCAAAGGGAGACGGATTCCGGCACCGTCATGGTCGCAGAGCCGTGTGAGGCCGCATCCGGCGCATTGCCGAGGGCGGAGTGTCGATCGAGCATGAATGTTCTCCCGTGGTCAGTCGGTCGTGGCCGAGCGGATGGCGGCATCGACGTCTGCCAGGATATGCGGCGAGGTGAGCAGGAGGGATGCTCGCGTCGCGGCGGCGGCGGTGTTCCGGCCGAGTCGGTCATCGTCGCCGGATAGGCAGCGCAGCTTCAGCGCCGATCCGCCGAGGTCAGCGCCGCGGTTCGAACCGCTCCGGCGCGTGCGTCCGCGCAACGAGCGCACGCAGCTCATCCAACGTCGACGGCGCGGCGCCCAGCCCGCGCGCCTGCACGAGCACGTTGCCCAGAGCGGTCGCCTCGACCGGCCCTGCCAGCACGGGAAGGCCGGCGCGATCCGCCGCGGCTTGGCAGAGCAGCCGGTTCAGGGATCCGCCGCCGACGAGGTGGATGGCATCGATCTCGCGACCGGACAGTCGGCCGGCTGCACGGATCGCGTCGGCGAAAGCCTCGGCGATGCTCTCGAGGATGCTCCGCACGAAGCCGGCACGAGAGGCCGGGACCGTGCTGCCGGTCGACTGCAGCAGTGCGGCGATGCGGGCCGGCATGCCGCCCGGTGCGCTGAGGGTTGCGTCGTTCGCGTCGAAGAGAGGGATGTCGCCGGTGACCTCCGATGCCGCGGTCAGGAGCTCGGGCAGATCGATCGCGGACCCGTCTTCCGCTTCCCACGCCCGCACGCTCTCGCTGAGCAGCCAGAGACCGGTGACGTTGTGCAGGAAGCGGATGCGTCCGCCGACGCCGCGCTCGTTGGTGAAGTTCGCGTCGCGCGCAGCATCCGACAGCACCGGCTCCTCGAGCTCGACGCCGACGAGTCCCCACGTGCCGCAGGAGATGTAAGCCGACCGGGGCGAGGAGAGCGGAGCGGCGACGACCGCGGATGCGGTGTCGTGCGAGCCCACGGCGATGACCGGGAGCGAGGCCCCGATCCGCGCGGCGACCTCGGGGCGCAGCGTTCCGAGCACGGTTCCCTCGTCGACGAGAGCAGGAAGCAGTCGCTCCGGGATGCCGAGGCGCTCGGCGAGCTCGAGATCCCACTCGCCGGTTCGGACGCCGAGGAGCCCCGTCGTCGACGCGTTCGTCCGCTCGGCGGCACGCGTTCCGGTGAGCAGGAACGCGATGAGGTCGGGGATGAGGAGCGCGGTGTCGGCGTCGTGCGTCCGCCGGTCGGCCCGGTACTGGTACAGCGTGTTGAACGGCAGGAACTGCAGGCCGTTGCGGGCGTAGAGCTCGGCGAAAGGCACGGCCTCGTGCACATCGGCGACACCCCGCTCGGAGCGTCCGTCGCGGTAGTGGAACGGCTCCGCGAGCAGTTCGCCGTCGCGGAGCAGGCCATAGTCGACAGCCCACGAGTCGACCCCGATGCTCTCGATCGCAGGTTCCCGCCGCACCGCTTCGGCGAGACCGTCGAGGACGTGCTCGTACAACGCCGCGAAGTCCCAGTGCAGGCCGTCGTCGCGCTGCACCGGACCGTTCGGGAACCGTGCGACGAGTTCGAGATCGAGCCGGTCCTCACCCACGCGGCCGATCATGACCCGGCCGCTCGTGGCTCCGAGATCCACCGCCGCGACGGCGCGCACCGTCACGAGCGTCCCGCCGTGCACTCGGCGGTCCGCCGGTGCGCGGTCATCGCAGGAAGGCGGCGGCGACGCCGGAGTCGACCGGGATGTGCAGGCCGGTGGTGCGGCTCAGTTCGGGGCCGGTCAGCACGTACACGGCATCCGCGACGTTCTCCGGCACGACCTCGCGCTTGAGGATGGTGCGGTTCGCGTAGAACTGGCCGAGGTCCTCTTCGGCGACGCCGTAGGTGGCGGCGCGGTTGGCGCCCCAGCCGGAGGCGAAGATGCCCGAGCCGCGCACGACACCGTCGGGGTTGATGCCGTTGACGCGGATGCCGAACTCGCCGAGCTCCACGGCCAGCAGCCGTACCTGGTGGGCCTGGTCGGCCTTGGTCGCGGAGTAGGCGATGTTGTTCGGGCCGGCGAAGACCGAGTTCTTCGACGAGATGTAGATGATGTCGCCGCCGAGCTTCTGGTCGATGAGCACGCGGGCGGCCGCCTTCGACACCAGGAACGATCCCTTCGCCATCACGTCGTGCTGCAGGTCCCAGTCCTTCTCGGTGGTCTCCAGCAGCGGCTTCGAGAGCGAGAGTCCGGCGTTGTTGACGACGAGGTCGACGCCGCCGAAGGCGAGCACCGCCTCATCGAGCGCCGCCTGCACGGCATCGGCGTCGGCGACGTTCGCGGCGACGCCGATCGCGACATCGGTAGTCGCCGAGCTCAGCGGCTGCGGCCTGCGCCTTCTCGAGATCGAGGTCGGCGATGACGACGCAGGCGCCCTCGGCTGCGAGGCGGACGGCGATGGCCTTGCCGATGCCGATGGCGGCGCCGGTGACGAAGGCGATGCGGCCCTGGTGGGACTTCGGCTTCGGCATCCGCTGCAGCTTCGCCTCCTCCAGCGCCCAGTACTCGATGCGGAACTTCTCGGCGTCGGAGATGGGGGAGTACGTCGACAGCGCTTCGGCGCCGCGCATCACGTTGATCGCGTTGACGTAGAACTCGCCGGCGACGCGGGCGGTCTGCTTGTTCGCGCCGTAGGAGAACATGCCGACGCCCGGGATCGAGCACGATGAGCGGGTCGGCGCCGCGGATCGCCGGGGACTCGGCCGTCGCATGCGCGTCGTAGTAGGCCTGGTAGTCGGCGCGGTACTCGGCGTGCAGCTCGTGCAGTCGGGCGATCTGCTCGTCGACGGATGCCGTGACCGGGCAGGTCGAGGATCAGTGGCTTGACCTTGGTGCGCAGGAAGTGATCGGGGCAGCTCGTGCCGAGGGCCGCGAGCTCGGGGGCGCGCTCGGAGGCGAGGAAGTCGAGCACGACATCGGAGTCGGTGAAGTGGCCGACCATCGGCCGGTCGGTCGAGGCGATGCCGCGGATGGTGCCGGCGAGAGCGGCCGCGCGCTCGCGCCGCTCGGTCTCGGGCAGCGCCTCGAAGCCGACGCGCGATGCCGCCGAACGGGTCGGCCTTGCCGTGCTCGGCGATGTAGGCGGCAGCCGTGTCGATGATCCACAGCGAGTTCGCCTCGGCCTCCTCCGACGTGTCTCCCCACGCGGTGATGCCGTGGCCGCCGAGGATGCAGCCGATCGCCTGCGGGTTCTTCGCCTTGATCGCGGCGATGTCGAGACCGAGCTGGAAGCCGGGGCGCCGCCACGGCACCCAGACGACCCTCTCGCCGAAGATCGTCGCGGTCAGCTCCTCGCCGTCCGCGGCGGTCGCGATCGCGATGCCGGAGTCGGGATGCAGATGGTCGACGTGCGCGGCATCGACGAGCCCGTGCATGGCCGTGTCGATCGAGGGGGCGGCGCCGCCCTTGCCGTGCAGGCAGTAGTCGAACGCGGCGACCATCTCGTCCTCGCGGTCGAGGCCGGGGTAGACGTCGACGAGGGCGCGCATGCGGTCGAGGCGCAGCACCGCGAGTCCCTGCTCCGTGAGCGTGCCGAGGTCGCCGCCGGATCCCTTGACCCAGAGCAGCTCGACGGGCTGCCCGGTGACGGGGTCGGTCGTCGGTGCCCTTGGCAGAGGTGTTGCCGCCGGCGTAGTTCGTGTTCTTCGGATCGGCGCCGAGGCGGTTGCTCCGCTCGATGAGGGCGGCAGCGGTGGGATTGGTCATGTCAACTTCCTTGGGTCGTGCAGGTCGGGTCGGCTCATTGCGCGAACGCGTCGTTCTCCGGGCGGGGATCACAGCGTGAGGCCCTGGATGCGGGCGGCGAACCGATCGATGGATGCCGTGGCCGCTGCTTCGTCCGGCCTGTTGAGGTGTCCGTGGGTGGTGTCGGGCTCACTCGACACGTCGATCTCCACGCCGGCGTCCGCGAGCGCACGGGCGAATGCTTCGCCGGAGACCCGGAGCTCGTCGGCCTCGCTGTTGATCATGATCGTGGCGGGGAAACCGGCGAGTTGTGCGGGCGTCGCCGTGCCGGGCAGGGCATAGATATCGGCATCGTCGACAGCGCCACCGAGGTAGTTCTCGTACATGCCGAGCACGATTCCCGGCCCGAATCGGTCGGCGTCGGGGTCGGCGTCGAGCAGTGCGCGCAGCGCAGCATCCGGGGCATCCTGCACGGCATGCAGCGTCGGATAGGCGAGCACGGCGAGCGCAGGAACGGCCTCCCGCTCGCCCTCGAGACGAAGCGCGGCGCCGGTGGCCAGGTTGCCGCCCGCGCTCGCGCCTCCGATCGCCCAGGGGCCGGTCGCCAGCCCCGATTCCACGGCCCAGCGGAACGCGAAGACGACCTCATCGTGCGCGATGGGGTACTGAACTCCTTCGCGCGCGGGCGTGTTCAGCGATTCGGCCCAATCCGAAGGCAGCGGCGCCAAGCGGTACTCGACGCTGACGACCGTGATGCCGCGCTCGGCGAACGCGCGGCTGACCCAGTCGGCTTCGGGCATGTCGAGGTCGCCGCCGGCGAACGCGCCGCCGTGCGCCCAGACCACGCCGTGGCCGGTGGGCGACGCGGGCATGTAGCTGCGGACGCGCAGCGGACCATGCGGTCCAGCCAGGATCCGGTCGGCGATCTCGAAGTGCGTGGTCATCCGTTCAGGCACCCCAGCCTGCTTGTACGCCGCCGACGCGGTCGGCCGCGATCGTTTGCTGATAGCCGGATGCGGCGTAGGCGGCCATCGGGTCGGCGGCGAGCCCGCGCGCCTCGCGCCACTCGGCCAGTGCCGGGCGGACGTCGGTGTAGAAGGCATCCATGAACACGGCGTTGGCCGTGAGAACATCGCCCGACTTCTGCGCCGCGGCGAGGGCATCGCGATCGACGAGCAGCGCGCGCGCCGTCATCTCCTGCACGTTGAGCACAGAGCGGATCTGGCCGGGGATCTTGTCCTCGACGTTGTGGCACTGGTCGAGCATGAAGGCCACGTCGGGGTTGTTCAGGCCGCCGCCGCGGATCACCTCGAAGAGGATGCGGAAGAGCTGGAACGGATCGGCGGCGCCCACGATCAGGTCGTCATCGGCGTAGAAGCGCGAGTTGAAGTCGAAGGAGCCCAGCTTTCCGAGGCGCAGCAGCTGCATCACGATGAACTCGATGTTCGTGCCGGGTGCGTGGTGGCCGGTGTCGAGGCATACCATCGCCCGATCTCCGAGGGCGCTCACCTGGGCGTAGGACGTGCCCCAGTCCGGAACGTCGGTGTGGTAGAACGCCGGCTCGAAGAACTTGTACTCCAGCACCAGGCGCTGGTCGCCGGTGAGGCGCGTATAGATCTCCTGCAGCGACTCCTGCAGCCGGTCCTGGCGGCCTCGGAGGTCGGCTTGACCGGGGTAGTTCGACCCCTCGGCGAGCCAGATCTTCAGGTCCCGAGAGCCCGTGGCATCCATCACGTCGATGCAGGCCAGGTGGTGATCGATCGCCTTCCGCCGCACGCCCGCATCTTCGTGCGTGAGGGCGCCGAACTTGTAGTCGTCGTCCTGGAAGGTGTTGGAGTTGATCGTGCCGAGAGTGACTCCGAGGTCCTCGGCGTGCGTGCGCAGGTCTCCGAAATCGCACATGTCCCACGGAATGTGCAGCGCCACGCTCGGGGCGAGGGCGGTGTATCTGTTCACCTGCGCGGCATCCGCGATCTTCTCGAACGGGTCGCGCGGGGTGCCAGGGGTGCCGAACACCTTGAAGCGGGTGCCGGAATTCCCGAACGCCCAGGACGGGAGCTCGATCGCCTGCTGTTCGAGGGCTGCGAGGGCGTCGGTGGAGAGGATGCTCATGGGGCACAGCTTTCGTCGGTATCGGATGCGGGTTCGTCGGCTGCGGCGAGCTGGTCTTCGAGGTGGAACACCTCGGAGAGCGGAGCGGCCGCCTGATCGGGGCGGCCGTCGAGGCCGACGAAGAAGCGTGCCATCTCTGCCTCCCACCGCGCGGCGACCTCGGAGCCGGCGAGGTGCGCCTGGGCGGCCGCGTCGTCATCGGTCTCGTAGTAGCCGATGAGGCGTCCGCCTTCGCCGAGGAAGAGCGAGTAGTTGCGACGGCCGGCCGCCGCGATCTCGGCCAGCATCTCGGGCCGGACCGGGGAATGACGAGCGACGTACTCGTCCAGCAGTTCGGGGCGGACCTGGAGCTGGAAGCAGTGGCGTGTCATGGGCTCACGTTTCGAAGAATCGGCGTTGAATCGTTTCATGAAAGTGTAGAGGGTACCCGGAGATATTCGCAAGAACGCTCCTCGACCCCGCTCGGGTCACTCCTGGAGCAGGGTCATGATGTCGTCCTCGGCGAGGCGGCCGTCGGCCACGGCACCACGGTACGCCAACGTGATGCTCTCTCCGGCGTCGAGCCGGAGAGGCTCTTCCCAGGCCAGCGCCGACCCGATGCCGGGGTAGTCGTCCACGCGCACGAACCAGGGGTCCTCGCGCGTCCGGACGTCATCTCCGGCGAGGACCACCGTTGCCTCTCCGGCGGCGAAGCGCGCGCTGAACGCCAGCCACGGGGCGATGGCGCCGTGCACGGCTTCTTCTCCGGCTGCTCGTGCGGTGCGCACGTCGACGTCGGACGCCGCCGGGAACCGCCACGAGAACCCGCCGTAGCCGGCTCGGGCGCGGCCGTTGCTGCCTGGGCTGCCGAGCTCGAGCTGCGGGCTCTCCGCGCGCAGCGTCGTCGCCGTCCGG
This sequence comes from uncultured Actinomycetota bacterium, assembly GCA_963769005.1. Lineage (GTDB taxonomy): Bacteria > Actinomycetota > Actinomycetes > Actinomycetales > Microbacteriaceae > Microbacterium. The sequence continues at coordinate 100,431 of CAVYKC010000003.1, read as the reverse complement.
AACAGCCAGGCACGCGGGTCGGATGCGGCACGCAACAGCCACCGCGTGGATTCGCTCAGCAGGACGGTGCCGTCGGGTGCGAGCCATTCCGCCGTTGAGGAGAAGCCGTCTTCGTCGACGGTGAACGATGTCGTCCGGATGCGGCCGTGGTCGGCTAGCCAGCGGTAGCCGAGGCCGCGGGTGTACGTGGGGCCGCCCCAGAAGTTCACGCCGTTCACGTGCTGGAGCGCGACCGAGACCCCGAGGTGCCAGTCGTGATCAGCCGGGTGCGCGTCGGAGACGACGACGCCGCCCGGAGTGCGCACCGGGTGCAGGAACGGGCGCGGACCGGACGTTGTGGCGACTGCGGAGCCGTCATCGTGCACGGCGACGACGGACCCGCCGACGCCGACCTCGTGCGCGCGGCCATTCTTCGGCGTTGCCGCGAACGGCGCGTGCACTTCGCTGAACAGGGCGCCGGCTCGCGCGGTGCGCTCGACCCACTCGTCGATCCCGGCGATGGTCGTGAGTGGGGCGGCGCGTTCGGTGAGGATCCCGACGGCGGCAGCGCGGACCGGAACGGGGTCGGGGGCGGTGCGCACGGCCTCCAGCACCGTCATGAACGCCCCGGTCTCGACGAGCGGGGCATGCAGGGCGACGCCGTGGTCGCGGTGGTCGAGGAGCTCCTCGAAGAGGTCGGTCCGCCCGGTGTCGATCTCAGTGCCGTCTTGTTGGATAAGCCGGTCCGTTGTGTAGGAGAAGACCACGTCGGCAGCGGGCGTGCGCACCTCGATGAGTGGATCGGACGGTTCGGGGGCGGCGAGGGTCAGGGCCGCCGAGACGATCCGGCCGTCGGAGAGCGTGACCCGGACGCTGGACGTGTCGTCGGCCTCGATGTCGTTCGCACGGTAGAGCTCGAGCTCTACCCGTGCCACGTCTTCGCGGCGCCGCGCGCCGGCGAGACGCAGCGCCGTCGCGACGGCGTGCGAGAGCGGGTTCGTCACCACTCCGTCGACGATGGGGAGGCCGTCGACGCTGCGTCTGCCGGCCCATGCGGAGCGCGACCAGTACGCGGCATCCCTCGTCCAGGCCCCCCAGGCGGCGACCGAGGTCGGTTGGCCGAGTTCCGCGAGGCGGGCGAACGCGTGCGAGCCGAAGCTCTGGAACCCGATCTGCACCGCTCGGCCGGACCGCTCCTGAAGTGAGAGCAGATCTTCGAACTGCGCCATCGTCGCGACCGGCGGCTTCTCGAGGTACAGATCGCATCCGTGCTCGAGCGCGAGCGAGGCGAGCGCGAAATGCGTGCCTGTCGGTGTCGCGATGATCACGACATCGGGGCGGATGCCGGAGGCGAAGGCTTCGGCCAGGCCGGTGAAGGCGGGTGCATCGGAGCCGTAGCCGAACTCGGGTCCACCGCTCGGATCTGCCAGTGCGACCAGGCGCACCCGCTCGCCGAGTCGCTCGAGGTTCTGCAGGTGGTTGGCGCCGAAACCCCGCGCTCCGACGAGCAGCACATCTGTGGCCATCGCGGGATTCCTTCGGTCGGGGAGCGGATGCTGCACACATTCTCCTCCAGCATATGGGAAAGCGCTTCCCGCTGTGTCTCCGATGTCGCTCGCACTGGCGCAGTCAACCGACCAGTAGTCGGCGATGTTCAGTACAACGTTTACCTCACGATAGAAGATCGGGTAAGAACCGGATCTTGTGAAACGTGTCAATCCCGAGTAGATTGCGGGGAAGCGCTTTCCATTCAGCGCGAACCGCAGTAGATCCGGTCAGCGACGTCCGGCCCCCACCGGTCGACGACGTTCACCAAGAGAGGACAACGATGTTCATTAGGAAGCGAATCGCCGCGGCGACGGCCCTCGTCACCGGCGCGGCACTCGCGCTCGCAGGCTGCGCCGGAGGCGCAGCCCCCGATACGAAGCCCGCGTACGACGCCGACGAGAAGGTCACGCTGACGTTCACATGGTGGGGCAACGACGATCGGGCCAGCCGCTACGAGGCACTCATCGAGGCGTTCAACGAGGAATACCCGAACATCACGGTCGAGGGCAGCTTCACGGACTTCCCCAGCTACTGGGAGAAGCGTCAGACCGAGGCGGCCGGCAACGGACTCCCGGATGTGTGGCAGTTCTCCGACTCGTACCTGCGTCAGTACGGCGAACCGGGCATGCTGCTCGACCTCGGCCAGTACCAGGACTTCGTCGACACCTCCACGTTCGATGAATCCCTGCTCGGCACCGGACAGCTCGACGGGAAGCAGTTCTCCCTGCCCACCGGCTACAGCGCCTGGGCCGTCTTCCAGAACGACGACCTGCTCGCTCAGGTCGGTGTGGAACCCTACGAGGGCGGCACCTCGTATGAGGATCACGACGAGTGGATTGCGAGCGTCACCGAGGCGTCCGGCGGCAGCATCTACGGTGGCACGGATTACACCCAGCGCATTCAGAACCTCGAGCTGCTTCTGCGCCAGGACGGCGGGAACCTCTTCACCGACGACGGCGCGCTCGGTTTCGATGAGGACCAACTGCGCGACTTCTGGGACTCCGGCGCGCAGGTCCGCGACGGCGTCGGCGTTCCGCAGTCCCGACTCGAGGAGATCACCCCGACGTCCGGACTCGGTGCCAAGCTGACCGCGAGCGAAATGAGCTGGTCGAACTTCCTGGGCGGCTACCTCGCCGAGACCGGCAATGCGAAGCTCTCGATGGTGGCACCGCCGACGAGCGACGACGGGGCCAAGGACCTGTACCGTCAGGCCGGCCTACAGGTCGCCGTCTCGGCTAACACCGAGTACCCCGAGGCGGCAGCGATCTTCCTCGACTTCCTGGTCAACTCCCCGGAAGCGGGCGAGATCTTCGGCACCACTCTCGGCTTCCCCGCCTCATCGAGCAAGCTCGACGGAGCGAAGCTCGAAGGCGCGGACAAGCAGGTCGCCGACTACCTCGAGTCCGTCGCCGACCGCATCGGCGATGCGCCTCCGGTGCCCGTGAAAGGCTACGGCTCGATCGAGCAGACGTTCTGGGACCTCGGCAAGTCGATCGGCCTGGGAGCGATCAGCGTCGACGACGCGGTGACTCAGTTCTTCGACGAGGCCGAAGTCATCCTCGCAGGCTGACCCGGAAAGAACCCCTTCGATGTCCACCGAATCGGCGATCGCGCCGAATGCTCCACGCGTCGCCGATTCCGGTGCCCGTCCCTCGGCCGACGGCCGAGCGACGGTGTCCCGGCGTCGCGGTCCCAGCCGGGACACCGTCGCGGGCTACATCTTCCTCTCGCCGTGGCTGCTGGGCTTCATCGGCCTCACGGCCGGCCCGATGCTGTTCTCGCTGTATCTCGCCTTCACCTCGTACGACATCTTCAGTTCGCCACAGTGGATCGGTCTCGGCAACTTCGAACGGATGATGGGCGACCAGAAGTTCTGGGGCTCGGTTCAGATCACCCTCGCCTACGTCCTCGTCGGCACGCCGATCAAGCTCGCCGCGGCCCTCGGCGTGGCGATGCTGCTGAACGCGCGCAGCAGGGGATCGGGCTTCTTCCGATCCGCCTTCTACGCTCCGTCGTTGATCGGCGCCAGCGTGTCGATCGCGATCGTCTGGCGGGCGATGTTCGCGACGGACGGGCCGGTCGACGGCACCCTGAACGTCTTCGGCATCGAGATCGGCGGCTGGGTCGGCATCCCGGCCCTCGTCCTGCCGATGATCATCCTGCTGGCCGTCTGGCAGTTCGGCGCTCCGATGGTCATCTTCCTTGCGGGGCTGAAAGGCGTTCCGACCGAGCTGTACGAAGCGGCATCCGTCGATGGCGCCGGCCCCTGGCGCAAGTTCTTCAACGTGACGCTCCCGATGCTCTCGCCCGTGATCTTCTTCAACCTGCTGCTGGAGATGATCCACGCGTTCCAGATCTTCGCGTCGGCGTACATCATCGGATCCGGCACCGGTGGCCCTGCCGGTGCGACCAACTACTACACCGTCTACCTGTACACGCGTGCGTTCCGCGACGGCCAGCTCGGATACGCCTCGGCCATGGCCTGGGTCCTGCTGATCGTCGTCGGCATCATCGCATTCCTGATGTTCCGCACCTCCAGAAGCTGGGTGCATTACGGAGGTGACTCCCGATGAGCGAGACCAGAACTCTGCTCGCGATCGACGAGCGCCGGGCGGCACGGCCCGTGCGCGCGGGACGTGCTCGCACCAGAGCCCGGATCATCACGATCGTCTGGATCGTGATCGCCGTCGCGCTCGCGGCGATCGTGCTCTATCCGTTGGTGTGGATGTTCGCCGCATCCTTCAAGCCGCACTCCGAGTTCGGATCGAACCAGGGGCTTCTTCCACAGAATCCCACGATCGACAACTACCTCACCGTGCTCGGGGGCGTCGCGGGGGTGCCGCTCTGGCAGTTCTTCGCGAACTCGATGATCCTGGCGGTCGGCTCCGTCATCGGAATCGTGATCTCCTCGTCCATGGCGGCGTACGCCTTCGCTCGTGTCGACTTCAAGGGCAGGGCGCTCCTCTTCACGATCATGATCGGCACGATGCTGCTGCCGTTCCACGTGCTGATCATCCCGCAGTACATGCTGTTCCGGAATCTCGGGCTGGTCGACACGTTCGTGCCGCTGCTGATCGGGAAGTTCCTGGCGACGGAGGCGTTCTTCGTCTTCCTCATGGTGCAGTTCATCCGCGGCCTGCCGCGAGAGCTCGATGAGGCCGCGCGTATCGACGGAGCGGGCCACCCGCGAGTGTTCTTCTCGATCACGCTGCCCCTCATCAAGCCGGCGTTGATCACTTCGTCGATCTTCGCGTTCATCTGGAGCTGGAACGACTTCCTCGGACCGCTGCTGTACCTCAATTCACCGAACAAGCAGCCGGTGCCGCTCGCCCTGCGCATCTTCAACGACCAGACCTCCACCTCCGACCTCGGCGCGACGATCGCGGTGTCTGTGCTGGCGCTGCTGCCGGTGCTGGTGTTCTTCATGATCTTCCAGCGCTTCCTCGTCGAGGGTGTCGCGACACAGGGGCTGAAGGGCTGATGCGCTGATGGGCAGGCGGATGCCGAGGGCGCACAGGCGTAAACCGGAGATCGACGGCAGCCTCCTGCGTTGGCCGGGAGCGGTCAACCGGTTCGCACTGTTCGGGGAGGTCATGTGGGTCGGCATCCTCGTGGTGGCGTGCTCACTGCCGCTCGTCACGACGCCGGCCGCGCTCGCCGCAGGCATCCGGCATCTGCGGCGTCACCTGCAGGCCGAGGCATCCGGTGTCGGGCTATTCCTGGCTGACCTGCGACGGGCGATCCCCGCGGGTCTGGTCGTCGGCGGGGCCGCGCTCGCGGTGAGTGCCGTGCTGCTCTGGGACATCCTGCTGGCCGCCGGCGGGACACTCCCCGGCGGTCCTCTCGTCGGCACGGTCGGCATCGTCGGGCTGATCGTCGTCTGGCTCGCCGTCCTGGTCGCCGCTGCCGGATGGTCGCCGGAACACGGCTGGCGCGCCGCCGTGCGGGTCATGCCGGCGTGGATCCGGGCGGATGCCGTCGGCTCCGCGTATCTGATCGTCGCGCTCGTGCTCACCGCGGTCATTACCTGGCAGCTGCTCCCGCTGCTCATCCCCGGGCTCGGATGCCTCGTCTTCGCGACGGTGGCCGTCGGCGAACGCCGGCGCTGAGCCCATGCGACACTGGACAGCGTTGCGAGAAAGGCACGGGTGAGCATGTCGGTGAGCGTCAAGGATGTCGCGGCCACTGCGGGCGTCTCGGTGGGCACAGTCTCGAACGTGCTGAATCAGCCGGATCGGGTCGCACCCGCCACCGTGGACAGGGTGCAGAGGGTGATCCGCGAGCTCGGATTCGTCCGCAACGATGCGGCGCGGCAGTTGCGTGCCGGCCGCAGTCGCAGCATCGGGCTCGTCGTCCCCGATGTGGGCAACCCGTTCTTCGCCGAGGTCGCACGCGGGGCCGAGGAGAGGGCGTCCGCAGCCGGGCTCACGGTGCTGCTCGGCAACAGCGATGAGAACCCGCAGCGACAGGATGCTCATATCGAGCTCTTCCGCGAGCAGCGGGTGAACGGACTGCTGATCACGCCGGTCTCCGACGAGCTGGAATCGTTGCGGGCGCTGAAGAACTCCGGCGTGCCGGTGATCTTCGTCGACCGCGAGGACCCGGATCACGAGTTCGCCTCGGTTGCCGTGGACGACGTCGAGGGCGGCCGGCTCGCGGTCGCGCACCTGCTCAGCGGCGGACGCAGGCGGATCGCGTTCCTCGCTGGTCCGACGTCGATCCATCAGGTCGCCGACCGTCTGCAGGGAGCGCGCGACGCCGTCGCCTCCGTCGAGGGGGCGACGCTCGAAGTGGTCGAGCGCGGTGGGCTCACTGTGCTGAACGGCCGGTCGGCGGGCGAGGAGATCGTCGCCCGCGCACCGGCCGATCGCCCTGACGCCGTGTTCGCGGCCAACGACCTGCTCGCCGTCGGCGTTCTCCAGGCCTTCGCCCTCGGCGGCGGCATCCGCGTGCCGGAGGACATCGCCCTGGTGGGCTACGACGACATCGACTTCGCCGCGGCCACAGTGGTGCCGCTCACCTCGGTGAGCCAGCCCGCGCGCACGCTGGGCTGGACCGCGGTGGACCTGCTCCTCAAAGAGACCTCCGGCGAATCGGGCGATCACGAGCGCGCCATCCGCTTCCAGCCGGAGCTCGTCGTGCGCGAGTCGAGCGGCTGAGACGCCGGGCTCGATCGAACGGTGCATGCTGCAGCATCCAGGACCCGCCCAGGTCGGCACGGGAGAATGGAACTCGGCTAGACTCACGCCTGGTCGACAGAAGCGTCTGTCGGGAGGGTTGTCCGAGCGGCCGATGGAGCTGGTCTTGAAAACCAGTGGGCAGAGATGTCTCAAGGGTTCGAATCCCTTACCCTCCGCAGTACTGAGCACGGTATGACCCCCGACGTACCGCAGCAGAGCCGAAAGGTCCCCGATTGAGCGAGAACCCCCGACGCCGTCGAACCATCGCGCGCCATGGTCAGCTGCGCACGCCCAGCTCGGCGTCTCAGCTGCTCAAGCTCATCGGCATCGCGATGGCCGTCGTGCTCGTCAGCGGCGTCGGCGTCGGGGCGTACGTGTTCTACGACCTCGCCAGCACGGTCACCGCCAACGCCGTCGAACTCGACGGCCAGGAGGACCTTCCGCCGGATATCGGCGCCTACAAGGGCGGGTTCAACCTGCTCCTCACCGGCGTCGACACGTGTGAGGACGCCTACAAGCAGTACTTCGGCGAGCGTTGCGAAGGCCCGGATTCCGGGGGCACGCTCAACGATGTGAACCTCCTGATCCACGTCTCCGAGGAGCCCCGGCGCATCACGGCCGTCAGCTTCCCGCGTGACCTGATGATCCCGATTCCCGAGTGCGTGGATGCCGACGGCGACCTCCGCTCCGGGATGACCAAGCAGCCGCTGAACACCGCCTATACCGATGGCGGCCTCAACTGCGTCGTGAAGACGATCTCCGAGCTCACCGGCCAGGAGATCCAGTTCGCGGCATCCGTCACCTTCGGCGGAGTGATCGAGATCACGAACGCGATCGGCGGCGTCGAGGTCTGCCTCGCGAACCCCATCCAGGACGATCACACCGGCCTCGACCTGGCGGCCGGCAACCACACGATCGAGGGGATCGAGGCGCTGCAGTTCCTCCGTACCCGACACGGCGTGGGTGACGGCAGCGACCTCGGCCGCATCGGCAACCAGCAGCAGTACATGTCGAGCCTGGCGCGCAAGATGATCAGCGGTGAGACGCTCGGCAACATCCCGGTGATGCTGAAGCTCGCAACCACCGGCGTCAAGAACCTCGAGCCCAGTCAATCCCTCGCCGATCCGATGAAGATCGTGCAGATCGCGCTCGCGGTGAAGGACGTGCCGTTCCAGGACATCGTCTTCCTGCAGTACCCGAACGTCACGGACTACGACGACCCCAACAAGGTCATCCCCGATGACGAGGCGGCGACGGCGATGTGGGATGCGATCAACGCCAACGCGCAACTGCAGATCACGCACGTGAACACCGAGAACGACGGCGTCGTGGTGACGGATCCCGCTCCCGTCGCGACCGATCCGGCGGCGACGCCGGACCCGACGCAGACCGTGGTGGCGCTGCCGGATTCCATCAAGGGAAACTCCGCGGCCCAGCAGACCTGCTCGAACGGCAACGTCCGCGAGTAGCGGTTCGGCGTCGGTTCGTGCCTGCTCGCCGGACCGGTTATGATTGCTAAGTGCATCCGTGCTTTCGGGTCGGATGCCTGGAGACGTCGCATAGTCCGGCCTAGTGCACCACCCTGCTAAGGTGGAGAACCCTCACGGGTTCCAGGGGTTCAAATCCCCTCGTCTCCGCCACAAGAGCTCCTGATCAGAGCATGCTCTCGCCCGGCTGGATCTCGCCTATCGCGGCTCTCAGATTCGGATCCTCAACGTGCGATGCGTACTCAGCGCGAACCGTCTGAAGACCGTCCATGTGGACGTCATTCATCCTCAACTGCGCGCCCAACCGTGAGGGCAAGCTGGATGCCAACGTGGTGACCCGTCTCGCCGAGGTCGGAGCCGCATGGTCGCCCAACCTGCAGCGCGGAGCGCTGCCCACTCAGCCGCTTCGCGCCGAGTACCTGATCACGCCCGTAGCGGTCCACGCCCTCCGCGTTTCGCGATCCCGAGCCTCCCTACTTCGCCATCGACGGCAGGGGCGACAGGAACTCGCAGACCTGCTGGTCGACATGGCCGGGTACGAAAGAGCTCGCGATGCCCGTCTCGATCACCCTCGACCTCGGCGGTGCCTACGACAATGTGACGACCCTGGAGTATCTGCCGAAGCAGTGGGCTCGTGAGAACGGCACCGACGGCGACGTCACGTCGTTCGAGGTGTCGACAAGTGCCGACGGGGTGACGTTCACCACGGTCGCCTCGGGCACCTGGGTCGCTGATCGCACTCCGAAGGTCGTGGAGTGGCCTTCGGTCATCGCGGGGTTCATCCGGTTCACTGCGAAGGCGGGGTCGGGCGGGTACACGAACGTGTCAGGACTGCGAGTCGGCGGACGGACCGCGGAGCCGGTGCGCCAGTCGTTCGCCGTTGCGCCAGACCGGATCTACAAGGTCATCAACGCGACGAGCGGCAAGGCTCTGACCGTCCTCGGGGGCGCCACGGCCGACGGCACCGCCGTCGTTCTCGCGCCCGACACCGGCGCACCGAATCAGCGCTGGACGTTCACCACCGAGATCGACGGCTTCTATACGCTCAAGGATACGAACAGCGGAAGGGTCCTGGAGATCGGCGGGCGCTCACGCGCGATCGGTGCGAAGGCAGGAATCCGATCGGACGTCACCGCTCTACAGCAGCAGTGGTCGGCGACGCCCGTTGGTGAGGGGCGAGTCGCGTTCATCAATCGATTCTCGACCCACGCGCTCGGACTGACGGCGGCCACTGTCGCCGATGGAACCCGGGCAGAGCAGCAGGTGTATCGCGGGTCCGCCCATCAGCAGTGGACACTCGTCGACGTCACCGTCAAGGAACTGGATCTTGTGGTCACTGCGACGACGAGATGCGCCGCCAAGAAGGTCTACCTCACGGTCTCCGTGAAGAACGTGGACACCGTATCGGTCGATGTCCTGATCACGACAGCTTTCGGTTCCAGAACGATCCAGGCGCTCGCGCCCGGCAAGACGACGAGCGTGGCGTTCTCTTCGCGCCTCGAGTCGGTCCCGTCGGGCACCGTATCCGTAGCAGGCAGCGCGTCGGACCGGTCACCGGCGTCGACGGAAATCACATACGGCGCGGACTCGTTCTCCTGAGCTCTTGTCGCGCAGGTCCTATTCCTTGTCGACTTCGTCGCGGTGTTGTGATCGAGAACTCGTCTCGAACCGAACGAGATCGTCATAGATCGCAGCGACATCATTCACTCTCGCATCATCCCTCGGTGGGTCGTCGAACGGTCGTTGAGGCGACGGACTGGCGGTTCCGCACTGGCGCACCCTGGCGGGACATGCCGGAGCGGTTCGGGAGCTGGAACACGATCTACAAGAACTTCAACCGGTGGGCCGACGCCGGGGTTTGGGCGCAGGTGCTGGAGCATGTGCAGTCACGTGCGCGGCAGGCCGGGGACCTGGATTGGGTCGCATCGATCGACTCCACGATCGTGCGCGTGCATCAGCACGACGAAACCCTCCCGTGGGCCGCGGGGGGCTCTGCAGAACTACAAGAAGTTCGGTCACGAGCCACCCGATCACGCGATCGGCTGCTCCCGTGGCGGGCTGACGACGAAGAACCACCTGGTCTGCGACGGGAGGGGACGCGCGCTGGCGTTCATCCTGACGCCCGGCCAGGCCGCTGACACGAGCATGCTCGCCGCGACGCTGGAACAGATCCGCGTGCGGGCGGCCGCGCAAGCGCCCGGACCGAGTGATGGCCGACAAGGGCTACCCGTCCCGGGCGAACCGCCATGGCTGCGCGAGCGGGGCATCGCCGCGACGATCCCGAACGTGATGATCAGATCGCCCCACCGCCGCAAACGTCGCGGCCGCCCCATCGACTTCGGCGACGAACAACAGCACCGCTACCGCGACCGCTACGTCGTTGAGCGCTGCTTCAACAAGCTCAAGCAATGGCGCGGCATCGCCATGCGATCAGACAAACTCGCCCGCAACTACCACGCCGGCCTCTGCCTCGCCGCGACGCTCCACTGGCTCACCAGCGGGATTAGCAACACGCCCCAGCCAACTCAGATGCCACCTATCCGTGCAACAGTCCCGTCCCCCTGGGATGAAGGACGACGAGTCGATGCGTCTTCGTGAGACCAGCCGAGTCGCCCAGCTACTCGGAACCGCGGCACGGGCCGCCCGGAAGCACGATTGTGGGCTCGCAGTGGCCAGCCCGATCTCGGAGACGGCGAAAGGCAGACCGTGGTGGCAGCTCATGGTTCAAACTCTCCCACACCATTCTTCACGCTCTAGAAAAATGTTAGCTGCTAACATTTGATCATGACTGAAGCAGAACCGACCACACGCGGGGCGATGGCGACGCGCTCGCCGAAAAGCGAGCGCACGCTCGGCACACTTATCGAAGCGGGGCTGGAGCTCTTCGAACGTCATGGCTATGACGAGACAACCGTCTCTGAGATCGCACACCGCGCTGGTGTCAGTGAGATGACGTTCTTTCGCTACTTCCCCACGAAGGAGCACCTGTTACTCGACGATCCCTATGACCCCTACGTCATCGCCGCCATCGCGGCTCAGCCTCGCGAACTGTCACCATTCCTGCGCGCGATCCGCGGACTCCGCGCTGCCTGGCGGGCGCTCCCCGAGCCGGAGACGCCGATCGTCCGACGCCGCGTTCATATCGTTGCACGCACCCCTGCCCTGCGTGGTGCGATGTGGCGCTCCACTGGCAACACCGAACGGGCGATCATCGAACAACTCGTTATCGACGGCGCCGAACCCGAGGTAGCACACGTCGCGGCAGCATCTCTGCTCGGGGCGCTCGTCGCCGCCCTCCACGCGTGGGCCGACGACGAGGAGCGCTCGCTCGCAGACGCGATCGAGGCAGCGCTTGATGTCATCGAGGTACGGTCATGACAACGAGCGCGCCTCGACTTGCCGTGCGCGGTGTTGTACGTGAATTCGCGGGCGGTGCCGGCGTGCACGGCATCGATCTCGTCGTAGCTCCCGGCCAGATCCATGCGATCGTCGGACTCAACGGAGCTGGTAAAACTACGCTGATGCGCCTCGTGCTCGGCATGCTTCGCCCGACGGCGGGTACCGTACGCATCGACAGTTTCGACGTACACGATGCGCCGGCTGCAACGTGGGCGGGAGTGGGGCAGCTCGTGGAGCATCCGCTCATCTATGCCGAACTCGACGGCCGATCGAATCTCATCGTCGCCGCACGGCTGCACGGAATCGAACGGCGCGTGGCCCGCGACGTCGCCGACAAAGCGATCGCTGAGTTCGAGCTCTCAAGCTACGCCCAGGTACGGGCGAACCGGCTCTCGCTCGGCAACCGCCAGCGGGTCGGCCTCGCCGCGGCACTCCAGCACGACCCAGGGCTTATCGTGCTCGATGAGCCGACGAACGCGCTCGACCCGGCAGGTGTCATCTTGCTGCGCGAGGCGTTGATACATCGCGCACGCACTGGCGCCGGAATCCTCGTATCGAGCCATCATCTCGACGAGGTCGCGCGCATCGCCGACCACATCACCGTCATCAATGCAGGCCGCGCGATCGGCGCGCTCGACCCGACAGGCATCGACCTCGAACGGGCATTCTTCGCGATGCTGCACGCCGACGACCTCGACCGGAGCGTGTCATGAGCCACCATGTCGGTACAGCGATCTCCGTCGAAGCACGCAAGGCCATGGCGGCGAAGGTCATGATCTGGATCACCGTGATCCTCATCGTCGGGATCGCGGCTCTCACGCTCGCGATGCTGCTCGGCGCTGCATCCGGCGATGCGCAGATCGTTGCGAAGCTTGGCACCCTCACGCACCTCAAGGGATGGTCGCTGCTCGTCGGGATCGTGACGCAGATCACCGCTACCGGCGGTCTGCTCGCGTTCGGCGTCGCGCTCAGTTGGCTGTTCGGCCGAGAGTTCGCCGACGGCACAGTGACCGGCCTCTTCGCGCTGCCCGTGCGCCGCGGAACGATCGCGATCGCAAAACTCACGGTCTTCTTCGGATGGGCTGTGGGCATCGCCGTACTACTGACATCGGCCGTCGCGATCGTAGGCATCGCGTTCGGCTACGGGGCGGCAGACATCTCGGGCATCCGCGACCTCGTGCGGATCCCCGCGCTCGTCATGCTGACCGCGCTCATCTCCGTTCCCGCGGCCTGGGCGGCAACGCTCGGACGTGGCCTTCTGCCCGGAATCGCCGGGACCGTCGGGCTCGTCGTGATCGGTCAGTTCATGGCCGTGATCGGGATCGGCGCGTGGGTACCGATCGTCGCCCCGGCATTGTGGGCGATAGACCCAGACGCAGTTCCTACAGCGGCACTCCTGACAGTGCCGAGCGTGCCGCTGGTCTTCGGCGCGCTTTCCATCCATGCATGGTCGCGCCTCCAGCTCGACCGGTAGAACCTCCGACGCGCGCGTGACACCCTCGCCACCTGGCAGATGCCGTCGACTCGGCCTCCGAGGGTACAGCCTTCGATTCCCGCAGCGACTGCCACTTCGACAGGCGCAGGGACCTCGTAGACGGATGCCGCGGCAAGCGCCCAGCCTGACCAGCCGAGTCGGCTACGACTCCGTCTGGCGCGAACCTGCGGGTCCGGGATTGTCACCGTTGCCTCGGATGTGGCAGCAGTCACGCCTCCAAGTTCGCCTCTGGGTCTCGCTTCTCGAGTCAGCGGAATGCACGGCTGACCGCGCCGCCCGTCTGGAACAGGGTGATCCACACGATGAACTTCTGAATGGGAGGCAGTGGAAAAGCGACGCGCCTCCGCCAACCCTGGCGTCCCGTCCATGACTTGGTGATCTGGACCTGGGTGCCGCCAGTCGTGTTCACCAAGGTGAACTCGGGACTGCTGCAGGGATAGGTGACAGTTTGACCTGCCCCACGGATTCGGTTCCACTCCGGGTCGCTAACTCGCGGCGGGGATGTCGTTGATGTCGAGTGTCTCGTATTCGATCGGCGTGCGATAGCCGAGCGCGGAATGTCGCCGTTGCCGGTTGTGGAAGATCTCGATGTATTCGAAGATCGCGTTCGCGAGCTCGACTCTGGTCTTCCACTTCTTACGGTTCAGGAGCTCGATCTGCATCGATGACCAGAAGCTCTCCATCATCGCGTTGTCGAGCCCATCTCCGACCGATCCGAACGAAGGCAGGAGCCCGGCGGAGCGGATCTTCTCCCCGAAGAGCCACGACGTGAATTGCGTTCCATGGTCCGCGTGGACGATCCCGCCCGGTGCGGGACGACGATTCCGGATGGCCATGTCCAGCGCGTTGATGACGAGTGTCGTGTCCTGTTTGGAGTCGATCGACCAGCCAATGATGCGACGACTGTACGCGTCGAGGACGGCGGCGCAGTAGACCCACCCTTCGCGCGTGCGGTGCTGCGTGATGTCTGTGACCCGGAGCTCGTTCGGGCGAGGCCGGGCGAACTTTCGGTTCACGAGATCATCGGAAGTGACGACGCCGCGGAGCCGCTTGGTGCGGATGGGCCCAGGGAGCCCGTAAATCCCGGCCAGACGCATCAGCTTGTGCACGGTTCGCTCGCTGACGGTGACACCCATCGCCATGGTCAGCTCGGCGTGGACGCGGCGGTATCCGTAGGTGCCGCGAGAGGTGACGTGCACTTCCCGGATCAGCCCGGTCAGCCACTGTCTACGCAACTCGGACTGGGTCAGGGGCTTCCGTTTGACGCGGTAGTAGTGCTGCCTGGCGACCCCGAGGACGCGGCAGCAGCGGTCAATCGGGATCCCGGCGTCGGCGAGGCGGTCGATCACCGGGAAGAGTCTTTTGGGCGGGGTCGCTCCTCGTCGAGGAACTTCGCCGCTTGCCGGACGATGAGCAGCTCGGTCTCGAGCTCTCGGATGCGGCGCTTTGCTGCGCGCAGCTCAGCCGATTCCGACGATGGGACTCCGGGCCGGCGGCCATTGTCGATGTCGTCCTGTCGGATCCAGTTCGAGAGCGTGACGGGGTGGATGCCGAGTTCCACGGCGGTCTGCTTGGCCTGCTTGCCGGCACGCACGAGTGCGACGGCGCGACCACGAAACTCTGGCGGATAGGGACGTGGCATGAGGATGAGCCTTCCGGATCAGGCCACCAGTTAGCCATCGAAAATGGAACCATTTCCGTGGGGCAGGTCAAGATGTCACCTATCCGTTCAGCAGTCCCCCTCACTCATCATGCTCTTGTGAGCAAAACTCGGGTACGAACTTGACCGGCCGGCGGGGCTCACACCCACGAGTTCAGCAACCCCTGCGGCAGGTCGACGGGCAGGAGGCTGGGCAGCAGGACCAGGAAGACGAAGATCGCCGCGGTGTAGATGATCGTGGTCTTGACCTTGGCTCGAGCCTGCAGGAGCAGGAATGCAGGCACGAAGATCATCGCCGCGGCGAGATAGCCGACCAGGGCGCTCAGGATCAGGAATCCGGCCATCCATGCGAAGGTCACGAACGCGTGCCGGGTGCGGTGCGGGTCGGGCACATCCAGCGCCGCGATGTCGTCGCCCAGATCGGTGATGACCGAGACGGTGTTCATGGTCGGCTCGGTGTTGCCGGGCGTCTCATTCGCCGGCACCGTGGCCTTCCCAGATACGGGGGCTACTCCGTCGGTCCCACGTGCGCCCTCGACAGGCTCGCCGGCCGCACCCGCACTCCGGCGCTGCGCGAGCCGCAGGCGGACCTCGTTCGCGGCGAACAGCGCGGACACCAGAAGTCCGGTCCACCCCACGAGTTGCGGCAGCAGCTGCGCCTCGGCGGAGAACCCGGAGGAGACTGCGAGCGAGGTTACGAACACGGCGATCGCCACCAGCGAGGCGCTGAGCGACCATACCGAGTTCGTCAGCGGCGCGTCTTCGCTCATGACATGGTCGGCGGCTTCGGCTGCGGGCTTGAGCCCGCGGACGCGTCGCCGAACCGTGCGCACCAGCGCCCAGATGATCGGAACGATCAGCACGGCGATGAAGACCAGGGTGCCCGGGCGCAGCATCCATCCGATTCCGTCGTACAGGCTGTCGGTGAGGAAGTAGTACCGCTCCATCGGGATGGCGAGCACGAATCCGATGAGGAAGGGTGCGCGGGGGATGTCGATCGACTTCATCACCCACCCCACCACTCCGAGGAGCACCATGATCCAGAGATCGCCGATCTGGCCGCCCTCCTGGAATGCGCCCAGCAGCATGATGACGACAAGGCCCGCCGAGAGGATCGCGAACGGCACCTTAGTCAGAGAAGCGAGCGGTCGGACGGCGACGAAGCAGAGCAGAGCGCCCAGGACCGACGCGATCGCGAAGGTCCAGATGATCAGGTACATCAGGTCGAGGTGTTCGCCGATGATGTTCGGCCCCGGCTGGATCCCGTAGGTCAGCAGCATCCCCAGAAGCAGCGCCGACGGCACGCCGCCCGGGATGCCGAACAGGAATGTCGGGATGAGGTCGCCGGCTTCGACGGAGTTGTTGGCGCTCTCCGGGCCGACGATGCCGCGCGGGTCGCCCTTTCCGAACTGGCTCTTGTCCTTCGCCGTCGCCACGGCCTGTCCGTACGCCATCCACGTGCCGGCCGTCGCGCCGACTCCGGGGAGGACGCCGGCGGCGATGCCGATGAGCGAGCCGCGGATCACCTGGCTCCAGTGGGTCAGCCATTCGCGGATGCCGGATCCCCAGCCGCCGGTCACCTCGACCGGCTTGCCGTCGGCGCGGCGCTTGCTGGCTCGCGAAGCGATCTCGGCGAGACCGAAGACGCCCAGGGCGACGGCGACGATGGAGAGGCCGTCGCCGAGGAACAGGCTCCCGAATGTGAAGCGTTCCTCGGCGGTGGTGGGCGCGATGCCGATCATGCCGACCAGCAGACCGAGGAGACCGGACACCAGGCCCTTGATGAGGTTTCCGCGGGAGAGGACGGCTGCGAGCGCGACGCCGAGCACCGTGAGCATGAACAGCTCGGGGCTGGCGAATGACAGCACGAGCGGGCGTGCCAGCGGGATCGCGAGGGTCAGGCCGATCGCGCCGATGATCCCCCCGGCCATCGACGACAGGAACGCGAGGCTCAATGCCCGTTTCGCCTGACCCTTCCGGGCCATCGAGTACCCGTCGAGCATGGTGACGGAGGCGGATGCCGATCCGGGGGCGCCGAGCAGCACCGCGGACACCGTGTCGGAGGTGTGCACGACGGCCAGTGCGCCGATGAGGAGTGCGAGAGCCGCGGCTGGCTCCATCCCGAAGGTCACCGGGAGCAGGATGGCCACGGCCGCGGTGCCGCCGAGTCCGGGAATGAGGCCCATGACCAAGCCGGCGAGGACGCCGATGAGCATCATGAACAGGAGTGATGGGTCTGCCAGAGAGGCCAGTGCGGCCATGGCTGCGTCGAGCATGTCGGTTTCCTGTCGTCCAGTGCGTCAGTGCACGGTGATGTCGTAGTCGGTCTCGAGCAGGTCGAGTAGGTAGTCGCGAACGCTGTCCGAGACTTTGTAGGCGGCGCTGATGCGCTCCGCGACGTCGTCATCGGCGTCGATCGGGTAGCCTCCGAGCACTTCCGAGGCCGCCTCCGTGAAGGCCGGGTCCGCAGCCAGTTCTCGCGCACTCGCTCGCAGGAGATCCACGGCCTCGTCGGGAGTATCGCCCGGCACCCACAGCCCCTTCTGATATGTGTAGGTCAGGCCGAGCATGGTGCGGTACGCCTCGTACGCGGCACCCTTCGGTGCCTTGCCGTAGAGCTCTTCGTACGCCTCGACCACGGTCGGTACATCCGGGAAGTTGGGATCGCGGATGACGTCGCCGTCGGGGCCGATCTGGCCGAAGGTCATCAGGACCACGGCGGAACCGTCTTCGACGAGTGGTTGCACCGCCGGTTCATAGGCGCTTGTGGTCGTGTAGTCGAGGTCGACCTCACCGCGCTGCAGTGCCAGGTTCACGGGGCCGCGGCCTTCGAATCCGAAGGTCGACGATACATCCGCCCCCAGCAGGTCGAAGGCGACGAGGGTGGTCAGGTCGAGGCCGGTAGGAGTGATCCCGCCGAAGACCAAGGGGGTGTCGCGGTCGATCAGATCACCGATGCCGGCGACTCCGGCGTCCGTGCGCGCATAGAGCACGCCGCCCGTGCCGTTGACGAGGATCGGTGTCATCTCGTCGAAGGAGTACTTGACGACGTCGCGGCCGAGCACCCAGGGGACGACGGTCGTCGCGGTGCTCACGAGCAGTTCGGTTCCGGACGGCTCCGCCGACTGAGCGAAGTGATTCGATCCGGTGATCCCCTCGCCACCGGCGTCGTTCGTCGGCGAGAAGCCGGGCCTGCCAGGGATGGTCTGCGCCAGCTCTTGACCGATGAACCTGGCCCAGGTGTCGGTGCCGCCGCCCTCGGCGAGCGGGATCATGACCTCGACGGTCTCTCCGGCGAAATCTCCGTCCGTGGTGGTCGCTCGCGGGTTGAGGATACCGCCGGCGAGAAGGGAGGTGGCGATGCCGACGACGGCAGCCACGCCGACGATGCCGATGACTCGCCCGCGCGGGTGCGGAGGGGCGTCCTCATCGGTGTCCTCGTGGGGGAGAGTGGCGATCTGGGGCATCTTTGCTCCTTAGATTAGTGAGCGGGATCAGGCGCGGGTGAGGGCTGCTGGTACCGCGCCTGATGTGCGTGCGGACGTTTCGTCCAGCGCGAGTTCCGCTCTGGCGAGGACGCGGGCAGTGCGAAGGGTGCCGAACACATCGGCACCGTCGATTCGCCGGTGCCAGGTCCGGATGGTTCCCGCCGGTGTGCGAAGGCGCAGGCCTGCGTCGGTGCGCGGCGAAAGAGCCTCCGCGACGATCGTGGCAGGGAGGGTTCCTGCGACGGTCAGCCCCACGCTTCCGGTGATCGGCAGCGCCGGGTGGGGCTCGCCCATCGAAAGCATCAGTACGTCGAGGTCGCTGAGGTCGGGATCTTCGGGAGCGCCGACGATGGCGAGCTTCGGAACAGCGCGTGCTGCGCTGGACGCGTCTGCGGCGAGCCCCATCGCGACGGCAGCACTTCGGCGGATCGCCTCGAGCGCGGGGAGGGCAGGAGCGACTGCACGGGTCCAGTCGCCGTAAGCGACATCGCTCAGTCCGGCCGTCTCCGGCGTGATGATCACCAGCGGCGCACCGGCATCCACCAGGCTCGCCTGGATCGTCGGCACGCCCACTTGCAACGCATCGACAGAGTTGCCGGTGGGAAGCACGTGCCCGGTCGTCTTGCCGGCGGGGGAGACGAAACCGAGCCCCACGCCGATCCCAGCGAAGGCGACGCCGGGGATCTCGGTGTCGAACTGCGGCGACCAAACTGCTCCCGGTGTCGCGACGCGCTGCAGGATGAGCTGGCCGGTATTGGTGTTGCGTACACGCACGATCGTTTCGTCTGCGGTGGGCGTCACCCAGCCGCGGTCGAGCACGTACGGCGCAACGGCTGCTGAGCAGTTGCCGCAGTTGGACCCCCAGTCCACGCGCGCCTCGGCGATCCCCACCTGCGCGAAGGTGTAGTTCACGTCGGCGTCGGCGTCCGGCGATCGTTCGAGGATCACCGCCTTGCTGGTCGTTGATGTTGCTCCGCCGATTCCATCGAGCTGGCGCGGGTCGGGGCTGCCGAAGAGGCGAAGCAGCACTTCGTCGACCGTCCATCCAGGGAGTTCGAGATCTTCGCGCTCGAACACCCAGCACTTGCTGGTGCCTCCGCGGACCCAGGTGGCGGGGATCGAGTGGGACATGTGATGGCTTCCGGTCGGTTGCAATGCGGGACTCGGATTACCTTCTGCCCAAACAGCGTGAATCACAAGTTCGAAGATCCACCATGTTGTGTAGCATCGCTACATTCCTGATACAGTCGGGCGTGAATCAGGTACAGCTCTCCTCCAGATGGAATGACGCCGGCGTCGACCATCGTGCATTGGCGCGGAACTACTCTTAGAGTTAGCGTCACCATGCATCACTGAAGCATGGTGAAGAAGTGCTACACGAAGGAATCGGAAATGCTCGACGTCAACCGGCTGAGGGTTCTGCTCAGTGTCATCGAAACCGGCTCGGTGACCGGGGCTGCCGAGGCCCTCTTCCACACGCCATCGGCGGTCTCCCAGCAGCTGCGCAAGCTGGAACTCGAAGTCGGCCAGCCGCTCCTGCGTCGTTTGCCGGAGGGAATGATCGCCACGGAGGCAGGGGTAACGCTGGCGGGCCACGCGCGCACGATCCTCCGACAGATGGATGCCGCACACGCTGACATCGATCGACTGGCGCACCTCGAGGCGGGATCGGTGCGGCTCGGCACCTTTCCGACGATCGCCAGTTCCTTTCTGCCGCAGGTGATCGGGACTTTCCGACGTGAGAATCCGTCGATCACGATGAACGTGCGCTCCAACCGGATCGACCGACTGATGGACATGCTCGCCCGGGGAGAGGTCGGCTTGTGCTTGCTCTGGGAGTACGAGTGGAGCCCGCTCGATGCCCGCCGGTTCGCCCTCTCCCTGGTGTTCGAGGAGCCCACCGTTCTGGTCGTCGCTGCCGACCATCCGCTCGCGGATCGAGCCGCGGTGAGCATGCGCGAACTCGCAGACGAGTCATGGATCATCCGTGCCGACAATCACCCCGTCGGCGAGGTGCTGCAACGAGCCAGCACCGCAGCGGGGTTCACTCCGCGGATCTCCTTCCAAGCCAATGACTACCTCGAGGCGCAGGCGATGGCGAGCGTCGGGCTCGGGATCGCGCTCGCGCCTCACAGTGCCGTCGTCACCCGGCATCCAGGAGTGCGCGTGCTCCCGCTCACCCCTGATGTCCCTTCGCGTCGAATCGTGCTGGCGCAGCGTCATGACGGTGTCCGTGCGCCTGCTGACGTGGCGTTCCAGTCATTGATCCATGCCCAGGGGCGTGAGTGGGCGGCGAGTCTCGACGACACCTCGCGGGCTACCTGAGGCGGTGCGCGCGGACGACGGGGCCGACTACTCGGTCGACGTCGAGCTCTTTCCGCCGTTGCGTTGCCCGGCGCGAGTTCCCCCATCGACGAGGATGTCCGTGCCGGTGAGGTATCCGGGCGCCTCGCCGGCGCAGAAGGCGAGGACCGCAGCGATCTCCTCGGGCTTGCCGAAGCGTTTCAGGGCGGCGACCTTCAGGAGGTCTGCGGCGCCGTGATCTGCTTCGAGACGACCCATCGCCGTTTCGAAGCTTCCGGGCGATACAGACACGACTCGTGCTCCTCGTGCTCCGAAGCGCGCGGCCAGTCTTGCGCTGTACCAGATCACGTACGTCTTGCTCAGGGCGTACGCAAATCCGGCGTGCTGCTTGCGTCCGACGATGCCGGCCCGACGCACCAGGGCGCGCACGAACCGGGCGGGGTGGCTCTCCGCGAGCGGGAAGGCGCGCGATGGCACGAGGAACGCCGGCAGTGCATGACCCGCGTAGGAGGCGACATTGACCAGGGCATCGCCCTCCTGTGCGAGAGGGAGGAACGCGCGCGCGATGTTCACGGTGCCGAGCGCGTTGATCCGCACGATCAGATCGGGCTTGCCCATCTGCGGGCTGACGCCGGCCGTGTGAATGACAGTGCGCACGCGGTTCCCGCCAGACCCGGCGGTCTGCATCAGGTTGCGGACCGACTGGTCGTCGGTGACGTCACAGACGACGCCGGACGCCGTGATGCCGAGACCTGTCAGTTCCTTGACCGCGTCATCGATCCGGTCCTGCCCGAGGTCGGCGATCACGATTCGGTGGTCGTGGCCGAGTAGTTTCGCAGTTGCCAGGCCCATCCCACCGGCGCCACCGGTGATGACTGCAGTGTTCATCGTTGCTCCTTGCGTTCTTCTTGCTGATCAGGCGTGCGGGTGCGTGCGCTCGAGTGAGGCGCCCTCGATGTCGACGTGGGGCAGGATGCGGTCGAGCTTACGCGGCAGCCACCAGGCGGAGCGGCCGAGCAGGTGCATCAGTGCGGGCATGAGCAGCATTCGCACGACGAACGCATCGAGGAGCACGCCGAACGCGAGACCGAAGCCGATCGCTCGAATGATCGTGGATTCCGAGAAGATGAAGCCACCGAACACCGCGATCATGATCAGCGCCGCCGCGACGACGACGGACTTCCCGGACTGGAAGCCCTGCGCGACGGCGAGGCGCGCATGCGCTCCGTGCACGTACGCCTCCCGCATCCCCGAGGTGAGGAACAGCTGATAGTCCATCGCGAGTCCGAACAGGATGCCGACCAGGATGACGGGAAGGAAGCTGAGGATCGGACCGACCGTATGCAGGCCGATCAGGTCGGCACCCCATCCGAACTGGAAGACCGCGGTGACCAGGCCGTAGGTCGCGAACAGCGAAAGGATGAACCCGGCCGTCGCGATGATCGGCACCAGGATCGAGCGGAACACGACGATCATGATGAGCAGCGACAGCCCGACGACGACCGCGAGGTACAGCGGCAGCACAGCACTGAGCCCATCGGAGATATCGATGTTCGTCGCCGCCTGGCCAGCCACGCCGAGCGTGATCTTGCCGTCGACTGGCGGCAGGTCGCGGAGATCCTGAACGAGCTGCGCTGTGGAGGCGCTGTTCGGGCCAGCTTTCGGGAGCACCTGGAACGCGAGGAGCGTGCCGTCGTCGGAGTTCGCGATCGGAGCGACGGCCACGACGTCGTGCTGGTCAGCGAGTGTGCGGGCGATGTCGACCTGGGTGGCAAGGAGGTTGTCGTCTGAGACGCCGCCGGGCGCGGACGCGCTGACGAGGAGCGGACCGTTCGCGCCGGCACCGAACTCTTCACCGACGATCTGGAATGCGTGGGCAGCGGTCGATCCTTCCGGCTCGCTGGCGCCATCGGGCAGACCGAGCCGCATCGACAGGGCAGGGAGGGCGATGATCAGCAGAGCGACGACTGACACGGCGACCGTCACGATCGCGCGCACGGTCGACATCGGTCGTGCGCGCTTCTCGGCGCGCTGGTGACCGACGCTCGCTCGGACCTTGCGGCGGAGCAGCCGTTCGCCCAGCAGCGCGAGCATGGCGGGTGCGAGCGTGATCGCGATGAGCACAGCGACCGCAACGCAGACCGCCCCGACGGTACCCATCAGTCCGAGGAACGGGATGCCCGTGACGTTCAGCGCCAGCAGCGCGACGACGACGGTCGAACCGGCGAAAACGACGGCAGTACCGGCAGTGCCGTTGGCGAGGGCGATCGACTCACGTACCCCGACTCCTGCAAGAAGCTGCTTCCGGTGCCGATTGATGATGAACAGCGCATAGTCGATGCCGACGGCGAGGCCCAGCATCAGACCGAGCACCGGCGTGGGGGAGGCCATGCTGATGACCCCCGAGAACGCGAGCGAAGCGGTGACACCGACCCCCACGCCGACCAGGGCGGTGACGATCGGGAGCGATGCGGCGACGAGGGAGCCGAGCAAGACGATCAGAACGATTGCGGCGAAAACGAGACCGAGAGCCTCGCCGACGCCGAACAACTGAGGCGCACCCTGGGCGAGGTCGGTTGCGAAGGACACCTCGGTGCCGTCGACGGGTGACTTCTCGAAATGATCGATGACGCTCTGCTTCATCTCGGTGCTCAGCTCGAGACGCGGCTGTGTGAAGGAGATGTTCACGATCGCGGTCGAGCCGTCTTCCGAGACCACGCTGATCCCGTCGGCGAAGCCGAGCAGCTTCTCACCGAGATCGAGGGGTTCGGCGCCGGACTCGAGCTTGGCGCGCGAGGAGTCGAGCGTGTCCTGCTGCTGCTGCAGGGTCGCGGTCTGTGCGTCGAGCTGCGCCTGTTGGGCGTCGATCGCGACGATCTGGTCCGCCGAAGCGCCGGCGGCGACGGCCTGCTCGCGAGCCGAGGTGAGTTGCTGCTGCGCGGCGTCGAGCTGCGCCCGACCGGCATCGAGCTGCTTCTGGCCGGACGCGAGCTGTGCTGCGCCTGAGTCAAGCTGGGCACGCCCATCGGAGAGCTTCTTCGTCTGGTCGGCGAGCGACTGCTGCGCATCGAAGGGATCGACGACGGCGGCGACGCCGTCGAGGTCGGCGGCCGACGCGGTGAGATCGGAGATCTGCTTCCGCTGGTCGGCGGTGAGAGCCGAGCCGTCATCGGTGCGGTAGACGATCGTTCCGGTGCCGCCGGCGGTGTCAGGAAGCTTCTCGGCCAGCTGATCGGTGACCGCGCCGGAGGCTGTGCCCGGGATGTCGAAGCTGTTCGTGAGGGGAGCGGATGCCGCGAGGAACGCACCGATGGACACTCCGAGGATCACGACCCATGCGATGATCACCGCCCAGGCGCGTCGAGCTGCGAACAAGGCCAAGCGAGAGAGCAGAGTTGCCACGAGGAGGACTTCCGTTCAAGAGGGGAATGGGATAGACGATACGGCACGTCTCGTCTAGAGTCTGAGGATAAGCTGTGGATCATGAGCGAACATCGGAACGGACCGGTCCGCAGCGCAGCGGCACGCGAGTCCATCCTCGACGCGACGGCCCGCCTGCTCACCCAGCAGGGTTACGACAACCTGACGATGGAGGGCATCGCGAAGGAAGCCGGCGTCGGAAAGCAGACCATCTACCGGTGGTGGCGCTCGCGAGGGGCCTTGATCGCGGACTGCATGATCGAAGGCCGGCTCATCCCGGTTGAGATCGACCTCCCTGACACCGGCGATCTCCGACGCGATCTGAACGCCTGGCTCGAAACGATCATCGCCATCGTCGCCGACCCGGCGGGCGGTGCTCTGTTGCGCTCCCTGGTCGCCGCTGCAGCCGAGGACAGCGCCGTGGGCGACCGTCTCGCGGCAGCCCTCGGGGCCGACCAGAAGCTCTCGCACCGATTCGTCAGTGCTGTCGAGATGGGCCAGCTCGCCGAAGACGCTCCGGTCGATCAGCTCGGTCTGGCGATCCTCGGAGCGATCATCGTCCCCGTGCTCGCGCGTCGCCAGATCGACGCCGACGAGTTCCGGCGGCTCGTCGATCACCTCATCCGCCCGAGCGCGGCGAGCGCATGAATGCGCAGCAGCGGGATCGGGCAAGGGACCCAAGGTCTCCAGGCAGGACGCTGCTCGTGGGATGCGGACAACTCGGGACCCAACTCGGCAGGCGCCTCGTCGCCGACGGCGTGGAGGTGCTCGCGATGCGCCGGACGAGCGCGGCGCTCCCCGCCGGGTTCACCGGGATCGTCGATGACATCCGTGTCGCCCGGCGACGTGCTCTTCCTGCCTGCGAATCGGTCGTGATCACTCTGCCGCCGGATGCGGATGCGGATGCGGATGCGGATGCGGATGCGGAGGCGCGAGGTGCGGGTGACATCTACGCGTCGGCGCTGACCAACCTGGCTGAGGCCTTGCCCGCACGCCCATCGCGCGTCGTCTTCGTCTCATCGACACGGGTGCTGGAGGGGCGCGCTGGCGCCGTTCCTCTCACCGAGTCGGATGCGGCGGCTCCGATCGGACCTCGCGCGCGTGCGCTCCTGGAGGGTGAGGCGCTGGCCGTCGAACTGTTCGACGCCGTCACGGTCAGACCGGCGGGCATCTACGGGCCCGGACGGGATTCGCTGATCCGTCGCGTCCGAGAGCATGTTCCCGTCGACTATTCACGACGGACCAATCGCATCCACGAGGAAGATCTGGTCGGACTGCTTCATGCGATGCTCCGGGCGCAGGATCCGCCGACGCTCATCCACGCGGTCGATGCGGAGCCGGCGCCGCTGGGCGAGGTCGTGACCTTCATCGCCGATCTCCTGGAGGTGGAGACGCCGCCGCGTCTCGCACCGGAGACCGGCGGAGGGACCGTGCTCGACGGACGCCTGCTGCTGGATTTCGCCGGCTCACTGCGATTCCCCTCCTTCCGGGAGGGCTACGCGCAGATGCTCCGCGAATCCGCGTGACTCGAGCGGACCGGAATGCGCCGAGCCGATCTACGACTCGGGGGTGTCGATCACTTCGTCGACGAGGGAGATGCCGCCGGTCGAGTTCGCCGAGTGCATCAGCTCTTCGATCCATCGGGCGTTCAGTTTCGGAGGCTCCGGTTCGTCGAACGTGAAGCGCAACGGGATCGACGGGTGCAGCCAGATCATCGAACGTCCCGACGGTTCGTCGTCGGGGTGACGCCAGGAAAGCGTGAAGCTCTCGTTGCGCCGCAGCTTCGTGGCGATGACGATCTTCAGGTGTGCCAGCGCACGGTCTTCGATATGGATGGGGTCGGTCGCGCCGCCGTAAAGAATGGATCCCATGGCTCGAGACTAGCGTCAGGCAGCGCGGCCCCAGACCACCGCTCGTCCTCTCCTGCGCTCAGCGGGCGACTGTGCGCGCGTGCGTGCGCATGACGGCATCGGCCACCATCTCGGTCCAACTGCTGCGCTCCGCCATCACTGCCCGCTGCCGCACCGCGCCGTTGCCGCGGGCCATGATCTCTCGCACGCCGCGGCGGGCGAGAGCGGCTTCTTCGCGGCTCGAGAAGTGGTCATCGATGTGGGTGAGGAGGGCTCGCGCGCACTCGGCAGCGGACCGAGGCGCCCCCGACGGCGGATCGAGGAGCTTCTCGCTCATGCCGAATCTGCTCGCCCGCCAGGAGGCCAGACGCAGCAGGCTCGTCGCGACGTCCGGCGCAGGAACACCGGCGCGCCATTCTGCGGCCGCCGTGCTGACCAGCGCGCGCGTGATCACGGCGAGGGTCGCCGCATCCTCCGCCTCCATGCAGATGTCGGCGATGCGGATCTCGACCGTCGGCGCATGCATGGAGAGTCGAGCGTCGAAGTAGATCATGCCGGGATCGAGTGAGACGCCGGTCTCGAGCATCTGCCCGATTGTGGCGGAGTAGGCCGCGGCGGAGCCGAATCGGTCGTAGGGGCCGGCGCTCGGCCATCGTCCCCATGCCTGGTAGCGGTAGCTCGCGTACCCGGAGTCGACTCCGCGCCAGAAAGGGGAGTTCGCGCTGAGTGCCAGCAGCAGCGGCAGCCAGATGCGGATCCGGTCGAGAACCGCCACGCCTTCTTCAGGGGAACCGATCGAGACGTGCACATGAAATCCGCACGTCAGCTGCTCCGCCATCGTCAGCGCGAAACGCTCGGACATCCGGTCGTATCGGG
This sequence comes from uncultured Actinomycetota bacterium, assembly GCA_963769005.1. Classification (GTDB taxonomy): domain Bacteria; phylum Actinomycetota; class Actinomycetes; order Actinomycetales; family Microbacteriaceae; genus Microbacterium. The sequence continues at coordinate 73,745 of CAVYKC010000003.1, read as the reverse complement.
GGCTGGACACGATGTGCGAGTCGCACAGCACGGGGGCCGTGCCGAGCGCCACCGCGCGCGCTCCCATCACCAGGGCCGCGTCATCAGCCGTCCGACGTCCGCTCCTGATGGCGTCGAGGAGTTCTTGGTACGTCGCGAGCGGTGGGCTGACCACCTCGATCTGCTCGAGCTTCACCTCTGTTTCGAGCACGATCTTCTCAGCCGTCTGTCCTCCGGTCGCGTGGGCGTTGAGCACGTCCGTCGACGACGGCACCGGGAGCATCGTCTCGGAACTGACGAGGAGAAGCTCCTCCTCGACTCCGATGAGGCGGGTCCCAGTCGCGTCCCCTGTCGCCCTGCTGCTCGGACTCGCCTGTTCCCCTGCACCGGGCAGGACAGGCGTGCTCATATGACCGCCGCCTCGTGGAGCGGAGCGATTTCAGTCGCGACGATCGTGGGGGTGGCCGGGGTCTGTCGAGTCATGGTGGCTCCTGTGCGGCATCGTGGCGGCTGCTTTCCCCACCATGCGGTCTCCCGGCTCCCTGCACACGGGACTTGACGGCCGACGCCCTCCACGCTAGCGAGATCGACTGCCGCGGATTCGATCGGAACGTTGATCTCCGCAGAGTCCGACGAAATGGTGTCAGGAGCGAGCTGCAGCGCCTGCCGCGGCCGACTCGGGCAGGTTGCCCTTGGCGAGGACGGTTCCGGATTCGACGGCGACGACCCAGGCAGCGGTCGGGACTGCCGCGGCCCAGTTCGAGTGCAGCAGAGCCATCAGCGTCGTGTGCACCGTCTTGGCGTCGGCCGATCCCGCCTGGTTCGCGATGTCGATCGCGCCGGTCCCGTCGGAGAGCACCTCGACGGTGATGCCACGTGTCTCGGCGTCGGCGGCGGATGCGATGACGCAGTTGTTCGTCATGTAGCCCGCCACGGCGATCGTGTCGACGTCGTTCTCCAGGAGCCACTCGTGGAGGCCGGTACCGGGGAAGATCGAGCTGTAGTTCTTGACGACCTTCTTCCATGCGCTCGAATCGCGCTCCTCGAGCGAGGCGTGCAGCCGGAACTCCTGCTTCGTGGGGCCGAACACCGGTGCGTCGTCTCCGGCATCGTGCTGAACCATGACCACAGGGATGCCTGCGCGCTCTGCGGCGTCGACGGCATCCGCGATCCGCCGGATCGACTCATCGCGCGGCGGGTACTGGATGGGCAGCAGGCCGGTGAAGTACTCCTGCTGGGGGTCGATGACGATCAGGGCGCGGCGGGGAGCGGACATGAGTCCTCCTGGTGGAAGGGAGCGGATGTTGATTCCAGCATCGCTCCTGACTCGCCGGATCACCATTGGCACGCATGCGCGCTGCCGATGAGTTCACGCCAATCCGCATCCTCCTCGGCAGGGCATCGACCGTCACCGCGAGAGCGCGTCCGAGAGCAGGAGCATGAGTGGGATCGTGGCGGTGGCGAGCACCGTCTGCGCGCCGGTGATCGCCGCCATGAGCCGGGTGTCACCGCCCATCCGCGCCGCCAGGATGTAGGCGCTCGGCGCCGTGGGGACGGCGGTGATGAGAACGATGCTGGTCAGCGTCGGCTCCGTCGTCCCGACGGCGATGGCGATCGACATGGCGGCGAGGGGCAGCAGGGCGAGCTTCAGCACCGAGGCGATGCCGATGTCGAGAAGGTCGCGAAGGCGGAAGGTGAAGCGGAGAGCCGCGCCGGCGATGAGAGTGCCGGCGACGAGAGCGGGAGACGCCACCATCTCGAGCGATGTCTGCAGGAATCCGGGCATGCGGATGTCGGTGACGTTGATCAGCAGGCCGACCGCGCACGCCAGGATGAGCGGGTTCGTCGCCAGGTCACGCCAGAGGGAGGAGGGCGGGCGGGGTGCGTCGGCCGCACCGTGGATGGAGAGTGTGGTGACGCAGACCAGATTGACGAGGGGCACGACGATCGCGCTGGCAAGGGCGAACGTCGCGACGCCGGCCTGGCCGTGCAACGCAGATGCGAAGACGAGCCCGATGTACGTGTTGATCCGGATCGACCCCTGCATGAGGGAGGTGAGCTGCGGTCCGTTCGCGCGCGTGAGCCGCGCGGCCCCGAACGCCAGCGCGGCCACGAGAAGGATCGGGATCGCCACGCTCAGGAGGAGCGGACCCGGTGCCACGACGCCGAGATCGGCCTCGCCGATCGACGTGATGAAGAGGGCCGGGGTGAACACCCAGTAGCTCATCCACGACAGGCCGGCCCAGAACCTCTCATCGGTGAGGAACCGTCGCCGGACGAGGAGACCACCCCCGAGGAGCAGAACGATCGGCGTGATCCCGTTGCTGATGACATCCATTCCTCAACCGTGATGCAATGGGTCAGTGCAGTTCAACCATGACAACATGACCGGCCCCCTGCTCGCCGCGGATCTCGTGACCCTGCGGGGGGAGGGGTGGAGTGTCGGCGGCGCAGCTGACGTCCTGTCCGCGCACCAGATCCGCCGCGGCGATCTCGACGCCCGCTCCGCCGAACTGCTCGGGCAGTGGGCCGACCGTCTGGATCCGGTGTTCCGTGCCCAGACCGTCGACCTGCGATGCGAGAGGATCAACCAGCTCCTGGTATTAGGTACGGCCCTTCCGTACCTGACGACGCATGACGGACTCCGGCCGCATCTGCACTTCGCCTCCGACGCTCAAGACGTCGTGGCGCGCGTCCGCGCCGTCACGGCCGGCGGACTCGCGCTGTTCGCAGTGGAGTCCGAGGGGGCGCGGCTCGGCGTCTGCCAGCGCGACGGGTGTCCGGTCGCCTTCGTCGACACGAGCCGGAACGGGCGGCGGGCCTACTGCTCAGCGAAGTGCGGCAACTACGACGCGGTGCGCCGTCACCGCGCCCCGATCAGCCGTCGGTGAGCGTCACAGAGCGAGACCGATCGCCAGTGCGATGACGCCGAGAGTGGGAATACCCCTAGGGGGTATAGGGTTGACTTCAGTGCCGGGCAGGAGTCCCAGCTGAGAGGAACATCATGACCACGAACGAGTATCAGGTGACCGGCATGACCTGCGGACACTGCGAGATGTCGGTTCGCGAAGAGGTCGAGCAGGTCGCAGGCGTCGAAGGCATCCAGGTGAGCGCGAAGACGGGTCGCCTCGTCGTCACGGGGCCGGCCGACGACGCCCAGGTCCTGGCCGCTGTCGCAGAGGCCGGCTACTCGGCCGTCCGCGTCTGATGGACACCGGCGGACGGCTCGCGCTCTACGGAGCGGGGTTGATGGTCGCCTTCGGTGCGGCCTTCGCCGTCGCAGGCGCGGTCGCCCCCGGCGAAGCGGCGGCCACATGGGCGGAGAAGGAAGAGATGAACGGTCACACGGAGAACGCAGGGACAGCGGCGCACGACACGGCGGATACTCTGAAGGGCCTCTCGCTGAGCGCCGACGGGTTCACGCTGGCGCCCATCGAGGCGCCCGGCAGCGGTCGGCGAGCCCGGGGTGCTGAGCTTCCGCATCCTCGGGGAGGACGGCGCTCCGGTGACGTCGTACGCCACCGCGCACGACAAGGAGCTGCATCTCATCGTGGTGCGTTCCGACGGGGACCTGTTCCGCCATGTGCATCCCGAACTCGATGAGGGCACGGGGGCGTGGTCGCTTCCCTGGACCTGGACGGATGCCGGAACCTACCGCGTCTACGCGGACTTCACGCCGGATGAGAAGGGCGCCTCCGGGCTCACGCTCACGCGCACCGTCGAGGTCGCGGGGGCGTTCGCCCCGGCGCATCCCGCGCTGACGAAGACCGACGAGGTCGACGGATACACGGTGTCGCTCGCGGGCGGCCTGGCCGCCGGAGCGGCGAGCGAGCTCGCGATCACGGTATCGCGCGACGGTGCACCGGTGACGGCGCTCGAGCCGTACCTCGGCGCGTTCGGGCATCTCGTCGCGCTGCGCGAGGGCGACCTCGCCTATCTGCACGTGCACGCCGAGGGTGACGATCCCCATCCAGGGGAGACATCGGGACCCGAGATCGGGTTCGTCGCCGAAGCCCCGACGGCCGGACGGTACCTGCTGTACCTCGATTTCCAGGTGGACGGCGCCGTGCACAGCGCCCGGTTCGTCGTCGAGGCGACGCACGCACCGCACGCCGAGGACTCCAGCACGCACGACGATGCGCACTGATCCCACGAGGACACGAGGCGGAAGAGAGGAATGACGATGAGCACATCGGCAGTGCCTGTGAGAGGGCCGGGCATAGAGCTCGAGATCGGCGGCATGACCTGCGCCTCCTGCGCGATGCGCATCGAGAAGAAGCTGAACAGGCTCGACGGCGTGCAGGCGAGCGTGAACTACGCGACGGAGAAGGCGAAGGTGACCGTTCCGGAGGGATACGACCCCGCGCTGCTGATCGCCGAGGTCGAGAAGACCGGCTACACCGCCGCATTCCCGAAGGTCGACCCTTCGACGGGATCAGGGACCGGTCCAACCGACGGCTCCCCCGACGACCCCGAGCTGGCGGCGCTGCGACAGCGGCTGATCGGCTCGATCGTGCTGACGGTGCCGGTGATCGCGATGGCGATGATACCCGCGTTGCAGTTCACGAACTGGCAGTGGGCATCGCTCGCTCTCGCCGCTCCCGTCATCGTCTGGGCGGCGTGGCCGTTCCACCGTGCGGCATGGATGAACCTCCGGCACGGCGCGGCGACGATGGACACGCTCATCTCGATGGGAACGTCCGCAGCCTTCCTCTGGTCGCTGTACGCCCTGTTCTTCGGCACCGCCGGAACCCCGGGGATGACGCATCCGTTCGAGTTCACGGTCGCCCCCTCCGACGGTGCGGCCAACATCTACCTCGAGGTCGGCGCAGGGGTGACGATGTTCATCCTTGCCGGCCGCTACTTCGAGAAGCGGTCGAAGAAGCAGGCGGGCGCGGCTCTGCGTGCTCTGCTCGAGCTCGGCGCCAAGGAGGTCTCGGTGCTGCGCGGCCCTTCGACGGATTCGGGGAACCAGGTCGAGGTGAAGATCCCGACGGCGGACCTCGCGGTGGGAGACCAGTTCATCGTGCGGCCGGGGGAGAAGATCGCCACCGACGGCGTCGTCGTCTCCGGTACGTCCGCGGTCGACGCGTCGATGCTCACCGGAGAGTCGGTGCCCGTCGAAGTCCGCGAGGGGGATGCCGTCACCGGAGCCACCGTGAACGCCGGGGGGCGCCTGGTGGTGCGCGCCACAAGAGTCGGCGCCGACACGCAGCTGGCGCAGATGGCCCGGCTCGTCGAGGAGGCGCAGACCGGCAAGGCCGAGGTGCAGCGCCTCGCCGACCGTGTCTCCGGAGTGTTCGTGCCGATCGTGATCGCGATCGCCGTGGCCGCGCTCGGTGCCTGGTTGGGCGCCGGGTTCCCGGTGACAGCTGCGTTCACCGCCGCAGTCGCCGTGCTCGTGATCGCCTGCCCGTGCGCCCTCGGTCTTGCGACGCCCACGGCGCTGCTGGTCGGCACCGGCCGTGGTGCCCAGCTCGGCATCCTGATCAAGGGTCCTGAGGTGCTGGAGTCGACCCGTCTGGTCGACACCGTGGTGCTGGACAAGACCGGCACCGTCACCAGCGGGCGGATGACTCTCGTCGACGTCATCACCGAGCCGGGCGTCGACCGCGCAGAGCTGCTCCGCTTCGCCGGCGCCCTCGAGGACGCATCCGAGCATCCGATCGCGCAGGCGATCGCCAAGGGCGCGACTCAGGAGGTCGGGGCGCTGCCCGTTCCCGAGGACTTCGCGAACATCGAGGGCAAGGGCGTGCAGGGCATCGTCGGCGGGATCGCCGTCGTCGTCGGCCGCGAGTCGCTCCTGGCCGACTGGTCGCAGCACCTCAGCCGCGAGGTCGCGACGGCGAAGGGGGACGCCGAAAGCGAGGGCAAGACCGTCGTCGCGGTCGGCTGGGACGGGAAGGCCCGCGGCATCCTCGTCGTGGCCGACTCTGTGAAGCCGACCAGCGCCGAGGCGATCGCCCAGCTCAAGGAGCTCGGACTCACTCCGGTCCTCCTCACGGGCGACAACGAGGCCGTCGCCCGCCGGATCGCGGCGGAGGTCGGAATCGAGCAGGTGCATGCGGAGGCCCTGCCGAAGGACAAGGTCGAGGTCATCCGTGCGCTCCAGCAGGAGGGCAAGGTCGTCGCGATGGTCGGCGACGGCGTGAACGACGCACCCGCCCTCGCACAGGCCGATCTCGGATTGGCGATGGGCACCGGTACGGACGTCGCGATCGAGGCATCCGACATCGCGCTCGTCCGCGGAGACCTGCGCAGCGCGGTCGACGCGATCCGCCTGTCACGGCGCACCCTCTCCACGATCAAGTCGAACCTGTTCTGGGCATTCGCGTACAACGTCGCCGCGATCCCGATCGCCGCGCTCGGGATGCTCAACCCGATGCTCGCCGGTGCGGCCATGGCGTTCTCCAGCGTCTTCGTCGTCGGCAACAGCCTGCGCCTGCGGGGGTTCCGCAGCGTCGCTGCCGATTCGTAGGGCATCCGCCCCGTCACTTTGTCGGTCCGAAAGCACACTTGCAGGCTGAAACGGCATGTTTCGGCCTGCAGGTGTGGATTCACGCCGACAGATATACCGGGCGCGGGTGACCGAGCGATACGACGCTGATCGGTCAGTTCGAGGCCGCTTCGCTTACGAGGGCCGCGTACTCCGGTAGGGTCGCGGACATGGCGAACGCAACGACGCAGGCACCCAAGCGGGAGGCCTTCGGTTCCAGGAACGTGTTCATCCTCTCGGCGATCGGCTCCGCCGTCGGCCTCGGGAACATCTGGCGCTTCCCCTATGTCGCTTACGAAGGCGGCGGCGGGGCGTTCCTCATCCCGTATCTGTGCGCGCTGCTGACCGCCGGCATCCCGTTGCTGTTCTTCGACTACGCGATCGGCCACCGCTTCCGCGGGTCGGCCCCGCTCGCGTTCCGGCGCCTCCACCGCGCCGCAGAGCCCTTGGGGTGGTGGCAGGTGCTGATCAGCGTCGTCATCGCCGTCTACTACGCCGTCATCATCGCGTGGGCGGCGATGTACACCTGGTTCTCCGCTCAGCTCACCTGGGGCCCGGGGAACGAGAACGACTTCTTCTTCATCGACTTCCTGAAGTCGGCGAGCGTCGCAGAGGTCGGCGTCTCCACCGAATTCGTGCCGCAGGTGGGCGTGCCGCTCATCGTCGTCTGGCTCGTGGTGATCGTGATCATGGCGCTCGGCGTCAAGCGCGGCATCGGCAGGGCGAACATGATCCTGATGCCGCTGCTCACCGTGATGTTCGCGATCCTCGTCGTGCAGTCGCTGTTCCTGCCCGGCGCGCTGGACGGTCTCAACGCCTTCTTCACGCCGAACTGGGAGGCGCTCGCCGACCCGGCCGTCTGGGCGTCGGCATACGGCCACATCTTCTTCTCGCTGTCGGTGGCGTTCGGCATCATGGTCACCTACGCCTCCTATCTCAAGCGCAAGACCGACCTCACCGGCTCGGGCCTCGTCGTCGCGTTCGCGAACTCCGGTTTCGAGATCCTGGCCGGCATCGGGGTGTTCGCCGCCCTCGGCTTCATGGCGCACGCGCAGGGGGCCGACGTCTCCGGAGTCGCCTCGTCCGGCATCGGCCTCGCGTTCATCGCCTTCCCGACCATCGTCTCCAACGCGGCGGGCGGATCGATCATCGGCGTGCTGTTCTTCGGAGCGCTGGTGTTCGCCGGTGTCACCTCGCTGATCTCGGTGATCGAGGTGATCGTGGCCGCTCTGCAGGACAAGCTCGGATGGGGCCGCGTGCGGACCACCCTCGCGGTGTCGGTCCCGCTCGCGATCGTCTCGATGGCGCTCTTCTCCACGACGACCGCGCTGTCGGTGCTCGACACCGCGGACGCCTTCGTCAACGCCTTCGGCATCATGGCGGTCGCCCTCGTCGCCGTCGTGGTCGTGGCCTGGCTGCTGCACAAGCTGCCGGCCCTGCAGGAGCATCTGAACCGCCGCTCCAGCTTCCCGATCGGCATCGCCTGGAGACTGCTGGTCGGCATCCTGGCCCCGATCGTGATCGGCTACCTGCTCATCAGCGAGCTGATCTCCAAGATATCGACGCCGTACGGCGACTATCCCGGCTGGTTCCTCGCGATCTTCGGCTGGGGACTGGTGGTCGCCCTCGTGATCCTCGCGCTGCTTCTGTCGGCCCTGCCCTGGAGCGGCCGCTCGCATGCGAAGGATGATCCGGAGTACGACGAGTTCCTCGTCGACGAGAGTTACGACGCAGATCCGGAGACCGGCGTGATCGATGCGCAGACGCCGTCCGAGAAGGGAACACGCGCATGACCACGACAGCGATCGTCATGATGATCATCGCCATGGTCACGGTCTGGGGCGGCCTCATCGCCGCGATCGTGAATCTCGCACGCCACCCCGAAGCCGCGGAGTCCGAGCCTGCTCCGCCCGTCGAGCTCTGACAGCGGCGGCGCGACTCCTGCGCCGGATGCACGACCTGCACCTGGAGCATGAGCTGCCAGCGGATGTGAACGGCGTGAATGGACCGAGGTGCTCACCCTCGAAAAAGATACTTCCGCTTGGAGGTTTCCTGCTAATCTGGCGTCGGGCGGCATCGGCGCCCCTCGTCCGCACACGCAAGGAAGGTCAACGTGGCCCTGCCAGAAACCTCGGTTCAGCTGTACACGCTCGCAGCGGAGTTCTCCGCAGACATGGAAGGCTCGCTCGACAAACTCGCGGCGATCGGCCTGCGCAATGTGGAGGCGTTCGACTTCGTGCGCCGCCCCGAGCAGATCCGGGCCGCACTCGATGCCTCGGGCCTCGCCTCGCCGACCGGTCACGCGCCGCTGCTCTCGGACGAGCTGTGGACGCCCGACGCCTCCATCCCGACCGCCGGCCCGGAGGTCGTCTTCGAGGCGGCCGCCACGCTCGGGATGAAGACCGTCATCGACCCGTTCGTCGCACCGGAGCGCTGGTTCACGCTCGAGGGTGTGACCGACATCGCCGACCGCTTGAACGTGCTGGCTGAGAAGGCGGCGACGTTCGGCCTCGAGGTCGGCTACCACAACCACGCCCAGGAATTCATCGCCGACTTCGACGGGCAGAGCGCCTACGAGCGCTTCGTCGCCCTCACCGACGAGCGCGTCGTGATCGAGCTCGACCTGTACTGGGCCCTCGTCGGCGGCCAGGACGTCGCGGGCCTCGTCTCGCGTCTCGGCGACCGCCTGGTCGCTGTGCACGTCAAGGACGGCGTCGCCCCCGCGACCAACCCGTTCGGCCCTGACGCCGGCGAGTTCGGCTCGGACAGCCTCGATCAGCGCCACGCCGGAACCGGTGACGTGCCGCTCGCGGACGCGCTGCGCGCGGCGTCTGCTCTCCAGTACGCCATCATCGAGTACGACAAGGCGCCCGGTGACGTCTTCGCCGACATCGCCGCGAGCTACGCGTTCCTCACCGAGGGCGGGTTCGCCCGATGAGCGCGGTCGGCATCGGCATCATCGGCCTCGGGGTCATCAGCGACACCTACCTGCAGAACCTCACATCGTTCCCTGACGTCGACGTCGTCATCGTCGGTGACCTGCTCCTCGACCGCGCGCAGGCGCAGGCCGAGAAGCACGGCGTGCCGGCGTTCGGTTCGGCCGACGACGTCCTCGCCCACCCGGGCGTCGACCTCGTCATCAACCTGACCATCCCGGCCGTGCACATCGAGGTCTCGCGAGCGGCGATCGCCGCAGGCAAGCACGTCTGGACGGAGAAGCCGCTCGGCCTCGATCGCGAGGGTGCTGCGGAGTTGCTCCGCGAGGCGGCTGCCGCGGGGCTCCGAGTCGGCTCCGCCCCGGATACGCTGCTCGGTCCGGGCTTTCAGACGGCACGGCGCGCGATCGAGGATGGCATCATCGGCCGCCCGTTGTTCGCGCAGACCATGTTCCAGACGCAGGGGCCGGACCTGTGGCACCCGAGCCCGGCATTCCTCTTCGCCGAGGGTGCGGGCCCGCTGCTGGACATGGGCCCTTACTACTTCTCGGCTCTCGTGAGCCTGTTGGGCCCGGTGGACCGCATATCGGCGGTCGGAATCAAGGCGCGTGAGGAGCGTGAGATCCACACCGGGCCCAACGCCGGGACGACGTTCCCGGTCGAGGTCCCGTCGACGATCCAGATCATCACGGCGTTCGAGGCGGGCGCATCGGCACAGAGCCTGCTGAGCTTCGACTCCGCCCTGGAGCGCCACGGGATCGTCGAGATCCACGGCACCGAGGGCACCATCGTGATCCCCGACCCGAACCAGTTCGGCGGCCGCATCGCGTACGTCAAGCCGCTGGGGGTGATCCGCGACGGTACGTCATCCGTGCAGGAGTGGATCGAGATCGAGCACGACGCCGTCGAAGTCGGCCGCGGTCTCGGTGTCCTCGACATGGTGCGCGCGATCGCCGAGGCGCGCCCGCACGTCGCATCAGGAGAGCTCGGATACCACGTCCTCGACATCCTGCTGTCCGCGCAGGAGTCGGCAGCCTCGGGTCGGACGGTGATCGTCGAGAGCACCGTCGCACCGGTGCCGCTCCTGCCTGCGGGCTTCGACCCGTTCGCCGCGACACTCTGAGTTCAGGGACGCACCGAGTCCGCGGGTCCGACAGCCATCGAGCTGTCGGGCCCGCGGCCTTGCGTCTCGGGCGCCGTCAGGTGGCGTCGCCGGCGAGCAGGCGATCGAGCATCTCGAGCGCTCCCTCGTGGTCGACCGTCGGGTCGAGCAGCCACTGGGTCTGCAGGCCGTCGGATGCCGCGATCACCAGCGCGGCGACGAGGGCGGCGTCGAGATCGCCACGAAGTCGGCCCGATGACTGAAGATCGCGGACCTGCTCGGCGATGTCGCCGCGGAGGCGGGCGAACCGAGCCGTCGCGAACTCCTGTGCGGCCGGGTGGTCGTCCTCGATCGCGTTGGCGGTGAGGATCGAGTACAGCTGCACGAGACCGGGGATGCTGCGGTTCTTCTCGGCCGCGATCCGCATCGACATCGCGGGGGTGACGTCGGACGGCTCCGGTTCGGTCTCGTCGGATCGGCGCTCGGACTCGCGGTACACCGCCACGAGCAGCTCTTCGAGCGACCCGAAGTAGTGGGTGAGCGCGGCGTGCGTCACTCCGACCTCCTGGGCGATCGCGCGCAGACTCGTCTTCTTCGAGCCGCGCCGAGCGAAGACTTCGATCGCCCTGTCGAGAATCTCCTGGCGTCGCGCGACGCCCTTCGGGTATCGACCCCTGGCGCGGGACGCGTCGACGGGAGAATCGGTCATGTCCTGATGATACCCACCGGCCCGCATAGAAAACCTCCGATCGGAGGTTTCAAGGCCTGGCCCCGTTGAACAATGCCCACCAACTGGGACTGGAGGTGCCCCGCTGACATCTCGGTCGTCGGATTCGGCACCGTGCTGATCATTCGCGAGTCGACGGCGCTCCCGCCGGCGGGCCGACCGATTCCCGTTCGATCAGCGGCATCGGCACCAGTTCATGCGCCGGCTCACTGTTGCCGAGGAGCATCTGCACGCCGCGTCGCGCCATCTCCTCGTAGGGCAGCCGGGCGGTGGTGAGGCCCGGCCGCTGATAGCCTGCGAGTTCTTCGTCGTCATAGGAGATCACCGAGATATCGCGTGGCACACGCGTTCCGCGCTCGGCGAGGGCTTGATAGACGCCGAAGGCGACGTTGTCGTTGCAGGCCAGGATCGCGGTGAGGTCGGGATGCGCATCCAGCATCCGATGCGTCTCGACGTACCCGACCTGGGGGATCCAATCCGGCACGGCCACTCGCACCGGAACGATCCCGGCCTCGGCGAAGGCCTCGTCCATTCCCGCGAAACGAAGATCGATCGTCACGCTCTCGTGGGGGTTGCCGAACGCGTGCGGGACATCGCCGATCAGCCCGATGCGATGGTGTCCCGCTGCGGTGAGGCGGCGCACGACGGCCAGACCGGCTGCGCGCTCGTCCGGGAGGATGCTGGGGTGACCTGCCGTCGTCGTCCCGTTCACGACGACCACCGGCACGGTGGTCTCGGGCAGTTCGATCAGACGCGCCCCCAGGAGGCCGACGAGCACTCCATCGACCCTCCGGTCGACCATCGATTCGAATGCGTCGGCGATACCGGACTGGCCGTCGTCGCCCGCTTCTGCGATCAGCACGGAATGGCCGAACTCCTTGGCCGCGGCGAGGACGCCGCTGATCATGCCGGAGGCGTAGCGGGTGATGGTCACCTGGTCGGAGATGAACCCGATCGCCCGGGTCTTGCCGAGCCGCAGGCTCTGGGCGGCAGGGTTGGGTCGGTAGCCGAGCTCGGCGGCGGCGGCGCGCACCCGTTCGGTCGCCTGTTCGGACAGGCGAGTGCCCGGTTTGTCGTTGAGGATCATGCTCACGGCAGCCTTCGACATGCCGGAGTGCCGGGCGACGTCGGCGAGCGTGACGCGGCGCGCTACCGGCTCATTCATCGTCTGTCTCCCCCATGTGCTGAACCATTTCAGCATATCCCTTGTCAGCAGGTGCGGTCGGGTGCTACTTTCTCTCTTGCTGAATCAATTCAGCACCTGAGTTCGTCGTAGTCGACGGCTCGGGCGAAACCTACGAGCAGGGAACGACAACGTGGTTGAACTCAGTCGCAGGGCGATGATCGCCCTGCTCGGACTCGGTGCGGTCGGCACCGCCGTCTCATGGCCCCGCCTCACCGGTGGGGACATTCCCGGTCGCGGCGACGATGCGTTGACGGTCGCCCTCTTCGGTACGGCGCAGGATGCTGCCGCACGGCAGGCGCTCGTCGAGGGGTTCCAGCGGAAGCATCCGGGAATCGCCGTGCGCATCGTGGCGATCCAGGGGCAGGACTGGAGCAACTACTTCGCCAAGATCCTCACCATGGTCGCGGCGGGAACGCCCCCGGATGTCGTCACGGTCGCCACCGAGGGAACCCAGTTGTTCGCCTCGCGGATGGCGCACCCCATCGACGAGTACGTGCAGCGCGACGGTGATGAGCTGAAGGAATACTTCGATGACGTGCATCCCGCACTCGTCGAGGCTTTCATGTACAAGGGCAATCTCTTCCAGCTGCCCGACAACTTCAACGCTCCGAACATCTTCTACAACACCGGTGCGCTCGAGCGGGCAGGACTGGAGCGTCCGCGCGACGACTGGACGGTCGACGACTTCTTCCAGGTGTCGCGTGCGATGAAGAAGTCGGCCGACGGCAACTTCCTGCCGTACTTCTGGAACAACCGTCTGTGGGGCGGGGTGGTGCCGTGGCTCTACGTGAACGACACCAGCTTCCTCACCGAGGAGAAAGCACCCGGCGGGGACTGGCTCTGGAACAGGTTCTATCCGAACGAGAAGCCACGCGGTGGCGGACCCCTGTGGCAGAACGCCGACGCTCTCAACGAGCGCACGATCGAGAGCTTCGAGGTGCTGCAGCAGATGGTCGGCGAAGGCATCGCGGCCAACCCGGCACAGGGGGGCGGCAACGAGCTCGTCTCGCTGTTCTCCACCGGAAAGGTCGGGATGACGCCCGCCGGCGGATTCTGGGTGCAGGGCCTGAACGATGCCGGTGTCGCGAACGACGAGTACGACGTGAGCTTCTTCCCGAAGATGCGCAGCCAGCGGCACCAGTTCGGCGCCGGCGGCTACGCCATCATGGAGACCTCGCCGCGCAAGGACGAAGCCTGGGAGTGGTTGAAGTACTGCATCTCCGACGAGGGCCTCCGCATCGCCCATCCGAAGCCGGACTCGTCGATCCCGCGTCGCTCGATCAACGACGAACTGTACGGCGCCGGAATGGGACCGAAGCACTGGCAGGTGTTCTACGACACCCTCGACAAGTTCCCGGAGACCGGGCCGATGCCCGCACCTCCGCAGCAGGCGGCCGTCGAGTCTGCACTGATCAAGAACGTCGTCACGACCATCACCAACGGCCCGGGCGGCGTCCGCCGCGGACTCGAGACGATGCAGCGTGACCTCGAGCTCGCACTGAAGGGACGATGATGGCCACCACGACGCTCTCGACCCGCGCCAACGTCATCCCTCGAGGCGTGAAGCCCGCTCCGGAGAAGAAGCGCGGCAACCGCCTGCTGATCTGGGTGTTCCTGGCCCCGACGGTGATCGGGCTCGGAATCTTCACGTTCATCCCCATCATCGGGTCCATCGTGCTGGCGTTCTTCCGCTGGGACATCATCACCGCTCCAGAGTTCGTCGGGGTCGACAATTTCGTGCAGCTCGCCGCCAATCCGACCGTGCGGGTGTCGTTCCTGAACACGATCGGCTTCGTGATCGTGGCGGTGATCCTGCAGTTGGCCGTCGCGCTCGGCCTGGCGGTGCTGGTGCAGTCGAAGATGCCGAACTGGCTGCGTACGTTCTTCCGCTCGGCACTGTTCTTCCCGCTGATCCTGTCCGCGGCATCCGTCTCCCTGGTGATGGCGTACCTGTTCAATCAGGAGTTCGGCCTGGTGAACCAGGTGCTCGGCTGGTTCGGCGTCGCAAAGGTCGGCTGGCTCACCACCGGCTTCGGCGCGAAGGTCGTCGTACTGCTGGTGTACGTGTGGCAGAACTTCGGCTTCACCTTCCTGCTCTTCATCGGCGGCGTCGCCGCCATTCCGAAGGAGGTCTACGAGGCATCCTCGATCGACGGCGCGACCGGATGGCGGCAGTTCCGTCAGATCACCATCCCCCTGATCAGTCCGACGATGCTGGTCGCGAGCGTGATGGCGATCATCGGCGCCCTCCAGATCTTCGATCAGCCCTACGTCCTCACGCGAGGCGGACCCGGAGATGAGACCCGCACCGCGGTGATGGTCATCTACGAATCCGCCTTCCAGCAGCTCGAGTTCGGCCTCGCCTCGGCCATCGGCATCGTGCTGACCATCCTGATCATGCTGGTGACCGCCGTGCAGTTCCAGCTCAGCAAGCGTTTCGTCTTCTACGGGTGAGGTACTGACATGACTATCGAAGCGGTCCAGAAAACCTCTCCGCTGCGCGGACTGGGTTCATTCGGCAAGTATGCGCTGCTCTTCGTCGCCGCGTTCCTCACACTGGCCCCAGTCGTGTGGACCCTCATCACCGCGATGTCGCCGCAGAATGTCGACACCGGCGCTGTCGAGTTCGGCCTCGGGGCGTTCGCCGACGTCTTCGCGCGCATCCCGGTGTGGCTCTACACCTGGAACAGCGCCCTGGTGACGCTGCTGATCGTCGTCGGGCAGATGCTCAGCGCAGCGATGGCGGGCTACGTCTTCGCGCGGTTCGAGTTCCGGAGCAAGAAGATCCTGTTCATGCTGATCCTCGCCACGATGATGGTGCCGATGCAGGTGACGATCGTGCCGGTGTTCATGCTCGTGAGAGGCATGGGCCTTGCCGACACCCTGCTGGCGCTGATCGTGCCGGCGCTGCCGACGGCGTTCGGCACGTTCCTGATGAGGCAGTACTTCCTGAGCCTGCCGCCCGAGCTCGCCGAGGCGGCCGAGATCGACGGCGCCGGACCCTGGCGGGTGTTCTTCGGCGTCTATCTGCCGCTCGCGACCCCGGGCCTGGCGATCGTCGGCATCCTCGCGTTCAACTATCACTGGAACGAGTTCTTCCGTCCCTTGATCATGACGATCAGCGATCAGAACTTCACCCTGCCTCTGGGCCTGGTGACGTTGCAGGGCAATCTCGGCACCGGAAGCGTGGCGACAGTGCTCGCCGGCGTCATCATCTCGATGATCCCCGCGCTGCTCGTGTTCATCTTCGGGCAGAAACCGCTGCGCGAAGGCCTCACCGCGGGCGCCGGCAAGTAGCCGCAACCTCGACCCCGACCTCGACCCCGATCACCTGAAGGAAGCCGTAAGTGACCGACGCCGATGCGCCCCGCCCTGTCCTGCATTTCACACCGGAGCGGAACTGGATCAACGACCCGAACGGGCTGGTGTTCCACCGGGGCAGGTACCACCTGTACTACCAATGCAATCCGGAAGGGACGATCCACGATCGCCTCAGCTGGGGGCACGCGTCCAGCACCGACCTCACGCACTGGGAACACCATCCGATCGCGATCCGCGCCGATGAGGCCGGGGAGATCTTCTCCGGATCCGTCGTCATCGATCACGGCAACACCTCGGGTCTCGGCTCGGCCGACGCGCCGGCGCTGGTCGCGCTGTACACCCAGGCGTCCAAGCATCCGAACCGCCAGGCCCAGTCGCTCGCCTACAGCACCGACGATGGCATGACCTGGACCAAGCACGCGGGCAACCCGGTGCTCGATCGCGGCACCGCCGAGTTCCGCGACCCGAAGGTGTTCCGCTACGACGGGCCGGCCGGCAGCTACTGGGTGATGGTCGCAGTCGAAGCGGTCGACCGGCAGGTGCTGCTGTATCGCTCCGACGACCTCACACGCTGGACCTTCCTGTCGAGCTTCGGACCGGAGCGGGCCGTCGACGGCGTCTGGGAATGCCCCGACCTGTTTCCGCTCGCGGTCGACGGCGACCCGTCCGACGTGCGCTGGGTGCTGATCATCAGCCTCAGCCCCGGGGGCGTCGCGGGCGGCTCGGGCACCCAGTACGTCATCGGCCGTTTCGACGGCGTGACTTTCAGCGCGGATGCCGAGGCGACCGGAGAAGCCGTGGACTGGCTCGACTTCGGACGGGACTGCTACGCCGGTGTCACCTTCGAGGGCCTGGCCCGCGAGGAGCGGACGATGATCGCGTGGATGTCGAACTGGGACTACGCGCGCGAACTCCCCGCCGGAGACGGACTCCTCCAGCGCGGAATGATGACGCTCCCTCGGCGGCTGTCCCTCGTCAGCAGAGAGGGGCGGGTCCGGCTCCGGCAGCAGCCGGTCGCCGCTCCGCTCGAGGAGGAGGTCGGGATCGAGGCGGTATCCGTCGACGTGCGGGTCACGCTGATGGAGCGGCTGCCGGAGGCGGGGCGGATGACGGTGCGCGTGGACGCTCGGGATGCGGCGGGGTTCGCCCTCCATCTGCGATGCGATCCTGCAGGCGACGACGGCATCGTCCTCGCCTACGATCGCGAGGAGGGGCACATCAGCCTGGATCGCCGGATCGGCGGCGATCAGGTGCCCGAGAGCTTTCCGAGCGTCGAGGTCATGCCGGTCTCAGGCGCTGACCTCCTCGAGCTCGTGATCTGGCTGGACCGCGCATCGATCGAGGTCTTCGCCGACGGCGGCACCCGCGTGCTCACCGATCTGCTGCCCCCTCAGCGCGGCACGGCGCTCGCCATCGAAGGGCGAGGGGGCGCGGTGCGGGTCGAGAGGATCGCGGTGGCGGGAGTCGTCGTTCCGGAGTGATGCGCGCAGTCTCGAACCCCACGCGACTCTCACCGACCCCGCACACAGCCGCAGGTGGGAAACTGGAAGGATGAGCGCTCCCGTCGTCACGAATCTCGCCACCCCGCTGAGCGAGACGGAAGTGCTGCGCATCCGGGAGGACTTCCCGATTCTGCAGACGCGAGGTGAACGGGCATCCGCTCTCCTATCTCGATTCCGGCGCGACATCGCAGCGCCCTCTGGTGGTGCTGGATGCAGAGCGCGAGTTCGCGACCACGATGAACTCCGCTGTGCATCGCGGCGCGCACACCCTCGCCGCCGAGGCGACGGAGCTGTTCGAGGACGCCCGCAGCACGGTCGCCCGTTTCGTCGGCGCCGATGACGACGAGATCGTCTGGACCTCGAACGCCACCGAGGCGATCAACCTCGTCGCCTACTCGCTCTCCAACGCCTCCGCCGGACGCGGCGGAGCCGAAGCCGACCGGCTCCGGCTCCGCGAGGGCGACGAGATCGTCACCACCGAGATGGAGCACCACGCGAACCTCATCCCGTGGCAGGAGCTCGCCGCCCGCACGGGTGCGACGCTGCGGGTCATCCCGGTCGACGATGACGGCGCCCTGCGACTCGACGACGCGGCCGCCATCATCAACGCCCGAACCCGGATCGTCGCCGTCACCCACGTCTCGAACGTGCTCGGCGTGATCAACCCCGTGGCCCAGCTGATCGCCATGGCGCGCGAGGTCGGCTCGCTCGTGCTGCTCGACGCCTGCCAGTCGGCCCCGCACCTGCCACTGGATGTGAAAGACCTCGACGTCGACTTCGCCGTGCTCTCCGGACACAAGATGCTGGGCCCCACCGGGATCGGCGCGCTCTACGGTCGGCGCGCACTCCTCGAGGCCATGCCGCCGTTCCTCACCGGCGGGTCGATGATCACCACAGTCACGACCACGGCCGCCGAGTACCTGCCGCCGCCGCAGCGCTTCGAAGCCGGCACGCAGCGGGTGTCGCAGGCGATCGCACTCGCCGCCGCCGTCGGCTACCTCACAACGGTCGGGATGCCCCGGATCGCCGCGCACGAGGCCGCATTCGGCCGTCAGCTCGTCGACGGGCTGACCGCGATCGACGGGCGTTCGCGTGCTCGGCGCCGGCATCGACCTGCCACGGGTCGGGCTCGCCAGCTTCGATGTCGCCGGCATCCACTCCCACGACGTCGGCCAGTTCCTCGACGATCTCGGCATCGCGGTGCGCGTCGGGCATCACTGCGCTCAGCCGCTGCACCGCCGGCTCGGTGTCACCTCGTCGACGAGGGCGAGCACCTACCTCTACACGACCCAGGTCGAGGTGGATGCCGTCATCGACGGCGTCGCGGCCGCGATCGACTTCTTCCGGAGGGGCGCATGAGCGACCTGCAGAACCTGTACCAGGAACTCATCCTCGACCACTCCCGCACGCCGTACGGCTTCGGTCTGCGCGATACGGTCGCGGCCCAGTCGCACCAGGTGAACCCGACGTGCGGTGACGAGGTCACCCTGCAGGTGCACCGTGGCGCGGACGGGACCGTCGAGGCGATCACGTGGGAAGGTCACGGATGCGCCATCTCGCAGGCATCCGCCTCGCTGTTCGCCGAGTTGGCCGAGGGACTGACGGTCGACGAGGTGGAGGTGCGCATCGCCGCGTTCCGCGAGGCGATGCGCTCCCGCGGGAAGATCGAGCCCGATGAGGAGCTGCTCGGCGACGCCGCGGCTCTCGGCGGGGTGTCGAAGTACGTCGCCCGAGTGAAGTGCGCGATGCTCGCCTGGGTCGCCGCAGAGGACGCGCTGCACAAGCTGGCGTGATCGGTCGGGAGCGACGGCAGAGGAGGATGGACGCATGCCTCTGACGTTGCTGCCGCTGCCGGCCGAGCGCTACGACGCCTGGCGGGAGGCCACCAGGGCCCGGCTCATTCGGCTGCGGCAGGAATCGGGAATGCGGCCGGGGCAGGATGCGGTCGACCAGGCCGATGCCTACTTCACCGACCTGCTTCCCGACGGGCTGGACACCCCGACCTCTCGCATCCTGCGCATCGTCGACGACGTGGACGGTGAGATCGGCACGGTCTGGCTCGGGCTGAGCAGCCCCAAGTTGTTCATCGTCGACCTCGCCTTCACCCGCGCGCCGGTCGACAACCAGTGCGACGCCCTCTTCGCCGCCGTCGTTGCCACGGCGCGAGAGCACGAGGTGAGCAAAGTGAGCTTGGCCCTCTTCCCGCAGGACGCCGAAGGGCATCGGTTCGTCCAAGGGAGAGGCTTCGAGGTCTCGTCGATCCAGATGCTGCTCGAGCCGCTTCCGGACCGGCAGGTCGCCGCGCACGTCGACGTGGCCCCGATGACCCCGGAGCGCTACCCGCGGTACGCCGTGGAGTCGGAGGCGGCGTTCGCTCAGGACCTCGTCGATGCCGGCCGGTACACGATGGAGGAGGCGGTGGAGGAGTCGCACCGCCAGTTCCTCGACGAGCTTCCGCGCGGCCTCAACACGCCCGGCCAGGAGCTGTTCACCGCGTCGGTCGACGGCGTCGAGGTCGGCATCCTGTGGATCGGCATGCGCCGGAGAGACGGTCGTCGCCACGCGTTCGTCCTCGACATCGAGGTGGCCGCCGACCAGCGTCGCAAGGGGTACGGGCGCGAGCTCATGCACGCCGCCGAGCGAGAAGCGGCACGGCTCGGCGCCGGATCGATCGGGCTGCACGTCTTCGGGTTCAACGTGGGCGCCGTCTCGCTCTACGAGCAGCTCGGTTACCGGCGACTCGAGGAGCACCACCTGCTGGAACTGTGAACCGGCGCTCGCGACACGCGGCGTCATCCACGGGAATACCGTGATGCCGTCGGCGTTGGGCCGGACATGACAACTCTTGGAATCATCGGGGCAGGACACATCGGCAGCACAGGTCGCACGCGTGGCCGTCGCCTCCGGATACGACGTGGTGATCGCGAACTCGCGCGGTCCGGAGACCCTCGGCGACCTCGTCCGGGAACTCGGCCCGAAGGCGAGGGCTGCGACCGCAGCGGAGGCGGGAGCGGCAGGCGACGTGGTCGTCGTGACCGTGCCGCTGCACGCGATCGACCAGGTCCCGGTGGAGCCGCTGGCGGGCAAGATCGTGCTCGACACGAACAACTACTACTTCGAGCGCGATGGACGCATCGACGCGCTGGACAAGGGGGAGACCACCACCTCGGAGCTGGTGCAGCAGCATCTGCCCACCTCGAAGGTGGCCAAGGCGTTCAACCACATCTACGCATCGGACATCACGACGACGGGTGCCCCGGCGGGGGAGCCGAACCGCCGTGCTCTGGCTACGGCGAGCGACCACGACGACGCCGCAGCGTTCGTCGAGCACTTCTACGACGAGATCGGCTTCGACACCGTGAACGTCGGTCCGCTGAGTGAATCGTGGCGCGTGGAACGCGATCGTCCCGCCTACGTCGTCCGTCAGAACGCCGACGAGCTGGCGAGGAATCTGGCGCTCGCGAATCGCCTGCCCTGACGTTTTCGGGTGCCGGCACAGGGGCGGGATGCTGCGGCATCCCGCCCCTTCGACGTGAGGGATGGGTGCGCGGTGGTCCGCACAAGAACGTCGAATTGCTCGAAGAACCTCGAAATGATGGGAGAATCCAGACATGACGAGGCTGGGGGCGGTCGGCGAGCTGGAGTCCGCGCGTGTCGCGCGGATCCTGCGCGACGACATCGTGCAGGGTCGGCGGTTGCCCGGGGACAAACTCATCGAGCGCGACATCGCAGCCGAACTCGACGTCTCACGACTACCCGTCCGAGAGGCGATCCGCGCGCTGGTCGCGGAGGGGATCGTCGTGGTGAAACCGCGCAGCTGGGCGGTGGTGCGCGAGTTCACTCTGCGTGATCTGCGTGATCTCAGCGAGATCCGCGAGGCGGTCGAGACCTTGATCTTCGTCTTCGCGACCGAGCGGCACGACGAGGCCGGGATCGAACGACTGCGGGTGACGCTCGAGCGCGAGGAGACCGCTGCCCGCGAGGACGACGTGGATGCCGCTCGAACGGCGGCCACGCAGTTCCACCAGGTCGCCACTGAACTCGCCGGCAACGAGATGATCGACGAGCTCATCCGCGCCTTCGTCACGCGTCTGCGCTGGCTGTTCGGCCAGCACGACGACCTGCTCCGGATGGCGGCAGAACATCGGTCGATCTTCGATGCCATGGCCGCGCGGGATGCTGATGCCGTGCGGGTGCTCGTCCGGCGGCACCTCCGGGAGGGGCAGGAGGCCGCCGAGCACCGTCTGCGCACCAGTCCCGCGTCGATCGCCAGCCCGGCCCCATTGCCCTGACCGGAAGCGGGCTGACCGCAAAAGCAGGCTGGCCTGAAGCGCCGGCCGACCGGACTTCTCAGGGAGTGGTCGTATCCGTCGCCTCGCGCAGCGGGCGTCGCATCGCCGCCCAGTATCGGGTCGGAGCGAGCCGCACGAGCAGATCGATGAGACGCGCCTCGCGTCCGATCATCGTGCGCACGTGGCGCCGCCTCGTCGCGCGCACGATCAGGGCCGCGGCATCCGCGGGTTCGGTGTGATACATCGCGGCCTGAGCCGCTGCCGCCCGCGCGGCGATGGCCGGATCGATGGCCGCGGCGTAGCGGCCGTGCAGGATGATCCCGGTCCGGACCCCGGCCGGGTAGACGGCTCCGACCGAGATCGAGGTGCCTTCGAGTTCGTGCCGCAGCGCTTCGGAGAAGCCACGGACGGCGAACTTGCTCATCGCATACGGGATGCGGCCGGCGGGAGCGGCGAGGGCGTAGACGCTGGCGAGGTGCGTGATGTGCGCCATCGGTGCCGCGCGCAGCAGGGGAAGCAGCGCCTTGGTGATCGAGACCGTTCCCCACAGGTTCACATCGATCAGCCAGCGCATCTCCTCCATCGTGAGCTGGTCGAGGGTGCCGAGCATCGACGACCCTGCGCAGGTGATCAGCGCGTTCACCCGCCCGTGCGCGGCGGCGATCTCTGCGGCGACCGCGAACACCGCCCGGTCATCACGCAGGTCGACGATGTGCGTCGTCACGGTCGTTCCCGTCAGCTCGGCGGCGACCGCGGCCAGCGCATCGGCGTTGTGGTCGATCAACGCGAGATACGCGCCCTCCGCGGCGAGCAGGCGCGCGACGGCGGCTCCCATGCCGCTCGCCGCGCCGGTGATGACCGTGGTGCTGCCGGCGAATTCGAGCGGCTGCATCCATCCTCCTCAGGCGCGATCCCGAGGACGCCGCCCGCGCATCGGCACGCGCGACCGGACCCCGATCGGATCCATTCTGGCCGACGCTCCGCGCAAGCGATACCGGTACGCTCGTGGAGAGGAGGTTGCGGTGGGACGAACAGCGGATGCCATCGCTGAAGGTGTCGCGATCGCGACCGCTGCCGCGCGCCTCGTGGTGAAGAACCACATCCTCGTCGGCACGATCGCCGAGGGCGGCGTCTTCGATACCGACGAATACATCGCCGACGCCCGCGAGGCGCTGCGTGCGATGGCGGAGGAGTCGGAGCAGGCGGAGAAGATGCTGACGGAGCTGCGCAAGCGCGCCCGTGGCCGTCACTCCGACTCTTCGGGTACGCACGACTATCGCGACCGCGACGTCCGCAACCTGAAGCGCCGAGCGAAGCAGTCGCACGGCGTGGCGACCAGGCTCCGCGAGACGATGGAGAACCCCGAGGCGCTCCGCGTGATCGTGGAGGAGGCCCGTGAGGGAGCGTGGGCCGACGTGCGTCACAACCTCGATCGGCGCCTGCGCGTCGAGGGGATGCGGCCCGATCAGGACCCCGACTACGACAGGATGCGGGAGGCGCGGATGCAGGCGCTCCGGCTCGTCGATCTGCAGGCGCTGTCCTCCCAGCAACGCGCCCGCCGCAAGCTGAAGAAGAAGCAGAAGGCGGCCGAGCAGGAGGCCTGACCCCCGTTTCGCAATCGCGGCGCGACTGTTGTAGGCTTATCGTCGGCCCGCTGAGCGGGCAGGAGCGCCCGTAGCTCAATGGATAGAGCATCTGACTACGGATCAGAAGGTTAGGGGTTCGAGTCCCTTCGGGCGCACTCTGTGTTGAGACAGTGAATTAGGAAGAAGTGCCGGAGTCCCGGCACTTTTTCTGTTTGCGGGCCCATCCTCTCGGAGGCCGCTGTGCTGCGCAGCGCGATGGTTCGATGGGGTAGCCCATCGCGTGGGTAGATGGTCGTCGCACGCTGACATCCGGCGACTGCCGCTTGCATCCGGCACGTGGTCTCGAGTCCTTCAGGGGGCGCGCCTGCTCGTAGATTCATGACAGCCGCTCGCGGCCATCAAACTGTTGACAGTTGACGATCCCACACGTATTGTCAACACTTGACAAGTGTCGGCGCATCCCGACCGACGAGCGAGAAGGGCACTGGAAGATCGCATGGGAATTGACATCAAGCCGAGGTTCGCGACGTTCGACATGAACGGCACGCTGATCCAGTTCCGCATCAACGACGCGATCCGTCAGGTCTTGGGCGAACGGCTGCCGGAAGAGATTGCCGCCGACTTCCTGCAGGCCTGCAAGGCGTACCGGGTCGACGAGTGCATGGGTGACTACAAGCCGTTTCACCAGATCGTCGGCCGTTCCCTGGAACGCGCCTCGCGTAGGCACGGTCTTGAGTACCGTGAGGATGACGCGCGGGCGGTCTACGAGCACATCCCCACCTGGGGCCCGTACCCGGGGGTCACCGAGGCACTGAACCGTCTGGCGGAGGTTATTCCGCTGGTGATCATCACCAATAGCGACACCGCGCATGCCGTGCGCCTCGCGGAGAACCTCCAGGCTCCGTTCGAAGCGGTCATCAGCGCCGAGCAGATGGGCATCTACAAGCCGCGGCTCGGTGCGTTCGAGTACATGTTCGACATGCTCGGCGCCGCGCCCGACGAGATCACGCACGTCTCGGCGAGCCCGATGTACGACCTGCGCCCTGCGGCGGTCATGGGTATCGAACACAAGGTATATGTGGATCGGGGTTTCGAGGAGGACGAGCACTGGCTCGGCTACGAGCGGATCACCGACATCGCCGACCTCCCCGCCCTGTTCGACCTGCCGCGTACTTGACCGGACGAGTGAGGGAAGCTGCAGGATGAGCCGGCTCCAGCGAGCACTCGACGCTTTGCTCGATCGCGTGGATACTCCTTCGCCGATCCTGCTGGTCGACATCATGCAGCGGAACATCGACCGGATGCAGTCCTTCGCCGCCGAGCACAACTTGGATGTGAGGCCGCACGTCAAGACGCACAAGTGCGTGGAGATCGGCCGGCGCCAAGTGCAGTCGGGTGCCGTGGGGATCTCTGTCGGTAATGTCGGCGAGGCGGAGGTCTTCGCCGCGGCGGGCTTCGAGGACATCTTCCTCGCCTTCCCCGTCTGGCCCTCGGGTACGAAGGGGGAGCGGATTCGAAGGGTGGCCGAGATCGCCAGCCTCCGTGTGGGGGTGGACAACTTCGCGGCAATCGAGGCGCTCGCCGCGGCGATGGGCGATGAGCCGGATCGGCTCCAGATCGTGATCGAGATCGACTGCGGCGCACGACGCTCGGGGGCGCCGCCCGAGCTCGCCGGTGATCTTGCGCTCGCCGCCCGCAAACGCGGGCTGGTGCCGGTGGGGATCTTCACCTACCCGGGCCACGGTAGTTCCAGCAGGGACGCTCGGGGGCGCGCCGCGCGCGATCAACACTCGGCGCTCACGACGGCGGTACGCAGTTTCGCCGGCGCCGGGGTGACAGCCGAGGTGGTCAGCGCCGGCTCTACACCCACGATCGAGTTCTCGACCAGCAGCCCGATCACCGAGATCCGTCCGGGCGAGTATGTCTTCGGCGACCTGAACAACACCCGGCTCGGCGCGTGCGCCGAGGACCAGATCGCCCTTTTCGTCGCTGCCACCGTGGTCAGCGACTGGGTTCCCGACCAAGTCATCGTCGATGTCGGCACCAAGGCTCTCGGCCGCGAAGGGAACTCGGAGATCGGGTATGGCGGGATCGCCGGAACGAAGTCCGTCCTCGCGAAGCTCAACGAGTACCACGGGTTCCTCGCCGTCGCCACCGGCGACTCCCGCCCCATGATCGGCACCGTGGTTCCCGTGGTGCCCAACCATGTCTGCCCAGTGGTCCTCAACTTCGAGGAACTGATCGTCACCGATAGTACGGGCACGTCGCTGCAGCGCTGGCCGATCGACGCACGTGGCTTCCTCAGCTGACTCTTCCCGAGCTGACACCCCGCACCCGAGCCCACGCCGCGCAACCAGCAGAGGAATGACTGACATGAGACTCGACAAGATCACTGCGCTGGTGACCGGCGCCAGCAGTGGAATCGGTGAGGCGGTGAGCTCCCGGTTCCGCCGCGAGGGCGCGCGCCTGCTTCTGACCGGTCGAAGGGAGATGCTCGAGACTGCTCAACCCGACGATCTCTACGTGCCCGGAGACCTCAATGACGAGGAGTTCGTCGAGGGCTTGGCCAGCCGAGCCGCCGCGACCTTCGGATCCATCGATGTCGTCGCCCTCAGCCATGGCCTGCAGGCCAGCGGCCCGCTCACCGAAACGGAGCATGACGACGCGAGGAACGTGCTCCACAGCAACCTGCTCAGCGCGTTCTTGGTGATGAAGCACTTCGCGCCGCTGATGCCCGCGGCTGGGGGCTCCTTCGTGTGCGTGAGCTCGCGGCTCGGGATGGTCGGTACGCCGGGGGAAGTGCTGTACTCCGCGGCCAAGGGCGGCTTGATCATGCTCGCTAAAGGGGCGGCGGTCGAGTGGGCCCCGCGCAACATTCGGGTGAATGTGGTCGCGCCCGGCCTGACCGCGACCCCGATCATCGAAGCAGCTTTCCAACGCAGGTCTGACCCCGAGGAGTACAGGAGTGAGCGCGAGGCGCAGATTCCGCTCAAACGCCTCGCCTCGCCCGAGGAGGTCGCTGACGCTGTTCTGTTCCTCGCCTCGTCGGAGTCGTCTTACATCACGGGAGTGGTCCTCCCGGTCGACGGCGGGTACACCGCCTTCTAAGCGATGCAATGAAATCCGAATGATTGTCGATTGTTGACAATCTCCCTTACCATCAGAAAACATGCGAAACGACAGGCACGAAGGAGAAGCGGATCATGCGAACCCACACCATCGCGGTACTTGCGGGAGACGGCATCGGCGTCGAGGTCACGCCGATCGCGCAACGGGTGCTCGAGCGTGCAATCGCCCCGTACGATGGGCGGTTCGAATGGCGCGAGTATCCGTGGGGAACCGACTACTACCGAGCGCACGGGCGCATGATGCCGGTCGACGCCATCGAGACCATGGCCACCGCCGACGCCATCCTCCTCGGTGCGGTGGGCGACCCGGAGGTCTCTGATGTCGAGACCCTGTGGGGAATGCTCATCCCGATCCGGCGCGAGTTCGACCAATACATCAACCTCCGACCGGTTCGAACCTTGTCGGGCGTGCGCTCGCCACTGGTTGGGCCGCCGAGCATCGACCTCGTGATCGTGCGCGAGAATGTGGAGGGGGAGTACTCCGCCGTCGGCGGTCGAAGCTACGCCGGCACTCCGCACGAGGCTGCGTACCAGCAGGCGCTGTTCTCTCGACGCGGCATCTCGCGGGCGGCCGAGTTTGCGGCGCAGCTCGCCAGTCGTCGATCCGGCCGCCTCATCTCCGCGACGAAGTCGAATGGCATCATCCACACGATGACCCTGTGGGACGAAGTGGTCCGGGAGGTTGTGGCCGGGCATCCGGGCGTTGAACTCGAATCGGTACTGATCGATGCGCTCGCAGCACGCCTGGTGCAGCACCCTGATCGCGTCGATGTCATCGTCGCGTCCAACCTCTTCGGCGACATCCTCTCGGACATCGCCGCGGCGGCGGTCGGTTCGATCGGTATCGCACCGAGCGCCAACCTCAACCCCGAAGGCCGATTCCCTTCGATGTTCGAACCGGTGCACGGTTCCGCGCCGGACATCGCCGGACTCGGCATCGCCAACCCGATCGGCCAGGTCTGGGCGGGCTCGCTGATGCTTGAGCACCTCGGGTTCGAACAGGCGGCTCGTGATGTCATCGCGGCCGTGGAACGCGTGCTCGCGGCGGGGATCTCGACTCGTGACGTCGGCGGAACCGCCAGCACATCAGAGGTCGGCGAGGCTGTGCTTCGGTCGCTCCCCGCATGAGTGCGTGGTCCTTCCACGTCGATTCGAAAATTCCTAGTGTAGATTGTTGACAATCAACAATCGCGCAGATAGTGTCAATGAAAAGCGAGTGAGAAAGGGCAAGCCATGACCGACATCCTGTTCCGACCGAAGTACATCTCCTTCGACTGCTATGGAACGCTCATCCACTTCCAGATGCGCGAGGCCACGGTCCCGCTCATCGAGGATCGACTGGATGCTGCGGGAATCGAGCGGTTCCTGGACCTGTTCCGGATCTACCGCTACGACGAGGTCCTGGAGTATGCGCCCTACGACGAGATCCTGGCGTCGTCTTATACGCGCACCTGCCGGCGCCTCGGCCTGGAGGTGCGTCCCGACGACATCGAGGCGATCACCTCTGCCGTCGTCACCTGGCCCGCACATCCCGACGTGTCGACACCGCTCGCGAAGATGGCAGAGCACTTCCCGCTCGTCATTCTCTCGAATGCCGATGACCGTCATCTTGAGGCGAGCGTGCCGAAGCTCGGCGCACCCTTCCACGCGGTGCTCACCGCAGAGCAGGCGCAGGCGTACAAGCCCCGCTACCAGGCCTTCGAGTACATGTTCGACACGCTGGGTGCCAACCCCGAGGACTTCCTCCACATCTCTTCACACCAGCGGTACGACATCCTGCCGGCCGACGACCTCGGTATGACGAACAAGGTCTACCTCGACCGCGGCTACGACCCCGAGCTCCCGGCGTACAAGTACCTGTCGGCGACCACGCTCGAACAGGTCAATGCCGCACTCGGGATCCGATGATGGTGTCGCACACGAGCGCGAGGGATACCGATATGAAGACCATCTCCTACTGGCTCGACACCGCCACCCCGAGTGGAGACTACCGCCACACGACTCTGCCCAAGCACGTCGACGTAGTCGTCGTCGGTGCGGGATTCACGGGTCTGTCGGCGGCACTCCACGTCGCGAAGCTCGGCAAGTCCGTCGCGGTCGTCGAAGCGAACACCGTGAACTGGGGCGCGTCGGGCCGCAACGGTGGCATGGCGACGACCGGGCTCGCCATCGGCTTCCGCAAGGCGATCAAACGCTATGGCGAAGAGCGGGCGGTCGCCTACTTCCACGAGTACAACCACGCCATCGATCTCATCGAGAACCTCGTCGCCGAGAATGAGCTCCAGGTGGACTACGCGCGATCGGGCAAGCTGGGCCTCGCCTGGAAGCCCGAGCACTTCGAAGGCTTCAAGTCGACGGCCGAATCGCTGAAGCGACTGGTCGGCCAGCCCGTCGAGATCATTCCGAAGAGCGAGATCCGTCAGGAGATCGGCTCGGACATCTATCACGGTGCCATGGTCGACCCACTCGGCGCAGGCCTCCACGTCGGCAAGTTCGGACACGAACTGGGCCGCCTCGCCCTCGAGGCCGGCGCGACCATCCACGAGAACGCGGCGGTGGTCGACGTCAAGCGGATCGGCCGCGGCTACGCCCATGACGTCGTGACGTCTCGCGGTACGATCCGGGCCGACAAGGTGATCGTCGGCACCAGCGGGTACACCGGACGCCCGTTCGGATGGATGCAGCGCAGAGTCGTGCCCGTCGGCAGTTACATCATCGTCACGGAACCGCTGCCACAGGCCGTCGTCGACGAGTTGCTGCCCAACCGGCGGATGGCGTCGGACAGCAAGAATTTCCTCTACTACTTCCGGATCACTCCCGACAACCGCCTGCTCTTCGGCGGTCGGGCGCGCTTCGCCATCTCCAGCCCCGACTCCGACCTCAAGAGCGGGGAGATCCTCAAGAAGGCGATGGCTCAGGTGTTCCCGCAGTTGAAGGACACGCGCGTCGATTACACCTGGGGCGGGCTCGTCGACATCTCGATGGACCAGATGGTTCATGCCGGTGAGCACGACGGCCTGTTCTACTCGATGAACTATTCGGGGCACGGGGTGCAGATGGCGACCTGGATGGGCAAGGTCATGGCAGACGTCGTGGGAGGCAACTCCGCCGCGAACATCTGGGGCGAGCTGTCCAATCCGGCCGTCCCGGGCCACTTCGGGCCCCCGTGGTTCCTTCCTCTCGCCGGCGCCTGGTATGGGCTGCTCGACAAAGTCCGTTGACGACTCGACGCGAAGGACGGTCTGAACGATGTCGATGTGCACGTGCGATCCCGTGACCATTGAGGCCAGGTCGGCCGAGTTGGCCACGCGCTGGAATCTGCCGGGCGGTGCCTATTGGGGCGGACGCTGGCGCACCGAGTGCCTCTTCCTCGAGGTCACCGACCCCGAGGACGGATCCGTGCTCGGTCGCGTCCACGCTGCAGACCCCGTGGACATCGGCGACGCGGTGGGGGGTGTTGCCGAGAGCCTCCGATCCGAGCGCTGGCGGCTCTGGGAGCGGCGAGAGGCGCTCGAAGGGGCCGCCCGGATCCTCTCGGCCGAGAGCGACCGGCTCGCCTCGATCATCTCGGCCGAGAGCAGCAAGACGATCACCGAGGCGAGGCGGGAGGTGGCGCGAGCCGCCGAGACTCTGCGCCTCTCTGCCGCCGCCACCGATGCGCTCGAAGGCGGAACCCTTCCGCTGGAGGACTCCGCCCGCGGGGATGGACGGGTCGGATGGTCTCGTCGACTGCCCGTCGGCATCGTCGCGGCGATCACGCCGTTCAACGACCCGATGAACCTCGTGGCGCACAAGCTCGGCCCCGCGCTGATCGCCGGGAACGGCGTAGTCCTCAAGCCCGCGCAGTCGACGCCGCTCTCCGCACTCGCGTTGGTCGATGTCCTGTTGCGTGCCGGCGTCGCGCCGGGCCGAGTCGCGGTAACGGCGGGTGGTCCGGGCGCAGGAGAGGCCCTTGTCTCCGATCGACGTGTCGATCTCATCTCGTTCACGGGCGGGCCGCGAACCGGAGAGCTCATCGCGCGAAGCGCGGGAGCGCGCAAGATGCTCATGGAACTCGGTGGCAACAATGCGGTTATCGTTTGCGCGGATGCCACGGTGCAGGCCGCAGCCACGGCAATCGTCGCCGGCGCGTTCGGCGTCGCTGGACAGAACTGCCTCTCCGTGCAGCGCGTGTATGCTCACGCGTCCGTCTATGAAGAGGTGGTCCGGCTCGTGATCCGTGGCACGGAAGAGCTTGTCGTCGGGTCGAAACGGTCCGCGCGCACCGACGTGGGTCCGCTGATCTCCCTCCGTGAGGCGCAGCGTATCGAGGAGTGGGTGTCTGAGGCGCGCCTGGGCGGTGCCGTCGTGCGAGTCGGGGGTCGCCGGAACGGAACCTTCTTCGAGCCGACCGTGATCACGGATGCCGCATCCGATGCCCGAGTCGTCACCGAGGAGGTTTTCGGGCCCGTCGTCACCATCCTTCCGTTCACCGATCTCGATGACGCGCTGGCCCGAGCTGACGCCACCGAGTACGGCCTGCAGGCGGGGGTGTTCACCGAGTCGGTTCCCACCGCGTTCTATGCCGCCGAGCGGCTCAGCGTCGGTACCGTGCTCATCAACGACACGAGCGACTTCCGGATCGACGCAATGCCGTTTGGTGGCTTCAAGCGCTCAGGCATCGGGCGCGAAGGCGTTCGGAACGCCGTCGAGGCCATGACCGAGCCGAAGAACATCATCGTAAACGCCGGGCGCTGAGCGGCAGGCGACAAGAAAAGCGGGGGACACGTCGATCGACGTGTCCCCCGCTTCATGAGTGGCGTGCTACACGATGTCCCGGATGTCCCGGCCCCGCCGCAGCTTCGCGTCCACGGCGGAGGAGAGGTAGTCGTCGGCGGAGGAGAGGTGCCGATGAAGGGCATCTTGGATCTCCGCGATATCACCGGTGCCGATGAGGCGGGCGATGGCGCGATGTCCCATTGCGATCCCACCAGGATTGGAGTAAGGATAAGCCTGCTCGAGGTTCGACATGCAGATGAGGGTCTCGGTGGCGAGGGTCAGGTAGGCCCGACGCAGACGCGTGTTTCCCGAAGCCTCGACGAGCCTGGTGTGGAAGGCGAGGTCGAGGCGTGACACTGCCTGCCAGTCCTGCGCATCGATGAAGGGAACCATGCTGTCGACGATCGCCTCGAGTTCGGCGGCGGTACTCGCTCGCTCGTCACGCGATCGCGCCACGGTGATCTCGGCCGCTGCGCATTCGATGACCTCGCGCGCAACGTAGATCTCTGCGACGTCTGCCGCCGTCAGCTCGCGCACGAAGACGCCGCGGTTCGGCTTGCTGATGAGCAGGCCCTCCTGCACGAGACGTTGCAACGCCTCCCGCACGGGACCGCGTGAGACGCTCAGCTGGTTCGCAACCTGGACCTCGTTGATCTGCTCTCCCGGGCGGAAGGAGCCGTCGACGATCCGCTCGGTGAGTTGCTCAGCGATGACGACCGAAGTCGACCTGCTCGTGATCGCGGAAAGTCTGTCGATGCCGTTCACTGTGCCCCCATGTCTTCGTGTCAATAGTCCCGCCGCGTGCGGCTCCGCGGGGAGTCAACGTCGCGGGATCGCAAGGTACTTGTACTCGAGGTACTCGTCGATCCCCCAACGGCCGCCCTCGCGACCGAGTCCGGAGCTCTTGACGCCGCCGAACGGACCGGCCGGATTGGAGACGAGTCCCGTGTTGATGCCCACCATACCGACTTCGAGTCCTTCGGCGAGGCGGAACGCCCGGTCGATGTCGCTGGTGAAGATGTACGCGACAAGGCCCCATTCGGTGTCGTTCGCACGCCGGACGGCCTCGTCCTCGTCGGTGAAGGTGAAGACCGGGGCCACCGGGCCGAAGATCTCAGTGCTCGCGAGCTCGGAGTCCGGAGAGACGTCAGCCAGCACCGTAGGCGGGTAGAGCAAACCCTCGATGGGAGACTCGCCGCCCGTCGCGACCTGCGCCCCGCGCGCGACCGCATCACGCACTAGCGACTCGACCTTGCGCAGCGCGTCGGCGTCGATGAGTGGCCCGACCTGCACCCCCTCTTCCCAACCGGCTCCGATGCGCAATGAGGCCATGCGCACGGCGAAGCGTCGGGTGAACTCCTCGGCGACGTCGGCGTGCACATAGAGGCGGTTCGCGGCCGTGCAGGCCTCGCCCATGTTCCGCATCTTGGCGGTGATGGCGCCCTCTACAGCCGTGTCGATGTCGGCGTCGTGGCATACGATGAACGGCGCGTTGCCGCCGAGTTCCATCGAGGTCCGCATGACATGCTTGGACGCCTGGGCGAGGAGGATGCGGCCGACTTGGGTCGATCCGGTGAAGCTGAGCTTCCTGGCTCGGCCGGAGTCGAGCCAGTACCCCACCACATCGGCGGGTGTCGTCGTCGTGACGACGTTGACGACGCCGTCGGGCAGGCCGGCGAGTGAGAGGATGTGGGCCAGGTAGAGCGCCGTGAGGGGAGTCTGCTCCGCGGGCTTGAAGACGACCGTGCAGCCTGCGGCCAGCGCGGGACCGATCTTGCGGGTGCCCATCGCGAGTGGGAAGTTCCACGGTGTGACGACGACGCAGGGCCCGACGGGTTCACGCGTGACGATGATGCGGGTCTTCCCGTCGCCGCTGAGCGTGTGGTCGCCGCCGACCCGCACTGCCTCCTCGGCGAACCAGCGGAAGAACTCGCTGCCGTAGGCGACCTCGCCGCGCGCGTCTTCGAGCGGCTTCCCCATCTCCAGGGTGATGAGCATCGCGAGCTCATCGGCGTGCTCGAGGATCAGCTCGTACGCGCGACGGAGAATCTCGCTTCGCTCGCGTGGCGATGTCTTAGCCCACGCCTGCTGGCTCGCCACTGCTGCGTCGAGTGCACGGCGGGCGTCGTCGGTGCGCCCGTCGGCGATCCGCGCCAGGACGGCGCCCGTAGCGGGGTTGGTGACATCGAATCGGTCGCCTGCTGCGGCATCCCTCCAGACGCCATCGATGAACAGCTGCTGTGGCACCTCGAACGTCATGCCGGTGTCGGATGCCGCGTGTGTCATCGTGTCGGTCATGCCGCCACCTCCTCAAGTGTGGCCGCGAGCGCCTCGAGGCCGAATCGGATTTCGCCAGGTGTTACCACGAGCGGCGGAATTATTCGCACGACGTTGCCGCGCGTGCCGCAGGTGAGAGTGAGCAAACGGTGGGAAACGGCGGTCCGCTGCACGGCCGCCGCGATGGCGGGATCCGCCTCACCGTGCCCGTCGATGAACTCGAGGGCGCGCATGAGTCCGAGCCCTCGCACATCGCCGACGACCGGGAAACGATGCTGCAGCGCGAGGAGCCCGTCGTGGAGGATTTCACCCATCGCCTGGGAGTTTGCGACGAGCTCCTCGTCGCGAATGACGTCGAGCGTCGCCACGGCGGCGGCCGCCGCGACCGCGTTGCCGCCGTAGGTTCCGCCCTGCGAGCCCGGCCAGCCACGAGCCATCAGATCGGCCGAGGCAGCGATCGCGCTGATCGGAAAGCCGCTTGCGATGCCCTTGGCTGTGATCAGGATGTCGGGGGTGATCGACGAGTACTGGTGACCCCAGAAGCGCCCGGTGCGACCGACGCCCGTCTGCACCTCGTCGACGATCAGCACGATACCGTGCCGATCGGCGCGCTCGCGCAGCCCCTCGAGGAACCGCGGCGGGGTGGGTATGTAGCCACCGTCGCCCAGCGCGGGTTCGATGATGAATGCTGCGGTGTCGGCCGGGCTCGTCGTCGTGTGCAGGAGGAAGTCGAGCTCGCGCAGCGCGAAGTCGATGGCGACCTCTTCGTCCCAGCCATACCGGAATGCCGCCGGGAATGGTGAGATGTGCACCCCGGCCATGAGCGGGGCGAACCCCGAGCGGAACTTGGTTCCTGCGGTCGTGAGCGACGCGGCGGCGACGGTGCGTCCGTGAAAGCCGCCTTGGAACGCGACGATGTTCGGCCTTCCGGTCGCCATGCGCGCGAGCCTGACCGCCGCTTCGACGGCTTCAGAGCCTGAGTTCGCATAGAAGACGCTGTCGAGACCTGTCGGCAGCACCTCGCCGAGGCGCTCGGTTAGGTCGATGAGCGGCTTGTGCAGCACCGTCGTGTATTGAGCATGGATGATGCGGCCCGTCTGCTCACGAGCTGCTTCCACCACCTTCGGGTGACAGTGCCCAGTGCTCGTCACGCCGATGCCGGTCGTGAAATCCAGGTAGTCGACGCCATCGGTTGCAGAGATCCAGGATCCGGATGCTCGATCGACGATGATCGGCGTCGCCTGCTTCAAGAGGGGGCTGAGGGTTGCCATCTGCGGCCTTTCCGGTGTGAGGTTCAGCGGTGAGGTGACGTCTCGTGAGAAACGTCAGCGGGTGTTTTCGATCTGGGCGGAAGCGCCGGCCGAATCTCTGCAGTGGCGCTCCCCTCACGATAGCAGTATTGTCAAATGTTGACAATCAGATTCTCCCGAATGGAGCCCACACATGATCGAAGCCGTCGTAGTCGCCGATGCAACCAGCGCGCCGCTCGGGAGTCATCTGTCCAAAGCAAGCTCCACAACGCCCGGTCAGACAGAGGCTTCCGCTCAGACATGGGCCGCCGATGGAATCCGATCCGGAATCTGGGAGGTCGCTCCAGGCACCTTCTCCAGTACGCGCGATGGATACCACGAGGTCTGCCAGATCCTGAGCGGGCGAGCGACCATCGAGGAGCCAGGAGGGCGAACCTTCGACATCGCGGCCGGCTCACTATTCATCACTCCCGCCGGGTGGAAGGGGACGTGGACGATCCACGAGACTCTTCGTAAGAGCTGGTCGGTCTTCACCCTGCCGGCTTAGGTCGGGCGCTGAGGTCGACCATCCTTTCCCAGAGGGACCGGCGGGGAGTGATCGCGAACCCGTGTGCGCCGGAGTCGTTCCCGGTCGATCCGGCGACCCCGAGAATCGGTCCTCGACGCGCCCGCCGACCATCTCGGCATCCGCAACCAGCTCGAACGGCCTCAGCTCGTCACTGATCTCCCGGCCGCGGCGGTCGTTGCACTCCGCGACTGGAATGCGCCTTTGTCCTGCGACGCGGCGCTGAACGTCCGGACGGCAGTGTTGTCCAAGCAGGGCTGCCGACCGATGTCTTGCCCGGCGCCTGATCGTGGAGGGATATCCACGAGGTCGAGGCCGCCGTTCAGATCGACGCAGACTCGCACTGCCCGTCGGGCGCCTTCACGCCAGGCCGGTTCCGGCCGAACCTTGGCGCGCGGCAGTCGTCGGCCGTGATCCTGCTGGTGTGGAAACGCTGACGGGCGCAAACTGTCGAGCAAGAGCTGTGTGGGCGACCCCGCACTCGAAGAAATTTAGTCAACTGTCGACAATCTGCAATTTTCGTGGTTTCATGTCAGGAATGAAACCATTTTCGGTCGGCCGATGCCGCTGAATCCACGGGAAGGAACCACGATGAGGGCCAGAAGCAGAGTACAAATCGCGGCCGGCGCGTTCGTCGCCGTGCTGGCACTGAGCGCCTGCAGCGGCACCGCCGGCGACGCGGCGGATGAACCATCGAAGACCTCGAAGACGACCAACACGACCGACATCTCCGAAGGCGTCCGACCTGACGCCGCCGCAGTCGCTTTGCTCCCGCAGTCCTACAAGGACAAGGGTGAACTGACTGTTGCCATGGACCTGCACTATCCCCCGACGACCTTCTTGGCCGAGGACAACACCACCCCTATCGGCCTGAACCCGGACATCGCCCGATTGGTCGCCAAGAAGCTCGGCCTCGAGCTGAGGTTCGAGAACACCGGGTTCGATACCATCATCCCCGGCGTCGATGGTGGGCGCTACGATTTCACCGTGACGACCATGTCTCCCACACCCGAGCGGCTTGAGGTGCTCGACATGGTCGACTACCTCGCGGTCGGCGTATCGGTGGCGGTGGCCGATGGGAATCCCCTCGAGCTCAGCAATGACGATCTGTGCGGCAGGAACATCGCAGTGGCCAAGGGCTCGAACACTCAGTTGACCCATCTCCCGAACATCTCCGAGTGGACCTGCGAATCGAAGGGCAAGCCCGCGATCAACGGGATCATTCTTCCCAACGTCCAGGATGCACTGACCCAACTCGCCTCCAAGAGAGTCGACGGAGTGTTCTACGACACTCCCGCGCTGGCCTGGGCCAACGAGCAGCAGCCCGGCACGTTCACTGTTCTCACCCCGCAAGTGGACACCCGCACCAAGCACACCCAGGCGATCGGCCTGAAGAAGGGGTCGGAGCTGACGCCGGCGGTTCAGGCGGCACTTCAGTCGGTCCTGGACAGTCCGGAGTATCAGGAGTCGCTCGAAAAGTGGGGGCTCACCACCGCGGCAATCACGACTGCCGTCCTCAACTGACGAGTACCCTCATGCTCCCTCCGATCTCGCAAGGAAGTGAGACAAAATGAGCAAGGTCGACGTATCCCTCAAACCGAGGATTCGGCGCCGAAGCGCGTTCGAATACACTGCGTGGGTTGTGTGCAGCCTACTCGGCGCAGGAATCCTCTACTCGGTGGCGACCAACCCCAATTTCAAATGGGGCGTCGTCGCCCAGTACTTCACTCACGACACCATCCTCCGTGGCCTCATGCTCACCATCATGCTGACCGTGGT
Organism: uncultured Actinomycetota bacterium; assembly: GCA_963769005.1. GTDB lineage: Bacteria > Actinomycetota > Actinomycetes > Actinomycetales > Microbacteriaceae > Microbacterium. The sequence goes on along the minus strand of CAVYKC010000003.1, from coordinate 36,861 downwards.
CAGCATGGTGTTGGGTACGCTCCTGGGCCTGGGCCTGGCGATCATGAGAGCATCGAGCATCAAGCCCATCGCGGCTACTGCGGGTGTGTACATCACGCTGTTTCGGGGCACCCCGGTTCTCGTGCAGCTCATCTTCTGGTTCAACATCGCCGCGCTGTACCCCGATCTCACGATCGGGATACCGTTCACCTCCATCCAGCAGGCGATCGACGTCAACGCACTGATGGCGCCGATCACGGCTGCAATCATCGGCCTGACGCTGAACGAAGCCGCGTATATGGCAGAGATCATCCGCGGCGGGTTCTCGTCTGTCGGAAAGGGGCAGATCGAAGCAGCCGACTCCCTGGGGATGAGTGGCGCAATGAAGATGCGGAAGGTCATCATTCCGCAGGCGATGCCGTCGATCATCCCCGCGACGGGCAACCAGGTGATCGGCATGTTCAAGGAGACCTCACTCGTCAGCGTGCTGGGCGTTGCCGAGCTTCTTCAGAGCGCGCAGTTGATCTACGCGCGCACCTACGAGACCATTCCCCTCCTCATCGTGGCGAGCCTCTGGTATCTGGCGATGACCCTCATCCTGAGCTATCCCCAGGCGCAGTTGGAGAAGAAGTACTCCCACACCTCCGCTGTGCTTCCCCGGAAGGCGAAGAGAGTCGTGCTGGCAGAGCCGGCCGACGTGACCGAACCAATTGTCTTTACTGACCCGGAAGGTATTGCACGATGAGCGACGACGGAACGATCTTCGCCCGGGGGCTCCGGAAGTCGTTCGGATCGAAGAACGTACTTCACGATATCAATCTGGAAATCGCTTCCGGCGAGATCTGCTGCATCATCGGCCCCAGTGGCTCCGGAAAATCGACGCTTCTTCGATGCATGAATGGTCTGGAATCGGTCGAGTCGGGCGTCCTCAGGGTCAACGGTGAGCATCTCGGTTACTACGAGACAGACACCGCCCTTCATGCGCTGAGCCGGACGAAAGTCGCTGAGCAGCGCACCAAGATCGGCATGGTCTTCCAGCAGTTCAACCTCTTTCCGAACATGACCGCCCGAGAGAACGTCATGGCAGGGCCGGTGCTGGTGAAGCGGCAGGGCAAAACTGAAGCCGCTGCGCGGGCGCAGGAACTCCTGACCAGCGTCGGACTGAGGAGATTCGGAGACTACTACCCCGCCCAGCTCTCAGGCGGACAACAGCAGCGAGTGGCCGTTGCGCGCTCGCTGGCCATGGACCCTCGCATCATGCTGTTCGATGAGCCGACCAGCGCCCTCGACCCCGAGAAGGTCGGTGAAGTCCTCGCCGTCATGCAGAATCTGGCGAAGGAGGGGATGACCATGGTTGTCGTGACTCACGAGATGGGATTTGCGCGCGAGGTGGCGGATACTCTGCTCTTCATGGATGAGGGGTGCATCGTCGAACGCGGTGATGCGCGCGAGGTTCTTTCGAAGCCGAAAGAGCCCCGGACCCAGGCGTTCCTGGAGAAGGTGCTCTGAGCAGCACGGGCCGACTCCGATGCCGGGCTAGGTAAGCAGGCTCGTGATCGCCGGATCCTGTCGAGCGACCTCAGCGGCCGTCGCCAGGATGACGCGCAGCATCGCGGCTCCCGCGGCTCCCGGGGTCACGTCGCTGCGATGGGCGAGGATGATCGTCCGTGTCATCAGCGGATGCGACAGGCGCACCGAGCGCAGTTCCGGGCGGTCCAGCAGCACCATCGCCGGGACGACCGCGACGCCCAGGCCGCGCTCGACGAAGCGGAGCACCGCATCCATCTCCGCACCTTCCAGAACCGGCGTCGGCGCGAGGCCGGCGGCGCGGAACGCGGCATCCGTCGTCGCGCGCAGGTCGTAGCTCTCGTCGAACGCGATCAACGGCAGTGTCGGCGAGTTGCTCCAGCCTGATCGTCGATTCCGACGAGAACGGCGAGCCGGGCCGCGGACGAGACGACGACGAGCTCCTCCGACAGCAGCGGCATCCGCGTGAGGCTCACTCCGGCGACGGGCGGGTCATCGGACGCTGTGATCAGCGCCATGTCGACGGCGCCGACGGCCAGCTGCTCGACGAGCGACCGGGAGCCGGCCTCGGCGAGGTGCAGCTCGATGCCGGGATGCGTGTCGTGGAATGCGCTGACCGCCTCCGGGACGAGGCTGATGCAGAGCGTCGGCGTGGCGCCGAGGCGCACACGCCCGCGGCGCAGGCCTCGGAGCTCGCTCATCTCCTCGCGGATCGAGTCGGCCTCGGCGAGCATCCGCTGCGCGCGCGGCATCAGCACCTCGCCGGCCGCGGTGAGCGAGATGTGCCCGCGCGCGCGATGGAACAGCTCCGCGCCGAGTTCACGTTCGAGCGTCGAGATCTGACGGCTCAGCGACGGCTGGGCGAGGTGCAGGTGCTCAGAGGCGCGCGTGAAGTGCCCGAGCCGGGCGACCTCGACGAATCCGCGCAGTTGCTCCAGGTTCATGTGAGAAGGGTATCGAATCAAGCAGAAGTATGCATTGGAGTTATCGGGCGCTCGTTCCTAGCGTGGAAGGCATGACCACTCGCGAACGACAGATCTCCACCACCGTCCTCGTCATCGGCACGGGCGGCTCCGGCCTGCGCGCGGCGATCGAGGTCGCCGAGCGGGGCGTCGACGTGCTCGCGGTCGGCAAGCGCCCGCGGCAGGATGCGCACACCGCGCTCGCCGCCGGCGGCATCAACGCCGCGCTCGGCACCATGGACGAGGACGACAGCTGGCAGCAGCACGCCGCCGACACGATCAAGGAGAGCTACCTCCTGGCCAACCCGCACACCGTCGAGATCGTCGCGCAGAGGCGCCGAGCGCGGCATCCGCGACCTCGAGCGCTACGGCATGGACTTCGCCCGCGAGGACGACGGACGCATCTCGCAGCGCTTCTTCGGCGCGCACACGTTCCGCCGCACCGCGTTCGCCGGCGACTACACCGGACTCGAGATCCAGCGCACGCTGGTGGGCCGAGCCGAGCAGCTGCACGTGCCGATCCTCGACCACGTCTACATCACGCGCCTGCTCGTGCGCGACAACGTCGTCTTCGGCGCCTACGGGTTCGATCAGGCCGACGGCACCCGCTACCTGATCCACGCCGATGCCGTGATCCTCGCCGCCGGCGGCCACAACCGCATCTGGCGGCGCACGTCGTCGCGCCGCGACGAGAACACCGGCGACTCGTTCCGCCTCGCCGTCGAGGCCGGGCGCGCGGCTGCGCGACCCGGAGCTGGTGCAGTTCCACCCGTCCGGCATCATCGAGCCCGAGAACGCGGCGGGCACCCTGATCTCCGAGGCGGCGCGCGGCGAGGGCGGCATCCTGCGCAACGCGCTCGGCGAGCGGTTCATGGAGAAGTACGACCCCGAGCGGATGGAGCTGTCGACCCGCGACCGCGTCGCGCTCGCCGCGTACACCGAGATCGCCGAGGGGCGCGGCACCGAGAACGGCGGCGTCTGGCTCGACGTCTCGCACCTGCCGCGCGAGACGATCATGACGCGGCTGCCGCGCGTCTACCAGACGATGCTCGAACTGCAGATGCTCGACATCACCACCGACTCCGATCGAGATCGCGCCGACCGCGCACTACTCGATGGGCGGGGTGTGGGTGCGCCCCGGATGACCACCAGACCGACGTCGAGGGGCTGTACGCGATCGGCGAGGCGTCCAGCGGACTGCACGGCGCGAACCGTCTCGGCGGCAACTCGCTCATCGAGCTGCTCGTGTACGGCCGGATCGTCGGCCAGGCGGCGGTCGCGTTCGCGGAGGCGCGTGAGGCGCAGCAGCGGTCAGCCGTCGCGGTCGACGCTCGCGCGTTCCGAGATCGTCGGATCTGCTGGCGGCGGACGGACGGGAGAACGTCCGCGCACTGCAACGGGCGATCCGCAACACCATGACCGTCGTACGCCGGGGTGGTGCGATCGGAGGAGGGACTGCTGGCCGGTCTCGCTGAGCTGGACGCGATCGAGGTACGGATGGCCGACATCGGCATCCATCCGGACATCGCCGGATTCCAGGACCTCGCGCACGCCTTCGACCTGAAGGCGTCGGCGCTCGCCGCCCGCGCCACTCTCGAGGCCGCTCTCGAGCGGCGGGAGACCCGCGGATGCCACAACCGCAGCGACTATCCCGAGACGGATCCCGCGCTGCAGGTGAACCTCGTGTGGTCTCCGGTCTCCGGGATCACCCGAGAGGAGATCCCGCCTGTGCCGGCCGAGATCGCCGAGCTCATGCGCGACGTCGACACCGCGGGCAAGCTCGTCGAGTAGCGGCTGCGTGTCAGCCGGCCCTGCGTCAGAGGATCAGGCGGGTCTCCATCGCCACGATGCGATCTCCCTCCGAGGTGAACAGGAGGAGGGATTCGGGGACGCCGTCGGAGATCGCGACCACGGCGAACCCGGTGGCGAGTTCGACGATCTCGAAGTCGAAGCCCGCCGCGTAGCGGTGGTAGGCGGCGGCGTTCGAGGCGACGCTCTCCGCGCCGCGGACGATGCGGATGCCGTCGGAGCCCTGATCGACGCGGAACTCCACATCCGGGTGGAGCACCGCCAGCAGCCCGGCGAAGTCTCCGGTCCGTGCGGCAGCGAGGAACGCATCCACGACTGCCCGCCGTTGTTCGCGGGTCGCCGACTGCTGGGGGTCGCCGGGGGCAGCCCCGCGCACGCGGTCCCGTGCCCGGCTGGCGAGTTTGCGCGCCGCGGCGCGTCGTTCGGTCCACGATCGGCGCGACCTCGTCGAACGACAGGCCGAACACGTCGTGCAGCACGTAGGCGAGGCGCTCATCGGGCGTCAGCTGCTCGAGCACCAGCATCAACGCGTAGCCGACCCGGTCGGCGCTCTCCGCGCGCACGACCGGGTCGGCCTCGTCGGGGGCCCGCTCCGCCTCCGGAAGCAGATCGAGCGGGTTCTCCCGCCGTCGTGAGCGGGAACGCAGCTGGTCGAGGCAGATCCGGCTGACGACCCGCGTGAGCCAGGCCCGCAGATCATCGACCTCGGGGGTGGCGCGGGCGACCCGGAGCCACGCCTCCTGCACGGCGTCCTCGGCGTCGGCGTGCGAGCCGAGCATCCGATAGGCGACGGCGGTCAGATATCGCCGGTGGGTCTCGAACGTCTCGCCGAGGTCGGTCGTCTGCATATGCACCTCTCCGCTCGCAAATTACCGGTCAGTGGGCGCCGGCCGGCTGCCGGATCGCCGCGTTGATGCGATTCCACACGTTGATCGCGCCGATCTCGAAGAGCAGTCCGGAGATCTGCCGGCGATCGAAATGGGTCGTCATCTCCTCCCAGAGCTCATCGGAGATCGGGTCATGGTGATCGGCGAGGCGGGTGAGGACCTCGGTGAACTCGAGAACGGCGCGCTCCTTGGCGCTGAAGTACGGCGCGTCCCGCCAGGCGGCGACGGCATGGACACGCTCGTGGGAAGAGCCGTCGTCGAGCACCTGGCGGGCGTGATCGACGACGCACCAGCTGCAGCCGTTGATCTGGCTCGCCCGCAGCGCGACGAGATGCAGCAGCGACTCCGGGACGCCGGACGACTGCGCGGCGCGGTTGATGCTGCTGATCGCGTCGATGCCGCCTTCGAGCACGAAGGCCGGATGCGGCATCCGCGCCGTGTGGGTGACGATGGCGTCTGCATCGATGGGGGCTTCGGTGATGGTCATGGGGTTCTCCTGTTCGTCGGTCATGCGCCGTCCGGTGGACCGCTTCATAGAGAAGACGGATGGGGTGCGCAGAATGTGACGGATGCGTCTTTCGAGCGTTCCCGAGAGCCCGCCGAACCCCTCTTCGCTCGCGGACGTCAGCGTGCTTCCTCGGGTGACTGCAGCGACTCCAAGCGCGCACTCAGGCCTGGTACTCGACGGCGAGGATGCTCAGAAAAGCCGTGTCAGGAAATTCGCGAAAACTTTCTCTGATCTGCGGGTTTTCGGGGTTGGAATGTCGGTGGCTCCCTGTTGAATGGAGGTATGAACAACCCGCTGGCTCTTCTGGATCAGGTCGTCTCCGACCTGGATCGGGTGCTGGGTGCGGACGGGTTCGGGTCGTTGTCGGATGCTGACCGGATGAACGTGCTCCGCGTCGCCGGGGACGCGTTTCGGCGCATCGAGGCCGTCGTCGTGGAGACGACCGCCGGCGCCGAGCCGGGGTTCTCCGATCAGTTCGGATGCCGGAGCATGAACGAGCTCCTGCAACGTGTGCTGCGCGTCGACGCGCCGGGGGCGACGCGGGTGGTGAAGGCCGCGGACCTCGTGCACCGCGATGTGGAGCTCACGTCCGGATCGCGATTGCCGGCCCGGTGGCCGGCGTTGCGGGACACGATGCGGGACGGCACCATCGGGATCGCCGGGCTGCTCGCCGCGACCGGGCCGATCGACCGGGCCGGTGTTCGGATCGGGCTCGCCGATCGGCTGCGCGCCGATGCGGAACTCGCGAACCAGGCGCGCGGATACGTCCTGGCCGATGCCGATGCCGATGCCGATGCCGATGCCGATGCCGATGCCGATGCCGATGCCGATGCCGATGCCGATGCCGATGCCGATGCCGATGCCGCTGCGCGCGACGCCGATCTTCGGGTCCCTGAGCGTGTCGAAGGGCCCGCACCCGACGATGCCGCCCCGCCGGCGACGCCGGAGGACTTGAAGCAGTTCGCGCAGCTGGTCGCCCTGTATCTGGACCCGGACGGGTCCGCCCCGACGGCGGCGGAAGCATCGCAGGGACGCTCGTTCACCATCGGCCGGCTCCGCCACGGGACCTACCCGGTCCGCGGGAACCTGCTCCCCGAGGTGTACGCCCAGTTGCAGTTGCTCTTCGACGCCCAACTGAACCCGAAGACGGCCGGCCCGACGGACCTGGGTGTGCAGTTCCGCCCCTCCGACGAGATCGACGGGGCGGGCATCAACGACGACGGCGATGCGGATCCGTTCAACTCGGATCCGCGGAACGTGATCGATCCGCGCACCCGCCCGCAGAAGCAGCACGACGCCCTCGCCACCGCGTTGGGCATCGCCGCCCGGCATGAGGACATGCCGAGCCTGGGCGGTGCGGCGCCGACCCTGGTCGTGCACGTGAACGCCGAAGACTTCGCCGAAGGTGACCGATGGGCGACGATCCCCGGGATCGACGCCCCCGTCCCCGCCACCGTGGCGGCCCACACCGCCTGCACCGGGACGATCCAACGCGTCCTGTTCGACGAGGGCCGCATCATCGGGATCAGCGTCACCGACCGCGTCTTCACCGTCCACCAACGCCGGGCGATCATCGCCCGCGACAAGGAATGCCTCATCCCCGGCTGCCACGTCCCCGCGTCCTGGTGCGAAATCCACCACGTCATCGAGCACGCCCGCGGAGGGCCCACCCATACCGACAACGGCGTCCCGTTGTGCTGGCACCACCACCGCACCCTCGACACCTCCGGATGGGAAATCCGCATGCTGGATGGCATCCCCCAGATCCGCGGACCCGCATGGTGGGACCCCACCCGACAATGGCGCACCCCACGCGCCACCATCGACACCCTCACCGACGCCTGACTGGACACTCTCGCTCGCGCCCGGCTGGACACCCTCGAGAACGCATTACTGTGTGCTCCGACACCGCAGCCTCGCTTGAAGCGCGCTTCGCCGAGTCAGTACGAGGTGTTGATCTCGAGACCGTTCGTCACGGCCGACGTGCCGCGCGTCCCAACCGCCGCGCTCCGGCGTCGTGAAGCTACGTCTACTGCACGAGACACCACGCGCGACGTGGTGTTTCGTGCGCAGGACGACACCTCATGCCGAACATGTCGCTTCTGCTGAGCGACTCAACCCGGGGTGGTGTCGTCGGGATCGAACTGCGGCCGTCCGATCACGCCGATTCCCACGGCCTCGTGGTCCGGCTCGGGCCGCTCCTTCTTCTCCGGCGCCTTCGGCTCTTCTTGAGGCTCCTTCTCCGTGCTCGGCTCCTCAAGCTGCTCCGTCGACGGCTCTTCACCCTTCGGATCCTGGGCTGTCGGTTCTTCGGTGGTGGGTTGCTGCGCCGAGGCTTCGTCGGCGCTCGGCTCCTGCTGCTGCTCGGCCGTGGGCGCGTCACCTTCCGGGACCTGCGCCGTCTGCTCCTGGCCTGTCGGCCGCGCAGGCGCGGCGGCTTCGGCTTTCGGCTCTTGGGGTGTCGGCTGTTCTGTCGTCGATTCCACGCCCTTCGGCTCCTGCGTCGGTTGCTCGGTCGTCGGCTGCTCGGTCGTCGGTTGCTCGGCGCTCTGGACATCGGTCGACTGGCCCTGGTTCTGCGCGGATTCGCCGTTCGTCATGATCGCTCCTTGAGTATCGCTGGTTCGTCATGACAGTCTGCTCAGTCAAAGCGATCCTTCCAAGGGGCTTGACGGATACCCTCCGCGGCCGCCACCGAGAAGTTCCTCTGCTCCCGGTGTCGTAGTCGATGAGGATGTCGTCCACTTCGACACCCCGCTCGGGGTGCTCGGCCCGGACCGTGCGTGCCGCTGTCTCGCGAGATCAGGTTAATGATGGTGAACCGGAACGGATGAATGCGGCGTAGCCTGAAGGGGTGACTGCGTACGTCTCGGCCTTCGACCTGTTCTCCATCGGAGTGGGGCCTTCGAGCTCCCATACGGTCGGACCGATGCGCGCCGCCCTCGACTTCTCCCGACGGCTCAGCGCGACCGAACTTCTGCCCCGCGTCGCACGTGTCGGATGCACGCTGTTCGGCTCGCTCGGGGCGACCGGGATCGGCCACGGCACGCCGGATGCCGTCGTCGCCGGCCTCCGCGGCCTCGCCCCGGAATCCTGCGACCCCGCCGAGGTGCGTGCGGCGTGGACAGACCTGCGCGAAGGCGCTGTGATCCGGATCGACGGCAGCCACGACGTCTCCTTCGCGAAGGAGGACATCGTTTTCGCTCCGAGGACGCGCCTCCCTGGACATCCGAATGCGATGACGCTCACCGCGTGGGATGCCGAGGGCGGCATCGTTGCGGAGGAGACCTACTACTCGATCGGCGGAGGGTTCATCCGCCGCGACGGCGAAGAGGCGAAGCTCGCCACGTCCGGATTCCCGTACGACTATGCGGACGCCGCGTCGCTGCTGGCGCTGTGCGACGAGCACGGCCTCTCGATCGCCGAGGTGGCCCGGCTCAACGAGACCGCGCTGCGCAGCCGAGGAGGACGTCGCTGCCGGACTCGACGCCATCTGGGACGCGATGGCCTCGTGCGTCGACGCCGGCCTGCATTCCGAGGGCACCCTGCCCGGCATCCTGAAGGTGAAGCGCCGCGCCGGCACGATCCGCGCGCAGCTCGAAGAGGCGGAGTCGGGTGGTCACCGTGAGCTTCCCGGCGAGTGGCTGGGCGCTTTCGCACTCGCCGTCAACGAGGAGAACGCAGCAGGCGGGCGGGTCGTCACCGCTCCGACCAACGGCGCGGCCGGCATCCTTCCCGCCGTCGCGATGTACTGGTGGCGATTCCTCGCCGACTCCGGCCTCGGCGCGGGCAACGCGGTGACCCCCTACGGCGAACTGGTCGGCAGCGCGCTCCTCGGTTTCGACGGCACGCGGGCGCTCGAGACCGCGACCTCCAGTGAGGAGGAGGAACTCATCGCCGAGGCGAACCGACGCCGCGGCATCCGTCGTTTTCTGCTCACCGCAACCGCGCTCGGGTCGCTGTTCAAGGCGAACGCCTCGATCTCGGGGGCCGAGGGCGGATGCCAGGCCGAAGTCGGATCCGCATGTGCGATGGCCGCGGGCGGGCTCACCGCCGTCATGGGCGGCACGAACCGCCAGATCGAGAACGCCGCCGAAATCGCGATGGAGCATCACCTCGGCCTCACCTGCGACCCGATCGGCGGGCTCGTGCAGATCCCGTGCATCGAGCGCAACGCGATCGCCGCGTCGACCGCGGTCACGGCGGCCCGGCTCGCGCTGCGCGGCGACGGATCGCACTACGTGTCGCTGGATGCCGTCGTCGAGACGATGCGTCAGACCGGCCTCGACATGTCGACGAAGTACAAGGAGACCAGTGAAGGCGGCCTCGCGGTCAACGTCATCGAGTGCTGAGGCTGGTCCGAGCGGCCTGAGACAGAGTTTCTGGCATGAGGCACGGCTGAGGAAGGTCTGTCTCATGCTGCAGGTACAGTCTCGCGTGAGAGTGCCCCTGCGAGACCGGGGCGAAAGGACAGGTATGGATTCGTTCTGGGAGCCAGGCAACCGACGGCGGCGCCAGCAGCCGGTCGTGTCGGTTCAGCCATCGGATGATGCGCCGGAGCCCGACGCGCAGTGGCCGAAGAGCATTCCCGCCGTCGCTCAGGTGCTGCGAGAGGGCATCGACCTCGATCCCGGTGTCACCTTCCTCGTCGGGGAGAACGGCAGCGGCAAGTCCACCCTCGTCGAGGGGATCGCGATCGCCTACGGCCTTTCGCCCGAAGGTGGTTCCCGCCAGGCGCGCCACAGCACCCGCCCCACGGAATCTCCGCTCTCGGACTGGCTCCGACTGCAGCGCGGAGTCGGCGCCAGCCGGTGGGGGTTCTTCCTGCGGGCCGAGACCATGCACTCGTTCTACACATACCTCGAGGAGAACCCCTCGACCCGCGGTCCCGACGTCCCGTTCCACGAGATGAGCCATGGTGAGTCGTTCCTCGCGCTGCTGGAGAGCCGTTTCGATGAGCCGGGTTTCTACTGTCTCGATGAGCCGGAAGCGGCGCTGTCGTTCGGATCGACCCTGGCCCTCATCGCGGTGCTCCGGCGCATCGCCGATGACGGCGGTCAGGTTCTCTGCGCGACGCACTCACCGGTGCTGGCTGCTCTCCCGGGAGCCCGGATCCTGGAGGTCGGCGATTGGGGCGTGCGCCCGGCCGAATGGGGTGACCTCGAGATCGTGAATCACTGGAGATCCTTCCTCGATTCGCCGTCGCGCTACCTGCGGCATCTGCTCGACTGAACGCCGGGCGCACTGCGAACGCGCCGCGGCGAAGTCGTAGGCTGGCGGGCATGACCGACAAGAGCGCGCCTCGGCGGCGGGGCCGGCCGCGAGGCGCCTCGGATTCTCGTGCGCGCATCATCGGGGCCGCGGTCGACGAGTTCGGGGAGCAGGGTTACGACGGCTCGACGATCCGATCGATCGCGGCGCGCGCCGGCGTGGACTCCGCGCTCGTGCATCACTACTTCGGCACCAAGGCCGACCTCTTCGCCGAGGCCGTCGGGGTGCCGATGCGCCCCGACCTCGATGTCCCCGGCATTCTCGCAGGGCCGCGTGAGGACGTCGGCGAGCGTCTGGTCCGCTACATCCTGGGGGAGTGGGAGAAGCCTGAGGTGCGCCGACGCGGTGTGCTGCTGCTGCGCGCGACCGTCAGCAGCAAGCTGGCGACGCCGCTGTTCGCGGGATTTCTCACGCGGGAGCTGCTCTCTCGGGTGACGGCGTCGATGGATGCTCCCGATGCGGAGCTTCGGGCGGGATTGGTCGCGTCGCAGATCGGCGGGTTGCTGCTCGCCCGGTACGTGCTGAAGGTGCCTCCGCTCGTCGACGCCACCGTCGACGACATCGCGGCGCAGGTCGGGCCCACGCTGCAGCGCTACCTCTTCGGCTGACCCGCCTCGCACGCACGCATCCGCCCCGCATCCGTACGAGCGTCGAATTTCGATGCGGGGGCCGACACGCCAGATGTCGGACGGATTCGGTCGTTCGATCCGACAAGTGGCGTGTCGGCCACCGGGAGTGGGTCCGCGAGGCACGGCGGCCGCTTTGCCGGCGCACGAGAACCCATTGACCGCGGTCCCGCTCAAGCGCATAATTCATCACATGATGAATAAAGCGGCCGTCGAGATCTCGCAGCTCCGCGTGCGGCGAGGGAAGACGCACGTGTTCGACGGCATCGACCTGGTGATCCCGCGCGGCGAGATCACCGGGCTGCTCGGGCCGTCGGGGTGTGGAAAGACCACTCTGATGCGATCCATCGTCGGGGTGCAGCGGATCGCATCCGGCGACGTCACCGTGCTCGGACAGCCGGGCGGATCGAGCGCATTGCGCGACCGCGTCGCGTACGGCACTCAGGGCGCCGCCGTCTACGGCGACCTCAGCGTGCGTCAGAACCTCAACTACCTCGCGGCATTGCTGAAGGCACCGAAGGGCGACGTCGACCGCGTCATCGACGAGGTCGGCCTGCGCCCGCAGGCCGGGCAGCTCGTCGACTCGCTCAGCGGCGGCCAGGAGATCAGGGTCTCGCTCGCGATGGCGCTGATCGGTTCGCCCGAACTCGTGGTGCTCGACGAGCCGACCGTCGGCCTGGATCCGGTGCTGCGAACAGAACTCTGGGCGCTATTCCGAGCGCTCGCGGACCGCGGCGTCACGTTGATCGTGTCGAGCCATGTCATGGACGAGGCCCTTCGCTGCGACCGGCTGCTGCTCATGCGCGACGGCCGGATCATCGCCGACACGACGCCCGCGGCTCTGCTGGCGGACACAGGCACGGCCGATCCGGAGGCGGCGTTCCTCGCGCTGATCGAGCGCGATCGCCACGTCTCGGGCGACACCCGCAGATCTCGGCGCGAACTCCGAGAGGAGGAGGAATGAACGGCATGCGGATGCTCGCCACGGCCGGCCGCGTGCTCGGCCAGCTGCGCCACGACCCGCGGTCGATCGCGCTGATGCTCGTCGCGCCGAGCCTGCTGGTCGGGCTGTTCGCCTGGCTGTTCAGCGACCAGGAGGGCGTCTTCGACCGGTTCGGAGGTGCGATCCTGGCGCTGTTCCCGTTCATTGTGATGTTCCTCATCACGTCGATCACGACGTTGCGCGAGCGCAGGTCCGGCACGCTGGAGCGGCTCATGACGACGCCGCTCGGCAAGGCGGACTTCATCCTCGGGTACGCGCTCGCGTTCGGCCTGATGGCGATGCTGCAGGCCGTCGTGACGGTGTCTTTCGCTGTCGGTGTCTGCGGGCTCGACGTCGACGGTCCGCTCTGGCAGCTCGGGCTCGTCGCGGTTATCGACGCCCTGCTCGGCACCGCTCTCGGGTTGCTCGCCAGCGCCTTCGCGCAGACCGAATTCCAGGCGGTGCAGTTCATGCCGCTGCTGGTATTCCCGCAGATCATCCTCGGCGGACTTTTCATGCCGCGCGATCAGATGCCCGAGGTTCTGTACGCGATCTCGGACTGGCTCCCGCTCAGCTACGCGATCGACGCCGTCAACGCCGTCGCGGCGGGCGAGGAGGGGTGGGACGTGTTCCAGCCGCTGCTCGTCGTGATGGCATTCGCGGCCGGGGCGCTCGTGCTCGCCTCGCTCACCCTGCGGCGGCGGACGAGGTAGGTCCGGTCAACCTGCGGCCGTCGACTCTCGCGCTACGAGCCGGAAGTCGACGACGATGTGGCGGGGTTCGGCCGGAACGTCTGTGCCCAGCTGGTCGACCAGTGCTCTGACGGCCTCCTCGGCGGTCTGAGTCGATCCGAGGTCGACCGTGCTCAGGCTCGGGATGGAGAACTCCGATTCTGCGATGTTGTCGATGCCGATGATGGCGACATCGGCGGGAACGCGCAGCCCTGCCTCCTCAAGCGCACGCATCGCACCCAGCGCGAGGCTGTCGTTGAACGCGACAACGGCATCGAAACGAGTGCCCGTCGCCAACAGTTCGCGGGCCGCGTTCGCGCCGTTCATCTGGTTCCAGGGGTCCGCCTCGCAGACGAGTTCAGGATCGAAAGCCACCCCGGCTGCGTCCAGCGCATGTCGATAGCCGGCGAATCGAAGGCTCGCCGCATGCCGCGGGTCCACGGTCCGTGCACCGATCGCGACGATCTGTCGTCGTCCGACGTCAAGCAGGTGTTGAGTCGCGACCCGGGCCGCCGCGGACTGGTCTGAGCTGACATGCACTGCACCGGGGCCCACCGCATGTTCGCCCAGGATGACCGTGGGGACCGGGAGGGCGACGGAGGTCAGTTCGTCGGCGAGGTGGTCCGAGGGGTTGAAGATCAGTCCATCCAGGTGGTGCACCCTCGCGCTGGCGAGGAATGATCGTTCGCGGTCGACGCTGCCGGTCCGCTCGATCTGCACGACGAGTCCGAAAGCCTCGGCGGCTGCGATCACCCGCTCCGCGAGCTCGGCGAAGTAGGCGACGCTCAGCGATGGCACGGCGAGCCCGATGACCCCGCTGCGGCCAGACCGCAACGTCCGCCCGGCGAGGTTCAATTTGTAGTCGAGAGACCTGATCGCAGACTCCACCCGCGACCGAGTAGTGGCGCTGACGTAGCCGGTTCCGTTGACGACGTTCGACACCGTCTTCGCAGACACCCCGGCGAGTCGGGCAACATCTTGCATCGTGGTCACCATTCACATCCTCCTCTCTTACCGTACATCGATGAACTGCCTCTTGACGTGGACTTCGACAGCGAGTAGACATATGTAGGTAATCGATTACCTACATCGATTACCGACGCGAGCGGTATCCCGAGTCTCGTGACGGCGCACAGCAGCGTCAGCGATCACAATCAAGGAGGATTCTGATGATCAGGAAGCCATACGCCGCGCGGTTGGCTGCCGTGGGAGCCGTTGCTCTCACGGCTGTCGCGCTGGGCGGATGCAGCGCCCCCGGCGGGTCGGAAAGCGGGGAGAAGACCACCGTGACCGTGTGGCACGGCTTCACGGAGGCGGACGGAAAGGTCGTCGACGCGATCGCCGACGAGTTCAACGCCTCGCAAGACGACTTCGTGGTCAAACTCGAGGTCAACCCGTGGAACGTGATCACCGACAAGCTCCTCCCCGCGGTCTCGTCGGGGAACGGCCCCGACCTCGTCGTGCAGACTCCGGAGGCGGGGCAGGGATACGTGAACCAGGGTGTCTTCGTGTCGTTGCAGGACTTCTACGACGATCCCGACTTCGAGGCTGACACCTATTACCCGAATGTCGTCGACGCGGTGACATTCGACGGCGATGTGCACGGAGTCCCGATGGGATACGCGCCGTTCGCCGTCTGGTACAACAAGTCGATGTTCGACGCCGCGGGAATCACTGAGTTCCCGAAGACATGGGAGGAGTGGATCGCCCTCGCCGAACAGCTCACGGTCGACGAGAACGGCGACGGGGCTCCTGAGGTGTACGGACTGTCGCTGGCAGACAAGACGCCGACGTTCTTGCCGACCTGGCTGGAGGGTGCCGGCGGGCACGTCTACGCCGACGGGGAGGTCGTTCTCGACACCGAGCAGAACGTGGAGACCTTGCAGTGGTGGCGCGATGCGTATGCCGGCAACTGGGGTCCTCGGGATATCACGCTGGCCGAGTCCGTCGATGTCTTCAAGGCCGGCAAAGCCGCTATGACTCTCATCGGCCCGTGGATGATCGGCATCGCGGACAGCGTCGGCATGGAGGTCGGGGTGTTCGAACTTCCCGCGGGCCCCGAGAAGGTCGCCGCCGATGCGGCCGCGAACTACTGGTGGCTCACGTCGCAGGCGGAGGATGCCGAGGCGCACGGCGCGATGGAGTTCCTCGCGTACTTCAACTCGCACGAATCGCAGGTGAAGTGGGCGCTCGAGGCCAACTATCCGCCGAATCGCACAGACATCACGGCGGACGAGCTGGCTGAGAATCCGTTCGTCGCCGACATGCTGCCGTTCACGGAGAACACGTTCGTCCGGCTCGGCGGCCTGCCGGGTGGAGCGACAGACGTCAATGCCGAACTCGACAGCCTCTCGGTGCATATCACGCAGGGCACAGGCGGCGATGTCGCGACTCTGGTGGCGGAGACTGACCGCTCGCTCACCGAGATCCTCGCGGAGTTCGAGTAGACCCCGCTCCCGGACGGCCGCCACACCAGCGGCTGTCCGGGAACGTGATCCATCAGGAGAAGCAGACATGAGTGAGACCACCGCCCGGCGCTACCGCCCACCGCGACCCTTGGGGGGCCGTGCCCCTCATCGTCAGGAGCGCGAGCGGAGCTTGAAAGCAGCCGCCTTCCTGGCCCCTGCGCTCCTCGTGATCGCGGGCTTCGTGTTCGTGCCGGCAGGCATCGCACTGTGGACTTCCTTCACCGATGCGAGCGGATTCGGAGCGGCCGAGTGGGTCGGGCTGGACAACTACATCGAAGCGCTGACGGATGCCACCGAACTGCGTGCCCTTCTGAACACCGTGCTCTACGCGCTGTTCTATGCCCCCGCGGTGATCGGGGTGGGCTTGGGATCCGCTCTCCTGCTCAACCGCAGCGACATCCCGTTCCGTTCGTTCTTCCGGACCGCGATCTTCATGCCATTCGTGATCTCGATGGCGGTGGCATCACTCGCCTGGAATTTCCTCCTCGACCCGAACCTCGGCCTGATCCCTCATTGGCTCGGTGCGATCGGCATCCGTCTGGGCGATGTGTTCGCCAACCCCGCAGCCGCGCTTCCCGCGGTGGCGGCGGTCGCGGTCTGGAAGAACTTCGGCTACTTCATGGTGATCTTCCTGGCCGGGCTCCAAGGTGTGCCGGCTCAGCTCTACGAGGCTGCCCGCCTCGACGGCGCCGGAGCCTGGCGTCGGTTCCTGGCGGTGACGCTCCCCGGTCTCCGCGGAACCATGACGTTCATCGTGATCTTCGCGATGATCGGCGCCTTCCAGGCGTTCGACCAGATCTACATCATGACCCAGGGCGGTCCCGACCACGCGACCGAGACGATCGTCTACCGCATCTATGTCGAGGGGTTCCGTGATTTCAAGCTCGGTTTCGCCTCGGCCCTGTCATACATCCTCCTGATGATCACCCTCGTCCTCGGACTGATCCAGCTGAGAATCGGCGCCAAGCAGGAGAAGGATCTCGAATGATTCCGGCAACCCTGAACCGCCCGCGTCATCGGCGGACTCGTTCCTCGATGCTCTCCCGGACAGTTGTGCTGATCGGGCTGATCCTTCTCACCCTCGCAACGACTTTCCCGGTCCTCGTCGTCGTCATCGGTGCCTTCTCTCCTGAAGTCGACGTGATCAGCGCGCCCCCGACGTTGTTGCCTTCGCGATTCACGCTGGACAACTTCGTCGAGCTCTCCGAACGGATCCCGCTTCTCCAGGAAGGCTGGAACTCGGTCGCCTTCGCGGGTGCCGTCACCCTCTGCTCCCTCATGTTCAATGCGCTGGCCGCCTATGCGCTGGCACGTATCGACTTCCGCGGGCGGAACGTGATCTTCACCGTGCTCGTGGCGACCATGATGATCCCGTTCCAGGCGCTGCTCGTGCCGATCTACCAGATAGCATCCGACCTCGGCTGGGTGAACACGCTGGCCGGACTGGTGATCCCGCGCGCGGCCGACGTCGCCGGCATCTTCCTGCTTCGCCAGTTCTTCGTGACCCTGCCACGGGATCTGGACTCGGCGGCGCGTATCGATGGAGCAGGGGAGTTCAGGATTTTCTGGTCGATCGTGCTGCCGAACGCCAAGCCCGCACTGCTGACCATGGCGTTGTTCAACTTCGTCGGCAACTGGAACGACCTCCTCTGGCCGCTCATCATGACCAACGACGCCGCGGTCCGCCCGCTCACAGCGGGCCTGGCCCTGCTCACCGGATCGGCCACCGGCGTCGCGCCCTACAGCGTTCTGATGGCGGGATCGCTCGTGGCGATCCTTCCCCTGCTGATCATCTATCTGCTCATCCAGCGGCGATTCATCGAGAGCGTCGCCATGACCGGCCTGAAAGGTTGAGAACTCACGTGAAATGGTTCGAAGACGGCGCACTCCACTTCGGAGTGGGTATTGAAGACACGTTCATCCCCCAGAGCGGGCCAGGCGAGCGGAGGCTCGATGAGTACGAACTCACCGAGCATTACGAACACTGGTACTCGGATCTCAAACTCGCGAACGACGCCGGCGCGCAGTTCATGCGATGGGGCATCCCCTGGCACCGCGTGAACCCGGGCAGGGGAGAGTGGGACTGGTCCTGGCTCGACCAGGTCATCGACCGCTTCGACGAGCTCGGATGTCGCCCGATAATCGACCTGCTTCACTACGGGACTCCGCTCTGGCTGGAAGGCGAATTCGCGCATCCGGACTTCGCCGACCGCTTCGCGGAGTTCGCGACCACTGTCGCGGAACGCTACGCCGACCGTGTGACCGACTACACGCCGGTGAACGAGCCGATGATCCATGCCCGCTTCTGCGGAGAGCTCGCCTACTGGCCGCCGTACCTGTCCGGCGACCGTGGATACACGACGGTCGCCATCGCGCTCGCGAAGGGGTTCGCGCGGGCGCAGCACGGGATCACGGAGGTGCTGGGCGAGCGCGCAACCTTCGTCCACGTCGACGCGACCACCCGTTTCGCGGGCGACGTCGGAGGGCAGCACCGTGAGTTGGTCGAGTTCCAGCGCGCGCAGACCTTCCTCGTCGAAGATCTGGTGACAGGCCGGGTCAAGGCCGATCACTCGCTCGCGGGGCATCTTGCAGAACATGGAGTCGGTGATGACACGCTCACCTGGTTCCTCGAGCACCCTGTCCAGCCCGACATCATGGGCGTGAACTACTACCCGCGCCACTCGACCCAGTTGATGGAGGAGGGCGTCGTCCACCGCGGCGGTTTCGTCGATCCCTGGCCTATCCGGGATGACGGCGTAGAAGGTCTTGCAGAGCTGCTGAAGACGTACGCCCAGCGGTACGGGGCTCCGGTGATGCTGACGGAGACGTGCGTGACCGACGCCGTCGATGTTCGCATCGCGTGGCTCGAGGACTCGGTGCGGTGCGTCGAGGACCTGCGTGCGGCGGGCACCAACGTCGTCGGCTACACGTGGTGGCCATTGTTCGACATGTACGAGTGGACCTACCGCCACGCTACGGGACCGCGTGCGGACTCGCTGCTCACGATGGGCATGTGGGATCTGGTCGAGTCGCCTGCCGGCCTGCAGCGTCGCCAGAACCCGCTCGCCGATCGATTTCGCGCTCTTGCGCAGTCGGCGGGCCAGATGAACGCCTCACGACGGGCGAGCGTCGCGTAACGAAGACAACTGCTCCAGGAGCTTGTTCGGGTGGGCCGCCGGAAACGACGGATGCCGCGACCGACATCGGCCGCGGCATCCGCTCTTCCTCGAGGCATCTACTCCGCGACGGGAGCCGCCGGGGCGGGGGGAGGAGCGGTCTTGCGGGGCTTCGCCGGTGGGGTCGCGGTAGCCGTCGCTTCGGCCATTCCGGTGCCGAAGCCGCGCCCGACAGCCTGGCCCTGGATGATGCCGGCGAGGTCGAGGCCGGTCGCGGAGTGCACGCTGTCGAACACCGAGCGCAGCGCCTTCGCGCTGTCCGCCCCGATCACGCTCGAGGCGCCGTCCTCACCGGACGATCCGATGATCGAGACGTTGCCGATCGCCGCGTAGCCCTTGGCGAACTCGCCCATGATCGACGGCAGCACCTGGAGCACCTGCTGTGAGAGGAACGCGTCCTGGTTCGACGCGATGGCTTTCGCCTCGGCCTCGAGCGCGGCCGCCTTCGCTTCGCCCTCGGCACGGATGGCGTCGGCCTCGGCGTTGGCGCGCAGGCGGCGGGCCTCCGACTCGGCCTCCGCGAGAGCACGAAGGGCGTGCGCCTCACCGGCGGCCTTCGCCTGCGTGGCGGCGGCTTCACCGTCGGCCTTGGCGCGGTCGGCCTGAGCCTGCTGCTCGGCGATGCGGGTGCGGGCCTCGGCCTGCTTGACCTGCTCGATCGCGGCGGCCTCGGCCGCTTTCTCGCGGGTGTACAGCTCGGCCTGCGCCCGGGTCTCGGCCTCGTAGCGCTGGGCGTCGGCGACGCGCTTGACGTCGGCATCCAGCTGCGCCTGCCGGTTCTCGGCCTGCTGCTGGAGCACGGCCTGCTCGCGCCTGCGCGCGGGCCAGGTGCTCGGCCTGCTCGGCTTCGGCACGCGCCCGGCCGATGCCGGAGTCGGAGTTCGCGGTGTTCGTGTCGAGCGCCGTCTGCTCGATCAGGTTGGCTTCCTTGTTGGCGATGTTCTTCTGATTGATCGCGCGGTCGGCGTTGGTCTGCGCGATCTCAGCGGCCTGGCGCTTCGCCTGGATCTCGGGCGCGCCGAGCGACTGGATGTAGCCGACGGCGTCGGTGATGCCCTTGATCTGGAACGAGTCGAGGATGAGGCCCTGCTCGGCGAGCTCCTGCGAGACGTCCGCCGCGATCTGGTCGGAGAACTTCTTGCGCTCGCGCATCAGCTCGACGACCGAGAGGGTGGCGACGATGCCGCGCAGCGCACCCTCGAGCTGCTCGGTGGTGAACTGCTCGATCGCCTTGTCCTGCGAGGCGAAACGCTCCGCGGCCCGGCGCACGTAGACGGGGTCGGAGCCGATCTTGACGATCGCGACGCCGTCGACGTTGAGCGTCACGCTGTCGAGCGACTGCGCTTCGGCGTTCAGGGTGACCTGGCGCGAACGCAGCGAGATGATCTCGTGGCGCTGCGTGATCGGGTTGACGAGCGACTTGCCGTTGACGATCACCGTCACCGGAGATTCCTCGGTCTCGTCGCGGCTGCCCGCGATGCCGTCGGTGCCGGTGAAGGCGACGGTGCGCTGCACCTTCTGCTTGCGCCCCGAGATGACGAGCGCTTCATCGGCTCGGGCGACCTTGATCCAGCTGCGCGCGAGCAGCAGCGCCACAAGGGCGATGACGATCGCGGCGACGATGCCGATGCCTATGAAGAAAAGGGTGCCGACGGCGTCGGTGAACTGCATGACTTCCTCCGTGTCCACTCCGATGACTCGGAGTCCTACGTGGAACTATGCCAGATCACGGGAAAGCGCCGTCTCGGTGCGCCCGCAGCGATGGATGCTCAGGCGCGACGCAGCTTCTCGGTGAGGTCGCGCAGCGTGCGCAGTTCCTCGTCGTCGAGGCTGGACATGCACTCGGCGATCGAGCGAGCGTGCACGGTCGCCAATGAGCGGAACGCCTTGGCACCGGCATCCGTCGCGCGGACGACCGCCCCGCGACCGTCATCAGGATCCGGGCATTTCGCGATCAGTCCGCGAGTGACCATCCGGTCGACGAGGCGCGAGACGCTGGGCTGGCTGATGAGCATGTTCGCGGTGACATCGCGCAGGCGGGCGGTCATGTCGGGCGCAGCGGGTGACCGTGAGCAGCACGTCGTACTCGGCCTGCGTGACGGCGGCATCCTCGAAGTCGGCGGCCATCTCGCCGAACAGCTGATGCTGTGCACGGAACAGGCTCTCCCACGTCTCGATGGCGAGCTTGCGGTCGGTCATTCTCACAGCGTACTGGCGAACAGTAAAGGGCCGGTCGGAGAGGCTCCCGACCGGCCCTTGTCCCTTGCACCAAGAGTGTCCTGCAATCACATGCGGTGGATGCCACAGCAAACATTCACCGTGCGATAACTGTATAACGGCGGGGTAACGAATGCAACGGTTTGGTCACGGAAATTTCTGGACGGTGTTGTCCTTGTCCTGTCTCACCGGATCTGTAGAGATCTCCCCGACCTGTAGATCGTCTCACCAGAGATGTGGATTCTCAGCCGAGTGTAGATCGACGGCTTGTTGCCGGTTCCGCGCTCAACAGCGGAGTACGTTGCGGGCCAATCGGGACCTGTACCGAGGAAACACCCGCGGACGCCGGGGCCCCGGTGACGTGCTCAGCGAATCAGTTGAGGCGGTCTCGAAGCCAGCGAATGGCTTTCGCAATCGGCCCGGCAAAGACCATGCCGAGTAGGAGGCCGAAGCTCATCCCGATCCCGACACCGATGGACGGAATCAAGAGCCCGAGGGCGGTGCCCAGGAAGAAACCGACCACTGCTCCCGGAAGCGTCTGCTTGACTCTGCCTTCTCGGTTCGCTGGCACGTCGGGGTCTGGTGTGTCAGTGGTCACGGTCTCTCATTTCAGGCAGGGGTCACCGCGATCGCGGTCACATGATCACGACCATGGAACCACAACAGCGGTAACCGGGCGAAAAGCCGCATCACCGGTCCTTCTCGCGACCGCGAGTCCGACCGTGGCGTCCGTCGCCGAGACTCTGACGACTGTCATGAGACGAATCGCTCCATCTGCCGGCTACAGCTGTCCCAGAAATCCACGGGAGCGGTTTCTCCCCTCATGGCAACTCTCGTGAGATGGGACAGCAGTCGTCGCCGATCACCTTGACGTAGTCGGTGCGTCAGTGCTGAAAGCCTAGTTCTCCCAGTGCTGAGCGAGATGCATACCCGAAATCCGATACCAGGGTCGTTGCGTTGATCGGTGCGCTTGCGGGTGATGCGAGGAAGAGGACGTGGCGGGCGAGCTGTGAGGCCTTCATCACCGGCAGTCCGCTGCCCCCGAAACCGAGTTCGGTTCGGCCGAGGTCGGCTCGGGACATCGGGGTGTCGACGATTCCGGGGCACAGCGCGTTGACCCGCACGCCCGGGTGGTCGATGGCGATCGATTTGGCAAGCATGACGACCGCGCCTTTCGACGTGCTGTAGGCGGCCATGCCTTCGAACGCGACCAATGCCGCATCGGAGGCGACCAAGACGATCGTGCCTATCTCGCTTGACTCGAGGTGCGGCATCGCGTGTTTGGCCATCAGGTAGTTCCCGCGCACGTTGACCGCGAAGACTCGATCGAAATCGGCTGCGTCTGTGTCCGCCAGCTTGACACCCACGGGGCCGGAGATGCCGGCGCAGCCGATCAGGATGTCGAGTCCGCGGTGCTGCGCGATGACGTCCGCGACCGCTGCGCTGACCTGTTCCTCGTCGGTGATGTCCACCACGTGAGACGTGACCGACTTCCCATTGCGAACGAGCTCGGCTGCCACCGCTGCGCCTCGTGGATCTCGGTCGAACATCGCGACGCTCACGCCTTCGTCGGCCAGAGCTTTCACGCACGCCCGACCGATGCCGGATGCACCTCCGGTGACGACAGCGACCCGCCCATCGATATCGAGGTCCACTAGGCCCTTGCCTTCTCGAATGCGAGTGTCGGCAGATCGACGATGTGCGCCCCACCGTCGACGACCAGGGTGGCGCCGGTGATGTACGCCGACTCGTCCGAACCGAGGAACCGCACGGTCGCCGCGATGTCAGCCGGCTCCGCCACGCGACGCAGTGGCAGATCGGTCGTCACCAGATCGTACGCCTCGTCGCGGTCACCGAGTTCGAGATGCGAAACGAGTTCGTCCATCTCCTCGTCCGCCAGTGGAGTGCGAACCCACCCGGGGCAGATCGCGTTCACGCGGATGCCCGAGGATCCGTAGTCTCGCGCGAGGGATTTCGTCAGGCCGATGATGGCGTGCTTCGCGGTGATGTATCCCGCCATGGCTGGGCCGGCGAAAAGCCCCGAGAGCGATGAGATCATCACGATGCGCCCATGTGAGCGCGTCAACGCGGGGAGGAACGCACGCGAGGTGGTGAACGCGGTGGTCAGGTTGGCGTGCATGGACGCTGTCCATTCGGCATCGTCGGTGCTGCCGACGGTGGCGAACCCGCCGCCGCCGGCATTGCACACGAGTGTGTCGACTCGCCCGTATGTCGCGATGATCGTGGCGACGGCGGCCTCCACCGATACCGCGTCGCCGGCGTCGGCGACTATCGGCAGACCACCCGTGCGTCGCGCGACCTCTTGGAGGGGCTCAGCACGCCGGCCCAGCAGCACGACACGGGCTCCTTCAGCCGCGAATCTGTCGGCGATGGCCGCACCGATGCCGGTGCCGCCACCAGTGATGACCACGACGTGGTTCTCGATGCCGGCTCCGGCGAAAGTCATCGGCTGATGACCTTCGGTGCGGCGACGGCTTTCAGGCCTGCAGCGCCGAACTCCTGCCCATAGCCAGAGGCCTTGGTGCCTCCGAACGGCACCTGCGGGTTGAGTGCGCCGTGCTGGTTGATCCACACCGTTCCGGCGTCGAGCCGGTGGGCGACCGCGAGAGCAGCCTCGGGGTCGTCGGACCAGACGGATGCCCCGAGGCCCTGCTCACTGGCGTTCGCGCGCGCGATGGCGTCGTCGATGTCGGTGTAGCGGATGACGGGGATGGCGGGGCCGAACTGCTCCTCGTCGACGAGTGACGCGCCGTCGGTGATGTCGGCGACGACGGTCGGCTGGTAGAACAGCGGTCCCAGGTGTGCCGCCGCCTCGCCGCCCGCCACGATCCTCGCACCGACCGAACGGGCCTCATCGACAAGGCGCTGGACGATGTCGAACTGGTTCTGGTTCTGCAGCGGACCGAGCACGTTCATCTCGTCGAGGCCGTGGCCCATCGGCATCGTCCGCGCGAGCTGTGCGAGTGCTTCGACGGTCTCGTCATAGACGGAGTCGTGCACATAGAGACGCTTCAAGGCGGCACAGGTCTGCCCGGTGTTGATGAAGCAACCCCAGAAGAGATCCTCCGCGTGGGCAGCGATGTCCGTCCCGGGAAGGACGATTCCGGCGTCGTTGCCGCCGAGCTCGAGAGTGAGTCGCGCGAGGTTGTTCGCTGACGCCTCGACGATCTTGCGCCCCGTCGGAGTGGAACCGGTGAACATGATCTTGTCCACACCTGTGTGAGCGGCAAGAGTGGATCCGATCTCGCGGTCGCCGGTCACCGCGGTGAGGACGCCGACCGGGAGGTGCCGGTTGAAGATCTCGACGAGCGCGAGCACGCTGAGCGGTGTGAATCCGCTCGGCTTCGCGACGACGGTGTTGCCCATGCGCAGAGACGGTGCGATCTGCCAGACGGAGATCATCATCGGCCAGTTCCAGGGACCGATGGCGCCGACGACGCCGAGAGCACCGTAATGAACGTCCGCTCGCGCGGCGCCCGCCTCGAACACGACCTCCGGCTCGAGGACGGTGTCGGCGGCGTTGCGGGTCCACACCGCGCAGGCTCCGATCTCGAAGCGCGCGTTGGGGCCGTTGAGCGGCTTTCCCTGCTCCCGCGACAGGAGCACGGCGAGTTCTTCGGCGTTGGCCTCGAGGTCGTCGGCGATCGCGTGCAGGATACGGCTGCGTTCCGCGTGACCGAGTGCTTCCCATGCCGGCTGAGCGGTTCGGGCCGCCGCTATGGCGTCCTCGAGGTCTGCAAGGGTGTGGACAGGCGCGTGACCGATGGTTTCACGCGTCGCGGCGTCGGGGATCGCTCGGCCGACGGACTCCGGCACGGTGATGGCGTCGAGGATGCTGGTTGCGGTGTTCATGATGACTCCTGATCATGTGTGGTCGAGACCGGTGCCGGCGCGGCGGTGGTCCCGGATGGCTGGAGATTGAGGATGCTGCGCGCCGCGGTGAGACCGCTTTCGATGGCCCCGTCGATGAACCCGCCCCATCCGTCGGCGAAGTCAGAGCCGGCGAAAACGATCCGTCCGTGGGGTGTACGGAATGCGGGTAACCCGGTCTTCAGGTAGCCGGCGCGGTGCATCGGCCACGTCTCCCCGGAGAGCGGATCGCTCGTCCAGTCGTGCCCGGCGACATCGACGACGGTGAGGCCATCCACGAGCCGGTCGACGGCATGTTGCACGGCAGACCGGTCGTCGGCATCGATGGCACGAGCGTCGGGCCCGAATCCGATGACGATGGTGCGCCCATCGACGTGGTACTCCGATTGAAGGAAGTTCAGAGGTGCGTCGTGTTCTCCGAACGCGACGAAGTGCGGTTGCTCGCCATCGATCGAGAACCAGATCTTCGTCCCGAGTCCCACCTGTCCGCTGTCGAGCGTGCGCACGGTATCGGCAGGGAGCTCCGGCTCGAAGCGGATGCGTCCGAGGGCGTGGAGTGGCGCCGTCATGATCACCGATGCGGTGCTGACAGCGGAGCCGTCTGCGAGGCCGACGATCAGACCGTCAGGACGATCCGTGATCGAGGCGACGTCGGCACCGAGCCGAAGATCAGCGTTCGTGTCCGACAGGATCGCTTCCGCGAGTGCGCGCGTACCACCGGCGATCTTGTAGCTCGCGCACGCCTCGAACAGCACACGCCAGTCGCCGTTCGCCACTGCCAGCCATCGCAGCGCCTGCGTGTATGCGGCATCCTCGAGTCGTCCGTTGAAGTTCAACGCCCAGAAGGACCGCAGAAGAGTGCGCTGTTCCTCGTCGAGTCCGAGGGCATCGAGACGGTCGATCAGAAGTGCGTCATCCAGGAGCGCGCCCTGCACCGACTGAAGAGGCGAGAAGGGTTGAGGGAACACGTCGCGTGCTATGCGCCCGAGTTCCTGGTTCGGTTCGTCGAGCAGGTCGAGGAGCGCATCGGGTGCGATGGGCGCGGGACGGCCATCGACCGGCCGCCACGCCGCCACCGGCTCAGGACTGGGAACCAGTCCGAGCCCGTATCGGTGCAGCTCTGCCCAGACGAAGGGCTGGATCCAGTGGACCCACGTGCCGCCCAGCTCGATGTCGAGGCCGAGGCGTCGGTCGAGCCACGTGCGCCCGCCGATGCGGTCGCGTGCCTCGACGATGAGCACGCGCCTACCGCTCCATGTGAGCTCACGGGCCGCTGTGAGACCCGCGAAACCAGCTCCCACGACGACGACGTCGTAGTCCTGCGCTGTCATGACCGGACCTTCAGGAGTAGACGAAGAACTCGACGGTCGGTGCAAGCACGGTCCAGAGGGCGGCTGTGTCCTTGTTGAACGTCGCGACCGATCCGGCGATCAGCTCGAACGCGTCGCCGTTCTCCGGCTCGATACGCAGATGGCCCTCGATGATGTACACCGTCTCGTCCGCATGTCCGACCACTCGCATCGGACCGGGAGTCTCCTCGGGGGTGATGAACCAGAACCCTGACGCAAGAGCCTCGCGGTCTCCTTCTCCCGGTCGGCGGGTCCACTGGACCGTACCCACTTCGAACGGCTCGGCCTCGGAACGGTCGAATCTGGCATTGCTGGTGAAGTCGGACATCGTCGTGCCTTTCCGATCCGCGAGCGGATCAGTCGTTCGGGTAGGTGGTCTCGTTGAGGATCGTGAAACGGCTGTCGAAGGGAATGTGGACGACGCTCTGTGTGGAGTTCTCCCAGCAGAACATCCGACCGATCGAGCGCTGCTCGTGCAGATCGACGACGAGGAAGCTCTCCACGGGCATCACACTCTCCTTCCAGTAGAAGATGACGAGCCCGTCGGCCAGCTCGAAGGTCTTCGTCTGGTCGACGTCGGCGAGTCCGGATTCTGCACCGGAGATGCAATGCCAGACGAACGTTCCTCCGTTGAGGTAGATGTGCTCGTATCGTTCCGATTCGCTGTACCGGTAGTAGATGCGTTTGCCGACGAGTTCGTCGCTGCTCGGCCGCTGCTCGATCTCGCCCATCCCCTCGATGCGCCCGGAGAGGAAGAGCGTGTCGGTGCGTCCCGAACCGTCGATGAGCGTGATGCCGCTCTCAGCGGCGGTGACCCTGCCATCGGCGAGGTCGATCACGAAGGTGATCGCTCGGGTTTGCGCATCTGCGCCCTCGACCACATCGATGATCTGGATTCCCGGGCGCACCTCCACGGCGCGATAGGCGAGTGTGCCGGATGAGTCGGCACCCGGTCCGGTGAGGACGGTCCTCGTGAGTTCCCGCGCGGAGCGGAACTCGTGTCGGATCGTCCGGCCATCGTCGAAGCGGATGTCGATGGTCTGACCAGCCAGCACCTCGCTCGCGGGTAGGCTCGGCTGGCCGAAGCCGTCGATCATCGCGGAGACGTCGGGCCAGTCATCCTGGGCGATGAAGCCCTGCGCGTGGACCTTCGAGTCGGTGGAGTTCATTATGAGGATTCCTTTCGGGGCGAGAATGTCGGGGTCGCGCGATCGTCAGGCGATCGCGACGACCTTGAAGTCGATGTCTTTGCGGAAGCTGGGGATGATGAAGCCGATGACGAATGCGAGGGGAATGAGCCAGAGCATCGCCTTCGCCACCGTGCCGTCTCCGAACAGGAGGACATCGAAGTTCGACAGTGCGATCACCAGCACGGCGCCGTTCAACAGGAGTGCGAGAGCTGGAGCGAACTTGGTGCTCCAGAAGCCCGTCTCAAGCCGCTCGCGGATGAAGAAGGCAAGGATGGCGACGGAGGCGAGAGTCATCATCGTGATGAACCCGATGGTCCCCAGCGCGACGAACCAGGCGTAGATGACGACGATCGGATCGGCGCCGGCGGCGAAGAAGATCGCGAGGACGATCACACAGACGGCGGCATCCACCAGAGCGGCGACGTGAGGTGCTCGCTTGACTCGGGAGACCCGCGCGAAGATCTGCGGAAGGACCCGCGCGCGTCCCAGGGCGAAGCAGTAGCGCGCGAACATGTTCTGCACGCCGATCAGCATCGCGAGGAAGCTCGTCAGGACCAGGATCTGGAGCACCAGCGAGAGCCACGGGCCCACTGCGCGCGAGGCGAGATCGAAGATGACGCCAGAGAGATTGTCGGCCGAGGCCTGCTGCACGTTGTCGGCACCGAGCCCGTAGCTCACGGCCCAGGTCGCGAGGGTGTAATAGACAGCGACGAAGCCGATGACGACGAACAGGGCGATCGGGATCGTGCGGCGTGGGTTCCTCGCTTCCTCGGCGAAGACCGTGGTCGCCTCGAACGTCGTGAAGCAGGTGAACACGAACAGGCCGGCGACGCCGACTCCGGGGTTCGCCAGCACCGCAGGGCTGAAGCTCACCAGAGACGCATCCTGCCCGGGGAAGGCGATCAGGATGCCGACGATGAGCACCGCCACGACGATCACCTCGAGAGCGATGATGACGCCGAGGACCCGCATGTTGAGGTCGACGCCGCGGATGACCAGCACCGTCGTGATGGCGATCGCCAGCATCACCCACACCCACACGGGCACGTCGAGTCCGGCGCTCGCGGCCAACTGCTGCGCGAAGACTCCGAACTGGGCGACGAGTCCGATCTGCAGGGCGAGATAGGTCACCACGACGATGCCAGCGGACCCCGTGGCTGCACGCGACCCGAGCCCTCGCGCGATGTAGGCGACGAAGCCTCCGGCGTTGGTGATGTGGCGGCTCATCTTCAAGTACCCGACGGCGAACACCGCGATGATCGCGGCGACGATGATGTAGACGGCCGGTGCGCCGCTGCCCACGAGAGAGAAGACGACAGGCGCGGCGCCCACGAAGGCGGCCATGGGCGCCGCCGCAGCGATGACGAAGAAAGCCACGCCGACGACGCCGAGACTGTTGCGTTTCAGTGCTGTGGTCTGCTCGGCGGGCGATTCGGTGCTGGTCGACGCCATGGCGTTCTCCTCTGAACAAGGCGGATGGTGAGGCCATTTGAGCAGGTGCTGAATTCAATGTCAAGCATTTGCTCAATTCTCGTGCCGACGGTAGGTCGGGAAAGGTAAGGTGCCAACATGACTGAGGAACCGCAGCGCATCAAGTACGGCACGGGCCGGGAGGCTCTCATCGAAGCAGCGGTCCGCGTCGTCGCCCGCCACGGCCTGCACGGCATGACGTTCCGCAAGGTCGCGCAGGAGGCCGGAGTCAACAATTCTCTGGTCGCCCACCATTTCGGCTCGCTGTCATCGCTGGCCTCTTCCGCCCTCGCGTGGTCTGCGACGACGGCCATGAACGACTCGCATCTCGCCGGGTTCCTCGAATCGGCCGAGGACTACAAGTCGGCACTGTGGTCCACTCTCAGCGAAGAGAAGGACCTGCACGTCTATCAGTTCGAGATGATCCTCGAGGCCAGCCGCGACGAAGCGATCCGAGATAACATCATCGCGATGTACGACCAGTACACCTCCGAAGTCTCGCGCAGCATGTTCGGGGGTTCGGCCACCGATGAGGACCACGCCCTTGCACGCGCCGTCTTCGCGGCGCTAGACGGACTCGTGCTGCAATTCGTGAGTGGCGCCATCAATCGCGAGCAGATCGACTCGTCCGTCGCGGCTCTGTGGAAGCTTGCGGCCCTGGCGAGTGCTTCGAGGTCTGCGAGCCATTGAGCACCCCTGACGAGGCGGCCGCGTCGCGAAGACACTCGATGAAGACCGTAGCCCGCACATCGCCCGCCGCTCTTGTCTGCCGCACGGCGAGCAGCCGCGTCGTCGGGGCGCCGGCGAGGGGGACGACGGCTATGGACGCCGGGATGAGCTGACGGACAGACTCGGGCAGGATGCTCGCGCCGACGCCGGCGGCGACGAATCCCAGCGCCGTCTCCTGGTGGACGACCTCCTCGACCACGTTCGCAGCGTGAGGGGCAGCGGAGAGCGCCTCTGCGACGCGGTCGACGAAGCCGGGCATGAGCAGACGAGGGTACGAGATTATCGGCACCTCGACGATCTCCTCGACGGTCACCTCGTTGCGCTGTGCAAGCGGATGTCCGATCGGTAGGCAGGCGACGAGACGCTCTTCGAACACGACTTCCGCCGTGAGGGGAATGGACGAAGCATGGTCGGCCGCGGGGTTCTCGTCGCGCACGATGCCCACATCGAGTGCCCCGTCCCTCAAGCGCTCCAACTGCTCACCCGAGGTGAGAGGAATAAGAGTGAGCGCGACCTTCGCGCTTCTCGCGCGGAAGAGCCGGACGACATCGGGAAGAACGGTGTAGTTCGCCGAGCTGACGAAACCGACGCTGAGCGGGCCGGCGAGGCCGTCCACGTAGTCGCGCATGTCTGCACGCACGGCGTCGACCTCATCGAGGATCCTGCGTGCCCGCTCCTGCAGGTGACGTCCGGCCGGCGTGAGTTGTACGCGCCGAGTGCTGCGGTCGAACAGAGAAATGCCGACTTCGCGCTCGAGGCGTCCGACCTGAACGCTGAGCGGGGGCTGCGACATGTGGAGCTTCTGCGCTGCTCGGCCGAAGTGGAGCTCATCGGCGACGGCCATGAAGTAGCGAAGCTGGCGGAGTTCCATGCGGGCACGATACGGGTTTCGTATTACCGCGTTGTTTCCGGGGGATTGCGAGCGAGATGCTATCAATGGAGCGCGGAAAAGGTATTTGACCTGGGGTTGTCAACACCTGTTCTCTGGTCATCAAGCACCCGACATGGAGGACTCGACATGACTGCTGACAGCGCACCCCGCACCCGCATCGACATGCTGTACCTCAGCGAGCCCGAGGTCATCGCTGCTGGGATGAAGGACATGGCCCGCTGCATGGAGGTCATGGAGGAGGTGCTGATCCTCGTCGCGAAGGGCGACTACCGGATGGCCGGCAGCTCGGCGAACTCGCACGGCGCACAGATCGGGTTCCCCGCGAGCTCACCCTTCCCGGCCATGCCGCTCGATGCCGCCGATCGCCGCTTCATGGCGATGCCCGGGTACCTCGGTGGGCGCTTCGACACCGCCGGGGTCAAGTGGTACGGCTCGAACATCGATAACCGAGAAAAGGGCCTTCCTCGATCCATCCACCTGATCGTCCTGAATGACAAGGAGACCGGCGCCCCTTTCGCGATCATGTCCGGCAACCTCGAGAGCGCCTACCGAACGGCCGCAGTTCCCGGCGCGGCAGCGAAGAAGCTCGCGCCGGTGAACGCGAAATCCCTGGGCATCATCGGTCCGGGCGCGATGAACAAGAGTGCGCTGCACGCCATGACGACGGCGAGGCCCACCCTCGACACGATCCGCATCAACGGCCGACGCCGATCAACGTCGGAAGCGTTCGCCGACTACGTGCGCGAACACTATCCCCAGTTCACGACGATCGAGATCGCCGAGACCGTCGAGGCCGCCGTGCGGGAATCCGACATCGTCTCCGAGGCCGTGACGGGGCTCGTCGGATCGGAGAACTACCCCTACATCGACGGAGATTGGATCAAGCCGGGTGCGTTCCTCAGCCTGCCGGCGAACCTGCGCATGGACAAGGAGTACACGCTCTCGGGCAAGGCGCGACTCATCGCCGACGCCAAGAAGATCTACGAGGCGTGGGCCGAGGAGTACCCCGCCCCGTCGCACGAGACCGCGTTCGGGATGATCGGTCTCTACTGGCAGGATCTGATCGAAGCGGGCGAGCTCGACGAGTCGCGCGTCGTGAACATCGGCGATGTTTTCGAAGGCAGGGTGCCTGGACGCGAGTTCGACGAGCAGCCGGTGCTGTTCAGCGTAGGCGGCATGGGCGTGGAGGACGTCGCCTGGGCTAAGACCGTCTACGAGAACGCCGTCGCGCAGGGGATCGGCACGACGCTGAACCTCTGGGACGCGCCGGACCTGGCCTGAACATGGGAGAGACAGGCGCGGAAGCCGTCGCCGAGACCGCGAGCTATGCCATCATCGGTGCCGGATTGAGCGGAGCAGCCGCTGCGTGGCGTCTGGCCCAGTCCGGCGCAGAGGTGATTCTGCTCGAGCGCGATGTACCGGCATCCCACCTCGGAAGCTCTCACGGGTCGGCGCGCATTTTCCGCTACGCCTACCACGACCCGTTCTACGTCGGCCTGGTCGTGCAGGCGCAGCGCGGCTGGGCAGAGCTCGAAGCGGCGAGCGGTACTCAGCTGATCACCCCGAGTGGGTCACTCGACTGCGGCATCGTGCGCGACCCACGCGGACTCGCCAACGCCCTCGAGATGAACGAAATCGAGCACGAGCTCCTTACTGCCGGAGACGCCAAGGCGCGATGGTCGCAGCTGAATTTCGACAGCGACGTGCTGTGGCATCCTTCGGCCGGCACCATCGATGCCGAGCTCGCCGTCGAGACGATGGTGGCCCTCGCCCGGGCCGCGGGTGCCGAAGTGCGCCTGGGCTGGGAGGCCACATCGGTGCGCCACGCGGAATCCGGCTACCTGGTCAGCTCGAACAACGGCGACACGGTGCATGCCGAACAGGTGATCGTCGCCGCCGGCGGCTGGCTGCCTGCTCTGCTCGGCGGGCTCGACCTGCCCGGCGGATTCGCGGATGCGCTACCGCAGTTCGAGGTCCGGCAGGAGAACGCGTTCCACTTCCTGTACCGCGACGCCCGGGACTGCGGAGTCCCGCCTCTGGGGGCTGCCACGTCGTGGCCGACTTTTATCTACAAGGGCGAAGACATCCAGACTTACAGTCTGCCCGGCGGACGCGATGCGCAGTTCCGCGGCCAGAAGGTTGCAGAGTACAACGGCGGACGCGTGATCCGGTCGGCGCATGATCAAGACGGCCGGATCGATCCCGCGAATCGCGGACGCGTCGTCGACTTCGTCGAACGCTTCACACCCGGGCTGCTGACGACTCCCTATGCCGAAAGCACCTGTCTGTTCACGAATGTGCCGCGAGACGACATGATCATCGACCGCGTCGACGGCATCACGATCCTCTCACCATGCTCAGGGCAAGGCGCGAAGTTCGCTCCACTCCTCGGTGAGCTCGTCCTCGACCTGGTGTCCGGTTCGCAGCGCGCATCCGATCGGTTCCGCGCCGTCGGCCAGCGATTCGTGGGGGTGTGACGTGGGATCGACGACGCACGGCGACGCGAACGCCCTCCTGACCGAGATCCTCGGCATCGGCGTGGACACAGAGCGCGGCGGCTACTCCCGTCCGGTCTTCTCGCCCGCCGAGATGGAACTGCGAGCGTGGTTCACGGTTCGCGCCGAAGAACGCGGACTGACTCTGGAGACCGACGGCAACGGCATCATCTGGGCCTGGTGGGATGTGGAGGGCGCACAGGACGCCCGCGCGGCGCCGTGACGTGATCGTCACCGGTTCACACCTGGACTCCGTCCCCGGGGGCGGCAACTTCGACGGGCCCCTCGGGGTCGCGAGTGCTCTCGCTGCGGTCGATCTGCTTCGGGACCGCGGCGTGACGCCCGTGCGCCCGCTCGCCGTCGCCGTGTTCCCCGAAGAGGAGGGATCGCGGTTCGGCATCGCCTGCTTGGGCTCCCGATTGCTCGCCGGCGTCGTGGAGCCAGATCAGATTCGCGCGCTGGTCGACGATTCGGGACACTCGTTCGCCGAGGCTTCCTCGGCTGTCGGACTCGATCCCGCGCTCATCGGTCCTGACCCCGCTCGTCTCGCAGACATCGCGGCATTCATCGAACTGCATGTCGAACAGGGACGTGGGCTCATCGACCTCGAACAGCCGGTCGCGCTCGCAGGCGCGATCATCGCGCACGGCCGTTGGCACGTGCGGATCGAAGGACGAGGCGACCACGCCGGTGCCACGAGGATGGCCGACAGGCAGGATCCTGTGATCGTCGCGGCTGAGACAATCCGAGGCTTGCGCGAACAGACCCTGGCAGTCGACGATGCCCGGGGAACCGTCGGGCGGGTGAAGGTCACGCCCGGGGGTACCAACGTCATCGCTTCTTCGGTCGACCTCTGGATGGATGTGAGACATCGCAGCGACAAGGCGGTGCGCCGCATCGTCGACGCCGTGATGACGATGACCGAGAAAGCGGCGGATGACGAGGGCTGCAGCGTCATCGTGACCGAGCAGTCGTTCTCGCCGACCGTCGAGTTCGACGCGGTGCTGCGTGATCGTCTGCAGGCCGTGCTGCCCGGTGCCCCGGTTCTCGACACCGGAGCCGGCCACGACGCCGGAGTCCTCGCCGAGGTCATCCCCACCGGAATGCTCTTCGTCCGCAACCCCACCGGAGCTTCGCACACCCCCGCTGAGACCGCCGAATCTGACGATGTCACCGCCGGAGTGGAGGCCCTCGTGCAGGTCCTTCAAGACCTCCTCACCCGCTGACCGACCCCACCGTCGAAGACACGAACGCACCACGAAGGAGATCGACATGGATATCACCTCGCAGGTGAATACCGGATGGATGCTGACCGCCACCGTCGCCGTGACGCTCATGCTGCCCGGACTCGCCCTGTACTACGGCGGCCTGTCTCGCACGAAGAACATCCTCAACACGATGATGATCGTGATGGGTGGCTTCGCCGTCACGGCCGTGCTCTGGGTCCTGTTCGGCTACGGCCTCACCCTCGGCGACTCCGTCGGCGGTGCCGGCCTCATCGGCGACCCGACTGGGCTGTTCGGGATTCAGTCTCTCCTGGGCGCAGAGACGCCGGAGGGCGCCGTGCCCGCGATTCTCATCGCCGTGTTTCAGCTGATCTTCGCCGGCCTCACGGTCGGGATCATCGGCGGTGCCGTCGAGGGTCGCATGAAGTTCTCCAGCTGGCTGATCTTCAGCGGCCTCTGGGCGACGCTCGTGTACTTCCCCGTCGCGCACTGGGTGTTCGCGTTCGACTCTGCAGACGGATCGACCGTCGGCGGCTGGATCGCGAACAACCTGCACGCGATCGACTTCGCCGGCGGCACAGCGGTGCACATGAACGCGGGCGTCGCGGCACTCGTGCTCGCCTTCTTCCTCGGCAAGCGCCGCGATTTCCCGCGTGTCGGTCGCCCCGGAAACCTGCCGATCGCGATCGTCGGCGGTGGGCTGTTGCTCGTCGGCTGGTACGGGTTCAACGGCGGATCATCCGGAGGCATCAACGACAGCGCGGGCGTCGCCGTGACGAACACGCTCATCGCCGCGTGCGCGGGCCTGCTCGGCTGGCTCGTGGTCGAGCGCATCGTCCGGAAAGCGGCGACTTCTCTCGGTGCGATCTCGGGCGTGCTCGGCGGGCTCGTCGGCATCACCCCGGCCGCGAACTCGGTGTCGCCGATCGGAGCGATCATCATCGGCTTCCTCGCCGGCATCGTTGCCTTCGCGGCGCTGGGCCTCAAAGAGAAGCTGGGCTACGACGACGCGCTCGACGCCGTGGCGATCCATCTCGCCCCCGGCATCTTCGGAACCCTCGCGATCGGCTTCCTCGCCGACCCGGCCTCGCCGGCGGGCGCGGCCGGGATCTTCTTCGGCGGCGACTGGGCCCTCCTCGGTACGCAGGCGCTCGCGGTCGCCTCGGTCTTCGTCTACACGCTGGTCGTCACGACCTTGATCGCCTGGCTCATCAAGGCCACGATGGGGCTGCGTGTCGCCGACGCGACCGAGAGCACCGGTCTCGACACGACCCTCCACGCTGAGACCGCCTACGACCTGGACGACGTGCGCTCCTGAGCGCCGTTCCCTGAGAAAGGACAATCATCATGAAGCTCATCACCGCCGTCCTGCAGCCCAGTGCTCTGGAACCCGTCAAGAACGCCCTCGCCGAGGTGGGTGTCGCCGGGATGACGATCCTCGACGCCAAGGGGCACGGTACCCAGACCGGCAAAGTCGAGGTCTACCGCGCTCAGCGCATCAAGGTCGACTTCCTACCGAAAATCTACATCGAGACGGTCGTCAACGACGAGGTTCTCGAGGCTGCCCTCCAGGCCATTCAGGAGGGGGCGCGCACCGGAGCGATCGGCGACGGAAAGATCTGGGTGACCGACGTGCTTCAAGTCATCCGCGTCCGCACCGGCGAGACCGGACCGACCGCGATCCGCTGAGAGAACGCCATGCTTCATCCCGCTCGCACCGACGACGACGACATCATCCGACCCGACGCGATCGAACCCGAACCCTGGGCCAACGGCCTCGGAGTCACGCGGGTGATGGCTGCGGGCTCCTCGTGGCGCATCAGCATCGCGGAAATCGAAGGGCGCATGCCGTTCTCTTCCTTTCTCGGAGCTGATCGGGTTCTCATTCCGCTCAGCCCTGAGGGAGTGACGCTCGAAATCGACGGCGCGCTTCGGGTCGTCCCGTGCCGAACCGGACGGGAATTCCGTGGCGAAGACCGCGTCGTCGCCGACACCTGTGGCGGTCATGCCACGGTGGTGAACCTCATGTCGCGGAGGTCGAGCGGGCAGCTGCGTTGGGAGATCCACCATGGCTCCGACGGGACAGAGATAGCGGCGGACGCTCTCGTCGTGCTCGGCGGCGAGGTGCGCGTGGCTGCGGAGACGCTGCCTCCGGGAACAGTGGTGCTCTCCGCTGTGACGTCGCGTGTTTCCGTAGGTGGAGGCGGCGTCGTTGCTCTGATGCGAGTGGAGCAGCGGCCGGACTGAACGAGGTGAAGACCATCGTCACGGATGCACACGCCAGATCCTTCGGTCGCAGCCGCACGGCGCGGATTGCCTCGTAGTAGGCGGGGTGCAGCAGATCCGTCGCCAGCGCTACGCCCTCCTCGACGCTGACGTCGTAAGTATCGCTGAGATAGGTGATGAGCGCGTCGGCGACGGATCTGGCTGCGGACATCACGTAACACCGGCGCGTCGATCGATGACTGCGGCGGCG
>CAVYKC010000002.1:0-418308 GCA_963769005.1 uncultured Actinomycetota bacterium | reverse complement strand
GCGTAGTGCCGGACCGGATCCTCAGCCCACGTTCACGATCACGACGGCCGTGGTCGCCCAGAGCGCGAGAATGCCGAGAGCTATCAGCGCCGGCCGGTCCCACGAACGCCGGATGGGAGCATCCGCCGCCGAGTCGGCTGAGTCGGCCGACTCCCAGAGATCCCGGATTCCGGTCAGCTCGCGCACCCCTGCCGGCGCCTTGGGCTCTTCGTCGCCGCGCGAGGGGCGGCGCACGGGGCGCGACCGCGCAGGACCGCCGTAGCAGCTGACGTCGGTGCCGTCATCCAGCGAGAACACCAGCTGCCAGCGCAGGTCGATGTCGCGCACCCGGCTCCAGCCGAAGCTTGTGTTCCGCAGCATGTTCTGCACGAACGCGCCGTGGGCGTCGACGCGGACGTGCGATACGAAGCTGATCTCGTAGACCACCCACAGCGCGAGAAGCACCCAGGGGGCGAGCAGGAGCATCTGGCCCCAGCTCCCCCGCACCACGGCATCACCGAGGAGGAAGAGCGCCAGCAGCGCGGAGATGATCAACGCGACCGACCCGGAGGACGCGCGGAATGTCCGCGTGCCCTCCGGGCGCTCGTCTTGAGTCACCGTCAGCGTCCACCGAGCGTGATCGATGCACCCGGGATCGCCTGCAGAAGGCGATCGGTGTACTCCTGCTGCGGGTTCGCGAAGATCTCATCGACAGTTCCCTGCTCGACGACCTTCCCCTGCTCCATGACGCATACGAGGTCGCTCGACACGCGCACTACGGCGAGGTCGTGCGTGATGAACAGGTACGTCAGATCGAGTTCCGCCTGAAGGTCGGCGAGGAGCTTCAGGATCTGATCCTGCACAAGCACGTCGAGTGCCGAGACAGCCTCGTCGAGCACGACGATGTCAGGCTTGAGCGCGAGTGCCCTGGCAATGGCGACACGCTGTCGCTGACCACCGGAGAGCTCGTTCGGGTAGCGCGAGGCCAGCGCCTGCGGCAGCGCGACCTGGTCCAGCAGCTCCTCGACCCGCGCGCGCTGCGAGGCACGGTCTCCGACGCCGTGGATCTGCAGCGGCTCGGCGATGGTGTTGCCGATGTTGCGCAGCGGATCGAGTGAGCCGTAGGGATCCTGGAAGACCGGCTGCATGCGCCGGCGCAGCCCGAACGCCTGCGCGTTCGAGAGACGCGACACGTCCTGACCATCGATCTCGATGGTGCCGCTGGTCGGTTCCTCGAGCTTGAGGAGCATCTTCGCCACCGTCGACTTGCCCGATCCTGACTCGCCGACGAGAGCGAGCGTCTTGCCCCTCGGGATCTCGAACGTCACGTCGTCGACTGCCCGGAAGGCCTCACTGCGGAAGCCGCCCTGACGGATCCGATAATCCTTGGTGAGCCCTGCCACCCGCACCGTCGGCGGGATGTCGGCGAGGTCCTCGAGCGTCTCGATGCCTCTGTCCTCCACCACGGCCTGGATGCGTTGCGACGCGATGCTGGGAGCCGCGGCCACCAGTCGCTTCGTGTACGGATGCTGCGGGTTCTCAAGGATCTCTCTACTGGGCCCGGCCTCCACGATATGGCCGTTGTTCATCACGATGATCTTCTCGGCACGCTCGGCCGCGAGGCCGAGATCGTGCGTGATCAGCAGCACCGAGGTGCCCTTGTCTCGCGTGAGAGACGCCATATGGTCGAGGATCACGCGCTGCACCGTCACGTCCAGCGCGGAAGTCGGCTCGTCGGCGATGAGCAGCTTCGGGTCGGCCGCCAGGCCGATGCCGATCAGTGCCCGCTGGCGCATGCCACCGGAGAACTGGTGCGGAAACTGGTGAAGGCGCCTCTCGGCATCCGCCAGTCCTGCCTGCTGGAGCACCTCGATCGCGCGGGCCTTGACCGCTTCCCTGCCCTGGGCGATGCCGTTTGCACGGATCGCCTCCTTCACCTGGAAGCCGATGCTCCACACCGGATTCAAGTTCGACATCGGGTCCTGAGGCACGAAGCCGATCTCGCGCCCTCGGACGGTCTCGATCGCCGTGCGGCTCAGCGTGGTCAGTTCGCGCCCGTCGAGAGTGATCGACCCGCCAGTGATCTCGCCGGTGCCGGGGAGGAGGTTCACGATGGCCGAGGCCGTCGTGGACTTCCCGGATCCGGACTCACCGACGATGGCCACGGTCTCACCCGGGAAGATGTCGAAGCTCGCTCCGTGGAGCACCTCCTTGACGCCCTCCTGCGTGCGGAATGCGACGGTGAGGTCGCGGACGCTGAGCAGCGGGATCTGTGCGGCTGCACGATCGTTCATCGACGTGCCCTCGCCTTCGGGTCGAGGGCGTCTCTGATGAGCTCACCCAGGGTCACGAACGCGAGCACCGCGAGGGTGAGCGCGATCGACGGATAGATGAGCGCCATCGGGGCGACGCGGAGGGATGACTGCGCGGCGCTGATGTCGTTGCCCCACGACATGGTGGAGCTTCCCAGCCCGACGCCGAGGAACGACAGGGTCGCCTCCGCCACGATCGAGGCGGCGAGACTGAGCGTCGTGACGACGAGCAGCGGCGCGAGCGCATTCGGGATCACGTGCCCGACGAGCGTGGCGAACTTGGAGCGCCCGAGCGCCGTCGAGGCGACCACGAAGTCGGCCTGGCGCACTCTCAGCACCTCGGCGCGCACGACGCGTGCGGTCGACGCCCAGGCGAAACCGCCGATCGCGAGTGCGAGGACCGGCACGGACCGGTACTGCGAGAAGACCGTCATCACGACGACGGCCGCCAGGATGTACGGGATCGCGAAGAAGATGTCGCCGACCCGCGAGAGCAACGAGTCGAGCCATCCCCCGTAGAACCCGGCGAGCGCTCCCATGATGAGTCCGACGACCGAGGAGATCGCCGTGGCGAGCAGACCGACCGACAGCGACGTCTGCGCTCCCCAGACCAACCGGGCGTAGATGTCGCAGCCCTGGAACGTGAATCCGAGCGGATGCCCGTCCGCGGGTCCGCCGTTGCTGTTGCCGAGCTGGCAGTCGCTGTTCGGCGGGACCGACGTGAACAGCGTCGGCCACAGAGCCATCACCAGGAAGAAGACGGCGAGCACCACCGAGAACCAGAACAGCGGTCGGCTGCGGAGATCGGCCCACGCGTCACGCCACAGGTTGCTCGGCTTCTCGGCGATCCGCACCGCGTCGACGGAGATGTTCTCCGTCTCGACCGGCGCGACGAAGTGGTTCTGCGTGGTGGGGTCAGGCATAGCGGATCCTTGGGTCGAGCAGACCGTAGAGCAGGTCGATGACGAGGTTCACCAGGACGTACAGGATCACGAACACCGTGACGAAGGAGACGACGGTCGGTCCCTCGTTGCGGATCGCGGCCTGGTACAGCGTGTTGCCGACGCCGGGGACGTTGAAGATACCCTCGGTGACGGTCGCTCCGACGAGCAGCACGCCGAAGTTGGTCGCCGAGTTGGTGATCACCGGGATCAGCGAGTTGCGCAGCACATGCACCGGGATCACGCGTCCACGCGAGAGCCCCTTGCTGTAGGCCGTACGCACCCAGTCCTGGTTGAGCGTGTCGATCACCGAGCTCCGCATCAGGCGCATGCTCACCGCATACAGGCTGAAGCCGAGCACGATCGCGGGCAGCCACAGGCCACCCCAGTCGTTGTCGGAGCCGACCGTGGGCTTGAACAGCCCCCACTGGATCGCGAGGAAATACTGCGCGAGGAACGCCACGACGAAGATCGGGATCGCGATCGCGATGAGCGCCACGACGAGCGCCGTGTGGTCGAAGATCTTCCCCTTGCGGAGGGCCGAGACCGTGCCGATGACGATGGCGAGAACGAACTCGATGGCGATCGCCATGACCGCGAGCCGGCCGGTGACGGGAAGTGTCTCGGCGAGGACCGCCGAGACAGGACGGCCGGAGAACGTGTTGCCGAGATCTCCCTGGAACACGCCGGTGATGTAGTACCAGTACTGCACGAGGAACGGTTC
The DNA here is from genome assembly GCA_963769005.1 of uncultured Actinomycetota bacterium. Classification (GTDB taxonomy): domain Bacteria; phylum Actinomycetota; class Actinomycetes; order Actinomycetales; family Microbacteriaceae; genus Microbacterium. Next base: position 414,352 of record CAVYKC010000002.1, on the reverse strand, counting down.
GTTCAGGTGGTACTGCTCTCGCAGCTGCTGGACGACCGAAGGATTCGGCGTGCGGTCGCCGAACAGGCCGAGGATCGGGTCGCCGGGCATGGCGAACACGAGGAAGTAGATGAGCAGGGTGGCTCCGAAGAAGACCGGAATCACCTGCAGGAATCGTCTCAGGATGTAGCCGAGCATGATTTTTCCTGTTGCGAGGAGGCGGAAGAACGTGAAGAGCACAGCCTGTGAGGCGGCGACGAAGGAATCGTCACCGCCTCACAGGTGAGTGTCGTCAGGCCTTACTCGCCGGCCTTCGTGACCTGGTGGAGGATCGGCCAGGTGTCCCAGCCGAACTGCACGTTCTCGACCTCTTCACCCCAGGCGCCCATGGCGTTGGTGTACCAGAGCGGGATCGCGGGCAGGTCCTGGAACAGGATCTCCTGTGCCTCCTGGAACTTCTGGATGCCCTCCTCGACCTCGGCCGCCGAAGCGCCCTCGTCGAGCAGCGCATCGAAGTCGGGGTTCGAGTAGTCGCCGTCGTTCGAGCCGGCACCGGTGCCGAAGATCGGGCCGAGGCCGTTGAACATGGACGGGTAGTCGAACTGCCAGCCGGTGCGGAAGGCAGTGGTCGACTGACGCTCGGTGATGAGCGTGCGGTGCTCGGCGAAGGTCGGGATCGGCTTGCCGGCCGCCTCGATGCCGAGGTTGTTCTTGACCTGGTTCGCCACAGCGTCGACCCAGCCCTGGTTCGGGCCGTCGGCGTTGTACTGGATCTCGAAGGAGCCGGTCCACGGGGCGATGGCGTCGGCCTCGGCCCACAGATCCTTCGCCTTCTCGGCATCGAACTCGAGCACCTCGGAACCGGGGATGTCTTCGGAGTAGCCGTCGATCACCGGCGAGGTGAAGTCCTTCGCCGGCGTGCGGGTGCCGTTGAAGACGATGTCGGTGATCTCCTCGCGATTGATCGCGTGCGAGATCGCCGCGCGGCGCAGCTGGCCCTCTTCACCGCTGAAGTGCGCGAGGCGCTCCGGGATGGTGATGGTGGCGTTGGCCGCGGCGGGCTGGTTGACCGTGCGTCCCTCGAAATCGCTCTCGAAGGTCTCCAGCGCGCTGTCCGGGATCTCCTGGATGATGTCCAGCTCGCCGCCGAGAAGGTCGGCGTATGCCGCCGCGACGTCGGCGTAGAGCTTCATGTCCACGCCGCCGTTCGCGGGCTCACGAGGACCTGTGTAGTCCTCGTTCTTGACGAGGTCGATGCTCTCGTTGTGCTTCCAGGCACCCTCCCCGTCGAACATGTAGGGTCCGTTGCCGATCGGGTTCTCGCCGAAGGCCTCCAGGTCGTCCCACGCCGCTGCCGGCAGCGGGAAGAACGCGGTGTAGCCGAGGCGCAGCGGGAAGTCCGATTCGGGCTGCTTCAGCTTCACCGTGAAGGTGAGGTCGTCGACGACCTTCAGCCCGGACAGCTCGGGAACGTTCTCGTCGTAGGAGAATCCCTCGATCGACTCGAAGAAGTAGCTCGAGAGCTGCGCGTTGTCGAGTGCGGCGCCGTAGTTCCACGCGGTGACGAACGACTCGGCGTCGACCGGGTCGCCGTTGGTGAAGGTCTGGTCCGGCTTGATCTTGATCGTGTACGTCTGCGCGTCGTCGGTCTCGATCGACTCGGCGACGTCGTTGTGCACGGCGCCTTCGGCGTCGTAGTACACCAGGCCGGCGAAAGTGCTCTGGATGACGAGACCGCCGCCCACTTCATTGGTGTTCGTCGGGATCAGCGGGTTCTGCGGCTCGGTGTTGTTCACCGAGATGATTGCCGTGGAATCACCCGACGGGGTGTCTCCTTCGCTGTCCGGGTTTCCGCCAGCTGCGCAGCCCGCGAGCGCCATGGCGCCGATCGCGAGAAGTGCGGTGCCCGCAAGGGCGATCTTGTTTCGCTTCACTGTGTGTCCTCCTGATGGACATGGATAAACGCGCACTCCTCGTCGAATGCGCGGCGATAGTTGAGAGTAACCCCCAGAGTGCCTCGTACCTATCTCCGCTAATGAACTGTTACTGAGTGGTGATCATCTGTAACAGCGCCGTAACCGGGCGGCACGTGAAAACGGCGTTCCGCGCACCCCGGTAGGGGGCACGGAACGCCGTTCAACACAGGCGTCGCGTCAGGCGAACGCCTCCACCGGCGGGCAGGCGCAGACGAGGTTGCGGTCGCCGTAGGCCTGGTCGATGCGGCGCACCGGCGGCCAGTACTTGCCGGCGACGAGCGCCGGAATCGGGTAGGCGGCCTCCTCGCGGGTGTAGGCGTGAGTCCACTCCCCCGCGATCAGCGAGACAGCGGTGTGCGGCGCTCCCACCAGAGGGTTGTCGTCTGCTGGCCAGCGGCCGTTGGCGACGGCATCCGCTTCCGCCTTGATCTGGATCATCGCCTCGATGAACCGCTCGATCTCGCCGAGATCCTCGGACTCCGTCGGCTCGACCATGAGCGTGCCCGCGACCGGGAACGACATCGTCGGCGCGTGGAAGCCGTAGTCGATGAGCCGCTTGGCGACGTCGTCGACGGTGATGCCGGTCGCCTCCTTGAGGGGACGCAGATCGAGGATGCACTCGTGCGCGACTCGGCCGTTCTCGCCCGTGTACAGCACCGGATAGTGCTCGCCGAGGCGTGCAGCGATGTAGTTCGCCGACAGCACCGCCGCAGCCGTCGCGCGGCGCAGCCCGTCGGCGCCCATCATCCGCACGTAGGCCCACGAGATCGGCAGCACACCCGCCGAACCGTAGGGGGCACCCGACACGGCGCCGCCCTCGAAGGTGAACCCGCCGAAGTGCTCGGCGCGCTGCGCGAGCGGATGCCCGGGCAGGAACGGCGCCAGGTGCGCCTTGGCCGCGACCGGGCCGATGCCGGGTCCACCGCCGCCGTGCGGGATCGCGAACGTCTTGTGCAGGTTGAGGTGCGACACGTCGCCGCCCAGGTCACCGAACCGGGCGTACCCGAGCAGCGCGTTGAGGTTCGCACCGTCGACGTACACCTGGCCACCGGCGTCGTGCACCGCTGCGGTGATCTCGACGACATCGTGTTCGTACACGCCGTGCGTCGACGGGTACGTGATCATCAGCGCCGACAGCTCGTCGGCGTGCGCCGCGATCTTCGCGCGCAGGTCGTCGAGGTCGACGTTGCCGAGCTCGTCGCAGGCGACGACGACGACCTTCATGCCGGCGAGCACCGCGGATGCCGCATTCGTGCCGTGTGCGGACGACGGGATCAGGCACACCGTGCGCTGCACGTCGCCGTTCGCGAGGTGGTACCCGCGGATGGCGAGCAGGCCCGCGAGCTCTCCCTGCGAGCCGGCGTTCGGCTGCAGCGAGACCGCGTCGTAGCCGGTCACCTCGGCGAGCCAGCCCTCGAGCTGGTCGACGAGTTCGAGGTACCCCTCGACGTCGGATGCCGGCGCGAACGGGTGGATGCCGGCGAACTCCGGCCACGTGACCGCCGCCATCTCGGTGGCCGCGTTGAGCTTCATCGTGCACGAGCCCAGCGGGATCATGCCGCGGTCGAGCGCGTAGTCCCGATCGGCGAGGCTCTTCAGGTATCGCATCATGGCGGTCTCGCTGCGGTGCGCGTGGAAGACCGGGTGGGTGAGGTACTCGTCCTGCCGTCGCAGCTCCCCCGGAAGCGAGTCGTGACCGTCGCCGAAGCCGAAGACTCGTTCCTGCTTGCCGCCGAACACCATCGCGACCTGGTGCAATTCGCTGTGGCTCGTGGTCTCGTCGACGGAGATTCCGACGGTGTCGGCGTCCGCCACGTGCAGCAGGATGCCGTAGCCGTGGTGCGCCTGCTCGGCGAATTCCGCGGCCCGTCCGGGCACCCGCACCTGCAGGGTGTCGAAGAACGCGTCGTGCACGACGTCGACCCCGGCCTCGACCAGCCAGTCGCGCAGCAGCGCGGTCTTCAGCGCCGTCTCCTTCGCGATCGCCCGCAGTCCGTCCGGACCGTGGTAGACCGCGTACATCGACGCCATCACGGCGAGCAGCACCTGTGCGGTGCAGATGTTCGACGTGGCCTTCTCGCGGCGGATGTGCTGCTCGCGCGTCTGCAGCGAGAGGCGGTAGGCGGGCTTGCCGTCGGCATCCACCGAGACGCCGACGAGGCGGCCCGGCAGCTGGCGCTCCAGGCCTGCGCGCACGGCCATGTAGCCGGCGTGCGGTCCGCCGAAGCCCATCGGCACGCCGAAGCGCTGGGTCGTGCCGACCGCGACATCGGCCCCGAGCGAGCCCGGCGAGGAGATGAGCGTGAGGGCGAGCAGGTCGGCGGCGACGACGGCCAGCGCGCCGACGAGGTGGGCGGCGTCGATGACGGCGCTCGGGTCCCACACACGACCGGATGCGCCGGGGTACTGCACGAAGACGCCGAACAGCTCGGCCGGCAGCGTCTCCCCCGCGGCGAAGTCCACGGTGACGAGTTCGATGCCGACGGCCTCTGCGCGCGTGGCGAGCAGGGCCTTCGTCTGGGGCAGCGCGTCGGCATCGACGACGAACACGTTCGACGTCGTCTTCGAGGCGCGGCGCGCGAGCAGCATCCCCTCGGCGACCGCTGTCGACTCGTCGAGCATCGACGCGTTCGCGGTCGACAGGCCGGTGAGCTCGGCGACCATCGTCTGGAAGTTGATGAGCGCCTCGAGACGCCCCTGCGAGATCTCGGGCTGGTACGGCGTGTACGCCGTGTACCAGGACGGGTTCTCCAGCACGTTCCGCTGGATCACCTGCGGGGTGATCGTGCCGTAGTACCCGAGGCCGATCATCGGCCGGTTCACCGTGTTGCGCGCCGCGAGGTCTCGGAGCTCGGCGAGAGCCTCGGTCTCGCTGGCGGCCGCGGGGATGAGCGAGTCCGCGGACGCGGACGTGAAGATCGAGGACGGCACCGCCTGGCGCATCAGCGCCTCGACAGGAGTGTCATCGGTGGCACCGGCGGCGAACCCCAGCGCGTCCAGCATCGTGCGCTGGGCGGATGCGGTGGTTCCGATGTGACGATCGGCGAAAGAGACCACGTCCGGATCAGCCCTCCGTCAGAGCGACGTACGCGTCGCGGTCGAGCAGGCCGTCGGCGGCGGCAGAGACGGCGACCTTGATGAGCCAGCCTCCGGCGAAGGGCTCGGCGTTGACGAGCGAGGGGTCGTCGACGACCGCGTCGTTGATCTCGACCACGGTGCCGGCGACCGGGGCGTAGAGCTCGCCGACCGATTTCGTCGACTCGATCTCTCCGACCACGGAGCCGGCCGTGATCTCGGTGCCGACGGCGGGCAGCTCGACGAAGACGACGTCGCCGAGCTTCTCGGCCGCGTAGTCCGTGATGCCGATGGTGACGGTCTCACCGTCGACAGCGAGCCATTCGTGCTCTTCGGTGTAGCTCAGGGCGTTGAGATCGGTCATTTCATCCTCCGGTAGAAAGGCAGAGCGGTCACGGTCGCGGGGATCCTCGTCCCCCGCACATCCAGGAATACTGTGGATCCCGCCTCGGCGGAAGACGGAGTCACATAGGCCATCGCGATCGGGTGGCCGAGCGTCGGGCTGAGCGCGCCGCTGGTGATCTCCCCCAGGGGCGTGCCGTCTTCGGCGACGACGGCGTAGCCGGCGCGTCCGGCGCGCTTGCCCTCGGCGGCGAGTCCGACCAGGACCGGGGCATCGGATGCGGCATCCACCGCATCCTTGCCGACGAAGCTCTCCTTGTCGGCTGCGACGACGCGGCCGAGTCCGGCCTGAGCGGGCTTCGTGTCGAGGCTCAGCTCGTGGCCGTACAGCGGCATTCCGGCCTCGAGCCGGAGGGTGTCGCGGGCGGCGAGCCCGGCGGGCACGAGGCCGTGCGGCTCACCGGCGATGATCAGAGCGTCCCAGAGCGCCGGGGCATCGGCGGCGCGGACGAGCAGTTCGAAGCCGTCCTCCCCGGTGTAGCCGGTGCGGGCGATGAGCAGCGGTTCAGCCGAGGAAGAACGCGTCGGCCCAGGCGTAGTACTTCTGATCGGCCCACGGCGTTCCGAGCTCGGTGATGCCCTCGGTGGCGGCCACGATGGCCTCAGCAGCGGGGCCCTGCACGGCGAGCAGCGCGTAGGAGTCAGAGACGTCCTCGACATCCACTCCGCGGTCCCCGAGGAATCCGGCGAAGCTGCGGTCCTCGCCGGCCGCCCGCGCGGGAAGATCTCGCTCGGGGATCGACGGGAAGGATCTGACCCGTGATGCGAACGCCGCGTCGACGAACCCGCGGTTGCCGGCGTTCGCGATGACGAGGTAGCGGTCCTCGGCCAGGCGATAGGCGATGACGTCGTCGACGATTCCGCCGCTTTCGGAGAGGACCAGCGAGTACTTCGCCTTGCCGACGGGCATGGTGGAGATGCGGCCCGCGAGCGCGTAGTCGAGGAAGTCGGCCGCGTACGGGCCGGTGACGAGGAACTCCGCCATGTGCGAGATGTCGAAGAGTCCCGCCGTCCGGCGCACGGCATGATGCTCAGCGAGGTCGGAGGTGTAGCGAACCGGCATCTGCCAGCCGCCGAAATCCGTGAAGGATGCTCCGAGCGCCTCGTGGCGTTCGCGGAGCGGCGTGTAGCGGGGATCGGACATGGAGTTCTCCCGGGCTGGATCGGGCGGACCGGCGGCATCGCCGGTCCTGGGAACTCCCCCTCTGTCATGGGCCTGAGAGCTTCGCCCGCAGCGGGGCTTTCACCGTCGGCGGATCCCGTCGCTCGAGATCGCTTTTCAGAGTGGCCGGAACCGCGCGGTACGCGTACCTGAGAGATTGGCGGGGAGGCTTGCTCCTTCGGTGCCCGGCTGCATTCACCGGAGCTCTCCCGCGAGGGTCATTCGGCCTGTGTTCGGTTGTGCGATCAGTCTAGCGGGTGCGCCCCGCCTGCTCAGCCCTTGATCGCACCGGCGACGAGTCCGCTCGTCATGCGTCCCTGGACGATCACGAAGAAGATGATGACGGGGATCGCCACGATCGTCGACGCCGCCATCACCTGACCCCAGTCGATGGCCTGGGTGGCGCTCTGCTGCACGAATCCACGCAGCCAGAGCGGCAGCGTCCGGTTGTTCTCCATGATCACCAGGGCGACCGTGAACTCGTTCCAGCACTGCAGGAACGCGAAGACGCCGGAGGCGACGAGGCCGGGGGCCAGCAGCGGCAGCGTGATCCGCACGAACGCCTGGGTCCGGCTGAGGCCGTCGATCATCCCGGCCTCCTCGAGCTCGGCTGGAACACCGGCGACGAAGCCGCGCAGCATCCAGATCGTGAACGGGACGACGGCTGCGACGTACAGGATGCTGAGTCCCAGGACGTTGCTGAGCAGACCGAGGCTCGCCATCATCTTGTACTGCGCGATGAACAGGCCCTCGGCAGGCAGCATCTGGATGAGTAGGATCGTCACGATGAACGAGACACGACCGCGGAACTGGAACCGGCTGATCGCGATGGATGCGAGGAAGGCGAACGTCAGGCAGACGGCGACCGAGAGAAGCGTCACTCCGACGCTGACCGCGAGCGCCGAGAAGAACGACGGCGTGATCACCCGCTCGAAGTTCGCGAACGATCCGCCGACGGGGAAGAAGGTGGGGGTGAACGCCTCGAGTGTCGCCGTCGACAGCATGGACGAGTTGACCATCCAGTAGACGGGGAACGCCCAGATGACGGCGATGACCACCGCGAGGATGCTCAGGAGCCAGGTTCCGGGGCGGAGCCTGCGGCGACGGACCGGGATGCGGCTCCCGTCGACGCTGACGACAGTGCGACCGGCGCTCCGCTCGAACGTGGGCCGCGTGGCGGTGACGGTCACTTTCCCTCCTCCTTGATGAGGCTGCGTACGTAGAACCAGCTCAGAGCGATCGTCAGCGCGAGCACGAAGATCGACATCGCCGCTCCCGCGCCGAAGTCGAGGCCGGCGACGCCGGTCTTGTAGATGTAGGTGCCGAGGAGGTCATAGTCCGTCGACTTGGGCCCGGCGTCCTGCAGAAGGGTGATCTGGGCGAACACGCGCAGATCCCAGATGAGGTTCAACAGCAGCACGATCGCGATCACGGGCTTGAGCACGGGGAACACGATGAAGCGGAACCGCTGCACGGCGCTCGCGCCGTCGAGTTGGCTGGCCTCGAGAACCTCGCCGCTGACCTGGGTGAGGCCGGCGTATGCCGAGAACGCCACGAACGGCACCGACATCCAGACGATGATGATCGACGCGACGATGAAGAAGAGCAGTGGAGTGGTGCCGATCCAGTTGAACCCCTTCATGTCGACACCCGGGATCATGCTGAGGAGGTAGTTGACGACGCCTCGCTGGCGGTTGAAGAGCCAGATGAACACCGTCATCGCCGCGATCACCGGCATCGCCCACGCCAGCAGCAGCGCTATCTGCAATGTGAAGCGCGCGGCGGCGTGGATCTTGGTCATCAGCAGGGCGAGAAGGACCCCGACGGTGATCGTGACGAAGGCCGTCGCCAGGCAGAAGATGACCGAGCGGAAGGTCACCGCCCAGAACGTGCCGTCCTGCGCGATGGCGATGTAATTGTCGAACCCGACGAAGTCGGGCGCCTTGCCTCCGAGCTGCTGCAGCGCGCCGTACTTCTGGAACGACGTGACGATCTGCCAGACCACGGGGTACCCCATGCCGAGCAGCAGGACGAGAACGGCGCCGAGGATCAGGAGGTACGGCGCCAGCGGGCGACGTCGGACGGACGGTTCGGCACCGGCCGGACGGTCCTTGCGGCCGGCGCTGCCGGGGGACAAGACGGGAGCTTCTGTGGTGGTCATGCGGGGCACTGCCTGTCTGGGAATGCGCGTGGGGGCCGGTGCGCCCGGCCCCCACGCAGGTGATCAGCCGTTGATGATGGCGTCGATCTTGGCGTCGTACTCCTTCGCGAGCTCGGTGACGTCGCCGCCCTCGGCGACCTTGCCGAAGAACTCCTCGAGGATCTTCTTTCCCTCGACCGCTGCCCAACCGGGCGCTGCCGGCGTCAGCTTCGAGCCGAGTGCCGAGTCGACGAGCGCCTCGGCGAACTGGTCGTCGCCGAGGTCGCCGACGAAGTCGACGTTCGCCGGGCCGAGACCGTTCTTGGCCAGCAGGGACTGGTACTCGTCCGAGTAGATGATCCGCAGCAGTTCCTTCGCCCCGGCCTGGTTCTCGCTCTTGGCGGAGATGCCGATGTTCGAGCCGCCGGCGAAGACCGGTGCGACCGAGCCCTCTTCGAGCCCAGGAAGCGGGAAGACTCCGAAGGTGCTGTCGTTCCACTCGCGCAGCTCCGCGCCCTCGTCATTGTCGCCGGTGTAGTCGCCGACCGACCAGTGGGCCCAGCCGGGGGCGATGATCGTCGCCGCGGTCGGAGCGGTGCCGGTCTTGTCGTTGTTGATGTTGATCCACGGCGTCGAGTCGTCCTCGGTGGCAGGCGCGTTCGACGCTCCCGTGAAGATGTCCTGGAACTGCTCGAGACCCGCGATCGACTTCGGGTCGGACAGCGTGGAGACCCACTTGTCGCCGTCCTTCTTCGCCAGCTCCCCGCCGTTCGCGAACACCCACGAGATGCCGTTGCGCCAGTCCTGACCGCCGATGTAGAAGCCCGACTGGCCGTCGGTACGGAGCGTCTTGACCGACTCGCTGAACTCGTCGAGCGTCTTCGGCGCTTCGAGGCCGGCGGCGGACCAGATGTCCTTGCGGTAGGTGATGTAGCGCGAGCCGAAGTAGTACGGAAGCGCGAACTGCTTGCCGTCGACCTCGCCGACCTCCACGAAGGAGGGCAGCAGCTTCTCGCCGCCCAGGTCCTCGAAGATCGGGGTCAGGTCGCTGAACGCGCCGGCGGTCGTGAAGGTCGGCGACCAGGTGTTGCCGATCTCGGTCACATCGGGAGTGTTCTTCGCGTCGGGAAGCTGGTTGGTCAGCTTGGTGAGCGCGTCGCTCCAGTCCTGCTGCTCGATCGTGAGAGTGCCGCCGGTGGCCTCCTCGTACTCGTCGACCAGGTACTCGCGCGCCTCTTCGGGGGTGTCGCCGCCCATGACCCAGAACGTGATGTCCTGCTCCTGGGCCGACTCGGTGTCGAATCCGGATGCGGCTGCGCTGCCGCCTCCTCCGGTGCCGCAGGCCGTCAGGCCGAGGGCGAGGACCGACGCCCCAGCCACAGCGGTGAGCGCGATCTTGCGCTTGCCGTTTCCAGTCATTTCTTCTGTTTCCTCTCGGTGCTGCAGTGCAGGAGGGATCTCTCTCCGGGTGGAGTCGCCCACGGATGGGGTTTGTTAGGACAGTAACCTAACAAATTCCCCACAGGTCGACAACCTCTGTCCGATCTGCGAGATAACGTTTCGGACTCGGGTCGATCGACGTCATCGACGTGCACTAAGGGTCTCGTTGACACTAAGATCGAATCGGAGGTTAAGGTAGCAATGACCCAAAGCAACGGCATCCGTGTCGCCGTCTCGACGGTGATCCTGACGCTGCGTCGTTCCGAGAACGGCGAAGCAGTGCTCGCGCTGCCCCTCGTCCTGCGCACCAGGGAGCCGTTCGCCGACCAGTGGGCGCTTCCGGGCGGCTGGCTCACCGCGGCGGAATCCGCCGTCGACGCGGCCGCGCGCACTCTCGCCGAGACGGCGGGCCTGTCGCCCAGTTACCTCGAGCAGCTCTACGCCTTCGGCGCCGTCGACCGCTCCCCCACCCGTGTCGTCTCCATCGTCTACTGGGCGCTGCTGCGGTCCGACGACGTCGATGCGCAGAGCGCTGCGCACCTCGCATCCGGCCGCGCCCCCGAGAACGTGCGCTGGTTCGACGCCGACGATCTGCCGCCGCTGGCCTTCGATCACAACCAGATCGTCGAGTACGCCCTGTGGCGGCTGCGCAACAAGGTCGGCTACAGCCGGGTCGCGCACGGCTTCCTTCCCTCCGAGTTCACGCTCGCCGACCTCCGCGAGGCGTACGAGGCGATCCTCGGACGCCACCTCGACCCGGCCAACTTCCGCCGGCAGGTGGAAGCTGCGGGGAACCTCCTGCCCACCGACCGCTTCCGCACCGGCAGCCACCGCCCGGCCCGCCTCTACCGATACAACACCGACGTCGAGCTCGCCGATCGCGGCCCGCTCGGCTCCGACGAAACGAGCCCCCGATGACCATCACATTCGTCCCCACTCCCGCCGTCCCCGATTCCGACGCCTCGGTCGATCACGCCATCCAGGCGATCGTCTCCGGCGCATCGATCGACGCGACCTGCAGCACCGATCTCGCAGCCGGACCCTGGGATTTCGACGCCCGCCCCGGCTACGGCCCCGGCTCCTCGATGGGCGATGTGATCCCCACCGGGGCGCCGCGCCAGGGCGAGCTGCCGGTTTCGTATCGCGAGGCCGATGAGGATGAGCTCGACGAGCGGATCCGCGCCGCGAAGGCGACCCTCGGCGACCGTGTCGTCATCCTCGGCCACTTCTACCAGCGCGAAGAAGTGGTACGCCACGCCGACTACGTCGGCGACTCCTTCCAGCTCGCGACGGCGGCGAAGGGACGAACGGATGCCGAGGCCATCGTGTTCTGCGGCGTGCACTTCATGGCGGAGACCGCCGATCTGCTCTCCGGACCCGACCAGGCGGTGATCCTCCCCAACCTCGCCGCCGGCTGCTCGATGGCCGACATGGCCGACATCGACCAGGTCGAAGAATGCTGGGAACAGCTGGCCGACGTGCTCGGCGACATGGACGCGGTCGACGAGGACGGCCGGGTGCCGGTCATCCCGGTGACCTACATGAACTCCTCGGCGGCGATCAAGGGCTTCGTCGGACGTCACGGCGGCATCGTCTGCACCTCCTCGAACGCGCAGACCGTGCTGGAATGGGCGTTCGAGCGCGGGCGCCGCGTGCTGTTCTTCCCTGATCAGCACCTCGGCCGCAACACAGCCAAGGCGATGGGCGTTCCGCTCGAGCAGATGCCGATGTGGAACCCGCGGCGCCCACTCGGCGGGTCGACCGCGTCGGAGCTCGTCGACTCACGGGTCATCCTGTGGCACGGATTCTGCTCGGTGCACCGCCGCTTCACCGTCGCTCAGATCGACGAGGCCCGCGCCGAGAACCCCGACGTGCGCGTCATCGTGCATCCGGAATGCCCGATGGAGGTGGTGGATGCCGCGGACGAAGCCGGTTCCACTGACTACATCCGCCGGGCGATCGACGCGGCCACCGAGCCCACGGCATTCGCGATCGGCACCGAGATCAACCTCGTGCGCCGACTCGCCGCCCAGTACCCGCAGCACGAGATCACCTGCCTCGACCCGGTCGTCTGCCCGTGCTCGACGATGTACCGCATCCACCCCGGCTACCTCGCCTGGGTGCTGGAGGAGCTCGTCGCCGGTCGCACCCCCAACCGCATCCAGGTGTCACAGGACGTCGCGGACCCCGCCCGCGTGGCGCTGGAGCGGATGCTGGCGGCGAAGCCGCCCGTCGTGGACGGTGTTCGATGAACGTCGTCGTGGTCGGGTCGGGGATCGCCGGACTCACCGCTGCGCTGCACGCGCACGAGGCCGGCCATTCGGTCACCGTCGTGACGAAGGCGGCGCTCGGCGACGGCTGCACCGGCTACGCGCAGGGCGGAGTCGCCGGCGTGTACGGCGCTTCGGATTCGGCCGCCCGGCACGCTTCCGACACGCTCGTCGCCGGCGCCGGTCTCTCGGATGCCGCGGCGGTCGACGTTCTCGTCACCGACGGAGCCACGAGGATCGCCGAGCTCATCTCGCGTGGTGTCGGGTTCGATCGCTCGGCCGACGGCGAGCTGCTGCTCGGGCGGGAGGCCGCGCACAGTCACGCGAGGATCGTGCACGCCGGCGGCGACGCCACCGGCGCGGCCATCTCCGGCGCGCTCGTCGCTGCTGTGCGCCGCACGGCGATCGAGATCGTCGAGAACGCCTTCCTGGTCGACCTGGTCGTCCGCGACGGCGCGGTGCGCGGCATCCGCCTGCTGATCGACGGAGCCTCTGACGACCTCGAATTCGAGGCCGTGATCCTGGCCACCGGCGGCGCCGGACACCTGTACGCGCACACGACCAACCCGATCGGAGCGACCGGCGACGGCATCGCTGCGGCGATCCGAGCAGGCGCGGCGGTGACCGATCTGGAGTTCGTCCAGTTCCACCCGACGATCCTCGCCCCAGGCCCGGCGTTCCTCGTCTCCGAGGCCGTGCGCGGCGAGGGGGCGACGCTCATCGACGACGAGGGGCGGCGTTTCACCTTCGACGCGCACCCCGACGGCGAGCTGGCCCCGCGCGACGTCGTATCCCGCGCGATCGCCCGTCAAGCGGCCGCGCAGGGAACACCGGTGCGGCTGGATGCCACGATGCTCGGAGCATCCGCGCTGGCGCAGCGCTTCCCCACGATCGACCGGGTCACCCGTGAACGCGGTCTCGACTGGTCGCGCGAGCCGATTCCGGTGACCCCGGCGGCGCACTATCTGATGGGCGGGGTCGTGAGCGACCTCGACGGCCGCACCTCGCTGCCCGGCCTCTTCGCCGTCGGCGAGGTCGCCCGGACCGGCGTGCACGGGGCGAACCGTCTGGCGTCGAACTCCCTGCTCGAAGGTGCGGTGTTCGGAGCTCGGGCCGCCGCTGCTCTCGACTCGAGTGCGGGCTCCACTCCCCCGTTCCGGTCGCAAAAACGCCCGCTGAACCTCGCGGATAGCGTGACTTTTCGCGACGGGAACGATCGGCGGCCGTTCAGCCGGGCCGCGCTGCAGCAGCTGATGTGGGACGACGTGGGGCTGCTGCGCACCGACGACGGTCTCGCCGGTGCCCTCGGCACGCTCCGCGGCTGGCGCGCCCCCGCCCCGCGCTCCGTCGCCGAGCACGAGGACGCCAATCTGCTCCTCCTCGCCGAGGCGACCGCATCCGCCGCTCTCGCCCGCACCGCATCCGTCGGCGCGCACTACCGCACCCCCGATCGCGTCGAAGCACTGCAACTGGAGACCGTCTGATGCTCACCGCAGCCACCCTCGCCCGCGTCGTCGGCGCCGCCCTCGAAGAGGACGCCCCCTGGGGCGATCTCACCAGCAGCGTGCTGCTTCCCGCGGACGCCTCCGCGATCGCTGATCTCGTCGCCAGGGAACCCGGCGTGTTCAGCGGCGGCGAGGTGTTCGCTGCGGCCTTCTCATTGACCGATGAGGGCCTCGCGGTCGACGTGCACGTCGGCGACGGCGATTCCTTCGCTCCGGGCGACGTGCTCGCCTCCGTGTCGGGGTCTGCGCGCAGCATCCTCACCGCCGAGCGCGTCGCCCTGAACTTCACCCAGCGCATGAGCGGCATCGCCACTCTCACCGCTTCCTACGTCGAGGCGGTAGCGGGCACCTCCGCACGCATCGCCGACACCCGCAAGACGACGCCGGGACTGCGCGCCTTCGAGCGGCACGCGGTCGTCTCGGGCGGCGGCAGCAATCATCGCTTCTCGCTCTCGGATGCCGTGATGGCGAAGGACAACCATCTGGCCGTCCTGCAGCGCAGCGGCGCCGACCTGGCGACGGCGCTGCGGGAGTCCCTGTCCCGCCTTCCGCACACCACGCACGTGGTCGTCGAGGTGGACCGGCTCGACCAGATCCCGGCAGTGCTCGACGGCGGCGCGCATACGGTCCTGCTCGACAACTTCTCGCTCGACGACCTGCGGTCGGGCGTGCAGCTCATCGGCGATCGTGCGAACGTCGAAGCATCCGGAGGCGTCAGCCTCGAGACCGTGCGGGGCATCGCCCAGACCGGCGTCGATGTCATCTCGGTCGGCGCGCTCACGCATTCGGCCCGCGCCCTCGACCTCGGCCTGGATGTGCGGATCGCCTGATGCTGTACCTCGACAACGCCGCGACATCTCCGGTGCGTCCGGAGGTGTGGGAAGCCATGCGTCCTTTCCTGACCGGGGTGTACGGCAATCCGTCCAGTCACCACACGGTCGGCGAGGCTGCAGCGCGGGCGCTGGACGATGCGCGGGCACGCGTGGCCGAGGTGCTCGGGATGCGAGCCTCCGACGTCGTCTTCACCGCGGGCGGCACCGAGGCGAACAACCTCGCGGTCAAGGGCATCGTGCTGGCGGCGCTGGGTCGCGGTCGCGGAAACCTGGTGACGACGGCGATCGAGCACGAGTCGATCCTGGAATCGGCCGACTATCTGCATCGCTTCCACGCCGTGTCGGTCACGCAGGTGCCGGTGGATGCGGTCGGACGCATCTCTCCCGAGGCCCTTTCGGGCTCGTTGCGCGATGACACGGCACTGGTGTCGATCGGACACGCGAACAACGAGATCGGCACGGTGCAGGATGCCGCTGCCCTCGCGTCGATCGCCCGTGACGCCGGCGTGCCGATGCACCTCGATGCCGTGCAGTCGGCCGGGTGGCTGCCGCTGGATTCGCTCGGCGTCGATGCGATCTCGATCGCCGGTCACAAGCTCGGCACGCCGAAGGGGATCGGCGCGCTGGCCGTTCGAGGGCGCGTGCCGATCGAGCCGCTGCTGCACGGCGGCGGCCAGGAACGCGGCCGCCGCTCCGGCACCGAGAACGTCGCGGGGGCGGTCGCCCTGGCGGTAGCGCTCGAGCTCGCTGAAACGGAGCGCGAGGTCGTCGCCGCTCGTGTCGGCGGGACGACCCGACGGTTCATCGCCGGTGTGCTGGATGCCGTTCCGCAGGCGGCGCTGACCGGGGACCCCGTGCAGCGCCTGCCGGGCACCGCGAGCTTCACGTTCGCCGGGACCAGCGGCGAGGCGGTGCTGCTGGAACTGGAGCGGCGAGGCGTCATCTCGTCGAGCGGCTCGGCGTGCGCTGCCGGGAGCGACGAGCCCTCGCACGTGCTGATCGCCTGCGGGGTCGCGCCCGAGGTCGCGCAGACCTCGGTGCGGTTCACCTTCGGCCGGGATCCGCTGCCGGATGGGGCTCCAGAACAGCTCGCGACACTGGTGGCGGATGCGGTGCGGGCCGTGGCCGGTTCATGACTCAGGAGAACTGGTCCCCGCGCGAACACATCTCCGCGTGAATCCGGGGTTCGGTCGGGGCGCACGCGCGGATTCTCCCGAGTTGTGAACCGACCCCAGACCGAGTCTCGCCGCCCGATCGGCCCGGCCCCTCCGCCTGCGGACCGCAATAGACTCGGCTGGTGACTGCCGCCGCCCCGATCGTGACGATCATCGTTCCCGGACGCGATATCGCCGCCTTCGCCCCGGCCGCCCTCGACTCGCTGCGCGCGCAGACCGAGCCGCGCTGGCAGGCGATCCTGATCGACGACGGCTCGACCGACACCACGGGCGCGATTTTCGCAGATGCCGCGGCCGGCGACTCGCGGTTCCGGATGATCAGTCATGAGGCGTCCCGGGGGCTCGGAGCCGCCCGCAACGTCGGGCATCGAGCTCGTCGACACTCCTCTCCTGGGCTTCCTCGATGCCGACGACGAATTCAGGCCGACGGCGCTGGCGCGCCTCACCGGCACCCTCGCCTCGACCGGCAGCGACTTCGCTGCCGGCGCCTACGTGCGCTCGCGGCTGCAGGGAGAGACGTACGCCCCTGGCCGAGTGCAGCCCTGGGTGGCCGCGGCCACCCAGCCGGAGCGCCTGGCCACCACGCTGAGGGCCCACCCGCACGCCTCGGCGAACATCGTCGCCTGGTCGAAGATCAGCCGCACCGACATGTGGACCGGCCTCCGGTTCCCCGAGAACGTCGCCTACGAGGATCAGGTCGTCGCCCAGCTGATGCACACGCGGGCCCGAGCCTTCGACGTGATCCCGGATGTCGTGGTGCAGTGGCGGCTTCGCGCCGACGGCACCTCGCTGACGCAGGGCAAGGCACGGCTGCCGGTGCTGCGCGACTACCTCATGGCCCTCCGCGGCGGCATCCGCGTGCTGCACGAAGCAGAGGCGCACGCAGCCGTGACCGCCCGGATCGAGCTCATCCTCGCGATGGATGTTCCTCCCCTCCTGACCATCGCCGAGACACATCCCGACCCCGCATACGCCGCGGAGGTCGCATCCTTCGTCGCCGATCTGCAGGAGCTCCCCGAATTCCACACCGCCGTCCCCGATCCGAACCTCGCCACCGCCCTCGGCTGGTGAGGGCCTGAGGAGCCGCATGAACGCATACCTCACCGACCTCTTCGGCCTCGCCGGCCGCACCGCGATCGTCACCGGAGGCAGCTCCGGAATCGGCCGCGGAATAGCCACCGCTCTCGCACGTGCGGGAGCATCGACGGTGATCGTCGCCCGCGGTGCCGATCGCATCGACGAGACCGTGCGCGAGCTGGTGGAATCGGGGTGCCGTGCTGCCGGCGTCGTCGGAGACCTCGGGACCAGGGCCGGGATCCGCGCGGTCGCGGAAGAAGCTGTCCGCCCCTTCGGAGAACCGGACATCCTGGTGAGCTCCGCCGGCATCAACATCCGCCCGCCCTACCCGGACATCACCGAGGACGACTGGGACGCCACCATGACGGTGAACGCCCTGGCGCCTTTCCTGCTCGGGCAGAGATATGCCCCAGGAATGGCCGCGCGGGGATACGGGCGCCTCATCCACATCACGTCGCAGCAGGCGCACCGGGCATTCGTCGGCAGCGGCGTGTACGGAGTCTCCAAGGGTGCCGTGGAGTCGCTCATGCGCTCGGAAGCGGAGGCGTGGGGCGGCACCGGAGTGACGAGCAACTCGCTGGTCCCCGGGTTCGTGCTCACGCCGCTCAACGCGAGGTTGCAGGAGGATCGCGAGAAGGTCGACGCCCTCGCCGCCCGCACCATGATCGGGCGCAACGGACTGCCGGGCGACTTCGCCGGAGCCGCCGTGTTCCTCGCCGGCGCCGGCTCCGGCTACGTCACCGGTCACTCGCTGTTCGTCGACGGCGGGCTCTCGGTCCACTGATCGACCGAGATCAGTCCTCGACCGGATGCACCCGCTCGTCGGCGCGGTCCCCGTCGAGGAGCGGCACCGGCGCCGTCAGCGCCGCCACCGCATCCGCCGCCGCCGAGTCCTCGGGAGCCCGATCCGCGCGCCGCTCGGTGAGCGCGGCGCGGACGCCGCCGGTCACGGACTCCTCGACGGCCGCCTCTGTCTCGAGCACGCGGGTCGCCGCGACCTGTTCAGCCGCGAGTTCCGCATAGAGTCCACCCAGCGCGAGCAACTCGCCGTGGGTGCCCGACTCGACGATCCGCCCCGCCTCCAGCACGTGGATGACGTCGGCGCCCATCACCGTCGACAACCGGTGCGCGATCGAGAGAGTGGTCCGGCCGCGCGCCGCCTCGTCGAGAGCTTCCTGGACCACGCGCTCCGACACGGTGTCCAGCGCCGATGTCGCCTCGTCGAGCAGAAGCACGGGCGGATCCTTCAGCAGCACCCGGGCGATCGCGATGCGCTGCTTCTCCCCGCCGGACAGCCGGTAGCCCCGCTCGCCCACGACCGTGTCGTAGCCCTGCTCGAATCCCGCGATGATGTGGTGGATGTTCGCCGCGATGCACGCCGCGATCACCTCTTCCTCGCTCGCATCCGGTTTCGCGTAGAGGAGGTTCTCGCGGATCGTGGCGTGGAAGAGGTACGTCTCCTGGGAAACGATCCCGACGTCGTCGATGATCGACTCCTGCGTCAGCGTGCGCACGTCGGCGCCCGCGAACAGCACCGCTCCGCCGTGCGCCTCGTAGAGCCGCGGCGCGAGATACAGCACCGTGGTCTTGCCGGCACCGGAGGGCCCGACGAAGGCCACGTGCTGTCCCGGCTCGGCGACGAATGACACTCCCTGGAGGGTCGGGCGCGCCTCGGGCGAGGCGTCCGGGTAGCGGAAGACGACGTCGGCGAACTCGACGCGTCCCCGCGGACCCGGTGCGTTCCGGGCCGAGATCGCGTCGGGTGAATCCTGGATCTCCGGCACCAGGTCGAGATACTCGAAGATCCGCGCGAACAGGGCGGACGAGGTCTGCAGGTCGAGCGAGACTCGCATCAGTCCCATCAGCGGCATCAGCAGCCGCGCCTGGACCGTGGTGAAGGCGACGACGGTTCCGGCCGTGATCGCATCGGTGCCGCCGGTGATGAGGTAACCGGAGACGAGATAGATCACCGCGGGGACGGATGCCATCAGCACCTGCACCACTGCGAAGAAGCCCTGCCCGCTCATCGCACGGCGGACCTGGAGCTTGACCTGGTTGCGGTTCTCCGCCTGATACCGCGTCGATTCGGTGCGCTGCCGGTTGAACGCCTTCGACAGCAGCATGCCGGAGACGCTCAGCGTCTCCTGCGTGATCGTGGTGAGCTCGGACAGGGATTCCTGTGTCTCGCCGGCGATCCGCGCGCGCACCTGCCCGACGCGGCGTTGCACGATGACGAGGAACGGCATCAGCACGACCGCGATGAACGTGAGGCGCCAGTCGATGAGGATCATCGCGACGAGCGAGGCGATGACGGTGACGACGTTGCCGAGGATGCTGGTGACCGTGTTGGTCAGCACCCCGGAGACCCCGCCGACATCGTTCTGCAGCCGGGATTGGATCACGCCGGTCTTGGTGCGCGTGAAGAATCCGAGCTCCATCGCCTGCAGATGCTCGAACAGCCGGACGCGCAGGTCGCCGGTGACGCTGTTGCCGACGGTGGAGGTCAGCCAGGTCTGCGCGACCCCCAGCACTGCGGAGAGCAGGAAGAAGCCGATCATCACGAGGACGAGGCGGATGAGCAGGGGGATCTCCGGCCGGCCGCCGTCGACGGGGAAGAGAGCGTCGTCGAAGATCCGCTGGACGATCAGGGGCGGGATGACGGCGATGGCGGCGCCTGCGATCACCAGGAGGCCGGTGAGGAGGATGCGACCGCGGTACGGGCGGAAGAGCTCGATGACCCTGGCTCCCAAGGCGCGGATGCGCGGCGCCTCGGCGTTGAGCCGTCGCTGCGCCGCCTCATCGACACCGTGGAAACCACCGCGGCCACCCGCCCCGCCACCCATGCTCATACGCCTCAGCGTAACCACGTCGGCGGACAGGGGCGCTCCCCCGATCTGCTCTGGGCGGATTCGGAAGGATCCGGAATGAAATGTCTGAAGGTGTCGTTACGCTGAGTGGTCCCCGCGCATTCGCGCGACTTTCCCACGCCACGCCCAGGAGGCCGCATGTCAGCTGTCGATACTGACTCGATCACGACGACCCCCACGGCGAAGGGGGAACTGATCCCGCGCAAGGACATGCGCGTGATCTGGGTGCTTCTGACCGCCGCCTTCGTGGCGATCCTCAACGAGACCACGATGGGGATGGCGATCCCCCACCTCATCAAGGACCTCGGCATCTCGCCCCTGGCCGCCCAGTGGGTGACGAGCGCGTTCATGCTGACCATGGCCGTCGTGATTCCGACCACCGGCTTCCTGCTGCGGCGGTTCACGACGCGGCAGATCTTCCTCGCGGCTCTCGCCCTCTTCTCGCTCGGAACGCTGCTCGCCGCGATCGCTCTCGGCTTCGAGATGCTGCTTGCCGCTCGAGTGGTGCAGGCCAGCGGAACCGCGCTGATGATGCCGCTGCTGATGACCACGATGATGAACCTCGTGCCGCCGTCCGCACGCGGCCGCATGATGGGTCGCGTGAGCACGGTGATCTCGCTCGCACCCGCCCTCGGCCCGACCATGTCGGGCTTCCTGCTGGATCACTTCGGGTGGCGCTCGATCTTCGTCGTCGTGCTGCCGATCGCGCTCGTGGCGATGTTCGTCGGGTGGCGCTGGCTGACCGACGTCGGCGAGACCACCCAGGCGCCGCTCGACGTGCTCTCGATCATCCTGTCCGCATTCGGCTTCGGCGGCATCGTCTACGGCCTCAGCCAGATCGGCGCCCTCGCCGGCGGCGGAGCGGGTTCCGCCGCTCCGTTGATCATCGCACTGTCGGTCGGCGTGATCGGCCTCGCCCTGTTCCTGTGGCGCCAGGTCATCCTGCAGCGCGCCGACGACGCCCTGCTCGACCTGCGGGTGTTCACCTCAGGGGCGTTCTCCCTCGCGATGGCGCAGATGTTCCTGCTCTCGCTGGCATTCTTCGGCACGATCACGGTCGTTCCGCTGTTTCTGCAGGACGGACTCGGGCTGCCCGCAGTCGATGCCGGACTCGCGGTCCTCCCCGGAGCACTCGCCATGGGTCTGCTCGGTCCTGTGATCGGGCGGATCTACGACGCGCGCGGCACGCGCATCCTGCTCATCCCCGGATCGATCCTGGCCGCCGGGACGCTGTGGTTCTACACGACGCTCACCGTCGGCACGTCCGTGTGGGTCGTGGTCGCCGCGCAGACCCTGCTGTCCGTCGGACTCGCGCTGTCGTTCACGCCCCTGTTCACCGCGTCGCTCGCCTCACTCACGCCGAAGTTCTACTCCTACGGCAGCGCCGTCATCGGCACGGTGCAGCAGGTCGCCGGAGCCGCCGGCATCGCCGTGATGGTGGCTCTGTTCACACTGGTCGTGAACGCGAACGGGGGCACGGAGGTGCCGGAGGCTGTCGCCGCCGGTTCCCAGATCGCGTTCCTCATCGGTGCGGTGATCGCGAGCGTCACCGTGATCGGCGCGTTCTTCATCCGCAAGCCGGCCGACCACGCCGAAGGGGCGCCGCACGCCGGACACTGACAGACGCCGACGGCGTCTGCCGCTACTCCGTCTTCTGCGCAGCGATGTGCGAGGCGGAGATGTGGCAGACGCCGTCCGCGCAGTAGCCGGCAGCACCTGCGCCGGAGAGAAGATCCAGCCCGCCGGGCAACGGCAGAAGCGGTGTCTGCTGCTCGGTCGAGGTCTCCTGGGATTCGGTCATCCCTCGATGCTACGCCTGCCCGCGGGCATCAGGCCGCTCGGCGTCGCGAGCCCCTTCCCTCCACCGCCGGCTCGGCGTAGTCTTCCGGGTGGCGCTCGGTTCGATCTCGGATCCCTCCGCCCTGGGGCGCGAAGGAGCATCCATGATCATCACACCCCCGCCGGCCGCGGCAGCGGAAGGGCACGTCGCCGACATGTACTCCAGCGACATGTCGGGCGACGGATTCGTCTTCGGTCATACGCAGGCGATGGCGGTGAATCCGGAGGCGCACGCCGCCTTCGAGACTCTCATCCGTGCCGTAGTGCCGTCCATCGGAATGCGCGTGTACGAGGCCGCGACGCTGGGCGCCGCACGGGAGATCGGCTCGGCCCATTGCCTGCTCGCCCACGGACGGAAGTCGCTGCGTGCCGGCGTGGTCGACGAAGCGGGCCTGGCCGCGTTCGCCGCCGACGATGACAGCGCCTTCACCGCATCCGAGCAGGTGGTGATCCGGTACTCGGCGAAGCTGTCCTCAGATGCGGCCTCGATGACGGATGCCGACACGCTGGCACTCCGCGATGCGGGCTACTCCGATCGGCAGATCGTCGACATCACGCTCGCCGCTGCCGCCAGGAACTACTTCAGCCGCGCACTCCTCGCGCTCGCCGTACCGGTCGACGTGGTGCCCGGCCTGGATCCCGCGATCGCCCGCGCTCTCCTGCGGGGCTCGGTGGGCTGAGCAGGGGTCAGTCCACTGCCTCCATCTGGGTGCGCGCGTACTCGAGATCCTCTTCGGAGAGTTCCTCCTCCGCTCCGACCACCGCACCGGTGATCGTGCGGATCTCCTCGCGCACCGACTCGCCGAGGCGCATGGAGCCGCGATCGATCATCTCGTGCCGCGCGTCGATGGACAGACGCGGCCACCACTCGTGAATAGGGGGAAGTGTCATCATGGTTCCTCTCTGGTGGGGGCGGCAAGCCCCTGGACATCATCGGAGCGCGCGCACGACACTGATGCCATGACATCCGATCGCACTGCGCCACAGAACCCTCGGCGAGACGATCGCGCTGACGGGCGCGACGAGACGCCGAACGAACGCGCCGACCGCAATTGGGTCGAACTGCTGCAGGAGCTGCGCGTCATGCAGACGGGCACCCAGATCCTCACCGGCTTCCTTCTCGCCGTCGCATTCCAGCCGAGGTTCACGGACATGGACGAAGTGCAGCGGGATCTGTACGTCGTGCTGGTGGCACTGGCCGCTGTCGCCACGATCCTCGCCCTCACTCCCGTCGGCATGCACCGCGCCTTGTTCGGCCGGCAACGCAAGCCAGATCTGGTCCGTGTGGCCTCGCGCATCGTGAAGATCGACCTCGTGGTGATCGGAGCCCTGACCATCGGCGTCACGACGCTGATCATCGATTTCACGGTCGATCGAACAGCCGGGATCATCGCGCTGATCGCGGCCGTCGTCGGGGTGCTCGGACTCTGGATCGCGCTGCCGCGCATCGTCCGGCGGGTGCGGGGAGCGCAGAAGATCGGCCCCTGACATCGTGCACCGTCATCAGACTTCCTCAGCGCTTCGCCGGGGTCCGGTTCTCCGCACTCACCATCCATGCGAACTGCTCGAGCCGTTCGATGACCGCATGCAGGATGTCGGCGGAGGTCGGATCCTCCTCATCCACCGCGTCGTGCACCCGCCTCATCGTGGCGACCGTGGCCTCGAGACGCGTGGTGACGAGATCGACGGTGTCCGCGGTCGACACCTCGCCGGCGGGGAACTCCGGGAGAGACGTCGTCGAGGCGATCGTGTCACTGCGTCCGTCCGGCACAGCGTGAAGAGCGCGCATCCGTTCGGCGACGGTGTCGCTGAACGCCCGCGCATCGGCGATGATCTCGTCGAGCTGCCTATGCATGTCGCGGAAGTTGCGACCCACCACGTTCCAGTGCGCCTGCTTGCCCTGAAGTGCGAGTTCGAGCAGATCGACGAGAACACTCTGAAGATGTGCGGCGAGTTCGGGCGACGCGGTGAACCCCTTCTCCGCGTTCTGCCGCCGCGTGGTCTTCGATCCCTTGTTTGTGGTCTTGGTGTTTTCTGCCATGGTCTGGTCCTCCTGCCCTGGACACTATGCGGCGACGGAACGAGGACCGAGGGGCTTGACACGCGAGCCCGGAGAACACAGGACGGCGTCCAGAACGAGACCCCATGGACAAAACGACGACGAGAGTTGCGGCTACCGAAAAAGCAACGGGTGCTGGACGGCGACGGACCCGAGCAGGTGCTCTGCGCAAGACCCAGCGCCACATGTGAGGTCCCTCCGAATTCGGCGGTTCAGGTTGAATCCGCTCCACCGGTGGGGAATCGTGGCCCGGACATGTCGCGACCGCGCCGTGTACGCAACCGTAAGGAGAGACCAGTGCTCACCCTCACCGACAACGCCACAGCCATCGTCACGACCCTCGTCAGCCGTCAGAGCGACGCCGCTGAGGCAGGGCTCCGCATCCACTCGACCGCCACCGAGACCGCCCGATGGCGGCACCCGCCTTGCCGTGGTCGTCACGCCGCATCCCGAACCCGACGATCAGGTCGTCGAGGTCTCCGGGACCCGCCTCTTCCTGGAGGATGCCGCTGCCGTCGCACTGGATGACAAGGTGCTCGACGCCGGCGTCGACGACGAGGGCGCTGTCTCGTTCGCAGTGCTGCCTCAGGCGATCTGACCGCTCGCCACGGATGCCGCGACCCGATCGGGTCGCGGCATCCGTGCGTCCGCTCTCAGCCGAGTCCGGTGACGAGGTTGATGATGGTGGCCAGGATGACGGTGCCGAAGAGGTAGGCGAGCGCCGTCTGCGCGATGACGACGCGGCGGATGGCGTTGGTGGTGACGTTGGTGTCCGCGACCTGATAGGTCATGCCGAGACCGAGCGAGAAGTAGATGAAATCGGTGTACTGCGGCGGCTCCTCCTGGTTGAAGTCGATACCGCCGCGCGGGTCGGCGTAGTACATCCGCGCGTAGCGCAGGACGTAGTCGACCTGGATGAGCAGCCAGGAGGTCGCAACGCTCACGACCGCGATCCCCGCCAGGACGTACTCCCCAATGCCGGGTTCATGCTGAGCCTGCACGATCACGCTGAGCACGGCCGCCAGGCTCACCAGGCTGCCGACGATCGAGATCAGCCGGGCGGCGCGGCGGCCGGGCGCCTCGACCGTCGCGTGGTCCTGCGTCTCGGTCGGTCCCATGGGCCAGACGAGGCACAGCACCCAGACCACGTTGACGAGCGCGAAGGTGCCCCAGCCGGCCAGCACGCCGGCCGCCGGCCCCAGCGGAAACGCGGTGGCGACTCCCACCCCCGCCCCGATGACGAGGGAGGCGATCGCGCGCAGCCGCACGATCGTGCGGACGGTGAGTGCGGTCATCCCTGGATGCTATCCGTCCTCGGTCGTGCAGACCGGAGAGTACCGGCGATGTGCCGATCGCGTGTTGCAGGTCTCGGCGTCGACGTCAACCCTTGGGTGCATCCGCACGAGCCGGGATAGTCTGGGAGGTCAGGGAACTGGAACCCGCCCGGAACCCGAAAGGAAGTGCCGATGCCCGCGGCCCCGGAGACCCCAACCGCTGAGCTGCTCGACGGCCGATATCAACTGGGGGAATGCATCGGCCAGGGCGGAGCGGCGCGCGTATACCGCGCCCACGACGTGCTGCTCGGCCGCACGGTCGCCGTCAAGATGATGCAGGCCGACTCGGAGGCGCTGTCCGCGCCGACCCGGGTACGCAATGAGATCGCGGTACTCGCATCGCTCGCTCATCCCTCGCTCGTGGCGCTCTACGACGCCAACATCGTATCGGGTCAACCCTGTTACCTGGTGATGGAGCTCATCGACGGCCCCACCCTCGCGGCGCGGTTACGCGAGGGCGCGCTGACCGCGGCAGAGGTGTCGGCGCTCGCGAGAGATCTGGCATCGGCGCTTCACACCGTCCACAGCGCCGGGATCGTTCATCGTGACATCAAGCCGGCCAATGTGCTGCTTGCCCCTGCCGTGCTGCCCGGAGCAGACTTCCGCGCCAAACTCGCCGATTTCGGTATCGCATTCCTGCTCGATACCACCCGGGTGACCACCCCGGGGACGATCGTGGGCACCGCGGCCTATCTGCCGCCTGAGCAAGTTCGCGGCGAGGCTGCCACGCCTCCTGGCGACATCTACGGGCTCGGGCTCGTGCTTCTCGAAGCCCTCACCGGCGAGCGGCCGTTTCCGCAGGCCACCGGAGTCGGTGCTGTCATGGCCCGACTCATCGACTCTCCGCGGATTCCGGATTGGCTCGACCCGGCGTGGTCGGAACTGCTCACGCGGATGACCCTGTCGGAGCCGACCGAACGCCCGACCGCCCTCGAGGTCGCCGAAGCTGCGACTGCCCTGCCTTCCCCGGTGCGACCCGCCGGCTCACCCCCTGCGCCGAACGGAGCCACCGCTTCGATGCCGTTGACGGCGACGAAGCAGCTGGCGGCGACGAAGCAGCTACCGATCGAAGAGGACCAGACCGCGACCCCCCACCGCCGCCCGGTCGGACCGCCGATCAAGATCGCCGCTGCAGCGGCGGCGGCGATCCTCTGCATCGTGCTTGCGATTTGGGCGGCAGTGGCCGGTGCCGAAACCGCGGCGACGGAGCCGCGGGTCGCGGGCACCGTCTTCGAGCGCGCTACTGTCCCGGCATCCGAACCCGGTGGCCGCACCCCGGCTGATGAGGTCGCCCCCGTGCCGGATCCGAATGCGGACAAACAGGAGGAGAAGGCGGCGGAGCAGGCCAGAAAAGACCAGGAGAAAGCCGACAAAGAAGCCGAGAAGGAAGGCGAGAAACAAGACAAGGACGACTGACGCCTCAGCCGTCCGGTTCCATCGCCAGTCCCGCCAGTGTGTGACCTGCACCCTCGTAGATGTTGAGGACGCCGTTGACGCCGTTGGCTGCGAGGTGCTCCACCTGATCGGGATGCTGCGCCACGGCGACGACCCGGCCGTCGAAGCCGGCCTCGTGGAGCCGGTCCAATGCGAAGGTGTTCGAGCCGTGGAAGGCCATTGCCAGCACCACAGTCTTCACGAAGCCTCCGGAGACCAGCCTGCTCCAGAACTCCAGATCGGTCGCATCTCCCTCGAGCACGTTGAGGCCGTCGGCCTCCAGCCGGGAGATGACGGCGTGATCGTTGTCGATTCCCAGTACGCGCAGCCCGCCCTCGTTCACGAGCCGCTCGTAGGCTGCGCGCCCGACGCGCCCCATGCCGAGCACGACGACGTCGGAGCCGCTGGTGTCGATCGGCCGATCAGACGGCCGGAGCTTCGAGATCTGCTGAGCGGGCAACCATGTCAGCGCTGTGATGAGGCGCAGTCCGTGGGAGTTGGCGACCGACGATAGCACCATGCTGAGAGCGACCGCGATCGCGACGACCGTCAGCCAGCGCTCGGTCAGCAGCGCCGATGAGACGCCGAACGCGGCGACGATGATCGAGAACTCGGAGAAGTTGCTGAGCACGAGGCCGGTCCTGATCGCGGTCCGGTTGCGCAGACCGAAGAGGCGGCCCAGCCAGACGTAGCCGATGAAGGTCAGTGGCAGCAGGACCACGCACAGCGCCAGGGCGAGTCCGGCATCCGCCCAGGTCGGCGACGCGCCCATTCCGATGAGGAGGAAGAAGCCGATCAGGAACAGCTCCTTCACGCTGAACAGCGCCTTCGACATCTCGATGGCACGAGGATGCGTGGCGAACAGCAGTCCCATCACCAGCGCACCCAGATCGCCTTTGATCCCGACCGCCTCGAACGCGAAGTAGCCGGGGCCCAGGGCCATCACCACGCCGAAGAGCACCAGCAGTTCGCCGTGCCCGATGAGAGTCAGCAGTCTCCGCATCAGCCATACCAGCGGGATCACGAGGACGAGGACCAACGCCCAGGGGCCTGGTGGATCATCGGCGTTCACGGTGATGAACACCACCGCCGCGACGTCCTGGATGACCAGGATCGCGATGGCGGTCTGCCCGTAGAGCGAACCGTCGTCGGACCGGTCTTCGAGCACCTTGACGCACAGCACTGTGGATGAGAACGACAGTGCGAACCCGACCAGCGCCAGAGTTCGCCAGCCGTCCACGGAGGTGAATCCGATCACGCCGGCGAGGCCGACCGTTCCGGCGCCGACGAGCACGCTGAGCACCATGTGGATGACCGTGGTGCCGTATGCCTCCGGGCGGAGCAGGGCGCGGATGTCGAACTTCAGGCCGATTGTGAACAGCAGGAGGACGACGCCGATCTCAGCGATCCGATCGAGGCCGACGAAAGGCGCGACGTTCGCCGCGCCGAGCACGAAACCTGCAGCGAGGAATCCGACGAGAGCCGGGACGCGCAGCAGATGCGCGATCGTGCCGAACGCGGCGGCGACGATCAGAGTCAGCGCGATGTCGTCCATGGCACCTCGTCCCATCCCGTGATGCAAACTCTACCGATCAGCGAGCGCCCGACCGCCGGAAAATCCCGAATCGCTACGCACCGTGACACGTCAGAGCTCTGTCACGCGGCCGACCTCCACACGCCACCGGCGATCGGTGTGCACCGTGGCGAGCATCCGTCGGTCGTGAGTCACCAGCAACAGCGTTCCCTCGTACGACTCGAGCGCCTGCTCGAGTTGCTCGATGGCGGCGAGATCCAGGTGATTCGTCGGCTCGTCGAGCACGAGCAGGTTGGTTCCGCGGGCCTGCAGCAGGGCGAGTCCGGCGCGGGTCCGTTCGCCGGGAGACAGCTCATCGACGGGACGGTTCACATGATCGGCCTTGAGCCCGAACTTGGCCAGCAGGGTGCGCACCTCAGCGGTCGCCATCTCGGGGACCAGCGCTTCGAACGCGGTCGCGAGCGGCTGGGAGCCGGCGAGCTGCGAGCGCGCCTGGTCGATCTCGCCGATCCGCACGCTCGCACCGAGACTCGCGCGTCCCTCATCGGGATGCTGCTGCGCGAGCAGCGCGCGCAGGAGCGTCGATTTGCCCGCGCCGTTGGGGCCGGTGATGCCGATGCGTTCCCCCGCGTTCACCTGCAGCGACACCGGACCGAGGGTGAACGAGCCCTGCCGGAAGACTGCGGAGCTGAGCGTGGAGACGACGGCACTCGAGCGCGGAGCCGATGCGATGACGAACTCGAGCTGCCATTCCTTGCGCGGTTCGTCGACCTCTTCGAGCCTCGCGATCCGGCTCTCCATCTGCCGCACCTTCTGCGCCTGCTTCTCACTGGATTCGGTCGAGGCCTTGCGCCTGATCTTGTCGTTGTCCGGAGCCTTCTTCATCGCGTTTCGCACGCCTTGGCTGGACCATTCGCGCTGGGTTCTGGCCCGACCGATCAGATCGGCCTTCTTCTCGGCGAACTCGTCGTACTTCTCGCGCTGGTGACGGCGCACGGTCGCGCGCTCCTCCAGGTAGGCGTCGTACCCGCCACCGAACACGCGGTTCGCCCCCTGCGCGAGGTCGAGCTCCAGCACGCGGGTGACGCAGCGCGCGAGGAACTCGCGATCGTGGCTGACCAGCACCACTCCGCCGCGGAGTCCGCGGACGAACGCCTCCAGCCGTTCGAGGCCGTCGAGGTCGAGATCGTTGGTGGGTTCATCCAGGAGCACGATGTCGAAGCGCGACAGGAGAAGCGCCGCGAGCCCGACGCGCGCCGCCTGGCCGCCGGAGAGGGAGGTCATCAGGATCTGGTCGGCGTCGCCGAGTTCGAGGCCGAGATCAGCGAGCACGGACGGCAGCCGATCCTCCAGATCCGCCGCGCCGCTGGCGAGCCAGCGATCCAGGGCCGTCGAGTAGGCATCGGCCGGATCGACGCCGGGAGCAGCAAGCGACGGGTCGCCGAGCGCGATCGCGGCCGCATCCATGTCCGTGGTCGCCGCAGCGCAACCGGTACGACGGGCGATGTACCCCGCGACCGTCTCACCGACGAGCCGCTCGTGCTCCTGGGGCAGCCATCCGACGAACGCATCTGCGGGAGCCAGGACGACCGTGCCCGCCTGCGGCTCGTCGATGCCGGCGAGCAGACGGAGCAGTGTGGACTTGCCGGCGCCGTTCGCGCCGACCACCCCGACGACGTCTCCGGGCGCGACGGTGAGGTCGAGCGAATCGAAGAGGGTGCGATGGCCGTGCCCACCAGCCAGGCCCTGGGCCACGAGTGTTGCGGTCATGAGTCAATCCTGTCATCGCGACGGGCCGTGAACTGCGCCGGTGGCGACTGTCTCCGTGGATTGACGCAGAACCGAGCCTCGACTGATCATCGAGAGACTCATACGCTTCACTCATGACCATCATGAGCGAGACGGGTCCGCGATTCAGCGCCGGTCGCGTGCGGTCGGCGCTCGTCATCACCGCCACAGTGTTCGC
The DNA here is from genome assembly GCA_963769005.1 of uncultured Actinomycetota bacterium. GTDB lineage: Bacteria > Actinomycetota > Actinomycetes > Actinomycetales > Microbacteriaceae > Microbacterium. The sequence goes on along the minus strand of CAVYKC010000002.1, from coordinate 384,285 downwards.
TGTCGGGACGATCGCGCTCATCTGGTTCGCCGCTGTGCCCTGGGGACCGCTCGTGTGCCCCGCGATCGATCCCCCTCCGCGCAACTGCTTCGCCGCCGACCGTATGGGGACGGCCGTCATCACGACCGCCGTCGTGCTGCCGTGTTGTTCATCTCGACGGTGTTTCTGGCGGCTTCCAGACACCGTACTCTTCGGCCTTTCGCCGTGGCCGGCCTCATCACGCTGCTGCTGGCACCAATCGTCTCGTATCTCGCCGTCGCGTGGCTGCCGGGGTTCCCTCTCGCCTGAAACCCTCGTGCAACGGCATCTGTGCTTCCAGGGCGCATCCCACGCCCGCGCCGAGGAAGAGGTCAGCCGGGATGCCCGCTGTGATCTTCGAAGTCGGGTTTGGCCCTGAGGACATCGGCGATCTCTTCTTCCGGTCGCGGCGCGATGGTCTCGTCGAGTTCGAGTTCCGGAATGGACGGCTCGTCCGGGCCGGGTATGTGCGCGTTGTGGTCAGACACGGCAGATCCTTCGGTCGGCAACACGCACAGCGTACGCCGCTGTTGCGTACGCTGTGCGTGTCGCCGCTACTCAAGACCTCAGCATCGACCCTTCCGATCCCGCGGGACGCGCACCCGATAATCCTGGCCGCATCCGATCGGCGTCTCCCGTGGTCCCCCGAGGGATGCTGCCGCCGACGTCACCGATGCAACACGCGTACGCTGGAGGCTGCCGCGATTCGTGCGGGAAAGGACTGCTCCCCCGTGAAGATCACCCAACTTCGGCATTTCGTCGCCGTCGCCGAGAAGCTGCACTTTCCCCGCGCGGCGGAATCCCTCGACGTCTCGCTGGCCGCTCTGTACTCGTCGATCGAGAAGCTGGAGGAAGAGGTCGGGCATCCGCTGTTCACACGCGGAGGCGAAACCCGCCTGACCAAAGCCGGGACCCTCCTGCTTCCGGAGGCGCGAGACCGAATCGCCGAGGCGCCGGCGCCCGGCCCGAAGACGGTCGCTCCGGCGGGCGGCAAGGCCAAGGCCTCCAAGGGGAAAGGCCGTACTCCAGCCGTGAAGGGTCAGCCCAAGCCGTACAAGAAGCGGCAGGGGCGCTGAGCCGACCGGTCAGTCCCAGTCGAGGTACTCCTCGATGATGACCGCGGTCTCGATCGGGTCGGTCATCGGGAACAGGTGATCCCCGGCGATGGACTTGATGCTGGCGCGCTCGGGAGCGGTCGCCCGCAGCCGCTCACCGTTCGCGGGGGGCGTGATCGCGTCATCCGTGCCCTGGACGATGAGTACCGGAATGGCCGGCGCAACGGGGATGTCGGCTTCCTCAACGCCGAGCAGGAGCAGGCCGTTCACGCGGTCCGCGTGCGCTGCGGCGAGCGCGCGCGCCACGGTCCCGCCGAATCCGTGTCCGCCGATCCAGGTGTCCTCGATGCCGACGTGATCGATGACCGCGACCGCATCCTCGACCCGCTCGTCGAACGAGACGTCGCCCGCCCCGCCACGGTGGCCGACCCGCAGCACGTGAAAGCCCGCCTCCTCCGCGAGGTAGTGACCGACGACACCGAGCACGTCTGCCGCGAGGCCGTGCTCCTGGATCAGTACGAGCTTGACGGGACCGTCGCCTTCGTCGACGAAGGGAATCGCGCGGCCGTCGGGCTCGAAGATCTGGGTGTCGGTCATCGTCGTCGTACTCCTTGCGCGGGGGTCTGGGGGCGGAACAAGCCGAAATCAAGCGTAGTCGCCCGCTCCTGGGTGGTCGACTGCTGAACGCCGCGCGCTATATGTGCCGTTTCAACCCGACGTGGGCAGTCCGATATCCGAGTCGGGCGTAGAAAGCCCGAGTCCGCTCCCGCGCTTCGTCAGTGGTCACCTGTGCCAATTGCGCCCCCCGCGCACGACCGAAATCGTGTGCCCACTCCAGCATCGCCGCGCCCAGGCCCTGCGATCGTTCCTCGGGGGCGACGCGCAGTCCCTCGATCTGCAATCGGGTCGAACCACCGCGGGAAAGGCCCGGGATGACGGTCAATTGCATCGTGGCGACGATGAGGTCTGCACTGTCCCGGACCACCCCCAGATAGTTGGAACTGTCGCGAGCGACCGCGCTGTACGCTGCGTCATACCGCTCGAGCTCGACACTCTCACGGGCGGAGCCGAACTGATCATCGAACAGCAGTGCTGCGATGGCCTCGATATCATCGCGGCTCGCACGCTCAAGCCGGAAGGTGCGGCCCGCCACCTGCAGCCGTCCGCGAACCGAGGACCGCGCGTCCGCCTGCAACCGGGCGACGAGCAGGTCGAGCCATCCGCCGACGTTGTCGCGCGCCTCAGGGGTGTCGGGATAACGGCATCTCAGATGGAGACCCGATTCATTCAGGATGAACCACAGCATGACGCCGTCGGTGTCGGTCGCCGCGCTGACATATTGGGCGTCGAGCCCGACGGAGTCGATTCGTACGGGCAGCCTGCGCAAGTCCAGCCAGGAGATCGCGAACATCCCAGGAGCTATGGGCATGCCGCCCCACTGTGCCAGTACGTCTGCGAGCGGCCACGCCCCGAGTTGCACCGCCTCTTTCACCGCCGCCGCCGCCGCGCGCGGTTCGGCGACGGCCGACTCGAGGACGGAGTTGGTGATGAACCAGCCGACCGAGTCATACCAGTTGTCCTCGAAGCGGCTGTGCACAGGAAACACGGCCCGCAGCGGGGTGCCCGCCAGCTCGCGGGTCACCGCGGTCATCGCAACCACAGCGCGTGCGAGCGTCGAGACACCGTCGTCGCGAGCCTGCGCAGCGAATGCGGCGGTGTCGTCCACATCGAACACATCGCGTACTTCCACGCGCTCGCGATGCGGCTCGGGCGCGCCCAGGGGCAGCGGGAACTGCGGCATCACGCCGCCGCTGTCCTCGATGATGTCTTCCCACCGCTGAAGCACGTGATCCGGTGCCGCATCCCGATCCAGCAGTGCTTGCGTGTGTTCGACGAATGCCGGTGCCGGCCTGGTCGTTGGTGCCGAGCATGCCCTTCCCCGCGTCGAGCGCCGACAACAGGTCGCGCACGATCACCAGCATCGACCACATGTCGACGTGCGAGTGGTCCGCGGCGATCACGACCGTCAGCCCAGCAGCAGTCTCCAAAACGCACAGCCGGTGCGAAGGATGCTGGTACGGCGAACACGCCGCATCGAGAATGTCCCGCAATGCGTCGTTGACGGCCTGGCCAGGGGCCACCTGATGCTCGACCCAGCTTCCGGGACCGATCTCGATCTCGTGAAGCACCGGATCGCCATCCGGACCGGGCGCGAACGCCGATCGCAGCGTGCCATGGCGAGCAACGACAGCCAGCCAGGCATCGGCGATCGACTCACGACGGGTCGGTGCAGGCAGCCGGAAGGACAACGCCATCCAGGAGCCGGGGCGATCGCCCGCCCCGAGATGGAGTCGCTGATCGAACGACACGGGAAGGCGTCTCCCGAGTGCAGATGCGCTGACGTCGTAACCCCAGAGCCGTCCGAACGGGAGGCGGAGATGGGTGACATTGGTCAGTCGCATGGGCAGCACCCTATCGCCCTGGATAATCTGAAAGCTCACCGCGACTGCCCGATCTGACGCGTTCAGTCACCGAGCGAGGATCCTGATGCCCACTTTCGACGTACCCGGAGCCGAACTGGCCGTCACCCTGAGCGATGAAGGCGGACACCCGATCGTCCAACTGCATGGCCTCACGTCAAGCCGCGCCCGCGATCGGGTGCTCAATCTCGACCTCGGCCGAGGGCTCAGCGGAACTCGACTGCTGCGTTATGACGCACGCGGCCATGGCCGGTCGACGGGACGGAAGGTTCCCGAGGACTACGAATGGCAGAACCTCGCCGGGGATCTCCTGCGACTCCTCGATCGCTGGTTCCCTGGCGAACGCGTCCACGGCGTCGGTCCCTCGATGGGGACTGCTACTCTCCTGCACGCTGCGTCGCTCGAGCCGGACCGCTTCAGCGGGCTCACACTCATGGTGCCGCCCACCGCATGGAAAACCAGACGTGATCAAGCCGCGAACTACCGGGCAGCGGCGTCGCTCATCGAATCGGACGGTGTCGACGCGTTCCTCGCCACCACGCGCGGAACGACACCGCCGCCGGCCACCATCGGGGCGCCCGAGACGGTGCCCGACGTCGCCGACGCCCTCTTGCCGTCGTTGCTCCGCGGGGCGGCGCTCAGCGACCTACCCGCTCCTGAGGCCGTCGCGCGAATCGATGTGCCGACGACGATCTTGGCGTGGGTGGATGATCCGGGCCATCCGGTGTCAACCGCGGAATCCCTCGCCACGCTGCTTCCGCACGCAACGCTGACGATCGCGCGAACCCCGGAAGATGTCGAAACCTGGCCGGAGACTCTGAGCCAGGACGTCGACCGTCTGGGATAGCCCAGCTGTTCGCGCCGACTTCACTCACTTGCTGAAGCGGAACTCGACCGCGTCGCGTTGTGAATAGGCATCAGTACGCGGTGTGAGTTGGATTCGGATCACACGAGGTCCTCGAAGCTAACGTCACCAGGTCGCCAGACCATCCACGCCCCATCATCAAACCCCTGCAGTTCAGCGATCTCGACGTAGACCTCTTCGAGCTCGGGGTGGATGACGACACTGCCGGTGTCAAGATCCACGCGGAGGCCGACTCCCGTCGCCTCGGCGGTTGTGCTCACCGTCCCCGCAATCAGACCGCGGAGCGCGTCGGCATACCCGAGATCCGGCTCGCTCCACGACCGATCGCGAAACTCGACTTTGGGCCAGACGTAGCAGTTCATGACGACCGGCCCGCCCGAAATCTCATCTCCATCGAATCGCAGCTGCAGGTAGTCCTTGACGAACTCGACCGAGTAGAGCCGGTTGCCGACGAGCCGGGCGAGCAGACCAGTCGGAACCCAAAGCGCATCGCCCTGTCGTCTCACCAGGTGTGCCAGTTTGCGCTCTTGCATCGGTTGAGACTACCCGTCGGATTCGAGCAATTCACACACTAAAGCGGAACTCGACCGCGTCGCCATCCTGCCTGACGTAGTCGTGCTGGTCTGCGCCGGTGAGGCGGATGGCGCGTCTCGTCAGCCAGCGATCGGTTCCGGTTGGCAGTGCGGGCACAGTTGTGCGGATGCTCCACCGACCGTGTGGTCGAGGATTGTCGTACCGCACACCGGACACGCCTCCCCGCCGCGTCCGTGCACAGCCATCGCCTCGACTTTCGCCTCTTTCAGTCGGTCGGGAGGCAGCCCGACACGGTCCGCGACCGCTCCCCTCAGGACGTCGACGACGGCGAGGAACAGTCGCTCCCTCGCCTCCGCGTCGAGAGCTGAGGCATGTGCGGCGTGCGGCAGTCGCGCTCGATGCAAGATCTCATCGGAGTAGGCGTTGCCGATTCCGGCGATCGATGTCTGCTCCTGAAGCAGGGCCTTGATCTGCTTCCGCCGTGTGCCGAGTGCGCGTTCGAGGTCTTCGCGGGAGAAGTCCAGGGAGAGCGGATCCGGTCCGAGGGCGGCGATGCCCGAGACGTCGGATGGGGCATCCACGACCGACGCTGTGACGGCGAGGAAGTCGCCCGCGTCGACGAGGCGCATCACGTCACCGCCGTCGAGCACGATCCTGGCGACCTCCGGTGCGGGCTGCTCGTCTGCGGGGTCTCCGGCGGAGTGCCATCTGATCCAGCCGTTGCGGCCGAATCCGATCATCAGCCAGCCGGCGGCCGTCTCGAATCCGACATGCTTGCCGAAACGCCGGATCCCGGCGATCCGGGCGCCGACGAGCGACGGCGGGCGGACGGTCCCGCGTCTTGACGATGCGGAACTCGGCGATGTCCAACGCCGCGATGACGCGACCTCGGATCTGCTCATCGAGGAATTCGACGAGCGCCTGCACCTCCGGAGACTCGGGCATGCGCCCATCTTTGCATCGGGCTCGGACATCCGCCCCCCGGAGATCCGCATCCCGATTCCCGCGCCGCGGGAGGCTGTGCATCTTCACCGTCGGGCTTCTGTTGTCTCCCGAGTGCTGAAGCGATAGCGTGAACCCAGCGCAGCCGAGGCGCAACTGGAGAGTCCGGGAAGGGCCAAGCCCACTGGTTCATCGATCATGAATGAACTCGAGAACCTCAGGAAGCGCGCGAAACACCTCGTACGCCAGCACCGTGCCGGTGAATATACGGTGGCTGCACGCCTGCGTCTCACTTTGCCTCGGTTTGCCGGCCTGACCGATCGCGAGGTGCTCGCCGCAGACTTCGCTCTGCGCGAGGCACAGGAGATCGTCGCGTCCGAACTCGGGTTCGCCTCCTGGTCCGAGCTGAAGGAGAACCCACCGATGCCTGTCACCGATATGTCCGCGCCGCGGCTCCAGCGAGCAAGCGCGCAGTTGTTCGTCATCGACTTCGCGCGAGCGATGACCTTCTACCGCACCGTTCTCGGATTCGAGATCGTCTTCACCTATGGCGAACCTCCCTTCTATGGTGAAGTTCGCCGTGGCGACGCATGTTTCAACGTGCGCCACGTTGACGAGTCACCCTTCGTGGGAGACGTGCGAGAACGAGAGCAGTTGCTGTCGGCGTACGTCGAGACCTCGAATGCCAAGGATCTCTTCCTCGAGTTCGAGGCCGCGGGCGTCGACTTTCACGAGAGACTGCAGCTGAAACCGTGGGGAGCCAACGAGTTCATCGTCCGCGATCCCGACGGCAATCTCATCCTCTTCGGGACGCCGTCGAAATGAGTGCCCGAGCAGCGCGTCAGTTGTTGAAGCGGAACTCCACCACGTCGCCGTCCTGCATGACGTAGTCCTTGCCCTCGAGGCGCGCCTTGCCCTTGGAGCGGGCCTCGACGACGGAGCCGGTCTCGACGAGATCATCGAAGGAGATGACCTCCGCCTTGATGAAGCCCTTCTCGAAGTCGGTGTGGATGACGCCCGCGGCCTGCGGCGCCTTCCAGCCCTTGCCGATCGTCCAGGCGCGGGCCTCCTTGGGGCCTGCGGTCAGGTACGTCTGCAGCCCCAGCGTGTCGAAGCCGATACGGGCGAGCTGGTCGAGCCCGGACTCGTCCTGACCGGTCGAGGCGAGCAGCTCGGCGGCATCCTCAGGGTCGAGGTCGATCAGCTCGGACTCGATCTTCGCGTCGAGGAAGATCGCCTTGGCCGGGGCCACCAGTTCGGCGAGCTGCGCCTTGCGATCGGCATCCGTCAGCACTGCCTCGTCCACGTTGAAGACGAAGATGACGGGCTTGGAGGTGAGCAGCCCGAGTTCCCGGATCGGGGCGAGATCGAGACCGGAGACGGAGAGCAGGATGCCGCGCTCGAGCGCATCCTTCGCGGCGATCGCGGTCTCGAGCACGATCGGCTCGATCTTCTTGCCGCGAACTTCCTTCTCGTAGCGCGAGATCGCCCGGTCGACCGTCTCGAGGTCGGCGAGCATGAGTTCGGCGTTGATCGTCTCCATGTCGGATGCCGGGTTCACCGCGCCGTCGACGTGCACGACGTCATCGTCGGCGAAGCCGCGGACGACCTGCGCGATCGCGTCGGCCTCACGGATGTTCGCGAGGAACTTGTTCCCGAGCCCCTCCCCCTCGCTCGCACCGCGGACGATGCCGGCGATGTCGACGAACGACACGGCCGCGGGCAGGATCCGCTCGCTGCCGAAGATCTCGGCGAGCGTGTCGAGCCGCGGGTCGGGCAGGTTCACCACGCCGACGTTCGGCTCGATCGTCGCGAACGGATAGTTCGCCGCGAGCACGTCGTTCTTGGTGAGTGCGTTGAAGAGGGTGGACTTGCCGACATTGGGCAGGCCGACGATTCCGATAGTGAGAGCCACGGGGTACGAGTCTACCTGGCGCGGTCGGGAGGACCGCCGGGGCGGCCACGAGCAGCCGCAAATCAGGACGACGTCCTCAGATCCGGAGACTTCGAGGCCGAACGTCCTGATTCGGGGCCGTTCTCCTGATCTCGGAACGGACGGATGCCGCGACTCAGCCGCGTACCGCGCGAAACGCGGTCGTCACGTACGGCAGGTCGATCGTGCCTTCGCCGAGGCCGAGTTCGTCGAAGAGTCCGCCCATCTCGTGCTTGACCTGAGCACGCTCCTCCTCCGAGGCGGTGATGAGGTAACTGCGCGAGAACGCCATCTGGTGGAGCTGGGTCCTGGTCATCGAACGGTTCCACTCCCAGCGCCTTTCCTCGATCGCACCGAAGGGATCTGCGACCTGAGGACCAGTCGGCCCATTCACCATGTTCTCCGCCGGGCTGCTGTGCATGATATCCGTCAGCCGACGCACCCACTCTTCGCGCCCATCGCGGATGTTCCAGACGAGGCCGAGCACGCCGCCGGGGCGAACGACCCGACCGATCTCGAGGGACGCCGCGACCGGGTCCACCCAGTGCCAGGCCTGCCCCAGCACGACCGCATCGACGCTCGCATCCGGCAGCGGCAGATGCTCAGCCGTCCCCGCGAAGGTCGGCACCCCGGGGGCTCTCTCCCGAAGAGTGGCGAGCATGACAGGGTCCGGGTCGACCGCGACGACCTCGGCGTCGGGCGCCTGCGCGAGCACCCGCGTGAGCTTGCCGGTACCCGCGCCCACGTCGGCGATCCGGCGCGCACCGTCCGGCAGCCGCTCCAGCATCCAGGCGACCGCCTCGAACGGATATTCCGGTCGTCCGGCCTCATAATTGTGTGCTTCTGCGCCGAAGGACGTCGCTCGCTCGCCTGCCATGTCGCCAGCCTACGGCGAGCCTGCGCCGCGCCTCGGAAGACGCGGGAGAGAGTGGTGACGTGCCACTGGACTTCACCGCAATCGACTTCGAGACGGCGAATTCCAGCCCCGCCTCCGCCTGCTCCGTCGGACTCGTCCGTGTCCGCGACGGCGAGGTCGTCGCCACCGCCGGATGGCTGATCCAGCCGCCCGCCGGACACGACGACTTCCAGGATTGGAACGTGCGCATCCACGGCATCCGCCCCGAGGACGTGCGCACCGCCGCCACCTGGTCCGAGCAGTTCGACCGGCTCTGCTCCTTCGCCGGCGCCGATGTGCTCGTCGCCCACAACGCGGGGTTCGATCTGAATGTGCTGCGCCGCGCGTCGGAGGCGACCGGCGGAGACTGCCCGCCGTACCGATCGCTGTGCAGCCTGCAGGTCGCCCGCAAGATCTACGAACTCGACTCGTATCGACTGCCGGTCGCCGCAGCGGCCGCCGGGTTCGGGGACTTCTCGCATCATGATGCTCTCGCGGATGCCCGCGCCTGCGCACAGATCATCATCGACGCCGCCCGCCGAGCCGGAGCCGCGGATGTGTTCGCGCTGGCGAGTGCGCTCAGCCTGCGGATCACCGAACCGGCCGTCGCGGTGCCCGAGCGCGCGGTCGCCTGAGGCACACGTTCCATCGACGGAGGGCACTGCGTGACCGACGACGCGCCGAGCGCGCGGCCTGTCGCCGGGTGCACGGCTCGTTGACGCCCGCAAGCCCTGCACTCGGCGGGTTGCCGTGCACTCGCGTTGCCGTGCACTCGCGCGTTGCCGTGCAGTCGACGTGGCGCGCCGACGCCAGCGGCACAATGTCCGAAGCCGGGCGCATCATGAACACATGGATGCTCCGCTGATCGTCGTTCTCACGCTCGCCGCCCTTGCGGCCGGTGCCGCGCTGGGCTGGTACCTGCGCGCCTCGCGCGGGGCCGCCGACCTCGCCCGCGCCCACGCCGAGCTCGCCGCCGCCCGCGACGATCGCGATCGTCAGTACGACCTCTACCGCGACGCCGTCGAGCACGCACGCACCGAGCAGCGCGCCGAGGCCCAGCGCGTGCAGCAGCAGAACGCCGTGCTCACCGCGCTCGCCCCGGTACGCGAATCGCTGCAGCAGATGCAGAACAAGGTCACCGCTCTCGAGCACGAGCGGCATGCCCAGTTCGGCTCGCTGACGGAGCAGCTGCGCCGTGCACAGGAGTCCGACGAGGCGCTGCGCGCGACGACCGAGACTCTCGCCGGGGCGCTGCGTTCGACGGCCACCCGCGGTGTGTGGGGCGAGACGCAGCTGCGGAGGGTCGTCGAAGCCGCCGGCCTCACCCGGCACGTCGACTTCGACCTGCAGTCGACGATCTCCTCCGATCGTGGCCAGGGCCGCCCCGACATGGTCATCCGGCTCGCCGGTGGTGCCTCGATCGCGGTCGACGCGAAGGTGCCGCTCGACGCCTATCTGGAGGCGTCGGCGCTTCCCGGCGGCGACGCGCATGAGGCGCAGCGACGCGGGCACATGCAGAGGCACGTGAAAGCCGTGCGCGCCCACGTCGACGCGCTGGCCAAGAAGGCGTACTGGTCCGGTCTCGATGCGAGCCCGGAGTTCGTCATCTGCTTCCTGCCGAGCGAGTCCCTGCTCGCGGCGGCCATCGACGAGGATCCGACGCTGCTCGACTACGCGTTCAGCAAGCGCGTCGCCCTCGCGTCGCCGGTGAACCTGTGGGCGGTGCTCAAGACCGTGGCGTACACCTGGACCCAGCAGGAGGTCTCGACCGAGGCTCGTGCGCTGCTGAATCTCGGCACGCAGCTCTACGACCGACTCGGCACGCTCGCCGGTCACGCCGACGATCTGCGACGCGCGCTCGAGCGCACCGTCGACAGTTACAACCGATTCGCCGGGTCGCTCGAGAGCCGCGTGCTCGTGACAGCCCGGCAGTTCCCCGGTATCGACCCTTCGTCGCTGAGCGCGGCTCCGCCGACGATCACCGGTTCGACTCGCCGTTTCACCGCGACCGAGCTGATCGAAGGCACCGAGCTGATCGAAGGCACCGAGGCGAGTCGAGAGCACCGAGCCGACTGCGCGCTCCGGGCAGGACTCCGGCCAGGAGATCGAGGCTGATCGGGACGCCGAAGCCGAGGCACTGCGAGCAGACGTCGGCGAGGTCCGAGCCCGTCTGCACGCCGACACCTCAGACGCCTTCGCTCCGAACAGGAACGGTGGTCACTGACCTTTCGGAGCAGACCGGCACCGGGCCGGACGTCCAAGCCGGGTCAGGCGATTCCGGGGACTCCGCTGAGCAGAGCGATGACCAGGCCGCTGGTCACGAGGAATGCGCCGATCATCCACCAGGCGCTGATCTCATGCCCTTCATCCCGGCGCACGCGGAACAGCACGTCGGTGCGACGCGCGGGATCGGGATGCGCCACGACGCTGGCGCGCGCGATCGCCTGCGCGGTGGCCTGCGAAGCGACGGTCTCGGCGTCAGCCGGGTTCACCCGGAGAATGCGACCGGTGTTCGTCGTCACGATGCATCGCTCGGAGCGGCTTTTCGCGCCTCGCGTCCTGCTGCGTTGTCATCTGCTTGCCCTCCTCTGCCTGCGGCGCTCGATGGCCCCGTCGACGGCGACAAACCCAGCGCCAATTGTGACACGAAGGACTGGGAACCGAAGGATGCAGCGAGTCTCAGGCGGTACCGGGTCGGTAACGATGCCGATGCCGATCGGAGGCTCAGAGCCACTTCGAGACGAGATGCTCCGATGCGATCCGGCGAAGGGTGCCGGAGGCCCCGCGCAGCACGACGCTCTCGGTGTAGAGATACCCGCCCTCACGGCGGACGCCGTCGACGAGCTGCCCGTCGGTGACGCCCGTTGCGACGAAGATCGTGTTGTTGCCGCGCACCAGATCGTCGGCCTCATAGACCTTGTCCATGTCGAGCCCTGCGTCGATGCCGCGCTGGCGCTCGTCGTCGTCGCGCGGCCAGAGCCGCCCCTGGATGTGGCCGCCGAGCGCCTTGATCGCGCACGCCGTGACGATGCCCTCCGGGCTGCCGCCGACCCCGACGCACATGTCGGTGCGGGCGCCGTGGCGCGCAGCGTTGATGCCGCCGGCGACGTCGCCGTCGCTCATCAGGCGGGTTCCGGCACCGGCATCCCGGATCTCCTGGATCAGCTTCTCGTGACGCGGACGGTTCAGCACCGAGACGACGAGCTCGTCGACGGGCTTGCCGAGTGCTGCGGCGAGCTTGCGGATGTTCTCCCCGATGGGAAGGCGGATGTCGACGACCCCGACACCGGCCGGGCCGGTGACGAGCTTGTCCATGTAGAAGACGCTCGAGGCATCGAGCATCGTGCCCCGGTCCGAGACCGCGATCACCGAGAGCGCGTTCTGCCGGCCCGCAGCGGTGAGCGAGGTGCCGTCGATCGGATCGACCGCGATGTCGCACTCCGGTCCGCGCCCGGTGCCGACGACCTCGCCGTTGAACAGCATCGGCGCGTTGTCCTTCTCCCCCTCGCCGATGACCACGCGGCCCTGGAAGTCGACCGTGCCGAGGAATGCGCGCATCGCATCGACTGCGGCCCCGTCGGCGGCCTCCTTGGCGCCGCGCCCGATGAAGGGGACGGCTCGGATCGCCGCAGCCTCCGTCGCCCGCACCAGCTCCAGCGCGAGATTGCGGTCAGGATGCAGGGGGCTCAGATCGGCCGTCAGACTCACCATGCGGTCAGCCTAGCTATCGTGCGGCGCGAATCGGCCGCGTTTCATCGCCGAACAGGCGAAGGAATGGCGATTCTTAACAAGAGCGTATGCGGAGAGTCCCGGGCGCGTCACGCCGACGGCGTCGCTGCGCTCGCCCCGATAGAGTGACAGCTGTCCCGGCTTCCCCTACCGCAGGAGTTCTCATGCCCGTCGCCACCCCGGACCAGTACGCAGAAATGCTCGACCGCGCGAAGGCCGGCGGCTTCGCGTACCCCGCATTCAACGTCTCCAGCTCGCAGACGATCAACTCCGTCCTCCAGGGCCTCACCGAGGCCGGATCCGACGGCATCATCCAGGTCACCACGGGCGGCGCCGACTACTTCGCCGGCCACACCGTCAAGGCCCGCGCCACCGGTGCCCTCGCCTTCGCCCGCTACGCCACCGAGGTCGCGAAGAACTACCCGGTCACGGTCGCCCTGCACACCGACCACTGCCCGAAGGATGCCCTCGCCGGCTTCGTCGAGCCCCTGATCGCCGCCTCCGAAGACGAGGTCAAGGCCGGCCGCAACCCGATCTTCCAGTCCCACATGTGGGACGGGTCGGCTGTTCCCCTCGCGGAGAACATCGAGATCGCGAAGGAGCTCCTCCCCCGCATGAAGGCGATCAACGCGATCCTCGAGGTCGAGATCGGCGTCGTCGGCGGCGAGGAGGACGGCGTGCAGCACGAGGGCTCGAACGAGGCGCTCTACACCACCTTCGCCGACGTCGACCAGGCCGTTCAGGCGCTGGGTCTCGGCGAACAGGGCCGTTACATCGCCGCTCTCACCTTCGGCAACGTCCACGGCGTCTACAAGCCGGGCGGCGTGAAGCTGCGCCCCGAGCTCCTCGGCGAGATCCAGGCCGAGGTCGCCGCGAAGTACAGCACCGGTGCGAAGCCGCTCGACCTGGTCTTCCACGGTGGCAGCGGCTCGACCGACGAGGAGATCGCCCTCGCGGTCGCGAACGGCGTCATCAAGATGAACATCGACACCGACACGCAGTACGCGTACACCCGCGCGATCGCCGACTACATGTTCAAGAACTACGACGGTGTCCTGAAGGTCGACGGCGAGGTCGGCAACAAGAAGCTGTACGACCCGCGCGCGTGGGGCAAGGTCGCGGAATCCGCGATGGCCGCTCGCGTCGTCGAGTCCACGCGCCAGCTCGGCTCCTACGGCCAGTCCAAGAGCTGATCTCAGCACGGACGAAGACGGATGCCCCGGCCACTGCGGCCGGGGCATCCGTCTTCTGCATGCGGGCGGGACTCACGGGCCCCGGTACACGTCGAGGATGCCGGGAGCGCCTTCGGGACGATGCAGGACCGTGATCTCGTCGCCGGCCTGCACCTCGCCGTTCTTGACCACCCGCAGATACGGGCCGAGGCGCCGCGCCTCGGAGAAGCGCTTCACCCAGCCTCGCTCATCATCGCCGCCGACCCAGCGGGCGAACGTCTGGCACGGCGTGCGCGGCATCGTGACTTCGATGATCGCGGTCGCGCCGATCCGCCACTGCTCGCCGATGAGCGCCCGGTTGACGTCGATGCCCTCGGTGCGAAGATTCTCGCCGAACCAGCCGGCTGGTAGGTCGCGCGCCAGCTCGGCCGACCAGTGGGCGGCATCCTCTTCCGCGTACGCGTACAGCGCCTTCTCGAGTCCGCCGTGGTGCTTCCGGTTCGCCTGCACGTCGGCATACACGCCGTAGGGTCCGATGCGGACGGGGCCGTCCACCGCACGCTTGTCGATCGCTGTGGTTCCGACGGTGCCCGCATCGGGTCGGAGCTGATGCACCGCGCAGACCGCGAGCAGGCGCCCGACCGTCACGGCTTCGCCATCGACTCGACATAGGCCATGAACGCCGGGTCGCCGATCATCGGCACCATGATGCAGATCGACACGATGATCGTCGTCGCTGCCGCACCGACAACCGGAACCCACCAGGTGAGCTTGCCGCGCCGCAGTCGGCGCACCGACAGGAGCGCTGTGAGCGCCCAGCCCATGACGAGGACGACCGCGGCGAACGTGCCCCACAGTCTCCCCTGCGCGAAGTTCGTGAACTCTCCGTCGATGCCGAGGATCTTCATGGTTTCGTTCATCGCGGTGGGCAGGTCGAGGTACGAGACCGCGGTGACGATCACGTTGACGAGGCCGTAGGCGAGGAGCGCGATCGTGATGATCCGGTCCACCGGTCGCCGGCGGCGACCAGGGGCCGCGGCAGCCGGTGCGCTCGGAGCGGCCGGGGGCATCGAGGCCTCGGCCGCGTCCTGACCGAGAGGGGGCAGCCCGGCAGCCCTCCGCTGCTCTTCTGGAGTTGCGAGTTCGCCGTATTGAGGCAGCTGTCCGGTCATCCGGTAATGCTAACCGCACCGGCCATGACCGGCTCCCAGGCCGTCACGCGTCGGGGTTGCTGGCGCGTCCGCCGAGGGCCCTGTCGTCGCGCTGCCCGAGGCGTCGTGGCGCAGTTCCTTCGGCAGCGAGAACATGAGGTCCTCCTCCGCCGTGCGCACCTCTTCGACGTCGTTGTACCCGGCGTCGCCGAGGGCGGCGAGCACCTCGCGCACGAGGACCTCGGGGACGGATGCTCCGCTGGTGACGCCGACGGTGGTGACGCCGTCGAGCCACGACTGCTCCACTTCCTCGGCGTAGTCGACGCGATAGGCGGCTTTCGCGCCGTACTCGAGAGCGACCTCGACCAGGCGCACGCTGTTCGACGAGTTCGACGAACCGACGACGATGACGAGATCCGCGTTGGCCGCGACCTTCTTGATCGCCACCTGCCGGTTCTGCGTGGCGTAGCAGATGTCATCGGACGGCGGGTTCTGCAGGTCCGGGAATCGCAGGCGCAGCCGGTTGACGGTCTCCATCGTCTCGTCGACGGAAAGCGTGGTCTGCGACAGCCAGACGACCTTCGACGGATCCTTCACCTCGACCGTGTCGGCCTCGGCCGGCGAGTTCACGATGGTGACGTGGTCCGGGGCCTCGCCGGCGGTGCCTTCGACCTCTTCGTGCCCTTCGTGACCGATGAGGAGGATCTCGAAATCGTCTCGGGCGAAGCGCACGGCCTCACGGTGCACCTTGGTGACGAGCGGGCAGGTCGCATCGATCGCGTGCAGGCCGCGGTCGGATGCCGCCTCGACGACGGCCGGCGAGACGCCGTGCGCGCTGAAGACGACGTGCGCACCCTGGGGAACCTCGTCGACCTCCTCGACGAAGATCGCCCCCTTCTCCTCCAGCTCGGTGACGACGTGGATGTTGTGCACGATCTGCTTGCGCACGTACACTGGCGCGCCGTAGCGCTCCAGCGCCTTCTCCACAGCGACGACCGCCCTGTCGACACCGGCGCAGTATCCGCGCGGTGCTGCCAGCAGGATCCGCTTCTGTCCGTCGACCGGGTTATCCTGAAGCCGCCCGCTCGCCGCGCGTACGCGTGGGATGCGAGGGACGGGAAGATGCACAGCAGTCGAAGTCACCTCTCGATTCTACCGGCGCACACCTGAAGAGGACCGGAGAGCCCTCTGGCTGAACGAACGCACCCGACAGGACCCGATGACAGTCTTCGAAGCAGCGACGGGGCCCGGCGAGACCCCGCCGGCCGATTCCGTCGCGCCCCGCGAATCGACCGCCGACGCGCCCACCTCGGTCGCTCGGCTGAACGCGACGATCCGCGACTTCGTCGCCCGCTGGAACACCGTGTGGGTCGAGGGCGAGATCACGACCTGGAACCTGCGATCCGGCAACGTCTTCGCGCGCCTCAAGGACACGCAGTCCGATGCCCAGATCTCGATCCGAATCTGGTCGAGCGTGCGCGCACGGATCCCCAGCGATCTCGGGGTGGGCGATCACGTCGTCACCGCGGTGAAGGCCGACTACTTCGTCAAGAGCGGCGACTTCAGCTTCACGGTCGCGGCGATGAAGCACGTCGGACTCGGAGATCAGCTCGAGAAGCTCGAGAAGCTGCGCATCCAGCTGCGGAAGGAAGGCCTGTTCGACCCCGCACGCAAGAAGCGCCTCCCCTTCCTCCCGCACGTGATCGGGCTCATCACCGGCGAGAAGTCGGATGCCGAGAAGGACGTGCACCGCAACGCCGAACTGCGCTGGCCGCAGGTGCGTTTCCGCACCGAGTACGCCGCCGTGCAGGGCGACCGCTGCGTGCCGGAGACGCTGGCCGCGCTCCAGAAGCTCGACGCCGACCCCGAAGTCGACGTCATCATCATCGCCCGCGGCGGCGGCGACCCGCAGACGCTGCTCGGATTCAGCGACGAGCGAATCGTGCGGGCGGTGGCCGCGGCATCCACTCCCGTCGTCAGCGCGATCGGGCACGAGAACGACCATCCGCTGCTCGACGACGTCGCAGATCTGCGCGCCTCGACTCCGACAGACGCCGCCAAGCGCGTCGTGCCGGATGTCGGCGAGCAGCGCGCGCTCATCGCGCAGCTCCGGTCCCGTGCCACCACCCGCCTCACCCAGCGGCTCTCCCACGACATCGCCCAGCTGGAGCAGCTGCGATCGCGGCCGGTGCTGCGCTCTCCCGACCCGATCATCGACTCCCGCTCGCAGGAGGTGTGGCTGCTGCTCTCCCGAGGACGCGACACCGTGACCCGGCAGCTGGAGACCGCCGGCCGCAAGACGACCGAGCTCCGCGCCTCGTTGCGCGCGCTGTCGCCGGCCGCGACGCTCGCCCGCGGCTACGCGATCGCGCATCTCGAAGGCGGCGTCATCCTCCGCGACGCCGCGGATGCCCCGGCCGGCAGCGCTCTCACGATCACGGTCGACCGCGGCTCGCTCGCCGCCCGCTCCGAGGGCGAGACCCCGGAGAGCGGCTGACGCCCGCCAGTCGTATCCATCGCACGGGCAATCCTCTGCCCCGCTCGCTGCTTTGTCGGCGCAGGAGACGGTTTGTCGGCTGGATCTGCATGATCTGGCTGACATTCGTGGTTCTGAGCCGACAGAATGCCGCCGCCCTCCAGCGGACGCCCGCCAGTCGTGTCCATCGCACGCCGTAGGATGGAGGGGTGAGCGCGCTGAACGACACCCCCATGGAGACGCTGTCGTTCGAGGCCGCTCGTGACGAACTCGTCCGCGTCGTCGCCGAACTCGAACAGGGCTCTCCGACGCTCGAGCATTCGCTGGCCCTCTGGGAGCGCGGCGAGGCGCTGGCCGCTCGCTGCGAGGAGTGGCTGCTGGGCGCGAAGCGCCGGCTCGATGCGGCCCGGAACGCGGCATCCGACTCCGCGGCCTCAGGCGGCGACGACGCATGAGCAAGCCGCCGCCGATCGTCGCCGAGCTCGGCCGTCCGGAGACCCCCGACGAGACCGCGGCGCGCAAAGCGGCGTCCAGCAGGACGTACCGCTCGAGCCAGAACGTCCGCAACCTCGTCGCCGCGCTGCTGGTGACGCTCGCGATCGTCGCCGTCATCATCTTCGCGGTGCCCCGAGGCGAGCCGGTGGCTGCTGAGCGCATCGACGTCGCGGGCATCGCCGCAGAACGTCGAATCGACGGTGCAGAGCCCGGTCATCGTTCCCGAGCTCGGCGATTACTGGCGTGTGAACGCCGCCGAGATGGAGAGCGGAGAGACCGTCGTCTGGGACGTCACACTCGCACCTGCGGCGCAGGACGAGCGCGGATTCATCCGGCTCGCCCAGGCCTTCGACGCCGACGCGTCATGGGCGCCGCAGCGACTGAACGGCATCGCCCCCACCGACACCGTGCGCATCGGCGGAGTCGTGTGGGACGTCTTCGGCATCGGCGACTCCGCCAAGGACAACGTCAGTTACGCGATCGGCACACAGGCCGGCGACGACTACGTGCTGCTCTACGGCTCGATGTCGGCCGCGATCACGGCCGACCTCGCCGAATCCCTCGTTCCGCAGATCCGCGCACTCTCGGAGGTCTCATGACGCGCTCCCTCACTCCCGCAGCCGCCTGGCAGGAGATGCTGGACGGCAATCGCCGGTTCGTGAACGACGAGCCGCGGCATCCGAATCAGGATGTCGAACGCCGCAACGACCTCGTGGCCGCGCAGTACCCGATGGCGACCCTGTTCGGATGCTCGGACTCACGCCTTTCGGCCGAGATCATCTTCGACAAGGGCCTGGGCGACCTGTTCGTGGTGCGCAACGCCGGGCAGGTCATCGGGGAGTCGATCATCGGAAGCCTGGAGTACTCGGTCGAGATCCTGAAGGTCCCGCTGATCGTCGTGCTCGCCCACGACGCCTGCGGCGCGGTGGGCGCCGCCATCGACGGCACCGCCATAGACGCGAAGCCGCTGCCGCCGCACATCTGGAAGCTCATCGCCCCGATCATCCCCGCCGCGCGCAAAGTGCTGGCGGAGCAGCGGTGGATCGTCGCCGGCCGACATCGACGCCGAGCACGGTCGGGCGGGAGCACCTGCGCAACACCGTCGCCGACCTCCTGCAGTCCTCCGAGCTCATCAGCGAAGCCGTCGCCGATGGCCGGCTGGGCATCGTGGGTGCGAACTACCGACTCGACGAGGGCACGGCCGTGCCCATCGTCTCCGTGGGGCTCGCGATCGACGCGGGCTCCGAGATCCCGGCCTGAGGGCCCCACGTCACATCTGGAGGAACAGCAGTGGCCGACATCGAGTACCGCATCGAGCACGACACCATGGGCGAGGTGCGGGTCCCCGTGAACGCGCTCTACGGGGCGCAGACGCAGCGAGCGGTGGAGAACTTCCCGATCTCGGGCAAGGGCCTGGAGTCCACGCAGATCGCCGCACTCGCGCGGATCAAGAAGGCCGCAGCTCTCGCGAACAAGGAGCTGGGCACCCTCGACGGCGCCATCGCCGACGCCATCGCCGAGGCAGCCGATCAGGTGGCCTCCGGTGCGCATGACGCCGAGTTCCCCGTCGACACCTACCAGACCGGCTCCGGCACCTCGTCGAACATGAACATGAACGAGGTGCTCGCGACGCTGGCCACCGGCATCCTCGGTGCGAACGTGCACCCGAACGACCACGTGAACGCCTCGCAGTCGTCGAACGACGTCTTCCCGACCTCGGTGCACATCGCCGTCACCCAGGCGCTCATCGACACTCTCATCCCCTCGCTCGACCACCTCGCCGTCGCCCTCGAGGCGAAGGCCGTGCTGTGGAAGGACGCCGTCAAGTCCGGTCGCACGCACCTCATGGATGCGACCCCGGTCACCCTCGGCCAGGAGTTCGGCGGCTACGCCCGCCAGATCCGCCTCGGCATCGAGCGCGTGCAGTCGGCACTCCCCCGCGTCGCTGAGGTCCCGCTCGGCGGCACCGCCGTCGGCACCGGCATCAACACCCCGCTCGGCTTCCCGCAGAAGGTCATCGCGCTGCTCGCGGCCGAGACCGAGCTGCCGATCACCGAGGCGAAGGACCACTTCGAGGCGCAGGCCAACCGCGACGGCCTGGTCGAGGCATCCGGGGCCCTGCGCACCATCGCCGTCTCGCTGACGAAGATCAACAACGACCTGCGCTGGATGGGCTCCGGTCCGAACACCGGTCTCGGCGAGTTGCACATCCCCGACCTCCAGCCGGGCTCCTCGATCATGCCAGGCAAGGTCAACCCGGTCGTCCCGGAGGCCGTGCTCATGGTGTGCGCCCGCGTGATCGGCAACGACGCGACCGTGGCGTGGGCCGGAGCATCCGGTTCCTTCGAGCTCAACGTCGCGATCCCCGTCATGGGCACCGCGCTCCTCGAGTCGATCCGCCTGCTCGCGAACGCCTCGCGCGTGCTCGCCGACAAGACGATCGACGGCCTGCAGGCCAACCTCGAGCGCGCGGCCGCCTTCGCCGGCATGAGCCCGTCGATCGTGACCCCGCTGAACAAGCTCATCGGCTACGAGGCGGCGGCGAAGATCGCGAAGCACTCGGTCGCCAACGGCATCACTGTGCGCGACGCCGTGATCGACCTCGGCTACGTCGAGCGCGGCGAGCTCACCCTCGAGCAGCTGGACGAGAAGCTCGACCTGCTGTCGATGACCCACCCCGGCTGATCCCGGACGGACTGCGCCCGGACAGGCGGAACGCGGATGCCGCGGGGACTCGTTCCCCGCGGCATCCGCGTTTCTGTGTGCGGGGCGCGGCCTCTTCTTCGTACGTCGTCCCTCCCCTCCCTTGCCTTCTGCCTCCCCTTCTCTTCCCCGCGGTGGCCGACACGCCAGATGTCGGCCCTTTTCGGCGAATCGATCCGACATCTGGCGTGTCGGCCCCCAATTGCGGCGTCCACCAGTCCTCCACAATCGCGGTGTCGCCGAGTTGTCCACCGAACCTGTCGTTTCCACCCGTCTGAACATCCACAATCCGACCAAGCGCTCCATGCTGTGGGCATGCTCGATCCGCATACGCTTCTCTCTCGGCTCGGCGGCCTCGCCCGCGGTACGCAGCTGCAGAGCTGCGGCATCACACGGTCGCAACTCACACTTGCTGTACAGGATCAGACGATCGCGCGCGTCCGGCCCGGAGTGTTCGCAACGAACGAATTGCACCACAACGTGCGCCGCGCCGCCCTTCATGGCGGCTCGCTGACGTGCGCTGACGCGCTCCGGCGGCACGGGGTGTGGGTGGTCTCCGAAGAGGGACGACCGCATGTCTGGGTCGGGCGCCGAGGTCGCGTTCACGAGCACACCGGATGCCGATGCGTGAGCCATTTCTTCCATGGTGTTGCCGGACTGGGCGTTGTCGATGTCGAGACGGCATTGATCCACCTGCACCGATGCGAAGGCGATGAGTCCTTCTTCGCATCCTTCGAATCGGCCTGGCGAATGCGGAAGCTGTCCGAAGCAGGACGGCTGCGCATCCGTGCCGCTCTGCCCGCCTATGCTCGCTGGCTCGTCGATATCGCTCGCCCCGACGCGGACAGTGGCCTGGAGTCGCTGGTCCGTCTGCGCCTGCACATTCTCGGCTTGCTGCTCGAGTGCCAGATCATTGTGACGGGAGTGGGAAAGGTCGACTTCCTCATCGAGGGTCGCCTCATTATCGAGATCGATGGCAAGGAGAATCACGACGGTCCCAGCAGGCGGCACAAAGACCTGGTTCGTGATGCCGCCGCATCCGCCCTCGGCCTGGAGACATTGCGCTTCGACTATGCACAGGTGATCCATGATTGGCCTGCAGTGCAGGCCGCGATCGTCGCCGCCCTCGCCCGAATCCGCGAGCACGCCTGAGCGGACCGCCCGGCCCGGATCGGGGGCCGACACGCCAGATGTCGGCCGTTCTCGGCGAATCGGTCCGACATCTGGCGTGTCGGCCCCCAGAACACAATGGCACGGACAGCGCCGGGAAGCGCCGCCGCGGAACCGGGTCGGCGACCACTCGCCCCTTTCTCCGCCTTCGGTACAGTCCGATTTCTCCTGAGGTTCACCTGCCGGACACCCCGGCTTGGTCTGCTGGGTCGCGAGCGCTCTGCTCCCCCATCACCCGTTTGAGGAGTCCCCGTGGTCATGAACATCGGTCGAACGAGCCTGCCCATGGCGGGTCACGTGCGAGGCAAGCGCAGCGCGGTCACGTGCCACCTGAAGTGCGCGAACGCCTGCGCTGACGGGGTGTGCAACACCTCGTCGAACGGCTACCTCCGTGACATCATCGACGCTCAGCTGTCGCGCCGTTCCCTGCTCGGCTTCGGCGCCGCCGCCGTGGCGAGCATCGTGCTCGCTCCGGCGCTGACCGGTGCGCAGTCGGCCACGGCCGCGACCGGTGTCCCCATGGCCCCCGTCGGCGCGACCGGCGCCTTCGGCTTCGAGCCGATCGCCCCCGTCGCCTACACCGTCGACAGCTTCGTCGTGCCGAAGGGCTTCGACTGGGCGCCCATCATCCGCTGGGGCGACCCGATGTTCGGCGACAGCCCCGCTTTCGACGTGGCCGACCAGACGCCCGAGGCGCAGGCGCGCCAGTTCGGCTACAACGTCGACTACACCGATGTCATCCGGACATCGCCCACCACGGCGATCCTGTTCGTCAACCACGAGTACACGAACGAGGGGATCATGTTCCCCGCTGACCAACTCACCGGCGATCTCGACCGGGTGCGCCGCGTCGGCCTGAAGGCCCACGGCCTCAGCGTGGTCGACCTCACCCGCCCCGACGAAACGGCCTCGTGGACCCCGGTGGTCGGCGGCACGCGCAACCGCCGCTTCCTGGATGACACTCCGTACGCCTTCACCGGCCCGGCCGCCGGGACGGCACTGCTGCAGACGGCCGCAGATCCCGCCGGCACGACGCCGCTCGGCACCTTCGGCAACTGCTCCGGCGGCACCACCCCCTGGGGCACGATCCTCAGCGGCGAAGAGAACTTCAACGGGTACTTCCGCTCGGCCGGCACATCGGCCACCGATCTGCGCTACGGGCTGAAGGACGCCGAGACCGCCCGCGGCTGGGAGCACGTCGACCCGCGGTTCGACGCCCGCGCACCCGGGTTCGAGAACGAGGTCAACCGATTCGGCTGGATCGTCGAGATCGACCCGACGGACCCGACGTCGGTGCCCCGCAAACACACCTCTCTCGGACGCCTCAAGCACGAGGGCGCGAACGTCATCATCGCCGCCAACGGCACGGCTGTGGCCTACACGGGCGACGACGAACGCTTCGACTACCTCTACAAGTTCGTCTCGCGCGACTCGTTCGTCGAGGGCGATCGGGCGCACAACATGACACTGCTCGAGAACGGCGACCTCTTCGTCGCACGTTTCACCGGCGACTCGCCGGCGGCCGAGATCGACGGCTCCGCCGCGGTGCCGTCTGACGGCGGGTTCGGCGGCAGCGGCGAGTGGCTGCCGTTGGTCGTCGGAGGCGCTTCGGCGGTCGCCGGGATGTCGACCTCGGAGGTGCTCGTGTACACCCGGGTCGCCGCAGACAAGGTGGGCGCGACGAAGATGGACCGCCCGGAGGACGTCGAACCGAACCCCGTCACGGGCCGTGTGTACGTCGCGTGCACCAACAACACCAAGCGCGGCACCGCCGGTTCGGCAGGACCCGACGAGGTCAACCCGCGCAACGAGAACCGCGACGGCCACGTGATCGAGATCACCGAGGCGGGCGGCGACCAGACCGCGACGACGTTCGCCTGGACTCTCCTCCTCGTCGCCGGCGACCCCGCGACGAACTCGACCGCGTACTTCTCCGGATTCCCGGCCGATCAGGTCTCCCCGATCTCCTGCCCCGACAACCTCGCATTCGACAGCGCGGGGAACCTGTGGATCTCCACCGATGGCGCGCCAGGGGTCATCGGCTACAACGACGGCTTGTTCCGTGTGACCCTGGACGGACCGGAGCGCGGCAACGTAGAGCAGTTCCTCTCGGTCGCTCGCGAGGCCGAGACCTGCGGCCCGGTCATCCACGACGATGAGCAGCGCGTCTTCGTCTCGGTGCAGCACCCGGGCGAGGACGGCACCTACGAGCAGCCGACCTCGCAGTTCCCGGATGCGATGCGACCGGCCCCGCTCGCCGGCGCCGGCGGAGGAACGCTGAGCATCCCCCGGCCTTCCGTGGTCCAGGTCTTCCCCCTGGCGGACGTGGAGCCCACACCGACGCCCACCCCCACGGTGGATCCGTCGCCGACACCTTCACCGACCGGTAACCCGGGCACTCCCGGGACTCCGGGGACACCTGGCGGCCCCGGAGCCAAGCCCCCCACCGGCGAGCTCCCGGCGACGGGCGCCGACCCGGTCGGCGGGATCCTCGCCGGCGCCGGCCTGCTGGCCGCCGCGGGCATCGCGTTCCTCAGCCGCCGCAAGCGTGAAGCCGAGGCGCCCGACGCGGAGGCGTAAGCTCCCCCGGATGCCGCGCGGACTCGCTCCGCGCGGCATCCGGCGTCTCACGCCGCATCAGAGACCCCCGGACACACGACAGCGGATGCCGTCACGTGACGGCATCCGCTGTCTTGTGTCTCAGCTGAGTTCTCCGCCCTCCAGCAGTTCCGTGACGAGAGCGGCGATCGCCGAGCGCTCCGACCGCGTCAGGGTGACGTGGCCGAACAGGTCGTGCCCCTTGAGGGTTTCGATCACACTGGCGATGCCGTCGTGGCGACCGACCCTCAGGTTGTCGCGCTGACCCACATCGTGGGTGAGGACCACCCGGGAGTTCTGTCCCATCCGGCTCAGCACCGTCAGGAGCACGTTGCGCTCCAACGACTGCGCCTCGTCGACGATCACGAAGGCATCGTGCAGCGAGCGCCCGCGGATGTGCGTGAGCGGCAGGACTTCGAGGATGCCGCGCTCGAGGACCTCCTCGACGACGTTGCCCGAGACCACGGAGCCGAGCGTGTCGAAGACCGCCT
The DNA here is from genome assembly GCA_963769005.1 of uncultured Actinomycetota bacterium. GTDB lineage: Bacteria > Actinomycetota > Actinomycetes > Actinomycetales > Microbacteriaceae > Microbacterium. The sequence goes on along the minus strand of CAVYKC010000002.1, from coordinate 359,578 downwards.
GCCCCCAGGGGCCCATCTTCTCGCCCTGGTCGCCGGGGAGGTAGCCGAGTTCCTGCCCGCCGACGGCGAACAGCGGCCGGAAGACGATGATCTTCTTCTGCTGCTGCCGTTCCAGCACGGCCTCGAGGCCGGCGCACAGGGCCAGTGCCGACTTACCCGTGCCGGCGCGTCCGCCGAGCGAGACGATGCCGACCTCGGGGTCCATGAGCAGGTCGATGGCAATCCGCTGCTCCGCCGAGCGGCCGTGCATCCCGAAGATCTCTCGGTCGCCGCGCACAAGCCGGTATTCGCCGTCGCCGGTGACCCGGCCGAGAGCGGAACCGCGCTCGGAGTGGATGATCAGCCCGGTGTTCACCGGAATGCCTCGGGCCTCCTCGCTGATGCCGACTTCGCTCTCATAGAGATCGCTGATGTCGTCGCCGGAGATGTCGAGCGTCGAGATGCCCGTCCAGCCCGAATCGATCGCCTGCTCGGCGAGGTACTCCTCCGCGCGGAGTCCGAGAGACGCCGCCTTCACCCGCATCGGAAGATCCTTCGAAACGATCGTCACCTCCTGGCCGTCCTGTGAGAGGTGCATGGCCACCGAGAGGATGCGGCTGTCGTTGTCGCTGAGTCGGATGCCGACCGGCAGCACCGACTGGTCGGTGTTGCCGAGCTCGACGCGGAGGGTTCCGCCTTCGCCGACCTCGACCGGGAAGTCCAGCCGGCCGTGCTCGACGCGCAGATCGTCGAGGTGCCGGAGCGCCTGCCGCGCGAAGTAGCCGATCTCCGGGTCGTTCCGCTTGCCCTCGAGTTCGCTGATGACGACGACCGGAAGCACGACCGAATGCTCGGCGAACCGGAAGAACGCCTGCGGGTCACTCAGCAGCACCGACGTGTCGAGCACGTAGGTGCGCAGATCCTGATCAGGATCCGCTGAGGACGACCGACGAGCGGTCTTTCGGGTGGCCTGCTGCGCGGTGCTGGCGGTCTGCTGCGCTGTACGTGTGGTCACGACCCACTCCCGACCCGGGATGTTTCCCGGCTATTCGAACGAGTCGACCAGGGGGCCACGAGTCGCGATCCTTGAGGCCGACCCGACCGGGCGCCATGCCCGATGCCTAGAAGGTACGACGTCGCAGTGGTTTCCGTCGGTGACGACACGCCAGCAATCGGTTACACGCTGATTAACGTCTCGTTGCCGTACGCGGCGATCGCCTCGTCGAGCATCCGGACGGTCTCGTCGTCGGTGCCGGCGTGAGGCGCGATCCGCACGGTCTCACCTCGTGCCGTCACCACGATCCCGGCGTTCGCGAGCGCTGCCGCCAGCCGCGCCGGCTCCTCCGGGGCGAGTGCGACGATGCCGGCGCGCGCGTCCCGTTCCCGCGGAGACCGCACCGGGATCCCGTGGCGATCCGCGATCTCGATGACCGAGTCCACCCGCTCCGCCAGCCGCGCCTCGATGAGCGGGACGCCGGCATCGTGCATCTGGAGGACGCCGACCGCCAGCCGCGCTGCGGCCAGGGGGTCTGGCGGACTGATCGTGTAGGCCTTGGCGGATGCCGCCGGTGCCGGCAGCTCGTCGACGAAGAGTCCTTCGGCCACCGTGCCGGTGATGCCGCTCAGCACCGGGGCTATCCGTTCGCGCGCAGTCGGCGAGAACCACGCGAAACCAGTGCCGCGGCCCGCGCGCAGCCACTTGTAGCCATGCCCGACCACGACGTCTGCCGCCGCATAGTCCTCCTCCAGGATGCCGAACGACTGCACGGCGTCGACGATCAGCAGACGGTCCGGCCCCAGAACCTCGCGCAAGCCTGCGAGGTCGGCGCGGTACCCGGTGCGGAAGTCGACGTGACTGACGGCGAGCGCGGTGACCTCATCGTCGAGCACCTCGGCGACGGCATCCGGAGTCACCCGCAGGTCGCCCGGCGTGATCCAGCGGGCGGTCAGCGTTCCCCCGGATGCCTGCGCCGCGCGCTCCAGCGTCAGACTGACACTGGGGAACTCGCCTGTGGAGGCGATCACGTGGCCGCCGAGCCCGTACAGCGCATGCATCAGCCCGTGGGTCGACGACGGCTGCAGCGCGACCTCGGCGGCATCCGCCCCGAGCATCTCCGCGATCAGCTCCTGCGCCTGGCCGATCCGCTCGGCCACGAGCGCCACCGAGGACGGGCGACCGCTGCCCAGCAGATCCGCGTCCGCGAAGACCTCCTCGCGCACCGCGGGCGCGAGCGGACCGAAGGCCGCCCAGTTGAGATATCCCGGCTCGCCGCCGAAGCTGGCGAGGTAGTCGTCGAATGTGCTCACCGCGTCATTCTGGCACGCTGCGCCCGGCAGGGGCAGTGACCTACGGACGGTCGAGAGGGTCAGCGCCCGAATCGGCGATCCCGATCGGCGTAGTCCCTGATCGCGCGGAGGAAATCGACCTGGCGAAGATCTGGTCCCAGTGCCTCGACGAAGTAGAACTCGCTGTGCGCGCTCTGCCAGAGCAGGAAGTCGCTGAGCCGCTGCTCGCCGCTCGTCCTGATCACGAGGTCGGGATCGGGCTGTCCGCCGGTGTACAGATGCTCGCCGATCATCTCGGGGGTGAGGTGCGCGGCGAGATCCTCCAGCGTGCCGCCGGATGCCTCATGCGCGGCGATGATGCTGCGCACCGCATCGACGATCTCGTTGCGTCCGCCGTAGCCGACGGCGAGGTTGACGTGCAGGCCGGTATGCTCGCGCGTGCGGGCCTCGGCATCCGCGAGCACGCGCGCGAGCTCGGGCGGGAGGATGTCGGCCCTGCCGACGTGCTTGACCCGCCAGTTCCCCTCCTGCGACAGCGCCTCCGCCAGTTCCGCGATGATCTCGATGAGGTCGTCGAGCTCCGCCGAGTCGCGTTTGCGCAGGTTGTCGCTGGAGAGCAGGTACAGCGAGACCACCCGCACTCCTAGCTCATCGCACCAGCCGAGGAACTCGCGCATCTTCGCGGCGCCGGCCCGGTGGCCCTCCGCTGCACTGTCATAACCGAGCTGACGTGCCCAGCGACGATTGCCGTCGATCATCATCGCGACATGGTGCGGAACGGCTGCGGCATCGAGGTGCCGACGCAGCCGGTTGCTGTAGAGCCGGTACAGCGGCCCTCGCCCCTGACTGTCGCGTGAAATCACCTCCCTACGCTATCGCGCCCGCGCTGATCCGAGCGGCACGGATGCTCGGGATATGTACGGACCGGGGCATGGGGACACGCCTAGAGTGAGCACGTGAGCACTCCTACGCCGCCCGATGTCCCTCAGCTGCCGCTCATGGCCGAAGCGCAGCATGACGCGAACGCCGAGATCAGGCCGACCTGGCGCGGGTGGATCCACGCCGGCACCTTCCCTGTCGCGTTCATCGCCGGCATCGTGCTGATCGCGCTCGCCCAAGGGGCTCCCGCGAAGTGGTCCGCGGCCGTGTTCATGGCGACATCGCTGATGCTGTTCGGCAACTCGGCCCTTTACCACCGGTTCGACTGGGGTCCGAGGACGAAGGTCGTGCTGAAGAGGATCGACCACGCCAACATCCTGCTGCTCATCGCCGGCACCTACACGCCGATCGCGACGCTCGCGCTGGCACCGGAGAAGGGGTCGCTGCTGCTCATCCTCGTGTGGTCGGGAGCGCTGCTCGGCATCCTCTTCCGCGTCTTCTGGATCAACGCGCCGCGCTGGCTGTACGTCGCCCTCTACCTGGTGCTGGGCTGGGCGGCGGTCATGTACATGCCCGATCTCCTGCACGCGAACGCGACGATGATGGTGCTCGTCATCGTCGGCGGTCTGCTGTACACCGGCGGGGCGATCGTCTACGCGATGAAGAAGCCGAACCCGTGGCCGGGGCACTTCGGTTTCCACGAGATCTTCCACGTGTGCACGGTGCTCGCGTTCCTGTGCCATTGGTTCGCGTGCCTGCTCATCGCGCTCGATCCGCTGTCGCCCTCGCTCGGCCTGCCGGGCTGACCCGGCTCACGTGAAGAGCCGTCGTCGTCGTCACGCGCCACCCGACCCCTAACCGAAGGAGACCCCCATGGCCGATGTCGAGAGTTTCACGCTCGACCACACCGCCGTCCGCGCCCCCTACATCCGCCGCATCGCGGTCGAGCACGGGCCGAGCGGCGACGCGATCTCGAACTTCGATGTGCGGTTCGTGCAGCCGAATGAGGGCGAGATCCCCACCGCCGGACTCCACACGATCGAGCACCTGCTGGCGAGCCTGTTGCGCGACCGGCTGGACGGGATCATCGACATCTCACCTTTCGGCTGCCGCACGGGGTTCCACCTGATCACCTGGGGCGAGCCCACCGTCGCCGATGTCGTCGCGGCCGTGCGCGAGAGCCTCACCGAGATCGCCGAGGAGATCTCGTGGGAGCAGGTCCCGGGCGTCGATGCCGTCAGCTGCGGCAACTACCGCGACCACAGCCTGCACAGCGCCCGTGAATGGTCCAAGCTCATCCTCGAGCAGGGCATCAGTCTCGACGCCTTCACGCGCGTCGGCGTCTGACATGTTCGACGAGCTGCGCGGGCGCGTCGTGCTGGTGACCGGCGGCGCCAGCGGCATCGGCGCCGGCATCGTCGATGCCTTCCTCGGTGAAGGCTCGACCGTCGTGAGCGCCGATCTCAGCGCCCCCGAGGGCGGACTGCTCGCCGGACGCGACCGGGAATGGGTGCTGCGCCTCGACGTCTCCGACGAAGCCGCCGTCGAGGCGGCGGTCACGGCGATCGACGAGCGCTTCGGCCCCGTCGACATCGTGGTGACGGCAGCCGGCACGTCGACGCTGGGCTTCGCGGTCGAGACTTCCGGCGGCGACTGGGACCGCAATCTGGATGTGAACGCGAAGGGATCGTTCCTCGTGGCCAAGCACGTGGCGAAGCGCCTCGTGTCGGCCGGACGGACGGGACGGATCGTGTTCATCGCTTCACAGGCCGGCAAGAACGGCTATCGCGGCATGACCGCGTACGTGGCATCCAAGCACGCTGTGCTCGGGGTGACGAAGACGATGGCCGTGGAGCTTGCGGGGCACGGGATCACCGTCAACGCGATCTGCCCCGGGATCATCGAGACGCCGATGAAGCATCGTGAGCGCATCGAGGGCGGAGCCATCCGCGGCATGACCGCGGAGGAGGTCGCCGACGAGGACCGTTCTCAAGTGCCCCTCGGACGCACCGGCACCCCGCAGGACGTCGCAGGCGTGGCGCTGTTCCTGGCGAGCGATCTCTCGAGCTACATGACCGGTCAGGGCCTGAACGTCACCGGCGGGATGACGATGCACTGAAGCGGGTCAGGTGCGGCGCGGGTCGTCGCCTTCACGCGTGATCGGAAGATCGGCATCGGTCTCGGTGGCCTCATCGGCTGAACGTGCTGCCTCTTCGGCATCGAGCTCCGCGCGCACCTCTTCGCGGTAGCGGACCTTGCGGATGCGGCGGTTCATGTCCCAGATCAGCAGCACGACGGCGACCAGCACGATCACGATCGCCGCGAAGCCGACGAATCCGGGGGTGACCGATTCCGGCGCGACCGTCATCGTCGGCGTCGGCATCGGAGTCTCGGTCCCGGTCAGAACGAGCATGAGTCCGCCTTTCGTGCGCAGGTCGCATAACCTGGAACCACCAGCCTAACGACCGGAAGACCCCTACTGTGACGACCGCACGAGAGCTCGACGAACGCTACGGACGCACCCGTAGGCGGCGGATGCCATGGATCATCGGTGGGGTCGTCGCCGTTCTCGCCGTCGGCGCCCTGAGCTGGTCGACCGTGAGCCAGTCGATGAGCTCGGTGGATGCCGACGATCTCGGCTTCGATCTCGTCGACGAGCACCGCGTCGACCTGAGGTTCCAGATCACCGGCGTGCAGGGGAAGGACGTCGTCTGCGTCCTCGAGGCCCTCGACGAGGAGTTCGGCGTGGTGGGCTGGAAAGTGGTCGAGATCCCCGCGGGCGAGGCTCACGCGCGGAGTCTTTCGGAGAGCATCCCCACGGTCGCAGAGGCGACGACAGGTTTGGTGAACACCTGCTGGGTCGCTTAGACTCGAGCCACACAGACGACGCCCTGGCACGTGCCGGGGCGTCTTGGCATATCCCCCGCGGAACGTCGGCGGATACGACAGAAGGAGCTTCGTCATGTCCATCGACGCTCAGGTTCCCTTCCTCACGCAGGAAGCGTATGACCGACTCGTCACCGAGCTGGAGCACTTGTCCACCACCGGGCGCGAGGAGATCGCGAAGCGCATCGAAGCGGCCCGCGAAGAGGGCGACCTCAAGGAGAACGGCGGCTATCACGCCGCCAAGGACGAGCAGGGAAAGCAGGAGGCGCGCATCCGCACCCTGCAGGGCCTGCTGAAGACGGCGAAGGTCGGCGAGGCGCCGGCCAGCCGCGGCATCGTCGAGCCCGGAACCGTCGTCACCGCGAACGTGGCCGGCGGTGAAGAGGTGTTCCTCCTCGGCAGCCGTGAGATCGCCGCGGGCAGCGACCTCGACGTCTACAGCGAGGCCAGCCCGCTCGGACAGGCCATCCTCGGCCTCAAGGTCGGCGAGAAGTCCTCCTACGAGGCGCCGAGCGGCAAGTCGATCGCGGTCGAGATCGTCAACGTGGAGACGTACACCGGCTGACCCCGACGGGCCAGAAGCCGCTGACGGCTGTCTGGTGACCATGCTCGCGTTGGGCAACGATCAGATGCGCTTCGAACCTGTCGTGCCGCCCGCGTGTTGAGCGCGTCCAGATCCACGGCGGGGATGCCCGTTCCAGGCGGACGCCGGATTGTTCAAAACCGCCGGGAAGCACGCCTAGACAGCCGACTGCTCCGAAAATTCGTCTCGTTGCTCGGACAGTTCATGTTCGGCGCCGCGACCATCCCCCTCGACCGGGCCGTCGATCTCAGCAGACGCGGCGGACCTCCTGAACGGCAGCGCAATGCACCATCCGAGGACCACGCCCAGGGTGTTCGAGATCACATCGATCGGGCTCGGGAATCGATCCGGCAGCAACAGGAGCTGGCCGATCTCCGCAGCCGTCGAGACGACCGCCCCGAACAGCGGCGGCAACCACAGCGAGATTCTGGACCGGCCCAGTGAAATAGTGAGCAGGAGTCCAAGCGGCAAGAACAGCACCACATTGGCGGCGAGTTCCATCTGCCAGTACTGCAGCGAGATGAGGCCGGAGCCGCGTAGGAACGCCGCGAGAGCGATCTCCTCTGCTCTGTATGCGCTGTCGATAGGGTCCGGGGCGAGGACGATGAGCGCGATAATCGCCAGATAGCCCAGCAGAAGAAGACGCACGATCATCCGCGACTCTTTCAACAGTGCGCGTCGTACACGCGGAGGGGCGTCTCATGGACCATCGGTGTGAGCTCGACCTCCAGCGTGGCGTAGTCGAGCCGGCTGCCGTCAAAGTACACATCGAAGGTCCTCGACTCTCCCGGCCGCAGCGTGATCGGCACCGTCACCACGGGTCGCCCGTCCAACTCCGAGATCTCCGCATTGTCGAAGCGTTCATCGCCTAGCCGCACCTCCGCGACGGCGGTGCCGTTCGGGCCGAGGACATCGATCCGTGTGAGCACTTCGCCGGGCGGAAGGATCGGGCTGAGGAGACTAGGGGGCAGCCCCTCCGCCGGCACCGACGACGTCAGCGTCCCGGAGACGGCGAACTCGGTGTGATCGGCCTCGCACCTGTTCGCGCTGACGTCGAGCGTGGCATCCATGTGATAGTCCAGCTTGGTACCGGTGAAGTCGTTGAAAAGCACGCCGACGGTGGTGGCATCGTCGTCGTCGGCGGCGAACCCCCTCTCCAGCGGGGTGCCGGCCACGACATCCTGCGCGTCGGCATCCACGAACCAGACCCCGAGTCGCCGCTCCTCCGCGGCCCGCCCGAACTCGCCGATGAGATCGAAGAATGAGCCCTGACCGCTCACCACGGCGAGGGCAATCAGCGATCCCACCCCCGTGTAGAAAGCATCTTGATCTGCGCCGTCTGGGTACCGTCTGTAGACCTCGGACAGCAGCACGTCGACGAGATTGTCGGCGGTCAGTTCGCTGCCGTCTTGGAGCGACACCGGGCCGATGGCCTCAAGCACGTAGCCGAGCGCCACCGGATCGATCGACACCACGCCGTCGAGACTCATGTCGTAGGCCTGCTCAGCGAACTTGACCATGAGTGCGGCCGTGGTCGGAAAATCGGGAAGCATGGTCGCCGTGGAGATACTCCCTCCCACATGGTCGCCGAAGAGGGCGACGATCTCCGGATCGAGAGGCAGCGGGGACTCGGGGAACACGGGCATCGCGCCAGCGGAGTCGATCCGGGGCATGATGCTCATCACGCCGTTCTCGACCGACAGCGTCGCGAACGCGGTGACGTTGCCACCTTGGGAGCGTAGCTCGGCGGTGTTCGGGAAGATCAGGAGATAGTTGCGCGGCCCCGTGAGGCCCATGGCGTCGGGCAGCAGCTCGGCTGCGACCGACAATCCCGTCGTCATCTCGCCCACCCTCTCAAGCTCTCTGCGCAGCTGTATCACCGGCACCGAAACCGGTCCGATCAACTCGCGCGTGTCGATCTGGGCCATGATCTTCGCGGCCTCGTGAATCGTCGCGTCCGCGGCGATGACATGAGGTCGAGAACGCAGCACCGCATCGACGTCTATGGCGCCGCCGACCGGCCGGAATGCCGAAACTTCGATCCGCGTCGCGCGGCCGACCGCTCCTTCGGCCACGGAGCGTGCCACACGTGCGGTCGTCGAAATAGCGCTGAGATTGGGGCCGATCCCGGGCAATCGCTCCCCAAGCTTCCATACCGGGTTCTCGACCGCATCCGCAGCGGCGTTCGACCGATCGATGAAAGCCTCCACATCCTGTTCGAGTTGTGGCTCGTCGCCTGTGACGAGGGACTGCTGAATGGATATGGCCAGAGGGAGCGCGGCCTCGAGTTCGCTGCGCACTGAGACGCCGACGACGACGATGACGGCGATCAGGGAAGCCACTCCTGCCAAGAGGATGCCGAACACCGACCATCCGGCGACACGGAGGAGACTTCGCAACCGCGCATTGATCCTTGAGATGCCGATTCTCCTCTGCTTGTAGTGCGAAGCCGCCGCCTGCCATCTTACGGCTCAGCATCGGTTGCTGCCTTCATATCGGAAGTCGCAGCGAGCGTCGAAATCGGCCAGATCAGCGAAACCGGCTAGCATCGTACGCGATGCTGTCGCACCTCCAACCGCTCCGTCACCTCTCCGTGGTCCTGACGGCCGCCCTCCTCCTGGCTCTCGCCGCGTGCACACCGGTGCATCAAGGCGCTCCGGTCGACCCCGCGCCCGGGCCGGGTTCTGGTCAGCTCGCTGATTACAGCTTCGGCCACACGGCTGTCGTCGCGGAGCATTTCACCGACGGCCCGCTCAACGCGGTGCAGCGGCTTCCGTTCACGCTCGCCGCCGATGCGACCAGCTTCCGGGTGCACCTGCGCAACTGGAACTACCTCACAGATCAGCCTGTTCCCGGCACCCTCGAGCTCTCAGGCCTCTGGATCGGCGCCCAGGGTGCGGAGAAGGACGTCGCGGCGTTCGCAGACGAGCCGACCCGGATCACACGAGAAGCCACACTGTCCGACGGCGAGACCTTCACGACCCCGTGGATCGCCGACGACGACGTGGCGCTCACCGCAGGCCGTCCGATGTTGCTCTCCATGGGCCTGCGAGCCGATCACGGCATCGCGCTGTCCGCCACCGGCGGAGTGTCATGGATCGACACGTTCGGCGCGTCCGAGCTCGGCGGCGTGCCCGAGGCGATCGGCGACCTCAACGTGGGCACAGCCTTTCTCGACGTCTGGATCGAGTACACGACAGCGCCGACCACTCCCGTGCTGTTCACGATCGGACACTCGCTGAACACCCCGGGCAATGTGCACCCAGACCTGCAACCTCATGATGGCGAGGTGACGTCTTGGCCACAGCAGTGGGCACTGTCCTCAGGAGGCGCCGCCGCGACCCTGGCGGTGCCGGGAGCCTGGACGACGAGCTTCGGCCCCGATTCGCTGAAATGGCGAACGTACGGCGACGCGACGCCTGACTACGTCACTTTCTGGGCGAGTTCGAGCGACTTGGATTCCGGCCGCCCAGTGGCCGACGTGCAGCTCTCGATGCAGGTCCTCGTCGCGCATGCCCGCTCGCTCTGGCCCCAGGCCCGCGTGATCGCGTTCACCGAGCCTCCTCGCGGCAGCGACGCGAAGACCGACGCGGCTCGCGCCGAGTACAACCGCTGGCTGCGCACGAAACCGCTCGAGCTCGATGCCGTGGTGGATGCCGACCGCATTCTGGTGGACCCCGCGGATCCGCACTCACTTCGGCCCGAGATCACCGCCGACGGGTCTCACCTGAATCCGGCCGGCCACCGTCTGGTGGCTGGAATGCTCCGCGCCACGATCGCGGCGCTCGACCCACGCTGAGATCTCGATCCGCTGGGCCGGGGATTGGACCGGGACTCAGCCGGCCGCGTCGCCGGAGGCCACAGCAACCTGCTTCGGTGCCCGCCGACGGCTCGCGAATCGTTGTGCCGGACGCTCGATCAGCCAATAGGTCACCGACCCGACCGCCACGCTCACGAAGGTCACAATGGCGAAGCTGGCAAGAGCGCCGAGTGGTGTGTCGTGGGCGTGCCAGCCGAGTCGGATCAGCACAATCAGGACGGGATAGTGCCAGAGGTAGACGCTGAGCGAGATCAGGCCGACGTAGTGCAGCGGGCGCGCATCCAGGGCGACCGCGAGCTTCGAGGTGCGACCGCGACCTGTCGGCAGAAGCAGCACGAGGAAGAAGGCCGCGGAGGCGACTGCGACAAAGCTCGACACGAAACGCGGCAGGATCACCACAGCGGCGCCGGCGGCGAGCAGAGCCACGACGGTGACCCAACCTGCGAAGGCGCGCAGCTGCCAACGCCCGACGTGCGTCAGTGCCCCCTTGCGCGCGGCGATGAAAAGCACGACAGCGATCATGCCGGCACCGAAGTTGTCAGACCAAACCAAGAAGCTGCGCGAGAAGACTCCGAGCCAGGTGGCTCCCCATTCCGCCTGGAGAAGACCGAGGTCGCTCAGTGAGAACAGAACTGCACCCAGCGCGCGCATCACGATTCCGAAGCCGAACAGGAACAGGCCCGGGAGGGCTGCGGCGAGGTAACGGTTGCGCACGCGTCCTGCGGCAAGCCTCGCGGCACCCCAAGCCAGAAGCGGAAGGACGGCATAGAAAGTGATCTCGGCGGTCAGCGTCCAGGAGGAATTGATCCCGGTCTGCAATCCGCCCGGTAGGTAGTTCTGCAAGAGCGAGAGATGCAGCAGCAACTCGACCGGATCTGTAATCCTCCCTGTCCCGGCATCGGTGAACGGAGTCATCGACTCCATGGCGTTGTGCACGAAGACCGCACCGAGTCCAAGATCTGCGATCAGGAAGATGACGAGGTAGGCGGGATATACGCGGAAGGCGCGAGCAAGGTAGTAGGCCCGCAGCGACGGAGGGTCACGCCGCTCAATGAGGCGCGCCGCGAAGGGCCAGTAGATGAGGAATCCCGACATCGCGAAGAACACGACGATCACCTGGCCGAGGAGATCGATGCGGCTGTGCGAGAGGACGACCGGCGCCAACGCTCCGAGCGTGTGCACAAGGATGACGGTGAGCGCGAGCACCCCGCGCATACCGTCGAATCCGACGAGGCGACTGCCCGTCGCGCTTCCGGTTCCGGGCGGGACGGTTCCTGTGGTGCTGATCATTTCAGAACCTCCTAAGCTCTCGCTGCGCGCGGGGGATTTGCGGAACCAGCGCGTCGTCGGTCTGCCTCGCTGTGTACACGTCCGGTGTCGGCAGGTTGGCAAGGAAGAAGGCGAACAACGCCACCACCGGCGGGATAGTGATCACAGGGAAGTCAAGCTGGAGCGCGACAAGGACGAGTCCGATGAACCCGGCGCCCACGTAACCATACCGCGGCTGGGGCCTGCGCAGGGCACGCCAAGAGAGTATGAGCCCGTAGATCAGTAGCGCCGCGAAGAACAATCCCACGATGAGACCGCCTCGATAGATCGACAACAACGGAGCGTTCGCGACGTGGTTTATCGCCATCCCCACCGCCCCGTCACGGAACTCGATGCGTCCCCATCCCAGTCCGAACATCCATTGCCCGTCCATGTGCTTCGGGAAGTCGCGCAGCGCGTCCGCGCGCGCCGTGGAGCCGGCATCGTTCGCCCCGAACGAGTCCAGCAGCCGGTCCTGCACCGCGGGGATCATCAGCAACGCGGCCCCCGCCATCGACGCGAGAGCCACGATCCGCGCCTTCCCGCCGAATCGCATGTTCTGCACCGCCATGAAGATCAGGAACGCGACGACCAACGAGCCCAACGCGGCACGGCTCAACGTGAGGACCAGGGCCGCGGCGGTGATGCCGGTCAGTGCGATCTGCCAGAACCCCCTGAACAGGGCGAGGGAGAGAACCACTGCCAAGAGCAGGAAAAGTCCGCCCGCATTCGGGTCGACGTACGTTCCGGTGAGACGGACGGTGCGCTCGGCCCCGTCGACGACGTAGCGCAGATTGTCTCCGCCTGAGCCGCCGTAGCCGAGAAACGACAGCATGGAGAGACTCTTGCCCTGGCGGTCGAAGAACAACATCCCGAGACCGTAAAGGCTCGCCGCGGTCGCTCCGAACACGTACCAGCGACCAACGACGTCACGCCGGCGCGAGTCCAAACGTAGGAGGGCGAACACCGTCGCAGTGGCGATGAGCCACTTGGCGAACTCCGAGAAGTCATAGCTCGTCGAGTAGGTCACTGCGAGCGAGAGTATCGACGTCGCGATCAGACCGAGAACCCACCATTCCAGTGCGGTGAACGATCGCGAATCACCAGCGGGCAATTGCAGCGCGGCTGTCGCACCGATACTCACGCCGAGCAGCAGCACGAGCGGCAGTGGCGACGACGGCAGCACGCCGAACGGAACCGCGCCCAAAGCGAACGCGTATCCGCAGTAGATCCATAGGGGGCGGCGCAGTGCGACCCAGATCCCGAGAGGGAAGCCCATCGCCAGCAACGCCACGATTCGGATCGCGGGGTTGGCGTCGCTCGCGAGCACCGCCGCCACGAACGGCGTGGCGACGGCGAGCAGCCAGATCAGGAAGGTCATGGAGCGAGCCACTCCGCCACCCGCTTGTGCGGCACCTGCTGCACCCAGCGATCGGCATTGACGCGATAGAGCCGCTCCCCCTCGGCGGCCGCCGCGCTCCGATCCAGCAGGAAACGGCGGCACTGCGCCACGAACTCCTCCCGACTGTCGTTCACGCCGATCCCGAACAGCTCGGCGTGCGATCCAAGCGCCGCCGCTGTGCCGACCACGGGAAGGCCGCGGCTGGCCGCTTCGAGAAGTTTTACGCGGACTCCACCACCCGTCAGCACAGGAGCCAGCAGCGCTCGGCACGAGTTCAGCACGGCGTCCAGGTCGTCCGCGAAGCCGATGTCGGTCATGCCATCGGGCAGCGGCCGAGGTTTCCAGCGGTCGGCGCGCTTGCCGACCACGAGGAGGGACGCGTTCGGGATGCCGCGCGCGATCTCCGGCCACCAGCCGATGAGCAGTTCGAATGCCTCCTGATTCGGCGGCCAGGTCCGATCTCCGAGAAAGACGAGAGTAGACCCTGAATCGGCAACCGGGGCCTGCTGCGCAGGCGGCAGGGTGATGTCGAGCCAGTGCGCCCGGTTCACGCCACGCCCTCGATAGAAGTCGACCTCGTCGCGATCGTAGGTCGCCACGGCGCGAGCGGCGAGCGCCGTTCGTACCTCGTCAGCGACGATCCGGGGTGCCTCGATCCGCCCGCCGAGCCCTCTCGTTGATCGCCAAACGATCGACTCGGAATTCACGGTGTTCAGTGCGAGCGGTGTGCGTCCGCGGTGACGGCTTCCGAGGAATGCCTCGACCATGTAGTTGTGCTCGGCGACGAAAAGCTCCGGCTCACGCTCGTCGATCGCGTCGCGCAGCGCTGACACGTCGTAACGCAGATGCACCACGCTCTTGCGCTCCCGAAGACTGCGGAAGATCAGCCAGGGCAGGGCGACCGGCGGCTTCGGAACGCGGAGGACGCTGCGGTTCGGCGAGGGCTCGTGGGCACGCTGGGAGAGACAGATCGCGTCCACGGGGCGGGAGGCGCGGGCGAGCTCCATCACCAGCCGCGAGAGAGCGATGTCACCGCCGTGATCGACAGTCGGATCCTTCGCGAGTAGAAACGTGGTTGTGCTCACACTGGGCCTCCTTCGATGTGGGGGGGGACGATGGGCTGCGTCACGGCGACAGGTGGCGAAGGGCGCCACAAGAGCACAACTCTGACATACCAGATGACGAGCACAACCTCGGCTGCGATGCAGGCGATGACGGCTCCGATTCCACCGAGACCGACCGGACCCGCGAGCAGCGCGAGCAGGCCGAGCTTTACGACGACGGCAACCCATCCGGCGAGCACGCGATGCCCGTCCCGACGCTGCAGATAGAGGACCGTCGTCAGGATGAGCGCGATCGCGTGCAGCACGACGAAGACGCTCATTCCGAGGAGCATGGAGCCGATCTGCTCGGGGTCACCCGCTGCGAGGACGATGAGGCCCAACACCAGCACGGCGACGCCGAGCAGACCCGAGATGATCAGGATCAGGACCGGACGGGGACCTGCCGCCGGATCGCCGCCCGCCACGCGGAGCCGCTCGTGATAGGTCTGCACGAACATCTGAGCGAAGGCCGTCGCCGCCAGCGCGATCACCGACGTGACTGAATAGGCGCCGGCGACCTCGCTGTCGGTGATGAGACCGATGAGCAGCACATCCCCCTGCAGGTACACCGCAAGCGCTCCGGCGTCGAGCCAGAGCAGAAGAATCTGCCAGCTGTCGCCGGGCCGGGCCGGTCTCGTCCCGCGCGCCTGGACGGCCGCGAGGATGACGACGACGAGGTACGGTGTGCTGTAGCAGGCGACCACCGTGCCGAGGGTCGGCTCCGGAAGCACAAAGAGCGCGAAGGCACCGAGGATGATCGACGCAGCCTGTCGGATGGCATCGAAGCGCATCACCACATTCGGGTGGCCGTCTCGGAGAAGGAAACTCTTGTAGCTGTTGAACGAGATCTCCCCCCCGGCCACGATGAGCGCGAAGCCGACGATGAAGCTCGTGGTGAAGCACGCCGCGCCAGCCAGGAGCAACGCTGCGCCGACCAGCATGCGCGTGGCGCGCTCACGACGAAAGGTCTCTTCGTCGACCCTCAGCGAGCGCACGAGGAAGATGTTGTCGATCGGGGCCGCGATCATCGCCGACACGGCGTACGCCATGGCGTACTCGCCGTAATCGCCGAGACCGAGACGGAAGATCAGGAGCATCGTCCAGCCGAGACCCATCACCCGCCCGCCGAGTACCCAGCCTGAAGCGACACCTGCCTTGATCAGATTCGGGCTCAGCAGGCTTCGGATGACCATCACGTCCGTCTCCAGACGCGGAGGAAGTCCTCGATCACACGATCAGCGGAATGGCGGATCCTGATCCGCTGCGCCCCCGCCTCGAGCGTCGCAAGACGACCGACGTCCGGCACAAGCTCGTCGACCGCATTCGCGAGCTCCTGCGGTCCGCCCTCGATGACCACGGCGCCGCCGTCCTCGCCGAGCTCGCGCAGAGCGCCATGCCCGCGCACAAGCACCGGAGTGCCGTATGCCATCGCCCGGCTGACTGTGCTCGCCGCGGGTACCGCCTCTCGACCGTAGACCAGGCGCGCGTTGTAGGGGACCAGCAGCATCCGAATGGAGTTGAAGAAAGCGTGCTCCTCTTCGCCGATTACCTCGCCGAGTATCTCGATTCCTTCGATGGGAGGCAGCTGCTCGGTACCGCGTCCGGCGATGCGGATCGTGACCGCCGGATCGATCCGATCGCGAAGTTCCGACAGCATGTCGAACCCCTTGCCGCGATACACGTATCCGAACAGGCCGATCGCGGGCGGACGCGAGATCACCGGGTCGATGTCGGGGCGCTCTGGAACGAGCAGGCTAGACGCCACGACGGTCGAACCACTCATCGTCTTCTCCAACTCGCTGGCGCCGAGCCTGCTGAGTGCGATCAGCGTGCGTCCGCGATTCACCCGGCGCTCGAGGCGCTCAAGCGGGGCTTTCAGCGGGAAGTGCACGGCATGTCCGATCAGCCGATGGCGAGCTGCGAAGCGTGAGCGGAACGGCCACCAGACGGTCAGCGGCGGATCATGGACGGTCGACGTCACCATGACGTCACCCAGCCCGACCGGCCCCCAGAAAGGCAGCATGCCGCCGCCGCTCTGCTCGGTGTGGACGATCGTCTCGCGTCCGCGGCCGTCTCGGACAAGGTCCCGGATGGCCCTCCGGTCTCGCAGGAGTTCGGCGACGGTCGCGTGACCGGGGCCGCGATGACGGAACTCGACTACCTCGCCGAAATGCGGACGCACCGCCGCGATGAACTCGTCTGCGTAGTCGCCGACACCGCTCTCTCCCGCCCGCGGGGCGACGTAGACAAGACGCGTGCCGCTGAGATCAACCACCATCAGAAGAAGGGCGGCTTGTACTTGGGGCGATACTCGAGCGTCGAATCGCGCCGTGCACGCACCTTGGCGGGGATTCCGGCGACCATGTCCATCGGAGCGACGTTCTCACGCACCAGGGACGACGCACCGACGACGGCGCCACGGCCGATCGTCACGTCGGGCAGTACCGTCGCCCGGCTCGCGATCCATGCGTGGTCGTTCACCTCGATCGGAAGAAGGTAGTACTCGAACGTGTCCGAATCCGGGTAGTGCGAGCCGGTGATGAAGTGCACGTCACTCGCGATCACCACGCTGTTCCCGATCGTGAGACCGCCGCGGGCGTCGAGCAGACAGCGGAAGCTGATCACCGAGGCTTCGCCGATGCGAAGCTTATCGATGCCAAGAACCGTCGTTCCGCGGAACACCGCCGAATCCTTGCCGATCTCCGCGCCCCAGAGCCGGAGCACGCCGATACGCAGCCAATGCCCTGGCAGGTGGGTGACGAAGAAGTTGTAGAACACGACGCCGAGGCGGTCCCAAATGCGTTTCACTGCGGATTCCTTCTGCTGATGTACGGAAAGGATGTCATCGCGTGTTCCACGACGACATCAGAAGAACTTCGGACGATAGACGGGGCGGTATGTGAGCGCGGATCTGCGCACGGCGATGGGCTTCGACGGCACCCCACCGGAGATCTGCATCGGCTCGATGGAGGTTCGGACCAACGAACAGGCCGCCACGACAGCTCCGCGCCCCAGCGTGACGCCCTCGAGCACTGTGGACCGGCTGGCGATCCAGACGTGGTCCTCCACCACCGTGGGCTCGAGGACATACCCGAAGTCTGGTGAGTTCGGCAGATGATGACCTGCGATGAAATGCACATCGCTCGCGATCACGACGTTGTCGCCTATCGTCAGCCCGCCCCGACCGTCGAGCAGGCAGCGGAAGCCGACCACGCATGCTTCACCGATTCGGATGCCCTCGATTCCGAGCACCGTCGTTCCGCGGAATATCGCCGACTCCCGACCGATCCGGGCACCCCACATCCGGAGTACTGCCTGCCGGATTCGATGCGACGGTACGTGCGTGACCACCGTGTTGTACAGCACGATGCCTGCGTGCTCCCATAATTTCCGAATCATTTTCCCCCCCAGGTGGATGAACCTCTGATCGCGTGGTCTGCCACCGGGTTCATGCCACAGCCTCTGCTGCGGCATCTGCGCCACGGGACGGCTGTTCCGTGATCAAGATGCCGGTGAACGAGCCGGAGGGCTGCAACGCCGTGATCGCGCGAAGCATCCGCGGCACCGTGACATGGCGTGCGCGCACCACGAGAAGCGTCGTTCCCGCGAGCCCCGCGAGTGCTCTCGCATCCGGGGCGATTGCGCGGCCGCCGTCGATCACGACGTCGTCGTACCGTTCTGCAAGCTCTGCGAGGAGCTCGCGCATGCGGTCCGAGCCGAGCAGATCGCGGGAGTTGGGGTGTGGGCCGCCTGCCCCCAGCACCGTGACGTCCCTCACCTCCGGCCAGGTCTGCACGGCGTCATCGAGTTTCGCACGCCCCGCGAGCACGTCCGTCAGGCCCAGACCGCGCGAGAGACCGAGCAGATCAACAATCTCGGTCGCTCCCAGACACGCGTCCACGAGGAGCACCCGCCGACCAAGCCCGGCCATGACGCTCGCGAAATTCACCGCGGCGTCGGTCGTTCCCTGCGACCGCGACGCCCCAACCAGCAGCACGGCCCGATTGCGGGCCTGGAACCCGAGGAAGTGCAGATCCGTACGCAGGGCACGGTACTGCATCGTGCACGGATGCTCGTCATCGAGCGCCACGGTGAGAACATCGTCTCGCCCATAGGGGGACACCGTTCCGACTACCCGCGTGGTCGTGGCCTCCCTCACGTCGTCGACGCCTCGGACGCGGTGGTCGAAAGTGTTCCGGAGCAGCATCACTCCGAATCCCATCAGCAGTCCGGCGACGGCGCCGGTGCCGACCGCCACACCGAGGACCGGATATGCCGGCGTGAGCGAGACCGCGGGACTCTCGATCACCTGGACACGCAGTGCACTGCCTTGGCCGGTCATCCGCGCCTCGAGCTGGAGTTCGATGACCTCTGCGAGCTTCCGGGCGACGGCGTCGGCGAGCCGCGGCGCCTCAGTGTTGAACAGGCTCGATCCGACGATCTCGAGAATCAAGCTGTCAGGAAGCGGGCGGACTTCGACGCGGCTCGCAAGTTCAGCTGGCGTGTCGTCCAGTCCGAGCTCGAGGGCGACAGGTCGGAGCACGGCCGCGCTCGTCGCGACCTCCGCATAGGAGGGCAGTCGATCGCGGGCGTAGTAGGTCAGGGCGAGACTGCCCAACGGAGTATCGCCTTCGGTGGCGGCGATGAACACACGCGCGGTCGCGTCGAAACGCGGGGTCACCAGCAGAGCAGTGCCGAGGCCGCCGAGCAGGCCGAGGACCACGAAGAGCACCAGCAGCGGCCACCCGCGGCGGATGACCGCCGCCTGCATGCGCAGACCCGACCTCATGCCTTGCCCGCCGCCGCGACGTCGCCCACGGCATGATGCAGCGCCTCGTGGAACCGCTTCTCGCTGAATCGCTCGTTCGCTGCGATGATGGCCACGGCATCCCATCGCGTCGCCTCGAGCTCGTCGAGACCGCCGGTGATCGCGGCAGGGGTCGGTTCGTCGAAATAGATGCCGGTGACCCCTTCGATCACGGTGTCGAGGAACCCGCCCCAGCGCAGCACGGCGCTAGGTCTTCCGTACGCGGCGCCTTCCAGTGGCGTGAGCCCGAAATCCTCGTAACTGGCAGCGACGACGCCTTTGCAGCGCCGGTAGAGCCAGCGCATCTGCGCGTCGCTGAGATTCTTGCGCAGCTCCGCGTTCGGCGGGAGCATCGCGGCGAGCCGAGCCTCCTCCGGCCCCGAACCGACAACGACGAGGCGCCGCTCGGGCGTGGTGGAGATCGCCTCGATCACGCGGTGCACGTTCTTGTACGGGAGGAGCCGGGAGATGCAGAGGTAGTAGTCCTGGCTCTCGTCGATGCCCGGTACGGCTTCCTCGTCGAGGCCGACCTCGATCGTGTGCGGGGCAGCCACGACCTCCGCTTCCCGCCCGTACGCGTCGCGGATACGATCGCGAACGGCTGACGAGATTGCCAGATAGCGATCGGCAGATGCGGCCGCACGGCGGTCCCACGCCCGCAACGACGGGCCCACAGCCCGCATGAGGATGCGCTTCGCGCCCCCGCTGTCGCCGAGATAGGCATCGGTCTGATAGAGCCATCGGGCCGGTGAATAGCAGTACACGAGCTTGCGGCCGGAAGTGCGGAAGCCGTGTGCCCAGCCACTGCTGCTGGTGAGCACGACGTCGGCGTCGATCCGGATCGAGCTCGCTGCGAAGGGCAGCGCCAGCAGCGCGTTTCGATGATCGCGGCGGAAACCTGCGATCCGGTTCAGGAGCGAGGGTCGCACATCGAGATCGGCGAACTCCGGGAAGGTGCCGGCAGGGTCGTAGAGGGTGGTGTAGATGGGTGCGTCCGGGAAGGCGCGCGCCATGGCCAGAACCACCTTCTCGGCGCCACCTCGCTGAGTCAGGTAGTCGTGGGCGATCGCCACCCGCACCCGCTCGACCATCAGTCGTCCATCCGCGTTACTTGCTCTCAGCGTACTCGTAGCCGTAGGTCCCGTAGGAGTCCGGTCCGCGCGAGGGCAGCATGTTCATGACGAGGCCGAGAACCCGGGCGTCGATGTTCTCGAGCGCGGTGAGCGCGTGCTTCAGCTGTGTGGTTCGCGTGCGGCCCGCGGCGCACACGACGATAGCGCCGTCGGTGATGCGGCTCAGCACCGCGGCGTCCGTGACCGGCAACAGGGGCGGTGCATCGATGATGATCTGATCGAACCGCCCTCGCAGCACGCCGATGAGCTCTTCCATCCAGTTCGAGCCGAGCAGCTCGCTGGGGTTCGGCGGGCGCGTTCCCGCCGGCAGGACGAAGAGGTTGCCGGAGTCCCCCCACTCCTGCATCACATCATCCAGAGGGATGTTGCCGATGAGCGTGTCGCTCAGGCCGACGGCGCCCTCGATCGCCATGTACTCCGCCACGCGCGGGCGGCGCAGGTCGCCGTCGATAAGCAGTGTGCGCTTTCCCGCCTCCGAGACCGCGATCGCAAGGTTCGCGGCTGTGGTGGTCTTCCCCTCCGAAGCGAGCGAAGAGGTGACCACGAATGCCCGGCTCCGGCTGTCCACCTTGATGAACTGGAGGTTGGTGCGCAGCGAGCGGAACGCCTCTGCTCGGGAACTCTGCGGCCCGGAGTGGACGGTCAACGGCTGCTTCGTCGCCGTGGCGTCGAACACGAATCCGGCGAGAATGGGGTGATCGGTGCTCGCGATGACATCACGTTCGGAATGCACCCGCGTGTCCAGAGCCTGCCGCGTGAAGCCGACCGCGAGGCCGACGATGAATCCCAGCACTCCGCCGACGAAGAGGTACAGCGGGATCGACGGCGAGAACGGCGAGTCCTCCGGCGTCGCACGCTTGACGAGAGTGAGGTTGACCAGCGAGCTGTCCCCACCGACCTGCTCTTCGAGTTCTCCGATGACTACCTCACGGAGATTTCGCGCGACGGAGTTGCTGATGTCGGCGGCTTCCTCCGCCGACTCGGAGGTCGCACGAATCTCGATGAGGACCGTGTTCGGCACCACTCGTGCGCTCACAACGCCGGCGAGGTCACTGGACGACTTGTCGAGATCGAGCTCACTGACGACCCGATCGAGTACGAGTTGGTCCGCCGCGACCTCGACATACGACTGCATCCGGGCCTCGGTGTAGCTCGACCCCTGAAAAGCCTCGATCGCCGAGGCCACTGACTGGGTCGACACGAAGACGCGTGTGCTCGCCTGATAGACCGGGGTCGCCATGGCGGCCAGGAGCGCCGCGACGGCGAGACCGCACGCAGTGAGGATGCCGATAGTCAGCCAGCGCCGCCGAAGCGTGTCGACGAAATCACGCAACTCCACAGAGGCAAACCTTCCGATCTTTATGGACAGCCGTGTCGGCACCGCGCCTGTGACGGCGAGTTAACGCCCCATACTCAGTTCCGGTCGAACACGCCGGACGCGATGTCCGTCACGGCGATCCGGGTGAACCGCCGCACGCGGCCATACGTAGCTTAGGCGATCGCGGGCTGCCCCGAGAGCACCCGGACGAGCGCAGTCGTCGAAACGGGGGATCAGGCTCTTCAGCGCGATGTCAGGACAGAGAGCCCGTGAACGATCTCATCGACCGCGCCGGCAATCGCATCCGCGACGGACGCGTACACGGCGTCGCTGCGCCGATAGGGGTCCACGATGTCGAGATGCGACGGGCTGGGCAGTGGCGGAACCATGCCTCGACGCCGTGCCGCCATGGTGGTGGTGGCCCGGAGGACGGCGGGCACGTCGGGGCCAGAGCCGATGGAAGCCCTGCTGGAGCGCGGCGTCGAAGCCAGGGAGTCCACGATGCGAGCGAACTCCACCAGCGTGAACGACTTCGAGACCATCCGCGGGGACATCCGGACGACGGCGCTGCGCTGCTCGCGCGTGACTGTGAGGACCAGGTCCGCGTCCGCGAGCTTGGCAAGGCTGAGTGCAACCGGCGGCCTGACGATGCTCGGCACCCCGAGCCGTCGCAGGTGCTCGCTCACCTGCGGGGGCTGCTCGAGCGCCGGATCGATCCGCGTGCCGGCGCTGCGAACCGCGAGCAGCGGACCATGGTCGCGTTCGCCCGGAGACTGCCAATCGCTGATCGTTGCGCCCAGTCGCGCGTCGAGCATGGACTGGAGCATGGGAGATCGGCAGATGTTACCGGTGCAGACGGCGAGAATCGTGAACGGCGCGATCGGGGTCGCGGTATCGACCGGTACGTCGACCAGTCCTTGCAGAGTATCCGGCATACCCTCCAGGATAACCTGCGCGCCAGGACTCCGCCGATAGCTCCTCCGGACGCTCGTCTCGCGGTTGCTCGTGTACGCCGGATCCCCCGTAGAATCAGAGGCCCGCGCGCATCTTCTTCCGAAGGCGCAACCACCGGGCAATCAGACTCCGATCGGGGGACCATGAACACGACACGGACCGCACTCGTCACCGGTATCACAGGACAGGACGGGAGACATCTCGCCGAGCTCCTCCATGCAGAGGGCTACGCTGTGCACGGCCTGATCCGCGGCCAGCACAACCCGCGGCGAGAGGCGATTGCCCGGGAGCTGCCATACGTTGAGTTGATCGAGGGTGACCTCACCGACCCGACCTCGATCGTGCGCGCGGTCGAGTCGACACGGCCCGACGAGGTCTACAACCTCGCAGCCATCAGCCACGTGGGGTACTCGTTCAAGAACCCCACGCTCACCGCGGACGTCACAGGGAAGGGCGTGCTCAACGTCCTCGAGGCTGTGCGGCTCACGGGCCTCGCCGAAACCACCAAGGTCTATCAGGCATCCACCTCGGAGATGTTCGGCGGACTCGACTACAACCGCCCGGGCAGCGGCTATAACGAGGAGTCGCTGTTCCACCCGCGAAGCCCGTACGGCGTCGCCAAGCTCTATGGCCACTGGATAGCCAAGAACTACCGCGAGAGCTACGGCATGTTCATCTCTTGCGGCATCTTGTTCAACCATGAGGGCGAGCACCGCGGTGTCGAGTTCGTCACGCGGAAGATCACCCACGCGGTGGCCCGGATCAAACTGGGTCTGCAGGAGACACTCGAGCTGGGTGACCTGTGGCCCAAGCGGGACTGGGGCTATGCCGGCGACTATGTGCGCGGCATGTGGCTCATGCTGCAGCACGGGATCGCAGACGACTTCGTCCTCGCCAGCGGTGAGACTCATTCCATCGAGGAGTTCCTGGACCTGGCGTTCGCCGAGGTCGGCATCGAGGACTGGAAGCCGTACGTCGTACAGAACCCGAAGTTCATGCGCCCCGCCGAAGTCGACATCCTCCTCGGCGATCCGTCGAAGGCTGAGCGCGAGCTCGGCTGGCGCCGCGAGGTGGACTTCCATGGACTCGTCTCGCGAATGGTGGCACACGATCTCGCAGAGCAGGCTGGACTGAACGGACTCGAGGTTCCGAACGCGGCTTCCGTGTCATGACAGCGAACCGCTTGCGTGTCACGATCACCGGCGTCGATGGCTTCGTGGGTGGACATCTGGCACGCCTGGCGGTGGCTGCCGGGCACGACGTGACTGGAATCATCCGCTCCGAACAGAGCGCAGCCGTCGCATCGAAACTGGGGATCGAACACCGCACGGCCGACCTGACTGAGAACTGGCCAGCGGATGCTCTCGGTGATGTCGTCGTCCACCTCGCCGGCCGTGCAGCAGTGGGCCCGTCTTTCGACGCGCCTCAACTGTATTTGACCGACAACAGCTCGATGGTGACCAACCTCTTCGAGGCGATTCTGCGACGCCCCGTCGGGGAGCGCCCTCGAGTCGTCGTGGTGAGCAGCGGAGCGGTGTACCGGGCGCCTGAGGACGCGCTCCCTCGTGACGAAGACGCCCCGATCGGCCATTCGTCGCCTTACGTGGTCAGCAAACTGCTCGTGGAGCATCAGGTCCGCTATTACCGCCAACGCGGCGTCGACGCGGTGATCGCCCGTCCGTTCAATCACATCGGCCCTGGTCAGTCCCGTGGCTTCGTGGTACCCGATCTCGCCGAATCGCTCAGGCTCCTCCCCGAGGGAGAGCCGCTCCTGGTCGGGGACCTCACGACGCGACGCGACTACACCGATGTTCGAGACGTCGCCGACGCCTATCTGCGACTCGCTACTGCGTCCCAACTCCGGCACACCGTGTACAACGTGTCTTCCGGTCACTCGCTTGCCGGCACCGAACTGCTGGGCAGCCTGTGCGCGGCCATGGGGCGGGCGGTCCCGGAGCTGAGCGTCGACGAGCGTCGGATCCGTGCCACCGACGCACGGGACATCGTGGGCAGTTCGACGCGACTCAGCGACGAGCTGGGCTGGCGCCCGGCGCTGTCCGTTCAGCGCTCGATCAGCGACTTCGTGGCGGCCAACGCCTCAGATCAGTAGGCGCCGCGCGATGCCATGACTGCACGCACCGTTCGGGCGAGGATGAGGATGTCGCCGACGAGAGACCAATTCTCGACATAGTAGAGGTCGAGGCGTACCGAGTCGTCCCACGAGAGATCGGAGCGTCCGCTGACCTGCCACAGGCCGGTGATACCAGGCTTGACCAGCAGCCGACGATTCGCCCAGTGGTCGTACTGTTCCACCTCCCGCTGCAGCGGGGGGCGCGGGCCCACGAGCGACATGTCACCGATGAAGACGTTCAGCAACTGCGGCAGCTCGTCGAGGCTGAAGCGGCGCAGGAGACGGCCGACGCGCGTGACGCGAGGATCCGACTTCAGTTTGAAGAGGACGCCGTTGCCGTCCGAGCGGTGCTCCAGATCCGGGAGCCTCGCTTCGGCGTCGGCGACCATCGATCGGAACTTGAACATTGAGAACGCGGCACCGTTCACTCCGACACGCTTCTGGCGGAACAGAATTGGACCGGGGCTCTCGATGCGCACGACGAGAGCGATGAGCAGCAGCACCGGACTGAGCAGGATAAGTCCGAGTCCGGACGCGACAAGGTCGAAAGTGCGTTTTGCGTAGTACTTCACGCCTTCGAACACAGGGTATTCCACATGGA
Source organism: uncultured Actinomycetota bacterium (assembly GCA_963769005.1). Lineage (GTDB taxonomy): Bacteria > Actinomycetota > Actinomycetes > Actinomycetales > Microbacteriaceae > Microbacterium. The sequence continues at coordinate 334,388 of CAVYKC010000002.1, read as the reverse complement.
TCAGCGGCAGTCCAGCCACAGGACGAGCGTGGATCCGGGGACCGGCGACGTCTGTCAGCGACGGAACGACGATGAGGTCGACGCTGCGGTCCTGAAGCTGCCAGCCGAGCTCCCGGAGCTCTCGCGGAGAGAAATCGTCGGAACCGGTGAAGATCAGCGTATCCGCCCTCGTGGTCTCAGCCGCGAGCAGCACTTCGCTGAAGTCCCCGACTACGGGCACGCTCCCGGCGAGCGGGGCGGTATCGTCGCCCTTCTTGGTGAGCGCGCCGACGAGCACGAGACCTGTAGCTGGCCCTTCACGAAGGATGCTGCTCGCGACGTGCTGCGACTTTCCCCGACTGCCGACCACCAGCGCACGCCGCATGTACGCACCCCGACGGCGTTGTCCGAGCAGCCAACGATGCTGCGCCCATCGTCCGAGCACCACGAGGCCCAGACCGGCGGGCAGAGCGGTCAGAAAGTACCCGCGACCAAGATCGGCTTTGAGGAAGAACACGAGGATCGCGACGAAGCCGAAGACCTGGATGGTGGCATTGACGACGCGCCGATACTCGGCACCCGTCCCGATCACCTTCTCACTGCGCGTAGCGCCGAGGCCAAGTGCCATCGTCCAGGCGACCACGAACGCCACCCAGATCGCTACAAAACGGGCCGTGAACGTATCGAGCTCCCCCGGCGCGACCACGAGCTCGGAACGGAGCAACCCGAAGGAGAGGAACTGACTCACCCCGACGCCGAGAGCGATCGCCGCGATATCCGTGGCCAGGAGCCGGCGTCCGAGGTGACGGCGCCATCGACCCACCAGAGTAGTCACCGCTTCTGTATCGAGTATCGAGAGTGCACCACTCGAGTCACTGAGGCCAGCGCCCGCACGAATCGAACCGTCGAGTGTCAAATTCCCCTCCCATCGCGCAAGGCATCCACGTGTCATCATCCCACATCGAGCGTCCGCGTCATCCCGCGTCAGTCCGGTACGACCACCGGCTCGAAACCGGCGCGGCGCAGCGTGTCCAACGTGTGCTCGGAATGCTCCGGTCCTCGCGTCTCAACGCTGAGCTCGAGGATGACCTCGCTGATCTGCAGGCCGTGCCCGTGCCGGGTGTGCATGGCTTCCATGACGTTCGCCCCCGCCTCGGCGATGAGTTCGGACACCCGCGCCAGCTGCCCGGGGCGGTCGGGAAGAGGGACGCGGAGCGTGAGGTAGCGCCCGGAGGCGGCGAGCCCGTGCGACACGACGCGCTGCAGGAGGAGCGGGTCGATGTTCCCACCGGAGAGAACGGCCATGGTCACGCCCCTGGCCGACACCTTGCCGGCCAGGATCGCGGCGACTCCCGCGGCGCCGGCCGGCTCCACGACGACCTTCGCCTGCTCGAGGAGCACGAGGATCGCGCGCGCCAGGTCGTCGTCCGAGACAATGACGACCTCGTCCACCAGGTCCTTGATGATGTCGAACGGGATCGCCCCGGGACGCGCGACGAGGATGCCGTCGGCGATGGTCGGCCGGGTCACGATGTCGACCGGATGCCCGGCCGCCAGAGACGGCGGCATCGCCGCGGCGTTCTCGGCTTGCACCCCGATGATCCGGACCTCGCGGCCGAGCTGCGCGGCGCGCGCCTTGACAGCGGCCGCCACGCCCGCGATGAGGCCGCCGCCGCCGATGCCCAGCACGATGGTGTCGACGTCCGGCGCGTCCTCGAGAAGCTCGAGGCCGAGGGTGCCCTGGCCGATCACCACATCACGGTGATCGAACGGATGGATGAGGACGGCGCCTGTGCGTTCGGCGAAATCGGCGGCCAGACGCAGCGAAGTCGCCACGGTCTCGCCTTCGAGGACGACATCCGCCCCGTAGCCGCGGGTGGCGAGGAGCTTCGGCACCGGAACGCCGAGAGGCATGAAGATCGTCGCGGAGATCCCGAGCGCCTGGGCTGCGAGTGCGACTCCCTGCGCGTGATTGCCCGCGGATGCCGCGACCACGCCGCGTGCGCGCTCTTCGGCGGTGAGCCGGGAGAGACGGTAGGCGGCGCCGCGGATCTTGAACGATCCGGTCCGCTGCAGGTTCTCCATCTTCAGGAGCACCGGCGCACCGAGCACGTCGGAGACCGCCCGGGAGGGCAGCGTCGGCGTGTGGGTGATCACGTCGGCGAGGCTGCGTGCTGCTTCCTCGAATTCGGCCAGGCTGGGAACCGCGGTCATCGATTGCTCCTCCGCCGCTGTCGCGGCACTGTGCTCCAGATCAGATCGCCGCTCGGGACGGCGCCTGTTCGCCACGACCCGGAGGTCAGCGTCACGGCGACGACGTTGACGAATGCTGCGAGTGGGACGGCGAACAAGGCGCCGGGGATCCCGCCGATCATCGCGCCTCCCGCCACCACGAGGACGACGGCGAGCGGATGCACCTTCACGGCGGATCCCATCAGGATCGGCTGCAGGATGTGCCCTTCGACCTGCTGCACGCCGAGAACGACCACAAGCATCCACAACGCGATCCACGGGCCGTTGTAGACCAGTGCCAGGAAGACTGCGATCGCGCCGGTCGCGACCGCTCCGACGATCGGGATGAAGGAGCCGAGGAACACCAGGACCGCGACGGGAAGCGCGAGCGGCACCTGCAGCAGGAACGCTCCGAGCCCGATTCCGATCGCATCGATCGTGGCCACGAACAGCTGAGTCCTGGCGTAGTTGACGATGGTCTTCCAGCCGTTGCGGGCGGCACCGTCGATCGCGGGCTGGGCGTTACGAGGGAAGATCCTGACGGTCCACCGCCAGATTCCCGCGCCGTCGGCGAGGAGGCAGACGAGCACGAAGAGGGAGAGCAGTGCGCCGGTGACGACGTGGCCGAGGGTGGAACCCACCGCCAGCGCTCCCGACCACAGCAGCTGGCCCTGCTCTTCGATCAGAGCCTGCGCCTGAGCGAGGTAGTCGCTGATCTGATCACCGGTCAGGTGCAACGGTCCCTGACGGAGCCAGTCCTGGAAGTTCTCGATGGAGACAGCGGTGCTCGCCTGGACTTCCGGAAGCTCCAGTCGGATCTGCCACACGACCAGCCACATCAGGCCCGTGACGATCGCGAGCGTGCCGAGGATCGACAGCGCGACCGCCAGCCACCGCGGAAAGCGTCTGCGCAGCATCCATTCGAATGCCGGCCACAGCAGGGCGGTGATGAGAATACCGACCATGAGCGGGATCACCAGGAGCTTGAGCGTGATGACCAGCCAGATGAACACGCCGACGGCGGCGGCCAGTATCAGCAGCCGCCAGGCGTAGCCGGCCCCGACGCGCAGCCCGAACGGGACAGCCTGATCGGCTTCGGTCGTCACCGTTCGATCGGTCGAGATCGAACGCGGACGGAGGAGGTCTCTCAGTCGTGGTCGCAGCTCGTCACTCATCCGGTCAGTCTAGAGCGCGAGCCCATGCGGCTGCGGACGCCGGCCGCCCGCAGACGGGCGATGTCGGTGCCCGGCGATACGCTGGCGAGGTGACCGAGACCCTCAACTCCGCCCAGGCACGCCGGATGGCGCTGGCCGCGCAGGGGTTCACCCGATCGCGTCCGGCATCGGTCAGCGCACGCCACGTGCACCGGGTCATGGACCGGCTGGGCGTGCTGCAGATCGACTCGGTCAACGTCTTCGCGCGCTCCCACTACCTGCCGCTGTTCTCCCGGCTCGGCTCCTACGATCCCGCCCTGCTGGACAGGATCTTCCTCTCACGCACCACGCACTACGTCGAGTACCTCGCTCACGAGGCCACGTTCATCCCGGTCGAGGACTGGCCGCTCTGGCAGTTCCGGATGGACGACTTCCGCCGTCGGTGGTCCAAAGACGACTCTTGGATGAGCGTCAACACCCGGACCCTCGGCTGGGTGCAGGACGAACTCCGTGCGCGCGGACCGCTGCGCCCTGCAGATCTCCGCGAGGATGCCCCGCGCGAGCGCGGCACCTGGTGGGACTGGGATGACGTGAAAGCTCGCGCTCGAGCACATGTGGCGCACGGGCGACGTCGCGATCAGCGGACGACGCGGTTTCGAGCGCACCTACGCCCTCGCAGAGCAGGTGATCCCTGACGGCATCCGCTCGCAGGAGATCCCGCGCGCCGACGCGATCCGCGAGCTCGTGCGCCGCGCCGCCCGGTCATCGGGCGTGGCCACGCAGTCCGACCTCGCGGACTACTACCGGCTGCGTGATCGCGCTGCGGTCTCGAAGGCGATCGCCGAGCTCGTCGATGCCGGAGAGCTCGTGCCGGTCGCCGTGCGCGGCTGGGAGCGCGCCGGGCGGGCCGTCCCGTCGTGGAGGCACCGCGACGCGGTGCTGCCTCGGCGGGTCGATGCTGCGGCGGTCCTCACGCCGTTCGACCCCGTGGTGTGGTTCCGCGACCGAGCGCTGCGGGTCTTCGAGCTCGACTACCGCATCGAGATCTACGTGCCCGCAGACAAGCGACGGTACGGCTACTACTCGTTGCCGGTTCTGGTCGGCGACCGGATCGTCGCTCGCGTCGATCTCAAGGCAGACCGGGCCACCTCCACGCTGCGTGTGCAGTCCGCCTGGTGGGAGCCGCAGGCCCGCCCGGAGGACGCCGCCGCGATCGCGATCGAACTCGCCCTGGCCGCCTCCTGGCAGGGGCTGGAGCACGTCTCGGTCTCCGGATGGGGCGACGCCGCAGGCAGCCTGCATCGCGCGCTGTCGGCACTCGGGGACACGATCGTTGACCGACACGTGCATCCCCGGGAGAACAGCTGATGACCGGACGTCGCCCTTGGATCATCGGCGCGGTCGTCGCCGCGGTGCTGCTCGGGGGCGCGTCGGTCTGGATCTGGCAGTCCTCTACCGTGCCCAGCGTCGTCGAGAGCCCTTCTCCCCTGCCATCCCCGTCGCCGACGGCGGCCTCCGCTGAGCAGGTGCAGGTGCAGGTCAGGCATTGTCGACGACCACCTCGAGCAGTGCGCCAAGAGCAGGAGCGGCACTCCCCCGGATGGCTGCGGCATCCGCATCCCGTGGGGCGCTGAGTTCTCGGCCGTGTCCGGCATCCGGTACCGCATCGAGCAGCTGCCGACCGTCGAGATCGAAGACGAGGGATTCCTCGCGGAAGGCGGCGTCCTCATCGCGACTGTGACCGGCACGGGACATGACGGCACTTCGCGCAGCGTGACCTACCGCAGCGAGGACTGGGCGGTGCGCGGCGACGTCGACGTCACCGGCGAGGGGGTCGAGATCTCGGTCTGGTGACCCTTCGACGAGCTCAGGGATGCAGTCAGAACTGCACGCGCGGGGGCTCGGAGATCGCACCCGTGTCGGCGACCTCGAAGAACTCGCGCTCGGTGAAACCGAGACCGCGCGCGAACAGGTTGTTCGGGAACACCTTGATCTTCGTGTTCAGCTCCCGCACGCCGCCGTTGTAGAAGCGTCGGGCGGCCTGGATCTTGTCTTCCGTGTCGACCAGCGCCTGCTGCACCTGGAGGAAGTTCTGGCTGGCCTGCAGCTGCGGGTAGGCCTCGGCGACGGCGAACAGGCTGCGCAGAGCCTGCTGCAGATGACCCTCGGCGATTCCGGCTGCCCCGGGACTCTCCGCGGACAGCGTCTCCGCGCGCGCGCGGGTGACGTTCTCGAAGACCGCCTTCTCGTGCGAGGCGTAGCCCTTCACGGTCTCGATGAGATTCGGGATGAGATCGGCTCGGCGCTTGAGCTGGACGGTGATGCCGCTCCAGGCCTCGTCGACACGGATCTTGAGTTGCACCAGCGAGTTGTAGGTGGCCCAGAGGTAGATTCCGATGAGCAGAATCACTCCGACGACGATCAGTACCGGCACGAGCCACTCCATGCGGAGGCCACCCTTCCTCGAATTCCTCTCATCCTAGTCGCGCAGTCTGCGCGTGGACTGGGTATGGAGGGCGTACGGGCGGGAACGCGATCAGTCGCCGAGCACGCGCTCGAGATGGCGATTTCCGAAGCGCCGCTCTGGGTCGAGGCGGTCGCGCAGCGCGCGGAAATCATCGAACCGCGGATAGCGCTCACGCAGTTGCTCCGCGTCGAGCGAGTGGAGCTTGCCCCAGTGCGGTCGCCCGCCGTGCTCGAGCATGATCTGCTCGACGGCGTCGAAGTACGCGGTGTGGTCCGCGCGCCAGAAGCGGTGCACGGCGATGTAACCGGAGGCACGGCCGTGAGCGGTGGACAGCCAACGGTCGTCCTGCGCAGCGAAGCGCAGCTCCATCGGGAACTCGATGCGCCAGCCCCGCCGGGAGATCAGCTCCTGGACCGTGCGGAACGCGGTCACGACGTTCTCCGCCGGCAGCGCGTACTCCATCTCGCGGAAGCGCACGTTCCGGTTCTGCGTCAGCACGCGATGCGAGCGGTCCGTGTACTCGCGATCACCGGTGAGTTTCACGGCCAGGCGGTTGAACCGCGGCGTGATCGCGGGAACGGCCTGACCCGCTGCACAGACGGCACGGTAGACCCCGTTGGAGAGCAGTGTCTCATCGATCCATTTGCCGACGACCGGGAGCGGCCGGCGCACGGTGGACTCCGGCAACCGCGTCTGCCTCTTGGTCAGGGCGACCTCGGTGTGCGGGAACCAGTAGAACTCGAAGTGATCGGATGCCGCCACGCGGTCGTCGAGCGTTGCCAGCACGTCCGCCAGCGGAGCCGGTTCATCGATCGCGTGCATGACGAACGCCGGAACGCATTGCAGGGTCACCTCGACGATGATCCCGAGCGCGCCGAGTCCGAGCGCCACCGCCGGGAGCAGGTCGGCGTTCTGATCTTCGTCGACGCGCAGGAACTCTCCCGCCGCGGTGATCATCGTCACGCCGACGACCTGGGTGGCGAGACCTCCGAACCGGGCGCCGGTGCCGTGCGTACCCGTCGAGATCGCGCCGGCGATCGACTGGCGATCGATGTCACCGAGGTTCTGCATCGCGAGACCGTGCGGGGCGAGCAGCCGGGGCACCCGGTGCAGCCGGGTACCGGCGAGCAGCGTGACGCGGCCGGTCCCGGCATCCGCCGTCACCAGCCCCTGCATGTCGTCGAGCTCGAGCAGGACGCCGGGTGCCGCCGCGATCCCGGTGAAGCTGTGTCCGGCACCGACCGCTTTCACGGTGAGGCCTTGCGCCGCAGCCGCGCGCACCGCGCGCTGCACGCCCTCCGGCGTCCGCGGGCGTTCGACGCGCAGCGGCGTGATCTGTGCGGTGCGGGCCCAGTTGCTCCAGGAGCCGCCGATCCTCGTCACAGGAACGCCTTCCCCTCGCCACGGTAGGTCGGCAGCTCCTCCACGATCTCCGAGCCCGCGACGAGGTGGTACCGGTCGATCCGCTCGGCGGGCTCGCCGCTCTTGGCGTGCCGGAACCATACCCGATCGCCGAGTTGGAGCTGCGCCGCGGCTCGTCCCTGGAGCGGGGTCTGCACCTCGCCGGCGGCCTCGCGGGGCAGCGTACGAAGCCCCTGAGGCCATGCCGGTAGCGGCTGACGCGAGGCGAGCGCCGGCCCCGAGGCGATCCATCCCCCGCCGAGAACGGTCGCGATGTCCGGAGCGGGGCGACGGACGACGTCGAAGGCGAAGGCGGACGCCGGCGCGGGCTGGAAGGAGCGGTACCCGTCGAAGAGGTGCCCGCCGAGCAGCCCGCTGCCCGCGCTCACCTCGGTGAGCGCCTCGTCGCTGCCGGAGAACTCGAGCGACCCGGTGCCGCCGCCGTTGAGGAACTCGAGCGGGGCGATCTCGGTGAGTGCGGAGGCGATGGCCGCCCGGCGCCCGCGCAGCTCGCTTCGAGAGCGGGCTTGAACCATCCGGATCAGCGGTGCGTCGGCGCCCGCGTCGTCTCCCTGTCCGGCGATCTGCGCCTCGTACATCTGCAGTCCCACGAGCCGGAATCCCGGCCGCCGGACGATCGCCCTGGCGAACGCGGCGACCTCCCCGGCGGAGAACAGCGCGGAGCGACGCACGCCGATGTGTCCGAGTGCGGCGGATCGCAGCGAGGCGTCCGCATCGATGGCGACCCTGATCTCGGGGCGCCGTCCCGGTGCGGCCACGCTGTCGATGAGATCGAGCTGGGCGGGATCGTCGATCATCAGTGCGATCCGGCTCGCGGCGACCTCATCGGCAGCGAGCCTTTCCAGGTTCACGCGGTCGACCGTCGGGTACCCGAGCACGATGTCGTCGTGGGTCTCGCACAGCCACAGCGCCTCGGCGAGGGTGAACGCCAGGATGCCGCGGAATCCCGGCAGCCGGAGAACGGCATCGAGCACCGCCCGTACGCGCACGGACTTCGAGGCGACCCGGATCGGGAGCCCGCCGGAGCGCACCAGAAGATCCATCGCGTTGTGGCGCAGCGCATCGAAGTCGACCACCGCCACCGGGGCGGGCAGGTGGGATGTGGCGGCGGTGAGCCGGGGCCAGTACCGGGCAGCATCCTCCCATTCGGGAGCGATGGGACGGCCGGCATCGGCTGAGGGGCTCATTTCGGCGGTGAGGTCGAGCACTCCCCCACCCTACGACCTCAGTGGACCCGGATTCATCTGCATCGGGACTGCGTCTCGTCCGCGACGACGTCTCTGTCGGGATGCCGCCGCCTCGTCGCTAGGCTGGCGGTGCGGCCCCCGTAGCCCAATGGCAGAGGCAGGCGACTTAAAATCGCTTCAGTCTGGGTTCGAGTCCCAGCGGGGGCACCGGGATTCCGCGATCACTCGTCGATGTCGAGCGGACCGAGGAGCGCCGGATCAGCCCCGGCCGCGATCAGCCGCGTGCGCATCGCCGCCGCCGCCCGCCGATAGGGCTCACCGCTTCCCGTCAGGAGGGACCGGGAGTTGGCCGCATCGTCGAAGGCGATCAGCTCGAAAGCGAGCTGATCGGCTTCCTGTGCGGCGATGGAGAGTTCCCCGGCGCCGATCGCAGCGGCGACCTGCGCCGCGACATAGCCATACCAGTCCTCGATCGCCGCACGCACGGCGGCATTGACCGGACCCGGTTTCGAATCGACGTCCGCCGACGTCGCCGCGAAGAAGCAGCCCCCGCTGAACACCCGGTCCTTGGAGTACACCAGCGCGTTCCTCATGAGCACGGCGATGCGCCGCACGCCCCGCGGTTCCGCGCGGGCGGGTTCCACGATCGCCGTGAAGAAGATCTCCCTCGCCGCGAGCACGGTGGCCAGCTGCAGCCCCTCCTTGCCTCGGAACAGAGTGGCGATGCTGCTCTTGCTGCGACCCGACGCCTCCGACAGACGCCCGATCGTCAGCCCGTCGAGTCCGTCGACGGATGCGAGATCGGTCGCGCTCTCCAGAACCGATCGCCGCGAGGCATCGCCACGCACGCGTCGGCCGTCCAGGACTGGGGGATCTGCCATCCCTCTAGTATACGAACGATCGATCGCATAGTCTATGCACGAACGATCGTACGTATTCATTCCCGAAGGAGTCGCCGTGTCCACACTCTCCACATTCGTCGGCCGGAGTCTCCGCGCGATCGCGGTGGTATCTCCGGCACTCGCCGGGCGCATCGCGCTTCGGCTCTTCTTCGTGACGACACCTCGCATCGGGGTCAGCCATGCGGATGCGGCCTCGGATCTCGCCGCCGAGCGGATGCGATTCCCGGTACGCGGGCGGGAGATCATCGGCTACGCCTGGGGATCCGGCGAACGCACCGTGCTGCTGATCCACGGCTGGCGCGGACGAGCATCGCAGTTCGCCCCGCTGATCCGCGAACTCATCGCGGAAGGCTTCCGCGTCGTCTCCTTCGACGCCCCCGCACACGGACGCTCCAGCGGTGGCCCCACGGACATGCGCGACTGGATCGCCGCCGCTGAGACGCTCCAGCAGAGCCACGGTCCGTTCCATGCCGTCGTCGGCCATTCCATGGGCGGCCTGGCTGCGTTGACGCTGGCCCGTTCGTCGATGCCCACCGGACTCGTCGCCGTCATCTCGGCGGTCGGGCACCCCGATCCGTACATCGCGGAGTTCGCGAAGGACTTCGGCCTGAACCCCCGCACCGCCGCACAGGTGAAAACGCGATTCCAGGCGCGCCTGCACGAGGACGAGGCGTCTGCTGCGCGGCGCTACGACGCCGTGACGCATCCTCTGCCACCGGAGACGGAACTCCTCGTCGTGCATGACCGATATGACCGGCGGATGCCGGACACCGATGCTCGTCGTCTGCACGCGGCGCATGACGGGCGTTCCCGGATGGTGCGCACCTCCGGCTTCGGTCACACGCGCGTGCTGGCCGCCGACGTCACGCTCGACGCGGTGACCGCCTTCGTCACCGGCGGACTCTCGGCCGTCGCTGACGCGCTCCCTGTCGACGAGGTCGAGTCGGAGATGGCCTTCGACTCACGCTGACGACGTGCCGTGCTCTAGATCTCGCCGAGCACACGGAAGAGCCCGCCCGAGACGAATCTCGGGCGGGCTCTTCGCGGTCGTTCAGACGATCACGCGTCGGCGTTCACGGTCTTCTTCACGGGGGCCTTCTTGAGCGGGGCCTTCTTGGCGGGCGCAGCGTCGGCAGCCTCCGCCTTCGCCGGCTCGGCCTTCACCGGCTCCGCCTTCACCGGCTCCGCCTTCGCCGGCTCGGCCTTCACCGGCTCAGCCTTCGCCGCAGGAGCGGCAGGTGCCGCATCCGCCGCCGGACGCGGACGGGAGGCGAACTCCTCGAACACGTAGCGCGGGTTCTGCACGGTCTGCAGGTTCACGAGGTCGCGACCGAGGAAGAAGTTGTTCACCCAGCCCCACACCACGCGGAGCTTGCGCTCCCAGGTCGGCATCGCGAGGCCGTGGTAGCCGCGGTGCGCGATCCAGGCGACGAAGCCCTTCAGCGCGATGTTCCCGGACTGGAAGACGCCGTTGTAGAGACCGAGGCCTGCCACAGCGCCCAGGTTCTTGTGGAAGTACTCCTTCGGGCCCTCGCCACGCAGGACCGCGACGAGGTTCTTGGCGAGGAGCTTCGCCTGGCGCACGGCGTGCTGGGCGTTCGGCACGCAGTAGCCGCCGACACCGCCACCGGAGAGATCGGGGACGGCCGAGACGTCTCCGGCAGCCCAGGCGCCCTCGACGAACTCGTCGGCGGTGCCGACGCGCAGATCGGCACGGGTCTGGATGCGACCGCGCTCTTCGATCGGAAGGTCGCCGCCGCGGACGACGGTCGGGTTGGCCATGACGCCGGCGGTCCAGACGATGAGGTCGGTCGGGATGACCTCGCCGGTGGAGAGTTCGACGTTGCCGTCGATCGCACCGGTGACCTGCGTGTCGAGGTGCACGTAGGCGCCGCGCTTCGCGAGGTCTTTGAGCACCCATTCGCTGGTCTTCAGCGAGACCTCGGGCATGATCCGCCCCATCGCCTCGATCAGGTGGAAGTGCGTGTCGTCGAACGTCAACTGCGGGTACTTGCCGACCAGCGACGACGCCAGCGAACGCAGTTCCGCGAACACCTCGATGCCGGCGAAGCCGCCGCCGACGACGACGACCGAGAGCAGACGGTCACGAGCCGGGCCTGCAGGCAGCGATGCGGCCTTGTCGAAGTTCGACATCAGGCGGTCGCGGATCGCGACGGCCTCCTCGATGGTCTTCAGGCCGATCGCGTTGTCGGCGATGCCCGGGATCGGGAAGGTCCGCGAGACGGCGCCCGCGGTCACCACGATCTGGTCGTAGGCGAACTCGTACGGCTCGCCCTCGGGCGGCGTGATCGTCGCGACCTTGCCGGCGTGGTCGATCTTCGTGACCTTCGCGGTGACGACGTGCGTCCGCTTCAGGTGACGACGGTGCGCGACCACCGAGTGCCGCGCCTCGATGGAGCCGGCGGCGACCTCGGGCAGGAACGGCTGGTAGGTCATGTACGGCAGCGGGTCGACCATGGTGACGTCGGCTTCACCCTTGCGGAGCTGCTTCTCGAGCTTCCACGCCGTGTAGAAACCTGCGTAACCTCCGCCGACGATCAGAATCTTGGGCACAGTGCTGTTCTGAGGCACAGGGGGACAACTCCTCGGAGTCAGGATTTTGGCGTGCGACTCGCGCGCGCTGATCGGATGCGCCGGGCAGCTGCGGTGACGCCAAGCCCCACCAGGATACCAGGGACTGTGAGCGCGATGAGCGGGAGGGTACCGTGACGCAGCGACTCGGCACTGGGAAGCAACGGCGACCCCGCCTCGGTCGGCGGGTCCGCGGCGGGCAGCGGCGGCACGCTCACCGGCGTGACCTCCGGCTCGGGCTGCGGTTCCGTGGCCGCGCGGCGGTGCAGGCGCACCCACTCCGCGAGATCTCCCATGGGGTTCTTGTCGACGGACGGCACGTCGGTCGAGATGGCGGCTGCCGCATCCACCAGCCCGTAGCCGTAGAGGGGATCGCTGGGCTTCTTCGCGCCGTCGACGGGGATCGCTGTCTTGATGATGCGGTTGATCACGTTCGCGGCGTCGAGGTCGGGATGCGCGGACCGCACGAGCGCGGCGATGCCTGCGACGATCGGCGCAGCGCCGCTGGTGCCGCGCCAGAACGCCACCTTGCCGTCTGCGGAGACGCCGAGCAGGCCCTCGCTGGGGGCCGAGATGCCGATGGTGATGCCCTGCGTCGAGGCCTCGACGCTCGCCGTGCCGGTCTGGTCGACACCACCGACGGTGAGCACGCCGGGGATCGTCGCGGGAGCGCCGATGATGCTCGTGCCGCTCCCCCGGTTGCCCGCGGCGACCACGACGACGACATCGTGCTCGAAGGCGTAGAGGAAGGCCTCGTCCCAGCTCCGGTCCCATTCCAGGGTGTTCGTGGTGAACGACAAGTTGATGATGTCGGCGCCGTTGTCGACCGCCCACTTCATCCCCTTCGCCACCTGCTCGGCGAAGGGGACAGCGGCGGCGGCGCCGAAGCCGACCGAGATCGAGAGCAGGTTCGCCTCGGGGGCGACCCCGATCATGCCTGTGCCGTCGGCGGCTCCGCGCCCCGCGGCCAGTGACGCCACCCATGATCCGTGGTTCCCGTCGACGGCGCCCAGCGGCGTGCGTCCGTCCGGGGTGCCGCTGCCCGAGACGTCGGTCCCACCGATGACGGCATCGCCGAACGTCTGCGGCACCTTCGCGATACCGGTGTCGATCACGGCGATCGTCACGCCCTTGCCGCGCGTCGTCTGCCACGCCTCGCGGATGCGGGCACCGTCGAGCCAGTACTCCGAAGCGCGCACCGGGTCGGCGGGATTGTCCGGGACGGGTCCAGGCGGCATCGTCGCCCCCAGGAGCAGGACGGATGCCGCGACCATCGCCGCGGCGACGGTCGTGCGCAGCACCCGCATGCTCATGTCGTCGTCGCTCCGGCGTCCCGCGTCGCCGCGCCAGGGTCGTCACATCGGCACTGCGCGGCAGACCAGGACGAGCGCGCGAGCGCCTCATCGCCGATGGGGTTCACACCGGGCCCGGCCGCGAGCGCATGCCCGGCGAGGGCGTGCAGGCACTTCACGCGGTTCGGCATCCCCCCGGCCGAGATCCCGTCGATCTCGGCGACCTCGCCGAACTGGGCGCGATCGGCGAGATACGCCTCATGGGCGGCCAGGTACGCCGCCGCGATGTCGTCATCGTCGGCGAGGAGCGCCGCGAGCTCCGGCATCACCTGAGTCGCCTCGAGAGTCGACATCGCGGCGGTGGCCGCCGGGTGGGTCAGGTAGTAGAACGTCGGGAACGGCGTGCCGTCGGGCAGTCGAGGTGTCGTCGCGACGACCGTGGGGTTGCCGCAGGCGCAGCGCGCGGCGATTCCGAGCACGCCCCTGGCCTGACGGCCCAGCTGCGCCGACACCACGGCGAGTTCGGCAGGCGTGGGGGCAGGGAACGGCGGCGTAGTCACCCATCCAGCGTAGGGGAGGCAACCTGGAGGATGCTCGGAGCGCACCTCGGCGATCAGGGGGTGACGGCCGCGTTCTCCGCGAGGCCGCTCGAGGTGAGCGTGCGCAGCAGCTGCGACATCCAGTCGGCCGGTTTCTCCTCCAGGGTGTCGCTGACGGGCTCCTGCTCCTGCGGAAGAGCAGCAGGGTCGAGGTCGTTGTCGACGAGGTAGACGACCTCGCCGGGCTTGACGTAGTACAGGCGCTCGCGTGCCTGGGTCGTGATGTAGGCCGGGTCCTGCCAGCGCTCGCGTTCCTTCTCGAGCGCTGCGATCTCGTCTTCGCTGACCTGCACGGATGCCTCGAGCGCCGCGATCTTCTGACGCTGGTCGATGAATGTGCCGAGGGTGGGCACGAGCACCCATGCGCCCAGCACGACCAGCGACAGCATGATCACGGAGAACGCGGAGAGGCGGATGCCGGACGCCCATTCGCGTACGTCGAGCTGCTGGGTGCCGCCGGCGGCGCGGGCGGATGCCGCACGGCCACCGGTGCCGCGCCCCGGCGAAGCGACGGGGACGGCCTTCTTCGGCGGCCGCGTCGAGGACGGGGAAGCCGTCTTCTTCGAGGGGGTCGGCTTCGCAGCCCCCGGAGACGCCGAAGGAGGAGCCGGTCGTCGTGCCACGGCTCCTCCTCGGTGTCGTCTCTGTCTCAGCTGTGCTCAGCCCTGGTAGCGCGGGAAGGCGGAACGACCGGCGAAGACCGCGGCATCCCCCAGCTCTTCCTCGATGCGCAGAAGCTGATTGTACTTCGCGACGCGCTCACTACGAGCAGGCGCACCCGCCTTGATCTGACCCGAGTTGGTCGCGACGACGAGGTCGGCGATCGTGGTGTCCTCGGTCTCGCCCGAGCGGTGCGAGAGCATCGCCGTGTAGCCGGAGCGCTGCGCGAGGCTGACCGCGTCGAGCGTCTCGGAGAGCGTGCCGATCTGGTTGACCTTGACCAGCAGCGAGTTGGCGACACCGCGGCGGATGCCGTCGGCCAGACGCTCCGGGTTGGTGACGAACAGGTCGTCACCGACGAGCTGCACCTTCGAGCCGAGCGCGTCCGTGAGGAGCTTCCAGTTGTCCCAGTCGTCCTCGGCGAGGGCGTCCTCGATCGTGACGATCGGGAAGTCGTTCATCAGGCCGACGTAGTACTCGATCAGCTCGGGTCCTGACCAGTCCTTGCTGTCCAGGCGGTAGACGCCGTCCTTGAAGAACTCGGTCGCTGCGACGTCGAGGCCGAGGGCGATCTCGGTGCCGGGCTTGAAGCCGGCCTTCTCGATCGCCTTGACCAGGAAGTCGAGGCCCTCGCGGTTGCTGGGCAGGTCGGGGGCGAAGCCGCCCTCGTCGCCGAGGCCGGTGGCGTAGCCCGCCGCCTTCAGCTCCGCGCGCAGCACGTGGTAGGTCTCGACGCCCCAGCGCAGGGCCTCGGAGTAGGTCTCCGCGCCGATCGGCGCCAGGAAGAACTCCTGCATGTCGATGCCGTTGTCGGCGTGCTCGCCGCCGTTGATGACGTTGAACAGCGGAACGGGCAGGACGTGCGCGTTCGGGCCGCCGAGGTAGCGGAACAGCGGCAGATCGGCGGAGTCCGCTGCGGCCTTGGCCACTGCGAGGCTGACGCCGAGGATGGCGTTGGCGCCGACGCGCTTCTTGTTCTCGGTGCCGTCGACCTCGATGAGGATCTCGTCGATGACGCGCTGCTCGCTCGCCTCGACGCCCTCGATGGCCGGGCCGAGCTCGTCGATGATCGCTTCGACGGCCTTGAGCACGCCCTTGCCGCTGTAACGGGTCTTGTCGCCGTCGCGCAGCTCGTACGCCTCGAAGGCGCCGGTGGATGCACCGGAGGGGACGGCGGCCCGCTGGACGATGCCATCGTCGAGGAGGACCTCCACCTCCACGGTCGGGTTACCTCGCGAGTCGAGAATCTCGCGTGCGCCTACAGCCTCGATCAGTGCCACGAATGTGCTCCTTGCTCAGGGAAAAGGTGTGGTGGAGCGACGTCGATCCGCGCCCAGTCTAGCCCGCTCGCCGTCTCGGCCCGGGGACTCGCGCTCCGTGATCACACGACGAGCGCGAGCGCGACGCCGTCCCAGCCCTTGATGCCCACTGTCTGCAGAGCGGTCGCGTCGAAGCGGGGGTCGTCCCCCAGCATCCGCAGCGCATCCCTGGTGCCGACGACCATCGGGTCGGTGCTGTCGTCGCGGACGATCTCGCCCTCGCGGCCGATGTTGTCGAGCACGACGACCGTGCCGGCATGGCCGAGCCTGGCGGCCCAGTCGAGGTAGATCGTGTTGGACTCCTTGTCGGCATCGATGAACACGAGATCGAAACCGCCGACGAGCGTCGGCAGGACGTCGGCGGCGCGACCGACGCGGATGTCCACCCGCTCGCCGACACCGGCGGCGTCGATGCTCGCGCGCGCGATCGCCGCGTTGCCCGGTTCCGCTTCGACCGTGAGGACGCTTCCGCCCTCGCCGACCGCCCTGGCCAGCCAGATGGTCGAATACCCGCCCAGCGTGCCGATCTCCAGCACGCGGCGAGCGCCGCTCATCCGCGCGATCAGATTCAGCAGCTTGCCCGCGACCGGCGCGACCTCGATGTGCGGGAGTCCCGCCGCCTGCTGGGCCTCGAGCGCCGCCTCCAGTGCGGGGTCGTGGCCGACGAGCGTGTCGGCGAGATAGACGTCCGCGTCCGCCCAGGCGGCAGGTGTCGATTGCATGACTCCAGACAATCCCGGCGGACGGCCGGCGTCAAGGGCGCGGCGGTGAAAGCAACCGGCCGGGGGCATCGGCGAGTTCGGGCTGGTTGCGGAACTGACCGGTGACCACGAGCAGCGCGGTCACGACGGCGAGCACGATCCAGCCGGCCACGCCCAGCGGGCCGGCGAGCGCGAGGTCCGGCTGCGCGGCGGCGAAGATCACGATCATCCCGCCGGACGCGTTCAGCGAACCGTGTGCGATGACTGCGGGCCACACGGATGCCGAGCGCAGCCGCAACCAGCCGAGCAGGACACCCCAGGCGATGCATCCGCCGATCATGAACAGCACACCGGAGACGTCGGTGCGCCCGAAGTTGTATCCGAGCAGGATGACCGGAGAGTGCCAGACGCCCCAGATGACGCCGCTGAGGATCAGCGCGGGCCATGTGCCGAGCGGGCGCAGCGCGGGAACGAGCCAGCCGCGCCAGCCGAGCTCCTCGCCGAACGCGAAGAGGCTGTTGAAGAGCGCCGCGAGTGGGATGGACGCGAGTTGAGCGATCACGATCACTCCGACCGGCGGCACCGGCGTCCCGGCGGGCAGCGCCTTCTCGATCTCGGCCGCGAATGCGGCGAAGGTGAAGTCGAGCTGCACCCAACCCAGCGCCCCCGAGAGCAGGATGCTGACGGCCACGAGCACCGGCGGTGCGAGCCAGCCCAGCACGATGAGCCAGATCACCCGCTTCGCCGGACGCAGAGGCCACAGTCCGAAGAACCGGAGTCGGTCGCCGCGCGCCGGCACGCGCATCACGAGGGCGACGATGAGAGCCGCGACGGCCGGGGTGTACATCATCACCGGCAGCAGGACGCCGGTGGACGGCTCGGCGAGGCCGTCGCCGAGCCAGAGAGGCAGCGCGACCAGCCACGCCAGCGCGCAGGAGAGCACGACGAACGCGAGAACGGCCGGCCAGCGGGCGGCGGCGGGTGCAGCGGATGCGTAGTTCATGGCAGTTCCTTCAACGATCGTGGCCCGCGATGCCGGGAGACGATTGTCGTTTTCCTCCGAACGAATCGCACAGACTCTACCGTGACTCCAGACTGGTCGCATGCGTGTCACCCCCCGCCGCCTCGCCATCGGCATGAGCCTCTGGATCCCGAATCTGTTCAGCGGCATCCGCATCCGTCACTTCAGCGACGATTGGACGCACGCGACCGTGGAGCTGCACGTGAACGTGCTCACCCGCAACTACGTCAAGACCGCCTTCGGCGGGTCGATGTCGGCGATGACCGACCCGTACTTCTTCATGCTCGTCATGCACCAACTGGGCCGCGACTACGTGGTGTGGGACACCCGCGGCGAGATCGAGTTCCTCAAACCGGGTCGCGGCGTGCTCACTGCGGAGTTCGCGGTGAACCCGGAGAGGGTGGCGGAGATCCGTGTGAGTGCGCGCGGCGGCGCGAAGGTGCGCGAATGGTTCGAGACGGTCATCACCGATCGCGACGGCGACGTCGTGGCGAAGGTGCGCCGCGAGGTGTACATCCGCGAGAAGAAGCGGGTCACCGCGACTCGCGGCTGACACGTCACGGATGCGGCATACCCCGCAGTTCACCTCGGTCTGCGACGATGATGGCGTGCCTCTCGCCCGTCGCCTGACCCTGCCGGACGCCGTCGCGATCGGCCTCGGCTCGATGATCGGCGCCGGTGTGTTCTCGGTGTGGGCGCCCGCGATCGGGGTGGCGGGCAGCGGCATCCTCATCGCCCTCGCGATCGCCGCGTTCGTCGCCTACTGCAATGCCACCGCCTCGGCGCAGCTCGCCGCCGTGCATCCCGTCGCCGGCGGCACCTATGCCTACGCCCGCGCCGAGATCGGACCGTGGTGGGGATTCATCGCCGGCTGGTGCTTCGTGATCGGGAAGATCGCCAGCTGCGCCGCGATGGCGATGACCTTCGCCGCCTACGCCGCCCCGGCGGGCTGGGAGATTCCCGTCGCCGTCGCGGCTGTCGCCGCCCTCGCCGCCGTCAACTGCTTCGGCGTCACCCGCACGGCCCTGCTCACCCGAATCCTGGTGGCATGCTCACTCCTCGGCCTCGCGATCGTGGTCGCCACGGGTCTCCTCGCTCCGGACGCCTCCCCCGCGATGCTCCCGGACGCCACCGCCTACGGCGTGCTCCAGGGCGCGGGCCTGCTGTTCTTCGCCTTCGCCGGCTACGCGCGCATCGCCACCATGGGCGAGGAGGTGATGAGTCCGGAGCGGACCATCCCCCGCGCGATCGTGCTCGCGCTCGCGGGGGCGGTCGTCGTCTACGTGCTCGTCGCCATCACCGTCATGACCACGCTCGGCTCCGATGCGGCGACCAGCGCCGTCCCGCTGGCCGACGTGATCACCGCCGCCGGCTGGCCTGCGCTGGCGCCCGCTGTGCGGGTGGCCGCGGCGGCGGCATCCCTGGGTGCCCTGCTCGCCCTGCTCACCGGCATCGGCCGCACCACCCTGGCCATGGCGAGGGAGGACGACGTGCCGCGCTTCCTCGCGCATGTCGACGAACGATGGCACGTGCCGCGCCGAGCGGAGGTCGCGATCGCGATCATCGTGATCGGTGTCGTGCTCGTCGCCGATCTGCGGAACGCGATCGGCTTCTCGTCGTTCGGTGTGCTGCTGTACTACCTGATCGCGAACGCTGCCGCCTTCCGCCAGGAGGGCACGGCGCGGCGCTACCCGCGGGCCCTGCAGGTGCTGGGCGCGCTCGGGTGCATCGTCCTCGTGAACACGCTGCCCATCGTGGCGTCTCTCGTCGGCACAGGCGTGGTGCTCCTCGGCGTGGGGTACCGGATGCTGCGGCTGCGCCTCGCCCGCGGCTGAGGTCAGCTGTCCGGGTCGGCCCGATAGCTGCTCGGAGCGATGCCGAGGACCGTGCGGAAGTCACGGGTCAGGTGCGCGTGGTCGGCATATCCGAGGTCGGCCGCGATGAGGGCGATCTCGGCCTGCGGGTCGTCGCGCATCCGCTGCGCGGCTTCCTGCAGCCGGCGCCGGCGGATCATCGCCGCCGGCGGCAGTCCGACATGCCGGTGCGCGAGACGTTGCAGAGTGCGCAGCGAGAGATGCAGACGCGCCGCGGCATCCTCGGCCCGCAGGATCGAGGCATCCGTCATCAGCAGATCCGACAGGGCGTTCGCCTGCTGCGCCGCCGGTGAGACGTCTTCGACCCGCGCGACGAGCCAGCGCGCGAAGACGGACACGGCGTCCGAACGACGATCGTCGCCAGCTCCCGCCATGGCTGCAGTGACGTCGGTGAGAAGCTCCGGAGCGTCGAACGGCATCGCCGCGTCGAGGAGGGCGGCCGGGTCTTCGACGAGGGCAGCGACCGATGCCGGGCGAAGGAGCGCACCCACCGCCCAGCCGCGGCCGCGGAGGTCGCGGAAGGATGCCGCTGTCGTCGCCCCGACGAGTTGCACCTCGGCCGGTTCGCCGCCGTTCTGCTCGACCACGAGGTTCAGCGCCGGATAGGCCACGACATCCTGGCGGGAGGCGCGACCCGGTTCGATGCGCCACTCCGGGATCCAGAACCAGACGGCGAGGTCAGCGGCCTCGGGAGGCGCCGGCAGCCGATGGAACTCCGGCATCCGGGCCGGGTACAGCACCCCTCGGCGCGCGTCGATCACGCTCCCGACGATAGCCGTCGCATCCGACATCGTGTCGCGAATCTTCAAGCGCAGCGCACGCGGTGCTTCGTAGCGTGGAGGCATGAACACATCAGCTGCCGGCCTCACCGGCACCCACACCACGAACGGTCGCCCGAACAACGCGACCTCGCTCACCCCCTTCCTCGCCATCCCCGGCGCCGCCGAGGCCGTCGCGTTCTACCGCGACGTGTTCGGAGCCAGGGTCATCGATGTCACCGAGATGGGCGGCGTCGTTGTGCACGCCGACCTCGACTTCGGGCTCGGGCTGCTGCAGATCGGCGAGCCGACTCCGGAGTACCACCTCATCGCCGCTCCTGGGGGCGAGGACGACTGCTACTCGCTCGGAGTCTTCGTGCCCGACACCGACGCGGTCCTGGAAAAGGCGGTGGCCGCCGGGGCCGTCGTGCGAGAGCCCGCGTCGACCTTCGTCTCCGGAGACCGCTTCGCCAGCATCCGCGACCCGTTCGGGGTGCGCTGGTCGATCATGAGCCGCGTGGAAGACCTCTCCGAGGAGGAGAGCACGCGGCGCGTGCAGGAGTGGGCCGCGTCGTTCAGCTCCGAGACCGCATAGCCGCCACGACCGACGGCAGCAGCGCCTCGGCCGTGCGGCGGTAGCCGAGCGCACTCGGATGGAACCGGTCCAGGCTGAACATGCCGTCGGGGTCGTCGAGGAACATGGGGCCGACGGCACGACGCAGGTCGACGCTGGCCGCGCCTGCACGTTGCGCGGCCACCGCCTGTGCGAGCGCGAGCTGCCGGGAGACACGGCCGCCGAGCGTCCGCAGAGGCTGAGGCACGGCCCGCAGCGCGCCGAGATCGGGGCATGTTCCGACCACGACCGCCGTGCCGCGCCGTCGCAGATCGGCGATCGCGGACTCGAGATGGGCGACGGATTCCGCGACCGGCACCCGATGCGTGACGTCGTTGCCGCCGACCACGATCACGGCGACGTCCGGTCGATAGGCGTCCGGAATGGCCTCGAGCTGACCGGCGAGGGCCGACGACTCGGACCCGACGATCGCCGCCGTGTGCAGGCGCACCGGCCGATGCAGCTGCCTGGCCAGCCCCTTGGCGAGCCGTCCGCCCAGAGTGTCCTTGCGGCGCTCGGCCCCGAGGCCTGCGGCGAGCGAGTCGCCCAGCAGGAGCAGCTCGACGGGAGGACCGGCGAGCGCCGAACGCCAGACACGATCGGCGTCGAGCGATTCTTCACCCAACGGCTTCCCGATCCGGCGTCGGGCGATCGCCGCCTGCCTGGACAGCAGCGCCCGCCCGCCCCAGACCAACGCCGACGCGGAGGCGACGGCAAGACCTCCGGCGAGCACGATGCGAGAACGCGTCATGCATCGATTGGACCGTGCGGGCGTGAACGCCGCGTGAACGGCATCCGTCCCGGTACCGACCTGCAGGACCGGATCACGGATGCATGACGATAACGCCGTGGAACGGCCCGACATCCGTGCATCGGCCCTGCAGGTGGACCCGGAACGGCTCAGGAGAGCGGCTTGAGCTCCAGGGTCCCCGGCTGCGCGCCCGCAGAGAGTGTCGCGAACGACGTGTACCCGTCGGCTGCCGAGCGCTCCAGCAGCGCCTTGAGGTTCTTCGTCCGGCGCTCCAGGCGCACCCGCGCTCCGGTTCCGATCAACGCCGACTTGTGCGCGGCGAGCTCGGCGACCGGGACATCCGCGTCGTGGATCAGCACGATCGACGACTCCGTCGCCTCGCCTCCCGCAGTGACGAGATCGACGAGACGCTCGAAGCCGAGCGAGAAGCCGACCGCCGGCACCTGCTGGCCGAGGAAGCGGCCGATCATGCCGTCGTAGCGCCCGCCGCCACCGAGCGAGTAGTCGACCGACGGGTGCGCGAGCTCGAAGATGGTGCCCGTGTAGTACCCCATGCCGCGCACCAGGAACGGATCGAAGACGAGCGGGATGTCGCTCTGCCCGGTTCCCGCCGCCACCGCATCGCCGATGCCGACCAGGTGCGCGACGATCTCGTCGGGCGCGCTCTCCGGCAGCGCCTTGCGGATCTGCCGCTCTCCGAACGGGTTGTACTCCAAGGTCTGCGGGCGATTCAGGAACGTCTCGAACGCGTCGACAGCGGATGCCTCAGCCCCGCGCTCCCGCAACTCGGCCGCGACGCCGCCGGGACCGATCTTGTCGAGCTTGTCGATCGTGATCAGCACGCCGGGGCGTTCTCCCTCCGGGAACCCGAAGGAGTCCAGCATCCAGTCCAGCACCCTGCGGTCGTTGATGCGCACGCTCGCGCCCTCGAGTCCGAGCGCGTTCACCGCGTCGAGCGAGGCCACCATGAGCTCGGCCTCGGCGCGCGAGGAGTCGTCGCCGATGATGTCGATGTCGCACTGCACGAACTGGCGGTAGCGGCCCTTCTGCGGTCGCTCGGCACGCCAGACGGAGCCGATCTGGATCGCCCGGAACACACCGGGCAACTGCGCGCGGTTGCTCGCGTAGAAGCGGGCGAGCGGCACGGTGAGGTCGTAGCGCAGCCCCAGGTCCGACAACGCGGCCGGGTCATCAGCGGCATCCCGGATCGCATCGGCGTCGAGGCCGCGCCGCAGCACGTTGTAGGCGAGCTTCTCGTTGTCACCGCCGATGCCCGCGTGCAGCCGCGAGTACTCCTCCACCACCGGGGTCTCGATCTCGTCGAAGCCGTGCGCGCGATAGCGGTCACGGATGACGGAGAGCACGCCTTCACGGCGGGCCTTGTCTGCGGGGAGGATGTCGCGCATTCCGCGCGGCGGGTTCACGGTAGCCACGCCTCCATCCTTCCAGGTCTGCCTGCCGCTCCGTACGGGTCAGCCCTCGACGCCGCGCACCTCGTCCTCCAGCATCCGGAGCCGTTCGCGGAGCGCCCGCTCGGCGTCCCAGCCGTTGGCACGCGCCGTCGCGACGAGTGCCAGCAGCGCATCGCCGAGCTCGGCTTCGGATGCCGGTGCGTCGGCGAGCTCGGGAATCGCCACGCCGACGCCGACGGCGCGGCCTGCGAGCTTCTGCGCGAGCGCGAGCGCCGGCATCCCGCGCGGAACGCCGTCGAGCACGCTGGTCCGCGCACGCTTCTCCGCGGCCTTCGCCGCATTCCAGTGCACGAGCACCTCCTCGGGGGTGCGTGCGATCTCGCCGGCGAAGACGTGCGGGTGCCGTCGCACCATCTTCGCGGTCAACGTGCGCGCGACATCGTCGATGTCGAAGGGATCCTCCGGATCCTGGGCCGCGATCGCGGCATGGAACAGCACCTGCCAGAGCAGGTCGCCGAGTTCCTCGCGAAGATCGGCGCGGGTGCCGCTCTCGACCGCCTCGATCACCTCATGCGATTCCTCGATGAGGTACGGGATCAGGTCTCGGTGGGTGATGCGCTCTGACCACACGCATTTCTCGCGCACCTCGCGCATCGTCTCGGCGGCGACCCGCAGCGGGTCGGCTCCCGGAACGCCGTCACGACGGTCGGAATGCGGAGACATGGTTCCTCCTTCGGTCGAGTGGGGAGCCCCGGGTGTCAGGATGTCGCCGCGGCGACCTGTCGATATCCGCGGGCTCGCAGCGACACGATCACTCCGGAGAGCACGAGCGCGGCGAACGATCCCACGATCACGCCGAGGATGGCCTGGTCACGGACGACGGCATCGCGGGCGAATGCGAGGTTGGCGAGCAGCAGCGACACGGTGAAGCCGATACCGCCGAGTGCGCCCGCGGCGAGGATGTCGGCGAACGGAAGAGCGGGCGCGCTGCCCTTCGGCCGGATGCGCATCGCCGCCCAGCCGAACAGGCTGATCCCGATGATCTTGCCGACCGGCAGGGCGACGGCGATGCCCCAGAACGCCGGCGAGAGTTCGCTCGGCGAGAGCGCGGGAATGACGACGAACGCGGCGGCGAACGCGAACAGCGGCAGAATGACGCCGTTCACGGCGGGTTCCAGCGCGTGCCGCACCCGCTCGGCCGGCACCGGTGACATCACGAGTCCCAGCATCACTCCGGCGATCGTCGCGTGGATCCCGGATGCCGCGACGAGCCCCCAGGCGACCACGCCCAGCACCACCATCGCCGCGGCGATGCCGATGTGGCCGTTCTTGTGCAGCATGCGGCTCAGCACGGCGAACGCGGCGACCGCGACGAGCGCGAGGGCGAAAAGCACCCACTGCACGTCGTGCGCGAACAGCACGGCGATGAAGATGATGCCGATGATGTCGTCGAGGATGGCGAGGGCGAGCAGGAACACCCGCACGCCGGCGGGCAGGCCCTTGCCGAACATCGCCAGCACGCCGAGGGCGAAGGCGATGTCGGTCGCCGTCGGGATCGGCCAGCCGGATGCGGTATCGCCGCCGCCGGCGAACAGCAGGTACACCGCGATCGGGACGACCACGCCACCGGCAGCCGCGATCGCCGGTTGCATCGCCTTGTGCAGGGAGTCGAGTTCGCCGTGCGTGAGCTCGTGCCGCAGTTCGACGGCCACCACGAGGAAGAAGACCGCGAGCAGACCATCGGAGATCCAATGTGCGATCGAGAGGTCGAGCCCGGTGCCGGGCACCGCGATGTGGAAGTCGAGCACCGCGGCCAAGGCATCGTGCGTGGGCAGGTTGGCCAGCAGGAGACCGAGTCCCGCTGCCACGAGCAGAAGAACGGCCGGGAACTGCTGTCCGCGGAGGGGATTCGCCGAGATACGCATTCCGTCCATCGTAGGGCGCGAGGTCCGTCGCGTATGTTACGCCCGGGAAACCCGTTGGTCACGCAGGTGCACGCGAGGCGGATACGCTCGAAAAGTGACCCCCGAACACACTTTCTCCGAGCCCACGAACACCGAGGCCATCCGCGTCATCGGACGCTTCGAAGCGGGACGCGGCATTCCGGACCAGATGCGCTCCGACGTCCGGATGCTCGGCGGCCTGCTCGGCCAGGTCCTGCGCGAATCCGGCGGGGACGGCCTCTTCGAGGACGTAGAGCGGCTGCGGCTCGCCACCATCCAGGCTTACGACCAGGAGACGCCTGCCGCCTTCGAGCGCGCCGCCGCGATCGCGGAGTCGTTCTCGGTGGCTCGCGCCGATGAGGTCGCCCGCGCCTTCACCTGCTACTTCCACCTGGTGAACCTCGCCGAGGAGCACCAGCGGGTCAGGGTGCTGCGCGAACGCGCAGGACAGCCGGGGCGGGAGGACGCCGCCGACACCGTCGCGACCGCATACGCGCGTCTCAGGTCCGAGGTCGGCGATGGCGAGGCTCGCCGCCGGCTCGAAGAACTGCGCTTCCACCCCGTGTTCACGGCGCACCCCACCGAAGCCCGACGGCGCGCGGTGTCCTCGAGCATCCGACGCCTCTCCGAACTGCTCACCCAGCACGATGCGGCGAGCGTCGACGGTGCCGAGGAGCAGCGTGCCGAGCGACGGATGCTGGAAGAGATCGACACGCTCTGGCGCACCGCTCCCCTGCGTGCGCAAAAGCCGTCGCCCACCGACGAGGTGCGCACGGTGATGGGCGTGTTCGACGAGACGCTCTTCACCACGGTTCCGCATGTGTACCGGCGGATCGACGACGCGCTGCGGGGTGACGACTCCGGAGCGAGCGCGCCTGTCGTGCCCGCCTTCGTGCGCGTCGGCTCCTGGGTCGGCGGTGACCGCGACGGCAACCCGTTCGTGACGGCATCCGTCACCAGGGAAGCCGCGCAGATCGCCTCCGACCATGTGCTCCGCGGGCTCGAGCGGGCGCTCGAGCGCATCGGCCGCACCCTCACCCTCGATGCGGAGGGCACGCCGCCCAGCGCCGCCGTCGTCGCGTTGTGGGATGCGTTCGCGGCCGCGGAGCCGTCAGCCGCCGCCGATCTCGCCAAGCGCTCCCCCGGTGAGCCGCACCGGCGGGTGCTCCTCGCCCTCGGCCGGCGCGTCGCAGCGACGCGGGACCGGGCCGAGACCCTGCGCTACCGGGTCCCCGAGGAGCTGCTCGAGGACCTGCGCATCATCCAGGCCTCACTGGCCGATGCCGGAGCCAAGCGCCACGCCTTCGGCGGCATCCAGCATCTGATCTGGCAGGTCGAGACCTACGGCTTCCATCTCACCGAGCTCGAGGTCCGCCAGCACTCCCAGGTGCACGCGAAGGCGCTCGCCGAACTCGACGGCGGCGGCGCCGTCAGCGACCAGACCGAAGAGGTGCTCGAGGTCTTCCGTGCGATCGCCGACATCCAGCGCGAATACGGCCTGCGCGCCGCCGGGCGGTACGTCGTGTCGTTCACGCAGGCGGCTTCCGATCTCGCCGCCGTGCACCGTCTCGCCCGCCACGCGCTCGGCGACGACGCGCCCGTACTCGATGTGGTGCCCCTGTTCGAGACCTTCGCCGACCTGCAGGCCGCACCCGACATCCTCGCCGAGGTCGTCACCTTCCCCGAGTTCCAGGCGCGGATGGCCGCGACCGGCAACCGCTTGGAGGTCATGCTCGGCTACTCGGACTCGTCGAAGGACGTCGGCCCGGTCGCCGCCAACCTCGCGCTCTACGAGGCACAGGAGAAGATCGCCCTCTGGGCGCAGGAATCGGGCATCACGCTCACCCTGTTCCACGGTCGCGGCGGGGCACTCGGACGCGGCGGCGGACCGGCGAACTCCGCGATCCTGGCGCAGCCGCCGCACTCCGTGGACGGCCGCTTCAAGCTCACCGAGCAGGGCGAGGTCATCTTCGCCCGCTACGGCGAGCCGGCCATCGCGATGCGTCACATCGACCAGGTCGCCGCGGCGACGCTGCTCGCGTCGTCGCCCACCGTGGAGGCGCGCACCAGCAGCGCAGCGACCCGCTATGCCGGCATCGCCTCGGTGATGGACGTCGCGTCGCGGGAGCGCTTCTTCTCGCTGGTCAAGGCCGAGGGCTTCGCGCCCTGGTTCGCGACCGTGACCCCGATGGAGGAGATCGGTCTGCTCGCCCTCGGTTCGCGACCCGCGCGTCGCGGTCTTTCGGTCGAATCCCTCGAAGACCTCCGAGCCATCCCGTGGGTGTTCGCCTGGACGCAGGCCCGCATCAACCTCGCCGGCTGGTTCGGCTTGGGCACCGCACTCGAGGCCGTCGGCGACGAGGCACTGCTCGTCGAGGCGTACCGGGAGTGGCCGCTGCTGCGCACGATGGTCGACAACGTCGCGATGAGCCTGGCGAAGACCGACGAGCGCATCGCGCGCCAGTACCTCGCCCTCGGCGACCGCGATGACCTCGCCGCCCTGGTGCTCGACGAGCTCGCCCTCACCCGCGAATGGGTCATCCGGCTCACCGGCGGGGACCGTCTGCTCGAGAACAAGCCCATCCTGCAGCGCGCCGTGCAGTTGCGCAGCCCGTACGTCGATGCGCTGTCGCTGCTGCAGCTGCGTGCGCTGCGCGCCCTGCGCTCCTCGGCGTCCTCGTCCCCCGAAGGTTCCGGGGCGGACGCCGAGCAGCAACGGCTCCTGCTGCTGTCCGTCAGCGGCGTCGCGGCGGGCCTGCAGAACACGGGGTGACCGGCATCCGACCGCAGGCGTCGAAGAAACTGGCGCCGCACGGTCGCGCGATAGGGTGAGAATTCGTGCCTGATCCGGCTATGCATCAAGCGACACGATCGCTCGCACCCATCCCCCATTCAGAATGGCTTCCCGCGTGACCGCCACCACCGCTGTTCTCCACCCGCTCGCAGCGTCCGTCCAGCCCGTCTTCGACACGGTCCTCTCGCGCAGCCCGCACGAGCCCGAGTTCCACCAGGCCGTGCACGAGGTGTTGAACTCCATCGCCCCCATCCTCGAACAGCATCCGGAATACATCGACGGCGGCATCCTCGACCGCCTGGTCGAGCCGGAGCGCCAGATCATGTTCCGGGTGCCGTGGGTCGATGATGCCGGGCGTCTGCACGTGAACCGCGGCTACCGCATCCAGTTCTCCTCGGTGCTCGGCCCGTACAAGGGCGGATTGCGTTTCCACCCGTCGGTGAACCTGTCGATCATCAAGTTCCTCGGCTTCGAGCAGATCTTCAAGAACGCCCTCACCGGACAGGGCATCGGCGGCGGCAAGGGCGGTTCGGACTTCGATCCGCACGGCAGGTCGGATGCTGAGGTGATGCGGTTCTGCCAGTCGTTCATGAATGAGCTCTACCGTCACCTCGGCGAGCACACCGACGTGCCCGCCGGCGACATCGGCGTCGGAGGCCGCGAGATCGGCTACTTGTTCGGGCAGTACCGCAAGGTCACCAACCGCCACGAGTCGGGGATGTTCACCGGCAAGGGCAAGGGCTGGGGCGGCGCGGAGGTGCGCACCGAGGCGACCGGCTACGGTGCTGCGTTCTTCGCGCAGGAGATGCTCGCCGTGCACAACGAGTCGCTTCGAGGGGAAGCGCGTCGGCATCTCCGGTTCCGGCAACGTGGCGATCTACGCGATCGAGAAGGCCACGCAGCTCGGCGCGACCGCGGTCACCGCATCCGACTCCTCCGGCTACGTCGTCGACGACGCCGGAATCGACCTGGCGCTGCTGCGTCAGCTCAAGGAGGTCGAGCGCGCCCGGATCGTCGAATACGCGAACCGTCGCCCGAGCGCCCGTTTCGTCGAAGGCGGCAGCGTCTGGGACGTGCCGGTCGACATCGCCATCCCCTCCGCCACGCAGAACGAGGTGAGCGCTGCGGACGCCGAGGCGCTCATCGCGAACGGCGTCCGCGCCGTCTCCGAAGGTGCGAACATGCCGTGCGTTCCCGATGCAGTCGACGCCTTCCAGAAGGCCGGGGTGCTGTTCGCGCCGGGAAAGGCCGCGAACGCCGGCGGCGTCGCCACCTCGGCGCTGGAGATGAGCCAGAACGCCTCCCGCCAGCGCTGGAGCTTCGCCGACAGCGAGAACCGGCTGCGCGAGATCATGGGCGACATCCACGGCGCCGCCTTCGAAGCGGCGGAGAGCTACGGCAGGCCCGGTGACTACGTCGCGGGCGCCAACATCGCCGGCTTCGAGCGGGTCGCGAACGCGATGCTCGCACAGGGCGTCATCTGAAGCCGAGCGGCACGCGACGCCGTTCCCGGCACGAGACATCACGTTCCGCACGAGACTTCATGCCTGGCGTGTCGCTTCGTGCGGAATATGGTGTCTCAGAGCGGCGGGATGCCGCTACTCGTCGATCTCGCGATCGTCGGCGTGCCGCGCGAGCGATCGACCGTACCGCTCGGTGAGCTGCACCATCACGTCCGGCGTGTCGCGGTCGACGCCGAACACGTAGCCGGGGAAGTCGAGCTCGCGCTGTGCCGCCGCGATCTCCTCGTGCCGGTCCGGCGACAGCACCTGCACCGGATCGCCGACCGCCACCCAGCCGATCGGCACGACGGCGTCCTCGGGCAGCACCGTCCGCAGGTGCACGACCGCATTGATCCGCACCTCCGCGCGATCCCCGATATGCGCCCCGTTGAACACCCGCGTTCCGGTGGCGAGGAACACCTCGTCGCCGATGACCGCTCCGGAGACCGACGCCCCCGGGCCGATGAGCACGTGGTCGCCGATGTGCACGGGATTCGCCGAGCTCGCACGCACGATCGCGTTCTCCATCACGATGACGTTGTCGCCGAGCGTGATCGGCCCGCCCTCCGCGGTGATCACGGCGCCGTGCAGCACCTGGCAGTCGGCGCCGATCAGCACGTCGCCGGAGATCACGGCGGTGGAAGCGATGACGGCGGTGGCATGGATGCGGGGCCGAGCCCCGAGGTGCTCGTACAACATGACGTCAGACTAGCCGTCCGAAAGCCTCCGCGTTCGTAATTCGGGTCGGCCTTGTTCCCGTCATCAGAAGGCTCCAGCGATCGCGAACACCACCAGCGCGAGGACGAAGCCGATCACGGATTCGAGCGTCTGCTGCACCGTCCACGTCTTCAGCGTCGTCTTCACGTCGATGTCGAGGAGCCTGCTCACCAGCCAGAAGCCCGAGTCGTTCACATGACTGGCGAACACCGATCCTGCGGCTGTCGCGATCGTGATCGCCGCAATCTCCAGCGCGTTGAAGCCGCCGTCGGCGACAGCCGGAGCGATCAGCCCCGCCGCCGTCACGAGTGCGACCGTCGCGGAACCCTGCGCGACGCGCAGCACCACGGCGATGATGTACGCCGCCGCGATCACCGGGAGGCCGAGTCCGCCCAGAGTGTCTGCGAGCGCGTCCCCGATACCGGAGGCCCGCAGGACCGCCCCGAACATGCCACCCGCACCGGTGATGAGGATGACCGACGACACCGGGCCGAGCGCGGAGTCGACGACCTTCTCCAGCAGCGTCCCCTTGTCGCCGCGGGCGTAGCCGAGCACGATGAGGGCGACGATCACGGTGATGGTCAATGCGATGGGCGAGCTGCCGATGATGGTGGCGATCTGGTAGAAGACGTCCTGGTCGCTGACGACCCCGATCGAGCGCAGCGAGTTCATTCCCGTGTTCAGGAAGATGAGAACCATCGGAAGCAGGAGCAGCCAGATGATCGTGCCGGGCTTCGGCGGGTTCTTCGGGTCGATCTCCTTGGCCGCGCCGAACAGGTCCGGAACCGGCAGCTTGTAGCGGGCGGCGACGAACTTGCCCCAGAGGTAACCGGAGAGGTACCAGGTCGGCAGGGCGACGAGGATTCCGACGAGCAGCACGGTGCCGAGGTTCGCGCCGTACAGCTCGGTCGCGGTGACGGGCCCGGGGTGCGGAGGCAGGAAGACGTGCATCACGGAGAAGGCCGCGATCGCCGGGAATGCGAACAGCAGGAGGTTGCGGTCGGAGACGCGGCGCGCGATCGCGAAGATGATCGGCAGCATCATGATCACGCCGGCGTCGAAGAACATCGGGAAGCCCAGCAGCAGCGAGGTGACGCCGAGTGCCAGCGGCGCGCGCTTCTCCCCGAAGATGCCGACGAACTTCTCGGCGAGCGCGGTCGCGCCGCCGGAATGCTCGATCAGCCGGCCCAGCATGGCGCCGAGGGCGACCAGCAGAGCGACAGTGCCGAGCGTGCCGCCGAGACCGTCGGTCATGGTCTTCACCACGACTCCGAGCGGGATGCCGGCGACGATCGCGGTGAGCAGCGAGACGACGATCAGCGTGATGAACGCATGCAGCCGGAAGACGATGATCAGCAGCAGGATGAGCGCGATGGCTCCGGCTGCGATTCCCAGCAGCGGCCCGATGCCGAGCGTCTGGGTCCATTCCTCAGTGATCATGAATCTCTCCGTACTTCATCGGGCGGTAGGTTCGATGCCCTCAGCGTGGCAGTGCCTTCGCTTCTCGCGCAATCGACACCCCACATTCGGGCTTAAACCGGTTCAGGGTCGGTCTTGACCGGTTCAGGGAAGATCGCCGTGAACAGCTGGCCGACCCAGGTCAGCAGCTCGGCATCCGCCAGCGGTTCGACACCGACTCCGATCGGCGAGGCGATCGTGGGCATCGGCACGACCAGGGCCTCTCCCCCGGCGACCAGCTTCGCCTTCGGGTAGAGGCGCTGCAGCCGCACCTTCATCGAGTCCTCGAGGTGAGCGGGCGCGATGCGCAGGTTCGAGCCCATCACCACGACATCGGTCAGCCCCACGCGAGCCGCGCGGCGTCGCAGGCGCGCGACGGCGAGCAGGCCCTCGACCTCGGCCGGCGGTGCGCCGTAGCGGTCGGTGAGCTCTTCGACCACCAGGTCGATCGCATCGTCCTTCGCGGTCGCCGTGGATGCGGCGGAGAGCTTCTGGTAGGCCTCCAGCCGCAGGCGCTCGCTGTCGATGTAGTCCTCGGGGATGCGGGCGTCCAGCGGCAGTTCGAGCCGCAGCTCCGCTCCCGTCTCGACCTCGTCGCCGCGGAAGGTCGCCACCGCCTCACCGATCATCCGCAGATACAGGTCGAAGCCGACGCCGGCGATGTGCCCGGCCTGCTGCGCGCCGAGGAGGTTGCCCGCGCCGCGGAGCTCGAGGTCCTTCAAAGCCACCTGCATGCCGGAGCCGAGGTCGTTGTTCACCGCGATCGTCTGCAGCCGGTCGGCGGCTGTCTCGGAGAGCGGCTTCATCTCGTCGTAGAGGAAGTATGCGTAGGCCCGTTCGCGTCCTCGTCCGACGCGACCGCGCAGCTGATGCAGCTGCGACAGTCCGTACTTGTCGGCCCTGTCGATGATGATCGTGTTCGCGTTCGAGATGTCGAGGCCGGTCTCGATGATCGTCGTGCAGACGAGCACGTCGAACTTCCGCTCCCAGAAGTCGTCGACGACCTGCTCCAGCTGGTGCTCGCCCAGCTGCCCGTGGGCGACGGCGATCCGTGCTTCCGGTACCAGCTCGGCGAGCTGTGCGGCGACCCGCTGGATCGACTGCACGCGATTGTGCACGAAGAAGATCTGGCCCTCGCGGAGGATCTCGCGGCGGATGGCCGCCGTGATCTGCTTGTCGCTGCGCGGGCCGACGAACGAGAGGATCGGATGCCGGTCCTCCGGCGGAGTCTGCAGGGTCGACATCTCGCGGATGCCGGTGACCGCCATCTCGAGCGTCCTCGGGATCGGCGTGGCGCTCATCGCGAGGATGTCGACGTTGGTCTTCATCTTCTTCAGCGCGTCCTTGTGCTCGACGCCGAACCGCTGCTCCTCATCGATGATCATCAGCCCCAGATCCTTGAAGATGATCTGGTCCGTGAGGATGCGGTGCGTGCCGATGACCATGTCGATCGAGCCGTCGAGCAGACCCTGGAGGGTGAGCCTCGCCTCCTTGTCGGACTGGAACCGCGACAGCGGACGCACCTTCACCGGGAATCCGGCGAAGCGCTCGGTGAACGTCTCCAGGTGCTGCTTGACCAACAGGGTCGTCGGCACGAGCATCGCGACCTGCTTGCCGTCCTGTATCGCCTTGAAGGCGGCACGCACCGCTACCTCGGTCTTGCCGAAGCCGACATCGCCTGAGAGCAGCCGGTCCATCGGGATGGGCCGTTCCATGTCGGCCTTGATCTCGTCGATGGTCTGCAGCTGATCGGGCGTCTCCGCGAACGGGAACGCCTCCTCCAGTTCGCGCTGCCAAGGGGTGTCCGGTCCGAACGCATAGCCCTTCGCGCTCATCCGCGCCGAGTACAGCTTCACCAGCTCGACGGCGATGTCGCGGACCGCCTTGCGCGCCTTGCCCTTCGCCTGAGCCCAGTCGCTGCCGCCCATCTTCGACAGGGTCGGCGCTTCCCCGCCGACGTACTTCGACAGCAGGTCGAGCTGGTCGGTGGGGACGAACAGCTTGTCGCCCGGGTACCCGCGACGGGACGGCGCGTACTCCAGCACGAGATAGTCGCGGACCGACTTGGTCGCGTTGCGCCCGCCGGTGGACACCTCGCGTTTGGTCATCTCCACGAAGCGTCCGATGCCGTGGGTGGCATGCACGACGTGATCGCCGTTCTTCAGCTGCAGCGGGTCGACGACGTTCTTGCGGCGGGAGGCGAGCTTCTTGACGACGCGCTGGTCGCCGCCGATCGTGCGCCCGTAGAACTCGTTGTCGGTGAGCACGGCGAGCTTCGCCTGCGGAATCTGGAAGCCGGCCTCGACCGATCCGGTGACGAGGGTCGCGATCCCGGCATCCGGAAGCGAGCTCAGATCTTCCACCACCCGGGCGGCGATCCCCCGATCGGCGAGCACGTCGCGGGCGCGGTCCACGAGGCCGTGCCCGGCGGCGATGACGACCACGCGCCAGCCGTCGCCCACCAGCGTCTGCACGAAGTCGATCGCGCCGTCGACGTTGCCGTGGAAGGAGGGGATGACGGCTGCGGCGAGATTCGCCGCCTCGTCGTCGCCCTCGCCCAGGCCGACGCCGAACGGGCTGAGCCGCCACCAGACGCCGCCGCGATCTCGGACGACCTCGCGCAGCTGTGCGACGGTGACGGAAGTCACCGGCACCCAGGTCGATCGGGGCGGATGCTCCGGAGGTCGCCGCGCTCCAGGCGGCGTCGAGGAACTCGCGGTTGGTGTCGCCCAGGATGATCGCTCGTGCGGTCGAGCGTTCCGGGTCGACGATCGCCGTGGCGCTTCCCGCGGGAAGGTACTCGGCGAGCGACTTCAGCGGTCCCGAGACGGCGGGCAGGAGCGACTCCATGCCCTCGACCGGGATGCCCTCAGCCATCTTCTCCAGCATCCCGGCGATGGCGGGGAAGCCGCCGATGAGGGCGCGCGCTCGGTCGCGGACGTCGGCGGTGAGCAGCAGCTCGCGGCTGGGCGGCAGATCGACCCCGTCGACATCACCGGGCAGGGAGCGCTGGTCGGCGACGGAGAAGGCGCGGATCTGGTCGATCTCGTCGCCGAAGAACTCGACGCGGAACGGATGCTCCGACGTCGGAGGGAACACATCGAGGATGCCGCCGCGCACCGCGAACTCGCCGCGCCGAGAGACCATGTCGACACGGGAGTAGGCGCGCTCGACGAGTTGTTCGGCGACGACGTCGAGGTCGTTGCCGCGCGAGCTCGTGCGGAGTTCGAGCGGGGCGATCTCGCCGAGGTTCCCGGCGATCGGCTGCAGGGCCGCCCGCACCGAGGCGACGACGATGAGGGGATGTTCCCCGGACCAGTCCGCGATGCGGCGGAGGGTCTGCAGACGCTGGCCGACCGTGTCGGGGCTCGGACTCAGGCGCTCGTGGGGCAGGGTCTCCCATGCCGGGAAGGTGAGCACATCGGCATCCGGCATGTAGGCGCCGAGCGCCAGGGCGAGGGTCTCCGCACGCCGGCCGGTCGGGGCGACGGCGAGCAGTGCCGCCGGGTGACCCGCATCGCGCCGGCGCTGCAGGAGCCCGGCGAGCGCCGGCGCGTCCAATCCGTCGACGAGACCGAGGTCTGCATCGGTCTGCGCCCAGGTGAGGGCGTCACGGTAAAGGGTCGCCTCTTCCAAGGCGCGCAGAATCCCCGGAACAGTCACCGGACAAGCCTAGGCGGTCCCACCGACACTGCGCCCCGAGGCGGTGCATCAGTCGACGGCGTCCGATGCGTCGCGTGGCTCGAGATCTGCTCTGCGTATCCGCTTCCGGTCCCGGAGGATGTCAACCCCCCGGGCAATCGCAATCGCCACCGCTGTGGCACTGGCAGACGGGAGGAGGATGGTCAGCTTCCGTCACCGTGCGACGGACGTCGAGCTCATCGAGCGAAATCGGTTGTCCGTACTGATCGAAGTCAGCGATGTCCCCCAAACCGTGACCTCCACCGCCGGAACAGTCGGAGGCTTCGGTGTGGATCGCATCCTCATCTGCAGGGAAGCGCAGATCGAAGCACACCACGGCAGATTGCTGTTGATACCACCATCCACCGCCGGTCTGCGCGCCACCGACCGCCACGAGCGTCAGCGTGGTTCCTTGTGCCGAGCCAGATGCCGCGAGCAGTGTGTACTGCCCTGCGCCCAGGACGTAGGCCGGGTCTTCGTAGATCGGTCGGGCATCGGCGAGAAAATCGATTCCCGCGATCGTCTGCTCAGGATCGGCGAGGAGCGCTCCGCGGTATTCCCAGAGGGCATCCTGGGCACCTTCGACGTCGTCCGCCAGGGACTCGTCGACCAGCTGATCGATGCCGGGAGCGCAGCCTGTGACTGCACACAGCCCGGCGA
Organism: uncultured Actinomycetota bacterium; assembly: GCA_963769005.1. GTDB lineage: Bacteria > Actinomycetota > Actinomycetes > Actinomycetales > Microbacteriaceae > Microbacterium. The sequence goes on along the minus strand of CAVYKC010000002.1, from coordinate 298,698 downwards.
CGATCGCGATCGAACTCGAGTACCGCACGATGGCTGACATCGGGCGGATCCTCGTCCCGGTTCGATCGGGCCGGCCACGGTCGGTCTTCATACGGGACAAGCTAGCTCCCTGGCGGCACTGCGGCCTGCCACGCGGTCACGTGCACGGTCGCGCCGGAGATGATGTCCAGCGAGATATCCCAGGAGACCCGCTCCTGTCCAGGGAGCACGGCGATCCACAGACTGCGGGCCGCAAGCTGTCCGTGCACCGAGTTCGCATCCCACCCGATCACTGCCGAGGCCGACTCGCCCGGCTGGAGGGTGATCGGCGTGGCGCCGGGGTCCTCCGCCATGAACGATCGGCCATGTTCGACAGATACATCGAGAAGGTGTCCGTTCTGGTCGCCGTACGCGACATCCGGATATCCGTCGACGACGCACGGCTCCTCCGAGACGTTCACGAGCAACAGCGACTGCCCCCGGTGTCCGGTGGCGGCATCCGGCGCCGGAGCCATGATCGTCGTGTTGTCCGACGTGCAGGTGCCGTCGGCCGACGGGTCCGCTGAGGGCGCCGCGGTCGGCACGGGTTCACCCGGCGCGGAGGGATCCGGAGCAGCCGCCCCTTCCGGATCGGCTGCCTCCTGCGCTGCCGCCTGATCTTCGCGCAGCTGCTCCTGTATCGCGTTGTCGCCGCCGGCGGCCGCCAACGGAAGACCGATCAGCGCGACGACGGCTATCAGGGATGCAACCGCCGTCGAACCGGAGCGGAGGCGCGACCGGGCCGAATCCGAGTCCAGAGTCCGTCCAAACCGAACCCACACGAGGGCCGGGATCCAGCCCACCAGGACCGCCCACCACGTCGTCATGGATGCCGCACCCATCGTGCCGGCTGCGCCACGGATCCCGAAGGCGCCTACCCAGGAGAAGAAACTCCCGAGATCCAGCGCGGCGCCGATGCCGAACGCGGTCAGAATCGCAGCGAGCCAGCCGGCCGCGAAGGCGGTGCTGCCTGCGGCGAGCCTGGAGGCAAGCAACGCGAATCCGGCGACGAGCGCGACCGCCATCAGTATGTGCATGAGGATCGCCCACAGAACAGGGCTTCCGAAGACCCCATGGCCCATGGGTGAGGGAACGAGCTGAGCCAGAGTCGCCAGGCTCCCACCGGCCGAGTAGAGAAAGTACGGCACCCAGCCGCAGAGGAACCACAAGACGGCGAGCACTCCTCCGCCGATCAGGCCCTGCCTCATCGCATTCTCCCCGGTCAGCACCGCGCACGCGGATGCCTCGACCCTATCGTCACGACCTCCCCGCTTCGTCAGCCCGCAGGCCGGGATGAAACCACCACTTCGCGCGGCGAACTCGACGCCGCTAGCCCGGCCCATAGGATGCCGGGATGGAACCGGTCAGGCCTGCCAGGATCCGGAGATCCCGCGCTACACCCCGGTGCCGAGCTCGGACTCGCGCGCATACGGTGGCAGGCGGTCGTCGGCAACGTCCCCTCGGCCCGGGCCGCCCGCACCCTCGGCTTCCGCTACGAGGGGCTGCAGCGTCAGGCCCTCACCAGTCCGCGCGGTCGCGACGACGGCTGGATGGCCGGACTGCTCGCGACGGACGACCGCACGCCGGTGGAGTGGCCCGTCCTCTGAGGCGATCGATCCGCCGGGGTGACAGCGTCGGATGCCGGTGACAGGATGATTCCATGCCGGAGATGCCGGAAGTCCAAGGGCTCGTCGCGTTCCTCGGCGAGCGCGCCGTCGGCCGCACGATCACCCGCGCGCCGTATCCGCGATCTCCGCGCTGAAGACCTACGATCCGCCGATCACCGCGCTGCAGGAAGCCGCGATCACCGCGTCCGCTCGTCGCGGCAAGTTCATCGTGCTCTCCTGCGGCGAGGAGCTGCACCTCGCCTTCCACCTGGCCAAGGCCGGCTGGCTGCGCTGGTACGACGCGCTGCCGACCACACTGATCAGACCGGGGAAGTCGCCCATCGCGTTGCGAGTCGCCCTCGACGACGGCAGCGGCTTCGACCTCACCGAGGCCGGCACGAAGAAGTCGCTCGCCGTCTACGTGGTGCGCGATCCGCAGGAAGTGCCGGGGATCGCCCGGCTGGGGCCGGACCCGCTCGACCCGCACTTCACCCGCGACGTCTTCGCGGGACTCCTCGAGGGGCGGCGGATGCAGATCAAGGGATTGCTGCGCGACCAGGCGGTGATCGCCGGCATCGGCAACGCCTACTCCGACGAGATCCTGCACGCCGCCCGCATGTCGCCGTATGCCGCCTCCGGAAAACTCGGCACCGATGAGATCGACCTGCTCTTCGAAGCGATGCAGGCGACCCTCCGCGACGCCGTGGCAGAAGCATCCGGAAAGCCGCCGGCAGATCTGAAGGATGCCAAGCGTCGAGGCATGCAGGTGCACGCCCGCCGAGGCGAGGCCTGCCCCGTCTGCGGAGACACCGTGCGCAGCGTGTTCTTCGCCGATCGCTCGCTCGAGTACTGCCCCACCTGCCAGACCGGCGGCAAGCCGCTGGCCGACCGGCGGCTGTCGCGTCTGCTGAAATGACCACGACACCGGGAATGAAATCCATTCAGACGCGTTGACTACACTCAGAGCAACAACGTGCTCCGGGGTCGGTGAGAATCCGAACCGGCGGTGACAGTCCGCGAGCGCCCAGGGAAACCGAGGCGTTGACCCGGTGGAATTCCGGGACCGACGGTGATGCGAGGGAATCCCTCGCTAGTCCGGATGGGAGGCAGCACGAGGCGCCAGCGCGTCTTCTGCCACCCCCGGAGCCTTCAGAGAAGGACAAGGGATGGCAATGAACGAGACGGAGCGCCGGGCGATGCGTCGTGCGCTCGAACTCGCATCCCTCGGCCCGCGCGGCGTGAACCCGCAGGTCGGCGCCGTCATCCTCTCCCCCACCGGCGACGTCCTCGCCGAAGGATGGCATCGTGGTGCCGGGACTCCGCACGCCGAGGTCGACGCCCTCTCCCAGCTCGCCCCCGGTGCCGCACGCGGCGCGACCGCGGTCGTCACCCTCGAGCCCTGCAACCACACCGGCCGCACCGGCCCGTGCGCCGTCGCACTCATCGAGGCCGGTGTCTCCCGCGTCGTCTTCGCGCTCGACGACCCGGGAGCCGTCTCCGGTGGAGGCGCCGAGCGGCTCCGCGATGCGGGAGTCAGCGTCGAGGCCGGTGAGCAGGCGGATGCCGCGCGCGCGCTCGTCGGCGGATGGCTGACCGCCCTGCGCCTCGGTCGCCCGCACATCACCGTGAAATGGGCGCAGAGCCTCGACGGACGCGCCGCAGCCGCGGACGGCTCGAGCCAGTGGATCACGGGGCCCGCTGCGCGCACTGACGTCCATCGCCGTCGCGCGCAGGCTGACGCGATCGTCGTCGGCACCGGCACAGTCCTCTCCGACGACCCCGCCCTCACCGCCCGCGACGGCGACGCCCTGCACCCGCACCAGCCGGTCCCGGTCGTCATCGGCACGCGCGCCACGCCCGCGGACGCCGCCCTGCGCCGGCCACCCGCAGGAGGCGCTCTTCTACGACACCAGGGATCTGCAGGCCGTCGTCACGGATCTGCACGCCCGCGGCATCCAGAGCGTGTTCGTCGAAGGCGGGCCCACGCTCGCCAGCGCGTTCATCGCGGCCGGCCTGGTCGATCGGGTGCTCGTGTACCTCGCACCGGTGCTGCTCGGCGGCCAGCGCCTCGCCCTCACCGACATCGCGGTCCCGACGATCGCCGAAGCACGACGCCTGACGATCGAGGAATGGGTACCGCTGGGCTCCGACCTGCTCGCGATCGGTCACCCGACCTCCCCAGACGAGAACGACGAGAACGAAGGAGCCAGCTGATGTTCACCGGAATCATCGAGGAGATCGGCGAGATCACCGCCATCGCGCCGGCCGGCGACGGCTGGAGGCTGACCGTGCGCGCTCCGAACGCGGCATCCGACGCGGTGCACGGCGAATCGATCGCCGTCTCGGGCGTGTGCCTGACCGTGGTCGGTTCGACGGCGGAGACCTTCGACACCGATGTGATGAAGCAGACTCTCGACGTCGCCGCCATCGGCGGTGCCACCGTCGGGACTCTCGTGAACATCGAGAAGGCGATGCCGGTCGGCGCGCGCCTCGGCGGACACATCGTTCAGGGCCATGTCGACGGTGTCGGCGCGGTGCTGGAGGTACGGCCGGGTGCGCAGTGGAGCGTGCTGCGGATCAGCCTCCCGCGCGACCTCGCGCCCCTGGTCGTCGACAAGGGCTCCATCTCTGTGGACGGCACGTCCCTCACCGTGAGCGCGGTCAGCGACCCGACGACGGCCGAAGCCTGGTTCGAGATCTCCCTCATCCCGGAGACGCTCGTCGCGACCACGCTCGGCGCTCGCGTCGTCGGCGACCGCGTCAATCTCGAAACCGACATCCTCGCCCGGCACGTCGAGCGTCTGCTCGCCTTCCGGTCTGCACAGGAAGGAGGCTCGCGATGAGCCTTGCCACCATCCCCGAGGCGCTCGACGCCCTGCGCGCCGGACGCCCCGTTCTCGTCGCAGACGACGAGAACCGTGAGAACGAGGGCGACGTCATCCTGTCAGCCGAGCTCGCCACCCCGGAATGGGTGGCGTGGACGGTGCGCTGGTCGTCCGGCTTCATCTGCGCACCGATGCCCGCCGACCTGGCCGACAGCCTGAACCTGCAGCCGATGGTGGAGTCCAATGAAGACGCCCGCTCCACGGCCTACACGGTGAGCGTGGATGCCGCGGAGGGAGTCACCACCGGCATCAGCGCCGCGGACCGCGCACACACCCTGAACGTGCTCGCGAATCCGGCATCGACGGCGACCAGCATCATCCGCCCCGGTCACGTCCTGCCGCTGCGCGCCGTCGACGGCGGCGTGCGCGAGCGCAGCGGTCACACCGAAGCCGCGGTCGAACTCATGCGCCTGGCGGGCCTGCGCCCGGTCGGCGCCATCGCCGAGGTCGTCGCCGAGGACGGCAGCATGATGCGGATGCCCGGACTCATCGAGCTCGGCGAGCGCGACGGCATCCCCGTGATCACCATCGAGCAGCTGATCGCGTACCTCAACGAGCACGACCCGCGAGACGAGCTGGCGAGCAACCACAGGAGTCGCCGCGTGAGCCTCCGCGCCGACGCCACGGTCCCGACCATGCACGGCACCTTCCGCTTCCTCGCCTACAAGGACCGCGTGACCGGCACCGACCACATCGCGGTCGTCTCGGGCGAGCCGACGGAGACGGCGCTGGTGCGCGTGCACTCCGAATGCCTGACCGGCGAGGCATTCGGCTCCCTCAAGTGCGAGTGCGGCCCGCAGCTCGAAGCGGCGCTCGACGAGATCGAAGAGCACGGCGGCGTCGTCATCTACATGCGCGGCCACGAGGGGCGCGGCATCGGCCTCATCAACAAACTGCGCGCGTACAGCCTGCAGGAGGAGGGGCTCGACACCGTCGATGCGAACCTGGCGCTCGGCCTGCCGGCGGACGCCCGCGAGTACGCCGCGGCGGCCGGCATCCTCAGCGACCTCGGCATCTCGAAGGTGCGCCTGCTGACCAACAACACCGACAAGGTCATGCAGCTGCGCGAACTCGGACTCGATGTCATCGAGCAGGTGCCGCTGATCGTCGGCGTCGGCCCGAACAACCACCAGTACCTGGAGACCAAGCGCGACCGCATGGGTCACATCATCGGCGAAGCGGAGCTGGCAGAGGCTCTCGCGAACGGAAAGGGCAAGTAATGAGCGGCGCAGGAGCACCCACCAACAGCACCATCGACGGACGCGGCCTGAACGTCGTCATCATCGCCGGCACCTGGCACGAGGTCATCAGCGACGGCCTCATCGCCGGAGCCGAGCGCACCCTCGATGCCGCCCAGGCGACTCATCGCCTGGTGCGGGTGCCCGGCTCGTTCGAGCTGGCCGTCGCCGCTCAGGCGGCCTTCGCGGGCGGAGCCGACGCGGTCGTCGCGCTCGGCGTCATCATCCGCGGCGGCACACCGCACTTCGAGTACGTGTCGGCGGCGACCACGGACGGGCTCACCCGGGTGTCTCTGGACGCCGGCAAGCCGGTCGGCTTCGGTGTGCTGACGCTCGACGACGAGAAGCAGGGGCTCGACAGGGCCGGTCTCGAGGGCTCGAAAGAGGACAAGGGCGCCGAGGCCGCGGATGCGGCGCTGCGCACGGCCCTCGTCATCCGGGAGCTGCGCGGCTGAATCTGAGGCTTGCCTATCTGGCGACCGGTGCGGCCGCTGCCGTACGGTGAGGGCATGGAGACCCTGCGCCTGATCGTCCTGCTCGTCCACCTCATCGGCTTCGCCGTGCTCTTCGGCTCCTGGGCCGTGCAGGCCTTCGGTGGCCAGAGGCAGTTCGGCAGGATCATGGAGTACGGGCTCCTGATCGCCGGAGTCGCCGGACTCGTCCTCGCAGCCCCGTGGGGTCTGCCGGAGGGCGCCGAGCCGAACTACGTGAAGATCGGAACCAAGCTCGTCGTCCTGGTCGCCATCGGCGCGCTGGTCGGATCCGGGTTGGGGCGGCAGAAGCGTGGAGCGACGGTCCCGCCCGCCGTGTTCTGGCTCGTCGGCATCCTCACGGTGACCAACGCCGCCATCGCTCTGCTCTGGCGCTGACGCTCAGCGGGTCCGCGGCGGCGCCGTGCTGCTGCGGATGACGAGTTCGGTACCCACGAGGGGCGTCCGCAGCGGCTCCCCGCTGTCGAGTTCACTCAGCAGCGCGTCGACCGCCAGCGCGCCCACGCGCTCCGGGTGCTGCTGCACGGTGGTCAGCGGCGGCCAGAGCTGCGCGGCATCCGGAAGACCGTCGAAACCGACGATGCTGACATCGCCGGGCACATCGAGTCCGGCCTCGCGGAAGGCCCGCAGCACGCCGATCGCCATCTGGTCGTTGGCGGCGAAGACCGCGGTCACCGCGTCGATCTCGCGCAGCTGCACTCCGGCCTCGTAGCCGGACGCCGCGCTCCAGTCGCCGGGTATCGGCTCCGGAACGGCTCGGTCGCGGGATTCGAGAGTCGTGCGCCAGGCGTCACGGCGACGCTCAGCGGAATACGACTTCGCCGGGCCCGCGATGTGCCACACAGTGGAGTGCCCGAGGTCGAGCAGATGCTCGGTCGCGAGCGTCGCCCCCTGAGCCTGGTCGGTGTCGACGAAGGGCAGTTCGGTGCCCCGATTGGAGTCGACGAACACGACCGGAAGGGTCGTCCGGGATCTCCACCTCCGCCTCGTCGAGCTGATGGGCCTCGATCACGATGATGACGCCGTCGACAGCGTGCTCCTCCAGACGGCGGAACGCCCCGACGACGGTCTCGGTCGCACTCGATTCGACGGGGATGAGCGTGAGCGCGTACCCCATCTGCGATGCGCGGACAGCGATCGCGTCGAGGGTGCGCTGATTCCCGTAGGAGCTGAACGAGAACATGACGACGCCGATGGTGCGGAAGCGGCCGGAGCGCAGCGCCCTGGCCGCGCTGTTCGGGCGATAGCCCAGACTCTGCATCGCGGCCTCGACACGGACCCTGGTCGTCGCCCCGACGTAGCCGCGGGCGTTGACGACGCGCGAGACGGTCTGCCCCGAGACGCCGGCCTCGCGGGCGACATCTTCCATCGAGGGCTCACGTCGGCGGTGCGGCGGCTCTGACGACTGCTCCAAGGTCACGATCGACCATCCATTCATGTGTTGACGTTGACACACTAGCAGCGCATCGCATATGTTGACGTTGACACACAGCACACCCCACGTCCCGATCTGGAGAAGGTCTCGTCGATGACGACCGCTAGCAACGCCGCTCTCAGAGCACCCGGCACCCGACGCCACGACCGGCCCGACTGGAAGGGCTGGGCCTTCGTCGGCCCGTTCATGGTCGTGTTCGCGCTGGTGTTCCTCACCCCGCTCGCATACGCGCTCTACCTGAGCTTCTTCCAGGAGAAGCTCATCGGCGGCACCGCTTTCGTCGGACTCGACAACTACGTGCGCGCCCTCACCGATCCGCAGTTCTGGGAGGCCTTCGGCCGCGTCCTGCTGTTCCTCGTCGTCCAGGTGCCGATCATGCTCGCCCTCGCGCTCGGCGCGGCGCTCGCACTCGACAGCGCGCGCCTGCGCGGCGCCTCGTTCTTCCGCATCCTGATCTTCCTGCCGTACGCGGTCCCGGCGGTCGTCGCCGTCCTCATGTGGGGCTACATCTACGGCGACCAGTTCGGGCTCACGAGCAACATCAACGACTTCCTCGGCTTCCACGGCGATCACCCCGTTCGCCAAGGAGTGGATGCTGCTCTCGATCGGCAACATCGTCACCTGGGAGTTCGTCGGCTACAACATGCTGATCTTCTACTCCTCGCTGAAGTCCATCCCCAACGACATGTACGAGGCGGCGTCCCTCGACGGCGCCGGTGCCTGGCGGACGATCTTCTCGATCAAGATCCCCTCGGTCCGCGGTGCGCTCGTGATCGCGACGATCTTCTCGATCATCGGCAGCTTCCAGCTCTTCAACGAGCCGAACATCCTGCGCCCCCTCGCCCCGAACGTGATCACCACGTTCTTCACCCCGAACATGTACGCATACAACCTGTCGTTCGCGGGGCAGCAGTTCAACTACGCCGCGACGATCGCCATCATCATGGGCGTCATCACCGCCGTGATCGCCTACGTCGTGCAGTTGCGCGGCTCGAAGTCGGAGGTGCGCTGATATGGCGCTTCCCCTCGCCCGCTCCACCAGGAAGCGCCACGACCCGCTGAACCCGCGCAAGTCCAAGACGCTCCTGATCGTGATGGTCGTCTACGCGCTGTACACGCTGGTGCCGCTCGTCTGGCTCCTGTTCAGCGCGACCAAGACCCAGTCGGGACTGTTCAGCTCCTTCGGCCTGTGGTTCGCCGACGACTTCGCGTTCTTCGACAACCTGACGGCGACGTTCGCGTATCGCGACGGCATCTTCCTGCGCTGGCTCGGCAACACGCTGCTCTACGTCGTCGTCGGCGCCGGAGGCGCCACCCTGCTCGCGACGATGGCCGGATACGGTCTCGCGAAGTTCCGCTTCCCCGGGCGCCGCGCCGTCTTCGCCGTCGTGCTCGGCGCGGTCGCCGTTCCCGGTACGGCCCTCGCCGTGCCGACGTTCCTGCTGTTCAGCGAACTCGGGCTCACCAACACGCCGTGGGCCGTCATCATCCCGTCCCTGATCAGCCCGTTCGGGCTGTACCTGATCTGGGTGTTCGCGACCGAATCCATCCCGACCGAGCTGCTCGAAGCCGCCCGCATCGACGGGGCCGGCGAGTTCCGCACCTTCTTCACGATCTCGATGCGGCTGCTGGCGCCCGGAATCGTGACCGTCGCGCTGTTCACCGTCGTGGCGACGTGGAACAACTACTTCCTGCCCCTGATCATGCTCTCCGACCCCGCCTGGTACCCGCTGACGGTGGGTCTGAACCAGTGGAGCGCCCAGGCGATCGGCGCCGGTTCCCAGCCGATCTACAACCTCGTGATCATGGGCTCGCTGCTCACGATCATCCCCATCGTCATCGCCTTCCTGCTTCTGCAGCGGTTCTGGCAGTCGGGGCTCACCGCGGGAAGCGTCAAGCAATAACTCCTCGCACCACCTGCATCACAACGTCGGCTCGATGCTGGGCCGCACCCTCCCGAAAGGACACAGCAATGAAGCACCTTCCCTCCCCCGCCGGGCGACGCGCCATCATGGCGCTCGCGGCAGGCACAGTGGCAGCCCTGGCCCTGGCCGGCTGCAGCACCGGCGATTCCGGCTCCGGCGGCACCGGCAGCGGCGACGGCACCTTCGACTCGGTCGAGGCCGCACTCGAGAAGGGCGGCGAGATCACGTACTGGTCGTGGACGCCTTCCGCCGAGGCGCAGGTCGAGGCGTTCCAGAAGGAGTACCCGAACGTCAAGGTCAACCTGGTCAACGCCGGAACCAACAACGAGGAGTACACCAAGCTCCAGAACGCGATCAAGGCCGGCTCAGGCGCGCCCGACGTCGTGCAGGTGGAGTACTACGCCCTCCCGCAGTTCGCGCTGACCGACGCGTTCGTCGACCTCTCCCAGTACGGCTTCGCCGACTTCGAGGACGACTACACGGCATCCACCTGGAACTCCGTCACCGACGGCGACGCGATCTACGGCCTGCCGCAGGACTCCGGGCCCATGGCGCTGTTCTACAACAAGACCGTCTTCGACGCCGCCGGCGTGGCCGTGCCCGCGACGTGGGACGAGTACTACGAGGCGGCCAAGGCGATCCACGCCGCCAACCCGAACGCCTACATCACCAACGACACCGGCGACGCCGGGTTCGCGACGTCGATGATCTGGCAGGCCGGCGGCAAGCCGTTCAGCACCTCGGGAACCGACGTCACGATCGACCTGCAGGACGACGGCTCGAAGAAGTGGACCGAGAACTGGAACCGCCTCGTCGAGGAGGACCTGCTGGCCCCCTACTCCAGCTGGAGCGACGAGTGGTTCCGTGCCCTCGGCGACGGCAGCCTCGCCACCCTCGTCATCGGTGCGTGGATGCCCGGCAACCTGATCTCGGGCGCACCCGACGGCGCCGGTGACTGGCGCGTCGCCCCGATGCCGACCTACGACGGATCCCCCGCCAGCGCCGAGAACGGCGGCGGCGGCCAGGCCGTGACGACGCAGAGCAAGAACCCGGCACTCGCGGCCGGCTTCCTGTGGTGGCTGAACAACTCCGAGGACAGCATCTCGATCTTCCTCGAGTCGGGCGGATTCCCCTCCACCACGGCTCAGCTGTCCAGCGAGGAGTTCCTCGCGGACGCGCCGGAGTACTTCGGCGGTCAGAAGATCAACGAGGTGCTCGCCGCAGCGGCCGATGACGTCGTCGAGGGCTGGAGCTACCTGCCCTACCAGGTGTACGCGAACAGCATCTTCGGCGACACCGTCGGCCAGGCGTACCAGAACGGCACCGACCTGAACGAGGGGCTCTCGGCCTGGCAGGACTCGCTCGTCGAGTACGGCAACGCGCAGGGCTTCGCCGTCAACAAGTAATGGCTGTCGAGCCGGGCGGGGTCAGACCCCGCCCGGCTCGCTTCACCGAAAGCATTTCGATCGTGACTTCCTTCTCCATCGGCCAGACCGACTTCCTCCGCGACGGCCGTCCGCACCGGGTGATCTCCGGGGCCATCCACTACTTCCGCGTGCACCCGGAGCAGTGGCAGGATCGCATCGCCAAGGCTCGCATGATGGGCCTGAACACGATCGAGACGTATGTCGCCTGGAACGCGCACGAACCGCGTCGCGGAGAGTGGGATGCCACGGGGTGGAACGACCTCGGGCGCTTCCTCGACCTGGTGGCGGATGCCGGGATGGACGCGATCGTGCGCCCCGGCCCCTACATCTGCGCCGAGTGGCACAACGGCGGCCTGCCCGTCTGGCTCACCGGCGACGACCGCGCGCTGCGCTCGTCCGAGCCGTCGTTCCTCGCCGACGTCACGGGATACCTCCGCCGGGTGTACGACATCGTCGCGCCGCGGCAGATCGACCGGGGCGGCCCCGTCGTGCTCGTGCAGATCGAGAACGAGTACGGTGCGTACGGTGCCGACAAGGCGTACCTCGAGGAATTGGTGCGGGTGACGCGGGATGCCGGGATCACCGTGCCGCTCACCACGGTCGATCAGCCGACCGATCAGATGCTCGCCGACGGCAGCCTGCCCACGCTGCACAAGACCGGGTCGTTCGGCTCCCGCAGCGCCGAGCGGCTCGCCACCCTGCGCCGGCACCAGCCGACCGGGCCGCTGATGTGCTCGGAGTTCTGGGACGGCTGGTTCGACTGGTGGGGCGGCGTGCATCACACGACCGAGGTGGATGCCGCGGCATCCGACCTCGACGAGCTGCTGGCCGCCGGTGCATCCGTCAACATCTACATGTTCCACGGCGGCACGAACTTCGGCCTGACCAACGGCGCGAACGACAAGGGACGGTACCTGCCCATCACCACCTCGTACGACTACGACGCCCCGCTGGACGAGTCAGGCAACCCCACGGCCAAGTTCTTCGCCTTCCGCGACGTCATCGCGAAGTACGCCCCTGTCCCCGACGAACAGCCGTCGCTGCGCTCCCAGGCGCCGAGCTTCTCCGCCTCGCTCTCACCGGCCGGAGCATGGACGGATACCGCCGCATCCGCGTCCGCGTCCGCGCATCCGTTGACCTTCGACGAGCTCGAGCACCGCAGCGGGCTGGTGCGCTACGACGTCGACCTCCCCGATGCCACCGGCGGCCTGCTCGTCGTCGAGGAGGTGCGCGACCTCGCCTGGGTGAGCGTCGACGGGACCACTGTCGGCGCGCTCTCGCGCACCCGTCATGACCGCGCGATCGAGATCCCGGCCGGCCGCACGCTCAGCATCCTCGTCGAGGATCAGGGGCGCGTGAACTACGACCGTCGCCTCGGTGAGGAGAAGGGCCTGATCGGCGTGCCGACGCTCGACGGCGCGCCGCTGACCGGATGGCGTTCGACTCCGCTCGACGTCGTGGCGATCGCCGCATCAGTCGGCGATCGGATCGACGCGGCGGTGTCCGGGCCGTCGGCCTGGGTCGGGGCGTTCACGCTGGAGACGCCGACGGACCTGTTCCTCGACACCGCAGACTGGAGCAAGGGCTACGCGTTCGTCAACGGCTTCTTCCTCGGCCGCTATTGGCGCAACGGACCGCAGCGCACGATGTACGTTCCCGCACCGGCCACGCATGTCGGAGAGAACCGCATCGTCGTACTGGAGCTGGAGCGCCTCCTCGCGCCGATCGCCGCTTTCGTGAGCGGACCATCGCTCGGCGACACGGCGGAGTGACGGCGGCGGTTCACACAGCAAACGTTCAGGACGACGTAAACTCCCACGTGCTCCGATCGGAGCGATGATCGAAGGAGCAGTTCACCGGAGCGCTCGTGCAGGCGTTCTCGTGTTCGGGTTCATGCTGATGGGCGCGACGTTCGGACCGATGGGAGCCCTGCTCCCCGAGCTCTTCCCGACGAACGTCCGATACTCCGGCTCTGCGATCTCGTACAACGTGTCGTCGATCCTCGGTACCGCCGTCGCTCCCCTCGTCGCGCTCACGCTGTGGGAGTGGATGGACGGCGAACCGTGGCTGGTGGGCGTCCACCTCTCCGCCATGGGCGTGCTGACCTTCATCGCGCTGATCTTCACGCCGGAGACGAAGGACAGCGACTACGAGGACGACCTCGGCCTCGCCGCGGCGGTGGAGCTGTAGGCCCCGCCTCCTTCGTTCACAGAGCGCAAACGGCTGTCATTCGGCGACGAAACGCAGCCGTCTGCGCTCTCCGAAGTGCGCCGGGACGAGACAGCGTCGCCCCCTCCCTGTCACCGAGCAGGCCGCTCACCGCACGTACGGCCGCAGCTGACCATACAGCCGACCCACAGAATCGGTTTTCGCACGAAGTACGGTCGAACTACCCCTTCAGAACGAGGTCCCGCATGTCCCGCACGGCGACGCCACGCCGACGCGGACGAGGCGCGCAGCAGGATGGTCCGCGCGCCACGTTCCGCCAGCTCCTCCCCTTCCTCTTCGAGCACAAGCGCACGCTCATCGTCGTCGCCGTCCTCAGCGTCATCGGCGCTGCGACCTCGCTCGTGCAACCTCTCCTCGTCGGCCAGGTGATCGAAGCGGTGCAGTCCGAAAGCGGACTGGGGATCCTCGTCTGGCTGCTCGTCGGCTTCGTCGTCGTGTCCTCGGTCATCTCCGGTTACCAGCACTATCTCCTGCAGCGCACCGGCACCGCGGTGGTCCTGTCGAGTCGCCGGAAGCTCATCGCCCGCATCCTGCACCTGCCGATCAGCGAGTTCGATGCGCGGCGCACCGGAGACCTCGTCTCGCGCGTCGGCACGGACACGACGCTTCTCTACGCCGTGCTCACCCAGGGACTCGCGGATGCCGTCGGCAGCGCAATCCTGTTCCTCGGCGCCCTCATCGCCATGCTCGTCATCGACCCGATCCTGCTGCTGCTGATCGTCGTGGTCATCGGCACCTCGGTGTTCGGCGTCACCGTGCTCAGCGGACGGATCCGCACGGCATCCACGGCCCAGCAGGAGAAGGTGGGCGAACTCGCCTCGGGAGTGGAGCGCGCCGTCGGGTCGATCCGCACGATCCGCGCGTCCGGAGCCACAGAGCGCGAGACCCACGCCGTGTCGCAGCTCGCGACGGACGCCTACGGGCTCGGCGTGAAGATCGCGAAGATCTCGTCGATGGTCGTCCCTGTCGCCGGTATCGCGCTGCAGCTCTCGCTGCTCGTCGTGCTCGGCGTCGGCGGCTTCCGGGTCGCAGCGGGCACGATCTCCATCGCTTCACTCATCACGTTCATCATGTTCCTGTTCATGCTGGTGATGCCCCTGGCCTCCACGTTCGGCGCGATCACCTCGGTGAATCAGGCGCTCGGCGCCCTCGGCCGCATCCAGGAGGTCCTCGACCTGCCGGTCGAGGACCAGGACGATGCGGCGGCCGCCGCATCCGTTCCCCGCACCGGAGCCGCCGCAGACGCTCCCGCGGTGGAGTTCCGCGACGTGCGCTTCCAGTACCCGGAGAACGTCGTCGCCGCACGTCGGGCCGCTGCCGAGGCCGCGCACTCGCTCCTCGCCGATGCGCATCTGGACCCTTCGGCAGGCTCAGGGGCCCAGGAAGTCGGCCCCGCCCGGGAGGTCCTCCGCGGCATCTCCTTCGCGGTGCCACGCGGTGCCCGCGTCGCCCTGGTCGGCCCGAGCGGTGCCGGCAAGAGCACGATCCTCTCGCTCCTGGAGCGGTTCTACGACCCGACCGGCGGCTCGATCCGCCTGCACGGCCACGACGCACGCACCTATCCGCGCGACGAACTGCGCGCGCAGTTCGGTTACGTGGAGCAGGACGCCCCGACTCTCGCCGGCACCCTCGCCGACAATCTGCGGCTCGCCGCTCCTGAGGCGTCCGACGCCGACTGCGAGCGCGTGCTGCGGGCGGTGAACCTCGGCGATGTGCTCGAGCGGAATCCGCTCGGCCTCGAGGCGCCCGTCGGCGAGGACGGCGTCATGCTGTCGGGCGGTGAGCGTCAGCGCCTGGCCATCGCACGAGCGCTGCTCACCGAAGCGCCGATCCTGCTGCTCGACGAATCGACCTCGTCATTGGACGGCGTGAACGAACAGCGGATGCGCGAGGCCATCGACGCCGTCTCCTCCGACCGAACCCTCATCGTGATCGCGCACCGCCTGTCCACCGTCGTCGACAGCGATCTCATCGTCGTGCTGCAGGACGGCACCGTGGTCGGTCAGGGGACGCACGCGGAACTCGTGGAGTCGACCCCGCTGTACCGCGACCTCGCCCGGCATCAGCTGCTCGCCTGACGCATTCCCGTTCCCTGGTTCAGCGAATGAGGCGCCGGGACATGAGCGAAGGCGGAATGCCGCAGGCCACTCAGCCATGGGTCGCCTGCGACATTCCACCCTCGCGGTTCGGCACCCGCGAGGGTGCCTGGGGTGCCGGATCCCCCGAACCGGCACCGGTCGTGACTACGCCTTCGCCAGGCGGTAGCGCAGCGATGCGAGCTCGGCGCGGAGAGCTGCCGGCAGCTTGTCGCCGAAGGTGTCGAAGAACTCCTCGGTCAGGTCCGCCTCGGCGAGCCAGGCGGCGGAGTCGATCGAGAACAGCTCCTCGAGGTCGGCGTCGGCGACATCGAGGCCGTCGAGGTTGAGATCCTCGATGCGCGGCAGGCGGCCGATGGGGCTGTCCACGGCCGGCACGTCACCGGCGACGCGGCGGATGATCCAGTCGATGACGCGCGAGTTGTCACCGAATCCGGGCCACAGGAACCGGCCGTCGGAGCCGCGGCGGAACCAGTTCACCTGGAAGATCCGCGGCGCCCGGTCGAAGCGCAGGCTGCGACCGACCTTGAGCCAGTGCGCGAAGTAGTCGCCCATGTTGTAGCCGCAGAACGGCAGCATCGCGAAGGGATCGCGGCGCAGCTCGCCGAGCGTGCCCTCGGCCGCTGCCGTGCGCTCGGACGAGATGGTGGATCCGAGGAAGACACCGTGCGTCCAATCGGTCGCCTCGACCACGAGCGGGACGTTGGTGGCACGACGACCGCCGAACAGGATCACATCGAGCGGCACCGCCTGTTCCCAGTCCTCGGCGATCTGCGGGCACTGGGCGGCCGCGACCGTGAAGCGCGAGTTGGGGTGCGCCGCCGGACGACCGGAATCGGGCGTCCACGGGTTGCCCTCCCAGTCGGTGAGCTCGGACGGCGCCTCGTCGGTCAAGCCCTCCCACCAGACATCGCCGTCGGGGCGGAGTGCGACGTTCGTGAAGAGGGTGTTGCCCCACAGCGTCTCGACAGCGGTGACGTTGGTGGACTCGCCGGTGCCCGGTGCGACGCCGAAGAAGCCGGCCTCCGGGTTGATCGCCCACATGCGGCCGTCCTCGCCGGGGCGGATCCAGGCGATGTCGTCGCCGAGGGTCTCGACCTTCCAGCCGGGGATCGTCGGGCGCAGCATCGCGAGGTTCGTCTTGCCGCAGGCGGAGGGGAACGCCGCAGCGACGTGGTACGCCTTGCCCTGGGGGTCGATCACGCGGATGAGCAGCATGTGCTCTGCCAGCCAGCCCTCGTCCCGTGCGATCACCGAGGCGATGCGCAGGGCGAAGCACTTCTTGGCGAGGATCGCGTTGCCGCCGTATCCGGAGCCGAACGAGTAGACCTCGAGGGTGTCCGGGAAGTGCACGATGTACTTCTCGTCGTTGCACGGCCACTCGACGTCCGGTTCGCCTGCAGCGAGCGGCGCACCGACGGTGTGCACCGTCTTCACCCACGGTGCGCCTTCGGCGATCCGGCGCGTGACGGCATCGCCGACCCGGGTCATGATGCCGATGGATGCCACCGCGTAGGCGCTGTCGGTGATCTGGACGCCGATGTGCGAAAGCGGACCGCCGACGGGACCCATCGAGAACGGGACGACGTACATCGTGCGACCGCGCATGGATCCCTCGAAGAGCCCGGTCATCTTCTGGCGCATCTCGGCGGGATCCGCCCAGTTGTTGGTGGGTCCGGCATCCTCTTCGAGCTCGGAGGCGATGAAGGTGCGCCCCTCGGTGCGGGCGACGTCGCTGGGGTGCGACCGGGCGAGGTAGGAGCCGGGGCGCCACTCGGGGTTGAGCTTGATCAGCTTGCCCTCGTCGACGAGTCCGCGCAGCAGCCAGTCGTTCTCGGCGCGCGAGCCGTCGACCCAGTGCACGTTCGCGGGCTGAGTGAGCGCGCGGATCTCCTCGACCCAGGCAGCCAGCTCGGCCATCGCGGGGGTGTCATAGCGCGGAGCCGTGCCGAATGTGCGTACCGGGGCGACGGCGGAGGTTCGAGGGGTGAAGGTCTCGGCGAAGGCCATGACTGCTGCTCCTTTGAAGTGTGGGGCGTTGCATCCATCTTCTTCCGAGATACGTCACACTTTCGGCGGTGTCGACCATTAAGAACCGCGTTTCTTTCGCTATACTCAAGGAATGGCGACCTCCGGCATCCACCTCACCACCCTCGGCCACCGCATCCGGCACCACCGGCTGGAGAACGGGTTCACGCTCGACGAACTGGGCGCTCTCGTCGGCGTCGCGGGCTCGCAACTCAGCCTCATCGAGAACGGCAAGCGTGAACCCAAGCTGTCCCTGCTGCAGGCCATCGCCCACGCCACCGGAACCGAGGTCACCGACCTCATCTCCGGTGAGCCGCCGAACCGTCGCGCAGCACTGGAGATCGAACTCGAGCGCGCACAGGAGAGCCCGGTGTTCCGTCAGCTCGGCATCGCTCCCGTACGTGTGAGCAAAGGGATGAACGACGAGACCATCGAGTCGCTGCTGGGGCTGCACCGAGAACTGCAGCGCCGTGAGCGCGAGGCGATCGCGACGCCGGAGGAGGCCCGCCGCGCGAACACCGAGTTGCGCCTGCGGATGCGCGAGCAGAACAACTACCTCGCCGATATCGAGAAGCTCGCCGAGAAGCATCTGCGGGCGGCCGGCCATGTGCAGGGCGCTCTCACGCACCGCACGGTGAGCATCATGGCGGAGAAGCTCGGCTTCGAGCTGATCTACGTGAACGACCTGCCGCACTCGACGCGCTCGGTCACCGACCTCGAGAACGGCCGGATCTACCTGCCGCCGGCGTCCATCCCCGGCGGGCACGGACTGCGCTCGATGGCCTTGCAAGCCATGGCGCACCGTCTGCTGGGGCACACCCCGCCGACCGACTACGCCGACTTCCTGCAGCAGCGACTCGAGATCAACTACTTCGCCGCCTGCTGCCTCATGCCGGAGACGGCGTCGGTCGCCTTCCTGCAGCAGGCGAAGAAGGACCGCAATCTCGCCGTGGAGGACTTCCGCGATGCGTTCGGAGTCACCCATGAGGGGGCCGCCATGCGCATGACGAATCTGCTCACTCAGCACCTCGGCATGCGCCTGCACTTCCTGCGCGCCGACGCCGACGGGGCCATCACGCGGGTCTACGAGAACGACGGCCTGCCGCTGCCGATGGATGTCACCGGCGCCGTGGAGGGCCAGCGCGTCTGCCGCAGATTCCAGGCGCGGGCGGCGTTCACTCAGCAGAACCGCACGACCGAGCACCACCAGTACACCGACACCCCGTCAGGGACGTTCTGGTGCTCGACGCAGACGGGCTCATCGAGCGACGGGGAGTTCTCCGTCACGGTGGGCGTGCCCTTCGACGACGCGCGCTGGTGGCGAGGACGCGAGACCACGGATCGGGCCGTCTCGACGTGTCCTGACGAGGCGTGCTGCCGTCGCCCGCCGGCGGACCTCGCCGATCGCTGGAGCGGCAGGGCATGGCCGAGCGCCCGCGTGCACACGCACATGTTCTCGCCGCTCCCCCGCGGCGCGTTCCCCGGCGTCGACGACAACGAGGTGTACACGTTCCTCGCCCGGCACGCGAGCGAGTGATCGCGCGCTCAGCCGGTCACGAAGTCGCTGTAGCGCTGCAGCGCGGTGGCGACGGCACCCGGGTCCAGCTCGGTGTCGAAGAGTTCGGCGACCGGCGCATCGCCGTGGCGGCCGACCGCGGCAGAGTGCGTCCACGCTCCGGCGATACGACCCCCTGAAAGCAGACTCGCGCGCACCATGCCGTTCTTTCCCGGCCCGATGCGCGCCATCGCCTCGGCGTCGGCGACCGCGCCGCGATCGGCGTACGAGATGTAGTACTCGTCGAACATCGGCAGGGCGCGCACCACGGCGTCATCGGCTCCTCGCGCGCGCCGCGGCCGCTCGGCGGAGACGAAGAGCCCGTCGTCGACCTCCGTGATGCGATGCCGACTGCGCTCGAGGGCCTCTCGCGCGACGCCGAGCGTCAGGCCGGACCACCAGGCGAAGTCTGCCACGCTCGCCGGACCGTGCCCGTCGACATAGCGCACGAAGAACTCCGCGAGCGGATCGTCCGGTGTCGATCGCACGGAAACATGCTCGTCTGCCAGGACGAAGAGCTGCTCTCGTCCGACCGCGCCGTCGCGCGCGACCACGGGTCCTTGCACCAGCACCAGGTCGACGCATAGCGCCCCGATGATGTGCACGCCGCGCTGCCCGGCCGGGTCGATGCCGAGGCTCGCCACGTCATCGAGCAGTTGGGCTCTGGTGCGGCCGCCGTCGGTCAGTCGCTCGCGAATCGCCGCGCCGACGCGGCCGAGCAGCTCTGCGTCGATGCCGAGTTCGCGATGCCGAGCCGCCACCTGCTTGCGCTGTCGTTCGGCGGTCACCGACAGCACCCAGTGCAGATCCCTGGCCGGCAGGATGTGCAGCGTGCCGCGCATCGGCCACGAGCGCACGAGCTCGCCGCGCGCGAACGCCCTGTCGACCGTCCCCAGGGTCGGAGATCCTGTCGTGCGGATGCCGAGCGCCCATCGCCCAGCCAGGAACTCCTGACTCTGCACGGCGAGCATGTGCGCTGCGGCATCCGTCACCGTCCGCGCCGGTGCGGTGAGCCGATGGGACCGCAGCCGCTCGGATACAAGGGCGCTGGGCGTCATGCACCCATATTGCCCTGGGCGCCCGACATCAGGACCGATCAGCCCGCAAGTGTCACCTCGCGCCGCGCCGGGAGCACCACGGGGTGAGAGCCCGCCATGACCTCGAGCACGCGGATGACCTGGCAGGAGTACCCGAATTCGTTGTCGTACCAGACGTAGAGGATGAGCGTGTCCTCGTCGGCGATCGTCGCGAGCCCGTCCACGATGCCGGCGCGATGCGATCCGACGAAATCGGTCGAGACGACTTCCGGCGATTCCACGTAGTCGATCTGCTGGCGCAGCTTCGAGTGCAGCGAGACGCGACGCAGGTAGTCGTTGACCTGTTCCTTGGTCGCGGGGCGCTCGATCGTGAGGTGGAGCACGGCGAGCGAAACATCGGGGGTGGGGACCCGGATCGAGCTGCCGGTCAGCCTGCCCTCGAGCTGCGGGAGCGCCTTGGCGACCGCCTGAGCGGCGCCGGTCTCGGTGATGACCATGTTCAGCACCGCGGAGCGCCCGCGCCGGTCGCCCTTGTGGAAGTTGTCGATGAGGTTCTGGTCGTTCGTGAACGAGTGCACGGTCTCGACGTGACCCTTCACGACGCCGTACGCCTCGTCGATCGCGGCGAGCACCGGGGTGATCGCGTTGGTCGTGCAGGAGGCGGCGGAGAGGATGCGGTCACCCGCGACGATCGAGTCGTCGTTGATGCCGTGCACGATGTTCTTCAGCGGGCCCTTGCCTGGCGCGGTCAGCAGCACGCGCGCGACACCGGGCGACTGCAGGTGCTGCGAGAGCCCGGCTTCATCCCGCCAGCGGCCGGTGTTGTCGACGACGATCGCATCATGGATGCCGTACGCGGTGTAGTCGACGGCGGCCGGGTCGTCGGAGTAGATCACCTGGATCCTGGTGCCGTTGGCGATGATCTGCTCGGCATCCTCATCGACGGTCACGGACCCGGCGAACTTGCCGTGCACGGAGTCGCGCTGCAACAGCGAGGCGCGCTTGACCAGGTCGTTCTCGGAGCCGCGGCGCACGACGACGGCGCGCAGACGCAGGCCGCTGCCGCCGCCGGTGTGCGCGATGAGGATTCGAGCGAGGAGGCGCCCGATCCGACCGAATCCGTAGAGCACCACATCGGTGGGTGCCGCGGGCGTCGCACCGATCGCCGGAGCGAGCGCCTCACGCAGGTACTCGGGCAGCGACCGCTCGTCGTCGGCATGCCCCGCGACGAGTCGAGCGACGTCGAGCGACGATGCACCGGGCGCGAGTTCGCGGAGCGCCTCGAGCACGGCGAGGCTGTCTTCCAAGGCGAGCTGCTCATGCCCCAGCTGGGCGACGCGCTCGTGCACCTCGACGAGTCCGGTCGCCGACAGCCCGAGCAGGCGATGTCCGTGCAGAGACGTCACCACGTCGTGTTCCCGCCTGAGGGCTCCGATGAGCGGGATCATCCGCTCCGCCAGCTCTTCTCGCGCCGTCCAGTCGTCGCGGTGTGCCGCGAAATCGTTCATCTGCATCCTTGCATGGGTGATGGGCGCGCCGATCGGTCTCCGGCGCGCGGGGTGCCGGGTGGGTTTCGGGGGATGCGTCCCAGGGTACGCGGCCCCGACCCGCACCCGGGAATCCTCAGTGCAACGCCCACATGATGAGGATGCCGGCGGTCATGACCCATTCCTCGGCGAGCATCCACCGGCGGGCGCGGGCGGGGGCATGTCCGCGAATCCCGTTGATGATCGTCCAGACCGCGAGGGCGCATGCTCCGATCGCGCCCAGCGCGGCTACCGCATCCGATCCGAGGTGGCTGCCGTGCCCTGTCGGCTCCGAGATCTCCGATCCTGCCAGTCCGGCGAACGCGCACACCGCCATGACCACGCAGCCGAGGGCGCGATGGCAGCACGACGACGCTCCGGCCGCGCCGCGAAGGCCCACGGTGCCGATCATCGCCGACGCGAGCAGCAGGCCTCCGGCGAGGAGCGACACACGTGGATCCGACCCGGCCAACCCCATCGCGACCATCGCCGCAGCCATCACGATCACCGCCTGACGCCCCTGCCACGGAACTCCGCGTCCTGACGCCAGACACAGAACGACGCCGATGAGCGCCGGCGCGATCATCAGCCACGCCATCGCCGCGCTGTCCACATCCGGATTATATTGATCAGTCGCTCAAAATAGCTAGACCCGTGCTCGATGCGCCAAGATGGGCAGGTGCCCCGTGTCGTCGATCATGATGAGCGCCGCCGGCAGATCGCCGAGGCGCTGCTCGTCGTCGCGGCCCGCGACGGGCACGAGAGCGTCACCTCCCGTGCCGTCGCGAAGGAGCTCGGAGTCGCGACCGGCGCCCTCTGGCACTACTTCGACGGCTTCGACGACGTGATCCGGGCCGCGGCCGCCGAAGTCACACGCCGTACCGATGAGCGGATCACCGCGGCGACACGGGGGCTGCGCGGATTGGCCCGGCTCGAGGCGATGATGCGTGAAGTCCTCCCCGTCGACGAGCGCACCCGCACCGAGGCGAGGGTCGTCGTCGGATTCTGGGGTCGCCTCGCGACGCTCGCGCTGACCCCGGATGCCGCGTCCCCCACTCTCGGGACCTGGCACGAGAGCATCCGCGACAGCCTCGACCAGGCGGTCGCCGGCGGCGAACTCCGGCCGGAGACGCCCACGGATGCCGTGATGACCCTTCTCCGCTCGATCACCTACGGCCAGCAGGTCGTGGAAGTCACGGAACCGCAGGATTCCACAGCCCACCTGGCGGCGCTCGACGCCATCCTCTCCCCCTGGCGGACCTGACCTCCTGATCCGCAGCACGCACGCCGACCCCTGGCCAACCCGTGCATGCGGCCCCTCAGTCCGGATGCCCTTGTGCGCGCACACCGCACCGTCGTATCATCGATCCAATCCGTTTATTGAGCGATTGCTCGAAAAAGTGAGGAACGACGATGTCCCACCCCCAGCGCGTCTCCATCGGCCGGACTGCCGTTCCGCATCCGCTCGATCCGCTCACCGGTGCCGAGATCGCCGCCGCCCGAGCCGTGCTCGCGTCCGCGGGGCTCCTCGGCGACACCGTCCGGGTTCCGATGCTCCTCCCCGACGAGCCCGCCAAGGACGAGCTTGCGGCCTGGAGGCCCGGCTCTCCCATCGACCGCCGCGTCGACGTCACCCTGCTCGACACCGCCACCGGTGCCGCGACCGAGGTCGTCGTCTCGATCACGCGCGGCGAGGTCCTCCGTGCCGAGCGGGTGCCGAACGACGCCCCGCCGTACGGGCAGCCGCAGTACCTGTTCGAGGAGTACGAGCGCGCGGAGGCGATCGCGAAGGCCTCGCCGGAATGGCGGGCCGCGATGAGGCGCCGCGGACTCGAGGAGCACATCGATCTCGCGCTCTGCGGGCCGCTCGCCCCGGGCTACACCGGACGCGCCGACGAGGTCGGGCGCCGCGTCATCCGCTCGCTCACCTTCCTCAGGTACGACGAGGAGGACTCCCCCTGGGCGCACCCGGTCGAGGGCCTCATCGTGCACATCGACCTGACCGCGAACAGCGTGATCCGGGTCGAAGACGAAGGCTCCGTGCCCGTACCCGCCGGACACGGCAACTACCGGCCCGAGGTGCAGGGTGCGGCGCGCACGACGCTCAAGCCGATCGAGATCACGCAGCCGCAGGGCCCGAGCTTCGCCGTGACCGGCTCGCTCGTCGAGTGGGAGAACTGGGCGATGCGCGTCGATTTCAACGCACGCGAGGGCCTGGTGCTGCACGACGTGACCTTCGACGGCCGGTCCGTGCTGAGCCGCGCGAGCGTGCCGGAGATGGTGGTCCCCTACGGCGACACCGCGCCCGGCCGGTTCTGGATCAGCTACTTCGACGCGGGCGAGTACCTTCTCGGCAAGAACGCCAATCACCTCGAGCTCGGCTGCGACTGCCTGGGCGTCATCCAGTACCTCGACGGCTACGTCGCCGACGACCACGGCCACCCCGTGCGGATCCCGAACGTGATCTGCATGCACGAGGAGGACTACGGCATCCTCTGGAAGCACACCGAGCTGTCCGGCCGTTCCGACGTACGCCGCTCCCGCCGCTTCGTGGTCTCGTACTTCTCGACGATCGGCAACTACGACTACGGCTTCTACTGGCACTTCTATCTCGACGGCTCGATCGAGGTCACCGCCAAAGCCACCGGCATCGTGTTCGCCGCCGCCGGGGAACCGGGCGTGCCGCAGAAGCACGCCACCGAGCTCGCACCGGGAGTCTTCGCCCCTGTGCATCAGCACCTCTTCTGCGCCCGTCTCGACGTCGCGATCGACGGCGAGGACAACCGTCTCGTCGAGGTCGACGCGCAGCGCATCCCGATGGGCCCGGACAACCCCTTCGGCAACGCGTTCACGTGGTCCGAGACGACACTGGCGACCGAATCCGCAGCGCAGCGTGAAGCCGACACCTCGGTCGCCCGCACCTGGGCGGTGCAGAGCGCGTCGCGCACCAACCGCGTGGGCCGTCCGACCGCGTACCACCTCGTCCCCGAGCCGACCGCGCTGCTGATGGCGGATCCGGCATCCTCCGTGGCGGCGCGCGCGGCCTTCGCCACGAAGCATCTCTGGGCGACGCAGCACGAAGCCGGGCAGATCTGGCCGGCCGGGCGGTACCCCAACGCGCACCAGGGCGGCGCCGGACTCCCCGCATACTCGGCCGGCGACCGCTTCCTCGACGGCGAGGACATCGTGCTCTGGCACACCTTCGGGCTGACGCACTTCCCGCGTCCGGAGGACTGGCCGATCATGCCCGTCGACTACGCCGGGTTCTGGTTCAAGCCGTACGGCTTCCTCGACCAGAATCCCGCGATGGACGTCCCCGAGTCATCGCAGGCGCATGGGATGCAGGATGCCGCGGGCGGCGGATGCGGCGCCGCATGCACGTGCGGCCACTGAGCACGGCTCGGGTCGCCGGCCTCAACGGAACGCGGCGATCGCCTCACGCAGGATGCCGCCCGCGCTCTCCAGCGCTGATGCCCCCTCCGCCGCCGACGACCCGGTGGCCAGCATCAGCAGGGCGAGCTTGACCGATCCGCCTGCTTCGTGAAGAGCCGACGCCGCCTCCGCGGTGCCGACGCCGGCGAGCGCCGACACCGTACGGATGGAACGCGCACGCAGCTTCTCGTTCGTGGCGAGCAGGTCGACCATCATCCCGCGGTAGGTCTTGCCGAGCTTGATCATCGACAGGGTGGTGATCATGTTCACGACGAGCTTCTGCGCGGTGCCGGATTTCAGCCGCGTCGATCCCGAGATGAACTCGGGACCGGTGACGACCTCGATGGCGATGTCGGCCACCCCTCCGATCGCCGAGCCGCGGTTCGAGGCGATGGCCACGGTGAGCGCTCCGTGTTCCCTGGCGAACCGCAGCCCACTCATGACGTACGGCGTACGCCCCGATGCCGAGATCCCCACGACCGTGTCCAGCTCGCCGACCTCGATGTCGCGCAGCGCATCGGTCGCTGCATCCTCGTCGTCCTCCGCGTTCTCCACGGCGGAACGGATCGCGGCTTCCCCTCCTGCGATGAGTCCGACCACCATCGACGGGTCGGTGCCGAAGGTGGGCGGGCACTCGCTCGCATCGAGAACGCCCAGGCGGCCGGCCGTGCCGGCACCCATGTAGATGAGACGCCCGCCGCGCCGGAAGCGGTCGGTGACCCCGTCGACGGCACGTCCGATCTCGACGGACTGCTCGGCCACCGCGGACGGCACACGCTGGTCCTCGGCGTTCATGCGTCGTAGGAGTTCTGCGGTGCCGAGCAGGTCGAGATCGCCGCGGTCGGCGTCCTGCGCCTCGGTGCCGAGTTGCGAGAGCTCGTCGAGGAGCTCGGTCAGACGGCTGTCATCCTGCACGGTGCACGAACCTTTCATGGGGAAGATCGGAGCGACGGGTGAGCAGCAGCGCCCCGTCGAAAGCATCGCCGGCTGCCGGCACCACCCGACGACCAGCGGAGCGAAGCGCGGCCTCCAGTGTCGCGTGGAACCAGCCGTGCTCCGTGAGCCCGCCGTGCACGACGACGTCGAGGGGCCGTCCGGCGGATGCGGCTATGGCGGATGCGGTGAGCAGCCGCACGGCCTCCGCTGCGATGGCTGCTGCCACCGGATCGGCGGCGGCAGCGGCATCCAGCACCAGCGGAGCGAGCGTCGCCAGCCGCCGGGCGACCGGTCCGCCCTCGGCGAGCCAGGCCGGGATCTCGGATGCGGCTCCGATGAGCTCGCCGACGACGGCGACAAGCGTCGTGTCGTCGCCGAGTCCCGAGTCGGCGAAAAGCACGGCGCGAAGAGCCTCCCGCCCGAGCCAGGAGCCGCTGCCGAAGTCGCCGAGTTCGGGACCCCATCCGTCGACCAGTCGCACGTCCTCATCGACCCCGAGAGCGACGGCACCGGTGCCGGCGATGAGCAGCACCCCCGCCGCCCCTTCGAAGGCCCCGGCGTGCGCGGTGACGACGTCAGAAGCCACCGCGGTGCGCGCGCCGGTCTCGGCCGCAAGACGTCGGGCGAGCTCGGCGGCAGCTTCCGGAGCGGCCCAGGCTCCCGCCGCGCCCACACCGAGGACATCGATCCCCGTCCGGTAGTGCTGCAGGAGAGGGAGGATCGCGGCGGCCGCCGCGGCGACGCCGTCGCGAGCGGCGAGACCCGGGGCACCGGCCCCCGCGCGGATGGCACGGTCCGGGCGGGCGCCCGTCGCCGCTCTGCATCGCGACTTGCCGAGATCGACGACGACATCCACAGACGGATCGGGCATGCGGTCAGTCTACGTATCCGGCCGGCGATGACACCCGGAACACCAGGAGGCCGATCGGGCATCCCGCGACCATGAAGCTCGCACCCACGATCAGCGCAACGCACTCGAGGACGGGAGCCGTGGAGTCATCCTGGGGCAGTATGGATCGCCCCCTATCGCGGCGCCCGGAGGTGGTAATATCATCAACGGATCGTATACAAAGTCGTCGTTCCACCATCCCGAGGTGTGCAGTCATGATCGGTGTACCCGCTTCTCCCGCCGAATCGGTGTCGACACTGGTCGCGCGCAACATCAGCGAGTTCCGCGCCGCCGTCTCCGAGTCCTTCGTGCCCCTGCAGGTGTCGAGCGTCGGAGCGGACCGGTTCCGCGGCGTCATCCGGGGCGCGTCCGTCGACGAGGTGCACGTGAACGATGTGCGCGCCACCTCGCACGTCGTCGAGCGCACGCCCGAGCTCATCGCGCGGGGCGAGCGTTCGTACTTCAAGGTCAGCCTCATGCTGGCCGGCACCGGGCTGCTCATCCAGGACGACCGCGAAGCCGTGCTGCGTACCGGCGACCTCGCCGTCTACGACACCGATCGCCCGTACTCGCTCGTCTTCGACGACGACTTCCGGACCATGGTCGTGATGTTCCCGAAGCATCTCATCAGCCTGCCGCCGGATATGATCGGCCAGCTCACCGCGGTGCGCATCTCCGGTCAGGAGGGCCTGGGCAGCCTGGTGGTTCCGTATCTGACTCAGCTCGCCGGCAACCTCGACCAGCTCGCCGGCACGACCGGAGCGCGCCTGGCGCACAGCGCGCTCGACCTCGTGACCACCGTCTTCACGCGCGAACTCGGGCTCGACGAGTCCTCCGCTGATCCGCACAGGGCGCTGGTCCAGCGCATCCGTGCCCATATCGATCGCAACCTCGCCTCGACCGACCTCGGCCCCGCGTCGATCGCCGCCGCTCACTTCATCTCCACCCGTCACTTGCACGGGCTGTTCCAGGAGCAGGGGATGACCGTGTCGACCTGGATCCGCACCCGCCGGCTCGAGCAGTGCCGACGCGACCTGCTCGACCCGATGCTCGCGGATCGGCCCGTAGCCGCGATCGCGGCGCGCTGGGGCTTCGTGGATGCCGCGCATTTCAGCCGCGCCTTCAAGGCGGTCTTCTCGGTCTCGCCGAGCGAGTACCGCTCCGCGCACTGACGACGACTTGCCCCGGAGGGCACGCCGGTTGACTCTCGGCGCGCGATGGCCACGCTGCTCTTGAGCGGATCCCCGGCCCGGACCCAGCATGAGGCAAGTGCTCCGCGAGGATGCGGTGCCCGGAGCGAGAAAGCTCCGTCGTGCGACGTCTGGACCTCCATGACCGGCATCTCCGCAGACCCGGCGCTCGACGAATGGCGCACGTACGACGAGTTCGCCGCCGGCCTCTACCTGTTCTGCTTCCGTGAGTTCCGGATCGCGGTCGCCAGCGTCTGGCTGCACGACCTCGGCCATCAGTTGATGACGACCGGCATCTTCCTCGGCCTCAACGGCGACGACGACGCCGAGCACTCGCGCGGTGGCGGCCACATTTCCCACTCGGCTCCGTCGCCCATTCCGATGTCCAGCCCGCCTGACGTCCGACACCCGCAGCGAACGCACCACCCCAACCCGAGAGGCAGAATCACATGAACACGAGAGCAACGGGCACAGCAGCCCTCATCGCCGTCGCCACCCTCGTCCTCGCCGGCTGTGCCGGCGGAGACAGCGGCGGAGGCGAGGGCGCCCCGATCGTCGTCGGCTCCGTCAACACGTTGAGCGGTCCGGCGACATTCCCCGAGGCATCCGAAGCCGCTGCCGCCGTCTTCGACGCGTTCAACGAGGCCGGTGGCCTGGACGGCCGCGAGATCGAGTACAAGGTCCTCGACGACAAGGGCGACCCGGCCACCGCGACCGCCTCCGCCCGTGAGGTCGTCGGCAGCGACGAGGCGGTCGCGCTCGTCGGATCCGCCAGCCTCCTGGAGTGCGAGATCAACGCCAAGTACTACGAGCAGGAGGGGATCCTCTCCGTTCCCGGCATCGGTGTCGACACCGGATGCTTCGCCAGCGACAGCATCTCACCGGTGAACGTCGGTCCGTTCAACGACATGACCCTCACGCTGCAGTACGGCTCCGAGGTTCTCGGGCTCGAGGACATCTGCGTCCTGCTGGAGATCGCCGGCTCCACCCGGCCGACGTATCAGGCCGCGATCGACAAGTGGACAGAGCTCACCGGCAAGGAGCCGAAGTACGTCGACGACACCGTGCCCTACGGCGCATCGGACTACACGCCGTACATCGTGAAGGCGCGCGAGCAGGGCTGCAAGGCTCTGGCCGTCAACCCCATCGAGCCGGACGCGATCGGGCAACTCAAGGCCGCCAATGCCCAGGGCTGGGACGACGTCACGTTCCTGTACCTGACCAGCGTGTACAGCGAGAACTTCGCGGCAGCGATCGACAACGCCGCCGGCGGCATCTACGTTCCGGCCGAGTTCTACCCGTTCACCGAGGAGAACGAGATCAACAAGGAATGGCGTGACCTGATGACCGCGAACGACATCGCGCTCACCTCGTTCAGCCAGGGCGGCTACCTCGCGGCGACCTACTTCATCGAGGTGCTGAAGGGCATCGACGGCGACATCACCCGCGAGAGCGTCGGTGAGGCGCTGAAGAACATGGACCCGATCGAGAACCCGATGGTCGGCACTCCCTACGCCTTCGGCACGGACAACACCGCCGGCTGGCCGATCGTCCTGAAGTCGGGGACCAACGCCTGGGAGCAGGTCGCGGACGACTGGTTCCGCTTCGAAGACTGATCACCCTCTCTCCGGTCGTCGAGTGCCCCTTCGCGCTCGGCGACCGGGACCATCGCCAGACCAGAAAGGACAAGCCCATGCTGCAAGGAGCCATCGCCGGTCTCGCCGCCGGCGGCCTCTACGCCGTTCTCGGCGTATGTCTGACGCTCATGTCGCGCCTCGTGCGGGTCGTCAACTTCGCCCAGGCCGCGACGGGCATGTTCGGCGCGTTCACCGCGGTCTGGTTCGTCCAGGAGGCCGGGCTGCCCATCTGGCTCGGCTCCGTGCTCGGCGTGCTCGTGGCGGGGCTCCTCGCCGCTGCCATCGGCTGGATCGCCGCGACGTGGCTGTCCGAGGCATCCACCACCACGCGATCCGCGATGACCGTCGGACCGCTGCTGCTGCTCATCTCGATGTCGTTCATCCTGTTCGGCAACAAGCCGCAGCCGTTCACCCCGATCATCGCCGGTCCCGCATTCCAGGCCGGCGGCGTCGTCGTCAGCCAGGTCACGGTCGCCACGGTCTCGATGGCCGTCGTCACCGCCATCGTCGTGCGGACCATCCTCCGGCGCACCAGGGTCGGAACTCAGCTGCGCGCGCTGTCGGAGCGTCCGACGACCGCCGAGCTGCTCGGCATCCGCTCACGTCCGCTGTCGATCGCCGTCTGGTTCGCCACCGGCATCATCAGCGCCATCGCGATCATCATCGTGGCGCCGTCTCAGTCCAGCGATGCGACCGGGCTCTCGATGCTCATCGTCCCAGCGGCGGCCGCCGCGCTCCTCGGCGGATTCCGCCGCCTCGATCTCGCCGTGATCGGCGGAGTCGTCCTCGGAGTCCTCGGCGGCGTCGTCGCCCAGATCGGCGAAGTGTCGCTGGTGCGCAACTTCCTCCCGTTCCTGTTCATCGTCGTCCTGCTGCTGTGGACGCAACGCAAGGAGGTGTGGGATGCCGCTCGCTGAACGCTCCTGGTTCCGGCTCTCGTGGCCGTTCGCCGTCGGACTCGCCGCGATCGGCCTCGGCGCGATTCTGAGCTCCGCGCTCCCGGGATACTTCGTGTTCCTGGCGATCAGCGCGGTGATCGCCACCATCGCGATCCTCGGTCTCGGCATCGTCACCGGCTCCGCCGGCATGATCGCCCTGTGCCAGCTCACCTTCGCGGCCGTCGGCGCGTGGATCGTGTCGCTGCTGAACGTCATGCAGGCACCCGGCGGCTTCATCGTCTGGCTGTTCCTCGGCGGCATCGCCGCGGGGCTGGTCGGCGTGCTCGTCGGCCTGCCCGCCCTGCGCCTTCGCGGCGTCAACCTCGCCGTCGTCACGCTCGGCTTCGCCGCGGCGGCCGATGTCACACTCGTGCAGATCCAGTTCCCGGGCTCCGCCGACGGCACCGCGATCGAGCGCCCGTCGATGTTCTCCAACGACCGCGAGTTCTTCTTCCTCGCCATCGTCGTGCTCACGATCTGCGCGCTGGTGGTGTTCTTCCTGCAGCGCAGCCGGTGGGGCTCGAGCTGGAAGGCCGTCGCCTTCTCCGAGCGGGGCACCGCGGCATCCGGGCAGAGTGTGCAGGTCGCGAAGCTCACCGCCTTCGCCGTCTCCGCCGCCCTCGGCGGCATCGCCGGCGGACTGCTCGCCGGCCAGGTGCAGTTGCCGTTCGCGTCGAGCTTCACTCCCCTGCAGTCGCTCGCGCTCTATGTACTCGCCGTGATGTCGGGCGCGCATCTGATCGACATGGCGATCCTCGGCGGCATCCTCTGGGTGCTGGTTCCGGAGCTCCTCAAGCGCTGGGGCGTTCCCCAGGACTGGGCGTTTGTCGTCTTCGGCGTCCTCGGAGTGCAGGCGCTCACCGGTGGCACGAACCTCGGGCAGAGCATCCGCAACCTCCTCTGGAAGCGCGCGGATCGCAGGACAGCGAAGGCGAATCTGACAGCTCTGCCGCCGGATGCCGAACCGGATGCCGCCGCCATCACCACCACCACGACGGCCACCGTCGATCGGGCGGCCCTCAGCGGCGAACCGGTGCTCACCGTGGAGGGGCTCACGGTGCAGTTCGGCGCGCTGAAGGCGCTGGACGACGTGTCGTTCTCGGTGCCTGCGGCTTCGATCATGGGCCTCATCGGGCCGAACGGCGCGGGCAAGTCGACCTTCGTCGACGCGATCAGCGGGTTCCTGCCGAAGCACGGCGGTCGGGTCGTCCTCGGCGGGCGCGACCTCGTCGGGCTCTCCCCCACTCGTCGAGCTCGCCTCGGCCTGCGGCGCACGTTCCAGCAGGATCGGGTGCCGCCGGCGCTCACCGTCGGTGGATACGTCCGGTTCGTCGCGCGGCGCCGGCTGGCGGCATCGGACATCGACGAGGTCCTCGAGTTCTTCGGCTGCCCGCCTGCGCGCTCCCGGTTGTCGAGCGTGGATGTCGGCACTCGGCGTCTCGTGGAGGTGGCGGCGAACGTGCTCGCCAAACCGCGCCTTCTCATCCTCGACGAGCCGGCCGCCGGCCTCTCGCATGGGGAGCACCTGGCGCTGGCCGCCCGGCTGCGGGAACTGCCCGCACGATTCGGCGTCGCGCTGATCATCATCGAGCACGACCTCGACCTGGTCCGCTCGGTCTGCCCGACGCTCACCGTGCTCGACTTCGGCCGGGTGCTGGCGAGCGGCCCGCAGACCGAGGTGCTGGCGGATCCCGACGTGGTCAAGGCCTACATGGGGGAGACGGAGCTGCTGTCATGAGCGAACTCGTGCTGAACGAGGTCGCGGTCAGCCGGGGAGCCGGCGCCGTCATCTCGGACGTCTCACTCACCGTCACCGGCGGCGAGGTGCTCGCTCTGGTCGGCCCGAACGGAGCGGGCAAGACGAGCCTGATCGAGTCGATCTCCGGTGTGACGCCGCACTCCTCCGGCTCTCTCACGCTGGATGGCGAACCGATCGACAAGCTGTCCAGGGTCGCCAGGGCGCGGCGCGGCATCGTGCACATCGAGCAGGGACGGGCGGTGTTCCCCTCGCTCAGCGTGCGGGAGAACATCTCGCTCACCGCGAGAACCCCGACCGAGCTGGATGCCGCACTCGCGCAGTTCCCCGAGCTGGAGAAGCGGATCGACGCCCCCACCGCGTTGCTCTCGGGTGGCGAGCAGCAGATGGTCGTGCTCGCGCGCGCGTTCGCGGCGAAGCCGCGGATCCTTCTCATCGACGAGATGTCGCTCGGACTTGCTCCCGTCGTGTTCATGCGGCTGATGCCGATCGTGAAGTCGATCGCGGATTCCGGCGTCGGCGTGCTCCTCGTCGAGCAGTTCACCCAGCTGGCGCTCGGACTCGCGCGCCAGGCCGTGGTCGTCGCCGGCGGCAGGGTGTCGTTCCAGGGGACGTCGGAGGAGCTGAATGCCGATTCCGAGCTGCTGCACCGTGCCTACCTCGGTGGCTGACGCTATCGCTTTCGTGACTCACTTACGGCGCAGGCCCGCGCGGGCCGGATGCCGCCGCCGGTAGCCTGAACGAGTGACCGAGACCATCCACGCCCGCGCCGTCCTGCTCGACATGGACGGCACCCTCGTCGATTCGACCGCGGTCGTGGAGCGCCTCTGGGTCGCGTGGGCGGAGCCCCGTGGCATCGATCGTGAGACCGTGCTCAGCGTCGTGCACGGCAGGCAGGGGCATCAGAGCATGGCGATCATGCTCCCCGAGCGGGATCACGAGATCAATCTCCGCGAGAACCAGGAGATGCTGGCGACGGAGACGAGCGATGTCGACGGTGTCGTCGCGATCGCCGGCGCTGCGGCGCTGCTGAAGTCGGTCGAGGCACTCCCCCACTCGATCGTCACGTCCGCCGACGTCGCGCTCATGAATGCGCGGATGGCCGCTGCGGGCCTCACCGTCCCGCAGCTCGCCGTCACGGCGGAGAGCGTATCGGCTTCCAAGCCCGACCCCGAGGGTTTCCTCCGCGGTGCCGAGCTTCTCGGCGTCGACCCTGCCGACTGCGTGGTCTTCGAGGACTCCGGCGCCGGCATCCAGGCCGGACTCGCTGCCGGGATGCGGGTGATCGGCGTCGGGAAGCATGCGGCCGCGCACCACCCCACCTACCTCGTCGACGACCTCACGCAGGTAGCGATCGTCCCGACGGGTGATGGATTCGAGCTCACGATCGGCTGAACCCATCCTCGCGGCGGTGGTCTTCCGATGTTCCGACGCGATGTTCACTCCTCCCGGATCCGTACCACGATGCTCGCCCATTTCTGCACCCGGCGTCCTCGTCTCTTCCGGATCCATGGAGCGCTCGACCTCGGACCCCGCTGAGCGTGCGCAGCCGCGCTATGCGCGGGTGAGCGCTTGGAGGGTGGGTCGTGGGGTGCGCCATTGTCGGGTGGGGTCCCACCATGCGGGTCCGCGGATCTGGGGGATGCCACCCAGCATCCGGATTTCCCATCCGGAGGTGTCGAGGGTGCGGTGGTGGTGCCAGCACAACGGGACGCCGTTGTCGGTATGGGTGGGCCCGCCGCGGGCGTGCTCGATGACGTGGTGGATTTCGCACCAGGACGCGGGGACGTGACAGCCCGGGATGAGGCATTCCTTGTCGCGGGCGATGATCGCCCGGCGTTGGTGGACGGTGAAGATCCGGTCGGTGACGCTGATCCCGATGATGCGGCCCTCGTCGAACAGGACGCGTTGGATCGTCCCGGTGCAGGCGGTGTGGGCCGCCACGGTGGCGGCGACGGGGGCGTCGATCCCGGGGATCGTCGCCCAACGGTCACCTTCGGCGAAGTCTTCGGCGTTCACGTGCACGACCAGGGTCGGCGCCGCACCGCCCAGGCTGGGCATGTCCTCATGCCGGGCGGCGATGCCCAACGCGGTGGCGAGAGCGTCGTGCTGCTTCTGCGGGCGGGTGCGCGGATCGATCACGTTCCGCGGATCCGAGTTGAACGGATCCGCATCGCCGTCGTCGTTGATGCCCGCCCCGTCGATCTCGTCGGTGGGGCGGAACTGCACACCCAGGTCCGTCGGGCCGGCCGTCTTCGGGTTCAGTTGGGCGTCGAAGAGCAGCTGCAACTGGGCGTACACCTCGGGGAGCAGGTTCCCGCGGACCGGGTAGGTCCCGTTGCGGAGCCGCCCGACGGTGAACGAGCGTCCCTGCGATGCCTCTGCCGCCGTCGGGGCGGACCCGTCCGGGTCCAGATACATCGCGACCAGCTGCGCGAACTGCTTCAAGTCCTCCGGCGTCGCCGGCGGAGCGGCATCGTCGGGTCCGGCCCCTTCGACACGCTCAGGGACCCGAAGATCGGCGTCCGCGTCCGCATCGGCATCGGCATCGGCATCGGCATGGCCAGCGTCGGCGAGGACGTATCCGCGCGCCTGGTTCGCCAGTTCCGCATCGGCGCGTAGCCGATCGGCGAGCCCGATCCGAACACCGGCCCGGTCGATCGGTCCGGTCGCGGCGAGCAGCCCGGCGATCCCGATGGTCCCGTCCCGCATCGTGTCCCGCAACGCCGGCCACCGCGCCGGCAATCGCGATCCGGACGTGAGCTCCACATCGCGGTGCACGAGGTCCGCGGCCTTCACCACCCGCGCCGCCCCAGGAGCGTCGACACGCAGCACACGTTGCAGGAGCTCGTTCATGCTCCGGCATCCGAACTGATCGGAGAACCCCGGCTCGGCGCCGGCGGTCGTCTCCACGACGACGGCCTCGATGCGACGAAACGCGTCCCCGGCGACGCGGAGCACGTTCATCCGGTCAGCATCCGACAACGACCCGAACCCGTCCGCACCCAGCACCCGATCCAGGTCGGAGACGACCTGATCCAGAAGAGCCAGCGGGTTGTTCATACCTCCATTCAACAGGGGGCCACCGACATTCCAACCCCGAAAACCAGCAGATCAGAGAATCTTTTCCCGCGAATTCAACGTCGAGGTGACCAGGACGCGCTTCGACTTGTTCGTTCGCTGAACCGCAGAAAAGCCACTCGACGCGAGCACTACATCCCGGCGTGATCGAACGCGATGGTCGGAAGGTCGACGACGTGCGAGCCGCCGTCGGCGACGATCACGGCCCCGGTGATGTACGAGGACTCTCCGGACCCGAGGAAGCGCACGACCGAGGCGATCTCACTCGGATGCGCCGGGCGACGCAGCGGCACGTCGGCTGTCACCGTCGCGTAGGCCTCCTCACGTGAGTCCAGGCCGGCGTGCGCGGCGAACTCGTCCATCTCGTCGTCCGCCATCGGCGTCTGCACCCAACCGGGGCAGATCGCGTTCACCCGCACGCCGTGCCGACCGTAGTCGCGCGCAAGAGACCGGGTGAGCCCGATCAACGCGTGCTTGCCGACCGTATAGCCCGCGACCGAGGGACCGGCGAAGAGACCGGCGAGTGACGACACGATCACGATCTGACCCTTCGCCTCGATCAGGGCGGGCAGCGCCTCGCGCGCCATGGTGAACGCCGTGGTCAGGTTCGCCCGAAGAGACGCCTCCCAGCCTGCATCATCCGTGTCCCCTACGGGCGAGAAGCCATGTCCGCCCGCGTTGGCGACGAGCACGTCGAGTCGTCCGTACTTCGACAGCACCTCGGCGACCGCGGCCTTCGCCGAGGTGCTGTCGGCCGCGTCGGCGACGACCGGATGCGCGCCGACCGACCGCTCCACCTCCCGCAGCGGCTCGACCCGGCGCCCGACCACGACGACGTGCGCTCCCTCGGCCGCGTAGCGCTCCGCGATGGCTGCTCCGATGCCGGTGCCGCCGCCGGTGATGACGACGACGCGTCCTGCGACCGTCGATCCGATCGAACCTGTCATTCGCTTCTCCTGGCTTCTGTCTACGACTGACTTCTGTGTGCGAGTTAGGCGGGGAATCCCGAGCGCGCGGTGTACCCGAAGTCGCTGAGGATCGTCGTGCCGTTGATCGCGCGACTGCGGGGCGAGACGAGGTAGGACACGTGCGCGGCGACCTCGTCGGCCGACTGCACCGGAAAATTCGCGTCGCCGAAGCCATCGCCGGCTCCCAGATCATCGCGACTCATCGGGGAGTCCACGATCGAGGGCGCGACGGTGTTGACGCGGATGCCGTCACCCGCGAGATCCACCGAGAGCGCCCTGGCGAACTGCACCAGCGCAGCCTTCGAAGCGCAATACGGCACCATCCCCGGCGAGGCGACGAGTGCCGAGTCGCTCGAGATGACGACGACGGATGCCACCGCCGATGCGCGCAGTGCCGGCAACGCGTGCTTGAGCACGAGGAAGGGACCCGTGACGTTCACGGCGAAGACCGTCTCCCACTGGGCGAGGCTGGTCTGCTCGATGCCCGAGCCGACCGGCCCCGAGACACCGGCGCAGCACACCACGACGTCGAGGCCGCCAAGCTCGGCGGCAGCAGTGGCGACGGCGCCGCGCACCTCGGCCTCGTCGGTGACATCAGCGGGAACGAGCACGGCGCCGCGGCATCCGTCGGCCGTCACCCTGACCCCCGGAGCGTCGCGATCCAGCAGCGCGACCCGCACACCCTCCGCGGCGAGCGCCAGCGCCACCGCACGGCCTATCCCGCTCGCCGCGCCCGTGACCAGCGCCGTCCTCCCGCTCAGCTGCAGATCCATCTCACCCTCCGTCCACCCCGTCGGCATCGAGCGGCACCGCCTGATGACGGCGGTGTCCGCACCGTCATCCTGCTCCTGCGTCGCCGCCAGGCGATCGTCGCTCCTCTGTCCGTGCGCGCTCGCACCATCGTCTTTCGCTCAGAGGCAAGCGCCGAGGTCGGCACGCGAGCAGACTCACCCTAAAGAGAATCCCTCGTCGTCCGCGCCGTGCGCGGACACGGGCGAAACCCAGCAAAGGAGCCGACGTGGCAGATACGACCGCAGTACCGCAGGAGCACACCGCCCTGCGCCCCGGCGCCCTCGGCGTCGCCGGGATCGTCTTCCTGGTCCTGGCGGCGGTCGCGCCGCTCACCGGCATCGTCGTCGTCGCATCGATCGCCATCGCGCTCGGCAACGGCGGCGGCACTCCGATGTCGTTCATCATCGTCGCGGCAATCCTGCTGCTGTTCGCCATCGGCTACGCGCAGATGTCGAAGCAGCTGGTCAATGCCGGCGGTTTCTATGCCTTCGTCGTCAAGGGTCTCGGTCGCACCGGGGGCCTCATCGCCGGCCTCATCGCAACCCTGGGCTACAACTTCTTCGTCGTCGGCACGATCGGAACCAGCGGCTTCTTCATGCAGGCGATCATCCGCGACCTGACCGGGTTCGACATGCACTGGATCGTCTGGGGCCTGCTCTCGATCGCGGTGTGCTTCGTGCTCGCCAGGATCGGCGTCGACTTCTCCTCGAAGATCCTCGGCGTGTGCCTCGTGCTCGAAGTGCTCATGCTCGTCGTGTTCGACATCTCCGTGCTCGTGCAGACAGGCTACGACGTGGCCGCGTTCAGCCCGGAAGCGGTGTTCTCCGGTTCGCTCCCGATCGGCCTGCTGCTCGCGGCGACCGGGTTCCTCGGCTTCGAGGCGACCGCGCTGTTCAGCGAAGAGGCGAAGCAGCCGCTGCGCACGATCCCGCGCGCGACGTACACGTCGATCATCGCGATCGGCGTGATCCTCGGCGTCACCACCTGGGCCGTCGTCAGCGCCACCGGCGTCGCGCAGGCGCAGGGCACCGCGCTGGAGCACCTGCCCACCGGCGATCTCATCTTCTCGCTCTCAGCGCAGTACCTCGGCGGTCCGCTCACGACGATCATGATGGTGCTGCTGCTGGTGAGCCTGTTCGCGGCGATGCTCGCGTTCCACAACTCCGCGACCCGCTATCTCTACTCGCTCGGCCGTGCCCGCATCCTGCCGCACGCGCTCGCCCGTACCCGGCGCAACGGAGCCCCGGCGCTCGCGGGCATCGTGCAGGCCGGGTTCGCAGCGATCGTCGCCGTGATCTTCGCGATCGCCGGAGCCGACCCCATCCTCACGCTCGTCCCTGCGATGCTCGGCTTCGGCACGCTCAGCGTGCTGATCCTGCAGGGACTCGCGGCGATCTCGATCGTCGTGTACTTCCGGCGTCGTCAAGACCCGCGCTGGTGGAGCACGTTCATCGCCCCGGGCGTCGGATTCCTCGGCATCGCCTCCATCTCCACCCTCGCCGTCGTGAACTTCGACATCGTCGCCGGATCCAGCGAGCCCGCGATCCGGATGATGCCGCTGCTGCTCGTGCTCGCCATCATCGGCGGCATCGCCTACGGCGCGTACCTGAAGCGCGCGAAGCCCGTCGTGTACGACGAACTCGCCACCGACCTGGAGAAGTTCAGCAACCGCTGAACTTCCGTTGACCGCCTGCACCATCACGAAGGAAGCACCCATCATGACCGATGAAGTCAACCTCTCCGACACGTCCACCTGGCTGCCGCTCGACGGCCTCGCTCCCGGCTTCGACGCCAGCAAAGCCGAGCTCAGCGACGACCTGGACGGCCGCACGTTCACGATCGTCGACGACCGCGGAACCCGCATCACGCACACGTTCGGGCCCGGGACCGTCAGCTGGAGCTACGAGCCCGGAGAGAGCGATCCGACCACCGCCACATCCGACACCGACGACTGCGAAGTCATCGAGGTCGATCGGGACCTGTACTACGCGCAGTTCCCACACAAGTCCCTGCCGAACAAGGCCGTCACGCTGATCCTCGATCTCCGCAGCGGTCACGCGCTCTCCGTGATCTCGATCCTCGGCCAGGCCTCTCTCGGCAAGACCGCGGTGCAGATGGCGTTCGCGCCCAGCCTCATCGAAGGCATCGAGACCACCGGCGAGGCGCCCGCTCCCACGAACGAGCTGATCGGCCGCCGTGTGCTGTGGGTGTACTCCAACACACACGCCTACGAGCACGTCTACCTCTCCCCGCACTGGTACACCTGGCAGTGCCTGGCCGGACCCGAGCAGGGCCTCGCCGACACCGACGCGAACACGGTCTGGCGCATCCGGCCCGGCATCTACGTCTTCACCTGGCGCGAGAAGGTCATCCCGTGCGGCTCGGTCACGATCGCCGACCACCGCGACCAGAAGGCGATCCGCTCACACGGCGTGCTCTTCGGCTGGGACGAGACCGGCACGACCCCGACGCACTTCACGTTCGGCGCGCACGGCCGTCTGATCTCGCACACCACGCACCCCGTCGAGTTCGACCCGGCACGACCCCTGGACCGCTGACGTGGTCGTGCGCGCCGACCTCATCATCACCGGCGCCACGGTGCGGACGGTCGATCCCGCGAACCCCCTCGCCGAATCGATCGCCATCGGAGACGGTCGCCTCCTCGCCGT
Source organism: uncultured Actinomycetota bacterium (assembly GCA_963769005.1). GTDB lineage: Bacteria > Actinomycetota > Actinomycetes > Actinomycetales > Microbacteriaceae > Microbacterium. The sequence continues at coordinate 258,913 of CAVYKC010000002.1, read as the reverse complement.
GGGAACCGAGGAAGAGACAGCGAAGTTCCGAGGCCGCCGCACCGAGGTGCGCGACCTGGGCGGGGCCGTCGTCTACCCGGGCTTCGTCGACGTGCACAACCACCACGCCACCGCGGGCGTGACCGATCTCTTCGAGCTGTCGTTCGGAACCGCGCTGGGGCTGGACGAGATCCTCGACCGCGTCTCTGCGCACGCGCGCTCATTGCCGTCGGATGCCTGGGTCACCGGCGGGTCGTGGGCCAGCACCCTCATGGACGAGCTGAACAGTTCGGCCGTGCGGGCGCGCCTGGACGCGGCATCCGGCGGGCGCCCGGTGATGCTGTCCGACGACAGCCACCACAACCGCTGGGTCAATTCGGCGGCGTTGAGGCTGGCGGGCATCTCTACGGACACGATTCCCGCCGAAGGCGTCACGCTCGTGGATCCGGGCGACGGCGAGCCCACCGGCATCCTGCTCGAAGCCGCGGGCATCGCGGTCGCGCAAGCGCGCGCACGGGCCGGCGGCCTGACACCCGAACAGTACCGGAGGGCATCGCGGCGCGGCGTCGAACTGCTGAACGGCTTCGGCGTGACGGCCTTCCAGGACGCCGCCGTCTCGCTGCAGATCCTCGGAGCGCTGCGGTCCCTCGACGAGGTCGGCGAACTGAATGCCTGGGTGGTGTCGAGCCTCACCGTCAACGACGAGATCTTCGGCTACGACACCGTCGGCGAGCCTCTGGTCTCGCGCGGGGAGGAGTTCCGCACCGCGCATCACCGCCCGGATTTCGTGAAGATCTTCCTCGACGGCGTGCCGCCGGCGCGGACGGCGCTGTTCATCGATCCCTATCTTCCGGACGAGGCGCACGGCGCCCACTTCCACGGCACCACCACGATGGACTTCGACGAGCTGTACAGCTGGCTCCGCAACGTCGCCGAACGCGGCCTCGGCGCGAAGGTGCACGTCACCGGTGACGGGTCGGCGCGACTTCTTCTGGACGTCGTGGAGCGCCTGCGCGCCGAGCATTTCACCGATACCGCCTTCCAGATGGCGCACGGCCAGTTCCTCGCGGACACCGATATCGAGCGTCTCGTCGCCCTCGGAGTCGCTGCCGACATCTCACCGTTCATCTGGTACCCGGGAGTCATCCCGCAGGCGCTGGCCGAGGTCCTCGGCGATCGCGCAGAGCACTCGCAGCCCAATCGCTCGATCATCGACGCCGGAGGCCTCGTCGCCGGCGGTTCCGACTGGCCCGTGAGCGAATCGCCGAACCCGCTCGAGGGGATGCAGGGGCTGGTCACGCGCGCCGACCCACTCGGGCGCGTTCCGGGAACGCTCTGGCCGGAGCAGGCGATCACCGCGCATGAAGCGCTGGAGGTCTTCACGATCAACGCGGCGACGGCGATGGGTCTCGGCGGCGAGACCGGGTCGCTGGTGGCGGGCAAATCCGCCGACTTCGTCGTGCTGGACCGGGATGCCGTCGCCGGCCCCGCCGACGAGATGATCCAGGCCCGCGTGCTGTCGACGTGGTTCGCCGGGCGCGAGGTGTACGCCTCCTGACGTTGCGCTCTGTTGTTGGGGGCCCGGTTGCGTCACCCCCGGTTGTTGACGTGACCCCCGGTTGTTGACGTGACCCCCGTTGTTGACGTGAATACCTGGGGGTCTCGTCGGCAGACGGGGGTAGTGAGGCTGACCTCGAGCGTGGGGGATGGGATGTCGAGCGGACTCGTCCTGCACATCTCGCCCATCCGCTCGACCTGTTCGCATCGACGGGATTCTCATCCGGACGATGCCTAAGACACCGCAGCTCCTCGGGAAGAGGCTGAGCGCCTTCGGCATCCGGCCGCCGTGACCCCGGGCGCCTCCGCGCCCGTCCCGGCGCCACCGCACCCGTCGCGAGCCACTCCTCCCGCGCCTCTTCGCCCGCGCCTCTTCGCCCGCCACCGCGCACCTCATTGGGACCCCGGGCATGACGAACACCCCCGGTTCTCGCCGAGGCCCCGGTTGTTGACGTCGGTATGCGGGGGTGTCGCCAATGATCGGGGGCGATACCGGCGGCACCGCCAGCGGACAGGATGGCAGTCGGGACACGGTGAACGGGTGGGGTGAGGACGCACACCGGCAGGGCCGCTGCTCACCCCTCCAGCAGGAAGCGCGCTCCGCGCTCGGCGATCATCGCCGCAGGCGCATTGGTGTTCCCTGTCGGCACGCGCGGCATCACCGACGCGTCGATGACCCACAGCCCCTCGACGCCGCGCACGCGCAGCTGCGGGTCGACGACGGCCCCTGCATCCGACCCCATCCGGCAGGTGCCGACCTGGTGGTGGTAGGTGATGGCGGTGCGCCGCACCCAGTCCTCCACGTCGGCGTCCGCCACGTCCGGACCGGGGTACGCCTCGACGGCGCCCCACTCATCGGCCAGCGCGGGTCGCGCGCCGATCGAGCGGCACTGCCGGACGGATGCCGCAAGCGCGGCGACGTCGCGCTCATCGGCGAGCGCCGCCAGGTCGATGTTCGGCAGATCCGCGAGTCCGGGTCCCGAAAGCGTCAGCGAGCCGCGGCTGTGCGGAGTCACCAGCCCGGCCATCAGCGTGAAGCCGTCATCGCCGCGCGGCTCAAGGTCTCCCCACATCGGCACCGCGAAGTTGATCGGCTGAGTGTCGGGCTCGGCGAGACCGTCCCGGCTGCGCCAGAACAGGTGGCTCTGCGTCACGGAGACGCCGGTCTGCGGCGGTCCGACCGGGCGCTCGGTGGTGAAGATCACCGGCGAGAGCAGGTGATCGTGCAGGTTCCTGCCCACGTCGGGCGCATCCTGGACGACCGGGATCCCCCACGACGACAGCTCGTCCGCGGGCCCGATGCCCGACCGGAGCAGGATGACCGGCGAGCCGATGGCGCCGGCGGTCAGGACGACCGCGTCCGCGCGGAGCTCCTCGGCATCGGCACCCTCCCCGAGCCGGACCCCTACGGCCCGGCCGTCTTCGACGATCACCGAATGCACCTCGCGCCCGGTGACGATCGAGAGCTTGTCCGCCACCGGCTGGGCGTAGGCCATCCACGTGTTCACCCGGCGGCCATCACGCATCGTGACCTGCTGCTGCGAGACACCGTCGAGCGTGCCGCCGTTGTAGTCGCGGTTGCGCGGCAGCCCCTCCTGGACGGCGGCCTCGATGATGGATTCGTGGATCGGCGCCAGCGGATAGTCATCCGTCACCGGCAGCAGATCGTTCTCGATCGCCGTGAACACCGGCTCGACATCAGCCCACCCCCAGCCGGTTGCGCCGTCACGTTCCCAGGCGTCGTAGTCGGAAGCCGCACCGCGGACCCAGATCATCGCGTTCAGAGCGTGCGATCCCCCGGTCACCTTGCCGCGCGGCAGGTGCAGCCGGCGCCCTGCCGCGTGCTGCTGCGGAACCGTGAAGAAGTCCCAGTCCTCGGTGCTGTGCCAGAGCTCTCCGGCGCGAGAGGGATCGTGGATGGCGGGGTTCGTGTCGTAGCCGCCGGCCTCGACGAGCGTGACCTGCACCCCGGCATCCACCAGTCGCCGGGCGACGATCGAACCCGAGGTTCCTGCACCGACGACGATCACTGAGCGCATGACCCTCAGGCCTTCCGGCCCGGACCGCTCACGACCTGGGTGACGGCGACGGACTTCAGCCCCTCGACGCCGAACTCGAGGCCGTAGCCCGAGCTCTTCACACCGCCGAACGGCACCATCGGATGCAGCCCGCCGTGCGAGTTGATCCAGACCGTGCCGGACTGCATCCGGGTCGCGGCCTCGCGTGCGGCGTCCGGGTCGCTCGACCACACCGAGGCACCGAGGCCGACGTCGACGCCGTTGGCCCAGCCGAACGCCTGGTCGACGTCGGAGTAGCGGATGATCGGCAGCGCCGGCCCGAACTGCTCCTCCTGCACGAGCGCCGCGTCGTTGCCGATGTCGGCGACGATCGTCGGCCGGTAGAAGAGCTCGCCGAGCTCCGGCGCCGCCTCGCCGCCGGTGACGACTCGCCCACCGCTCGCCTTCGCGTCCTCCACGAGTCGGCTGACGATGTCGAACTGGGCCTTGTTCTGCAACGGCCCGAGCACGTTGTCCTCATCGAGCCCGTTCCCCATCGGGACCGACGCCGCGATCTCCGCGAGCGCGTCCACCACATCGTCGTAGACCGAGTCGTGCACATACAGGCGCTTCATCGCCGCGCACGTCTGGCCGGTGTTGATGAAGGCGCCCCAGAAGAGGTCCTGCGCGATGGTCTTCGCGTCGGTGCCGGGAAGGACGATGCCGGCGTCGTTGCCGCCGAGCTCCAGGGTGAGCCTGGCGAGGTTTCCGGCCGAGCTCTCGATGATCTTGCGCCCGGTGGCGGTGGAGCCGGTGAACATCACCTTGGCGATGTCGGGGTGCGAGGCGAGGCGAGCGCCGACTTCGCGGTCACCGGAGATGCCGATGAGCACATCGGGCGGGAGTACCTCGTTCATCACGGCCAGCAGGGCGAGAACGCTCAGAGGCGTGTACTCGCTGGGCTTCGCGATCACCGTGTTGCCCATCCGCAGCGACGGACCGATCTGCCAGGTCGTGATCATCATGGGCCAGTTCCACGGGCCGATGGCGGCCACGACGCCGGCCGCCTTGTAGACGAGTTCCGCGTGCAGCGTCTCGTCGTCGACGATCACCTGCGGCTCGAGCACGGTGGCCGCATTCGTACGCAACCACGCCGAGCAGGCGCCGACCTCGAAACGGGCGTTCGGGCCGTTGAGGGGCTTCCCCTGCTCGCGCGACAACAGGTAGGCGAGAGCCTCGGCGTTCGCATCGATCGCGTCGGCGGCGGCGAGCAGCAGCTCGATGCGCTTCTCGTGTCCGAGCGCCTCCCAGGCCGGCTGTGCGGCTCTGGCACGGGCGACGGCGTCGTCGAGTTCGGCGACCGAATGCACCGGAGCCCGTCCGATCGTCTCTCGCGTCGCGGCATCCGGGATGTCGCGGCCGGAGCCCGCCGGCGCCTGGATGCGGTCGAGCAGCGCTGCGGCTGCGGATGCTGCGGAATCGGACATCGGTGACTCTCCTTCGAGCGGGACGAGTGCCGGCGGTGAGGACGCCGGCTCTGTATCCATTGTCGATCCGGTCTTCGCCGCGCACTTGTCGCGGAGCGCTCCGGAGATGTCCGAGTGCGAAGGGATGTGCGGGTTCAGCGCGCCCGCGCCCGCTCAGCGCGTGCGCAGTCCGTCCAGCGCGACGGTGAGGACATCGCGGGCGAGCGCCTCCGCCCCCTCCGGTCCGGTGGGGCGGTACCACTCGACGAGTGAGTTCACCATGCCGAAGAGCAGCCTCGTGGCGACGGCAGCATCGACGTCGTCGCGAACCGCCCCTTCGGACTGTGCGGCCTGGACGATCGCGGCGACGTCCTGATCGAACGCACGCCGTCGGTCGAGGGCTCGGCGTTCGACCTCACTGTTGCCCCGCACCCGGAGCAGAAGCGTGACCGCCGGAAGCTCGTCGACGAGAACCCGAACGGCGCCCTGCAGCACCTCGGCCAGGCGGTCGCCTGCCGCTGGAGCCGCCGCATCGCGAAGCACGCCCTCGAGCCCGTCGAGCGCCTCTCCGAGCGCCGTCTCGAGGATCTCCTCCTTGGAGGCGAAGTGATGGTAGAGCGCCGCCTTCGACAGTCCCAGCCGAGTGGCGAGCGCGGCGACCGAGGTCGCGTCGTAGCCGGACTCGTTGAACGCCGCGACCGCGGCATCGAGCAGCCCGCGCCGGTCGTAACCGGGGCGGCCGCGCTTCACTGCATCCGTCACGTCGACCAGTGTCCCACGGTGCATACCGGGGACCGACGATGCTCAGTTCCTCGAGAAGTCCTCGAAGATGAGCGTGGTCCGGGTGGAGCGGATGGAGGGGATCGCCTGGATGTCCTCCAGCACGATCCGGCGAAGATCGCGCGCATCGCGCGCACGCACCAGCAGGATGACGTCGAAGTCCCCGCCGACGAGCGCCATGTGCTCGACCTCCGGGATCGCCTGCAGCCGATCCCGGACGTCCTGCCAGGTCGCCTGCTCGATCGCGAGGGTCACGTAGGCCGACGCGTGGTGCCCCAGCAGCACGGGGTCGGTGCGCACCGTGTAGCCGGTGATGATCCCGGCATCGGTGAGGCGCTTGATCCTCGCGTGGGCTCCCGCGCGAGAGACGTGCACGGCATCGGCGATGGCCGTCATCGATGCACGCGCATCGCGCTGCAGCATCCGCAGGATGGCGTGGTCGGTGTCATCGAGTTCAGTCATGGCCACCCTTCGAGACGCCATCGGATTCTGACAGTCTGCACCACAAGTGCCCCTTCACCGCACAATCATCCATAACTTCCGCTTCATGGGTGGACGAGTGCATTCCTCCGGCGCATGCTGGGCGTATCACGTTCGGCAAGGAAGGCGGACCGATGGACGACGACGCCCTGCTCCCCCGCGACACCCCGGTGCAGCTCATCGATTCCGATGGACGCCCGGTCGACGACGCGCACTACACCGCGCCGAATACCGATCTGCTGCTGCGCGCCTACCGCGGCCTCGTCGAGGGACGCCGCATCAACGACCAGTGCACGGCGCTGGTGCGCCAGGGCCGCCTCGCGGTCTACCCCTCATCTCACGGCCAGGAGGCGTGCCAGGTCGGCTCCGCCCTTCTCCTCGGCGAGCACGACTGGCTCTTCCCCACCTACCGCGATTCCGTCGCGATCATCGCCCGAGGAGTGGCCCCGGGGCAGGCGATGACGCTGCTCAAGGGCGACTGGCATTCCGGTTACGATCCCGCCCGCCATCGAGTCGCCCCTCAGACGACGCCGCTCGCCACGCAGCTCCTGCATGCCGTCGGGTTCGCGCACGCCGCGAAGATGCGCGGCGAGGACACGGTCGTCATGGCACTCTGCGGCGATGGCGCCACGAGCGAGGGCGATTTCCACGAGGCGATGAACTTCGCTGCAGTCTTCCAGGTGCCGGTCGTCTTCTTCGTGCAGAACAACGAGTTCGCGATCTCGGTGCCGCTCTCACGCCAGACCGCTGCGCCTTCGCTCGCGCACAAGGCGATCGGCTACGGGATGCCGGGGCAGCGCGTCGACGGCAATGATACGGCCGCTGTGATCGCCGTGCTCGACGAGGCCATCGGCCGCGCTCGTTCGGGGAGTGGACCGTCGCTCATCGAGGCGCACACCTATCGGATGCAGGCCCACACCAACGCCGACGACGACACCCGGTACCGGGAGCGCGAGGAGGTGCAGGCATGGGTCGCCCGCGACCCGTTGCTGCGACTGGGCTCGTACCTGCGCGGCCTGGGGGCGCTCGACGACGCCGCCGAAGACGCGCTCGCGGCAGGAGCCGAAGAGATCGCCGCCGAGCTGCGCCGGGTCATGAACGCCGATGCCGACCTCGACCCTGAAGACCTCTTCCGTTTCGTGCGGGCAGAACGCTCGCCGCAGCTCGATGAGCAGTGGGAGTTGCTCCGAAGTGAGATCGACCGCGACCAGGTGGCCGCCGGAGGTGCACGATGACGATCACCCATGACGATGTGCGACTGGAGAACGCCGTGACGACCGGGCAGACCATGACGATGGCCGCCGCCCTCAACAGGGCGCTGGCCGATGCGCTGGCGGAAGACCCCTCCGTCGTCGTGTTCGGCGAAGACGTCGGCGCACTCGGCGGCGTCTTCCGGGTCACCGACGGACTCACCGCTCGATTCGGCGAGGAGCGCTGCTTCGACACCCCGCTGGCCGAGGCCGGAATAGTCGGTACCGCAGTCGGAATGGCGATGAACGGGATGCGACCGGTCGTCGAGATGCAGTTCGACGCATTCGCCTACCCCGCCTTCGAGCAGATCGTCAGTCACGTCGCGAAGTTCGGCAACCGCACCAGAGGCGCGATCCGGATGCCGATGGTCATCCGCATCCCCTTCGGCGGCGGCATCGGCGGCGTCGAGCACCACTGCGATTCGTCCGAGGCGTACTACGCGCACACGCCGGGCCTCACCGTCGTCACCCCGTCGACACCTCAGGACGCCTACTCGCTGCTGCGCGCCGCGATCGCCTCGCCCGACCCAGTCGTGTTCCTCGAGCCGAAGAAGCTGTACTGGGCGAAAGGCGAGGTGGACACCGGCCTGCGCACGACGCTCGGCACGGCGCAGATCGTGCGCGACGGCACCGACGTCACTCTCCTCGCCTACGGCGCGGCGGTTCCGCTCGCCCTGGAGGCGGCCGCCGCTGCCGCCGAAGACGGCCGCAGCGTGCAGGTCGTGGACATCCGTTCGCTGTCGCCCTTCGATGATGCGACGGTGACGGCGGCGGTGCGCTCGACCGGTCGCGCCGTCGTGATCGCCGAGGCCCCCGGCTACGTCTCCGTGGCGTCCGAGATCCAGGCGCGGGTGTCCGAACGCTGCTTCGAGTACCTCGAGTCTCCGGTGCGCAAGGTCACCGGATTCGACGTTCCCTTCGCGCCGCCCAAGCTCGAGCATTGGTACCTCCCCGATGTCGACCGGGTGCTCGATGCCATCGACTCCCTGCACTGGGACGAGGAAGCATGAGCACTCTCCTGACGCAGGTGTTCCGGCTACCGGATCTCGGTGAGGGCCTCACCGAGGCCGGTCTCGTGCAGTGGCTGGTGGCCGTCGGCGACACGATCGTCACGGACCAGCCGATCGCCGAGGTCGAGACCGCCAAGAGCGTCGTCGAACTGCCGTCGCCCTTCGCCGGAGTCGTGACCGCGCTGCACGGTGAAGCGGGTGACACGCTCAAGGTCGGTGCTCCGGTGCTGGAGGTGGCATCCGGTGCCGTCTCCGACGGAGACTCGCGCGTTCCCCGGACGGATTCCGGCGAATCGTCCGGAGACGCTGCGGAAGTCCGCAGAACGGATGCCGCAGCCGCCCCGTCGAACGAACAGGAAGCCTATCGCGAAGAGGAGCGCGCCGGCTCCGGCAACGTCCTCATCGGCTACGGCACCTCCGAGCGCTCGGCGAAGGGCCGTCGGCGGCGTCCGGCATCCACAGCCGTCGCGGCATCCGCGCCGACTCCTAGACCGGCACCGGCATCACCACCCCCATCCCCCGTCGTCGAGCGAGCTGCTGTCGAGACCGAGGGCGCCGGTCCCACAGAACGCCGGCCGGTGGCCGTGCGCTCCCCGCTGGTGCGCCGGCTCGCGCGCGATCTCGGCCTCGACGTGCACACGCTCACCCCCACCGGCCCCGACGGCGCGATCACACGCGCCGACGTGCTGCGCGCCGCCGTCGACGACGCCGTGGACGGCGTGGCCACGCACCATCGAGGTACCACCTCGGCTTCGGACGGCGACCTTGACGGACTCCCCATCCTTTCCCGCGAGCGGATGTCGCCGCTGCGCAAGGCCGCGAGCGCCAAGCTCACCCGCAGCCGTGCCGAGATCCCGGAGGCCACCGTCTGGGTCGACGTCGATGCGACGGCACTGTGGGAGCTTCGGGGCCAGATGGCGCCCGAAGGCGGAACGCCGCCGTCGATCACGGCGCTCATCGCCCGCTTCGTGCTGCTGGCCCTCGAGGACTACCCGGTGCTCGCATCCCGCCTGAGCGAGAGCGGCGACGAGCTGATCTCCTTCGACGGTGTGAACCTCGGCGTCGCCGCTGACACCGAACGCGGCCTGATGGTTCCGGTCATCACTCGGGCGCACGCCCTCACTGTCGAGCAGCTGGACGCGGCGCTGCGAGAACTCAGCACCACCGCCCGCGCGGGTGCGATGCCGCCGCAGCGCCTCCGGGGCTCGACATTCACGCTGAACAACTACGGCGGCCTCGGGGTCGACGGCTCGGCGGCGATCATCAATCATCCCGATGTCGCCATTCTCGGGATCGGCCGGATCATGGAGCGGCCCTGGGTCGTCGAGGGTCAGATCGTCGTGCGCCGCATCGCCCAACTCTCCCTGGTCTTCGACCACCGCGTCTGCGACGGCGGCTACGCGGCCGGGTTCCTTCGCCGCGTGACCGAGCTCATCGAGCATCCCCTCCGCGTGTTCGGGAGGGTCTGATGCCCGCCGCCGGCCGTCCCGGACCGTTTCGAAGGACGGGGATGCGATGACCGAGGTGTTCCTCGTCGGCGGTGTGCGCACACCGATCGGGCGGTACGGCGGTTCGCTCTCGAGCGTGCGCGCGGATGATCTGGCGGCGCTCGTCGTCCGTGAGGCCGTGGCCCGCGCCGGCATCCCCGACACCGCAATCGACGAGGTCATCCTGGGAGCCGCGAACCAGGCCGGCGAGGACAACCGCAACGTCGCGCGGATGGCCGTCCTGCTCGCGGGGCTGCCCGATGACATTCCCGGGATCACCGTGAACCGCCTCTGCGCCTCCGGCATGTCCGCGATCGCGATGGCCGCTCAGGCGATCCGCGCAGGTGACGCCGACATCATGGTCGCCGGCGGCGTCGAGTCGATGACCCGCGCGCCGTGGGTGCAGGCCAAGCCGGAGCGCGCCTGGGCGAAACCGGGCGAAACCTTCGACACCTCGATCGGATGGCGCTTCACCAATCCGCGCCTCGCCGCGCGCGACAAGGCCACGTTCTCGATGCCCGAGACGGCGGAGGAAGTCGCCCGCCGTGACGGGATCACCCGGGCGGATGCCGATGCCTTCGCCCTGCAGAGTCAGAAGCGCGCGGTCGCCGCGATCGATGCGGGGCGCTTCGAGGCCGAGATCGTCGGGGTTCCGACGCGCACCGGCGACGTGACCGTCGATGAAGGGCCGCGCCGCGACACCAGCCTCGAGGCGCTCGCCGCGCTCCGCCCCGTCGTCGCGGGCGGCGAGGTCGTCACGGCCGGCAACTCGAGTTCCCTCAATGACGGCGCATCGGCGATCGTCGTCGCGAGCGCGGAGGCCGTCCGCCGCTACGGTCTCGTCCCCCGCGCTCGCATCGTGACGTCGACGTCCGCCGCGCTGGCGCCGGAGATCATGGGGCTGGGACCAGTGCCCGCGACCGAGAAGGCGCTGCAGCGCTCCGGCCTCCAGATCGGCGCCATCGGCGCCGTCGAACTCAATGAGGCCTTCGCCACGCAGTCACTCGCGTCGATGCGCCGTCTCGGCTTGGATCCGGAGACGGTCAACCGTGACGGCGGCGCGATCGCCCTCGGCCATCCCCTGGGATCGAGCGGATGCCGGATCGTGGTGACACTCCTCGGGAGGATGGAACGCGAGAACGCCGGGCTCGGCCTCGCGACGATGTGCGTGGGTGTCGGCCAGGGCACTTCTTTGATCGTGGAACAGGTGTGATGATCGTGGAGCGCCTCTGATGACCCTGCGCATCGACGAGCACGACGACCGCGTCGTCGCCACACTCGACCGCCCGGAGAAGCGCAATGCGATCGACCAGTTGATGATCGACGCGATGCACGCGCTGTGCGCAGAGCTCGAGGAGAGACCGCGCACGCTGATCCTCGCGGGCGCGGCCGGTGTCTTCGCCGCCGGCGCCGACATCGCACAGCTCCGCGAGCGCACCGCTGCTGACGCCCGCAGAGGGATCAACGCGATGGCGTTCATCCGCATCCGCGAACTGCCGATGCCCGTGATCGCCGCGATCGACGGCTACGCACTCGGCGGCGGCGCCGAACTCGCCTACGCCGCCGACATCCGCATCGGCACCCCGGCGCTGCGTATCGGCAACCCGGAGACGGGGCTCGGGATCATCGCGGCCGCCGGTGCCACCTGGCGTCTGCCCGAGATCGTCGGCGAGGCTCGTGCCGCCCACCTGCTGCTCACCGGTCGCACCCTCGACGCCGACGAAGCCCTGGCCTGGGGGCTCGTCTCGGCGATCCATCCGGCCGACGAGCTCCTCCGACAAGCCCACGTCATCGCCGACAGCATCGCGGCGAACGACCCGCTCGCGACGCAGTACACCAAACGCGCGCTGCGCGCCCCTCGTACCGAGCATCCGGCGATCGAGTCCGCGCTGCAGGCCGAACTGTTCGAGTCCCCGGAGAAGCAGAGGCGGATGACCGATTTCCTGGAGAGACGAGCACGATCATGAACCGTGAGAAGCAGACGCCCGCTGATGTCGGCGTGCTGGGAGGCGGGCGCATGGGGGCCGGCATCGCGCACGCGTTCCTCCTCGCCGGATCGCGCGTGCGCGTGGTCGAGCAGGACGCGAGCAGTGCGGATGCCGCCGCGCAGCGCATTGTCGGGAGCGTCAGCCGCTCCGAGGAAAGGGATCACGCTCTCGACGCCTCGGAGATCCTCGGGCGCCTGGAATGCGGCGCCGACCTCGGCGCGTTCGGCGCGTGCGACCTCGTCATTGAGGCTGTGCCGGAGGACCGCGCTCTGAAGGAGTCCTCGCTCGCGCGCGCCGAAGCCGCCATGCCCGAAGGCGCCATGCTCGCCTCCAACACCTCCTCGATCTCCATCGATGATCTCGCCTCGACGCTCCGGCACCCCGGGCGCTTCCTCGGGCTGCACTTCTTCAACCCGGTCCCGGCCTCGCTCCTCGTCGAGATCGTGCAGGGCGAGACGACCGATCCGACCGTCGTGGACGATGCCCGCCGCTGGGTGCGCGCCCTCGGCAAGACCCCGATCGTCGTCCGCGACTCCCCCGGCTTCGCCTCGTCGCGTCTGGGTGTCATGCTCGGGCTCGAGGCGATCCGCATGCTCGAGGAGGGCGTCGCGAGCGCCAGAGGACATCGATGCGGCCATGACCCTCGGCTACCGGCATCCGGTGGGCCCGCTGCGCACGACCGACATCGTCGGGCTCGACGTGCGACTCGGCATCGCCGAAGAGCTGGCCGAGACCCTCGGCGCGCGCTTCGAACCACCAGCGCTGCTGCGCGCGATGGTCGCCGAGGGAAAACTCGGCCGCAAGAGCGGCGAAGGCTTCTACACGTGGATCTCAGCACGATCCGAGAACGGAGACGGACGATGACCGGCATGCTCCCCAGCTACGTCGAAGGAGACTGGTGGACCCCCGCCACGGCCGCAGCAGCGACCGAAGTGCGCGATGCATCCACTGGCGAGGTCATCGCCCGCGTCAGCACGGAGGGCCTCGACCTCGGTGCCGCCCTTGAGCATGCGCGCACCGTCGGGCAGGCGAGCCTCGGAGCACTGACCTTCCACCAGCGTGCCGTGCTGCTGAAGAAGTTCGCCCTCGCTCTGACCGAGCGCAAGGCCGAGCTGTACGCGGTTTCCGCGCGCACAGGAGCCACGAAGACCGATTCCTGGGTCGACATCGACGGAGGCATCGGCGTGCTCTTCTCCTACTCCGGCAAGGGCCGGAGGGAACTGCCGAACGGCACGGTGTACGTCGACGGCGCCGTCGAACCGCTGTCCAAGGACGGTTCATTCCTCGGACGGCATATCTACACCCGGCTCACGGGCGTCGCGGTGCAGATCAACGCCTTCAACTTTCCCGTCTGGGGGTCGCTGGAGAAGTTCGCCCCCGCCTTCCTCGCCGGCATGCCCACACTGGTGAAACCGGCGACGCCGACCGGCTACCTGGCCGAGGCGTTCGTGCGCATCCTCGTCGAATCCGGCCTGCTGCCGGATGGCTCACTGCAACTGGTGAGCGGCAGCGTGCCCGGCCTCTTCGACCACCTGCGTCTCGGTGACATCGTCGGCTTCACCGGCAGCGCCTCGACAGCGGAATCGCTGCGCGCACATCCGGCTGTGCAGACCGGCGGGGTGCGTTTCACGGGCGAGACCGATTCGATCAATGCCTCGGTGCTCGGCACGGATGCCGTCGAGGGCACGCCGGAGTTCGACGCCTACGTGCGCCAGCTCGTCACTGAGATGACGACGAAGGCGGGCCAGAAATGCACGGCGATCCGGCGTGCCATCGTGCCGACGGGGTCGGCGGATGCCGTGATCGAGGCCGTACGGGCACGCATCGCCGACAAGGTCGTGCTCGGCGACCCCCGTGCGGACGGCGTCACGATGGGACCGCTCGCCTCGACGGTGCAGCGCGACGAGGTGCTGCGGCAAGTGCGGAAGCTGACGGAGGCCGGCGGGCGGATCGTCGTCGGCACCACGGATGCTCCCGCAGTGCGTCAGGGGGACGGCACAACGGGTCCGGCGGCGGACGGCGCCTTCCTCTCCCCCATGCTGATGCAGTTCGACGATCCGGCCGCCGATGCCGTGCACACCGTCGAGGCGTTCGGCCCGGTCTCCTCGCTGCTCACCTACGACACCACCGCCGAGGCGGCGGCTCTCGTCGCCCGCGGTGGCGGCTCGCTCGTGACGAGCATGGCGACGCACGATCCGCTGCAGGCGGTGGAGCTCGCGACCGCGATCGCACCGTTCAACGGACGGATGCTGCTGCTCGACCGCGACGACGCCCGGTCGTCGACCGGTCACGGATCTCCCCTGCCGAATCTCGTGCACGGCGGGCCCGGCCGCGCCGGCGGCGGCGAGGAGCTCGGCGGCATCCGCGCGGTGCTGCACCACATGCAGCGCACCGCCGTGCAGGGATCGCCGGAGATGCTCACCGCCCTCACCGGCGTCTGGCACGCCGGTGCGGCGGCGAACAGCGACGGTCGGCACCCGTTCCGCAAATCGCTCGCGGAACTCCGCATCGGCGACCAGATCGTCTCGTCGAGTCGCGAGGTGACCCTCGACGACATCGAGACCTTCGCGCGCTTCACCGGTGACACCTTCTATGCGCACATGGACGAGGAGGCCGCTGCCGCGAACCCGTTCTTTCCGGGCCGCGTCGCGCACGGCTATCTGCTCGTCTCCTGGGCGGCCGGCCTGTTCGTGGATCCGGAACCGGGACCGGTGCTCGCGAACTACGGCCTGGAGAACCTGCGCTTCCTCACTCCGGTGTCGCCGGGTGACAGCATCCGCGTCGACCTGACTGCCAAGCAGATCACCCCGCGCGAGACCGACGGGTACGGCGAGGTGCGCTGGGACGCGATCATCCGCAACCAGGACGATGAGACGGTCGCCACGTACGACGTGCTGACTCTGGTGTCGAAGGAGTAGCCGACCGAGCGGGTCTCAGCCGCGGAGCGCGAGCACGAACGGCAGCGCCTCGGTCGCGCCGGCCTGCCGAAGGGTGCGGGCGGCGACGGTCAGCGTCCATCGACTGTCGGCCTGGTCGTCCACGAGCAGCACCGGTCCCGGCGGCACGTCGAGCCCCTCGGCGGTGAACCGGTCCCAGAGTCCGGCGAGCCGGAACGCGCTGTTGCCGCCCGGCTGACCCGTGGGACCACCGCCCGCGTGAGCGAGCGCGCCGAGATACGGCAGGCGACCGACCTCGGCGAGTCCGCGGGCGAGCGAATCGACCAGGAGTGGCCGTGAACGCGACGGCATCGCGACGACGGCGACCGGCCGCTCGGCCCAGCCCCAGTCGGCGAGCACCCGAACACAGGCTGCGAGCACCGGGGGCGAGACGGCCGCATCCGGGGCGCCCGCCGCGAACAGCTCGCGCAGGGCACCGCCCCAGCCGAGGTCGGTGAGGCGGGCGAGTGCTCGGCCTTCGCCGGCCTGTTCGGCGGCAGGGATGCGGCCTTTGACCGGCGCGCCGAGCCGATCGGCGCCGGTGGGCCACTGCCGACGCGGGTCGATGGGGACGCCGACCCGATCGAGCGATTCAGCGGCTGAGGTGGTCGCGGACGCCGCGATCTCGCTCGGGAACCAGACGCCGGCGCAGTTGTCGCAGCGCCCGCACGGCACGGCCGTGTCGTCGTCGAGGGAGCGCTGGAGGAACTCCATGCGGCATCCATCGGTCTGCTCGTAGTCGATCATGTGCTGCTGCTCGGCGACGCGCTCGGCCGCGATGCGCTCATACCGCTCGGCGTCGTACGCCCATGGCTCGCCGGTGGCGACCCAGCCGCCCTGCACCCGGCGCACCGCGCCGTCGACGTCGAGAACCTTCAGCAGCAGCTCGAGCGGCGTGCGGCGGATGTCGACCATCGCCTCGAGCGCCGGCGTGGACACCGGCGCCTCGCCGAGAGCGGCGATCACCCGCTCGGCCCGTTCCTGGTCGGGCATCGATGCGGTGGCGAAGTAGTGCCAGATGTCGCGGTCCTCGGTGCCGGGCAGCAGCAGCACGTCGGCGCTGTCGCTCGCGCGGCCGGCGCGGCCGACCTGCTGGTAGTACGCCACCGGCGATGACGGCGCGCCGAGGTGCAGCACGAAGCCGAGGTCGGGCTTGTCGAAGCCCATGCCGAGCGCGCTCGTGGCGACGAGCGCCTTGACCTCGTTGCGCTTCAGCATCCCCTCCGACTCCTCGCGCTCCTCGGTGTCGGTCTGCCCGGTGTAGGCGCGCACCTCGTGGCCGCGCTCGCGCAGCAGGCGGGCGGTGTCGACCGCTGCCGCGACGGTGAGGGTGTAGATGATGCCCGAGCCGGGCAGATCGTCGAGATGGCTGAGCAGCCACGCCAGCCGGCTCGACGAGTTCGGGCAGCCGCAGCACGCCGAGGCGGAGGGAGGCGCGGGCGAGCGGCCCGCGGATGGTGAGGACATCCGCGTCTGTCCCCTGTTCCGGTGCCCAACTGCTCGGCGACATCCGCCACGACGCGGCTGTTCGCCGTCGCGGTCGTCGCGAGCACCGGCACCTCGGCCGGCATCTGTGCGATCAGGTCGCGCAACCGGCGGTAGTCGGGCCGGAAGTCGTGCCCCCAGTCACTGATGCAGTGCGCCTCGTCGACGACGAGCATGCCGATCCGCCGCACGAGCGCCGGCAGCTGCTGCTCGCGGAACGCGGGGTTGTTGAGCCGCTCGGGCGACACGAGCAGCACGTCGACCTCGTCGCGGTCGAGCTGCGCGAGCACGTCGCTCCATGCGTGGGCGTTCGTCGAGTTGATCGCCACAGCGCGCACGCCCGCCCGCTCGGCAGCGGCGATCTGGTCCCGCATGAGCGCCAGCAACGGCGAGACGAGCACCGTGGGACCCGCGCCCTGCCGGCGCAGCAGCAGCGTCGCGACGAAGTACACCGCCGACTTGCCCCAGCCGGTGCGCTGCACGACGAGCGCACGACGGCGCCCCTCGACCAGAGCCTCGATCGCCTCGTACTGCCCGTCGTGGAAGTCGGCGTCGGAGCGGCCGACGAGTTCCCGCAGGGCGGCGAGGGCGGCACCCCGGCTGTCGGCGGGAGGAGCGAGGGAGGTCATCACCCCACTCTGCCTCACGCGACCGACACGACCCTGGGGGTTCAGGTTTCCACAGAGCGCAAACGGCTCGATTCCGGACGGATATCGAGCCGTTTGCGCTCTCCGAACGACTAGAGAGCTCCGGCCAGCACCGCGGATGCCCCCGCACGCGCCTCTGCGGCCGACGGCGCTGCGAGCGCGGCGTCGGCGGCGCGACGGCAGTCCTCTGCGCTCACCTCGGCGAGCGCAGCCGCGACACGGCCCAGTGCCCGCGGAGTCATCGACAGGCTCGTGGCGCCGAGGCCGACGAGCACCGGCGCGAGCGCGGGGTCTCCCCCGGCCTCACCGCAGACGCCGACGGCCTTCCCGGCGGCGCGGCCTGCTGCGCCCACCGCGCCGATGAGACGCAGCACCGCCGGCTGCCACGGATCGTTGAGGTCGCCGAGGTCGCTGAGTAGACGGTCCGCCGCCATCGTGTACTGGGCCAGGTCGTTCGTGCCGATGCTCACGAAGTCGACGATCTCGAAGAGCTCGGCCGCGAGCAGCGCGGCAGACGGCGTCTCGATCATGATCCCGACGTGCTCCAGGCCCGCAGCCCGGCATCGAGAGGCGAAATCGTTCGCCTCCTCGACGGTCGACACCATCGGCGCCATCACCTCGACCTGCGCCGACTCCGACGACGCGGCGAGCGCCAGCGCGCGCAGCTGATCGTCGAGCAGGGCGGGAGATCGCCGGGCGATGCGCAGCCCGCGGACGCCCAGCGCAGGGTTGTCCTCGTGGTCGGCGTTCGCGAACGGAAGCGGCTTGTCGCTTCCCGCGTCGAGTGTGCGCACGACGACCTTGCGCCCCGGGAACGCGGCGAGCACCCCGCGGTACGCTCCGACCTGCTCCTCCACGTTCGGCGCGTCGTCGCGGTCCAGGAAGCAGAACTCGGTGCGGAACAGCCCCACTCCCTCGGCGTGCGCGGTTGCGGCCCCGTCGGCGTCCGCGGCTCCCCCGACATTGGCGAGCAGCGGGATCGATTCGCCGTCGGCGAGTGCTCCGGTGCCGTCGAAGGCGATGACGACCGCGGCCGCCCGGGCAGCCTCGACGCTCGACTCACTCGGATCGACCTCGACCGCCCCGCTGTCCCCGTCGACGAGAACGGTCATCCCCGCCTCGATCGCTCCGGCTCCGGCGACTCCGACCACGGCCGGCAGCCCGAGAGAGCGGGCGATGATCGCGGTGTGCGAGGTCGGCCCACCCTGCTCTGTGACGAGAGCGACGCAGTTGCCGCCGGTGAGCGCCGCGGTGTCGGCCGGTGCAAGATCGGTTGCGACGAGCACGAAGGGCTCCTCCCGAGCCGGCACACCGGGCATCTCGAGGTCGAGGATCTCGGCGACGATGCGGTCGCGCACGTCGCGGATGTCGGCTGCGCGCTCCGCCATCCGTCCGCCGAGCGCCGCCAGTCCGCGTTCGTGCGCGGCCGCCGTCTCCCAGACGGCTCGTGCGGCGGTCAGCCCCTTCGCACGCACGAGCGCGGTCGCCTCCGAGACCAGCTCGGGGTCGGATGCCAACAGCCGGGATGCGTCGAGGATCGCCCGCGCTTCGCCCGAGGCATCCGCGGTGCGAGAGCGCAGCTCGTCGGCGACCGCGACCGCCGCCCATTCGATGCTCATCGCCTCTGCCGCCCGCTCGGCCGTATCGATGACGACACCGGCCGGCGGTTCGGGGATGGACGGCGCGAGATGCACCACGGATGCCGTGGCCACCCCCGCGCTCACTCCGCGTCCGCGCATCACCGTCCCGGAGGCGATCGGGGCGGAGGCGATCGCGGCGGAGGACGAGGCCGGCTCCTTCAGGCTCGCCGCGGATTCGCGCGCCTCGGTCCCTTCACCGAAGCCGTCCTCGAAGAGCGTCGAAAGGCGATCGAGCGCCGCCTCACCCGCCGCACCGGCTGCGCGCAGCTCCAGTCGCTGCCCCTGCCTGGCACCGAGCATGAGCAGCCGGGAGAGGCTGGCCGCAGAGGCGTCGGGCCCGTCGGGCAGGCGGCGCAGTCGCACCGTGACCCCGGCGGATGCCTCCGCGATGAGGGCGGCGGGGCGGGCGTGGATGCCGAGCGGATTGCGCACCGTCACGATACGCACTGCGGCGCCGTCCGAATCCCGCACCTGGTCGTCGGACACGGTCGGCGAATCCGATCGAGGAAAAACCCCCGTCTCGTCGTCGGCGGTCTCCCCGAGCTGCCCCGTCTTCGCCCCGAGGGCGGCCGTCGCCTCCTCTGCGACGGCGTCGAGCGACGATCCGGCCGCCGCCGACACGACGGCCGCCAGCAGTCCCTCGACGAACGGGGCCGGAACCAGCCGCACCGGCACGTCGCTGCCGCGCAGCTCGAGCGCGAACTCGGCGCTGAGCACTGCGGAACCGAGATCCATCAGCACCACGACTCCGTCGCAGTCGCTCGCGAGTTCGTCGATCGCCGCCGCCACCGCCACGGCATCGGTTCCGAGGATCGGAGAGCCGTCGGCATCCTTCCCCGCCCCTGCCGCGACCTGCACGCGCACGCCCCCGCCGGGCACCATCTGCAATGCGAGTTCCAGCGCCGCCTCTCCGAGTCGGGCGCTGTGCGAGACGGCGACGATGCCGATCATCAGGACGCGATCGCCGCGGCGAGGGTCTCGAACAGGATCGCCGTGGATGCCGCACCCGGGTCGAGGTGCCCGACGCTGCGTTCGCCCAGGTAGCTCGCCCTGCCCTTGCGGGCGACGAGTGGCAGGGTGGCGTCGCGACCCGCCGCCGCCGCATCCGCCGCGGCACGCGCGGCATCCGCGAGACCAGCGCCGCCCGCGATCGCCGCGTCGAGCGCATCGACGGCCGGAGCCATCGCGTCGAACATCGTCTTATCGCCGGCCTCGGCCTTGCCGCGAGCGACGATGCCGTCGAGCCCGGCGCGCAGTGCTGCCGCGAGCGCGGTGGGGTCCAGCTCGGTGACCGGGCCCGCGGCCATGCCCATCCGCAGGAACAGCGTGCCGTAGAGCGGACCGCTGGCTCCCCCGACCGAGCTGACCAGCGTCATCCCGACGACCTTGAGCAGTTCGTCGACGCTGGCCGGAGCTCCGGTGGCGTCGAGCTTCTCGGCCACGGCGTTCATACCGCGCGCCATGTTCGCTCCGTGGTCGGCGTCGCCGATGGCCGAGTCGAGTTCGGTGAGCCACTCGCGTTTCTCGACCACGGCGTCGCGATAACGCGTGATCCAGTCGAGAAGGTTCTTCGTGTCGATCGTGTCTGTCATGTCGTCTCTCTCACAGGGGTCGTTCGGGCTCCCGTCGCGAATATGCCCGGAATCCGACGCCGTTTCCGGGCTTTTTCGCGACGGGAGGGGAGGGTGTCAGATGCCCCAGCGCAGGCCGGGGGTGTTCACGGGAGCGTCCCAGAGGCGCAGCAGCTCGTCGTCGACCTTCAGGACCGTGACCGAGCATCCGGCCATGTCGAGCGACGTGATGTAGTTGCCGACCAGGTTGCGCACGATCTGCACGCCGGCCTTCTCCAGCAGCGCGGCCACCTCGGCGTACATCAGATAGAGCTCGATCTGCGGCGTGCCGCCCAGTCCGTTGAGCATCACGATCGCGGGTCCGGCGAAATCGAGATCGGCGAGGATCGGCTCGACCAGCTGGCGGGCGATGTCGGATGCCGGTGCGAGGGGCTCGCGGTGGCGACCCGGTTCGCCGTGGATGCCGATGCCGATCTCCATCTGGTCCTCGGGCAGATCGAACGTGGGCTTGCCCGCGGCGGGGACGGTGCAGCTGGTGAGCGCCATGCCCATCGAGCGGCCCTGGCCGTTGATCCGCTTGGCGAGTTCGACGACGGATGCCAGGTCCTGGCCCTCCTCGGCAGCGGCGCCGACGAGCTTCTCGATCAGCACCGTGAGTCCGACGCCGCGGCGGCCGGCGGTGTAGAGCGAATCCTGCACGGCGACGTCGTCGTCGACGATGACCGTGCCGACTTCGATGCCCTCCATCGAGGCGAGTTCGGCGGCCATCTCGAAGTTCAGCACGTCGCCGGTGTAGTTCTTCACGATGTGCAGCACACCGGCGCCACGGTCGACCGCCTTCGTGGCGGCCTGCACCTTGTCGGGTGTGGGAGAGGTGAAGACCTCCCCGGCGACAGCGGCGTCCAGCATCCCTACTCCGACGAAACCGCCGTGCAACGGCTCGTGGCCGGAACCGCCTCCGGAGAGGACGGCGACCTTGCCCTGGTCCTTCGGCGTCGCGCGCGTGATGACGTGGTTCTCGAAGTCGACGGCGAGCTCGGGATGAGCGAGGCTCACTCCCCGCAGCGACTCGACGAGCACGTCTTCCGGCGCGTTGATGAGCTTCTTCATCGTGCGATCTCCCTTGATCTTAAATTCCGCAAAATCGGAACGCTTTTCGTTAATGTCGAATATGCTCGGGCCGTGGTCGGTTGTCAAGACCAACCTGAACACGCATGGGAAACACCCGGTTCGACGAGGAACCGGAGAGAGGAAGCGCCGTGATCCAGGCCATCGATCGTGCCGCGAAAGTGCTCGAACTGCTGCAGGGCGCCCGCCATCTCGGCATCACCGATCTCGCCGCAGCGCTCAGCCTGCCGCCGTCGACCGTGCACGGGATCGTGAAGTCCCTGCGCGAGCACGGACTCGTCGCGAAGGAACGAGGCGGGCAGCGCTACATGCTCGGCCCGACGCTTCTCAGGTTGAGCAACGTGTACCTCGACACGCTCGATGTGCGCGCGCGAGCGATGCGCTGGACGCAGGAGCTCGCCCGGCGCACCAGCCTGTCGGTACGTCTCGGCGCTCCGCACTTCCACGAGGTGCTCGTCATCCATCACAATCTGCGCCCGGACGACAGCCAGCAGATGCTCGAGACCGGTGTCGCCATTCCGGCGCATGCCTCTGCCCTGGGCAAGATCCTGCTGGCCTACGACATCGGCTTCCAGCGCACCGTGTTCGAGCGGCCGCTGCAGAGTCTCACGGGCGACACGATCACGGACGTCGCGCGGCTGACCCTCGACCTGCCGACGATCGCCGAGCGGGGCACCGCGACCGAGGTCGATGAGGCCGTGCTCGGTGAGTCGTCCGTCGCCGCTCCGATCGCCGACGCCTCGAACGACATCGTCGCCGCCGTCGCCGTTGTGCTGCCGTCGACCCGACTTCCGGCACCGGATGCCGTGCTCGACGCGCTGCGCGAGACCGCCCGGAACATCTCCCGCGAGCTCGGCTCGACATCCTGGCCGCCCCGCGTGGCGCCGGCCGAGGACTGACGGGCATGCGGGGCGGCATCCGGCGCACCTGTCGGTCGATTTCCGCGGATGCATGCCGAAACCGACGATTCCGACCCGCAGGTGTGCATTTCAGCCGACGGGTGTACCGGCCGCGCGCCACAGAGACTCGACTAGCGTGGAGACGTGATCACCCGCGAACTGGCCATCTCGCTGCGGGACGCCGGCCTGGCCTGGCAGCCCGACAGCGGCGACCGCTTCCAGCTCGACCTGCCTGATGACGTCGAGCACGAAGCCGAGGCCGAGATCTTCACGGTCAGTGAGATGACGATCGAGGCGCGCCGCACGCCGAGCGGCACCGACCTCGCCTTCAACGGCACGACCGAGTGGGCGCTCGACGCGGTCACGCTCGAGGATGCCGTCTGGCTGCCCCGCGAGGATCAGCTCCGGGATCTGCTTCGCGGAACATTCCGCCGGCTCGTGCGTCTCGACGATGCCTTCGTGGTGGAGATCGAGATCGCCGGCGAGACGCTGGAGTTCGAGCATCCGGACCCCTCGGAGGCATACGGACGGGCGCTCCTCGAACTCATCTCGCGCTCGCACTGAGCGGTGCTTGAACGGGGCGCCGCCCTGTGCGAGAATTACCTAACGATCGGTCAGTAAAGAAGCACCGAACCGCCCAGGAGTCGATGATGACCAGCCCCGCAGATCTTTCCGTCGTCGAGGACGACACGTCGGAGCGGCAGCGCCTGTTCGACGAGCTCATCGCACATGAGCAGCGCATCGAACCGCGCGACTGGATGCCGGACGCGTACCGCAAGACGTTGATCCGCCAGATCTCACAGCACGCGCACTCCGAGATCATCGGCATGCAGCCGGAGGGCAACTGGATCACCCGCGCGCCCAGCCTGAAGCGCAAGGCGATCCTGATGGCGAAGGTGCAGGACGAGGCCGGCCACGGCCTCTACCTCTACTCCGCCGCGCAGACGCTCGGCATCACCCGCGACGAGATGATGGATCAGCTCATCTCCGGCAAGGCCAAGTACTCGTCGATCTTCAACTACCCCACCCCGACCTGGGCCGACATGGGCGCGATCGGCTGGCTCGTCGACGGCGCGGCGATCTGCAATCAGGTGCCGCTCTGCCGCGCCTCCTACGGGCCCTATGGTCGCGCCATGGTGCGCGTCTGCAAGGAGGAGTCGTTCCATCAACGCCAGGGCTTCGAGATCCTGCTGACGCTGATGCAGGGCACCGAGGAGCAGCGGCAGATGGCCCAGGATGCGGTGGACCGCTGGTACTGGCCGAGCCTGGCCATGTTCGGCCCGCCCGATGACCAGTCTCCGAACTCGGCGCAGTCGATGGCGTGGAAGATCAAGCGGTTCTCGAACGACGACCTGCGCCAGCGCTTCGTCTCGATGCTCGTGCCGCAGGCCGAGATCCTCGGCGTGACGCTGCCCGACCCCGAGCTGCGCTTCGACGAGGAGACCGGGCAGTACGAGATGGGCGAGATCGACTGGGACGAGTTCTTCGAGGTGCTCCGCGGCAACGGCCCGTGCAACGCCGAGCGACTGGAGCGCCGCCGCACCGCGCACGACGAGGGCGCCTGGGTGCGCGAGGCCGCTGCGGAGTACGCCCGCAAGCAGGCCCTGAAGACGAAGGCGGTGGCATGATGACGACGCCCGGCGCCACCCCCTCCGAACCGTGGCCGCTGTGGGAGGTCTTCGTGCGCGCGAACCGCGGTCTCAGTCACGTGCACGTCGGCTCGCTGCACGCTCCGGATGCCGAGATGGCCATCCGCAACGCCCGTGATCTGTACACGCGCCGCGGCGAGGGCGTCTCGATCTGGGTGGCCCCGGCGGATGCCATCACCACGAGCGACCCGGATGCGAAGGGCGCCTACTTCGAGAGCCCGGCGGGCAAGAACTACCGGCACGCCGTCTACTACACGGCATCCGAGGGGGTGCCGCACCTATGAGTGAGAACGACTCCCCGCATGGCGACGTGATGGTCGAGGAGCTCCGCCTCGCACAGGAACTCTCCGGGACCGGCGCCCGCGCGGCTTCCGCCGACATCGCCGAGTACGCTCTGCGGCTCGGCGACGATGCGCTCATCCTCTCGCAGCAGCTCGGCGACTGGATCGCGCGCGCCCCCGAGCTCGAGGAGGACGTCGCTCTCGGCAACATCGCCCTCGACCTGCTCGGCCACGCCCGCTCGTTCCTGCACTTCGCCGGCTCATTCGACGGACGCAGCGAAGACGACCTCGCGTACTTCCGCGATGAGCCGGAGTTCCGCTGCGCCTGGATCGTGCAGCAGCCGAACGGCGACTTCGCGCAGACGATCGCCCGCCAGTTCGTCGTCGCGACCTACATGTTCGAGCTCTACTCGGCGCTGGTGTCGAGCAGCGATGAGACCGTCGCCGCGATCGCCGCGAAGGCCGTCAAAGAGGTCGACTACCACCGCGACCACGCCGTGCAGTGGATGCTGCGGCTCGCCGGGGGCACCGAGGAGTCGCGCGCCCGCGTCATCCGCGCTGTGGGCGACGTCTGGCCGTACGTGCAGGAGCTGTTCCGCGATGACGAGCTGATCGACCGGCTCGGCGATGCCGCCGTGCGGCCATCGTCGCTTCGCGCCGGCTTCGACGCCGTCGTCGACACGGTGTTCACCGAGGCCGAGTTGTCGGTCCCCGCAGTCGCCGCATCCTCCGCGGGCGGACGGCAGGGCTCGCACTCGGCGATGCTGGGGCTCATCCTCGCCGAGATGCAGGTGCTCGCACGACGGCATCCGGGGGCGACATGGTGACTGCACACGACCCGAAGCCGGCGCACCCGCGACCGGGCATGGAAGATCGCGGCGACCGTCGCCGACCCGGAGGTCCCAGTGCTGACCATCGAGGATCTCGGCGTGCTGCGCGCCGTCGAGGTCGATGGCGACCGTGTTCGGGTGGACATCACGCCCACCTACAGCGGCTGCCCCGCGATGGACACGATCCGCGACGACGTGATCCTCGCCCTCACCGCGGCCGGGTTCGCCGAGGTCGAGATGCGCCTGGTGCTCTCCCCCGCGTGGACGACGGACTGGATGACGGATGCCGGCAAGCGCAAGCTCACCGAGTACGGCATCGCTCCGCCCTCCGGTCGCGCGGCGGTCAGCACCGGTCCGATCCGGCTGGCCATCAGCGTCCGCTGCCCGCGCTGCGGCTCGCTCGACACCCGCGAGGCCTCTCGCTTCGGCTCGACCTCCTGCAAGGCGCTCTTCGAATGCCGCGCCTGCCTCGAGCCCTTCGACCACTTCAAGGTGCACTGACATGTCACTGTTCACCGCAAGCCCCGCATCCGCATCGATGCCCCGCCGGGCGCAGACCGTGCCGGCGAAGAAGCGCGCCCAGTTCCACACTCTGGCGGTGCACGATGTGCGCCCGCTCACCGACGATGCCGTCGAGGTCACCTTCACCGTGCCCGCCGCGCTCGCCGACGAGTACGACTACCTTCCCGGGCAGTACGTCGCCCTGCGCACGACTCTCGACGGCGTCGAAGTCCGCCGCTCGTACTCTCTGTGTCGCACCCCCGAGCACCGTACGCCCGAAGGTCGCGCCGCCGGACACGGCACCCGTCTGAGCGTCGCGGTCAAGCGTGATGAGGGCGGAGTCTTCTCCACCTGGGCGCAGACGCAACTGCGCCCAGGTGCCACCATCGACGTGATGAGCCCGCAGGGCACCTTCACCTCCGGGCTGGGCGATCTCGACCACCGCCACGTCGTCGGCATCGCCGCGGGTTCCGGCATCACGCCCCTCATGTCGCTCGCCCACACCGTGCTCGCGGCATCCGACACCTCCCGCTTCACGCTGCTGTACACGAATCGCTCCACCCTCGACGTGATGTTCCTCGAGGAGCTCGCCGACCTCAAGGACCGCTATCCGACGCGGCTCACGCTGCATCATGTGCTCTCCCGCGAGCAGCGCACGGCGCCGGTGCTGTCCGGGCGGATCGACGAGGAGAAGCTGCGCACGATCCTCGGGGTGCTCATTCCTCCGGAGACCGTGGACGAGTGGTTCCTCTGCGGCCCGCTCGCACTCGTCGACCTCTGTCGCGAGGTGCTCGCCGATCTCGGCGTGGAGCGCGCGCGCATCCGATTCGAGCTGTTCACCACCGGCGACGAGCCCGTGCGCGCAGCCCGACCGGTGCAGGTGCGGTCGGGCGAGAAGACCGTGCGGATCGAAGTGACGCTCGACGGCGTCTCCTCCACCGTGGAGAGCCCGGTCGACGCACACGAGTCGGTGCTCAATGCGGCACTCCGCGTGCGCCCTGACGCCCCCTTCGCCTGCGCGGGCGGCGTCTGCGGCACCTGCCGCGCACGCGTGGTGGAGGGCAGCGTGACGATGACCGAGAACTACGCCCTGGAACCCGAGGAGCTCGCCCGCGGATTCGTGCTCACCTGCCAGTCCCACCCGACCAGCGATCGCCTGGTCGTGGACTACGACGTCTGACCCGGAGGAACCCATGATCGAGATCTCCATCGCCGGCGACGTCGCCACCATCGTGCTGAACGCGCCCGAGCGGCTGAACGCCCTCGACGAGCAGGCCCTGCACGGTCTCGGCGTGGCATACGACGAGGCCGAATCGGCGGGCGTCCGCGCCCTGGTGCTGCGCGGCGCGGGGCGGGCGTTCTGCGCCGGGCGCGACATCTCCGATGTCGATCCGCGCGACGACGACGTCATGGGATACCTCGGCGGCCTGGTCACCCCGCTGCTGCAGCGCATGTCGGCGTTCCCGGCGCCCACCTTCGCCGTCGCTCACGGCGCCTGCCTCGGCGTCGGACTCGGCCTGCTCATCGCCACCGATGTCGTCTACGTCGCCGAGAACGCGAAGATCGGCTCGCCGTTCGGAGCTCTCGGCGCCACGCTCGATTCGGGCGGCCATGCCCTGTTCGTCGACCGCCTCGGCGCGCACAAGGCCCTCGATCTGATCTACACGGGACGCCTGATGAGCGGCATCGAGGCCGTGCAGTCCGGGCTGTTCTCCCGGGTCCTGCCCGACGACGAGGTCGTGTCGGCGACGACGGATGCCGCCGCCGCCGCCGCGCGAGGGGCGACGGCGGCGTTCCTCGCCAGCAAGCGACTCATCACCCGCATCCGCGACGAGCGCCTCGCGCTGTGGGAATCGGTCGACCTCGAGAACGCCGCACAGGCCGCGCTCTGCGACACCGACGACTACCGCGAGGGCTTCGCCGCGTTCCGCGAGAAACGGAAGCCGGAGTTCCGCGGGGCCTGAGCATCCCGTTTCCGCGCCTTCCAGCCGCCCTCCCCGCCGCGGCATCCTCAATTCCGGTCCCGCATCGGGCGACTGGCGTAAAAGGAGGAAGTCGTCGGTTCCAGCGCCCCAGAACAGACGTCTTCCTCCTTTCATCGAGCAGGCGACGAGATCGGGGGCGTAAGGACGGGGCAGTCCGCCTCGCGTCGCCCTCGAACCGACGCATTCGGCATGAGACTCCACACCGGTGACGATGTCTCACGCGGAAACTGACGGTTCATGCGGAGAAGGGGCGTTTCGGTGCAGGCGTTTCCACACTGCGGGATCCGGCCCCCTCGCCAACGTCGGCGGCCGGTGCGAGAATGCGGGGATGATGCTCGCGGACGCCGTCACCACGACAGAGGAAGTCACGGCCACGTCGTCGCGACTGGCGAAGATCGAAGCCCTCGCGGGGCTGCTCCAGCGCGCGACCCCCGACGAGGTCCTCCC
Organism: uncultured Actinomycetota bacterium; assembly: GCA_963769005.1. Taxonomy (GTDB): domain Bacteria; phylum Actinomycetota; class Actinomycetes; order Actinomycetales; family Microbacteriaceae; genus Microbacterium. The sequence continues at coordinate 230,920 of CAVYKC010000002.1, read as the reverse complement.
CCTCACCGGGTTGCTGCTCGCGAGTCCTCGTCAGGGCCGGCTCGGCGTCGGCTGGCGCGGGATCTCGGCCCTCGAGGTCGTCCATGCGGATGCCCCGACGCTGAGCATCGCCGACGTCGACGTCGCCCTGACCGTTCTGGCCGCGGCAGCCGGATCCGGCTCCGCGGCCGCGCGGAACCGACAGCTGTCGGATCTCGCTGCGCGCGCGACGGCGGAGGAGTGGGATTTCCTCGCCCGCGCCATGCTCGGCGAACTGCGCACGGGTGCGCTCGGAGGCGTGCTGCTGGATGCGATCGTCCGGGCCTCCGGGCGCACCCCCGCTGCCGTCAGGCGCGCGGCGATGCTCTCCGGGGATCTCGGGGAGACCGCGCTTCTCGCGCTCACCGGCACCGCCGAGCAACTCGACGATGTCCGTCTGGTCGTCGGCCGACCGGTGCTGCCGATGCTCGCGGCGAACGCTGCGACGCCCACTGCGGCTCTCGAGATCACCGGTGCAGCGTCCGTCGAGTACAAGCTCGACGGCGCGCGGATCCAGGTCCATCGACACGGTGATGAGGTCGGCGTCTTCACTCGCAGCCTCGCCGACATCACCCATCGGGTGCCCGAGATCGTCGAGATCGTGCGCGGTCTCCCCGCGCGCGACCTGATCCTCGACGGCGAGACCCTCTCGCTCGATGAGGACGGTGGGCCGCGGCCGTTCCAGGAGACCATGTCGCGGTTCGGCGCCGACGTCTCCGGCGAACTCGTCCTGCGCCCATGGTTCTTCGACCTGCTGCACGTCGACGGACGCGATCTCATCGATGAGCCGCTCGCCGTGCGCCTCGCCGAACTCGCCCGGATCGCCGGCGAATGGCGGATGCCCGGCATCGTCACGGACGACGCGGATGCCGCCGAGCAGCTGTCGCTCGAGGCACTCGCCGCCGGGCACGAGGGCGTCGTCGTCAAGGCGATCGGACTCGCCGTACATGGCCGGGAGGCGCGGCAAGTCCTGGGTCAAGGTCAAGCCGGTGCACACGTACGATCTCGTCGTGCTCGCTGCGGAGTGGGGCTCAGGACGCCGACGAGGCTGGCTGTCGAACATCCACCTCGGCGCACACGATCCAGACGGCGAGTTCGGCGAACCGGGAGGGTTCGTCATGGTCGGAAAGACCTTCAAGGGACTCACCGACGAACTGCTGCGGTGGCAGACCGAGACGTTCCCCGCGCACGAGACGCACCGCACCGGGGCCGCGGTCCTCCTGCGTCCCGAGATCGTCGTGGAGATCGCGATCGACGGCGTGCAGCGCTCGCCCCGCTACCCGGGCGGCATCGCCCTGCGCTTCGCACGCGTGAAGCACTACCGGCCGGACAAGTCGCCGACGGATGCCGACACGATCCAGACCCTGCGCGGACTCCTCCGCGGCTGACCCGACACGGCCGCCGCGGGCTCAGGCCGACGGCGGCAGACCCAGGTCCTCTTCGCGCACAGTGCCCTGGAACGACCAGGGGAAGTTGATCCAGAGATCGGTGTCCTTCCAGGCGAAGTCCGGCTGGATGATCGTCGAGGGCTTCGTGTAGATCGTCACCGAACGGACATCCGCGCCCTTCTCCTGAAGGAGCCGCACCGCGAGGGCGAGAGTGCGTCCCGAGTCGGCGACGTCATCGACGAGCAGCACGCGGCGCCCGTCGAGGTATGCCATGTCGAGCTCAGGCGGCAGTACCTCAGGAGCATCCAGAACGGTCCCGATGCCCGTGTAGAACTCGACGTTGATGGCACCGCAGTTCTTGGCGCCGAGGCCGTAGGCGATGGCACCCGCCGGGAGCAGACCGCCACGTGCGATCGCCACCACGACCTCCGGTTCGAACCCGGAGGCGAGGATGCTCCGCGCGAGATCGCGCGTCGCCGTCCCGAAGCCATCCCAGGTGAGCGTCTCGCGCTCGATCAGTACATCAGTCAAGGACTCATCTTCTTCCGCCGTCATGGTCTGTGCTGCCCCTACTCTCGCACGCGCCGAACCCGGCGCACAGAGCACCTCATCCCAGCCGGGTCAGCTCCACCGACACGAACAGCTCGGATGCGCTGGGCCCCGCATACACACCTCGAAGCGGAGCCACGTCTGCGTACTCGCGTCCGTGTCCGACGTATACATGGGATTCACCGATCTCCGTGAGGTTCGTCGGGTCGTATCCGCGCCACTCGCCGGAGTACCACTCGACCCAGGCGTGGGACTCTCCGACGACCGACTGCCCGATCGGTGCGCTCGGGTCGGGGTGCAGATAGCCCGACACATAACGCGCGGGAATGCCGGCCGCCCGCAGCACACCGAGGGCGACATGCGCGATGTCCTGGCACACGCCGGAACGCGCAGACCACGCATCGCGCGCCGTCGAATTCACACCGGTCACGCCGCTCCGATACTCCATCGCCTCGCCGACCGTGCGGCAGATCGCGAGGGCCGTCTCATCGAGCCCGCCGCCCGCGGCCTCGATGCGCAGGGCGAGGTCGATCATGTCCGCATCCGGAGCCGTCGCCGGAGTCTGCGCGACGCACTCCGCGAGCGCCAGCGACATCGGGATCCGCGCCGCGACCTCATCCCAGTCCAGAGTCAGCCCCGTGGGAGGCACCGGTCGCACGTCGACGACGCTCGTCGCCGTGACCGACAGCATCTGGTGCGGGACGAGCACCTCGAATGTCGACACTCGCGTGTCCCAGTAGTCGGAGTACGAGTGCTGGGTCGCGGTCGGCCGATATCTCCAGGCTGGCCTGGAGAACGAATTGACCTTCTCGCGAGTGGGGCAGCATCCGCGCTTCGTTGTACGAGGCCGTCGCCGGTTGCTCGTAGCGGAAGCCCGTCCGATGAACGATCCGCAGCCGGCTCACAGCGCCTCTCCGATCCATACGGGCATCGCGATCGACGGGAAGTATCGTTCTCGGACGGCGTCGCTCGCCCTGGACACCCCGACCTGGACCTCCTCCATACTCTCGGACAGGTAGTGGACGATGTCGCCGATCGGCCGGTACTCCAGCTCGGAGCGCATCCGGCCGAGCACCTGATGGGCGCGGCCCGGCGCCCCGAATGCGCCAGCGGGGTCGATTCCGCGAAGACACTCCTCCGCCTGCAGCACGCTCGACAGCACGGACCGGGGGAACAGGCGGTCGACGAGTAGGAACTCCACTGCGGATGCCGCCGTCGGCACCGCCCGATGGCTCCGCAGGTGCGCCTCGTACGCCCCGCAGCTGCGCAGGAGCGTGGTCCAGCTCGGCCCGCCTGCATCGGTGAGCGAACGCGTCGCGAGCAGCCGCGCGGTCATATCGGCCCGCTCGATGGACCTGCCCAGCACGAAGAAGTGCCAGGCCTCGTCGCGACTCGTCGACGAGTCGACGACACCGAACGCCAGCGCCGATCTGTCGCGTACCCACCGGAAGAAGGGGTGGGTCTTGTCGGAGGCGATGCGGCGCGGCATCCGCGCGTGCGATTCGTTCAGGGTCTCCCAGAGATCGGTCGAGATGATCTCCCTCGCCCGCCGTGCGTTCTCTCGCGCTGCGACGATCGAGTGCCCGATCGAGGCCGAATGCTCGCGATCGAGGGCGAGCAGCCGCATCACGTCGTCGCGATTGAGTGCCGTCTCATCGTCGACCGTCGTGCCCATGACCGACAGCAGTGCGCGACAGGCGGTGTCCTCGTCCACCCACGGATCCTCGAGCAGCAGCTGCAGATGCACGTCCAGGATGCGCGCGGTCCCGTCGGCCCTCTCGATGTAGCGTCCGATCCAGAACAGGGCCTCGGCGATGCGACTCAGCATGACGACTCCTGTTGCTGCTGTTGTTGCTGCTGCTGTTGGTGATGTCGCACCGCGACGTCTTCGTCCTGCGGGGAGGAGAGGAACGGCGTGTAAGGCTCCCTGCGCGACGGGGAGACCGTCGCGATCGCTCCGGTCGCGAGCGACACTTCATCGGATGCCGGATCCGACGCGACCGTCAGTGTCGGCCCGGTCAGCAGCGAGGGGTCCAGGACCCAGGTGTCCTTCGACCCTCCGCCCTGGCTCGAGTTCACGACGAGCTGCCCTTCCGGCAACGCCACGCGGGTCAGCCCGCCGGGAAGAACCCAGATGTTCTCGCCGTCGTTGACGGCGAACGGTCGCAGATCGACGTGCCGCGGACGGAAGCCGTCTTCGACGAGTGTCGGAATCGTCGACAGCTGGACCACGGGCTGTGCGATCCAGCCGCGAGGATCGGCGAGGAGGGAGCGGCGCAGCTCCTCGAGTGTCTCCCGGGAGGCATCCGGTCCCACCACCAGCCCTTTGCCGCCGGAGCCGTCGACAGGCTTCACCACGAGCTCGTCCAGGCGGTCGAGCACTTCCTCCAGCGCCTCGGGTTCCTCCAGCCGCCAGGTGTCGACATTCGGGATGATCGGCTCCTCGCCGAGGTAGTACTTGATGAGCGCGGGAACGTAGGTGTAGACGAGCTTGTCGTCGGCCACGCCGTTGCCCACGGCGTTCGCTATGGTGACGTTGCCGAGCCGCGAGGCGAGCATGAGTCCGGGCGCCCCCAGCACCGAGTCGGGCCGGAAGTGCTGCGGATCGAGGAACTCGTCGTCGACTCGTCGATAGATGACGTCGACCCGCGTGGGACCGGCCGTGGTGTGCATCCACACGCGTCCACCCGAGCAGAAGAGATCACGGCCCTCGACGAGCTCGATGCCCATCATCCGCGCGAGCAGCGTGTGCTCGTAGTACGCCGAGTTGTGCACGCCGGGTGTCAGCACCACGACAGTGGGGTGATCCACGCCCTGCGGTGCAGCCGCTCGCAGCGCTTGCAGCAGCCGGGCCGGATAGTCGACGACAGGTCGCACGCGGAGACTGGTGAACAGCTCGGGAAGTGTCTGCGCCATCACTCGCCGGTTCGCGAGCACGTAGCTGACGCCGCTGGGCACGCGTACGTTGTCCTCGAGGACCCGCCAGGCGCCGCTCTCGTCGCGGATGAGATCGATGCCCGCGACATGGATGCGCACACCGTTCGCGCCCACGATTCCAGCCGCCTGGCGGTGGAAGTGCGAGGAGGAGCTGATCAGGGACGCCGGGATGACGCCGTCGTGAAGAGCGAGCTGCGGGCCGTAGACGTCGGCGAGGAACGCCTCCAGCGCGCGGACCCGCTGCGTGACGCCGGACTCCACGTAGCGCCAGTCGTCTGCGGCGATGACGCGTGGCACGACGTCGAGCGGGAACGGCCGCTCCTCCCCGGCGAAATCGAAGGTCACCCCCTGAGCGAGGTACGAGCTGGCCAGAGCATCCGTCCTGGCGCGGAGCTCCGCATCGTCCATCGCGGCCAGCGCGGGATACATGTCCCGATACGGCGCTCGCACCTCGGCGCCGCCGGGGAGCACATCCGCCGGGAACATCTCGTCCCATGCGCGAGGTCCGGGCCCCGCCGGACCACGGCGAGAGGTGTATCCATTGAACAGCGACTCCATGGCCGCATGCTCCCGCGTCGTCGTTTCGCTCGTGTTACGGCATGAAGTCAGTGCGTCGCCAGGATGAGGCGCGGTAGAATTCCGGTGTCCGGTACGACGTTGCCGGTGTCCGAAAAAGGGACACGAAGCGCTTCGCGAAGACGCGAGGGCGAGACACATACGGATCCCTCCGTTCCCGTCTCGAAAGGCTTTCGCATGCCCACCGTCTCCGCACACGTCGCGCTCACCCTCGCCCAGCACATCGACGCCGTCTTCGGGGTGATGGGGAACGGCAACGCCTACTTCCTCGACGCCATCGTGAGGCAGACGGATGCCGTGTTCACGGCCGTGCGCCACGAACAGGGTGCCGTCGTCGCCGCCGACGCGCATTTCCGCGCGTCGGGGCGGATCGCCGCCGCGACATCGACATACGGCGCCGGCTTCACGAACACCATCACCGCCCTGGCCGAGGCGGTGCAGGCGCATGCGCCGCTGGTGCTCGTCGTCGGAGACGAGCCGACGTCCGGTCCGCGTCCGTGGGACGTCGATCAGATCGCCCTCGCTTCGGCGGTGGGCGCCCGAACGTACACGGTGGGACGTGCGGATGCCGCGGCCACCACGGTCATCGCGATCGAGCACGCTCTGACCTACCGGGTGCCCGTCGTGCTGGCGATCCCCTACGACGTCGCCTCACTGGAGGCCGGCTGGGTACCGGCGGCGCCGGCCCCCCGCATCCCGGCTCCGCTCGCCCCGAAGGGCGAGTTCGCCGAGGGGATGCTGGCGGAGATCGCCGCCGCGCTGCGCGGCGCCGAACGCCCGTTCCTGCTCGCCGGCCGAGGGGCCTGGCTCGCGGGGGCACGCGATGCACTGGGCGCGCTGGCCGAGGCCACCGGAGCCCTCACCGCGTCGTCAGCTCTCGGCCGCGGCGTCTTCCCGGCCGCGCAGTACGACCTCGGCGTCACCGGCGGGTTCGGAGCCGACGGCGCCATGTCGCTCATCCGCGAGGCCGACGTGGCCGTCGTGTTCGGGGCATCGCTCAACCAGTTCACGATGCGCTTCGGCGAACTGTTCGCACCCGGCACCCGCATCTATCAAGTCGACATCGCGCCCACCGCGACCCACCCGCATGTCGGCGGCTTCGTCCGCGGCGATGCCCGGCTGGTCGCCGAGAAGCTGGTACGACTCGTCGGATCCCGCGCGTCGGCGCCGTGGCGGGAGACCGTCGACGTCACATCGGCTCGCGCGTATGCGGAGGGCGATGACCTGGCTCCCGACGGGCGCCTCGACCCGCGTTCCGCCGCACGCCGGATCGCCGAGCTGCTGCCGCAGGATCGCGTCGTCGTCTCCGACGGCGGCCACTTCATCGGCTGGGCGAACATGTACTGGCCGGTCCGCTCCCCCGACCGGATGATGATGATCGGCACGGCGTTCCAGTCCATCGGGCAGGGCTGGCCGAGCGTCGTCGGAGCGGCTCTGGCCCGCCGTCGGTCGACCGTGGTGCTCACGTCGGGCGACGGCGGCGGGCTCATGGCGATCGCCGACCTCGAATCCGCCGTTCGTGCCGCCGCCGGTCGCGGCATCGCGGTCATCTGGAACGACGCCGCCTACGGCGCCGAGGTGAACCTGTACGGGCTCAAAGGCCTTGCGGAAGGGCCGATGCGCATCCCCGAGGTGGACTTCGCCGCGTTCGGCGCCGCCGTCGGGGCTGAAGGCGTCGTGGTGCGGACGCTGGCCGACCTCGAGAGGCTGGCGACGTGGGCCGAGGAGGATGCGGCGTCCCGCCGCTTCCTGCTGCTGGACCTGCGCATCTCCGGCGACGTCATCGCGCCGTATCAGCAGGAGATCATCCGCGTGAACTCCTGAAAGCAGGCGTGCCATTCTCGGTCGTTGAGCGAGCGAGAACGAGCCGAAACACATCACTCGAACCCGGTCACCAAAGGGCCCGGACGCCGCCAACTGCGGTGGGATGAATCTGATCAGAAACTTTCTCTGACCGGGCTGTTTTCGGGACCGGAATGTCGGTGGCTCCCTGTTGAATGGAGGCATGAACAACCCCGTCGCCCTCCTGGATCAGGTCGTCTCCGACCTCGACCAGGTGCTGAGTGCGGACGGGTTCGGTTCGTTGTCGGATGCGGACCGGATGAACGTGCTCCGCGTCGCCGGGGACGCGTTCCGCCGCATCGAGGCCGTCGTCGTGGAGACGACCGCCGGCGCCGAGCCAGGGTTCTCCGACCAGTTCGGATGCCGGAGCATGAACGAACTCCTGCAACGGGTGCTGCGCGTCGACGCGCCGGGGGCGACGCGGGTGGTGAAGGCCGCGGACCTCGTGCACCGCGATGTGGAGCTCACGTCCGGATCGCGATTGCCGGCCCGGTGGCCGGCGTTGCGGGACACGATGCGGGACGGCACCATCGGGATCGCCGGGCTGCTCGCCGCGACTGGCCCGATCGACCGGGCCGGTGTTCGGATCGGGCTCGCCGATCGGCTGCGCGCGGATGCAGAGCTGGCGAACCAGGCGCGCGGATACGTCCACGCCGACGCTGGCCATGCCGATGCCGATGCCGATGCCGATGCCGGCCGATGCCGATGCCGATCTTCGGGTCCCTGAGCGTGTCGAAGGGGCCGGACCCGACGATGCCGCCCCGCCGGCGACGCCGGAGGACTTGAAGCAGTTCGCGCAGCTGGTCGCGATGTATCTGGACCCGGACGGGTCCGCCCCGACGGCGGCAGAGGCATCGCAGGGACGCTCGTTCACCGTCGGGCGGCTCCGCAACGGGACCTACCCGGTTCGCGGGAACCTGCTGCCCGAGGTGTACGCCCAGTTGCAGCTGCTCTTCGACGCCCAACTGAACCCGAAGACCGCCGGCCCGACGGACCTGGGTGTGCAGTTCCGCCCCTCCGACGAGATCGACGGGGCGGGCATCAACGACGACGGCGATGCGGATCCGTTCAACTCGGATCCGCGGAACGTGATCGATCCGCGCACCCGCCCGCAGAAGCAGCACGACGCCCTCGCCACCGCGTTGGGCATCGCCGCCCGGCATGAGGACATGCCCAGCCTGGGTGGTGCGGCGCCGACCCTGGTCGTGCACGTGAACGCCGAAGACTTCGCCGAAGGTGACCGATGGGCGACGATCCCCGGCATCGACGCCCCCGTCGCAGCCACCGTGGCGGCCCACACCGCCTGCACCGGGACGATCCAACGCGTCCTGTTCGACGAGGGCCGCATCATCGGGATCAGCGTCACCGACCGGATCTTCACCGTCCACCAACGACGGGCGATCATCGCCCGCGACAAGGAATGCCTCATCCCGGGCTGTCACGTCCCCGCGTCCTGGTGCGAGATCCACCACGTCATCGAGCACGCCCGCGGAGGGCCCACCCATACCGACAACGGCGTCCCCCTGTGCTGGCACCACCACCGCACCCTCGACACCTCCGGATGGGAAATCCGGATGCTGGGTGGCATCCCCCAGATCCGCGGACCCGCATGGTGGGACCCCACACAGCAATGGCGCACCCCACGCGCAACCCTCCAAGCGCTCACCCGCGCCTGATAGGCGGCTCCTTCTCCGAGCGCGTGCCGCGGCGCGGGGACCCCGGGGGCCAGCGGCCGGCCTGCCGATCGATCAGTCGAGATCCTCGATGCCCTGCAGCCGAACCTGCTCGAGATCGAGGCGCGCCGAGATGCGGCGCACGATGAGGTCGTCGACTGTACCCGCCCGACGAAGCCCGTGCAGAACCTCTCGTTTCTGCTCGAGCATCGCGAGCTTCAGTCGCGAATACTCCTCATGGCGCACCAGCGGCGAGCGCTGCAGCATGTCGACATCGGCCGAGGTCGCCACCATCTGAAGCGTCCCTCCTTCCGGGAGGACCGCCGAACCTCCGACGCCGCCGGTCGGCTCATCAGCACCATCGGCCGTCGATGCCAGCGGGTCAGGAGCATCCAGCATGCCCTCCATCGCCACCACCTCGGCGTCGATCAGCGCGCGCTCCCTGGCCATCGCGCGCGCGTTGGCCAGTTCGAGCATCTCGTAGCCCTCGCGGCGGACCCTGTCCCGCATCTCCTCGCTGATCTGTTGCTCGGACGCGAGCCTATCGAGCGCGGCCATCGCTGCACCGGAGATCGCTCTTTCGGCGAGTTCGTACTCCTCGTCCTCGCCGTGGTCCTCAGGGAAGCCTGCCCAGCGCACCACGGCCGGGAGCACGGGGCCCTGCACGAGCAGACTGAGCAGGATCACGCCGGCGGTGACGAACACGACTTCGTCACGACCGGCCAGGGGCGATCCGTCGGACGTCGTGAACGGCACCGACAGCGCGATGGCGAGCGACACGGCGCCACGCATGCCCGCGACCGTGCTCACGACCTGTGCACGGGTGCGCAGACCCCGGCCGTGGACCGCACCGCCTCCGATGCGCTGGAACGGCACGGAGAGGAGCTGGAACAGGAAGCGCACGACGAGCAGCGTGACCCAGACCGCGACGGTCGTGAGCACGAGCCACCCGACGGTCTGTGCGGAGGTCTGGTGGATGACCCACTGCACCTCAAGGCCGATGAGCACGAAGAGGGCGCCGTTGAGCAGGAAGACGCCGAACGGCCAGACCGATTCGGCCTGGCGACGAGAGGCAGCGGTGGTGATCTGCGGGCGGACGAATGCGACGACGAGGCCGGCGACGACAACGGCCAGCACTCCCGAGGCATGCACCATCTCGGCGAGCAGGAACGCGGTGAAGGGCACCAGCAGCAGAGCGACATTGATGGCCATCGTCGTGCGCACGCGCCGCAGCAGAAGCCAGGCCGCGGCCGCGACGATCGCCCCGGCGGCGACGCCACCGAGGTAGGAGATGATCACGGTCATGGTGACGGTGAGGGGCGTGATGTGGCCGCCGACGGCCAGCGAGACCGCGATGGCGTACAGCACGAGGGCCGTGCCGTCGTTGGTGAGGCTCTCCGCCTTCAGCTTCATGAAGCCACGCTGGGGCAGCAGCCGGCCGAGGGCTGCGACGGCCGTGGCATCCGGTGGCGCGACGGCGGCTCCGAGGATGAGCGCGATCTCCCAGGGCAGCCCCAGGAGAACCGCCACGCCCGCGACGGCGAACGCCGAGGCGACGACGAGCAGCGTGCTCATCGGAAGGATGTAGCGGAAATCGCGGCGGATCGAGCGCAGCGATGTCGTGAGGCTCTCCCAGAACAGCATCACCGGCAGGAAGAGAAGCAGCACCGTCTCCGGCGGCAACTGGATCTCCCGCAGCGCGGGCACGAAGCCCAGCAGCAGGCCGAAGACGACCAGGACCAGCGGAAGCGCCACCCGCAGCCGCGGCGCCAGCATCGTTCCCACCAGGATCGTGAGCCCGAGGAGGACCGTGATCTCGAGACCTTCCATGCGACCGCTCCTCATCTGCCGTGCGCCGGCGAATGCGCGCACGTGCTCAGAGCACAGCATCCGCAGAGGACACGGTATTCCCGCGACGCGTTCAGCGGAAGGACTCGAGCTGACCTTCCTGCAGAGCCCTCCCGCCGATCGCGGCTGCTGTCAGCTCTGCGCGCCGTAGTCCGGCAGCTCCTGAAGCGTCCACGTGTTCCCATCCGGATCGTCGAAGGTGACAAAGCGACCCCATGCCTGCTCGTCGACCCCCTGCGCCTCGACTCCGAGACCGCGCAGGTGCGCCAGTGCCTCATCGGCATCCGGGACCACGACCTGGATCGTGTTCTGCATCCCGGGTTCGAGGGTCCCCTCCCCCAGCCCGGTCCCGAAGGCGATGGAACACGCGGATCCGGGCGGCGTCATCTGCACGAACCGCAGCCCCTCCATCGGCGTCTGATCATGGTCGGCGTTGAAGCCGATCTTCACGTAGAAGTCCTTCGACCTGTCGACATCCGACACCGGTACGAAGATGAGCTCGATCTTCCAGTCCACGGCGCACACCCTCCTGGCGGGCGCGGTCGCCCATCCGCGTCCAAACTACTTCGCGGGATGGCCCCGTCACCATAGCCCGCCTGCGACGAAACCCGCCGGCAGAGCGAAGTTCAGCGGGCCGGCAGCAGCGCGCCCTCGAGGAACCCTTCGAGAGACGCCGCTGCCGACAGCGGCAGCACAGCGGCGACGTACTGATCCGGACGTACGACGACGACGACGCCGTCGCGCGACAGCTCGCGCTCGGCGAAGATGTCGGCGCTGGTCCAGACGGTCGGGCCGGCCGCATAGACCTTCTCCCAGTCGGTCAGGCCCAGCGGCCCGGTCTTGGGCAGGAACAGCTCCGGTGCCGAGGTGATCTCGAACTCGTCGTACCGCTGCTGATAGACCGCCTTCACATCGAAGACGGCATCCGGGTCGGCATCCGCAGGGGTGAACCGGGCGAGCACGGGCGTGACGGCCTCGGACCACGACCGGAGCGCGTCACCCGACGCGTCGGCGAACGCGTAGATCCGCCAGCGGCCGTCCGCCTTCGCGTGGTGCCCGAGATGCACGGCGTTGCCGTCGCACACCCGGGTGACCTCGACCGACTTGAAGCGCTTGCCGAGCGGGAAGCCGGCGGCGAGCCCCTGATGCCCGTCATCCGCCACGATCTCCGACCTGCCGTACTGCGTCATGAACCCCGAAGGGAACTCCGCCGTGGCGAGGTAGTAGGTCGCGAGGTCCTGCGGGTCGGAGATCTCCCCTGGCTTGCGCGCCATCAGCGCCGACCACTCCTTGTCGAAGTCGATGAGTTGCTGCGCCACCGGCTTGCGCTCGGCGGAGTACGTCGCGAGCAGCGACTCCGGGCTGCGTCCGGTGAGCACCGACCCCAGCTTCCAGCCGAGGTTGAAGCCGTCCTGCATCGAGACGTTCATGCCCTGTCCGGCCTTGGCGCTGTGCGTGTGGCAGGCGTCGCCGGTGAGGAACACATGCGGGGTGCGTCCTGAGCCGTCGATCACGTCGTCGAAGCCGTCGGTGACCCGATGCCCGACCTCGTAGACGCTGTGCCAGGCGACCTGCTTCACATCGAGGGTGTACGGATGCAGGATCGCATTGGCCCTGCGGATGATCTCGTCGATCGGCGTCTGCCGCACCCGATGGTTGTCGTCACCGGCGACCTCGCCGAGGTCGATGTACATGCGGGAGAGATAGCCGCCCTCGCGCGGGATGTGCAGGATGTTGCCCGCCTCGGAATTGATCGCGCACTTGGTGCGCCAGTCCGGGAAGTCGGTGTTGACGACCACATCCATGACCCCCCAGGCGTGCGCCGAGAAGGCGCCGACGTGCGTGCGTCCGATCGCGTCGCGGACGCCGCTGCGCGCACCGTCGCAGCCGACGACATACTTCGCCCGCACGGTTCGCTCCTCGCCGGCGCGTTCGCCGGCCACATGCCGCAGGCGGACCTCGACCGGGTACTCGCCGACCTCGTGCACCACGAGACCGGCGAACTCCACGCCGTAGTCGGGCACGATCCGGCCCGGTCCGTGCGCCGCTGCCTCGGCGAAGTAGTCGAGCACGCGGGCCTGGTTCACGATCAGATGCGGGAACTCGCTGATCTTCAGCGCGTAGTCCTCGGTCCGCGAGGTGCGGATGATGTTCTGCGTGTTCGCGGGATCCGGCGCCCAGAAGTTCATCCAGCCGATGTTGTACGCCTCGGCGACGATCCGCTCCGCGAATCCGAACGCCTGGAAGGTCTCGACGCTGCGAGGCTGGATGCCGTCGGCCTGGCCGAGCACCAGACGACCGTCGCGCTTCTCGATGATGCGGGTGCTGACGTCGGGGTACTGCGACATCTGCGCGGCGAGGAGCATGCCGGCGGGCCCGGAGCCCACGATGAGCACATCGATCTCGTCGGGAAGGTCGGCCGGGCGGTCGAGTCCGACCCCCTCAGCGTTCTGCACGCGCGGGTCACCGGAGACATAGCCGTGGTGGTGGAACTGCATCGTCGTCGATTCCTTCCGACTGCTTCGTCAGGCCTTGCTTCTCAGCATCGACTGTTCTATATTCGAACACGTCGTTCTACTATTGAACACATCATATGCGCACGCCCGTCGGAGCACAAGAGAGCGAAGGTCATGGCCGAGCCTGGATCACCCGCATCGCAGACCCTGAGTCGCGGCATCCGAATCCTCGAGATCCTCGCTGATGCGCGCCGACCGCTGGCGATCGACGAGATCGCGACGCGCCTCGAGGTGCACCGTTCGATCGCGTATCGGCTGTTGCGCACGCTCGAGGATCATCGGCTCGTCGGCCGCGACGCGGCCGGCGCCGTCAGCCTGGGTGCACGGATGGCTGCCCTCGCCGCCGGCGTCGCACACGATCTGCAGGCCGAGGCGCTGCCCGAGCTCACAGCCGTCGCCAACGAACTCGGCATGACCTGCTTCCTCGCGGTACTCGACGGCGAGGAGTGCATCACACTCGCGAGCATCGAGCCGCGTCACGCCGTGGCGAGCGTCGCTCAGCACCCCGGCGCTCGGCATCCGGTCACGGTCGGTGCGCCCGGCAAGGCGATCCTCACGCAGATCCCCGAATCCGAGTGGAGCCCGCACGTCGGCGCCCGCCTGCGGGCAGAGGTCGAGACGACGAACCGACGCGGCTACGCGATCAGCCACGACGAGGTGATCCCGACCGTGCAGTCCGTCGCCGTGCCGCTCACGCTCCGCGGTCACCGGCCGGCCGCGATCGCCGTCATCCACGTCGCCACCTCTCTCGATGACGCCGAGATCGCCGCCCGGCTGCGGCGCTCGGCGTCCGTCATCCGCGAGGCGCTCGACGGCTGAGTCGTCACAGCACCGGCAAGGGGATGGATTCCGACGGTTCCACAGCCCGCGAACCGGCGGAATCCATCCCCCTTCCGCTCAGGCCCGCGACATCCCGTGGATCGGGCTGACAGCCTGCTCCTCTTCATGGTCGGGGCCGAGCGGGATGCCGGAGCGGTCGCGCAGCAGCAGCGTCGCGATGAGGCCGAGCACGGTCATGCCGGCGAGGTACCAGGTCACCGCGTCGGTCGAACCCGTGGCCGAGACGATGGCCGTGGCGATCGTCGGAGCGAACGCACCGCCGGCGATCGCGCCGATCGCGTAGGAGATCGAGACACCGGAGAACCGGATGGATGCCGGGAACAGCTCCGCATAGAGCGCGGCCTGCGGGCCGTAGGTGAATCCGAGGCCGATGGTGAGGATCGCGAGCCCCGCGAACAGGGGCAGGATCTCTCCGCTGTTCACGAGCGGGAACAGTGCGAACACACCGCCGAGCTGAAGCACCCAGCCGATGATGTACGTCGTGCGGCGTCCGATCCGGTCGGAGATCCATCCGGCGAAGAGCGTGGAGAAGAGCCACGTGACGGCCGATCCGGCGACCGCCCACAGCACCGGCCCCTTCTCGAGCCCGATCGAACCCTCGGGGTTGGTGGCGTAGCCCTGGATGTAGCCACCGGTGGTCATGTAGCCAACGGCGTTGTTGCCGGCGAACACGAGCGCGGCGATGACCACGAGGAGCGCGTGCTTGGCGAAGAGCTGCACGATCGGCATCCGCGCCTTCTCCTTGCGCTCGGCGAGTTCCGCGAAGACGGGGCTCTCTTCGACCTTGCGCCGCACGTAGTAGCCGACCAGGATCAGCACGACGCTGAGCAGGAACGGGACGCGCCAGCCCCAGGCGAGGAACTGATCTCCCGGCGCGATGACCGTCATCAGCGCCATGACACCCGAGGCGAGCAGCAGGCCGAGGGGCACGCCGATCTGCGGGGACGCGCCGAAGACGCCGCGCTTGGACTTCGGCGCGTGCTCGACGGCCATCAGCACCGCTCCGCCCCACTCGCCGCCGGCCGAGATCCCCTGCAGGATGCGCAACAGGACCAGCAGGATCGGGGCCATCATGCCGATGGCCTCGTAGGTCGGCAGCACGCCGATCAGCGCGGTCGCCGCACCCATCAGGATCAGCGTCCACATCAGCACGGTCTTGCGTCCGAGCTTGTCGCCGAAGTGCCCGGCGAGGAAGGCGCCGAGCGGCCGGAACAGGAAGCTGACACCGACGGTGGCGAAGCCGATGAGGGCGCTGTTCTGCCCGAGGGGAGCGAAGAAGAGCTGCCCGAACACGAGCCCGACGGCGGTGGCATAGATGAAGAAGTCGTACCACTCCACGGTGGTGCCGACGACGGTGGCGAAGACGACGCGGCGGCGATCGGCCGCTGTCGCGATGGTGCCGGTGGGAGTGAACCCACCCTGTGACTGCCCGCTCATGGGTGTCTCCTTCTGGTTGTGACGGCGTTGTCACGGCAGGCACTCGATCTGTTTCGGTGCTTGCCGAGGGATGACACGATGATATATGATTTCGAATACGACGCACAAGGCGTCCCAGACGAGCGCGAGGAGGCGCCAGTGACGGTTCCCGGTGAACGCCCCGGCAAGATCATCGCCATCCATCTGAGCTACGCCTCCCGCGCCGACCAGCGCGGCCGGCGCCCGGCCGCCCCCTCCTACTTCTTCAAGCCGGCCAGTTCCGTCGGCGTCACGGGCGGCTCGGTCGAGCGCCCCGCCGGCACCGAGCTCCTCGCCTTCGAGGGCGAGATCGCCCTGATCATCGGCACCGCGGCGCGCCGGGTCACGCTCGCCGACGCCTGGGATCACGTCGGGTGGGTCACGGCATCCAACGACCTCGGCCTCTACGACCTCCGCGCCAACGACAGGGGCTCGAACGTCCGCTCCAAGGGCGGCGACGGCTACACGCCGCTCGGACCCGAGTTCATCGACGCCCGCTCCGTCGCGCCGGATGCCCTGCGCGTGCGCGCCTGGGTGAACGGCGAGCTCCGCCAGGACGACACCACCGCCGGCCTCATCTTCCCGTTGACACAGCTGGTCGCCGATCTCTCGCAGCACTTCACACTGGAGCCGGGCGACGTCATCCTCACCGGAACTCCGGCCGGGTCATCGGTCATCGTGCCCGGCGACGTCGTGGAGGTGGAGGTGGATGCTCCGGATGCCCCCGGTGCGCCGACATCGGGACGCCTCGTCACGACCGTCGTCCAGGGCGAGGTCCCCTTCGATGCGGAGCTCGGATCGCTTCCCGCCGTCGACGACCTGCAGCGCACCGAGGCCTGGGGGTCCCCCGAGGAGGCCGGGCTTGCCCCGCCATCCGATGACTCAGCCCTCTCCCCCGAACTCCGCGCGAAGCTGATGGAGGCGCCCACCGCCGGCCTCTCCGCCCAGTTGCGCAAACGCGGCCACCACTCCTGCTTCATCGACGGTGTCGCGGCGAACATCGCCGGCACCAAGATCGTCGGCACCGCCAAGACGCTCCGGTTCGTCCCGTTCCGCGAAGATCTGTTCACGACCCACGGCGGCGGTTACAACGCACAGAAGCGCGCCTTCGACGCGGTGAACGAGGGCGAGATCATCGTGATCGAGGCTCGCGGCGATGCCAGCACCGGCACGCTCGGCGACATCCTCGCGCTGCGCGCCATGGCGCGGGGCGCCGCGGGCGTGGTCACCGACGGCGGCGTTCGCGACTTCGACGCCGTCGCCGAGATCGGGCTTCCCGTCTTCTCGAAGGGGGCCCATCCATCGGTCCTCGGGCGCAAACACGTCCCCTGGGACTTCGATGTCACCATCGCCTGCGGTGGCACCAGCGTGCAACCCGGTGACATCATCGTCGGCGACAGCGACGGCGTGATCGTCATCCCGCCCTCTCTCGCCGAGCAGGTCGCCGACGACGCTCTCGCCCAGGAGGTCGAGGACGCCTGGATCGCCGAGCAGGTCGCCGCCGGCAACCCGGTCGACGGCCTGTTCCCGATGAACGCCGAGTGGCGCGCCCGCTACGAAGCCGAGACGGGCACGCGATGATCGACCTCGCCACTCTCAGCAAGTCCGAGCAGGCGTACGCCTGGATCCGCTCCCGCATCGCCGGGCACGCGTTCGGCCCGGGCTACCGGTTGGTCCTCGGACCGATCGCCGACGAGCTCGGCATGAGCGTCGTGCCTGTGCGCGAGGCCATCCGCCGGCTCGAGGCCGAGGGACTCGTGACGTTCGAGCGCAACGTCGGCGCACGGGTCACCCTCGTCGACGAGACCGAATACGCGCACACGATGGAGACCCTCGGTGTCGTCGAGGGCGTGGCCACCGCGCTCTCAGCCCCGTTCCTGGACGAAGCGGCGCTCGACGCCGCCCAGGCCGTCAACGATCGGATGGCTCGACTGCTCGAGCACTTCGACGCGCACCTGTTCACCGAGCTGAACAGGCAGTTCCACGGCCTGCTCTTCGAGCTGTGCCCGAACCCGCACCTGCTCGACCTCGTGCACCGCGGCTGGTCCCGCCTCTCCGGCATCCGCGATTCCACGTTCGCCTCGGTTCCGGGCCGTGCCACCCATTCGGTCGAGGAGCACACGCAGATCCTCGATCTCATCCGATCCGGCGCCGATCCGCTCGAGATCGAGCTCGCCGCCCGCAACCACCGCTGGCGCACCAAGGACGCGTTCCTCGACGCGCTGCACTCCCGTCCCCGTCATTCCTCCGGAGGAGACTCATGACCGCTTCACGCATCCCCGCCGACCTGCCCGACCACATCCAGCACTACATCGACGGTTCCTTCGTCGATTCGGTCGACGGCGACACGTTCGACGTGCTCGATCCGGTGACCAACAAGACCTACACGACGGCGGCGGCCGGCAAGAAGGCCGACATCGAACTCGCCGTCGCCGCGGCGAAACGCGCGTTCGACGAGGGCCCCTGGCCTCGGATGCTGCCGCGCGAGCGCTCTCGGGTGCTGCACCGGATCGCCGACATCGTCGAATCGCGCGATGCCCGCCTCGCCGAGCTCGAGTCCTACGACTCGGGCCTGCCGATCGCCCAGGCGCTGGGCCAGGCGCGTCGCGCCGCCGAGAACTTCCGCTTCTTCGCCGACCTGATCGTCGCGCAGGCCGACGACGCGTTCAAGGTTCCCGGCAAGCAGATGAACTACGTCAACCGCAAGCCGATCGGCGTCGCCGGGCTCATCACGCCGTGGAACACGCCGTTCATGCTCGAATCCTGGAAGCTGGGGCCCGCGCTCGCGACCGGCAACACGGTCGTGCTCAAGCCCGCCGAGTTCACGCCCCTGTCGGCATCCCTCTGGGCAGGGATCTTCGAAGAGGCGGGCCTCCCCCGCGGCGTCTTCAACCTCGTCAACGGGCTCGGCGAGGACGCCGGCGACGCGCTCGTGAAGCATCCGGACGTGCCGCTCATCTCCTTCACCGGCGAGAGCCGCACCGGACAGATCATCTTCGGCAACGCCGCGCCCTTCCTCAAGGGCCTGTCGATGGAGCTCGGCGGCAAGTCGCCCGCCGTCGTCTTCGCGGATGCCGACATCGAGGCCGCCGTGGATGCCACGATCTTCGGCGTCTTCTCCCTCAACGGCGAGCGCTGCACAGCCGGCGCCCGCATCCTCGTCGAGCGCTCGATCTACGACGACTTCGTCGAGCGCTACGCCGCGCAGGCGAAGCGCGTGAAGGTCGGCTACCCGAACGACCCGGCCACCGAGGTCGGCGCTCTGGTGCACCCGGAGCACTACGACAAGGTGATGAGCTACGTCGAGATCGGAAAGACCGAAGGACGCCTCGTCGCCGGCGGCGGACGCCCCGCGGAGTTCCCCGAGGGCAACTTCGTCGCAGCCGACCGTGTTCGCCGACGTCTCCCCCGATGCCCGGATCTTCCAGGAGGAGATCTTCGGCCCGGTCGTCGCGATCACGCCGTTCGACTCCGACGAGGAGGCGCTGGCGCTCGCGAACAACACGCAGCTACGGCCTCGCCGCCTACATCTGGACGAACGACCTCAAGCGCGCGCACAACTTCGCGCGGCGCCGTCGAGGCCGGCATGGTGTGGCTGAACAGCAACAACGTGCGCGACCTCCGCACCCCGTTCGGCGGCGTGAAGGCCTCCGGTCTCGGCCACGAGGGCGGCTACCGCTCGATCGACTTCTACACCGACCAGCAGAGCGTGCACATCACGCTCGGCGGCCCAGTCCCACAACCCGACCTTCGGCAAGAACTGACCTCATACCACCCCTCCCGTCGCGAAAAGGCCCGGAAAGACAACCGAAAAGCGGGCCTTTTCGCGACGGGAGCACACGCAAGGACGCTGACATGACCGACAAGACTGCGAAGACGCTGACCTCCTCGGGCTACTACGTGTCGCAGGAGGCTCCCATCCGGGCCGACAACCCTGTCGCGACGCCTGCCGCAACACCCCCCGACATCCTGCGCTGCGCGTACATGGAACTCGTCGTCACCGACCTGGCGGCCTCGCGCGTCTTCTACGTCGACGTCCTCGGCCTGTACGTGACCGAAGAGGACGACGAGGCGATCTACCTGCGCTCCACCGAGGAGTTCATCCACCACAACCTCGTGCTGCGCAAGGGGCCGATCGCCGCGGTCGCCGCGTTCTCGTACCGCGTGCGCACGCCCGAGGACCTCGACCACGCCGTCGCGTTCTACACCGAGCTCGGCTGCGACGTGCGCCGCGACCGAGAACGGCTTCGTCAAGGGCATCGGCGACTCGGTGCGCGTCGTCGACCCGCTCGGCTTCCCGTACGAGTTCTTCCACCAGGCCGACCACGTCGAGCGGATGTCGTGGCGCTACGACCTGCACATCCCCGGCGAGCTGGTGCGGCTCGACCACTTCAACCAGGTCACCCCCGACGTCCCGCGCGCGGTGAAGTTCATGCAGGACCTCGGCTTCCGCGTCACCGAAGACATCCAGGACGACGAGGGCACGGTCTACGCGGCATGGATGCGGCGCAAGCCCACCGTGCACGACACCGCGATGACCGGCGGCGACGGACCGCGGATGCACCACGTGTGCTTCGCCACGCACGAGAAGCACAACATCCTCGCGATCTGCGACAAGCTCGGCGCCCTCCGCCGCTCCGACGCGATCGAGCGCGGCCCCGGCCGCCACGGCGTCTCGCAACGCGTTCTACCTGTACCTGCGCGACCCCGACGGCCACCGCGTCGAGGTCTACACGCAGGACTACTACACCGGCGACCCCGACAACCCGGTCATCACCTGGGACGTGCACGACAACCAGCGCCGCGACTGGTGGGGCAACCCCGTCGTGCCGTCGTGGTACACCGAGGCATCCCTCGTGCTCGACCTCGACGGCAACCCGCAGCCGGTCGTCGCCCGCACCGACTCGAGCGAGATGGCCGTGACGATCGGCGCCGACGGCTTCTCGTACACGCGGCCCGACGAGGGCGAGGCGTCGATGCCCGAGTACAAGCAGGGCGAGTACAAGCTGGGCCACCAGCTGTGACGCTTCCCGCCGAGACCATCGCGCAGATCGCGGCCGAGCTGGCCGAGGCCGACCGGGCGCACAGCGTGATCCCGCGGATCACCGCACGGTTCCCGGAGGCGACGGTCGAGGACTCGTACGCGATCCAGGGCGTCTGGCGCGATTCGCAGATCGCGGCCGGCCGCCGGCTCGTCGGTCGCAAGATCGGTCTCACCTCGAAGGCGATGCAGCAGGCGACCGGCATCACGGAGCCCGACTACGGCGTGATGTTCGACGACACCGTGTACGAGTCGGGCGCCGAGATCCCGGTCGACCACTTCTCGAACGTGCGCATCGAGGTGGAGCTGGCGTTCGTGCTGAAGCATCCGCTCGAAGGCCCCGACTGCACCCTCGACGACGCCCTCGCCGCGATCGACTACGCCGTCCCCGCTCTCGAGGTGCTGAACTCGCACATCGAGCTCGAGGGCCGCACGATCGTCGACACGATCAGCGACAACGCCGCCTACGGCGCGATGGTGCTCGGCGACCGTGCACAAGCGACCCGACGAGATCGACCTGCGCTGGGTGCCCGGCGTGCTCTCCCGCAACGGCGAGATCGAGGAGACCGGGGTCGCCGCCGGCGTGCTCGGCCATCCCGCCACCGGCGTCGCGTGGCTGGCGAACAAATTCCACCAGCACGGCGCGCGTCTGGAGGCCGGGGAGATCATCCTGGCAGGATCGTTCACGCGCCCGATGTGGGTGTCGCGTGGCGACGAAGTGCTGTGCGATTACGGACCGATGGGAACAATCCGATGCCGCTTCGTCTAGCCCCGTCGTTCCGCGAGCAGCTCGCGGGCTCCGACCATCCCTTCGTCGGCATGTGGGTGTGCTCCGGCAGCCCGCTCCTGGCAGAGGTCGCGGCGGGATCCGGCCTGGACTGGCTGCTGATCGACATGGAGCACTCGGCGAACACGCTCGAGAGCGTGCTGCTGCAGCTGCAGGCCGTCGCCGCGTATCCGATCACCCCGCTCGTCCGGGTGCCGTCCAACGACGCCGTCGCGATCAAGCAGATCCTCGACCTCGGCGCGCAGAACCTCATCGTGCCGATGGTCTCGTCCGCCGACGAGGCGCGCGCGGCCGTCGCCGCGACCCGCTACCCGCCGGAGGGCGTGCGGGGCGTCGGCAGTGCGCTCGCGCGCAGCGCGCGCTGGAACCGCGTCGACGGCTATCTGCAGGACGCCGCGCAGTACACCTCGCTCACCGTGCAGATCGAGACGGTCGGCCGGAGTGGATGCTGCCGCGGAGATCGCCGCGGTCGACGGCGTCGACGCGGTCTTCGTCGGCCCGTCCGACCTCGCAGCGTCGATGGGACTCCTCGGCCAGCAGACGCACCCCGACGTCGTCGCCGCGGTCGAGCAGGTCTTCGCTGCGGTCAAGGCTGCCGGCAAGCCGGTCGGCGTGAACGCCTTCGACCCGGCCGCCGCCGACGCCTATCTCGAGGCCGGAGCGGACTTCGTGGCCGTCGGCGCCGACGTGGCGCTGCTCGCCCGGGCATCCGAGGCACTGGCGACCCGGTTCATCCCGGCGTCCGACGGCGCGGAGCGCGGCAGCTACTGACGTTCGTCCTTTCACAGAGCGCAAAGGGCTGCATCCGGGCCCGATATCGAGCCGTTTGCGCTCTTCGAACGCAGCGCGGCGCCATGACAGGATGACAGGGTGATGCTCAGAAGCGAGGCGCCGACCCCTGTCCGCGGCCTGGGCGCCATGCAGGACCGCAACTTCCGCTGGTTCTTCCTCGCCAGGGCGATCACGCTCATCACCGGGTCGATGTCATCGATCGCGCTCGCGTTCGCCGTGCTCGACATCGACAACGATGCCCGTTCGCTGTCGCTCGTGCTCGCCGCGTTCACGATCAGCAACATCGTCTTCGTGCTCTTCGGCGGGGTCATCGCCGATCGGCTGCCGCGGGCGCTGATCATCCAGTCCTGCTACGTCGTCGACATCCTCTCGATCGGCACGATCGCCGCGCTCCTGTTCACCGGGACGGCGACGGTTCCGTTGATCGCGATCCTCGCCGCGGTCAACGGAGCATCCACCGCCTTCGTGCTGCCCGCGATGCAGGGGCTCATCCCGCAGCTGACGACGCCTGAGCACCTGCAGCAGGCGAACGCGATGCTGTCGTTCGTCCGCTCGATGGTGACGATCGGCGGCCCGATCATCGCCGGGGTGCTCGTCGCCACGGCCGGCCCTGCCTGGGCGATGGTCGTGCAGGCCGCCGGATGGGTGATCGCGATCCCGATCCTCGCCCTCGTGAAGCTGCCGCCTCCCGCGCACGGCGGCGGGACGACGATGTTCCACGATCTGCGCGTCGGGTGGCGGGAGTTCTGGAGCCGATCGTGGCTGTGGGCGATCGTGCTCGCGTTCATGGTGATGAACGCGATCCACGTCGGCGCCTGGGGCGTCGCCGGTCCGTACATCGCGAAGAACAACGACCTGCTGGGCATCACCGGCTGGGGCTGGGTGGTCAGCGCCGAGGGCGTCGGCGTGCTCCTGATGACGCTGATCGCTGATGTGGTTCCCGCTGAAGAAGCCGCTGCGCTACGGCATGATCGGCATGGCCGCCTTCGCCATCCCGCTCACGGTTCTCGGCGTGCATCCCGCGGTCGTGCTGCTCGCGATCGCGGCGTTCATCGCCGGAGCGGGCGCCGAGGTGTTCAGCACCGGCTGGAACCTCGCGATGATGGAGAACATCCCGGGCGAGAAGCTCTCCCGGGTCTCCAGCTACGACATGCTGGGCAGCTTCGTCGTGATGCCGATCGGCACGCTGATCTACGGCTGGCTGATCACGCACGCGGATGCCGCGACCGTCCTGATCACGTCGGGCATCGTGTACGCCGCGGTGGCCCTCGCCACGCTGGTCGTGCCGAGCGTGTGGCGGATGGGGCGCCCGACGGATGCGGCGCCGGAGACCGCCGCCCGCTGACGCGAGGCGAGATGCTGGCGCATTCATAGCGACGCGCGCCAGACTGGGGGCATGACCTTCGCCGCACTCCAGCCGCTCGCCGACCGGGCGATCCTGTTCACCTCGCTCCGTCAGGACGCGCTCTCCGCCGCCGCCGATGCGCTCGGCGAGCACCGCTGGGATGCGGACATGCAGGCCGGCACGCTCACGTTCACCGCGAACGCCGACCCGAGCCGCCAGCTCGTCACGCGCGCGCACCTCATCGCGACGATCGCGCCCGGCCCGCGCTCGCTGCTCTGGGCGTGGGCGCACCCGCGTGGTGACGCCGGCGGTCTCGCCGCGCAGCTGCAGGCGTACGGCGCCCAGCACGGCGTCGCAGAACTCACCTCGCCCGAACTCGCCTTCCCCGCTGACGTCGATGCCGACGTCGACGGCTGGATCTCCCGAGCCGCGCACACCATCGGCGGCGTCGCCGTCGAGCTGACCGGCCGGTCGCCGTACTACTCCGCTCCGGTCGGCGGGGGCACCAGAGCGGTCTTCCTGCTCGATGCCCCGCTGCCGCCGCTCACCGTCGCCGACGCGATCATCGCGCTCCCCCGCATTCTGTCCGGCCTCGCTCTGGCCGATGCACGGACAGCCGTCTGGGATCTCGCGCGCCTCGCGAGCTGGACGCTCACCTGGACCGACGAGTCGTTCAGCGGCGCGACCGTCGCCGACGCGACCGGATCCGCGATGTTCCGCTTCGACGAGCACGCACGCATCGCCGGCATCGAGAGCACGGTCGGCCCTCAGGCCCCGTGAACACGCCCGTCTAGATCAAGGGAGTCGCATGAAGAACGCCATCGTCCGCTTCGCCTCGCTCTACGTCTTCAATGTCGCGGTGCTGCTGCTCATCGGGCTGCTGATGACGAACGTCCGCGTCGGATGGCATGCCCTGTGGGCGTCCGTCATCCTCACCCTGGCCGCGCTCTTCGTGAAGCCGGCGCTGGCGGCCGTGTTCCGCCGGTCCGCCGCGAAATCGGCCGCAGAACCGGACGCGCGTCGGTGAGAAGGTCGTGCAGTACGCGCTGGTCTACGTCGTCGAGCTGATCATCTGGGTGCTGACGGTGTGGCTGAGCGGCGTCAGCGTCGCCGGATTCTTCTGGGGCTATGTGCTGCCGCCGCTCGGCCTGCTGCTCGGCTGGGTGATCTACGACCAGGTCGACGACCGGCTGCACGCGAAGGCGTCGGAGGTGTACGACACGGTCCAGGCGCGAGTGCAGGGATCGCGGAGCGGCTCAGCCACGCCCGCTCCCGAGTCGCCGCAGACCTCGGCGGGGCGCGCAGAGCTGAAGGACGGCCTCACCCCCGAACAGCGTCGGATGCTGGACAACCTGTAGTCGCGCTCCGCTCGCAGAATGACGCGAACCTCGCAGGGAATCCGGTGATTCCTGCGAGGTTCGCGCGTTTCTGCGAAGTTCGTGCTGTGACGGGATGCTCAGGGCAGCCGCTCGGCAGCCTCCACCACGTTGGTCATGAGCAGCGCGACCGTCATCGGGCCGACGCCGCCGGGGTTCGGCGAGATCCAGCCCGCCACCGAAGCGACGTCGGGATGCACATCGCCGAAGACCAGGCTCTTGCCGGTCTCGGCATCCGACTCGCGCGTCACGCCGACGTCGAGCACCGCAGCGCCGGGCTTCACGTCTTCGGCGCGGATGAGGTGCTTGACGCCGGCCGCCGCGACGATGACGTCGGCTTCGCGCAGGTAGCGCGGCATGTCGACGGTGCCGGTGTGCGTGAGCGTGACCGTGGCGTTGATGTCGCGGCGCGTCAGCAGCAGTCCGATCGAGCGCCCGATGGTGACGCCGCGTCCGACGACGACGACGTGCTTGCCCTTGAGGTCGTAGTCGTTGCGCAGCAGCAGTTCGATCACGCCGCGCGGGGTGCACGGCAGCGGCGTGTGGATCGGCGCGTTCACGTTCAGCACGAGCCGGCCGAGGTTGGTCGGATGCAGGCCGTCGGCGTCCTTCGCGGGATCGATCCGCTCCAGGATCGCGTCGGTGTCGATGTGCTTCGGCAGCGGCAGCTGCACGATGTAGCCGTGGCAGTCGGGATCGGCGTTGAGCTCGTCGATGAGCGCCTCGACGTCGGCCTGCGTGGCATCCGCCGGCAGCTCGCGCTGGATCGAGTTCATCCCGATCGCCTCGGACTGCCGGTGCTTCATGCCGACGTAGAGCTGCGAGGCCGGATCGGCGCCGACGAGCACGGTGGCGATGCCGGGGATGATGCCGCGCGCGCGCAGTGCTGCGACGCGTTCGCGTCAGCTCGTCTTTGATCTCCGCCGATGCGGCCTTGCCGTCGAGGATCTTCGCGGTCATGTCGCGTTCCTTTCGTCGCTTGTGCGTCTGGGCCCGGCCACGAGACGCCGCATCCCGCATGAGACACCACGTCAGACGTGGTGCCTCATGCGGAAGATGTCGCTTCGTGCAGGGAGTGGCGTCTCGCCCGCTCGAGACGGGCGGATGCCGCTATTACTGCTGCAGGTCGGGGTACAGCGGGAACGCCGCGGCGAGCGCGTCGACGCGGGCGCGGAGGGCCTCGACGTCGGCGCCCGGCAGGAGCGCCAGGGCGATGACGTCGGCGACCTCGGTGAACTCGGCGTCGCCGAAGCCACGCGTGGCGAGCGCCGGGGTGCCGATGCGCAGGCCCGAGGTCACCATCGGCGGACGCGGGTCGTTCGGCACGGCGTTGCGGTTCACGGTGATGTGGATCTCGTGCAGGAGGTCTTCGGCCTGCTTGCCGTCGATCTCGGCGTCACGCAGGTCGACGAGCACCAGGTGCACGTCGGTGCCGCCGGAGCGCACGCCGATGCCGGCATCCTTCACATCCTGCTGCGACAGGCGCTCGGCGATGATCGAGGCGCCGCGCAGCACGCGCTCCTGGCGCTCCTTGAACTCCGGGGTGCCGGCGAGCTTGAACGCGGTCGCCTTGGCGGCGATCACGTGCATGAGCGGGCCGCCCTGCTGGCCGGGGAACACGGCCGTGTTGATCTTCTTCGCGAGGTCGGCGTCGTTGGTGAGGATGAAGCCCGAGCGCGGGCCGCCGATCGTCTTGTGCACCGTCGAGGAGACGACATGCGCGTGCGGCACCGGGTTCGGGTGCAGACCCGCGGCGACCAGACCGGCGAAGTGCGCCATGTCGACCCAGAGCAGCGCGCCGACCTCGTCGGCGATCTCGCGGAAGGCGGCGAAGTCGAGTGTGCGCGGGTAGGCGGACCAGCCGGCGATGATGACCTTCGGCTTGTGCTCGATGGCGAGGCGACGAACCTCGTCCATGTCGATGGTCGAGGTCTCGGGGTCCACGCCGTAGGCGACGATGTTGTAGAGACGGCCGGAGAAGTTGATCTTCATGCCGTGCGTGAGATGGCCGCCCTGGTCGAGGGAGAGGCCGAGCAGGGTGTCGCCGGGGCGCGCGATCGCGTGCAGGACGGCGGCGTTCGCCGTGGCACCGGAGTGCGGCTGCACGTTCGCGAACTCCGAGCCGAACAGCTCCTTGGCGCGGGCGATCGCCAGCTCCTCGGCGACGTCGACCTCTTCGCAGCCGCCGTAGTAGCGGCGACCGGGGTAGCCCTCGGCGTACTTGTTGGTGAGCACCGAGCCCTGCGACTGCAGAACCGAGACGGGAACGAAGTTCTCGGAGGCGATCATCTCGAGGTAGCTGCGCTGGCGGTTCAGCTCGCGCTGCAGGACTTCGGCGATCTCCGGGTCGACCTCGGAAAGCGGGGCGTTGAAGTAACGATCGGTCATGACGTGCTCCTCTGACAACGGATTCGAAAGGGTGGTCCTCATCGGCCCAGGCGCGCGGTCGAATTCCGTGGTCAGCCGCTCCCCGGTGGTAGTCCACCCAGACGCCAGTCGCGACGGTTACGAGCATAGCGGATGCGGGAACGGGTGCGTCGCGCGTCGTCACCTCACTCGGCGGGCTCTCCCGTTCCGGCAATCCGCTTGCGGAGCGTGTCCGCGACGACCTCGGTCTCGGCGCGCGTCGCACCGACGCGCCACATCGGTCGTCGAGGCTTCATCAGATGCAGTTGCAGCTCGCGTCCGTCGCCCTGCGCCACCACGATGTGCGGATAGGTGACGCGGCTGACGGACTGCTCGACGCGGATCTCCGTGATCTGATCGGCCGGGATCACATGCTCGTCGTCGGCATCGATCAGTCGCCAGACAAGCGTGCCGTCAGGGAGGATCTGGAGGAACGCATCCTCTCGATATGTACCGCCGTGCGCTCTGGGGTCGATGACGATCGCCCGCAACGGCACGAAGAGCGTTTCCGGGCTCGCCGCGCGTCCCGTCTGTACAGCCCGCAGCACCCGGTGACCGCGCGAGAGGACGAAGACGGCCATCCCGCACATAACAAGGCTGAGAAATACGCGCATTACAATCCATGGAACATTCAGCGGCGAGAACACGAAGACGAAAAGTACAGCAGGCGAGAGGATCAGCGCAGACACCAGGGGCCTGGAGTCTTCGATCGGCGAGAGGTACTGCTGATGCCGATTGATCACAGAATCATCGATCGAACTCACCTCAGCGTTCCTGCCAAATCAACCGCGTTTCTCCCATGCTCGGCCGCATCGATCCCGTCAGTTTCGACCCGCGCGGAGAAAGCGGAGTTGGGTGGCGGGGTCCGCCACCAGGAGTTCCTGTGCTCGCGCGAAGACCTGTTCGGCCTGGGCCCGATCAGGGAAGTACACCGCAGTGAAGCCGCTCTCCGAATCCGGCTCCGGGTCGAGTACCGCACCCTGGTCACGGAGCTCTGCCACGACGCCGAGGATGAAATACTCTCCGTGCATGCCACCGGCAATGGAATCGTCGAACAGTTCCACCGCGGCGGCCAAATCGTCAAACCGCGACATGAACACACCCCAGGAATCACCGTCACCGGCCTCGTCAAGGGTGAGCGCACTACCGATGTCCCCCTCTGAAACATCCGGAACCATCCACCCCGCTTGGCGTCGCTCCGTCAGGAACTGCTCCGACGGAATCGGGTGCACTTCGTTCAAGTACCCCCACGGCACCATCGGCAGAGTCTCCCAGGGTTCGCGAGTCGTGCATCCATTGAAGGTGAGCCGCTCCAGACCGCGAAGGTTTGAAATCTCTGATAGTCCGACAACGTCATCGCACGCCCCGAGATCCAGTTCGATCAGTCCGATCATCGCGGAGAGGTGTCCTAGATCAAATCGGGCAGGACCGGCCCTCCACAGCGTGCGCATCTTCTCTGGTTGAGAGAAAAGCGGAAGCTCGGACTGTGACCGGGCGCCATTCTGCTCGAACTTCTCCACGGGTCCGGCCACTCGGGCGAAAGTCTTCGGAATCGCCCCTTCGACCCTCAAGAACCGCAAGGACCGATTCTGCAACACCGAGGCCACTGCCCGCGTCAGATACCCGCCGAACTCCTCCAGATGAGGCAACGCCGACAGGTCTGCCCGCCCGTCGCACGACCCCGTTGCGAACGCCAGAGAGCGCAGGTTTCGCGCATCGTTTAGCACCTCAACATCCGTGATCCGATTCACTGTGTTGACCCAGAGATCACGAATGTCAGCGACTATCGGGGCGAGGAATGCCAATGACGTCACGGACTTTGGGCCAGACCCCGCTGTGATTGTGATTCGCATCCCAGCACCGGTGGCAGCCCGCAGCTCATCCATATTTGTGATGAGACCATCAACACTCATGATGTACTCGAGGCCTTCGGAGCCGTCAGCCCGAAACCAATTTCTCACACGATCAGTAGCAAGTCCCACGCCAAACCGCCTTCCTATGCAATGAAAGATCACGGGAGGTTCCACCCGCGATACCGGATCGGTATTTGCTAGCATCCAGCGTCAAATGAATTGCGCCTCTTCTTACCAGCGATTGATTATTCGAATGCCGGCGCCCGCTCCGCCTCCACCCCTTCCCCAACCGGCAACAGATGCCGCTCGAATGACGAAGGATCTCAGTGGGTTAGATGGCCCGCTAGGCGAGGTGCCCCCTCTGGTCACCCTCGATGTGGCCGTGGCATACCGATTGTTTCGAGCGTCGCTGATCGGGACCTTTGCGTTCGGGTGGTTCTTGAGGACATGCGTTGCCCTAGTCATCGTGATCTTGATTCGCTCAAGACTGTGAAGATTCACCCGATCCTTCATGCTCGCTGAGATCCATTGGATTTCGACTCCGATCACGCCCTTTCCGTTGAACGCTCCCCGCGCATGCTGCAAGAGGCGGCGATGCACGTTGATCGAACTTCCAACATACGCCGAACCATCTGCGAAGTAGATGGTGTAAACACCTGGGCGTCGCCAGTCGTCCGGGCTGAGTTCATCCGCGCTACGCCCACTGAGGTCGTGCGCGTTGATGGGATCGGTCGGCCAGACGTAGTCGTTGTCGACCCCTCCTTCGACCGGGTCGACCTGCAGAAATCGTCCAAGCGCGGGCACGTAGAGCCGTGCTCCCATCTCGATCACGAGTGTCGATCCAGCGGATTCTGCGGGCTTGCGCGCGCCTTGGTGCCAGAGGGTGTTCCCGTCGAGTTGCCCGGTGTCGTCGGTTGCGACCGTCCCGATTGCGAACGTCACCGGATCGACTGGTTGCCCAAACGGGTCCCACAGCAACATTGGCCCGGTGACGCTGCCCGAGCGGGTGATCAGGGCGTGCCCGCTCAAGGACGGGAATGACCATGTCACGGCGGCAGTCTTCTTCGTCCAGGACACCCCACCTGGGAGCTCGACGCTCTGAGTGAGGTCGGTGCCGACCTTCTGCCCCCAGGCCACGTCGCCGCTGGCGGCGTAAAGGTAGATCGTCGTCGACACCGGCGCCGCACCGGCGGGGTCAATAGCGCGGGTCGCGATTCGTCCGTTCGCATCCCGAACGATCGTCACCGTCGTGCCGTCGTCGTAGGTAGTGCCGATGTGACGGTTCGCCGCGTCGTAGGCGAACTGCATGTCGGCGAGGCGTTTGATGTTGCCTCGCACGTCGTAGTCGATATCGGTCGCCGCCAGACCGTCTGCGACCGTCGTCGCCCCGGGGACAGCCCCGATAACGGAAGTAGAGAGCAGTCGATCGGCCCAGTCGTAGCAGGACGCAGTCTGAGTGGTGACTGCCGCCTGTCCGGGTGCGGTCCATACGTCGGTGAGTGCGGTGCGGTTGCCGGAAGATCCGGCGGCGGTGTTCGACCCGCATCCGCCAGTCGCGGCGAACGCGTAGGTGAGTTGATGCCCGGGGAGCTTCGCCGCCGTGAGACGGCCGGTTGTGTCATAGCCGTACGTGGACGAGAAAGTCGTCGCGCCACGGGTCGTCTGATGTTGCACGACTCGCCCGGACTGCGACCGCATCACAGTGTCATTGACCGCTTCCCCAGCGATTGACCATTGCTGAGAAACCACGCGCTGTGCCTGATCCCGTCCGATCGCGCTCAGCGCGGAGCCGTCAGGGTAGGCGATCTGCGCGAGGCGTTGCAACGCGTCGTAGGTGACGCTCGCAAGCTGCTGTCCGTCTACGGTGACGGTCTTCATTTTGCCGTCCGCATCGTACGTGTAGGCAGCCACAGATGCCGCCACGCCAGCGGGTGTTGTGCTGATCTGGGCTACCCGCCCGGTGGCCGAATCA
This sequence comes from uncultured Actinomycetota bacterium, assembly GCA_963769005.1. GTDB lineage: Bacteria > Actinomycetota > Actinomycetes > Actinomycetales > Microbacteriaceae > Microbacterium. Next base: position 199,706 of record CAVYKC010000002.1, on the reverse strand, counting down.
TAGATCGGCATCGTCACGGTTCCGCGCACATCCGTGTAGCTGACGGTCCGGCCCAGGAGGTCCATGACCGTCGTTATCGTCGAGCCGTTCGGAGAGCCGGAGACCGCCACCCCTGAGGTCACCACCTTGGAGCCTCCAGAGGTCAGCGGTGTGTACGCAGCCGTGGTCGAGATCGTCGCCACACCGGTCGGCCCCGCGGCGCTCGAGGCGGTCACCCTGCCACGCGCATCGAACGTCGAGCACGACCACGCCGTGTCGCCGGTGGTCTTCGTGGCGACAGTTCGACCCCAACCGTCGTACGCGTACTCGGTCGTCACCGCCCCGCCGGCCGCGGGAGTCGGACCCGTCACGGACTTGGTGAACCCGAACTGACGGGTACCGGCGGGGATGCCGCAGACTGCCGGAGCGGTCTCGAGGTCGCCGTAGTAGGCCGTCGTCGTCTTCGCCGTCGCGGGAGCACCGGCCACCGTCCCGGCGGGGAGGGTGCGGGTCAGACGGCGCAACCACCCGGCGGCACCGGGCTGCTCGAACGACAGCTGCGAGGTGAGCGCGAGCCCGCCCGGGTCAACGGTCGAGGCCGTCGCCTGGCCAAGCCACGGATGCTGGTAAGTGACTGCCGCGGTCGTCGACGGCGCCACCGCCCCGGGCGTCGTCGTCGAATCGTCGGTGGTCGTGCGCGTCACCAGTCCGTAGTCCGGACGCAGTGCGGTGCCGGGCACGATGGATGCGGTCGTTCCTGAGGCGGGTGTGCGCCATTTCAGTTGCAGCGTCGCTGTCGAGGTGTCGTCTCGATACTCGACCCGGATACGGCGGGTTTCTCCGGCCGCGACGGTGATCGGCGCGCCGACGCGCTCGGCCGAACCGCCTTCCCACTTGTCCACGATCAGGGTGTCGCCGACCCAGACGCGGGCACCGTCGTCGCTGTTCGTGACGAATGTGTATTGCCCGGCCTGTGGGAACGTGACCAGACCGGTCAGGCGCAGCGACCAGTTGTCGATCGGGATCCCTGTTCCTGGTGACAGTGCACCCCAGGTCCTGTCGACCACACCACCTGTGCCGCCGATACCGAAGTCGATCAGCGTCGGCTTTCCGCTCAGCGTCTTGTTCGCGTAATACGTAGCCTGCAGTCCCTGCAAACCGCCGTCATACGTCGTCGAGGTGTGGGCGGGGAGGACGCCGCATCCGCTCGTTCCGACCGGGTTCGTGACTGGCTGACCCGTGGACTGATAGCAAGCGACAGGCGCAGGCCCGAAGGTATCAGTCGTGCGATCAGTTGCCGGATCGTAGATCTTGGTGGATTGCAGACCGGTCGAGTCCAGCGACGACAGAACGAGATCCTTGGTCGCATGCCACTGCTGCGAGACAGCGACGCCGAGCGGGCTCGTCGATGAGGTCTGCCGCCAGGCGGCATCGTATGTAACGATGCTCGCCGAGTTCGGGACGCCATCAACCACCACGGCGGTGGCGCCCGCCGCCGGCTCGTGGACGTAGAACTTGGTCAGACGCTGCGCGTTTGCGCCGTCTGGCGCCGGCAACGTCACTGCAGATGCTCTCCCATTCAGATACGAGACCACCGTCCACAAGTTGTCGGGCGGTACTGGCTGCGGCTGCGAGAAAAGAAAATCGATAGCGGCAGAATCCATGACCGCGGCGAGCGTACCGTCGACGTTATAGGCGAACATCGTCAGCTCGGCGCCGGGATCCTCGATGATCCACAAGCGCCCGGCCGAATAGTAGAGGTTCGTCGTCGGAATCGCCGAACCATCCAGCGTCGGGTACTTGATCTGGCAGAGCAGCCCGGCCCGCGGCGGTTGGTCCGCCCCTGGCAATGTCGGGCAAGCGCTCTGCTGCTCATCCTGGTACACGAAAGCTACTTTTCGGTGATACGTAGCACCGTCTTTCGACAGCGGGTCCGAGATCTCTTTCACTGTGCCGTCGGCGTTGTGAATAGTGATCGGGGCGGCGGGCTTCTGCCCGTCAGCGGCCGAGGTCGCGGATGCGACGGTCCCGTCGGCGGCGAACTGATAGACGGTGCCGCCTTCGTCGGTGAGCACGACCCGACCCGTGCCGTCCAGGGACACGACGCCGTACTCGCCGGCAGGTGGCACGTACCCGCCAGTCGATGTACGCGAGTACGTGTGCGCGGTACCCGAGATATCGGTGAGGACGACAGCCTGCGCTTCGATCGCCGCTTTCGCCCAGCCCGCAGAGTCACCAACGATGGGGGAGGAAGTTCCCCAGCCTGCAGGAAGGGTTGTCCGCTGGGTTGTGAACCAGGATGCCGGAACGATGACCGGGCCTTCGGAGTCCGCGAGATCGTCGGCCCAGACCTCGACGTACGCGCCACTGTGCAGCTCGTAGTAGTCGAGCTGAATCGGAGTCTCGCCCGTCGTAAGATTCTGATTGCCCGACCATTCGATGGAAGTTGCACCGCTGGCCCATTTGTCGATCACGGTGGTGTTGTTGAGACGGAGCTTCACTCCGTCGTCATGCCGGACGCCGAAACGCCATTGCGACGACGCGTGGGGGACTCGGACGAAGCCCGTTCCACTGCGCCATGAAGTAGTCGTTCGCCAGGGCGGGGCCGGGTGACCCGGCTGCCCACTCGAAAGACAGTGCCGAGTCGGTGCGGACCATCAGCGGTGTTTTCCCCGCGAACGTGTACCCCGCCGGCGTCGTGGGTATGTTGCCCAGCGAATCCTTCGCGTCGTAGTACGACCCGGTGAGTCCGCGAGTCGCATCGATGACCGCCTGCGAGTTGTAGCTGAACGCCATCCCGATCGGTCCGCCGAGTGTCGAGATCAGCGGCGACGAGAACGAGAGGTTCGCGTTCCCGTTCGCGAGATTCACCGTCGCGGGCCCTGCCGTGTCGAACGGGGACGGTCCAGAAGACCCGAGTCGCAGGTCGATCTTGATGCGCTTCACCCACGCAGGTGTGGTGTTCTTCCCCACCCCGTCGGTGGGCTGCACGACCCACGAGTAGATCTGCCCGTCGCGCAGCGTCCCCGCTGGGACCGTCCACCGGACTTTCCCGTCCGGGTCCGCCGTCAACAGCCCAGAGGTGAACACCGCACCCGTCTTCCCATCGGCGCCGGTCGCGATCTTGAACTCGTACTTGACCGTCCCGCTCGCCGGTATGTTGTCAGGATCTGCAACCGCGTCCACCTGCAGGGTCGGTGTCAGAGTGACGATGGCCTGCGGGGCACCCGAAGCGTTGCCGGGTGTGGCTGTGGTTTCGGGCGGCGTGGGCGGCACGAGCTGAGTCGTCAGAGTCCGCGTGCCAGTCCACCGCACCGTGGACTGGCCGGCCTGACCGTCATGACCATCCTTGATACCGGAACGCCAGTAGTAAGTGACACCGGGCTGCAGCTTCCCCTCGGGAACTGTGGCCTGCTTGCTCAGCGTCCAGCTAGAGTCCCACACCGGGTTGCTCATATCCGCGTTCGGAGATACCTGAAACGTGAACGCCGCGTTCGAGTACGGCGAGTTCGTCCTCCCGTCGGCGACGAGAGTCGGGGTGAGAGACATGCCTGTCGACCCGCTCGCTGGTGACGACTGTGAGACCGTCGGATACGCCCAGAATTCGGTATAGATCGCGGTCGCGACGCGCTTGAACGTGTAAACCCCCGGGTCCTCCGCCATTCGAATCATGAACGTCACACCCGTGTCGCCCTGGGAAAAGGCCCAGGCCAGCCGCTGCGCTATCGCGGTGTCGCGCATCCAGTAGGTGCCGGTGCTGATTCGGTACCCGGCGAGGACCGTGCCGATGCAGTTGTCGTCGGTGTAGCCAATGCAACTCGCATGGCTGAGAAGACCCCCCTGGTCAGTGGTCGTGCCCTCCCCCGCGTACCCGACACCGATCTGGGCGTCATTGATGAAGTTCCCCGGAACACTGCCGTAATCGAACCGGGTGAACGCACGCCAGTACACGTCCTGGTTGTACTGACGGTTGTTCCCGACGTACAGGTTGCCGGAGACGGTACCGTCGGACTTGATCGAGTATGCGTAGTTCGGGCCGTGGTTGATGGTCGGGTCGACGTACACCGGATACTCGCGCGCAGCGTCCGTCAGCCACCCACGATCCACGCTCAGGGTGTACTTCCACGTCGTCGCATCGATCGGCGTGAGTGTCATCGCCGGGTTGATCATCGCCCCTTCGGACTCTCCTTCGACGCCGGAGGAGTCCCACGCCACCGGTGCCGGGATGTGCATCACCGCGGCCCCGTCAGCATCCACGAGCTCCACCGCGCCACCGTCATCCACGACTGGGGTGAGCGCGCCAGCATCGACCGTCCAGGACCAGGAGGACTTTCCCGGAACCCCGCTCAGCACGAGCGCTTCCTTGACTCCGTCCGCCTCGATCCGATACTCAAGATCTGTCCGCCAGTACACGTCCTCGTACACCAGCAGGTCATCCGGAGAATCCGTGCTCGATGACTTCAGCTCCGACGCTCCCGCAACCCCGTCCGTCAACGCGAAGTCGAGCTCGTGCCCGTCCACGGTGACCGTGACGGCCGTGGTGCCCGCTGCCTCCTCCGAGAACTCCGGCGAAAGTGGGTGAGCTTCAGCCGCCCAACCGTCCTTGGTCGGAGTGAGCTCCGTGGAGATGGCTTCCCAACCGTCCGCGGTCTCCATGTTGAGCATCTCCGTGGACTGCTCGAGAACTCGCGACCCGTCCGGGCGCTCATACGTCGTCGAGAACGCATCCTGCGCCACGACAGGAAGGTTCTTCACTTCCTCGGCGAGAGCGCCATCGTTCTTGTCCCCCAGCACGAACCCGGACACCCGCAACGGTGCGATCGGTGCGATCCGCTGCTCATCCTTCGCCCCAGTGAAATCGCCAGTAGGCATCTCCGACACCAGCTCAGGTGCCGCCTCCGGACGACTACCAAGACGTGCCACATGCTCGGCGGTCAGCTCACCGCTATCCGGGAGCTCCCGTGCACCTGTCGACGTTGCAGGTACCACGTTGCCAGTCGTGACGAGAACGTCCCCGAGAGCGGCCGAATCCGGGGTGATGATCACCAAGACACCGACGAGGCATGAAGCAAGCAGAGCAGATCGCAGTCGAAGCGTCACCGCGGTTCCTTCCAATCGGAATCGCGGCGCTAGTGCCGCACAGCTAATTCATAGTGGAAACCGAGGCGCGGTGGCGAGAGCGTCGAGATCACGCATTTGTAACAAATGATGGACTTTTGTCAGAATGCCGTCGCTCGCTTTGAGTCCAGCACCTCGGGATACACCCTCCCGCATCGCCCCTCCTCCACGGTAGGTTTTGTTCATGGTCTTTACCCATTCCCTTCCGCTCGTTCCCGTGCCCGCATCCGCCGTCGCCGGAGACGGACGGATGCCGCTCACCGGCGTCGCGCGCGTGCACGGCGACTCCCCCGCCTCGGCTCGACTGATCGATGCCATCGAGCGCCGCACCGGCCTCCGCCTCTCCCCCGCCGACAACGCGACGATGCCCGGCGACATCACGCTGCGCATCGACGCATCCGTCGCGGCGAAAGAGGGCTACACCCTCCACATCAGCGACCGCGCCGAGGTCGTCGGCGCCGACGAAGCTGGGCTGTTCTACGGCATCCAGACCCTCCTGCAGCTGCTCCGCGAAGACGAGGACAGCAAGGGCTGGACCCTCCTCCACGCCGACATCTCCGACGCCCCGCGATTCGCCTACCGCGGCGTGATGCTCGATGTCGCCCGGCATTTCTTCGGCGTCGACGACGTGAAGAAGTTCATCGACGGCACCAGCGCCCTGAAGTTCAACCACCTGCACCTGCACCTCAGCGACGACCAGGGCTGGCGCATCCAGATCGACTCCTGGCCATTGCTGACCGAACGCTCCTCGAACACTTCGGCGAACGGCGACCCCGGCGGCTTCTACACGAAAGACGACTACCGGCAGATCGTGGAGTATGCGGCATCGCGCCACATGGTCATCGCCCCCGAGATCGACCTGCCCGGTCACACCCACGCGATCGGCATCGCCTACCCGGAACTCGTCGAGGCCCCGGTGATGAACGACGAACTGATCGCCGACTCCGAGCGCCTCGGGCAGCCGCTGCCCGTCGCGGGCGAGAGCTACCTCGGGTGGGGCGTCGGTCACTCCAGCGTGCGCATCCACGAGGAGCGCACCTACGACTTCGTGAGCGACGTCGTCCGCGAGCTCGCCGAGATGACTCCGGGCCCCTACATCCACGTCGGCGGCGACGAGTCGCACGGCACCTCTCAGCAGGACTTCGACCATTTCGTCGCACGCGCCACGGCGATCGTCGTCGAGGCGGAGAAGATCCCGGTCGCGTGGCACGAGGTCGGCGCCGCCGCCGACATCGCCGAGGGAACCATCGGTCAGTACTGGGGCATGACCGCGCCGCAGGGCTCGCACGCCGCGGAGGCGGCGCACTTCGTCGAGCGCGGCGGGGCGCTGATCCTGTCGCCGGCGAACGTCGCCTACCTCGACATGAAGTACAGCGCGGACTTCCCACTCGGACTCGCCTGGGCCGCCCTCGTCGACGTCCGCACGGCCTACGAGTGGGAGCCCACGTCGGTCCTCGACATCCGCGATGACGCGATCCTCGGAGTCGAGGCGCCGCTGTGGAGCGAGACGACCCGCACCATGACGGAGGTCGAACAGCTCGTCTTTCCGCGGGCCGCGGCGCAGGCCGAGATCGCCTGGTCGCCGAAGGATGCTCCGGAGCGCTCATGGGAGTCCTTCCGCGTGCGCGTCGGCTCGCTCGCCCCGCTGTGGAAGGCTGAGGACATCGCGTACCACCCGGCCGCCGAGATCCCCTGGAGCGTGCGATGAGCGTCCATTCCACCGAAACCGGTTCGCTGGTCATCCACTCCGCCCGGATCGTCGATCGCGGCGAGCTCGTCGAAGACGCCTGGGTGCGCTTCGAGGACGGCCGGATCGCGGCACGCGGCACCGGCTCGGCTTGGGCGACGGCCGACGAGGTCGTCGACGCGACGGAGATCGCCGGGGTCGGCGCGCTCCTGACGCCCGGCTTCGTTGACATCCACGGGCATGGCGGCGCCGGTGCCGCGTTCGACGACGGAGTGGACGCCATCCGCACCGCTCGTGCCCTGCATCGCGCGCACGGCACGACCCGCGCCGTAGTCTCCCTGGTCACCGCTTCGCTCGACGACCTCGCCCGGAGCGTCCGCGAGGTCGCCGATCTGATGACGACGGATGCCGACATCCTCGGCTCGCACCTGGAGGGTCCGTTCCTCGACCCCGGGCACCAGGGTGCGCACGAGCCCACCCTGCTGCGCGCACCGGCACCGGCAGGGGTGGCGCGCCTGCTCGAGGCCGGTCGCGGCACCGTACGGCAGGTCACCATCGCCCCCGAGCTGCCCGGCGGGCTGGACGCGATCCGGCAGATCGTCGCGGCCGGTGCTGCGGCTGCCGTCGGCCACACCGACGCGGATGCCGAGATGGCCGCGGCGGCGTTCGACGCCGGTGCCTCGATCCTCACCCATGCGTTCAACGCGATGAACGGCATCCACCACCGCGCCCCCGGCCCCGTGCTCGCAGCGGCGGCCGACCCCCGGGTGGTCCTCGAGGCGATCGCCGACAACGTGCACCTCGCCCCCCACGTAATCAAACTGGTCTTCGACGCGGCGCCGGATCGGGTCGCCCTCGTCACCGACGCGATGGCGGCGGCGGGCGGCGCCGACGGGCACTACGACCTCGGCGCCGTGAGCGTCACGGTCACCGACGGCATCGCCCGCACCGACGACACCGGTTCGATCGCAGGCTCCACCCTCACGCAGGACGTCGCGCTGCGACGCGCGGTGCAGGCGGGTGTCGGACTGATCCCGGCTGTCCGGGCGCTCACCGAGACCCCGGCGAGGGCGATCGGGCTCGACGATGAGATCGGCTCCCTGCGGAACGGCTTCGTGGCCGACGCCGTACTCCTGGACGAGCAGCTGAACGTGGCGCGAGTCTGGGTGGGCGGTCCGCTCTCGCGCTAACCGGATAGGGCGGGGCGAGGTCGCCGTCTCCCCAGCCGGCGACCTCTTTCCCCCTACGTAGAGCGGGTGATCCGGGAGCTCCTCCCCCGAGGTTCCCTGACCACCCGACCAGTGAGGTGACCCACCGATGCCACGACTCCGCCCCCCGGTGAAGTCGAACTGGCTGTCTCTACCTGATGAGACGACGCACCTCTTCGTTCATTACGCGACTTCGGAGATTTCTTTTCAGATCCCGTGGCGGCGCCGACGAGATCGAGTTGCACACAGGGGTGGCCAGGCTGCGAGTTTCGAGAGAGAATGGAAACTCGCGTGATGCGGACCGCTTTCACGCGTCTCTTTATGTGAGGGATTGTTACCCCTCACGACAGATGGATGATTGTGCCCCACGACGACACCTCCCCCGGCGGCGAAGCTACCGCCGATGCCGACCTGGTCCTGCGCACCCGCTCAGGAGACACGGAGGCGTTCGGTGAACTCTGGCGACGACACTATTCCGCCGGAATGTCGGTGGCGCGCTCGGTCACCTCTTCCATCGACGCCGACGATCTGGTGCAGGAGGCGTACACGCGCATCTACCAGGCAATCATCAAAGGGGCGGGGCCCAACGGCTCCTTCCGGGCGTACCTCTTCACCAGCATCCGCAACACCGCCGCAGCTTGGGGCCGCTCCCGGCGTGAGACCGCGATCGACGAGCTCGACTCGGTCGCCGACCCCGACAGCAGCGAGCAGGCGGCGGGCGAGGCTCTCGATCGCAGTCTGACCGCCCAGGCCTTCCGCAGCCTCCCGTCACGCTGGCAGGAAGTGCTCTGGTACACCGAGATCGAGCAGATGAAGCCGCAGGACGTGGCGCCGCTCCTCGGCATGAAGTCGGGTGCCGTGTCGCAGCTCGCCTTCCGCGCTCGCGAAGGCCTGCGCGAGGCATGGATCCAAGCGCACCTGCGCAGCGCCGACTCCGGCTCCGACTGCCAATGGACCATCGAGCATCTCGGCGCGTACTCGCGGGGCAACCTGGGCACCCGTGATCACAAACGTCTCGAGCTGCATCTCGACGAGTGCGCCCGATGCATCATCGTCGCCGCCGAGGCGAAGGATGTCTCCACGCGCCTCGCACTGGTGCTCCTTCCGCTCGTGCTCGGGGTTGCCGGCTCCACCGGCTATCTGGCCACGCTGCAGGGGGGCGCACCGGTCGTCGCGCTGGCGGCGATGCCGTCCAGCGTCTTCGGCGGCGCTGTCGTCGTCGGATCCGGCACTGCATCGGCCGGGGTCGCGGGCGGTTCGACCGGTGGCGGCTCAGTCGCTGGCGGTTCGGCGTTCGGCGGAGGAGGTGCGACCGGAGGAGTGTTCAGCGGAGTGGGTGCGCTGATCGGCGCCGGCTCGGCCGCGCTCGTCGTCGCCGGAGTCGTCGCCGCCGCGACCACCATCCCCGGTCTCGTCGGCGCAGCGCCGGCATCGTCGCAGCCCAGTGCGGGCGACAGCGACTCGTCATCGATCGCCGCGGAAGTCGGTCCTGACGCGACCATGTCACTCGATGAGCCCCTGATCATCGAGGAACCGACACCCGTCAAGCCAGAACCCGACCCCGCACCGGCACCAGTGCCACCCGCCGATCCGCAGGTTCCCGAGCAGAGTGGACCGGTGGCGGTCCCCCTGCCGGTGCCACCACCGGCGATCCCCCGCCCTCCGGTAGACCCGGTAGACCCGGTAGACCCGGTAGACCCGGTAGACCCGGTAGACCCGGTAGACCCGGTAGACCCGGAGCCTGGCCTACCAACTGGAACCCCCACCATCGGTACCATCACGGCGGCTTGCGCCTGGGACGTGGAATCGATCTTCGGATGGACGACCTACTCGGTCGAACTGCATGGTGCACCCGGAGCCACGGTTCAGGCTCTGTACTCGGGTCAGCCTGCAGTCGCGACCTCGACGGAGTTGGATTCCGAAGGCGACGGCGTGATCGTTCTTCGACCGACGTTCTTCCAGTTCGGCACCGACGCCGGGATCCAGTTCCAGTACGTCCACGAAGGCCTCACCGGGCCGCAGACCGCCGCGGTCCGGCTGAGCGAGCTGGCTGATCTGGCCGGAATATGCGTTCTGCTCAGCTCCCCCGCCGAGACCGACGAAGCTGCGGACGCTGAATCTCTCCTGGCTCCGAGCGAAGCGATTCCGTCGGCCGAACCGGAGGCAACGGAGGCACCGGAGGCACCGGAGCACCGGCCGAGGCTCGGCCCGTCGAATCCCTCCCGACAGAGCCTCCCGCAGTCAATCCCGCCATCGAGCCGGCCCCACAATCGAGCGACACCCCCGTCGAAGAAGAACTCGTCGAAGACAGCGTCGTCCCGGCCGACGCGGCGCAGCCCCCGGCCGAGGAACCTGCACCCGCCGAATAGACTGGGTCCATGCCCCAGGATTCCGCACCAGTACCGGGCGTCGAACGTCCCGTCGTCACCGCTCTCGATGTCGTCCGCGTGATCGTCCTGGTCCTCGCCATGGCCTCCCTGGCCCTGTGGGGATTCGCCGCCTGGCCGCTGCCGTGGAACGTCGTCCTCGGTCTCGGCGCCCCGCTGCTCGTGCTCCTGGTGTGGGCGCTCTTCCTCTCGCCCCGGCCGGTTCTGCGGTTGCATCCGTTCCTGCGGGCAACCGTCGAGCTGCTCATCTACGCCGGCGTCACCGTCGCATGGTGGTCCATGGGACAGGGCCTGATCGGCTCCGCCTTCGCCATCGTCGCCATCGGCGCGGGGCTCGCCGCCGGTCGCCGCACCGTTTCGTGAGCTCTCCGTCGTGAGCGTTCTCGCAGAGCTCCAGGCAGCGCTCGGCGCGCTCGTCGACATCGGCGAAGAGACCCTCGAGCTCGCCAGGGCAGACCGCTCCGGGCATGCCGCGGCCGGTCGCCCCCTGGCCGTCGTGCACGCCGAGACCGTCGAGCACGTGCAGCAGACGCTGCGCATCGCGACCGCCACCCGCACCCCGGTGGTGGTGCGTGGCGCGGGCACCGGGCTGGCCGGCGCCGCCAACGCCGGCGACGGCGAGATCGTGCTGTCGACTCTGCGCATGACCGCGGTCAAGGAGATCCGCCCGGACGACCTGCTCGCCGTGGTCGAACCCGGCATCCTCAACGCCGACCTCAACGACATCCTGCGCGAGCACGGCCTCTGGTGGGCGCCCGACCCTGCGAGCAGGACGATCTCGACGGTGGGCGGCAACATCGCCACGGGTGCCGGCGGACTGCTGTGCGCGAAGTACGGCGTGGTGCGGGATGCTGTCCTCGGCGTCGATCTCGTGCTCGCCGACGGCCGTCTCCTGCGTCTCGGTCACCGCAGTGTGAAGGGCGTGACAGGACTCGACCTGACTTCACTCGTGATCGGATCCGAGGGCACCCTCGGCGTCGTCGTCGGCGCCACGCTGAAACTGCGACGGCTCATCGTCGGCACCACCTGCACGGTGATCGCCTCCTTCCCCGGGGTCGGGGCCGCAGCGGCGGCATCCGCAGCGGTGACCGCCGCCGGAATCCAGCCCGCGATCATGGAGCTGATGGATGCCGCGAGTCTCGCAGCCGTGCATCGTCACCTCCGCCTGCCGGAGCCTGCAGCGGGAACCGCACAGCTCACCATCCAGACGGACGGACCTGCGGCCGTCGCGGAAGCGGAGGCTGTCGCAGCGATCCTCCGTGCCCTCGGGGGCGAGGTATCCGTCTCAGAGGACCCGGAGGAGGGCGAGCGCCTGCTCGCGATCCGCCGAGCCATGCACCCGGCGATGGCGGCGCTCGGAACCACGCTCATCGAAGACGTCTCGGTGCCGCGCAGTGCGATGCCCGCGATGTTCGACGAGATCGCCCGCATCGAGACGACGTACGGCCTGAGCATCCCCACGGTCGCGCACGCCGGCGACGGCAACCTGCATCCGAACTTCATCTTCGAGGGCGCGGAGGTGCCCGAGCGCATCTGGGCGGCCGCCGACGCGCTGTTCCGCGCAGCGATCGCGCTCGGCGGCACGCTCACCGGCGAGCACGGCATCGGCGTGCTGAAGCAGCGCTGGCTCGCCGACGAGCTGGGCGAGGACCAGTGGGAACTGCAGCGGCAGATCACCCGGGTTTTCGATCCCCTCGGCATCCTGAATCCCGGCAAGGTGTTCCCCGCCGATGCCTGACATCCACGTCAGCGCGGCGGTGATCGTCGACGAGGACGACCGCGTGCTCGTCGTCCGCAAGCACGGCACCACACGCTTCATGCAGCCCGGTGGCAAGCCCGAACCCGGCGAGTCGGCCGCGCAGACACTGGTCAGGGAACTCGACGAGGAACTCGGCCTACGGCTCGATGAGAGAGACCTGCGCCCGCTGGGCACGTTCATCTCGGCCGCCGCCAACGAGCCCGGCCACCGCGTCGTCGCCGTCGCCTTCGCCGCCACGATCGACCCGGACACCGTCTCCGTGCAGGCCGAGCTGGCAGAGCTCCGCTGGATCTCGGTCGCCGATGTACCCGGCCTGCCGCTCGCGCCGCTCAGCGTGGAGCACCTGCTGCCGCTGGCCTGGCCGGGGCGCACCTTCTGAGGCGCCCGCCGGTCCGGCCCGAGGTCAGATGCCCTGCCAGGCCGGCTTGTTCGCGTAGGTGTACCGGTAGTAGTCGGCGAGCTTGAGCCGGGATGCCGCCGCCTCGTCGACCACGACAGTGGCATGCGGATGCAGCTGGATGGCGGAACCGGGCAGGAACGCGGTGAGGGGCCCCTCGACCGCATCGGCGACGGTCTGCGCCTTGCCTTCGCCGAACGCGAGCAGGACCAGGTGCCGGGCGCGGAGGATCGTGCCGAGTCCCTGCGTGATGCAGTGAAGCGGCACGTCGTCGATGGAGTCGAAGAAGCGGGCGTTGTCTTCGCGGGTCTGCTCGGTCAGCGTCTTCACGCGGGTCTGCGACGCGAAGGAGGAACCGGGCTCGTTGAACCCGATGTGGCCGTCGGTTCCGATGCCGAGGATCTGCAGATCGACGCCGCCCGCCGCCTCGATCGCGGCCTCGTAGTCGGCGCCGGCGCGTTCGATGGTGGCGACCGCCCCGTTGGGGACATGGATGCGCTGCGGGTCGAGGCCCAGCGGCTCGACGACCTCTCGCGTGATCACCGAACGATAGCTCTCCGGATGGGCGGGATCGAGGCCGACATACTCGTCGAGCGCGAATCCGCGCACCCGTGACACATCGACGCCGGCGAGTCGCGTGCGCAGCGCCTGATACACGGCGAGCGGCGTCGAACCGGTCGCGAGCCCGAGCACCGCGTCCGGGCGCGCCTCGATGAGCTCGGCGATCTCCTGCGCGACCAGGGCGCCCGCGGCATCCTTGTTCTCGACGATGACGACTTCAGCCATGGGCCATGATCTCCTTCTCTGGTGCTGATGCTCCGACGACCGCGGCGCCGAACGCTGCTGCGGGGGAACCTGCGGCGAGCAGTTCGATTCTCGCGTCCAGATGGAGCGAGCTCATGAACGGCGACTTCTCGGCCTCATCCCGGAGGGTCGCACGGATGCCGTCCTCCAGGCGCGCGCCGAGGGAGGTGATCCCGCCGCCGATGATCACCTTTTCCACGTCTACTGACAGCACGAGGACGCGTACTGCAGCGGCGGCGCCGTGGATGAGGTCGGCCTTGAGTGCCATCGCGTCGGCATCGCCCGATTCGGCGGCGTCGAAGATGTCGCGAACCGGCAGCGCACCGGGGCGCCCCCAGGCGCGGGCGAGAGCGCCGCCGCCGCAGAAGGTCTCGATGCACCCGCGCTGGCCGCAGCCGCAGAGTCTGCCCCGCGGATCGACCGAGATGTGGCCGACCTCGCCGGCCGTGCCGGTGGCGCCTCGCCAGATCCGGCCCTCGACGACGATGCCGGCGGCGACGCCGGTGCCGAGGTTCAGGTAGGCCATCGACCCGGTGACTCCGCGCAGCGCCGCCGCTCCCAGCGCCGCCGCCTTCACGTCGTTCTCCACCCGGAAAGGGATGCCCATCGCCGCCTGTGCGCGGCGGGCGAGATCGAGCGATTCGACGCCGAGGTTCACGGCATGCAGCACGCGGCCGGAACGGGCGTCGACGAGTCCGGGTATCCCGACGCCCACCGAGCGGACTTCGGCCATCGGATAGCCGACCTCGTCGGCGAGTGCCCTGACGGCGTCGACGAGACCCGCGAGAACGGCATCCTCACCCCAGCCGGTGGGGCGGCGAAGGCGTCCGAGGATGTCTCCCTCCGGAGACACGGCGACGGCGTCGATCTTCGTACCGCCGACATCCAGGCCCACGCGAATGTGCCGACCGTCGAGGTCGGCGTCGTCTGCGCCCGTCATCGGATGGCGCTCGTGCGTGTGGACGAGGTGGTCTGGCCTGCGCGGCGGATCACGAGACTCCCAGCTGGCCGGACAGCACCATCACCGCGGCACCGCGGAGCACGATGTCGTCCTGGGTGGTGAGCCGGATGGCGACGTCTTCGAAGACCCCTTCCAGCGTCCGAGCGTGCAGGGTCTCGATGGCGGCGTCGATGAGGATCCCGTCGAGCATCTCGGCGGGACCGGACAGCACGACCTCGGACAGGTCGAGGGCTGCGACGATGGGGGCGATGGCGATCGCCATCCGAGTGCCCGCATCCCGGAGGATGTCATCGCGACCCTCGGGATTCCCGTCGATGGCCGCGCGAAGGCGGGTGATGCTCAGCCACGCCTCGAGGCATCCGTCCTTGCCGCAGGCGCACCGGGGTCCGCCGTCGGTTCCGACGACGACGTGACCGATCTCACCCGCCGCGTAGCGACTGCCCACGAGCGGCTGGCTGCCGGTGATCAGGCCGGCGCCGACGCCCTTGCCGATCTTGATGAGCATGAAGTCCGTCTTGGCATCGCCGAAGGTGTACTCGGCGAGCACGGCGGCGTTGGCGTCATTGCGGGCCAGCGCGGGGAGTCCGAGATCCGCCCCCAGCTTCGCCTCGAGCGGGAAGTTCGTCCAACCGAGGTTCGGAGAACTCAGGACGAGCCCGTCAGGGCGGACCACGCCGGGCGTGCCGATGCCGACGCCGAGCAACGGCCGGGTGGAGACCTCGACGAGGCTTCTGGCGAGCCCGAGCGTGGCCGCGTACGCCGCCTCACCGTCCGGCGACTCGGGGCGGTGCACTTCCTGGCGTTCGAGCACTTCGCCGTCGAGGCTCAGTACGGCGCCGGAGAAGACGTTCGGACCGGAGAGGTCGAGACCGATGATCTGATGCCCGGCGCGATCGATGTCGATGAGGATCGGGGGCTTCCCCGGGCCGGCCACGGCTCGAACGCCCATCTCGATGACGATTCCGTCCGCGACGAACTCGGCGACGAGATCAGAGATGGTGACCCTCGTCAGTCCGGTCTCGCGCGAGAGGTCGGCCCGGCTCATGGCGCCTGCGTGATACAGGGTTTGCAGGACGAGCGCGCGGTTATGTCCTCTGGCATGCTCGGGCAGCACCTTGGAGCGGGAGCGCAGATGTCGGCCGGGGCCGAAGGCGTGCGTGTTCGCACCGGCGCGGGCAGACGGCGATGCGGAACGCGACTCATCCAATGCGGACATGTTTGTTAGTAGACCTTACGAACATGATTTACGCAAGCCCGGCCCCGCGGCTCACGGGGAGGGTTACCGAAACGTTATGCGTGTCGGGTGGGGTGCCCATCCTATGGCTTCGCGCGCTCCAGGAGCACGCTGACGGGACCCGCCACGATGACGATCCGAGCATCCGGGCGCCACCTTCGATGATCTCGCATGCTCCGCGTCCACCTCACCAGACGCGAGGACTTCGCGATCATGAACGAGCATCACAGCGCCGGAGCCGCAGCGACCTTTATCTCTCCGTTACCTGCCATCCCGTATCATGAGGAGACAGGACACGTTATGTGAACCGGGGGGTGATGTGCGTGACCGATCTGATTTCCGCGCCTGACGCGAAAGCCGACGCGCCCGGCGCGCCGCCCGCACCGACCGAGGTGCTCACCTCGATCGAGGGCACACCGCCCGCGGACGGCGCTCAGCCGCTCGCCTGGGCTCCCGTCGAATCGAAGCCCAAGAAGAAGCGCCTCGCCCTGTGGATCGGCCTCGGACTCGGCGTCTTCGCCCTGGGGGCCGGCGCGGCCTCAGCGATCCTCATCGCGCCCGGCACGACGGTCGCCGGCATCCCCGTCGGATGGCTGACGCCCGGCGCTGCCGCCGATGCGATCGACGCGCACCTCGCCGGCACCGAGATCACCCTCACGGGAGACGGTGAAGGAGCGGTGCTGACCGGCACGGACCTCGGAGCGAGCATCGACGCCGCCGCCCTGGCCGACAAGGCATTCGCCGAGCGCCCCCTGTGGAACCTCGGGGCGTGGATGGGCGAACCCATCGCCGCCGACATCACCCTCGACCCGACCAAGGCCGAAAGCGCCCTGCGGGCCGCTGTGCCCTCGAGCTTCGACGACCCGGTCGACGCCGGCGTCGCTTTCGACGCCACGAGCGGAACCTACGTGATCACGCCCGGCGAAGCCGGCACGGCGATCGACGTCGAGGCCCTCACCGCCGCGATCGTCGACACCGTCGCCGAGGGCGGCAAGAGCCTGGACTTCCCCGGCGGCCCCGCCGAGGCCCTCCCCGCCGTCTCCGATGACGACGCGACCGTGACCGCAGGCACGCTGAACTCGATGCTCACGACGATCGGCTTCTACGTCGGAACCGAGCGCACCGTCCCCGTCGCACCGACCGTCGCCGCCACCTGGCTGACGGTCGTCGACGTCGATGGGAAGCTGGTGATCGAGGCCGACCGGGCCGCCATCCAGGCCGTCGTCGACGGGCTCGCCCCGCTGATCCATCGCCCTCCGGTGAATGCGCAGGCGGTCATCAACTCGTCCGGCACTGTGCTGGAAGAGCTCACCACAGGCGTCACCGGTCGCGATCTCGGAGACGTGTCCGGCGCGGCCGACGACTTCGCGGAGCTGTTGGAGAGCGGTGAGGCGGTCTTCACCGTCCCGGTCACCGAGACCCCGTTCGTCACCGCCACCCTGCACCGGCAGATCGACGTCAATCTCAGCGAGCAGACCGTCACGGTGCTGGAGAACGGTGCGGCCGTCGACTCCTGGCACGTCTCCTCCGGCGCAGGCGAGTTCGCCACCCACACCGGTTCGTTCGCCGTGGGCTGGAAGACGACGAGCCAGAACATGGGCAACCGCGACCTCACGCAGGCGCCGTACTACTTCCAGCCCGACATCAAGTGGGTCATGTACTTCAACGGCGACGAGGCCTTCCACGGCGTCTACTGGCACTCCAACTGGGGCACGCCGATGAGCCACGGATGCGTCGGGATGCCGGAGTGGCGCGCCGCCTGGCTCTTCGACTGGGCCCCCGAGGGCACCGAGGTCAACGTCCACTACTGAGCGCCGCCCGCATGCCGGGCCGGGCAGCGGAACGAGAAGAGGGTGGATGCCGAGGCATCCACCCTCTTCCTGTTCGTTGACTACGCGATGGCGTCGACGATCCCGTTCAGCGTCACGGAGGGCCGCATCACCGCGATGACACGGGCATCGTCCGGACGGTAGTAGCCGCCGATGTCGGCGGGCTGACCCTGCACGGCGTTCAGCTCGGCGACGATCTTCTCCTCATCGGCCGCCAGCTGCTCGGCGATCGGGGCGAAGGCGGCCGCGAGCTCGGCGTCCTTCGCCTGCGCAGCCAGTTCCTGCGCCCAGTAAAGGCCCAGGTAGAAGTGGCTGCCGCGGTTGTCGATGGTGCCCAGGGCGCGACCGGGCGAACGGTCCTCCTCGAGGAAGGTGCCCGTGGCGGCATCCAGCGTCTCGGCGAGCACCCGTGCCTTCTCGTTTCCGGTCGTGTCCGCAAAGTGTTCGAGGGATGCCGCGAGGGCGAAGAACTCACCCAGCGAGTCCCATCGCAGGTAGTTCTCCTCGACGAGCTGCTGCACGTGCTTCGGCGCCGATCCGCCCGCGCCGGTCTCGAACAGACCGCCGCCGGCGAGCAGGGGGACGATCGAGAGCATCTTGGCGCTGGTGCCGACCTCGAGGATCGGGAACAGGTCGGTGAGGTAGTCGCGCAGCACGTTGCCGGAGACCGAGATGGTGTCGAGGCCGTGGCGCATGCGCGCGAGCGTGTAGCGAGTGGCCTCCTCGGGGGCGAGGATCGTGAGGGTGAGGCCGTGCGTGTCGAGCAGCGCCAGCCCCTGGTGCACCTTTGCGATGATCTGCGCGTCGTGCGAACGGTTGGCGTCGAGCCAGAAAACGGCAGGAGAGCCGGTCGCCCTGGCGCGGGAGACCGCGAGCTTGACCCAGTCCATGACGGCGATGTGCTTCGTCTGCGTCGCGCGCCAGACGTCGCCGGCTTCGACCTCGTGCTCGATGAGCACGGAGCCCTCGCTGTCGACGATCTGCACGCGTCCGGCGGAAGCGATCTCGAACGTCTTGTCGTGGCTGCCGTATTCCTCAGCGGCCTGAGCCATCAGCCCGACGTTCGGCACGGTGCCGATCGTCGCCGGGTCCAGCGGACCGTTGGCGATCACGTCGTCGAGTACGGCCTGATAGACACCGGCGTACGAGGAGTCCGGGATGACCGCGAGCGTGTCGCCTTCACTGCCGTCGGCGCCCCAGAGCTTGCCGCCGTTGCGCACCAGCGCCGGCATCGAGGCGTCGACGATCACGTCGCTCGGTACGTGCAGGTTGGTGATGCCCTTGTCGGAGTTGACGTAGGACAGCCGGGGGCCCTGCGTGATCGCCTTGTCGAACGCGGCGGCGATCTCGTCGCCACCGGCGACGCCGGCAAGGCCCGAGAGGATCGACCCGAGGCCGTCGTTCGCGCTGAGTCCCGCATCGGCCAGCTGCTCGCCGTACTCCGCGAACACGTCGGAGAAGAACGCCTTCACCACGTGACCGAAGATGATCGGATCGCTGACCTTCATCATCGTGGCCTTGAGGTGCACCGAATAGAGCACGTCTTCGGCCTTCGCCGTCTGCAGGGTCTCGGCGAGGAACGCGTCGAGCTGCTTGGCGGACATGAAGGTGGCGTCGATGATCTCGCGCGGGAGGACCTTCAGGCCCTCCTTCAGCACCGCCTCGGTGCCGTCGGCCGCGATGTGGCGGATGGTGAGGACGTCGTCGTGGGCGGCGACCCAGGACTTCTCGTTGGACTTGAAGTCGTCGTGTCCCATGGTCGCGACCCGCGTCTTCGAGCCTTCGGCGAACGGCTTGTTCCGGTGCGGGTGCTTCTTGGCGTACTTCTTCACGGCGAGCGGCGCGCGCCGGTCGCTGTTGCCTTCACGCAGGACCGGGTTGACGGCGGAGCCCTTGAGGCGGTCGTAGCGGGCGCGGACGTCCTTCTCCTCGAGAGTCGACGGCTCGTCGGGGAAGCTCGGGATGTCATAGCCCTGCTGCTGGAGCTCGGCGATCGCGGCCTTCAGCTGCGGGATGGATGCCGAGATGTTCGGAAGCTTGATGATGTTCGCCTCGGGGAGCGTGGCGAGGCCGCCGAGCTCGGCGAGCGCGTCGCTGACCTGCTGTTCGGGCGCCAGCTTCTGCGGGAATGCGGCGAGGATGCGCCCCGCCAGCGAGATGTCACGCGTCTCGACCTCGATACCCGCCTGGCCTGTGAAGGCCTGGACGATCGGGAGGAAGGAGGCGGTGGCCAGAGCCGGAGCCTCGTCGGTGTAGGTGTAGATGATGGCGTCGTCGGTCACCTGGAGGTTCTCCGTTCGCGAGGGCAAATTGTCTCGACTCCAAGATACCTGAGGCGTTGTCTCGGCGTTTGCGTGTGCACTCCGCCGGTAGGGGTTAGCCTGGGAGCATGTCCGAACTGCGCATGGTCGAACTCTCCGCTGCGACGATCGTCGCCGTGAACAACCTGTCGCTCAAGCCCGGGCAGGAGCAGTACCTCGCTCCCGTGTCCTACGGGATTGCGGCGACCGTCATCAATCCGCAGACGTCCTGGCAGCGGGTCGTGCTCGATCGCAACGAGGTCGTCGGCTTCGTGAGCGCGAGCTTCGATCCGGATGCCCCGGAAGAGCACTTCAGCTCGGTGCTGTGGCGGATCAACGTCGACGCCGACGATCAGGGCCGCGGGGTCGGCCGGTTCGCCGTCGAGAGCCTGATCGAAGAGGCGCGCACGCGCGGCGTCGATCACGTCAACGTCATCTACGAGGCCGGCGCCGGCGGCCCCGAGGCCTTCTTCCACCGTGTCGGTTTCACGCCGGTGGGCGAGACCGAATACGGCGAGATCATCGCCGAGATCCGTCTCGCCGACTAGAGCGGCGGCGGGGTCTCGAATCCCCTCCCCCATCGAGATCTCGTCGCCTTAGGCTCCCAGCCCCCGGCGTGCTTCGTGCACGCCGGGGGCTTTTTGTCGTCGTCCGCAACAAAAGTTTGCACATCGGCTGGGACTCGGCCTATCATCGATCTCAGTTCGCGTATCGAAGCGCTTCGACACTCCTGGCTCCGACCAGGACGAAACGTCCGCGAAGGCGTCACCCGACCCACCGAAGTGTCCGGCCCCTGGGCCACCCGAGAAAGGAGTGCCGACGATGGCACGAACAATCCGCAAGACGAAGATGCTGGCCGCAGCAGCGGCCCTCACCGCTGCCGGCCTCGCACTGAGCGGCTGCGCAGGCGGCGGCTCCGAGACCGAAGACGGCAAGACCCTCAAGCTCTGGCACTACGAAGGCGCCGACAGTGCGATGGGCAAGGCCTGGGCCGAGGCGATCAAGATCTTCGAGGAGGAGACAGGCGCGAAGGTCGAGTTCGAGGAGAAGTCCTTCGAGCAGATCCAGAAGACGGCCAGCCAGGTGCTCGATACCGACGCCGCACCGGACCTCATGGAGTTCAACAAGGGCAATGCGACGGCCGGGTTCCTCGCATCGACCGGCCTGATCACCGACATCTCCGATGCCGTGGCCGAGTACGGCTGGGATGAGAAGCTCGCTCCGTCCCTGCAGACCACCGCCAAGTACAGCGAAGACGGCGTCATGGGCGGCGACACCTGGTACGGCATCCCGAACTACGGCGAGTTCGTCGGCGTGTACTACAACGAGGACGCCTTCGCGGCAGCCGGACTCGAGATCCCCACCACGTACGACGAGTTCGTCAGCGTCCTCGACGCATTCGTCGCCAAGGGCATCACACCGCTCGCGGAAGCGGGTGCGGAGTACCCGCTGGGCCAGCTCTGGTACCAGCTCGCTCTCCTCGAAGGCGATCGCGGGTTCGTCGACGACTATCAGCTCTACAAGAACCCGATCGACTGGCAGGGGCCCGAGGTCGCCTCCGCGACCGAGACCCTGAAGGAATACGTCGACAAGGGGTACATCGCCTCCGACGTCTCGTCGGTCAAGGCGGAAGACGCGGGTGTCTCGTTCATCAACGGCACCTCCCCGATCTTCGTCTCCGGTTCCTGGTGGTTCGGCCGCTTCGTCACCGAGGCCACCGGCTTCGACTGGACGATGAACGCCTTCCCCGGCGCGGATCTGTCGCTCGGCTCGTCCGGAAACCTGTGGGTCGTTCCGGAGAACGCCGCGAACAAGGAACTCGCCTACGAGTTCATCGACATCACGATGCGCCCCGAGATCCAGGCGATCATCGGCAACAACGGCGGCCTCCCCGTCGCCGTCGACCCCGCCGACATCACCGACGAGAAGAGCGCCGAACTGATCGAGACGTTCAACGGCGTGCTCGATGCCGATGGTCTCTCGTTCTACCCCGACTGGCCGGCGCCGGGCTTCTACGACGTTCTCGTGCAGGAACTGCAGGGCCTCGTCACCGGCGTGCAGGACGTGAAGACCACGAACACGAACCTCGGCGAGCAGTACGACGAAGGCACCGCGGACTTCCGTTGATCCATCGCGGGGGCGGCTCGGTGGCCGCCCCCGCACCCTCCTGGAGATGAACACATGTCACTCGCCACCCGCGGGGGCCGCACGAAGCTGCCGCCCGAACAGCCGTCCATCCCGCAGCGCAGCGGCGGGACCGGGCCTTACTGGATGTACCTGCTTCCCGGCTTCGTGCTGCTGCTCGTCGTCGTCATCGTGCCGCTCATCTGGAACGTGTACCTCACCTTCACGAAGTGGAAGGGCGTGCGCACGCCGGAGTTCATCGGACTCGAGAACTGGCAGAAGATCCTCACCGACAGCGACTTCTGGACGTCGTTCACGAACTCGGTGTGGATGATCCTCGCCATGGTCGTCGTGCCGACGATCGTCGGCCTCATCGTCGCCGCCCTCCTGTTCGACGTCGTCGGACGCAAGTTCGGCGGCAAGGTCGGCAGTTTCCTGCGGGCCACCTATTACCTCCCGCAGATCCTCCCCATCGCCGTGGCCGGCATCGTGATCGGATGGATCGTGCGTCCTGGCGGAGACGGCGCCCTCAACCAGATCCTCGGCGCCTTCGGTCTCCCCGCATACGACTGGCTGGGACAGATGCCCTCCGCCCTGATCGTGCTCATGCTCGTCATGGTCTGGGTGCAGCTCGGCTATCCGGTCGTCGTGTTCATGGCGGCCCTGCAGCGCGTCGATCCGGAGCTCTACGAGGCGGCGGAACTCGACGGAGCGAACTGGCTGCAGCGGTTCAGCGCCATCACGATGAGCATCATCCGCCCGGAGATCTTCGTCGTGACCCTCACCTGCACGATCGCCGCTCTCAAGGTGTTCGGCCCCGTCTACATCATCACCCGCGGAGGGCCCGCCGGATCGACGCTGGTGCCCGCCTACTACGCATATCAGGAGTTCTTCACCAAACGGAACGTCGGTTACGGCGCGACGATCGCGACCGTGCTCACCATCGTCGTGGTCATCGTGTCGATCGTGTTCATCCGTGTGCAGAACTCCCTCGAACGGAAAGAGAGGGCGGGATTGTGATGCACGCCACCACCGCCATCGTCACCGGGAAGCCGTCGAAGAGCCGACCCCGGGGCGGCATGACGAAGAAGCGACCCATCGACTGGCTCCTGCTGGCCCTGGTCGTCGTGGGCGCGTTGCTCGTCATCGCCCCCTTCTATCTCGTGCTGGTCAACTCGTTCAAGTCGCCGGTCGACTACGCGAATTCCGGCCCCCTCGCCTTCCCCGAGACGCTCGACTTCGGCGGGATCATCAAGTTCTGGGAACGCGTGAACTTCCCCGAGAAGGTGTGGAACTCGATCTTCATCTCGGGCATCGTCGCCGTGCTGGCGGTGGTGATCTCGATGCTCAACGCCTTCGCCATCGGCATCGGCCGCATCCGCGGGCGCAGCTGGATCGTGCTTCTTTTCCTGATGGCCAACCTGCTGCCGCAGGAGGCCCTGCTCTACCCGCTGTACTACATGTTCAAGTCGGCCGGTCTCTACGACAACGTCTGGGCCGTGATCATCGTCTTCACCGTGATCCAGGCCGCCTTCGGCACGTATCTGCTCTCTTCGGTGTACGGAACGTTCCCCAAGGAGATCCTGGAAGCCGCGTCCCTCGACGGCGCCAACCGCTGGCAGATCCTGTGGCGCGTGATCTTCCCGATCAGCCGTCCGACACTCTCGGTGCTGCTCATCTTCTTCTTCATCTGGACGTGGAACGAGTTCCTCATCCCGTTGACCTTCCTCGCATCCAATGCGAATCAGACTGTCCCTGTCGCGATCAGCGTGCTGCAGGGCGACCGCCTGATGGACGTCACGACCACGAGTGCCTCCGCGCTTCTCGGCATCATCCCGACGCTCATCTTCTTCCTCATCTTCCAGCGCACGCTGACCCGCGGCATCACAGCAGGAGCAGTCAAGTAATGAAGTTCACCGATGGTTTCTGGCAGCTCCGCCCCGGCGTCGCGGCCCTCTACGCCCAGGAGGCGTATGACATCGACGCGACCGACGACACCCCTGACGGACCCGGCATCATCGTCACGGCGCCCACGGCGGTCATCGGCAGACGCGGCGACGTCCTGAACCGGGCCACGCTGACGACCACGCTCTCCTCCCCCGCCGAGGGAGTCGTCCGGGTGCGCATCGCGCACCACTCGGGCGGTCGCCGACACGAGGGCTTCCCGCTTCCGGGCGCAGGGACAGGCACCGCATCCGTTTCGGTGTCCGAGGCCGGCGGAGTCCTGGATGCCGGCTCGTTGGTGGCACGGATCGCACCAGGCGCGCCGTGGGATCTGTCCTTCGAGGTCGACGGGCGTCGCGTGACGGGCAGCGGCCACAAGGCCCAGGGGTACATCCGGCTCTCCGCGGATGCGGCGGTCGACGCCGGCGTCGTGGGCAACACGCAGTACGATGCCGGGATACCAGCGGCATCCGCCTTCGTGCACGAGCAGCTCGATCTCGGCGTCGGCGAGCTCGTCTACGGCCTCGGCGAGCGCTTCGGACCACTGGTGAAGAACGGTCAGTCGGTGGACATCTGGAACGCCGACGGCGGTACCTCCAGCGAGCAGGCGTACAAGAACGTGCCGTTCCATCTCTCGAACCGCGGCTACGGCGTGCTCGTGAACGACGCAGGTCACGTGTCGTACGAGATCGGCTCCGAGGCGGTCGAGCGGGTGCAGTTCTCGGTCACCGGCGAGGTGCTCGAGTACTTCGTCTTCGCCGGTCCCACGCCGAAGGACGTACTCGGCCGCTACACCGCGCTGACCGGCCGTCCGCCGGTCGTTCCGGCCTGGTCCTACGGCCTCTGGTTGTCGACGAGTTTCACCACCGACTACGACGAGCAGACCGTGACGTCGTTCATCGATGAGATGGCGGCCGAGAGCTGCCGGTCTCCGTGTTCCACTTCGACTGCTTCTGGATGCGCGAGTTCAACTGGTGCGATTTCGAGTGGGACCCTCGGGTCTTCCCGGATCCGGACGGGATGCTCGCCCGGCTGCACGACAAGGACCTCCGCGTCTGCGTATGGATCAACCCGTACATCGGGCAGCGCTCTGCCCTCTTCCGCGAGGCCGCCGACCAGGGTTTCCTGGTCGCCCGTCCGGACGGCTCTGTGTGGCAGTGGGACCTGTGGCAGGCGGGGATGGGACTGGTCGACTTCACGAACCCGGATGCCACGGCCTGGTATCAGGCGAAGCTGCGCGCACTGGTCGATCAGGGCGTCGACTGCTTCAAGACCGATTTCGGCGAGCGCATCCCCACCGATGTCGTGTGGGCCGACGGCAGCGACCCCGAGCGCATGCACAACCTCTACACCGATCTCTACAATCGCGCCGTGCACGACGTGCTGGTCGACGCTCGCGGCGCAGGCGAGGCCGTGCTTTTCGCCCGCTCGGCGACCGCGGGAGGTCAGAGCATGCCTGTGCACTGGGGAGGCGACTCGACCTCCACCTTCGCCTCGATGGCGGAGACGCTCCGCGGCGGGCTCTCGCTCGCGCTCAGCGGCTTCGCGTTCTGGAGCCACGACATCGGCGGCTTCGAGGGCACCCCGGATGCCGGTGTGTTCAAGCGCTGGACCGCATTCGGCATGCTCGGGTCGCACTCCCGATTCCACGGCTCCAGCTCCTACCGGGTGCCGTGGGCCTTCGACGAGGAGGCCGTCGACGTCACCCGCCTGTTCACTCACCTGAAGATGCGGCTGATGCCCTACCTGTACCAGCAGGGGCTGGATGCCGCGCAGACCGGCGTGCCGCTGATGCGCCCGATGGCGCTGGAGTTTCCGGACGATCCGGCGACCGGCCATCTGGACCGTCAGTACATGCTCGGCTCCGAACTGCTCGTCGCCCCCGTGTTCAGCGAGGACGGCCACGTCGACTTCTACCTTCCGGCCGGTGAATGGACCTCGCTGCTCAGCGGCGAGACCGTCACCGGCGGCACCTGGCTCCGCGAGACGCACGGCTTCGACTCGCTGCCGCTGTACGCGCGTCCCGGTGCCGTGCTGCCGTGGGGCGCGCGCAGCGATCGGCCGGACTACGACTACCACGACGGACTGCGCCTGCGGGTGTTCCCCGGCGGCACCGGGGTCGCGACCGTGACGGTCACGGCTCCCGGCGGCACTGCCACGACCTACACGGTCGACCGCGCTGAGGTCACGGGATGATGGTGGGCTGGCAGCGGGCCGGCTGATCAGTCGTTCTTGCCGGAGCGGCTGCGGTTCGTCCAGGCGGCGATGGCAGATGCTGCAGCGCCGGCTGCTCGATCGAGGGCCTCGGCCGAGCGGCTGAGAACGTCCTGCGCCGCGTCCTGCCAGGCGGGTGCAGGCGGCGCTTCGCCCGCCTGCACCTTCGCGGCGTGCTCGGCGACCTCGAAAGCGCGCTCGAGGTCGCCGACCGCGTCACGATAGGCGGCGAACTCGGCAGGGGTGACCTTCCCGGTGGCCGCGCGACGCAGCTCGACGGCATGCGCTGCCGCGCGGAGGTATGACGCCGTCGCCGGCCGCTTCACATCGGTCATCGCCGGGTACGCGATCTGTAGCGCGGCGTCGGTCTCGTACTGCATCCATCGAGCGGTCACCGCATCGTGGGCGGTGCGCAGGCGCTCCAGCGGACGCGGACCGGAGGCCGCGGGGATCTCGGCGCGCGTCGCGGTCAGCCTCGCCTGTCTCGCGCGCACTTCGGCGGCCGCGGTCTTCGCGTCGCGCTCCGCCTCCCGGAGCATCCGCTTCGCGCTCGCGACCTGCTCCGGCGTCGCCCGCTGCGCTGCGCGCTGGGCCGTGACGTGCGCGAGATCAGCTCGTGCCACCTTGAGCGCCAGGCGGCGCTCCGTCGCGGTCTGCTTCGCCGCCTTCAGGTCCTGGCGCGCAGCGTCGAAGGCGAGGCGCCGCCCGCTCGCACGCCCGCGTCCGCGAACACCCATCGCGCCGATCGCACCCACGCCGGCCGCGGACGGCGCGATCCACCACCACTCGGCCATCAGCAGCAACGGATCCATGACTCGATGCTACCGACGACGACGCGACAGCGGTTCGCGGTTCAGACGTCAGAGATCGCGGTCCCGGCGAGCGGATCGGCGAGGAGCGGTGCGAACGCGATCTCGGCCGCTCCGATGAGCAGGCGATCATCGCCCAGAGCCGCCGGGAGGATCATCACGTCGGCGGCGGGGTCGGACATCGCCTGCACGCGCACCGCCTCGACGAGCGCATCGGCGTCGTGGGTGAGGATCATGCTGAGGAACCCCCCGAGCACGACCGCCGAGGGGTTGAGGACGTTGACCGCACTCGCCAGGGTCGGCGCGAGGATGCGCCTCTGCCTCGACACCTCCTCGAACACCTCCGCGCCCTGCGCCGAGGCGAGGGCGTCGCCGAGCGCCACGTCGTCAGCGGCGGCCAGCCCCAGCACGCCCAGCAGTCGACTGCGGGACACCTCGTCCTCGAGTACCCCTTCGCCGGCACGCCGGTCGGCCGGAGCCAGGATCACGGGGCGGTTCTGCCCCCATTCGCCTGCATAGCCGCCGGCGCCGCCGACGAGTCTGCCGTCGATGATGAGGCCGCCGCCGATGCCGCTCGCACCGCCGTTGAGGTAGACGACGTCGAGATGCCCGACCGCGGCGCCGAAGAGATGCTCGGCCATCGCGCCGAGGCTCGCGTCGTTTCCGACCGCGACCGGCAGACCCGTCGCCTCCTCCACCAGGGCGCCGACGGAGGCATCCCGCCAGCCGAGGTGGGGTGCGTACCGCACAACCGCATCGGTGGCGCGGACGAGGCCCGGCACCGCGATGCCGACACCGACCACGCGGAGGCCGGCCAGCTCACCGGCCCGCCACTCCCTGAGCGTCCGCGCCACCGATGCCGCAGCCTCCTCAGGGGTGATCAGGCGGTCCAGTTCCTCGCGCACGCGTGCGCGGACCTCACCGTTCAGGCCGACCGCTGCCATCTCGATCGCGTCGACCTCGGGGTTGACGGCCAACGCGACGACGTCGCCGCTCGCCGCGACGACAGGAGAGGGACGGCCGACGCGGCGAGTCTGATCGGGCTCCCGTTCGACCACGAGGCCCGCGTCGGCGAGGGTCATGACGAGATCCGCCACCGTCGAGCGGTTCAGGCCGGTGGCCGCGGTGAGTCGTGCGCGGGACTGCGGTCCGCCCTCGTGCACGAGCCGCAGCATCTCGCCGAGGTTGCGACGACGCACACCCTCCACACTCCTCGCGCCGTCCGCCACGGATGCTCCCCTCTCGCCGGGGCATCCCCGGACCGCTCGTTCAGCCTAGCCAGTCCCATTCGACCCGAATGGGACTGGACAGACCGACGAGCATGTCATAAGTTGTTGTTACCAACTTATCCGATCTTCCCCGCTGGAGCCTCCCATGACAACCCCCACCCGCGACGACAAGTTCTCCTTCGGCCTGTGGACCGTCGGCTACAACGGCGCCGACCCCTTCGGCGGCCCCACCCGACCGGCGCTCGATGTCGTGCACGCCGTCGAGAAGCTCGCCGAACTCGGCGCCTACGGCCTGACGTTCCACGATGACGACCTCTTCGCGTTCGGGTCGACCGACGCCGAACGGCAGACCCAGATCGACCGCCTGAAGGGCGCCCTGGCCGACACCGGCCTGATCGTGCCGATGGTCACCACGAACCTCTTCAGCGCCCCGATCTTCAAGGACGGCGGATTCACCTCGAACGACCGCGACGTGCGCCGTTTCGCGCTGCGCAAGGTGTTCCGTCAGCTCGACCTCGGCGCCGAGCTCGGCGCGAAGACCTTCGTCATGTGGGGCGGCCGCGAAGGGGCGGAGTACGACTCCGCGAAGGACATCCGCGCCGCACTCGAGCGCTATCGCGAAGCTGTGAACCTGCTCGGCGACTACGTCACCGACAAGGGCTACGACATCCGCTTCGCCATCGAGCCGAAGCCGAACGAGCCGCGCGGCGACATCCTGCTGCCCACTCTCGGTCACGCGATCGCTTTCATCGACTCGCTCGAGCGCCCCGAACTGGTCGGCGTCAACCCCGAGGTCGGCCACGAGCAGATGGCCGGGCTCAACTTCGCTGCAGGCATCGCGCAGGCGCTGTTCCACGGCAAGCTGTTCCACATCGACCTCAACGGCCAGCGCGGCATCAAGTACGACCAGGACCTGGTGTTCGGACACGGCGACCTGCACAACGCGTTCGCGCTCGTCGACCTGCTCGAGAACGGCGGCCCCGGCGGTGTGCCCGCCTACGACGGCCCTCGCCATTTCGACTACAAGCCCTCGCGCACCGAAGACGAGAAGGGCGTCTGGGACTCGGCCGCCGCGAACATGCGCACCTACCTGCTGCTCAAGGAGCGCGCGGCCGCGTTCCGCGCCGACCCCGAGGTGCAGGAGGCGCTCGCCGCCGCACGTGTCGACGAGCTGTCCGTCCCCACCCTCGGAGACGGAGAGTCGTACGAGGACTTCCTCGCCGACCGTTCGGCCTACGAGGACTTCGACGCGTCGACGTACTTCGGCGGCAAGGGCTTCGGGTTCGTCCGTCTGCAGCAGCTCGCGACCGAGCACCTTCTCGGCGCGCGCTGATCATGCCCCTCGTTCTCGGGGTCGACTCCTCGACCCAGTCCTGCAAGGCACTCGTCGTGGATACTGCGACGGGAACCGTCGTGCGGTCGGGGCGCGCCGCGCACCCCGACGGGACAGCGGTCGACCCCGAGGCATGGTGGCGAGCACTGAACACCGCCATCGAGGAAGCCGGAGGTCTCGACGACATCGAGGCCTGGTCGATCGGCGGCCAGCAGCACGGCATGGTCGCGCTGGACGCCGATGGCACGGTGATCCGGGATGCGCTGCTGTGGAACGACACCCGGTCCGCCGGCGCCGCGGCGGATCTCATCGCCGAGTTCGGCGCGGAGACGCTGGCGGCGCGAACGGGTCTCGTCCCGGTGGCGTCGTTCACGATCACGAAGCTGCGGTGGCTGCGCGACAACGAACCGGAGAACGCGGCGCGTGTCGCCGCTGTCGCGCTGCCGCACGACTGGCTGACGTGGCGTCTGCGCGGCTACGGTCCGGATAATCCGGTGCTCACCGAGCTCGTCACCGACAGATCCGACGCCTCGGGCACGGGGTACTGGAACCCGGCGACGGGCGAGTACGACCGTGAGCTGCTGGCGGCTGCGCTCGGCCACGATGCGGTCCTCCCCCGGGTGCTGGGTTCCGACGAGGCGGTCGCCGATGCTGACGGCCGTCGCGTCGGCCCCGGCGCCGGCGATAACGCGGCCGCTGCACTCGGGCTGGACACCCGCCCGGGTGACGTCGTCGTCTCGATCGGCACGTCGGGCACCGTGTTCGCGATCAGCACGGAGCGCGTCGAGGACCCGACGGGCACCGTGGCGGGCTTCGCCGATGCCTCGGGCCGGTTCCTTCCCTTGGTCGCGACGCTGAACGCGGCGAGAGTCCTGGACGTCACGGCGGCCCTCCTGGGCGTCTCGCTCGACGAGTTCAGCGACCTCGCCCTGCAGGCATCCCCCGGGGCGGGCGGACTCACGCTTCAGCCCTACTTCGAGGGCGAGCGCACCCCGAACCTGCCCGATGCGACGGCGACGCTGTCTGGTCTGACCCTCGCCTCGACGACCCGCGAGAATCTGGCTCGGGCGGCCGTCGAGGGGATGCTGCGCGGCCTCGGCGCCGGACTCGACGCGCTGCGCGATCTCGGCATCCCGCTCGAGCGCGCTCTGCTCATCGGCGGCGGAGCGCAGTCCGAAGCCGTGCGGCGGATCGCTCCCGAGGTGCTCGGCCTGCCGGTCGATGTGCCGGAGATCGCGGAATACGTCGCCCTCGGCGCCGCCCGCCAGGCTGCACGGCTGACCGTCGACGCCTAGCGCGTGAGATGAGAAAGGCCCGCACGGTTCGCCGTGCGGGCCTTTCTCATCTGCGGCTCAGACCAGCGTCTCCTGCCAGGCGGCGTGCAGCTGCGCGAACTTGCCGGTACCGCCGATGAGCGCCGCCGGGGTGTCGTCCTCGATGATCCGTCCGTGCTCCATCACCAGCACCCGGTCGGCGATGGCCACCGTCGACAGGCGGTGCGCGATGATGATCGCGGTCCGGTCGGCGAGCAGCGTCTGCAGAGCATCCTGGATCAATCGCTCCGAGGGGATGTCGAGCGATGCGGTGGCCTCGTCGAGGATCAACACCGACGGGTCGGCGAGGAACGCCCGGGCGAACGAGATCAGCTGACGCTGTCCCGCCGACACCCGACCGCCGCGCTTGTTCACGTCGGTGTTGTATCCGTCCGGCAGCGATGAGATGAACTCGTCGGCTCCCACCGCGCGCGCGGCTGTCCGGATCTCGTCGAGCGTGGCATCCGGCTTTCCGAGCGCGATGTTGTCGGCGACGGTTCCGCTGAACAGGTACGCCTCTTGAGTGACCATCACGATCGCCCGGCGCAGGTCCTTCGGATGCAGCTTCCGCAGATCGACTCCGTCAAGGGTGACGCGACCGATCGTGGGGTCGTAGAACCGCGAGATGAGCTTCGCCAGCGTCGACTTGCCCGCCCCGGTGGTGCCCACGAGCGCGATCGTCTGGCCGGCGGGGATGTCGAGTGAGAAGTCCGGCAGGATCGTGGTCTCGCCGTTGTAGCCGAATGTGACGTCCTCGAAGCGGATCGCGCCGCGCGATTCCCACAGGTCGACCGGCTTCTCGGGGTCGGGAACCGTCGGCTGCTCTTCCAGCACGCCGGACACCTTCTCCAGCGCCGCCGTCGCCGACTGGTAGGAGTTCAGAAACATCGCGATCTCCTGCATCGGCGCGAAGAAGTTGCGCACGTACAGCACAGCGGAAAGCAGCACGCCGACGGTGAGCGCACCGGTGGAGACCCGGATGCCGCCCCAGAGCACGACGGCGCCGAGGGTGAGCGCGGCGACGCCCATCAGCCCGGGTTCGAACGTGCCGAACAGCAGCATCGAGCGCCGGTTGATGTCACGGTAGTCGCCCGCCACCTTCTGGAAGGTGACATCGTTGCGGGGCTCCTTGCGGAACGCCTTGACGGCGCGGATGCCGGTCATCGTCTCGACGAACTGCACGATCACCTTCGCGCTGATCACGCGCGATTCCCGGTAGACGAGCTGCGAGCGCGAGTAGAACCAGCGCATGAGCATCATCAAAGGAATGCCGGCGAGCGCGAGGATCACGCCCGATTGCCAGTCCCAGACGGCGAGGGCGATGAAGGTGAACGCGCCGAAGAGCACGCCGGAGACGAGGTTGTTCAGTCCGCCGTCCAGGAGCTCCCGGATCGAATCGAGATCGCTCGTCTGGCGCGAGATGATGCGACCGGACGTGTACGACTCGTGGAACTCGAGGCTCAGCTTCTGCGTGTGCAGGAAGATGCGCTTGCGCAGATCCAGCAGCACCGCCTGGGTGATCCGGGCGGCGATCATCACGTACCAGGCGATGAGCACGGCAGCGGCCGCACCCGCGAACAGGTAGACGAAGCCGATCACGAAGGTCGGCATCCAATCCGCGCGCTCGATCACGGCCGGCAGCGCCTGGTCGAGTCCGATGCTGATGAGGATCGGACCCGCCACCTGCAGTGCCGTCGAGATGACGAGCACCGCGGCCGCGAGGATGACCTGCGGTCGCAGCGGCCGGATCAGCGAGCCCAGCAGGCGCAGCGACCGCTGACGGATCTCCCTGCTCTCCGCGCGGGTGTAGTCGGAACGGTCCTCGTTCTGCGTACCGGTGATGTCGGAGCTCATGCCTGCACCTCCTCTTCGATGGTCAGTTCTTCGTCGGGCAGATCGCCCTCTTCGTCGTCTTCGGCGGCGTCCCGGATGATCGGGATCGAGCCGGTCCTGGCCGCCTCTTCCGCCTCGAGGCTGGAGATCACGTGCCGGTAGTGCCTGCTCGACTGCAGCAGTTCGCTGTGGGTGCCGACCGCCGTCACGCGTCCGCGTTCGAGAAGCGCGACCCGGTCGGCGAGCGCCACCGTCGACGGGCGGTGCGCGACGACAAGCGCCGTGGTCTCGGCGAGCACGTGCCGCAGCGCCTCTTCGACGAGCGCCTCGGTGTCGACGTCCAGAGCCGAGAGCGGATCGTCGAGCACGAGGACCCGCGGGTTCGCCGCGACGGCACGGGCGAGCGCGAGACGCTGGCGCTGTCCGCCGGACAGGCTGAGGCCCTCCTCGCCGATGATCGTCTCCACGCCCTCGGGGAGCGCGTCGACGAACCCGGCCTGGGCGACGTCCAGCGCCTCGCGCAGCACGCGTTCGGCTTCGTCGCTGTGCACGTCGAGCTCGGCCCGGCCCAGCAGCACGTTCTCCCGGACCGATGCCGAGAACAGCGTCGCATCCTCGAATGCCATCGCGATGTGCTGGCGCAGGTCGGCGAGGGTCAAGTCGCGCACGTCCACGCCGTCGAGCGTGACCCGGCCGCCGGTGACGTCGTAGAGGCGGGCAGGGAGCGTCGTCAGGGTGGTCTTGCCACTGCCGGTGAGCCCGACCAGAGCCATCGTCTCACCGGGGCGCAGCACCAGGTCGATGCCGTCCAGCAGATCGCGTTCCTGCGCACCGGCATCCTGATAGCGGAAGTGGGCGCGCTCGAACACCAGCTCTCCGCGCGGATTCTCGATGCGCACCGGGTTCGCCGGGTCCGTGATCGTGTTCGTCTCGGAGAAGATGTCGAACACACGGTCGGTCGCCGTGCGCGCATCGAGCATGAACGAGAAGAGGAAGCCGATCGATTCGATCGGCCAGCGCAGCACGGTCGCCATCGCGAAGAAGGCGAACAGTTCGGGCAGATCGATGGCGCCCTGCGAGATCAGCCAGATACCCGCCATCAGGCTGAGGCCGAAGGCGATCTGCGGCATGAGGTCGAGCCAGAACCATATCGAGGCGATGGCACCGGCCTTGCTCATCTCGGTCTCGCGCAGCGTCTCGGCCTGGCGGCTGAAGCGGCTGAGCGCGTGCTTGCCGCGCCCGAAGGCCTTCAGCACGCGGATGCCGTGCACGCTCTCCTCGACGCTGGTCGCGAGGTCGCCGGCCTGGTCCTGGCTGCGCCGCGTGAGCGCGCCGTAGCGCTTCTCGAACAGGTAGCCGCGGATCCACAGCGGAATCGCCGTGACGAGGAAGATCGTTCCCAGCAGCCAGTGCCAGCGGAACAGCAGCACAGCGCCGATGATGATCGTGAGCACGTTCACGACCAGAAGCACCAGGCCGAAGGCGAGCCAGCGGCGGATGAGGCCGATGTCCTGCATCATCCGGCTGAGCAGCTGTCCGGACTGCCAGCGATCGTGGAACGACACCGGCAGCGTCTGCAGGCGCGAGTAGAGGTCGGTCCGCATGCGGTACTCGACCTCCGTCGCCGGATTCAGCACGAACCAGCGGCGCAGCCAGATCATCGCCGCCTCGCCGACGGCGAGGCCGAAGACGGCCAGCGCGCCCCACGCGATCGCGCCGATCTCGCCGGACCGGACGGGGCCGCTGATGATCTGCTCGAGC
The DNA here is from genome assembly GCA_963769005.1 of uncultured Actinomycetota bacterium. Classification (GTDB taxonomy): domain Bacteria; phylum Actinomycetota; class Actinomycetes; order Actinomycetales; family Microbacteriaceae; genus Microbacterium. Next base: position 165,483 of record CAVYKC010000002.1, on the reverse strand, counting down.
ACGAGGGGGATCATCAGCGCGATGACAGCCGCGACGAGCGCACTGGCGGCGCCGCCGACGAGCCGCCAGATGACCGGCTTGACGAACGGCTTGAGCCGCCAGAGCGCGGCGGGTGTGGAGAGAGTGGAGGACGGTGAGGTGTTCTGCGGAGAAGGCGAGGAAGACATGTCTCTCAGACGAGTTTCGTATGGAAAGCGGTTGCTGAAAAGGGAACGGACACAGGAACGGACTCTCAGAGTCCGGTGTCCGAAGCAGAAGGCGCGGAGCGACCCGCGGCAGTCGGTCTAAGGGAACAGGCGCACCGGGGTCGAGCCGAGAGCTGCGATCTGCGCGCTGGCGATCGTGGTCATGGAGTCCTCCTCAGAGCTCGGCTGTGTCGTCCGGTCGGTGCGACAGCCCATCAGCCTATTGCTGGGAACCAGCTGATCGCAAGACTCATTCCCGAATTCCTTCCGGACCGTCCTGGGTCAGTCGGCGGCGACGCCGAGTTCGGCGCGGAAGAGGCGCTGCATGTTGCCGCCGAGCACGGCGACGACGTCGGCGTCGCGCCAGCCGCGGCGAAGGAACGCCTCAGTGATCAGCGGCAAGCCCGAGGGACCCTCGAGGCCCGGGAGGTACTCGTCGGCCGGAACGCCCTCGACCATGGCCTCGACGCAGCACGGCGCGGTGGTGTCGGCCATCACCTCCTGCATGAAATCCGCGCCGATGCCGACGTGCTCGATCCCGGCGACCGACACCAGGTGCTCGAAGTGGTCGACCAGCCGGTCGACCGTGTAGTCACCGGAATCGAGGTAGGGCGCGAAGAAGTTGACGCACACCACGCCGCCGCCGGCCGCGATACCAGCGGCCTGGGCGTCGGTGAGGTTGCGGTGATGGTCGAAGAGCACCCGGGATGACGAGTGCGTGGCGATCAGCGGGCGCGTGGAGAGCTCGAGCACATGATCGACGCCGGCGGCGCCGAGGTGGCTGATATCGAGCATCATGCCGATGCGCTCCATCTCGGCGACGGCGCGGATGCCCAGTCGGGTGAGCCGGCTGCCGGCTCCGTCTTCCCCGCTGCCGTCCGCGAAGGCGCTGCGGCCGAAATGCGCGAGGGCGCCGATCCGAACGCCGAGCCTGTGCACGGTCTCCAGAAGCTCGACGTCTTCACCGATCCCCGGCATGCCCTCGAGCGCGAGCACGAGGGCGATACGGCCTCCCTCGAGTGCGCGATCGATATCGGCGCCGTCGGCGCAGAGCGCGACGGCATCCGCGTTGCCCTCGGTGATCCTGTGGGTGGCTTCGATCATCTGGAAGGTGCGCCTCAGCGCGCCTTCCGGTCGATAGACGGCGTCGATGAACACCGGAAGCACCTGGATGTTCACACCGCCCTCCTGCAGCTGCGGCAGCCACTGCAGCCGGAAGAACTCGGACCACTGCTCCGGGGGCCGGCTGGCGACGGCGCAGAGCAGGTCGTTGTGCGCGTCCGCGACGACAGCGTGCCGGTGCAGTTCTGCGGCCCTGGTTTCGCTCATGTGCCCATCCTGTGCGCTGCGCGGGCCGGAATGCAGTCGCCACGCGCAGGTGCGAGCCGCCATCGGGAACGAATCACGCGCTCCTGTGCCCGTATCCGGGATCGTGCTGCACGCTCACGTCAGGGAGCCGCCTTCGCGTGCCAAGAGACGCTCCTTCACGTCGAGGCCCCAGGCGAATCCGCCGAGGCTGCCGTCTGAGCGCAGCACCCGGTGACAGGGGACGAAGAGTGCGGGGGCGTTCCGGGCGCAGATGGATGCGGCGGCCCGCACAGCGCGAGGGTTGTCGAGGACGGCGGCGAAGCCGGTGTACGTCAGCGGCGCTCCGGCGTCGATACGGCGCAGGGCCGCCCACCCCGCGAGTTGCAGGGCGGTTCCGGTCTGCTTCACGGCGACGGCATCGATCGCAGTGAGGTCGCCGGCGTAGTAGGCCAGGGCGGCAGCAGCCGCATCCGTCTCCCCCTCGCCGACATCCGCCGGCCGCGCGGCAGCCGGGAGGCGGTCGAGAATCTCCTGATGGTCCGTCGTCCATCCGGAGGACAGCACGCGCTGTCGTTCGTCGACGAGGATCGTGAACGGCCCGTCTGGCGTGTCCAGGGTCTGGATGAGTGCGGTCATGATTGCTCCTTCGAAGTCGTGGTCATTGTGATCGTTCGGCGGGCGGATGCGGTTCGCACCGGCGCCGCGCGCCAGAGGTGGGCGGTGAGGTAGCTGCGCCAGGGCGCCGTGCGCTCGGCCCAGGTCGTGAGCGGGACGGGCTCCGCGGACAGGCCGGATGCCGCGGCACCCGCCCGCACTGCGACGTCACCCGGCAGAAACACGTCCGGGTCTCCGAGCACGCGCATCCGCACGTAGTCAGCCGTCCACGGGCCGATGCCGGGCATCGCGAGCAGCGCCCGGCGTTGCTCGGCGCCATCGTCGCCGACGGTGAGGGTCAGCGAGCCGTCGGCGAGCGCCGCCGCGGCGCCGGTGATCGCCCGGATGCGGGCTGCGGGTCCGCGGAGCACTTCGGCTCCTCGCTCGGCGATCACCTCCATCGTCGGGAAGAGCAGACCGCCGTCCGCCGTCCGCTCCCCCAGCGCATTCGCCAGCGCGGTCAGCGCCGTGCGTGCGGCCGCCACCGTGATCTGCTGCCCGACCATCGCACGGATCAGCATCTCGTGCGGATCGGCCGATCCGGGGACGCGGATGCCGGGGATCCGCGCGACGAGCGGGGCGAGCTCCGGGTGTGCGGCCAGAGCGTCGTCGACGGCGAGCGGGTCGGCGTCGAGATCGAAGAGCCTCCGGACGGTGCCGACGAGAGGTGCGAGGTCGCCGAGTTCGGTGACCCTGGCTCGCAGGTGGAGCCGCCCGTCGCCTTCCTGCCGCACTTCGAACCATGCCGGTCCGCCCGCCATGCGCAGATGACGACTGAACGAGGTGGCAGTCGTGTCCTCGACGCCGGGGAGTGCACGGGCCGCCATCCATGCGAACACGCCATCGGCATCCAGCGGACCGCGGTGCGGCAGGACGAGGTCGATCGCGCCGGGGGCATCGGTTCCTTCCCCGCCCGCGCGTGAGCCTGGCGTGGGCCGGCGACGTGCCCTGAGCTCGCCGGGAGTGAGACCGAACACCTCGCGGATCGTGTCGTTGCACTGGCGGATGCTGGCGAACCCGGCGGAGAACGCGACTGCTGAGATCGGCATATCCGTGCCGACGAGAAGCATCCTCGCGGTGTGCGCGCGGTGCGCCCTCGCGAGCGCGAGCGGCCCCGCGCCCAGCTCGGTGCTGAGCAACCGGGTCAGGTGTCTGCTCGAGTAGCCCAGGCGTGCGGCGAGTCCGGTCACACCCTCGCGCTCGACGACACCGCTTGCGATGAGGCGCATCGCCCTGGCCGCCGTGTCACCGCGCAGGTTCCAGGCTGGCGAGCCCGGAGCCGCTTCGGGGAGGCACCTCTTGCAGGCGCGGTAGCCGGCCTCATGGGCTGCCGCGCTGGTCGGGTAGAACGTCACGTTCCTCTGCATCGGGGTGCGTGCGGGGCAGCTCGGACGGCAGTAGATCCCCGTCGATCGGACGGCGGTCACGAACTGCCCGTCGAAGCGGGTGTCGCGGGCGCTGATCGCGCGGTATCGCTCGTCGAAGTCGGTGATGGGGAGGCTCATGACTCCACTCTGACACGCTCCACGGACACCGGCTGGCGGAAATCGGACATCGCTGTGTCTCGAGTATCGGTGCTCGGACGCAGCCGGATCGTCAGGTCCAGCCGCGATCTCCCACCACAACCCCTGGTGTGCGATCGCGGCGCGCGTGATACTGGACGCTGACGGCTCCCTGTCCGTTTCGTGGCAGAAGGAGGGCATCGTGCGCCGACCTCGGACCATCGCCGCTCTGTGTGTGGGCGCGGCATTTTTTCTCGCCGGCTGTTCCGGCCCGGCATCCACCGCGCCACCTGCGACTCCTTCGACCAGCGACTCGTCGTCGCAGGAGTCGTCCTGTGTCACCGATCCCGAAGCCGTCATCGCTGCCCGGTTGCCGGAGGCCGCCACAGATCCGATGACTGCGGAGCTGGCTTCACAGATCGACGCCGCGGCGGCGGCATCGTTCGCCGTGGCCGCCTCGCCCGGCGCGATCGTCTTCGTGCAGACCCCGGACGGAACGTTCAGCAAGGCCTACGGCGTGGCAGACCCGACCACGGGCGCGCCGATGACGACCGACATGTTCCAGCGCGTCGGATCCGTCACCAAGACCTTCACGGTCACACTGGTCCTGCAGCTCGCCGAAGAGGGCGCGCTCTCCCTCGACGATCCCATCGGGACGTACATCGACGGCGTGCCGAACGGCGATGTCGTCACCCTCCGTCAGCTGTCGGACATGACCAGCGGCGTCGCCAGCTATACGTTCGATGACACGTGGCTGCAGGCCTTCATGGGTGACCCCGGACGTGTGTGGGATCCCCAGGAGCTCGTAGACATCGGCGTCGCACTGCCGCCGCTGTTCGAGCCGGGAACGGAGTTCGACTACTCCAACACCAACACCGTGCTCCTCGGCCAGGTCGTCGAGAAGGTGACGGGACAGGACGTCGCGACCGTGTTCGCCGAGCGGATCTTCGGGCCGCTCGGGCTGACGGGCACGTCCGATCCCGGAGCATCCGCCGCTTTCCCCGAACCGCACCCGCGCGGGTACACCCTGCAGTCCCCCACAGCCACCCCGGAGGATCCCACCGACGCCACCGACTGGAACCCGTCATGGGGATGGACGGCGGGTCAGCTGATCTCGAACGGCCGGGACATGCTCGTCTATGCGCGCGCCCTGGGCACCGGTCAGGGTCTGCTCGATGCCGAGTCGCAACTCGAGCGGCTCACGTCGTTCCCCGGTGCGGCCGGTTACGGCTTGGGGATGGGATGCAGCAGCGGCTGGGTCGGCCATGCCGGTGAACTGCCCGGCTTCAACAGCTCCGTCTTCTACGACACCTCCAGCGACAGCACCGTGATCACGATGACGAACAGCGACATCGCCTCGGGTGACTGCGCGCAGTCACCGACTCTCCTCGACAATCCGACCGGCGAGCTGTGCTCCAGCCCCGCGACGCGGATCTTCGTCGGGATCTCCGAGGCACTCGGTAACCCGTTCGTCCCCGCGCCCAAGCAATGACCGGCTGATCGGAGCCACCGTGCCGATCTCCGCGAGAACGTCCGCGACGTCGGTCGGAGCAATCCGCTGAATCAGCAGTGGAGCGCACCCGTCGCGTTCGGTCCGCCGGCCACCAGCTCGGCGAAGTACTGAAACTGCGTCGCCGGGAGGATTGTGTAGATCCGGAGGACGTCGTGCCCCGAACGTTCGAGGGAGATCATGGTGAAGTGCCCGATGTTGCCGGCGGCTCCAGCGATCGCGATGCGCTTGCCAGTTCTCCTTAGTCTTGGGCGGAACACTCAGGGGAGATGGACGGTTGCCCAGAATGGTGTGAGCAGGCGCCATCCGAGCGTGGTGTAGAGGTGGCGACCTTCCGCACTCGCGAGCAGGACGGCGTCGGATCGTCCCCGGTCGAGGGCGGCGTTTGAGAGCGCGCCCATGATGGCCTTCCCCAGCCCGCGGCGCCGATGCTCAGGTTGCGTGGCGATCTGGTCGTGCCGCACTTGATTCGAAAGCGGTCAGCAACCAGCGGAGTGCTCGGCTTGTTCGGCCGCCAAGGCGAATGAGCCCACACCCGAACCGGCACTTACGCACGAACACACAATCTCAACATCAACAAGCACACCCCTCTCAGCCCAGAGGCCGTTGACGCCGCGCTCGACACCTCACCCGCGTCTAATGGCGCATGTCGGTACGCTGGGCCCGCCTCAGTGGAAGAAGTGACGCTCCCCGGTGAAGAACATCGTGACGCCGGCCTTGCGAGCGGCATCCACGACCTCGCCATCGCGCACCGAGCCGCCGGGCTGCACGATCGCCGAGATACCCGCGTCGATCAGCACCTGCGCGCCGTCGGCGAACGGGAAGAAGGCGTCGGATGCCGCGACCGAACCGGCCGCCCGATCACCCGCGCGCTCGACAGCCAGCCGGCACGAGTCGACTCGGTTGACCTGTCCCATTCCGACGCCGACCGTGGCGTTCCCGCGAGCGAGCACGATCGCGTTCGACTTGACGGCGCGACAGGCCTTCCATGCGAAGACGAGATTCTCCATCTCCTCATCGCTCGGACGTTCACCGGAGACCAGCTCCCAGTTCGTCGAGACCGAGGCGATGTCATCAGGGAAGCGGTCCGCGTCCTGCAGCAGCAGTCCGCCCGAGACGAGGCGCACGTCCATCCGCTCCTGCTGCCAGTCCTCGGGAAGCTGCAGCAGACGCAGGTTCTTCTTCGCCTTGAAGACCTCGAGAGCGGCGGGCTCGAACGACGGCGCGACGATGACCTCGGTGAAGATGTCCTTGAGGTTCTCCGCCATCTTCAGCGTGACGGTGCCGTTGGCCGCGATCACTCCGCCGTACGCCGAGACCGGGTCGCACTCGTGCGCCCGCAGGTGCGCGCTGGCGATCGGGTCGAGCGCGTTCGGCGCCGTCGTCGCGATTCCGCACGGGTTCGCGTGCTTGATGATCGCCACGGAGGGCAGCACCATGTCGTAGGCGGCGCGCAGCGCGGCATCAGCGTCGACGTAGTTGTTGTACGACATCTCCTTGCCCTGCAGCTGCGTGGCCTGAGCGATGCCGTGCCCGCCGACGCGCGAGTAGATGGCAGCCCGCTGGTGCGAGTTCTCGCCGTACCGGAGTGTGGCGAGGCGCTCCGCCTGGATCGTGAGGTGCGCGGGCAGATCGCCCGGCTCGTTCAGCGTGCCCTCCGCGAACCAGGAGGCGACAGCGGTGTCGTACGCGGCCGTGTGCGCGAAAGCGCGAGCTGCGAGTTCGCGGCGCTGCGCGTGGGTGGTGCCGCCCGAACGGATCGCGTCGATCACCGCGGGGTACGAGGCCGGAGAGACGACGATCGCGACGTTGGCATGGTTCTTCGCCGAGGCGCGGACCATGGCGGGCCCCCCGATGTCGATCTGCTCGACGACGACGTCGCCGACGGCTCCCGACGCCACCGTCTCGACGAACGGATACAGGTTCACGACGACGAGCTCGAACGGCTCGATGCCCAGGTGCTCGAGCTGCCCTTCGTGATCCTCGAGCCGCAGGTCGGCGAGGAGGCCGGCGTGCACGGCGGGGTGCAGGGTCTTCACGCGTCCGTCCAGCATCTCGGGAACCCCGGTCACGGCCGAGACGTCGGTGACGTCATAGCCGGCCTCGCGGATCGCCGCGGCCGTCGAACCCGTCGAGACGATCTCGGCGCCGGTCTCGGCAAGGGCCGAGGCGAGCACCAGCAGGTCGGTCTTGTCGCTCACAGAGATGAGCGCCCGGCGGATCGGCACCGCATCGCGATCGCGGTACAGCGAGGGGTCGTGACGGGGGCCGGCCATGGTGGGCTCCTTCAGCGTGAGACGTGCGAGGGGTGATCAGGAAAGGGTGGAGGATGCAGCGTTCAGCGGAAGCTCGCCGGTGGCGATGCGACGGACGACATCGATGAGGAGCCGGCGTTCGACGGGCTTTATCCGGTCGTGCAGGCTGTGCTCGGTGTCGTCCGGGAGGACGGGCACTCGTTCCTGCGCGAGGATCGGGCCGGAGTCCACTCCGTCGTCGACGACGATGACGCTGGCCCCGGTCTCGGTCGCACCGGCGGCGAGCGCGTCACGGACGCCGTGGGCGCCGGGGAATTCGGGCAGGTAAGCCGGATGCGTGTTGATCAGCCGCGGCGAGTACTCGGCGACGAGCGCCGGTGGCAGCAGGCGCATCAGCCCGCTGAGCACCACGAGATCAGGTGTCCAGACGGCGAGCTGGCGCCCGAGTTCTTCTCCCCAGGACTCGCGGCTGTCGTGTTCATGCCAGGGGACGGTGAAACTGGGGATGCCGAACTCCTCGGCGTGCGCGAGCCCGTCGGCGTCGCGGTCGGCACCGACGACGACGACCCTGGCCGGGAAATCGGGGTGACGAGCGGCCTCGAGGAGGGCACGAAGGTTCGAGCCGGTGCCCGAGATGAGAACGGCGACCGTGAGCACCCGATCAGTCTACCGGGGTGGGAACGCCGGGCCGTCCGGCTTCTCGAACCCGGGCAGCCGGTCCAGCGGGACGGTCTCGTGGTCGCCATCCACGATCAGTGCCGCCGCATCCGCACCGACAGCCGCATCGGATGCCGCCGTCTCAGCCATCCAGCGGTCGGTGCGCTCCTCCGCCAGCTCGTCCCGATGCCGGGGCGACAGCAGCAGGATGGCCGTACCGATGAGCACCTCGACGCCGATGGCCAGTGCGAACGGCCCGACAGCGGGTCCGGCCTCCGCCAGACGGCCCGGCCCCATCGACCCGCCGGCCAGCACCGCGGCCAGCGCCGCGACTCCCGACGCGAGCCCGGCGATACCCGCGGCGATGACGGCTCGCGGCCCGATGCGCAGAGGCGTGCCCTCCCACACCAGACGCGAGCGCACGGCCCAGCCCGCGACGGCTCCGGCGGCGATCGGCACGATCACGACGATGAGCATCCAGATGGAGCTGTTCTCCGGCAGCAGCCCGAGCACCGGGATGCCGGGGACGACGCCGAGCTGAGTGCCGGCGGGAGAGACAGCCGTGCCGGCGCCGACCGAGAACCCGGGACCGGCCAGCCATGATGCCGCCCAGACGATCAGCGTCGGCAGGTACGCGAGATGCCCGAGCGCGAGCACCGTGGCCCCGAGGATATCCACACGCGCAGCTTCGAAGAGCGCGACGACCTCTCCCCCGCGCAGCAGCACCATCACGGCGACCGCCAGCGCCGACGCGCCGGTCACCGCGACGACGACGAACGCCGCACCGCGCACGGCGGCCGCCGGCACGGTGCCCCAATCGCCCCAGCCGTCGACGATGTCGTGCAGGCGGTCCAGCATCCCGCCGTCGCCGTCATCCCAGACCACGCGGATCGCGCCGCCGATGGCGCCTGCGAGGTACGCCGCCGACGGCAGCAGGATCGAGAGCAGCAGCGAGGTCTCCGCGGCCTGCATCCGGGAGGTGAGGGCGACCCCCGTCGCGATGAGCGCGAAGACCGTCGTCCCCGACAGCGATCCGAGCAGCCAGGCGCCGGATCGCGCCGCGCGTGCCCCGGAGCGTGCCGCGAACAGGAGCGTGAACAGGAGGAAGGCCAGCGGGGTGACCGAGACCACGAAGGAAGCGGCCTCTTGGGCGATGCCGGCCGCGACGATCACGTCCTTCGGCACGGTGATGTCCAGCGGAACGCCGTGCCCGAATTGCCAGAGCGTTCCGGTGAGGGGCCAGAGCGCGCCCCAGTCCGCAGCAGTCCCGAAGGCGATGGTCCAGAGCAGGGTCAGCGGAGCCAGCAGCACGGCGAGGCCGACGCCTGCCGCAATGGCAGCGTCGACGGCGGCCAGAAGCGCGACGAGGAGGCGTTGCATATCGATTCGAGACTACGACGAGAACCCCTGCTCCTCCTGTGGGCGCGCGCGTCGCCCGCCACACGATAGCGTCATCATCGGAGGTTCCCCCATGACAGCTGCCCCGCCCACCGTCCGCACTGCCGCAGAGCGCGCCGGCGCTCTCGACCGCTTCTTCGAGATCACCATGCGCGGCTCGACGATCGGCACCGAGATCCGAGGCGGTGTGGTGACTTTCGTCACCATGGCCTACATCGTGATCCTGAATCCGATCATCCTGTCCGGCAAGCCCGACGTCGCCGGGAACATGCTGGACTTCAACGCGGTGGGAGCGGCGACGGCGCTCACCGCCGGTGTCATGACGATTCTCTTCGGTCTCGTCACCCGCCTGCCCTTCGCCTTCGCCGCCGGCCTCGGCATCAACGCCTTCGTGGCCTTCTCCGTGGTCGGACAGGTCACCTGGCCCGAGGCGATGGCACTGGTGATGATCAACGGCGTCGTCATCGTGCTGCTGGCTGCCACTGGCCTGCGGAAGATGATCTTCGACGCGGTGCCGTTCCAGCTCAAGATCGCCATCACCGTCGGCATCGGCCTGTTCATCGCCTTCATCGGCTTCGTCAACTCCGGCTTCGTCACCGCGACAGGGGCTTCCTCGCCTCCCGTGGGTCTCGGCGTCGACGGCTCGGTCGCGACGATTCCGAGTCTGCTCTTCGTGATCACGCTCATCCTCACCGGCATCCTGGTCGCCCTGCGTATCAAGGGCGGCATGCTGATCGGCCTCATCGGCGGCACGGTGCTCGCCGTGATCGTCGAGGCGATCTGGCACATCGGCCCGCGCGCATTCGACGACGAGGGGAATGTCGTCAATGCCGGCGGCTGGGGTCTCACCGTCCCCGCTCTCGACGGCTCTCCGGTGAGCCTTCCCGACCTCAGCCTCGTGGGTGCCGTCGACTTCACCTTCGACTTCGGCAAGGTCGGCCTGGTCGCCATCGTGATGATCGTGTTCACCCTGCTCTTCACGAACTTCTTCGACGCGATGGGCACCATGACGGGACTCGCGAAGGAAGCCGACCTCGCCGATGAGAACGGCGACTTCCCGCGCATCAAGTCGGCGCTCGTGGTCGAGGGCGTCGGCGCGATCGCGGGCGGCGCCACCTCGTCGTCGTCGAGCACGGTGTTCATCGAGTCCGGCTCCGGCATCGGCGAAGGTGCCCGCACGGGGCTCGCCAACGTCGTCACCGGGTTGCTGTTCCTGATCGCGATGTTCCTCACGCCGCTGACCTCGATCGTCCCGACCGAGATCGCGGCTGCGGCCCTCGTCATCGTCGGAGCGATGATGATGGCGCAGATCCGCTTCATCGACTTCGCGGACTTCCGCGTGCTGCTGCCGGTGTTCCTCACGGTCACGGTGATGCCGCTCACCTATTCGATCGCGAACGGCATCGGCGCGGGCTTCGTCAGCTGGGTGCTCATCCACGCCTTCTCCGGCAAGGCGAAGAGCATCAGCCCGCTGCTCTGGGTCGTGGCGGCCGGGTTCCTCGTCTTCTTCGCCCGCGGTCCGATCGAGGCGCTGTTCGGCGTCGGCATCTGACCCGCAGACGGGAGAGGGAGGGGGCGGATGCTGCGGCATCCGCCCCCTCCCTCTCGTCACAGGTGGTCACCCAGATTGGCCCCGTCGGCGAACCTCTGGTGCAGACCGCGGCGCTCTGCTAGACCGGATGCACCGAACAGAAGGTGAACCGATGTCCGCATCCGACAGGGCCGTCGGAGCCCGCTATGTCACCGACGGCGGACTCGAGACCGATCTGATCTTCCATCACGACGTCGACCTGCCCGACTTCGCCGCCTTCGTCCTGATCGACGACGAGCCCGGCCGGGCCCTCCTTCGTGACTACTACCGCGGCTACGGCGAGGTCGCCCGTGCGCACGGCATGAGTCTCCGGCTCGAGTCGGCCACGTGGCGGGCCAGCCACGCCTGGGGGCCGCGACTGGGCTACGACGCCGCCGCACTCCGACGTGTGAACGTCGAGGCGGTGCGCCTGCTCCACGAACTCGCGACGGAGTTCAGAGATCTGCCCGAGGTCCGCCTGGTCGGCACGATCGGTCCGCGCGGCGACGGCTACAAGACAGGTTCCTGGGACGCGGTGACGGGAGCCGACGACGCCCTGGCGTACCACCGTCCGCAGGTGGGCGCCCTCAGCGAGGCCGGCGTGCATGTCATCGCCGCGTACACCCTCACGGACCCTGCCGAAGCCATCGGCATCGTCCGCGCCGCGCGCGAAGCGGGGATGCCGGTGGAGATCTCCTTCACCGTCGAAACCGACGGCCTGCTCGCCTCGGGGAGCACGCTCGAAGACGCGATCCATCGCGTGGATGCGGCGGCGCCGCCCGACGGATACCTGCTGAACTGCGCCCATCCGGAGCATCTCGGCCGCGCGGTCGGCCCCGCCGTGGCGGGCAGGATCATCGGCATCCGCCCCAACGCCTCGCGGCTCTCGCACGCAGAGCTGGATGACTCGGATCGCCTTCACGAGGGCGATCCCGACGACCTCGCCGCCCGCACGGTCGAGCTGCTCCATCACCTGCCGGCTGTTCGGGTGATCGGCGGATGCTGCGGCACCGATGTCCGTCACATCGCCAAGATGTGGCAGCGACTCAGCGCGGAACCCGCACGCTGAGTCGCAGCCTTTCCGACGACGCTCTCAAGCGAAGGCCACGGCGAACTCGGGAGAAGGCTCGATCGGCTCGATGATGTCGATGAGCACGCCGCCCGGCGCCTCGATGATGAAGTGGCGCTGCCCGAAGGGCTCGTCGCGCAGCGGAAGTCGCTCGACCAGGCCGAGTTCCCCGACCATCCGTGCGTGCTCAGCCGTCGCGTCCGGCACCTCCACGTTCAGCAGGAGTCCCCGCACGGGTTCGCGGAAGCCCTCCGGTATCGTCTGGTGTCTGCGATCGAGGATCGCCAGCTCGCCGTCGGCGAAGCGCAGGCTCACGTACCAGTCCGCCTCGAACGTCACCTCGAAGCCCAGCATCTCGCGGTAGAACCGTGTGGCTCCGGCGACATCGTCCACCATCAGCACCGGGTAGAAGCTCGTGATCTCCATCGTCTCTCCTTTTACATGCGGCATGTTTGTATCTTTGGGATACGATACATACACACCGCATGTAAAGGTAGCCCCATGCCCAGAGCATCCGCCGTCGAAGCGGCCGAGACCGCCCGCAGGATCCTCGAAGTCGCGACCGCGCAGTTCGCCGAGCACGGCGTGGCCGCGGCTTCCGTCGACGAAATCGCGCGCTCGGCCGGAGTCACCCGCGGCGCGGTCTATCACCACTACGCATCCAAGCCGCGGTTGTTCGCGGCCGTGGCGGCCGCCCAGCAACAGCTCGTCGCCGACGCGATCGTCACCGCGACCGCCGGACAGGATGCAGCCGATGCCCTTCGCACCGGAAGTCACGCTTTCCTCGATGCGATCACCCACGGAGCCGCGGCTCGTGTGCTGCTCGTGGAAGGGCCGGCGGCGCTCAGCTGGGCGGAATGGCGACGTGGAGATGCCGACGGCGCCGAGACTCACCTTCGTGAGGGCCTGGCGGACGCCGGGGTGGCATCCGCCCTGCTCGACGCCGTGACGGCCGCGCTTTCCGGAGCCATGAACGAGCTGGCCCTGTGGCTCTCCGAGCGACCGGCGGATGAGGCCGCCCGCGAGAACGCCCACCGCGCCCTGGATCTGCTCCTCGACGCGATCATCCCCGCGTGACGTGATCGGGACGTGAAGAAGGCCCCAGAGTGGAGTCCGGGGCCTTCTCTACGATCATACCGTCTTGGTCAGAAGCAACCGAGCAACTGCGGGGCCTGCACCATGATGTCGGCGTTCTGGCGAGCGCCGCCGGTCACGTACGCGAGGGTGAACGTGTACGAGAAGAGGACCGTGCCGGTCGACGTCGGCGTGAACGAGACGACCGGCGTCTGCGAATTGGCGAATGCCGGGTATGCGGACAGCGCAGGGTTGTCGACGGAAATGGCCTTGTCGCCGACGTACCCCTGAACGGCGCCGGGCACCACGACGCCGGAACCGGCGATCGAGACGTCCAGGTGCTGAGTGCCGAGGTACCCGGCCGAGGTGTAGACCGGCAGCATGAACTCGTACGAGACTCCCTCGTTCACCTCGACGGCGAACTGCAACGCCACCGTGACCGGAATCTGCGAAGCCCCGTCAGTGTTGTCATGGTCGTCCAGCGAGAGGAAGCCGCTCTCGTTGACCTGGCCGCCGCTCTGCCACCAGCTGGCAGGGGTGGGAGCGACAGCGTGGTCGGTCTGCACGTAGCCGTTGACCTCGTCGCCGGTCGGCGCCTTCGGCGGGGTCCATCCGGTTCCGAAGCGGCCGTCAGCAGTCGGGAACGACCCGACCGCTCCGTCACTGCAGAGTGGCCCGCCGAGGACCTGGAAGCCGCCGACCGGAATGACGACGCACTCCGGCGGCGTGGTGGATGCGGCAGCCAGCGGCGTGGCCACCGCGACGGCGATCACCGGCATCGACCAGGCGGCTGCTTTGATGACCGTTCGGCGGTTGATGCCGTGACCGGACGTGGTGTGCGCGGGCGCGCGGAAATTCGTCAAGATACTCTCCCCAGATTGTCGTAAAAAGGCCCCAGCGACCTGTGCGCGCGGCAAAGTTGTGCGCGCTAACAATTCAATACATTAGCATGCAAATTCACCGCGCGCCGACGCTCGCCGCAGCCATCTCGCCCGCTCCCCCCGCGCACGCAAAAGGCCCCGAGTCGCAACCCGGGGCCTTTCGAAACAACTGGTACTAGAGCGCCTCGACGATCGCGCGCATCAGGTCAGCCGTCTCGCTCGGCGTCTTGCCGACCTTGACTCCGGCGGCCTCGAGGGCCTCCTTCTTCGCCTGAGCGGTTCCGGCCGAGCCCGAGACGATGGCGCCGGCGTGGCCCATGGTCTTGCCCTCGGGAGCGGTGAAGCCCGCGACGTAGCCGACCACCGGCTTGGTGACGTGGGCCTTGATGTAGTCCGCTGCCCGCTCCTCGGCGTCGCCGCCGATCTCGCCGATCATGACGATCGCCTTGGTCTCGGGGTCGGCCTCGAACGCGGCGAGCGCGTCGATGTGCGTGGTGCCGATGACCGGGTCGCCGCCGATGCCGATCGCGGTCGAGAAGCCCAGGTCGCGCAGCTCGAACATCATCTGGTAGGTCAGGGTGCCCGACTTCGACACGAGGCCGATCGGGCCCTTGCCGGTGATGTTCGCCGGCGTGATGCCGACGAGCGCCTCACCCGGGGTGATGATGCCGGGGCAGTTCGGACCGATGATGCGGGTCTTGTTGCCCTTGCTCTGCGCGTAGGCCCATGCTTCGGCCGCGTCGCCGACGGGAACGCCCTCGGTGATGACGACCAGCAGGGGGATCTCGGCATCGATGGCCTCGATCATCGCGTCCTTCGTGAACGCACCGGGGACGAAGGCGATCGACACGTCAGCGCCGGTCTCCTTCATCGCCTCGGCGACCGAGCCGAAGACGGGGAGGTCCACTTCGTCCCGTGCGCTTCTCGGTGGGTGACGGTGGTGCCGGCCTTGCGCGCGTTCACACCGCCGACGATGTTCGTACCCGCCTTGAGCATGAGCGCCGTGTGCTTGGTGCCCTCGCCGCCGGTGATGCCCTGGACGATGACCTTGGAGTCCTTGTTGAGGTAGATCGACATATCTTCAGTCCTTGTGTCTCTTGGGCGTCAGGCGTTGGCGAGCTCGGCGGCCTTGTCGGCGCCCTCGTCCATGGTGGCGGCGACGGTGACGAGCGGGTGGTTCGCCTGCGCGAGGATCGCGCGTCCCTCGTCGACCGGTTGCCGTCGAGGCGGACGACCAGCGGCTTGGTCGCAGCGTCGCCCAGGATCTCGAGGCGCCTTGACGATGCCGTCCGCGACGGCGACGCACGAGGTGATGCCGCCGAACACGTTGACGAACACGCTCTTGACCTGCGGGTCGCCGAGGATGACGTCGAGACCCGCGGCCATGACCTCGCGCGTTCGCGCCGCCGCCGATGTCGAGGAAGTTCGCGGGCTTCACGCCGTTGTGGTTCTCGCCGGCGTAGGCGACGACGTCGAGCGTCGACATGACGAGCCCTGCGCCGTTGCCGATGATGCCGACCTCGCCGTCGAGCTTCACGTAGTTCAGGCCGCTCTGCTTGGCCTTGGCCTCGAGCGGGTCTGCGGCGTCCTTGTCCTCGAGCGCCTCGTGGTCGGGGTGGCGGATCTCGGAGGCGTTCTCGTCGAGCGTGACCTTGCCGTCGAGGGCGATGATCTCGCCGTCCTCGGTGCGCACGAGCGGGTTGACCTCGACGAGCGTCGCGTCTTCGCCCTTGTAGACCTCGTAGAGCTTCACGAACACGTCGGAGACCTTCTCGATGAGGTCTTCGGGGAAGTTCGCCGCTCGGGCGATCTCGAGCGCCTTCGCCTTGTCGATGCCGGTGAGCGGGTTGACCTCGACGCGTGCGAGCGCCTCGGGCTTCTCGACGGCGAGCTACCTCGATCTCCATGCCGCCCTCGACCGAGCAGAGGCTCAGGTAGGAGCGGTTCGCACGGTCGAGCAGCACCGAGAAGTAGAACTCCTCCGCGATGCGCGCGCCCTGGGCGACCATGACGCGCTTGACGACGTGACCCTTGATGTCGAGGCCGAGGATCGCCTTCGCGGCCTCGTACGCCTCGTCGGGTGTCTTGGCGACCTTGACGCCTCCGGCCTTGCCGCGACCACCGGTCTTGACCTGAGCCTTGACGACGACGACACCGCCGATCTTCTCGGCAGCCGCTTTCACCTCCTCAGGAGTGTCCGCGACGATACCGGCGAGAACCGGCACCCCGTACTTCTCGAAAAGGTCTCGTGCCTGGTACTCGTAGAGATCCACGTGCAGTCCTTCGCTGGTTGCGGCGGGTGGGACGCGACAGAATGTCGGTTGCCGATCGATGAATCGACCCGAGAAACCAGCCTACTACTGGCGGAACGCCCCGCCGGACGGCCCTCGTCATGACACTCGTCGTCGCCCTGCCGCAGGTCTAGGCTTCTCGCTATGCATGACTCCGCAGAACCGCGCTCCGCCGTCGTCGCCGCAGCGCTCGAACTGTTCCAGCAGCAGGGATACGACCAGACATCGGTGGAGCAGATCGCCAAGGCGGCGGGCGTCTCCCGCTCGACGTTCTTCCGTCAGTTCGGCGGCAAGGAGGACGTGGTCTTCGCCGACCACGAGGTGCTGCTCGAAGAAGTCCGCGCCTTCCTCGCCGAGGGACACGACGATCCGTGGATCGCGGTGTGCGACGCATCCGAGCGGGTCTTCGCCCATTTCGCCCGCGATCCCGAGATGGCGCGCCGCCGCTACCAGATCGTGCGCGAGGTGCCGGCACTGCGCGGCCGGGAGATCATCACGGTGTTCCGCTACGAGCGACTGTTCGACGAGTACCTGCGCAGCTCGCTGCCCGGTCTCGACCCGCTGGATGCCGTCGGCTACTCCGCCCTCGTCACCGCGGTGCACAACCACGTGCTGCGCCAACTGCTGCGCGGACACGAAGCGCGTGCCGATCTCCACGCTGCAGGATGCTCTCGCCGATGCTCGTCGTCGCTACGGCGTCGGCCCCGAGGCATCCGCCTCCGCACCCGACGACGTCGTCGTGGCCGTGTTCCCCCGGTCGATGCCGATGGCCGAGATCTCCCGTCGACTGCGAAACGAACTGGGCTGACCGACTGACGGTTGCGGTGAAACTCAGTCCCTGAGACCATGAAACTCAATGCCGCCAGGGAGTAGAGTGGCGGCACTATGAGCGATGAAGCCCTCCCCTACCCCGGCCAGAGCGTCGAGAGCTACGACACGACCTCGCGGCTCGACAGCGACTACTACGCCGTGTTCGCCGATATTCCTGCGAACGACCGCGCGGCCTGGGATCGCGCGAAGGCGTACATCGACGAGGTCGGACCCCGGATGGCCGATGCCTGGGACCGCGCGGAGTACCCGCTCGACGCCGCCCGCCGCATGGGCGAGATGGATCTCGTCGTCGACGGCATCGAGCATCCTTCTCTCACGCGGCTCTCGCCGCTGGCCGCCGGACTCGTGAACATGGAGATCTCGCGCGGCGACGGATCGCTGGGGACCGTGCTCGCCGTGCAGGGCGGCCTCGCGCTGCGCACACTCGCGCTGTTCGGGTCGCCGGAGCAGCAGGAGAAGTGGCTGACCGGCATGGCCGACGGCTCGGTCTTCGGCTCCTTCGCGCTCACCGAGCCCGACCACGGCTCGGACTCGGTGTCGCTGGAGACCGTCGCCCGGCGCGATGGCGACTCCTGGGTCATCCGCGGTGCGAAGAAGTGGATCGGGAACGGCGCCTCGGGGGGCGTCACCTTCGTGTGGGCGCGGGTCGACGACGAGAGCGCCGCAGAGCACGGCGCGGTGCGCTGCTTCCTCGTCGAACAGGAGACTCCCGGGTACATCGGCACGCCCATCCGCGGAAAGGGCTCGCTGCGCGCCATCCACCAGGCGCACATCCTCTTCGACGACGTGCGCGTGCCGCTCGATGCCGTGCTGCCGGGAGCGACGAGTTTCAAGGACGCCTCGACGGTGCTCTACGCGACCCGATCGGGCGTCGCCTGGTCGGCCCTGGGCCATGCCACCGCGTGCTACGAGGCGGCCCTCGCGTACGCGACCCAGCGCGTGCAGTTCGGCAAGCCGCTCGCGAAGTTCCAGATGGTCCAGGAACGACTCACGCACATGCTCGAGGACCTCACCGCGATGCAGCTCTACTGCCGCCGGCTCGCCGACCTCGAGACGGCCGGTGAGCTGCGCCCGACGCAGGCCTCACTGGCGAAGTTCCACAACACCCGTGCCGCGCGCCGGATCGCCTCGCTCGCCCGCGATCTGCTCGGCGGCAACGGCATCCTGCTCGAGAACGGCGTCATGCAGCACATGGCCGACATCGAGGCCATCCACACCTACGAAGGCACCGAGAGCGTGCAGGCGCTGCTGCTCGGCCGCGACATCACCGGGATGAGCGCCTTCGTCTAGAGGCCCGCACCTCGAGGCTCAGGTGCAGCCGCAGTTGCCGGCCGCGCCGCGCACCATGAAGCACACGTCGCACACGCCGTAGTCGCGCTCGTTCGTCGGCGTCGTGCGGTCGCTTCCCGGCGTCGCCGTGCGCGGCGTCGCCGTGCGCGGACGCGACGGGTGCTTCGCGCGTGCCGGAGGGGTTGCCCCGGCGATCTTGCTCGGGTGCGTCACGTAGAAGTACGGCGGGCGCCCTTCGCTGGGCTGCAGGACGGCAGGGCGGGACCCCACGACGATCTGCTCGTCCTCGGTGAACCCGTTGGTGTAGGTCTTGCCGATGTGCAGAGGTGCGCCTTCGCCGCGACGGATCGCCTCGATGTAGCGGCCGCGGTCGATCAGGCTGGTGATGCCGACCTGGTTGAGGAGGGCGGAGATGTACTCGTAGTCCTCGACGGCGATCCGGTGCGCGCGGAGCGCTTCCGGCAGGGACTTGTATGGACGGGACGTGCCTGCGGGGGTTGGCCCCTGAACTTCATTCATCCTCTCCAGGATCTCACCTGCGGCGCCGCCCGGATACCACTTCTCGCTCCGGCGGGCCGATTGAGCGCGGAGCTGCCGCATGAAAGACTCGGTTCATGGCACGCGCGACGATCATCGGCTCGGGACCGAACGGCCTCGCGGCAGCCGTGACGCTGGCCAGGGCGGGCTATCAGGTTCGGGTCCTTGAGGCCGCCCCGATCATCGGCGGCGGCGTGAGCAGCACGCAGTCCACGCTCCCCGGCTTCGTGCACGACATCGGATCGGCGGTGCATCCCGGCGCATACGACTCGCCGTTCTTCCGCGCCTTCGGCCTCGGCGAACGACTCGACTGGATCGTCCCCGAAGCGGCGTACGCCCATCCGCTCGACGGCGGGCGAGCCGCGATCGCCTGGCACGATCTCGAGCGCACGGCCGAAGCGCTGGGACCGGATGCGAACGCGGTGGCGCGCGCTGCTGCGCCCGTTGAGCTCGCACATCGACGGCGTGCTCGATTTCACGGGCGGGTCGCTGCTGCGGGTGCCGCGGCATCCGATCACAGCCGTCCGCTTCGCGCTGCGGATGCTGGATCAGGGAACTCCTCTGGCCAAGCACGCGTTCCGCACCGAGGAGGCAGCCGCTCTCATCTCCGGCGTCGTCGCACACGCGAACACCGCACTCCCGTCCCTGACGTCCGCCGCCGCCGGCCTGCTGCTCGCCGCCCTCGCCCACGCGGGCGGTTGGGCGTATCCGCGGGGCGGAGCCCAGACGATCGCCGACGCACTCCGTGCCGACCTCGAAGCCCACGGCGGAGCGATCGAGACAGGAACCCGCATCCGAGATCTCGCATCCCTTGACTGGGGAGACCCCGGGCAAGGCGACCTGCTGCTGCTGAACGGCTCGCCGCGGCTGGCGCTCACCCTGCCCGGCGTCCCTTCCCGCTACGCGCGGGCACTCCGTCAGTATCGGTACGGCGCGGCGGCGGCGAAGGTCGACTTCGCCCTCGACGGACCGGTTCCGTGGGAGCACCCGGAGGTCGCGCTCGCACCCACCGTGCACGTCGGCGGCACCCGCGTCGAGGTGTGGGCCAGTGAGAACGCCGTCGCACGCGGACGCATCGCCGAGCGGCCGTACGTGCTGGCGGTGCAGCCGTCGGTGCTCGACACCACACGGGCGCCGGAGGGCAAGGCGGTCCTCTGGGCGTACATGCACGTCCCCGCGGACTCCGACTTCGACCCCACCGAGGCGATCGCTCGTCAGATCGAACGCTTCGCACCCGGATTCCGCGATCGCATCCTCGCCAGCCACGCCGTCCGTGCATCGGAACGCGAGGCGATCAATCCCGCGGCGATCGGCGGCGACATCTTCGGCGGCGCATTCACGCTGCTGCAGGCGGTGCGCCGCCCCTCGCTGTCGCCCGCTCCCTGGCGCACGCCGATGCGCGGCGTGTACCTCGCCTCTGCATCGACCCCGCCCGGTCCCGGCGTGAACGGCATGGCCGGCTGGCATGCGGCACGCACAGCGCTGGCGGATGCCGGCGCCGCCGTCACCCTGGACGACGTTTTCGGCTGATCTATCGCTGACCGTGGCGCCGGTCCAGGATGGAGCCATGCGCTATGTGATCCCCGCCCCGATGCTCGCGAAGGCGGCCGCCACCGTTCCGGACCAGGCGAAGTCCACCGGAGGCCTGCTGTTCGAGCCGAAATGGGACGGCTTCCGCGGGATCCTCGCGCGGGACGGCGATTCGGTCGAGATCGGCTCCCGCGGCGCGAAACCCCTCACCCGCTACTTCCCCGACCTCGTCGACGCGGCCCTCCGGCTGCTCCCGGGACCGTGTCTGCTGGACGGCGAGATCGTGGTGGCCACCGGCGAGGGCGGAGCGCAGCGACTGGACTGGGAGGCGCTGAGCCAGCGCATCCACCCCGCCGCCTCGCGCGTGAGCCGGCTCGCGGCAGAGACTCCGGCGATGTTCGTCGCTTTCGATCTGCTCGCCGAGGGTGATGACGATCTGATGGGCACGCCGTTCCACGAGCGGAGGGCACGCCTCGAGAAGCTCTTCGACGGCGTAGAGCACCCGTTCCATCTGACCCGCACCACGCGGGATCGCGAGGTGGCAGTCCGCTGGCTCGCCGAGTTCGAGGGCGCCGGACTCGACGGCGTCGTCGCCAAGCCGCTCGACCAGCCGTACGCTCCTGGCAAGCGGACTCTCGTCAAGATCAAGCACGCCCGCACCGCCGACGTGGTGGCGCTCGGCTACCGCATCCACAAGTCGGGATCGGGCGTGGGGTCGCTCCTCGTCGGCCTCTACGACGCCGAGGGTGTGCTGCGTCAGGTCGGCGGCGTGGCGGCGTGGAGCGACAAGCGACGCCAGGAGCTCGTCACCGAACTCGCACCCCTGGTCGAGCGCGACGAATCGGGCGAGGCTGTCACCGGCGAGGGCGAGCGTTCGCGGTTCAGCGGGGCGAAGGACGTCTCGTTCGTGCGCCTGCGCCCGGAGCGGGTGCTCGAGGTGCGCTACGACCAGCTCGAGGGAGCGCGGTTCCGGCACACCGTGCAGTTCGAGCGCTGGCGGCCCGACCGCGAAGCGCGCTCGTGCACCTACGACCAGCTCGACACGGTCGCCGGTTACGACCTCGCCGACGTGCTGGCCTGACCCAGCGCCTTGCGCAGCAGCGCCGCCAACTGGTCCTGCTCCTCGGTGGTGAGCCGCGCGACGGCCGCGCGAGCGAAGGTGAAAGTCTCCTCGAAACGGCGGTTGAGCTCGTCGCCGCCCGCCGTTCGCGCCACGAGCCGGACTCGGCGGTCGTCGGGATGCGGTTCGCGGGTCACGAGGCCGAGAGCTTCGAGCCGCCCGACGATCTGGGTCATGTTGGATGCGTCGCAACCGAGCTCGGCGGCGAGAGCGCCCATGCCGCGATGCTCCCCCAGGCGACCGAGCACGCAGGCCTGGGCGGCACTGAGCGAATGCTCCGCAGCCGCGATTCCATAGGCACGGTCGTACACGTCGACCATGTCGAAGAGAACCGCCTCAGCATCCGAAGACGTCGGCGTGGGCCCGCTCGGAAGTGCCATCGCCCCAGCGTAGACAAAATGTTTGATGCAATCAAATATCTGTGCTTCACTGTTGCTTGATCCAATCAAGCAGATGAGGATGATGATGACCGACGAACTGGTGTCTGGCCACTCCCTGATGAGGGCCGTCGTCCTCGATCGCTTCGGCGGGGTGGAGGAGCTGAAGACACGCCTGCTCCCTGTCCCGGAGGTCGGCGACGACGACGTCCTGATCCGCGTGCACGTCGCCGGAGTCGGATCCTGGGATGCCGCCGAGCGCCGAGGCGACTTCGACGGCGCCTTCGGAACGCCCTCCGTCTTTCCCTACGTGCTCGGCTGGGACGCGGCCGGCACGATCGCATCGGTGGGGCGCGACGTCTCACGGTTCCGCATCGGCGACCGCGTCTACGCCGCGACGACCCCGCTCCCTCGGGGCGGCTTCTACGCCGAGTACGGGGTCGTCCCGGCCGAGCACGTGACTCCTCTGCCTGATCGGCTACCGTTCGAACAGGCCGGCGCGATGGCGTGGGACGCATTGACCGCACTGAGCGGCCTCGACCTTCTCGACCTGGAACCGGGCGACGCCGTCATGGTGTTCGGCGCCAGCGGCGGTATCGGCCACCTCGCCCTTCAGCTGGCACGGCATCGCGGACTCCGGGTGCTGGCCGTGGCGTCCGGCGACGACGGCGTCGCCCTCGCCCGGCGCCTCGGCGCTGACGCCGTCGTCGACGGCCGAAGGGCCGATGTCCTGGCCGCGGCAGCCGAGTTCGCCCCCGACGGGCTCGACGGGGCGCTCGTCACCGTCGGCGGCGAGACCACCGAACGAGCCCTTCGGGCGCTCACGGATTCAGGACGGATCGCCTGGCCGCACGGTGTCCACCCGCTGCCATCGGACGCGCTGGGCTCCAGGGTCTCGTTCTACGACGGCGACCGGAGCAGGGCAGCCGCCGAAGGCCTGAACGCGATCATCGACTCGAGCGATCTCGAGGTGCACATCGCCCGGACGTTCGCGCTGGACGACGCACCCAGCGCTCACCGGGCTCTGGGCGATCACTACATCGGAAAGCTGGCCCTCCGGGTCGCGCCGGACGACCGTCGAGAGTGATCAGTCGTCGGACCTGGAGCCGTCCTCGTCCCAGTTGGCGGCGACCTTCTTGCTGGGCTGCACGCGCGGCGGTTCCCCCGGCATCTTCGGGAACTCCGGCGGGAACGGCAGCTCGCCGAGGCCGTCGGACTTGTCGCGCTCCCACCATTCCAGCAGCACGTCGATCCGGCCCGGATCGTCCTGCATGTGCGCCCACGGATCCCCGACCTCGGCGAGCCGCTGCGGGATGCTGCGCACGGTGAATCGCAGCGGGTCCAGGCCGTCCAGTTCGTCCCAGGCCACCGGCGTCGACACGGTCGCGCCCGGCAGCGCGCGCGGGCTGTAGGCGCCGGCCATCGTCCGATCGCGGTTGGCCTGGTTGAAGTCGACGAAGATCCTCTCGCCGCGCTCCTCCTTCCACCAGTTCATCGTCACCTGATCCGGCATCCGTCGCTCCAGCTCGCGTCCGGCGGCGATGACCGCGTGACGCACGACCAGGAACTCGTGCACCGGTTCGATCGGCGCGAACACATGCAGGCCGCGGTTGCCGCTGGTCTTGACGAAGGCCTCCAGGCCGGCCTCGTCCAGCACCTCGCGGAGGGCGTGCGCGGCGACGATGGCATCCGCGAAATCGGTCCCCGGTTGCGGGTCCAGATCGATCCGCAGCTCGATCGGGTTGTCGGCATCCGCAGCCAGCGACGCCCAGGGGTGGAAGACCACGGTGTTCATCTGCACGGCCCAGACGATGGCCGACGCCCGCGTCAGGACGATCTGCGGATGCTGCCGCCCGCTGTTGTACGTCACCATGACGTCATCGACGTAGTCGGGCGTACCCTTCGGCGGGTTCTTCGAGAAGAATCCCTCACTGCCGATGCCGTCGCGGAAGCGCTCCAGCGAGACCGGCCGGTGCCCGTTCGCCGCGAGGAACGGCTCCGCCACGAGCTGCGCGTACTCGGCGAGTTCGGCCTTGGTGATCCCGGGCTCGGGCCACACCGCGCGGTTCGGACTGGAGAGCGCGACTTCGCGTTCTCCGTCAGGGTCGGCGACGGTCAGGGTCACTCGTTCGGAGGCCATGATCCGACCCTATGACGCGCCAGCCCCGCGGGGAACCCCGGGGTCAGTCGCCGAGGTCGACGGCCAGCACCAGCACCGGCGCCAGCGCGTCGCGCTCGACGACCAGCGACGGACCTGCGGGGTCGATGATGACGCCGGCCATCTCGGAGTGGCTCGTCAGCACCTTCGCCAGCTGTTCCGGCCCGAACGGCAGGGGCCGGTCGCCGCGACCGAGCGCGAGGACCTCGAGGGGGTGCGAGAACAGTTGCAGGAACCGCTTGCCGTCCGCCGTCTGCGCCTCGGCGATGCCGACCTGGCCCGATCCGCTGCCGTCGTTCACGGCCACCCACATGCGCTTCGACGCGAGCGCCTCGCCGGCCTTGACCGCGGAATCGGCCTGTCGAGGGGCCGCCAGGATCGTCTTGACCGTCAGATCGGGTTCGGTCTGCTCGAGCGCCTTCTGCAGCAGCTCGGTCGGGAAGACGACACGGTGCGGTGCGGAGGCGTTGTCGACGATCAATCCGGTGAACTCGCCTGCGACCACCTGCTGGAGTACAGAGGTGACGGGCTGCGCGACCGCAGACGTCGCCGCCGGGTCCGTCTCCTGGGCGACGGAGTCGCGGACCGCCGCGGCCGAGCTGAAGGCGAGCATGAACGACCGTTCGCCGTCGCGAGCGACCGCGATCGAGAGCGGCTTGCCCTCACTGATCTGGGCACGGGCATCACCGTGCACGCGCAGGTACAGGTGGCCCTGCAGGGTCTGCCGCAGCACACCGAGGAGCTGCTCGTTGCTCGCGCCCTCGGTGAGCTCCTTCAGCGCCTCGCGCAGCAGGACGTTGTCCTTCATGCCGACCACGGTCTCGGTCTGCTCGGGGGGCAGCACCGGTGCCAGCGGCAGCTTGCGCTCTGCGGGCAGAGCAGGAACCTGAGGTGCCGCAGACGCCGTCGCCGGGGCGGAAGTCTTCGCCTGACCCGCGTCCGGATCGGGCAACGACACCTCGGGACCGGCCTCCGCACCGACACCGCGGAACGCCTGAACGGAGATGCCGATCGACGGGACGACTTCGGCGGCCGCATCCGGAGTCGGCGACTCGGCAGGAGCGTCCAGCGTGGCGTCGTCGCCAGCGGCATCCTCCGGGGCTGCGGCCGGAGATTCGTCGGTCTTCTTGCGGGAGAAAAGGCCCATATCTGCCAGCCTAACCCTCGATCCGGGCCTAGATCTTCTCGATCGGGGCGACCTTGATGAGCAGCTTCTTCTGCCCGGCGGTGTCGAATCGCACGTGGGCGATGCGCTTCGCGCCTTCGCCGGTCACGGCATCCACCCGGCCCTCGCCGAAGTCGGAGTGGCGAATGCGGTCGCCTGCGGTGAGTTCGAGATCGCCGTTGTCGCGCATCTTCGCCGTCACTCGGTTCGGGAACTTGTCCATCGCGGTGGAGAGCGGCTTGAGGGAGTCGCCGCCGGAGAGGGGCTTGACGCCGAAGCGGTCTCCGGAACCGGACGAGCCGAACCCGCCGCCGGGCCGTCGGGCGTTCAGCGCCCGGGACTGCGTGCCGCCGCGGGAGTTCACGTCTCCGGGCGACTGCCGCCAGTCGACGAGCCCGGCCGGGATCTCCTGCAGGAAGCGGCTCGGCATCGCGACCGTGACCTCGCCGAACTGCGCGCGGGTCATGGCGAGCGAGAGGTGCAGGCGCTTGCGAGCCCTGGTGATGCCGACGTAGAACAGTCGACGCTCCTCCTGCGGGCCGCCCGGCTCCCCCGCCGAGATCCGGTGCGGGATCAGATCCTCTTCGACACCGGTGACGAACACCGCGTCGTACTCGAGGCCCTTGGCGGTGTGCATCGTCATCAGCGACACCGAACCGGATTCGTCGTCGAGATCGTCGGCATCGCTGACCAGGGCGACCTCGGTGAGGAAGTCGACGATCGTGCCGTCGGGGTTGTTGCGGGCGAAGTCCCTGGCGACGGCGACGAACTCGTCGAGGTTCTCGACCCGCGCCTCGTCCTGCGGGTCGCGGCTCCTGCGCAACGCGTCGAGGTAGCCGCTCTTCGTGAGGAGCAGGCTGAGGCCGTCGGCGACCGTCGTCGGAGCCGGCACCTCACCGGTCGCCGGCAGCATGATCGCGGTCGCCTCGGCGAGGACTGCGTCGAGCTGGGCGATCGCGGCCTGGATCTTCGGGCCGAATCCGAGCTGTGCAGACAGCGACAGCGCGTCGCGGAAGGAGATGCCGTGCTCCTCGGCGAATCGGGCGATGGCCGTTTCGGAGACATCGCCGATGCCGCGCTTCGGCTTGTTCAGGATGCGGCGCACCGACATCTCGTCGGCGGGATTCGCGACGGCCACGAGATAGGCGAGCGCGTCCTTGATCTCGGCGCGGTCGTAGAACTTGGTGCCGCCCATGACCTTGTACGGCACGGCCGAGCGGATGAAGATCTCCTCGAGCGCACGGGACTGCGAGTTCGTGCGGTAGAAGACCGCCATCTCCGAGTACGGCATGCCCGCCCGACGCAGCGCCTCGATCTCGTCGGCGACGAACTGCGCCTCATCGTGCTGCGAGTAGCCGGTGAAGCCGACGATCTTGTCGCCGTCGCCCTTGTCGCTCCAGAGCTTCTTGTCCTTGCGGTCGAAGTTGTTGCCGATCACGGCGTTCGCCGCGGACAGGATGTTCTGCGTCGAACGATAGTTCTGCTCCAGCAGCACGACCCGGGCGCCGGGGAAGTCCCGTTCGAACTCGCTGATGTTGCGGATGTCCGCGCCGCGGAACGCGTAGATCGACTGGTCGGAATCGCCGACCACGGTGAGCGATGCGCCGTCGAGTTCCGGCGTGGTCTCCGGCTCGAAGATCATCATGCCGTTGGAGGCATATGGATCGGGAGCCTCGCTCGACACCGGCCGGGTCAGCTCGTGGATGAGCGCGTACTGGGCGTGGTTCGTATCCTGATACTCATCGACGAGGATGTGCCGGAAGCGGCGCCGGTAGGTGTTCGCCACCTCGGGAAACGCGCGGAACAGGTAGACGGTCTGCCCGATGAGGTCGTCGAAGTCGAAGGCGTTCGCCTTCTGCAGCTGCCGCTGGTAATCGGCGAAGAGCTCGACGAAGATCCGCTCCGCCGGGTCGGACATGTTGGCCTGACGGGCATAGGAATCGGCATCCGACAGCTCGTTCTTGAGCTTCGAGATCCGCGACTGCACGGATGCCGGGGTCAGCCCGTATGCGTCGGCCTCATGCTCCTTGACCAGTCGCTTGAGCAGGGCGCGGGAGTCGCCGGAGTCGTAGATGGTGAACGACTTGGTGAAGCCGAACTGCTCCGCCTCGCGACGGAGGATCCGCACGCAGGCGGAGTGGAACGTGGAGATCCACATGCCTCGGGATGCCTCGCCGACGAGGGCACCGACGCGCTCGCGCATCTCGCCGGCGGCCTTGTTCGTGAAGGTGATCGCGAGGATCTGGCTCGGCCATGCCTCACGTCCCCGCAGCAGCGAGGCGATGCGACGGGTGAGCACGCTCGTCTTGCCCGAGCCCGCGCCCGCGACGATGAGCAGAGCCGGGCCGCGATACGTCACGGCCTCGAGCTGCTGCGGGTTGAGGCCGGCGAGAAGGTCGTCGGGGCATCCGCAGGCCCCGAGGAGCGCGGCCCGGCGGTGGAGGGGACGATGAGAGGGGCGTCGGTCATGGCCTTATGAGTCTAGGCGGCGGCACCGACACCGCGGCACGCGCGGCGGTGCCTCGCGAGGGGCGCACCGGCGGACCCGCGCACCCCTCCCCGAGGTCAGGCCGAGCGGCGTCGCCGGCCTGCGATGGCGGCACCGGCCAGCAGCAGCACGAGCGCCAGCGCGACCGCGGCGACAGGTGCCTCGGAGCCGGTGGCGGCGAGTCCTCCGTTCGGGGAACCCGCGCCGGGCGATCCCGGTGCCGGGAAGCGCCGGATTCCCTCCGCCCGGCGTCCCGCCACCGGGCGTCCCTCCGCCTGGCGTCCCACCGTCGACTCCTGGCAGCGTTCCGGTCCGCAGCGCCTCGGAAGCGAAGCCGTCCGCGAACCACCACACCGGCCGCTGACCGTCGACCGACAGCGAGGCAGGAGCGGTCGCGAATCCCTCGTTGTTGATGTCGGGCATGCCGGCCGGGCGCTCGTAGTGGGCGAGGCCCGGCTGCGCGGTGCCGTTCAGCGTGATCTCGGCCGAGCGGCCCTGGCATCCGTCGTCGCACACGGCCCACAGCACGCCTCGCACGCTGTCGTAGTCGAGCGCCATGACACCGGTGAGACCAGGGACGATCTCGGAGACCAGGGTCGCCCCGCCGTCTGCGCCGAGCGCGAATGCGTAGACGTGGCCGTTGTCCTCGACGGCGACGAAGAACAGGCCGTCGCCGTGACCGGCGTAGTCCGACGGGTCGTAGGCGGCACCGGTGTTGTCGTCGAAGAGCGCGCCGGCGAGCGCGGCGTCCGGCACCCACTCGCACCGCCTCCATCCCGAGGTTCGCGCCCACCGCGGGGAGCAGGGCGGTCAGGTCCCACTCCTGCGCGGCGACGAGATCGCCGACCGCGGCATCCGGGTCCACCTTCAGCACGACGTTCTGGTTCACGCCCTTGATCGCTGTTGTCGCGCTCCGACGCGACGTAGACCGCCCCATCGCCGTCGACCGTGATGCCCTCGGTGTCGGGACCGGCGGCACCCGGGTCCGACGGCGTCCTTCTGGAATCGGACGCGCTTTCCCTCGCTCCCAGCCGTCGGCCTTCTCGACCGAGCCGTCGGCGTGGGCATCGAGCTTCCAGATGCGCCCCTCACCATTGTCGACGGCCCACAGGAACGGCACCGTCCGCGGTCTCCTGGATGTCGAGACCCGAGCTGTCCTCGAGGAAGGTCGGGGTGGTGTCGAGCGCGCGGACCTCGGCGGAGCCGGGCCACGGCGAGAACGACGATCTCGCCGGCGCAGACGTTCGCGGCGCCCTTGGTCGACTCCGCCGTCACGGCGAAGGCGCCGGTGATGTCGGCGCAGCGTCCCCAGGTCGTGGCCGCGATGCCCCTCGCCCCAGGTCGTCTCGTCGACGAGCAGGTCGCCGTCGAACAGCGCGCACCGCGTCGCCGCCACCCAGGCCGAAGCCGAGTTGCTCGCGCTCGATCACGAGGTAACCGCCGGCCGCGATCGACGTGCCTGCCGGGATCGCGTAGGAGTGCGCGTCGTCATCGTCCTTCACGACGATGCCGGACACGTCCAGAGCGTCAGCCGTCGGGTTCACCAGTTCCACCCAGTCGTCGGGGGAGCCGCCGTCGGACTCGACCTCGTTGATGCGCACCGGGTTGCCGCAGGCGTTGCGCAGCGCCCTTGGTGGAGACGGCGATGATCAGCGAACTCGCCGGTGCCGTCGGCGCAGCGTGCCCAGACGCCCTCCGCGTGCGCGACGTACGCGTGCTCGGCGACCGTGTTGCGGTTCGCGTCGCGGATCGTCACGGTGTCGCCGTTGCCGAGCCCGAAGCTGAAATCCGCCGGCTGGTCGAACACGAAGTAGGCGCCCGGCTCGAGAACCGTCCCGACCGGGAGCGGCGTCGATCTCGGCGGCGTGACCGGTCGGATCGTCGTCCATCACGGTCCAGCCGGAGATGTCGACGGCGGCGCTTCCCGTGTTCACGACCTCGACCCAGTCGGTGGTGTCGCCGTTGGACTCGATCTCGTTGATCGCGACATCGGGCATCACGCACGAGTTCGTCGCACCGGGAGTCGGCGTGCGCGAGCACGAATGCGCCGACGCCGTCAGGGCAGCGAGCGAGGGTGGCCGCGATGAAGTCGCCGTCGATCGCGGCGTGGCCGTCCCACGTCAGAGTGTCGTCGATCAGCGCGCCGGCTGCGTCGTAGAGGCGGATGCGGTCGGCGCTGCCGATGCCGATCGGGTCGCGGAACGCCGCTTCGGCTCCGTCGACGACGCCGATCGTGCCCTCTTCGACGACGAGGAACTCACCGGCGGCGATGAGCGTTCCCGGCACGGAACTGCCAGCGGTGATCGTCGGAGTTGTCGCGGATCTCGTAGCCGGAGATGTCGAGTGCTGCATCTGCCGGGGTTGTGGAACTCCACCCAGTCGGCCGGCTGCGAGTCGACCTCGTTGATCACGATGGAGCCGGCCACCGGCGCCACCGTGCAGTCGTTCGTCGCACCGGGGGTCACGGCAGTCGCGTGCGCCCAGTCGCCCGTGCCGTCAGGGCAGCGCGCCCACACGGCCAGCGGAGCGGTGTTCTCGTACGCGTAGGCGTCCGACCTCGGTGCCCGCCGGGTCGTAGAGGACGACCTCGTCGCCCTTGCCGAGCCCGAAGTCGAAGTCGACGTCCTTCACCAGCACGAGGAACTCCCCGGGTGCGAGCGTCGCGCCGACGGGTGCATGGCCGAAGACGTCGCGCTTCTCGTCGGAGACGTACCAGCCGTCCAGGGCGACGGCCTCGGCGCCCGCGTTGTAGATCTCGATCTGATCGGCGAGACCGGTCGCCGCGTCGTCGTAGACGATCTCGTTGAGGACCAGGCCCGAAGCGGGGGCGGCGGCGCGGGAGTCGGCGGCGGTGGCGGCAGGAGGGGCGGCGAGCAGGACGGCCGCGCTGAGCGCGCAGACCGTCGTGACCGCTGCCGCAGAGTGCAGGCGGGACATGGGGCTCCTGGGTGAGGAATCAGAAGGGCGGGGAATCAGAGACTCTGAGCCGAGACGGGTAGGAGTCCAGACCAGCGATGCCGCATGACCGGGCGGCGGCGCGCAGGTGGATGAGAGGTGAACGGCCGGCGGCTGATCGGCGCCAGGTCGCACCCGACCCGGCCGGGTGCCGCTCATCAGGCGTCATCCCAGGCTCGCCTGCGACAATGCCCCATGCGCACGATCCTCAACATCATCTGGGTCATCCTCGCCGGATGGGTCCTGTTCCTCGGCTACATGCTGGCCGGCATCCTGCTGTGCATCCCGATCGTGACCATCCCGTGGGCCATCGCGTCGTTCCGCATCGCGCGCTACGCGATCTGGCCGTTCGGGCGCGAGGTCATCAGCAAGCCGAGCGCCGGCGTCGGCTCGTTCCTCGGCAACGTGCTCTGGGTGATCCTCGCCGGCTGGTGGCTGGCGATCGGCCACATCGTCTCCGGCATCGCGCTGTGCATCACGATCATCGGCATCCCGATGGGCATCGCCGACTTCAAGATGGTGCCGATCTCGCTGATGCCCCTGGGCAAGGAGATCGTGTCCACGCGGAGAGGCGCCTTCTCCTAGCGTGTCCTGATCTTCCCGTCGCAATTAATCCCGCTATCAGCGAGAAATAGCAGTACAAATCGCGACCGGAACGAGGCAATCCGGTCGTGAGCCGGCTCAGCTGCGGAAGAAGCCCACGCCCAGATCGGGGTGATCGACGAACACCCCGTCGACGCCGGTGCGCGCGATCGCACGCCCACTCCGACTCGTAGTCGCCGTAGGCGCCTGGCCCCCGGCACCGCGGAACTCCGCGGCGAGGAACGCGTTCTCCGGGCGGGCTGTCCAGGTGAACACCTTGAGGCCGCGCGCGTGCGCATCGGCCACGATCGTGTTGCCCTTGGCCAGGAGCATCCGCTTGTTGACGCTGATGCCGTCGACCTTGCCGACCAGCCCGTCGAGTCCGCGCGGCGCGACCGTGGCCTTGTAGGTGAGCGCCTGCTTGCCCTGAGCGACGAGAAGATCGTAGGGGCGCCCGGATGCCTCGATCAGGTAGATGTAGGAGGCGACGATGCCGCGCGCTCGGAGCTGCCCCAGCACCGTTGACTCGAAGCACTCGATGATCAGCGGGAGTTCGCCATCGGCCCAGCCCGAGGCGCGGAGATCCCGCTCGATCAGGGGAGCGAGATCCAGCCCGATGCTCGCGAAGTACGTCGCGTGCTTGACCTCCAGCACCACGCCGATCTCCCGCCCGTGCTCGATCGAGCCGGCGCGGACGATGTCGAGCACGTCGCTCAGTCGCAGGATGGCCTGCGAGCCGTCGAAGCTCGCGCTGGAGAGCCGCACCTCCGGCAGTCGCTCGCGGCCGCGCAGCGTGGTCAGCTCGGCCCAGGTGAAGTCCTCGGTGAACCAGCCGGTCAGTGCCTGTCCGTCGACCCGCTTGGTCGTGCGACGGTCGGCGAACTCGGGATGGTGAGCGACATCGGTCGTGCCGGAGATCTCATTCTCGTGCCGCACCACGAGCACGCCGTCCTTCGTGGCGACGATGTCGGGCTCGACAGCGTCGACGCCCATGGCGAGCGCGAGTTCGTACGACGATCGACTGTGCTCCGGGCGGTAGCCGGGGGCGCCTCGATGACCGATGACGAGCGGTGATTTCCTGGGCACGCTCTCAGCGTAGAACACGCCGCTGACCGCACCTCGCGGGTATCGTGGAGGAAAGAGACCTACGCACACCTTTGGAGTGAGGCCCACCATGAGCAATTTCGCCTTCAACAATCCGGCGTTCAAGCAGCAGGATCCGCGCAACGTCGCGACCTACCCCGGCGGTCCGCAGGCCGCGGCTCAGGGCGCGCAGTTCGGCTCCGCGCAGCACGCGGGCATGGATGTCGCCGCCAACGCGCAGCTGGAGGGCATGTACGCCTCTCCCCCGGCCGGCGCCATCGAGACCGACCGCATGACGGTCGAGGACACGGTCTGGAAGACCGCCGGTCTCTTCGGCATCCTCCTCGTCACCGCCGCGATCGGCTGGGTCTGGACCCTCGGCGGTGTGCAGATCGACCCGCGTCAGGGCATGTCGATGCTGCCGATGATCGTCGGCGCACTCGGCGGCTTCGTGCTGGCGCTGGCCGTCATGTTCACCTCGCGCAAGAAGGTCCGCCCGGCGTTGATCTTCGCCTACGCGGCATTCGAGGGCCTGTTCATCGGTGGCATCTCCGCGTTCTTCGAGATGCTCTACCCGGGCATCGTCATGCAGGCGACGCTCGCGACGGTCGCCGTCGTCGGCGTGACGCTCGCTCTCTTCGCCAGCGGCAAGATCCGCGCATCGAAGAAGATGACCAAGATCTTCATGATCGCGATGCTCGGCTACCTCGCCTTCTCGCTGCTGAACCTCGTGCTGATGTTCACGGGCGTGAACAACAACGCATTCGGTCTGCGCAGCGTCGAGATCATGGGCATCCCCCTCGGCCTGATCATCGGCGTCCTCGTGGTCTTCATGGCCGCGTACTCGCTGGTGATGGACTTCGACCAGATCCAGCAGGGCGTCCGCAACGGCGCACCCCGCAAGTACGGCTGGCTCGGCGGCTTCGGCATCATGGTCACCGTCGTGTGGCTGTACGTGGAGATCCTGCGGATGATCGCGATCGTGCGCGGCAGCAACTGAGTCACCACCCCGGAAGAGGCCCGTCTCCACTCGGAGGCGGGCCTCTTTGCATATCCGGTGACGCCCGCGCAAGGGGGTGTTCGAGATGATTCGACCGCGCCAGAGTAGTCTCACGAACCCCGTAATCCCGGGGTGACTACAACAAAGGAGCTGACCATGGGTTTCCTCGCCTTCATCATTCTGGGCCTTATCGCCGGTGCCATCGCCAAGCTCATCCTTCCCGGACGTCAAGGCGGCGGGTGGCTTGTCACACTCCTCCTCGGAGTCGTCGGAGCCATCCTCGGTGGATGGATCGGCACGATGATCTTCGGCGTCGGCCTCGAGAACTTCTGGGATCTCTCGACCTGGCTGCTCGCGATCGGTGGCGCCATCATCGTGCTGCTCATCTACGGCCTGATCGTCGGACGCGGCTCGCGCGTTCGCGACTGAGCTCACCACGCGCCTCGCGCGCGGTGACCAGGGTTCCGCCCCTGCCCGGAAGCATCGCTTCCGGCAGGGGCGGTTCCTGTATACGGGCGGCACATCCCGGCCGCACAGGTCTCAGTCCCCGGCAGCCTTCGCCTGGAGCAGGGCGCGCTCGCGCTCGTTTCCGGCGAGGCCCGCGGCGACCGCGAACTCGCTTCTCGCCTCGTCGATCCTGCCCAGGCGCAGCAGCAGTTCTCCGCGCGTCGCGGGCAGCAGGTGGTAGCCCCGCAGAGTTCCAGACTCCGTGAGGCGGTCGAGGATGCGCAGAGCGGATGCCGGGCCTGTGGCCATCGCGACCGCCGCCGCCCTGTTCAGCTCCACCACCGGCGAGGGTGCGATGCGGCCCAGCGCCTCGTAGAGCACGACGATCCGCTCCCAGTCGGTCTCCTCGACGGATGCCGCCACCGCATGGCACTCCGCGATCGCCGCCTGCAGGCCATAGGGGCCGCGACCTCGGCCGAGGGCATCGGCTCGCACGAGCGCCGCTCGCCCACGGGAGATGCGGCCTCGATCCCAGCGCCGCCGGTCCTGGTCCCCCAGCAGCACCGGATTCCCCTGGGCATCCACCCGGGCGGCGAAGCGCGCCGCCGTCAGCTCCATCAGGGCGAGCAGGCTGTGCGCATCACGCTCACGCGGCATCAGGGCGGCGAGCACTCGCGCGAGCCTGATCGCCTCCTCGCTCAGCTCCGGCCGCATCCAGTCCGAGCCGCCGCTCGCCGTGTGCCCCTCGTTGAAGATCAGATAGAGCACTCCGAGGATCGCCCCGAGCCGCTGCGGCTGCTCCTCGCGTGACGGCACCTCGAAGGGCACGTTCGCAGCGGCGAGCGTCTTCTTCGCCCGCACGATGCGCTGCTGCACGGTGGCTGTCGGCACGAGGAAGGCCCGGGCGATCTCCTCGCTTCCGAGACCGCCGACCACGCGCAGGGTCAGGGCGACCTGAGCCTCCCGCGACAGCACCGGGTGGCAGGAGATGAAGATCAGTCGCAGCACGTCGTCGTCGACGGCATCCGGGTCCCAGGGCAGCGCATCCGTGGACGGCTCGCGTTCCAGGTCGTGGGCGATCGCGGCCAGCCTGTCGTCCAGGCGCTCCCGTCGGCGCCAGCCGTCGATCGCCTTCCGCTTCGCCACGGCCGTCAACCAGGCCGCGGCGTTGCGCGGGACTCCCTCGACCGGCCACTGCCGCAACGCGTCGACCAACGCCTCCTGCGCGAGGTCTTCGGCGACCCCGAAGTCGCCGACCATGCGCGTCAGGGTGCCGACGATCTTGGCCGATTCGATGCGCCAGACGGCCGCGACGGCGCGCTCCGCCGATTCGCGATCGGCTCCGGAGCGCGTCGCCGCGCCGTCAGATGCTGCAGCCATCTCACTGCTGGGCGCGCTGCGCCTGCTCCTCGCGCCAGCCCTCTTCCTTCTGGATCCACTCGTTGTCGGCCGGGAAGTCGTCGAACTCGGTCACTCGGCGCACCTCCAGGAACGAACCGGGGCCGAGCGGCGCACGTCCGGCCCATTCGGCCGCCTCTTCGCGTGACGAGACCTCGATGATCCAGAAGCCGTTGAACAACTCCTTGGTCTCTCCGTAGGGACCGTCGGTGATCAGCGGCGCCTCCGCGCTGAAGTCGACGACGAATCCTTCGGAGGCGTCGGTGAGTCCTTCGCCGGCGATCAGCACGCCCGCCTTCATCATCGACTCGTTGTACTTGCCCATGGCCTCGATGACCTCCTCGAACGGGGTGTTCTCGTAGGCCTTCACAGCCTCGTCGGTCGCGCGCATGATGAGCATGAACTTCATGGTCTTCTCCTTGTGTCCGGGGTCGTTTTCGACCCTCTCATTGAAGACGTCGAACGAGAAGACCCTGGATCGACATCGGGAGTGGAAAAGTTCCGGGTCGTCGTTGCCGCAGGGCTCAGCGCCGCGCCGGCGCCTCGAGCACCGCGCGTGCCACGCGAGCGAGAGCATCCATGGCGGCTTCGGGGCTCCAGGCAGCTGCCGCCGCTCCGGTCTGCTGGTGCGCCTGCTCCCAGAGTGCGGGGTCGGAGAGCAGCCCGCGCACGGCGGCGGAGAGGGCCTCCTCGTCGCCATCCGGCACGAGCACTCCCCCGCCTGCTCCCAGGATGTCTCCCGGTCCGTAGCGCACGTCGTACGACACTGCAGGGCTGCCGTGAGCGAGAGCCTCCACGATCGACAGCCCCTGCGCCTCGAAGGCGGTGGCGGTGAGCAGCACCGATGCGCGATCGAGCACGAGAGCCGGGTCCTCGGCGAACCCGGCGAGACGCACCCGGTCGCCGACATCGAGTTGCTCGATCAGCTGCAGCAGCCGTGCACGCTCCGGTCCGTCGCCCCAGATCTCGAGCCGCGTGTGCGTCACGTCGGCACGAAGGAACGCGCGGATCGCGTGTTCGATGCGCTTCCCCGCCGCCAGCCGCCCGAGCACGACGACGAGACCCGGCTCGCGTTCCGCCACCCGCCTTCGCGGAGATCGCACGCCGTGCGGGACCACGTGATGCGTGGCGTCTCCACCGAAGCGCCGGACGACGTCCGCACGCTGAGTGGGGGTCGGCCACACGACGGCGTCGAACTGCTCGGCGAGCGCGAACCAGCGAGACCAGAGCGCGTTCAGCGGAGCATCCGGCGTGTAGGGCGGCTCCACGTGCATCGTGTGAACCGTGTGGATGATCCGCACCCGCGGATTCGACCAGGCGGCGATCAGCTCGCCGATCTGGCGCGATTCGCAGATGACGACGATGGGACGCTCGCCGAGGGATGCCGTGACATGATCCAGCCAGGCACGGTAGATGCCGCCGAAACCGCGCACGCCGCCGATCGCGACTCCCGCGGCGTCGTAGACGCGTACCGGCTCGGCCGTGAGGTGCCAGTCCGGATCACCGGTGATCACCGGGAGTGCGGCGAAGGGACGACCCGCATCGTCGGCGAGCATCCGGTACTCGATGCCCGGTGTCTCGGCGAGGTCCGCGTCCGCCGCCGCAGCAGCCAGTCCGCGGCGCCGCCCTCCGGCGCCCTGGCCTCGTCGAAGAGGTTGCGGAGTCTTTCCGGCGCGGTCACGGCGCCCCGCTCGGCGAAGACGCGCCTGTGCTCCGCGTGCGCCTCAGCGGCGCCGGGGTCGAACGTCAGAAGCTGCGGTCCGCGGCCGTCGGCGACACCGGCTTGCGCCATCTGCTTCGCCCGCGCGAGCGTCGCGATCGTGTAGCCGCCGTCGAGGTCGGGGATGAGCCGGCTGGACAGCACGAGATACTCGGCGTCCGGGAAGACCGCAGACGCCGAGGCAGCGGACGTATCGACGTCCTCTACTCCCACTCGACCGCTGGCGCGGCCGAGTGCCACGCTGTGCTCGTCGCGAGCGGAAGCACCGGACGCTGGCGCGTCCGTCACTCCCACTCGATGGTCCCCGGCGGCTTGGAGGTCACGTCGAGCACGACGCGGTTGACGTCGCGCACCCCGTTGGTGATGCGGTTCGAGATCTTCGCGAGCACGTCGTACGGCAGGCGGGTCCAGTCCGCCGTCATCGCGTCCTCGCTGGAGACCGGGACGCAGCACGATCGGATGCCCGTAGGTGCGGCCGTCGCCCTGCACGCCCACCGAGCGCACGTCGGCGAGGAGCACGACGGGGCACTGCCAGATCGTCTGATCCAGTCCCGCCTTGGTCAGTTCCTCGCGGGCGATGGCGTCGGCCTCGCGCAGGATCTCCAGGCGGTCGCGGGTGACCTCCCCGATGATGCGGATGCCGAGGCCGGGGCCGGGGAACGGCTGGCGGCCGACGATCGCCTCGGGGATGCCGAGCTCTCGGCCGATCGCGCGGACCTCATCCTTGAAGAGGGCGCGCAGCGGCTCGATGAGCTCGAAGTCGAGGTCGTCCGGCAGGCCGCCGACGTTGTGGTGCGACTTGATGTTGGCCGTGCCGGTGCCGCCACCGGACTCCACCACGTCGGGGTAGAGCGTGCCCTGCACGAGGAACTTGATCGGAGCACCGCCGGTCTGACGGGCCTCCTCGACGAGGTCGAGCTGCACCTTCTCGAAGGCGCGGATGAACTCGCGGCCGATGATCTTGCGCTTCTCCTCGGGGTCGGTGACGCCTTCGAGGTGGCCGAGGAAGGTGTCCTCCGCGTCGACCGTGATCAGGCGCACGCCGGTGGATTCGACGTAGTCCTTCTCGACCTGCTCGCGCTCGCCCTTGCGGAGGAGCCCGTGGTCGACGAACACGGCGGTGAGCTGGTCGCCGATCGCCTTGTGCACGAGAGCGGTCGACACGGCGGAGTCGACGCCACCGGACAGCGCCGAGATGACGCGGGCGTCGCCGACCTGCGCACGGATGCGCTCGACCTGCTCGGCGATGACGTTGTCGCTGTTCCAGTCGGAAGCGAGGCCAGCGCCCTTGTGGAGGAAGTTCTCGAGCACGCGCTGGCCGTGGTCGGAGTGCTTGACCTCGGGGTGCCACTGCACGCCGTAGAAGCCGCGTTCCTCGTTCGCGAACGCAGCCACCTTGGTGGCATCCGTCGTTGCGAGCACCTCGAAGCCTTCGGGCGCCCGGGCGACCTGGTCGCCATGGCTCATCCATACGTTCTGCTCGGCCGGCTGGTCGCCGAGCAGCGTGCCGCCGTCGCCGACGAGGACGGCGTCCGTCGCCCCGTACTCGCGCAGGCCCGTGTTCGCGACCTCGCCGCCGAGGGTCTGGGCCATGTACTGGAAGCCGTAGCAGATGCCGAGTGTGGGCACGCCGAGGTCGAAGACCGCAGGGTCCAGGCGCGGGGCGCCCTCTTCGTAGACCGAGGAAGGCCCACCCGAGAGGATGATCGCCACCGGGTTCTTCGCGGCGATCTCGGCGGCTGTGGCCGTGTGCGGCACGATCTCGCTGTACACCCCCGCTTCGCGGACACGACGCGCGATCAGCTGCGCGTACTGTGCGCCGAAGTCGACGACGAGCGCGGGGCGCTGCTGGGTCTCGGACTGTTCGGTCAACGGACACCTTCCGGGGCGGGGGCGGGGGCCTCGGCGGCCTCCCTGGTTGCGAGGTAGGACTTCACGTCACGGGCGACGATGGTCTCCATGATGAACGAGAGCAACGGGATGACGCCGCCGAGCGCGAGGAGCGCCAGGCGCAGCAGCGGCCAGCGCATCAGGCTCCACATGCGGAAGCAGGCGAAGAGGTAGACGACATAGAACCAGCCGTGGGCGACGAGGATGCCGAGCGACAGATTGAAGCCGTCGCCCGTTGACTCCAGGCCCTCCGGGCCTTCCACGACCGGCGCGAACCACAGCGGACCGCCGGATCCGCCCGCGAAGAGCTCGAGATGGATCGGCGTGTACTTGAGCACCATCTCGGCGACCAGCAGGAGCAGCATGACTCCGGTGATGATCGACGCGATCTGGTAGAACTTCAGCGCACCGCGGATCGCCGGAAAGCTGGCGACTTTCGGTTCGGGCATGGCTCCAGTCTAGCCGCCGCCGTCAGCCGCCCGACGCCCGGAGATCCGCCTCAGGGCCGGGGCGGACGAGCGACCAGCAGCTCTCCGTCGCCGCGCACGACGAGCTCTCCTGCCGCGGCCGGAGTGAGCAGAGTCGTGCCGGCGGGAAAGGACCGCCCCGCGATCTCCACCTCGCCCCGGGCGATGACCGTGATCGAGAAACCCGGCTCCAGCAGCGCCGGCCCAGTGACGGGAAGTCGCTCCAGGCGGAAGTACTCATCGGCGTCGCGCGGGAAGACCGAACCCGAGAGCGGTGCCGGTCGCACGAGACGCTCGAGCTCGGCCGCGCTGCGTCGCGCTCCGCCGCACCGCGGCGAGCGCGACGTCGTAGCCCAGGCCGAGATGGCCGGCGCTCGGCCCGTCCAGCGCGAATCCCTCCCATTCCAGCAGGATGGAGAGGTCCTCCGGCTGCTGCAGCTCGAGCAGCAGGACCCCGGCGCCGATGGCGTGCAGCTCCCCGGGTGGCACCCAGACGACATCGCCGGGAGCGACCGCCACCTCGTGCAGCAGAGCGAGCAGCGCATCCACGTGCTGCGAACGCACGAGCGCGCCGAGTTCTTCGGCGTCGATATCGCGCCGGAGCCCGACATGGACCGTCCCGCCCTCGAGGATGTACCAGGCCTCGGCCTTGCCGTGAGCGGCACCGAGGTGCGTGGCGGCGAAGTCGTCGTCCGGATGCGCGTGCACCGGAAGCCGCTGCCCGGCATCCAGCAGCTTCACCAGCAGCCGGGTGTCGGATCCCCAACGCGCGACGTGCGCGGGACCCAGCCAGAGCGCGGGATCCCTGATCACGGCGTCTCTGAGCAGAGAGCCGTCGGGAAGGCGGGTCAGTCCGTGAGCCGGCTCTCCGCTGACCGTCGTCGTCGACCCGATCCAGTCCTCCGGCTCCCGCTCCCGCGATACTCCATCGCCGCGGAAGGCGCTGATCCTCGCTCCTCCGCGATAGAAGCGCTCCGGCGGGCGGTTGGAGGGCAGCCGGACCGGCCTCACGACCGCGCGCCCTTTCGACTGCAGACGGAGAGGAAACCGCCGACGAAGCTGTCGCCGAGGCCGACCGTCGTCGGCGAAGCGACGTCGAGCGCGAATCCCGCC
The DNA here is from genome assembly GCA_963769005.1 of uncultured Actinomycetota bacterium. GTDB lineage: Bacteria > Actinomycetota > Actinomycetes > Actinomycetales > Microbacteriaceae > Microbacterium. The sequence goes on along the minus strand of CAVYKC010000002.1, from coordinate 124,978 downwards.
ACCCCGGCGATGTCGTCGCGGGATTCCTGGATGGCGGCGATCACGGAGCGCGCCGCCGGCATGTCGCCGCATCGCAGCCGTCTCATCGACGTCGCGCGCCGTGAATCCGTCTCCGAGCCGGTATCGGGTCGCCGCCACCCGGACCGCACTGTCGAGTGCTTCCCGGTGCTCTTCCGCCTGCGGTGCCGATCGCGATCGCCCAGTAGCGGGTGTGCACGACGAGCGCGGGCACGGGGATCCTCGCGGCGACCTCGTCGAGAGCCTCGATGATCGAGCCGGCGTCGAGCAGGTTCACCGAGCGCCCGCAGTACTCCTGCAGCTCATCCTCGTTCATGCTGTAGACGTCGATCCTCGGGAGCAGCCGTCTCCGCACCGTCTCCGCGAAGTCCCGCACGTAGAAACCTGCGTCCTCGTAGAAGACGAGCGCGTCACCGGGAAGGCTGCCCATGGCCCGCTCGAGCTCAGCCAGCCGCCGCTCGAGCAGCTCATGGTCCTGCATGGTGTTGAAGCCGGAGATGAGGAAGGCCGCGGCTCCCGCCAGAGCGTCCGGCAGCTCGTCTGCGATCGCCATCTCCCGGTTGGGAGGGTCGTTCGCGAAGATCAGGCGGTTCGCGGCCGGAGAGACGACCTCTCCGTCCAGCATCCGGGCACGGGCCCCGGCCGGGTACTGGACGATCAGGTGCGGGTCGAGCGTGTCGCGCGCTGCCGACGAGACATGGGAGATGGACGGCGGCAGCAGCCGGCGCACGTTCTCGTCGATGCTCACGAGATGCTGGATGCTCGGGATGCCGAGGCGATCGAGTGCGAGCCCGGCGCGCACGCCGGTACCGCCCAGCGTGACGTCGTAGTCGAAATGGGAGACGAAGTGCTCGATTACCTGCGACGAGGCGACGAAGCGCTCGGCGCCGCTGCCGGATGCCAGGAAGGCGATGATCGCCACGAGGAGCGAACGCTCGTCGATGATCGGCGCCGTGGTCGTCAGCTCGTGCCTGCGCACCCGGTGTTCCAGGGCGAGCCGATCGAGCACGGCGGTGTCCCACCGCAGCTCGTAGTCGACGGTGCCGCCGAGTCCGAGAACGAGATGTCTGTCCACGTCGCCGATCATCCTCCTGTGTCCCGCGGATCAGTACAGCTCGGCCTTGCCGTCTGCGCCGAAGAGCCGGATCTTCTCCGCAGCGGTGACCTTCATCGCGGCGACGGACCCGGGCTGGATCGCGTTCGGCTCGCGCAGACGCTCATCGGTGCCGAGGATCTCTCGCATGCGGTTGTGGTACGCGACCTTGATGTCGCTGGAGATGTTGATCTTGTTGATGCCGAGGCTCACCGCACGGCTCAGTTCACTGTCGGGGTTGCTGGACCCGCCGTGCAGCACCAGCGGGATGCCGACGGCCGCCTTGATCTGCTCGAGCAGGTCGTGCCGCAGTTCGGGGTTCTTCTCCGCCGGGTAGAGGCCGTGAGACGTCCCGATCGCGATCGCGAGACTGTCGACACCGGTCTCCTCCACGAAGCGCACCGCGTCTGCGGGATTCGTGTAGATGATCTCGGCGGCTCCGGACTCGCCGTAGCTGTCGTTCGCGCCGATCGTGCCGAGTTCGCCCTCGACCTGGATGCCGACGGCGTGCGCGGCCTCGACGACCTTGCGGGTCAGTGCGACGTTCTCGTCGAACGGCAGCAGTGAGGCGTCGATCATCACCGAGGTGAATCCTGCCTTGATGGCCGCGATGATCTGCTCGTACGTTCCGCCGTGGTCCCAGTGGATCGCGACGGGAACGCTCGACCGGTGGGCGCGGGCGTGCATCGCGGGGATGAGGTCGGTCGTGATGTGGGAGACCTCATCGGGGTGGATCGCGATGATGACCGGTGCGGACAGTTCCTCGCTGATGTCGATGATGCCGTTGAACATCGCCCAGTCGCTGATGTTGAACGCGGGGATCGCGAAGTTGTGCGCGTTCGCGACGTCGAGGATGGATTTGCCGGTGTAGAGCACGTGATTTCTCCTGTTTCGTGATGGTCGAGGTCTGGGGTGACGGATGTCAGCTCTTCACCGAACCGGCCGTGAGACCGCTGATGAAATAGCGCTGGAAGAAGAGGAAGAGGATGAGGACCGGGATCGACCCGAGCACGCTCATGGCCATGATCTGGTTCCACTCGTAGGAGTGCTGGCCCATCAGGAGCTGGATGCCGATCGGCACCGTGCGCATGTCGATCGTGCGGGTGAGCGTGAGGGCGAACAGGTACTCGTTCCACGCGATCATGAACGTGTAGATGCCGACCGAGACGATGCCCGGGATGGAGATCGGCACCAGGATGCGCCAGAGGGCGGTCATGGACCCCGCGCCGTCGACACGGACCGCCTCGTCGAGTTCCTTCGGCAGTGTGTTGAAGTACCCGGTCATCATGATGATCGCGTAGGGCAGCGTGAACACCATGTACGTGAGGATGAGGCCGGCGTACGAGTTGTACAGTCCGAGCGCGACCATCAGGCCGAAGTACGGGATGAGCAGCGTGATCGGCGGCACCGCCTGCACGCTCACGATCACGACGTTCAGGATGCGCTTGCCCCGGAACTCGAAGCGGCTGAAGGCGTACGCCGCCTGAATGGCGACGATCAGGGTCAGGATCGTTACGGCTCCGGCGACGATGTAGCTGTTGAGGAAGAACCTCATCGTCTCGGGGTTGGTGAAGATCGCGATGTACGCCTCGAACGAGAACGTGTCGGTGATGAGCCGCGGCGGCAGTTCGAAGATCTGGGTGTTCGACTTGAACGAGCTCGAGAGCATCCAGAGCACCGGTCCGGCGGCGAACACGGCGCCGATGATCAGGCCGATCGTGACACCGGTCTTGGCGGCGAGGCGCTGGTTCTTGACGGTGAGAGCCATGATCAGTCCCTCGCTTTCTGGTGACGGACGTAGAACACGGCGAGCACCATCGACATCAGCAGCACGAGCACGGCGGAGGTCGCCGCGAGCGAGAAGTCGTACTTGGCGAAGGCCAGCTTGTAGGTGAACGTGCTGAGCACCTCGGTGACGTCGATGGGGCCGCCACCCGTCGTCATCCAGATCAGCGCGAACTGCTGAGAGGTCCAGATCAGGTCGAGCAGCACCAGGCTGACGATGATCGGCCGCAGTTGCGGGATGGTGACGTTCCAGAACCGCTGGACCGCGCCGGCGCCGTCGACCGTGGCCGCCTCGTTCAGTTCGTTCGGGATGCCCTGGAGTCCGGCCAGCAGGCTGACCATGAAGAAGGGATACCCGGCCCAGATGTTGATGAAGATGATGGTGCCCAGCGCGAGCTGCGGCGAGGCCAGCCACTCGATGTCGGTGTTGAGCAGGAAGTTGACGACGCCGTTGGGGGCGAGGAGCATGCGCCACAGCACCGCGATCACGGCGACCGTGAAGAGCCACGGCAGCACGTACAGGGCCCGGAAGATCGACCTCGCGAAGCCGCCGAGCAGCGGGCTGTTCAGCATCATCGCGAAGCCGAGGCCGAGGACCAGGTGCGCGACGACGCTCGCGACCGTGAAGAGGATCGTGTTTCCCGTGGCCTTCCAGAAGCCGGGGTCCGAGAGGATCTCCACGTAGTTCGCGAAGCCGACGAACTCCGGCGACTTGTTCAGGATGACGTTGTCCTGGAACGAGTACCCGATCACCATGATGATCGGAACGATCATCAGCACGAACAGCAGGAGCATCGTGGGCGAGAGGAACGCGTAGGACTCGGTGGTCTTGCGCAGCTGTCGGCGCCTGCGCGAAAGCGAGACTCCTGTGACGATCACCTCGGTGTCGTCTGTGGTTCTGAGGCTCATGGTGCTCCTTGGTTGGTCGGGTGCCGCATCGCATCGTCCGATGCGGCACCCCGTTCATGCGGAGGGGCGGGAGATCAGAACTCCGCCTTCCAGGCCTCTTGCGCCTTCTTCAGCGCATCGTCGATCGACTGCTGTCCGTCGAAGGCGGCCTGCAGCTGCTCTCCGAGCAGTCGCATGAGCTCTTCCGCGACGGGCAGTCCGGTGAACTCGTTCGCCGGGTATCCCGCCTGGTAGATCTCGAAGGCCTTCTTGAACAGCTCGTCGTCGTTGACGAAGTCCGGCACCGACTTCGAGTTGCCGGGGAACGCCTTGGCCATGGTCGACAGCTCGGAGTTCGTGTCCTCGCTCATCAGGAATTCGACCAGCTTGAAGGCGGCTTCCTTGTGCTCGGAGTTCTCGGCGACGCCGATGCCCCAGGATGCGTAGGGGATGCCCCGTTCGCCGTCGTAGCCGTCCTCGGCAGGGAGCGCCGAGATCGAGAACTTCAGGTCGGGGTTCGTCTCGCGGATGAGGTTGATGTGCGCCAGCGAGTCGATCATCATGCCGACACGGCCGTTGGTGAACTCCTCGACCTTGTCCTGCTCCTTCATGGTGAAGGAACCGGACGCGATCGACGCCGTCGTCCCAGAGCCCGCCGATGAAGTCGACCGCCGAGGCGACGTCGTCGTTGGTCAGGTCCGGCTGGCCGTCTTTCAGCATCGAGCCGCCGGATGCCCATACCCACGACATGACATCGTTCTGCACGCCGTTCGGCGCCTCGAGCGACAGCGGAAGCACCCAGCCCGAAGCGTCGCCGCCGAGGGCGGAGACCTTCGCCGCGGCATCCGCGAACTCGGTGCGAGTGGTCGGCGGTGCGGTGACGCCGGCTTCGGCGAGCAGGGTGTCGTTCGTGAACATCGGATAGACGAAGTTCACGACCGGGATCATGTATGTGCTGCCGTCGACCTGGATCTGGCTCGCCAGCTCGCTGTCGTCGTAGTCGTAGTCCTCCATGAGTGCGCTCAGGTCGGCGATGACGCCCTGAGAGGCGAAGTCGTTCACCCAGGCGCCGTCGAGGCCGACGACGTCGGGCATGGTGCCGGATGCTGCTCCGGCGAAGAGCTGCTCCTTCGTCGAGGCATACGGTCCGCTCACCAGTTCGACGGTGATGCCGGGATTCGCCTCCTCGAACTTGTCGATCAGCGCGCGGAACTCGCCGTCGGGGAGTTCGGGCTCCCACCACTGCGCGAACTCGATCGTGACGTCGCCGTCACCGCCGCCGTCTGTCGTTCCGCTGTCGCCTGCCGCGCAACCTGCCACGGCCAGGACTGTCACGGCTGCTGTCGCTGCGCCGGCGAGCTTCAGAATGCGTCGCCCTCGCCCCACTGTGATCATCACTTCTCCTCTTCGAGATCGTGCCGCATAACGCACTCTCATGCTTCTTCATGCGGTTTTGAGCCATGTTATGCCTGGATCACCTCCGTACGTCAAGGGCTTCTGCCGTGAGAATCCCGCTGCCGTTCACGCGTTCCCCTCGTCTGGGCGCGGAATCAAGGCGCTAAGTCCGCTTGCAGTTTTGTGCAGGATTGTGCCGCGCATCGCACCATGTGTGCCAACATGTCTGCATGGACGCTTCTGCAAAGGCCTACCGACGTCGGCTCCCCGCCGGGCGGAAGGCCGACCTCGCCGCATACGTCGAGCAGACGGGGCAGGTCACCGTCGGCGACCTCGCGGAGCACTTCGACGTGTCGATCGACACGATCCGCCGAGATCTCGACCAGCTCGATCGCGACGGCGTGCTCATCCGCACGCACGGCGGAGCCGTCAGCGCCGCGAACGGCCAGCTCAAGGATCGAGCTCTCGACGTCCGCCTCAACATGCAGAAGGAGGAGAAGGAGCGGATCGCTCGCGTCGCCGCCGAACTCGTGCAGGACGGCTCCGTGGTGATGCTCAATGCGGGGACCACGACCCTCGCGGTCGCTCGTGCGCTTCGCAACCACCACGATCTGACGATCGCGACGAACAACCTCCGGATCCCCGCGGAGATCTCGCCGTCCGCCTTTCGCGATCTGTTCGTGTTCGGCGGCGCGGTGCGCGCGATCACGCAGGCCACGACCGGACCCGTCACGTTCACCATGACGCCCGGCGGCCCCGAGGTGGACATCCGCTGCGATCTGGCGCTCATCGCCGTCGGCGCGATCGACCAGGAGGGGTACTCGACCTCGAACCTCGGTGATGCCGCGATGATGTCCGAGATGATCCAGCGGGCCGAGCGCATCGCGATACTCGCGGACTCCTCCAAATTCGGGCGGCGGCTGTTCGCGCAGATCGCCACCCTCGAGCGCGCCGACTACCTCATCACCGACAAGGCCCCTCCGCGTGAGGTCGCGGCAGCGCTCGCTCAGGCCGACGTCGAGGTCCTGACGCCGTAGCGCTTCGGGTTGTGCTCCGAACGCGCCTCCGCCGCCGCGAACCGAGCAGGAGACGGAGGCTCACTCTCCCTCGGCATCACCGAAAGGCCGTCAGGCGGATGCAGCGGCACGACGAAGGCCGCCGGGATCACTCCCGGCGGCCTTCTGGTTCGCTGCTCGGTCGAGCGTGCTCCGGCTAGGAGGCTCGACGGCGACGGACGATGACCAGTCCGAGGCCCAGCACGAGCAGCAGGACCGCCAGCGCGATGTAGGGAGCGGAATCCGCACCCGTGGTCGCGAGACCATTGCCATTGCCGTTCCCGTTCCCGTTCCCGTTGCCGTTGCCGCCGGCGGCGGCGGTGATGGTGAGCGACGCGGTCGCCTCCGCACCGTCCGGCTGGATGACGGCGATGGTGTGCGCGCCCGCCGCAGTGTCCTTCGGGATGGTCACCGTGGCCGAGAACGTTCCGTTATCACCCACCGTGACGGTCCCGATCTTCACCGGGGTCGGATCGCAGCTCGATGACCAGCTCGGCCCGGCATCGAAGCCTTCGCCCGACACCGTGACCGTGCCGCCTGCGGAGACGGTGACGTCGCTGAGCGAGATGTCACCGGAAGCCGCGGGGGCATCGGCGAACACCAGCGGAACATCGATCGCCGTTCCGGTGCTGGCGACAGCGACGGAGAGCAACTGCTCGCCGAAGACACCCTCCGGCACCGTGAACGTCAGGGTCGACCGGCCCGCCTCATCCGTCGTGTCGACGGCGACCGGATCGATCGTGCCAGAGGCCAACTCCGTGCCACCCAGCGTGAGCGTCACGGCGCCCGGCGCTGCCTCGCCACCGGTGAAGGCGAGCGACGACAACGAGAGCGTGACCTCGTCACCGGGGCTGTAGCCGTCGGCATCCGCCGGGCTGACCGTGACGCCGACGGCGCGCTGGGCGAGGTCCGGAGTCGCGGTCCCGTTCTCCTCGAACCAGTCGACCATCGACTGCAGGTCGATCTTGCCGGTGTCGGCCTTGTTCTTCCCCTCGGCGAAGGTGAAGAAGTTGTCGCCACCTGCTGCCAGGAACGAGTTCGCCGCCACGGTGTAAGTCGCTGCCGGGTCGATCGCCACGCCGTCGAGCGTGATCGATGTGATCCGTGCGCCTGCCGCAGCCGCCGGGTCGTACGTGTACACCAGGCCCTCGGATACGCCGAGCTTGAGGAACGGCCGCGCGGCTGCCGCGGGCTGCCACTGCTCCTCCAGCAGCTGCTTCAGCTGCGCACCGGTGAGGTCCAGCGTGACCAGCGTGTTGGCGAACGGCTGCACGGTCGCGGCCTCGCGGAACGTGACGTTGCCCGCCGGGTCCGTGTCGCCTGTCGGCTGCGTGCTTCAGGTTCGCGCGCAGACCGCCCGGGTTCATCAGCGCGAGGTCGGCACCCGTCGACCACTTCTGCACGTCGGCGACGAAGTTGCCGAGAGTGGACTCACCACCGCGGTTGTCGGTCTTGCCGTCGCTCTGGCGCGCTCGGTTGAAATCGGCGGTGATGTCGCCGACCTTGACGGCGCCGAGCACATCGGCTTCCGCCTTGGCCGCGTCGACGATCGACTGCACCTCGGGCACCGCCGGGTACAGCGGCACCGAGACCTTGTCGACGAGCGTGGTGAGCGGCTTGATCTCGTTGGTGATCGAGATCAGCTCATGCGACTTCGCGTCGACCTGGATGTTCATCAGGCCGAGGTTCTCGCCGTACTGCCCCGCAGAGACGACCGGGCGGCCGTCGATCACGTGGTTGTACGCGAGGTGGGTATGTGCGGAGACGATCGCATCGACGTCCTGGTCGACCCCGTAGACGATCTCACCCAGCGGCGAGTCCGGTGTGACGCTGGAGAGTTCGACGCTCGCGGCACCTTCGTGGACGAGCAGGATGATGACATCCGCCTCGCCGTTGGAGGGGTCGCCGTCGCGCAGGTCGTCGGCCACGGCGTTCACGGAGTCGACGATGCTGCGCACCTCGAGATCGGCGATCCCGTCCGGCGAGACGAGTGAGTCGAGATCCTCGGTGACGGCACCGACGAATCCGACCTTGACGCCCTGCAGCTCCTTCACCCAGGCCGGTGCGAGCGCCGGCTCGCCGGTCTCGGTGACGAACACGTTCGCCGAGATGTACTCCCAGTCGGCGCGGTCCTGCACCCGGCCCTCCAGGTCGGCCCAGCCCTGATCGAACTCGTGGTTGCCCGCCGCGCTCACGTCGAGGCCGGCCGCGTTGAGCGCGTCGATCGTCGGGTTGTCGTCGTTGATGAAGGAGGTGAAGGTGGAGGCGCCGATCAGGTCGCCGGCGGCGGCGAAGATGGTGTTCGGGTTGGCCTCGCGGAACTGCTTGACCGCACCCGCCATGACGGCGGCACCGGCTGCCGCACCATCCGCCTCGATCCGACCGTGGAAGTCGTTCATCGTGACGACGTCGATGCTGATCGGCGGGAGGTGCGCTCGAGACGCCGACGACGATCGGGTCGTGGTCGCTGGAGCGGTACGGCGTTCCCGGCTCGGTGGCCGCGTACGCGTAGCCGCGGTCGCTCCACTCCGGCGAGTTGATGCTCCACACGCCCGCACCCGTGATGGATGCCGAGAGCGCGGGCGACGCGATGACGTGATCGAGTGAGCCGAGCTCGCCGTCGAACGAGTAGGTGTACTGACCCTGCGCCTTGTCGGCGATCAGGTCGATCCAGCCCGCCGCCGTGAACACGTCGATCGGGTCTTCCTTGCCGTAGGCGTTGAAGTCGCCGATCAGCAGCAGATCTTCGCTGCCCGACGCCTGTGTCAGCTCATCGGTGAAGGCGAGCAGCGACTGGGCCTGCTCCACACGGTCGGCGTTGAAGAACCCCTGCCCGTCGGCCGGCTCGGACGTTCCATCCTTCGGATCCGACTTCGACTTGAAGTGGTTCGCGACGACCGTCACGACACGGCCGTCGATGTCGAACGCCTGCGCGATCGGCTCGCGCGCGTTGCCCCACACCGTCTCATCGATGACGGTCGCGCTCTCGCCCTTCGGGACGACGGCATCCTTCTTGTAGATGATGGCGTTGGTGATGTAGTCGGTCGTCGCCGCATCGCCGAGTGCTGCAGGGGTGGGAACGTACGCCCAGACCTCGCTGCCGGCGGCCTGATTGAGTCCGGCGACCAGGTCGGCCAGAGCCGAATCGATCGGCTTGCCGAGCTTGACCGAGTTCTCGATCTCCATGAGCGCGACGATCTCGGCATCCAGTCCGTTGATCGCCGAGACGATCTTCGACTTCTGGGTGGCGAACTGCGCGGCGTTCGCTGCCCCGCGGGCGTCCGTGTTCTCGCTCTTCAGCGTCGTGAAGTAGTTGTAGACGTTGAAGGACGCGACCTGCACATCGCCGCCCACCTCGGGGGCGGTTACCGGACGCGGATTCGTCGGCGCGAAGCCGACCTTCAAGTCCGCCGCGGACGTGTTGTCGATCGGCACCACCGGCTGCAGACGCCAGTCGTCGAAGCCCCACTGCAGCACGTAGCCGTTGTCGCCGAACTCGACGGTGTCGCCGCTGCGGACGACCGCGTCGTCGGTGAAGTAGGGCTGCTCGCCCGGGTGATTCTTGTTCGTGACCTGCAGGGACCAGCCGTCGTCGAGGAAGATGCGGTTCGCCCGGTTCTCCGCAGCGATCGCCGCCGCGTCGGCTCCGGGGCGCGTGGTCTCGGTGCTCTTCACGTTCAGGTCGGCGCCGGCGTTCAGCCAGAGCGAGCCGAAGTTGTAGAGCTGGTGGCTGGAAGCCAGGCGGTAGGTGCCGGCCGGGGCCACGTACATGTTCTCGAACTGCTCGCGGTCCGCACCCAGCATGGTGTCGGGGAGCGGGGTCGTGGCCGGCACGCCGGCGCCGGCGGTGACGACTTCGACGCCCTCGAGAGCGGCGGGGCTGAGCTGAGTCTGGCCGAAGTATTCGCTGACGGATCCGGTCACGGAGACGAGGTCGCCGATCGCGAGGGTCGGCGCCAGCGCGTTCAGGAACACGAAGATGCCGTCGGATGCTCCGGGCGTCGCATCCGTCTCGCCGCCCGAGCCCTGAGTCTGGATGACGATGCCCTTGTACCCGCCGGTGCGGTAGTCGGCAGTGACGACGCCCTCGACGGTGACGGTCTGACCGGTGAGCGGGGAGACGTCAGCTGTGCCCTGCACCTCGGCGATCGTGTGCGTCGCCGCGGTCGCGGCGAGCGGCGCGACCGGAGCTGACTCCTGCGAGACCCCTTCATCCGCCTTGGCCTCGGGGGCCGTCTCACCGGGCGCCCGGTCCTCCGGCGCGGGAGTCTCCGTCGCGGAGATGGCCGGCGCATCGACGGGCTCCTCGGCCGCGAGTGCGGGAGCGGCGCTCAGCGGGCCGATGACGAGAGCGACCGCCGTGGTCAGGGCGAGAGCGCCTGCACGCCCCCGCTTCCGGTGTTCGGACGATTCGACGCCCTTGCGGGCGTCGTCGGGGACAAGCATCATTCGGGTGGTCTCCTCGACGTTCTGACGGAGACGGCGGCTCTCATGAAGCGCCGTCGCGATGCACACCGGTCTCCCAGCGCACACACATGTGAGGGAGCTTACGGAGCGGCACGGACAACCTCAACGGTGTTTGCCGTTTCGTCACCCGGCGCTCACCGGATCGTCCACATCGTTCGGAGAGAGTGCACAATCGGCTGCTCAGGTGCGCAAAATCGCGTGCGCAGGTGCGCAGGTCGTCAGGCGGATGCCGCGCCGGCGGCGTCGTCGAACTCCTCGACCTCGCGCTCCCAGGCGTCTTTCGCGAGCCGGTACCAGAGGTAGAAGGCGAAGCCGGCGAAGATCGCCCACTCGGCGGCGTAGAAGATGTTCAGCCAGTTGACCGGCGAGCTCTCATCGGGTGCCGGCGACGAGATGTCGACCAGTCCTTCCGGGGCCTCGGTCGCGGCGAGGTACGGCCGGTACACGTCGAGCTGCTCGACGTCGTGCCAGCGGCCGAGGAGCATCGCCGTCGACATCCGGTCGAGGCGGGCGGGATCGGCCCGGGGCGGCACGACCGCGCCTTCGTCCGAGATGATGCGTCCCGTGACAGCGGTCTCAGTACCGGCATCCGCGTTCAGCGCCGAGGCTGCGGCATCCGCCGACTCGCGGTCCGGGGCCCATCCGAGCGCGACGGCGATCGACGTGCGCTCGGCGACGCGCAACTGACCGGTCACCCAGAACCCCTCGACGTCGTCGTTGAATCGCTGCGACACGACCAGGAAGTCCCCGCCGACCCAGGTGCCCTCGGTGGACACCCGCTGGCCGACCTGCGGTTCGGGCAGGTACTCGCCAGGGGAGAGGACGTCGCTGAGCGGCAGCACCTTCTCGGTCGCTCCCGGTACGGGCGGGTCGCTCGCGATGGCCCGGCCCAGCTGCCACTGCCCGAGCCACGCGAACACTCCAGCGACGAGCAGGCACAGCAGCGAGCATCCCGATCCAGCGACCGCGCAGCATCACCTCACGCAGCGTGGGCGGGAACAGCGGTGGCGACGTCACGATGAGAACAGCGACCCTCAGGCCTCGTAGGGGGCGAGCACGACCTCGACCCGCTGGAACTCCTTGAGGTCGGAATATCCGGTGGTCGCCATGGATTTGCGCAGCGCCCCGATGAGATTCGCCGTGCCGTCTGCGATGGGCGCCGGGCCGTACAGGATCTCCTCGAGCGTGCCGATGCCCTCGACGGCCACGCGGCGACCGCGCGGGAGCTTCGGGTGGTGCGCCTCGGGGCCCCAGTGGAATCCGCGCCCCGGGGCATCCGTCGCGCGGGCGAGTGCGACACCGAGCATCACTGCATCGGCGCCCATGGCGAGCGCCTTGACGATGTCGCCGGACGTGCCGACACCGCCGTCGGCGATCACGTGCACGTAGCGGCCGCCGGACTCGTCGAGGTAATCGCGGCGCGCAGCAGCGACATCGGAGACGGCGGTGGCCATCGGCGCGTGGATGCCGAGAGTCGCGCGCGTGGTCGAGGCCGCTCCCCCGCCGAATCCGACGAGCACGCCCGCTGCGCCGGTGCGCATGAGGTGCAGGGCCGCCGTGTAGGTCGCGGCACCGCCGACGATCACCGGGACGTCGAGGTCGTAGATGAACTTCTTGAGGTTCAGCGGCTCGGCAACGCTCGAGACGTGCTCGGCGGAGACCGTGGTGCCGCGGATCACGAACAGGTCGACGCCGGCCGCGGCGACGATGTCGTAGTACTCCTGGGTGCGCTGGGGCGTGAGGGAGCCTGCGACGGTGACGCCGCCCTCACGGATCTCGGCGAGGCGGCGGGTGATCAGTTCGGGCTTGATCGGCTCGGAATACAGTTCCTGCATCCGCACCGTTGCCTTGTCATCGCTGAGACCGGCGATTTCGGCGAGCAGCGGCTCCGGGTTCTCGTAGCGCGTCCACAGGCCCTCGAGGTCGAGGACGCCGAGGCCGCCGAGCTGCCCGAGCATGATGGCCGTCTGGGGGCTCACCACGGAGTCCATCGGGGCGCCCAGCACCGGGATCTCGAAGCCGAAGGCATCGATGGTCCATGCGGTCGAGACATCCTCGGGGTTGCGCGTGCGCCGCGACGGCACCACCGCGATGTCGTCGAACGTGTACGCACGACGCGCACGCTTTCCTCGGCCGAGCTCGATCTCCATGGTCACCCCACCAGACTACCGGGCACCGGCGGCGGCATCCGCTTCCGCCTCATCGCACCCTGGCCACCCGCTTCTCGTCCCAGACCGGCACGTCCGACTCGTAGACCTCGCCGTCGGACCCGAACACCAGGAAGCGGTCGAACGAGCGGGCGAACCAGCGATCGTGGGTGACCGCGAGCACCGTGCCCTCGAACCGGGAGAGCGCGTCCTCGAGCGCCTCGGCGGATTCGATGTCGAGATTGTCGGTCGGCTCGTCGAGCAGCAGCAGCGTCGAACCCGCGAGTTCCAGCAGCAGCACCTGGAACCGCGCCTGCTGGCCGCCCGAGAGCGATTCGAAGACCTGCTGCGCCTGACGCACGAGACCGTAGCGATCCAGCGCCGAACTCGCCGCATCCCTCGGCATGCCCGCCCGCCGCTCGTCGCCGCGATGCAGGATCTCGAGCAGAGTGCGTCCGATGAATTCCGGGTGCGCGTGCGTCTGGGCGAACAGCCCCGGCACCACACGCGCGCCGAGAACCGCCCGGCCGGTATGCGCCACCTCGTCCAGTTGCTCGCCGGTCGAGGTGACGTGTCCCAGAGTCGCATCCGGGTCGCTGCCACCGCGGGCGAGCAGCCGCAGGAAGTGCGACTTCCCCGACCCGTTCGAGCCGAGCACGCCGACCCGGTCGCCGTACCAGACCTCGGCATCGAAAGGCCGCATCAGGCCGCTCAGCTCGAGCCCCGCGGCCACCATCGCGCGCTTGCCGGTTCGCGCCCCTCGCAGCCGCATGTCGAACTCCTGGGCGGGCGGGCGCTCCTCGGGCGGCCCGGCCTCCTCGAACTTGCGCAACCGGGTCTGCGCAGCCTGGTAGCGCGAGGCGAAGCCGTCGTTCGCCGATGCCTTCACTTTGAGATTCGCCACGAGGATGCGCAGCTTCTCGTGCTGCTCGTCCCATCGGCGACGCAGCTCGTCGAGCCGATCCATTCGGTCGATGCGGGCCTGGTGGTACGTGGCGAAGCCGCCGCCGTGCACCCACGCCGCAGCTCCCGCTCCGCCCGGCTCGAGGGTGATCAGGCGATCCGCTGCCCGCGCCAGCAGCTCACGATCGTGCGACACGAGAAGCACGGTCTTCGGCGTCTGCCGCAGCAGCTCCTCGAGCCAGCGTTTTCCCGGCACATCGAGGTAGTTGTCGGGCTCGTCGAGCAGCAGCACCTCGTCCGGACCCCGAAGCAAGGCTTCCAGCGCGAGCCGCTTCTGCTCCCCTCCGGAGAGCGAGGTGAGCTCGCGATACCGAGCGCGCTCGTAGGGCACGCCGAGAGCCGCGACCGTGCACTGGTCCCAGACCGTCTCGTGCTCGTAACCGCCGGCGTCGGCGTACTCCGAGATCGCCGAAGCGTACGCCATCTGCGTGTCGTGCTCGTCGCGTTCGATCAGTGCGTTCTCGGCGGCTTCGAGCGCTTCGGCGGCCGACCGGATCCGCCGTGGAGCGACCCGGATCAGAAGCTCCTGCACGGTCTGACCGGCTTCGCCGTGGCCGACGAACTGATCCATGACGCCGAGACCGCCGTCGATCGTCACGACTCCCGCCTCGGGCGCGAGCTCGCCGCGGATGATCCTCAGCAGGGTCGTCTTGCCGGCTCCATTCGGCCCGATGAGCGCACTCGTCGAGCCCGCACCGACTCGGAACGTCACCTCGTCGAGCAACGGCCTGCCGTCCGGGAGCGTCAGCGAGACGCCGGAAACATCGATGTACCCCACGAGCGTGGCCGTCCTTCCGCCCGCCGCGTTCCTGAGCGAACCGAGCCGACCAGGCTATCAGCTGCGCCGGTCAGACATCTCACCCTGGAACCTCAGACGCCCCACGAGCAGCACGCTTCTCCTGTTGGAACACGCGAATCGCCTCATAACGGTCGGCGGAGCGCGCCTGACGCTTGGCCGCTTCCTCCGCGCGGTTCTTCGGCGGAGCCGAAGTGACGAGGTCGTCGAGAAGGCGACGTGCCGCCTGAGCGATCTCTGCGACGGCCTGGTCGAAGACCGGCTGATTGACCTTCGACGGCGTGGTGGTTCCCGCGATCTTGCGCACGAACTGCAATGCCGCTTCGTGGCATTCCTCGTCAGTCGCGGCGGGTTCCAGATTGTTCAGCGGGACGATGTTTCGGCACATACCGGCACGGTACGCCGCGGGTGCAGAATACGAAAGGGCGGATCGCGGACCGGCTACCAGCGCTCTCCGCCGCGGGGAAGCACGTCGAGCACGTGCGGCAGTTCACTGGGGAAGCACGAACGGAACAGCTCGGTGATCTGAGGATCCGACCCGTAGTCGTCGACGATCCGGAGCCCGACCATGGTGCTGATGAGCATCCCCTCGGCGAAGAAGGCGCGTGCCTCATCGGCCCCCAGGCCCATCTCGTCGCGGACGAACCGCCAGACCTGAGCGAACCCGCGGCGCGCGGCTGGACCGATCACCGGATGACCTCCCAGCAGATAGGCGTGCGCGAGAGTCTGATGCAGTCCTCGCACGGCGATCAGGTCGACGTAAGCGCGGGCGACGCGCTCGTCGACCTTGTCATCGTCGTCGCGCGGCTGCGCGAGTGCACTCCGGAACGACACGAGCAGGCGGTCGAGCGCGTCGCCCATGGCCGCGAGGAACAGATTCTCCTTGGAGCCGAAGAGACGGACGACATAGGTCTGGCTGACACCCGCCGCCCTCGCGACCTCGTCCGTGGTGGCTCCCTCGTACCCTCTGGCTCCGAACACGGCGAGCGCCGCCTGGACGATCTGCACACGTCGCTCGTCGGAGGAGAACCTCCGACCCGACACTTCGGGGGAGCCATCGGATGCCGGTGCAGAGGTCATGTCGAAAGGGTATCAGCGGAAGCTTGACTTTGTAATCAGTTGATTACTACATTGCTGGAAGCACTAGTAATCATCTAATTACAACTGGAGTTTCCCATGTCTCGACTCGCCGCCAAAGCCAGGGCTCGCCCGGTCGCCCTCATCATCGCCGCGGCTTCTCTGCCGATGTTCATGGCCACTCTCGACAACCTGATCATGACCAACGCTCTGCCCGTGCTGCATGAGGAGATGGGGGCGAAGGTCGAGGAGCTGCAGTGGTTCGTCAACGCCTACGCGCTCGCGTTCGCCGGTGCGATCCTGACCGCCTCCGCCCTGGGAGATCGATTCGGTCGTCGCACCGTCTTCGCGATCGGCATCGCGATCTTCGGCCTGGGCTCGCTGTTCGCCGCGCTGAGCGGCGACCCCGGTCAGTTGATCACCGCTCGGGCGGTGCAGGGAATCGGTGCAGCAGCCGTGATGCCGCTCTCGCTGGCGCTCCTCACAGGAGCCGTTCCCGCCTCGCGTCGTCCGCTCGCCATCGGGATCTGGGGCGGAGTGTCCGGTCTCGGTGTGGCGGTGGGCCCGCTCATCGGAGGCGCGATCATCGAGAGTTGGAGCTGGCAGGCCATCTTCTGGATCAACATCCCGGTGGCGCTCGTCGCCATCCCGCTCGCACTCGGCGTGCTGAACAACGACTTCGGCGCGCGGCTGCGCATCGATGTGCCGGGGGCCGTCCTCGCAGCACTCGGCGTGCTCGCGCTCGTGCACGCGATCGTCCGTGGCAACGAGGACGGATGGGATTCGCTCGGGGTGATCGCGGAACTGTTCCTCGGCGCGGCATTCCTGATCGCCTTCCTGATCTGGCAGGCACGGTCGAAGACGCCGCTCGTGCCGCTGCGCCTGTTCCGCGACCGCTCGTTCTCGATCACGAACATCGTCGGGTTCGCGTTCAGTTTCGGCACGTTCGGATCGGTGTTCATCCTCATCCAGTACCTGCAGGTCGTGCAGGGTTCCACCCCGTTCGAGGCCGCGGTGCAGACCACTCCCTGGACGCTCGCCCCGATGTTCGTCGCTCCGATCGCCGGCATGATCGCGCCGCGAGTCGGCACACGTGCACTTCTGGTACCGGGGTTGCTGCTGCAGGGCGTCGCGCTCGCCTGGATCGCGCTGATCACCGCGCCCGACCTGGACTACCCGAGCCTGATCCCGCCGTTCATCCTCGCGGGCGTCGGCATGGGCCTCGTCTTCGCCCCGTCCGCCACGGCCCTTCTGGCCACCCTCGGACTCGTCGACCACGCCAAGGCGTCCGGGGTGAACGCGACCGTCCGCGAACTCGGTGTCGCGCTCGGCACGGCGGTGATGACCGCGATCTTCGTCGGAGCCGGGGGCCGGCTCACACCCGACCTCTACGTCGACGCCGCGAGGCCCGCGGTGCTGGCGGGCGCTGCCGTACTGCTGGTCGCGACCGTCGTCGCGCTATGGCTGCCGTCGGGGCGATCGACCCCCGCCCCTGCTCCCGCCCCGGCAGCCGCCGAACCCGCGCTGGCCGGCTGACGGAGCGGACACGCGAAAGGGGGCGGATGCCGCGGCATCCGCCCCCTTTCCCGAGACCTACTTCTTGTAGTTCGGCGCCTCGACGACGATCTGCACATCGTGCGGGTGAGACTCCTTGAGTCCGGCCGACGTGATGCGCACGAACTTGCCGCGCTGCTTGAGCTCCTCGATGGTGCGGGCCCCGACGTAGAACATCGACTGCCGGAGGCCGCCGACGAGCTGGTACGCCACCGCCGCGAGCGGGCCGCGGTACGGCACCTGACCCTCGATGCCCTCGGGGATGAGCTTGTCGTCGCTGGGGACGTCGGCCTGGAAGTAGCGGTCCTTCGAGTACGAGGTCTGCTTGCCGCGGGTCTGCATCGCGCCGAGCGACCCCATGCCGCGGTATTGCTTGAACTGCTTGCCCGACTGGAAGACGATCTCACCCGGCGACTCGTCGGTTCCCGCGAGGAGCGAGCCGAGCATCACGGCGTCGGCGCCGGCGACGAGCGCCTTGGCGATGTCGCCGGAGTACTGCAGGCCGCCGTCGGCGATCACCGGGACGCCGGCGGGCCGTGCTGCGAGCGAGGCCTCGTACACCGCAGTGACCTGGGGCACGCCGACGCCGGCGACGACGCGGGTGGTGCAGATCGATCCGGGGCCGACGCCGACCTTGACGGCGTCCACGCCGGCGTCGATGAGCGCCTGCGCGCCCTCGCGGGTCGCGACGTTGCCGCCGATGATGTCGATGTGGGCGAAGGACTCCGTCGGCCTTCAGCCGGCGCACGAGATCGATGACGCCCTGCGACTGCCCGTTCGCGGTGTCGACGACGAGCACGTCGACGCCGGCGTCGCGCAACGCCTCGGCGCGCTCCCACGCATCGCCGAAGAACCCGATCGCCGCGCCGACGCGCAGCCGGCCCTGGTCGTCCTTGGTGGCGAGCGGATACTTCTCGCTCTTGTCGAAGTCCTTGATGGTGATGAGTCCGGCGAGCTTGCCGTTCTCGTCGATCAGCGGCAGCTTCTCGACGCGGTGCTTCGCGAACAGGGAGATGACCTCGCCGGCGGCGACGCCGACCTTCGCGGTCACCAGGTTCTCCGAGGTCATCACGTCCTTCACGAACGTGGTCTGGCGCTCGAAGCCCGAGACGAAGCGCATGTCACGGTTGGTGATGATGCCGACGAAGGCTTCCGTCGGCGTCGACGACGGGGAGCCCTGAGATGCGGTACTTGCGCGCACAGCGCGTCAACCTCTTCGACGGTGGCGTCGGGGCTGGTCGTGATCGGGTCGGTGATCATGCCCGACTCGCTGCGCTTGACGCGATCGACCTGCGACGCCTGGTCGGCGATCGAGAGGTTGCGGTGCAGGATGCCGATGCCCCCCTCGCGTGCCATCGCGATCGCCATCCGGGACTCGGTGACGGTGTCCATGGCGCTGGAGAGCAGCGGCGTGGCGACCGAGATGCGCCGGGTGACGCGAGAGGACGTGTCGGCCTCGCTGGGGATGACGTCGGTGTGCCCCGGCAGGAGCAGCACGTCATCGTAGGTCAGTCCGACGAAGCCGAAGGGATCGTGCTGGTCCATGGATGGTCCTCCTGCGGGGCGAGAGCGTGGCGACGGTGTACCAATTCTAAGCGCCGCGAGGCTGCAGAAATTCCCTATGCCGAGGCCGACCGGCCGGCGGCTCAGAACCGTGCGCAGATCGTGCGTTGGTTGAAACAGAATCGACACACTACGCTCATAGCGTCGTACATCGAGGCCGATGGACATCCCGTCTTGGTCTGTGTACTGGACAGGAGGTTCTGTGAGTCCGACGATCTCGGCGAAACGCAGCGGCAACCGATGGGCTATCGCCCTACTCGGGACGCTCCTCGCCTTCGCCATTCCTGGTGCTGCAACCGGGGACCGCGTCAGCCGACACCACCGACGACGGCCAGGAAGTCACCGACTTCTACTTCGCCGGTGTCGTCACGTTCGACGACGAGCCCGTCGAGGGCGTGGTCATGACGATCAAGGGCAGCGGTTTCGAAGGTGAGACCGAGACGGATGCCGAAGGCAAGTGGCGCCTGTACGTCCCCGAGAAGGACAAGTACACGCTCACCGTCGACGAGGACACGCTCCCTGACGGAGTGATCGTCGATGCGGCACTGCTCCCGCCGGGCACCCAGCCGATCGCGGGCACGACGGCTTCGTTCGAAGTCGAGTTCGGCCTCACCGGCACCAAGATCATGAACCTCTTCCTCGGTGAGGGGCAACGGGTCACCGTCTCCTTCATCGATCAGCTGCTCTCTCGACTGGTCGGCGGTCTGAACTTCGGCCTGCTCCTCGCGCTCGCCTCGATGGGCGCGGCGCTCATCTACGGCACGACCCGCCTGTCGAACTTCGCGCACGCCGAGATGGTCACCTGGGGAGGTCTCGTCGCCCTGGTGTTCACCTCCTTCTGGCATCTCCCCC
Source organism: uncultured Actinomycetota bacterium (assembly GCA_963769005.1). Lineage (GTDB taxonomy): Bacteria > Actinomycetota > Actinomycetes > Actinomycetales > Microbacteriaceae > Microbacterium. Next base: position 105,325 of record CAVYKC010000002.1, on the reverse strand, counting down.
TCTGGCTCGGCATCGTCGCCGCGGTCGTCGGCGGCGGTCTCTTCGGCTGGGGGATGGATGCCGGCATCTGGCGCCCGCTCCGCCATCGAGGACTCGGCATCGTGCAGCTCATGATCGTGAGCATCGGCCTCTCGCTCGCGCTGCGCTACATCTTCCAGTACTTCATCGGCGGCAGTACCCGCCAGCTCCCGGGGGCGAGTCCGCAACCGATCCAGTTCGGTCCGATCTCGCTGTCCTACATCGACCTGATCGCGATGGGAGTGAGCATCGCGTGATCCTCGGAGTCGCGTACTTCCTGACGCGCACTCGGATCGGCAAGGCGACCAGGGCCATCTCCGACAACCCGCAGCTCGCCGCGGCATCCGGCATCGACGTCGACAAGGTCATCCGGTACGTCTGGATCCTGTCCGGCGTGCTCGCCGCGATCTCCGGCGTCCTGTGGGCGTACTTCCGACCCGGCGTGAAGTGGGACATGGGCATGCAGATGCTGCTGCTCATCTTCGCCGCGATCACCCTCGGCGGTCTCGGTACCGCATTCGGCGCGCTCCTCGGTTCCCTCATCGTCGGCATCGTCGTCGAGGTCTCCACTCTCTGGGTCCCGTCCGATCTGAAGTACGCAAGCGCCCTGGTGGTTCTCATCGTGATCCTCCTGGTCAGGCCGCAAGGTCTGCTCGGGCGCAAGGAAAGGCTGGGCTGATCATGGACTTCGGAAGCATCTTCTCCAACACCGCCGTCTACCTCCTCAGCCCGGTGACGATCGCGTACGCTCTGGCCGCGACCGGCCTGGCGATGCACTTCGGCTACGCCGGCCTGCTGAACTTCGGCATGGCGGCCTTCATGGCGATCGGCGGCTACGGCTATGCGATCTCCGTCCTGAGCCTGGGCCTGCCCTGGTGGGTGGGCATGCTGGTGGGCCTTCTCGGTGGCGCGTTGTTCGCCGTGCTCCTCGGCATCCCGACCCTGCGCCTGCGCGCCGACTACCTGGCCATCGCCACCATCGCCGCCGGCGAGATCGTGCGCCTGCTGTTCACCACCCAGATCTTCGACGAGTGGACCAACTCCGCAGACGGACTGGCGCAGTACAACGGCGGCTTCCGTGACGCGAATCCCTTCCCGGTCGGCACGTACGGCTTCGGACCGTGGACGTACACGGCGAACGACCTGTGGAACCGCGTCTTCGGGATCGTGCTGCTGGTCATCGCGATCCTCCTGGTGTGGTCGCTGATGCGCAGCCCCTGGGGCCGCGTCCTGAAGGGCATCCGCGAGGACGAGGACGCCGTGCGCTCCCTCGGCAAGAACGTCTTCCTGTACAAGATGCAGGCGCTGGTCGTCGGCGGGATCATCGGCGCCGCCGGTGGGATCGTCTTCGTGCTCCCCTCGGCAGTCGTTCCGGGAAGCTACACGACGTCCCTGACCTTCTTTCTCTGGACGGTGCTGCTCCTCGGAGGAGCAGCGACGGTCTTCGGGCCGACGCTCGGCGCCGTGCTGTTCTGGGTCGTCTTCGCCTTCCTCGCGAACCTTCTGCCGAGCATGGCGAAGGCCGACCTGCTGCCCATGTCCGACAGTCAGGCTGCGACGCTGGTGAACATCTTCGTCGGCATCGCCCTCATGCTGCTCGTGATCTTCCGCCCGCAGGGAATCCTCGGAGACAAGAGGGAGATGACCTTTGTCAAGTGAACCCACCCCCACCGGCAGCGTCCGCCGCCCGAAGACGACCGGACTCGCCGCAGGACCGGCGAAGCCCGGCGTCGCGAAAGTCGACCCGATCCTCGTGGCCGATGCCGTGCAGCGCCGCTTCGGCGGCCTGACTGCGGTCGACGTCGACCACGTCGAGATACCCCGAGGCGCGATCACCGCCCTGATCGGCCCGAACGGCGCCGGCAAGACGACCCTTTTCAATCTGCTCTGCGGATTCGACAAGCCGAACAGCGGCACCTGGTCCTTCGACGGCAAGAACCTTTCGGGCGTCCCCTCGTTCAAGGTCGCCCGGATGGGCCAGGTGCGCACGTTCCAGCTGACGAAGTCGCTGTCGCTCCTGACGGTGCTGGAGAACATGAAGCTCGGCGCGCCTCACCAACGCGGTGAAGGCTTCTGGTCGAGCCTGTTCCCGTTCCTGTGGCGCAAGCAGGACCAGGAGATCGAAGTGAAGGCGCGCGAACTGCTCGCCCGCTTCAAGCTGGACGCCAAGGAACAGGATTTCGCGGCGGCGCTCTCCGGCGGTCAGCGCAAGCTCCTCGAGATGGCCCGCGCCCTGATGAGCGATCCGAATCTGGTGATGCTCGACGAGCCGATGGCCGGCGTCAACCCGGCGCTGACGCAGTCCCTGCTCGACCACATCCTCGACCTCAAGGAACTCGGCATGACCGTGCTGTTCGTCGAGCACGACATGCACATGGTCCGCCACATCGCGGACTGGGTCGTCGTGATGGCCGAGGGACGCATCGTCGCCGAGGGCCCGCCCGACGAGGTGATGGAGGACCCCGCGGTCGTCGACGCCTATCTGGGCGCGCATCAGGACGTCGATCTGGGCGCTGTCACCGGGCGGATCCCCGTCATCCAGGCCGCCGAGGCAGAGCGGCTGCGGGAGCGGATCGAGGCTGAAGCCGAAGCGGAACTCGCGTCGGACACCACGCAGGAGGACACCGTATGAGCGTCGACACACCCCTGAGCGACCGCGTCGTCGTCGAACTGAAGGATGTGCATGCCGGGTACCTTCCCGGCGTCAACATCCTCAACGGGGCGAACCTCGTCGCACGCCAGGGCGAGCTGATCGGCATCATCGGACCGAACGGCGCCGGCAAGTCGACGCTGCTCAAGGCGATCTTCGGGCTGGTGAACGTCCGCTCCGGCGACGTCACCCTGAACGGCGAGAGCATCGTCGGGCTGAAGGCCGACAAGCTCGTCCGGCGAGGCGTCGCCTTCGTGCCGCAGACCAACAACGTCTTCCCCTCGCTCTCCATCGAGGAGAACCTGCAGATGGGGTTGTATCAGAACCCCAAGATCTACGCGGAGCGACTGGAGTTCGTGTGCGGCATCTTCGCCGAGCTCGGCAAGCGGCTCAAGCAGCGTGCGGGTTCGCTCTCGGGCGGCGAGCGCCAGATGGTCGCGATGTCGCGCGCGTTGATGATGGATCCCTCTGTGCTGCTGCTGGACGAGCCCTCCGCCGGTCTCTCCCCCGTCCGCCAGGACGACGCGTTCATCCGCGTCTCCGACATCAACAAGGCGGGCGTCACGACGATCATGGTCGAGCAGAATGCGCGACGCTGCCTGCAGATCTGCGACCGTGGCTACGTGCTCGACCAGGGCAAGGACGCCTACGAGGGCACCGGACGCGACCTGCTGAACGACCCGAAGGTCATCGGCCTCTACTTGGGCACGCTGGGCACCGACGCCGCCTGACCGCCGCAGCCTCCACAGGACGAAGGCCCCGGATGCGAGCATCCGGGGCCTTCGTCGTGGAATCGGTCAGTTGATCCGCGAGTAGGTGTTGTCGGCACCGTACTCGAAGACGCCGATCGCGGCGCCCTTCGGGTCGCCGTTCTCGTCGAACGTGACATCGCCGGAGTAGCCGTCGTAGTCGGCCACGCCACCGTCGTTGATGATCTTGGCGCAGTCGGCGAAGCTGGTGCACTTCTCACCATCGCCCGAACCGCCCGAGACCTCCTGCATCTTGGCCGCGATCTCCGCGCCCTCGGTGGAGCCTGCGGCGAGCGAAGCCAGCGCCATCAGAACGACGGCGTCGTATGCCTCAGCCGCGTACGTGAAGTCGGCGACCTCGGTGTTGCCCTCACCCGTCCAGTACGCCTGCAGACGGTCCGTGAAGTCGTCCTCGAGGGCGGGGCCGGGCTTGGTGCCCTTCGCTCCCTCGAGCGCGACGGCAGGAAGCTCCGTCGAGTAGGTGTTGGACAGGTTGCCGTCGACCAGGTAGAACTTGCTCGGGTCGAAGCCCGCGTTCACCAGCAGCGGTGCGATCGTCTTGAACTCGTCGTAGGAGACGACAGCGATCGCGTCGGGGTTGGCGGCCATGATCGTCGACACCTGAGCGTCGAACTGCGCGTCGCCGATGTTGAAGGAAGCCTCGGCGACGACCTCGCCGCCGGTGCCCTCGAACGTGGTCTTGATCGCGTCGAAGAGGCCGGTGCCGTAGGCGTTGTTCTGGTAGATCACGCCGATGCTCTTGTTGCCGTCCTCGGCGATCAGGTTGCCGAGCACCTCGCCCTGCAGCAGGTCGCTGGGGGCGGTGCGGAAGTAGAGCCCGTCGTCCTCCCAAGCGGTGAAGTCCGGCGACGTGTTCGACGGCGAGATCGTGATGATCCCGGCGCCGACGTTGCCGTCGAGGATCAGCTTCGTGACGCCCGACGATGCAGCACCCACGATGCCGGCGACGCCGGCGCTCTGCAGCTTCGTGATCGAGGTCTCGTACGCCTTGGTGTCGGTGTCGCCCTCGTCTTCGGCTGTCATCTCGATCGTCACGCCGGCCGCGGCCTCGTTGACCTCCTGCACCGCGAGTCCGGAGCCGGATTCCATGGGCGGGCCCAGGAACGACAACGAGCCGGTCTGCGGAAGCAGCGAGCCCAGCTTGAGGGTGAGGTCGGCAGCCGGCTTGTCGCCGCCCTCCGACGGCGTCTCGGTCGGCGTGCTGCAGCCCGCGACGACGAGTGCGGATGCGCTGAGCAGCGCGATCCCTGCGAAGACCTTCGCTGTGCGCGAGCCCTTCAATGCGTTCATGATGCTCCCTTGCGTTACTGAGCGTGGATCGTGACCACGGTCGCGTGCTCTAACCCTAGGGCGTGAGGGGTGCGCGGTGATGTCCCAAGTGTTTCAGTGCGTTAACGATCCGGCACTGAGTTCCGGAGGCCGCGCGCCCGAAGTTCAGACGGGTTCGGCGGGATCCGTGCGTCGCCCGCGGCGGCCGGCGAGCGTCAGATCGATCACGAAGACGGTGATCGCGAGCCACACGATGATGAAACCGGCCCAGCGCTCCGGCGGCATGGGCTCGTGCAGGAATGCGACGCCGATCACGAACTGCATGACCGGCGTGATGAACTGCAGCATCCCGACCACCGTGAGGCCCACGCGGCGTGTGCCCGCGGCGAACATCAGCAGCGGCACAGCCGTGACGATTCCGGCGAACGCGAGCAGCGCTGCATGCCAGCCGCCGTTCGCGCCCATCGTGATGCCGGCGGGCGTCTGCCCGACGATGATGAGCTGTGCGACGGCGACGGGGATGAGCCAGAACGATTCCAGCGTCAGGCCGCTGACGGCATCCACCGCCGGCCCGATCTTCTTCTTGATCAGTCCGTAGATGCCGAACGAGGCCGTGAGCGAGAGCGCGATCCAGGGGAACTCGCCGTAGCCGATCACGATCACCGCGACGGCGACGGCCGCGATGAGGATCGCGGCCCACTGCAGCCGGCGGATGCGCTCGCGCAGCACGAACACCCCGAGCAGCACGGTGGTGATCGGGTTGATGAAGTAGCCCAGGCTCGTCTCGACGATGCGGTCGCTGAGGGTTCCGATGAGGAACACCTGCCAGTTGACGTAGATGAGCCCGCCCGCGAGCGCCGTCCAGCCGAGCATCTTCGGCTGGCGCACGATCGCGCGGAATGCGCCCCACCCCCGGGTGATGGTCAGCAGCACCAGGCAGAACACGAATGACAGCAGTACTCGCCAGGCGACGACCTCCCAGGGGCCGGTCGGCACGAGCAGCAGGAAGTACAGCGGCAGAACGCCCCACAGGAGGTATGCGCCGCCCGCGTACGCGACCCCGGCGGTGCGGCTCTCGCGGGTCGACGGGTCTGGGCTCACCGCACAACCCTATGCCCGCGTTCGCCGGCGGCGGCTCCGCCTCCCCCGCCGAACCTCGACCTCCCTGCCTCTTCTGCCGAGACCCCCTGTCGCCACCGAAACCCCCTCTTGGGTGCGTCACTACGAGGGGGTCTCGGCAAGAACCGGGGGTCTCGGCAAGCGGAGACTCCAGAAACGCGGGATCCGGGCAGGAGGCGTTCGCGGCGGGGACGCAGAAGGGCCCGGATGCTGAAGCATCCGGGCCCTTCGAGAACTGCGCTGACTCAGCGAACGACGACCGCGAGGACGTCGCGGGCGGAGAGCACGAGGTACTCGTCCACGCCGAACTTCACCTCGGTGCCGCCGTACTTGCTGTAGAGCACGCGGTCGCCGACGGCGACGTCGAGCGGTACGCGGTTGCCGTTGTCATCGATGCGGCCGGGGCCGACCGCCACGACCTCGCCCTCCTGGGGCTTCTCCTTGGCGGTGTCGGGGATGACCAGGCCACTCGCGGTGGTCTGCTCGGCCTCGACCTGCTTGATGACGATGCGGTCCTCGAGCGGCTTGATGGAAACCGACACGGTCTACCTCTTCTTTCCTTGACGCTGACACGTAAGACTTGTTCGCACTCTCAACCCGAGAGTGCTAATCCCAGTGTAGGCGCTCCTCTGGCACTCATGCAATGCGAGTGCCAGCCGCCGGCGGCCGTAGGCTGGCTTGGTGGAGATGTCCGAGCTGCGCACCCTGCTCACCGCCGAAGGTCTGTCGCTTCTCGACGGCACGGGACCGCTCGAGTCTTTGGCCGACGTCACCCGAACGGTCTCGCGGATGCGCGCAGCAGGCCACTCCCCTGAACTGGTCGCCGCCGTCGTCACGCAGGTGAGTCTGCGTGCGCGGGCGAAGCCCAAGTTCGGCGACTTCGCCGGCGCGCATGCTCTTCACCCGCGCCGGCCTCGAGCAGGCGACGCGTCTCGGGGTCGCCGCCCGGCACGCCCAGCGCCTGCGCGGCGCCGGCATCACGAGCGTCGCTGACCTGGGATGCGGGATCGGCGGCGACGCCCTCGCCTTCGCCGGCGCCGGCCTGCGCGTGCACGCCGTCGACGCCGACGAGGTGACCGCCGCGATCGCCGCGTACAACCTCGCTCCCTTCGCCGGTGATGTGAGCGTGCAGCACGGCACCGCCGAGACCGCCGATCTCAGCGGCATGGACGCCGTCTGGATGGACCCCGCGCGGCGCACCTCGGGTCACAGCGAGACCCGACGCGTCTCCGCATCCGACTACTCGCCCTCGCTGGACTGGGCTTTCGAGCTGGCGTCACGTGTACCCACCGGCATCAAGCTCGGGCCGGGACACGATCGTGATGGGTTGCCCGCCGATGCCGAGGCGCAGTGGGTCAGTGTCGACGGCAACGTCGTGGAACTGGTGCTGTGGACGGGTGTGCTCGCCCGCTCTGGCGTGCGCCGGGCGGCACTGGTGATCCGCGGCGATCACTCTCACGAGCTGACTGCCAGCGCAGACGCTGCGGATGCACCGGTCCGAGAACTCGGCGCCTACCTGCACGAGCCGGATGGCGCGGTGATACGTGCGCGCCTCATCGGCGACGTGGCTCGGAGCCTGGATGCCGGCATGCTCGACCAGCACATCGCCTACCTGACCTCCGATGCGGCCGTGACCAGCCCGTTCGTGCAGTCCTTTCAAGTGCGCGAGACGATGCCCGCGAAACCGGCGGCGATCAGCGCGGTGCTGAAGGCGAACGGTATCGGCACCCTGGAGATCAAGAAGCGCGGCATGGACATCGACCCCGCCGCGTTCCGGAAGAAGCTGACGTTGCGCGGTGACGAGTCCGCGACGCTCATCCTCACCCGCGTCGGCAGCCGGCGTCTTGCGATCCTCGCCGACCGGGTGCACGCGGCGTAGCACCGAAGGCATCAGCCCTGCGGGGCGTCGGTGCCGATCTCGATCGGGTCGCCGTGCTCGCCGCCGACCTCGACGCGGTCGCCCGGGGCCACGGTGAACACCTCGTCCGCATCGGCGGTGATCGTGAGGTAGGGGGTCTGCCATTTCGTGTAGCGCACCTCGAGAGCCCAGACGCCGCCGTCGACGATGGCGTCGGCGCCCAGCCCTTCCTCGATCGCGCTCATCGTGTTCTTACACACGGCGGGGTCATCCGCCCCGCCGACGATCACGCAGGATTCTGTCTTTCGTGTCGCGACCCACACCGCTTCATCCCGGAGGTAGCCGACGATCGACATGCTTCCCTCCTCGAAGCCCGCCTCGAGGAGGGCCTCCGCCCGGTCCCGTTCCTCTGCCTCGAACTGATCGAGCCAGGTCTCATCGCGCGAGGCCGTCCATTTCTGGATCGCTGCGACCGGCTCACCCGTCGTGGAGTACAGGATGAACGCGCCGACGTGCGACTCCTCCCCGGTATCAGGGTCGGCGGCGCCACTCATGACGTTGGTCGAGATGGCTCCGTCCCGCACTGCGCCCTCGACCTGACAGCTGCTCGCCGATTGATCACCGACGTCGAGGATGATGCAGACGAATTCGCCGTCGCTCCGCGTCGCGTACCAGACCAGCGCATCCTCCTGCTGGCCGACCGCACGCAGAGACCCCTCGTCGTACTGGCCCTGCTCGTAGAGTTCCAGCCGGCGCTGGACCTGCTCGTGGGTCAGCGCGATGCTGTCGGGCCGCTGCCCGAAGATCGCCCAGCCGGCAGCGAGACCGAGCACGAGAAGAACTGCGGATGCCGCGACCACCGGCCGCCAGAAGCGTCGCAGCGTCGCCCTGACCGATGCGTCGGCCGTCGCATCCGGGTTCGAGTGATCGCCGGTCGCCGAGCGAATGAAGCCTGCCGAATCGCCTTGATCCGGCACCGACGGCACATCAGCACGTTTCGTCTCGGTCGCTGCGCTCCCTCGCTCGACGCCCGACAGCGGCTCATCCGGGATCCGGGATACGAGAGCTTGCCCGGACGTCGAGCGCACGGGGAGAGGCGAGGCGGCCTGATTCGGGCTCGTCGTCGGCATCCGCTGCAGCTCCAGCTCCCGCATCCGCTCGGCATCCGCATCCGATATCCCGCTGTCGCGCCCGTAGGCGCGCGCCTGCAGCGAGCGGAGTTCCCGGAGCTCGTCGGCGCTGAGCATCCGCTAGCCGAGTCTCTCGAACTGCATGCCTGCCCAGACCAGCCAGCCCAGGCTGTACACGGTCGCGCACAGGCCGAGCACGAGCGCCCACCGCGCGACGGACCGGTTCTCGACGGGGCGACGCAGCGACATGATCGACGCGATCACCGCGACGATGGCGACGGGGATGCCCCACCCGACGAAGAACGATGTTCCGAGAGCGACGATCGCGGCGAGCAGCGCCCAGGGCGCCAGGCGGGTGTCTTCGAGCTCCGCGTCGGCGGCGGCCGGCTCCCACTCGGCGGTCGGTGCTCCGACGGCGTCGGGATCGGGTCCGCTCGCGACCATCGGCGCGACGCCGAGCGGGCCGGTGGGGAGCCTGCTGTAACCGTCCTGCGGCGCACCGGGGATCCGCGCCGTTCCGGCCGGCCGCTCGACCTCGTCGCTCGGGCCCTCGACGCTCGTGTGCGGCGGGTCGACCAGCGCGTCACCGGCGTCGGCCTGCGCCGGGGCGTCCGGGCTGTCAGCATCGGCAGCGCGAGGCGTGCTCATGCGGAATCTCCGTCCGCGGAAACTGCGACCTCGGCCACCTGGATCTCGGTGACGGGCAGCGTCGAATCGGCGCCGAAGGCCAGAGACGACGGCCCGCGACCCGAGGAGATCAGTTCGGCGGCGAGCGCCGCGATCATCGCGCCGTTGTCGGTGCACAGCGAAAGCGGCGGAATCCTGACCGTCACCCCGGCGGCATCGGCGCGTTCCAGAGCGACCTCGCGAAGGCGGCGGTTCGCGATGACCCCGCCGCCGAGCAGCAGCCGCGGCACGCCGAGATCCACGCAGGCGGCGAGCGCCTTCGTCACGAGCACGTCGACGACCGCTTCGCGGAAACTCGCTGCGACATCGGCCACCGGAACCTCGACGCCGTCGGCCTCGCTGCGTTCGACCCATCGCGCCACGGCGGTCTTCAAGCCGGAGAAAGAGAAGTCGTAGCGGTGCTTCGCCATGTCCGACGCGCGCGACAGCCCCCGCGGGAACCTGATCGCCGCCGGGTCGCCGTCGAGCGCGGCGCGGTCGATCTCCGGCCCGCCGGGGTAGGGCAGCGACAGCAGCCGCGCCACCTTGTCGAAGGCCTCCCCCGCGGCGTCGTCCATCGTCTCGCCGAGAAGCTCGACATCGCTGGTGAGATCGCGCACGTGCAGGAGCGACGTGTGCCCGCCGGAGACGAGGAGCGCGATCGTCGGATACTCGAGCGGCTCGGAATCCGCGGTGAGGATGTCGGCCGCGATGTGCCCGACGAGATGATTCACTGCGTACAGCGGCTTGCCGAGCGACACGGCGAGGCCCTTGGCCGCGCCGACGCCGACCATGAGCGCGCCCGCGAGCCCGGGGCCGCTGGTGACGGCGACGGCGTCGAGATCGTCGAGGCGCACTCCTGCCTCGCTCAGCGCCTTCTCGATCGAGGGCTGCAGCGCCTCGAGGTGCGCGCGAGCCGCGACTTCGGGCACGACGCCGCCGTAGCGGGCATGCTCGTCCATGCTCGAAGCGATCGTGTTCGACAGCAGGGTGCGCCCGCGGACGATGCCGATTCCGGTCTCGTCGCAGCTCGTCTCGATGCCCAGCACCAGCGGTCCGCTCATGCGGGGGTCTCCTTCACGGCATCCGCCCCTCCCATTACGACGGACTTCGCACGATCTGAAGGTGCCACTCCGGCGGAACCTCCTTCATCGCGTGCGATCTCGTTCGGTGCGCGCGAGGTGCGCGCGCGATTCCAGCCCCGGAAGTCGAGCCTCATCACGATCGCGTCGACATCATCCGGCTGGTAGTAGTGCGGGCGCCGCCCGACCTCGTCGAACCCCTCCGAGCGGTACAGTCCCTCGGCGGCGGGGTTGTCCGCCCTGACCTCAAGGAACATCTCCCGGGCGCCGCGGGACACCGCCGCGGCGAGCAGCGCACGCAGCAGGGCCCGGCCCCGCCCGTTGCCACGGTGCCCCGCGTCGTAGGCGATGGTCTGGATGTCGGCATCCGTCCCGCCCGGCAGCGCACGGATGCCGCCGTAGCCGATGACGTCGCCGCCGATCTCGTCGACGAGGTAGACACCGTGCGGGCCGGCGAGTTCCGCGGCCATGGTCTCGGTGCTCCACGCGTCGCTGGGGAACGAGCGGTTCTCGATGCCCATGATGGCGTCGAGGTCATCAGGGCGGGCTGGGCGCAGCGTCATGATCCGACCCGCTTCGGCGCACCGGGAATCGATACGTCGGGCGCGCGCAGGTACAGCGGCTCCGCCCCGGCGAGCGTGCGGCCGGCGGCGCTCACCCGGGCTCCGACCCGGGCGAGATCCAGCGCGGAGAGCGCATCGACATCGATGCGGCGGATGCCGCCGAGATGGGTGTCGGCATCGACGCGAGGGATGAGGATCGTCTCGGCCACGATGGAGGGGATGCCGTCGGCGTCGACCCCGTCGAAAACGGTGATCGCGACCTCGCGTCGACGCGCATCCGTGACGATCGCGAAAACCCCGGTGACCGCATCCGCCTCGATGGCGGTGAGTGCCGCTGCGAAGTGGCTCGGCACAGGGAGGACAGGGATCGCGCGGCCGAGTGCGAACGCACGGGCGGCGGCGATGCCGATGCGGAGCCCCGTGAACGGCCCCGGTCCCATGCCAGCGACGACATGGCTGATCTCGCCGGCGCCCGCTCCGTCGAGAACGCGCTGGAGCAGATCGCCGATGACCTCCGCGTGCCCGAGCGGGTCGATGGTCGCCGCATCCGCGCGTGGACGTCCGTCTGCATCGATGAGCGCGACGGCCGTGCCCAGGGAGGTGTCGACGGCGAGGATCACCCTTCCAGGGTAGTCGGCGTTCATGACTCCGGAGATCTGCGACATGTGAACGTCACCCCGGCCTGGAACGGACGATCTCGGGCCGTTCTTCCGGAGTTGTGGACGGGGTGCGGCCGAGCCCCGGTGCCTCAGCGCTCGACGCGGGTGATCGTGATGACCCGCGGGGCATCGGTGTCGAGGTCCTCGTCGGCGAGAGCGTCATCGCCGCCGACCGGTCGCTCGAGCTCGATGTCCCACCAGGCGTCGGCGAGCTCCTCCGCCAGGCCGCGCCCCCACTCGATCACCACGACAGACCGCTCTACATCGAGGTCGAGATCGTCGAGCTCGGATGCCGAACCCAGCCGATACGCGTCGACGTGCACGAGCGGTGCACGGCCGACCAGTGACGGATGCGTGCGCGCGATCACGAATGTCGGGCTCTGCACCGGTCCTCGCACGCCGAGACCTTCGGCGAGACCTCGGGTGAACGTCGTCTTGCCTGCTCCGAGCGGACCGGTGAGGATCAGCAGGTCACCGGCCTGCAGCTGCTCGCCGATGCGGAACCCGAGCTGCTCCATCGCCTCAGCGGTGGCGACCGTCGTGCGACCGAGGAAAGCCGGATCGATGCTCATGACGACCGCCGCGGCACCCGTGGGCCGATGCGGGTGACGATCTCGTAATTGATGGTGCCCGCGGCATCCGCCCACTCGGCGGCAGACGGCACGCCGAGCGTCGGGTCCCCGAACAGCACCACTTCGTCGCCGACGGAGATGGCGGTGTCGCCGACGTCGACGACGAACTGGTCCATCGCGATGCGGCCGACGTTCGCGAATCGACGACCGGCGATCGACACGTGCGCCTTTCCCGACGCCTGACGGGGGATGCCGTCGGCATAGCCGAGCGGGATGAGTGCGAGAGTCGTATCGCGGGCCGTGCGGTGCGCGTAGCCATAGGAGACGCCGGTTCCGGCCGGCACCCTGCGCACAGCGGCGACGGCTCCGCGCAGCGTCATCGCCGGACGCAGTCCCAGCTCGGCCGAGGTGCGATCCTCGAACGGCGAGAGGCCGTAGAGACCGATGCCGACCCGCACGGCGTCGAGCCGCATCTCCGGCCGATCGAGGGCGGCGGCGGTCGCGGCGATATGCCGGATCTCCGGCCGGATTCCGAAGGACGCAGCCGCAGCCGCCCCCTCCTCGAACTTCGCCAGCGCCTTCTGATCGTCATCGAGCGAGGTGTTGGAGAGGTGGCTGAAGAGCCCCGCGATACGCAGCCGTCCGATCCGCTCCAGGCGGGCGGCCTCGGCGAGGACGCGCCCCCAGTCGGCGGGAGCGATCCCGTTGCGGGACAGCCCGGTCTCGAGCTTGAGGTGCACGGCGACCGGCCTGTCGACGTGCGCGGCGGCTGCAGCCGCCTCCAGCTGGTCGAACGATGAGATGCCCACCTCGATGCCGTCGGCCGCGGCCTGCTCGAACCGCTCCCCTGGGGCGTGCAACCACGCGAGGATCGGCGCGTGCACTCCCTGCCGCCGCAGCTCCAGCGCTTCGGCGATCTCGGCGACGCCGATCCTGGTGGCACCGCCCGCGAGTGCTGCGACGGCCGCAACCGCGGCCCCGTGCCCGTAGGCGTTCGCCTTGACGACCGCGATGACCTCGACACCGGTGAGCCGGCGGAAATGGCGGGTGTTGTCGGCGATCGCATCGAGATCGATCGTCGCCTCCCGGAACGGCACGGTCACAGGGGCTCTCCTTCGGCCACGACGAACGCGGTCGCGAGGCCGGCGTCGTGCGACATGGTGAGGTGAAGGGTGAGGATGCCGCGCGCGACGACGACCTCCGCCGTCGTGCCGCTGAGCACGAAGTGCGGCTTGCCGGATGCTTCGGATGCGATCTCGATCTCGGTCCAGTGCACACCGTCGGAGCCCCCGAGCGCCTTGATGAGGGCTTCCTTGGCGGCGTACCTGGCCGCGAGCGAAGGCAGCCGCAAGCTGCGTTCCGCCGGGGCGAAGAGCCGCTCCCGAAGTCGCGGCGTCCGCTCGAGAGTCCGCTCGAAACGCGGGATGTCGACGAGGTCGATGCCGGTCCCGATGATCACCCGTTCAGCCTACCCGCGCCGCCTTTCGGGAACGGACTCGTCGTCGGCCGCGCGGCCACGCGGCTGTCCGGCCGCCCGGCCACGCGGCTGCCCGGCCGCCCCCGGCTCCCGGCTCCCGGCTCCCGGCTCCCGACTGAGTTCGTTTCGTCGGCGCGAAGGTCGATTCGTCGGCGCGAATCGCCGTTCTCGACCGACGTCCGCGATTCCAGGCCGACAGAGCGGATACTCGACTCCTCCTCCACAATCCACGATTTCGCCGGAGTCATCCACAATGACGGCCTCGCCCCACCGCGAACGTCGGGGATGTCGGATGCTCATGGGATGTTCGATCCTGCCTACCTGCTCAGCCGCTTCGGCGGCATCGCCCGCGGTGCTCGCATCCAGCAGTTCGGCTGTTCCCGGGCCGAGATCCGGCAGGCGGCGGATGCAGGCGCGATCGTTCGCGTGCGGCAGGGGGTGTACGCCCTGCCGCACCTCGACCCGGCGATCGTCATAGCGGCGGCGCACGGCGGCGCGCTCACCTGCGCTGCAGCTCTGCGCGCGCACGGCGTGTGGGTGCTCCCTGAGCCCGATGAGGCGATTCACGTCTGGCTAGGAAAATCCGGTCGACCTCACCCGCACGCGGGCTGCGCATGCGCCGTACATTTCTCCGCCGGAAGGGCAGAGATCGGACTTGCTCCGGTGGCCGATTGCTTGATCCACGCTTTTCGCTGCCTCGACGAGGAAGCCTTCTTCAGCGCATATGAGTCCGCATGGAACAAGCGCCTGATCAATGCGCACGATCGCAACCGCATCCGCAGGGCGCTCCCGCGGTCCGCCCGATGGCTGCTCGACCTGGCTCGGCCAGATGCCGAAAGCGGGCTGGAGTCCCTGCTCCGACTGCGCCTGCACCTGATCGGCATCCCGCTCGAATGCCAGGTCCAGATCGAGGGAGTCGGCCGCGTGGACTTCGTACTCGGCCGAAAGCTGATCCTCGAAGTCGACGGCAGGGAGAATCACGCTGCTGCGGACAGGCGTCACAATGACCTGATCCGGGATGCCGCCGCATCCGCTGCCGGATACGAGACCCTGCGGTTCGACTACGCCCAGGTCATGCACGGCTGGCCGAACGTGGTCGCCGCAATCCTGTCTGCACTTCTCCGGACCGCAGTCTGACCCGACCACCATCATTCTGTCGGCTCGGAAACCCGATTGTCGGCTCAGTTCCGCTGTTTCAACCGGCAAACCGACGTCCGAGCCGACAAAACGACCCGAACGGACCCCCGGCCTACTCGACCGTGACGGACTTCGCGAGGTTGCGAGGCTGGTCGACGTCGAGGCCCTTCGCCGTGGCCAGCGCCATCGCGAAGACCTGGAGCGGCACGACCGCGAGCAGCGGCTCGAACATCGCGCCTGCGAGCGGGATGCGGATGACCTCGTCGGCGAACGGCAGCACAGCGGCGTCGCCCTCTTCGGCGATCACGATCACGCGGGCACCGCGGGCGCGGATCTCCTGGATGTTCGAGACCACCTTCGAGTGGATCAGCGCCGAGTGACGAGGCGACGGCACCAGCACGAACACGGGCTGACCGGGCTCGATGAGCGCGATCGGTCCGTGCTTGAGCTCGCCGGCTGCGAAACCCTCGGCGTGGATGTACGAGATCTCCTTGAGCTTGAGCGCGCCCTCGAGCGCGATCGGGAAGCCCACATGGCGACCGAGGAAGAGCACCGAACGCGTGTCGGCCATCCACTGGGCGAGCTGCTCGACGTGAGCCTGCTCCTGCTCGAGCACGCGCGCGATCTTGTCCGGAAGCGCGAGGAGCTCGCCGACGTCCGCAGACGCGTCCGTGACGGTGCCGCGGACGCGACCCATGTGCAGGCCGAGCAGCAGCAGCGCGGTGATCTGCGCGGAGAACGCCTTGGTGGATGCCACGGCGACCTCCGGGCCGGCGTGGGTGTAGACGACGGCATCCGATTCACGCGGGATGGTCGCACCCTGGGTGTTGCACACCGAGAGGGTGCGGGCGCCGCGCTCACGCGCGTACTTCACGGCCATCAGGGTGTCCATGGTCTCGCCGGACTGGCTGATCGAGACGACGAGCGTGTCGGCGCCGATCACCGGGTCGCGGTAGCGGAACTCGTGCGCGAGCTCGACGTCGACCGCGACACGGGCCCACTGCTCGATCGCGTACTTTCCGACCAGGGCGGCATAGGAGGCCGTTCCGCAGGCGGTGATGATCACGCGGTTGATGCCGACGAAGAGCTCGTCGAGTCCGTCGAGCTCCGGGATGATGACCTGGTCGCCCTGGATGCGTCCGCGGATCGTATTGGCCACGGCCTCGGGCTGCTCGGCGACCTCCTTCGCCATGAACGAGGACCATCCACCCTTCTCGGCGGCGCCCGCATCCCACGACACGTCGAACGGCTCCGCCTCGACCGGGGTGCCCGCGAAGTCGGTGACGGTCACCTGCGACGGGGTGATCGACACGATCTGGTCCTGACCGATGGCGAGGGCCTTGCGGGTGTGCTCGACGAAGGCGGCGACGTCGGATCCGAGGAAGTTCTCCCCCTCGCCGAGGCCGATCACGAGCGGGGAGTTGCGGCGGGCTCCGACGACGAGACCCGGCTTGTCCTGGTGCATCGCGAGCAGCGTGAACGCCCCCTCGAGGCGGTTCACGACGTTGCGGAACGCGAGTTCGAGGTCTCCGCCGTTCGACGCGTACTCACGCCCGAGAAGGGCCGCAGCGACCTCGGTGTCGGTCTCGCTGCGGAACACGACGCCGTCGGCGAGCAGCTCGCCGCGGAGCGCCGAGAAGTTCTCGATGATGCCGTTGTGGATGACGGCGAGCTTGTCGTCGTCCGCGAGGTGCGGGTGCGCGTTGACGTCGGTGGGGCCGCCATGGGTCGCCCAGCGGGTGTGGCCGATGCCGGTCGTGCCGTCGGCGAGGGGCGCGTCGGCGAGCGATTCGCGCAGCATGCTCAGCTTGCCGGCCTTCTTGCGCATGCCCAGCACGCCGTCCGCATCGATGACGGCGACACCCGCGGAGTCGTATCCGCGGTACTCCAGGCGGGCGAGGCCGGCGAGAAGGATGTCCTGGCTGGGGCGCGGGCCCACGTATCCGACGATTCCACACATGGGTTCAAGGGTAAGCGGGACTTTTTGCGAGGATGCTGAACGAACCCGGCGGTCGAGATGGTGACCGGCGGTCCGCAGCATCAGAGCTTGCGCAGCAGCACGCTCTCGACGTCGTGATCGGCGCCCTTGTTCAGCACGAGCCGCGCCCGGTGCTTCGTCGGGAGCACGTTCTCGACGAGGTTGGGCATGTTGATCTCACGCCAGTAACCCAGCGCGGTCGTGATCGCCTCGTCATCGGTGAGGTGCGCGAAGACGTTGAAGTACGAAGACGGATTGCTGAACGCGCCCTGGCGCAGCGCGAGGAAGCGGTCGACGTACCACTTCTCGATGTGTGACGTGTCGGCGTCGACGTAGATGGAGAAGTCGAAGAGGTCGCTGACCGCGACGTCGTTCGGAGCAGGGGGCGGCGAGAGCACGTTGAGCCCCTCGACGATGACGACGTCGGGGCGACGTACGACGACATGCGCGTCGGGCACGATGTCGTAGCGCATGTGCGAATAGAAGGGTGCGCGCACCTCAGGGGCGCCGCTCTTGACCTCGGTGAGGAACTCGATCAAGGCTCTGCGGTCGTACGACTCGGGGAACCCCTTTCGCTCCATCAGCCCGCGCCGCTCCAGCTCCGCGTTCGGATAGAGGAACCCGTCGGTGGTGACGAGCTCGACGCGAGGAGTTCCGGGCCATCGGCTCATCAGCTCCCGCAGGAGACGGGCGATCGTGGATTTACCCACCGCCACGGATCCGGCGACGGCGACGACGAACGGGGTCGTGGCGTCCTCCTCCTGGAGGAACGCACTGGTCGCAGCGCCCAGCCGCTTCGTCGAGGTGGCGTAGAGACTGAGCAGTCGGCTGAGGGGCAGGTACACCTCGCGCACCTCATCGAGCGAGAGCCGGTCGCCGATACCGCGGATCTCGACCACTTCGGTCTCGGACAGCGGCTGGTCGATATCGGCGGCCAACCGTGCCCACTCGGCTCGCCCGATCTCCCGGTACGGGGACAGCGGCAGAGCCTGGTCGACGGTGGTCACGGAGTACATCGTATCCGGGGGATATTCAATCGGCTCCCTCACAGAACATCTAGGCTGTACTCATGCATGGATCTCGAGGGCGCAGCCCTCTGGGGAGTCCACCCAACGAGATCGACTCCACCGCGACACCGCTCACACGTCGCGAGCGTCGCCGTTTGCAGGCTGCTCCACAGGAACCCCAGTTTCTGCAGCGCGATCAGGAGGCCGATGCGCCCGACGCCGACACGTCGGATGCGAACGAGGCCGACTTCTCGCTCGCCACACTGTTCGCGCGTTCGCATTCTGCACTCCCGGACGGCCGACCGACAGTTCTCATGGTGTGCACCGGGAACATCTGCCGTTCGCCGTTCGCCGAGACGGTTCTGGCCACCCGGCTGGCCGACCTCGAGGTCATTGTGCGCAGCGCGGGCACCCACGCGCTGGTCGGGCACGGCATGCCTGCTCCCGCGCGACACCTCGCGGAGCAGAATGGCGTGCCCAGCGAACTTCACGGCGGACATCGGGCGAGGCTGCTGACCGAGTCGGTCATGGCCGACGCCGATCTCGTGCTCACGATGACCGGGGAGCACGCGACGCTAGCGGTACGGCTCGCCCCGCGACGCCTCCACCGCACGTTCACGTTACGTGAGTTCGAGCGTCTCGCGGGTTCGTTGAGCGACAGCCAGCTCCGGGAAGCCGTCACGACCAACGCAAATCCACGCTCGCGTCTGAGCGCAGTGATCTCCACCGTGGCCGATCAGAGGGGCATTGCGCCTCGCGTTGTCGGCCATGAGGATGTCGTGGATCCGTATCGTCAATCGGCGGCCGTCTACGCTCAGTCCGCCGACGAAATGCTCCCGGGCCTGCTCCAGGTGGAGCGAGCGGTGCGCGCAGCGCTGGAGTGACCGCAGCCCGGTCTGTTCCGGACCGGTGCAGGCCGTGGCCTGACCTGACCAGAGGCGTCGAACACCGACCCCGCCGAGTCCGTGGAGTCGCCCGTCCTATCGACGCACTGCGTCATGAGCGCACCCCAAGTGACGCACACCGCCGACCGACCCGGATGCCGTCATGGTGCCCGAGTCGGGCCATGGAAGGGGCCCCGTCGGAGAACGACGCCCAGGACGCTATCTAAACCGCTCCCTCACGGCGGACAGCAGATACCGGAGCAGGGCGATGCCACCTCGTCGCCATCGGACCAGCCGATGACGCCAGGCCTCCGTGGTGCTCGGCATCCGGGCCGCATCATTCCGCGGAATCTCAGCGCGTGAGATCCACAGAGCGCGCACGAGCACAGCGGGCTTTCGGTGCCATGGGGCTGCCGCCAGGGCGGCGAGCCACGACACTGCGGCTCCATCCTCTACGGTCGCACGGTTGAGCTCCCAGAGCCGACGCTGACGGGCGTCGGCGTCGATCTCGCATTCGACGCCGCCGAATGCGAACAGCTCCCTGAGCACCCACTGCGCCCTGCCTGCTCGAGCGACGTCAAAGAATTCGCCCCGCTCCGTGTCGTCGAACCGATTCCGGAGCAGGTTCCCCACCAGCTCGAGTTCACCGGCGTGACGCACCGAGCGGGAGTAGCGCACTGCGTGCAGACCGGCAATCACAGCGCTGGCGGCCCTGGAGGGCACCATGATCGTGACGTGAGCGGCCTGCATTTCGCCGCGCGTCTCCCAAAGCCTGTCGAACACGACAGCGTCCGGGGCGAAGAATCCGGGAAACCGGACATGCACGTCCAGATCGTTCGGCCAGTCAGATCGGATCAACGTGATCGAATGCGTGCCGAGCAGCGAGGGCACCTCACGCTCGACCCGTGGATGCCATCCGTACGTGGCCAGCAGCGCGCAATACTCGTCGAAGCGGGCCGGATCCACCATGACATCCGCGTCAGCGGCGGCACGGGGCGGCCGCAATCCGTAGCGGTCAGCGACGAGGCCTTTGATGGACAGAACGCGGATGCCTGCGTTCTGACCGATATGCGCGAGCAGCGCGTGCGCCAACTCGTTCGCCTCGTTCAGCGAAAGGACGGCGATGTGGTCACCCAACTGCTCTCCCCCGGTCGTCACCATCCCCCTTCCTGCCACCAGCCGCGCCTCTCATTCATGCTGTGATCAGCGAGCGGGACACGAGGTCCTCGAGCAGCGCTTCAACTGCGCCACGGATCTCGTCGGGGTCGGTGTCCCCATACACGTCGGCAAGCCGCCTCAGCAGTGCGGGCAGGGTGATCGGGCCGGAAGCCGCGATCTCCTCCCAGACCACCGCGGCGCTGGCCTCGAGCGCCAGCGGACCTGCATGGGCATCCGACAGCAGCAGCACCGTCACGCGAGAATCGTCGGCGGTCCACGCGACATCGTCGCCCACCCGCACTGATCTGGTCTCCCACCCGCCCACGTTGGTAGCCTAGCGAAAGATCCGCCGCATTCCCGCGGCGTCCGGCGGCGCCCTGCGCCACTGCCCGCACCCGTCCCCGAGGCACATGTACCGATCGAGCATCGTGAGCCTGCTCTCGTCCCACCTCGGCCTCGACGCTCGCGGTGCGGGCCTGCTCGCCGCCCGCACCTACCGGTCGATCACCGTGACCAGGCATCGAGTCCGCACGGCCCCATGGTCGTGGGCACCCGAAACGGCGCAGCGTCGGCACGCGCTGGTCGTCTTCGTCCTCGATGGGCCGTTCGACACAGCGCTCGATGACGTGAACGTCGAAACGGTCACCGGGGGCTGGTTCCTGCCCCCGGATACCGCACAGTCGATCCCGCTGCGGGAATCGACCGATGCCATCGGAGTCTGGGTACCCCACTCGACGCTGGACGACTTCACCGAGGGCGGGATCGTCCGGTACAGCGAACTGCGCGCAACTACCCTGACAGCCGGATTCCGCGCCTTCGCCACAGCGGTGATCGCCCGTGAGGACCAGGGCTCATCGATATCGAATTACGCGGTCGAGAGACTCCTCGCCGAGATGGTGCTGGGCACCTTGCTCGAGCAGCAGTCAGTGGAAGCCTCCCCGCGACCGAGCTCGCTCGTCGAGCGCGCCCGATCGCTGATGCTCGTCCGCAGGGAGGATCCCTCGTTCACCACCGCTCAGCTCGCCGGGGAGTTGCACATCTCGCCGCGACAGCTTCAGAGAGCATTCGCCCGCCTGGACAGCACGCCCAGCGACATGCTCCGCCGGATGCGCGCGGAGCTCGCCGAGTCGATGCTGCGGAGCGCCCTGTATGCAGGGCTGACGATCGACGAGATCGCACGATACTCGGGATTCACCACCGCTCTCCAGCTTCGCCGCGCCCTGCGCGCGGAGGGATCGGAGAGTCCGTCTGAGCTGCGACGCGGCGCCGTCCCGCCGACGTGATCCACGAGGGCCGCGCTCGCGGGAGCGGTCCCGCGCCGTTTCGTCAGCGCGCTCGGAGGATGTCGGCCGTGACAAGCGAGCCGATCGCTGCGCCAACGACTTCGCGCGGATCGCCGCCGTCCGGTGGAGCGCCGAACGCGTCGACGACATCGTCCACGATTTCCGAGAGCCGCCGGCCGGCGTTGGCGGATGCCCAGACGACGGGCGCGATCCCCCCGAGCACGATGACCTGGTGGTCGGTCATCACAACCAGGTCGCCGTCGACGTCGATGACGTCTCGGAGGTGCGCCGCCGAGTACGGGCCGTTCGCCTCGCCGTGCCGGATCGCGCGCCACAGCGTCGTCTCCCGCGGGAGCTCGAAGAGCGCCGGGATCAGCGACGGCACAGTCGATGCGTCGGGGTAGCTGAGCCGGCGCACTCCGCCGAGCTCGTCGCAGAGCCGGGCGATCGCCTGCAGAGGATGCCTCTCGTCGCGGAGATAGCTCATCTGCTCCACGATCTCAGGAAGGGCGCGAACGAGCTGCTCGGTCCGGACGTGGGGCTCCGGCAGGGTGTCATCCCGATCGAGCAGGACGAGCGCGGCCAGCCGCAGCGGAGCGTCCGGCAGATCGCGAAGCCCCGCGCGGGCGGGCGACACCTGCTCCTTCGCTCTCCCGGCGCGCAGGAGCGACAGTGGCTTGCGATACGCAAGCACCCGAAGGTCGGGGCCGACCGCGATCGTCTCGTCGGACACGTACGCGTACCGCTGTCCGAGAACACGGCTGAGGGTGGTCTTGCCGCGGCCTGACGGACCGACGAACGCAGCGGTGCGCCCGTCCTCATCGGCGATCCCCGCCGCGTGGAACATCAGCGCTCTGCCGCGGAGCGCCTCCAGTGCGGCGAAGGTGACGTCAACGGTGAGCCGCTCCATCCCCGCATCGAAATCACCGTCGCGGAATGGCACCTCGATGCTCGGCTCGCCATCGGCCAGCGCTCCCGACCATGCTTCGAGCACACTCTCACGTTGCGGCGCATCGAGTGATCCGGGTAGGCCGATGCGGGCCAGCATGCCCATCGCGTCAACGCAGAAGCCGGTCGTCATGCCGACCGCTGAGTGCGTCTCGGCCCGGGCGTATCGCTGGGTCCGGCTTTGCGCGGTTGCGGCTCGCTCTCCGCCTGGTAGTAGTCACCCTGGTACTGGTAGCCGTAGTACGCCGCGCCGCTGCCGCGGCGCGGCACGCGGTTCAGCACGATGCCGAGCGCTCTGGCACCCGCGCGCTCCAGGTTACCTAGGGCCTTGCCCAGCACCTCGTAGGTGGTTCTCCCCACCGTGGCGACGACGACGGCGCCGTCCGCGCTGTGCGCGAGCACCGCCGCGTCGGTGACCGGGACGAGCGGCGGGGCATCGATGATCACGACCGCCTCGCGAGAGATGGTGGCGAGCAGCTCTTTCATGCGCGTCGAGCCCAGCACCTCGCTCGGATTCGGCGGGATCATGCCCGCGCCCACGACGAGCAGGCGGCCGTTCTTTCCTGTTCTGTGCGCGACGTGTGCGAGTTCGGCGCGACCCGCCAGTACATCGGAGAGCCCGGCACCCTTCGGCAGGCCGAAGATCGTGCTCACCATCGGCCTGCGCAGGTCGCCGTCCAGCAGAACGACGTTCTGGCCGCTGGAGGCGAGCGTGATCGCGAGGTTCGACGCGGTCGTCGACTTCCCGTCGCCGGGAAGCGGGCTGGTCACGACGATCACCCGGGGAGGGTTGTCCACATCCATGAACTGGATGTTGGTGCGCAGCTCCCTCATCGCCTCGGCGATCGCGAAAAGGTGGGCGCTGCTGCTGGAAGCCGAATTGCCTCCATCGAACGGGATGAGTCGGTTGTCCGCAGTGAAGCTCTTCTCCTCCGGCACCGTGCCGACCACGGCAACCCCGGTCTCTCGCTCGACGGATTCGACCGATCGGAGGCGCCGGTCGAGCGTGTAGCGCAGGAGACCGTAGCCGATGGCGAGGGCGAGACCGATCAGGCCGCCGATCGCGAGCGCCAGGCGGACGTTCGGCGACGATGGGCTGCTCGGCAGCCGTGCGGAGTCGACGGGGCTCAGGAACACCGCTCCCGGAGTCTCCGCGTCACCGGTCTCGAGCGTGTTCACCGCGTCCGACATCCCCCTCACCCACGCCTCGGCGATGTCGCGTGCCTGCTCAGGATTCGGCGCATTGGCCGTCACGCGCAGCGACGTGGTGTCCAGTGGGTTGCTCACTGAGACCGATGCGACGAGCGACTCGGGAGACTGATCGATGCCCAGTTCCTCGATCACCTGCTCGGCCACGGTGCGCGAGGATCCGAGGTCCACGTAGGTCTTGACCCGCCGGCTCGCGACGTTGTCGCCCAGTGAGGTCAGGCCGAGATCAGCGGAGTCCGTGTTCGCCTGGACGATGGCTGTCGCGTCCGCGGTGTACACCTTGGGCTGCACCAGAGTCCATCCGAACGCGATGGCGATCACGCCGGCGATTATCAGTACCATTCCGAGCCAGTGCGCGCGGAATACACGCAGATAGTCCTTGAGTTCCATATGCGTTTGTATCCCCTGTCTTGCCTGGCCTGCCTCGAATCTAGCATCGGCCCCGGATGCCGCCGTGAAGGCGCAGGACGGCCACGTTCGAAGATCAGCCGCGCAACGTCCTCGCGAGTCAGGCAGGATTGACCCGTGCACAACGGAGAACCTGATCAGCCGCGTCCGCCGTGGCGCCGCATCACGAGCAGTGTCTGGTTCCACCTGTGCGCGGCGTTCGTCGTCGCCGGACTCGTTCTGTCCTTCGTCGCAAAACCCTACCTCGTGCCGTCTGGATCGATGGAGGAGACGCTTCATCCCGGTGATCGCGTGTTGGTGGATCGCCTGGCGTATCTGGCGGCCGGCCCCGCATCCGGCGACATCGTCGTGTTCGATGCGGGCTCGACCTGGGGGCCGACCGGCAGCGAAGACGACGGGATCACCTCGATCCTGCGCCGGCTGGGTGAGGTGACCGGATTCGGACCGTCCGGTCCGCACACGCTCATCAAGCGCGTGATCGCCGGACCAGGGCAGACAGTGTCGTGCTGCTCGGCCGACGGGCGTCTCCTCGTGGACGGGGTACCGCTCGATGAGGGCTACGTCTTCGAAGATCTCCCGTTCGAGGCCGGCTCCCTCGACTGCGGCACATCGACGCGATCCGGGCGCTGTCTGCCCGAGGTGACCGTTCCCGATGACTCGTACCTCGTGCTCGGAGACCATCGCTCGACGTCTGCCGACTCTGCTTACCAATGTCGTTCGCCCGACGCCGACCCGCTCGAATGCTGGCGCTGGATGCATCGCGACCAGATCGTCGGCAGGGCGTCCACGATCCTCTGGCCGATCTCCCGGTGGAGCGGGCTCTGAGCCGTCGATGACGCTGAAACCACCTCGCGGAGCCTCGGCGAAGAGGTCTATGCAACAACGTCTTCGCGACCTAAACTTGGGCTCGGGACTCCCTGTGGGAGGGAGATCGTCGCTTGCTGGGGAAGCGGCATCCCGAACCTGACGGAGGTCGCTGCTCACTGTCAGGGGATACTGGGGCCTATCCGTTGGGGAGTGATCGTGGCAGCATCCGACTCGCTCGGCGTACCGATCGCCGCGCCGCGCCGACGCCCACCGATCGTCACGATGACGCCGCGAAACGAGACCGTCTCGCAGCAGGCGCGCCGGGATCGCCAGAGCGCGTATCGACAGCGCATCACGATCACGGACATCTCGATCGTGATCGTCGCCGTCTTCGGCGCGCAGCTGCTCCGCTTCGGCGTGGATCCGGCGAGCGTCAGCGTTCCCGGTTTCTCCGGTGCCGATCTCGGCATCGGCTACACCGTCGTGTCGGCGGTGTTCGCCTCCGCCTGGCTGGTCGCGCTGGGCGCGTACGGGACGCGCGATCCCAAGAGCACCGGCAACGGCGCCCTGGAATACCGCCGCATCGTTGACGCGAGCATCCACGTGTTCGGCCTTCTGACCATCGCCGCCTTCCTGCTGCACGTCGAGGTGGCACGTGCATATCTGCTCATCGCCCTGCCTGCCGGCGTCGTGCTCCTCGTCTCCGGACGGCGGCTGTGGCGAGGCTGGCTGAGCCGCCAGCGTTCGAACGGCCGGTTCCTCACCCGCGTCATCCTCGTCGGGGAGCACCAGAAGTCACAGCACATCGCGCGTGAGATCCAGCGCGACAACGCCGCCGGATATGAGGTCGTCGGCGCCGTCACCGAACGCGGCACCGGGGCCAGGCTCCTCCCCGGCATCCCTGTGATCGGCGACCTCGACCGAGTGCTGGACGCGGTGGATGCGATCGGCGCGGATGCGGTGGTGTACAGCGGCTCGGACCTGATCAGCCCTCCGAAGCTGCGCCAGTTCGGCTGGGATCTGCAGGAGCGCAACATCGACCTCGTCGTGGCCGCCGCTCTCACCGACGTCGCGGGTCCGCGCATCCATGCGCAGCCCGTCGCCGGGCTTTCACTGATCCACGTCGACTACCCGGAGTTCACCGGCACTCGATACGCGACCAAGCGCGCCTTCGATGTGCTCGTCGCCGGCTGCGCCCTGCTGGCGCTGAGTCCGCTGCTGGTCCTGATCGCGCTGCTGGTGCGCGGCGACGGCGGGCCGGCGCTGTTCTTCCAGGAGCGTATCGGTCTGGACGGCCGGCGCTTCCGGATGGTGAAGTTCCGCTCCATGGCCGTCGATGCCGAAGAGCGGCTCGGGGCGTTGACCGCCCGCGCGAGCGGCAACAGAGTCCTCTTCAAGATGCGCCATGATCCCAGGGTCACGCACGTCGGATCAGTGCTGCGTCGGCACAGCCTCGATGAACTCCCGCAGCTGTGGAACGTACTCCGCGGCGAGATGTCGTTGGTCGGCCCCCGTCCGCCGCTGCTGAGCGAGGTGGAGACGTACGAGGAGTGGGTGCAGCGGCGCCTTCTCGTCAAACCCGGCATCACCGGCCTGTGGCAGGTGAGCGGGAGGTCGGATCTGTCGTGGGAGGACAGCGTCCGGCTCGATCTGTACTACGTCGAGAACTGGTCCCTCACCGGCGACCTCGTCATCCTGTTACGAACGGCGCGCTGCCTCCTTACCGGCGAAGGCGCCTACTGAGGACTCGTCGTCCGGCGTCCGCCTCTACGATGGAGTTCATGACGTCTCGAGCAGCACACCGCGGTCGACGCCGTCGCGTCCGCCGTCGCCGTCGACCGCTGCTGCGGAGCTTCCGGTTCTGGATCCCGTTCTCGCTCCTGCTCGTTTTCGTCGCTCTCATCGTGGTGGGCCTGATCATCGGGCCGAAGATCATCGACCGCGGGCTGTCCGCGAAGTCGTCTCTCGAGAAGGCCATCCCTCTGGCCGCAACCACTCAGTCCCAGATCCTCGCCGGCCAGACCGCGGAGGCGCAGGCCTCCGCGGCGCAGCTCGCCGCGCTCACCGCGGACGCGCGTGACCAGACCGATGACGAGCTGTGGAAGAGCCTCGAGTGGGTGCCCCTCATCGGTCAGAACCTCGCTGCCGTCCGCACGGTCGCGGCGGTGACCGACGATCTGGTCACGGCGGCGGTCGTTCCCGCAAGCTCGCTGAGCGTGAGCTCACTCACCCCCAAGGACGGGGCCATCGACCTGGCGGCGATTGCCGGGGCGCAGCAGACGATCGCCGACGCCGCAGACGCCGTGAACGCCGCGGCGGACGATCTCGAAGCGCTGGACCGAACCGGGCTGCTGCCGCAGGTGGCAGGCGCTCTGGACAAGCTGGAAGCCGGAGTGCTCGATCTGCAGCCGGTGCTCACCCCGGCGAAGGACATCGTGGCGATGCTGCCGAAGGCGCTCGGCGCCGAGGGCCCACGCAACTATCTGCTGATCTTCCAGAACAATGCCGAGTCGCGCGGCACCGGCGGAAACCCGGCTGCGTTCCTGCTGCTCACCGCCGACCAGGGCAGGATCACGATCACGCAGCAGGCGTCGAGCGGAGACTTCATGAACGGCCGCGCCTCCCCGATCGTCGAGCTGAACCCCGAGACGGCGGCGATCAACGGCGACAAGATCGGGCGGTACATCCAGGACACCACGCTCGCTCCCGACTTCACGGAGACGGCGCAGATCGTGCGAGCGTTCTGGGCGGAGTCCTTCGGCACCCCGGTCGATGCCGTGGTCTCGTTCGACCCGGTGGCACTCAGCTACCTGCTGACCGCCACCGGACCGGTCGCCGTCTCGCCGCCGCCGACCGAGCTGGACGGTCGCCTGGTGCCGGTCGTCGACGGACACGTCGAGCTGACCGCTGACAACGCCGTGTCGTACCTGCTGAACCAGGTGTATGCGCAGATCCCGGAGCCGAAGCTCCAGGACGAGCTCTTCGAGGAGGCCGCCGCCACGGTGTTCCGCGCGGTCATGAGCGGCGGCAGCGACGCCAAGGCGCTGCTGACGGCCCTCATCCAGGGCGTCGAGGAGAGCCGTCTGCTGTACGCGCCATCGGATGCCGCAGAGGCCGAGCTCGTCGGAGAGACGCGGCTCTCCGGGCGCATTCCGTCCACCAACGACACCGAGAGCATGCTCGGGGTGTACGTGAACGACATCACCGAGGGCAAGCTCGACTTCTACATGCAACTCGGCATTGCGGCGACCTCGACGCAATGCCAGGCCGACGCACCCGGCTTCACGACCACCGTCACGTTGACCAACACTCTCGCCGAAGCCGATGTCGCAGGGCTGGCGAGCTACATCTCGCCGGCGCGATTCTTCCCGAAGGGCGTGGTGGCGACTGACCTCGTCATCTATGGCCCTGTGGGATCGACGCTGACATCGGTCACCGTGGACGGTGCCCCGGTCGGCGTGGCGCCGATGCCCTACCGGGGCCGTGCGGCCGGCAAGGTGAATGTGCAGAACGGTCCGAGCCAGTCCCACGTGATCACCGCGACGTTCAGTGCTCCTGCCGGAGACTACGGCCCGCTCACGGTACGGCACACGCCGATGGTGCATGCCACGGAGGTCGATCTGGACAGCCCGGGCTGCGAGTGACCCGCGCCCGCGTCCCCTCGGAGCATTCGCTCGTCAAACGCTCTCGAAGCGCAGTAGTGTGAACCCAGCCGGATCCGTTCTCCGGCGTGGCGTCTTCACCTGCTGGGGCGGCGAGGACGCCGCGAGGCACTTGTCGACGCCCTGGCGCGGAACGCCGAGGTCGTATGGACGAGCCACGAAGATCCTTGGCCGACCTCTTCGACCGGCCCGGGGCGACGCCCACCGAGACGCCCGAGCCGTCCGGTTTCGCGGCCGGCGTCGCCGCA
The DNA here is from genome assembly GCA_963769005.1 of uncultured Actinomycetota bacterium. Taxonomy (GTDB): domain Bacteria; phylum Actinomycetota; class Actinomycetes; order Actinomycetales; family Microbacteriaceae; genus Microbacterium. The sequence continues at coordinate 76,763 of CAVYKC010000002.1, read as the reverse complement.
CTGTTCAGCAGGCTCGAGACTGACGGGCCTGAGCAGAATGCTCAGCTCGAAGGCGCGCCCGTCGACGGCGAAGCCGAGAACCGACCGCAGATCGCAGAATCCTCTCGCCGATCGTTTTCGCGTCCGCTCCACCGACTGACCAGCCTGGCCGTCATCGCCGTCGCCCTCGTCTTGCTCGCTGTCGCGGGAACGTTCATCGCGATTCAGCTCACACCCGCATCCCCACAGGAGCAGACAGACCGGATGCTCATCGCGGATGAGAAGGAGCTGGCTGGTGCGTGGCGGATGCTCCAGGTCGCCTGGAAGCACGCGACGGAAGCCAAGGACGCCGGGCTCCGGGAGGCCGACGAGCTCGATGCCGCGCTGTCGCTCCTTCGCGGATACTCCGATGAGATCGCATGGACAGTCGCGGTGCAGGCTGCAGCGGACTTCCGCGACGGGCTGGGTGCCGCTGTGCTTCCCGAACTCCCTGCCGCGTTCGTGCGAGACGAGATCGACGCCCGCTCCGAGGAGGAGGAGGTGGCAGCGCGTCGAAAGATCGGGGATGAACGGGCGGCTCTCGACGGGCTGCGGCGAAAGGTGCGCGCCGTGGAGTCGGCGATCACCGCACAGGGAGCAGAGTTCGCGACCGCGCGCAGGACGTTCTTGGAGACGTTGCGCCAGTATGCGGATGCACTGGCGCTGGAGAATTCCGCCGCCGATGCGCTACTCCGGGCCGCCATGATCGACGCTGCGTCCGACGTCGTCGTCGCCGCGGGCACACCCACAGAGGACGCGCTGCTGGCATATGTCGCGGCGGTGACGGCGTTGCGCGAGGACAACGCCCGAGCGCTGGAGGCGGCAGAGCAGGAGCGCAGGCCTCCGGATGAGGCGCAGCCCGCGCCGGAACTCACCGCGCCTCCGTCCGAGCCGCCACCGCCACCGGATCCGACGCCGGCCCCGGTCCCGGATCCGACGCCGGATCCGACGCCTTCCGGAGAGGAGCCGCCCCCGTGACGCCCCGGCCACACCGGGCGGGGCCGATCAGCCAGCCTGTCTGACGCTGCGCAGGCTCTCGTCGATCTCGGTCATGAATGCTGCGATCGCGGCCGTGCCGGAGACAGGGCCGCCGGCGAGCATCCCGTCGACCCCGAGGAGCAGGGCGCTGGGGGTCGACCAAGGTCCGATCGACTCACTCACCAGTCCTTGGGGATCGTGCACCGTTTGCGGTTCGGCGGTCTCGGTGAGCCCGCTTTCCTGAGGAGTCCGTGTCACCAGAAGCCGGATGTCCACCTCCGGCAGCATTGCACGCCACTCCTCCACACGCTCGATGACAGCGACGCAGGAGCCGCAGGCCTCGCTCACTGCGAGCAGGATGGTCGGGCGATGCCGGGCGAGCAGGCGGAGGTTGGTGCCGGTACCGTCCGCGAACGTCACACCGACGGCGGGGGTGCGTGCGCGCACATAGTCGCGCTCGCCGTCGTCCGAAGCTGCCCCCAGCCCATCCGCGCTCGCGGCTCGGCGCTCGCCGGAATCCGGGCGGACGATGAGAGCGACCGTGAACGCAGCCGCCACCGCCATGAGCACCCACAGGACGCCGTCGCCCTCGAGCGACGCCACGGGCCCGCCGAGCAGGGGGTTCGACCAGGTCGATGCCGCGGCGGCTGCACTGAGCATGGTCAGCCAGCCGTTGCGGATGACGGTCGAGCGCGTGACCGGACGGCTGGAGCCGAAGCATGAGCAGGAGGCGCCGGAGGCCCTGCGCAAAGCCCCGGCGACCATCCAGAGGTAACCGGCCATCAACGCCGTGGCAGCCAGCGCGGCGATCAGACCGAGCACGCCGCCCAGAAGCACGAGCGAGAGCCCGAGTACGATCTCCGCCCAGGGATGAATCACGGCGAGGAAGCGTCGGCGCAGCAGGCGGGGTACCCCGAGATCGGCGAGCTCCCGCTCGTCGGCCGTCTTGCCGATCTTGAGAACGCCGGAGACGATCAGCACGCTGCCGATGATCAGCGGAGGCATCACTGCGAGAGAGACAGGCACGTCGCAATGCTACCGGCGGCGGACACTCGCTCGGCCTGCGCCGGATGCTCTCACGTGCGCTCGAGCAGTCCCCGTGCGACGAGATCTTCCATGAAGGTCGTCACCGATCCCGCGATGTCGATGCTGCCGGCGTCGACCAGCGGGGTGATCCGCTCGACGAGAGTGTCCGCCGGGCCCGAGCACGCCTCTCGCCAGACGAGCGCCGCGGTGCCCTCCAGCACGACGATCGGGCCTCGCGGCAGCGTCGCTGCGTAGAGCACCTCTCCCTCGTCGATCACGCCGACCCTGTCGGTGACGCGGAAACCAGCCGTCATCCTCTCCTCCTGGTGACGGACCGCCAGGCTTCGCTGATCCCCTGCCCCGTGCGCACGAAGAACTCCACAACGACATCCCCAGCGGATGGAGTTCGTCCGAGCCGGTGCTCGAGTCGTTCCCGGTTCACCAGCACAGCCTTCATCCCCACGCTGATCGCGTCGCGGATCGTGCGCTGCGCGCGGATCCGCCCCCACCACTCGCCGACCCTGGATCCCCCGCTCGACACAGATCTCCACAGCAGGTACTCCCGGCGATGGGAATACGAGTCGAGCTGCCCGGCCGCGGCGGCGAATGCGACCACGGCGTCGAGCTTGGCGACGAGCGCGAGGCATCGGGTTCTCTGCTCGTCGCCGATCCTCGCCCACAGATCGTCGGCAACGGCGCGTCCGCGGCGGGGGTCGCGCGCGGCGTTGAGCATCAGCAGCACCGCGTGCGCGTCGACGCCGGGTGCCTGGTATGTGATGCCCGCGGAGCAGCGAGGGGAGCGGGTCTCCCAGAGAGTCGCAAATGCGGCGGAATCCTCGATCTGAATCCCGGGAAAGCGCCGGTGCACGTCCAGATGGCCCCAGTCATCATGGAAGTAGGTCTGCGCGTGCCCGAACGGGGACCCCGCCTGAAAGGTGCTGTAGACGCGCCATCCCTCGCGCCGGAGCGCCCGGTGCAGCGCACCCACGCCGTCAGGATCGACGAGCACGTCGACGTCGGTGCCACTGGATCGCGTCTCGCGAAGCGAAGGGTCGACCGCATCACCCTTGATGTGCAGCATCCGGACGCCGATTCCGTCGCCGATGACCTGGGCGGCCGCGCGCAGCATCTCCAGACGCACCCGCGTCGGAATCGACTGGCTCATGGTCTCGGCCACGCCTGACAGCCTATGACATCGCCCTGTGCGAACCTCTTCGGCACTGACGACCGTGGTGCCTCAGGCTGCGGCGACGATGGGGGACACGACGCTCATCGCGATGCGCCCGGCCCCTCCGGCTTGACGGAGAACGTCACCGTACGCCTGCGCGTGGGCCTGTGCGATCGAGTGGTCGTCGAGCAGGCCCGCCGTCCGCTGCGCCGCCGCACCGAGCCTTCGACGTTTCGCCGGGTCCGCCGCAAGCTCGCGCAGGGCGGTCGCCAGTGCAGCGACGTCTCTGGGGTGCACGCGCAGTCCGTTGACATCGTGATGCACCCACTCGGCAGGGCCACCCTCGTCTGCGACGATCGTCGCGGTGCCCGCCGCAAGATACTGCAGGACGTTCTGCCCGAGAGGCTCTGGTCTCAGCGACGACTGGACCGCGACGTCCCAGCGCGACAGCAACGAAACGACGTCGTCGACATATCCGAGGAAGCTCACCCGATCACCGATCCCCAGGACCCTGGCGCGCGTCTGCAACTCGACCGCGAAATCATCGTGGAAGAACGGGGAGCCGCCTGCGATCTCGAGCCGCTCCGTACCACCGGGAAACGCCTGGGCAAAAGCCTCCAGCAGCAGCATCTGCCCCTTCCAGGGGTCGACGCGGGCGAGCATCCCGACACGGAGTGCGCTCTGCACATGCTCGACTCTGCGGAGGGTCCTGAGTCCGGCCGGGCTCGGGATGACCCTGGCCAGGGCATCTCGCCTGATGTAGGGCGATGCGGTCGCCAGCGTGCTGTGCGAGTTCGCGATGATGCCGTCGGCGCGCGGCAGGACGAGTTTCGTCATCAGCCGGAAGCCGAAGACTCCCAGGCTCTCGATGGTCACCTGATCGCGAAGGTGCACGACCAGCGGCTTGCTCGACTGCTGCAGCGCGATCGCCGCGTAGGCGGCCGCCCGCGTGGTGTTCGCCACGACGAGGTCGCAGTGGCGCACCGCAGGATGCGATCGTGTGAGCACGGCCTGAGTGAGGAGCCTGAGACCGAGGTCGAAGGCCTTGAACACCGATCCGGTGCTCCCGCCAGCGGTCTGCTTGACCCCACGGACCCACTGGTGCGCAGAAGACGGCAGACTACCGAACACGTCGTCTCCGTCGGTCGACGGCACCAATACGTCGCCCGACCAAGGCGGCTCCGCAGAGAGCAGGCGCACGAGCGCCATCTCTGCCCCCCCACGAACGGTCGTGTGATCCAGATGGACAATTCGCGGTACGGCAAACCCGCCTTCAGCAATCCCCATTTTGCTTCGATCCCCAGAATCGTTGTCGCAGACACCCGATCCCTCTGATCGCCCCCAAAGCGATCATTCCCGGCGTCTACTATTACTCATGAGCATACTAGGAGGCGACTTGCGTGTGTTGAGAATCTCGCACAGCGCCACCATTCCCGGATGGCGTGGCGGGGAACGCGCTCTCCGTACACGCGGCACGGACGTCGTCGTCGTGACGGCGCGACGCTGGCACGCGGGTGGTGTGGATGTCGACCTGGATGCGGCGGCTGACGAGACCGTCTTCGGAGTGCGCACCGTGGGCCGCCACCCGGCGCTGTTCCTGTACGATCCTCGACCGCTGTGGCGGATGCTCGGCGAGCACTGGGACGTGATCGACGTGCACGAGGAGCCCTACTCGCTGAGCACCGCGGAGATCCTCCTGTTGCGCGCCTTGCGCCGGCAACGTGCCCCGTTCGTGCTGTACACAGCCCAGAACCTCGCGAAGCGTCACCCGATCCCGTTCCGCTGGATGGAGCGGCGCGCACTGACGCGCGCCTCCGGCGTCTCCGCCTGCAATCGTGACGCCGCCGGTATTGCCGAACGGAAAGGGTTCCCCGGTCGGGCTCGGGTGATCCCGCTCGGAGTGGACATCCCGTCAGCGAAGGAGCCGCCCGTCCCGACACGGCCCCGCACTCCCCGCACCGCGGATGACGCCGTGATCGTCGGGCTCGTGGGTCGCCTCGTCCCGGAGAAGGGACTGATCGTCCTTCTCGACGCACTGGTGCTCGAACCGCGCCTGCACGCCAGGGTGGCAGGGACTGGGCCGCTCGCGCAGCGCATCGGAGTGGAAGCATCCGCCCGTGGAGTCGCCGAGCGCGTCGAGTTCGCCGGCGGAATCGATCCACCACGAATGCCGGAGTTCCTGTCCGGACTCGACGTGCTCGTCGTGCCATCGCTTCCCACGCCGACCTGGACAGAGCAGTTCGGGCGGGTGGCGGTCGAGGCGATGGCCGCGGGAATTCCGGTCGTTTCCAGCGACGCCGGAGCGCTGCCGGAAGTGGTCGGCGGTGCGGGTCTCGTCGTGCCGCACGGCGATCCTGCTGCACTGGCGGAAGCTGCGGTGACGGCATCCGGCCCCCGCCGAGACGAGCTGGTCGCCGCCGGCCTGGTCCGGGCCAGCACCTGCTCGTGGGAGGCCGTGGCCGACGAGTACTCGGCTCTGTACCGGAGTGCGCGACATCTCGGCACTGCGGAGGCTTCGGTACCCGATAGCCCTGAGGTGATCGTCGTCGCGTACGGAGCGCCGGACCTGCTACGTCGGGCGCTCGCCGCGGTGACGTCACTGCCGGCGACGGTGATCGACAACTCCTCGTCGCCGGAGATCGAGCGGATCTGCGCGGAGATGGGCGTGCGCTACCGAGATGCCGGAGCCAACCTCGGCTTCGGCACGGCCGTGAACCTCGCCCTCGCTGACCGGCTGGTACCGGGGGGCGACGTCCTCCTGCTGAATCCGGATGCGCGCATCGACCGCGACGGGATCGGCGCTCTGAGTGCGGCGCTGCGTCGCGAGCCGGATCTTGCCACCGTGGGGCCGGCGCAGGTCGACGAGGACGGCCGCTCCAGCCGGGTCGAGTGGGTGTTCCCCTCGCCTGCGCGGGCGTGGCTCGAGGCTGCGGGCCTCGGCCGGCTGATCCGCGGGCCGCGGTTCGTGATCGGCTCGGTACTTCTGCTGCGCGCCGCCGCGCTGGAGCAGGTCGGCGGGTTCGATGAGCGCTTCTTCCTCTATGCCGAGGAGACGGACTGGGCATACCGCGCGAATCTGCTGGGGTGGCGTCACCGTGCGATCCACGACGTGAAGGCGATCCACACGGGAGCAGGCACCAGCACGGATCCTCGCCGCAGGGAGGTGTTCTTCCACGCATCGCAGGAGCGGTACTACCGCAAGCACTTCGGAAGCCTGGGCTGGGCGAGCGCCCGAACCGCCCAGTGGATCGGCGCGACCGTGCGCTCTGCGGTGCTCGCCGGAGAAAGAGGGGATTCCGCCCGGCGGCGCGCCGGGCTTTACCGGGTCGGTCCGGTGCGCAGCGAGGCCCTGATGATCGGATCCCGCTGATGCACATCGTCCAGATCGCTCCCGCGATAGGCCCGGGATTCGGCGTCGCCGGCGTGGCTTGGAACCTGGAGCGGGAGTTCCATGCGCTCGGCCACACAGTGGAGTCCTTCACGCTCAGCACGGCGTTGTCGATGAGCGCTCCGCGTCAGCCCGGTCGCCTTCCGCGCAGCCAGGTCGGGCGCGGCCTGCACCTGCTGCGCAGGGCGTTCTGGTTCTCCACGGTCGGAACCCGTCTCGCGAAACGCTTCCTCGCGGAGCGACCCGGTTCGGTCTCGATCTGCCACAACGGCGTGATGGCTGGCGACGTGTACGTGAACCACGGCGTTGTCGGGGAGGCGATGCGCCGTCGCGGCCGCGGTCTGTGGCGCATGCTGCGCAACCCCACCCACCTCTTCACGTATTCACGGGACTTGATCCGTTACCGCAGTGGCATCCACCGTGCCGTCGTGGCGCTCTCCGCCTCCGAGCCTGATGTGCTTCGGAGGATCTACGGCCGGGTACGGCCGCTCATCGAGGTCATCCCCAACGGCGTGGACACCGATCGTTTCCGCCCCCCGACTGGAGAAGAGCGCCGCGCTGCTCGGGCGAGGTTCGGACTCGACGACGAGCACCGGGTGGCGCTGTTCGTGGGATACGAGTTCGAGCGCAAAGGCATCGAGTACGCCATCGAGGCGCTCGTCGATGCCACGACGGTGATGCTGCTGGCAGTCGGCGGCGACGAGCGGTCCATCCGCGCGGCCCGCGCGACTGCCCAGCATCTCGGCGTCGCGGAGCGCGTGCTGTTCACCGGACCGCGCCACGACCTCTTCGACTTGTACGCCGCTGCCGATATGTTCGTCTTCCCCAGCGCGTACGAGTCGTACGGGCTCGTCATCCTCGAGTCGCTGGCCTGCGGTGTTCCGGTGATCTGCACCGACGTCGGAGCGGCCCCCGAGATCGTCGTGCCCGGGGAGAACGGGTTCCTCACGGACCGCGACCCTCGGCAGATCGCGAGGCGAATGGAGCAGATCGCGGCTGCTGATCCAGGTTCGTGGAGGGAGAGCTGCCGGCGCAGCGCCGTCGAGCACGGCTGGCGATCGACCGCACGCGCGTACGTGTCACTGCTTGAGCGGCTGCACGCCACCACGACGACGCCGCTGAGGAGAAGGAGATGACGGGCCGCCTCCGCATCCTCCACGCAGTCCGCTCCACTCGTTTCGCGGGGGTGGAACGGTTCGTGTTACGTCTCGCCGTCGCCCAGTCCGAGTCCGGTCATGAGGTGCGCGTCGTCGGCGGCGATCCCGGCCGGATGGCGCCGGCGCTCCGCACGGCGGGGGTGCTGTTCACCCCCGCGGCGACAGTGAGACAGGTCGTCAAGGCACTCCGCTCGGTGGATGTCGATGTCGCGAACACTCATATGACAGCCGCTGACGGCGCCGCTGCGGTCGCCTTCGCCGTGCCGGGCAGGCACCGTCGCCCCGCGCTGGTGTCCACCCGGCACTTCGCGGCTCCTCGGGGCAGCATCGGGGCGATCCGCTGGGACACGCTCATCGCCCCTCGCATGGATGCCGAGATCTCGATCAGCCGTGCGGTGGCCGCGAGCACCGGCCTCCCGAGCACCATCGTGCACACCGGTGTCCCTGCCGTCTCGACCCTCGCTCGGAGAGATTCGCGGACGATCCTGATGGCGCAACGACTGCAGCCGGAGAAGCAGACGATTCTCGGGGTGCACGCCTTCGCCGCATCCGGCCTCGCATCCGAGGGATGGACCCTGGTCGTGGCCGGCGATGGACCCGACCGCCCTGAGCTGGCCGATCTCGCCGAGGAGCTGGGGGTGTCTGATGCGGTGCGCCTGCTCGGATTCCGCGACGACGTGCACGCGCTGCTCGGCGAGGCCGGAATGTTCCTGGCGACGTGCCCCCGCGAGGGCCTCGGCCTTGCCGTGCTCGAAGCGATGGCGCACGGCGTGCCGGTCGTCGCGGCTCGCGCAGCGGGCCACCTCGACCTGCTGCGCGGCCTGGACGAGCGCGCGCTGTTCACGCCCGGCGATCCCGACGCCGCGGCATCCGCCCTGCGATCACTGGCAGACGACGCCCCCGGGCGATCGGCGCTGGCTGAGTCCGCACGCGCGAGGCAGCGGGACCGGTTCTCGATGAGCGCGCAGGTGACCGGCACCGACGCCGTATATCGCGCAGCCATGAGGAGGCGGAAGAGATGACCGATCTCGTCGTCGTGTCCTTGGAGGCGTGGGACGAGGTGTGGCGTCGGAACCAGTACCTCGTCGCCGGGCTCCTCGACACCGACGAAGACCTCCGGGTGCTCTTCGTCGAACCGGCGGATGACCCGCTGCACGCGATTCGTCGGGGCGCCGTACCGCGGTTCGGGCACCGTCTGAGGCTCATGGACGAGCGGCTGTGGACGCTGCGACCGGTGAAGTGGCTGCCTCGGCGACTCGATCCCATGGCGGACGAACGGCTTGCGCTCGCCGCGCTGAAGGCGGCGAGGCGTCTGGGGATGGATCGCCCCCTGGTGTGGATCAACGACCCGGCAGCGGCGGGCATCTCCCGGATGACGGGCTGGCCTGCCCTGTACGACATGACCGACGACTGGCTCGCCGCAGACCGCTCACCCGGGGAACTGGCCCGGATCGCCGCGGGTGAGGACTGGCTGCTCGACAAGGCCGCGATCGTCGTCGCCTGCTCCCCCGAGCTCGCGCGGCGCAAGAGCGGGCGTCGCGCCGACATCGCCGTCATTCGCAACGGTGTCGACGTGGCGAGGTACCGTGAACCTGCAGACCGCCCGGCCGATCTTCCCGACGGCCCGTGTGTGGTGTACGTCGGCACGCTGCACCGCGATCGGCTCGACGTCGATCTCTGCGCGGCGACGGCGAAGGCTCTCGGCTCAGGCGCCCGGCTGGTGCTGGTCGGCCCGAACGCGCTCGACCCGTCCGACTCCGCTCGGCTTCGCCGTGCCGGAGCGCAGGTGCTGGGCGCGCGCCCCCGCGCGTCCGTTCCGGGCTATCTGCAGCACGCGGACGTGCTTGTCGTTCCGCACCGGGTGACGTCGTTCACCGAGAGCCTCGACCCGCTCAAGCTGTACGAGTATCTGGCGGTGGGCAGACCGATCGTCTCGACGCCCGTGGCAGGCTTTCGAGACGTCCCCGGGGTGGTCACAGCCGACGGCACGTCGTTCGCGGATGCCGTGGTCAGGGCGCGGTCCACACCCACTCGTCCGTCAACGCTCGCCGGCGCGCTGGATGCGGACTGGTCGACCCGAGTGGTCGAATATCACGCTCTGCTTCGCGACCGCACGATCTGACGTGCTGAGCGGGCCCGACAGTCCTTACGGGTTGCAGTTGCCGAGGTCGCCGTCCTCGCAGTTCGGCGGTGCGCTCACCCGCGTCGGCGTCTGCTCGATGCCGTCGATGGTGTGGTGGATGTCGAGGAAGTTCGCGCTGTTCGACGACGTCCCCTCGATGATCGTGCAGCCGTCGACTCCGAGAGACTGCGATCCCTCCCAGATGACGACGCCGCTGTTCGAGACGACCTTCGTGATGACGATCTCCATCGAGCCCACAGGACAGCTTGTGCCGCCGGCGCAGACGCGGAGGAAGTAACCCCACGGGATACCCCCGCTCTGACCAGGACACTTGCAGCTGCCGCCACCCAGGAAGATCTCCGGGATGCAGCTGGCAGCCGCGATCGGCACTGTTGATGCGACAGCGACGGCAGGGACTGCCCATGCCATCGCCTTCGTCACGGTTCGACGGCTGATGCCGTCCTTCCCTGTTTCAGACATTCGATTCCCCAATCGGCGCTCCGACACACGCTTCCCCAGATAGCGCAAGCGCATCACACCCGCCCATACCCGCTGCGGGTGCGTGTGCAATGCTAGCCTAAGGCGCACCTGTGCCGATATACCCTTTCCCTTTCGCGCACGAGAGGACCAGATGACGCAGCCTCAGCGTGGTTCCGGGCTTGTTCCGCAGCTGCGAACGCTGCTCGAGGTCACGGGAACCCGTCCGGGGCCCTGGGTGGGGGCCACAGTGGCGGCGTCTGTCGTCCTGGCACTGCTCGACATGGCGGGAGTCGCCGCCATGATCCCGCTCATGCAGCTGATCACCTCCAGCTCTCCGGAGGGGCCCTTCCTCCAGTGGGTCGTCGAGATCGTCGGAACCGACGACCTCGCCACGCTCATTCCACTGGTCGCAGGACTCGTCGCGCTGGCCTTCATCGTCAAGAGCATCGGCTCGCTGGCCTTCCGGTGGTGGCTGCTGGGCCGCACCACCCGGATCAGCGCACTGGCAGCAGCAGAACTCATGAATCGCTATGTGCTCGCACCCTACTCGGCGCACCGTGCCCGCTCGCTCACGGCGATCCACCGCAACATCAACGACTGCACCTCGCAAGCCTCGAGCGTCCTGCTCGCGACGGTGAGCGTGTGCTCGGACATCCTGATGCTCGCGGCGATCATGGCCGTGCTCGCCATCGCCTCGCCGCTCGTGACCGCCTTCGCGATCGTCATGTTCGGCGGTCTCGTCTTCGGCGTGCAGAGATTCCTCCGCGCCCGCCAGCTGCGCATCGGCGAGGAGCTGGCCGAGGCGAGCCTCGAGGCGTGGCAGTACCTGCTCCCCGGCCTCGATGGGTTCCGGGAGACGCGCCTCACCTCCAGCGCTTCGTCCTTCGTCGGGGGATTCCGTGCCGCACGGCTGCGTCGCGCGCACTCCGGCCGCGAGATGGGCTTCATCTCCGATGTGCCGCGCTATCTGCTGGAGATCGCCTTCATCGTCGCCATCGTGGGTATCGCTTTCATCCTCATCGCATCGGGTGAAGGCGACCAGATCGTACCGACGCTCGGTCTCTTCGCCACCGCTTCGATGCGTGCGCTTCCGACCATGAACCGGGTGACTGCGAGCCTCACGACCATGCGTACGGGTCAAGCCGGACTGCGGATCATGGTGGAGGCCCTGGACGAGCTGAGCGCGGAGGGACTGCACGACGAGGTGCCTCGGAGCTCGGCCGAGTACACCGGCGACATCGTTCTGACCGACGTCGGCTTCTCATACGCGGACTCGGATCGCCCGGTGCTCGACGGCCTGACGCTCACGATCGCCGAGAACAAGACGACCGCGTTCACGGGCGGGAGCGGAGCAGGCAAGACCACAGTGCTCGATCTCGTCCTGGGCCTGCTCCCGCCGACGTCTGGAAGCCTCACCTGCGGCGGGCGAGCGATCGACGACGATCTCGCCTCGTGGTACTCCGGGATCGGGGTGGTGCCTCAGGACGTCTACCTCTTGAACGCGACGGTGACTGGCAACATCGCCTTCGGGGAGGACGCGGCCGCAGTGGACCTCGCCCGTGTGCGGGAAGCAGCAGGGCTCGCCCAGCTCACCGGTCTGCTCGAGGAACTTCCCGAGGGCCTCGACACGATGGTCGGCGAACGCGGAGTGCGTCTCTCCGGGGGCCAGCGTCAGCGCATCGGTCTCGCTCGGGCGCTCTACCGCCGCCCGCGACTGCTCGTGCTCGATGAGGCGACCAGCGCTCTCGACAACGCCACGGAGCACGAGATCGCCCGGACGCTGGCCTCCCTCCGCGGGAAGATGACGATCGTGGTCGTCGCCCACCGGCTCTCCACGGTGCGCACCGCGGACCACCTCATCCATCTGCGCGAGGGCGGGATCGCTGCCGAGGGCACGTTCGACCAAGTGCGCGACCAGGACGCGGAGTTCGCGCGCCTGGTGGAGCTCGGCCGGCTCGAGTAGCCGGCCGCTCCGCGAGCCGTTGTAGCATCGCGGCATGCCCACCATCCCCGCTCTGGTACGACGCGCGTCCTCACGAGTCACCCACCTCACCGCGCGCAACCGTTCGCTGGAGCGGCTCGGTCGCATCCGATCCGACATCGCCAGCAGGCTGGTGCCGGCCGAGTTCTGGTACGGGCGCTACAGCCACACCTTCCTCGAACGACAGCCGCCCGCGGTCACCGGCCTGAACGAGGTCCCGAACGTGATCTGGTGCTTCTGGCTGGGTGAGAACCCGCTGACCCAGAACAGGCTGTCCGGCCTGCAGCGCATGCGCGAGTTCAACCCGAAGACGCCGGTCAGGCTGGTCACAGCCGAGAACCTCGCTGAGCTCGTCGTGCCGGAGCATCCGCTGCACTCGGCGTACGAGCACCTCTCCGTGGTGCATCGCTCCGACTACCTGCGCGCCTATATCCTGCACCACCACGGCGGCGGCTACTCCGATATCAAGCCTCCGCTCTGCAGCTGGGGCCCCGCTCTGGAGCGTTTGCGCGATTCCAACAACCCGGTGCTCGGAGTGGATATCGGATCCCCCAAGTACGCCAGCCATCTCCCCGATCGACTGGGCTCGCACCTGCGTCGCTACTACCGCCGAGTACTCTCGGGCAGCACGATCGCGGCGAAGTCGCACACGGATTTCACAGGCGAGTGGCTGCGTGAAGTGGAACGGCGCCTGGACTACTACGCGCCAGCTCTGCAGGAGAGCCCCGGCGGTGTCTGGGGACGGGATCCCTCGTACCCGATCCCCTGGACAGGGATCATGGGCGACGTCCTCCAGCCGCTCAGCCTGAAGTATCAGGATGTCATCATCTATGACTCGTCCGTACGATTCGACGACACCGTCCCTTACCGCTGAGCGGTCGGGTCGGACCACCAGCGCGGCGGAGATCACCGACGGCGACGCAGCACCGTTTCCAGGACGCCGCGGAGGAACTCGAGCGGCGCCCGGCGCAGCCCCCAGCCCGTCCCCCGAAGGGCGTCGCGGAATCGACCGCGGCGCACCTGACGCACGGCGTCGATCCCTGCGATCCGGGACTCCGACCGCCGATAGCCCGATAGCCGTTCTTCGAACCACCCTTCGACGTCGATCGCACCCCTGCCTCGCGCCGCCCAGCGCTGCCGATCGATCATCTCCTCCATGACCAGCCGCCGCAGCCGGACGTTCGCGGGATCCATCGATGTCATGTTCGTCGAGTGCCTCCGGTAGCCGACGAGGAGCTCATCGATGTAGATCAGATCTCCGAGCAGGGTCAGCCGCAGGCCGAGCTCGAAATCGACCAGGATCGGGATCTCCGGGCTGTGCCCGCCGATGGCGGAGAACGCCTCGCGCCTGATCATCAGGGTCGGTCCCAGTGGGGTCGGCGCGGCGCCGCGGAGGATGTCGGATGCGGGCGTCTGACGAGAGCGCCAGTCGGTGCCGAAGCGCTCCCCGGCGGCGTCCATGTGCCAGTAGCCGGAGAACGATGCCGGGGCGGATGGGTTCTCGTCGTGGTGTGCTACGTGGGTCCGCAGGCGCTCCGGCATCCAGACGTCGTCGTCGTCGAGGAGGGTGATCAGCCCCCCGCGGGTGTGCTGCACGCCGATGTTGCGAGAGAGCCCCGCCGTCGCCGAGTGATCGATCATGATCATCGACATCCGCGGATCGTCGCCGATCAGTTCCGCGACCCGGTCGGGATGCGCGGCGCCGTTGTCCACGATCAGAAGCTCCCAGTCCTCGAACGTCTGCGCCCGCACACTCTCCAGCGCCGCGGCGACGTAGTCGCTGTCGTGGCCGAGCGCGAGCACGATGCTGACCCTCGGCGCCTCGGCGGCCGTGTCCGCCGGATCAGGCAAGGCTCGCTCCCCGGCTCGGCCGCCGCTCGACGTCGAAGGGCGCCGCCCGATCTCTCGGCCGGAGGGCCGCCCACAGCCCTGCGACCGTCCCGGTCAGGTCGACAACGGCGCGTGCCGCGCCTCCGCCGATGCCGCGGATCCTTGCTGCGAGGCCGTCTCGCCGGCCCCACATCCGCAGCCCCGAGACGGCCTCGGCCGCCGCGCCGGCGAGCACCGAGCCGAGGTACCGCGCCAAATGCGGATCGGTCCAGCCGAGGGTTGTGCGCAGTAGCAGTATGTGGTTACGGGCCCCGTAGAAGCGGTAGCGGAAGTCGAAGCGGCGTCCCTTCGCGTACTCGCCCGCGACGTGCAGCACGGACGCAGCCGGAGCGAAGACGATCCGGAACCCGGCCTTGCGCACGCGCAGCGAAAGGTCGCTGTCCTCGCGGAGGCAGGTGCCAGGATAATAGTCGCGGATGCCGCCGATCTCGCGCAGCACGTCGGTGCGCACCGACATGTTCGCGCCCAGCATGTGATCGACGTCGACGATCCGTCCGGGGTCGGCAGCGAAATTGCCGGTGAGCCGGCCGTTGCGCAGGAACCGGCCGATGCGGTCACGGCCGTCGAGTTCTTCGCCGGCGCGGCCGTTGCTCGCTCGTCCGCCGACCGCTCCGACGCGAGGCAGATCATAGGCGGCGAGCAGTTCGCCGAGCCATCGCGGTTCCGCATACGCGTCGTCGTCGATGAAGACGACGACGTCCTCGATCGCACCCTGCACCCCGATCGCTCGCGACGCCGCGAGCGTTCCCGGGCCGAGGTCGTTGCGCCGGTACTCGACCTCATCGAAGTCGCGGACCACGGAGCGCGTGAGGTCATCCGGAGAGGCATCGACCAACACGACTCGCGTCGGCGGCGTGGATTGGAGGCGGATGTGCTGCAGGCAGGTGCGCACGTACTCGGGCCGACGATAAGTCGCCACCACCACGAGCGCAGTGCGTTCGTGCGGCTCTGCCACCCTGCCCCCTCCCCGACGATCCGCCGACGGCGGCTCGTCCAGCACATCGTATCGTCAGGGCATACTGGTGCTCGACCATGTCTGCCTCAGATCCTCGAGAAGATTGACGCGATGAACACGCCAAGGCTGTCGATCGCCACCATCGCGACACCGACGCCGATGGGCGCGCAGGCGTACGAACGCCAGATCATCGCCCGCGCCGCAGAGGCGATCCGGTCAGCATCGGGCACACCGTGGCGTCTCCGCGAACTCGTCACACGTTCGCTTCGGTCGCGATTGCCCGGGGATCTCCGACTCCCGATGAAGTACGTCGCCGCTGCCCCATCCGCCGTGCGGCGGGAGATCGGCCGGATCATCCACGTCGGCGATGCCGTCGCGCATCGGATGGCACTCGAACTTCCACCCTCGCCGCACGGCGATGTCGTCACTCTCCACGACGTGGTCGCCTGGCGCTTCCCGGATGAGTCCGCACCGGTGCCCGCCGCCATCGAGGAACTCCGCCACGCGGACGCGGTGATCTGCGTTTCGGCGTTCAGCGCGCAGGAGGCCGTCGACCTCCTCGGCATCCGCGAACCGCATGTCGTCCACAACGGCGTGGATGAGCGCTACTTCGACGCGTCGCCTCTCGACGCCGAGGCGCTGCGCGATCTCGGGATCGAGGGTCGCTACGTCTTGCACGCCGGCGGAGCCGCACAGCGCAAGAATCTCGAGGCGCTGGCTGCTGCTTGGCCGTCGGTGCGCCGCGTAAGGCCGGATCTGACCCTCGCGCTCAGCGGTCCGCCGCATCCACGCCGTACCGCATTGTTCGATGGGATGCCGGGGGTGCGGCTGCTCGGCAGGCAACGCGACGAGATGATGCCAGGGCTTGTCGCCGGAGCATCCGCCGTCGTCGTTCCGTCGCTGTACGAGGGATTCGGCCTGCCGGTGCTGGAAGGATTCGCCGCCGGGGTTCCGGTGGTCGCCGCGGACACCTCGAGCCTCCCCGAGGTGGCGGGAGGGTCGGCGATCCTCGTCGCACCGGACGGCCCGTCCATCGCGGACGGCCTCATCGACGCGACCTCGGCCGATGCCGCCGTGACAGCCCTGGTGGATTCGGGCCGACGGCGTGCCGCGGAGTTCACCTGGGAGCGCTCTGCGACAGGGCATGCCCGGATCTGGGCGTCTCTGGCGTGACGGTGCTTTGCTGGGCTCAGTGGCGCGCGGCGGACAGCAGGGCGAGCGGGAACCGAGGCAGCGGAGCGAGCGCTTCGGGCAGTCGGGCGACGGCTTTTTCCAGTCCATCGCAGAGCACTGCCACCCGGTCCGCATCGGCACGCCCAGCCCATCGCGCGACGTCGTCGAGCGAGCGAAGATCGTCGAACGCGACGAACCGCGAACGCCCCGGGGTCACGGTCGCCTCGTAGTCCCGGAACTTGAAGTCTCCCCCGCCGAGTGTCGGTTCGAGCGCTGTCCAAAGCGCGGGGATGCCGTAGGCGTCCGCCGTGATGAGTCCGTGCAGGGAGGTGGTCAGCACCGTCCGTCCCGACGCGATCTCGCGCACGGCCGATTGCGCGCCCTGATGCACGTTCACGACGAAAGCCCTACCCGGTTCGGATGCCACCAGCGCGGCCAGTCCCTCATGCTGGCGATGGTGTCCGTGCGGGACGGCGATGATCTCCCGGGTCGAAGCGGGGCGGCGCACGTGGCGTGCGACGAGAAGGCCGGGATCGCCGAGCGAGGTCTCCGCCGCGCCGATGCGCTCCGCCGTGAGCGGCCCGCGCACTGCCAGCACCGTGGCGCGAGGCATCAGCCGCTCGGCGTCCGCCATCAGCCCCGATCCCCAGATCGCTCCGGCGTAGTCAGAGGGAAGGAATTCGAGGATGCTGCCGACACCGGTCAGCCGCGCTTCCTGGGGTTCGCGGTACAGCGGCACGACACCGTACCGGGGCAGCAGCCAGGGTGTGAGTGCGTCACCGAAGTTCGGGTGGCCGTCCCACCAGTACGCGGGGACGAGCACTCCGCCCCAGGCCGCAGGCAGGGCTGCGGCCTCCGCGATCCGCCGCAGCCGTCGCACCCGACGGCGGATCGCACCGTTGTACTTCACCGGCTCGCTCCCTCGCCGTCACCGGATCGGGCGTAGATGTCCTGATACATACTGGTCACCCGATCCCAGGTGAACTCTCCGACCCGTTCACGGCCGACCGACGCGAGATGCTCACGCAGCCCGTCGTCCGTGACGACTCGGACGATGGCCGCGGCCAGCGAACCGGCGTCCTGCGGATCTACGAGCAGGGCGTCCTCTCCGTCGTGCATGAACTCGGCTGCACCACCTCGCGACGTCATGATCAGCGCTGTTCCGGCTCGCCAGGCTTCCAGCGCAGCGATCCCGAATGCCTCCGACCGGCTCGGCACGACCATCGCCTCAGCCCCGCCGACCAGACCGGCCACCTCGGATGGCGTCCGCCAGCCGAGCATCTCGACCCGGTCCTGCAGACCCAGGTCGTGCACCTGCGCCTCCAGACGCGAGCGCTCAGGGCCGTCGCCGGCGACGAGCAGGCGTACCCCTGACGGCAACCGTCCGTCGTCGCGCGCGAGAGCGAACGCGTCCAGAAGCAGGTCGATTCCCTTCATCCTGCCGAGGCGTCGAACCGCCGTGATGTAGCGCCCCGTCGTGGGAACTGCCGCCGGCTCGACGTCGAGGGCCACTCCATTCGGAACCACGATGCCCCCCTCGAGCCCGAACCGATCTCGGAGGTCCCGCAGCACGAACTCCGTGGGCGCCGTAGCGGCGACGGCTCGACGAAGCGCCACCCGAAGCCCTCGGCGCAGCAGCGCCGAACGATCGAACACTGACGTGTCGTCGCCGTTCGTCTCGCCATGGGAGGTCACGATGAGCCTCGTGCCGGATCGAAGATGCAGGGCGAGCGCGTAAAGTCCGTTCGGACCGAAGCAATGCACATGCAGCACGTCGGGCTTCAGCTGCCGGAGTGCGCGAGACCACAGCCGCCACGCTCCCGGTACGCACCAGAGGAAGTTCGCCACGCGCCCGAGGGAACGTGCGGGCAGAGGTGCAGGCAGATACCGCACCTCGACACCGTGCCCGAACGGCTCGATGGGCCGCTCGCCACGGTCGACAGCCCAGACTTCGACGCTGTGCCCCCGCTCCGACAGACCGCGGGCCACCTGAGCGACGTGCTCCTCGACCCCGCCGATGTGCGGGGCAAACGATGAGGCAATCAATGCCACGCGGTTGCGACCGGCATCGAGCATGCTGCTCAGTCCTGTGCCGGCGGACGCCACGGAGACGGCGCCGGATCCGCGCTCACGGCTCGGAAGAACTTGTCGAGCTCCGAGGGATCGACGTCATCCCCGTGACGTGTCGCGGCGGCCGGGCGGCCGGAGGTCGCCTTCTTCGCCGGACGACGCGGCGCCGAGGGCGGCACCGTCTCCGTGACTTCCGCAGCGGGCGATTCGTCGGGCTCGACCGCGACAAGCGACGCCGAGTCGTCCACGGCCGATGCGGGGTCGCTCGTGTCGCCTCCGCGACGCCCCCTCCGGCGACGCTGCTCCGACTCAGGGGAGGTCTTGTACCCGTACGCATAGACGGATGAGTCGACGCCCGAGGCCGGGACGCGGTTCAGGACAACGCCGAGCATGCGTCCGCGCACCTTCTCCAGAGCGCCGAGAGCACGCTCGACGACGTCGTAAGTGGTCTTGCCCGCCGATACCACCAACAGTGCGCCATCCGCCTGATGGGTGAGCACGGCTCCATCCGTGACCGGCAGCAGCGGCGGGGCATCGACGATCACCGTCGCATGCACAGCGAGATCCCGCAGCAGTTGATGCATCCGCTCCGAGCCGAGCACTTCACTCGGATTCGGCGGTATCGTTCCGGCAGTGAGCACGATCAGGCTGCTGTTCGGCACTCGCTGCGCCACGTCCTCGACGGCTGCGCGACCGGCCAGCACGTCCGTGACGCCGGCGCCTCCGGACAGCCCCAGTGTCTTCGACACCGTGGGACGGCGCAGGTCTCCATCGATCAGGACCACGGACGAGCCGGCCGCGGCGAGGGTCATCGCGAGGTTCGCGGCCACAGTCGACTTGCCTTCGCCTGGAAGCGCGCTCGTGACGACGATGATGCGCGGGGGATGGTCGACATCCATGAACTGCAGATTCGTGCGCAGCACCCGCAGCGCTTCGCGCACGGCGAACCCGCCGCGTCTGTCCGACTTCGTCGCGTCGACATCCACAAGCCGGTGATCTCCGGTGAGATCGTCGACCCTGGGGAGCATACCGACCACCGGCACACCGAGTCGCTGTTCCACGTCGTCGGTCGGCCTGATCCGGCGATCCGACACTGCCCGAATCATCGCGAACGCGATGCCGCCGCCCAGTCCGAGCACGCCGCCGACCACCAGCGCTGTGCGCAGATCGGGAAACACCGGAGCCTCGGGCAGTGAGGCCGACTCGCCGAGCACGATCATCACGGGCGAGCTGCCGCGGACTCCGGTGCCGTCGAGGGTGTCGATCTGGGCGATCAGCGCACGCATCCAGGCCTCTGCGAGATCCCGCGCCCCTTCGGGGCTCGATCCGGTGGCCGTGATCCTCAGGATGGATGTGTTCTCCGGGTTGGTGACCGTGATCCTGCGGACGAGATCCTCCGGGCTGGCCTCCAATCCGAGCTGCTCGGCAGCGTCCTCGGCGACGCTGCGCCAGGTCGCGAACTCCTGGTACTGCGGCACCTTCGTGCGCGCATAGTTGTCGTCCGTCTGCGGTGACAGCTGTTCTTCGCCGTCTACGCCACGGGTCTTCAGATACCCACTCGCATCGGCATGGTAGACGGGCGTCTGGATCGACGACCAGCCATATGCGACGGCGAGGCCCACTGTCATCATCAGCATGATCGCTATCCAGTGTCGCCGCAGCGCACGGAGGTAGTCCCGGATTTCCATGTCAGCCCCTCGTGTTCTCCCGCAAGAATCGATCATACGCACTGGCCGTCTTCCGGTGCCCTGCGTTCGAACGCACCTGCCAGAACCCCGGAGCACCTTCGGAACGCTCGATGTGCAGGGCCTGCGCACCGAGGCAAATGCCGGCGATGACGAACGGGATCGACACCTGGGCGGACACCCAGAAGAGATCGAACTGCGCCTGCACGATCCTCGCCATCACGGATCCGAAGGCGAGCATGCCGAACATCGGATTGACGCGCCACAGCACGATCGTGAACCCGACCCACATCACGGAGAACCCCAAGAGGCCGACGAGTCCGGTGGAGGCGAGCACCTCAAGCTCGGCTTGAGGAGGTTGGAAGTTGGCCGTCGGGTGCACGTACCAGTACCTCAGCCCCTGGCCGAAGAAGGGCTCATGCTTGACCAGCGCGTACACTTCGCGGATCCAGTCCAGCCGCTGATAGACGGAATTGAAACGGTTCTGCGACTCGATCTGGTCGATCACACTCTGCACGACGAGCACGGCGCCCGGAATCGCGAGCAGGGCGATCAGAACTCCGTGACGCGAGACACCGCTGCGCAGGTTGTGGACGAGGAGCACGACGATGAGTCCGACAGCGGCCTGGCGCGACTGCGTGAGCAGCAGTGCTCCGAGCAGCAACCAGAACAGCGGGACGGTCCAGCGGCGAGGGAGCCGCGCCCACTGCGGGTTGACGTAGGCGAGGAACACGCCGAAGGCGAGCATCCCGCCCGCGGAATTCTTGTGCATGGCCCACGGCCAGACGGGGTAGACGGCGCCGAAGTCTCCCGCGGCGAGCTGTACGACCGCCGTGCCGAATGTGCCGATCGCGATGAGCGCCGATCCGGCGAGCAGGAGGAGGAAGGCGGTGCGCGCGAGCCCCGCCCGACCGAGCCCATACCCCATCACCAGTGCGCCGGAGACGAGAAGCCAGGCGTGGAACCATTCAGCTGTGTTCTGGGGGAACGGGTTGACGATCACCGCGAACAGGCTCGCGAACTGATAGATCGCATTGAGCCACAGCATCGCGCGCATCGGCGGGCTGAACCCGCGCTTACCCAGAAGAACCACGGCGCCGAACCCGGCGGCGAGCGCGGCGTCTGAGACGGTCAGCCCGGATGCGCCGATGCCGAGCCGTTCGGTGATCAGGAGCGCGGGCGTGGCCATCAGTGCGATCGCCATGGGCTGAGACCAGGTGAGCACAGCACCGATCAGCAGGACCGCCAGCGCGGCGGCTGTGACGACGCCGTTCGCGACCGCGCGATCAAGCAGCAGGTAGACCGCAGCGATCACGCCCACGGCGACGAGCACCCATCGCCATGCCCCCGACCACAACTCCGGGACGAATTCACGCAGACGGGCGGACGTCCTGCCCAACCATGCGCTCATCCCCTCGTCCCTTCGAATACCCCAGTATCGCATCAGGTCGGCTGACTCTCAGCGCTCCGGACGCGTCGAATCAATCAATCCCCGACATCGTTCGATCCCTGAGCGACATCGTTGCTCCATCCACCGTCGTTATCCGACAGTCTCTGAACCGTACGCTTTCGCGGGCAGAACCTGCCCATCGCACTGAACAGAAAGACACCGGAGAACATGACTGAAGACAACACTTTCGCGTCCGCGCAGGGCGTCTCGCGCCGCACGCTCGTGAAGGGCGCCGCCTGGTCGCTGCCCGTCATCGCGGTCGCCGCAGCCACACCGCTTGCCTCGGCCAGCACGGTCACCTGGAACGGAGCCGTCGCCGGCGTCTGCAGCAACGACTACGACCTGTCGGCTCTGCAGAACCTCCTTGACAACATCGGGCTCGGCGGACTGGTCGGCGTCGTGCAGACCGCACTGAAGACGCTGCTCGACCTGGACCCGGGTGCCACCCGCGGATTCAACATCACCGCGACCGCCGGCGAGATCCCCGCGGGAACCCAGTACGTCCTGACGGACCCGAACGCACTGCTGACGCTCTCCGGCCTCGAAGCAGTGATCGCCGCGAACGTCGCCGGCATCGCCAGCACGTCCGACGGGTACGTCCTGACCCTGACGAACCCGATCCCCGAGGGCTCGACCGTTTTCGTCAATGTCTACGATGCGATCGTCAACGTCGGGGCTCTCAGCAGCTTCACGCTTACCCAGACCACGGCCGACGCCAACGCCGGCGACAACGCGGGCTCGACCGCGTCGCTCGCTGCTGTGGCAGTCAACCTCGACTCGCTGGGCATCCCGCTGCTCTCCGGTTCGCTCGCGGTCCAGACCTGCGACCTCTGATCCGACGCTAGTCTGAGGTTCATGTTCACGAACCCCGTCGAGTTCATTCTCATGTTCTCGACGGGGTTCGTCGCGTCCGTGCTGCTCGTCTCGGGGGGCGCGAAGACGAGGAGGACGACGCGCACGCTCGACAGCATGGCCGACCTCGGCGTCCCGGCCTTCGCGCGGCGCCGCTGGATCGCCGCGGGCGTTCCCCTCTGGGAGATCAGCCTCGGCGTCGCGCTTCTTGTGGCACCGGGCTGGTATCGCGCGGCCACCGCCGTGCTCGCGCTCGGCACTTTCGCACTCTTCACGGTTTTCCTCGTCCGCGTCCTGCGCCGCGGCGACGAGGTGGACTGCGGATGCTTCGGCCCGCTGTCCGTCAGCGATCGCGTCACCGGCTGGACAGTCGCCCGCAACGCGGTGCTGGTGGCGGCATCCGCCTTCATCGCCCTAACCGCGCCGCCTTACCCGTCGTTCCTCGTCGGCCTGCTCAGCGCGGACGGGAGTTCAGTACTCGCTGTGGCGCTCACCTGGTCGCTGCTCACGGTCGCGATCCTCGCGGTCGCCGTGTTCCAGCTGCGGCAGCGCGACACCGACCCGGTGTCGTCGCCGAGCCCTCTGCCAGGCGAGCATGGAGCAGAAGTTGCACTCGAAGGCATCCGCCTGCCCGATGCCGAACTCGTCAGCCCCGACGGGGTGACCGTGCCGCTGCATGCTCTCGGCTACGGCGCTCCTGTGCTTCTCGTGTTCCTCTCCGCCGAATGCGGGAAGTGTGCCGCGGTCGCCAAGCGGCTGCCCGAATGGCAGCGCATGATCGGTGCGTCCGTCCTGCTGCGGGTCGCGACGTCCTCCCGTCCTGATCTGCTCAAGGAGCGAGTGCCCGAGGCACTGACGTTCGCTTACTTCGGCGCACGTTCCGCGAAGCGTGCACTCGGCGTCGAACGCATCCCGTCAGCGGTCCTGCTCGGCGGACTCCAGCACCCCTACGTCGCTTCGCCTGTCGCCCACCGCGAGGACGAGATCGATGCGCTCGTGCGTGGGATCGTCGCCGCCCAGACCGAGGTCCGGGCTGGCACGTAGCTCTACGCGGCGCGCGACCGCTTGGGCCGCCCGGCCAGCCAGCCCAGTGCCCACTCGATGGGTCCTGTCCCGACGAACCGCACCCAGGCCCAGCTGACCAGTACCACCCCGGGCACGATCACGAGCCAGCCGAGCGGCTCGTTCTCCTGCGGGATACCGCTCGCATGGGCCCACAACGCAATGATGCCCACGTGCAGCACGTAGAGACTCAGGGCGACCTGTCCCCCAGCGCGGAATGGCTCGAAAGCTCTGTGCATGACGCGTCCCCGTGCCGTGAAGGCCAGAACGACGACGACGTACGCCGCGAAGACGAGCCCGACGTCGTGCAGCGTGTCGAGGTAGTCCCCCGACTGCACGTCGACGCCGCCGAAGCGGTCGATCGCAAAGCTCGCGACATAGGCGAGCGGCGCGACGGCGGTCATGGTCCAAAGCAGCGGACCTCTCGTGAAGCCGTGACGCAGCAGCACAGCTCCGAGCAGGAAGAACGGA
Organism: uncultured Actinomycetota bacterium; assembly: GCA_963769005.1. Taxonomy (GTDB): domain Bacteria; phylum Actinomycetota; class Actinomycetes; order Actinomycetales; family Microbacteriaceae; genus Microbacterium. The sequence continues at coordinate 52,837 of CAVYKC010000002.1, read as the reverse complement.
AGCAGGTTGATCAGCCGGTAGGAGGGCCCCAGGGCGAAGGCGTTCGCCAGTTCGATCACGAGGTGCGGCTGCGTATAGACCCACAGCGCGCCGCGCACGAGCGTGAGCAGCGGCTGGCTGAGCAGCACGATCGCGGCCGCGACGATGACCAGCGTCCTGGTGCCGAGCAGGAGCAGCGGGACGCCGATGATCAGCAACATGCCGAGCGACTGCAGCACGATCATCACCCACGAGCCCCAGCTCGCCATCCAGATCCCGAGGGCGATGAGGAGGACGCCGCGCCACGACTGCTGCAGCCAGGTGCGGGCGATGCCCGCCCTGCGGTTCCAGACCAATTGGGCGGAGATGCCCATCACCAGCGCGAACAGGGGTGAAGCGAGGTCGTTGATGTTCGACTGGACGTAGAGGAGGACCGTCGGGATGTCCGGCACGAACGGCGCAGCATGCGCGATCAGCATCGCCAGGATCGCGACGCCGCGCAGCACGTCGGGGATCGGCAACCGAGGCCCAGGCGTCGCTGTGGCGTACCTCGGTTCTCCGCTCGCGCGTTCCGCGCCGATGTCCGCACTCATGTCCGCCCTCACCTCACACACCCGCTCCACATCGGCGGAATGTCCCGGTGTGCCCTTTGAGCCCGCCCGAGACTGGGTCAAGCCTACGAGACCATGACGGTCCGTGCCTTGCACCGGGCGGTCTGAGGATAGGGGATGATGGGTGGGTGCACTCTCCGGGGGAAGGAATCGTTCCGTGCGACTCTCTGTGATCGGCTGCGGGTATCTCGGGGCGGTCCACGCCGCAGCCATGGCCTCAATCGGCCATGAGGTGGTCGGAATCGACATCGACCCCCGAAAAATCGAAGCCCTCGCGCGCGGCGAAGCGCCCTTCTTCGAACCTGGCCTACAGGAGATCCTCGCCGAGGGCGTGGCCTCCGGCCGGCTGACTTTCACTTCGGATATCGCCGCCGCAGAGGGCGCCGCCGTGCACTTCGTCGGTGTGGGCACGCCGCAGCTGCAGGGCGGGCACGCCGCAGACCTGAGCCACGTGAACGCGGCCTTCGAATCGCTCCTCCCCCATGTACGGGAGGGCGACGTGGTCGCTGGTAAGTCGACCGTTCCGGTCGGCACAGCGGCGGAGCTGGCTCCCCGCGTCGAGGCTGTCGGCGCAACCCTCGTCTGGAATCCCGAGTTCCTGCGCGAAGGTTGGGCGGTGCAGGACACCATCGACCCCGACCGGCTGGTCACCGGCGTCCCCTCGACTCCGGCGGGCGAACGCGCCGCACAGGTGCTCCGCGAGGTGTACCACCCTGCGGTGGCGAAGGGCACGCCCTTCATCGTCACGGACTACGCGACAGCCGAGCTCGTCAAAGTCGCCGCGAATGCATTCCTTGCGACGAAGATCTCGTTCATCAACGCGATGGCCGAGATCGCCGAAGTCACCGGTGCCGACGTCACCCAGCTCGCCGACGCGATCGGCCACGACGTACGCATCGGCCGCCGTTTCCTCGGCGCGGGCATCGGGTTCGGCGGCGGGTGCCTGCCCAAAGACATCCGCGCATTCGCCGCCCGCGCGGAAGAGCTCGGCCGCGGCGAATCGGTGAGTTTTCTGCGCGAGGTGGATGCGATCAACCTGAGGCGCCGCGAACGTGCGGTGCAACTCGTGGTCGACGCGCTCGGCGGAAGCGTTTTCGATAAGAAGGTCGCCGTGCTCGGTGCCGCGTTCAAGCCCTTCAGCGATGATGTGCGCGACTCCCCCGCACTGCACGCCGCCGTGCGGCTCCACGGACTGGGGGCCCATGTGGTGGTCACCGATCCGCAGGCGATCGAGAACGCGCGGCGCGTGCAGCCGCAGCTGAACTACGAGCCCGATCGCGACGCGACGATACGTGATGCGGATGCGGTGTTGATGGTCACCGAATGGGATGAGTACCGCCGCGAGCTGACTCCCGAACACGCCTCCGCGCTCACTGTCGGTCGCGTCGTGGTTGACGGACGCAACGGGCTCGACGCCGCAGCGTGGCGCGCGGCAGGCTGGCGCTATTACGGGATGGGCAGGCCGTAGGTGTCCGGACTCCTCGTCCACGAATGGATCGCCTCCTCCGGCGGCTCCGAGAACGTCCTCGAGGCGATGGCCCGCGCCTTCCCGGATGCCGACATCCAGTGCCTCTGGGACGACGCCCCGCAGCGCTTCGCCCACAGGGAGGTACAGGAGACCTGGCTCGCCAGGACGCCGCTGCGCCGAAGCAAGGCACTCGCCCTGCCCTTCACCGTGGCCGCGTGGCGCGGGCTGAGCACGCGGCGGGAGTACGACTGGATGCTCGTCAGCTCCCATCTGTTCGCGCATCACGCGAGGCTCGCGAATCGTGACGTGCCGAAGTACGTCTATGCACACACGCCCGCCAGATACATCTGGACGCCGGAGCTCGACGAGCGAGGCGCGGGTGCAGCGGTACGCGCTGTGTCTCCCCTGTTCCGGCGAATCGACCGCAGGCGAGCGCAGGAAGCCGTCGCGATCGCGGCCAACAGCGCGTTCGTGCGAGATCGCATCGCCCGCGCCTGGCAGCGGGACTCGACCGTCATCCATCCGCCGGTGGCCGTGGAGCGCATCCTGTCACGGGAGGATTGGCGCACCGAGGTCATCGACGATCGCGAACGTGCGCTCCTCGATGGCCTGCCGACGCGGTTCGTGCTGGGAGCATCGCGGTTCATCCCGTACAAGCGTCTGGATCTCGTCATCGCGGCGGCTGAAAAGGCAGACCTCCCGGCGGTGATCGCGGGCCGTGGCCCCGAACAGGAGCGCCTGCGCGCCGTCGCCGCCGCAGCTCGAGTGCCGGTGCACTTCGTCATCTCGCCGTCGGACGCACTGCTGTACGCCCTCATGCAGCGCGCCGGAGTGCTGGTGTTCCCCGCCATCGAGGACTTCGGCATCGTTCCGGTCGAGGCTCAGGCGACCGGAACGCCGGTGGTCACCGGTCCGATCGGCGGCCAGGTCGAGACGTTCACCGACGGTGTGAGCGGCATCGCCGCTGACTCGACGGATGTCGCCGACCTCGCGCGCGCCGTCGAGCGCGCCCTCCACCTCGACGACTTCGATGCCCGTGCCGCTACCGAGAGGTTCTCGGAGCGGACGTTCGGTTCGGCTATCTCCTCATTCGTCGCCGGCGGCAGGTGATCTGCCGCGGTAGATGCGTTCGAGTCGGCGCTCGTACGTCTTGGGCAGGTACTCGTGCGGGTGTCGAAGCGCGTTATCGCGTGGCCGCGCAGTCAGCCGTTGCAGCGCCGCGCTCAGGGCACGCGGGTCTGCGGTGTCGCAGACCTCCGCGTTGAGGGTTTCACCGCACATCTCTGCGACACCACCGAGATCGTTGCCCAGCACCGGCACGCCGGCCGCCGCGGCTTCGATCACCACCTGGGGTGCGTTCTCGTACCAGATCGACGGGATCACGAGAGCATCGAAGGCCGATACTGCTCGCCAAAGTTCGTCGTGCGGCAGCCGTCCGTGGAACTCGACACGGCGGATACCGGTGGCAGAGGCGGCCAGGCGCTCCAGTTCTTCGCGTTGGGGGCCGTCTCCGAAGAGATGGAGTTCCGCTTCCCGTCCCCCGCCGTCTGTTTCGAGGGCGGTGATGAGCTCAGCGATGCCCTTCTCCGGCACCAGCCGTCCGACGAAGGCGAGCCGGATCACGCCGGCCGCGACGACGGGATCCTGTTCCTTGGCACCGGCGTCCGCAGCATCTCTCCCGCGTACGTCGATGTCGATGTCGAGGGGATTGCGAACCAGGTGCACCGCCGCATCGATTCCGTGGTTCTGAACCGCCGCGCCGAGGAACCGGCTCGGCACGATCACGTCGTCGAACACCCGGTGCAGCTTCAGCACACGGTACGCAAGCACGTGCTGCGCGACCTTGAGGGCGGCGTGCGCCCTGGATCGGTGGTCGTACCGTCGCCACAATCGCACCGGCGACTCGTCGATCGGCACGTTAGTGCGGACACCGGACGGAAAGTGCTGCATGCCGCTGTTCGGGCAGATGAGGTGATAGTCGTGTGCCGTGAAGACGACACGGGTGGCTGGCCGTCGGCGTTTGTGTCGCGCGAGCGCCCACAGAACGCTCGGGGAGAGCACATGGTAGTAATTCTGCACGTGCACGACGTCCGGCTCGAACGCCTCCAAAGCTCTCGCCACCCGGCGGCGGTTCCGGACCGAGAACACGTAGCTCACCGGTGTGGCGTTCCCGTCGGCGACCAGGGTTTTCACGGACGACGCGAACTGCGCGCTGGCCGCGATGGTCGACCGGAACACTCCTTCGGCCCCACCGCCGTCCAGCGAATCGGCGAGGTGCAGGACTCGAAGCGTCGTGGCGTGCGTCATTTCCCCGGCCCATCGCGTCTACATACCCGTACGCCGGAACTCTACCGGCTTCGGCGGCGGCTAAGATCCTCAGGAGGATCAAGCAGAATGGGGTGGCAGGCTCCGCGCCGCTTGCGACACGACCTCGTCGAGGATCGGCTGGCCGACACCGGGCATGAAGGGGAGCCAACGAATGCACACCCGTCGCGTCGCTGTGTCCAGCGCGTTCGACGAGAACACGATCCGGGAGATCGCCCGCGGCGCCCACCGGCACGGACTGCTCGAGCGTCGCGCGATCCGCGACCAGAGCGCTCTGATGTGGGCGGCGGAGCTCGGCTTGAAACTGGGTGCCGGCTCCGAGACCTTGCGACGGTTCGTCACCAACCAGCACGCACGGATTCTGAGCGGGGCGCTACCGGAAGACGTCCGAGTATCGAGGTCGGCGGAGCTGGTGCGAGTGATCGGAGCAAGGCGCCGCTCTCCGATGACGCACGACATCGGAAACGCCCGGTGGAAGACGCTCTTCGATCGCAGCGCGAGCCGTGTCGACTTCGGGGATGCGGAGGTTCTGATCTCGATGCCCGGATCGTCGCTGCGCACGTTCGAGGCGAACCGGGACCGTCGACTCATCTTCCACGAGATCGACGCCCATCCTCGTACCCGAAATGAGCTTCTGGAGAAGTTCTACGGTGTGCGGCGTGCGCGTGCGGAGATGTTCCCGGAATGGTTCGTCCAGCGCATCGAAGCCGAGATCGAGATGGCGTCGAGCATTCTGATCCCTGGAGCCGTCGTGGCCGAGCAGATGCTCCGGCAGGGCGTCGCGGCGTCGAAGCTGCGCACCGTGCCGTTCGGGGTCGACCCCGATGTCTTCCGGCCGCGCCCGGGCGCGGGCGCCGCCGCGGATGAGAGCCGATCCCGGCGGCTGCAGCTGGTCACCACCGGTCAGATCTCCCTGCGAAAGGGAATACCGTTCCTCCTGGAGGCGGTGCGAGGCCGCAACGTCGACCTCACCCTCGTCGGACAGGTCTTCGACGCCCGTATTCTGGAGAACCTGCCGGAGAATGTGACCGTCGCCGGCATCCTCACCGCCGAGCAGATCGCGAATCTCTATGCTCGGTGCGACGCATTCGTGCTGCCGTCGATCGAAGACGCGTTCGGTCTCGTCGTCGCTGAGGCCGCGAGCGCCGGATTACAGGTCATCACCACCCGCGAGACCGGCGCACACGAGCTCCTCTCCCCCAGGCACACTGTGATCGACGCAGGCGACGTCGATCAGCTGCGAGGCGCACTCGACTCGACGCACACGTTGCAACACGATGAACGTCTCCTCATCTCGGATGAGGCGCTGAGTCGAGGCTCGCTCGAGTGGTCGAAGTACGCCGACGAAGTTCTTCGAGCGATCGGAGCCATCGAATGACGGTGGCCGAATGGAAGGTCTCCGCGGTCATCCCGACGATCGGCCGTGACGAGCTTCGCACCGCAGTCGAGTCCGCGCTGGCGCAGACGGCACACCTTCATGAGGTGGTCATCGGCGCGGACACCGATGAGCCGCTTGATCTTCCCGACGATGCACGCATCCGCATCGTGCGCACGGGGCCGCGGGCGGGCGGAAACGTCGCGCGCATGTCGGCCATCCGCACAGCGACGGGAAACCAGATCGCTCTCCTCGACGATGATGACGCGTGGGACCCCGAGAAGCTCGAACGGCAGTGCGCGGCCATCGACGCCGAGGGCGTGCGCGGCGAGCACTGGCTGAGTGCGTCCGTCCTGGTCGACGCCCACGGGCGTCAGTGGCCGAGACGACTGCTGCAGCCCGGTGAGCGACTCCCTGCCTACCTGTTCCGGAAGGAACGCGTGAAAGGCGGCCAGGGCGCTCTCCACACATCAACGCTGCTGTTCCCGCGATCGCTCGTCATCGCGCACCCGTTCGACGAAGCGCTCCGTTTCCATCAGGACACCGACTGGCTGGTCAAGGTGGACAGAGAGGTGCGTGATCTCCAGACCGTCCAGGTCCTCGAGCCGCTGACCGTGCTTCGAGACAGCGCCGGATCGATCTCGCGGGGAATCTCTCCGCTGCTTTCGATGGATTGGGCGAAGACGCGGATGCACCACCTCGACAGGCGCACGAGAGGCGACTTCCTCGTCACTGTTTCGTACGCACAGGCGATACGGCATCGGAGCGCGAGCGCCTGCGCCAAGGTGCTCTGGACGGCTTTCACGTGGGGCGCGCCGGGGCTGAAGACGTTGCCTGCGGTTGTGATGCTTCCCCTCAAGCTCGGGCGCAACGCGCGCCGGCGAAGGGGCGACGCGTGATGAGTCCCACTCCGCGCGAGATCGGCCGGAGCACAGCTCTATCGATGCTCGGCAATCTGGCGCTCCCGCTCTCAACGTTCCTCACCGCTCCGCTGCTCGCACGAAGCCTCGGCGTCGATGGCCGCGGTGAGCTGGCGGCCGCCACGGCGCCGCTGATGCTGGTTCTGACGATCGCTATGTTCGGCCTCCCCGAGGCACTGACCTACACAGTCGCTCGACTCGGACGGGTACACCCCAGGGCGGTGCGTCACACCACATGGATGCTCTCGGTCGCGGGAGCGGTCGCCGGCATGGCGATGTACGTGGCCGCCCCGGCCCTGGGCACCGGACATCCGTCCGTGGTGACCACGATCCAGCTCACGTGCTTCGCGGTCATCCCGTCGATCCTGGTGGGCTCCCCCCGAGGCCTCGCCATGGGACTGCATCGCTGGGGTCTGGTCAATCTGGAGAAGGCGCTCACCGGTGGGGTGCGCCTCGCCGCCACCGTGGCAGCCTTCTTCGCCGGCATCCTGACGGTCGAGCTTGCAGCCGTGATCATCGCCGCCGCCCCGATCATCGGCGCGGTGGCCTATCTGCCGCTCCTTCGACTGCCTGCCGCCCACCGCCGGGCGGCCCTGCCCGGGGGAACGGTCACCGAGCTCGGCTCTTATGCCGCCCGAGTCTGGCTCGGCTCGGTCTCCGGCATCCTCTTGGGACGACTCTCGCAGTTGCTCCTGCTCCCGCTCTCCGGCCCGACCGCGCTCGGATACTTCGCTGTCGCGACCAACGTGGCCGATGCATCGCTGCTTCTCAACAGCGCAGTGCGCGATGTCACCACATCTTCTTCCGCCGCCGACGACTCGGTGCTCCGTCTCTCCTCGACAGCGCGGCTCTCTCTGGCGCTCTCGCTGACCGGCGGCATCCTCCTCGTCGTGTCCCTGCCGTTGTGGTTCGCACTGGTGTTCGGTGAGGAGTTTGCTCCGGCCATCCCCATCACCGTCATACTCGTGCTCGCGGGCGTGCTGGGGACCAGCGGATCAATCGCCGGCGCGGGGCTCAGCGGGCGCGGGCGACCAGAGCTGCGCAGCCTCTCGCTCCTCGTCGCTCTCGTGGTCAACGTGACACTTCTGATCACGCTCGCCCCACCTTTCGGCGCTTTCGGGGCAGCCGTGGCGACAGCGGCCGGCAGCATCGTCGCCTCCAACCTCAACATCATCTTCTACTGCCGGATGAGCGGAGCGCGCTTCCTGCACTTCTACGTCATCCGCCCCGATGATCTCCGCAACGCTGCACGACTTGCGAGTCAGATGCTGAAGCGGGGTGAGTCTTGATGGATGCATCGCCCTCAGATCGGCGGGTGGCTGTGTTCCGCGAACTCCTGCTCGCGGGTTCCGAGACGTTCATCCGCAACCAGGTTGATGCGTTCACCGGATGGACTCCGACGCTGTTCGGCCTAGGACGCACTCCTTCTGCGCTCTCGCGTGATACCGACGTCGTGGCATTCTCGCGAGCGACGCGCCTCGAGCGTCGACTGTTCAAGATCCGGCGACGTGACGCACGCGTCAGCGCAGTGCTGCAGGGTCTGCACCCTCAGCTGGTCCATGCGCATTTCGGAATGGACGGCGCGATGATTCTCCCGAGCACTCGCCGCCTCGGGCTGCCGCTCGTGGTCACCTTCCATGGGGTCGACGTCAACGTACTTCCCGATCACCCCAGCCTGATGGCTCGTCTCTATCGAGGTCGCCTTCCCGAACTGTTCACACATGCGTCCGCCCTGGTCGCGGTCTCCGAGTTCATCGCGTCCCGTCTCGAGGCGTTGGGTGCGCCGGCTGACAGGATCGTCGTTCTGCCGACGGGCATACCGCTCGCACCCGCCGTCGACGACCGTGCAAGGCAGGGGGTCGTGTTCGTCGGACGCCTGACAGAGGTGAAAGGCGCGAGCGACGCCATCCGCGCGTACGCGGCTCTGCCCGACCGCATCCGAGACCAGCATCCGTTGAGCATCATCGGGGAAGGACCTCTGACAGGGGAGCTGGAACGGCTGTCTTACGAACTCGGCGCCGACGCGAGATTCCGGGGTTCGCTTCCGCCTGAAGCCGTCTCCCAGGCGCTCAGCTCCGCAGCGGTGTTCATCGGACCTTCCCGTCGTGCCGCCGATGGCGCCACCGAGGCGCTGGGAACGGTCTTCCTGGAGGCAGGAGCTGCGCGACTTCCGATCATCGCCTATCGCAGCGGCGGCGTGCCGGAAGCCGTCCTCGACGGCCGTTCCGGTCTGCTCGCTCCTGAAGGGGATGTGGGAACCCTCTCCGGCCACCTTCAGTCCCTGCTCACGAACGACTCGATGCGAATCAGGATGGGAGCCGCGGGCAGAAGCCACGTCGCTGAGAAGTTCGACATCGCCGCCAACACCCAGCGGCTGGAAGAGTTGTACGCCAGAGTGGTATCGACCCACGACCGGAAGAAGCCGTGAACCTCGATCCCGCCCTGCTCCTGCTTATCGGCGCGGCAGCCATCATCGTGCTGCTCGTCATCCTCCTGATTCCGCTGAAGCGCGTCTGGCAGTTGTACGCCCTCGTGGCCTCGGTGAACCCGAGCCCTGTCGCCCTGCCCGCGAGTTCCTCTGGCATCTTCGCCCTCGCAGCGATCCTTCGCGATCCGATCGGCGCCGCCCGGTCGTTGTCGAAGCCGTTACCCTCGCTTCTGCTGTTGCTGACTTTCACCTACGTGGTGTCGCTGATATGGTCGCCGAAGCCGTCAGCGGGGCTCGCCGTCGTGCTGACCACGACCACCGTCGTGGCGGCGGTCACGCTTGCCATCCGTGCCGCCGTATCGCTGAGGTCCGAGACAGCGAGTTCAGATCTCTGGGCACTCACAGCCATTGCCACGGCACCGCTCGCGATCGTCCAGTCCGTATCGACGATCGTATTCCGCTTCGACATCGCGCTCGAAGACCGATATCTGCGCTCATCAGTGATCGGCTTCCTTCTCGGCGACGAAGGGCGGCTGCTGTTCACATCGATGGCAAACAATGTCGTCGATCCGCTGAAGTCAGGCGGTCTTCTGTTCGTGAACGGCAACAAGGCCTCCATGGTGATGGCCGTGTGGGCTCTTGTCTACCTGAGTGTGTGGCTCCGCCGCCGTCGAGTGATGTACGTTCTACTGTTCGCCGTCTGCATGGCCGGGGCGCTCTCGACTTCGTCGAAGACAGCGGTCTTCCTCGCCGTCTCCATCGTTCCGGTGTTCTTGCTGCTGCCGTCCGTCCTGCGCGTCCGGTCGAGTCCGATGACGGCCTTCCTGGGCCTCATCGCCCTGGTCACGGTCGCCTGCACGCTGGCAGCGGTGGTTGCGGCCCTCTCAGACCTGCTCACCGGAGTCGATGAGTCCGCAAAGGATCGGGAGAGCCTCTGGTCTGCCGCGGGCGGCTACTTCTCCGACTCGCCCATTCTGGGGCTCGGCGCGGGCGGCTGGGACGAACGCTGGGCTCAGGACGCCTCCACCCACGGGCTCGGAGTACTGCCACCGCACAACCTCTTCATCGTGGCCTGGGCCAATGGAGGCCTTCTCGCGGCAGCGGTGATCGCGATCATCGTCATCTACATCGCACGGCGCTACCTCGGTTTGATCACGCGCGCCGGCGCAAGCTCCGACGCGCGTGCCTCGAGCATCGAATTGGCTGCGCTGGTGTGGATGATCGCGCACGGGATGTTCGACAACACCGACTTCTTCGGTGCCCCCCAGTCACTTCCGGTGTTCGCTGCGATCTGCATGACAGCCACTGTGGCAGGCGCGTCTCGTCCGCCGGAGCCGGTCGGCCCGATGCTCACACCGTCCGGCGAGTCGAGCCGGCGCGTGCAAGAATAGCCATGCGCGCGGATCGTTCGAACACATCTGCGCGCACGGGACGTGTCAGCGGGGGCTGAGGCTGCGCAGATCAGTTGCGCCCCGTGTGTTGAGACTGACCGGATTCTTGGGGGACGGCGTGCTTGATCGAGATCGTCACATGACTACGCGTCAGCGTTGGAGCGTGACGACGACGCGAATCGAGGAGCAGCAACGGCAACACACCCGCCGTCTCGCGTTCACCGACACCGCCGTCGTCATCCTCGCCGTCTTCGGAGCGCACCTGCTGCGGTTCGGCTTCCAGGACGAGCGGCTGACCATCGGCGACTCACCCATCGATCTCGAGATCGGATACATCGTCGCTTCGTCGATGATCGTCGCGGGCTGGCTGTTCGCGCTGCAGATCTTCGGCACCCGAGACGCTCCGGTGCTCGGCACCGGCTCGACCGAATACCGGCGGATCACGGATGCCACGGTACGCGTGTTCGGCGCGATCGCGATCCTCTCCCTCATCTTCCAGATCCAGTTCGGGCGTTTCTATCTGCTGATCGCCCTTCCGGCAGGACTCGCGCTGCTCCTGCTCAGCCGCGCCGCGTGGCGGGATTGGCTGCGCAACCAGCGCCGCAGCGGACGGTACCTGCAGCAGGCGATCTTGATCGGCGACCGCCACAAGGCCGAGCACATCGCCGAAAGCATCACCCGCGAGCCGGAATCCGGCATCCGTATCGTCGGTGCCATCACCACCCACGGCTCCGCCCGGCCGCTGAACTGCGGAGTGCCGGTCATCGGGTCCTTCGATGAGGTGCTCGACATCGTCGACGCGTCGGACGTCGACTCCGTGATCCTCTCCACCGCCGATGCGATCACCCCGCGCCAGACGCGCCAGCTCGGATGGGCGCTTGACCAGAAGCGCATCGACCTGATCGTCGCGCCCGCGCTCACCGACATCGCCGGCCCTCGGATCCACACGCAGCCGGTTGCGGGTCTCCCGCTGATCCACGTCGGGTACCCGCGCTTCGAAGGACGGCAGCGGATTGCGAAACGCGTCTTCGACATCGTGGGCTCACTGGTCCTGATCGTGATCTTCGCTCCGGTGATGCTCGCCGTCGCCGTCGCCGTCAAGGCCACCAGCCGCGGCCCGCTCCTCTATGCCCAGGAGCGCGTCGGCCTGCACGGAGAACCCTTCAAGATGCTCAAGTTCCGTTCCATGGTGGTGGGCGCCGACGACCAGCTGAAGTCCCTGCTCGACCAGCAGGGCAGTTCGGGCACACCGCTGTTCAAGGTCAGCGACGACCCGCGGATCACCCCGGTGGGCCGTTTCATCCGCCGCTATTCGCTCGACGAGCTGCCGCAGTTCTTCAACGCGCTGATCGGCACGATGAGCATGGTCGGGCCGCGACCTCAGCGCGAGGCCGAGGTCGCCCTCTACGACGACGATGCGCATCGCCGGCTCTTCATGAAACCCGGGATCACGGGACTCTGGCAGGTGAGCGGCCGCTCCGACCTCGCGTGGGAGGACGCGATCCGCCTCGACCTGTACTACATCGAGAACTGGTCGATCACGACCGACCTCGTCGTGGTGGCCCGCACGCTCTCGGCGATCATCCGACCGTCTGGCGCACATTGAGCCGCCGACGTTCTCGACCCGATCGGCGGGGATGCCCTGACCCCGCAGATCGACACCGCTGCTTTCAAGCGGACCGATGCCGTGGCTGAGATACAGCCGATGGCGATGCCCGTCAAGAGCCACGAAGCCACGGCGGCCCGCGTGGCCCGCTTCCTCCTCGTGCCCTACGTCATCTCGCTCCTGCTGGTCACCTGGCTCCCCGCAGAGCAAGCCGGAAAGGTCACCGGTATCGTGCACACAGCTGCGCTGCTGGTCGAGACCTGGGGTCTGCCCTACGCAGTCGGCTATCCAGTGCTGGAGTTCCTGTCGAACATCGCGCTGTTCGTGCCGTTCGGCGTGCTTCTCGCAGGCGGCTGGCGATGTCTGCCGTGGTGGGTCATCGCCGCCATCGGAATCGCGATGACGGCACTCATCGAGGTTGTGCAGATCACGTTGCCGACACGATACCCGTCGGTGCTGGATGTCTTCGCGAACGCGATGGGCACCGTCGCCGGCTGGGCGATCGCCGCCGTGGCCGTCCGTTTCCGGTCGAAGTCGAACGCCTGACGCGTCGCCCCCCGCTCGTCAGGTCGGTTGGGTCCGTTCAACTCGACCCCTCGCTGCGAATAGTCTCGTACCGTGCGCCTCGGAGTTCTCGACATCGGTTCCAATACCGTCCACATGCTCGCCGCCGACGTCCGCCCCGGCGGCCGTCCGCTGGCGACGAGCAGCGACCGCTCGATCCTGCGGCTCATGCAATACCTCACGGCCGACGGCGCGATCGCCGAGGAGGGCATCGTCGCACTCGAGACGGCTGTCTCCCGTGCCAGAGCGGTCGCCGAGACCGAGGGGGTCGATGCCCTGCTCGCCACGGCAACCAGTGCGGTGCGCGAAGCGCGCAACGGAGCCGAGGTGATCGCCCGCATCGAGGCGCTCCTCGGCCAGCCGCTGCAGGTACTCGGCGGTGAGACCGAGGCCGAGCTGACATTCCTCGCAGTGCGCCGCTGGTTCGGGTGGTCGGCTGGCCAGATTCTGCTGCTGGACATCGGCGGCGGGTCGCTGGAGATCGCGGCGGGGGGCGAGGAGGTGCCGGATGCCGCGGCGTCCGTTCCGCTCGGAGCGGGCCGTCTGACGGTGCAGTTCCTGCCGCAGGATCCGCCGGGCGAAGCCGATGTCGAGCGGCTGCGCGAGTACGCGACCGCCACACTGGCGACGGTCCTCCCCCGATTCCAGGCGCTTCCCCGCCCGGACCATGTCGTCGGCTCATCGAAGGCGATCCGCTCGCTCGCGCGGCTCGTCGGGTATCCGAGTCCCGGCTGGTCAGGCAGTGAGCGGATGCTGTTGCCCCGGACCGCACTCGGGTCGTGGATCCCGCGACTCGCCCGGCTTCCGGCATCCGCTCGTCAGGAGTTGCCTGGCATCACGCCCGACCGCACGTTCCAGATCGTCGGGGCCGCCGTCGCTCTGCACGCGGCCATGACATCGCTCGGCGTCGACGAACTCGAGGTGTCGCCGTGGGCGCTGCGCGAGGGCGTGCTACTGAAGTACATCGAGCAGCTGGGCTGGAGCGAACGCGACTGACGCTACGCCTGGTCGATGCTCGGCATCGTTTCGCCCTTCGAGGCAACTCGGAACACCAGCTTGTGATAGAGCACGAACCGCACCAGCACGACGATCACGATGCTGATCAAGTTCACCACGTTCACGATCACCGGTCCGGGTCGGTGGCCGAGCGCGCTCTGGGCCACTTCGACCCCGAGCCACACCAGGAGCGCACCGAGCCCGGTGCAGACCGCGTTCGTCAGCAGGAACAGAACGAGTTCGTTGGCGCGCCCACGCCGGTCGCGGTGGCGGAAGGTCCACTCGCGGTTGCCGATGTACGCGTTCACCAGCGCGACCAACGAAGCGATCACCTTGGCCCAGACCACGTCGACGCCCCACGCGTACACCACCAGGTTGAAGACGCCCACCTCGATCAAGGTGCTGATCGCGCCGACGACGAGAAAACGGCTTCCGACGCCCGCGAGCTGGCGCAGTCGAGAACGGAGATTCATGATTCAACTAGGCTACTTCCTGCGCACCTTCGCACCCGACGCCCATCCCGAGGACCCATGAGCATCCACCGCCTCGCCATAGTCATGCCTGCGTACAACGAGGCGGAGGGCATCCGCGGCTTCATCGATGAGCTTCGTGAGGCCGTGACCCCGTTGGCCGAAGAGGTGTCGTTCCACATCGCTGACGACCGCTCGACAGATGCCACCCCGCACATGTTCGACGATGTCGCCGACGTGACGGTCGATGTGCAGCCGGAGAACCGCGGACACGGCCCGACAGCCCTCGCCGCCTACCGCTTGGGGCTCGCAACCGATCCCGAGATCATCGTGCACGTCGACGGCGACGGGCAGTTCCTCGGATCCGACTTCCGGCGCCTCGTCGAGGCTCTCGTGCGGGAGAACGCCGATGTGGTGCACGGTATCCGCGATGGGCGCACCGACCCCTGGTACCGCAAAGTTCTCACCGGTTCGGTCGGAACGCTGATCGCTTTCGCAGCCGGGCGGCGCGTCCCCGACGTGAACACACCGCTGCGCGCCTACCGACCCGCTGCGCTGCGGGCTCTTGTCGATGCTGTTCCCACCACTGCCTCGGTGCCGCACGTGCATTTCTCGCTCGCAGAGGCGCGCGCGGGCTTCAGAGTCCGGTACGTGCGGGTTACGAGCGTCCCCCGCCGCGGCGAGTCCACGCAGGGGACGATGTGGGGCCACCCGACCGCCATGCGCCTGCCCCCCAGGCGGCTGCGGCAATTCGCGGCATCCGCCCTGGGCGAAGTGTGGAGATTGTCCCTCCGTCCGTCGGCGCCGCTGCGCAATGTCGGTCGAGAGCGGTCCTCGCGCTCATGAGGCCGCTCCGCACCGTCCTGTTCTGGGCTCTGTCCGGCGCACTCGTCGCCGGACATGCGATCGTCGCCTGGGACAGCCTCGTCGTGACGCGGCTCTGGGAAGACGAGGCCTTCAACCTCACCGTGCCGTTGAACCTGCTCGCAGGTTTGGGCTACACCAGCGACGGCGCCCTGTCGGGTTCGACGCTCACCCCGTTCGACCCGCGAATATCGACCGGCGTCTCCGTGCTGCTGCCAGCCGCCGCCGTTCTTGCAACCGGCGTCGATCCTGTGATCGGTGCGCGGCTCGTCCCGCTCGCGTTCTGGCTTCTTCTGCTCGTCGGCGTCGCGGTGCTGGGCCACCGGATCGGCGGACGCTGGGCCGCGCTCGTCGCTGCCGGGGTGCCGCTCGCGTTCCACTCGGGACTGACGATCTCGCCCATCCAGGGGCCCGCGGACCTCCTCGGCGAGATCCCCGCCGCTGCCCTCATCGTATGTGCGCTGGTTGTGCTCCCCCGTCGCACCTGGCTCGCCGGGCTCCTGCTCGGGCTCGCGGTCCAGGCGAAGCTGATCGCGTTGCTTGCACTGCCCGCGTTCGCTGTGGCGCTGTGGATCCTCGCGCCCGGACACGGCGCCAAACGGCTGGGTACCGCCGTGCGCCGTTCCTGGATCCCGCTCGCACTGGTCGCGCTCCCCACCTTCCTCGTCGAGATCGCCGCGATCCTCTCCCTCGGCCTCAGCGGTTACATCGGGCACCTGCGATCGCTCGCCGGCTTCGTGCGCAGCGGCGGTCAGACGTATGCACCGACCACACCCGTCCAGAAGCTCGGTACCCTGCTCGATGCGTGGTTCGTGCCCTGGCCGCTGACCCTGCTGATCTCGCTCACCACCGCAGGCCTCATTGTCGGCGGGTTCCTACTCACCCGCCGAAGCCAGGAAAGCATCCCGCAGGTCGTCTGCTATACCGTCGTGGCGTCCGCTATCGGCATCGCGGCCTACGTCGGCTGGTGGTCAACGGCATCCCACCTTCCGCTCTGGGTGCGCCATCCGGCACCGGGCGTGTACGCGTTTCTGCCGATCTTGGCGGCGGGCGCCGTCTGGGGAGCCCAGGTGCTGTCACGCTCACACCTTCCGCTGTCACGGGTTGCGACTGCGTTTGGCTCTGCCCTGCTCGCGGCGGGAATCGGGGCTGCCGGCGCGCTGCATGCCGCCTCGACCTTCACACCCGACTGGGAGACTCTCGCGACGCAGCGGGGGGCGGTCGATCCGATCCGCGCCTGGGTCGCTGAGAATGACGTCAAATGGCTCGCCGCGCAGCCGTGGGGTGGAGCCACCTCGGCTGTCGTGCTGTCGGGCGCGCACCTCGGACTGTTCGATGCACCGGCAATGGACGACGAGCCACGAGTCACCGTCGACCCGTGCCCAGGCGAGGTCCTCGTAGACGGCGCGATGTACCGCGTCTGCTCAGCGCCGTAGCCGAGAATACACAGCTGACTGGACGCCGATCGCTAAGTTCCAGCCACCGCGTCGACACCGCCTGAGAGCGCGAGACGCTCACGAACGACGTCCGCAAGGCGCTCCGCATGCCGCTGAACGGACTCAGCATCCGCCGCCTCGACCATCACGCGCACGAGGGGCTCAGTGCCGGAAGCGCGCAACAGCACGCGGCCGGTGTCGCCCAGCTCGGACTCGATCTCGCGAACCGCGGCGAGCAGTCCGCCGTCGTCGTTCACCCGGGTGCGGTCGACGCCGCGCACGTTGATGAGCACCTGCGGGTACACCGTCATCACCGAGGCGAGTTCGGCGGCCGTCTTCTTCGTCCTTGCCATCTCCGCGACGAGATGGAGGCCGGTCAGCAGGCCATCGCCGGTTGTGGCGTACTCGCTCATGATGACGTGGCCGGACTGCTCACCGCCGAGCGCGTAGCCGCCGGCGTTCATGTCCTCGAGCACGTAGCGGTCGCCGACCGCGGTCTGACGGACCGTGATCCCGTGCTCGCGCATCGCGACGTGCAGACCGAGGTTGCTCATCACGGTGGCGACGAGCGTGTCATCGGTGAGGTGACCGCGCTCCTTCATCGAGACGGCGAGAATCGCCATGATCTGGTCGCCGTCGATGACCTTGCCGGCGGCGTCGACGGCGAGGCAGCGGTCGGCATCGCCGTCGTGCGCGATGCCGATGTCGGCTCCGTGCCGGACGACTGCTTCCGCGAGCTGGTCGAGGTGGGTCGAGCCGACGCCGTCGTTGATGTTCAGGCCGTCGGGGTCGGCACCGATGACCGTGACGCGGGCGCCCGCGTCACGGAACGTCTCCGGCGACACACCGGCCGCGGCACCGTGGGCACAGTCCAGCACCACGTGGATGCCGTCGAGCTGGTTCGGCAAGGACCCGAGCAGGTGCACGACGTAGCGGTCCTCGGCATCAGAGAATCGGCTGATGCGTCCGACGCCCGCACCGGTCGGCAGAAGCTTCTCCCCGGACATGGCGGCCTCGATACGAGCCTCGACGACGTCGGGAAGCTTCACGCCGCCGCGGGCGAAGATCTTGATCCCGTTGTCGGGAGCCGGGTTGTGCGAAGCCGAGATCATGACGCCGAAGTCGGCATCACGGTCAGCCACGAGGAACGCGAGCGCCGGGGTGGGGATGACTCCCGCATCGAGCACGTCGACGCCCGAGGAGGCGAGTCCTGCGGCGACGGCCGCGGAGATGAAATGACCCGAGACGCGCGGGTCACGGCCGACGACGGCGGTGAGCCGCTTGCCTTCGGCCTTGCGGGCCTCCGCAGTACGGCCCTGGCCCAGGACGACAGCAGTCGCCTGGGCCAGGGAGAGCGCGAGGTCGGCGGTGAGGACGCCATTGGCGAGTCCCCGCACGCCGTCCGTGCCAAAGATCGGCATCGGAGCAGCGGACCTTAACGCTTCGAGTACTGAGGCGCCTTACGGGCCTTCTTGAGTCCGGCCTTCTTGCGCTCCTTGACGCGAGCGTCGCGCGAGAGGAAGCCGGCCTTCTTCAGGGTGGGACGGTTGTTCTCCTCGTCGATGCCGTTCAGCGAACGGGCGATTCCGAGGCGCAGCGCGCCGGCCTGACCCGAGGGGCCACCGCCGGAGATGCGGGCGATCACGTCGTATGCACCGGTGAGGTTCAGCACCGTGAACGGGTCGTTGATCAGCTGCTGGTGCAGCTTGTTCGGGAAGTAGTCCTCGATCGTACGGCCGTTGACCGTGATCGTGCCCGAGCCGGGAACGATGCGCACGCGGGCGATGGCCTGCTTGCGACGGCCGACTGCGGCGCCGGGGACGCTGAGCACGGGGCGGGGAGCCGCCTCGACTGCTTCGGTCTCCGGAGTCGAGGTCGAGAAGCTCTGCGGGGTTTCGGTGGTGTCCTGGATGTCAGCCACGAGTATGTCCTTAAGTCTTTACGGCGCTTACTGGGCGACCTGGTCGAGGGTGTACGGCTGGGGCTGCTGCGCGGCGTGCGGGTGCTCGGCACCGACGTACACCTTGAGCTTCGACAGCTGCTGACGGCCCAGGCTGTTCTTGGGGAGCATGCCACGGATGGCCTTCTCGACAGCGCGGACCGGGTTCTTCTCGAGGAGCTCCGCGTAGGTGACCGACTTCAGGCCGCCCGGGTAACCCGAGTGACGGTAGGCGAGCTTCTTCTGGAGCTTCTGACCGGTGAGCGCGACCTTCTCTGCGTTCACGATGATGACGAAGTCACCCGAGTCGATGTGGTTTGCGAAGGTCGGCTTGTGCTTGCCACGCAGGAGCGTTGCGGCGTGCGAGGCGAGACGGCCGAGAACGACGTCTGTGGCGTCGATGACGACCCAGTCACGCTGGACCTCGCCGGCCTTCGGGGTGTAAGTGCGCGTCACGATAGTGCTGCTTTCTTGTTTTCGAACGGAGGAGTTCGTGAATCCCACTCCGGGGTGGTTCTCATCTCTGGCGCTTCGACAAGCTCAGCGACCCAGAAACGGAACACGCCAGTGGAGGGCTCACGTTCGGATGATGTCCGATCCTGCAGCTCCGAAGAGCGCACAGCGAAGGGCACCAAAGAGTCAGCATACGCCATGTGATGCTCTCTCTCAAGCTGGCCTTCTTGAGCTACTGCTTGGCGGGGAACATCGTGCCGCACGCCGCATCGACGGTCACCGGCGTCTGGACGACGGTCGGCGTGTACCGAACCTCGAGCGGGGCCGCGGCGCCCTCGGGAATGGTCGAGGTGAATGATACGGTCCTCGATTCCCCTCGTGGGATCACGATGAAGAGGCTCTTCGTCTCGCGTCCGTTGTAGATGCCGGAGCGATCCCAGTCCTCGAGGTCGCCGTTCCCGGGCGACGTGCTCGCCAGGGCACCTCCGGGCAGCGACATCCCGATCACATCCAAGAGCATCGTCGTCGGGGCGTACCCCATCCGCCGGTTCCGATGTCCGATCGTGTAGGAGCTGAGCGGGGTCGACGGAGCCGCATTGGCCATCGTGATCGATGTCGTCATCGTGCGGTCCGCGGCTGAGCAGGTGACGCTCATCGTCGTTGCGAGGTAGTACTCGAGCTTCGAGTGCGAAGCATCGTTGAGATAGATGCCGGTCTGAGTGACCGCGTCGTTCGTCGAAGTCACGGCGCCGTCGATGTTCAGCTCAGCCGCCATCGCCTGCTCCTCCGGGTTGAGGAACCACGTGTAGATGCGCTGCTCGTCGACGCTCTTCGTCAGCTGCTCGAACATCAGCAGAGGGTCCCAGCCACCGCTCATCACCTTCCTGAACACGGATGCCGAGACAGCCGAGAAGTAGGCATCGGAAGCCGGGCCGTCGCTGCCGAATCGCTCGTAGGTGTCACTGAGAAGGAGCTTGACCGCGTTCTCTGCGGTGACCGACTGCGCTTCTCCAGCGATCTCAACGGGGCCGGCGACGCTCAGCAGATACGAGAGGACCACGGGATCGAGCGAGATCACGCCGTCGAGCTGGCCCCCGACCGTCGAACTCCACAAGCCGTTCACCATGACGGCGGTGTCGGCGAAATCCGGAGTCCGCGTGTAGTTCTGAGAGTGGTTGACCGTGTCGGGCTCGAAGATCGCGGCCTTCTCGGCGGGATGGATCACCTGCGGGTGGTTGCCCGAGGGGCCCTCGGCGGCGAAGCGAAGCGCATCAGCATCCTGCCGCATCTCCACCTTCCCGTTGTTCACCGTGAGGATCGCGCTGCTTCCGGGGTTTCCCCCCGTCGCACGGATCTCGGCGTTGTTCTGGAACAGCAGCACGTAGGAACGCGGACCGTCTCCGCCAAGCACCGAGAGCAGACGCGGCAGGTTCTTCTCCGCGAATGCGAGAGCGGGCGCCGCGTCGTCGACGATGTCGATGATCTGGCCGATGTTCTCCTCGACATACGGGAGGATCTCGTCGCGATCGATCCGATCGATGTGCGACTTCGCCTCGGCGAATGCCTCCCGCAACGTCGGCAGCACCAGTGCCGCGGCGCGGAAGGGTTCGAGATTGACGCCTCCGCCCTCGACCTTGAGGCCCTTGACGTCAGCAAGTGGGATGAGCTGCATCGCCAGCGGCAGCGCGTCACGCACGAGCACGTGAGTGGCTTGTGTCGTTTCACGTACTGCCGCGACGTTGACGCCGACCCATGGCACGGAACTGGCGGCATCCCACAACGGGTTGCTGACGGTCTTGTCCGCCGATGTCGTCAGTTTCAGAATCTGCTCCGACAGGCGCGTCACGCCCTCGACATCCCCCGCCTTGACCAGGGGAACGACTCGGGAGACATGTTCCTTGGCCTCTTGCAGGTCGTCGCGCACTTCCAGCGCCTGCCGCGCAAAGACCGCAGCGACCGCGCCTACGGCGATCAGAACGATCACGATCGCCAGCAGGATCCACGGCCACCGCCTGCGTCCGTGCCTACCCGTCTGAGCCTCCCCGTCGCCGTCGTCGACTCCATCCGACGAATCGAGGGCCGGATCCAGATCAGCGAGCGCGCCCTGAAGCCCCGCCTCCCGGCGCGTTCGTGCACGATTCTGAGTACCGATCTTCTGCTCCTCCGTTGGCGCTGAGATGTCTGCCTCAGAGTACATCGCCGAGGCTGGACGCGGCTGGTGGTCGCTTGAGAGAGCCTCGCGTTGCTCCACCGCGTGAGGTCAGCCCGGCTGCGCCGTGATCAGGATCGGCCGGTGGTCGCTGGACTTCTGCGGCAGCGTCGTGATGCGCTCGATGTCGAAGCCGACCGAGGTGGCGAAGTCGTAGTGCCCGCGGAAGACGCGGTAGCGCGTGTAGGTGTGATCGTCGCTGAGACTCAGCGTGTAGCCGTGATCGCGAACCGTCTGGCTGAGGTTCTCTTTGAACACGGGGTAGTTGTAGTCGCCGACCATCAGCACGGGCAACCCTTCCCCGAGAGTCTGGAGCTCGGTGAGTGCGGCGCGGATCTGGTGGCGGCGCAGCCTGTTCAAGGCGGTGAGGGGCGCCGCATGGAACGAGGCGACGATGATGTCGTACCCCTGATCGATGTCGTGCAGACGCACCCCGAGCACCCGCTCGTGCGCCGGTCGCAGCAGGATGTCGTGCAGCGACTTCTTCAGCCCGATGGTGCGGATGCTCTGCACCTGAAACGTGTTCGCCCGGTAGTAGACGGCGAGCCCCAGCCGGTTTCCTTGCGTGGCCTGGGCCATCACGAGATCGCCGATGCTCTCCGGCAGCCCCTGCACGTCGCACTCCTGCAGGCACAGGACGTCGGGAGCGTGTTCCTCTTCGAGCGCGACGAGCTCGCTCGCTGCCCTGTGCTTGCGGAGGTTGTAGGAGATGACCTTCATCGTCCTTCAACGCTACTCGGTCGCCACGCACGGGACCTGGGCATTGACACACGCCGTCGTGCGGGTCAGAGTCCGCTAGTCGCTGGACGCCCCGGCATCGCGGCGAGCGCGTGTCTGACTGGCGCGCGCGGCGAGCAGGTCGTCGGCCGGGTATCCGACCTCGGTGAGCGTGAGTCCGCGCGCGGCGAGCACCTTGAACTCGCTGGTGCGCTCCAGCGCGTCGCGGAGCATCGCGGGATCGGAGATGTCGAGACGCCCTGCACCGACAGCCGCGCACGCACCCACCAGAGACCGCACCATGCTGTGGCAGAAGGCGTCGGCCTTCACCTCCGCCACGAGCACTCCCTCGGCATCGCGCTCCCAGCGGAAGTCGAGAAGCGTGCGGATGGTCGTGGCCCGCTCGCGGGGGATGCAGTAGGCGGCGAAGTCGTGCAGTCCGATGAGGGAGCGGGCGGCGGCATCCATCGCCTGCTCGTCGAGGTCACCGCGGATGCCGGTGGTGTCGTGTCTGCGCAGCGGGTCGTATCCGGCGCCGTCGTCGGCGAGGCGGTAGCGGTACCGGCGCCAGACGGCCGAGAAGCGGGCGTCGAAGCCGTCCGGCGCGAGCGACGATCGCACCACCGTCACATCGGGGTAGGCACCGAGGACGCCGCGCATGCGCCCCGCGATCGAACCGGCCGGGTCGTGCGCAGCTTTCCCGTGCCGCCGCTCGACGCGCGACCACTGCTCGTCGTCGAGATCGACGTGGACGACCTGCCCGGAGGCGTGGACACCGGCATCCGTCCGTCCGGCGACGACGAACTGCACGTCGGAACCCACGATCCTCGCCAGCGCCGCTTCGAGAGTGCCCTGCACGGTGCGGAGCGTCGGCTGCTTCGCCCAACCGCGGAAGTGGGTGCCGTCGTAGGCGATGTCGAGCCGGATGCGCACAGATCCAGCCTAGGACACCGGGCAACGGCGTCCGGAGCTCACCGTTCGACGAGGATGCCGTCCTCATCGCCGTACAGATGTGCGCCGACCCGGAAGACGACTCCACCGAACTCGAGGGTGACGTCGGTCTCGCCTGTCCCTTCCTTGGCGCTCTTGCGCGGGTTGGTGCCGAGTGCCTTCACCCCGAGATCGAGCGAGCCGATGGCCACGCTGTCACGGACTGCGCCGTGGATGACGACGCCTGCCCAGCCGCTGGCCACGGCCGATGCGGCGATGAGGTCGCCCATCAGCGCCGTGTTCAGCGAACCGCCTCCGTCGACGACGAGCACCGCCCCGGCCCCCGGCGAGGCGAGGATCTTCTTCACCAGGGCGTTGTCCTCGAAGCAGCGCACCGTGCGGATGGGACCGTCGAACGCGGTACGGGCGCCGAAGGAGCGCAACTGCATCGACAGCGACTGCAGGTTCTCGCCGCGATCGTCATACAGATCGGCGGTGGCGACCGGCATCCTCAGATACCTCCGTCGATCGAGCGCGTGAACTCTCCCGGCTCGTCCGGCACCATGACCTCGGTGTCGCGGTTCAGACTCTCGCCGCCGAAGAACCGCTTCGAGCGCGGGAACAGGAACCAGACGAACATCAGCACGACGCCGACGGCGAGCGACCCGATGCCGACGACGAAGGTGCCGCCGATCCCGAACAGCACCGTGTAACCGTAGTCGACGTCCCACATGTCGATCGCCGACTGCACGAATGCGCCGGTGAGCATGAGGGCACCGAGCAGCGGGAACAGCCCCCTGAAGAAGAAGGCGCTCGCCGAGCGGAACAGGTCCGCGCGGAAGTACCAGACGCAGGCGAAGCCGGTGATGCCGTAGTAGAAGGCGATCGCGAGCCCGAGCGAGAGGATCGAGTCCTGGAGGATGTTGTCGCTGATGAGCGTCATGCCCACGTAGTACGCGATGGCGACGACCCCCATGACCAGCGTCGAGAACGACGGCGTCTTGTACTCGGGGTGCACGTCCTTGAACTTCGCCGGCAGCGCCCGGTAGACCCCCATCGCGAGGGTGCCGCGCGCGGTCGGCAGGATCGTCGTCTGCGTCGACGAGATGGCGGAGAGGATCACCGCGACCACGAGCGCCCAGCCGAACGGGCCGAGAAGGCCGTCCTTGATCGCGAGGAAGAAGTCGTCGGCGTTCGCCTCGTTGCCGAGCCCCGTGGCGCCATCGCCCAGCCCGGCGTACATCATCGCCGCGATCGTCACCGAGACATAGGTGACGAGCAGGATGACGGTGGTCAGCAGCGCTGCTCGACCGGGGATCCGCTTCGGATCCTTGGTCTCCTCGTTCAGGGCGAGGCAGGTGTCCCAGCCCCAGTAGATGAAGAGCGCGAGCAGGATCGCTTCGGTGAAGGCGGACCAGTCCGTGAACGCGAACGGGTTCAGCCACTCCCATTCGAACGGCGTCGGGTTGGGGGCGGTGCCGGCGGCGAACTGCCAGAAGGCGGCGATGACGAACACGGCCAGCGCCAGGTACTGGATGCCGAGCAGCACGTTCTGGATGCGCTCGCCGATCTCGACACCGCGCCAGCTCACCCACGTCATCGCGGCGATGAAGATCACCGCGACGATCACCACGCGCAGGTCGTTGTTCTCGAGATCCTGGCCGATCAGAGCCCAGAAGTAGACCGAGGCGATCTGCGCGAGGTTCGCGAGCACGACCATCCCGGCCACCGCGACACCCCAGCCGCCCATCCACCCCACCCAGGGGCCGAAGGCTTTGGTGCTCCAGGTGAACGTGGTGCCGCAGTCGGGCACCGCATTGTTGAGTTCTCGGTACGCGAACGCGATGAGGAGCATCGGGACGAAGGCGATGATGAAGGCGATCGGCGCCTGCGCACCGACGGCGAGCACCACCCAGCCGAGGGTCGCGACCAGCGAGTACACCGGCGCCGTGGAGGCCAGACCGATGACGGTGGATCCCCAGAGCCCCAGCGTGCCCGCCGCCAGCCCCTTGCCCTCGGGTCGTTCCAGATGAATAGGCGTCGTTGCAACCATGTTGGAACAGTAGAGCCGCCACTGTTCTCGGGTCAAGCAATTGATTGTGACGACGGAATTCGTGGGCGAGACGGCCCGTGAACGACGAAATCCGCGGCACGCGATCAGGATACGCGGCCGAGCATCCCGTCTGCAGTTCTCGGCGACCCACTCGACCAGGGGCAGCATCCGCTCCATGAGATCGCGGCCGAGCGGAGTCAAGCTGTACTCGACGTGCGGGGGCACGGTCGGGAACGACTCCCGGTGCACGAGCCCGTCGTCGGCGAGCGTGCGCAGCGTCGACGCGAGCATCTTCTCGCTGATGCCGCCGACTTCGCGTCGAAGCTCGCCCCACCGTCGAGTGCCGTCCGACAGCGACGAGAGCACGAGCACTCCCCACTTGCTCATGATGTGGTCGAGGACGACTCGCGTGCTGCATCCCGGATCGAACACCATCGGCGTCGATTCCTTGATCTGCGCGAAACTAACCGTCATGTAGGTACCTTACTTCAAAGTGGGTACCCGCTGGGCGGAAGGTTTGGAGCGGGATGCCGGTTGTCACGGACGATCCATCCACGAAAGGACTTCTCATGACCATCCTCATCACCGGCGCGACCGGTCAGCTCGGCCGCCTCGTCATCGACAGCCTCCTCGAGCGCGGCGCGGACCCGCAGAGCGATCGTCGCCGGGGCGCGCGACATCGCGAAGGCAGCCGACCTCGCCGCGCGCGGCATCCGCGTCGTCGAACTCGACTACGACGACCCCCGCGACCGTCGCAGGCGGCAGTCGAGCGGAGTCGGACTCCGTGCTGCTGATCTCGAGCTCCGAGGTCGGCCAGCGCGTCGCGCAGCACCAGGCCGTCATCGACGCCGCGAAGGCGACCGGGGTCGCGAAGCTCGTGTACACGAGCGCTCCGAAGGCGACCACGAGCGATCTCGTCCTCGCGCCGGAGCACAAGGCCACCGAGGAGCTCATCGCCGCATCCGGCATCCCCTCCGTGATCCTGCGCAACAACTGGTACACCGAGAACTACGCCGGCTCGTTCGCGCAGGCGACCGAGTCGGGCGTTCTCGCCGCGAGCGTCGGCGAGGGGCGTGTCGCCTCGGCCAGCCGCCGCGACTTCGCCGATGCCGCAGCCGCCGTCCTTCTCGAGGACGGCCACACCGGCGCCGTGTACGAGCTGGGCGGCGACGTCGCGTGGAACTTCGACGACCTCGCCGCCGCGATCGCCGAGGTCTCCGGCCGGCCCGTCGCCTACCAGGCGCTGTCGACGGACGAGCACGCGACCGCGCTCTCGGAAGCGGGCCTGGACGCGGGAACGGTCGGGTTCGTGACGGCTCTGGATGCCGGCATCCGTGGCGGCGCACTCGCCGACACCGACGGCACGCTCGCCCGCCTGATCGGACGCCCCACGACGCCGCTCGTCGAGGGACTGCGCGCGATCGCGTAAGCGGGGCGTCCCGGCATCACCTCGGGCTCAAACCGTCGTGAGTCCGAGGTGATGCGCAAAGAGATGCGCTCCTGCGCCGTCGGCGGTGCCGGCGGCTCATGGATCCCAGTCCGTCGCGAGGCGAGCGGGCGCTCAGGCTTGCGCGAGCAACCGCTCATGAAGCGCGTCGATCTCCGGGTCGACGCGCTGAAGCTCCGGATGCGCGTCGTGCCAGTCGATGATCTCTCGCGCCGAGTGGTGCAGTGCCGTGGTCGGGTTGAAGTCGGGCACCATCGTCCGGATCTTGGTGTTGTCGAACACGACGGAATGCGCCATGTCCCCCGTGAGCTGACCGGCGCGCTCCGGTGCCGCCTGCTCGATCGCGGCACTGGTGGCGTAGCGGATCCGAGGCTCGACGCCGGACGCGTGCGCGAGGATCGAGTAGATCTCGTTCCAGGTGTAGACGAAATCGCTGGTGATCTGGAACGTGTCGCCATAGGCGAGCGGATTGCCGAGCAGGCCCACGAATCCCACAGCGAAGTCACGCGAATGGGTGAGCGTCCACAGCGAAGTGCCATCGCCGTGGACGATGATCTCCTCACCTCGCCGGAGGCGGT
The DNA here is from genome assembly GCA_963769005.1 of uncultured Actinomycetota bacterium. Lineage (GTDB taxonomy): Bacteria > Actinomycetota > Actinomycetes > Actinomycetales > Microbacteriaceae > Microbacterium. Next base: position 26,078 of record CAVYKC010000002.1, on the reverse strand, counting down.
CGATCGCCGTCCAGCCGCCGAACGCGGGGATGGTCCACTTGTCGTACGTATGGGACGGCCGCAGCACCGTCACGGGGAAACCCCGGTCCCGGTACGCTGCGGAGAGCAGATCCTCGCAGGCGATCTTGTCGCGCGAATACTGCCAGTGGGGGTTGCGCAGCGGCGTGGACTCGGTGATCGGCAGCCGAGCCACCGGCTTCTGATACGCCGAGGCGGAACTGATGAAGACGTATTGGCCGGTGCGTCCCTCGAAGCGGTCGATGTCGCGCTGCACCTGCTCCGGCGTGAATGCGATCATGTCGGCGACGACGTCGAACTCCCGCCCCGCGAGAGCAGCGTCGACGGCAGCGGCGTCCGCGATGTCAGCGGTGAGCACCTCCACGCCTTCGGCGGGAGCGCGACGCGATCGACCCCTGTTCAGCAGCGTCACCTTCATGCCTCGCTGCGCCGCGAGAGCACTCGCGGCCGAGGAGATGATTCCGGTTCCGCCGATGAACAACACCCTTGTCGCAGACATGGTAGGCACTCTATCGAGGCCCGAGCGCGGCGGGCGAGATCCGTCCTCGGCTCCGGCGTTGCTCTTGCAGTCGAGATGCCACCGCCCCACCAAGTCGCCGAAGAGTATCGTCGGCGAAGAAGAGCTGACCGGCTCCGACGTCGAGCCCTTTCCCGCACGCTGCACCAGGCGTAGAGTGTCGGTGAATGCGATAGCCACCGCCCGCTGATGCGTCTCCCGCCGTCCGGCGGACGAGGATACCGGCCACCGGTCGCGCGATCACCTCAGGTGTACGGCACTCCCACCCGTTTCATCTCCTTTTCACGTGCTCCAAAGGAGGAGCCACAATGTTGAAGCAACTCCACCCCGTCCTGCCTGCGGCGGACCTGCAACGCGCACGGGCCTTCTATCACGACAAGCTCGACCTCGACCCCGACGAAATGCATGACGGCATGCTCATGTTCCACGCATCCGAAGGTTCGGCGTTCGAGATCTACGAGACGAGCAACGCCGGCACCGCCAAGAACACCCAGATGGTCTGGATGACAGACGACCTCGACGCCGAGATGGCTCGTCTGCGCGAGCGCGGCGTCGTCTTCGAGGACTATGACATCCCCGGCATGAAGACAGAGAACGGCGTCGCCACGATGGGAGATTCCAAGGCGGCCTGGTTCCGGGACACAGAGGGCAACTTCCTCTGCATCTCACAGGCGCTGTAGTCCCAGCGCGTCCGCCAGCTCGGCGATGTCGGCCGGTGTGGTGCGGCAGCATCCGCCGATGAGGCGCGCGCCACGGGCACGCCAGTCGTCCGCGAGGTCGGCCAACCTCGCGGGCGTGCTCTCCCCCGGGCCCCACGTCTTCGTGACCGGGTCGTAAATCTCGCCCGAGTTCGGATACGCGACGAGTGGCATCGTGGTGTGCGCGGCCAGCTCGTCGAGCGCTGGGGAGACGAGGCCCATCGGAACGCAGTTCACCCCGATCGCGACCACACCAGCGCGGCCGTCGAGAGCTCCGGCGACATCGGCGAGCGGAGTCCCGTCGCTGATGTGCCGCGCATCGCGCAGCGAGAACGAGTACCACGCGGGGATGCCGAGCTCGTCGGAGAGATCGGCGAGAGCGAGCGCCTCGGTGAGCTTCGGCAGGGTCTCGAACGCGAGCAGGTCTGCGCCGGCCGCCACCAGTGCGGCTGCGCGCGGCCGATGGAACGCGAGGAACTCGTCACGCGTCAGGTCGTAGTCGCCGCGGTACTCCGAACCGTCGGAGAGGAACGCCCCGTAGGGACCGATCGCGCCGGCGATGGCGAGCGGTGCGGAAGCAGCAGGTTGCGCGGTGCGAGCGGATGCCGCGAGGCGGACGCTGCGGGCGATGAGATCGAGCGCGGCGTCCTCATCGAGCCCGCGATCGGCGAATCCTTCGGGAGTCGCCTGGTAGCTCGCCGTCGTGGCGATGCGGGCGCCGGAGGCGAAGTAGTCACGGTGCACGGCCTCGATGACCTCGGGCTGGTCCAGGAGCACCTTCGCCGACCAGAGCGCGTCGTTGAGGTCGCACCCTCGACGTTCGAGCTCGGTCGCGAGGGCGCCGTCGAGCACGAGGACTCCGTCGTCCGCGAGGTGCAGGGCGAGATCATCGGCGGCGGTCATCGGGTTCCTCCGGATCGACTGCTGGGGCGATCCCGAGGAGAACGCGGACAGGACGAAGACTGACCCCGGGATCGCCGGGGTCTTCATTATCGCCCACCAGAACCTCCCGTCAGCTGCAACGGTTCGCGCCACACGGTCGCCAGGTGGGAGAGGCTCATTTCGGCATCTGGTCGAGGACGAGTTCTCCGCGAGCGCTGAGGTGCTCCATCATGCGCTCGATCCTCTTCGGATCGATCCGCGGCATCTTCGCCCCTTCAAACTCCAGGATCAGCGGGATGCTGGGATGCATCCAGATGGTGAGGCGACCTGCAGGGCTCTTCTCGTCGGGCAGCCACGTCATCATGAAGCTCTCGTGGCGGCGGAGCTTCGTGCCGATCACGATCTTCAAATATGCAAGCGTTTCATCCTCGACCTCAATCGGGGGTCGAGCGCCGTTGTACTCGAGTGTTCCCATGGTGTGCACCCTTCTCATTACGACCGATGGTCAGGAGTTCCGTCACGTCGCATCCCAGAATTCGTAAGGGTCGCCCTGCGGGAAGTCCTGAACTCCGGCGTCGCGTTCGTGTTCGACGGTCGCCACCGAGAACACGACGCGAGTCGTAGCCGAAACCAGTGCACTGATCTCCCGGTCACCCTCGACGGTGAAAACGACGAAGGTGCCTCCCGACCGCACCGCCGCTTCAAAAGCGCGCTTGAGCTCAGCGAGATCCTGCCCCTGTGCGAGTGCATAGGAAGCACCATCGATCATCACGTGCGTTCGCATCGTCGTCTGCACCGAACCCATTCCTGGAACATACGCCCCGGATCCGGACCTGCGGCATGGGGTTGCGCACGCGGCGAGCAGACGCTACCGACCCGGCCGAACAGGACGAACGGATGCTGGGCTTCCGCTTCACGGGCTGCCCACAAATGCGGGAACGGAGTCCACGAGCGGCAGCCGTGCGATCCGAGGGACGCTGCGCACAACTGGGCGCGGGCGCGTACGCTTCGCCGTATCGGCGACTACGGCTTCCACAGCTGACCTATCGTCGCGCATCTCCGGTCCGACAGGACCGATCTTCCAGTAGCCTAGGGCGTGTCTGACAAAGGTTGAGCGGTTGGGCGCGGTCGTCCGCGAGATGCTGTGCGAGATCACGGGTGGCGGGCATCGCGTTCCTCCGACTCGACTGCAGGGAGATCCCGAAGAGCACCGGGACGGAACGAAAGCACCGGGAACCACGAGGGGGATTTCATTATGTCGCGATCGTCGACCGCGACTCGACATCTCGCGCAAAAGCGGTTCATCGCGAGCAACCGCACGATGTTTCCGTGTTCGTGTTGTCCGTGAGCCCGAGCCGCAGGCCACCGGAGGGCGCGATGTAGATGCGGCATCCGTGCTGACGATTGCGACGGCACGTGTCCGCACGGCGGAGGCCGCATGGATCTTGACCGGCAGCAGAAAACCTCCAGGCCCGTCGAGGGCTCGACTCCAGATTATGCAGCTCTACGAGATGGCGGTATCCCGTGGTGCGGCCGGCTCTGTGCCGGCTCTGGGTCCGCGACCTGACCTATCGCCACGCGGCCGGGCGAGGCGAACCTCGAAACCGGCGTGCTGCCGCTGTGGGCGTCGAGTGACGAGAATTGCAAGTCCAGCGCTTGCAACGAAACCGCCGAAGAGCATCACTACGACGGGAGCAGGCCCTCCCGTAGCCGGCAGGGGCGAGCATGGCGCCACAGCACATATTGCCCTCGGAGCCGGAGACGGAGACGGAGATCCCACCGGGTCTATCTCGACAACAATCGTGACGTCGTCCTGCGGAGCCGTGTCCTCTGCGCTGGCCGGCGGTGGGACGACCACCAGCATCGCGGCAGGCCACAGCGCCAGCGCCAGCGCCAGCGACGAGCGCCTCGACCACGCGCTCACGGCTTTTCGCCGCGCGTACCGGCATCTCGCGAGCCTTCCTCGCGAGCGTTTCTGAGCAGTTCCGCGAGACGACGACGACCGCGAATGCGGTTCCAGGACGCCGCCGCGATCAACAAGGCGATGGCCAGCAGCACGATCAACTGCGACCATGGCATCGCCCACAAGATCGACTCCTTGATGATCGGATCTGCAGTCAGTTCCTTGCCGTCAATCGTGACTACGTCAGGGGCGAGCGTGGTCGTGGTCGTGACAAGAAACGTCGGCCAGACGTCCTGTACCACTGCGGTGATCTGCCGAGTGTCACCAGGGAGAAATTCGTGCGTCGCTTCATCCGGCCCGGGAAAGAGGACTGACTGGCCGCCGGCCGCGACGGTGCCGCGCGCATTGAAACGAACGTTGCCGGTGTTCGACACAGTGAACCGGATGCTGATCTCGCCGGGAGCGAACGGGTTCCACGACATCGCGTAGTCCATCTCGATTCCCTTGATTGCGGCACTCGGTGCAATCTCACCACTTACCCGAACCGTGACCCTGAAACCGACACGGCTTTCGACACCAACCCCGCTGCCCGCTCCACCAGAGGTTGACCTGACTGAGGCTGATACGCCTGCCGCGTGGTCACCCGGCTCCGCACTTGACGGAATCGATATCACGAACGGGACGACGACCGTGCTGCCCGCGGGGACGGATACGGAATCCGGAAGAGAGATCCACGTGCCGGCGTCCACAGATTCCTGATCGGAGGGCAGAGTGTTGAATCGCCCTGCGTCGGTGAGATATCCATCTGCCGCGTTCAGGACGAAAGTCACCTCGAAGCCGCTGAGATTGCGTACGGCCAGGTGATCGTGATGCACCTGCCCGGGATCCGCGTCGATCGACACCGATCGGCGACCGTCTGGACCTGCTTCGTCAGCAGGCGTCACACCCCACGTGATCGTGTCACTCGCTTCTGTCGCCGCTGTCGCCGACAGGACGGACCGCCCAGGCGACTCCTTCGTGGGTATCGAAAAGTCCGCCGCTGCAGGACCTGTCGCTACGAACCCGAGAAGGACCGCAAGGAGAGCCGCGACCGCGATCTCCTGACGCGTTCGGACGTGATTCTGGATGCTGCTGGTGCGGCGATGCACTGCGACGCCTTTCGGTAGTCGAAGCCGGGGTCGTGAGCGTTGCACACGACCCCGGCTTGGGGAGCGAAACCCGCGCGCTGAGCGCCAGGCTCTGTCAGCCGATCAGATGTCGTTCTCCCACAGCGAGAGCGTCAGGGTCGAGCTGTAGCTCCCCGGAGCCTGAGCCCAAGTCGTCTTCAGGTTCAGCGACGCCTTCGCCGACCACTCCGTCTGATTGGCGTTCACCGATTCTGAGTCCTCCGTAACCGTGAACAGTAGTTCCTTGTCGACGAGGCCGACATCTGGAGTGCTGTCTAGGGCTGTGCCCACCTGCGGGCCTTCGGCGACGAATCCGTCTGCGTCAGGAACAACGATCTCCGGCGTCCAACCGAGGTTCGCCGCCGGGATGGTATTGGCTCCGCCGTCGGTGAAGTCCGAAGCCTGACCGAGAACGTACCAATAACGATTTGCGCCGATCTGAGCTGGCGAACGAGTATCGCTCACCGCTACTACCGGCAGGTCTCCAGTGAACTGACGGTAGGTCGTCGTGGATCCGTTTTCGGTGAGCGGCGCAGTGGTCCCGGCGACACTCAGCGTAAGCGCTCCCGCGTCATTTGCGATATCAACGGTGACGTTCACTTCATCGTCACCGTGCGGATCTTCGGCTGCAACCGCGGCGCCTGCCACCCCGGCCAGCAGAAGCCCGCCCAGCCCGGCAGCGGCGGCTCGCGCAGCCATCTCCGATATTTTCATCCATGCCTTCTTTCTCCGATGACCATGTGGTCACCGGCCCCAGCATGGCCGGACCATCCGACCATGCTCTGTCATCGTTCGATCAGCAGGATCGTGGGCTGACCGAAGCGGTCGTGTGAACGGTGACGAGCTGGCCATCGAGCTCGCCAGTCGCGGCCACTGCCATCTCTCCGCCGGGAATGGCCCCCAGCCGCGTGGTGAATGCAGCAGAGACGGTCTTTCCGGGTGCGACACTCAGCGTCTTCGCTCCGAAGGCGCCGGTTAGCGTCACGGTGAGCGGCATGGAGTCCGGGTTCACCACCTGCACGGTGACAGTCACCTTCCCTGCCATGCACCGTGGGGAGGTCATGACATCGACATCGAAGGTTGCCGGTGTTACGACGACCTTCGCTTCATCGATGATGATTCCGCCGACGACCGCGGAAAGCGTATGTTCGCCGATTGCCGTAGCAACAGGGATGGTCACGGTGGTCCCCAACCGGCCGTCCTCGTCGGCGCTAACTCGCCCAAGCTCGGTACCATCGAGCTGCAATGACACCGGCTCATGGGCGGCGAAGCCGATTCCATCGACCGCGAGCGGGCGTCCAGCAGAGATCTCGGAGGCAACCGTAAGCTCTCCCGTCGGGGAAGCCGGAACTTTCCACATCGTCGGGGTAAGGGGTGTGACCTTGATGCTCTCAAGGACCGCGCCCGAACCAGACGCCCACGCTGTGATGACATCTGCGCCCTGGTTGGGGAACACCTGGTCAGTTATTGTCAGTCGTCCGTCATCGGTGAACAGCTCGACGGATGCTCGATCGAGGTAAAGCTCCAGCGTGATGGTGCCGTCGTTATCGAGCCGCACCGGTGCGTCTTCCACGGACGCGAAACCGACATTGAAACCGACGTTGCCCGAGTTGCTTCGGTCGACAAAGATCCGACCTGTCTCATTGTCATAGCCAATGCGCGTCCCGGAAACGGCGTCACCGAAGACAGTGATGCCCGCCTGCTTCGCATTTCCCGGTCGCAGCACTGCATCGATTCTCACAACATCACCGGTGAGGCTGAGGTCGACGGCGTCGTCGAGGGCCACCCCGGTGCGTGATTGAGCCGCATTCTCCTGCAGCTGTCCATCGACTTGCTCGACGACCTCCTGCCGGAGGCGGGGCCCGTCGGGGGTGCTGACGAGTGTCACCTCACGAGGAAGGGACATCGAACTCCGCCAGGTAGAGGTCGGGATGTCGTTCGCATAGTCCCAGTTGTTCATCCAGCCTTGCATGATGCGAGACCCGGATGGCGTGCCGAAATAAGATACAGCGGCGTAGTAGTCACGACCCCAATCGAGCCAGTCATAGCCCTCGAGAGCCGTACGAGCTGGTCCGTCTGAGAACGTCACCTGATCCGCGAGAATGTGGCCCCAGCCTCCGCGGTTGTTATCGACGATACGAACAGAAGCCTGCTGCCCGGCGAACTCTTTGACATTCCACGAAGCCCAGTCGAGATGTTCGCTGTTCGAGCCGGTGGACGTCCGCACCACCTTGCCGTTCACGATCAGGTTGACACTGGTCTCGGATGATCGTGGCTTCGCTAGATCGTCGCCGACCACGACATGGTCGAGAGCGAGCGCGCCCCAGCCGCCGGTCGCGTTGTCGACCACCCGAATCCGGGCTTGCCGGTCGTCGAACTCCGAGACGTCCCAAGAAGCCCAATCGAGCGCGCCGTCGTTCTTCCCTGTCTGCGTACGGACGACCTGGCCGTCGACGAGGAGCTCAGCCTGCAGTGATCCGTCCGTTCTCGACCCGCCGCCGATGAGGAAGGAGACGAACCTGCCGTCGATTGTGAACTCGGGCGAGGTCAGCTCGCCGACGTTTCCGTCAGCCTTCGTCCCGCCCGTGAAGGTGTTTATCAACTTGTCTCCGAGCTTGAAGCCGCCGCTTTCCGTTGATGGGTTGCGCCAAGGTTCGGTGGCGAAATCGCCGGTGAGATGCCAGCCGGCCCCCGCCAGAGTTCCAGCCCCCTCGAAGTCGAACACGGTGCGCCCTTCCGGGGGCGTGTTGGTCAGCTGGGTCCCTGGGACATGCGGATGATTGCCTCCCCCGACCAGCAGATTGATGTACTCCTCCTCGACGGTGAACTCTGGAGACTCCATCGCACCGATCGCCCAGTCATGATCCAAGAAGCTGTTGACCAGGCCGCTTCCGCTGTAGCCCGTGACTGCGCTCTGGCCGTCCAGCGCACCCGTTGCTGGCGCACTGCCCCACGGACCGTTCGCCCAGTTTCCCGGTTCGTTCGCAACGTGCCAGCCCTCGTAGCTCCCGCCATCGAAACCAGCGAACAACCGCCCTGGCGGGGGTGCGTTCGGAACGTCGGTCGTCTCCGAGATGAATGTCGTTCCGTCAAACTCGCCGACGAAGTACTGGCCTCCGCTGCCACCATTGACGGCACCCGGATTGAGGTTGACCACCATCACCCACTTGGTGTTCTCAGGGTCACCATCGACGGGAAGTTCGAAGAGATCCGGGCATTCCCAGATACCGCCGGTCGAGTTTGCTGGCCCGAAGTCGGATAGGTGAGTCCAAGTCTTCAGGTCAGAGCTTCTATAGAGGACGACCTGTCGATCCGTCGCCTCAACTGCGGTCATCACCCAGTAGGCACCAGCGGGCCCGTCGTACCAGAACACTTTGGGATCGCGGAAGTTGGCTGACCCTCGGTTGAGCACGGGATTGCCGTTGTACTTCGTCCATGTCTGTCCATCGTCGAGGCTGTAGGCCAGCGACTGAGCCTGGACACCGGGAAACTGCGGGTGCTGCGGGGTGTAAGCGGACGTATAGATCGCCACTAGCGGGGCCGACCCGGCCGGACCGAATCCAGCCGTGTTGTCCCTGTCGACGACGATGGAGCCGGAGAAGATGTCCTCGATCGGTTGCCCGACACCATTGAAGGCCTGTGGAATAGCCAACGGCTGCTCTTCCCAGTGCAGAAGATCCGTCGAGATGGCGTGTCCCCAGCTCATGTTTCCCCACCGGTCGCCGGCGGGGTTGTACTGATAGAACAGGTGATACTTCCCGTTGACGAAAACCATCCCATTCGGGTCGTTCATCCAGTTCGCCTCCGGCGTGTAGTGCGCCAGAGGGCGATATTGCTCATCACCTGGCGAGGCTTCGACGGCGAACGCCGGAACCGTGCAGCCAAGTGCAAGTGCGGCGCTCAACGCGCCTCCGACGAGCATCCGCATGGTGGACCGTTGCGTCCGGATGGCTTCGGGTGCCATTCGCTTCTCCTCAGTGCATGGGCCTGCATCATTGCAAGACCCGACCTCGTTTGACATCGATGTCAACCGCTAAGAGGAGAATTTAGCGAACTTGAAAGAGGTGCGCAACTACCAATTCACACCCTCCGATGTGGAGATCGGGCGGGCGAGATGGTCGCGGCCCCTGCTCCTGGCCGCAGCCAGCTCGTCCGCAGCGCGTTGATCCCGAACGCCTGCATTCCGAAGCCATGTCGACACCGCACTTCGAAAGGCGAGCGTCTATCCGATCGGCGTCGCGGTACCGAGCAAGGACTTTGGGCTGCAACCTGCCCGCCCCGGTAACGACAAAACCCCCGATAAATCGGGGGTCTTGATCTGTAGCAGGAGCGGGGCTTGAACCCGCGACCTCACGATTATGAGTCGTGCGCTCTAACCAGCTGAGCTACCCTGCCGCGAGGCATCCGTCATGTGAGAAGATGCTTTGCGAGCCCCGAGTCAGGATTGAACTGACGACCTCTTCCTTACCAAGGAAGTGCTCTACCACTGAGCTATCGGAGCGTGCCACCCCTCGCGGGGCAACCACACGAGACTACCATCACTGTGGCGTTCTCATGAAACCGAGGCGGTCAATACGAGGTTCGACCCGCGTTCGCCTTGAGCCACGGCATGGGGTCGATGGTCGCCCCGTTGACGATGAGTTCGAAGTGCAGGTGCGCACCGTAGGACTGGCCGGTGTCGCCGGTGAGCCCGACGATGTCGCCGACCTTCACCTTGTCGCCGGTCTTGACCCTCAGGGAGCCGTACTGCATGTGGCCGTAGTGGCTCGTGATGACCTTGCCGTCGATGACGTGGTCGATGTAGGCCGTGACGCCGTAGCCGCCGCCCTGCTCGGTCGCCAGGCGCACGGTGCCGTCGGCGATGGCCTGGATCGGAGCGCCGTCACCGGGAACGAAGTCGATGCCCTCGTGCATCCGGCCGTCTCGCATGCCGTAGCCGTAGGTCATGCCGACGCCGACGAGGAACGGCCACTGGATCGCCGCATCCGGGTCGTTGGTGAAGACCTCACCGGAGTACCGGATGCCCTGCTCGGCCGCGATGTCGAGGTACGACACAGTCGAGAAGTCCTCTGCACGAGCCAGCGATTCGTTCTGCACATCGGCAGAGGCGACGTACGCCTGGATCTCGTCTTCGGGCGCGTCGTCCTTCGCAGCTTTGGATGCTGTGACCAGCGAGGTCGCCGCGGCGGCCTGCGGGGCCTGCACGGCGGCGACGGCCTCCGTCGGAAGCGTCATCGAGACGGCGAGGAGTCCGGCGAGGCTCATCACGCCGACGGTCGCGCCGATGGTGACGACGCGACGCATGGTGTGAGAACGGCGGGACGCGACGTGCGCGATCGCGGCGGGCTCGTCGTCGGTGGAACAGGGGGCGGATGCCGCGGCATCCGCCGTCTGCGTGGTGCGGAACGCGCGAGCCGCCTGCTCGAAGACATCGACCTCTTCGTCGGAGATCGTCTCGGCGGCAGGGGTTTCAGCGGGCGACTCGACCAGAACCGCGGGCTCGAGAGGCGAAGCGGTGGTCGTGTCGACACTCTCGGCGGTCGCGCGCTGACGTGCTGCGCGACGGGAGATCGCCACGGGTGCCAGCAGCGCCGGCACGGCGGGAACGCTCTCCGGCCCAGCGGAGGCGGCCTCGGTCGCTGGAACCGCAGAGGCCTCGACGGCCGCGTTGCGGAGTCGGCTGGAACGGCGCGTGGGCGCAGGGGCAGCCTGGGGATTCTCGAAGGGCAAAACTGATTCTCTCGGGTCGTGCGTCAAGCTCGGGGGCGCTTACTCAACTCTCACCTGTTCGGGCGGGTGAAAGTAACGATCGGATAAACCCTATACTGCTCCGCCTGGGAATGCCATGAATTTGTTCACGCTTGGATCAAAGGCGCATCGTCGACGATCAGCGACATCAGGCGGTCGTGCACATCGGCTCCGCCGGCGATCACCATCGGCCGAGCCGAGTCGACGTCGAGCCGGGAGAACCTTCCACCGGCTTCGCTGACGAGCAGAGCACCGGCGGCGAAGTCCCAGGGCGAAAGTCCTCGCTCGAAGTATCCGTCGAGCCGGCCGGCCGCCACGTAGGCGAGGTCGAGAGCGGCCGCGCCCATGCGCCGGAGATCCCGTGCCATGGTCATCACCCGCCGTACCGTCGCCAGATCTCCGTCGTGCGTGGACGGGTCGTACCCGAACCCGGTGCCGAGCAGCGCACCGGCCGCGGTGTCGGTCGTGACGGCGAGCCGCGCCGGCCCGAACCAGGCGCCGTGCCCGCGCACCGCCGTGAAGAGCTCGTCGAGCGCCGGAGCGAACACCGCACCGGCGAGCGCTTCCCAGGTAGTGGGGTCGGCGCTGCCGCGGACCGCCGCGATGCTGACGTTGTACGCGGGGATGCCGTAGGCGTAGTTCACAGTGCCGTCGATCGGGTCGACGACCCAGGTCACGTCGGTCTCGCCGGCCTCCGCCCCCGATTCCTCACCGAGGAAGCCGTCGCCAGGGCGCTCGGCGCGCAGGCGGGCACGGATCAGCGCTTCGACCTCGCGATCGGCATCCGTCACGATGTCGGCGAGCGTCGACTTGGTCGCCGCGAGGTTCACGCCCTCCTGGCGACGACGCCGCGCGAGTGCGCCGGCTTCGCGGGCGATGTCGGCCGCGAGTTCTCCGAGGTCGAGCTCGAGGCTCACTGGGGAGCCTGCGGGGCCTGCGGAGGAGGCGGCGGGAAGGCCATGTGATCCCCCGGCGCCGGAGGAGCAGGGGGAACCGGGGGCGATTCTGGAGCGGGGGGAACCGGGGGTGCCGCCGGCGCTTCAGGAACGGGGGGCACATCGGATGCGACCGGCGCCGGGGGCGCAACCGGCGCCTCGGATGCGGGCGGAGTGGGAACACTCGTCGCCGCCGCCGGCACGACCGGGAACTGACCGGCCGGAGCGATCGCGAGCGCCTGCTGCGGCTGAGCGGTCGGGTAGCCGGTGTAGTACGCGTTCCAGTCGGGCTGGCCGTCGGCGAGAGCTGGCAGCGGCGTGAAGCCGTCGGCGTACGTCGGCCACGCCGGCGCCTGAGCCGGTGCGGAATGGGCGAACGCGGGGCGCTTCTTCGGGGCGAACAGCGCGTTCAGCAGCGGGATGAGTGTCGTGCCGACGGCGGCGAGGATCGTGAGCGCCACGACGATGCGCCAGTACAACTCGACGTAGTCGAAGGAGTGCGGGAACGTGAGGAAGAAGACGAGCATGCCCACGAGAGCTGCGAGGAACACGATCGTCAGGATGTAGATCACCCGGGTGAAGGTCGTGACATGACGTTCGGCGGCCGGCGTGAAGATGCGCACGTGCAGCAACGCCAGCTGCAGTATGCCGACGACCAGGAGCAGCTGGAAGAAACGCTCCGCTCCCCCGAAGTCCTCGCCGTCTTCGGGAAGCCAGATCTTCACAGCCCCCACGAGAAGCGCGACGATCCAGGTGACCATGCTCGACAACGCGAGCCAGTCCGGACGGTTCGGGGCGAGCCCCGCCTCCAGGATCGCGATCCCGGCGAACCCGGCCAGCAGGAGGATCGTCAGGAACGCGCGGCCGATCAGCCCGTCCTGATCTCCGATCAGCACCCAGATGACGCAGACGACGGCCGCAGCGATCAGCGCGCCGATCGCGATCCAGATGGCGCCCCTGATGAGCAGGGACGTGTTCTTCTTCTCGGCCTTCGCGGCATCCGGCTGGGACATGGCGATCCTCTCGTTGAGCGGCGTTGCCTTCATCCTCGCACGCACTGGCCGCGGAACCGCGGCCGCCCGTCCCGGGCTGTGGAAAGTTCTTCCGATGTGGGAGCCGCGCCGGACGCGTCCTGGCTCAGCGGGCCTTCGTCGATGCCGCCGCGAACGCGGCGATCCTCGCCTGCGCGTCGGCGGTCTCCATGAAGGCTCCGATCGAGCGGGCTTCCTCGCTCAGCTGCTCGGTGAAGGTCCGCTGCGGCTGCGAGCGCACGAGCCATTTCGCCTGACCGTAGGCGTCTGCTGCGCCGGCCAGCCAGAACCGGGCGATCTCCTCGGCGCGCGCACGCACCTGCTCGGCCTCGCTCGCGGCATCCGCACCGGTGACGACCTCGGCGACGAGGCCCCAGTCCTGGGCCTCTTCCGCTGTCAGGAGCCGGTCCTGCAGCACGAGCTGGAGTGCGCGGCGCTCCCCGACGGCCCGCGCGAGTTGCGCGGAGACCGAGAGGTCGGGCGTCAGCCCGATGTTCGCGTAGAGACTGCCGAGGCGCGAGCGCGAGCCGACGACGGCGTAATCGCTGCACAGCAGGATGCCGAGCCCGCCGCCGGCGGTGGTGCCATGGGCCGCCACGACGACCGGGATCGTGGATCCGGTGAGCGAGCGGATGCCGGCGTTGATCACCTCGGCGAGCGCCGTGATGTCGGCGCCCGAACCCATCGAGGACGCCATGTCGATGACGTCGCCGCCGGCGCAGAAGGCCGGGCCGGCCGCGTCGAGCAGGATCGCCTTGACGTCGGCTCTCGACGTCGCCTCGGCGGTGACCTCACGCCAGGCGTGCGCGAGATCGGCGTTGAACGCGTTGAGCCGGGCCGGACGGTTCAGCGTGAGTCGCGCCATCCCGTCGGTCACCGAGAACAGGATGGCATCGCTCATGGCGTCTCCTTCGAGCACAGGACGGATGCCTTCAGCGTAACCGCCGATCAGTCCTGCCCCAGCACGCGGGCGACGAAGGCCTCCATGCGCCTGCGTGTGCCGTCGAGGCGGATGTCGACCTGGCCGGCAGCGCGGATCTCGTTCGGGGCGAGCGGATGCGCGAGCCGCACATTCTCATGGCAGGAGAGGTCGGTGCACAGGTAGGTTCCGACGGAGTCCCCTCGCGCTCCGGCCTCACCGCTGCGGCGCGCGGAGAACAACGCCACCTGGTTGCCGGGCTGCATCGTGTGGCAGATGTTGCACATGCCCGCGTGCCTGCGCCCGGGGTCGGAGGCGCGCAGGACGACGCCGACGACGCGCCCGTCATGCTCGATCAGCACATAGCCGCGGCGTCCGGCGCTTGGATCGCGCCACGCGAAGAAGTCGAGGTAGTCCCAGTCGACCAGCATGAAGTCGTGCGGCATCGCCATGACGCGCTGCTCGTCGGCATCCGCGTTGACGAACGACGCACGGACGTCGGCTTCGGTGAGCGCTCGCATCGCTCCAGTCTAGGAAGTCGCCGGCCCTGCGCTCGCAGCAACAGCGGCTGCGGCGGTCGAGCGGTCGCGGATGAGGAATCCGAACCCGAAGGCGATGAAGAACATGAGCACGCCGTAGACCGCAGCGGGAAGGCTCAGTTCCACGGAGCCGAGCACGGATTGCGCGATGACGATCGCGAGAGTGGCGTTGTGGATGCCGATCTCGAACGACGTGGCGACCGCCTGCCGCCTGCCCACGTTCAGCCAGCGCGGCACGAAGAATCCCGACCGTCAGGCTGATCAGGCAGAACAGCACGGTGATGAGCGCGAGCTGGGTGAAGTTCGAGACGAGCAGCGCCCAGTTCGATGCGACGGCCCCGGCGATCACGACGACGAGGATGACCACCGAGGCGATCCGCACCGGCTTGTCCATCGCGTCGGCGAAGGAGCGGCCACAGGCGGCGGATCACCATCCCGGCCGCGACCGGGAGGAGAACGATGGCGAACACCTCGAGGGCCTTCGACCACTGCAGCCCGAGCTGGTCGTCGAACGGCTGGAAGAACGCGATGGCGAAGTTCGTGATGACCGGAAGCGTGATCACCGCGATCACCGAGTTCACCGCTGTGAGGGAGATGTTCAGCGCGATGTCACCGCGGAACAGGTGGCTGTAGAGGTTCGCCGTCGTGCCGCCGGGCGAGGCAGCGAGCATCATCATGCCCACAGCCAGCACCGGGGGCAGCTGGAACAGCAACACGAGTCCGAAGCAGATCGCCGGCAGCACGATGAGCTGGCAGAGCAGCGCGATGATCACCGCCTTCGGCTGCTTCAGCACCCGCGCGAAATCCGCGAGCGTGAGGCTGAGCCCGAGGCCGAGCATGATGATGCCGAGTGCGACAGGCAGTCCGATGGTGGTCAACGCTGATCCCATGGGACTCAGTGTGGCCGACGCGGAGTCGCGGTGTCACGTACTCCTGTTCGACACGCCGGGTCGTGTCCGTCCGGCGGCTACGCTCGATCCATGCCGATGGATCACCGCACGCAGACGCGCCTGAGCAGCATGGGACGTGGCTTCGAGATCGTCCGCGCGTTGGGCGAGCTGTCGGAACGCGGCGACGCGGCGACCGTGCAGAGCATCGCACGAGAACTGGACCGCGACCGCTCGCAGGTCTCCCGGACCCTGGCCGTCCTCTCGAATCTCGGTTTCGTCGTCCGCGATGGCGACCTGAGCTATTCGCTGTCCTGGAATTGGTACGCGACCGCTCAGGAGCTCACCGATCAGCGGCTGCAGACCGTCGGGATGGCGGCACTGGATGCGCTCTCCGCCGAACTCGGCCAGGCGTGCTTCCTGAGCATCCTGCAGGGCGACAGCACTGTGACGATCTTGGAAAGCGTCCCCGCGGACTCGCGAATGATCGGATCCTGGCGCGGGCGCGCCTATCCGGCGTTCTGCAGCGATGCGGGTCGTGCGGTGCTCTGGGATGCGACCGACCGGGAGATCCGGGCCGTGTTCTCGGCCACGGAGTTCGACAGCCCCGGGCCCAACGCTCCCGGCTCGATCGAGGATTTCGTCGACCGTCTGCGCCAGGATCGCGAGCGCGGATACGCGATCGTCGATCAGGAGGCGGAGCCCGGACTCTACTCGGTGGCCGCTCCCGTCTGGGACTTCCGCGGCGAGGTCATCGCCGCGATCCAGGTCGTCGGAGAACGGAACGCGCTGCACGCCAGGACTGCGGAATGCGGCACGGCGGTTCGGGACGCGGCCGACCGGCTCTCCCACCGGCTCGGCGCAGCGAGCCGGTGACCCGAGAGGCCGTCAGCGCCCTTCGGCCGCGGCGCTCAGCTGCTGCGCCGCGTCACTGAGGCGCGCGCGAACCTCGCGCGATGCGCCCTTCGCCCGATGGGCGCCGGCGAGGGCGAGTGCAGCGATGACCACGCCGTTCCGCCGGATGGGGAGGGCGAACTCGTCCACCCCGTCGACGTACTCCTGACTCGCGGCGATGAACCCGTTCGCCCGGTCGCGGTCGAGTCGTGAATGCACCTCGGCGACCGACCGGGCGGATGCCGGGCCGCCGACGCCGACGAACTGCACGTCGTCGAGCAGCTCTTCCAAGCCGTCTCGCGAGTGATCCCACAGGAGTGCCCGGCCGGCCCCGGTGCACCAGATCGGCGCGACGAGGCC
Organism: uncultured Actinomycetota bacterium; assembly: GCA_963769005.1. Taxonomy (GTDB): domain Bacteria; phylum Actinomycetota; class Actinomycetes; order Actinomycetales; family Microbacteriaceae; genus Microbacterium. The sequence goes on along the minus strand of CAVYKC010000002.1, from coordinate 9,581 downwards.
GGGTCGGAGCGAGCGGTCGGATGTCGCGATCGCACGCTCATACCGCAGCAGCACCGCCCGGGGTCCGTCGGCGACGGCGATCACGGCCGTCATCCGCAGGTGTGACGCGAGGAACCTCAGAACCTCGCGCGAATCCTTCAGCCACGACGCGTTCAGCGTCGCGGCGGTGCGGAAGTACTGCGGTCCGGCGGCGAGCAGTGCGGATTCGCTGCGCTCCAGGTACTCCAGCTCCCGCAGTTCCTGGGTCAGCCGCGAGACGCGACTCCTCTCGATGCCCGTCGCCTCCGCGAGCCGGGAGGCGTTGTGCCCGAGACTCCGCAAGCGCTCCTGGCTGATGGCGGCATCCAGCAGCGCCAGACCTTGAGTGAGTGAGGATGCGCTCATCTGCCGCGTACTCCCCTCTCTCCCACGATCTCGTCCGGTCGGCTCATCCTATCCAGCGGCCGACGCGGGACTCTGGGGAGGAGTCGTCCCCAGGCCGTGTAGAGATCGGCGGCGATCTGGCCGGTGAAATGTTCGATGTCGGCCGCGGTGATGGCGTCGCCTCCCTGCGCACCGTAGGCGACGACCTCGTCGCCCACGCGGGTCTCGGGGATGTGCGACACGTCGGCGAGGAACGTGTTCATCGCCAGCTGATCGACCACGGGGGCGCGCCGTCCGTGCACGAGGACCTCGGCCCGTCCGCCGAGACTCCGGTGGTATCCGTCGGCGTATCCCAGCGGCACGACAGCGAGCGTCGCCTCGTCGTGCAGACGGTGGCGGCGTTCATAACCGGCGGTGCTCCCGCCCGGGTAGGTGTTGAGGGCCGCGATCGAGGAGACGAGGCGCATGGCCGGGTGCAGCGATCTGCCGAGCGCATCGGTGTCACCGTAGAGCGCGGCTCCGAAGCGGACCAGATCGAACCGCGTGCCGGGCTCGTTCAGCGCAGCGTACGTGGTGGCGCAGTGACGCTGCGGCGGCGGGAGCCGCGGGTCGATCATGCCGATGATGTCGCGGGACTCCCGGTCGAACCTCGCTCCTCCTGCACGCACGTCGGCGCGGTTCTCGCAGGGGAAGTGCGAGCACACGCCCACGACGTGCAGGGCCGGATCGCGGACGACGCTCTGCACGGCGGCGCTGGCGAGCCGGCCGCCGGCCTCGATGCCGTCGCGACTCAGCCCGGTGGAATTCAGTGAGAGATGCACACGGATGTGCCGCCTGCGCTCACGGGCCACGGAGGCGACGACGCTCGCGTGCTCGAGCCCGCCGACCCACTCTTCGATCCCGTGCTGCAGCCCGTCCTCGATCTCCGCGCGGACCCCGGCCCGCAGACGCAGCAGGCGACCGGTGAATCCGAGCGAACGGATCGACCTCGCCTCATCATTCGACGTCACGCCGATCATGGCGACGCGATTCGCGATGAGGAGCGGTGCGACGAGGTCGATGCCGTGCCCGTACGCATCCGCTTTCACCACCGCGCAGAACTCGACGTGGGCGCCGAGTTCTGCGCGGACGGTACGGATGTTGCGGTCGATCGCTTCGATGTCGATTTCGACCCACCCCGCTGAAGGAGGTCTCGTCACTCAGTGACTCCGGCGACGACCGGCACCGCCGCCGCGTCGTCCGTCCGGCGCTTGCGGCCGTGGCGCCACCAGAAGTACAGGTAGCAGGCTCCGACGAAGGGAACGCCGAAGTACAGCGCGGCGACCTGGTTCGGGTCGAAGGCGATCGCCACGATCGAGATGAACAGGAGTGCGAAGGCCACGATCGGCAGAGCGGGGTACAGCGGCGTCCGGTAGGCCAGCGTCTTGATGTCGCCGCCGGCTCGGACGAAGGCTCGCCGGTGGAAGAACTGAGACGCCACGATCGACATCCACACGGCCACGACCGCGAATCCCGCGATCGAGACGAGTACGAGATAGACGGTGCCGGGAGCGATGACGCTCGTGAGCAGGGAGACGAGTCCGATGAGGATGCTCACGCTGAGCGCGACGATCGGAACTCCACGCTTGGTGAGGTACGACAGCCGCTGCGGCGCATGCCCTTCCTCTGCGAGCGAGAACAGCATCCGCGCGCACGAGAACAGTCCGCTGTTGCCCGCCGAGAGAAGCGCGGTGATGATGACGAAGTTCATGATGTCGGCCGCGAAGGGCACCCCCACGTACTCGAAGACGTCCACGAACGGGCTGCTGGTCACGCTGGCCTGCTCGTAGGGAAGAATCGCGGCGACGACGGCGATCGCACCGACGAACAGGACGACGAGGCGCAGTACGGTCGAGCGGAGCGCCTTCGGGATGTTCTTGGCCGGGTCCTTCGTCTCGCCGGCCGCGACGCCGATGAGCTCGGAGCCGCTGAACGCGTAGAAGACCGCGAGCGCGGTGACGAGAACGCCGCTGAAACCGCCGGGGAACAGGCCGTCGGGAGTCTCGAAGTTGCTGAACAGGATCGCGGGCGGATGCTCCGCGGACAGCGGCGTGATCCCGAAGATCGCGGCGCCACCCAGCACGATGAGGCCGACGATGGCGACGACCTTGATGAGGGAGAACCAGAACTCGGCCTCGCCGAAGACGCGCGCCGAGACGGCGTTGAGCAGGAACAGCACCGCCGCGAAGATCAGGCACCACAGCCACACCGGAACCCCGGGGAACCAGCGCTGCATGAGGATTCCGGATGCGGTGAACTCCGACCCGAGAGCGACCACCCAGCACAGCCAGTACAGCCAGGCCGTCGTGAAGCCGGTGGCGGGGCCGATGGAGCGGGCCGCGTAGATGTGGAACGCGCCGGAGACCGGGTAGGCGATCGCCAGTTCACCGAGACAGGCCATCACCAGGTAGACGACGACGGCGCCGATGAGGTAGGCGATGATCGCGCCGAGCGGGCCGGCCTGCGAGATCGTGTAGCCGGAGCTGAGGAAGAGCCCCGAGCCGATCACGCCGCCGAGGGCGATCATGATCAGGTGCCGCGCGTCCATCGACCGTTGCAGTCGGCGCAACGGTACCTGTGTCGCGGTCGTGTGAGGCAGGACGTTGGGGAGTTCTTTCTCCCCGGCTACAGGAGCCATGCGGTCTCTCAATCCAAGTATTGGCGTGCGTTATCGACACGCTGTTGTGTCGATCTTGCACGGAATCGGGTATGGCGGGACGTTACATGCCGTCAGCCGCGACCGCAACCCCGATGACCGAAAACTACCGCGGCGGGTCCCGGATTGCGATTCGGGCACCCGGCCGGGCATTCCGGCAGTGCGGTGTGCCGTTCCGGAAGGCGCGGACTGACAGCACCCCGTTTCACGATGGATTCCTACCCGTTCTGACGAAGGAGCCACCCGTGAACCACCATGATCTCGCCCTCATCGGCTTCGGAGGCGTCAACCGCGCTCTCGCCGAGATCATCCGCGATCGAGGCGAAGCACTCGGACACGAACTCGGGTTCACGCTCCGCGTCGTCGCGATCACCGATCTGCGATTCGGCTCGCTCATGCAGCCGGACGGCATCGATCTGGACCACGTGCTGAACCTGCCGTCGAGCGCGAGCTTCGAGGGGATGCCGGGTGGTGCCGCGATCCCGAACAACGATCACGTGATCCGGCAGTCATCCGCCGACATCATCGTGGAGGCCACCTTCACGAATCCGGTCGACGGGGAGCCCGCCATCTCGCACGTCCGCGCAGCGCTCGAGAGCGGCAAGAGCGTCACGACGACCAACAAGGGACCGGTCGCCATCGCACGCGCCGCGCTCAATCGCCTCGCCGACGAGAACGGCGTCCGGTTCGAGTACGAAGGCTCCGTCATGAGCGGCACCCCCGTGCTCCGATTCGGCCGCGAGACGATGAGCGGACTGCGGATCAACGCGATCCAGGGCATCCTGAACGGCACGAGCAACTACGTGCTGGGAAAGATGGAGGGCGGGATGACTCTGCAGGCCGCCGTGGCCGAAGCGCAGGAGCTCGGATACGCCGAGGCCGACCCCACCGCAGACATCGAGGGGTCAGACGTGCAGCTGAAGGTCGTGATCCTCGCCAACGAGCTTCTCGGCGCGGATCTCACGACCGCCGACGTCGAGCGCCGCGGGATCAGCAGCCTCAGCGCCGCCGACATCGTGCAGGCTGCGGCCGAGGGCAAGCGCTGGAAGCTCGTCGGATCGGTGACGCGCGATGAGTTCGGCAGGGTGACCGGAGCGGTCGAGCCGATCGCCCTGTCGCCCGACCACCCGCTCGCCGGAATCTCGGGTGCGACGAACGCGATCGCGTTCACCACCGATCTGCTGGGAACCGTCACCGTCTCCGGTCCCGGCGCCGGACGCTGGGAGACCGCGTACGCGCTGCTCTCCGACATCATCGCCATCGACGCCCACCAGCGTGCGCTCGTCGGGGCCGCACGGTGACCGCCGTGCTCGCTCGCGCCGAACTCGCCGCCGACCGGCTGGCGGTGTTCGACCCGTTCACCGGCGAGCAGATCGGAGAGGTGCCGCAGAGCACGCCGGCCGATGCGGACGCGATCATGGAGCGTGCTCGCATCGGTGCATCGCTCTCTCGCGACCTGTCGAAGTTCGCCCGGCACCGCATCCTGGATCGAGCATCGCGACTGCTGGGCGAGCGCGCCGATGAAGCCGCCTCGCTGGTCATGCGCGAGGCCGGGAAGACGATCACGCAGGCGCGGAAGGAAGTGCAGCGGGCCATCACGACGATGTCCCTCTCCGCCGAGGCGGCGCGTGCCGCCGACGGCGAGGTGATCCCGTTCGACGCCTACGAGGGCTCGGAGAACCGGCGCGGGTGGTTCACCCGCGAACCGCTCGGTGTCATCGTCGCGATCACCCCGTACAACGATGCGCTCAACCTCGTCGCCCACAAGATCGGCCCCGCGATCGCCGGCGGCAACTCCGTCATCCTGAAGCCGTCGCAGTTCACGCCGCTCACCGCACAGCTGCTTGTCGACGTGCTCATCGACTCCGGCCTGCCCGATGAGATCGTCACCGTCGTGCACGGCGACCGCCACCTCGCGCAGGCGCTGATCGGCATCCGCGACGTGCGCATGGTGTCGTTCACCGGCGGCTTCGCGACCGGTGAGGCCATCGCCCGCGGCGCAGGACTCAAGAAGCTCGCGATGGAGCTCGGCGGCAACGCCCCGGTGCTGGTCTTCGCGGATGCCGACATCGATACGGCTGTCGACGCCTGCGTCTCCGGTGCATTCTGGGCCGCCGGGCAGAACTGCGTCGGCGCCCAGCGCATCCTCATCGAGCGCAGCGTGTACGCGGGATTCCGCGACCGCTTCGTCGCCCGGACCTCGGCACTGCGCGTGGGGGATCCCGCCGATCCCCGCACCGACGTCGGAGCGATGATCTCGGCCGACTCGGCCGCGCGCGTCGAACGAGTGGTCGACGATGCCGTGAGCGCCGGCGCCCGCGTGCTCACCGGACACCGTCGGGAGGGCTCGCTGTACTGGCCGACCGTGGTGGAGAACGTCGCGCTGAGCGGTGAGCTGTGGCAGGAAGAGGCTTTCGCACCCGTCGTCGCCCTGACCGCATTCGACACCGAGGAGGAGGCGATCGCGCAGGCCAACGACATCGAATACGCCTTGCACGCGGCGGCCTTCACGTCAGACCTCGGTCGCGCACTGCGCGTGGCCGAGCGCCTCGAGGCCGGCGGCGTCATGATCAACGACTCGTCCGACTACCGGGTGGACAGCATGCCGTTCGGCGGTTCCAAGTACGGGAGCATGGGGCGCGAGGGCGTCCGCTTCGCGTTCGAGGAGATGACTCAACCGAAGGTCATCTGCATCAGCACCTGAAGACTCCCCTGGCGCGCGTCAACGACGATCGACGACGCGCGTCAGGGAGACCGAGGTCACGGTGTTCGCGACGCCCGGCAACGCGGCGATGAACTCCCAGACCTCACCGACCCGGTCCATCGAATCCGCCTCGATGGTGACCAGAAGGTCGAAGTCCCCGCTGAGGATGTCGCACGTGCGCACCTCGGGGATCTGTGCGATCTCGGCGATCACGGAGCCACCGCGCATCCGATCGACGCGATAGACCATCACGATCGCCACCACGCCCTTCGCGGCGCTCCTTCCGCGGACCACGGTGTATCCCGAGATCGTGCCCTGACGCTCCATCCGCTCGATCCGCTGCTTCACCGCATTACGGGAGAGGTGCACCTTGGCCGCGAGCGCGACGAGAGGTGTCCGCGCATCGTCCGTCAGCTGCGCCAGGATCTGCCGATCGACCTCGTCGAGTGGAAGTCGCTCCATCACGTCTCCAATGTGCGTTATCAGCAATTGCTTGTGTCTATTATGCACGCTAGGCTGGTTGGCATCCACTGTGCGGTGATCCGTCTTCGCCGCGCGGACGCCAGCGGGAGGAGACTTCATGAGCACACGTCCAGATCGAACGGACCCGTCGACGCTGTCCGACATGAGCATCGCGGTGCACCTGGGCAATCGGCTCGACTCGACCAAGGCGCTCCGGACGCCGCTCGTGATGGCCAACTCGTACGAGCTGCCCGACGATCCGAGCGACATCAGCTGGTCGGCCACCGAGCCGGGGCTCTACACCCGGAACACCGGCGTGAACCAGGCGGCGCTCGAGCACAAGCTCGCCGCCCTCGACGGCGCCGAAGACGCGGTCGCGCTCGCGTCGGGTGTCGCCGCCCTCCACGCGGTCTTCTTCACGCACGTGCGCGTCGGCGACCACGTCGTCGTCAGCGACGTGACGTACGAAGCGACCTGGCGACTGTGGACCGAGCTCCTCCCCGGGCGCTACGGCATCGAGGCGACCTTCGTCGACATCGGCGACCTCGACGCCGTCCGCGCGGCGATGCGTCCGGAGACCAAGCTCGTCTGCATCGAGGCGATCGCCAACCCGACGACGAAGATCGCCGATGTCCGGGCGATCGCCGACATCGTGCACGCGGGCGGGGCGATCCTGATGGTCGACTCGACGTTCACGCCGCCGCCGTTCTACCGTCCCATCGCCGACGGAGCAGATCTCGTCGTCCATTCGCTGACCAAGTACATCAACGGACACGGTGATGCGATGGGCGGCTCGGTGGCCGGGCGGCACGATCTGATCCAGCCGATCAAGGCGGATGCGATGGTCGACGTCGGGGGAATCATCTCCCCGTTCAACGCCTGGCAGATCCAGCGCGGCTCGGTGACGCTGCCGTTGCGCCTGCAGCAACACTTCCGCTCGGCGGAGCGAGTCGCACGGTACCTCGCCGACGACCCTCGTGTGGAGTACATCTACTACCCTGGGCTCCCCTCGCATCCCGAGCACGAGCTCGCCGCACGCCAGTTCGGCGGCCGCGGCTTCGGCGCGATGATCGCGTTCGCGGTCAAGGGCGACGCCGATCAGCAGAACCGGTTCGTCGCCAATCTGCGACTGATCACCTCCGGGTTCTCACTGGGGCACGACGACTCGCTCATCGTGCACACCGGCACCGAGGGCGGCCGCGTCGCGACCTACCCGGAGCCGTTCCGCACGCACGGTCATCTCCGGCTCTCCATCGGGCTGGAAGACGCGGATGACCTGCTGGAGGATCTCCGCGCGGCGCTGGATGCGACGTTCGGCGCCGAGGCGTGAGGGGCAGAACCCGCTCGCACGAAGAGATGCAAGAAGGGCCCCGCGATGCGGGGCCCTTCTTCTGTGCTGTGGGTTGTTCGCGTAACTCATCTCGCCCCGGAATCCCGCCCGCCATCAGCGGCCGCCTCAGTGGCGTTCCTCCGCGTCTGGCGGCTTTTTCCTCCGGTTGCCGCCTGAGCCGCGTAATCACGCGTCTCGACGGGCTTCGACGAGTCGACACGAACATGCTTGCGTCGCAGCGCAGTACGCTGCGATTTCCGTCGCTGCGCAGAACGCGTCTGCACAGTCCGGTGGCTTCTCGCTTCACACGGGCCTGCGGCATTGAGCATGCTCAACGTTCGTCTTCCGTCCCATCCACGAGCGTTTATCCTCTCCGCCAGCCCGGCGGCGAGGTCCCGCTCCTTCATTCCTTGCAGAGCAAGGCCGAAGGCGTATTCCAGATGATTTGCTGCGGCGTTCACGTCGCGGTCGAGCGTTGCGTAGCAGACACTACAATCCCAGACGCGTACGTCAAGTTCCTTCTTTCCACCGTTCTGACCGCACATGCTGCATGTCCGCGTGCCCGGAAAGTACGGCGGCAGCACGATGAGGTCCCGACCATGGCTAACGGCCCCCAGTGGAGTCCCGTAGCGTGGTGTAGCCGCTCGGTGGCCGGATCGTCTCGGACGTAGACGCGGTCACCGTGTGATCCTTCGAGGAAACTCTCACATCCCACTCGAAAGGCATCATCACGATGACCGCTCCTCATATTGTCGACCCTGCCGGCCTGCTCGGCGAAGCCCTGACCGACGCGTCGCCGGATCTGATGCGTAATCTGCTGCAGACCATGATCAATGCGTTGCTGTCCGCGGACGCGGACGCCGTCATCGGCGCCGAATGGGGCAAAGCGTCCCCGGACCGGACGTCGCAACGCAACGGCTACCGGCACCGCGACCTTGACACCCGGGTCGGGACGGTCGATGTCGCGATCCCGAAACTACGGCAGGGGACCTACTTCCCGGAATGGTTGCTCGAGCGCCGCAAACGGGCTGAGTCGGCGCTGATCACCGTCGTCGCGGACTGCTACCTCGCCGGAGTCTCCACCCGTCGGATGGACAAGCTCGTCAAGCAGCTCGGGATCCACTCGCTGTCGAAGTCGCAGGTGTCGCGGATGGCGGCGGACCTCGACGAGCACGTCGACCAGTTCCGTCACCGCCCGCTCGGCGACGCCGGGCCGTTCACGTTCGTTGCCGCCGACGCTCTCACGATGAAGGTCCGCGAGGGCGGCCGTGTCATCAACGCCGTCGTCCTGATCGCGACCGGCGTGAACGCCGACGGCCGACGCGAGGTCCTCGGCCTGCGAGTCGCCACGTCGGAGACCGGGGCGGCCTGGAACAGCTTCTTCGCCGATCTCGTCGCCCGCGGCCTGGTCGGGGTCCGCCTCGTCACTAGTGACGCGCACGCGGGCCTGGTGGACGCGATCGCTGCGAACCTGCCTGGAGCTGCCTGGCAACGCTGCCGCACCCACTACGCCGCGAACCTGATGGGCGTGACCCCGAAGACCATGTGGCCCGCCGTCAAAGCGATGCTGCACTCCGTCTACGACCAGCCGGACGCGAAGGCCGTGAACGCCCAGTTCGACCGGCTCCTGGACTATGTCGACGGCAAACTCCCCGACGCCCACGAGCACCTCGACGCCGCCCGGGCGGACATCCTCGCGTTCGCCCAGTTCCCCGAGGGGCTCTGGCAGCAGATCTGGTCGAACAACCCGAACGAGCGCCTGAACCGCGAGATCCGCCGCCGCACCGATTCAGTGGGCATCTTCCCGAACCGCGACGCGATCATCCGCCTCGTCGGCGCGGTCCTTGCTGAACAGACCGACGAATGGGCCGAAGGACGCCGCTACCTCGGCCTCGACATCCTCGCCAAGTCCCGCCTCACCCTCGCCACCGACACAGGAACGGAGACGACCGACCAGCCCATCCTCGAACTCAGCGCCTAACCCCACACACCGAAGGACCGCGCTACACCACTACCCGGGACTTGAC
>CAVYKC010000001.1:0-316085 GCA_963769005.1 uncultured Actinomycetota bacterium | reverse complement strand
CTCCCCCATAGCCGCAACCGCCTCTTCCAGAATCGGCCGCGGCGTAGCGAACACGACCCGCACGTAGTCCTCGTACCCGCGCCCGAGCAGCCGCCCCTCGGTGAGCACGACCCCCGCCTGCTCGCGGAAGAACTCCGCCGGCGGCCCGTCGATCCCCAGGGCACGAGTGTCGATCCACCCGATGTACGTAGCCTCCGGCGCCCGATACACCGCACCCGGCAGATGCTCCGAGACCAGCGATCCGAGCAGCGACCGCGATCCGTCCAGATACGCGAGAACCCCGTCGAGCCACGGCTTCCCCAGCCGGTACGCGGCGGTCGACGCCACCACACCGAGCGTCGCCGCCCCGTGCTGCACCGAGAACCCGAACCCGCGGTAGAGCTCCTGGTCGGCGTCGTTCGAGGTGATCAGCTGCGCGGTCTTGAGCCCCGGGATGTTCCACGCCTTCGACGCGCTCGTGCCGGTCACGGTGTGCGCGGCCGTCGCATCCGACACCGACGCGTACGGGACGAACGGCCGCCCGTCGAAGCGCAGCGGCGCGTGGATCTCGTCGGCGAACACCCGGCCGCCGTGCCGCTCGACGATCTCGGCGATCGCCTCCAGCTCGGCCCGAGAAGCAACGGTGCCGGTGGGGTTGTGCGGGTTGCACAGCACGAGGGTGCGCGCACCGGCGGCGAACGCCTCATCGATGCGCTGCAGATCGTGCTGCCAGCGTCCGTCGACCTCGACACCGGGAACCTCGATCACCGGATGCCCGATCGTCGGCAGGATACGTCAGGAACGGCATGTACGCCGGCGTCGGCACGATCACCGGCGACCCGGCCGGCGCGTACTCCTCGACGGCCACGCGCAGCACGGCCATCACATCGGAGACTGGATGCACGCGCTCGGGGTCGACCGCCCAGCCGTACTCGCTGCGCATCCACTCGGCCGTCGCGACACCGAGCTTCTCCGCCAGCGGAGGCGAGAGGTAGCCGAGGTTCTCCTCGTCGATCGCCCGGTGCATCGCCGCGGCGATCTCGGGCGCGACGCCGAAGTCCATCTCCGCGACCCAGGCGCCGATGCGTCCCGGATGCAGGCTCCACTTGCGACTCTCCGGCCGGTCGAGGTGGAACCTCGTCCGGGAGTCGAACGGATGCTGTGCGGTGCGTGTGAGGTCGTCGGTCATGGTCTGCAGCTCTCAGCCCACTCGCCGACATCGCGCGACGGCGCTCACCCGAGAAGAGCCGGCCTCTGCGCGATGGCCGAGACAGGACGAGCGACGCGACGACAGATCGCCGGCGGTCGTGGTCTGGATCTCGGGCACGGGGCACTCCTTCGTCGCGGAACACCCAATCTAGGGACGCCCCCGCGCCGCCGCACGTCTCATTTCCGTCCGTGACGTTGGCCAGGGATTAGGGGCGTGGACCTATCGAGGTCGCCCGGTGTCCGATCTCACGATATGTGGCAGTCGATGAGATGAGACATCGCCGTGACGGGGCGCGGGTCCCCGTGCGCAGCTTCGGGATCGCGACGTCGATCGTCCCGCCCCGGGTGGCTAGGTCCCGGTCACCGTGATGATTCCAATCGAAGGGGAAGTAGAGAGCTTTCTCGAAGGATCACCCGGTGGCCGCGTCTACGTCGTGAACGACGTACCGGGCCACGTCCGCTACACCACTATGCGGGACTCCACTCGGTCGCGCGCGATAGGCGCCCCCAGCAGAGACAACGGCCTCCACGAGAAAGAACTCGTGGAGGCCGTTGTCTCTGCCGGTTCGCCCCTAGGACGTCTTGGCGCGCGCGGATCTGTTCCTGCGCTGGATGAACTTAGCTCCCAGCCCTGCGGCCACCACGACGATAGGAGTCCCGATAACGAATACCCCTGAGGAGATCGATGGAAAGCCGGTTGCAAGCAACACCAGGGCCACAAGCGCCGCGATGACGAGAAGGATGTAGATCAGCCATGAACGCATGGGGGTGTCCTTTCAGTCGATTGCTCAGAACGGTGCGGATGAACGACAGTTGATCACAGATCCGCCGTCGACGTCATACCACCAAAGAGTCCGGCCTCCGCTGCAGATCCCATTCGCGACGAGGTAGGTCGTAGCCACACCCACGACGATGCCGATGATTGTGCACGCCGCCCACCCCACACCTGGAATCAGGCAAAGCGCGGCGGCGACCGCGGCCCCGCCGCCCGCCGCGAGTGCTTGCTGATCGACGGTGTTGAACCCCACCGCCATCTTGATGCCAGAGAAGCGAACTTCCAGGAACGGTGTGATCACATCGCTCGGCACCTCTGCAGACGCATCCGCTTCGATCGCGGCGCGCACATCGGCGGCGCTCGGCAGGGTGAGCGATCCTTCCGGAACGACGTACTGATAGAACGTGTATCCATCTTCCGTGATCTTGTTTCGCTGCGCAGGCGAAGCTTCGAGCTCTTCCAAACCCTGGAGGAACACCTCAGGGTCGAGCGCCGCCCCGCCGTCAGGTGCCATCGCGTCGAGATCCTCTGAGGAGAAGAACATCGAATCGTCGGGCAATGGCTCCGAGGCCTGCGCGGGTGCCGCCAACATGCCGAGCGCGAGCGCTGTGACAACGCCCACTGCAGCGGTCTTGAATCTCATCGTTGCTCCTCCGTGTCTGTGCCGTTCAGGGATTGAACCGCGCTATCACGCTACGATCCGACGAAGGTTCCTGGAGGTTTCATAGCCCTGGGGCCATCATCGTGAACCGCAGGGCTGGGCTCAGAGACTGATGATCCCGAGCTCGGTGGCGCGGAGAACGACCTGAAGTCGGTTTTCGACGTCCCAGAGCTGGTTGATGTGACGAATGTCGGCCTTCACTGTCCCCTCGGCGTAGTGGAGCTCCTCAGCGATCTCCGCGTTGGAGAGTCCCTTCGCGATCAACTCGATCACCTGTCGCTCCCGGCCGCTCAGCGCTGGAGCTTCCGGGGTCTGATCATCACCGGCTTCGATCGCAGCGCGAACGAACCTGTCCTGCACCTCGGGTGAGACAACCCGATCGCCAGCGTGCGCAGCCAGGACAGCATCGATGATCTGTTCCGGGGTCGAGTGCTTCACAAGGTAACCGCAAGCACCTGCGCGTAGCACCTCGAGCGCGCGCCATTCAGTGGTGAAGGTCGTCAATGCCACGACTCGACATCGCGGATTCCACTCCAGCAGCCGACGCGTTGCCTCGACGCCGTTGACCTCGTTCATCTTGATGTCCATCAGGACGACGTCGGGATTCACAGCAGCGCAGGTCTCGACGGCCTCGGAGCCATCAGCAGCTTCCCCGACAAGTGTGACCCGGTTGTCATCGGCGATGAAGGCGCGCAGGGCATGACGCACCAGGGCATCGTCGTCGACGACGACGACTCCGACGGTTGCGCTCACCTGTTCACGGTACCGCGCACACGTGGGCCGATCTCTAGCCCTGGGGCCACGATTGTGTGACCCACAGGGCACGGCTCGTAGGGTTGATGAGAGTATCCATGGCGCCGGTTGACGACCAGCTACGGTCGCGTCGACGGAGCAGCACCAGTGAAGGAGACCAGCGTGGGACACATCAGCAGCTACAGCGTCGAAACGTTCGTTCGCGTCATCATGGAGACCAATGCCGACCTGGGCGACTGGCTCTGCCAGATCATGGGCATCTGTGTCTGATACCCGCCCCGACCCAGACGGCTCCCGCGCAGCGATCCTCGCCGGCGGCCCCTCGATCGGGCGCATGCTGCGCGCTCGAGCGTTCTGGGAGCAGCGCTCTCTGCACCCTGTTGCGCGCCTGCTCCTGGTCTTGGCGGTAGGTGTCCTTCTGTGCATCGCGATCGGCTTCTCCGTCACCAGAGGTGCATTCACTCGCTACGACCTCCTGGCAGTCGCGTTCTATGCGGGACTGGCTGCCTTCGCCTGGCACCCGAGGACCGCGGCAGTCATCGTCATGCTCATCAGCAGCGTCGGCGTGGTGTTCTCCGGCAGTGGAGGAGACCTCCTGGAGCTAGCCTTCGCGCTCAGTCTGGTTGCCGCCACATGCACACTGTGGGTCATCATCGCGCACGCGGTGCTTCTGGGAGCGCTCACCGCATACCTTGCCTCCGGGGGGTCGACGTTGGCGGAAGGAGGCATCTACGGCATCCTCGGTATCGCAGTGATCGCCTTTCTCGGAGGCGTGGCCTTCCGCCTCGTGGCCGCTCGAGAGACGATCCTCGTCGCCGAGCGTGCTCGTGTCGCGAAGGATCTCGAAGCGATCGCACGCGAGCACCAGGAGCGCATCGCCGACGAACTTCACGACGGGATCGCGCACGATCTCACGCTCGTCCTGTTCCATGCCAGAGCGCTACCCCGTCAGCCTGACGAGGAGGCGCGGCAGGTGTCGCTCTCGACAATCGAAAGATCCGCCGAGAACGCCTTGGGGAGCATCCAGTCACTGCTTTCGCTGATGCGCGATACGGCAGCAGAGGGTCCGCCTGCGTACCCGACGCGCTACCACGGCAACGTGGTAGCAGCAGCCTCATCGCTGGGGACGCTGTTGAAGAATGCGGGGATACCGACACAAGTCTCGGTGCCCAGTAGTGTTCTCTCCATCGCACCTGCGGCCGAGCGAGCTCTGACTGAGACCGCGATCGAAGCTGTCACGAACATCATCAAGCACGCCCCGAAGACGCAGTCGGCGTCCATCGAGCTTCTGGCTCGCACCGGCGCCGTGGAACTCGTCGTGAGGAATGCAAGCCCCGCCGGCCCCCGCACGCGGGTCCCCACGAGCGGGCGTGGCCTGCACAGAGCCCGACAACGTCTTTCACAATGTGCGGGACTGCTGGTGGCGGGCCGGACCGAGGATGGTTGGGTGTTCCGGGCGACCGTTCCCACTGCGGCTGAGAGCGCCCAGTAGGTCGATCCTCGGCCTCGAAATCGTCGATAAGTTCGCACGGTGCGACGAGCCGCGCTGCGCTGACACTGCCTCTATTCGGGAACCGGCTTCCGGGTTGCTGCTAACCCTGCGGTCAGCCGTATGTGCGATGGCGCCCTTTCGCACAGCAGAGCCTGGCCGACCCGCAATCGATCGTTCGGCTACCGCTGTTCGTCGTGGCCGCTATTGGGTTCGTTCTGATCCGCAGAGCTTCGTTGGGACCCACGCCGCAGCGCTATCGTCGGGGTTCTCCGGGCCGGGTGGCAGGCGCCGACACCTGAAATGGGGATCCATGAGCCTCTTCGATCGCATGAAGCAAAACGCCGCGGGCGGGCATGACTGGGCGATGTCAAGGTCGATCCGGCTGACGCCCAGAACATCGCCTTCACGAGCTGAGCATGGGCATCCTCGGCGACATCGGTCGTTTGATGAAGGCCGGTGCGAAGCAGACCATGAACACCGGTTATGCGGCGAACCTCAAGCACTCGGCTGACCTCGCCGAGCAGTACACGGCCTATGACCCGAACACCCCGCACGGCACGCACGGGGCCGCCGCGGCCAATCCCTTCACGAACATGGCGGCGTTTGAGAGCATGCTTCGGGGCTCCGGCACGGTGGTGAGCCTTGCGCCCACCGGCGCTGTCGTCGAGAGCACGCCGATCTATGCCGTGGCCCTCGATCTCAAGCTCGAGGGCCAGGACGTCTACCGCACGAGCTACCAGACTGTGATCGCGGACGGTGCTTGTCGAACTGGCAGCCAGGGCCTGTTCTGCCGTTTCGCGTTTCACCCACGGACCCGCACTCGCTCATGCTCGGCTGATCCCCTCGGTTGCAGTTGCAGTTGTTCAGCCGGGTTGTCGCGGTGCCGTCCGATGAGCACGCCTCTAAGCTGGCCGCATGCAAATCGAGGATGTCTTCACAGCCGTCGCCATCGGTTTCGAAGCGCTGGGCGCAGGTGCCATCGTGGTCGGGCTCGCGATCGCCGTCGTGCTGGGCGTGCGCTCGCTTCGGCGCGGCGAGAGTGGTCGGAAGGCGTTCGCGGTGGTTCGCAATGCCCTGGGCTCAGCGATCTTGCTCGGACTGGAAATCCTCGTCGCCGCTGACCTCATCCGCACGATCACGTCAAAGCCGTCGATCGAAAGCGCGCTGGTCCTCGGTCTGATCGTCTTGATCCGGACGGTCCTGTCGATCTCCATCCAGATCGAGATCGAAGGCGTCGTCCCGTGGCGACGCGCACTGCTGCGCAGCGGTGGGAGCATGCTCGCCGACGCCATCGATCGCGACAGGCAGGCTACTGACCAAAACACCAAAGACACTTCGAAATGAGGCCGACCGCATCGTTTGAGGGGAGGGCAGTGTCTGTCCTTTTTAGGCGGGGACACCCGCAGAGTCAGAAACACCGATCGCGATCGTTTACGCGAGTCGCGCTAGTCCTTCGATACGGTGATCGCGTGACTGTATGGAGCCGACACCTGCTTGGAGTCGCCCTCGTTCTCGGCGTTGCCGGGGTGCTGTTCGCAGAGAGCCTTCCGGAATGGTGGAGTCCTGCGTCGGTGATCTTTATGGTGCTGTCCGCCGGTGTGTTCCTGGCATGCTCCATTAGCGACTATCGACGTGAGCGCTCCCACTCGTAAGACATCGTTTTCGGGTCGACTCTCGGGCACAATCGAGTCATGACCGGTGATCGGCTAGCCCGCCTCAGCCTTCGTTTCGACGCGATCTATTGCATCGCGATCGGCCTCCTAGTCACGGCCACGGCTCCCCTCACTGCGCAAGGAGTGGCGTTATCCACTCCGCTTCTTGTCAGCGTGGGTGGTGCCACCTTCGTATGGGGCGCCTACGTATGGTGGGCGTCGTATCGGAGGCCGATCCGAACGAGCCTCCGCCTGGTGATGATCGCGAATATGGCCGCCAGCCTGGGGCTCGCAGCGACCGGCCTCGTCGCTGGCACGACCGTGCTTACCCTCGCGGCATTCGCTCTCGCAATCGACGTGGCGGCTTTCGCCGTGAGCCAGGGCGTAGCCTTGCGACGCCTCAAAGGTGCGACGGCCGCTTAGCGCCGTCCGATAGCGATTAGCGGAGGCCCCTCAGTGCATGCCTACGCCAGTTGGAGATCTCTCTGGCGCTGGGTGCGCCACCGCTTCTCGATCTGAAGTAGCTATGGTGTCGGGATGAGCGACTTACCACCGTCCGTCGAAGTGCTGTCTGCCGTGACGGATGCCGATGCTGCGGATATCGCGCACCTGCTTGCACAGCTGTCGAAGACGGCGACGTTCGACCAGACACGTCTTGCAGCGATCGTCACCCACGATGCAACCGAACTGCTTGTAGTGCGACATGGCGGGCGAATCGTTGGTGCATCAACTCTCGTCACGTTCCCACTGCCCTCGGGTCTTCGTGGACATGTGGATGACGTGGTGGTCGACGAATCGATGCGCGGGCGCGGTATCGCCCGAGCCCTGCTGGTGCGGATGACTGAACTCGCAACTGCTCGCGGACTCCGCACCCTCGATCTCACATCGCGGCCCTCGCGAGAATCGGCCCTGCGGCTGTACGAGTTAGCAGGCTTCGTGCGACGAGAAACAAACGTGCTCCGATTCACGCCGTCAGCACGCCCGTAGGCGATCCGCGCACGCACGGAATGCGCATCGCCGGGTTGCAGTTCTCGCGGACGTGAGCGGCAGCCGTCTCGCGCGCGGGATGCGCTGACGCCGCGAACGATCGCCTACGGCAGCTCGTTCGGATTCACCGTATCCAGAAGTCCTCGGGGCGCCGTCCGGGCTTGAATCCAAACGATTCGACCATCGCCATCGCCTCGGGAAAATTCGCCGCAAGGGAACCCGCCTCGTGAGCATCGCTACCGAACGACACCGCTTGCCCTCCTTCTTCTGCCCACCAGCGCGGTATCCACGGCCAGAGACGGCGCGTATTCATCTCCAACGCTCTGCCGGACTCAGCGAGCGAACGCATCGCGCCGCGAAACCCCTCCTCGAACCGGAAAGGATCGAACGGACCCGCTGTGAACGTCGGCCACGATCGAACCGCGTAGTCGATATGAGTGAAGACGGCGAACGAGTCGGACCCATCGACCATCCGCGGGATCTCCGCCAGGTACTCCCACATCACCGTGTCAGCTGGCATGTAGCGGTACTGCGTGGTCGGCTCGGAGCGGTCCTTGTCGCCGAAAGGCAGCATGTGGAGGGAGCCGTTTACTCGGTCGATCACACCGCTACCCAACAGCGAGGCGGCTTGGGCATCCCAGATGTGCGGCTGTCCGAACTCCACTCCGGTCAGAATCCGAAGCTCGGGATGCGCGCTCCGACACCGATCGATCGCAGCCAGGTATCCGTCCGCGTCGAACGGAGGGAGCCTGACATACCCCGTGTCATCGACGTACCGCTGAGCATGCTCACCGATGTCACCGGCATCCACCTTCCACGAATCCTCGAAATCGAGATGCTCAGTGAAGACGACCGCCGGTAGTCCGATACGCACCGCCCGCTCGCAGATTCGATTCATCGCGCCAGCCGAGGCCGGATCTGAACCGGCATCCCACGACCACTCGCTATGAACGTGAGCATCTGCCGTCAGAGTCATACCGCACAACATAGCGAGGCGGGAGAAAGCCCGCGCCCGGATGTCGAGCGTTCAGCTTGTGCTGAGAACCAGATATCGCTCGTCGTCGGTTGGGCCGCCCCAGTACACGTCATCGTCCAGCATCTGCAGGTGAACGTCGGCACGAAGGCTCCCGACGAGTCGAGCACAAGCCGAGGCCTTCAGACCCACCCCATTGCTCCACATGCCTTCGATCAGGACGAGCACGCCGTCCGGGACCAGCAACTCGATCCATCTCTGCAGCGCCTCGGAAGGGTCGGGCATCGCCCATAAGACGTGGCGGCAGAGAACCACGTCGAATGAAGCTACAGGGAACGGTGGCTCTGAAGCATCCGCCACGGAGAAGACCGGACGCGGTGTGACCTCGGCTGCCTTCTCGCGCGCTCGTCGGATCATCTCCGTGGAGAAATCCACTCCGTGCACGAGGTGCTGCCCCTCGGCAGCGAGAAGAGTGGACAGTGTTCCCGTACCGCATCCCAAGTCCGCAACCCGGCGGCCCGGTTTCCCGATCAACGGAAGTAGCAGATCGGCCCACGCGCGTCGGACGACCGGGTCCCGGAGACCATGATCGGCGGCCTGATCGAACGTCTCGGCCTCACGGTCCCACATGTCTCTCTTGTCCTCGACCATTCGCTCGATCCTTGCAGGAAGCGCTCTGGCATTCCACCCTCGCCGAATCGATTGCTTCCGGCGTGCGCAACGGCTAGCTGCAATCGGGCGCGCCAGAAACGATCATGCGGCGACGTGTCGGGTGCATCGGCGTCAGACGTGCGACAACTCATACACGCGGGGGACGGGCCAGAGCAGCATGTACTCGCCCCGGCCGAGGAAGAACGAGAAGGCGGCGTGGATCGCCGGACTGCATCTGATGGCTGGCCGACGCCTTACCAACACTTATCGCCTTAAGTGTTGGTAAGATGGATGCGTGCCCACACCTACGGCCGACATCCGCATTCCGGTCGAGCAGATCTCGCATGAGATCTTCGACTGGAAGCCGGGCGCGCCCGCCATGTACTCGCGCGCGGAAGTGAACCGCCAGACGGGTCCGTACGAGGCGGCGATCACGGCGCCCATCGCTGGCTGGACTCCCCGCATCTCCGGTGAAGATTCCGCCGACATCGAAGACGCCACCCGTCAGCTGGTGAAGTTCGACACGCATGCACAGCGCGTTCTCGGCACCGACAATCCGGCCCTCGGCCCTATGACCGCGATCCTGCTGCGCACCGAGTCGGCCTCCAGCTCGCAGATCGAGCAGCTCACAACGTCTGCGACGCAGCTGGCCCTCGCCGAGATCGACGAGGGCGACAAGGCGAACGCCCTCACTGTCATCGGCAACGTCCGCGCCATGGAAGCGGCGCTCGAACTGGCCGACGACATCAGTGAGGGCTCGATCCTCGCCATGCACAAGGCGCTGATGCTCCACCAACGTGACTTCGCAAAGGATGACGCCGGCCGCTTCCGCGCCGAGCAGGTGTGGATCGGCCCCGGTGAAGCCGGCCCTCGGCTGGCAGACTTCGTCGCACCGCACCACGACCGCATCCCCGCTGCCATCGCCGACCTCGTGCGCTTCGTGAAGCGCCAGGACATTCCCGTCCTCGTCCAGGTCGCCGCCGCACACGCCCAGTTCGAGACCATCCGCCCGTTCACCGACGGGAACGGCCGCACAGGCCGGGCGCTCGCGCAATCGATCCTGCGGAACAAGGGTCTCGTCGGCTCCACCGCGGTGCCCATCTCGGCAGGCCTCCTGGTCCACACCGGCCGCTACTTCGCGGCGCTCACGGCCTACCGTGCCGGCGACGCCGGCCCGATCATCCGAGAGTTCGCTTCGGCCAGCCGGATCGCCGCATCCACGGGCACGAAGCTCGTCGACGACCTCGTCGCCCAGTTCGAAGACGCCCGCGCGAAGATGCAGGGCGTCCGTGCGGATGCCGCTGCGTGGAGGATCCTCCCCGCCCTCGTCGGGCAGCCTGCGGTGAACACGAAGTACCTGATGGGCGAGCTCGGCTTCGGGGAGATGGCAGCGCTGCGTGCGTTTGACACTCTCACTGCACGCGGCGTCCTCACCGAGACCACGGGGAGAGCACGCAGCCGGGTCTGGCAGCATCCCGGGATCTTCGCCGTGCTCGATTCGTATGCCGCCGAGATCCGTCGGATGTCAGCGCCCTGACAAGTACGGCGCCGAACATCGCGCGGCTCAGCCCACCGGCATCCGTCCCACTGCCGCGCGCACCATCGCCGCGTTGTCCGACGCGGTGCGTCCGTCGGGCAGGGTCAGAGTGTCCTCCAGCCCGATCCGCGCATCCAGGCCGAGCTCGACGGCGAGGTCGAATGCGGGCCAGGTCGATCGTTCTTCGCCGTGCAGCAGGATCGGGATGCTCGGCTCCTCCTCGGCGACGTGCGCGATCAGCCCTTCGGCGTGCTCCCGCACCATCTCGGCGGACTCGTCCGGCAGCTCGATCAGCACGCGCAGGCACGCGCCGCGCACGGGCGAGCGACGCCACACCTCCAAACCCGCACCACCCCAGATGCCCGCCTCGACGCCGACGCCGCGACGGAGGAGCAGCGCCGCCACCTCGTCGGCTCCGGTCTCGTGCCAGTTGACCGAGGCGTAGTCGGGAAGCTCCGTCCACCCGGCGATCGCGGCGAGGCGACGCTCGACGTCGGGCTCGGCCCAGGCTCCCGTGGTCACGCCGATCGGCACGCCGGGGCAGGCCGCGCGCATGGCGCGCACCCACCGCGCGACGTCGTCACCGGCGAGGGAGTCGCGGCCCGCGGCATCCTTCGCGTGCACATGGATCTCGTGCGCTCCGAGACCGACCGCTCGTGCGGCATCGTCGGCGACGACCGTCGCGTCGGCACTCAGCCACGGATGCTGCGCCGCATCGCGAGCGCCGTTGACGCAGACCTGCAGCAGCCTTGCCCGACCCATCAACTGATCAGGTCGCGCGGGTGCAGGGCGTAGACATGCGCATCCGTCGACGGCCCTTCCTCGGCGCGCACCGTGTGCTGCACCTGGCGGGTCGCTGCCGCGCTGCGGCCGACCTTGATGGCCTCGGCCTCGCTCGCGAAGCTGCTGCCCAACGTGCGTGATTCTCCTTCGATGCGGTTGAACCAGATGCCGTCGCGCTGGAACGTCTCGATATCTCCTGCGGCCATGCCGTACTCCTTCTCTCCGGTTCCTTCCTATGACAGAGAGGCGCGACCGGAGGAGCCCCTTGACAGGAAAATCATCAGGCGGGTTCACCCCGGCGTGACACACCCCACTCGATCAGCATCCGCACCGCCGTTCCCACGATCGCGATGACGAATGCCGCGACGACCGGCAACCAGGTCTCCTCGAGCACCATCAAGAGCACCCGCGCCGGCTCCCTCGCCGTCGCGCCGGCCGGCAGCTCGCGTATCCCGAATGCGTACTCGATCGTCATGAACAGGGCTGACACGAGCCACAGGGCCAGCAGCGACATCACCCACGCGACGACCCGCCGCCATACCGGACGCACACCGCACCACACCAGCGCTGCCCCGACGAGCACCGCCGGCAGCCAGCGCAGCAGGGCCGGCAGGTACTCCGGCGGGCTGCCCTCGCCGGCGAATGCGACGAAGGACCGGCCGACCCAGGTCGCGAACGGCACCGCGGCGAGCGCGACCCCGACCGACACCACCCCCGGCGATGGGGACGACGTCATGTGGAACCCGAGTTGCGCCGTCAGCACTGCTGTGAGGGTGCCGGCGAGCATCCCGGCGAAGTAGATCATCGCCTTCTCGTCTCCGCCGTCGCCGATCCTCAGCTCGTCGGCGAGAACGCTGAAGCTCAGTCGCGACCGCGATCAGATGCACCAGCGCGACTCCCAGCGCCGCCGGCCACCCGGCGGTCGTTCGCCGTCGTCCGAGGAAATGCACCGCGAGCCCCGCGAACACCCCGCCGAGCACCACGAGCGAGAACAGCAGGATCGCCTGTTTCTGACTGATCGGAAGCACCACGAACGGCACCTCGTCGGGCAGGGTCCAGGCACCCACCAGCCAGGGCAGCAGCCCCAGGATGCCGCCGGCCAGTCCGATCGCGAACGACAGGATGCGCGGGCGAGCCTTCGTGGCCCCGGGGACGGATTCGTCGGTCATGGGGACACTGTCACAGAATGCCGGATGCCGGGCAAGGGCATTCCTCCGGGCAACTCCGTGCACCTGGCGATGTCGCTGCGGAAGGTCAGGCGTCGACCCCGCCGAACCTCTCCGCCGAGGCGACCTGCTGCGCCACGCGCCGCAGCGCCAGCAGCAGCGGCTCGACGAGCACCGAGCCGAGCACGACGTACCGCACTGCAGCCTCGGCCGACTCGGTCGGCACCCCGGCGACCTCCGCAGCGGCGATACGGCGGATGCTCTCCAGATGCACCGGCATCACGTCGGCCGGCACCTCGAATCCGGCGCGCTCGAGGGCCTGCAGCGCCCGGGCGACGGCGTACAGCACCGCGTCGTCGCACATTCCCGGCTTCCACCCGAGTCCCGCCACCAGCCGCTGCGCTGCGCCGAGATCCAGGCTCTCATCGACAGGCGGCGTGATGGCGGCGTGGGCTGTACCGAGAAGATCGTGGGCCTTCGCGGGCGGGTTGTCCAGGGCATCCAGCACCCGCCGCGTCTCGGCGATGCTCACGCCCGAGTCGAGCAGCGCGCGGATGACCCGCAGGCGCTGCACGTGCATCTCGCCGTAGGCGGCCTGGGTGGGCGCGCTCCGCTCGCCCTCCGGCAGCAGACCCTCGCGCAGGTAGTACTTGATCGTCGGGACCGTGACACCGGTCTGCGCCGACAGTTCGGAAATTCTCATCGCCACCCCTTGACATCGATAGTAGCGCTATCCAATATGGATAGTGTCACTATCCATAGAAGAGGAGGCCGCCATGTCGCGAGTCATCACCGGGCGCATGACCCATCGCCACGAGGGCGAGCTGGTCGTGTTCCACATCGGAATGCAGATCAACCGCTGGTGGCGCCCGGACCTCTGGCTGCCGGCGTTCGTGGCCATGCCGCGGATGCTGCGCGAGCTGTCGACGGAGAAGGATTCGGGCTTCCTCGGATACGAGCTGCTGATGGGAGGCGGCGGGCCGTACGTCGTGCAGTACTGGTCGTCGATCGACAAGCTCTACGCCTACGCCTCGAGCCCCTCTCAGGAGCACCGACCCGCATGGACGCGCTTCAACAAGGCGGCCCGCAAGGCTCCGGGCGCCGTCGGCATCTGGCACGAGACGTTCCTCGTCGAGCGCGCCGAGAGCATCTACGTCTCGACGAAGCCGATGGGCCTGCCGAAAGCCACCGAACTCGTCGAGGTGGGTCGCAAGCAGGATCGGGCGCGGGCGCGGTTCGAGGGCGGCCGGACGGCGGGCTCGACCCGGATCAGGAGCACGACCGCCGGCACGCTCATCACGCCGACGAAGCCCGCGAAGAGGAGAGTGCGGCCGCGGAAGCGGAGCCGGGAGAGCGCGTACCCCGCAAGGGAGTCGAAGAACACGCGCCCGAAGGTGACGCAGATGGTGATCACCACCGAGTTCATCGCCCAGAGCGGAAGCGGCACGTCGGTGAACAGACGCTCGTAGGCGGCGAACGACCACGTCGCCGGCAGCAAGGACAGCGGGTTGGTGGTCGCGTCGGCATCGGTCTTCATCGACGACGCGATGGAGATCAGGAACGGATAGATGTAGACGAGCGCGAGCAGCACCAGCAGCAGATAGCCGGCGATGATCGACGTGCCGGCTCGAGCGGACAGCACGGTCCTGCGGCGTTTCGGCCCACGCGGTGGCGCCGGCTCCGCGAGGAGAGGCGTGGAAGCGGATTCCAGGTCGTCCTGCTGCATGGTCATCATCGGTCTCCCGTCGTCGCGGCGGCGCGGCGTGAACGCCTCGTGGTTCGTTCGCCGAGAAGAGCGCGCTGAAGGAGCGTCAGCACCACGATGATGAAGAAGAGGATGAACGCGATCGCCGCACCCTGCCCCCACTGCAGCCCCTTGAACGAAGACTCGTACGCGAGGTACGCCGGAGTGAGCAGGGTCTTGCCCGGTGCCCCGCCGCCGGTGAGGTAGATCTGGTCGAAGACCTGCCATGTGCCGATGAGCCCCAGGGTGAGCACGGTGAACAGCGTGGGCTTCAGCATCGGAAGCGTGACCGAGAAGAACTTGCGGAACGCGCCGGCCCCATCCATCAGGGCAGCCTTCATCGATCTCCGCGCCGATGTTCTGCAGCGCCGCGAGGAACAGCAGCATGAAAGTGCCTGAAGTGGTGAAGATCGCCATGACGATCAGCACGCACATGGCGACCGATGGGCCGGAGAGCCAATCCCACCAGGTCAGTCCGAGCGGCGCCCCGCCCGCGAGGAACGGGGGCGCCGACGTCACGCCGAACGCTCCGAGCAGGTTGTGCAGAATCCCGGATCCTCTGTGGATCGAGAAGCGGGTCGGCCCGCTACGACTGGACTGTTCATGAGCTGTCCTGTGCTCTACTTCGCGTTCGCGGCGTCGAGTGCGTCTGGAGGTTCTCCTGGAACGCGGCGAGAATCGTCTCCGGGTCGCCGGTCGCGATGCCCTCGAGCGCCGAGTTGAAGTCGGTGATGACGGTGGCGGCGCCCGCGAATGCGACGGGGCTGACGGCATAGTCGTTGCCGGCGACGAACGCCGCGTTCTCGGGGTACTTCGTGGCGTATTGCTCGGCTCCGCTCTTGGTCGAGGGGATGACGCCGAACGCGTCCGCGAACGCGAGCTGCTGCTCGTCGCTGGTCAGGTGGCTCACGAGCGACTTCGCGGCGTCGGCGGTTTCGCTGCCGGCCGGGATGCCCCAGCAGTTGCTGAACGTGAACGTCGACTTGCTCTCGGGCCCGGCGGGAAGCTCGGCGATGCGGTACTTCACGTCGGGGTAGTCGGCCTTCAGCGCCCCGTTGATCCAGGGCCCCTCGATGACCATGGCAGCGGTGCCCTTTCCGAAGGCTTCGCCCGCCCACCCGGCGTCGATGGATGCCGGGAACTGCAGCACACCCGCGGCCAGGAGCTTCTTGACCTCGTTCAGCCCGGCCACGTTCTCGGGACTGTCGGCCGTGGCGGTCTTGCCGTCCTCCGAGACCAGCGAGCCACCGGCCTGGTTCATGAACGTGCCCATGCGGGCGTACTCCGGTCCGAACGAGAGCCCGGCGACGCCCTCGGTGGTCAGCTTCGCGGCAGCCGCCTCCAGGCTCGCCCAGTCCGTCGGCACGTCAGCATCGGTGAGTCCGGCCGCCGCCCAGAGGTCTGTGTTGATGACCAGACCGAGGGTCGAGAAGTCCTTCGGCTCGCAGTAGAACTGTCCGTCGAAGGAGAATGCATCGCGAAGTGACGGGTAGAAGGCATCGGCGTTCTCGGCGTCCTGTGCATACGGCTCGAGGTAGCGGTTGCTCGCGTAGGTCTGGAACTGGTCCCAGCTCATGTAGAAGAGGTCCGGCGGGTTGCCTCCGGAGAAGCCCTGCCCCAGCTGCTGCGTGAGGTCGCTGGCGATGACCGTCTTGACCTTCGTGTCGTTCTCGTCCGCCCAGGCGTCGTTGGCCGCGGTGACCGCGGTGGCTTCCGCATCGCTGGACGAGGCGATGAGGACGGTGAGCTCGTCGGCGGCGCCGTCCGAGCCGCCGGTCGATGCTCCGCCGGAGCAGGCGGTGAGAGTGATGAGAGCGCCGCGTGGCGACGAGAGCGGCACTCCAGCGTGCCGTACGTGTGGTGTTCATTGCTGACCTTTCATTGGGGTTCCCGCGGGTGAGGGACGTTTAGATGGAGGGAGGGATCTGCACCGACGGCGCTGCCATCGAGATGCAGGACAGAACGGACGATGAGTTTCGGGGCGACGAGGCGGTGGGCTTCACCGGCGGAGAGATCGCGCGGGACGATGTCGGAGCCCGTCTGCGCCGAGCAGCAGCTCGAGCGCGCCCGCAGCGACGACGTCCATGTTCTGCTCGACGCTCGACAGGCCCAACGCGGCGGCGACGGGCGTGTTGTCGAATCCGACGATCGCGACGTCGGTGCGCCCGAGCGCTGTCGTCGCCATGAAGGCACCGAGCGCTGCGGAGTCGGACACGCAGACGATCGCTTCGACGTCTGGCTGTCGCGGCGAGCAGGTCGAGCGTCGCCGCCTGCGCCTGCTGCACATCGTTGGTCACGCCGATCCGAGAGGGCGTGGAGGGCGTCGGCAGGAAGTCCGGAGCCCGTCGACATGGCATCGCGCCACCCCGAGCGGCGGTCGTCGCCCGTGCCGGCATCGTCCGGCCAGCCCAGGAAGGCGATCCGGCGCTTACCGGAGGCCAGCAAATGCAGGGTGGCCTCCGCGTACCCGCCGCACCGTCGACGTCGACCCAGAGATGCTGTGGACTGCTGAGGTCGTCGGCTTCCCAGGGGCGCCCGAAGGCCACGAACGGAACCCCGTTCTCGGTGAGCCACCAGGCCGGAGGAATCCGTCGCGTCGTAGCGCATCGCTCTCTGTTGCGCGCGCAACGGCAAGCGTACGCTCACCTCAAAGAGAGAGCCGAGGCCAGCATGCAGGACTCCGACAAGGTCTTCGCGGGGTCGATCCCCGAGAGCTACGACCGCTACATGGTGCCGTTGATCTTCGAGCCGTACGCGGCCGACATCGCACGCCGAGCGAGCGTCCTCACCCCGCGATCCGTGCTCGAGACCGCCGCCGGTACCGGGGTCGTGACGCGAGCGCTTGTACCGCAGTTGTCCGCCGAGACGACCTACATCGCAACCGACCTCAACCAGCCGATGCTGGAGCTTCGCAGCATCCGCTCTTCGCGATCCGCGAGTTCGCTGGCAGGCGGTCGACGCCCTCGACCTGCCGTTCGACGATGGCAGCTTCGACCTCGTGCTCTGCCAGTTCGGCGCGATGTTCTTCCCTGATCGGATAGCGCGCGTATCGCGAGGCGCGACGCGTGGTCGCTCCGGGCGGGCGGTTCCTCCTCAATGTCTGGGACGCGATCGAGGAGAACGACTTCGCCAATGAGGTGACGACCGCGCTCGCGGAGATGTTCCCCGACGACCCGCCGCGCTTCATGGCGCGCACGCCGCACGGCTACCACGACGTCAGGCTGATCGAGCAGGAGCTGACGGATGCCGGTTTCGGCGCAGTCGTCGTGGAGACCGTCACCGCGCAGAGCGTCGCGTCGTCAGCTCTGATCGCCGCGAAAGGCTATTGTCACGGCACGGTGCTGCGCACGGAGATAGAGACACGCGACGCCGGCGGACTGGAAGAGGCGACCAACCGGGCGGCCTCGGTGATCGCCGCCAGACACGGCGATGGGGAAGTGCGGGGGCGGATTCAGGCACACGTGGTGACGGCGATCGCCTGAGGTCGACCTACCCCCTCATGAAGGGAGGCCTGAACCACAGGCCAGGCGGTTGAGCATCCCCCGGTAGACTGGACATGCCCCGCTCGGCCCCTTCCTTTGGAGTGCGCGTGACCACCGCCCCCGCAGCATCTGCCCACAAGCACGTCCCCGACTCCGTGTCGAACGCCGTCGCGACGCCCGAGAAGGAGCAGCCCTACGGCGCCCTCGGACTCAAGGACGACGAGTACGCGCGCATCAAGGAGATCCTCGGCCGCCGCCCCACCTCGGGCGAGCTGGCGATGTACTCGGTGATGTGGTCGGAGCACTGCTCCTACAAGTCGTCGAAGAACTACCTGCGCCGCTTCGGCGAGAAGGTCTCCGACGAGATGAAGGAACGCCTGATGGTGGGCATGGGCCAGAACGCGGGCGTCATCGACGTCGGCGAGGGCTGGGCCGTCACCTTCAAGGCCGAGTCGCACAACCACCCGTCCTTCATCGAGCCGTTCCAGGGCGCGGCCACCGGCGTCGGCGGCATCGTCCGCGACATCATCTCGATGGGCGCCCGCCCGGTCGCCGTCATGGACGCGCTGCGCTTCGGCGCCATCGACCACCCCGACACCGCCCGCGTCGTGCACGGCGTCACGAGCGGCATCAGCTTCTACGGCAACTGCCTCGGCCTGCCGAACATCGGCGGCGAGACGGTCTTCGACTCGGTCTACCAGGCGAACCCGCTGGTCAACGCGCTCGCGGTCGGCGTGCTCCGCCACGAAGACCTCAAGCTCGCCAACGCCACCGGCGTCGGCAACAAGGTCGTGCTGTTCGGCGCCCGCACCGGCGGCGACGGCATCGGCGGCGCCAGCATCCTGGCATCCGACTCCTTCGACGACGGCGGACCCACCAAGCGCCCCGCCGTGCAGGTCGGCGACCCCTTCGCCGAGAAGGTGCTCATCGAGTGCTGCCTCGAGCTCTACAAGGGCGAACTCGTCGAGGCCATCCAGGACCTCGGCGCCGCCGGCATCTCGTGCGCGACCAGCGAACTGGCCGCCAACGGCAACAGCGGCATGAAGGTGTCGCTCGACAACGTGCTGCTGCGCGACCCGTCGCTCACGGCCGAGGAGATCCTCATGTCGGAGTCGCAGGAGCGCATGATGGCCATCGTCGCCCCCGAGAAGCTCGACGCGTTCTTCGAGGTCGTCAACAAGTGGGAGGTCGAGACCTCCGTGCTCGGCGAGGTCACCGGCGACGGACGCCTCATCATCGACTGGCAGGGCGAGCGCATCGTCGACGTCGACCCGTCGACGGTCGCGGTCGACGGCCCCGTCTACGACCGTCCGGTCGCCTACCCGACGTGGATCGATGCGCTGCAGGCGGATGCCGCCGAGAACCTGCCCCGGTCGAACGACCCCGAAGAGCTGCGCAAGCAGTTCCTCGCGCTGGTGGCCTCCCCGAACCTCGCCGACACCAGCTGGATCACCAACCAGTACGACTACTTCGTGCTCGGCAACACGGCTCTCGCCTTCCCCGACGACGCCGGCATGATCCGCGTCGACGAGGAGTCCGGCCTCGGCTTCGCGATCTCCACCGACGCGAACGGCCGCTACAGCCAGCTCGACCCGTACGCGGGCGCGCAGCTCGCCCTCGCCGAGGCGTACCGCAACGTCGCCGTCACCGGCGCCGTGCCGACCGCCATCACCGACTGCCTCAACTTCGGCTCGCCCGAGAACCCCGAGGTCATGTGGCAGTTCGGGCAGACGGTCGACGGGCTCGCCGACGGATGCTTCGAACTGGGCACCCCGGTGACCGGCGGCAACGTCTCGTTCTACAACCAGACCGGCGACGTGCCGATCCACCCGACCCCGCTCGTCGGCGTGCTCGGCATCATCGACGACGTCTCGCGCCGCATCCCCTCGGGATGGCAGGACGAGGGCCAGAACATCTACCTGCTCGGCACGACCGCGACCGAGCTCTCGGGTTCCGCCTGGGCCGACGTCGTGCACGACCACCTCGGCGGACGCCCGCCGAAGGTCGACCTCGCCGCAGAGAAGCGCCTCGCCGGCCTCCTCGCCGCCGCCCGCGACGAGTGGCTGATCTCCTCGGCGCACGACCTCTCCGAGGGCGGCCTCGCGCAGACCCTCGCCGAGGGCGTCATGCGCTTCGGCGTCGGCGCGCGCGTCTGGCTGAACGAGATCATCGAGCGTGAAGGAGTGGATGCAGCAACCGCTCTCTTCTCCGAGTCGACCGGCCGCGTCATCGTGACCGTTCCCCGCGAGGACGACGTGAAGTTCCAGGGCCTCTGCGCAGGTCGCGACTACCCGGTGCTGCGCATCGGCGTGACCGACAACCACCCGGACGGCGCCTCGCTCGAGGTGCAGGACGTCTTCACCGTCTCGGTCGCCGAGCTGCGCGAGCGCTCGCGCGCGACGCTGCCCGTCGTACTTCGGCCCGACCGTCACGGAGCCGGTCGACGCATGAGCGATCTCAGCAAGCAGGACCAGGGCGAGGACTACGGCGATCTCGGCGAGCGCCGCAATCGGCGCATCCGCATCGTCGCGTGGACGACGATCATCGCGCTGATCCTCGGCGGCGGCGGCGCGACCGTGCTGACGCTGCTCTTCGGTCTGAAGCCGGTTGGTCGTCAGACGCGACGGCGCCTCAGGTCAGTGACGGCACCCGGGTCGTGAGCGGCATCAGGGAGAGACGCGTCGGGTCGTCGATCACGGGCTGGAACACCATCTCGGCTGCGCCGACCAGAAGGATCTCGTCGCCGAGCGCGGCCGGCCGGAGCATCAGGTCCTCGAAGCCACCCGGCAGCGTTCCGCCGACCGCGCGCTTGATCTCGGCCTCGCCGACGACCTTGAGCAGCGTGCCGAGGAAGCCGCCGAGCACCACGCACCGCGGGTTCAGGCTGTTGACGATGCCCCGCAGCGCGACGCCGAGGTACCGGATCTGACGCTGCATCTCCTGGCGCCCGGCGGTCGAAGGATCGAGCCACGCCCTGCTCAGCGCCGGCATCAGCTCGTCGATGCGTGACGAGTCGAGTCGCACGGACTGCAGCAGCCGGTCCCGGCGCACCTCGGTCTCCAGGCATCCGACCGCCCCGCAGTGACAGGGCTGCCCCGACGACTCGACCAGGGAGTGCCCGAACTCCCCCGAATGGCCGGTGTGTCCGCCGAGCACGCCGCCGCCGACGGCGATGGCCCCGCCGATTCCGCTCGGCCCGCCGTTGAGATACACGATGGTGCCGAGGTCGCGCCCCGCTCCGAACGCCGCCTCGCCCATGACCCCGCAGTTCGCGTCGTTCGCCGCGTAGACCGGAAGGCCGACCGCGTCCGACATCTCGCCGGTGAACGAGACCTCGCTCCAGCCCAGGTGATGCGCGAGCAGCACCGTGCCGTCATCCGCTCGCACCAACCCGGGAACGGCCACGCCGACACCGAGAAGACGGTAGCGCGCATCGAGCTCAGGGCGCATACCGTCGAGGATCGCCGTGACCGCGTTCAGGAACTCGCCCGGAGTCGGCACGCGCTCGTGCCGGTGGGTGACGTGTCGCACGACGCGGCCGCCGAGGGTCACGATGGCCAGGTGCGTGGCGTCGACCTCGGGGTTGATCGCGATCGCCGCCGTGGTCGGGGCCGCCGTCACGACGAGGCTGGGCCGCCCGACCCGCTTGGCGACGCCGTGGGTCTCGGTGACGAGACCGCGCTCGTGCAGGTCGGCGACGAGAGCGGCGATGGTCGACCGGCTGATCCCGGTCGCCTTCGCCAGCTCGGAGCGCGAGACCGGCCCTCGTTGATGCGCGATCTTCATCACCTGAGCGAGGTTGCTCCGTCGGACGTCGTCGATCGTCGCGCCCGTCGAATCCGCGCTCACGGCACCCACCGCCGCTCAGCCATCGCCGACATCCAGATCGCGACGGTCGTCGATTCGGTGGGTGCAGTGCAGCTCAACGGCGCGACGACCGGTCGTACTCAGCGGCTCGAGAAGGCGGCGTCGAACGCCGCATCCGGTGCCGCGAACGCGTTGCGTCGCACGAAGTCCAGCGCCTCCGGCGCACCGATGAGTCGATCCATACCTGCATCCTCCCATTCCACCGAGATCGGACCGTCGTACCCGATCTGATTCAGAGCGCGGAAGGACGCCTCCCACGGCACGTCGCCGCGACCGGTCGACACGAAATCCCAGCCACGCCGCATGTCCGCCCACGCGAGGTGCGAGCCCAGCCGGCCGTTGCGCCCGTTGCCGAGGTTCAGCTTCACGTCCTTGCAGTCGACGTGATAGATCCGGTCGGCGAACTCGAGGATGAAGTCGACCGGGTTCAGCTGCTGCCAGATGAAGTGGCTCGGATCCCAGTTGAGACCGAACGCCTCCCGATGGCCGATCGCCTCGAGCGTGCGCACCGTCGTCCAGTAGTCATACGCGATCTCCGACGGATGCACCTCGTGCGCGAAGCGCACGCCGACCTCGTCGAAGACATCGAGGATCGGGTTCCATCGGTCGGCGAAGTCCTGGTATCCCGCATCGATCATCTCCTGGGATGCCGGCGGGAACATCGCGACGTACTTCCAGATCGACGACCCGGTGAACCCGATGACGGTCTTCACTCCGAGCTTCGCCGCCAGACGCGCGGTGTTCTTCATCTCCTCGGCCGCCCGCTGCCGGACGCCCTCGGGGTCACCGTCTCCCCACACGCGGTCGGAGAGGATGTCGCGGTGGCGCTGGTCGATGGGATCGTCGCAGACCGCCTGACCCTTGAGGTGGTTCGAGATCGCGTAGACCTTCAGGTCGTACTTCGCCAGGAGGTCGAGTCGTCCCTGGACGTACTCGTCGTCATCCCACCGCCAGGGGTCGAGGTGATCTCCCCAGCAGGCGAGCTCGAGGCCGTCGTATCCCCACTCGGAGGCGAGGCGCGCCACCTCTTCGAGGGGCAGGTCGGCCCACTGGCCGGTGAAGAGAGTGATCGGTCGTGCCATGTCTGGTCCTTTCGTTCGCGTATCGGTGCGGGCCGGTCAGTCGACCGGCCGCCATGCCGCGTCGGCGGCGGAGCTCTGCTGTACGGCTTCGAGCACCTTCTGAAGATGCAGACCCTCGGCGAACGACGGCGTCGCCGGCTCGCCGGTCACCACCGCGTTCACGAAGTCGTGAACCTGGTTGGAGAACGCGTGCTCGTAGCCGAGCATGTGGCCGGGCGGCCACCAGGGAGCGAGGTAGGGGTGATCGTGCTCGGTGACGAGGATCGTGCGGAACCCCTGCTCGAGAGGCGGAACGGTCGCGTCGTGGAACTCGAGCTGGTTCATCCGCTCGAGGTCGAACGCCAGTGCCCCGGCGGAACCGGAGATCTCGATGCGCAGGGCGTTCTTCCGGCCCGTCGCGAACCGCGTCGCCTCGAACGATCCCAGCGCGCCGGCACCGCCGGCGGGGTCGGCGAAGCGGCCGGTGAAGATGGCCAGGTCGTCGACGGTCACCTCACCGCGTTCGGTGGATGCCGTTCCCGACAGTCCGATGCTCTCTCCCATCAGCGGACGCTCGGTGACGATCGTCTCGAGCACGCCGGCGACGGCGGTGAGCTGAAGCCCGGTCAGGTGCTCCGCGAGGTCCACGGCGTGCACGCCGATGTCGCCCAGCGAGCCGGAGCCCGCCCGCTCCTTCTGCAGGCGCCAGGTGAGCGGTGCCTCGGCATCCATCAGCCAGTCCTGGCGATACGACGCGCGGATCTGACGCACCGTTCCGATGCGGCCGTCGGCGATCAGGCTGCGGGCGTAGGCCACGGCGGGAACGCGCCGATAGGTGAACCCGACCATCGACTGCGTGCCAGCGGCGCCGGCGCGCGCGGCTGCGGCCACCATCGCCTCGGCCTCCGCGACCGTGTTCGCGAGCGGTTTCTCGCACAGCACGTGCTTGCCGGCCTCGAGGGCCGCGATCGCGATCTCGGCGTGGCTGTCACCGCTGGTCACGACGTCGACGACGTCGATGTCATCGCGCGCGATGACCTCGCGCCAGTCGGTCGCATGCTCCGCCCAGCCCCATTTGCGGGCCGCGGCGCCGACGGCGTCTTCGTTGCGTCCGACGACGACCTGCATGACCGGCTCGGCCGGAAGGTCGAAGAAGCGGGGAGCCACTCGCCAGCCCTGCGAGTGCGTCGCTCCCATGAATCCGTAGCCGATCATGGCTACGCGTAGTTGACGTGACACGTGTCGTTCTCCTCGTTGCGTGTCGTTCGGGGCGTCCGGCTGCGGCCGGACGCCCCGAAGAGCGTTCTCAGGACTCGAAGGCGAGGTCGATGAAGTCCCCGACGTTCTCCTTGGTGATGACCGGAGCATCCAGCACGATCCGGTTCGGAACGCTGGGGGTGATCAGGTCTCCGACCGTCTTGCCCTGCGCGATGAGCCGGGCGAGAGCGATGCCGTCCGCAGCCTGGGTCGACGGGTAGACGATCGTCGCCTTCAGAACCGTGTCATCGGCTTCGATGGCCTCCATCGCGTTCTGCGAACCCGCGCCGCCGACCATGAAGAACTCGTCGCGCCCCGCAGCGTCGATCGCGGCCAGCACGCCGATGCCCTGGTCGTCGTCGTGGTTCCAGATCGCGTCGATCTTCGGCGCCGCCGACAGCAGCTGAGAGGTTGCGCTCTCGCCGCCCTGCACGGTGAAGTCAGCCGCCACGCGGTTGCTGACCTCCAGGCCGCAGTCATCGAGCGCGTCCTTGAAGCCGTCGGAGCGGTCCTGCGTGAGCGGGAGCGAATCGATACCGGCGATCTCGGCGACCACGGCATCCGGGGTGTCGCCCAGCTGCTCGCAGATGTACGTGCCGGCGCTGACGCCCATGCCGTAGTTGTCGCCGAGGACCGTCGCCCGCGCGGCGAACGGGCTGGAGAACTCGCGGTCGACGTTGATGACCGGGATGCCGGCCTGCATCGCCTTGATCGCGACCTCGGTCAGCGCGGCGCCGTCGCTGGGGAGCAGCACGATCGCGTCGACCTCGTCGTTGATGAACGTCTCGATGGCCGCGATCTGCGCGGTCACGTCGTTCGTGCCCTCGGCGACGCGGAGATCGACGTCGCCGAAGCTGTCGGCGGCGGCGATGGCGCCGGAGTTGATGGCGCCGAGCCATCCGTGATCCGATGCGGGACCGGACCAGCCGATGACGACCGTGTCGCCTTCAGCTGCGTTCTCCTCGGTGGATGTGCCCTGATCGACGACGTCGCCGTCGTCTGCGCCCTCCGAACAAGCGGTGAGCAGAGTGGTCGCCATGAGAACTGCGCCGAGCCCTAACGCGATGCGACCGGTGGTGCTGCGTGTCATTGCCATGTGATTCTCTCCTTCGAGATGGATGCAATAGGCCTGGTCACCGATTGACCAATTGGCTTGAGCCAAAACATAACAGCGGCCGATGGGGTTGTCTACCCTCATCGCCACGCCCGAAAGCGAGAAATGGCGGCGGAATTTCGCCATTCCCGTAGCGGCGTCCGGAGCGGCTCTGTTATGTTGCGTGAATGATCAAAGTCGACCATGAGGCGCTCCTCACCGTTCGAGGATTGACCAAGGCGTTCGCCGGCGTCCGCGCTCTGAAGGGCGTGGATCTTGACGTCAGGGCCGGCGAGGTCCACTGCATCCTCGGCCAGAACGGTGCGGGGAAGTCCACGCTCATCAAGGTGCTCGCCGGTGTGTACGCGCCCGACGAGGGAGAGATCGTGTGGCGGGGCGAGCAGGTCGAGCTGCCGACGCCGGAGTCGGCCCTTGAGATCGGCATCGCCACGATGTACCAGGAGCTCGACGTCGTCGACGGCCTGACGGTCTCCGAGAACATCTTCCTGGGGCATGAACTGAAACGGGGAGTCTTCACCCGGCGCACTCAGACCAACCGGCAGGCGCGCGAACTGATGAAGCGCCTCGGTCATGGCTCGATCTCGCCGAACACCGAGGTCGGCCTGCTCAGCGCCGCCAACAAGCAGATCGTGAGCATGGCCAGGGCGCTCTCGCGCGACATCAAGCTGATCATCATGGACGAGCCCTCCGCGGTGCTCGACAACGAAGAGGTGAAGAGCCTCTTCACCGTGATCCGCGAGCTGACGGCGGCGGGGATCGCGGTCGTGTACATCACGCATCGCCTGGAAGAGATCCGGCAGATCGGCGACCGGATCACCGTCATCAAAGACGGACGCTCGACGGCCAACGGACTCCCTGTCGCCGACACCCCCACCAGCGAGCTCATCCGGCTCATGACCGGACGCGAGGTCGCGAACGTCTTCCCACCCGCAGTCGCCATCCCGGATGACGCGCCGGTGGTCCTCGAGGTCGATCATCTCGGCCTTCCCGGCGTGTTCTCCGACGTGAGCTTCTCGGTGCGCGCCGGCGAGGTCGTCGGCCTGGCCGGTCTGGTCGGATCGGGCCGCACCGAGATCCTGGAGACGATCTACGGCGCACGCAAGGCCGGGTTCGGCTCGGTGCGCGTCGGCGGCAAGCCGCTGCGTCGCGGCTCGGTCGTCGCCGCCGTCAGAGCCGGCATCGGTCTCTCTCCCGAAGAGCGCAAGAGTCAGGGCCTGGTCCCCGAGGAGCCGATCTTCGTGAACGTGACGCTCTCGTCGATCCCCCGATTCGCCAAGGCCGGATTCCTCGACGAGAAGTCGGAGCGCAAGGCCGCCCGAGAGCAGATCGATGCGCTCGAGCTTCGCCCCGCAGACCCCGACCTGCCGGCGATCACGCTGTCGGGCGGCAACCAGCAGAAGATCCTCCTGGCGCGATGGCTGGTGCACGGCACCCGGGTGCTGCTGCTCGACGAGCCCACGCGCGGCGTCGACGTCGGTGCGAGGACCGAGATCTACGCGCTGATCCGGCGCCTCGCCGCTGCCGGCAACGCCATCGTCATCGTCTCCAGCGAGATCGAAGAAGTACTGGGGCTGGCCGACACCGTGCTCGTCGTCTCCGACGGGAACGTCCTCAGCACCGTGCCGGCAGCAGAGATCGACGAGCACGGAGTGCTCGATCTCATCATGAAAGGAACCGCAGCGTGAGCGACCAGAACAACCAGGGCAGCCCGGCCGCGGAACGGATGCCGACGCCGGCCACCATGACGACCGATATCCAGACCGGGAGCACCGTTCCCGCCTGGAGGCACGCGCTGAGCGGGCCCGTCGGCAGGAATCTCGGTCTCGTGCTCGCGCTCGCCCTGATCGTGATCATCGGCGCAGCGACCTCGGGAGACTCGTTCACCTCGGTGAACAACGTCCTCGTCATCCTGCGACAGGCGTCGATCATCGGCGTGCTCAGCATCGGCATGACGTTCGTGATCATCGGCGGCGGCATCGACCTGTCGGTCGGATCGGTGATGGGTCTCGCCTCGGTCGTCGCGACCCTCAGCGTCATGCAGAACTTCGCCGACCGCACGCACTGGGTCATGATGGTCGTCATCGCGCTGGCGGTCGGCATCGGCGCCGGACTCATCAACGGCGTCGTCATCGCCTACGGCAAGGTGGTCGCCTTCATGGCGACGCTCGCGATGCTCGTCGCCGCGCGCGGCCTGGCCGAGATCCTGGCCAGCCGGCGCACCCTCACCATCGACGACCGCGACTTCGTCAAGTTCCTCAACGGCGACTTCCTCGGCGTCGACATGCTCATCTGGATCTTCGCGTTCGTGGCCGGCGCGGGCTGGGTGCTGCTCAACCGCACGACCTTCGGCCGTCGCACGGTCGCCCTCGGCGGCAACCGCGAGGCCGCGCGCCTCGCCGGCATCAACGTCAAGCGCCACACCATGTGGCTGTACGCGATCGCCGGCCTGACCGCCGGCATCGCGGCGGTGATGATCCTCGGCCGCACGACCGCCGGAACGTCGACGCACGGCACCCTCGCGGAACTCGACGCGATCGCCGCCGTCGTCGTGGGCGGCACACTGCTCGCCGGCGGCCGCGGAACGATCACCGGCACGGTCTTCGGCGTGCTGATCTTCGCGACGCTGTCGAACGTGTTCGTGCAGAACAACCTCTCCTCGTCGGTGCAGAACATCGCGAAGGGCATCATCATCGTCGCCGCGGTGCTGCTCCAGCAGCGGTTCGCGCGTCGCGACGCCCGAAGTTAGCGGCTCGGGAATCGAAGCGGATGAGCGCGCCGAGGCGGCTCATCCGGCGACGGCGCGAGGTGCGGCCGACGACGGGTCGCGCAGGACAGCCGCGAATGCCAGCTCTGCCGCGCCGATGAGAAGGTTGTCGCGGCCCAGAGCGGATGCGACGATCGTCACGTCCGTCGAGGGGCCGGACAGCGCAGTCGCGCGCACCGCATCCTCCAGATACTGGCCACCCACCCTGTGCAGAGTCGCGAGGAAGCCGCCGAGGATCACCAGTTCCGGATTGAACGTGTTGACGATGTTCCGGAGAGCCACGCCCAGATAGTGCAGCTGCCGGTCGACGACCGTCCGGGCGTCCTGGCTCTCCGCGTACGCCTCGCCGAGCCGCGCTTCGAGGGTGTCGACGTCGTCTTCGCCCAGCTCGAGCACATGCAGCAGCGCAGAACGGGTGACCTCGGTCTCGAGACAGCCCGTGGCGCCGCAATGACACGTCACGCCCGACGAGTTGACGACGGTGTGGCCGAGCTCACCGCCGTATCCGTGCGCTCCGATCAGGGAGCGACGGCCGGCGATGATGCCGGCGCCGATTCCGCTCGCCCCGCCGTTCAGGTACACGACGTTGTCCTGATCGCGGCCCGCGCCGAACAGCGCCTCCGCGACGACACCGGCGTTCGCGTCGTTGCCGGCGAACACGGGGAGGCCGGTGCGCGCGGCGAGCGTCTCCACGATCGGCTCGTCCACCCACTCCAGGTGCGGAGCCAGCTTCACGAGTCCGTCATGCACCCGGACGAGTCCGGGGATGGCGAGCGAGATGCCCACGACGGAATGATCCGCGTCGAGCTGCGGACGCATGCCGGAGAGGACCGCCGTCACCGCGTTGACGACCTCGGTCGCGGAGGGCACGCGGTCCGTCTGGAACCGGACGGAACGCAGCACCCGGCCGCCCAGCGCGACGACGCCGATCGTCGTCGCATCCAGTTCCGGATTGACGACGATCGCCACCACCCTGTCGGTGGGTGCGATGACGGAACTGGGCCGTCCGATCCGCTTGTGCTCGCGCGGCTGCGTGGCCGAGACGAGCCCGAGCTCTTCGAGCTCGACCACGATGGTCGCGACGGTCGAGCGGTTGAGGCCGGTCGCCTTCGTGATCTCCGAACGGGGGAGAGCACGATTCGCGTGCACGAGGCTGAGCACCGTCGACAGATTGCTGCGGCGCAGATCGTCGAGGTTGCCGACCCTGGGCGAGCGACCGGCATTCGAATCGATGGGATGCCTGGTCTCGGCCAGAGTGCTCACCCCCCTCATCGTGCAGCGGATACTGATCCGATTCTACGGCGCGCCCGCTGCGCACACCCGCGGAGGTATCGGTCGTGGAGCGATCAAAACGAGACGAAACGCTCCACTCCGGCATCCGGCATCCGTTCACCTCGTCGCCATCGGCCGGTCACGCCGGCGTCACTGACGCGGCGGGCGGCGCCGATTGACTCGCGGCATGAGAAGAGTCCCCCGCGCCCTCGCCACCGCGACCGTCGCCGCCACCGCAGCCGCCCTGCTCTTCGCTGCGCCGGCACAGGCATCGAATCAGACCACCCCGACGTCGAAGATGCACGCGTTCGAGCCGACGCTCGTCGCCTGGGCCGAGTTGTCGGCCGACTTCCTCGCCGAAGGCCCGCCATCCGGGGCTCAGGCATCACCCGGCAACGGCCGTCAGGGCCCGTGGGACGGCCAGGTGATCCCCGGGTTCTCGGCGATGATCGACAACGGCGACGGCACCTTCTGGGCGCAGCCCGACAACGGCTTCGGCGCGAAGGGCAACTCGGCCGACTTCCTGCTGCGCAACTACCTCGTGCGCCCCGATTGGCAGACCGCCGGGGGCGGCGCCGGCGAGATCTCGCGTCGAGCGCTTCATCTCGCTACAACGACCGCAACGGGCTGCTCGACTTCCCGATCGTCAACGACGGACACGGCCGAGCGCCTGCTCACCGGCGCGGACTTCGACATCGAGTCGGTCGTGCGCGCGAAGGACGGCACCTTCTGGGTCGGCGAGGAGTTCGGGCCGTTCCTGCTGCACTTCGACGCCGAGCGGCACGCTGCTCGACATGCCCTTCTCGCTCGACGGCGGAAGTCGCCGCAGAACCCGTACCTGCAGCCCGGCGAGACCCCGACCTCTGCGGGCGAGCCGTGGCTTCGAGGCGCTGGCGGGCTCGAAGAACGGCCGCTACCTCTACCCGATCGTCGAGGGCTCCTTCGCAGCCGACACCGACCTGCGTCGCCGCGAGATCCTCGAGTTCGACACGAAGAGCGGCGCCTACACCGGCCGCACCTGGAGCTACCAGACCGACCAGGAGGCGAACGTCATCGGCGACGCCTTCACGGTCAAGAACGACGTGCTGCTCGTCGTCGAGCGCGACGACTTCGAAGGCGATCAGGCGGTGACGAAGCGCATCTACGAGATCGACCTGAAGAAGACCGACGCCGACGGGTACCTGGAGAAGACGCTGGTGCTCGATGCCCTCCGCATCGCCAACCCCGACGGTCTCAGCGCCGGAAACGGCTACGGCAGCGGCGAGGTCTTCTCGATGCCGGTGCAGTCGCTCGAGACGATCGTGCAGCTGCGCGACGGCCGCCTGCTCATCGCCAACGACAACAACTACCCCGGCAACGACGCCCGCGTGCCCGGCACACCCGACGACACCGAGATCGCCGTGATCGACCTCCAGCGCACGAAGATCGAGCCCGAGCTCGTCTCGGTCATCGGCCACCGCGGAGCGAGCGGATACCGCCCCGAGCACACCCTCGCCGCCTACGAGCAGGCGATCGTGCAGTGCGCCGACTACATCGAGCCCGACGTGGTCTCGACCAAGGACGGCGTGCTCGTCGCCCGCCACGAGAACGAGATCGGCGGCACCACCGACGTCTCGGCCCGGCCCGAGTTCGCCGACCGCAGGACGACGAAGACCATCGACGGGGCGAGCATCACCGGCTGGTTCACCGAGGACTTCACCTTCGCCGAGCTGCGCACCCTGCGCGCCAAGGAGCGCCTGCCGCAGGTGCGGCCGGGGAACACCGCCTTCGACGGGCTGTACCTGATTCCGACGCTCGACGAGGTCATCGATCTGGCGCGCCACTCGGTCAGCTGCGACGGCCGCCAGATCGGCGTCTACCCCGAGACGAAGCATCCGTCCTACTTCGACTCGATCGGCCTCTCCCTCGAAGAGCCCCTGGTCGCCGCCCTGCAGGCGAACGGCGTCGATCACGCCGATGCACCCGTGATCGTGCAGAGCTTCGAGGTGTCGAACCTGCAGGAGCTGAGCGGCCTCACCGACGTGCACCTGGCCCAGCTGATCAGCTCGTCCGGACGCCCCTACGACTTCACGCTCGCGGGTGACCCGCGCACCTACGCCGACCTGGTGACGCCGGACGGCCTCGCCGGTATCGCCGGCTATGCCGACGGCGTCGGTGTCGAGAAGTCGGTGCTGATCCCGCGCACGCCGGCGGGGACCCTCGCGGCTCCGTCTCCGGTGATCGCAGACGCGCACGCGGCCGGGCTCTCGGTGCACGGCTGGACGTTCCGCCTGGAGAACCAGTACCTGCCCGCGGAGTTCCGTTCGTCGAGCGACCCGTTCGCCGCGGGCGACCTCGCCGGGGAGATCCAGGTCTTCCTCGATGCGGGCATGGACGGCATCTTCAGCGACCAGCCCGACATCGCGGCGACCGTCGGCTGACTCAGGACGACTCGACTGAACGCCCCAGTGGCGCGGCATCGCCTCGGTGCCGCGCCACTGACGTTCGCAACTCCTCAGTTTCGCGGCCCAGACCGGTCGGGGGGTCGACTCCCGGACACTTTGTCGGCCCGGAATCACGTCTGTCGGCCGAATCCGACGTTCTCCGCCGACAAAGGCGACTTCGGGCCGACAGATTGATCGCCACACTCCCCCGGGAGCGAGCACCGACGACGCCCGAAGGCGTCTCCAGTGGCAACAACCAGCCTTGAATACTTGCCGATATGGGTATATGTTGGCGAGCATGGCACGAGCAGCGACGACATCTGACGTCTTCAACGCGATCGCCGAGCCTCGACGGCGGGAGATCCTGGCGTTGCTGCGCACCGGCGAGCGACCAGTGACCGAACTCTCTCAGATGCTGGGAATGACCCAGCCCGGAGCATCCAAGCACCTGCGAGTGCTTCGAGAGGTGGGGCTGGTGCGGGACCGCAAAGCGGGCAAGCAACGCCTTTACTGCCTCGACGCGCATGGACTGCAGGCGGTCCACGAGTGGGCCGGCGGGTTCGAGCGGTTCTGGAACGAGAGCTTCGATCGCCTCAACACCTACGTGCAGGAACTCAAGCAGCAAACGCAAGAGGAGTGAGAGATGACTGGTACGGAACGAGCAGTGCAGGAGCAGTCCGCGACGACGGATCGTGAGATCGTGATCTCCCGAGTGATCGACGCCCCGCGTGAGCTGGTGTTCGAGGCTTTCACCGAGGTGCGGCACCTGTCGCAGTGGTGGGGGCCGGAGGGGTTCACCACCACCACACGATCCTTCGAGTTCCTTGTCGGCAGCGCGTGGGACTTCGTCATGCACGGACCGGACGGCACCGACTACAGCGAGTGGATCACCTGGACCGAGATCGTCGCGCCGGAGCGGATCGCGATGCTGCATGGCGAACACCGGGATGACCCGAACGCGTTCGAGTCGGTCCTCTCCTTCGGGGCCGAAGGAGAGACGACCCGCATCGAGATGCTCACGGTGTTCCCCACCCGTGAGCTGCGCGACGAGGCGGTCGAGAAGTACGGCGCGATCGAGGGCGGCACACAGACTCTCGGCAACCTCGCCGCCTACGTCGCAGTGCTCGTTCGCACCGGAGCTGCAGGCTGATGGCCGGCACGGTGTTCTTCAGCGTCTCGATGTCACTGGACGGGTTCATCGCCCCCGAATCCCCCGACGAGCTGATGGGGAAGCAGTGGATGGAACTGCAGCAGTGGGTGTTCCGGCAGCGGTTCTTCCGAGAGAACCTGAAGCTCGGGATGGGCGGTGAGGAGGGGCGCGACAACGACATCGTCCGCGAGACGTTCGAGCGCACCGGAGCGAGCGTGCTGGGAAGACGCATGTTCGACGCGGGCGAAGACGCGTGGCCGGAAGACCCGCCGTTCCACACACCGGTCTTCGTCGTGACGCACCACAAGCGCGACCCCTGGGAACGACTGGGCGGCACCACCTTCCACTTCGTGAACGACGGCATCGAGTCGGCGCTCGACCGCGCCCGCGAGGCAGCCGGCGACCTCGATGTCCGGATCGCGGGCGGTGCGGAGACGATCGTGCAGTATCTCAATGCCGGCCTGATCGACGAGTTCCACATCGCGCTCTCGCCCGTCCTGTTCGGTTCAGGGATCCGCCTGTTCGAGCACGTCGACGCGAGTCGCATGGCGCTGACGCAGATCGACTCCGAGCCGTCGCCGAGTACGACACATCTTCGATACACGGTGCAGTCGCGGTGACTCCGGGACCCATCTAGGGTGAGGGGATGCTGCATGATGCACGATCGCGATTGAACGGTCGGCGAACGGATGCCGCGGCCAGAGTCGTCGCTCTCGATGACGCCCTGGCCGCGCTCATGCACGACCGGAGCGGCGTGAACGACGACGATGAGCACGACCCGGAAGGCGTGCCGCTGTCGGGCGAGTGGTCCCGCTTGCAGGGCCTCGCCGAAGCCGCGCGTTCCGAACTGGCGCAGGTCGACGGTGCGCTGGCCCGCCTCGACGACGGCAGCTACGGCATCTGCACACGCTGCGGTCAGCCGATCCCCGCGGCGCGCCTCGAGGTGCGGCCGTTCGCCGAGCTGTGCGTGCCGTGCGCCGAGAAGCAGCGGTGAGGCGGGCGCTTCGACCGACTCAGCGACCCAGCACAGACCGCTGACTCAGCGCCCCATCGCGCGCAGTTCGCCGCCGACCGGCCAGCGCCCGTTCAACCGGTGGAACTCGATGTGGGCCAGGAGCGGCCCTACGTCGTAGGTCGCGAGGTTGACGATGAGCTTGATCCCTGACGTGGACGTCACGAACAGCATCCGCTGTCCGCCTCGCTCGACCAGCCGGTAGGTGGCGATGTCGCTGTAGCGGATTACCTTGGCGCTACCGAGGACGGTCCGGAACGCGATCTCGTCGACGCGCGGCGAGAGGTACCAGTTGTTGTACATCAGCAGGACGAGCAGGCCTGCGGCGACCAGCACCACCGAGGCGATGCGGAACGGAACCGGATCGCGCATGTTGCCGCTGCCGAACGCCAGCAGCGACATCAGCAACCCCAGGCCGAGCAGCATCCACGCGATGATCAAGACGATCTTCGGCATGCGGATGCGGTCAGGCTGGGCCTTCGCACGATTCGGTCGCGTGAACGCTCGCCGCACGAGGAGCACCACCAGGATCAGCGCCACTGCGAAGAGGACGATCTTCAGCACGACGCCAGTGATCATGCTCTGACGCTATCAAGGGTTACGTCGTGCTGGCGCTGCTCTGCGCACCTCTTGACTCATTCCAATCGCAGTTTCTGCCGCTCAGAGCGCCGAGAAGCGGCCCGGGCTGCAACCGGTACGACGAATCGTCGAAGCGGCGGACG
The DNA here is from genome assembly GCA_963769005.1 of uncultured Actinomycetota bacterium. Lineage (GTDB taxonomy): Bacteria > Actinomycetota > Actinomycetes > Actinomycetales > Microbacteriaceae > Microbacterium. Next base: position 281,599 of record CAVYKC010000001.1, on the reverse strand, counting down.
ACCCAGCGACCTCACCGCCGGGCGGTGCGGTCCGTCCCTGTCGAGTCCGACCTGCTGCGTATGCTGACGGCATGAGCGAGACGATGAGGTCCGACCGCATCCGCCAGGTGATCGTCGCCGTCACCGTGCTGGCGGCCGTGGTGCTGGCGTTCGTGGGTTCCGGTGTGCTCGGAGGCACCCCGATCAAGGATGCCGCGGACGGCGCGTTCGCGTCGGATGCGACCGTACTCGCGCCCGCCGGCGCCGCGTTCGGCATCTGGTCGGTCATCTACATCGGCCTGTTCGGATATGCGGCCTGGCAGTCGTTCCCCTCTCAGGCGGCCAAGTCGACCCATCGAGCGGTCGGCTACGGCGTCGCGGCATCCTCCCTGCTCAACGCGGTGTGGATCGGGTGCGTGCAGGCGTCGCGCATCGCGGAGTCGATGGTGATCATCGTCGTGCTGCTCGTGGTGCTGCTCGCGACCTTCGCGCGCCTGCGCCGGCGGGACCGCCGCGGGACGATCGCCGAGATCGTGCTCGTCGATGGCGTGATCGGCCTGTACCTCGGCTGGGTCACCGTCGCCACGGTGGCGAACCTCGCCGCCTGGCTCACGTCGATCGGCGTCGACGGGTGGGCTGAGGCTCCGGGATGGCCCGGCGTCATCGCCCTGTGCGGAGCGGGCGGGCTGGCCCTCGCCATCGCCTGGACCGGCGGTCGGTGGGCCCCGGCTCTCGCCTCGGTCTGGGGACTCGTGTGGATCGCCGTCGAGCGCGCGAACGGTACCCCGGCTGCCCCCACCGTCGCCGGGGCGGCGATCATCCTCGCGGTCGCGGTGCTCGGCGTCAGCGCCTGGTCGTTCTTCCGCCGGATCCGCAGGGTCTGACGACCGGCGCCCGAAGTAGGCTGGGGCCATCATGGAACCGCTCTTCGATTTCCTCGGGCGCTACTGGTGGCTGGCGTTCCCGCTGCTGGGCATGGCCGGTGGCGCCGCGAAGGCGTGGGAGCAGAGCGCGAAGCGCCGTCACGAGCGCCGGCTCGAGACGCTGCGCATGAAAGCCGAGCTGAAGACGGCCGAGATCGAGGCCCGCTCCCTCACCCGCGGCGGCAGGCGCGGCGGTCCGCAGATCGTCGACACCACGGCATCCGTCGCGCCGAACGAACTGCTCGGCCGCCTCTTCGCCGAGCATGACGAGATCACGGCGCGCTGGCTCGACTACGAACTCGACGTCGCGAAGCTCATCGCCTTCCCCGCCATGAGCGACGGCCGCCAGCCGCTGACGGCCGCGTTCCTGAGGGCGAAGAAGACGGCGGATGCTCTGCGCCCGGCATCTGCGGACGCGCAGGTGTCGGATCGGCAGGTCTCCGAGTACCTGGATGCCGTCGGCAACTACGCCGTGGCGTTCGAGATCGCCGAGAAGGATGCCCGGCGCCTGCGCGACTCCACGTTCACGGAGCCGGAACGCAAGCGCCTCGATCGCGCGCAGCAGCTGCTCAAGGTCGCCATCGACGAGTCGGCGACCCAGGCCGAGCGCAACGTCGCGTACAAGCGCGTCCGCGAGGAGCTCGACGGCCTGATCCTGCTCTCCGACGCGGCGGTGACCGTCCTCGAGAAGCAGGTCGCGCGCGAGATCTCCGCGCCCGTCGAGAAGCCCGCGCCCGAAGACTCCTGAGTTCCGTCAGGTCGCGCTCGCTGCAGTCCGGCGCGGCGTCACCCACACGGTGATGTCGGCGTGCACGACGCAGCGGTCGCGACGTTCAGCGCTCGATCACGTCATCCGGGTCAATAAGCGGGTGGAATCGTACCGGACCTACGGCTACCCCCACGCGATCGGCGGGATGGCCGCCGTCGCGGTCGCGCTGTACGGGGTATTCACGGTGGCTCTGACCCCAGGACGCCGGTGGTGCCGCGGTAGGGTGATCACCGACGGAGGGATGCCGCAGTGATCACTCGGTTCGAGGAACTTGACTGGCAGCAGACCCCGATCGGGGACCTCATGCTGCGGCGGCGCACCGAGCCGGCGGTGGGCCAGGAGATCTACGAGGTCAAGCTCGGCGACGAGTACCTGATGTCGAGCCTGTTCACGGTCGCCGAAGAGGAGCTCGCGAATCTGGGCCTCGCCGCGGTCACGGGCACGGATCTGTCGGTGCTGGTCGGCGGCCTCGGTCTCGGATACACGGCGGTCGCCGCGCTGCGCGACGACCGGGTGCGCTCGCTCACGGTGATCGACAGGCTCGGTGCGGTGATCGGCTGGCACGAGCGGATGCTGCTGCCGGCGTCGACCGAACTCGTCAGCGACCCGCGCACGACCCTGGTCGAGGACGACTTCTTCGCCGTGATGCGCGCGGAACCCGCGGAAGGACACGGCGGGTACTCGGCCATCCTGCTCGACGTCGATCACTCGCCGCGCCACCAGCTCGATCCGACGCATGCCGACCTGTACGACGCGGCCGGGCTGCGCCGCCTGGACCGGCATCTCGCCGCGGGCGGCGTCTTCGCCCTGTGGTCGGATGACCCGCCCGACGACGCATTCATGGTCGAGCTGAACGCCGTCTTCGACGACGCCGTCGCTCACGTCGTCGACTTCGACAACCCGGTCACCGGCGGGGTGTCATCCAATTCGGTGTACGTGGCGCGCAGTCGGCACTGACGCGGGAAGACCTCGACGCCGGCACGGGCCGCACTCCTCACCATGACGCGCGCTCCGGTCGCAAAAAGTCCCGGAATACGGCTCGAATACCGGGACTTTTTGCGACGGGAGGCTCCTGTCAGCTGCTGAGGCGGGATCGTCGCACGGGCACAAGCGCCCAGATGCCGATCAGTGCGGCGGCGAGCGTAGCGGCGACCGCTGCCCATGGCACGCTTGCGGCACTTCCCTGCTCGTACGCAACTCCCGCGGCGAGGGGCCCGACAAAGGCTCCGAGGTTCAGAGCGACGGTCGCATAGGCCCCGTTCCGACGGTCGCGGGCGATACAGCCAACTCCTCGGAGATGGGCAGGAGGAGACCGGCGAGCATGAACTCGCTGGTGCCCTGGGCGACGATCGCCACAGCAAGGACATAGAGCAAGGAGGGCATGAAGCATCCAGACGTGCGAGGTCGCACCATCCCGCAGGAGAGCGACAGAGCGACGGAGGGTCGGCAGAATGCGGGGAGCGCACGACGTGCGACTCGACCCGCGACCTAGCGTCTGTCGGCTTCAGGGCTCACGACGAGAAGCCTACGCCAACACCAGCTCTCAGGAGGTGGCGTCGAGGTCTCTGACCTCGACGCCGTCGACCTGAAGCTCCTCGTCGAGCTGCACCAGGATCCGCGAGTCGGGGAACTGCTTCGGCGCGACGAAGGCGAGCAGCACGGCATCGGCGAACACGACGACCGAGGTCGCCTCCAGATCATCGCGCAGGTCGATCTGTTCGATCACCGGCTCGTCGTCGACTGCATCCTCGATGTCATCGACGACTTCGTTGATCACCGCTCGCCAGCGCGATTCACTCACGGAGAGGATGCCGGAGATCGCCTCAATGAGCGTGTCCTGGTCGAGCTCGTCCTCGTCGTCCTCGAGCTCGGGGTCGACGTTGACCGTCACGACAGCACCTGCGGCATCGATGCTCGCCCGCCCGTGGACCAGACCGTTCTCGACGATCGGATCGTCTAGCAGACCGCTGTCGACGATGCGGGCGAGGAGGGAATCGAGCTGAGCGGAAAGCATGAGACCAGTCTTCCGCATCCGGCCGCGGCACGGAACGGCCGGTAGATCGGCCCGAGCCGAGCGCCGACCCCACCAGCGCCCACGCGACCGAATCCGCCGCCCGCCGTGAATCAACCGTGGGGGCTGCTGCACCACCTCGACCGGCGGTCCCCGCATCGCCGAACCATCACAGAAAGGGCGTCGCAGACTCGGTCTGCGACGCCCCTTCTCAGTAGTCGTCTCAGCTGGTCAGGCCGTCGACCCACTCCTGGTTCTCGTCCATCCACTTCTCGACGATCTCGGTGTAGTCAGAGATGTCCTCTTCGCCGGAGTTGTACATCACGTTCTCCAGTGAGAACAGGGTGTCGGAGTCCATCTTGAAGCCCGACAGCCACTCGAAGACCTCGGGGAACTCGGTCTCGAATTCGGTGCCCGCGAACGAGTGGATTCCCTCGGCGGCGCCGAGCGTCTCCTCAGGGTCCTCGAGGTCCTTGATGTCGAAGGCGTCGTACGCCCAGTGCGGGCGCCACAGGGTGACAGCGACATTCTCGCCGGCATCCAGCTTCGTCTGCAGCTCAGCGAGCATCGCGGGCGTCGAGGAGGTGATGAAGTCCATACCCTCGAGGCCGTACGTCGGGATGGTGCTGTCCTGAGTCGCCGCGGTCAGGCCCGCGCCCGGCTCGATGCCGATCAGGCGGTTGCTGAATGCGTCGGCGTTCGCGGCGAGGTCCTCGAGCGAATCGACCGGAGCATCCGCGTTGACCGCGATGGTGAGCTTGGCGTCTTCGTTCCACGCGCCGAGGTCGACGATGTCATCGCCGTACTGCTCGAAGTAGTCGGCGTGCGTGAAGGGCATCCAGCCATCGAGAGCCACGTCGTAGCTGCCGTCGGCCACACCCGCGAAGACGGGCCCGGCGTCGGCGTACTGCAGCTCGACGTTGTAGCCCTTCTCCTCGAGGATGCTCTTCCAGATGTACGAGACGGCCTCGCCCTCGGGCCAGCCGTTGAAGACACCGATGGTGATGTCCTTCGACGCGGGAGCCTCCCCGCCGGCCTCGCCGCCGCCGGAGCAGCCGGCGAGGGCGAGTGTTGCCGCCGATCCCAGCGCCAGGGCGCTGAGCAGGTGTCGCTTGTTCATGATCGTTCCTTTCGTCCCGCTTGCTGTGCGCGGGTTTTGGGGATGCCCACGGGAAGCCGTGAGCCGTCGGTACGCGTTACACGCACCTCGGTATGTGGTCGCCGGTCAGACGGATGCTGCTGCCTCGGCGGGCTTCGCCGGTTTCACTGCGACGCTGCGCTTGCGCTTGGCCTGTCCGAAGCCGCCGGTGACGCGGTCGAGGATCATCGCGATGACGACGACGGAGATGCCCGCCTCGAAGCCCAGCGAGATGTTCACCGAGCTCAGCGCCTGCACGATCGGGCGTCCGAGGCCAGGAGCGCCGACCATGCTCGCGATGACCGACATCGACAGCGAGAGCATGATGACCTGATTCACGCCGGCCATGATCGACGGCATCGCCAACGGCAACTGGATCTGCCGGAGGATGCGACCGGGAGTCGCCCCGAAGGCGTTGCCCGCTTCGACGACCTCCTTGTCGACTCCGCGGATGCCGAGTTCGGTGAGGCGCACGCCCGGAGCGACGGCGAACATGATCGTCGCGACGATGCCGGGCACCGGACCGACGCTGAAGAGGAAGATCGCCGGGAGCAGGTAGACGAAGGCCGGCATCGTCTGCAGGAAGTCGAGGATCGGACGCACCGTGTTCGATACCGCCTGCGACCGCGCCGCCCAGATTCCCACCGGGATCGCGATGAGTGTGGCGATGAGCACGGCGACGACAGTGAGCGCGAGTGTCAGCATCGCGTTCTCCCACTGGGCGACCGTCATGATCAGCACGAGGCCGAGAACGGTGCCGAGTGCGAGCTTCCAGCCTTTCGCGAGATAGGCGATGCCGGCGAGGACGATGATGATCGCCCAGCCGGGCGGCTCGGTGAAGACCCAGGTCGCGGCGTCGTAGATGCCGGTGAACACCGTCGCGATGAAGTCGAAGAGCCAGCCCACGTAGTCCTGGAGGAAGTTGATGAACTCCCGGGCCCAGGTGCCGAGGGGAATGCGGGCGCCATCGGTCAGCTGCTGGATGAAGTCCATCAGCGCACGCTCCCTTCGGTCAAGGTTTGCGCCGGGACGGCTGCGGGCGCATTCGCTGCGGCATCCACCAACGGAGTGAATTGCGCGACCATCTCGATCGGCGTCTGGATGATCGGCATCTCACGGGTGATCGGCGGCACGTTTCCGAGAGCCGCGAGCAGCGTGACGCGAGGGATGACGCCGATCAGGCGACGGTTCTCGTCGATCACTGCGAGGGGAACGGGCGTCTCGACGGCGCGCTCGACGATGTCGGTGAGCAGGTCGTCGGGGCCGACGGTGAGCACCGAGGTGTCGACGATCGAGCGGAGGTCGGTCTGGCCGGCCTTCACTGCGCGGATCACGGCGCGGTCGGTGACGACGCCGACGAGCTTGCGGTTCTCGACGGCGAACACGGCGCTGGCCTGCTGCTCGCGGAGCGTGCGGAGGGCACCGCGCACTCCGGCGCTGACCGGAGTGGTGAGGTGCGGCGGCTCCATCACAGCGCTGGCGGTGAGCACGCGGGTGCGATCGACGTCCTGCACGAACTGTGCGACGTAGTCGTTCGCCGGGTCGGTGAGGATCTCTTCCGGTGTGCCCTGCTGCACGATGCGGCCATCGCGCATCACGGCGATCCGGTCGCCGAGGAACATCGCCTCGTTGAGGTCGTGCGTGATGAAGATGATGGTGCGGCCGAGTTCCTGCTGCAGTTCGACCAACTGCTCCTGCATCTCGCGGCGGATCAACGGGTCGAGGGCCGAGAAGGCCTCGTCCATGAGCAGGATGTCGCTGCCGGCGGTGAGGGCGCGGGCGAGGCCGACACGCTGGCGCATGCCACCGGAGAGCTCATCGGGGTAGGCGTCGGCGCGGTCGCCGAGTCCGACCTTGTCGAGGATCTCGCGAGCGCGCTCCAGCCGCTCGGCCTTGCCGATGCCCTGGATCTCGAGGGCGTAGGCGGCGTTGTCGATGACGGTGCGGTGCGGCAGCAGGGCGAAGTGCTGGAACACCATCGACACCGAGGAGCGGCGGATCTCGCGCAGTTCGGAGGCGGATGCCGCCGTCACACTGCGGTCCTGAATGATGACGTCGCCGTCGGTCGGTGTGAGCAGGCCGTTGAGCATGCGGATGATGGTGGATTTGCCGGAGCCGGACAGACCCATGATCACGAAGATCTCACCGCGGTTCACGGTGAAGCTCGCGTCGATGACGGCCGCTGTTCCGGCGTCCACGACGTCGGAGCGACTCTCCCCAGATTTCAGCCGGCGGACGGCCTGGTTCGGATTCTTCCCGAACACTTTGAACAGATGGCGCGCTTCAAGTGCGGTTTCGGACACGTTTCCCCTGCGGCTCGCAGTTGTGCGAGCCTGCTTCGGTCACGCCCGGGTGACGTTCACATGGCCGTTTCGACAGTGCTGCACTGGCGGCGCGGGCGGCGGATTTCGGATCCACCGCAAAGAACATCGACCGTACGCCCACGCCTCTTCGTAGTGCAGAATTCGAAAGAAGGACGCAGCCGCGGACTGGTCTGGGGCCGTTCGGCCCGCATTCCAACGTAACTAAATGGCCGATCAGGGGCAAATCCGGGTCGCGATAGGAGTGCGTAAAGGGCAGGTGAGCGCGCGAAACGCCGGATTCTGAGTCCGATCGGATCCGGGACAGGGTCGCAGCGAAATCGAAGCGATCTCAGCGCCGGATGCTGCGCGTCACTGTGAACTTCGGGGTGCGGTGGACCTGCTCGGTCGGGCCGACGGTCTTGGTCAGTTCGGCTTTGTATCCGAGGGACGAGTTGTAGACGGTCCAGAGCTCACCGCCCGGTCGGAGCAGTCGAGCGGATGCCTCGAACAAGCGCGTCGCGGCGCCGGTGTGGACGCTGTTTCCGAGGTGGAACGGAGGGTTGAGCAGCACGATGTCGGCGCTCGCGTCTGCGAGTTCAGAACCGGCGTCGTCGTGGGTCACCGTGACCCGGTCTTCGACTCCGTTCGCGGAGACGGTCGCTCGCGCCGATGCGACGGCCGCGGCGGAGCGGTCGGTGGCGATCACGCGGACGTCGGGATGGGCGAGGGCGTAGGCCACGGCGAGCGCGCCGGTGCCGCAGCCGAGGTCGATGACGGTCCGTCCCGCACGCGGGGCGTTCATAACTCCGGAGAAATCCGCCGATTCGGTCGGTTCCGGCGCTATTTCGGTCCGATTCGGCTCGTTCTTGCGGAGTTGTGAACGCGTGAGCAGAGGGCAACTGCTCGAGCAGCACCCGGGTACCGATGTCGAGGCGCGGCCCGGCGAAGGCGCCGCCGTGGGCGACGAGGATGAGTCCGTCGTGCTCGCGCGCGCACCGGGAACGGCGGCTCTACCGGAACCTCGCGCGGCTCGCTCGCGACGATCAGCCGCGACTTCCGCTCGGCGCGCTCGGCCTGCACCTGCGCGAAACTGCGCCCGAGCACCTCGTTCTGAGCGAGGGTCATGTGCTTGACGCGGCCTCCGGCGACGAGCACGACATCGGGAGCTGCCCAGCGCGCGACGGCATCCGCAATCTCCTCGAGCTCGGCGAGCGCTTTCGGCAGCTGCAGCAGCACCAGTCGGGCGCCCGAGAGCAGGTCGCCGTCGAGTTCGTGTTCATCGAAACCGCCGAGTCCGGCCTCGTCCGCGTTGCGCTCGAGCGCGCGACGGCCTGTGGCGAGGTCCTGATGCACGCGGATGCCGCGGTATCCGGCATCCGTCAACGCGAGCGTGATCGCCCCGTAGCCGTCGCCGATCACGCGATCTCCGCGCCGCCGATCCCGCGTTCCGCGGCGAGCGCGAGCGCCCGATCGACGAGCAACTCATCGGTGGCGTCCCACGCCTGCAGATTCTCGGCCTCGACATCGGGCCAGCGACTCAGGCGGCTGTAAGGGAATTCCGGCACCAGCCCACTGTACGCGTCGACGATCGGGGGCGCCCCTGCACAGCCGCGCCGTTCATAACTCCTCAAGAACAGCGGGGCACGCCGCAGTCGCCGCGTGCTTCCGGCCGTCCACGACGGCGATTCGCGAATTTTTGAGGAGTTGTGAACCTCCGCTTGACACTCCTCCGGGTTCTATGGTTACCTACTCGAGTAACTAACCCACTAACCAGCGGAGGACACGTGATCGAAGAAGGCAAACCTCTCTTCCTCCAGATCGCCGAGCAGATCGAGGACTCGATCCTCGACGGTTCGCTCGCCGAGGAGGCCCAGGCGCCCTCGACGAACGAGCTCGCCGCGTTCTACCGCATCAACCCCGCAACAGCAGCGAAAGGAGTCGCCGTGCTCACCGACAAGGGAGTGATCTACAAGCGCCGAGGCATCGGCATGTTCGTCGCCGAGGGAGCACGCACTCAGCTGCTCGGCGAACGGCGAGAGGCATTCGCCGACCGCTTCATCGACCCGCTCCTCGCCGAAGCGCGCACGCTCGGGCTCGGCGCCGACGACCTCGCCGCACTGCTGCACGGACGCGCCGCGCATCCACCACCACAGAAGGGAAGAACCCCGCATGACCACCGTCATCGAGGTACAGAACCTCACCAAGAAATACAAGGACAAGCGCGCGCTCGACAACGTCTCGCTCACCGTCGAAGGCGGTGCGATCTACGGCCTCCTCGGCCGCAACGGCGCCGGCAAGACGACGCTGATGTCGATCCTCACGGCGCAGAACTTCGCCAGCGCCGGATCGGTGAAGGTGTTCGGTGAGCACCCGTACGAGAACACGCACGTGCTGAGCCGGGTCTGCTTCGTTCGCGAGAGCCAGAAGTACCCCGAGGACGCGACTCCGAAGGTCGCGATCCGCTCAGCCGCGCTGTTCTTCCCGAACTGGGACCAGGACTTCGCCGACCAGCTCATCGAGGACTTCCAGCTGCCGATGAAGCAGCGGATCAAGAAGCTCTCCCGCGGGCAGCTCTCGGCCGTCGGCGTGATCATCGGACTCGCATCCCGTGCCGAGATCACCTTCTTCGACGAGCCCTACCTCGGGCTCGACGCGGTCGCCCGACAGATCTTCTACGACCGTCTGCTCGCGGACTACTCCGAGCATCCGCGCACGATCATCCTGTCGTCGCATCTGATCGACGAGGTCGCCAACCTCATCGAGAAGGTGATCGTCATCGACAACGGGCGCATCATCCTCGACGAAGACACGGATGCCGTGCGCGACCGTGCCGTCACGATCGTCGGCGAAGCCGCGAAGGTCGACGCATGGACGTCCGGACGCGAGGTGCTGCACCGTGAATCGCTCGGCCGCGTGGCATCCGTCACCGTCCTCGGCACGCTGTCGGCCGAAGAGCGAGCGGCCGTGAACGCCGAGGGTCTCGACCTCGCGCCCGTCTCGCTCCAGCAACTGATCGTGCGCCTGACCCAGATCGGGCGCGACCATCTCGGAAGGGGTCCGCTGATGCTTCGCACTCTGAAGGTCATCCGCCTGCAGCTCATCAACAAGCAGACGTACATCTGGGTTCCGCTGATCATTCTCGGCGGATCGCTGCTCATCTCGATCCTCATCTCCGCGATGATCCCGATCGATACGCCCAAGTACGGCGGCGGCAGCCAGGCTCCGCTGTGGTACTTCCTGTTCGTTGGCATCCAGGCGCTGACGATGACGTTCCCGTTCTCACAGGCGCTGAGCGTCACACGCCGGGAGTTCTATCTCGGCACGTTGATCACTGCGGCGCTCACCAGCGCGATCCTCGGCGTGATCTTCATCGTCGGCGGCCTGATCGAACTGGCGACCGACGGCTGGGGCGTGAACGGGTGGTTCTTCCACCTGCCCTGGATCTGGGAGGCGGGTCCCCTCGCGGCCGGATTCGTCTACTTCACCCTCGCCCTGTTCATCTTCATCGTCGGGTTCACCTGCGCGACGATCTACAAGAGCTGGGGAACGATGGTGCTCACCCTCATCGGTCTGGGGCTCGGGCTGATCCTGGTCGGGCTCGTGTACCTGACCACCCGGTTCGAGCTCTGGGGGAATGTCTGGACGGGCATCCTCGACCTGGGCGCCCTGGGCCTCGCCCTGTGGGGGCTCGTCGCGATCGCCATCATGGCCGCGATCTCGTTCCTCGCCTTCCGGAGGGCGATTCCCTAGACGGCCTGTTCGCAACTCCTCAGATCCGGATGCTTCCGTTTCTGGGGAGTTGTGAATGGGACGCGCAAGATGCGAGGTGTTCACGGGAGACTTGACACTGACACTGTGGAAGGCGGGAGAACTGAGACATGTTGTCCATCGGAGCCTTCGCGCAGATCGGCCAGGTGACCCATCGGATGCTTCGGCACTGGGACACCGCCGGACTGCTCGTTCCCGACCATGTCGACGAGTTCACCGGCTATCGCTCCTACGACCCCTCGCAGCTGGAACGGCTGCACCGGATCGTCGCGCTGCGCCATCTGGGCTTCGGCCTCGATGACATCGCGCTGATCCTCGAGCAGGGGATCGACGCCGACCGGATCGCGGTGCTGCTGCGCGTCCGCCAGGCGGAGGTCGAGGAGGAGCACAGGGTCGCCGCGAACCGGCTCGTCGACGTGGAACGCAGGCTCCACCTCATCGAGAAGGAGAAACGCATGTCACCCATCGAGATCATCCAGAAGCCGCTGCCCGCGGTGCGGCTCGCCGCGCACACGGCTTCCGTCCCGCAAGCCGAGGTCGGAGACGCCGTCGGGCCGCTGTTCGCGAGCATCGAGAACGTGCTCGGCGACGAGTGCGGAGCGCTGTCCACCCCGATCGCCCGATATCATCTGACCGACGACGGCATGGAGATCACCGCCGGCTATGCCTACAACGGCGATCGGCGAGCGGGTTTCGGCATCGTCGACCTCCCTGCAGTGGAGGTCGCCATCTGCGGCGTGCACCTCGGCGCGATGGACGGCATCCGGGAGAGTTGGGACGCCGTGCACGCCGAGATCCTCGCTCGCGGTTACGTGCCGAACGGGCCGTGCCGTGAGCTCTACGTGCGGGCGGTGTCGGAGGACCAGTCCGACTGGGTCACCGAGTTGCAGCAGCCGGTCGCACGCCCCTGACGCCGGCATCCGCTGCCCGAGCGGGAACATCTGCGGGACGGATGCACACCTGCAGGACGACGCGCCGTCGGATGCTCCGACATCTGTGACGTCGTCCTGCAGAGCGCAACATCCCGCGCGCCGGCTACTCCGCGAGCAGCACCTCGTAGCCGGCGGCGCGCAGCGCTCCGACCTCCTCGGCATCCGCCCCGGCATCCGTGAACACGGTGGGGAACAGGTCCACCCCGCCGACAGCAGCGAAGGCGGTGATGCCGAGTTTGCTTCCGTCGGTGACGGCGACGACCCGGCTGGCGCGCTCGGCCATCAGCCGGTTCACCGCGGCTTCGCGTTCGTCGTGCGTCGTCGCGCCGCCCTCAGCATCCAATCCGTTGACGCCGATGAACGCGATGTCGAGGCGCACTCCGCGCAGCAGCTGCTCGACGAACGGGCCGACGAGTTCGTAGCTGCGCGAGTGGATGACTCCGCCGGTGACGACGACCTTGATGTCGGGGCGGGTGGCGAGCTGCGCGGCGATGTTCACCGCGTTCGTCACCACCGTGATCCCCTGCGCGGCGAGGTCGTCTCTCGCGGCGAGCGCCGCCGCGATCGCCGTCGTGGTCGTGCCGCCCGAGAGGCCGACGACCATGCCGGGTGCGACGAGGGCGGCTGCGGCCTGGGCGATGCTCTCCTTCTCCTGCGTGCGGAGGTGACTCTTGTAGCGGATGGGCAGTTCGTAGGCGACGGTCTGCGCGACAGCTCCGCCGTGCGTGCGGGTGAGCAGGCGCTGCTCGGCGAGACTGTCGAGGTCGCGCCGCGTCGTGGCCGATGATGCGTCGAAGCGCTCGACGAGCTCGTCGACGGTGACCTCGCCGGTCGCCGCGAGCAGGTCGAGGATCGCGTTCAGGCGCGCTGCGCGCTTCATGCCGGTGCTCCAGAGATCTCGTGTGCAGTGCGGATCATGATGCGGCTCCGGCGTCCTGCAGGGCGAACAGTCTGAGCATACGGGCCGCCTCGCCGGCCAGCGCCTCGCGGGCGGGTGCCAGGTATCTGCGTGGGTCGACGAGGCGCTCGTCCGCGGCGAGACGCTCTCTGATCGCCCGCGTGAAGAATCCGTTCAGATGCGTGGAGACGTTGATCTTCGTCATCCCGGCGCGCACGGCGTCGGCGATCACCGCATCCGACACCCCCGACGAGCCGTGCAGCACCAGGGGCACCGGTAGGGCGGCACGCAGACGGGCGATCAAGTCGAAGTCGAGGGATGCCGTCCTGGTGGTCATCGCGTGCGACGACCCGACCGCCACCGCGAGGGCGTCGACGCCGGTCACGGCGACGAAGGCGCGCGCCTCCGCTGGGTCGGTGCGCACTCCCGGCGCGTGGGCACCGTCCTTGCCACCGACCTCTCCCAGCTCGCCCTCGATGTGGACGCCGGCGGCATGGGCCCGCTGTGCGACTGCGGCAGTGAGGGCGACGTTGTCTTCGTACGGCAGCGCCCCACCGTCGAACATCACCGAGCCGAAGCCGAGGTCGATCGCCTCGTGGACCAGTTCCGGACGCTCCGCATGGTCGAGGTGTACCGCGACCGGGGTCGACGCACGCCGTGCCACGGCGAGGGTGGCCAGCGCGATCGGCTCAAGCCCGCCGTGGTAGTCGGCGCAGTTCTGCGAGATCTGCAGGATCACCGGCAGCTGCGCCTGCTCCGACGCACGCACCAGCGCTTCAGCGGTCTCCAGCTGGATCACGTTGAAGGCGCCGATACCGGTGCCGGCGGCGGATGCGGCGGCAATGAGGTCGCGCGCGGAGACCAGGGTCATGCGGGGTCCTTCGGGTCGTACAGCGGCTCTGGATCTGGCGAAGCAACATGTTCCGCACGAGACACCATGCCGGACGTGGTGTCTCGTGCAGCGGCTGCCGGTTCGAACCCTGGACGGATCTCCATAGCGCGCTCGAGGTCGGGCCAACTGGCATGTATCTCACCGGCAAGGGGCATCAGCACCGCGGCCGCCGACCACGCCGTCGCGCGCCGGAGGATCTGCTCCGGATCGGTGACGCCGGCGTCGAGCAGCACGGCGCACGCGGCGACGGCGGCATCGCCCGCGCCGGTCGGATTCCCGGCCAGCGCCTCGGGGAGCCGGGCGTGCAGGATGTCCCATCCGGATGCGGTGATGGCCAGCATCCCTTCCGCTCCGCGCGACAGCAGCACCAGGGATGCTCCGCGCTCGAGCAGCACGCGGGCTCCCTCGATCGGGTCGGCGATGCCGGTGGCTTCGACCAGCTCCGCGGCGTTGGGCTTGAGGACGGATGCTCCGGCATCCGCCGCCTGCAGCAACGCGGGACCGGACGTGTCCACGATCACGGGGATGCCGGCGTCCTTGCCGAGTCCGATGAGGAGCGGCAGCAGCGTGCGGGGTGCACCGGGCGGGAAGCTGCCCGAGATGACGAGCACGCCGGCGCCGGGGAGCGCATCGACGACCTCGCCGACCAGGGCCGCCCACTCCGCGTCGGTCGGGTTCAGCCCGCGCTCATTGATGACGGTCGTGTCGCCGCGCTGCTCGATCGACGACGGCGATACTGCGACGGGTCGCCCCCGCCACGGGCACCAGCCGATGCGGTATCCCGCTCGCCCGCAGTTCGGCGGCGAACTCGTCGCCGGTGCGCTCCGCCGGCCGTGCTGATCGCCCGCACGTCGGCCCCTTGGGCGTGCGCGACCCTGGCCACGTTGATGCCCTTTGCCGCCGGCGCGGGTGGCTGCGGCATCCGCCCGATGTGTTTCGCCGGCATGGATGCTGTCGACGTGCCAGGTGAGATCGAGGGCCGGGTTCGGCGTGACGGTGAGGATCATGCGAGCTCCCTGGCACGCAGCGCGGCGCCGAGGATCCCCGCATTGCCGGAGAGTTCAGCGGGTACCAGTTCGGGGATGCGGTGGAAGCTGAGGCGCGAGGCGAGACGGCTGCGCAGTTCGCCGAACAGCGCGCCGCCGGCGCGGGAGAGACCGCCGCCGATGACGATCGCCTCGGGGGCGACGACGGCAGTGATCTGGGCCAGTGACATCGTCAGGGCGTCCAGCGCCGAGTCCCAGATCGCCGCGGCGACCTCGTCACCGGCCGCGGCACGGGCGATGACACCCTTCGCGCCGTCGGGGTCGACGCCGGTCGCCTCGCGATAGCGGCGCGCGATGGCGCCGGCCGAAGCGACGGCCTCCAGACAGCCGCGTGCACCGCACGCGCACAGCGGACCGTCGGCGACGGGCGAGTGACCGATCTCGCCGGCGTAGCCGCCCGCGGTGTAGGGCGTTCCGTCGATGATCAGGGCACCGGCGATCCCGGTGCCGATGATGAGCATGACCGAGTTCTCGTAGGTGCGGGCACCGCCGAGGCGTTGCTCCGCCCAGCTCGCAGCACGCACGTCGTGATCGAAGGCCACGGGGAGCGCGAGTCGCGCTGCGGCGAGATCACGCAGTGGCGTGTCGTGCCAGCCGAGGTTGCTGGCGAAGACGCCGAGCCCGGCATCCGCGTCGACGATCCCGGGTACCACCAGCCCCGCCGCATGCGGCACCACCCCGGGATGGGCGGCACGGAGCTCGGCCGCAAGCACGCCGAGACGCTCGATCACCACTTCGGTGCGATCACCGTCTGCGATCGGGGTGGGCGTTCGCCGGAGACCCCGGGCGGTGCCGTCTGCATCGAAGAGGGCCGACTTGATGTCGGTGCCGCCCACATCGAAGGCCAGCACTGGTGCTCCGGCGCCCAGCGCGCGCACGTCGGCCAGCGCCCCGTCGGAGGCGTCGCGCACGATGTCCGGCCTCGCATCCTCAGGCGTGATCATCATCCGATCCGTTCAGGCGTCCAGGATGACGGAGCGGCTGAGGTTGCGCGGCTGGTCCGGATCGAGGCCACGGTCGACAGCACGATCGAGCGCGACCCGATGCAGACGAACGAGATCGGCCATCGGGTCGATCGGGTTCTGCTCGAAGCGGGCTCCGGTCGCCTCGACCTGTGCGGCCAGCCCCTCCGGCGGTGTGCCGAACTGCCACGTCACCCGGCCGGGAGCGGCGATCGCGATCGGCCCGTGGCGGTACTCCATCGACGGGTACGACTCTGTCCAGGACTGCGAGGACTCGCGCATCTTCAGCGCGGCTTCGTTCGCCAGGCCCACGGTCCAGCCGCGTCCGAGGAAGGTGTACTGCTCGGCGTCGCGCAGCGCGGCATCGTCGGTCGATGCCAGCACGGCGCCGGCATCGGCGATCGCCTGACTGAGGTCCTCGCCGAGCGAGGCGCGGAAGAGCGCCAGTGCGGTGGTCGCGAAGCGCGTCTGGACCACCGACTTCTCGTCGGCGAACGGCAGCAGCACGGCGTCGTCGACGAGCGAGACCAGCGGCGAGTCCGGGTCGCCGATGACCCCGATCGTGGGGACACGTCCGCGGATGCGCTCGATCAGTTCGAGCACCTCGGTCGTCGTGCCGGATCGGGTCAGCGCGACGACGGCGTCATATCCGCGGTCGACGAACGACTCCGATGCGGCGAACGCGTCGGTCTCGCCGAATCCGGCGCTCTCACGCAGCGCCGCGAAGGACTGCGCCATGAACCAGGACGTCCCGCATCCGATGACCGCGATACGTGCGCCCTTGGCCGGCAGCGCTCGCTGCCCCTCACGCAGGTCGGCGGCCCGAGCCCACGTCTCCGGCTGAGAGGTCAGCTCTTCGCGCATGTGCGCGCCGGGCAGCGAATCGATCATCAGAGACCTTTCCTCACGAAGTGCATATTTATGATTGTTTCAAGTCCGATTCGATCATAGAGTAGCGCTCAATGCATACGCTCACAGATCACCGTTTCACCGACGATCAGCGGAACTTCGCGATCGTGTCGGTAAGGGCGGCGAGCGTCGCGTTCGACGTCGACACCCCACCGGCGCGGATCGCGAGCAGACCCGCACCGACGGTTCCATCGTTGACCGGACGCAGGTCGAGGTCGGCCGCACTGTTGCCCAGCCGCCGGATGAACGCATCGCGCACCGGGCCGGAACGCGACAGGACGCCACCGCCGATGATCAGCGGCCCCGGCCCGCTCAGTACGGCCGCGAGCGAGTCGGCGAGGTGCTCACCCGCCCGACGTAGGATCCTGAGGGCCACCGGATCGTCGGTCGCGAATGCGAGCGGCGCCAGGGAGGCCAACTCGATCGGCGGCAGTGCGTACAGCGCATCCACGACGCGCTCGAGCGCCTGCGAGCGCCCTTCCGCCCCCATCCCCTCCGCAGGGAGGCCGAGATGATCCAGCAGTCGCTGCGTCATCGCGGTCTCGGGCCCCGTGCCGTCGAGATCCTGCACCACCGCCCTCGCCACGCGGCGGCCGATCCAGAATCCACTGCCTCGGTCACCGAGCAGCCAACCAAGCCCGTCGCGGGCCGACTCGATCCGGCCACCCGAGATCCTCACGACGCACGCGCCGGTGCCCGACACGATCGCATAGCCGAACTCATCGGCCGTGCCGCTGAAGTACGTGGCGAGCAGATCGGACTCGAAGGTGAGGCGACCGGTGAAACCCTCCGCTGCGAGACGGTCGCGCAGGCGCTGCACTCCGGGGCCGGATGCCCGTTGCCCCGCCATCGCCGCAGTGATCACCCGGATGCCATCCCACCGCACTCCGGCCGACGAGATCGCTCCCTGCACGGCCTCCAGCACACCGACAGCGGCGCGCTCCGGACCCGCGGAGACGGGGTTACCCCGCCCGCCGACGCCGTAGCCGACGCACTCCCCCTGAGCCGTGGTCAGCACCGCCCTGGTCGACGTTCCACCGGCATCCAGTCCCAGCATCACCATGTCGTGACCCATTTGTTATGCGTCCTAACTTGACCTTCATGTGCCGTGAGCATAGCTTCAAGCCAACGGAAATATCCGGGGGCGAAATCTGGAGGCAATGGTGCCACGCAGCATGGGCGTCGGCAATGGCGGGGCCTGCGACCCGACGACATGTCAGTGAAGCAGTTCCAACGAGGAGGCCCACGATGAGCGATGCGTCCCACCTGTTCCGCGAGGTGCAGACCCGCCTCGAGGTCCTGACCGAGCGGGCCGAAGCCGGTGCTTTCGACGGTGCGATCGACCTGGTGGTCGCCGCCCTCGACGCCGGCGGTGTGATCCACGCCTTCGGCACCGGTCACTCCGAAGCCTTCGCCATGGAAGTCTCCGGGCGCGCGGGCGGACTCATCCCGACCAACCGCTTCGCGCTCCGCGACATCGTGATGCACGGTGATCGCGATGTCGACGTGCTCACCGGCGCACTGGAGCGCGAACCGTGGGTGGTCGACGAACTCATGGCCACGGTCCCGGTCGGCGACGACGACGTCTTCATGATCGCCTCGAACTCCGGGGTGAACGGATCGATCGTCGGCGCCGCGCTGTGGGCGAAGGAGCGGGGACACAGCGTCATCGCGGTGACCAGCCTGCAGCACACCGCGCGCGTGCAGCCGAAGCATCCGTCCGGCAAGCGGCTCAGCGAGGTCGCCGACGTCGTCATCGACAACCTCGCCCCTTACGGCGACACGACGCTCGAGGTGTCCGACGGAATCGGCGCCGGAGCGGTCTCCTCGATCACCGCCGCGTACATCGCCCAGCTGCTCACCCTCGGGGTGGCGCGCACGATCGCCGATCGCGGCGAGACGCCCCCGATGTACATCTCCGCCAACATCCCCGGCGGCGACGACCACAACTCCGTCCTCGAAGACCGCTACCGCGGTCGCATCCGACGGGGCGCCTGAGCGCGCACCCGGCCATCACCCACCGATCACACCCGATCACATCCCAACGAAAGGTACGAAGATGGAAATCCAGACCACCTCCATCAGCCGCCGCAACCTGCTGCGCGGTGCAGCCGCGACGGCGCTGCTGCTTCCCTTCGGCATGTCCCTCGCATCCTGCGCCGCACCCGGCGGGGGCGGCACCGCGGGCCCCAAGGGCGAGGTCACGGCCGACAACCCGTTCGGTGTCGCCGCGAACACGACCGTCGATGCGGTCATCTTCAACGGCGGCTACGGCGTCGACTACGTCGAGAACGCCGCCAAGCTGATGGAGAAGAGCAAGGGCCTCGACGGCGTCACCGTCAAGGTCTCGCCCTCGACGAAGATCGCCACCGAACTGCAGCCGCGCTTCGTGGGCGGCACCCCACCCGACCTGATCGACAACTCCGGCGCGAACTCCATCGGCTGGAACACGATCATCGACCAGCTCGAAGACCTCACCGAGGTCATCGACTCCGAGAACCTCGACGGGGAGAAGATCCGCGACACGCTCTACGGCGGCGTCGAGGCCCCGGGAACGTTCGACGGAAAGTTCGTGGCATTGAACTACGTCATGACCGTGTACGGCCTGTGGTACTCGTCGAGCCTGTTCGAGGAGAACGGCTGGACCGTACCGACGAGCTGGCAGGACCTCAAGGCGCTCGGCGAGAGCCGCGAAGGCGCAGGGCAAGTTCCTGTTCCTCTGGGGCAAGGAAGCCGCGACCTACTACCAGACGATGGTCGTCGACTCGGCCGTCATCCAGGGCGGCGACGACGTGCGTCTGCCGCTGGAGAACCTCGAAGAGGGATGCTGGTCGAACCCGGTCATCCAGGAGATCCTGACGATCTTCCACGACCTGATCGCGTCGGGCTACGTCAAGCCGGGCGGCTCGGGCACGCAGTTCACCGAGGCCCAGTCGCAGTGGAGCAACAAGCAGGAGGCGCTGCTGTATCCGTCGGGCTCGTGGATCGAGAACGAGATGAAGTCGCAGACGAAGGACGGCTTCGCGATGAAGGGCATCGCCGAGCTGCCGCTCGACGGCAGCCAGACGACGCCGGCCGGCACGATGCGCGCCGAGGCCGGCGAGCCGTTCGTGGTCCCGTCCAAGGCGAAGAACCCGGCCGGTGGCAAGGAGCTGCTGCGCACGATGCTGTCGAAGGAGTCGGCGACCGCCTTCGCGAAGGAGAAGCTCGCTCCGACCATCGTCAAGGGCACGGTTCCCGAAGACGGCTTCGGTTCGACCGCGCTCGTCTCGCAGTCCGAGCTCCTGGCGACCGCCGGCGAGAACGTCTTCACGATCAAGTCGTTCAACCTCTACGGCATGAACAGCGACCAGCTGCCGATCTGGAACTCGTTCCTCGACGGCAAGATGACGGTCGCCGAGATCACCCAGCAGCTGCAGGACCTCACGGACAAGATCCGCGAGGACGACTCCGTCAACAAGATCGAGATCAAGTGACCTCAGCTCCAGGTCTTGACGCGGCGCTGAACACCGCCGCTGTCATCACTTCCCCGACGGGGCGGCGCAAGCCGCCCCGTCTCGGGCAGCGCCGGCTGACCTTCGACTACGTCTCCTTCCTGCTGGTGTTCCTCGTCCTGCCGGTCGCGATCTTCCTGATCTTCGTGATCTCGCCGTTCGTGCAGGCCGTGTACTACTCGATGACCAACTGGACCGGGTTCTCGCCCGCAGATGGATTTCGTCGGCCTGAAGAACTTCGGTCGTCTCTTCGCCGACTCGACGTTCCTGCAGGCCATGGGCAACAACATCGTCCTGGCGATCGTCGTGCCGCTGATCACGCTGTCCATCGCGCTCGTCTTCGCCGGCATGATCACCGTCGGGGGACCGACGAGCGGGCAGGTACGCGGCCTTGCGGGGTCGAGCTTCTACCGCGTCGTCTCGTTCTTCCCGTACGTGATCCCCGCGATCGTCATCGGCATCCTGTGGGCGCTGATCTACTCGCCGGAGGGTCTGCTCAACGGCATCCTCGATAGCGCCGGCCTGCAGATGAGCGGATTCGCCTGGCTCGGCGACGAGCGCACTGCCATGGGCGCCTCGATCTTCGTGATCGTCTGGGGCATGGTCGGCTTCTACATGGTGCTGTTCATCGCCGCCATCAAGGGAATCCCCGCCGAGACCTACGAAGCGGCACGCATCGACGGCGCCGGCCGATTCCGCACCATGATCTCGATCACGCTGCCCCTGATCCGCGACAACGTGCAGTCGGCGTACATCTACATCGGCATCATGGCGCTCGACGCGTTCGTCTACATGGCGGCGCTCAACGCCACCGGCGGCCCCGGCAACTCCACCCTGGTGATGTCGCAGTACCTGTACCGCACGGCCTTCGAGAAGAGCCAGTTCGGCCTGGCCAGCGCCATGGGCGTCGTGCTCGCCGTGATCACGCTGCTGTTCGCCGCTGTCGTGTTCCTGGTCAACAGGCTCGCCGGCGGCAAGGACGACGGGGGACGCGCATGAGCGACAAGACGCAGACCCTGATCTCGATCGATCCGAAGCGTGCGCGCAAGGACACGCTGCCGATCCGCAAGGTCAGGACGAGCGCCGGCGACAAGGTCGTCGGCACCATCTCGCACATCGTCCTCGCGATCTGGTCGATCATCGTGATAGCCCCGCTGCTGTGGACGCTGTTCAGCTCGTTCAAGACCACGTCGGAGATCTTCGAATCGCCGTTCACGCTGCCGTCGTCGTGGGACCTCACGAACTACATCAACGCGTGGACGAAGCACAACTTCGGCCAGATGTTCCTGAACACCATCATCGTGGTCGGCGTCTCGCTGTTCCTCGTGATGCTGCTCGGGGCCATGTGCGCATACGTGCTCGCCCGCTTCTCCGTGCCCGGCAGCAGGGTGATCTACTACCTGATGCTCGCGGGTCTCACCTTCCCGGTGTTCCTCGCGATCGTCCCGCTCTTCTTCGTCCTGCAGGGGATCGGACTTCTGGGCACGCTCCCGGGGCTGATCATCACCTACGTGGCGTTCGCCCTGCCGTTCACGGTGTTCTTCCTCTACTCGTTCTTCAAGTCGTTGCCGTACGAGATCCAGGAAGCCGCCTACGTCGACGGTGCGAGCGAGTGGCGCACCTTCTTCCAGGTGATGCTGCCGATGGCCAAGCCCGGCCTGGCGGCGGTCGGCATCCTGAACTTCCTCGGCCTGTGGAACCAGTTCCTGCTGCCCGTCGCGTTGAACCCGAACTCGTCGCAGTACGTGCTGTCGCAGGGAATGGCGGCGTTCGCGTCGGCGGCGGGCTACGAGGTCGACCAGGGTGCTCTGTTCGCCGCGGTGATCATCACGATCGTGCCGGTGCTGCTGGTGTACATCTTCTTCCAGCGTCAGCTGCAGGGGTCGGTGTCGCAGGGCACCTCGAAGTAGCTCCGGCGCAGCAAGGCCCCGGAACGCGGTCGCGTTCCGGGGCCTTCTGCATTCTCAGACGGATGCTGCCAGCCGGTAGGTCATCCCGACGTGACCGCTCGGATGCGACACGGCCCGGACGAGTTCGAGGCGGCGCTGGCCCAGTGCCGCGGGCGTGAACGAGCGCCCCTCGCCGATGAGCACCGGCACGACGCGGAGGCGCAGCTCGTCGACGAGCCCGGCCTCGAACAGGGCATCGGCCAGGGTGAGGCTGCCCCAGACGATGATCCGGTCGTATCGTTCCTTCAGCTCCGCGACCGTCTCCGCGACGTCGCCCCGGAGGATGTCGATCGACCCCTCGCCCCACGGTGCCTCTTCCAGGCTGTTCGACAGGACGAACTTCGGCAGGCGATCGATCGGCTCAGCGACGACCTCGACCGCAGGGTCGGCCGTCGGCCAGTACCCCGCGAACATCCGGTAGGTGTTCGCGCCCAGCAGGATCGCATCGACGCCCCGGAGGAACTCCAGCTGGTCGTCGTCGTTCGCGTTGCCGACGTCGGCCGCATCCATGAACCCGATGCCACCATCGGGCTCCGCGGCGTACCCGTCGACGCTCACGATCTGCTCGACGGTGAGGATGCCCATCAGGATGCCTCTCCGTCGAGATGCTCGACGAGGATGTCGAACGCCGAGTCCCAGCCGTCGTAGACGAACTCATCGCCAGGTGCGCCCTCGATGCCCTGGAGATGAAACGTCATCAGTGTCTCATCGCCGTCGTCACCGTGCGTTGCAAGGTCGACGGTGATGACCGGGGCGGATTCCTCTGGATCGCCCTGAGATCCCCAGGTGAAGACGAGCCGCTCCGGCGGTGTGATCTCGCGGTACACCCCGCCGGTGGGGTACTCCGTGCCGTCGGGCGCGATCATCGTGTAGCGGTACCTCCCGCCCGGTCGCGCGTCGATCTCGACGCTCTCTCGGGGGAGATTCACGCCTCGCGGATGCCACCAGAAGATCGCCTCGGCGGGATCGGTCCAGGCGCGCCACACCAGGTCTCGGGGCGCGGCGAAGATGCGGGTGATCGTGAACTGCTTCTCGGTGGTCGCTGCCTGCTCAGGCATCCGTCTTTCCTTTCAGTTCCCGGAGTCGCTCGTCGAGCGCATCGAAGCGTGCGTTCCATTCGGCGCGGTGCCGCTCGACCCAGGCCACTGCTTCGTCGAGGGGCTCCGTGCGGAGCGTGCACCGTCGCCACTGCGCATCGACGGTGCGTTCGATGAGACCCGCGCGCTCGAGCACCTTGAGGTGCTGCGAGATCGCGGGCCGGCTCATCGCGAACGGCGCAGCCAGCTCTCCGACCGTCGTCGAACCTCCGCTGAGGCGTGAGATCATCGCGCGCCTGGTCGGATCGGCAAGCGCCTGGAAGACGAGACTGAGGTCGTCCACTACGTCCATTTAAGCGATTCCTTAATTTGTGAATAGCTTAACCATGCAGCCCTGCGGCGGCAGTGTCAACCCCTCCGTCGATGTCGTGGTAGACATCTCATGATCGAGGGGGAACCATGGCAGCATCCGCACGTCCACTCCGCATCGGCGCCATGATCGGCGCTGGCGTGCTCGCGCTGTGCGGATGCTCCGCTTCGCCGCCCGCGAGCGAGGAATCTCCGAGTCCGACGCCGACGCCGACGCCAGAGGTCACGACCGAGATCGTGCTGACGCGGGACGGACCACCGCTCGACGGAACCGGCTCCCACCTCCCGATCAGTGTCGCTCTCGCCGCCCCCGAAGGTGACTTCCGCTCGCTCAGCCTCGATTTCGCCTGCACCGGCGGCGGCGAGTACCTACTCGAACTCGGCAACGAGGCGTCCCCGGGCCGCACGACACGGCGCGGGATCTGTGAGGGGACCGCCACGTTCCTCTTCTCCTTCTACCCGGCGTCCGATGACCGGCTCGGCCTGATCATCGGTGATGGGACCGCCTGGAACGCCGCACCTCAGTACTCGACCGCCGCATTCACGCCCGACCCGGCGATCGAGGCGGACTGCGAGGCGTTCGGACCCGTCTACAGCGCGATCTTCAACGCGGACGCCGGCTTCTCCGACTACGCCGACATCGACGAGGCCGAGTGGAACGAGCGCGTCGACGCCGCATCCGACGATCTCGAAGCCCTCGCTGCCGCGTCGGAATCTCCTCTCGCGGAGTCGTTCGCGGAGCTCGTGCCCGTGCTGCGCAGCCCCGATCGCATCGCGGGGGATCTCCTCAGGAGCCCCGACCCGTTGAACCGCCGGATCTCCGATGTCTGCGCGGCTAACGAGACCCTACCCACGATCGAAGCCGAGTACGGAGGCTGAGACCGTCGAGAGGGTCAGCGGCCCTCGGCCGCCTCGGTGTGGTGACGGATGACCTCGGCGACGACGAAGTTGAACCATTTCTCGGCGAACTCGGGGTCGAGGTGCGCCTCTTCCGCCAGCGCGCGCAGGCGTGCGGTCTGCTGCTCTTCGCGATTCGGGTCGGATGCCGGCATCTCGTGCTCGGCCTTGAGGTGGCCGACCTGCTGCGTGGCACGGAACCGCTCGGCCAGCATGAAGATGAGCGCGGCGTCGATGTTGTCGATCGTGGCACGCAGGCGAAGCAGTTCTTCCTTCGGGTCACCGGCTGCTGTCATGCCCCTACTCTAGGAGGTTCCGCCGCCATCGATCCGAGCTGTGACACCGATATCGTGAGGGCATGAGGAACGACGAATCGGCGGCATCCGAGGTCATCGACGACCCACCGCCCGCCGAACCGCCGCCAGCAGTCGACACACCGCCCGCCGAACCGGCATCAAGCAGGTGTGGATTCCGCGGCAGGACGCGAGGATCTAGAGCGCCTGGTCCACGACGCCGACGAACCGGGTTCCGACGCCCTCGAAGTAGCCGCGGTGCTGGCCGGCCGCCGGGCTCGGAAGTTCGCCGGAGGGATGGTGGCGGCAGCTGACGTAGGTGAACTCGGGCCACCATTTCTTGGGTCTGGCCGTCTCGGTGTAGCCGCACACGTCGCAGGTCAGGGTGACCCACACGGGGCGCGCCCCCTTCTTGCGGTTCGACCGGGACTGGACGAGCCATGCGGGCGGATCCTGTTCGAGGGCCGCAAGCTCGGCTTCGCTCGCACCGTCGCCGAATCCGTGGCGGTCGGCCATCTCCAGGGAGATGTCGAGCCGCTGGGCGAGATCTCGCTTCGAGATCATGCCGATCTATCCGTTGCCATGGGGTCCATTCTCTCAGGCCGCGCGCCGCGCATGCAGAGGGGACCTTCCGATGGTCGTCGGAAGGCCCCCTCTGTCGGCGCGGTCAGAGCAGGTCGTTGTCCTTGAGCCACTGGGTCGCGATCAGATCGCTCGAGATCTCCTCGACCGTGCTCTGCACGTTCAGCGCGACCAGGTCGTCGGCGCCGAGGGCGGCGCTGACCGCATTGATCACGTCGGCGATGTCGCCGGCGATGTCGCTCGACGCGATCGGGACGACGTTCGAGGCGAGGATCATGTTCTTCGGGTCCTCGAGGGCGACGATCTGCTCGGTCTCGAACGCAGGGTCGGCCGTGTAGATGTCGGCCACCTGGACGTCGCCGGCCAGCAGCGACTCCAGCGTGGTCGGGCCTGTGGCCGAGAAGCCCACATCGACGCCGTAGACCTCCTTGGCGCCTGCCGGCCCGTACGGGCGCTGCTCGAACTCGGGAGCCGCGCCGATCGTGACCGGAGCGGCGACCTTCGCGAGGTCCGCGATGCTCGTGAGGCCGTTGTCGTCGGCGAAGCTCTTCAGCACCGTGTAGGTGTCCTGATCGGATGCCTCGGCGTATTCGAGCGCGGTCAGACCATCCGGAAGCACCTCTTTCAATGCGGCGTACACGTCTTCGGGGCTCGTCGCGGTGGCATCCGCATCGAGGAACTCCAGCAGGTTGCCGGTGTACTCCGGGAAGAGATCGATCGCGCCGGATTCGATCTCGGGCATGTACGCGTCCCGCTGGCCGACGTTGAACTGCCGCTTGACCTCGAAGCCGGCGTTCTCGAGCGCCTGCGCGTAGATCTCGGCGATGATCTCGTTCGAGTAGTACGCCTGCGAACCGATGACGATGGTGTCGGTGCCGCCCGAGCCGGGGTCGGCCTCGGTCGGGGTGTCCAGCGGGTTGCTGCTGGAGCAGCCGGCCAGGACGAGGGATGCGGCGAGCGCGACGCCGCCGAGGAGGGCGAATCGTGACTTTCGTGCGGTGAACATGGTGTTCCTCTCTGAGGCGATGGGATGCGGTCCGTCGACGTGCTCGGGACCTACGTGGTTGCGGGACTGGTGCGGCGGGCGGTTCGGGTGGAGCGCTGGCGCGGCTTCGCGACCCGTACCCCCGCAGGGACGGCGGCCCGCTGTGCGCTCGCGAGGATCAGATCGACGAGGAGCGCGAGCGTCGCGACGAGGATCGCCCCGCCGAGCACCTGATCGAACCGGCGCAGGGGGATGCCCTGGATGATCGGCCAGCCGAGCCCGCCGAGGTTGACATACGCGGCGATCGTGACCGTCGCGATGACCTGGAGAAGTGCCGCGCGCAGCCCCCCGACCAGGAGCGGCATGCCGAGCGGCACCTCGACCTTCCAGAACACCTGCCATTCGGTCATGCCCATCGACCTCGCCGCGTCGATCACGCGGCGGTCGATGGCTTCGAACCCGGTGTAGGCACCGGCGAGCAGAGAGGGGATGGCGAGCAGCACGAAGGTGATGACGGCGGCCGCCGGTATCTGCAGCACCCCGAGGAGCAGTACGAGCAGCACCATCAGGCCGAACGAGGGGATGGCACGGGCGGCGCCCGAGATCGCGACGGCGATCTCGCGACCCCGGCCGGTGTGCCCGATGAGCCATCCCGCGGGCACCGCGATCAGCGCCGCGATGAGCACCGAGATCACCGTGTAGAAGAGGTGCTGGCCGAGCAGCGTCGGCAGCGAGTACGAGCCTTCCCAGCGATCCGGGGAGAACAGCCAGGCGAAGGCGTCTGCGAAGAGGTTCATGCGGCGGCCCTCATCGTCATCGCACGGCGGATGCCGACGCGGTCCGTCGCACGCGTCCACGGCATCAGCGCGCGGCCGGCGAGCAGGAGCAGCAGATCGATGAGGAGCGCGATCACGACCACGGCCACGACGCCGGCGAGCACCTCGGCGATGATCCGGCGCTGCAGCCCGTTGGTGAACAGGTAGCCCAGGTTCGTCACCCCGATGAGGATGCCGACCGTGGCGAGCGAGATCGTGCTCACGGCCGTGACCCGCAGGCCCGCCAGGATCACGGGGCCGGCGAGGGGGAACTCCACTGCCCAGAAGCGGCGGAACGGTGCATAGCCGACGGCCGTCGCGGACTGCCGCACGGCATCGTCGACCGAGTCGAGGCCGTCGGCCACAGACCGGACCATGATCGCGACCGCATAGACCGTGAGCGCGACCACGAGGTTCGCCGGGCTGGTCGCCGAGTAGCCGAGGACGGCCGGCAGCAGGATGAGCAGCGCGAGGGACGGGATCGTGTACAACAGCCCGGTCAGCACGATGACCGGGCCGCGGACCAACTGGTGGCGCCAGGCCAGCCAGCCCAGCGGTAGCGACAGCACGAAGCCCAGCACGATCGGGATCACGCTCTGCTGCAGGTGCACCGCGGTCAACTCGAGGATGAGCCCGAGGTTGTCGACGACCCAGTTCATGTGACGGGCTCCGGCGCATCCACGATCGCGCCCTGCGTGCGCCCCTCCGAGTCGACGACGACGGTGCCCCGCGGCGTCTGCTTCAGGCGCAGCGCACGGCGACCGCGTTCGACGCCGATGAACGCCGCGACGAAGTCATCCGCCGGATTCTCGATGATCTCGCTGGGGCTGCCGACCTGCACGATGCGGGCGCCCTTGTCGAGGATGACGACCTGGTCGCCGAGCAGGAACGCCTCGTCGATGTCGTGGGTGACGAAGACCACCGTCTTGTCGAGCTCGTGCTGCAGCCGGATCGTCTCCTGCTGCAGGTCGGCACGGACGATCGGATCGACCGCGCCGAACGGCTCGTCCATGAGCAGGATGTTCGGATCGGCGGCGAGCCCGCGGGCGACGCCGACGCGCTGCTGCTGACCGCCGGAGAGCTGGCTGGGGTACCGGTCGGCGAGGCTCTGCGCGAGCCCGACCGTCTCGAGCAGTTCTCGCGCCCGCTGATGCGCGGCTGTGCGGCCTATGCCGTTCAGCCGCAGCACCGTCGCCACGTTGTCGATGACGGAGAAGTGCGGCATCAGCCCGGAGTTCTGCATCACGTAGCCGATGCGCCGGCGCAGCGCCACCGGGTCGCCGTCGAGCACGCTCTCGCCGTCGATCTCGACTTCGCCCGACGTCGGCTCGACCATGCGGTTGATCATGCGCAGGAGCGTGGTCTTGCCGCAGCCGGAGGAGCCGACGAACACGGTCGTCTTGCGGGAGGGCAGCACCAGGCTGAAGTCGTCGACGGCGACGGTGCCGTCGGGGAACTTCTTCGTGACGGAACGGAATTCGATCATGGGCGCATCTCCTCGCTGTCGATCGACTCGGGTTCGAGCGTATAAGAGGTCACGGACATCCCGGGCGGGATTTCTGCCGATCGGCCCGATGCGCGGAGCATCCGTGCCGCCGATCGGGCACGTCGGCTACCCCGGGGATCCTTCATCTGTTCGGAGCCCTGGCGCCGACGGATTGGGCGCCGCCGGAGCGGGGATGACGGCCGGGCGGATCACGCCGAATCCCGCCCGTATGTCTCGAGCATCCGCAGCCAGACCTCGCTCATGGTCGGGTACGCCGGGACCGCGTGCCACAGGCGCGCGATCGGCACCTCGCCGACGACGGCGATGGTCGCAGCCTGAAGGAGCTCGGCGACCTCGTTCCCGACGAACGTCGCGCCCACGATCACCTCGCGCTCGGTGTCGACGACGATCCGGGCCTGCCCCTCGAAACCGTCCTCGTACAGCCTCGCGCCGTCCACCCGGCCGAGGTCGTAGTCGACCACCCTGATCGAGCAGCCCGCCTCGCGCGCGGCATCCGCCGTGAGGCCGACCGATGCGACCTCCGGCGCCGAGAAGGTGACCTGCGGCACTGCGGCATGATCGGCGGTGGAGACGTGGCGGCCCCAGTCCGCGGCATCCACCGTCTCGCCTTTCGCTCTGGCGGCGATGACATCGCCGGCGGCCCGCGCCTGGTACTTGCCCTGGTGTGTGAGCAGCGCCCGTCCGTTGACGTCGCCGACCGCGTAGAGCCAGTCGATACCGGGCACGCGCAGCGTGTCATCCGTCTCGATCCACCGTCCGGGCGTGAGGCCGACGACCTCGAGTCCGATGTCGTCGCTGCGGGCGCTGCGGCCCGTCGCGACGAGCACCTCGTCAGCCGTGACCTCGCTGCCGTCGTCGAGCGTGAGGGTGACCCCGGCTGCATCCCGCCGCACAGACGTCGTTCCCGTGCCGGAGCGGACGTCGACGCCCAGCTCTCGAAGGCCCGCCGCGACCCGCTCGCCCGCGAACGGCTCCATCGACCCGAGCAGCGCTCCGCGGGCGATCAGCGTCACCATCGAACCGAAGCCGGCGTAGGCGGTCGCCATCTCGACCGCGACGACTCCGCCGCCGATGATGGCGAGCGAGCCGGGCACCTCCTGCGCGCTCGTCGCCTCGCGGCTCGTCCACGGAGACGACTCCGCCAGGCCCTCGATGCCGGGCGTGACGGCATCGGATCCGGTGCTGATCGCAACGGCGTGGCGTGCCTTCAGCACGCGCGTCGCCCCGTCCGCGTCGGTGACGGTGACTTCGCGTTCCCCGGTGAGGCGCCCGTGCCCGCGGGCGAGGTCGATGCCGGCGGAGTCCAGCCACTCCACCTGTCCGGCATCGGACCAGTTGCTCGCGAAGCCGTCGCGGCGAGCGAGCACCGCCTGCACATCGAGCGTTCCCTTGACCGCTTCGGCCGCACCGCCGACCCGCTGCGCGGCCCGGAGCGCCTGCGCGGGACGCAGCAGGGCCTTCGACGGCATGCACGCCCAGTAGGAGCATTCGCCGCCCACGAGTTCGCTCTCCACGATGATCGCGGTGAGGCCGGCCTGCACGGCTCGATCGGCCACGTTCTCGCCGACGGGTCCGCCGCCCAGGATGATCAGGTCGTATTCGTCGGTCGCCATCATCATGCCTCTCGTCGGTGCCAGTCTTCCTCAGAAGCAACGTCGAGTCACGGGCGGGTTGTTCCGCAGGTCGGGACGGATCGGACCCGGGCGGCGGCGGGCGCCTCAGCGCACCGGCAGGAAGTGCGTCGGCGTCGGCACCTGCGCCTGATGACGGATGCCGAGGGGAGCGCCCGTGCGCTCGTCGAGATCGAGCAGGCTGATCGTGTCGGAACGCTGCCCGGCGACGAGCAGTTTTCCTTCGTGGACGAGGTGGTGACGCGGCCAGTCCACACCGGAGTCGGCGAGCGCGATGGGCTCGAGAGCCGCGCCGCCGTCGCGGACGCGGAGCGCCGCGATGGTGTTGCTGCCGCGCAGCGCCGTGTACAGGAAGGCGCCGTCGCGAGTGCGGGCGAGCTCTGCCGGGAAGTCGAATCCGACCTGGGCGATGGGCGCCGACACCGTCGACGAGACGACTCCCCAGTGGCCCTCGCGCGATGCCGCGAGCGTGAACACCTCGCACGAGTACTCGGTCACGACGTGCAGATGCCCGCTCGGGTGCATCACCATGTGCCGCGGACCGGTGCCCTGCGGCAGCACGACCTCGTGGTCGAGGATGAGACCGGTGGCAGAAGCGCGCCAGATGCGCACCAGGTCGAAGCCGAGGTCGGTCGTCGCGATGCGCCCGTCGGGAAGGAAGGCCGAAGCGTGCGCGTGCGATTCGCGCTCCATGCCGCTCGCGGCATACGGGTCGGATGCGGCGACACCGGTGCCCGCGGGCGCCTTCACCCGGGGGGCCGACACGCCAGATGTCGGACCGTTACCGGGGATCTGTCCGACATCTGGCGTGTCGGCCCCCGCGGCGTCGTCCGGAGCGGGCTCGCCGAAGAACGCGGCTCGGAGGGCGGCGGCGCGGTCGACGGCAGCCGGGATCAGCCGGCCGTCGGCATCCACGCCGACGCGCACCACCCGCCCGTCGCCGTAGCAGCTGGCGATGAGCGACGCACCGCTCGGCGAGACGCCGACGTGGCAGACGTACTGACCGACCGGCACCGGCTCTCCGAGCGGAGACAGCGACGACTCGCCGGAGCGCGCGAAGGCCTGCACCGCGGCATCCCCCTCGAGTGCCGCGTAGACGACGTCGAGGGTCGGATGCTGCGCGAGCCACGACGGCGACGGCGTCTCGGTGACCGCGCCGCGATACGCCAGCGACGTGGCCTCGTGGCCTTCATCGCCCGCCAGCAGGCCGATGCCGTCGGCCGAGCCCTCCATGCCGGCGCCGTAGCCGCCCAGCCAGAACCGCGTCATGAGTGCCGAGCTCAGTCGACCAGGTCGTGACGGACGATGACCTGGTCGCGCTCGGGGCCGACGCCGATCACCGAGATGCGGGTGCCGCTCATCGCCTCGAGAGCGAGCACATAGTCCTGCGCGTTCTTCGGGAGGTCCTCGAAGGTGCGAGCCGTCGAGATGTCTTCGCTCCAGCCCGGGTAGTACTCCAGGATCGGCTTCGCGTGGTGGAAGTCGGTCTGATTCACCGGCACCTCGTCGAAGCGTGCGCCGTCGACGTCGTAGGCCACGCAGACCGGGATCTGCTCGAGGCCGGTGAGGATGTCGAGCTTGGTCAGCACGAGGTCGGTGATGCCGTTGACCCGGGTCGCGTAGCGCGTGATCGGCGCGTCGTACCAGCCCACGCGGCGGGGACGCCCCGTGGTGGTGCCGAACTCGAAGCCGCGGGAGCGCAGCCAGTCGCCCTGCTCGTCGAAGAGCTCGGTCGGGAACGGACCGGAGCCGACGCGGGTCGTGTAGGCCTTCACGATGCCGACGATGCGGTCGAGACTGCCGGGGCCGACGCCCGATCCGGTCGACGCTCCGCCGGCGGTGGCCGACGACGACGTCACGAACGGGTAGGTGCCGTGATCGACGTCGAGCATGGTCGCCTGGCCGCCCTCGAAGACGACGACCTCACGGCGTTCGAGCGCCTCGGCGAGGAGGTACCCGGTGTCGGCGACCATCGGCCGCAGCCGCTCGGCGAAGGACAGCAGGTCTTCGACGACCTCGTCGGCGGTGATCGCGCGGCGGTTGAAGATCTTCACCAGCAGGTGGTTCTTCTGGTCGAGGGCGCCCTCGACCTTCTGACGCAGGATGTTCTCGTCGAAGAGGTCCTGCACGCGGATGCCGACGCGGTTGATCTTGTCGGCGTAGGCCGGGCCGATGCCGCGGCCGGTGGTGCCGATCATGCGCTTTCCGAGGAAGCGCTCGGTGACCTTGTCGAGCGTGCGGTGGTACTGCGTGATGATGTGCGCGTTCGCGCTCACGCGCAGCCGCGAAACGTCGATGCCGCGGGCCGAGAGCGCCTCGAGCTCGAAGAACAGCACCTCGAGGTCGATGACCACGCCGTTGCCGATGACCGGGGTGACGCCGGGAGAGAGGATGCCGGAGGGCAGCAGGTGCAGCGCGTACTTCTCGTCGCCGACGACGACGGTGTGCCCGGCGTTGTTGCCGCCGTTGAACTTCACCACCCAGTCGGTGCGCTCACCGAGCAGATCGGTGGCCTTGCCCTTTCCTTCGTCGCCCCACTGGACGCCGACGATCACGATTCCTGGCATGGGTATCCCCCTGGGTAGTGCCTCTCGCCGGGATTGCACCGGCCGATGAGCTGGCCCGATCGGGCGGTCCCATCCTATCGAAGGGGTCTGCGGATGCCGCTGGCGGTGCTTCATGCCGAAACAACGCCGGTCGAATGAGACAGCGTTTCCGGCGTGAGACAGCGCCAGCCTGACTCTGTCTCATGCTGGAACTCCGGTCTCACGCGGGATGCAGCCGGCTGGCGGGAAACCGACGGCGGTTGGCGCTCCAGCGGGTCGACCGATGTCGGTGGCCGCTGGGAGTATCGGAGGATGCCAGAAGCAACCGGCCGCATCTCGGCCCCGTCGAGCGACGCAGCGCCCCGATCACGGGCGACGCTGGTCCTCATCGCCGCCCTCGTCACCGTCGTGCTGTGGGCCTCGGCATTCATCGGCATCCGCGGAGCCGGCCCGCACTTCGACCCCGGGGCGCTGGCGCTGCTGCGGATGGCCGTGGGCACCCTGGCACTGGGGATCATCGCCGTCCGGCACGGCATCCGTCTTCCTGCTCGTCGCCACTGGCCGCTCGTGGCGGTGTGGGGCATCGGCTGGTTCTGCATCTACAACCTGGCCCTCAACAGCGCCGAGCTCACCCTCGACGCCGGTACAGCGGCGATGGTCGTGAATCTGGCGCCGCTCATGGTCGTCGTGTTCAGCGGCCTGTTCCTGCGCGAAGGGTTCCCGAAACCGCTGCTGATCGGCGCCCCGATCGCCTTCCTCGGCGTGGTGCTGATCGGCATGAACTCGTCGACGAGCGCCGGCCTCGACGTCACCGGGCTGCTGCTCGCCCTGCTCGCCGCCGTGATGTACGCGGGGTGCACGCTGGTGCAGAAGCACCTGCTCACGTCGGGAGCGGATGCGACGACGCTGACCTGGCTCGGGGCCGTCGTCGGAACGGTCGCGCTGCTGCCGTGGGTGGGCCGCCTCATCACCGATCTGCAGACGGCTCCGCTGGATGCGACTCTCTGGGTGGTGTACCTGGGCATCTTCCCGACCGCGATCGCCTTCACCACCTGGGCCTACGTGCTGCAGCGCAGCTCGGCGGGCCAGACCTCGGCGACGACCTACATCGTGCCGGCGATCGCGATTCTGATGTCGTGGATGATCCTCGGCGAAGTGCCCACATTGATGATGTTCATCGGCGGAGCCCTCTGCCTGCTCGGAGTCCTCGTCACACGGATGCGGCGGCGCGCGCGACCCTGACCTGCGGCGCTGACGCATGGACATCCGGCCATACCGCCGTCGAATCCCCGACTGTACGCTCGGAGGCATGTCTGCGTCACGCACTCCCCGTTTCCTCCCCGTCTTCGTGATCGCGCTGATGGCCCTGGCGAGCCTGCTGACAGCCGTTCCGGCGAGCGCGGCGACCGTGACCCATTGGGCGACCTGGGGCGCTCTCGAGGGGAGCGGCGGCGCGTACACGACCTCGGTGAACATCGCCGGCACCCCCGCGCTCAGCGCGACGGTCACCTCAGATTCCCGGGCAGGACAGGTCGGCGTGACCTCGGGCTCCTCCACGTGGCTGGCGGCGTCGACACCGATCGGAGCGAAGTACGGTTCCAGCAAGGATCAGCCCTATCTGAACCTGCGCCCGCGCGTCGACAACGCCTCCTCGCCCTCGACGACGACGTACACGTTCTCCCGGCCGACGCCGACGACGGGCTGGACGTTCGCGCTCGGCGACATCGACGCGGACCGGGTGCGGATCAGTGCGACCACCGCGGATGGCAGCGCAGTGAGCGCCGAGCAGCTGGGCCATCGCGGCGGATTCAACTACTGCGCCGACGGCTTGGCCGGCAAGCCGTCGTGTGCGGGCGACGCCGCCGACGTGCCGTCGTGGGATCCCGCGACCCTCACCCTCACCGGCAACGCGGGCGCAGCCGACACGAGCGGAGCCGCCGCCTGGTTCGAGCCGACGACGCCGCTCGCCACGCTCACCTTCGAGTTCACCCAGCGCAGCGGATTCCCGATCTACCAGACCTGGTTCGCCTCTCTCGCGCGCGACATCACCGGCACCGTCGACGCGCCGGCCGGGGCGGAGGAAGGCGTCACGCTGACCCTGACCGATCCCTCCGGCACCGTGCTGGCGACGACGACCAGCGGCCCCGGCGGATCCTACGGATTCAGCGGCATCCAGGCGAGCGACGGCTACGCCGTGTCGGTCACGCCGCCCGCAGGGTTGATCGTGGCCGGACCCGTGACGAAGGCTGCGGATCTCTCGACCGAGGATGCCGTCGCCGACTTCACACTCCGAGAGCCGGTGTCCGTGACCGTGGGCGGCACGGTCCGCGACGCGAAGGACGAAGGAGTCCCCGGCGCCGTGGTCACAATCCCGGGCGTCGGCGATGCGACGAGCGGACCCGACGGCACCTTCACGTTCCCCGATGTCCCGCCCGGAGGGCACAGCGCCTCGATCACCGATGTCCCCGCCGGATACGTCGTGGCCCAGACCGCGCCGCCGTTCACCGTACCCGACGGCTCGGAGACCCCGATCACCGGCGTCGACTTCACGCTCGCGCAGCTCGGCGCCATCTCCGGAACGGTGACGGCTGCAGGCGGCGACCCGGTCGCGGGCGTCACGCTGACCACATCCGGCCCGGGAGCTCCGCAGGGCGTCACGACCGGCACGGACGGGTCCTACGCAGTCGCCGGCCTGCCCCCCGGTGACTACACGATCACCGTCGCGGTACCGGCCGGATACACCTCCGCCACGCCCAGCACGCGAACCGTGACGATGACCGGCACCGGTGAGACGGTCACCGGTCAGGACTTCGCCCTCACCCCATCCGTCCGGCCTGTCGACCCGCCCGCCCCTGGGACCGGCGGAGGCGCACTCCCCGCGACCGGAGCCGAGCCGTCGGGCCCGCTCGCACTCGGAGGGCTCCTGCTTCTCGCCGGGATGCTCAGCCTCGCCGTGGCGCACGCCCGGCGGCGACTGACGAGCTGATCAGGCGCGAGGCTCAGAGCCGAGAGGGCCTCGGCCGGCGAGAGCTCAGCGCGGCGAGAGCGTGTTCCCCGCGACGCCGGCACGCGCCAGGGCGTCCTCCGCCTGCGACCGCTTCAGCTCGAGCGACGCCCCGATCTCCGCGGCGAGCCGCGGCCGCACGCGCACGAGATCATCTACGACCGCGAGCGGCAGCACCAGCACCGTGAGGATCTCACTCGCAGTCGTCACGACCCGGGTGCGCTCGCGGGTGAGCGCACTCTGGCCGATGAGCTCGCCCGGCTCGCTGACGCCGACGTCGACACGCGCGTCGCCGACCTCCACGCGCAGAGACGCCCGACCGGAGACGATGATCCGCACCTCGTCGGGAACCACGCCCGCGGGCAGCACGACCTCTGCGACGCCATAGCGTTCCAGCCTGGCCGCTTCGAGAACGACCTCCCGATCCTCCTCGCGCAGGTGCAGCGTCGGACCGACGGCATCCAGAGCCCGGGCCAGCCGATCGGGCTCGGCGACGGGATCGGTGGCATCTCCATCCAGGGCGAAACCCCGGCGTCGCGCGGCGTACCAGAGCCACGAGAGGTACACGGTCAGCGCCTGCTGAGCCTCGGGGGGCGCGGTGACCGGAATCGACACCGTGTACGCCGCGGCACCCGAGTACTCGACTCCCGCCCGCTCCCCGACAGCCCGCATCGGCAGACCGTCGGCGAGTTCGACCAGCAGTGACATCACCTCGTGCGGAGGGTCGTCCGTGGAGAACTTCAGCGACGCCGTCGCCCAGTACGGTCCTGCCGGCTCGCTCATGTTCGTGAACGAAGCACCCGACAGCGTCGCGTTGGGCACGATCTGGATGCCGCCACCGGTCTCGATGTGCACGGCGCGCCAGTTGACCTCGACCACACGCCCCTTGACGCCGCCGGTATCGAGCCAGTCACCGATCTTGAACGGCTGCTCGAAGAGCAGGAGCAGTCCGGAGATCACGCCGCCGACCGCGTTCTGCAGCGCCAGGCCGATGACGAGCGATCCGACTCCGAGGGCGGCGAAGAGGCCGCCGACGTCGGCCCCCCAGACCCAGGAGAAGAGAACGGCGAGGCCGACCACGACGAGGATGAGGCGGGCGATCTCGACGAAGATCGTCGGGATGCGCTGCCGCCAGCTGCCGACTCGTGCATTGGCGAAGAGCGCGACGTTGAACGATGACAGCACGAGCAGGATCACCAGGAACCCGAACACCGTCGCGACGACTCTCACCCATACGGCGTCGGCCGGGGACTGGATCGCGAAGGCGAGCAGGGCGAACAGGGCACCGACCGGGACCACCCAGTTGCGCATGAGTGTCAGGGGACCGGCGAGCGGATGCTGACGACGACTGAGGAATCCGATCAGCTCCGTCAGGACGACCAGCAGCACCGGGACCCCGACGGCGAGTGCGATCACCCACCAGCCCCAGCCGTCAGCGAAGGCCTCGTCGAGCATCTCAGGCCACCTTCCAGACGGTCTCGGCGCTTCCCTGCGAATCGACGGTGCCCGCCTCGACGTAGGTGTAGCCCTCGCGGGTGCGGTCGTAGACGGTCTGGCTGACATAGACGCCCGGCTCGCCGGTCACCGATCTGACCCGATAGGCCAGGCTCACGGCATCCCCCCACAGGTCGTAGGCGAGACTCGTGCGGCCGACGAGACCGCTCGTGACGGTGCCGGTGTC
This sequence comes from uncultured Actinomycetota bacterium, assembly GCA_963769005.1. Lineage (GTDB taxonomy): Bacteria > Actinomycetota > Actinomycetes > Actinomycetales > Microbacteriaceae > Microbacterium. Next base: position 244,279 of record CAVYKC010000001.1, on the reverse strand, counting down.
GACGCCGGCGCGCAAGCCGATGGACGTGCCGTTCTGGGAATTGAACCGCTCGATCACGTCGACCAGGCTTCTCGCGAACTCCACACTCCGGCGCACGTTGTCGACGCGCGGCACGGCAAGACCCGAAGACGCCAGGTAGCCGCCGCGGAGGGTGCGGACCTTCTCGACACCGGTCTTCTGCGCTGCTTCGTCGAATCCGCGCATGAGCGCGTTCAGGTAGCCGACCTCCTCTTCACCGGAGAGGTTGCTGGCGAGTTCGTCGAATCCGGTGAGCTCTGCGAACACGACCGACACGTTCTCGTGCGCCTCGGCGATCGCCTCGTCGCCCTGCTTGTACCGGGCGGCGACGCTCTCGGGCATCAGGGTGTGCAGCAGCTTCTCGTTCTCGATGCGCTGCTCGTCGATGAGCTCCTGCTTGATCCGCAGGCTCGACGCCATGTCGTTGAAGGCGTTGCCGAGATCGCCGAACTCGTCTCGCGATCCCTGCGGCACCTGCACCGCGAGATCGCCCGCGGCCACGCGGCGCACCGCCTCGACGAGTCGGTGGATCGGTCTCGTGAACACCTGGGCGAGCAGCAGCGAGAGAAGGGAGACTCCGAGGAGGATTCCGAGCAGCGAGAGCAGCACATTGCGCGTGAACTCGGCGACCGGCGCGAACGCCTCGGCGGTGTCGATGCGCGCGATGATCACCCAGTCCAGACCCTCGATCTCCAGCGGGGCATAGGCGGTGACGCTTTCACCGCCGATGTAGTCGCGCCCCACGATCGTTCCGCTGCGACCGGCCTGAGCCTCCTCCACCGCCATCGTCTGCACGGGCTGCAGGAGAACCGTCCCCTTGACCTGGCCGATGCGCTCCACGATCGTCGGGGCGACCCCGCCGCCGGCGATGAGCCGTTCGACGTAGGCTTCCGGGTCTTCTTCGAGCCGGCGCGAGGTGCTGCGCATGAGGTCGTCGCGACCGACCAGGTAGACCTCCCCGGTATCGCCGAGGCCCTGGCTCTTCCACCCCTCGTCGCCGGTCATCACGTCGTTGACGGCATCGAGGGAGACCTGGAAGGCGATGGCACCGGTGATGCCGCTGTCGTTGCCGACCGGGGAGACCACCCACAACGTGGGCACGTTCATCGAGGGGATCCAGCGCTCGAAGTCGGTGATGCCGAGGGAATCGACCGTGTTCGTCGCGATGGTGTCGCGATACGTCTGGGCGAAGGCGGTGTCGCGGTAGGGGCCGGTGTTGAGGTTCGTCCCGAGGTCGGCCCCCTTGTACGCCGAGAAGACCACGTCGCCTTCGAGGTTGAGCAGCAGGGCGTCCTCGTAGCCGGCCTCCTCGATCAGGCGGGTGAAGTAGTCACCGTAGCGCTCGGCACCCGCGGAGTACGACGATCCGTCTCCTGCGTCGTTCGCACGCAGCAGCGTGTCGTAGTCGACGTCGAAATCGAGGTTCCGCGTCGTGTATTGGAGCTGCAGGTAGCGGCCGGCGTTCGACTCGGGGATGAACGCCTCTGTCCCGTACTCCTCGTCGGCGCGCTCCTCGAGCACGGGGACGAACGTGTCGGAGTAGTACTTCTCGAGCTGCGCCTGCTGCTCATCGGTGATCACCGTCTGCTGCAGTTCGTCGAAGGCCGCATTCAACGTCGTCGAGAGCGTCTGAGCGCTGAGGTTGCGCGAGTGCAGCGACGCGGCCTCTTTGGCGTCGTCGACGGCCTCCAGCACTTCCGAGGCGCGCATCGACCGGATCGTGATGAGCTGGTCGATGGCCGCGTCGTTCAGCGATTGACGCCCGTTCATGAACCCGACGGCTCCGATCACGAGGGACGACAGCAGGCTCACCGCGAGGAGCATGATGAGAAGCTTCGACTGGATGCTGAGCCCGCCGCGTCGACGCCGGATCCTCTCTCCGACGCCTGAACCGATCTTTCCGGTGTCGCTCATCTGCCCTCCGCTGTGCGTGATCTTCCCGATGTCTCGGCCCCCACCGACCCCAAGTCAGACACTAGCCACATATCGGCGAGTCAGCCACGAAACGGGGCGGATCAGCGGTCGTCGGCGGCCACGGCCACACATCTATAGGACGATGCAAGTATCGAGCGATATCGACGCGATGGGGATTTGTGCCCGTCCACGGACGGCTTTCCTGCAAACCTCAACGGTTACGCTGTCTGGGGGAGATGACCGCATCGCGCCTCCCTGCGTCAGCGAGGAGACAGTCATGATCGATCCATACCCCGCCGCAGGTGCGTCCTCCGCTCCTCCGCCTCCGCCCGCCCCACCGGCACCGCCGGCGTATGTGGCGGCACCGCAGGCTCCGTCGGTTTCCGCCCCGTCCGTCGAACCCGGGACGCCGCAGGCCCCGACCGATTCCGAGATCGCCCGCGCCGGCGAGATCCTGACGATCATCTCCGATTCGTACTCGGCGAAGATGGTGGGGCAGGAACGACTCCGGATGAGCCTGCTCGTCGCGCTCATCGCCGGCGGCCACATTCTGCTGGAGAGCGTGCCCGGACTCGCGAAGACCACGGCCGCGAGCACGCTCGCCGACACCGTGAAGGCCCAGTTCAAGCGCATCCAGTGCACCCCCGACCTGCTGCCCAGCGACATCACCGGCAATCAGATCTACGACGCGGCGACCGGATCGTTCCGCACCGTCCTCGGACCGGTGCACGCGAACTTCGTGCTGCTCGACGAGATCAACCGCTCCAGCGCGAAGACGCAGAGCGCGATGCTCGAGGCGATGCAGGAGCACCAGACCACCATCGGCGGCGAGGTGCACCACCTGCCCAAGCCGTTCCTCGTGATCGCCACGCAGAACCCCATCGAGCAGGAGGGCACCTACGAGCTGCCCGAGGCGCAGATGGACCGATTCCTGCTCAAGGAGATCGTGGAGTACCCGAGCCCGGCCGACGAGCTCGAGATCCTCACCCGCATCGACTCCGGCGTGCTCGATCCCGAGCGCCACGTCACGAGCGCCGTCACCCTCGACGACGTGCACCTGCTGCAGGACGTCGCGAGCCGCATCTACGTCGACCCGGCGATCCGCAACTACATCGTCTCGATCGCCTACGTCACGAGGAACCCGGCGCCGTACATCGGCGAGGAGCGCGCCCGCTTCATCAAGTACGGCGCCAGCCCCCGGGCGAGCATCGCGTTCCTGCAGGCCTCCCGCGCGCTGGCCCTGCTGAACGGCCGTTCCCATGTGCTTCCCGAGGACATCAGGGCACTGCGCCACCTCATCCTCCGGCACCGGGTTCTCCTCACGTTCGAGGCCGACGCCGAAGGTATCCGCAGCGAGGAGATCATCGACCAGATCTTCGCCGCCGTACCGACCCCCTGAGTTCCATGCCCAGCCTGATCACGCAGGTGAAGAGCAAGCTCTTCATCCACTCGTCGCGCAAGTCGATGCATGCGCTCGACGGCGCCTACGCGTCGTTGCTGCACGGCCGCAGCCTCGATTTCGAGGACCTGCGCAAGTACGAGTACGGCGATCAGGTGCGCGACATCGACTGGCGCGCCACGGCCAAACAGGGCACACCGCTGGTGAAGCGCCATCGCGCCACGCGGATGCACACGGTGATGTTCGTCGTGGACACCGGCCGCTCCATGCAGGCGCTGGCATATGACGAGAAGTCCATGAAGGATCTCGCCGTCCTCGCCACTGGAGCGCTCGGCGTGCTGGCCCTGCGCCACGGCGACGACTTCACCGTCGTCTACGGCGATGCCGACCGCGTGCGACGCCGCGCCCCCGGGCGCAGCGAGGGAGCGCTCGAGCACGCTCTGCGCACCATCGACACCGCGATCCGCGAAAGCGCCGCGCCCAGCGCGCGCGACGCCCTGCTCTCCTTCGTGACGCGCACCATCTCCCGGCGGATGATCGTGGTCGTGGTCACGGACGAGGCGCCCGTCACGGAGCAGACCGAGCGGACGCTGCGCCGCCTGCGCGTGCAGCATGATGTGCTCTGGCTCACTCTCCGCGATGCCGACCCGGTACTCGACCATGCCACTGGACGCATACGTTCGGATGTAGACAGCCGATGGGAGGTCCCGGACTTCGTCCAGGGTGATCTCGACATCGTCGGGGAGCTCACCGCGCAGAGCCAGGCGGATGCCGTGCGGCTCGCCGACGTCCTCACGCGCCTCGAGATCAGTCACGTGCGGCTCGACGGGCAGGACACCGCCGTGTCGCAGCTGCTGAAGCTGCTCGCATCGCGTTCGGCATCCGGGCGGAGGTCGCATGCCCGGCTCTGACGAGTTCTACCCTCCCGCCCAGTACGGCTGGGGGTGGATGCTGCTGGCCATCGGCATCCTCGCGCTCCTGGTCTTCGCCGCCTGGCTGGTGCTCTTCCTGACGCGCCCGCGCCGCAGCATCACGATCCCCGGAGACTCCGACGCCCCTCCGCTGCTCACGATCGATGTCCTCTCCCAGCTGCGGGTCGAGTACCTCGAACGCATCCAGCAGATCGAGACCGACTACCGGGAGCGGCGCCTCTCCCCGCGGCACGCGAACCTCGAACTCAGCCGGGTGGTGCGCACCTTCGTGAACGAGTACAGCGGCCTCGAGGCGCCGGTCCTCGCGCTCGACGATCTCATCGCCCGAGGAGTGCACCCCGCTCTCATCGATGCGATGGGCCGGCACTACTACCCGAGCATCTTCCGCCAGGGACCGGCGATCGATCCGCTCGCCGGAGCCGAGGCCGCGCGGACGGTGGTGCGCACATGGCACTAGCGAACTTCTGGATGATCGTCGTCGCGATCGCCGTGGTCGTCATCGCGATCGCGATCGGACTGGCACTCGGTCTGCGCCGGCACGGACGCGGCAGCGCAGAGGAGACCGCCCGCATCGCCCGCGCGGAGCGGCTGCGCACCCTGCCCACGTTCCGGCAGGCGCTGCGTCGCCGAGTGCTCGCTCTTTCCGGCATCCTGATCCTCGGCACGGTCGCGACGGTGGCCGCCGGTGTGATCGCTGCCCGCCCGATGTCCTCGCAGACGATCCAGCCGGTGAACACCAGCCGCGACATCATGCTCTGCCTCGACGTCTCCGGCTCGATGAGCGAGGTCGACGTCGAGGTGCTCGCCGTCTTCGAAGAACTGCTCTCAGACTTCGAAGGCGAGCGGATCGGCCTGACCATCTTCAACAGCTCACCGGTGCAGATCTTCCCCCTCACCGACGACTACGACTTCATCCGCGAGCACCTCGCCAGCATCCGCGAGAGCTTCGACTACGCCGAGGAGGTGCCGGAGCACTGGGTGGGTACGCTCAACGGCGCCGGGGCATCTCTCATCGGAGACGGCCTCGCCGCCTGCGCGCTGGGTTTCGACCACCCCGACCAGGAGCGGTCGCGCTCGGTCATCCTCGCCACCGACAACGAGGTGAACGGCGCCTCTATCGTCACCCTGGAGGAGGCGGCCGCCTACGCGAAGTCGAAGGGCGTGCGGGTGTTCGGGCTGAATCCGGTGCAGGGGAAGGATGCCGAGGTCAGTGCACAGCTGACCGAGGCGGCCGAGATGACCGGCGGCACGGCGTACGGGCTGCGTGACACCACGACGGTGGCCGACATCGTGTCGCAGGTGCAGGAGCAGGAGGCGACCGAGTTGCGCGGCCAGGCCCAGGTGGTGTGGACCGACACCCCGAACCTGTGGATCGTCGTGCTGTTGGTCGTCGCCCTGTCGTTCGTCGTGATGCTCTGGAGGGTGCGACTGTGATCTTCCAGCCCGTCCTGCATCCGCTGCTCCTCCTGCTGCTCTGCGCGCCTGTCGCCGTCGTGGCGGTGATGGCCTTGATCCGGTCCAAGAGCAAGGCACTCTGGGCGCTGCGTCTGGTGCTGCTGCTGGCCTGTTTCGTCATGTTCCTCCGCCCGGGCATCCCGGGAGGGGCTACCCAGACGCTGGCCACCGATACCGACATCGTGCTGGTCGTCGACACGACGGCGAGCATCGTCGCCGAGGACTGGGACGGCGAGGAGCCGCGCCTCGACGGCGTGCGGGCGGACGTCCAGGCGATCGTCGACGAGTATCCCGGCGCGCGCTTCGCCCTCATCACCTTCGATGCGTCCGCGCAGCTGCGGATGCCGCTGACCACCGACACGACCGCACTGATCTCGTCGATGGATGTGCTCCGGCCCGAGGTCACCAGCCAGTCCCGCGGCAGCTCGATCGGCATCGCCAACCAGCTCCTCGCCGAGACCCTGAAGTCCGCATCGGAGCGGTCGCCGGACCGTTCGCGGATGGTGTTCTACTTCGGCGACGGCGAGCAGACGGCCAGCACCTCACCCGAATCCTTCCGCTCGAGCAAGAAGTATGCCGACGCCGGCATCGTCTTCGGCTATGGCACCGCCGAGGGCGGGCCGATGCGGTTGACCACGGGTTCGGTCGGCGACGACGGCGCGGAGTACATCGAGTATCAGGGTGAGCCTGCGATGTCGGTCCTCGACGAGCAGACGCTGCAGACCCTTGCCGACGAGCTCGGGATCGAGTACCAGCACCGCACGGCGGATACCGAGCCGGAGTTCCCAGAGGCGCCGACGACGACCACCAGCTACTCCGAGTCCGGCTCGGTCGGTAACGTCATCGAGCTCTACTGGATCGCCGCCCTCGTCGCGGTGGCCCTCCTGGGTGTCGAACTGGCGCGCGCGACGATGCTGGTCGCACGCCTGCGCCGGCAGGGCGTGCCGTCGGCTTCCCGGAAGCCGACCGACGAGCAGGGAGGTGCATGATGACCGACACCTCGCGCGCCGAAGCGGCATCCGCGCTCCTGGCATCGAATCGCCGGCGCCGCCGCATCCGGTTCTGGATCGCGATCGGGACCCTCCCGCTCACGCTCGCCGCCCTGCTGCTCGTCGGCAAGCTGCTGAGCATGTACGCCTTCGCCCACCAGTCGATCACCTCCTATGTCGTGGGCGACCATTCCGCGGTCGGAGTCCGCGGCACGAGGTCAGGAGTTCCTGAACTGGTTCGAGCCGTACAAGGCGCCATACAACGTCGGCACTGCTCTCGGCGCCGCCGAACAGCTGCCCGACGCGCAGGCCGAGCTCGAGGAGGCGCTCCGGCTCGCCCACGGTCTGGAAGTGTGCGCCGTTCGCATCAACCTCGCGCTGGTGCTCGAGCGGAGGGGCGACGCGGCCCGGCAGGACGGCGACGGCGTCGCCGCGGCAGAGCTGTACGGCGAGGCCCTGACTGTCACCCTCGAGACACCTGAGGAGTGCAACAGCGACGAGGCGCAGGACCAATCGCCCGATCCGAATCGCGACATGAGCGACTCGCTCGACGAACTGAAGGAACGGCTGCAGCAGAAGCAGCAGCAGCCCCCGCCCGAGGAGCAGGAGCAGCCCGAGGAACAGCAGCCCGAACCGCAGCCGTCCGAGGAGAAGCTCGAGGACCTGCAGGAGAAGCTGGAGCAGGGCACCGAGGAACGCGACCAGCAGCAGAACGGCGAGGACCCCGGCGGCTCGGGAACGGACAAGCCATGGTGACCGATCACGAGAAGCAGCGCGCCCGATACGTCGCGGGCACCGAGGGCGCTCCGCCGGTGCCGCCGCCGGGCGGCTACGCGGGTGCCCGACGCGCGCAGTCCCCGTTGTGGCCTCCGTACACGACACCCGGGCAGCCGACCGTGGTGACGGCGGAGACCACGAAGGAACCGGCGAACGCGCTCGGCTGGATCGCCCTGGTCAGCGGCATCCTGTTCGCCCTCATCCTGCTCGGCACCCTCCTCGCCGGCGGTACCGACCTGCTGTACGGGGTGACCCTGCTGGCGCTCCAGCTCGTCGTGGTCGCCGTCATCGTCGCCGCGCTGGTGACGACGAGGGGACGGATGCTGGGCGCCGTCGCCCTCGCGATCACGCTGGTGCTGAACGTCGCGACGGTCGGCGCGATGAGTGCAGTACAGACGTCGGCATCCGGCAACTACGACGGCAGGAAGTCCGACGAGCAGAAGCACGAAGAGGCCTACCCGGGCATCAAGGACACCGACCCGAGCGAGACCCTCGGACAGGCGTCGCTCGAGGAGGTGCGCGCCGCCTCGGAGAGCCTGCTCGCCGATATCCGCGAGCGCCTCAGCGACGAGTTCGGCTACACCTGGGTGCAGGCCGGTTCCGAGGACCTCCGCCCCGAGCGCAACGGCTACGGCGGTGAATCGATGCTGGTCGAGTTCACCTCGCCCGCGTGGGCGACGACCGAACCGATCCAGGACTACGGCGAGAAGCTCGATGTGATGGCCGCCGTCGACGAGGTCGTCACCGAACATGGGCTGTGGGAGCTGTACTCCTTCAACGACCCGTCCTCCGGGCTCGACTCGTCGATGATCGCGAAGCTCTACGGCAGCGACGACCCGCGCACCCAGCACACGTGGGAGTACTACACCGAGGACTTCCCGGAGCCGCTGCGGTTCTACGCGAACGTCTACGACCTCTCGAACGACCCCACCGGAGACTTCCTGAAGACCCGGGAGGCGCAGAACGCACGCACCGGCGAGCCGCTCGAGGGCCTGCAGCTCGCCGTCCTGGCGAGCCGGCTGCTCAGCGAGGCCGATCGCGCGGAGTTCGAGAAGAAGCTCGGGGAGTATCCCGGATTCTGAGACGGATGTCATCGATGATGGATTCACACCCGGTTCCTGAAGGAGAGAACAGATGACCACCCCGCTCGTGCACCTCGAGGCTCACGGCACATCCGTCATCATCGACCCGGTCGGGCAGGGATTGCCCCGGGTCCTGCACTGGGGTGCGCCGATCGGGAGCCGTCTCGACGGTCACGACGACGCCCTGCGCGACGCGCTGTCGCGCCAGAGCGCGCCCCGCACGCTGGACGCCCCCTGGCAGGTCTCGCTCTCGCCGCAGGACGCCGATGCCTGGAGCGGACGCCCCGGCATGCAACTGCGCTCCGAGGGCGTGCTGCTGCGTCTTCGCTGGTCCGTCATCGGGGCGGATGCCGAGGCGGATCGCTGCACCTTCACGGCTGTCGACGAGGCAGCCGCCCTCGAGCTCACGATCACGCTTCTGATCGAGGCCGGAGGCGTCGTGCGCGTCGATCAGCGTCTGCGGCACATCGGTGCGGCCGGGTCGCCCTCGGTCGAGGCGGATTGGCTGGAGAGCATCCTCCCGGTGCCGACGACGACGGACCATCTGCTGACCTTCGATGGACGCTGGGCGCGGGAGAAGCGACCCGTCGTGACGGCCATGCCCGCGGGATCCACCGTGCGGCAGTCCCGGCGAGGACGCCCCGGGCATGACTCGCCGACGCTGATGGTCGCCGCGGAGGGCGTGCCGCGCTGGTCCGACGGTCGGCTGTGGGCCGCGCACGTCGCGTGGTCGGCCGACACCACCTACCGTGTGGACCGGGTCACCGACTCGTTGACCCAGCTCGGCGGAGGAGAGGTGCTGCGCCCCGGCGAGATCGTGCTCGCCCCCGGCGAGGAGCTGGCGGCGCCCTCCGTGCTGTTCGCCCACTCCGAGGCCGGGCTCGACGGCATCGCCGCGGCGTTCCACACGCTGCTGCGTGCTCGCCCCGAGCATCCGTCCTCCGTGCGTCCCTTCGTGCTCAACACGTGGGAGGCGGTGTACTTCGACCACGATCCGGCGAAGGTGACGGCTCTCGCCGAGCGGGCGGCATCCGTCGGCGTCGAGCGGTTCGTCCTCGACGACGGCTGGTTCGCCGGCCGGCGCGACGACACCACGAGCCTCGGCGACTGGGTCGTCGACCGCGAGGTGTGGCCCGACGGTCTCGGTCCGCTCGCCGCCCGGGTGCATGAGCTGGGGATGCAGTTCGGCCTGTGGTTCGAGCCGGAGATGGTGAGTCTCGACTCCGACGTGGCGCGGGCGCATCCGGACTGGCTGCTGCACGACGTGCGCCACCTGGAGCACGACAGGTCGCTGTCCTGGCGCGGGCAGTTCGTGATGGACTTCGCGAACCCCGCGGCCTACGCGCACGTCTTCAGTCAGATCGACGCCCTCGTCACCGAGCTCGGCATCGACTTCATCAAGTGGGACCACAACCGCGACCTCGTCGAGAGCGTGCACGACGGCCGCCCCGGCGTGCATGAGCAGACCCTCGCCACGCACCGCATGTTCGACGAGCTGAAGGCGGCGCACCCCGGGCTCGAGATCGAGTCGTGCTCGTCCGGCGGGGCGCGCACCGACCTCGGAATGCTCGCCCACGCCGACCGCGTCTGGGCCAGCGACTCCAACGATCCGGTGGAGCGGCAGGACATCCAGCGCTGGACCGGGCTGCTGCTGCCGCCCGAGCTCGTCGGCGCGCACGTCGGCCCCGCCGAGACGCACAGCTCTGGACGCGTGACCTCGCTGTCGTACCGGATGGCGACGAGCCTGATGGGGTCGGCCGGGCTCGAATGGGACATCCTCGGCTGCTCCGACGAGGAGACCGCGGCGATCGCGCGTTTCACCTCTCTCTACAAGGAACTTCGGCCGATCGTGCACGGCGGCCGCACCGTGCACGCGGATCTGCGGGATCCGGCGTGGCGCGTCACCGGGTTCACGACGAAGGACGGCGGCCGTCTACGTCGTCGCCACCGTCGCGAGCCTGGAGGACATGCGGGCGGAGCGCCTCCGGCTCGGCGGTCTGGACCCCGCCAGAAACTATCGTGTGCGCGTGCGCCGGGAGATCGGCGAGACCAAGTACGGGTGGGCGGCGCCGGAGTGGTTCACCGGTGAGGGCATCGAGCTCCCCGGCATCGTGCTCGCGGAAGTGGGCCTGCAGCTTCCGGCGCTCTGGCCCGTGCAGGCTTTCGTGCTGCACGTCGAAGCGGTCTAGATACTCAGCCGGCGAGGGTGAGCAGGGTGGCGGGTGGCTCGGCGGTCGGTCGGCCGCCCGACCGTCAGGTCAGCAACGGAGACAGCCGCGCAGCGGTCGCGGCGAGCACCGCGATCACACCTCCCGGCTCCTCGACGCGATGCACAGACCCCGAGAAGCCGATGGCACCGGCGAGCAGGCCGGAGCGGTCGCGGATGGGGACGGCGAGACATCCGTACCCCGGTCTCACCTCTCCGATCTGGCGGGTGGCGCCGAGGGAGATGAGATCCGATGCCGCGGAAGCCGCGAACACACCCGCGACCCCTCGCTCCATCAGAAGCAGACGCCCCAGAGCGAACTGCTCCGGTTCGCGGACGAGTCGGAGTTCATCGCTCAAGGGGAAGTCGGGGTCGGCATCCGCGATCAGCACCCGCCCCTCCGAGAAGAGCACCACGTGAACGCCGCCGCGCACCGCGGCGCGGGCCGATGCCAGCTCGTCCCTCGCCGCACTCGGGATTCTGACCGGCGCCGCCACCGCGGCGAGATGGACGACCTTGTTCCCGAGGGCGAAGCCTGAGAGGTCGGGGGTGCGCACGAGGTACTCGTCCTGCACCAGCAGGTTCAGAAGGCGGTATGTCGTGGCCCGCGAGAGAGCGAGAACCTGGGATATCTCCCGTGCCGTCGCGCCGGCTCCGATCCCCGCCACCGCTTCGAGGACCCGGAGCGCGGTCTGGATCGCCTTCGGCTGTCGCGCGCTGAGGTCCGGGCCGGATAGGTCAGACATGGCCGTCGTGCGCGACGCCACCGAGCACTTCCGCGGCCGTCGGTTCGTCGTATGAGCCGATCCGGCTGAGCGGGCGAGCGCTTCGTCGCAGACGCCAGCCGATCGCCGCGCCGGCGACGACGGCGATCACGGCCGATATCCACACTCCCGGGTTTCCCGCGGCGCCCACGACCACCAGGTAGGTGATGAGCCCGCCGACCAATGCGAGCGCCGCCACGATGGCGATGACCGTCGGCCCGAGGGTGAGTTCGCCGATCGTGCGGAGGAACCGAGGGGCCGCCAGGCACACGATGACATACGCGGTGATGTACCCGACCGCGAAGACCACGATGATGGACTCCATCGCCGCCCAGACGCCCACGCCGACGAGAACGACGACGACCGGGATCAGCACGATGACGGGCACCGCGAGCGCTATCGCCGACGTCGGAGTGCGATGCCGGGCGTGAACGCGTCCCAGCCAACCCGGAGCCACGCCGTCCCGCCCCATCGAGAACAGCACCCGGGTGAGAGCGGTCGTCGACGCGATCGCGCAGGCGAGGAAGGAGGCGGCGATTCCGACATCGACGAAGACGCCCCACGCATCCAGCCCGTTCGCCGTCGCCAGCGTGTTGACGGGCGACGCCGATGCCGCGAGGTCCAGGCCGAGCGCACGGAAGCCCACGACCTGCGTGTATCCCGCGAGCACGTAGAGTCCTCCGGCGACGATCACCGTCCACACGATCGCCCGGGGGACGTTGCGCAACGGCGAGCGCGCCTCGACCCCGAGGGTTGCTGCGCTCTCGAACCCGACGAAGGCCGTGAGGGCGATCACGGCGCCCGCGGCGAGCGCCGGGAGCGAGAGTTCGGACGGCATCAGGGCGCTGAGATCGAACGGTCCGATCTTCATCAGCAGAACGATCATCAGCGCTGCGACGATCACGACGGATGCGAGCTCGACGACGAAGGCGAGACGTGACGAGAACCGGATGCCGCGCACCAGCACGATCGTGAGGATCGCCGCCTCCACCAGGAGCAGGGCCGTCGCGACCAGCGAACCCGGCAGGCCGCCGAGGGCGGGCCACGCGCGCTGCGCCAGCATCCCGAGGTAATGCGCCCCGCCGAGGAGGGCGAAGATCGCGACACCCGCGTAGCCGACCAGGAGTGCCGCGCCGGTCGTGAGACCGGCGGCAGCGCCCAGGCCACGCGCGGCGTAGGTGTAGAGCGAGCCGCTCGCCACCATGCGGCGCGTGAACTGGTTCACCGTTGTGGCCACGAGCAGCGCGATGAAGGCGGCCACCATCACCGCGAGGACTGTCGCCGCCCCCGCGACACCGGAGGCGAAGAGGATCACGGTCGTCGCCGCTCCGGACGGGGCGACGGCGGCGACCGACTGGGCGAGGACGTCTCCGAACCCGACGGATCGGCGATCGAGGCCGTCGAGCGGCGATCGCGCCGCGAAGTCGCGGACCGGCGCCGGCGCCCAGATCGCGCGCTCGAGGGCGGTCAGCACTGCGCACTCGGCTCACGTGTCAAGGAAACCTCCAGGATGCCTCGTCGGCACGCTACCGGGGCGGGATTGCACAGTTGTCACCCCCGTGTTTCCGATGCGTGACTCCCGATTGAGACAGCTCGCCCCGTTCGTCCCATTCGGCGCCCACGACGCTTCACCCGAGTGTGACGGTCGTGCAATCTCGTCGCGCGACACTCAGGGAACTCGACCCGCATCCGCCCGCACGCTGACCAAAGGGGACTCGCATGACCCAGCTCGATTCACCCGAAGTGAGACCCTCCGCCAGAACCCTCAACGGGTCGCTCGGAGTCACCGCGATCGTGTTCATGGTCGTCGCGGCCGCATCCCCCCTCACCGCGATCGGCGGCAGCGCACCCCTCGGGATGCTTCTCGGCAACGGCATCGGCTTCCCCGCACTGTTCGTGGTCAGTGCCGTTGTCCTGCTGCTCTTCTCCGTGGGACTGGCCGCGATGACCAAGCACGTCCCGAAGCCCGGCGCGTTCTTCACCTACGTCGGCTACGGCCTGGGCCGCTCCACCGGCTTGGTGGCGGCGTGGATGGCCATGCTCACGTACACCGCCGTCCAGGCGGCCGTCTACGGGTATCTGGGCAGCATCCTCAGCGTGACGGTGCTGTCGCTGGGCGGGCCCGCGATCACGTGGTGGGCCTACTCGCTCGTGTGCATCGCGCTCGTCGGCGTGCTGGGCTATCGGCACATCGACCTCTCGAGCAAGGTGCTCGGCATCCTGCTGATCGCCGAGGTGGGTCTGGTGCTCGCTCTGGTCGCTGCCGTGGTGCTCACGGGTGGCGAATCGGGGTTGAGTGCCGCGCCCTTCGAGCCAGCGAGCGTCGTGAGCGGCGCCCCCGGAGTCGGCCTCATGCTCGCGATGGCGTCGTTCATCGGCTTCGAAGCGACGGCGATCTTCCGCGACGAGGCGAAGGACCCCGACCGCACGATCCCCCGCGCGACCTACGCCGCCGTGCTCGGCATCGGCGCCTTCTACGCATTGGCGTCCTGGGCGCTCGTGATGGCATGGGGGCCGGACGACGTCCTCGGTGTCGTCGCCGAAGACCCCGGCACCTTCATCATCACGACGATGTCGCGCTATCTCGGCACCGTCGGCGAGGTGGGCGTCAATGTGCTGCTGGTCACCGCGATGTTCGCGTGCGTGCTGTCCTTCCACAACGTGATCGCCCGCTATCAGCACTCGATGGCCAACGCGGGTGCGATGCCCGAGAAGATCGCCGCCGTGCACCCGACGCATCTGTCACCTCATGTCTCGTCACTCACGCAGACCGTCACGGCGGGTGTGCTGATCATCGCCTTCGCGGTTCTCCAGCTCGATCCCCTGCTGCAGGTCTTCACCTGGTTCGCCGGTGTCGCCACCCTCGCGGTCGCGGTGCTGATGGCGCTCACCTCGGTCGCGATCATCGTCTATCTCGCCAGGACGAAGAAGGACCGTCGCCCCTGGAATTCGGTCGTCGCGCCGGCGCTGGGGCTGCTCGGTCTCGCGGGCTCGGCCGCGCTGATCGCCGCGTACTTCCCGGTCATGGTCGGCGACGTCGATGCGAACGGGGCGCCCGCCTTCGGTGCAGTCAGCTGGCTTCTGCTCGCCCTCACCCTGGTGTTCCCACTGATCGGCTATGCCCAAGCCGCGTGGATCAAGGCCCGTCGACCGTTGGCGTACGTCAAGCTCACGGACACGATCGCCTCCTGAACAGCTCTTCCGTCCCGAACGCCGCAAGGAGAACAGCATGACCAACACCCACTCAGCGACCAGTCCTTCCCACCCCGCACCGCACGCGCCGCAGCACCCGCTCTCCTCTCTCACCGCCGCCGAGATCGTCGCCGTGCGCGACGTGATCCTCGCGCTGCCCGAGACGACCATCTCGACCCGCTTCGCGTACGTCGGCCTCGAGGAGCCGACGAAGGGCGAGATCCTGACCTGGGAGAAGGAGCGCGGGGCTCTGCCGGAGCGCAAGGCCCGCGTGCAGCTGCTCGACATCGACACCGGTCGCTCGATCGACGTGATCGTCTCGATCGACGCCGCCACGCTGCTCTCGCAGACGGTGCTCGACGGATCGGACGGCCAGCTGCCGGTCCTCGATCTGGAGTTCGAGGCCGTCGGTGAGATCGCGAACGTCGACGAAGGCTGGATCGCCGCACTCGCAGCGCGCGGCCTCACCGTGGATGACGTCGTGCTCGTGCCGCTCTCGGCCGGTCACTACGGATACCCGCAGGAAGAGGGGCGTCGCATTCTTCGCACCTTCGCTTTCCGGCAGGATCATCCCGCCGACCACCCGTGGGCGCACCCCGTCGACGGACTCACGGCGTACATCGACACCGTCGCCCGCAGCGTCATCGAGATCATCGACACCCCTGGCTTCGAGATCCCGCAGACGCACGGCAACTTCGACGATCCTGTCCTGCAGGGCGCGCCGCTCGAAGGGCTCAAGCCGATCGTGATCACCCAGCCGGAGGGGCCGAGCTTCTCGGTCGACGGCGAGCACGTCAGCTGGGGCGACTGGGATCTGCGCATCGGGTTCGACGCCAGAGAGGGGCTCATCGTGCGCCAGCTCGCGTTCGCCGGTCGCCCGGTGATGTACCGCGGCTCGATCAGCGAGATGGTCGTCCCGTACGCCGACCCCGCGCCGAACCGATTCTGGCAGAACTACTTCGACACCGGCGAGTACCTCTTCGGCCGCTACACGAACGAGCTCGTCGCTCGGCTGCGACTGTGTGGGCGAGATCCGCTACTTCGACGCGATCCTCGCGGACGAACTCGGGATGCCGCGTACGATCCGCAACGGAGTGTGCCTGCACGAAGAGGACTTCGGCACGCTGTGGAAGCACACCGACCTCTTCACCGGAGCATCCGAGGTGCGTCGTGCACGGCGGCTCGTCATCTCCTTCTTCACCACCGTCGGCAACTACGACTACGGGTTCTACTGGTACCTCTACCTCGACGGCACCATCGAGTGCGAGTCGAAGCTCACCGGGATGCTGTTCACCTCCGCGTACCCCGGAGCCGAAGACGACGGGTCCCCCTACCCCTTCGCCTCGGAGGTCGCCCCTGGTCTCGGCGCGCCCTACCACCAGCATCTGTTCTCGGCGCGGCTGGACATGACGGTGGATGGCACCGCTAACGTCGTGAACGAGATCGACGCTGTGCGGCTGCCCGTCTCGGCGACGAACCCCGCGGGCAACGCCTTCACGAAGAAGGTCACCCCGATCACGTCCGAGGCCGAATCGGGCCGCCTTGCCGACGGCGCCGTGAACCGCGTCTGGCAGATCGCGTCGACCGAGAAGACCACCGAACGCGGCCAGCCGACCTCCTACGTCCTCTTCCCGACGGAGACCCCGACGTTGCTCGCAGCCGATGAGTCCTCGATCGCGTCGCGCGCAGCCTTCGCGACCAAGAACCTGTTCGTGACGAAGTACGACCCCAGCGAACGCTACGCCGCCGGTGACTTCGTGAACCAGAACCCGGGAGGGGCCGGCATCCCGGCCTTCATCGCCGGTGACGAACCGCTGGTCGGCGAAGACGTCGTGCTGTGGCACACCTTCGGGCTCACGCACTTCCCGCGGAACGAGGACTGGCCGGTGATGCCGATGGACTACGCCAAGTTCACGCTCAAGCCGTACAACTTCTTCGAGCGCAGCCCGGTGCTGAACGTACCTGCACCGGAGGCGAGCGACCACTGCGCCCCGCACTCCGCCGACGGTCACGGGGAGCACTCCCACCACGGCCACGGTCGCGCACGGCCACGACCACGTCGCGCACGGCCATTGACGGCGAACCGTGAGTGAACTGCTGCACGCGCTGGCGCTCGGGCCCGCCGCGATCGGAACCTGCTGTCTGGCGGCCGATCGCGGGCGGGTGCGGGCGCCGGAGCTTACGGCGTCCGTCCTCATGCTGCTCTCGATGATCGACGCGGCATTCGCCCGCGTGCTCGCCCCGGTGTTCTGGGCCGCGTTCCTCCTCATCGGTGCCATGACGCTGGCAGCGATCCGTCGACAGCGCGGGAACTCCGCAGAAGACGTCCGCCCGCTCACCGGAATGACAGTGCACACCGCGATCGGGCTGGTCGCGATGGCCGTGCTGCTGCTCGCGATGGGACACACGGAGGTCACGCTCGCGCCGCACGCGCACGGATTGGACAGTGCGAGTCTGGTCGCCGCGCTGCTGACCGGAACGCTCGGCTACGTGGCAGCATCGCTGGTCGCAGCGGTTCGAGAACGCGAACGGCGCGAGCGCACGCAGCACCTCACGATGGCCACGTCGACGCTCATCATGGCCCTGGCCATGATCTCCTGACTCCACGTGCGCGGAGCAGCAACGGCGACGCCGCCGCGAGGCCCCCAGAATCGCTCCGCCCGTGCGCGCGTCGCTCCCGACCGTCTCCTCCCGCGCGGGATCTTCGCGCGGCTCTCCGTACGCCGTTCACGCGATCGGGACGCGATGGATGCCGAGATCGGTGCGACCGGGAAGCAGATCCGCTCGGAGCGCTCGGGTGCCGTGGTACTCACCGTCGCGAAGACGGCGATACGGGCGGCTCGGCGATTCGTCGCGGATGCCGGAGAGCCGCTCGACCAGCCGCGCGCTCTCGTGATCGACCCCCGTCGGCTCCAACCCGTCGGCGTCGTGGACGACGTGCAGGTCGAGCGGCTCGATCCCGGTGTACCAGAGGGTGCCATGGGTGAGCGGGAACATCAACGAGTCCACGTCTCCGCTCACGCCCCGTTCCCCGATGGAACGGTCGTCCTCACCGGCCGTGACGATCACGAGGGCACGGCGCCCGGCGAGCAGGCCGTCGCCGTAGCGCAAAGGCAGACCGGTGCGCGGATCGACCGGACCGTAGGCGAACCCATTGGTCAGCACGCGATCGAACCACCCCTTGAGGATCGCCGGGGGTCCGTACCACCACAGCGGGAACTGGAGCACGACGAGATCGGCGGCCTGGAGCTTGCGCTGCTCCTCGCTCACATCGGACGGCGTGCGTCCGTCGGCATACGCCTCGCCCATGAGGTCGACGACGCTGCCCTCCCTCCCCTGCCGGTCGCCCAGATCCGGGGCCGCGAGCACGGGGTCGAACCGCTGACGATACAGGTCGGTCGTCTCCACGTCGTGGTCGCGCGACAGCGCCTCCACCCCGTCACGGAACAGCCGGGCGTTGAACGAGTTCTCCTGGGGGTGCGCGTAGATCCAGTGGACGGTGGGGCGTGATGCGGACACGGATGGCCTTTCTTCAGCGGGATTCAAGGACAGGGGGCTCGGGGGCGCGCCCCCAGAGCGGCGCGAGCGCTGCGGCGACGACCATCCCGGTCGCGACGAGGAGCGCGACGATGAAGCCGCGAGACCCGACGATCGAGGCGATCGTGCCGAGCACGGCGATTCCGAGGCCGCCGCCGAGGGCGAAGCCGACCTCCTGGATCGCCCCGACCTGGCCGGCGTCGTCGTCGGTCGTCACGTCGAAGAGGGTCGTCGCGGCGAGCGTGGCGGCGATGCCGAACCCCACTCCGACCAGCACGAGCGGGATCGCGACGAGATCGGTCCCGGCCGCGAGCCAGGCCAGTCCCGCCCCCTGCCCCACGAGCGCCAGCACCGTCAGCGTGGGTGACGTCAGCCATCGGAGGAACAGGGGCGCGAGCACCCCGCCGAGCGCGATCGCCACTGCCTGCGGAAGGATCGCGATCCCGGCTTCGGCCGCGCTGTAGCCCTTGGCATCCTGCAGGTGCAGGCTCACCAGGAGCACGGCTGCCGTCGACACGCCGCTGCTCGCCACGATGCGCACGATGGCAGGGCTGAACCCGGGTACTCGGAAGAGTCGCATGTCGATGAGGGGCTCGCGCAGGATGCGCTGGCGGCGGATGAAGAACACGAGCGTCACAACCGCGACGAGTCCTGCGATACCCGCGGCGAGCGGAGCTGCGAGCACCTCGTGCAGGGCGAAGACGAGAGCCCCGAGAGCGACGATCGACGACACGATGCTGAGGATGTCCCACGACGGTGGCCGCGAGCTGCGTGAATCGGGCACGAGCCAGAACGCGAGCGCGCCGGCGACGACCGCGAGCGGTACGCTGCCCAGCAGCAGCCAGCGCCACCCTGGGCCCTCCGTGACGAGCCCGCCGAGCACCGGACCCAGAGCGCTGCCCGCGCCGAAGGTCGCGGTCCACAGCCCGTAAGCCAGCACGCGCTGACGTGCGTGATAGTGCGCCCCGATCGTGGCCACGACGCCGGCGACGACGAAGGCTTCGGCGACGCCCAGGAGAGCCCGCATCACGACCAGCAGCATCCCGTCCTGGGCGAACCCGCCCACGACGTTGAGCACTGCGAAGCCGGCGAGCCCGAGGAGCACGATCCGCTTGCGCCCGAACGCGTCGCCGATCCTCGCGGCGACGATCAGCGTCGCGGCGAGAGAGAGCGCATAGACGTCGACGAGCCAGAGAGCGCCGCTGTCACTGAGGGTGAGGTCGCCTCGGATCGCCGGCAGCGCGGTCGACATGCTGCTGATCGCGAGAGCGCCGATCAGGATGCCGAGAAGCAGCGGGATCATGGCAAGCCACGGATGGAGAGTCGAGCGGGGCGGAGCGGCTGTTACAGGTGTCGGGAAGGTCACCATCTCAGTCTCGCGGGCAGGTACACTTCTGACAAGTACGGTCATTCAGGGTACATAGTGACCCTTTGGATACTATGACGCAGCGGAAGGCAGTCCGATGAGGGAGAAGACGGAGCGCATCATCCGGGAGTGGGGAGACGCGTGCGACGCCGAGGTCTCGATCGCGGTGCTCGGCGGGGCCTGGAAGCCCAGCATCCTCGGCCTTCTCGACCAGCACGAGGTGCTGCGTTTCGGCGAGCTCAGCAGGCTGCTCGACGAGCCGACTGCTCGCGTGCTGACCCGACAGCTGCGCGAGCTGGAGGACGACGGGCTCGTCATCCGCACTGTCTATCGGCAGGTCCCACCCAAGGTCGAGTACCGGCTGAGCGACCTCGGCCGGGGGTCGGTGCCACTCGTCGAGGCGCTGACGAGCTGGGGCGGTCGCTACGCCGCGCACCAGCGGCGCGAGCTGGCACGGACGGCAGCCGAGCCCGAGCTGCTCGACGAGCTCGAGGCCGCCGACGCGCGTTGACCCCGAGGGTCCTTCTGCGGGTCGGGCGGCGGGATGACCGCCTGAGACCCGAGGCGGCCCCGTCTGAAACAGCCGACACGCCGCGGATAGACTGGGAACCATGTCCAAGGTCCTCCAGTCCCTGCCCGTCGGCGAGCGCGTCGGCATCGCTTTCTCGGGAGGGCTCGACACCTCCGTGGCCGTCGCGTGGATGCGCGAGAAGGGCGCGGTGCCCTACACCTACACCGGCGACCTCGGACAGCCCGACGAGGGCGACATCGACTCGATCCCGGGCCGTGCGCTGGAGTACGGCGCCGAGGCCGCCCGGCTGATCGACTGCAAGACCGCCCTGGTCGAGGAGGGCTTCGTCGCGCTCGCCTGCGGTGCCTTCCACATCCGCTCCGGCGGAAAGACCTACTTCAACACCACGCCCCTCGGCCGCGCGGTCACCGGCACGCTGCTGGTGCGCGCGATGAAGGAGGACGGCGTCGACATCTGGGGCGACGGGTCCACGTACAAGGGCAACGACATCGAGCGGTTCTACCGCTACGGCCTGCTCGCCAACCCGCGCCTGCGCATCTACAAGCCCTGGCTCGACGCCGACTTCGTCACCGAGCTCGGCGGCCGCAAGGAGATGAGCGACTGGCTCGTCGCCCACGACTTCCCGTACCGCGACTCGGCCGAGAAGGCGTACTCGACCGACGCCAACATCTGGGGCGCGACGCACGAGGCGAAGACGCTCGAGCACCTCGACGTCTCGCTCGAGACCGTCGACCCGATCATGGGCGTCAAGTTCTGGGACCCCTCCGTCGTCATCGACACCGAGGATGTCACCGTCACCTTCGAGAAGGGCCGCCCGGTCGCGCTCAACGGCATCGAGTACTCCGACCCGGTCGCGCTGGTGAACGAGGCGAACACGATCGGCGGACGCCACGGCCTCGGCATGAGCGACCAGATCGAGAACCGCATCATCGAGGCGAAGTCCCGCGGCATCTACGAGGCCCCGGCGATGGCGCTGCTCTTCATCGCCTACGAGCGTCTCGTCAACGGCATCCTCAACGAGGACACCCTCGCCACCTACCACGAGCAGGGTCGGCGCCTCGGCCGCCTGATGTACGAGGGCCGCTGGCTCGAACCGCAGTCGCTGATGCTGCGCGAGTCGATCCAGCGCTGGGTCGGATCCACGATCTCCGGCACCGTCACCATCCGCCTCCGTCGCGGCGACGACTGGACCATCCTCGACACGGTCTCCCCGAACCTCTCCTACGGTCCGGAGAAGCTCTCGATGGAGCGGGTCGGCGACGCCGCGTTCGGTCCCGTCGACCGCATCGGACAGCTCACCATGCGCAACCTCGACATCGCGGACTCGCGTGCCCGCCTCGAGCAGTATGCGGGCCTCGGTCTCGTGGGCGGCGCGACCGCCGAGCTGGTCGGACGCGTCGCGGCCGGCGAGTCGAGCGAGATCACCGAAGCGGTCCACGGTTCAATCTCCGAGGCCGACGAGTCCCTCGCGGACGCCGTGGACACGGCATCCGAGGGCGCGGCCTTCGACTCCGGCACAGACTGACACCGAGAGGCTCCACTCTCCTGCGTCCCGCACCTCTGGGGGCCGACACGCCAGATGTCGGACCGTTTCCGCGATTCGGTCCGACATCTGGCGTGTCGGCCCCCGAACTGTGTGTGGCCGGCGGCGGATGCTGTGAGTACGCCGAACTATCTTGCACACAGCTGTGCATGATAGTTACGATGGATGCATGACCACCCGTGCACCCCGCAGTGATGCCAGAGCGAATCGCGCCGGCATCCTCGCCGCTGCGAGCCAGACGCTCGCCCACGACCCGCACGCCTCCGTCGACGTCATCGCCCGCAGTGCCGGCCTCTCGCGCCGCACCCTGTACGGACACTTCGACGACCGCGACGCCCTCATCCGCGAGCTCATCGCGAACGGAGCCCAGCGCTTCAACGCGATCGCCGAATCGGTGGCGGATGCCGACTCTCGACTCGCCCTCGCCCGCCTCACGGCGCGCCTGTGGCAAGAGGCCGCGCACGTGCAGGTCGCCGCCGCGCTCGCACTCGACGAGACCCATGTCGAGCACACGGCCATCGCCCTCGCCCCGCTGCGCCGCACCGTCGCCGCCCTCGTCCGCCGCGGACAGGACGACGGCAGCTTCCGCACCGACCTCGCGGCACCGACGCTCGCCCGGCTCATCGAGGAGATGGCCCGCACGGTCGTCGCGCGCACCGACGCGGCGAGCGCGGGCGCGGCGAGCCTCGCCGTCCGCGCGGTGCTCTCGATCGCCGGACTCTCCTGGCGTGAAGCCGATGCGCTCCTCGCCGCGAACCCCGAGCTCACGGAGATACCTGCATGAGGGTCGCCCTGCATGACGTCAGCAAGGGCCGCGGCGGGCAATCGCTCCCCGCGACGAGCCTGGAGTTCCACACCGGCGCCGTGCGCTTCGCGATCGCCGAGACGGAGCAGCGTCCCACGGTGCTCGGGCTCATCGCCAGCGGCCGGATGCGGCCCGAGACCGGACGGGTGAGCATCGACGGCGCGCCGAACGCCCGGGCCCTCCGGCGAGCCGTGGCGCTCGTCGATGCTCCGGCCGTCAGCGACCCGCATGCCGACATCGCCCTCGCCGGGGTGGTCGGCGAGGAGCTCATGTTCGCCGGCGTCGGCGCGACGCCGCTGCACGCCCGGCGCTGGCTGAAGAACCTCGGCTTCGCCGAGCTGGCTTCCGTGCCCGTCGGCGACGTCGACCCTGCCGTGCGGGTGCGCATCCTCTGCGAACTCGCGATCCTGCGCGAAGGCGTCCGCGCGATCGTGCTCGTCTCCCCCGACCGCCACGGCGGCAGCCCGGACGGCTGGTGGCGCATCGCCGCCGAGTTCGCCGACCGCGGTTACGCCATGCTCGTCATCGTCGGCGGTGCCGCCGCCGTGGCGCTCGAGCGGATGCGAGAGCTCGGCGCCGTCAACGCGACCGGCCCCGTCGAGCCGCTGGTGCTCGAGCCCGTCGCCGACGCGGCGCCGGCCGCGGCATCCGCCACCGAAGACACGACCGAGAACGGAGCGGTGCGATGAAGGTCCCCGCGATGATCGCCGCCGAACTGCGGCGCCTCACCTCCAGCAGGATGGGCATCATCGCGCTCATCGCGCTGGTCTGCGTGCCGATCCTGTACGGCGGCCTGTACCTCTGGGCCAACCAGGACCCGTACGCCGCTTCCCCGATGTGCCCGTGGCCCTCGTCGTCGAGGACGAGGGCGCTCCTGCCCCGGCGACGGGCGTCGACCCGGCCACCGGGGCAGTGCCGGCGTCGACCACGACCGTGAACTACGGCGATGACGTCGCCGAGAACCTGATCGAGGGCAACGCGTTCGACTGGCAGCGGATGACCGCAGACGAGGCGGCGGATGCTCTGCGCGAAGGCTCCGTCGACTTCACCGTCACCATCCCCGCCGACTTCTCGGCCGCTCTGACCTCCGCCGCGGGCGACGACCCGCATCAGGCGCGGATCGAGCTCGAGACCAACGACGCCAACAACTACCTCGCGTCCTCGATGGGGACGGCTGGCGGTCGAGAAGATCCGCAGCTCGGTGGCCGAGATGGTCGGCAGCGAGGCGGCGGAACGTCTGCTCACGGGGCTCAGCGACGTGCGCGACAGCCTGATCTCCGCCACCGACGGCGCGACGCAGCTCACCGACGGGGCGAACACCGCCGGCTCCGGCAGCTCCACCCTCGCGGACGGGACCGCGCAGCTGGCCGCCGGCACCGCGCAGCTCGCGGCCGGAGCGAGACAGTCTCGCCGCCGGCGCGCAGCAGGTCAGCGACGGCAACCGACAGCTCGCCGACATCGCCGACCGCGCCGGGGCCGTCGTCCAGCAGGCGGCCGACGCACTGCCGCAGGTGCGCGCAGACATCACCGACGCGATGGTCGCGCAAGGGCTGGACCCAGGAGCAGATCGACCAGGTGCTCGCCGCCCTCGATCCGCTCGGCGGGCGACTGCAGGACGGCAACGCGCAGGTGCAGACCGCGGTCGGCAAGATCGACCAGCTCGGCGGACGGCGCGGCCTCCGTCGCGTCCGGAGCATCCGAGCTCGCGGCGCGGCGCCGGCGCCGTCGCCACCGGGCGCCGCGTCCGCCAACGACGGCGCCGCCCAGCTGCGCGACGGCCTCAGCACGCTCGCCGCCGGCACCGCCGAGCTGCGCGACGGCCTCGCCGGACGGGGTCGACGCGATCCCGGCATCCACTCCCGACCTGCGGACTCTGCAGGCCGACACCATCGCCGACCCGGTGAAGGTGTCCAGCGACAAGGTCGCCTCCGCCGAGGACTACGGTGCAGGGCTCGCCCCGTTCTTCGCCGCGCTCTCGGCCTGGATCGGCATCTACGCGCTGTTCCTCATCGTGAAGCCGATCTCGCGCCGCGCGATCACGGCTCTGCACTCCCCGATCCGCATCACCCTGGCCGGATGGCTGACCCCTGCCATGCTCGGCGCCGTCCAGATGCTCGGCCTCATGGGCATCCTTGCGATCACCCTCGGCTTCACGTTCAACCACCCGCTCGGCACCCTCGGCGTGATGTTCGTCGCGTCGGCGACGTTCGCGGCGATCATCCTCGCGCTGAACGTCTGGCTCGGGTCGGTCGGGCAGTTCCTCGGCCTGGTGCTGATGGTGCTGCAGCTGGTGACGGCCGGCGGAACCTTCCCCTGGCAGACGCTGCCCGCACCTCTCGCCGCCCTGCACCATGTGCTGCCGCTCGGCTATGTCGTGGACGCGATGCGCCAGCTCATGTACGGCGGGAACCTCGCCAGAGCCGGGTGGGACCTCGCGGTCCTCGCTCTGTGGATGGTCGGGCGCCCTCGCTGCTCGGCGATGATCGGGGTGACCCGGATGACGCATCGCCGCACGCTGCGCGACCTGCAGCCGAGCCTGATCGGGTGAGCCGCGGATCGCGAGCCTCGGGAAACGCCGGGTGGCGGGTAGGATTCGATGGCGCGCACCCTGAAACGCGCATCGGGACTCGGTGGCACTGAGTTCCAGCACGCTACCCGAAAGAGCTCTCAACGATGACGACTGATTCGCAGGCGACCACTGCACCCTCGAAGCCATCGCTCGGGGTGCGCATCGGCCGTATCGCGTTCCTCGTGGTCGCAGCCGTCATCGTGCTCGCCGTGGCTGCCGCGTTCTTCGTCACCTGGACGATCCAGCGATCGTTCCCGCAGACCGCGGGCGAGGTGGCGCTCGAGGGTCTGAAGGCCGAGGTCGAGGTGCAGCGCGACGAACGCGGCGTTCCCGACGATCACCGCCGACTCCACCGACGACCTGTTCTACGCCCAGGGCTTCGTGCACGCGCAGGATCGCTTCTTCGAGATGGACTTCCGCCGCCACGTGACCAGCGGACGCGTCGCCGAGATGTTCGGCGAATCGCAGGCGGGGACGGATGCCTTCCTGCGGACTCTGGGCTGGCGAGACGTCGCCGAGCAGGAGGTCGAGGCGATGGACGACACGACCCTCGGCTACTACGAGGCCTACGCCGCGGGTGTGAACGCCTACCTCGACTCGCGCTCGGGCGCGGAGCTCTCCCTGGAATACGCCGTCATCGGCATGCAGAACCCGGAGTACGCTCCCGAGCCGTGGGAGCCGGCCGATTCCGTCGCCTGGCTCAAGGCGATGGCCTGGGACCTCCGCGGCAACGTCGAGGACGAGACCGACCGCGCTCTCCTCGCGGCGACCCTCGATGAGGGCACGGTGCCATCGACCCTCGAGCAGCTGTACCCGGCGTACCCGTTCGACGAGAACCCGGTCATCGTCCCGAGGATCACCACGGTGCCGGCCCTCGACACCGGCGCCGAGGCCGCCTTCGCACCCGCGACGCCCGTAGGTGACGGCGAACTCCAGCAGGCGTCCACGACGGTCGAGTGGCAGGAGACGTCCGGCGTCATCGAGGCGGCGAGCGTGCTCGTCGGCGACGTCGGCGAGGGCATCGGCTCGAACTCGTGGGTCGTCGCCGGATCCCTGACCGAAAGCGGCATGCCGCTGCTCGCGAACGACCCGCACCTGGGCGCATCCCTGCCCTCGGTCTGGTACCAGGTGCAGCTGCAAGTGCTCCGAGGTGAGCGACGCCTGCCCGTTCGATGTCGGCGGGTTCTCGTTCTCCGGCCTCCCCGGAATCGTGATCGGCCACAACGCCCAGATCGCGTGGGGCTTCACGAACCTCACCACCGACGTCACCGACCTCTACATCGAGCGGATCGAGGGCGACCAGTACTGGCGCGACGGCGCGCTGGTCCCGCTCGACGAGCGGACCGAGACGATCAAGGTCGCAGGCGGCGACGACATCGAACTCACCATCCGCTCCACCGTGCACGGCCCGATCATCTCCGGTCTCGCCGACGACTTCACCGCACTCGCCGACGACCCGGCACCCGCTCTCGGCGCTCCCGGAGCGACTCCCCCGGCGAGCGGGGACGAGGCGGAGTACGCGGTGAGCCTGCGTTGGACGGCGCTCGACCCCGGCACGGCATCGACTGCCGTCTTCGCCCTCTCCACCGCACAGGACTTCGAGGACTTTCGTCGGGCGGCATCCCTGTTCGACGTGCCCGCTCAGAACCTGATCTACGCCGACACCGAGGGGAACATCGGCTATCAGACGCCCGGTCGCCTCCCGATCCGCGGGGCCGGAGACGGATGGATGCCGCAACCGGGCTGGGACAGCAGCTACGACTGGACGGGCTTCATCCCCTTCGAAGAGCTTCCCGTGTCGTACAACCCCGGTTCGGGATACATCGTCACGGCCAACAACGCGATCGTGACCGACGATTACGAGTACTTCCTCTCCCGCGACTGGGACTACGGATACCGGGCGGCACGGATCGCGCATCTGATCGAGCGGCGGGCCGCGGCCGCCCCTCTGACCGCCCAGGACATGCGCGACATCCAGATGGACAACGAGATGTGGGTCGGCAAGCAGCTGGCCATCGCGATGACCGATGTCGACGTCGAGGGGGCGGGTCCCGCCGCGGCCGTCGAGCTGCTGAGTACCTGGGATGCCCAGAACGCGGCATCCTCGGCTGCCGCCGCCTACGCCAACGTGCTGTGGTCGAACCTCGCGCAGAACCTGTTCGCCGAGCGGGAGCATCCGCTGCCCCTCGGCGACCAGGGCCGCGTGTCCACCGTGCTCGCCACGCTTCTCGACGACCCTTCGGACCCGCTCTGGACCAACGACACCATCGACGTCGACGGCATGGAGGAGATGCTCGCGCTCTCCGCCGAGGAGGCGTATGAAGAGCTCGTCGCCCTGCAGGGCGATGTCGTGAAGCGATGGAACTGGGGCGATCTGCA
This sequence comes from uncultured Actinomycetota bacterium, assembly GCA_963769005.1. GTDB lineage: Bacteria > Actinomycetota > Actinomycetes > Actinomycetales > Microbacteriaceae > Microbacterium. Next base: position 216,820 of record CAVYKC010000001.1, on the reverse strand, counting down.
CGCGATCACCCTCACCAGCGACACGCTCGGGTCATCCGGCATCGCACCGATCGAGGCGCTGTTCAACCGAGGCCCCTACCCGGTGAGCGGCGGCTCCTCCGTCGTGAACGCGACCGGCTGGGAACTGGGCACCTCCTACGCCACGACCACGGTGCCGTCGATGCGCATGGTGGTCGATCTGTCCGACTTCGACGCCTCCACCTGGAACCACTTCACCGGCGCCTCCGGCCATGCGTTCCACGCGAACTACACCGATCAGACGGCGGACTGGTCGGCGGGCATCCAGAATCGATGGGAGTTCAGCGCGAAGGCCGTGGACCGGACGACTGTCGACACGCTGGTGCTGACTCCGGCCGGCTGAGTCCGCACGTCCATGGATCTCGCCGACCGGATGGCGGGCGGCGCCGTGCGGCACCGCCCGCCTCTGCACGGTCAGCCCTTGCGAGGAGACGTTCCCGGGGTCGCGTCGCGCAGCGAGCGGAGCATCACGTCGAAGGCGGGCTTCGGCGAGTAGTCGTCCTCGAGGATCGTCGCCCAGCCCTCGCCGGGGAACACGTCGGGAACCCAGGAGTTCGCGTCGGGGAATCCCCACACGGTGAACGACGAGCACGCCTTCACGTTCAGGCACGCCTGGAGCATCCCGTCATAGCGCTCGGCCTGCGTGGCGACCTGCTCAGGGGTCGGGCCGGTCTCACCCGCCAGCAGCGGGATGCGCACGTCGGCCTCGGTCACGGCGACCTGAAGCCCCAGTGCGGCGAACCGCTCGAAGTTCTCCTGCATGGAGGTGTCGAAGCCGTACTGCAGACTGAGGTGCCCCTGGGCGCCGAAGCCGCCGAGCGGCGCTCCGGCGGCGAGCAACTCCTGAGCGAGTGCGTAGTACGCGTCGGTCTTCTCGTTGACGCCCTCTGCGTTGTAGTCGTTGAGGAACAGCACCGCGCCGGGGTCGGCCTCATGCGCCCATCGGAACGCGTCGACGAGGAGCCCGACCGGATCATCGGAGCAGGCCTTGAGGAACGGGTTCGCCTCGGTGCGCAGCCGCACGCCGCCGTTGTCCCAGGTGTCCTGGAAGATCTCGTTCGCGACATCCCACTCGTAGATCTGGCCCTTGAAATGCCCGACCACGGTGCGGATGTGGTCTTCGAGCACGGTGCGCGCCTCGTCGCAGGTCCACGTCGCGCTCGCCTCGGTCACCCACGCCGGGTTCTGACTGTGCCAGAGCAGGGTGTGGCCACGCACCTGCTGGTGATTCGCCTGCGCATAGGCCACGAGCGCGTCGGCCGACGCGAAGTCATAGACGTCGGGAGCGGGGCGAAGCGCATCCCACTTCATGTCGTTCTCCGGCGTCAGAGACGAGAACTGGGCGCCCAGGACCTGCTGGTACTCGGTCGGATCCGCCGGGTCGTACCCCAAGAGCTGCTGCTTTCCCCACACGGCGCTGCCGATCGCGAGGTCGATCGGCGCCTGATTGCGCAGGGCTGACTTGTCGGCGTTGCTGAACCCGGGAGGAGCCGCGCTGGCGGCGGTGACACCGCAAAGCGGCAGCACCAGGGAGGCGGTGGCCGCGGCCACCAGAAGCGATCGCATCGATCGGCGCATGGGAAATCTCCTGACATCGTCGTCGTCATATCGCGGCTGGGGCCGCGCATATGTTGTTGATTTCAACAAAACGTAGTCGGGCGGGTCGCCCGAGCACACGAGTTTCGAAACTCGCCGCTGCATCGAAACGGGTCTAGGTGGTTGCGGACCCGGCGACGGATGCTGACGCGGCCGCCCTTCGCGCGATGAGCCAGATGCCGGCGGCGGCGGCGAGGAAGACCCCGCCGAGGATGATCCAGCCGAGGAGCCCGAGGGTGATCGCCGTGGCGTTCACGACGATCGGAGCGGCCAGCGCACCGAGAGAGAATCCCATGCCGAAGACCCCCTGGTAGGCGCCGGCGCGCACCGGGTCGGCGAGCTCGAAGCTCAGCCCCCACGCCCCGGCCTGCGACAGGATCTCGGCGAAGGTGTGGGCGATGGCGGCGGCGAGGATCACGGCGATCGCGAACCAGGTCGGCAACCCCGCGGCGAGCGCGTAGACGATGCAGGCGACCAGCATCAGCCACCCCGCGATCAGTGTGACCCGGCCCGCCACTCGCAAGTCGTGCGTGCCGCGCGAGGCAGGCACCTGGAAGATCACGACCAGCGTCGTGTTCACGATCAGGATCACCGAGACGAGCACCTCGGGCGCCGTGGTGCTCTGCGTGATCCACAGCGGCACGCCGAGTTCGGCGACGCCGAACTGCATCCCGAAGATCGCCGACAGGATGCACATGAGCAGGTACCGCCGATCGCGCCACGGCGAGCGACGGCGCCAGTCGCTGCGCTCCGATGCGACCGAAGCCGCCGCCTCGACGTCGATCGAGCCGGTCTCGGTGAGCAACGGCACGATGCGGGCTCGCGATGGCGCGTCGACGGCGGCGGTCAGCCGCAACAGCGGCAGCGACCCGAATGCGCACAGCAGCCCGGCTGCGGCGATGACGACGCGGTACGCCTCGGCGGTGCCGAGGGCGAGCGCGATCGCCGCGAAGCCCGAGCCGACCGCAATGGAGACGTTTGTGACGGTACGCAGCACCGCTCGGGCGTGCACCCGGCGCTCCGACGCGAATCCGCGCGCGATGATGGCTGCGCGCGCCGAGTACGCCATCGAGTCGAAGAAGCCCGAAAGGCTGGCGAGCACGAGGGCCGAGACGAAGTCGCCGGCGAACGCGTACGCGGCCAGCATCAGTCCGGCCAGCACCTCGAAGCCGAACGTCATCCGGCGTGCGCTCCAGCGATCGGCGAGCCAGCCGCCGAGGAAGGAGGCCACGACGCCGCATCCGCTCGATGCCGCGAGCACCACGGCTGCTTCGCCGCCGGAGAGCCCGATGATCTGGGTGAAGAACAGCACGGTGACGGCGAGGAAGACGCCCCGGCCGATCCGCGAGACGGCGGTCGCCGACACCAGCGCCCGGAGCACGGGATCGCTCAGGTCATCGGCGATCCGGGCGAGCAGCCCCTTCTTCGGTACCGCCACCGGGATCTCGTCGGTCGCGGGTTCTGAAGAATGCACCCTTCATCCTCGCACGCGCCGCTCACCACGTCGGATAGCGTGGTCGAATGCCGCAACGCCTGCTCGCCCCTCAGGACGCACCCGCTTCCGTCGTCGAGTTCGAGCACGGCGGCGCCACGCTGATCGCCGAGACCTTCGGCCAAGGCGAGCGCACGTTCATCCTGCTGCACGGCATCGGCATGGGACGCAGCGTGTACCTCGACATCGTGCGGCGACTCGACGGTCACGGACGCGTGATCGCCTTCGATCTTCCCGGTTTCGGCGAGGCGCCGGAGCCCGCTCGTACCCTCACGATGGAACGTCACGCCGACCTCGTCGCCGCCTATCTTCGCCACGCCGGCGAGGAGCCGGTGATCGTGATCGGCCATTCGATGGGCAGTCAGATCGCCGCCGAACTGGCGAACCGGCATCCCGAGGTCGTGGCAGGCGTCGTGCTCGCCGGTCCCACCGTGAACAGTGCTGCCCGCAGCATCCGCGCTCAGGCCTCGTACCTGTTGTGGGATCTGATCGGCGAGCGACCGATCGTGCTCTGGCGGGGCGCCCGTGAATACCTTCGCGGCGGCCCGCATCTGATCAGGAAGATCCGCGCGACGGTCGTCCACGATGCCCAGCGGGCCTACCAGCGCATCACGCATCCGACACTGGTGCTGCGCGGCGAGACCGATCCCCTCGCGCCGATCACGTGGTGTCGCGACATCGTCGCCGCGATCCCGGACGCGGAGCTGCGTGAGATCGACGGGCACGGGCACAGCACGCTGATCAGCGACTCCGGAGGCGCCGCCGAGTACATCCGGCGCTTCGCCGACCGGATCTGACCCCATCGGCAGTCCCTCCGGTCCTTTCTCCGCCCGCCGCTGTTCACAACTCCTCAAGAATTGCGTGCAGCGAGGCGGATGGGCCCGAAACCGGGGCATCGAGCCGAAACTTGAGGAGTTGTGAACGCGAGTTCAAGCGAATCGCGGTCCCAGCGCCTCGATGACGTCAGACACGGCCTGCCGCACGGTCGAGTCTTCACGCATGATGTCGGCGGCCAACGGTCGGATCGTCACGTATCCGAGTCGCGCCGCTGCCAAGTCCCGCCGCCTGTCGTCGACCTGCTTCTTCCACCCCTCGTGGAACTCCTTGCTGTCGCACTCGATGATGAGCCAGCCCGCGACCACGAAATCGACGTACCCGACTCCCGGCAGGAACACCTGCGTCTCGTAGGGCACTCCCAGTCCGCGCAGAATCAACCGCATGAAGGTCTCGGGCCCGGAACCGGCAGTTGCATCTACGAGCGCCAGCAGCGGCATGTACCGAGCGGGCAGGGCGACGAAGATCGACGAAACCTCGTCCCATGTCATCAGCCCGTGGTTCAGCACGCTGTCGAGCGTCGCAATCGCAGCGCGCGGTGCCTGACATCGAACTGCCTGAGTCACCACGTCGATCAAGGGAGCCACGTGCAGTGGACCCGATTCGCCCGACCATGAACTCCAGTGCACGGTGGTGTCCTCCGAACGCGGCGAACGTGTCCGAGACGTGCCGGGCGGTACATGCACGTGCAGGCCCGCACACACGTGCACGAACACCCCGATCAGCGTGAGGACCGACACGCACGAAAGCCGCCCGCCGACCCGAACTGCTTCGGCGATATCGTCTGCGGTCGTCGGCAGCGCATAGCGATCCCGCCGCAGCCGAAGCATGCTCCCGCGACGCACGGCCCGAGTGATATCGCGGCCGCGGATCCCGATCCGAGCCAAATCCGCTCTGGTGAACACTTTGCGCGTATACAAGTCCGCAGCTCGCTCGCGGACGGACTTCTTCTCATCATCCATGCGAGAAGTCTGCGAACTTCGAGGCGGATCAATGGGGGCATTCCGCCCGATGTGGATTGATTTCTCGAGAACAGCAGGTGTGCGGGAGAAGTGGGCCACACCTTTCCACCCTTGCCGTTCACAACTCCTCAGAAATCAAGAGATCGGCCGGAACCGGGCCTGTTCTGGCGGGATCGAGGTAGATCTTGAGGAATTGTGCACACCGGCGGCGGGCATCAGCGGCGACGCAGGCCCGAGCTACCCGGCTGCGGGCGGAGTCTGCTTCGACTCGGCGAGCTCGTCGACGACGAGGTCGCGCTGCCCTGTGGTTCCGTTCCGGTACGCCTGGCGGCCGACCATGTGGGCGGAGAGCGGGGCCGTCGCGAACTGCATGAGCACGATCGGGGCGACGAGCACCACACCGATCAGGATCCCGCCGATGCTGCGCTGCGACAACGCCACCGCCGCGCAGATCAGCACGAGTCCGAGCACCTGAGGCTTCGTGGCGGCGTGCAATCGCGACGGCACGTCGCGGAAGTGCAGCAACCCGACAGCGGCGGAGAGGCAGAGGAGGGCGCCGATGAGGATGAGGACGAGCACCGTGACGTCGATCACGGCATCGGGGATCTCCAGGCCGAACACGTTCATGAGGTGGTGTTGTCCCTTCTCGCCACGAACCGGGCGACGGCGATCGAGCCGAAGACGCCGACGGCGGCGATGGTGAGCAGCACCGGGATGGAGCGCATGTGCCCGTTGATCGCCATCTCGGCGCCGAGCACGCACATCACCTCGGTGAGCAGCACATCGGATGCGACAGCCCGGTCGAGGATCGACGGGCCGCGCACGATCCGGATCACGGTCAGGATGGCCGCCAGTCCGAACACGACCATGACCGCTGTCATCAGGATGTTCATCGGGCACCACCGCTTCCTGACCCGGGCCCACGCGCCCCCGAGGCCGGCGCGGAGCGACGGTTGGAGTGGGGCGCGGGGAGCGACGCGCCCTCGTCGGCCCTGAGCGCACGATACTGGGCGGGGTCTCCGAGGGCGCGGACGATCCGTCGCTCCCAGCGCAGCACGCCGGCGCGCTGCTTCTCCACGTCGTCGCGGCTGCGGACGCCGATCACGTGCAGATACAGCACGCGGCGATCACGATCGGCCTCGACCACGAGAGACCCGGGGATCAGCGACGAGACGACCGCGACGTGCGTCATCACCAGGTCGTCGGCGTAGCGCAGCGGTACGGCGATGATGGCAGCCCCCGGCTGTCGGCGGAAGTCGAACACCTGCACGGTGACGCGGAGCGCTCCCTGAACGACGGCGAAGAGGAACTGCACGGCGAACAGCGCGGCGTACCAGAGGTTGATCCGGCCCGAGAGCTCGACCGTCGGCAGCCGGAAGACACGGGTGACGAAGATCGCGACCGCGAGCCCGGTGACGAAGGAGAGCACCGTGAACTGCGCCCACAGCAGCATCCAGAGCACGACCAGCCACGCGAGGAAGGGGAGCTGCGCGCGGATGCCGTGCAGAACCCTGCGCCGGTTCTCGGGGCTCATGATTCCACCTCGTCCTCGAGTTGCACGAGACTGACCGGCTGCAGCAACGCGGCTCCGATGCGATCGCAGAGTGCATAGAGGGGACCGGCGAAGATCGACAGCGAGACCGTGACGCCGACCATGCCGGCGGTCGCGACGGTCATGATCGCCGGGATCCGCCGGCGCTCCTGCTGCTCATCAGCCGCTGGGGCGTTGCCGAGGTGGGAGATGCGACCCTCGGTCTCGGTGGAGTCCTCCTCCTCGCGCCAGAACGCGAGGTTCCAGGCGCGCATCAACGCGTACAGCGTCAGCAGCGAGGTGAGGATGCCGCCGAAGATGAGCACGATCATCAGCGGCGTGCCCACGGATGCCGCCGCCTCGAACAGCGCGAACTTGCCGATGAAGCCGGAGAACGGCGGGAGACCGCCGAGGTTGATGGCAGGAACGAAGTAGAGCACGGCGATGACGGGCGCGACCTTCAACAGCCCCTTCACCCGCAGGATCGAGGTGCTGCCCGCCCGGCGCTCGATGAGCCCGACTGCCAGGAACAGCGTCGTCTGCACGACGATGTGGTGGACGATGTAGTAGACCGTCGCGCCGATGGCCGCGGGGGTCGCGATCGCCAGGCCGAAGATCATGTAGCCGACGTGACTGACGAGCGTGAACGAGAGGATCCTCTTCAGCTCGGCCTGCGCGACGGCGCCGAGCACGCCGATGATCATGGTCGCCAATGCCACGATGAGCAGCACGGTGTCGATGCTGTTCTCGGCGAACAGCTGGGTCTCGGTGCGGATCAGCGCGTACACGCCGACCTTCGTCAGCAGGCCGGCGAAGACCGCCGTCACCGGGGCCGGCGCAGTCGGGTAGGAGTCCGGCAGCCAGAACGACACCGGGAAGACCGCGGCCTTGATGCCGAAGGCGACCACGAGGATGACGTGCAGGACGAGCTGGGTCTCCTGCGGCAACTCGGACATCCGCTCGGCGATCTGCGCCATGTTCACGGTGCCGAGCGCGCCGTAGATCACGGCGATCGCGGCGAGGAACAGGATCGACGACACCAGCGAGACGACGATGTAGACGGCGCCGGTGCGGATGCGCGATTCGGTGCTGCCGAGTGTGATCAGCACGTACGAGGCGACGAGCAGGATCTCGAATCCGACGTACAGGTTGAACAGGTCGCCGGCGATGAAGGCGTTGAAGACGCCCGCCGCGAGGATGAGGTACGAAGGATTGAAGATCGAGATCGGCGTCTCCTCGGCGCCGTCCGCGACACCCTGTCCGATCGAGAACAGCAGGACCGCGAGGAGCACGATGCTGGAGATCAGCACCAGGAGGGCGGCGAGCCGGTCCACGTACAGGATGATTCCGAAGGGCACCGGCCAGCCGCCGACCGAGACAGCGAGGGGGGAGCCGCTGTCGACGGCGATCAGCAGGATGGCGGCGATCACCGAGACGGTGGCGAGAGTGGCGACCGTGACGATGACCTGCAGGCGCGCGTTGCGCCCGAACACCAGGGTGACCGCGGCCCCGAGCAGAGGCAGAGCGACGAGAAGGGGGACGAGCGCGCTCACGTGCGGCCCTCCTCTCCGTCTTCGGGTGCGGAATCTTCGGGTGCGGAATCCTCGGGTGCGGAATCGTCGGATGCCGGGCCGTCGGGTGCATGACCCTCGGATGCCGGGGCATTCGAACGAGGCCTCGAGCGCTCGACCCAGTCCGCCGGGTGATCCATCGGCGCGTCGTCGTGGATGGCTGGGTGATCACGCATGTGCAGGACGGTGATCGGCGAGGTCTGCACGCCGACGAAGTCGGTCGTGGCTTCCTCTTCGTTCTCGTCGCCCTCATCCTCCATGAGGTCCTCATCGGCATCCGTACGGGCGCGAAGGGCGATGTCGGCCTCGTCGTCCTCGACGGTATCGGCCTGGCCCAGCTGCCAGGAACGGTAGATGAGGGCGAGCAGGAACGCCGAGACGGCGAAGGTGATCACGATGGCCGTGAGGGTGAGAGCCTGCGGCAACGGGTCGCTCACCGGTCCGTCGACGCCGTGGAACGGGGCGTTCCCCGGCACCCCCATCACGATCAGCAGGAGCAGGTTGGTGGCGTTGCCCAGCAGCAGGAAGCCGATCAGCACGCGGGTGAGGCTGCGCTCCAGCATCGCGTAGACACCGCACGCGAACAGCACGGCCATGATCACGATCAGGGTGAGGGAGACGTCCATCAGACCGGCCCCCGCTCTGCACGCTGGGCCGGTGAGCCTGTCGTGGGGCCCTGACGCAGGGCCGCGGCCTGCCGGTCGACCTCGGCCCCGAGGCTGCGGAGCACGTCGAGCACCAGCCCGATGACGACGAGGTAGACACCGATGTCGAAGATGGTCGAGGTGACGAACTCGATGTGTCCGAGCACCGGCAGCTCCCACTCCCAGAACGAGCTCGTCAGCGGTGACAGCCCGAAGAACAGCGGCACGACGGCGGCGCCGACGGCGAGGATGAGGCCCCAGCCGAGGAGGCGCCCGGCATCCGTGGGGGCCGCAGCACCCAGCTCCCAGCGGCCACCGGCGATGTAGCGCATCACGAGCGCCATGCCGGCGACGAGTCCACCGGCGAAGCCGCCTCCCGGCAGATTGTGTCCGGCGAAGAGCAGGAAGATCGAGACCACGATGATGGTGTGGAAGAGCACGCGGACGATCACCTCGAGCAGGATCGACCGGTTCTCCGGCTTCATGTTCGGCCCGCCGACCAGCCACGCCCTCGGGCTGCTGCGGTTCGCCGAGGTCTGGATGCGGATGCCCTTGGTCGTCTCCACCAGCGGCCGGCTGACGCGCGCCCCGGCGGCCGCTCTTCGGCAGCGTCCTGGTGGCGGCGAGCAGGTCGGCGCGGTGCGTGACGAAGACGAGGGATGCGACGCCCGTCGCCGCGAGCACCAGCACCGAGAGCTCGCCCATCGTGTCCCAGCCACGCAGATCGACGAGCGCGACGTTCACGACGTTCTTGCCGTGGCCGAGGTCGTAGGCGATCTCGGGGAAGATGAGGGAGATGGGATCGGCGATGCGCGACTGCGTCGCGACGACGGCCACGAACGCCATGGTGACGCCCACTCCGATCCCGAGGAGGGCGCGGGGGATGCGGCCGACGGAGGCGTTGCGCTCGCCCATCCGGGCGGGAAGGCGACGCAGCACCAGCGCGAACGTCACCAGCGTGACGGTCTCGACCAGGATCTGGGTGAGGGCGAGGTCGGGGGCGCCGCTCGTCGCGAACAGGGCGACCATGCCGAGTCCGGTGACCGACACGAGGACGACGCCGGTGTATCGCTTTCGGGCGATCACGGCGAAGACGCCGGCGGCGGCCATGATCGGCGCCACGACCAGCTGCGCGGGGGTGTGCCACGCCGAGAGCTGGAGACGGTCGACGTCGCTGGCGATGAGAGCGGTCACCTCGGCGGCGACGAAGACGACGAAAATCGTGCCGACGTACACCGGCAGCGATCCGCGCTGGGTGAAGGTCGTGCTGAGCACCGAGAGCCGGTCGACCCCGCGCACCACGAGGTAGTAGGCGTCGGCGGCCGTGAACGGCAGTATCCGGGCGCGCCGGTCCCAGCCCGTGCGGCGCGTGAGCAGGAAGACGCCGAGGCCGAGCACGATCGACAGGATCGAGATGCCCAATGCCGGCTCGAACCCGTGCCAGAGCGCGAGGTGCCCCGGGTCGGATTCCCGGCGAGAGCGGCGCCTCCGCGGTGAGGGCGTAACCGCGGAGGGCGATGTCGAGCGCGGGAGCGCCGATGCCGACGCGCGATCGTGGCCGCTGCGAGCACGATCGGGGCCGAGAGGAAGCCGACCGGCGGATCCGGCCACACCGTCTCCGGCATCCGGTCGCCGCGCTCGTCGCGCTTCGTCCAGAACGCTCCCCAGAGGAACCTGGCCCCATATGCCGCGGTGAGCATGGACCCGACGATGACGCCGATCAACGCCACCAGACCCCAGGGTTCGCCCGCCACCGCGGCGTCGAGCAGGGCGGTGAGGGTGGACTCCTTCGCGACGAAGCCGATCGTCGGAGCGATGCCGACCATCGAGGCCACCGAGATGAATGCCGCTGTCGCCATGACCGGGGCCTGCCGGCCCACCCCGGAGAGTTCGTCGATGTCGCGGGTGGAGAGCTGGCGGTCGATGACGCCGACGATGAGGAACAGCGCCGACTTGAACAGCGCGTGCCCGATCACCAGGGCGAGTCCGGCGAGCGCCGTCGCCTTGCTGCCGTAGCCGACCACGACAGCGAAGAAGCCGAGCTGGCTGACGGTGCCGAAGGCGAGGATGCGTTTGAGGTCGGTCTCGCGCAGTGCCTGGATGCCGCCGATCAGCATCGTCAGCACGCCGAGCGAGACGATGATCGGCCGCCAGGGACCGGTGAAGGCGAAGATGGGCGCGAAACGGGCGATGAGGTAGATGCCGGCCTTGACCATCGCGGCAGCATGCAGATACGCGCTCACCGGGGTGGGGGCGGCCATGGCTCCGGGGAGCCAGAAGTGGAAGGGGAAGAGGGCCGACTTGCTGATCGCGCCGATGAGGAGCATGACGATCGCCGCATCCACCGTCGGGCCGGTTGGGGCGAGGGCGAGGATCTCGGTGATGCTCGTCGTGCCGGCATCCACCACCAGCAGGACCACCCCGACGAACATGACCAGTCCGCCGAGCGTGGTCACCAGCAACGCCTGCAGTGCCGCACGACGGCTGGCCGCGCGCCGGCGATAGTGACCGATGAGCAGGTAGGAGAGGATGCTGGTGACTTCCCAGAACATCACGAGCATGACGAGGTCGTCGGTGAGCACGAGCCCGTACATCGCCCCGGCGAAGCCGAGAAGCACCCCGGAGAACTGACCGAGCCCCGTGGCGTCGTCGTGGAAGTACCAGCGGCAGTAGAGCAGCACGAGCGCGCCGACTCCCGTGACGATCAGGGTCAGCACCCAGCCCAGGACGTCCATGTGCATCGAGAGCTCGAGGCCGAGTTGCGGGATCCAGGGCACCGTCTCGAACGGCGCGACCTGCGGATCGAGCACCTGCGGGGTGACCACGAGCGCCTGTACGAACGCGGCGGCCGGCACGAGCGCGGCGATGGCGAACGCCCGGGGTCCGAGCCAGCGTACGAGGACGGGCATGAGCAGCGATCCGAGGAGGAACGCGACGAGGAGCATCAGCATCGAGCGACTCCTCGGGGCTCGTCGGCCATACGGCACAGGCGGGCGGATTCACCCCAGTTTACGGGTCGCACGTTGCCGGCGGGTTTCGCGGCGATCATCGACGCGTGATACGGGCCCGGGCCAGCGACCGGCCCGTGCGAGAGTGGACGCATGCGCGCGGGATGGATGCGGGAGGCGGCCGGCTGGCTCGGCGCCGTCGCGATCGCGATGCTCGTGGCCGGGCAGGTGGCCGCATCCGCCCGCTCCGACGTTCTCTTCCGTGACGGCGACTCGCTCGTGGTGGCGCTGTTCGTGCGATCCCTGCTCGATGGACAGGTCCTCGACTGGGCGATGTCGAGCGTGCTCTTCCTGCCGGAGACCGCGGTGTTCGCGGCGCTCTCGACCCTGCCGCTCGGGGTGGACGGCGTCCTCGCGGCGAACGGCGTCGTGAATGTCGTCGCGCTCTACGGCGCGCTCCGGCTCGCCGCCGGGCGTCGGAGAGCGGATGCGGCCCCGGTGGCGTGGTCACTGCTCGGGCTCGTCGCGTTCGGGCTCGTCGCGATGACCGAGGCATCCGCATCGCGCGATGCCATGCAGCTGGCCTCGCTGCAGCTCACGACGACCTACTATTCGGCGACGGTGGTCGCCGTGGTGGCGACCGTGGGGATGCTGCGCCGCGCGCTCGACCGGGAGCGACCGCGACCGTGGCTGCTGATCGCGCTGTTCACCACTGCGGCGATCTCGACGCTCTCGAACCCGCTGTACGCCGTGTGGGGGACGGTTCCTCTCACCGTGCTGCTGGTCGCCTTCACGCTCCGCCGGCCAGGGCGCGGACTCGCGCTGGCCCTGAGCGCGGTGCTGCTCGGTGGAAGCGCCGTGGGCTTCCTCGGGCGCATTCCGCTCTCGGCATGGATCGCCGACACAGGGGCGGCCTACGCGCAGCCCGCTGACTGGATGCAGTCCCTGACCTACTACTCCGACCTCCTGGCCGAACGCCTGGCGACGCCGGGCGGGTGGGTCGCTGCTCTGCTCGTCCTGACGCTGCTCGCTCTGGCCGTCCGGCAGACGTGGAACCTCGTTCGGGGACCCGGCGAGCGCGGCGCGCTCCTCGTGGCGGCCATGGCCTGGGTGGCTCCGCTCCTGGTGATCGTCGGCGCCGTCGCACTCGGCACTCACGCCGCCCGGTATCTGCAGCCCGCCGTGTTCGCGCCGCTGCTCGCGCTGGTCGCGGCCCCACGCGCGCTTCGCCTGCCCCTCCCCCGGCCGCTGCTCGGTCCGCGAGTGCTGCTCGCAACGGCGGCGGTGTTCCTGCTGCTCGGCGGGTTCCTCGGCATCCCGCGCCTCGCAGCGGCGACGGAGCGACCGGATGCCGACCTCGTCTGCGTGACCGACTGGGTGAACGCGTCAGGTCGCGTCGGCGCCGGTCAGTTCTGGACGGTGCGGCTGCCGAAGCTGCACCTGCGCGATGCGGCACAGCTCGTACAGGTCGATCATCGGCTGAACGGCTACGCCTGGCTGGTCAACCGCACCGACTTCGCCGTGTCGAAGGTGACGTTCCTCATCGAGGACAGCGAGACCGTGCCGTGGCGGCTTCCGGTCTCCGCCATACCGACCGACCGGGTCAGCTGCGGCAGGTACACGATCTTCGACTACGCGACGACGCCGCTCCCTCTCGGCCCGCAACGCTCCTGAGCCGCTCGGTCAGCGCGACGGCGGCGCGGTGGTGGTTCCGGCGCGGAAACGGCAGGTGAGATGCTGCGTGGTGGCCGGCTCTCCGTTCAGCATCCGAGCCACCTGCTCCCCCGCCGCCCTGCCCTTCTCCACAGCCGGCTGCACGCTCGTGGTGAGCGTGTGCGCACCGAGTCCGTCGACAGTGATGCCGTCGAAGCCGGCCACGCTGACGTCCTGCGGCACACGCAGTCCGAGTTCCTCGACGGCGCGGATGACGCCGGCGGCCAGCAGATCGCTCTGCGCGATCACGGCGGTGGGGCGCCTCAGCGGGTCGGCGAGCAGCACCCGGCCGACCAGCAGCCCCTCGTCGATGAAGCTCCCCGCCGCCGCATAGGCCGGAGCATCCGGGAACACCTCGCGTGTGCCGAGGAGCCGATGGATCGTGACGTCGACCGTCGCCGTCGCGAGCTGGTCGGCCGTCACCGGTCCGCGCCGGCGGTGGCTGTCCAGCGGCAGGGTGACGAGGGCGACGTTCTCGTGGCCGAGGTCGCGCACGTGCCTGGCGACATCGGCGGCAGCCGCGGTGTTGTCCAGCATGATGCGCGGGATGCCCTCGCCGGCGTCTCCCTCGATCACGACCACCGGCAGCCCGCGGCTGCGGACGACCTCCAGCGAGTCGCGCGTGCGGCCGGAGCATCCGATCAGGACGACCGCATCGACGGGCGCACTCGACAGCGCTGAGCTGCCGCCCTCTCCCGGCTCGTCGCGCATCAGCAGGATTCCGGCGCTCAGCTCGGCGAGGCCGTCGGTGAGTCCGTCCATCATCGCGGTGGTGACGGGATCGAGGAAGGCGGTGCGCAGATGCCCCTCGAGGACGACGCCGACGATGCCGCTGCGGCCGCGCCGCAACGAGGCCGCACGCGGATCGGGACCGGCGTAGCCGAGGTCGGCGGCCGCTGCGAGCACGCGCTCCTTCGTGGACGCCGCGACCTTGGCCTTGCCGCTGAACACGACTGACGCCGTCGAGGTCGCCACACCGGCGGTTCGTGCGACGTCGGCGATCGTCGCGCGGCGCGCGCCGTCTGAGCTGCTCATACTTCGAGGATAGCTCCCTGGGGTTTCCTGGGGTCGAATCGATTCGATAGGCTTCCCGGATGGACACCGCTCTCACTCGCTCGCAGTTCGTGCGCTGGCGCGCCGCCATCTTCGTCATCTTCCTCGCCAGCGGCCTGTCGATCGCGACCTGGGCGTCGCGCGTGCCCAGCATCAAGGCCGATCTCGACCTCGACAACGCGCAGGTCGGCATGATCCTGCTCGGCATGGGCATCGCATCGATCATCGGCATCTCGACCAGCCCGGCCGTGATGGCGCGCACCGGGGCGCGGCGCGGAATGCTCCTGACGATGCTCGCCTTCGCGGCGGGCATCGCCCTCGTCGGCCTGGGTGCGACCGTCTTCACCTCGGTCCCGATCGTGCTCCTGGGCATGGCGCTGTTCGGATTCGGCAACGGCTGCGTCGACGTGATGATGAACGTCGAGGCCACCGCGATCGAGCAGCAGATGGGCAAGACGATCCTGCCGGTGTTCCACGCGTTCTTCAGTTTCGGCACGGTGCTCGGGGCCGGGGCCGGTGCTCTTGCAGCCGGCTCGGGCATGGACGTCGCCACGCACTCCTCGATCATGGGTGCGGTCATCGCGGTCATCGCGGTCGTCTGCTTCTTCCACGTGCCGGTGCGCGAAGCCGCTCTCGATCCCGAAGGCCACGAGAAGCCGGCTTGGCGCGAGCGGATGCACGTCGCCCTCGAGGCGTGGCGCGAGCCGCGCACCTACCTGCTCGGCATGGTCATGCTCGGCATGGCGTTCGCCGAGGGCGGCGCCAACGACTGGATCGCTCTCGGCGCGGAGCAGGGTCACGGCTTCGACGAGGGCACCGGCGCGGTCGCGCTGGCCGTGTTCTCGGTCGGCATGACCGTGCTCCGCCTGTTCGGCGGACCGCTCGTCGACCGCTTCGGCCGCGTCGCCGTGCTGCGTGTGCTCGCTGTCGCGGCCGCCGCCGGCATCCTGCTGTTCATCCTCGGCACCTCGCTGCCGCTCGTCCTGATCGGCGCCGGACTCTGGGGCGTCGGGGCCTCGCTCGGGTTCCCGCTGGGCATGTCGGCGGCAGCGGATGACCCGGCGAAGGCGGCCGCGCGGGTGAGCGCGGCCGCGACCATCGGCTACGTCGCCTTCCTCGGCGGGCCTCCGGTTCTCGGGGTGATCAGCGAGCACATCGGCCTGCTGAACACGCTGTTCATCCTGGTGGCCCTTGTCGTGGCATCCGGCCTGTTCTCCGGAGCGGCGCGCCCTCTCCGCGAGGAGGAGAAGACAGCGACCGCGACCGCGGCGTGATGGCCGGGCCTCGTCGTGCGCTCACGCTGCGGATGACGCCCTGGCGAACGTCGGCGGCTGAGGCCGTTAGGCTCAACGGGTGCGTCTTGTCATCGCCCGCTGCTCCGTCGACTACACCGGTCGGCTCAACGCCCATCTGCCGCTCGCCACGCGCCTGCTCGTGCACAAGGGCGACGGGAGTCTGCTCGTGCACTCCGACGGCGGCAGCTACAAGCCGCTGAACTGGATGAGCCCGCCCTGCTCCCTCTCGACCGAGCAGCCGGGCGAGGAAGAGGTCATCGCTGGGGTCACCGAGGTGTGGCGTGTCACCCACAAGAAGACCGGCGACGCGCTCCGCGTGCAGATCTACGAGGTCATCCACGATTCCTCGCACGAGTTGGGCGTCGACCCGGGCCTCCAGAAGGACGGCGTCGAAGCCGACCTGCAGCGGCTGCTCGCCGAACAGGTCGACCTCATCAGCGAAGGCGCGACCCTCGTGCGCCGCGAGTTCCCGACGGCGATCGGCCCGGTCGACCTGATGGTGCGGGATGCCGCGGGCATCGCCATCGCCGTCGAGGTGAAGCGCCGCGGCGACATCGACGGGGTCGAGCAGCTCACCCGGTACCTCGAACTCCTCGGGCGCGATCCGCACCTCTCCCCGGTGCAGGGCGTCTTCGCCGCGCAGGAGATCAAGCCGCAGGCGCGCGTGCTCGCCGAGGATCGCGGCATCCGCTGCCTGGTCCTCGACTACGACGACATGAAGGGCATCGAGTCGGGAGTACCCCGGCTGTTCTGAAGCCCTCCCTCGTGGCCCATAGGCTGGATACATGCCTCACTCCCCCTATTCCTGCGTGCTGTGGGACGTCGACGGCACCATCGTCGACGCCTCCGTCGGCATTCTCCGTCGCCTGAACATCGCCCTCACCCACTTCGGCCACCCGGCGCCGACGCGGGAAGACCTCGTGCACTGGATCGGTCCGCCGATGTTCGAGTCGTTCCAGGACCAGGCCGCGATGACCCCGGCGCAGGCGGCGGAGGCCGTCGCCTTCTACCGCACCCTCGGCAAGGCCGACGGCTACACGACCGACGTCGCCACCTACCCGGGCGTGACAGAGCTGATCCACGATCTGTCCGCGGCAGGCGTGCCGCAGGCGACGGCGAGCTCGAAGCCCGAGTTGCAGGTCGACGCGCTCGTCGACCACTTCGGGTTGCGCTCGGCGTTCCTGGCGACGGTGGGCGCGACCCCCGATGAATCGACGCTGGCATCGAAGACCGACATCGTCGCCGAAGCGCTGCGCCGCCTCGGCGAGCGCGGAGCAGACACCTCGCGGCCTGTGCTGGTCGGCGACCGGCACCACGATGTCGAGGGCGGGAACGCGAACGGCGTGCCCGTGATCTTCGTCGACTGGGGCTTCAGCGAGCACCACGAGGGCGACGGCGCAGCTCTCCGGGTGGCGTCGGCCGACGAGCTGCGCGCACTGCTTCTGACCTGAGTTCCACGCCGCGGCGGCGCACGCCGAACCCTCGAAAGCACAGAAATCCCCGCCGGAAGACGCAAGCGCCTCCGGTCAGGGAGTTCTGTACTGTCCGCCCTTAGAGGGGGCGGATGTTCTCTGCCTGCAGGCCCTTCGGGCCCTGCGCGACATCGAACTCGACTCGCTGGTTCTCATCGAGAGACCGGTAGCCGGATGATTCGATGGCGGAGTAGTGCGCGAAAACGTCAGCGCCGCCGTCGTCGGGGGAGATGAAGCCGAAGCCCTTCTCCGAGTTGAACCACTTAACCGTGCCCTGGGTGCTCATGTACTGCCTGTTCTGCTGGTGAAGAAGCCGACGCAGGTATGCCCCGACATCGCTAACGCTAGTGGAGCGGGGGCTTCTGGCAACAGTGGTCGCCAGAAGGTGACCCAAATGTTGCATGAGCGGCATCCACGATGCGGTACGACATCGGATGCTCAGGGATCGGACGTTCACGCCCGGAAAATTGTGTGGCCCCCACCGCGGGGGGAGCGATGGGGGCCAAAGACGACCGGAGGGTGCGTCAGAATCAGCATATATCAAGCTGAAGAGATTTGTCCCCCATATGGGGGACAAATCGGAAAAATCGTGGGAGGATGAACGGGACGGCCCCCTCGATGAGTCCATTGGGGATTGAACTCCTCGGGGAGGGCCAGATCACATGCACGGATCGTCAGGCCTCGGGGGAGGTCATCCGTCATCTGGGGAGATGGAAACGATCTGAATCCCCCGTGCATGCACCTTCTCCGTGACGGAGAAGGTGGATCTCGTCCACGGGTCGACACCGCTCAGCGATCGTCGACCTCGTGGGCCAGATCCTCGCAGGTTCCGGGCGGCGGCAGGCGAACAGCCCGGGTGATGAACCCGGCGCCGGCCGCCCCCGCAACCGCGGCACCCACCGGAACTCACCGAGTCGAAAGCGTGGTGAGCGTGGCGAGATGATCGCTGGCGCCGGCGCGTACGGTCGAGGCCGAGCCGACGTCGAAGCCGCGCTGGAACACGTGGTCGATCTTGACGAGCGGGAACGCCGCCGGCCAGGTGTAGCCGGTGATCCCCGTGGTGGGTCGCACCAGATCGAGTTCGGCGCTCAGGAACCGGAGCGCGGGATCCGTGGTCGCGGCGTTGAAATCTCCGAGGGCGATGACGTGCCGAGAGGGGTCGGCGCGCACCGTTTCAGCCAGAGCCGCGAGCATCTCATCGCGAGCGGACTGCGCACCCGGCCGCAGCGAGGCGGCATGGATGAGGTACACGCTGGTGACTCCGCCCGGACCCTGCACCGTGATGTGGAGCGCCCGCTTCCACCCGAGTCCGAGATCCAGCGGCTCCTCCGCGACGAGGGGGTGGATGCTCCAGACGCCGACGGTGCCGACCGTGTAGGAGTACGGATAGGCGTCGGCGAGGACCCGGTTCGCAGCCTCTCGGCTGGAATCATCCAGTTCGGTGAGGGTGATGAGATCCGGATGGCGGGCCATCAGGTCCGTCGCCGAGCCTTCGCCACCACCGGACTGCGCTCGCACGTTCTGGCTCGCGATCGTGATGGCCGTCGCCGTGGACGCTCCGGGCAGTGCGGGAAGAGCCGGAGCGACAGCGAAGAGCCAGAGGAGCACCGTTGCGGAAGCGGGGATTGCCGCACGGCGGAGGAGGGCGAACACCGCGACCGTGAACACGATGGAGACCACTCCGAGCGGCAGCAGGAGGACCGACACCGCCGCGCCGATCGGTCCGGGTATCCACCCGCAGACGATGACGGCCGCGATGATGACGTTGCCCGCGACCAGCAGGCGCGCGGTGCGGCGACGAACAGCCTGGCCTGTTCGCCGCATCGTCGTCCGGCCGTCATTTCGCATCGCCCCCATCCTGTCCGCTTCCGCTGTGACCTCTCTGGGCGAGGAGGCCGGCGAAGCCTCCGGTCGGTACCCTGAGGACATGCCGATGCTGAACAAGGACATGACGCTGTGCATCTCGCTGTCGGCTCGCCCGAGCAACAACGGGACGCGTTTCCACAACTTCCTCTATGAGGCGCTCGACCTCAACTGGATCTACAAGGCCTTCGCGCCCGCCGACCTCGCTCAGGCGATCGCCGGCGTTCGTGGCCTCGGCATCCGCGGTTGCGCGATCTCGATGCCGTACAAAGAGGACGTGATCGCCCTCGTCGACCGGATGGATCCCTCGGCGATCGCGATCGACTCCGTGAACACGATCGTGAACGACGACGGCGTGCTCACCGCCTACAACACCGACTACTCCGCGATCGCGCAGCTGATCGAGCGCAACGCTCTCGACCCCGCCTCATCGGTGATGCTGCGCGGTTCCGGCGGGATGGCCAAGGCGACGGCCGCCGCATTCCGCGACGCCGGCTTCGCGCGCGTGACGATCATCGCGCGCAACGAGGAGGCCGGGCGCGGACTGGCCGGTCTGTACGGCTTCGGATGGATGTCGGATGCCGGCGACTCCACCGCCGACATCCTGGTCAACGTCACGCCGATCGGCATGGCCGGCGGCCGCGACGAGCACGCGCTGTCGTTCACCGAAGAGGCGATCACCGCGGCATCCGTGGTGTTCGACGTCGTCGCACTTCCGGCCGAGACGCCGCTCGTGCTCGCGGGGCGGGCGGCGGGGAAGATCGTGATCAGTGGCGCCGAGGTCGCCACCCTGCAAGCTCTCGAGCAGTTCGTGCTGTACACCGGCATCCGACCGAGTGCCGAGCAGATCGAAGCCGCCGAGGGGTATATGCGCTCAGCGCAGGCGTGAGAGCGCCAGACCTGGGCGCCGTAGGCCCACTCCGCACGACCGTCCATCGTCCGGCGGATGCCCGCAGCTCTTCACCCGCCTGGATGCGAAGGCCGGCGAGGATCAGACTGGAGACCTCGCCAGAGGATGTCGCCCGCGGTGACGACGAGTTCGTCGACCGGCACCCCATCGAGCAGACCTCCCGAGGCGAGCGAGGCGATGCCGTGGAACGCAGCGAATGCGGCGAGCGCGATCCGGTGCGGATCTGCGGGCGCGATCGCACCGACGTCCTGGGCGTCGACGACGATCCGGACGGTGAGCTGCATCGACTCCTGACCCGCGGCGAGAAGCTCCGCGCGGGCGTCGGGGGCGTGCTTCATGCCGAACATCAGCGACAGAAGCGTGGGCTGTGCCAGTGCGAAGGTGACGTAGGAGCGGGCGAGGTCGTCGAATCTGCTGCGCGCCGCGGCGGCGGTCGCCGCATCGCTTCCGGTGGCCTCCTGGAGCGCGCCCGCCAGGCGGCGGAAGCCGTCCTCTGCCAGCGCATCGAGCAGCGCCTGTTTGTCGCGGAAGTGCCGGCTGGGCGCGGCATGGCTGACGCCGGCCTCTCTGGCGAGCTGCCGAAGCGAGAGTGCGTCGACGCCGTCGCGCTCGATGCTCGACGCAGCGGCCTCGAGGAGGGTCCGCCGCAGATCGCCGTGATGGTAGGGCTGCGAAGGCACGCTCCGAGTCTACCGTTCGGATGTAGACATTGACAACAACGGCGGAGCAGTGCACAATGGTGTCACTGTCTACATTGCCGAATCGACTGAAGGACTGCACCCATGACGATCGATCTCCGCGGCGGAACCGCCCTCATCACCGGCGCGAGCTCCGGGCTCGGCGTCGAGTTCGCCCGGCGCTTCGCGGCACGCGGATCGGATCTGGTGCTCGTCGCCCGGCGCGGCGACCGGCTCGAGGAACTCGCGTCCGAACTGAGGGCCTCCGCACAGGTCCAGGTCGAGGTCGTTCCGGCCGATCTCGGCGTCACCGGCGCCGCGACCGCCCTGCACGAAGAACTCGAGCGTCGCGGCATCCGCATCACCTCACTCGTCAACAACGCCGGGTTCGGAACCCATGGGGCCTTCGACGCGGCGGATCCCGATCGGATGCTGAGCGAGATCCAGCTGAACGTCGCCACGCTCGTGGAACTCTCGCGCGTGTTCATGCCGCAGCTGCTCGAAAGACGCGGGGCACTCGTCACGGTCGCGAGCACCGCGGCGTACCAGCCGACACCGGGCATGGCGGTCTACGGTGCGACCAAGGCGTTCGTCCTGAGTTTCACCGAGGCGCTCTGGGCGGAGGCGCGCGGAACCGGACTGCGCGTGCTCGCGGTGAGCCCCGGGTCGACGAGAACCGAGTTCTTCGATGTGGTCGGCACCGACGACGCTTCGGTCGGCCGGCAGCAGACCGCGGGCCAGGTGATCGACACCGCGTTCCGAGAGCTCGATCGCGCGAATGGGGGGCCGAGCATCATCTCGGGCCGGATCAATCACCTCACGGCTCTGGGCACACGGCTGCTCTCCCGCCGCGCGTTGACGCGGACGAGCGCCCGCGTGCTGGGCGAGATCCGGCTTTCCGCCTGATCCGCGAGCGAACGGCGGCCGGCCGGCCTCAGGCCGCCGGTGCCGCAGTCGACGCGCGCACGATCAACTGCGAACTCAGAGTCGCGACATCGCTGGCCGGGTTGCCCGCCATCGCCTGAAGAAGCAGGTCGACCGCCAGAGCGCCGCTGCGCTCGATGGGCATCCGGACCGTCGTGAGAGCGGGAGTCACCGCTCCGGCGAGGTCGATGTCGTCGATTCCCACGATGCTGACATCGGCAGGGCACCGTCGGCCGAGCTCCAACAACCCCGCCTCGAGTCCGAGCGCGACGAGATCGTTGTAGGCGACGACGGCCGTCGCGCCGCTCGCCGCCGCCGGGGCAGCAGCCGCGCGCCCGCCCTGGATCGACGCGGCGTGGTGGCTGAGTCGCGTGAGACGGATCCCATGGCGCTCGCAGGCCCGCGCGATCGCGTCGGCCCGGCGCACGTCGGCCCATGAGCCGCGGGGCCCTGCGGCGTAGGCGATGTGCGTGTGCCCGAGTGCGGCAAGGTGCTCGATCGCCTGCCCCGGACCGTGCTCGGTGTCCATCAGAACGCAGGACGCACCGTCGATCAGGCGGTTGATGACGACGTAGGGGGTGTCGCCGACCAGCTCGAGGACCTCTTCATCGGGGAGGCGCGGCGAGCACAGCAGCATCCCGTCGAGCTTGCGCGCCTGCTCGATCTGCTCGCGTTCCCGGTGAAGGTCCTCATCGGCGTCGAACAGCACGATGCGATGGCGGCCATGCCAGGCCTGCCCCTGGATGGCCTTGAGGAGGGTCGCGTAGACCGGGTTCGCGACGTCGGGTACGACGACGCCGAGCGTGCGTGTGGTGGTCGCCGACTGAGGCGTGGCGTAGCCGAGCTCACCCGCGGCCTCGAGCACCCGGCCCAGCGTGCTGGGCGCCAGACGATCCGGCTCTCCGAAGGCCCGGGAGGCGGTCGCGATCGACACACCTGCGCGCCGTGCCACGTCCGTCAACGTCGCTGCCATGTGCATCTCTCCCACCCTCGCAGCAATCCTACGATCCTCGACCCGAATGTAAAGCGGGTTGACAAGTTTGTACAACTAATACACACTGATTGCATGACGATCACCGCCGATCACCCCGAACGGCTCCCCGCCCGCACCGACGGAGCGACAGCATGAGCGCCGATGCACCCGTTCTGGGTCGCACCGTTCCGGCGGCAGCGGCCCCTCTGGTCAGCCCGGCCCGCGCCGGCATCCTGCACCTCGGACTCGGAAGCTTCCACCGCGCGCACCAGGCCGTCTACACGGCCGCCGCACTGCAGTCCGCCGGCGGCGACTGGGGAATCATCGGCGTTGCGTCGCGCTCGCGCTCGATCGTCGACGCGCTGCACACCCAGGACCTCCTCTACTCGGTCGCGACCATCGCGCCGGAGAGCACCTCCCTCACCATCCCCGGCGTGCACACCGATGCCTTCGTCGGTGCCGAGGAACCGGAACGGGTGGTCGCGCAGATCGCCGATCCTGGCATCCGCGTCGTGACCCTCACCGTCACCGAGAACGGCTACAGCTACTCCCCCGCCACGCAGCACCTCGATCTCGATGACGACACGGTGCGCGCGGATCTGCGCGGCGGTGCTCCACGTTCGACGATCGGCCAGCTCGCCCGCGGACTGCAGGCACGGGCCGACGCCGGAGGAGCGCCGATCTCGATCCTCAGCTGCGACAATCTCTCATCCAATGGGGCGCACACCGAGAAGCTCGTCCGCGAGTTCCTGCACGAGCTCCCCGGATCCGAAGGCGGCGATGCCCTCGCCTTCCTCGACCGCGCCGTCTCGTTCCCTTCGAGCATGGTCGACCGCATCGTCCCGTCGACGACCGCCGAGCTCCGCACCCGTGTCAGCGCGCTGCTCGGAGCCCGCGACGACATCCCGGTACCCGCCGAGCCGTTCACGATGTGGGCGATCGAAGACCGCTTCGCCGGCGGTCGTCCCGCCTGGGAGGCAGGCGGTGCCGTGTTCACGAGCGAGGTCGGACGCTACGAGCAGATGAAGGTGCGGCTCCTCAACGGCACCCATTCCCTCATCGCCTACCTCGGCGCGTTGAGCGGGGTCGGTACCATTCCCGAGGCCATCGGCCTCGACGGCATCGAGAGCGCCGCCCGCACCGTGCTGCGCGACGAGTACGAGCCGTCCGTCGAGGTGCCGTCGGGCGTCGACATCCGTGCGTACGAGAGCGAGCTGTTCGAGCGCTGGGCCAACAGTGCCCTCGGTCACCGCACCAGCCAGGTCGGCACTGACGGCTCGGTCAAGCTCCGGCAGCGCATCCCCGAGCCGGCACTCCTCAGTCTCCGCAGCGGCGAGATGCCGCATCTCATCGCACTCACCGTCGCCGGATACCTGTCGTGCATCGCTCCGCTCCCCGGCTTCGACCCCGGCCGGCACGCCGCGGCGATGACCGACGGCGCCCGCGAGCGCCTCGCCGGTCTTGCGGCGAGCGCCCGCGATGGCCGGGAGCTCGCACAGCGCGCGATCGCCGACCTGCACATGTTCGGAGAGCAGCTCGGTGCACAGGACGCGTTCATCACCCGCGTCGGGGAGCTCGTCGACACCATCCGGCGACGGGGCGTCAATGCCGCCATCACCGATGCCGTCTCGGCATCACGGACCATCACGAGGGAGATGCAGCCATGAAGGCTCTCGCCATCCACGGCAAGGAAGACATCCGCTGGGAGGACCGCGAGGTCCCCACTCCCGGCGACGGTGAGGTGCGCGCTCCGCGTGAACTACGTCGGCATCTGCGGTTCCGACCTGCACTACTACTTCCACGGAGCGAACGGCGAGTACACGATCCGCGAGCCGCTGACCCCCGGTCACGAGCTCTCCGGGGTCGTCGACCTCGACCCGTCCGGTCGCCTGTCCTCCGGAACTCCCGGTGACCGTGCACCCCGCGCGCTACGGCCCTGTCGTTCCCGGTCTCGAGGACCGCCCGCACCTGCGTCCGGGCGGCGACTACCTCGGCAGCGCCGCGGCGGACCCGCACCGCCAGGGCGGGGCATCCGAAATGCTGATCGTCGAAGATCACATGATCCGCGTGCTCCCGGCGTCACTGCCCCTCGAGCGCGCAGCCCTGGCCGAGCCGCTGGCCGTCGCGATCCACGCCGTGCAACCTCGCCGGTGACATCGCGGGCAAGCGCGTGCTCGTGATCGGCGCCGGCCCGATCGGCCTGCTCGTCGTGGCAGCCGCCGTCAACGCCGGCGCCGCCGTCGTCGGCGCCAGCGACGTGCGCCCCGAGCCGCTCGAGCGCGCGACGGCGCTCGGCGCCAGCGAGGTCTCCCTCGTCGGCCGCGACACGATCGAGAACGAGTCGTACGACGTCGTCTTCGAGTGCTCCGGCGTCGGAGTCGCGCTGACGCAGGCTGTGCGGGCCGCCCGCCGCGCCGGCACGATCGTGCAGGTCGGGATGCTGCCGAACGCCGACATCGGAGTGAACCTCGCCCCGATGCTCGCGAAGGAGCTGACGATCCGCGGCGCCTTCCGCTTCTCCACCGAGATCGACGACGCGGTCGCCCTGCTGGCCGATTCCGACACCCTCGACGCCGTCATCTCCCATGTCATTCCGGCATCCGACGCCGTCCGGGCCTTCGAGCTCGCTCGCGACTCGTCCGCCTCGGCGAAGGTCCTGCTGGCCCTCTGACGATTCACCGCTGCCCCCGCGCACCCGCGCACATCACTACAAAGGAGTATTCCGATGAGCAGTTCCTCCGTACCCAGCGTCGACGCCCCCGCGGCGCCGCCCGCTGCCAAGCGCACCATCGGCGATCTCGTCCGAGCCGCCGTCTCGGGCTGGCTCGGCACCGCCCTGGAGTTCATGGACTTCCAGCTCTACTCGCTGGCGGCAGCCCTGGTCTTCAGCCAGTTGTTCTTCGCCGGTGAAGACCCGGGCATGGCCGTCGTCGCTCGCCATGGCAACCTACGGCGTCGGCTACATCGCCCGCCCGATCGGCGCGTTCGTCTTCGCCCGCATCGGCGACCGCGTCGGCCGCCGCAAGGTGCTGTTCTACACGATCCTGCTCATGGGAGCGGCGACCACGCTGATCGGCTTCCTGCCGACGTACCAGCAGGTGGGCATCATCGCACCCATCCTGCTCGTCGTCCTGCGTCTCGCCCAGGGCTTCGGCGCCGGCGCCGAGATCTCAGGCGCCGGCGTCATGCTCTCGGAGTACGCGCCCGCCAACCGTCGCGGCAGTCATCGCCTCACTGGTCGCCCTCGGCACCAACTGCGGCACGCTGTTCGCCTCGGCGATCTGGGCGATCCTGCTCGCGGTGATGCTCGAATCCGACGTCATCGAGTGGGGATGGCGCATCCCGTTCATCGGCAGCGCCGTCATCATGCTCTTCGCCCTGTGGGTGCGGTTCAACCTCAAGGAGAGCCCCGTCTTCGAGGAGCGCAGCGACGTCGTCGACGGCAGGGCGCTCTCCCGCGACGAGGTCGTCAAGCTCGCCACCGAGACCAACGACATCCGCACGCTCGCAGTCGCTCGAGCGCAAGCCGATCAAGGCGGTCATCGTGTCGTTCTTCTTGCGCTTCGGTCAGGCCGGCAACTCGGGCCTCGTGCAGACGTACCTCATCTCGTTCATCACGATCACGCTCGCGATGTCGAAAGAGGTCGGCCCCGAGGTCGTCATCGTCTCGTCGCTGATCGGCTTCCTGACGATCCCGCTCATGGGCTTCCTCGGCGACAGGTTCGGCCGCCGCCGGATGTACATCGTCATGACGTCGCTGTCGCTGGTGCTGATCGTGCCGACCCTTCTCATGATCAACACGGCAGAGCTCGTCTGGGTCTTCGTCGGCTACGCGCTGATCCACAACATCTCGGTGCTCGGCCTCGCATCGATGGAGAACATCTCGATCCCGGAGATCTTCGGCGCCCGCAACCGCTACACGCTCACCGCCATGGTGCGCGAGATCGCGGCGATCATCGCCACCGGCGTCGGCCCGATCGTCGTCGCGGCCTGGGTCTCGGCGTCCACGGGCAGCATCGTCCCCGTCATGGTCCTGATGGGCATCTTCACGGCATCCGCTCTCGCGGCCGCCATCTGGGCTCCGGAGTGGACGGGGCGCGATCTCACCGATCCGCGCGCCGCCATGTGACCTGCCGCCCACCTGAGAACCCGGGGTGCGGCCGCCCGAACGGCCGCACCCCCTTTCATTGAGGAACATGACATGACCATCGAGCTCGTCGACGTCACCATCACCAGCCCGGGGCGCAACTTCGTGACGCTCAAGATCACGACCTCCGACGGGATCGTCGGCTGGGGCGACGCCACGCTCAACGGACGCGAGCTCGCCGTCGCCTCCTACCTCTCCGACCACGTCGCCTCGATGCTCGTCGGCCGCGACGAGGACCGGATCGAGGACACCTGGCAGTACCTGTACCGCGGACCATACTGGCGCCGCGGTCCGGTCACCATGGCGGCGATCGCCGCCGTCGACATGGCCCTGTGGGACATCAAGGCCAAGAAGGCCGGGATGCCGCTGTACCAGCTGCTCGGCGGGGCGAGCCGCGAAGGTGTCCGCGTCTACGCGCATGCCTCCGGCACCGACTACGCCGCACTCAAGAACGCGATCACCGGATACGAGGAGCTCGGCTTCACCGCGGTGCGGGTGCAGACCGGCGTGCCCGGCCTCGGCCAGATCTACGGCGTCTCGGCCGCCGGTCCCGGCGTGCGGTACGACTACGAGCCCGCGAAGCGCTCCGGCGATCGCCCCAGTGAGGAGACGTGGGACACCCGCAACTACCTCAATCACATGCCCGGCGTCTTCGCGAGCATCCGCGAGGACTTCGGCTCCGACCTGCGCATCCTGCACGACGGACACCACCGCATGTCGCCGATCGAGGCCGCGCGCTTCGCGAAGGACATCGAGCCGTACGACCTGTTCTGGCTCGAGGACTGCACCCCGGGCGAGGACCAGACGGCCCTGCGTCTCGTCCGCCAGCACTCGACGACGCCGCTCGCGATCGGCGAGGTCTTCAACTCGGTCTTCGACTACCAGACGCTCATCACCGAGCGCCTGATCGACTACGTCCGCTCGGCCGTCACCCACACCGGCGGCATCACGGCCATGAAGAAGCTGCTCGACTTCGCAGCGATCTACGGCATCAAGTCCGGCATCCACGGTCCCACCGACATCTCGCCGATCGGCATGGCCGCGGCGCTGCACCTCGATCTCGCGATCCACAACTTCGGCATCCAGGAGTACATGCCGCACAACGAGAAGACGCTCGAGGTGTTCCAGACGTCGTTCACGTTCGACAAGGGCTTCCTGCACCCCGGCGACCAGCCGGGGCTCGGCGTCGAGCTCGACGAGGACGCCGCGGCCGGACACGAGTACACCAAGGCGTATCTGCCGGTGAACCGTCTGCTCGACGGGACCGTGCATGACTGGTGAGGTCGGCCGGCTCGCCCTGCCGGCGCGCACCGCCGAGTCGCGCCTGATCGTCGTGGCCCGCGCCCCGCGGGCCGAGGACTACGACGCCGTGCTCGAGGTGCTCGTCGACGCCGGCATCCGCAGCGTCGAGCTCACGCTCACGACCCCCGGCACGTTCGCCGCACCTCCCCCACCTGCTCGCACGCTTCGGCGACGTGATCGACCTCGGCGTCGGCACCGTCACGAACACCGGTGATCTGGCCCGCGCGCTGGATGCCGGAGCCGCGTACATCGTGACGCCGATCACCTCGACCGAGTTCGTCACCCAGGCGACGGATGCCGGTGTGCCGATCGTTCCGGGCGGGCTGACGCCGACCGAGCTGTTCGCCTCGTGGTCCGCCGGTGCATCCGCGGTGAAGATCTTCCCGGCCGGACAGGTCGGGCCCTCGTACCTGAAGGATCTGCGCGGACCCTTCCCAGACATCGTCGCGGTGCCGTCGGGGGGCGTGGATCTCGCCGGCGCCGAGGCCTGGCTGCGCGCCGGAGCCGTCGCGGTGAGCGTGGGCGGTCCCCTGCTCGGCGACGCGTTCCGCGGGCGGCGATCTGCAGGCTCTCCGCGAGCGGGCCGAGGCGTTCGTCGAGGTCTGCGCGCGATGACCTCGGCATCACCGTCTGTGGTCACGCTCGGCGAGACCATGGCGCTCGTGCGCACGACCGAGGTCGGCTCGCTGCGTCATGCGAACTCGCTGGTCTTCGGGATCGGAGGCGCCGAGAGCAACGTCGCGATCGGTCTCGCGCGCCTCGGCGTCGCGGCCTCGTGGCTGGGTCGGGTCGGAGACGACTCGCTGGGCGAGCGGGTCGCGCGGGAGATCCGCGGCGACGGTGTCGACGTGCGGACGATCGTCGATCCGGATGCCGCGACCGGGCTGATGGTGAAGGAGCGGCCCTCCGCATCGTCGACCGCGGTGCACTACTACCGGGCGGGCTCGGCGGGGTCGCGGCTGCGTCCGGAAGATCTGCCCGAGGGATGGATCGAGGCGGCGTCACTGCTGCACATCACCGGCATCACTCCCCTGCTGTCGGACAGTGCTCGCGCCGCCGTGCACACGGCGATCGATCGCGCGCGGGATGCCGGCACGAGCGTGAGCTTCGACATCAACTACCGTTCGGCTCTCGCGAGCGCCGAGTTCGCCGGACCCGTCCTGCGCGATCTCGCGGAGCGCGCGGACGTCGTCTTCGGTGGCGCCGAGGAGTTCGCCATCCTGTACCCCGGGTCTTCGGTGGCGGATGCGGCGGCCAGGCTGCACGACGCCGGATGCGCGACGGTCGTGTTCAAGCAGGGCCCGAGAGGCGCATCGGCCTTCGAGGGCGGATCCGTCGTCGCGTCGCCCGGCTTCGCGATCGACGTCGTCGACACGGTGGGCGCCGGCGATGCCTTCGTCGCCGGATACCTGAGCGCGATGCTCGACGGCTTCGGTACGGACGCCGCTCTGCGGCGCGCCAACGCCTGCGGGGCGATGGCCTGCCTGGTGCCCGGCGACTGGGAGGCAGCGCCGACCCTTCGCGACCTCGAGCGGTTCCTCGACGGCGACGCCGACCCCGTTCAGCGCTGAGCCTCGCCGAGGATCACCGCTTCCGGTGCCGGCCTTTCAGCGGGCTCGGCCCTCCGCCAGATAGCGGAGCCTGCGCATGGTCTCCGCATTGCGCCATCGGAGGATCGGCGTGGTGATGACGCGCGGAAGCAACGCCGCCGGCCCGCTCACCGCCTCCTCGTCGATGCGCACCAGGCAACCGTTCTCGCGTGCACGCACCATGAGTGTGACGTCCGCCTCGCCGACCGGCCAGCCCCGCGCGCGCATGACCACTCGATGGGGCGGCTCCCATGCGGTGATCTGCGTGGTGTCGTCCAGCAGGAACGGCCACACCCCGACGGAGTGGTGGAGCTCCGCGCCGGGGCCGGGCCATGAGGAGCCGACCGCCCGCATCCGTGACGCTCCCACCACCCACGCGGGATAGAGCCACCCGTTGCCGAGCACCCGGAAGACGTCCTCCGGGGTGCAGTCCATCGCCGCGACGTTCGTTGCCATGATGCCTCCGTCAACCCGGTTCAGAGCGTCATTCGAGGCTCTCGCGCAGATCCTCCGGGGCGTCGCCGCTGTCGGCATCCGGTCCGTCGTTGAACGCGAGATCGCCCTGGCCGTCCTCGTCGAGCTCGGCCTCGAGCGGCTCCTCGCCCTGCGTCTCCGGCTGGCCGGTGTCCGTCGGGAAGGTGAGGTCGGACAGATCCTCGCTCTCGTCGACGTCGTCCGTCGCGTTCTGGAACATCGGTTCCTGGCTGTTGGCGAGTGCATCGGGGTTCGACATGGCTGTTCCTCTCACTGCGTGGGAGTCCAGCATCCATCAGCCCGGATCTCGGGCGCATGGGCGTTGACACGAGCGGGCGGCCGGACTAGTCGCGGGCCGCGCTCCTGTCCTCGGCGGCGAGCGCGGCCGCTGCGAGGAGTGGCGACCCCCGGACGCGAAGAAGGCCCGGTCATCAGACCGGGCCTTCTCTTCGCTGTGCGCGAGGGGGGACTTGAACCCCCACGCCCGTAAGGACACTGGCACCTGAAGCCAGCGCGTCTACCATTCCGCCACTCGCGCGAGTGTCTCGTTCCGAAGAACTCAACTTCACGAGAATATCACGCGTTCTCGCGCGCGCAGAACGCGGGGCCGGACCCGCCCTGTAGTGAGACAGAGGTTCCAGCACGAGACATCGCCTCGTACGACATGTCTCATGCTGCAGAGTACGTCTCCCGCCGAAACGCGGGTCTCGCCGAGACGCCTCGATCGGCCCGCGGAATGCCGTTCTCGCGGGATTCCGCGGTCACGAGCGGCGTTCACCCAGGACACCTGGCTACGATGTCCCTACCGGTCGGCATGCCAGAGGAGCCCAGTGGGACTACTTGACAGCTTTGAGAAGGGTCTCGAGCGCGCTGTGAACAGCGCCTTCGCGAAGACCTTCCGCAGCGGCATCCAGCCGGTGGAGATCGCTTCGGCGCTTCGGCGCGAGGCCGACACCAAGGCGGCGGTCGTCAGTCGCGACCGCATCATCGCGCCCAACAACTACGTCGTGCGCCTGAGCAACGACGACGCGGAACGGATGCGGGGACTCGGCCGCGCCCTCACCGACGAGCTGCACGCTCTGCTGAGCAAGCACGCCACCGCGCAGGGGTACAGCTTCGCCGGCGCCCTCTCGATCTCTCTCGAGCCCGACGAGAAGATCGCCACCGGCACGGTCCGCGTGACCTCGGGGACCGTCGAGGGCCGCGTCAGCTGGCAGGCGGTGATCGATGTCGACGGACGCCGCCATTCCCTCACCAAGGCGCGCACCGTGATCGGCCGCGGCGGTGACGCGGAGATCACCATCGCGGATGCCGGATCCAGCCGCAAGCACGCCGAAGTCCTCTGGGACGGCGAGCGTGCCATGATGCGCGACCTCGGCTCCACCAACGGCACGAAGGTGAACGGCCAGAAGGTGCGCGAAGCCGCTCTCCCCACCGACACCACCATCACCATCGGCCGTACCGACCTCGTCTTCCGGATCGTCCCGATCGCGTCGCCCTCCCGTCCGAACGACGACTCGACCCGCGCCTTCGGGGTGATGCCGTGAGCACTCCCAGTGAACTCGTCCTCCTCCTGCTGCGCGTCGGCTTCCTCGTGCTGCTGTGGTTCTTCGTGTTCGGCGTCATCTACTCGCTGCGGGCCGACCTGTTCGGCATGCGCGTGCGCAAGCTCCCCGCCGACGGCGCCCCGGTCGCCGCATCCCCTGCTGCACCGGCGCCCGCCGCGAAGCCGGCATCCGCGAAGTCCCACACGGGACCTGCGACGATCGCCTCGGCGAAACGTCTCGTGATCACCTCCGGCCCCAAGTCGGGTCTGGAACTCCCCCTCGGCACCGAGGCCATGACCATCGGCCGCTCCAGTGAATCCGCGCTCGTCATCCGCGACGACTACACCTCGAGCCACCATGCACGCCTGATGCTGCGTGGCGACACCTGGGTCATCCAGGACCTCGACTCCACCAACGGCACCTTCTTCGCGGGCAACCGCGTCACCGGATCGCCGGTCGCGCTCACCCTCGGCACGCCCGTCAAGGTGGGCGCCACGACCTTCGAGCTGCGAGCCTGACCCCGGTATGGTCTTCGAGGGCTCGAGCGCCGCGATCTCCCACACCGGGAAGATCCGCTCCAACAACCAGGACTCCGGCTATGCCGGCGCGAATCTGTTCGCCGTCGCCGACGGCATGGGCGGCCACGCCGGCGGCGATGTCGCCTCGAGCGTCGCCATCCAGCGCCTGGAGCCCCTCGATCAGGGGTACGCGTCCACCGACGACGCCCAGGCTTCGCTCCAGGCCGCGGTCACCACGGCCGCCGGCGACCTCATCCGTGCGGCCAGGGAACGGCCGGAGCTCGCCGGGCTCGGCACCACGGTCAGCGCGATCATCATGGTCGACGGGTACGCGGTCATCGGCCACATCGGCGACTCGCGCATCTACCTCTACCGCGACGATGCGCTGACCCAGATCACCGCCGATCACACCTTCGTTCAGCGCCTCGTCGACTCCGGCCGGATCACGCCGGAGGAGGCCAGGTATCACCCGCGTCGCTCGGTGCTCATGCGCGTGCTCAGCGACATGGACTCCGACCCCGAGCTCGACATGTTCGTCATGCCGACCCTGCCGGGCGACCGCTGGCTGCTCTGCTCGGACGGCCTCTCCGGCGTCGTCGATGAGACCCACATGCTCAAAGCGATGCGCCTCGGGATGGCACCGGGTCGCACGGCCGACAACCTGCTGAAGCAGGCCCTCGACGGCGGCGCACCCGACAACGTCACGATCGTGCTGGTCGACGTCGGCGGGCATCACCCCCTCTCGTCGGGAACCCCGACCATCGTCGGCTCGGCATCGAACCCGTCGGGCATCCTCGTGCCCTCCGCGCGCCCTGCTCGCTCGAGCTGGCTGCATCCGGTGCGCCAGGCGGCCAACGAACCGAGCCACTTCGAGCCCGCCGCCGAGTACCTCGAGGAGCTCATCGAGGAGGACCGGCGCCGCGCCCGCCGCCGCCGCGCCGGCTGGATCGCCGGACTCCTCGTCGTGCTGGCGATGCTCGGTGTCGCCGCCTTCGCCGCCTACAGCTGGACCCAGACCCGCTACTTCATCGGCGCCGACGACGACAGCGTCGTCATCTTCCAGGGTGTGCAGCAGAACATCGGCCCGATCACGCTCTCCACGCCGCTGGATGACACCGGCATCCTGCTCGCGGACCTTCCCGAGTACCAGCGCACCCGCGTCGAGAGCACCATCACGGCGCGCTCGCTCGCCGACGCGATGGCCATCGTCGATCGCCTGCGCTCCGGCGCCGAGGCGAACGTCATCGAGCAGACGCCGCTGCCGACGCCGATGCCCACGACGACCCCGACGGCGGGTACCCCATGAGCAGCGACGTCGCGGCCGACACCAGCGTCATCAAGGCCCTCAAGCGGATCCGGATGCCGCAGACGCAGCGCAACCGCGAGTTCTGGCTGCTGCTGTTCTCCTGCGCCCTCAGCGGTGCAGCCCTCACTCTCGTGCAGCTGGGCGCTCTCGGCCTGATCGACCCGATGATCCTCCTCATCGGCGGCGGACTCGCCGTGCTGGCCTTCGCCCTGCACATCGTGCTGCGGCTCGTGGCCCGCGACGCCGACCCCTTCGTGCTCCCGATCGCGACCCTGCTCACGGGTCTCGGGATCGCGATGATCTACCGGATCGACATCGCGGTGGCGAACACGGGCTGGGATGCATACTCCACGAAGCAGCTCGCCTGGACGGCGATCTCGCTCATGGGCGCCATCGCCCTGGTGATCCTGCTGCGCAACTACCGCATCCTGTTCAACTACACCTACATCTTCGGCCTCTCCGGCATCGTGCTGCTCCTGCTGCCGTTCGTCCCCGGCCTGCGCATCCCGGACGCGAACGCCGCCGTCTGGGTGTCGCTCGGGGGCATGTTCGCCTTCCAGCCGGGCGAGCTGGCCAAGATCTGCCTGGCGATCTTCTTCGCCGGCTACCTGGTGCGCACCCGGGAGAGCCTCACCTCGGTCGGCACGCGGTTCCTCGGCATCACCTGGCCGCGCATGCGCGAGCTCGGCCCCGTCATCGTGGTGTGGCTGATCTCGCTCGGCATCATCATCTTCCAGCGCGACCTCGGCACCGGGACGCTCATCTTCGGCATGTTCGTCGCGATGCTCTACATCGCGACCGGGAAGACCAGCTGGGTGCTCATCGGCCTGGCGCTCGTCGTCGCCGGTGTGGCCCTCGCGACCCAGATCCTCAGCTACGTCCGCGGGCGCTTCATCAATTGGCTGTTCCTGTTCGATCCCGGCCAGGTGGATCCCGACGTCGCCGGTTACCAGCCGATGCAGGGGCTGTTCGGGCTGGCACAGGGCGGGCTCATCGGCACCGGCTGGGGACAGGGTCGCCCGCAGGTCACCCCTCTCGCGCACAGCGACTACATCATCACCAGCCTCGGCGAAGAGCTCGGGCTGATCGGCCTGTTCGCGATCCTCGTGCTGTACATGGTGTTCGTGAGCCGCGGATTGCGCATCGGCCTCGCCGGTCAGGACGACTTCGGCAAGCTGCTCGCGACCGGGCTGTCGTTCACCATCGCGCTGCAGGTGTTCATCATGGTCGGCGGCGTGACGCGCGTCATCCCGCTCACGGGCCTCACGACGCCGTTCCTCGCCGCCGGCGGTTCATCCCTGATCGCGAACTGGCTCATCGTCGCCATCCTGCTGCGGATCTCCGACGCCGTCCGCTCCCAGCCGAGGGTCGTGATCGGATGACCAAAGAGATCCGCCGACTCAGCGTCGTGATGCTGTTCATGTTCCTGTCGCTCTTCGCGGCCGCGAGCTGGATCCAGGTCGTCGACGCCGAGACGCTCGCGCAGAACAGCCACAATCGCCGCACCCAGCTCGACAGCTACGAGATCCAGCGGGGATCGATCATCGTCGACGGCGTCAACATCGCCACATCCGTCCCCAGCGACGACAAGTACCAGTTCCAGCGGGTGTACACCGATGCCGCGATGTGGGAGCCGGTGACCGGCTACTACAACCCGGCACTCGGATCGGCCACCGGCATCGAGCAGGCGCTGAACGCCGACCTCTCCGGCACCGGATCGAACGCCTTCTTCGCCGAGATCGAACGCCTCATCTCCGGGCAGCCGCAGACCGGGTTCAGCGTCGAGCTGTCGCTGAACACGGCCGCCCAGCGCGCGGCCTTCGAGGGGCTCCAGGGACTCCAGGGCGCTGTCGTCGCGATCGAACCCAAGACCGGCCGCATCCTCGCGATGGTCTCGACTCCCGGCTTCGACACGAACCTGATGGCCACGCACGACGCGAACGCCGCGAACACGATCTACGAAGCTCTCGACGAGGACCCGGCGAACCCGCTGTACAACAGGGCCATCGCCGGCGGCCTCAACCCGCCGGGGTCGACATTCAAGATCCTCGTCGCGGCGGCCGCGTACGAGAGCGGCGAGTGGACAGCGGAGTCGACGCTTCCGAATCCGGCGCGCTATCAGCTTCCAGGGTCCACGAACACCGTTTCCAACGCGTGGGGCGGCACCTGCGGCACCGGCGAGACCGTCACCATCGCCGAGGCGATCCGCCTGAGCTGCAACATCCCGATGGCAGAGCTCGCCGTCGCGCTCGGCGACACCAAGATCCGCGAGATCGCGGAGAAGTTCGGGTTCAACCGCAGCTTCGATACCCCCCTCGCCTCGACCCCCTCCAGTTATCCGCGTGCGCTCGATGACGCGCAGACCGGCCTCACCGGCTTCGGACAGGGGCAGGTCACCGCGACTCCCCTGCAGATCGCGATGCTCTCCGCAGGCATCGCCAACGACGGCGTCGTGATGAATCCGCACATGGTGGATGCCGTGATCGGCAACGACCTGTCGGTGCTGCGCGCATTCGAGAACACCGAGTTCGGCCGCGCCGTCGATGCGTCGGTGGCCGACGAGGTGACCGCGGCCATGGTCGCCGGCGTCTCAACGGGGGCGGCGCAGGGTGCAAGAATAGACGGGGTCGACGTAGCCGGGAAGACCGGAACGGCCGAGAACGGGAACAAGCCGTATACGTTGTGGTTCACCGGTTTCGCACCGGCGGACGACCCAGCGGTCGCAGTAGCGGTCGTCGTCGAAGACGGCGGCGGACAGGGACAATCAGGATCCGGCGATTCGCTCGCCGCTCCGATTGCAAAGAAGGTCATAGAGGCGGTGCTGGGCAGATGAGGCCGACGCAAGGTGTGTCGTTCGGTGGTCGCTACGAGCTGCTATCGCGGATCGCGATCGGCGGCATGGGCGAGGTGTGGGAGGCGACGGATCACGTCATCGGACGTACCGTCGCGATCAAGATCCTCAAGGACGAGTACATGGGGGACCCCGGGTTCCTCGAGCGATTCCGCGCCGAGGCGCGGCACGCAGCTCTCGTCAACCACGAGGGCATCGCCAGCGTCTTCGACTACGGCGAGGAGAACGGCAGTGCCTTCCTCGTCATGGAGCTCGTGCCCGGCGAAGCACTGTCGACCGTCCTCGAGCGCGACGGAGCCCTGAGCGCCGACAAGACGCTCGACATCGTCGCCCAGACGGCATCCGCTCTGCAGGCGGCGCACGCCGCCGGTCTGGTGCACCGCGACATCAAGCCGGGCAACCTGCTGATCACGCCCGACGGTCGCGTCAAGATCACCGACTTCGGCATCGCGCGCATCGCCGACCAGGTTCCGCTGACCGCGACCGGCCAGGTGATGGGAACGGTGCAGTATCTGTCGCCCGAGCAGGCATCCGGCCACCCGGCCTCCCCTGCCACCGACACCTATTCGCTCGGAATCGTGGCCTACGAGAGCCTGGCGGGCCGACGGCCCTTCACCGGCGAGTCGCAGGTCGCCATCGCGATGGCGCAGATCAACGAGCAGGCGCCGCCGCTGCCGCCGACCGTTCCGATCCCGGTGCAGAACCTCGTGATGGCGATGATCGCCAAGAAGCCGAGCGATCGGCCGTCGTCATCAGCCACCGTGGCACGCGCGGCTCAGGCGCTCCGCCGCGGCGACCTGAACTCCGCCGCCATCGCGGTTCCCGCCATCGCCGGCGGCGCCGCGAGCGACGACGACGCCACGCGAATGATGACCGGACTCGCCGGTGCGGACTCGACCCGCATTCTTCCCACCACCGCATCGCTGCCCGTGGAGGGCGACGAGCCGGAGAAGGAGAAGAAGAAGCGCAGCCCGTGGACGTGGCCGCTCATCGCCCTGATCGCCCTACTTCTCGTCGTGCTCGGCGGAACGATCTGGGCGCTGATGAACCAGGGGACGACGGGCGCCGACCCGACGAGCTCCGCCACCGACGACGCCGAGCACCACGCCGACGCCGAAGCCCAGCACCAAACGCCGGCACCGGAGCCGGACCCGGTCGACGTCGACGCGCTCGGCCTGGTCGGCATGACCTGCGATGAGGCCCTGACAGCGGCGACCGCCGCCGGACTCGTGCCGACGTGCGCCGACGGCAGCACGCCGGCTCCATCCGCCGAACTCGCCGGCACGGTCGAGTCGGTGAGCCCTCGCGGCTCGGTCAAGACAGGCACGCCGGTCACGCTCACGCTGTACGCCGATGCGGTGCAGGTCGGGGGACCGACCTCAGCTCCCACGCTCAGCGGTCCCGCGATCGCCGGTCAGAACGTCACCCTGAACTGGACGAACTTCGAGTGCCCGTCCGGGCTCCCGGTGCGCACGGCCTACGAGGTCACCTTGACGAACGCCACGTTCGACGGGACGGCGACCACGCAGAGCTTCGCCGCCGGTGTCCGCAACGCGCAGATCACGATCAACCCGGACACCGCGGGCCAGAACGTGACCGCCACGTACCGCGCCTTCTGCGGCAACGAGCGCCCCTCGGACAATTCGCCGCAGATGGAGGAGCTCATCGAGCCCGACCCGGATGACGAGTCCGGCGGGATCCTCGGGTAGCGCCGTAGTCTGAAAGCAGCTTGACCAGTCGTATCAGGGGGTAGATCCGTGTCAACAGAGCAACGCGTTCTCGCGGGTCGCTACCGCGTCGACGAGCTCATCGGGCACGGCGGAATGGCCAAGGTCTATCGCGGGCAGGACATGACTCTCGGGCGGGAAGTCGCGATCAAGATCCTCGATCCCGATCTGGCGCGTGACACGGCCTTCCGCACCCGGTTCCGCCTCGAAGCTCAGGCGGCATCGCGGATGTCGCATCCTTCGATCGTGCGCGTCTACGACGCCGGCGACTCGACCACGGGTTCGGGAGCGGCCTCATCGGATGACCCGCCGTACATCGTGATGGAGCTCGTCAAGGGCACCTTGCTGAAGGACATCATCTCGAACGGACCTGTTCCGGTCGCCGACGCGGTGCGCTACGTCGACGGCATCCTCGAGGCTCTGGACTACTCGCACCGTGCCGGGGTCATCCACCGCGACATCAAGCCCGGCAACGTCATGGTGACCGACAAGGGCCAGGTCAAGGTCATGGACTTCGGCATCGCCCGCGCGGTGTCGGACTCCTCCTCGACCGTCGCCGAGACCACGCAGATCATCGGGACGGCCGCGTACTTCTCGCCCGAGCAGGCGAAGGGCGAGCCGGTCGACGCCCGCGCCGACCTGTACTCCACCGGTGTCGTGCTCTACGAGCTGCTGACCGGACGTCAGCCGTTCCGTGGCGATTCGCCGGTCGCCGTGGCGTATCAGCACGTCAGTGAGACGCCCGTTCCGCCGACCGAGGTCAACGAGGAATCCCCCGGGGCCCTCGATCCGATCGTGCTGCGCGCACTCGCGAAGGATCCGTACCAGCGTTTCCCCGATGCCGCGAACTTCCGCGCCGCGCTCGATGCGGCCACCACGGGGCACGCGCCGAGCCGCAAGCAGCTCGGCGCACTGACGAGCGAGCTGTACGGACCGAGCCCGCGCCACGCGCAGGAGACGGCACGCTCGCTGCGTCAGCTCAGCACCGACACCACGATGGCCCGCACGCAGTCGGGACCACCGGTGGCGTGGATCTGGGCGGGCGTAGCCCTGCTCGCGGTGCTTCTCGCCTCGGTGCTGTTCTGGGTGCTCACGATCAGCATGCGCCCGCCGGAGGTGCCGAGCACCGCACGCACCGTGCCCGATCTGGTGAACGTGTCGGCGGAGCGCGCTCAGGAAGACCTCGGCGAACTCGATCTCACGGCGAAGCTGGTGCTGGAATCCAGCACGGACATCGCCGAGGGCAACGTGATTCGCACGGACCCCGAAGCCGGGGTCACCGTGGCCGAGGGCGATTCGATCACCGTCTACGTCTCGACGGGCATTGAGACCAGCGTCGTGCCCACACTGGAGGGCCTGTCGCGAGCAGCTGCCGAGGCGGCTCTCACGGCCGCCGGCCTCGAACTGGGCTCCGTGACTCAACGCAACGACAACGCACTCGCTGCCGACACCGTCATCGAGGCGAGCCAGGTGGCAGGCGCCGAGATCGCACCGGGAACAGCGGTGAACCTGGTGGTCGCCAGTGGCAAGGTCAGCCTCGACAACGTCACGGGCTGGACCGTGACCTCGGCCACGACCGCCCTGGAAGAGCTCGGTCTCGTCCCCGTGCAGGTGGCGCTCGCGGACTGCCCCGCAACGGACCCGAACACGGTGATCTCGATGTCCTCGGCGCCGGGAGACGTGCCCGTCGGCGCGACGATCGAGTTGCGCTACTGCACGGGCAACTGATCGGGCGGCATCCGATCAACATCATCGACCTCCCGTTCGGCACCACCGACTGGGCCACGATCGAGCCCACCGTCCATCCGGGAACGAGCGGGGCGGCTCACTGGCGCACGCAGGTGTTCGGCGACATCCGCGTCCGGATGGTCGAGTACACCCCCGGCTACCTCGCCGACCACTGGTGCACCAAGGGACACGTGCTGCTCTGCCTCGAGGGCACTCTCGAGACGGAGCTCGACGACGGACGGAAGCTGACGCTGACGCCGGGGACGTCGTACCAGGTCTCCGATATGGCCGAAGCGCACCGGTCCTCGACGGCGACGGGCGCGAAGCTCTTCATCGTCGACTGAGCGGGATCGGACCTAACCGGTTCGGCCGACAGGGGGCGAAAGCGGGTGCAGCGACGCCGAGCGCGCCACGGCATCCGCGTCGCCGCAGAGTTCGAGCCAGTTCGCGAGCAGCAGGTATCCGCCCTCCGTGAGGACGCTCTCCGGGTGGAACTGCACCCCGTGGATCGGCAGTGCGGTGTGTGCGATGGCCATCACAGTGCCGCTGTCCGTCGTCGCGGTGACCACGAGTTCCGGCGGCAGATCGGATGCGGCCAGGGCGAGCGAGTGGTAGCGCCCGACATCGAATCGCGAGGGGATGCCGGAGAACAACGCAGAACCGTCATGGATGACCGCGGACACCATGCCGTGCATCAGCTCGGGTGCCTCCGTCACCGGGGCGCCGAATGCCTCGCCGATCGCCTGGTGTCCGAGGCACACCCCGAGCAGTGGCATCTCCATCCGCGCCGCGATGCGCACGACATCCAGTGACGCCCCGGCATCGGTCGGCGCTCCCGGGCCGGGGGAGAGCATGACGGCATCGAACGGCCGCAGCAGCTGCTCCCATGCCGACGGGCTCAGCGGCCCCTCGGCATCCGCGGAATCGGCCTCGATCATCGTGACGTCCGCCCCGAGCTCGCGGAGGTAACCGACCAGGGTGTGCACGAAGCTGTCGTGGTTGTCGACCACGAGCACGCTGGTCATTCGAGATCGACCTCGCCCGGGGTCACGAGCGGACTCACCCAGGGGAAGACGTAGAAGAACAGCCCGTACAGGATCGCGGTGAACACGACCAGCACGATGAACAGCCGAAGCCACCAGGGACCGGGCAGCAGGCGCCAGAGTGCGGCGTACATCAGATGTCTCCCTCGCTGTGCATACTCATCCTCACGCCGACGGAGCCGCCGGGGTCGGCGGGGGATCGGTCAGGGCCTTCGGCGGTCCTTCGGCACGGGGCTGGAATCCCTCGAAGACGCCGTAGGCGACGATGCGCTCGGCGAGCGAGTACAGCGGGGAGCATGCGGTGAGGGTGATGTATCGCTCGCCGGTCTGGACGTCCGGCATCCGGGGAACGTCGAGCAGCACGTCGATCGGCGCTCGGCTGGACGTACTCGAGCGTGCGGAACCGGTAGGTGTACCAGCCGTCCGGCGTCTCGACGACGATGGCGTCGTTCAACTGCAGCTTGTCGATCTGGTTGAACGGCTTGCCCCACGTGGTGCGATGCCCCGCCATCGAGAAGTTCCCGACCTCGCCGGGCATCTTGGAGTCCTTGTAGACGCCGATGCCGAGATCGTCGAGAGTGCGGGCGCGCGAGGTGCCGCCGTAGATCCCGAAGTTGTAGTCGGCACCGAACCGCGGGATGTGCATCTGACCGAACCACTCCGCATCCGCCGGGGCCGCCGGTATCACCGGCTCGTAGTAGGTCGTGCCGTCGTCCGCCTCGACGAGCGGAGGCGGGGGAGGCGGGGGATCCTCCGCGAGCTGCTGCGAGATCGCCGCACCCTCGTCGTTCTTCTGCGCCGCGATGATGATGTCGCCGATCCACATCTGCCAGGCGACGAACAGCAGCACCAGAACTCCGGCCGTGAGCAGCAGTTCGCCGAGGACGCTCGTGAACGTCGCGCGGGGGCGGGACACCCGGCGACGCGTTCGTCGTGTCGCGGACACGGCGGAAGCGGTCATGGCGCGATCCTATCCCGCGGCGGTGAACGCAAGCCGTGGCCGGACAGGGGCCCCTTCTGTGGATGCGGGGACACATGGGTAGAATGTCGGCATGGCACGAGACCGCAATACCGAAGAACCCGTCGTCGAGCGCGCCGAGGGCGATGCCGCTCCCAACGCGGTGTGGTTCAAGCCGGTGATGATCGGCTTCATGCTCCTCGGCCTCGCCTGGATCCTGGTGTTCTACATCTCGGGCACGACGCTGCCGATCCCCGGCCTCGGCAACTGGAACCTCGGCATCGGCCTGGGTATCGCGCTGATCGGCTTCCTGATGACGACGCGCTGGCGCTGACCGCACCTCTGTTCTTTGAAAGGCCCCTCGCTTCGGTGAGGGGCCTTTCGCTTGTCCACGCAGTTATCCACAGGTTTGTGCACAGGGTGGGGAGAATTACATCGGTGTTATTCACACCTGTTAACAACCCTGTTAAGAACTTCTGATCAGGAGAGAAGGATCAGCGGCGGTACGAAGGCGACGACGACGAGCAGAAGGACGGCGACCGTCGCGAGCAGGACGATCTGCCAGGTGCGCTGCTCACGGCGGCGCGTTCTGGTGAGGATGAAGGCGACCAGAGCGCCGACGATGGCGCCGCCGAGGTGCGCCTGCCAGGAGATGCCTCCGACGAATAACCCGAACGCGAAGTTGATGCCGAGGATGACCAGAATGCCGGTGACGTTCGCGCCGAGGTGACGACCGATGATCAGCAAAGCCGCCATCATCCCGAAGATCGCACCCGAAGCGCCGACCGTTGCGGTGGTCGGAGCGATGACGGCGACGGCGACCGAGCCGCCCAAGCCGCTGATCAGGTACAGCGCGAGATAGCGGAGACGGCCCAGCATGGGCTCGAGCGTCTGTCCGAGCATCCACAGCGCGAGCATGTTCAGGGCGAGATGGATGAAGCCGCCATGCACGAGCAGCGGCGTCAACAGGCGCCAGGGCTCGAAGACGCCGCCGTTGTACTGAGGATAGAGAGAGGGCGCGTAGAACAGCAGTGCGCTCGTGATCTGGTCACCGACGCCGGGAATCATCTGGAGCAGGCTGATGAACGATGTGAGCGCGAGCAGCACGTACGTGACGATCGGCTTGCCGCTGCGGACGGCGGTGATCGTGCCACCGCTTGCGCCCCAGCGGCGCTGAGCGCGCTTCTGGGCCGGCGTGCGGTTCTTGCGCTCCGCCGTCATGCACTCCGGGCAGATGACGCCGACCGGGGCCTGCGTCTGGCACTCGGGGCAGACGGTGCGCATGCAGCGCTGGCAGAGCACGAAGCTCTGCCGATCCGGATGCCGGTAGCAGAAGTTGTCACGATTGCTCGTGAACTCGGAGCTCGTCATCCGGATCGGCAGCGCGGGTCAGGCCGCGACGATGTCGACCGACTGCAGCACGACCGGTTCGATGGGGCGGTCGCCGGCGGCGGTGGGCACGGCGGCGATCGCGTCGACGACGGCCTTCGAGGCGTCATCGGCGACCTCGCCGAAGATCGTGTGCTTGCCCTTGAGCCAGGGGGTGGGGTCGGTCGTGATGAAGAACTGTGACCCGTTCGTGCCCTCGACCTCTCCGGTGGCGGGGTTGCGGCGCAGGCCGGCGTTCGCCATCGCGAGGATGTAGGGGGCGTCGAAGTTGAGTTCGGCGTTGATCTCGTCGTTGAAGTTGTACCCGGGGCCGCCGACGCCCTGGCCGAGCGGGTCGCCGCCCTGGATCATGAAGTTCGGGATGATGCGGTGGAAGACGACATCCTTGTAAAGGGGACCCTCGCCGGGCTTGCCGGTGGCGGGGTGCGTCCAGTCCTGGGTGCCGTCGGCGAGGCCGACGAAGTTCTTCACGGTCTTCGGGGCCTGGTCGCCGAAGAGGTTGATGACGATGTCACCGTGGTTGGTGTGCAGGGTCGCGACGTGGGAAGCATGAGGCATGCCCCTATTCTCGCAGAGCTTGCGGTGAGTTCGCCCGGTTGCGCGTCGATCGCCGGCGCTGAAGGTAGCGCGCAGCATCCGATATGGCAAGGACCGGGGATTCCCGCCCGACTTCCAGCCTCGTCTGGCAAGATGGGGAACCCGTACTCCAATGGACAGGAGAGCATCGTGAGCCTCAGCCGCAAGCGCAAGAAGGAACTGCGACGTCTGCAGCACGACGCCACCGAGCTGTGGGAGTCGCAGCAGGTGCTCGTCGGCCATGCAGCCGACGTCGCCCGCGAGGCGAGCCGCCAGCTCGCCGGTCTCGGCCGCGAGCAGGTGCTGCCCGCCGTGCAGGACACCTACAACCGCCGCGTCGCACCGGTCGTCGACCGCGGCGTGAAGATGGGCCGGCATGTCGTCGACGACAAGGTCGTCCCGATCGTCGGCGGCGTCGTCGGCAGCGCTCTCACCGCATGGGACTTCGCGAACGCCAAGCGTCA
This sequence comes from uncultured Actinomycetota bacterium, assembly GCA_963769005.1. Lineage (GTDB taxonomy): Bacteria > Actinomycetota > Actinomycetes > Actinomycetales > Microbacteriaceae > Microbacterium. Next base: position 172,725 of record CAVYKC010000001.1, on the reverse strand, counting down.
CGGCGTCGCCGTCCCGCCGCCCCGCGGCGCGTTCGGCGCCAAGAAGAAGAGCATGGGCCTCGGCTCCGTCGTCGCCATCGTCCTCGGCGCCGCTGCGGCTGTCGGTGTGCTCTACGCCGCATGGCAGGCGCTGCGTGCCGACGACGAGCTGTGGGTCGCCGACGACCCGCTCTCCGCTCCCGACGCGTGAGTTCAGCCGACCTCGTCGGCGGTGGTCCGGTGTCTGACAGCGACGATCGGCATGCCCGGGTTCGAGATGCCGCCGCCGCCCTCGGCCTCGCCATCGAGATCCTCGAGAGGCCGGCGGCCCGCAGTCTCGCCGAGGCCGCGGAGCTGCTCGGCATCCCGCCGTCCGGGATCGTGAAGACGCTGGTCGTCAAGCGCGCGGACGACACCTACCTGTTCGCCCTGATACCAGGTGGTCGGTCCATCTCGTGGCCGAAGCTCCGAGCGGTCGTCGGCGTCAACAAGCTCCGCCTGCCGGATCCGGAGCTCGCCCTCGCCGCGACCGGCTACGAACGCGGCACGATCGTGCCGATCGGCAGCAGCACGCCGTGGCCGATCTTCGCCGATGAGTCGATAGTGGGTCGACGCATCGCGATGGGTGCCGGTGCGCATGGCCACAGCCTGTTCGTCGACGCCGACGACCTCATCGCCGCCTACGGAGCGACGGTCGCCGACATCTCGGTACCCGAGGCCGCTCGCGACTGACGCGGTCGGCTACAGGATCTTCGCCATCCGCAGTGCGATGTCGACCAGCTTCACCCGCTGCAGCTCCGCGACGGCCGGCAGCGAGAACCACTCGGCCATGTCGGTGGATCCTCCGGTCTCGAACCGGAGCTTGCCCCCGGTGACCCGCGCCCGGTAGACGATGCGCAGGGTGTGCAGCGGAGCATCCGCCGACTTCCCCAGCCGGCTCACGCGCTGAGTCGCGGGGATGACGCGGGAGTGGATGCCGAGCAGCTCGCCGACCTTCACGGTGTAACCGGTCTCCTCGCGGAGCTCACGCCGCACCGCGTCCTCCGGATCCTCACCGGGCTCGAGTCCACCGCCGGGCATGGTCCACGCCACGCGGCGACCCTCGATCCAGCGCGCCAGGAGAATCCGGTCATCGTCATCGGTGACGACCGCGTATGCCGCGACCCGCATGTCCATGGCTCTCACCCTAGCCGCCCGCACCGAGGCCGAAGTGATCAGGAATCGAGAAGTGCCGGCGGGCAGACATGCGTAGCCTCGGATCCATCAGGCTTCACCGAACGAGAGGATCTGCTGATGACCGAGGAGACGAAGAACTTCACCGACGAAGAGCGCGAGGCCATGCAGGCCGCCGCCAAGGAGTCGAAGGCGCGGCGTTCTCGTGCGAAGAAGTCGCCGGAGGAGCAGCGGGCGGCGGGCGAGGCCGACCTGAAGGAGGCCATCGCCAAGCTGCCGGACGCCGCCGATCAGAAGCTCGCCGAGAAGCTGCATGCGCTGGTCTCGAAAGTCGCTCCCGAGCTCGTGCCGCGCACGTACTACGGCATGCCCGCGTGGGGCAAGGACGGCAAGGTGCTGTGCTTCTTCCAGCCGGCAAGCAAGTTCAAGGTGCGCTACGGCACCTTCGGCTTCGAGCCGATCTCGAATCTCGACGACGGCACGATCTGGCCGACCGCCTACGCGGTGACCGATCTGACCGACGCCGATCTGGATTTCTTCGCCGAGCGCATCCGGCTCGCCGTGAGTTGATTGCCGCGCGCGGAGTAGCGTGGGGCGGGTGAGCACGCTTCCCTTCGCGACCTCCGTGTACGCCGCCCGCCTCAACCGGGCCGCCGACCTCGCCGCCGACGCGGGGTTCGACGGGATCATCATCGGTCCCGGGGCCGATCTGCAGTATCTGGCCGGCGTCGAGGGCGACACGATCGAGCGCCTGACGGCGCTGATCATCAGTCCCGGCCGGCCGGCGACCATGGTCGTGCCGCACATGGAACTCGCGAAGGTGCGCGACACCGCGATCGGTGAACTCGGGCTGACCATCGCCGACTGGGTCGACGGTGAGAACCCGTACGACCTGGTCGCCGCCGCGCTGGAATCCGTGTCGCGCGTCGGTGTCTCGGACGCGCTCCCGGCCCTGCACGTCATCCCGATCGGGGAGCGGCTCGGCGCGCGGCTGGAACTCGCCACGCCGGTGCTGCGCGAGGGGCGGATGATCAAGGACGACGCCGAGATCACCGAGCTGCGTCGGGCCGGCGCCGCCATCGACGCCGTGCACCGCCAGGTGCCGGAGTGGTTGCGCGCCGGCCGGACCGAACGCGAAGTGGCGGCGGACATCACCGAAGCCATCGTCGCCGCGGGGCATCGCACTGTCGAGTTCGTCATCGTCGGTTCCGGCCCGAACGGTGCCGACCCGCACCACGAGGTATCGGATCGCGTCATCGAAGACGGCGACATCGTCGTGGTCGACATCGGCGGTGCGGTTCCCAGCGGCTACAACTCCGACAGCACGCGGACGTACGCCGTGGGAACGCCGCACCTCGAAGCATCCGATCGCATCGCGACGCTGGTGCGCGCGCAGCAGGCTGCCGTCGATGCGGTGCGACCAGGAGCGACGGCATCGGAGGTGGATGCCGCCGCACGACAGGTGCTCGCCGACGCCGGTCTCGGCGACGCCTTCGTGCACCGCACCGGTCACGGGATCGGCGTCTCCGTGCACGAGGAGCCGTACATCGCTCCCGGCAACGACCTGGTGCTTCGGGAGGGGATGGCGTTCAGCATCGAGCCCGGCATCTACTTCGCAGGCGAGTGGGGAGCACGCATCGAGGACATCGTCGTCGTGACCGCCGACGGCTGCGAGCGGCTGAATGTGGTGGAACACCGGCTCACCGCCGTGCTGCGCGGCGGTGGCGACACTATATGACGATCGGGGCGGCGGAGCGGCAGGTGCGCCGACACGAGAGCCTGACGCCGGACGCGGAAAGAGCGCCGACCTCAAGGGCGACGCTCTCGAACTGTGGAGCCTAGGAGATTCGAACTCCTGACATCCTGCTTGCAAAGCAGGCGCTCTACCAACTGAGCTAAGGCCCCGAACGGGTGTTCAATTTGATGTGCAGAGTGGGGATACCAGGACTTGAACCTGGGACCTCTTCATTATCAGTGAAGCGCTCTAACCGCCTGAGCTATATCCCCGTCAACCTCCAAGACTTTACCCGATTCTGACCGAGAATCCGAATCGAGGGCATGCGGCCGGTCCGGCGCACTCATCGGCGCCGGAGCGGCCCATACTCAGGTGCCGGGGCGCAGGGTCGCCGTACCGGCGGAAAGCTCGATGTCGATGGTGTGCCGCGAGTTCGACGACTCGTCGACGCGGCTGTCCAGGGTTCCCGCGCTGACCTGGTCGAGCACCCTGTACTCGGTGTCCGGGAGCGTCAGATCGAATGTTCCCGCACTGACGGCGATCGATACGACATCCGGTGCGGCACCGGTGAGTTCGACCTCGAGGTCGCCCGCCGACACGGTGAAGTCGGCCGCGTTCACCTCATCGAGCCGAAGCTCGGCGTTGCCGGCGCTGACGTCGACCGTGACATCTGCAGCCGAACCCTCGACCGACAGGGAACCGGCCGACATCTCGATGTCGAGGTCGCCGAAATCGGCGTCGACATCGAGAGCCCCCGAACTCAGGTCGAACTCGGCATCCACACCAGCACCTCGCAGGTTCTGCGGCAGCGTCAGGACCACGGTCTGCTCGTCGCCGAACCAGCCCCCGAGCCACCATCCGAACACCGAATCCGGACCCTGCACGATCAGGTCGCCGTCATCGCGGCGCATCGACCAGTCGCCGCGACCGCCGGATACGGTGAGCACGGCCTCGTCGACGTCACCGAATCTCACGGTGACATCGGCAGCGCTCGCGTTCACGTCGATCCCGTCGATGCCGTCGACGTCGAGACTCTGCTCGCCGGTGCTGCGGGAGAACTCGGAGACCGAGCCCACCGCCGCGGTGCCGGCCGTGCCGACGAGCGCGAGTCCGCCGATCACGGCTGTCAAGGTGACGATCGTCTTCGAGTGGCCGTTGCGCGGCGGTCCGGCTGCCGGAGCCCCGGTCGACGGCGCGCCGTCCGACGGGACACCTGCCGACGGGGCTCCTGCGGGCCGCGGTGGCGTGAGCGGGGTGTGCTGACCCGGCTGGTTCTGCTCTTCAGTGCTCATCGTGTCACTCCTGTCTGACCGGTCGGAGGTGTTGCTCCGCCGTAGTTCTCGATATGGGCGAGCGCGGCGAGCACGCGGCGATTGCCCGACTCGCCCTGTTCGAAGCCCAGCTTCTGGAAGATGGCGGTGATGTGCTTCTCGACGCTCGCCTCGGAGAGGAACAGCAGCCCGGCGATCGCCTGATTCGATTTGCCCTCGGCGATGAGGGCGAGAACGGTGCGCTCGCGCTCGGTGAGCCGCAGCATCCGATCGTCGCGGTTGCGACGTGTGAGCAGCTGAGCGACGACTTCCGGGTCGAGCACCGTCGCACCCTCCGAGATCCGCTGGACGGATGCGAGGAACTCCGAGACGTCGGCCACCCGATCCTTGAGCAGGTAGCCGAGAGGCCCGCCCTGTGCGGCGATCAGGTCGCTGGCGTACCGCTCCTCGACGTACTGCGAGAGCACGAGGAGGGGGAGCGACGGGTGCGTGGACCGCAGCGACAGCGCGGCACGGATGCCCTCATCGGTGAACGTCGGGGGAAGCCGTACATCGAGGATGCAGAGTTCGGGAGCGGTGTTCTCGACGGATTCCGCGAGACCCTCGGTATCGGGGAGGGCGGCGACCACCTGGTGGCCGGCATCCTCCAGCAGACGGACCAGACCTTCGCGGAGCAGAACCGAGTCCTCGCAGATCAGGATGCGCATGAGAGATCTCCGTCCGCGTGCGTGCAGCTCAGGATGCACATGGCACGTTCACCTCCAGCGACGTCGGGCCGCCCTGCGGGCTGTCCAGTCGGAACGTTCCGCCGGCGGCGAGGATGCGGTTGGCGATGCCGTCGAGCCCGCCCCCGGGCTGCACCTGCGCCCCGCCGATGCCGTTGTCCTCCACGCGGGCCCACAGCGTCCCGCCCTCGCGGATCCGCACGATCACCCTGGCCTCACTGGCACGGGAGTGCTTGGCCGCGTTGGTCAGCGACTCCGCGATCGAGAAGTACACGGCGGCCTCGGCCTCGCGGCTGCATCGCCCCTCCATGCGCACGTCGAGGTGCACGGGGATGTGCGAGCGACCGGCGAGCGCCGACAGCGCCGCGTCGAGTCCTCGATCGTCGAGCACCGACGCGTGGATGCCGCGGGCGAGCTGCCGCAGCTCGGTGATGGCCGCCTTCGTCGATGTGTGCGCCTCGGAGATCAGTGCCTTCGCCGTCTCCGGGTCGTCGTCGATCTTCTGCTGGGCGAGGCCCAGGGTCATCCCGACCGAGACCAGCCGCGGCTGGACGCCGTCGTGGAGGTCGCGTTCGATGCGGGTGCGCTCGACATCGGCCGCCCGCACAGCACCCTCGCGCTGAGCCGTCGTCGTGCGGACGCGCTCGGTCAGCTCGGCCTCGCGACTGCGGACGACGATCGCCAGACTGATCGTGCGGTGCAGCAGGGCGAGCCCGAGCATGCCCATCGCGCAGGCCAGCACGCCGAGGATCCCGACCAGAGGCGCCCAGGCGGGAGCGACCGAGTTCGCCGAACATGCCGTCCACCGGGCCGTCCGACATCAGCGGCGAGAAGGCGAAGATCGCCGACGACACCAGTCCCCATGCGAGGCGCAGCACGATCGTGCCGAAGACGCCGGCGATCGCGAAGTTCGCCAGTGCGCGCCACATCCGCCCGTCGATCGACTGCCGCGCGAGCGAGCGCAGCCAGCCGCCGAAACCGGGGTGTCCGCTGCCCCGCCAGCGCAGGGGAGCGATGTCGACGCGATAGAGACCGCCCACGCGCGCCACCTCGAACCAGCCGATCCCGAACAGCGCGTACACGAGGCCGACGAGCAGGATCACGCCGACGCCGAAGGCGAAGAGCAGGCCGATGCCCGCCCCGAGCAGACCGGAGAGCGTCGCCAGAACGGCCGAGCCGATCACGCCGAGAGCGGCGAGATGCAGGATGGTCGTGATCACCCGCAGCGGGGGTTTCGCCGTCGTGCGTCGGCGTCGGCGTCGCAGTCTGTGTCGTCATGGTTCAAACGTAGGGCGCGGCCCCGTCCGCCGACACCGAGTCATCCCGAGATCCGAGTTCGGGTTTTCCCTACTCCTCGGACCGTGCCCACGAACGCCGAGACCCACACTTCTCGTCGAGACCCACGCCTGGAGACGGGGTTTCGACGAGGAGCGTGGGTCTCGGTGAAGACGTGCGACTAGTTCGACATGAAACCGACGAGCAGCCCGCCGGTCACCTTCACGGCGACGTTGTAGATTCCGGCGATCACGGCGCCGAGCACGGTGAACACGATGAGGTTGAGGATCGAGACGACGGCGGCGAACGCCATCACCTGCGGCAAGCCGATGACCTCAGAGAGCTGGATCGCTGCCGTCGGTGATGCTGGCGACGAACTCGTCCACCTGAGTCAGGGCGGTCGCCTGCAGCACCAGGTAGATGAGGAAGAACGACACCATCGTGACGATCGCCAGGGCGACGGCGCCGAGGAAGGAGAGCTTCACAGCCGACCAGAAGTCGACGTACACCAGGCGCAGACGGACCTGCTTGCCGCCGGTCTTGCGCGTCGACTTCTTCGCCAGCTTGTCGGCTACTGTGCTCATGCGTCTTGGCTTTCCTCAGGGGTCTGTGTGGTCTCGGTCGCGGTCGCCTCGGCGTCCGCTGCTTCCTCGACTTCTTCAGCGAGGCCCCGCTCGATGTTGCGGGCGATGGCGAGGATCCGGTCGGCTTCCGTCGTCCGGGCGAACACCACTCCCATGGTGTCTCGGCCCTTGGCGGGCACCTCGGCCACGGCAGAGCGTACCACCTTGCCGCTGGAGAGAACCACCAAGACCTCGTCGTCCTCCGCCACGATCAGACCACCCGCGAGAGTGCCCCGATCGTCGTGGAGTTTGGCGACCTTGATGCCGTATCCGCCGCGTCCCTGGACGCGATACTCCTCGACCGCGGTGCGCTTCGCGTAGCCGCCGTCGGTCACCACGAACACGAACTGCCCGGGTGCTGCGACGGATGCCGAGAGCAGGCTGTCGCCCTCACGGAACTTCATGCCCTTGACGCCGGCGGTCGCGCGGCCCATCGGGCGCAGCGCCTCGTCGGTCGCCTGGAAGCGCACCGACATGCCGCGCCGGCTGATGAGGAGGATGTCGTCCTCCTTGTTCACCATCAGAGCGCTGACGAGCTCGTCCTCCTCGTTCAGGCGGATCGCGATCACCCCGCCCTGGCGGTTGGTGTCGTAGTCGCTGAGGCGGCTCTTCTTGACCAGACCGTCGCGCGTCGCGAGCACCAGGTAGTCGGCCACCTGATAGTCGCGGATGTCGAGGACCTGGGCGATGCTCTCGCCGGGCTGCAGCGCGAGCAGGTTCGCGACGTGCGTGCCCTTCGCGTCGCGTCCGGACTCCGGCACCTCGTAGGTCTTCGCGCGGTAGACGCGTCCCTTGTCGGTGAAGAACAGCAGCCAGTGGTGCGTCGTCGTCACGAAGAAGTGCTCGACGATGTCATCGGCCCGCAGCTGCGCGCCCTTGATGCCCTTGCCGCCGCGGTGCTGCGAACGGTAGTTGTCGCTGCGCGTGCGCTTGATGTAGCCGTCGCGCGTGACGGTGACGACCATCTCCTCTTCGGCGATGAGGTCTTCCATCGACACGTCGCCGTCGAAGCCGTGCAGGATGTGCGTGCGACGCTCGTCGCCGAAGCGCTCGACGATGCCGGTGAGCTCTTCGCGGATGATGGTGCGCTGACGCAGCTCGTCGGCCAGGATCGCCTTGTACTCGGTGATCTGGGCTTCGAGTTCGGTGGCCTGATCGATGATCTTCTGGCGCTCGAGGGCGGCCAGGCGGCGCAGCTGCATCTGCAGGATGGCGTCGGCCTGGATGTCGTCGATGTCGAGGAGCTTCTGCAGTCCCTCGTTCGCCTCCTGCGTGGTCTGCGATCGGCGGATGAGGGCGATGACCTCGTCCAGCGCATCCAGCGCCTTGAGGTAGCCGCGCAGGATGTGCATGCGCTTCTCGGCCTCGTTGAGCCGGTACTGCGTGCGGCGGACGATCACTTCGATCTGGTGCGCGATCCAGTGGGTGATGAAGCCGTCGATCGCGAGCGTGCGCGGCACGCCGTCGACGATCGCGAGCATGTTCGCGCCGAAGTTCTCCTGCAGCTGCGTGTGCTTGTACAGGTTGTTCAGCACGACCTTGGCGACGGCATCCCGCTTGAGCACGACGACGAGGCGCTGACCGGTGCGGTCGGACGACTCGTCGCGGATGTCGGCGATGCCGGTGATCTTGCCGTCACGGGCCAGGTCGCCGATCTTCACCGCGACGTTGTCGGGGTTCACCTGGTACGGCAATTCGGTGACCACCAGGCAGGTGCGACCCTGGATCTCCTCGACGTTGACGACCGCGCGCATCGTGATCGAGCCGCGACCGGTGCGGTACGCCTCCTGGATGCCCTTGGTGCCGAGGATCTGCGCGCCGGTCGGGAAGTCCGGTCCGGGGACGCGCTGGATGAGGCCGTCGAGCAGCTCCTCGCGCGAGATCCCGGGGTTGTCGAGCGCCCAGAGCGCGGCATCCGACACCTCGCGCAGGTTGTGCGGCGGGATGTTGGTCGCCATGCCGACCGCGATGCCGACCGATCCGTTGACGAGCAGGTTCGGGAAACGAGCCGGGAGCACGGAAGGCTCCTGGGTCTGGCCGTCGTAGTTGTCGTGGAAGTCGACGGTGTCTTCTTCGATGTCCCGCACCATCTCGAGCGCGAGCGGAGCCATCTTGGTCTCGGTGTATCGAGGGGCGGCCGCACCCATGTTGCCGGGGGAGCCGAAGTTGCCCTGGCCGAGAGCCAGCGGGTAGCGCAGCGACCACGGCTGCACGAGACGGACGAGGGCGTCGTAGATCGCCGAGTCGCCGTGCGGGTGGTACTGACCCATGACCTCGCCGACGATGCGGGCGCACTTCGAGAACGACTTGTCCGGGCGGAACCCGCCGTCGTACATGCCGTAGATCACCCGGCGATGCACCGGCTTCAGACCGTCGCGGACGTCGGGAAGCGCGCGGCCGACGATGACGGCCATCGCGTAGTCGAGATAGCTGCGCTGCATCTCGGACTGCAGGTCGACCTGGTCGATCCTGCCGTGGTCGTGCACCGGCTCGGCGCGCTGCTCACCGTTGTCGGTCGGGAATTCTTCGTCAGTCATGTGTGTGTCAATTCCGGTCGTTGATCGTGCGAGGCGAGGCGCCGGCACTCAGATGTCGAGGAAGCGGACGTCCTTGGCGTTGCGCTGGATGAAGCTGCGGCGCGATTCGACGTCCTCACCCATCAGCACGCTGAAGATCTCGTCGGCGGCCGCCGCATCCTCGATCGTGATCTGCTGAAGCGTGCGGGTGGAGTGATCCATCGTGGTCTCCCACAGCTCCTTCGGGTTCATCTCACCGAGACCCTTGTAGCGCTGGATGCCGGCATCCTTCGGGATCCGCTTGCCGTTGTCGAGGCCGTGCTTGAGCAGGGCGTCGCGCTCGGCATCGCTGAAGACGTACTCGTGTGCCGAGTTCGACCACTTCAGGCGGTACAGCGGCGGCATCGCGAGGTAGACGAAGCCCGCCTCGATCAGACCGCGCATGTAGCGGAACAGCAGCGTCAGCAGCAGCGTCGTGATGTGCTGGCCGTCGACATCGGCATCCGCCATCAGCACGATCTTGTGATACCGCGCCTTCTCGATGTCGAACTCCTCGCCGATGCCCGTGCCGAAGGCCTGGATCATCGCCTGGACCTCTTTGTTGCCCAGTGCCTTGTCGAGGCGCGCGCGTTCGACGTTGAGGATCTTGCCGCGCAGGGCCAGGATCGCCTGGGTGTGCGGGTCACGACCCTGCACCGCGGAACCGCCTGCGGAGTCTCCCTCGACGAGGAAGATCTCGCTGATCGACGGATCCTTGCTGGTGCAGTCCTTGAGCTTGTCCGGCATCGCGGCCGACTCGAAGACGCTCTTACGGCGTGCCGTCTCGCGGGCCTTGCGCGCGGCGAGGCGGGCGGTGGCCGCGTCGATCGCCTTGCGGATGACGTTCTTCGCCTGCACCGGGTTGCGCTCGAACCAGTCGCCGAGCTGGTCGCCGACGACCTTCTGCACGAACGCCTTCGCCTCGGTGTTGCCGAGCTTGGTCTTCGTCTGGCCCTCGAACTGCGGCTCCCCGAGCTTGATCGAGATGACGGCGGTCAGGCCCTCGCGGACGTCGTCGCCGGAGAGGTTCTCGTCCTTCTCCTTGATGATGTTGTTCGCACGGGCGTACTTGTTCACCAGAGTCGTGAGTGCCGCACGGAAGCCCTCTTCGTGCGTGCCGCCCTCGTGCGTGTTGATCGTGTTCGCGTAGGTGAACACGTTCTCGGTGTACGAGGTCGTCCACTGCATCGCGACCTCGAGCGAGATCTTGCGCTCGGTGTCTTCGGACTCGAAGGCGATGACCTCGTCGTTGACGACCTCGGCGTGACGCACCTTGTTCAGGTACTCGACGTAGTCGACGAGTCCGCGTTCGTAGAGGAAGACGTCACTCTTCTGCTTCTCGACGACCGCGCCATCCACCTCGACCTCGTATGCGGAGGAGGGGCGCTCGTCCTGCAGCTCGATGCGCAGGCCCTTGTTCAAGAACGCCATCTGCTGGAAGCGGGTGCGCAGCGTGTCGTAGTCGAACTCGGTCGACTCGGTGAAGATCTCGGCGTCGGGCCAGAAGGTGATGACCGTTCCGGTCTCGTCGGTCTCCTCACCCTTCTCCAGAGCCTGCTGCGGAACGCCACCGTTCGCGAAGCTGTGACGCCAGACGTGACCCTGACGCTTGATCTCGACCTCGAAGCGGGTCGAGAGGGCGTTCACGACCGACGAACCGACGCCGTGCAGGCCGCCGGAGACCGCGTATCCGCCGCCGCCGAACTTTCCGCCGGCGTGCAGGATCGTCAGCACGACCTCCACCGTCGACTTCGTCGGGTCGGAGGAGTGCGGATCGACCGGGATGCCGCGGCCGTTGTCGACGACGCGCACGCCGCCGTCTTCGAGCAGCGTGACGAGGATCGCGTCGGCGTGACCGGCCATCGCCTCATCGACCGAGTTGTCGACGATCTCCTGGACCAGGTGGTGGAGCCCTCGGGGACCGGTCGAGCCGATGTACATGCCGGGGCGCTTGCGGACGGCCTCGAGACCCTCGAGGACCTGGATCTCATCGGCACCGTATTCGCCGGGCTGCTTCGGCGGGCGAGAGGAGGGGGTGCTCGCGGATACGGGGGTTCCCCCGGTGGTCGATTCCGTCTCGTCAGCGGGGGATTCAGGCGTCATCAGAGGGCATTCTCCACATCGATATCACGAACTCCCATTCTAGCGGGATTTTCGTGCTCAATGCGGCTCAGCGGCCACGTGTGGCCCTGTAATCGATCGGAACCCCCTCGATGATGCCCTACCCGTAGGTATCGCGCGGGCCCCGCCCTGGAACGACTCTGGGACCCCATTTCCAGGAGGGGACGTCCGGCCCGATGAAACGGAGGTTCTCCACTCCTGCGTCCGGGTACCGTCGACCGATCTCGGTGAGGATCGTCGCGCGCATGAACTGCAGGTTCTTCGCCCACGCCGTCGAATCGCACTTCACGGTGAGCACGCCGTTCTCCAGCGACACCGGTTCGGAGTGCTGGGCGGTGCCGGCGCCGGCGAGATCTGCCCACTGGCGCACCAGGTCTTCGCTGGCGAGGGTGATCTGCCAGCCGGAGTCCCGGCTGAGCTTGTCGAGCACCGATCCGAGCGCTCCGGGATCGCGACCGGGGGTGAACGGAGCGTTGTCATCGTCGTCCGCGATGCGGCGCTTGCGCTTCCACGACTTCGAACTCGGCTTCAGACCGCGCAGACGAAGATACGTGGCGACGGTCTCCGGGGTCTCGGATGCGGCCGTGTCAGTCATCCGTTCCTCCCACCTGGCTGTCCGCGCGTTCGTCGCTGATGGTGCCCGCATCGATCCGCACCACGTGGGCGTGCAGCACCGCAGGGATATCCTCCTCCACCGCCGCGGTCACCACCACCTGCTCGTAGCCGGCGGTGAGGGCCGCCAGTCGCTGCCGTCGATCGGCATCGAGCTCGGCGAAGACGTCATCGAGGATCAGCACCGGGTCTCCAGCAGGCGATTCGCTGCGCAGCAGCTCGGCCGAGGCCAACCGCAGCGCCAGCGCCACCGACCACGACTCGCCGTGCGAGGCGTATCCCTTCACCGGCAGGCCGCGCACGCGCAGGATCAGGTCGTCGCGATGCGGGCCGACCAGGGTGAGTCCTCGGTCGAGTTCCTGCGTGCGCTTGGCCAGCAGCGCCGCGCGGAACAGATCGGCGATCTCGCCGCGGGTGTCGGATGCGGCATCCTCGCCCTCCTCGGGGTCGCCGCCGCGCACCGACAGCGCCCACTCGAGCTGCGGCTGATGATCCGCACCGGCGATCGCGGCATAGGCCGTGGCGATCGGATCCTGCATGTCGGCGGCCAATCGCTGTCTCGCGTCGATGATCTCGGACCCGAGCGCGATGAGCTTGTCATCCCAGACGTCGAGCGTCGTCAGTGCTTCACCACGGATGCCGCGTGCGCGTGCGGACTTCAGCAGCGCGGTGCGCTGCTTGAGCACACGATCGTAGTCACCGAGCACCGCCGCCATGCGCGGTGTCCGCTGGATGAGCAGCTGATCCGCGAAGCGCCGGCGGGAAGACGGATCGCCGCGGACGATCTGCAGATCCTCGGGGGCGAACAGCACGACGTGGGCGTAGCGGGGAAGTTCGTTGATCTTCGACGCCGAGCCGTTGATGCGCGCCTTGTTCGAACCCTGCCGGTTGACCTGCACCTCGGCGAGCACCTTGCGTTCGCCGTGCGACAGCCGGGCCCGGATGATGGCGAACTCCTGCCCGTCGCGGACCATCGGAGCATCCGACGACACCCGGTGCGAGCCGAGAGTGGCGAGGAAGACCACAGCCTCGGCGAGGTTCGTCTTGCCCTGCCCGTTGCGGCCGACGAGGACGTTCGGGCCCCGGGTGGAGGGAGAGTTCGGCGGTCGGGTAATTGCGGAAGTCCACGAGGCTCAGGTGTTCCACAATCACGTGGTCAGCCTACCTTCGGGGTCGGACACCGGTTCGGTGGCCGCGGCACATCACTGGCGGTTCGAAGAGGAGAGGCTCAGCGGAGAAGGAGGTTGGGCTGCAGCAAGTACTTGAACGAGTCGAGACCGGCCTGCTCCACGGAAGTCTGGCTGGTGATCAGCACCGGGCTGAGCTTGTTCGCGTTGTCGCTCGAGGTGAAGGTGACGCGTACGAACTCGCTCTTGACCGCGCCGAGGGCCTCGATCAGGTACTGCGGGTTGAGTCCGAGAGTGACGTCATCGCCACCGGAGAGGATCGCGTCGACCGACTCCGAGGCGCGGGCGTGCTCGTTGCCGGAGGCATCCATCGTCACGCTGTCGGCGGTGAACGTGAATCGCAGCGGAGCTGCGCGGTCGAGCACCAGCGACACTCGGCGGACGGCTTCGACGAGGTCGGCCGTGTTGACGACCGCGTAGTGGTCGGTCTGCTCGGGGAAAAGGCGGCGGACCGGGGGGAAGTTGCCCTTGATGAGCAACGACGTGACCGTCTTGTTGCCGGCGGTGAAGGCGATGATCTCGCGCTCGCCTGCTCCGGAGAACGCGATCTGGATGGTGCCGGCGTGACCGAAGGTCTTTCCGACCTCGAGGAGCGTGCGAGCAGGAACCAGAGCAGCCTGTTCGACGGCCGCGCCGTCCCAGGGGACGTCACGGAGCGACACCCGGTAGCGGTCGGTCGCGACGAGGCTCAGGCTCTGACCCGAGACCTCGAGCTGCACACCGGTGAGCACGGGGGTGACATCGTCACGGGAGGCGGCGAAACCGACCTGGGCGATCGCGGTGCCGAAGTCGTCGGCCGGGACCACGCCGGTGGATCCGGCGACCTCGGGGATCGATGGATATTCCTCGACAGGCATGGCAGCGAGAGTGAAGCGGGCCGAACCGCAGGTGACGGTGATGCTGCCGTCTTCCTCGACGGCGATGTCGATCGGCGCGTTCGGCAGGCGGCTCGCGATGTCGGAGAGCAGACGCCCGTGGACGAGGATCGTGCCGGGAGTGTCGACCGTGGCTTCGATGGTCGTGCGAGCGGATGCCTCGTAGTCGAACGCCGAGAGCGTGAGCCCCGAGCCATCCGCTTCGATCAGGACACCGGCCAGGATCGGCTGCGGGTTGCGCTGGGGCAGAAGCTTGACGACGAACGACACAGCCTCGCTGAAGACATCGCGGTTGACCTGAAACCTCACGGGTGCTCCCTTGTCATCGTTCTCTGATGTGCCGTCATCATCCGGTCCCTGTGTGCAGGGCTTCCCATGCTAGCCCCACACTCCTGTCGTTCCCTACGCCCGGGCTTCGCACCTTCTGGTGATCGGATCGCGCTCATCAAAGGGTTAACTCCTTAACGGTGTTAACCGCTGTGGATTCTGTGGATAACTCGGTGGATATCAGGCGCGAGTAGGGAACTACACGTCTGTCACTTGTGGAATCCCTGAGGAATCCGCGGTTCGGCGGCATCCACAAGGAATGGAGCAACCGGGTAGTTATCCACAGGTGGACGCGATTCGCCCACATCCGTCCCGATGTGAACGGGTTCCATCCACAAGTTATCCACATGTGCATAGAGGCATCTATCGACGACGCGCCGCGCCTCTTGTGGATGCAGAAGGGGCACGGAGACCCCTGCGGATGTCCGTGCCCCTTCTGGAGAGCCTTGTCGCACTGTCGTCAGCGTCGACCGAGCTGCGTGGTGATCTCGGTCACCTGGTTGTAGATCGAGCGGCGCTCCTTCATGAGCTCGCTGATCTTCTTGTAGGCGTACATCACGGTCGTGTGGTCCCTGTTGCCGAACAACTGGCCGATCTTCGGCAGAGACAGACTCGTGCGCTCGCGACACAGATACATCGCGATCTGACGGGCGGTGGCGATCTGCTGGGAGCGGCTCGAACCGTACAGGTCGTCGACGGTGAGCTTGAAGTAACCCGCGGTGGCGGTGATGATGTCGGTCGGCGAGATGATGTTGTCCTCGGCCGTATCGATGATGTCGCGGAGCACGGTCTGGGCGAGAGAGATGTCCAGTGCTGAGCGGTTCAGGCTTGCGAAGGCGGAGACCCGGATGAGCGCGCCCTCCAGTTCCCGGATGTTGGAGGAGACGACCGTGGCGATGTACTCCAGCACCTCGTCCGGAATGTGCAGCGACTCGCTCTGAGCCTTCTTGCGGAGGATCGCGATGCGGGTCTCGAGGTCGGGAGCCTGCACGTCGGTGATCAGACCCCACTCGAAGCGGCTCCGCATCCGGTCCTCGAAGCCGGTCAGGTGCTTGGGCGCGACATCGCTGGTGATCACGACCTGCTTGTTGTGATCGTGGAGCGTGTTGAAGGTGTGGAAGAACGCCTCCTGCGTCTCCGCTCGCCCCTGCAGGAACTGGATGTCGTCGATGAGGAGGATGTCGACGTCTCGGTAGCGCGCCTGGAAGGCCGCGCCTCGGTTGTTCGCGATCGAGTTGATGAAGTCGTTCGTGAACTCCTCGCTGGAGACGTACCTCACCTTGACCCCCGTGTACAGCGACTGCGCGTAGTCGCCGATGGCGTGCAGAAGGTGCGTCTTGCCCAGGCCGGAGTCGCCGTAGATGAAGAGAGGGTTGTAGGCCTTCGCCGGCGCTTCGGCCACGGCGACCGCGGCCGCGTGCGAGAACCTGTTGGACTGGCCGATGACGAAGTTGTCGAAGGTGTACTTCGGGTTGAGGCGGGACTCGTGCCGGATCGGGGTCGGCTGCTCCATCGGCGACTCGGGCCGGGGCTGCTCGCTGCGTCCGAAGTCGGTGACCGAGATCGGCGCCGTGGCCTGTTCGACGAGTTCATGGTTCACGACCACGCGGTAGGAGGTGACCTCCTCGCCGATGTGGGAGAGGGCTTCCATGATCGGCAGCCGCAGACGTTTGTTGATCTGCGCGGCGGTCAGGTCGTTGGGAACGTCGAGGTACAGCGTCGCGCCCATCACACCGGCCGGAACCGCGAGACTCAGGAAGCCCTGCAGCTGGGGTGTGACGCGCTCATCATCTGCCAGCAGCTCCTGCACCGTCGTCCAGATCGGTACATCAGGCAAGGCAGGTGAGGACATGGTGCTCCGGACGGGGCTCGCGGAGGGTCAGAGAACTACGGCCCCCCTGTGGATAACTTCGGATGCCACGGTAGTCACCGCGGCTGAGAACGGCAACCTGCCCTGGAGATTCCGCGCGCGTGTTGCGCGCACGGGGGCGACCGGGTTGTGGATAATGGCTGTGCGCATCCTGACGGATGCGGTCACTCGCTGTGCGCAGATTTGCTCTGCGCGCCGCCAAGACGTACCCTTAGTCGGTTGACTTATGCCATTTTTGGCAGTTCCCCATGTCTCCGGTCGCAGTGAACCCGGTGGCAGTATTCCCGGAGTGATTCCATGACTAAGCGCACCTTCCAGCCCAACAACCGTCGTCGCGCCAAGAAGCACGGCTTCCGTGCTCGCATGCGCACTCGTGCCGGTCGCGGCATCCTCGCGGCCCGCCGCGCGAAGGGCCGCACCGAGCTCTCCGCGTAGCCCGCTGTGCTCGCCCGCCCGTATCGTCTGACCCGCGGGAGCGACTACCGACTGGTCGTTCGACGTGGATCACGTTGTGGCGGGGCGCGCGTCGTCACCTCGATGTTGTCGACGGGCGAGAGCAGAGTCGCGAGATTCGGCTTCATCATCAGCAAGCAGGTGGGTACGGCTGTGGTGCGCAACACCGTTCGTCGACGGCTCAAAGCCGTCTGTGCGGAAGCGCTCGAGCGAGTCCCCGAGGGCACGGATGTCGTCATCCGTGCCCTTCCTGCGTCCGCGTCGGCGAGTTTCGCCGAACTGCGGTGCAGACGTGCACCGCTGCCTCGGGCGGCTTGACGCAGATCGGCCGGCATCATGACGGCCTTACCGCAGTCATCGGTGGGCACGGCGCATCTTGAAGCGAAGGATGCCGTGCGCAGCATCCCTCTGATCCCGCGCAATCTGGTGCTGGGCTTCCTGGCCGGCTATCGCAAGGTGATCTCCCCGTTGTATGGAGACGTCTGTGCGTACTATCCGTCCTGTTCCGCCTACGCTGTAGGTGCGGTGCAGCAGCACGGTGCCGCACGGGGAGCGCTGCTCTCCGCCTGGCGCATCCTGCGATGCAATCCCTGGTCCCGCGGTGGCGTCGATGACGTACCGCCGCACGAACACTTCCGCCACGACCTGACCTCGAATGGTTTCGTCGTCCCTGCTCGAAAGGACTGACCGGTGGGTCTTGACCTTCTGTTCGCAAGTACCTCGCCTCCGCCGGCCGCCGGCGGGTTCGATCTGCTCAGCACCATCCTCTGGCCCCTCAAGTGGGTTGTCGAACTGGTTCTCGTCGCGTGGCACGCGCTTTTCACGGCCGTCGGGCTGCCCGCGGCATCCGGCATCACCTGGGTGCTCTCGATCGTCGGTCTCGTCATCGTCGTCCGTGCCGCTCTCATTCCGCTCTTCGTGAAGCAGATCAAGAGCCAGAGAAAGATGATGGAAATCGCTCCTGAACTGCGCAAAGTTCAGGAGAAGTACCGCGGCAAGAAGGATCAGCTGTCTCGCGAGGCCATGAGCCGCGAGACCATGGCGCTCTACAAGAAGCACGGCACGACGCCGATGTCGAGCTGTCTGCCACTGCTGGTGCAGATGCCGATCTTCTTCGCCCTGTTCAGCGTGCTGAACGATGTGACCAAGCACGCCGGCTGGGGTGTCGGCGGTGTCGGGCTTTTGAACGCCGACCTCACGCGCCAGTTCTACGACGCGAAGGTCTTCGGTGCATCTCTGCATGAGACGCTCGGCAATGCCGTGGACGCGCAGAACGTCACCGCCATCATCATCCTCGCCACCCTGGTCGTCCTCATGATCGGGTCGCAGTTCTTCACGCAGCTGCAGATCATCTCGAAGAACCTGTCGCCGGAGGCCAAGACCGGCCAGGCGTACCAGATGCAGAAGATCATGCTCTACGTGCTTCCGCTGGGCTTCATCTTCTCGGGCGTGTTCTTCCCGTTGGGTGTCGTCGTGTACTGGTTCATCTCGAACCTGTGGACCATGGGGCAGCAGTTCCTCGTCATCCGTGAGATGCCGACCCCCGGTTCCGAGGCAGCGAAGGCGCGCGAAGAGCGACTCGCTCGCAAGGGCAAGGCCATCGACTCGTCCGGCAAGGTCGTTCCGATGTCGGTGTACGAGGCCGAGCAGCAGCGCCTGCTCGAGGCCGCGGAGAAGGCGAAGGCCGAGACACCGAAGCGCCAGCAGCCCGTGGGGAAGAAGCGCGCGAAGAAGAAGGGTCCCACCGCATGACGACTGAGAGCGTGACCGCGCACACCGAGCCGACGGTGGCCGAGCTCGAGAACGAAGGCGACATCGCCGCAGATTTCCTCGAGGAGCTGCTCGACATCGCCGACATCGATGGCGACCTCAATCTTGACGTCCGCCAGGGTCGGGCATACGTCTCGGTCGAGGCGGAGGGAGACGGACTCGCACTGCTCTCCGCACCCGACACCGTCCAGTCCCTGCAGGAGCTGACCCGCCTCGCCGTGCAGAACAAGACCGGGTCTTTCTCCCGCCTCATCCTCGACATCGGCGGATCCCGCGACGTGCGTCGTCGTCAGTTGGAGACGCTGGTGGATGCTGCGGCCGTCAAGCTGGACGAGGGAGCATCCCAGGCATCCCTGCCGGCGATGTCGAGCTACGAACGCAAGCTCGTGCACGATGTCGCCGCCGAGCGAGGCCTCGTCTCAGAGTCGTACGGTGAAGGCGCCGATCGGCACACGGTTCTCCGCCGTCGCTGATGTTTCACGTGAAACATTCCGCCGGAGATCGCTCGTGAGCGCCGTCGAGGCGGAGCCGGCAGTCGCTGTTGATCTGTTCGGTGGCCGAGTCGATCTTGCCCGATCCTTCACCGCCGCCCTGGCGCGAGTCGGAGAGGAGCGCGGGCTCATCGGTCCGCTGGAACTCCCACGACTCTGGACCCGTCACATCCTCAACAGCGCGATCGCTGCGCCTCTGTTCTCCGGGTCGGTGGCGGACATCGGTTCCGGCGCCGGCCTCCCGGGCATCGTGCTGGCCATCGCTCGGCCCGATGTGCACTGGACGCTCATCGAGCCGATGGAACGTCGTGTCATTTGGCTCAATGAGCAGGTGACCGATCTCGGGCTGGACAACGTCGAGGTGCTGCGCGCTCGTGCTGAAGACGTGGGTCGCCCCAAAGGTTTCGACGTCGTCACCGCACGTGCCGTCAGTGCTCTGCGCACACTCATCCCCCTCACGGCGCCGCTGGTGCGCGACGGGGGAGAGCTCGTCCTGCTCAAAGGGATGAACGCCGAGAACGAGATCGAGGCCGCGCAGAAGCAGGTCAAGAAGTTCCGTCTTTCCGGGGTACGCGTCGAGGTACTCGGCGAGGGCGTGCTGCCGGAGACGACACGAGTTGTTCGGGCGGTTGTTCGGGGCTGAGTCCGAGTTGCGATGTTTCACGTGAAACATCGTGGGTTTGTTTTGGGTAGTCGGTTGGTGCGTTGGGCATCTGGGGACGGGCTTCGGGATGCTCCCCTTCGTTCGCAGAGCGGGTTCCCTCCCGCTTCGCGGGCCCCTCCCGATGCTCACTCCGGGGACATCCCTGCGCCCTCGGTGTCGGTGATCAGTACGTTGCTCATCATCGGTGGTGAGTAGAGGGGTGGCAGCGTCTCGCTTCGCTCGACGACTGCGCGGTGCAGGTGCGTCAGGTGTGCGTACTGGACGAAGAAAGTGTAGCTGTGCCGAGTCCGTGCGTGATGCGGTTGGTGGGATCGGGTTCGGATGTTTCACGTGAAACGTGAGCACGAACGGATGGGTAAGTATCCGTCGATTGACGCTCTGGCGGGGCTGTGGGTGTGGGTTGGCTGGGCGGGCGGTTCGGACCGCTGTCGCGGAAGACGGCACCGCGGGTATCGCGGACGACCGGATGCCCGTTGACTCCTGCATGCGTCGAGGGGTGACGGAAGGTGGCCGCGTAGGGGGCACTCGCGTCGAGTACGGCTGGCCGCCACTGGATCAGTTGTAGCAGAACATGTTCGACTGTCCCTTTGGGTGGGTGCTTCATCCGTCGGATCGATGTGCACGCTACGCGGAGGACTCGCCATCATGACGCTCGCCGCCTGATCACAGGAGGGCTCCTTCACTCACTCCCCGTTGTTTCACGTGAAACATCCCCTGTGACCACCGCACGGTGACGTACACGATCTCCTGACCCGAGACATCGAGCTGTCCCACTGCTCTAGGACGATGTTTCACGTGAAACATTCCACGCCACGCCATCCGCGCAGTCGTCGAGCGAAGCGAGACGCTGTCGCCTTCCCTGCTGCGACCCCCTTTCGCCCGCCCGCCAGAAATGTCGGATCGGCACGACACCGAGGGCGCAGGGATGTCCCCGGAGTGAGCATCGGGAGGGGCACGCGAAGCGGGAGGAACCCGCTCTGCGAACGAAGGGGAGCATCCCGGAGCCCGTCCCCAAGACGCCCAACCCACCCACCTCCGACGCCAGGGCGACAAGCAACGTCCCCCGTTGCGATTAGAGTGGAACGCGGCCCCGAAAGGAGTGGATGTTTCACGTGAAACAGTCCGAACAGGCATCACCGAAGGCTTCTTTCGGGATGGATACGCCGCTTGCGCGGGAACTCGCTGACCTCTCCGCCCGCCGCCGCGCGCTGGAAGCCGTGAACGTCGAGTTCACCGGGGAGACGCGGGTTCTCACCGTGTCGAATCAGAAGGGCGGGGTCGGGAAGACCACGACGGCGGTGAACATCGCTTCTGCTCTCGCGGGACTGGGCGCCAAGGTGCTCGTCATCGATCTCGACCCGCAGGGCAACGCCTCGACCGCACTCGGCGTTCCGCACAGCGCCGACATTCCCAGCGTCTACGACGTGCTGATCGAAGAGTTCCCTCTCGCGGACATCATTCAGGTCAGCCCGGAGAACCCGAACCTCCTCTGTGCACCGAGCACGATTCACCTCGCCGGTGCCGAAATCGAGCTCGTCGCCCAGGTCGCCCGCGAGCACCGCCTCCGCCGCGCACTGGAGGAGTACCTCCGCGACAGTCCGGTGGATTTCGTGATCATCGACTGCCCTCCGTCCCTGGGGCTGCTGACGATCAACGCCTTCACCGCGGCATCCGAGGTCTTCATCCCGATCCAGTGCGAATATTACGCACTGGAGGGTCTGAGTCAACTGCTCGGCAGCATCCAGATGATCCAGAAGCATCTCAACCCCGAGCTGCACCTGTCCACGATCCTGTTGACGATGTTCGACGGACGCACCCGGCTCGCGCAGCAGGTGGCGGAAGAGGTACGGAGTCACTTCCCGAGCCAGGTTCTGGAGACCGTCATCCCACGCTCGGTGCGGGTGTCGGAAGCGCCGAGTTTCGGCCAGACCGTGATCGCCTACGATGGGCAGTCCGCCGGCGCCATCGCCTACCGCGAGGCAGCCGTCGAGATCGCGACACGTACCGTGTCGCAGAGCAAGGAGAAATGATGGCCAAGCGCACTGGACTGGGCCGGGGGATCGGCGCACTGATCCCCACCGCCGATCAGATGGAGCGTCCCGTCGACGTCTTCTTCCCCGGCGCGAATCTCCGACCGGCTCACGGGATCGACATCAACGGCCCCGAGACCCAGCCGAAGGCGGAGCTGGCCGAGGTCCCGGGCATCCACCTGGTCCAGATCGACCCGCACAAGATCGTCCCCAACCCGCGACAGCCCCGTACTCACTTCGACACCGAAGACCTGGCGGAGCTCGTGCACAGCGTCCGCGAGTTCGGAGTGCTGCAGCCGGTCGTCGTGCGCAAGAACTCCGAGGGCGAATACGAGCTCATCATGGGGGAGCGGCGCACGCGGGCCGCTCGTGAGGCCGGCCTCGAAGCGATCCCGGCGATCGTTCGTGAGACCGCCGATGAAGATCTGCTGCGAGATGCGCTGCTTGAGAACCTGCACCGCTCCGAGCTGAACCCGCTGGAGGAGGCATCCGCCTACCAGCAACTGCTCGAGGACTTCGGCATCACCCAGGAGCAGCTGGCCACGCGTATCGGTCGATCCCGCCCGCAGATCAGCAACACGATCCGCCTGCTGAAGCTGCCGGTGCCGGTGCAGCAGCGTGTGGCAGCCGGCGTGCTCTCGGCCGGCCACGCCCGAGCGATCCTCAGCCTCCAGACGCCGGAGGCCATGCAGCGCCTGGCTGACAAGGTCGTGAACGAAGACCTCTCGGTGCGTGCCACGGAGGAGGCCGCGAAGTCGCAGCCCGCCGCGGCCGGGAAGGCGCCGAAACCCACCCCCGGGGCGCGACGCGCGTACCTCGACGAGGTGTCCAGCAAGCTCGGTGACCGATTGAACACCCGTGTGAAGATCTCGCTCGGCGCGCGCAAAGGCCAGGTCACCATCGATTTCGCCTCGATTCAGGATCTGAATCGCATCCTCTCTGAACTCGGCGAAGAGGGATACGGGCGCGGATGATCCGCGCAGCTGGGGATACCTTCCCCTAGACTCGCGTCAATTCGACGATGAGGGGGATGGCATGTCCAAAGTCCAGACTGCAGCCGGCATCCAAGGACGGGTGATCGCGGTCAGTATCGCGGCGGCGCTCGGCGGATTCCTCTTCGGGTTCGACACCGCGGTGATCAATGGTGCCGTCGACGCCCTCGCCGGCGACGTGTCGGGGTTCGATCTGGGGGTCGGACTCAAAGGCTTCGCGGTCTCGTCGGCGTTGATCGGCTGCGCCGTGGGCGCCTGGTTCGCCGGCCCCATCGCGAACAAGCGCGGCCGCATCCCCGTCATGGTCGCCGCCGCTGCCCTCTTCCTCCTCTCGGCGATCGGATCGGGACTCGCGTTCAGCGTCGTCGATCTGATCATCTGGCGCGTGGTCGGCGGACTCGGTGTCGGTGCCGCATCCGTCATCGCTCCCGCATACATCGCCGAAGTCTCCCCGGCACACATCCGCGGCCGACTCGGGTCGCTCCAGCAGCTCGCGATCGTGACCGGCATCTTCGTCGCGCTGCTCTCGGATTCGATGCTTGCCGGGCTCGCAGGGGAGGCCGCGGCGCCGCTGTGGGGCCTCACCGCCTGGCGTTGGATGTTCATCGTGGAGGCGATCCCCGCCCTCGTCTACGGGATCATGTCGCTGCGCCTCCCGGAGTCTCCGCGGTACCTCGTCGGAAAGGGCGAGTTGGAGAAGGCGGAGCAGGTGCTCACGACGGTGACCGGCACGCTCGACGTGAAGGCGAAGATCGTCGAGATCACCGGAACGATCAACACCGATCGAACGGGCTCGCTACGCGATCTGCGCGGAAACCGGTTCGGCTTGAAACCCGTGGTGTGGGTCGGGATCCTGCTGTCGGTGTTCCAGCAGTTCGTCGGCATCAACGTGATCTTCTACTACTCCACGACGCTGTGGCAGTCCGTGGGCTTCGGTGAGGCGCAGGCACTGCTCATCACCGTGATCACTTCGGTCACGAACATCGTCGTGACGATCATCGCCATCATGCTGGTCGACAAGGTCGGTCGTCGCGTCATGCTGCTTGTCGGCTCGGTCGGGATGACGGTCACTCTGGGCCTGATGGCGCTGGCGTTCTCCTTCGGCACACTCGACGCCGCCGGAACGGTCACGTTGCAGGACCCGTGGTCGACCGTCGCCCTCATCTGCGCCAACGGCTTCGTCGTGTTCTTCGGGGCGACCTGGGGACCCCTGGTCTGGGTGCTGCTCGGGGAGATGTTCCCGAACTCGATCAGGGCCGCCGCCCTCGCGGTGGCCGCCGCGGCCCAGTGGGCGGCGAACTTCTTCATCTCGACGACGTTCCCGGCTTTCGCCGAGATCGGCCTCACCTTCGCCTACGGCTTCTACGCGTTCTTCGCCCTCTTGTCGTTCTTCTTCGTCTACTTCAAGGTGGCCGAGACGAAGGGCAAGGAACTGGAGGAGATGACCGACGACGCCAAGGTGGAGCGCCGACCCCGTCGGTAGCGCGCGTAGGCTGGAATGGTGTCCGAGTCCATCCCCCGCCGCGCGAGTCTCGAAGTGCTGCGTGCCGAAGCGGCAGACGAGTTGGCCGTGCTGATCCAGGAGCGCCTGCTCGGCGGCGAGGATCCCTGGGAGTTCATGGAGGACCTGCCCAGCGTGGACGAACTGGTGGTCTACCTGCTCCGCGCCGACAACATCAACGCGAACGACGGTGTGCGCCCGAACGCCGCGCGACACTACCGGGTGCTCCGTCAGATCGCCCTCGAGTATCCCGATCTGACGCCGGCGGTCTGGGGACTGCTCGACGAGAAGCAACGGCACCGGCGATGGGATCCGACGGTCTCCTCCTGAGGCGGACGTCTGGCCCGCGTCGCTAGCCTGCCTGCGCAGCCAATGCCACCAGGACGGCGACGACGGGTACGGCCCCGAGGACGATCGCGATGGCGCCGAACAGCCTCGGCCGCGAGAAGATCACCGCCGCGATGCCGAGAATGACGGCGACCGCTCCGACGATCACCGATGCGTAGAAGAACAGGACCGCGAGAACGACGGCGTTCGTCAGACCCTGGTCCGAGGAACCGCCGATGAGCCAGTAACCGAGGATCATGAGGGATGCCACAGCGCCCAGCACAAGAGAAGTGATCGCGAGTCCGCGGCGGGTGCTGCTCGGTGAGGTTGTCGTCATACGAGGAGACTACCGGCGCGCGGGATCTGAACGATCCGCCGCGCTCATGAAGAAGCCCGCCCTTCCGTGTGGAGAGGCGGGCTTCGTCGTGAAGAACCGTGTGTCAGCCGATGAAGGCTTCGAGGTCCTTCTCGAGGGCGAACTTCGGCTTGGCGCCGATGATGGTCTGCTTGACCTCGCCGCCCTGGAAGACCTTCATCGCCGGGATCGACGTGATCTGGTACTTCATCGCGAGTTCGGGGTTCTCGTCGACGTTGAGCTTGAGGATCGTGATCTTCTCGGGATGCTCCGACTGGATCTCGTCGAGCACCGGGGAGACCATGCGACACGGGCCGCACCATTCCGCCCAGAAGTCGACCAGTACGGGACCATCGGCCTGCAGCACGTCCTGCTCCCAGGTCGCCTGGCTCGTCGCCTGTGCACTCATCAGAAATTCTCCTTGATCGTAGGATTCGCCTGCTACAACAGCGGGCGACCGGTATGTGTTCCCGAGGGGTCAGGCGACGATGATCTCCGCGGCTTCAGCCGCGGGAACCTCGACCGATGCGTCTTCGAGGTCGGCGAGGAAGTGCTCCGCGTCGAGGGCGGCCACCGTTCCGGTTCCGGCAGCGGTGATCGCCTGACGGTAGGTGGGGTCGATGACATCGCCGGCGGCGAACACGCCGGGGACCGAGGTGATCGACGTGCGACCGTCGACCCAGATCGTGCCCTCGGGGGTGAGGTCGAGCTTGCCGTGCACGAGGTGTGTACGCGGGTCGTTGCCGATCGCGACGAACACGCCGTCCAGCGGAAGGTCGCGCAGCGAACCGTCGACCGTCGAGCGCAGCTGCACGCCGGTGACGGCATCCGCGCCCTGGATCTCGGCGACCTCGCTGTTCCAGATGAACTCGATCTTCTCGTTCGCGAAAGCGCGCTCCTGCATGATCTTCGAGGCGCGCAGGGAGTCCTTGCGGTGGATGACGTACACCTTCGACGCGAAGCGGGTGAGGAAGGTGGCCTCCTCCATCGCCGAGTCGCCGCCGCCGACGACCGCGATCGTCTTCTCGCGGAAGAAGAAGCCGTCGCAGGTGGCACACCACGAGACGCCGTAACCGGAGAGGCGCTCCTCGCCGGCGACGTCGAGCTTGCGGTACGCGGAACCTGTCGCGTAGATGACGGTGGATGCCTCGTGCACCGCACCGCTGCCGAGCGTGACGGTCTTGACGGGGCCGTCCAGGTCGAGCGATGTGACGTCGTCGTAGAGCACCTCGGTGCCGAACTTCTCGGCCTGCTCCTGGAACTTGGCCATGAGCTCCGGACCCTGGATGCCCTCGGGGAAGCCCGGGTAGTTCTCGACCTCGGTGGTGTTCATCAGCTCGCCGCCGACCTCGACGGAGCTGGCGATGAGCAGCGGTTGCAGGCTCGCCCGCGCCGCATAGATGGCAGCCGTGAAACCGGCCGGGCCGGAGCCGATGATGATGACCTGACGCATGTGCTCTCCGTTGCTGAAAGTCTGTTCCCCTGGTTCAACCCATGGTAACCGCGGGTCATTCCCCGAGACAGCGCCGATGGAACCCTGCGACGTGAACATTCGGGGCCGGCTCCCCGCCGACCGATCAGCGGCCCGGGAGGAAGCGCCGCAGCATCGAGGTGGCGACCTTGAGCTCCGGGGCGCGCAGCAGGAGCAGCACGACGATGTAGACCGCGACGGCGGCGGCGCCGATCACCGCGGTGCCGAGCGCGCCGAAGAGCTTGTCGGCGGTGGTCCAGCCGGTGTTCCCGCCCAGGAGCAGGAAGGTGCCCCAGCCGGCGAACCCGGCCGGGATCGCCGCGATGACGAAACGACCGAGCGACAGCGCCGTGCGGCCGAGCTCCAGACTGCCGAGGCGGCGGCGCAGCATCCACACGGCGATGATCATCTGAACGGTGCCGGCGATCGACTGACTGAGTGCGACCCCCGCGGCCAGCTGGGAGAGCGGCACGAAAGAGGGGAGCACGACGGCGGTGGCGATGATGATCGCGCACTGCACGACGGTGAACCAGAAAGGCGTGCGGGTGTCGCCGTAGGCGTAGAACGTGCGCTGCACGATGAACAGCACCGACAACGGCAGGAGTCCGACGAGGTACGCGATGAGCACGGGAGCAGCCGCGGAGGCGTCGGAGGCGTCGTTGGTGAAGATCCGGGTGGCGGGGACGGATGCAGCGACCAGGGCCACGGTCGAGACGACGATGAAGAGCGAGACGACGCGGATGCAGCGCGCGACGTCGCCGCGCACATCGCCGTCTCGTCCCTCTGCGGCGTGCTCGGAGATCTGCGTGAAGTACGGGGTGCCGATGGATACCGTGAATATGGAGTACGGCAGCATGAATACGAGCCAGGCTGCCATCATCATGAACCCGGACGGGTGATCGCCGGACGCGGCCGAGACGATCGTCGCCTGCACGAGTCCGGCCAGCTGGCCGGCGATCACCATCGCGAAGGTCCAGCCCGCAAGCCGGCCGACGTGCCGAAGTCCGACGCCGCGCCAGTGGAAGTCCGGGCGCAGGTGCAGGCCGGTCTTCCGCCATGCGGCGAGCAGGATCACGGCCTGTACGGCGATCCCCAGGGTGGCCGTACCCCCGAGCACCGCGATCATCGCTGGATCCCACATGTCGACGTTGCGACGGTCATCGCCGAACCACGCGATGAAGAGCAGGAAGCCGGCGATGGAGATGACGTTGTTGGCGATCGGCGCCCAGGTGTACGGGCCGAAGACGCGTTTCGCGTTCAGGGTCTCGCCGACGAGCGCATAAAGACCGTAGAAGAGGATCTGCGGCAGGCACCAGTAGGCGAATGCGGTGGCGAGGGCGTGCTGGTCGGGCGTGAAGTCTTTCGCGTAGACGAACACGAGCCACGGGGCGAGAAGCATCGCCAACGCTGTCGCTCCGACGAACACGATCGTGCCGAGGGTGAAGAGCTTCGAGATGAACGCCTGGCCGCCGTCTTTGTGGCTCCCGGCACGGACGATCTGCGGGATGATCACGGCGGTCAGGATGCCCGTCTGGATGATCGTGAAGATGTTGTTGGGCAATTGGTTCGCGGTGCCGAAGGCGTCACCGGCCCGCCCGATCGATCCGATCGCGGCGACCAGCACGATCGTGCGCAGCAGACCGGTCAGGCGCGAGACCAGCGTTCCTGCCCCGAGAATGGCGCTGGCCCGGCCGAGACTGCTCAATGCTCCTCCTCGAGCGGTGCCGCCTCGGCATCCGCTTCAACGACCTCGGACGCCTCGCTCCGGCGCCGCCGGCGTACGGTGCGCACAACACCTACGACGATCAGCAATGCCGCCAGCCCGCCGAAGATGAACAGGCCGATGGTCTCCCATTCGGCGCGCACCGAGACGTCGGCATAGCGGGTGGTGCCGATGTCGACCCCGGTCGGGCTCTTGAGGCTCAACTCGACGGTGAGGTCGCCGCTGCCGACACGTGCCGACACGGGAACCTTGACGCGGGTGTTGCTGGCGGCGTCCGCACGGGCCTCGGTCTCGCGCTGCACGTCGAGGCGCAGGTCGGAGGGCTGCGCGAGCAGACGGACGTCCACCGGCCACGGCAGATCGTTGCGCACCCAGAAGCCGAAGTCCGCATTCGCCCCGAACAGCTGGATGGTGCTCGTCGGCTCGATCCCCACCGATCCCAGAGTGGTCTGCGTGGCCGTGCGATGGTCGTCGACGGCCGCCGTGAACTCTTCGTCGGTCTTGCCGACGGCGATCACCCGGAGGATCTGGATGCGCTCGGGGCCGAGAAGCAGCTGCGGTTCGTCGAGGACCGTCGAGAAGGCGTTCAGCGTGACCTCGTCGGCCAGCATCGTCTGCAGCGCGGTGGCACGGGAAACATCGGAGGCCGCCGTCAGGGTCACGGCCGACGGCGCAGCGGAGCGGAGCGCGGAGAGGTCGAACGCCGGAGTGTCGACGGCTGCGATCGCGGCGCGCAGTGCCGCAGCGGTGCGTGTCTCGTCGCGCTCGAGGCCGATGAGAACCGGAACTCCCGGTGCGCTCTGCGCAGCCAGGAAGAGATGCCCGTTCGCGGCAGCGAGCGAACCGGCTCGCGCGTCGGTGTCGGGCTCGGCTGCGGCTGCCGACAGGGCGGCCGACGTGGCGGCATCGGTGATGAGGAGGTCGTGCTCGCCGACGACGGCATGCCCGCTCAGCCTCTCGCCGATGGAGGTGGAGGGCAGGATCGTCGTCGCCGGGCCGCCGACGTATCCGGCGAAGGTCGTGAGGTCGTCACCGGTCACGTCACCGCGGGGCCAGAGGATGCCCGGTAGCGCCCCTACGACCGCGCTCAGTTCTGCGTCGTCGGGAACAGACGGCTCGGGGGTCGGTGACGGCGTGGGTTCCGGGGACGCCGTGTTCGGGATGCTCGGAAACAGTTTCGGGTCGAGGGAGGCGTGGAGGCTGGTCGGCTGCAGGAGAGACGGGAGCGCGGCGTGGGCCTGGGTGGCGGCATCCGCGTCTCCGAACTGGAGGGCGAACCGCTCGTTCGGAAGCGCCTCGAGACGCGCCAGCCACTCCACGACCCTGGTCGGCGCTGACGTGCCCAGGGAACGGATCGCAGCGGGGATGGCCGGGTCGATCGCCAGTGCCGCAGACGTACCGACGACGCCCTCGAGCTGAGCGGTGAGTGAGCCGTCCGACGCGGTCAGCGCGACGAGCTCGTCGAGGGTCAGGAGCGACCCGTCGGCGGGGGTCGCGGTGATCGGCACGAGCACTGCGACCTGGGGCGCAGGTGCGGCGGTGACGATGAGGATGCTTCTCGACGCGACATCGGTCAGGATGGCGGGGTCGGAATCGACGCCGTCGGTGCCGCTGAGCGCCGCGCGCAGCGGATAGACACCGGGGGTGAGGTCGGCGAGGGACTCCTGCGGAACGGTGATGCTCGTGGTGGTGGAAGCGCCGGGATCGACGGATGTCGTGCCGTCGGAGCCCAGGGGAGTGAAGACCGCCCCGGTCACGCCTTCATCCAGCCAGGTGGAGAGCGCCGCATCATCGGTGAGGGGAGTGCGACCGATTTCGAGGACCACGCGCCCAGCGGCGAGTTCGGCGTCGGAGCCGTTCTGCACCGTCAGTTCGGCAGTGGTGGCCGCCCCGGGGGCCACCGTTGCGTTCAGGCCGACCGACATGTACAGCTCGACGAAGCCCTCGTCGGACTGTGCGTCGGTCGCGGCGTAACTCGGAGCGGCACCCATCCCGCAGATGCCCAGAACGATCGCGAATGCGACCGCGCCGCGCGCGAGCCGCAGCAGCTGCGCGCGAAGGCCGGTTTCGGGAGTGGTCACGGTCATAGGGTCTTCCTCGAACGCCGGCGACGCAGGCTGCTCGTGAGTACTGACCCTGTGATTCTAGGTGTGCGACCGAAGGAGAACCCTGAAGACGCGTAGAGTGACGGCCGTGTCCGACACCCCCGCACCCGTACCGGAGCCGTTGCACTGCGCCGCGCTCGCCGCCGACCTCGACGCCGCGGACTTCCGCTCCGAACCGCTCCGACGCCTGTGGGGAGAAGAAGCCGACGACGCTCTCGGGCGGGGGATGCGCGAGCCGATCCTGCGTGCGATCTCGGGCGACGAGGGTGTACTCGCGACACTCGGACGGCTGTTCGTGCTCGGGATGCCGCAGCCTTCTCCTCACGTCGAGGCGGCGTTGCCTCGGCTCGGCGTGGAAGGGCTGACCGCGCTCGGTCTGGCTCGCGTCGACGCGGAGACGGTGATCCCGTGCGCGCTGCTGCGGCCGCAGTCGTTCGTCGATGCCGATGGCGTCGGGGAGTGGTGGATCGCCAGCGACCTCGACGAGATCGCGCTGGGGACGGCCCTTCCCGCCGACCACGTGCTCGGCGTCGGCGGCGCATCACGCACTCTCGCCGAGACGATTCTTCCCATCGAGGTCGACCGGGCACTGGATCTCGGCACCGGGTGCGGCATCCAGTCGCTCCTCGTCGCCCGCTACGCCCGTACGGTCGTGGCGACCGACATCTCGGCACGTGCTCTCGCCTACGCGGAGCTCAACGCGCGGATCAACGGCGTCGCCAACATCGAGTTCCGTCAGGGCAGCATGTTCAGGCCGGTCGCGGGGGAGGCCTTCGACCTGGTTGTCTCGAATCCTCCGTTCGTGATCACGCCGCGCAGCGAAGGCGTGCCGGAGTACGAGTACCGCGACGGCGGACTCGTCGGCGACGCGCTTGTCGAGCAGTTCATCCGAGACGTTCCTCTGTATCTCACGCCCGGTGGCGTCGCTCAATTGCTCGGCAACTGGGAGTCGAGAGGCGACGTGCGCGGGCTGGATCGGCTGTCATCGTGGGTTCCGGACGGTCTCGACCTGTGGGTGGTGCAGCGGGAGGAGCTCACGCCGCTCGGCTATGCGGAGCTCTGGATCCGCGACGGCGGCACGACGCCGAGGGACGCGGCATTCACGCCTCTGCTCACCGCGTGGCTCGACGATTTCGCCTTGCGCGGAGTGACGTCGATCGGCTTCGGCTACGTGCTGCTGCGTCGCCCGGCTGCGGCGGATTCGCCGTTGCGGCGGATCGAGACGGTTGCTCAGCCGGTGTCCGGCGTCGGCCGGGCGCTGCGAGACGGTCTCGCCGCGCATGACCTGCTCGCCGCCGGTCTCCCTCCGACTCTGGTCACCGCGGCCTGACGTCACCGAGGCGAGGCATCTGCTCCCCGGTGACGACGATCCGAGCGTGATCGAGCTGCGTCAGGGTGGCGGATTCGCCCGCACGCTGTCCGTCGACCCGGCGCTCGCCGCATTCGTGGGTGCGTGCGACGGCGAACTGACGGTCATGCAGATCGCGGCCGCGCTCGCCGATCTGTTCGAGGTGCCGTTCGCCGACCTGTGGGCCGATCTCGAGCCCCGCATCCGCTCGCTCGTGTTCGACGGGTTCCTCGCGCCTCCCGCGCCGTCGGGCGCACGGGAATAGCCGGCAGCATCCATTCGTTCGAATAGATCATGAAGGCTTTCGGATTCCTCTCGTTCGGGCACTACGCCGACGTGCCCGGTTCGGCGACGCGCACCGCCGGCGACATGCTGAAGCAGACCATCGAGATCGCCGAGGGCGCCGACGAGATCGGGGTGAATGGCGCCTATGTGCGGGTGCACCACTGGGCGCGTCAGGCGGCCTCGCCGATGCCGTTGCTCAGCGCGATGGCCGCGCGCACGAAGCGCATCGAGGTCGGCACCGGCGTCATCGACATGCGATACGAGAACCCGCTGCAGTTCGCCGAGGAGGCGGCCGCTCTCGACTTCATCGCCGACGGACGCATCGCGCTCGGTGTGAGCCGGGGATCACCCGAGACGGCGCTGCGCGGCTACGAGACCTTCGGGTACGTCGATGAAGAGGATGCCGAGCGCGGCAGCGTGCTCGCCAGGGAGAAGTTCGACCTGTTCCTCGCCGCCATCGAGGGCGAGCGCATCGCGCCCGGCGACCCGAGGATGGTCGGCGCCGGACACTACCTCGCAATCGAGCCGCAGTCGCCGACGTTGCGCGACCACATCTGGTGGGGCTCCGGTTCACGGGCGACCGCCGAGGACACCGGGCGCCGCGGCCTCAACATGATGAGTTCGACGCTTCTCACCGAGGCCACGGGAGTACCGTTCCACGAGCTGCAGCGCGAGCAGATCGACCTGTACCGCGCCGCCTACAAGGCTGCCGGTCACACCGGCACTCCGCGCGTCTCGGTCAGCCGCAGCGTCTTCCCGCTCGTCTCCGATATGGATCGCGCCTACTTCGGCCTGCGCTCCGAGGAGAACAGCGACCAGGTCGGCATCATCGACGGCTTCCGCTCGACCTTCGGCAAGACCTACGCGGCCGAGCCGGATGTGCTGATCACGCAGCTGCTCGCTGACGAGGCCGTGATGGCCGCCGACACGCTCATGCTGACCATCCCGAACCAGCTCGGCGTCGACTACAACCTGCACGTTCTGGAGTCGTTCGCGAAGCACGTCGCACCGGCCTTGGGCTGGAAGCCGAACACCGAGGGGCCGGTTCAGGGCGATCCCGTCTCAGGCGCATGAGGGCTCGTCCGAGCACGGTCGTCATCCGCGAAGCATCCTTTCCCGACGACGAAGCCGCCGTGTCCGCACTGTTGAGGACTACCCCGGGGCGAGAACCCGTTGTTCTGAGTGATGCTTCCACCTGAACCGGACCCTCCAGCATGAGACAGAGTCAGCCTGGGGCCGCCTCACGCCGGAAACTCTGCCTCATGCCGGGGCGGGCCGGACCTCACCCCTCGTCGACGCCGAACAGGCCCTTTCCATGCTTGTGCAGCAGCTCATACGCATCCTCGTAGGTCTGCGGCTCCTTGTCCTCCGGCAGTCCGTAGCGCGCCAGGAGCAGACCCAGCAGGCCGTGGGCGGGCGGGGTGAGCGGCTTGTCCTTGTGCGCGTGCGCCGGGTGCGGCGGAATCGCCTCGGGGTTCTCCGGGTTGAACGACGGCCTCGTCTCGGGCCAGTCCGCCGGATGCCGCGGCTTGTCGAGGTTGATGACGTTGAACAGGTCGTTCGCGGTGGCGTCGCGGCGGGTGAGCGGCTTGAGGCCGTGCAGCCTGCTCAGCGTCGCGATCACGGAACCGTGGTGCATCTCGTCGTTGATGACCGTGCCGCTACGGGTGTACGCGGACACCGCGATGGCGGGAACACGGCAGCCGAGCCGATCGAACTCGAAGCCCATCTCGCCGGGGCCGTCCGCCGGGTTCGGCGGCGTCGCCTCGGGCGGCGGCACGTGGTCGTAGCATCCGCCGTGCTCGTCGAACGTGATCAGCAGCATCGTGTTGACCGCGTTGGAGCCCTTCTCGGACTTGCTCTGCCGGATGGCGGTGTAGATGTCGTGGATGAGCTCGTCGCCGGCCCGCACGTCCGAGAACGCGCTGTTGATCACCTCGGTGCCGTACACGTCGCTCTCGTGCAGCGTACCGAACGGCGGGTGGAAGTCGTTGTGGTTGTAGACCATCCGCGGTTCGATGAACGCGTACGCGGGCAGCTCGCCGTGTTCGGCATCCGCGTAGAAATCGTCCATCGTGCCGAAGTGCTCCGTCTTCCAGAACTTCTCCAGCACGGGCGCGTGCAGCACGCCGGTGAAGGACACCATCTGCAACTCGTCGAAGTACACCTTCCAGCTCAGGCCCTCATCCTCGAGCCGGTTGAAGACGGTCGGAACGGGGGGCGCGTCGATCCACTTGTCGTATCCGCCGCCGTGCTTGTTCGTGACGAAACCGTGCGATGTGGAGGCGTGGAAGAAGTGCCGGTTGCAGAACGTCTGCGACGGCACGGCGCAGAACCAGCTGTCGAACACCGCGAACTCCTTCGCGAGCGTCGAGAGCGTCGGCAGCATCTGCGGGGAGAACGAACCCATGATCTGATTCGCCTCTTCGGCGGTCGGAGCCGTGCCCTTCTTCAGGCGCATGTAGTTGATGATGTAGTCGGTGAGGAAGCCGCCCATCGTCGCCTTCTCGCCGTTCTGCGGAGCGTTGTACGGGTGCTCCATGCTCTCCACGAAGAGCGCCGCGTTCGTTTCCGGAACGACGGTGTTGAAGAGCTGGGTGTTGACGTGGGGGTACTCCTCACCCGGATCGGGATTGGGATAGCCCATGATCTTGTCGGTGTCGCCCTGGTAGATGTGGGTGGGGACCCACGTCGTCCCGTCGATCGAGAAGTTGCCGTAGTCGCCGAAGTTGAGGCCGTCGAAGGTCTGCCCCTCCGGCAGATCCTCCTTCGAGTACAGATAGCCGAGCAGATTGTCGAACGACCGGTTCTCGCCCATCACGACGACGAGGTGATCGAATCCGGGTGCATGCCGCGGAGCCAGCGCGCCGAAGTCGTTGGATCCTTCAAGGAAGCCCTGACGCTCGCCGATTGCATTCCCGATCACGGCCCCGCCGACGCCGCCCGCCACAGCACCCGCGACGGCGGCCCCGCCGATCTTGAAGAAATCGCGCCGGGAGGTCGCGCGCTTGCTCGCCACGAGATCGTCCGCCGAAGGGCCGTCCTTGTCCGTCATACTGCCGATCCTATTGAGTAGCTGCGTGATCCCGGGGACGATCCGATGAGGGAGTTCCCGTAGGGCAGATCAGCTGGATGACGCGCGGAGGAGGCGCCTCACCGATCTCAGAACCTCGTTCAGCCCCGCGCACCCGCATCGCCTGGCTATGCTGAGGGCGATCGGGGGGAGATCCAGATGTCAGAGCGCGCGCCGGCAATGGTGACTCGACGGATGCTGCTGGCATCGGTGGTCGTATCGGCGGGTGGGTTGGCGACCGCCTGCGCCTCTCCGGCCCTCGGGGAGCGCCAGGCGACTCCCCTTCCCGCATCACCGACTCCCGAGCCCACGATCCGGCCCCCGCTGCCGCGCCCGACTCCGACCGCGCCGGTGCTCGTCAAGCATCCGGCCCCGACGTCCTCCTTCACCGGCCTGCCCGGAGAGGGGAACCTGTTGGCATGGACCGTGGACGACGGCACCGACCCTGCGGTCGTCGCTGCCTATGCCGCGTTCGCCGCAACCACCGGCACACGTCTCACTCTGTTCGCCACCGGCAGCTATCCCGCCTGGCGGGAGAATGCCGACGTGCTCCGCCCGCTCGTCGCCTCCGGTCAGGTGCAGATGGCCAACCACACCTGGACGCATCCGGATCTGAGGAGCCTCTCGGATGCCGGCATCCGCGATGAGCTGCATCGCACCCACGACCTCATCGGAGAACTCTTCGGCGTCGACGCGCGGCCGTTCTATCGTCCGCCGTTCGGCTACTACAACGACCGGGTCATGCACGTCGCCGCGGACATCGGGTATACCGCGACGACCATGTGGTACGGATCGATCGCGGATTCCTCTCTCATCCCCGAGGCGGAGATCGTGCGCCTGGCACACGAATGGTTCCTGCCGCAGCACATCGTGATCGGACACCTCAACCATGCGCCGGTGACGCACGTCTTCGGCGACCTCGCGCAGGTCATCGCGGACCGAGGGCTGACCACCGTCACCCTGAACGACGTCTTCACCAGCACCGCCCATCCGTAGGAGTGAGGCGAGGGCGCACCCCTACCGTCGACGCCGTTCGTGCCCCGTGAGCACCGACATGAGCTCGCTGCGCGAACGCACTTCGTACTTGCTTGCGGTAGATCTGTGTCAGATGCACCTCGATGGTGCGGGGCGAGAGCCGGAGCTTTGTCAGGTGACGTCGTGCGGAGGGCGTGTGGTCAGCAGGCGTGACGCGACCACTGGCATGCCGACCTGATCGTCATGGCTGTTTTGTGTCGTCGCCGTCGAACCTGATCTGCTCTCAGAGCGTGCGGAGCACGCGCAACGCACGTCCGAACGGATCTGCCGGCACGGCCCCCGGTACGCTGGAACCCATGCTCAATATGGCCGACGGCCTGGCCCGCCTCGGCGCGCTCGCCGCGCATCCCGTCGTCGCGACGCTCGCGCGCGCTTTCGCCGACGCCGGTTTCGACCTCGCCGTCGTGGGCGGCCCGGTCCGCGATGCGCTGCTCGGACGCGAGACGCACGACCTCGATTTCACCACCGACGCGCGGCCGGACGACATCCTCCGCATCGTCAAGCCGATCTCCACCGCGCACTGGGACATCGGCCGGGCCTTCGGCACGATCGGCGCCCGCGTTCAGGGCGAGCAGGTCGAGATCACCACCTACCGCGCCGACAGCTACGACGGCGTCACCCGCAAGCCGACCGTCGAGTTCGGCGACACGATCGAGGGGGATCTCGCTCGCCGCGACTTCACCGTCAACGCGATGGCGCTGCAGGTGCCGGCGGTCAAATTGGTCGACCCGGCAGGCGGCGTCGAAGACCTCGTCGCCGGCATCCTGCGCACCCCGGCCGACCCGGGCGTGAGCTTCGGCGACGACCCGCTGCGGATGCTGCGCGCCGCCCGGTTCAGCGCCCAGCTCGGCTTCGAGATCGAAGAGGCGACGACCGACGCGATCGCCCGGCTGCGGGAGACGCTGACCATCGTCAGCCCGGAGCGCATCCAGTCAGAACTGGTGCGGCTCATGCAGACCGACGACCCCGTGCGCGGCATCCGCGCCCTCGTCGACACCGGCCTCATCGAGGAGTTCCTCCCCGAAGTGAGCGCGCTGCGCCTCGAGGTCGACGAGCACCACCACCACAAGGACGTCTACGAGCATTCGCTCACCGTTCTCGCCCAAGCGATCGAACTCGAGCACGCCCGCAACCCGGGGGCCGAACCGGATGTCGCCCTGCGCATCGCCGCGCTGCTGCACGACATCGGCAAGCCGCGCACCCGCAAGCTCGAGGACGGCGGCGTGGTCACCTTCCACCACCACGACATCGTGGGCGGCCGGATGGCGCGCAAACGGATGCAGTCCCTGCGCTTCGACAGCGACACGACGGATGCCGTCACCACCCTCATCGAACTGCACCTGCGCTTCTTCGGTTACGCCGAGGGCGCGTGGACGGATGCCGCGGTCCGCCGCTACGTGCGCGATGCCGGCGATCTGCTGGAGCGGCTGCACATCCTCACCCGCGCCGACGTGACCACGCGGAACCGGCGCAAGGCCGCACGGCTCTCCAGCGCGTACGACGACATCGAGTCGCGCATCGCCGCGCTCCGGGAGCAGGAGGAGCTCGACTCCATCCGCCCGGAGGTCGACGGCAACCGCATCCAGGAGATCCTCGGGATCAAGCCGGGCCGCGAGGTCGGCGAGGCCTACCGGTTCCTGCTCGACCTGCGCCTCGACGAGGGCGTGCTGGGGGCCGAGGCGGCCGAGCAGCGGCTCCGCGAGTGGTGGGCGGCCCGCGGCTGAGCCGTCCCGCTGCATCCGCTGTCCGAACCGGTTTGGGGTACATCCGTCGGCTCAGATCGCGGATGTCGGCTCAGAAACCCCTTTCCCCGCCGACGATCGTGATTTCCGACCGACAAAGCGCACCGGTCGCGAACCCGTTCCGCCCGCGGCATCCGGCTCGTACACTGGGAGCGCTCCCCGCCGACGATCGGAGACTTCGTGGCCGCGCCGTGGCACCCTTCACGCGATGCCCTCCCGGAGGCATCGCGTCTGCTCATCGAACGTGCGCACGAGGAGCTGATCGCGGGGAACCTCGAGGACAAGCGGCTCCAGCAGGTGCGCCCGCTGGTGCGCGAGTCCTGGGAGCGGTCGCTGCGAGGACGGGTCGGGCCGGAGGCCGCGCCGGGGCTCGAACTCGCCACCGAGGAACTCGAGGCCTATCGGCTCTCACATCCGCTGGCGTCGGTCATGGACATGATCCGTGCCCTTCTGCTCGGGGCGAGTGAAGAGGATTCCGGCGTCGTCATCGCGGTCGGAGATCAGGCCGGCCGTCTGCTGTGGGTGGAGGGCGACCAACAAGTGCGCTCGCTCACGGGGGACATGGGGTTCGTCGCTGGGGCGAACTGGGCGGAGGATGCCGTCGGCACGGCCGCACCGGGCACCGCCCTGACTCTCGGGCAGTCGGTGCAGATCCGCGGTGCCGAGCACTACAACCGGCTCGTGCATCCGTGGTCGTGCACCGCGGCGCCGGTGCGCGACCCGGAGACGCGGCGCGTGCTCGGGGTGATCGACATCACCGGAGGGGACGAGGTGGTCTCACCGCAGGCGCGCCTTCTCGTCGACGCGACAGCGCGCGCGGTGGAGTCCGAACTCATGGTGGCTCGACTGCGCCGTCGCAGCGAGACTCCTCGGCCGGTCTCGACCTCGACACGGGCGAGGCCGACCACCCGGGCGACCCTGCACGTCCTCGGGCGAGACCGTGCACGGCTCGAGACCGAGGCAGCATCGGAGGAGTCGGTGATCGAGCTCAGCGCTCGTCACGCCGCGATCCTGCTGATGCTCGCCGTGCATCGCCAGGGGCTCTCCGCCGAGCGCCTGGCCGAACTCGTCTACGGACCAGACATCTCGGTCGACACCCTTCGTCCCGAGATGGTTCGCCTGCGCAAAGTGCTCGAGCGGCATGCGCCCGGGCTGGTCCCGGATTCGCGGCCGTACCGGCTGCCGATCGTGCTCGAGACGGATGCTCAGGACGTCCTGTCGCTTTTGGACCGCGGCGCGCACCGCGTGGCGCTGACGGCGTATCGCGGGCCGGTGCTGCCGGAGTCGACCTCGCCAGGGGTCGAGGAGTTCCGCGAGTCCGTACGCGCCGCACTGCACGAGGTGATGCTGTCGGAAGCCAGCCTGGACGTGCTGCTCGCCTACGCCGAGATCCCCGAGGGGCAGAATGACGCCGCGACACTGCGCCTGGCCCTGGAGATGCTGCCGGCACGCTCGCCGAAGCGCGCCGCCCTGGTGGCCCGCATCACACGCCTCGAGTCCGACTAGCGACCCGCGGCGCCGGCATCCACCGTTCCCGTCGCGAAAAAGCCCGGTACTCGGCGTCGATACCGGGCTATTTTGCGACGGGAAGGAGCCGTGCACGGTGCGAGCCGATCGGGGCGGGCGGACGCAAGTACCCGCAACGTTGCGCATCCTCGCGCAACCCCGGCGGAGCTACGTTCTGAGCACAGCCGCAGAGCACCGAAGCCGCGGCCCGTCGAAGGAGTCAGGATGACCATCGTCGAAGAAGACGTGTCCACCGCGTACGCCGCCCCCGGTCAGCCCGGAGCCGTCGCGAACTATCGTCCCCGGTACGGCCACTACATAGGCGGCGAGTTCGTCGAGCCCGCGAAGGGGCAGTACTTCGAGAACATCAGCCCCGTCAACGGCAAGCCGTTCACCGAGGTCGGACGCGGCACCAGCGAAGACATCGACCGTGCGGTCGATGTCGCGTGGAAGGCGTTCGCGGGCTGGGGGAAGACCAGTCCCGCCGAACGCGCGGTCGTCCTGAACAGGATCGCCGACCGGATCGAGCAGCACCTCGAGGAGATCGCCGTCGCGGAGACGTGGGAGAACGGCAAGCCGGTGCGCGAGACGCTCGCCGCCGACATCCCCCTCGCGATCGATCACTTCCGCTACTTCGCGGGCGTGCTGCGGGCGCAGGAGGGCGGGATCAGCCAGCTCGACGAGAACACCGTCGCCTACCATTTCCACGAACCGCTCGGCGTGGTCGGGCAGATCATCCCCTGGAACTTCCCGATCCTGATGGCCGTGTGGAAGCTGGCGCCGGCGCTCGCCGCAGGCAACTGCATCGTCATCAAGCCCGCGGAGCAGACCCCGGCATCCCTGCTCTTCCTCTTCGAGATCATCGGCGACCTGCTGCCCGCCGGCGTCGTCAACATCGTCAACGGCTTCGGCATCGAGGCGGGTGCGCCGCTCGCGCAGCACAAGCGCATCCGCAAGGTCGCCTTCACCGGTGAGACCACGACCGGCCGTCTGATCATGCAGTACGCCTCGCAGAACCTGATCCCCGTCACACTCGAGTTGGGTGGCAAGAGCCCGAACGTCTTCTTCGAGGATGTCGCGCGTTCGACCAGCGACCCGTTCTACGACAAGGCGCTCGAGGGTTTCACGATGTTCGCGCTGAACCAGGGCGAGGTGTGCACATGTCCGTCCCGCGCCCTCATCCAGCGCTCGATCTACGACAGCTTCCTCGCCGACGGGCTCGAGCGGGTCAAGAAGGTGGTGCAGGGCAACCCCCTCGACCCCGCCACGATGATCGGCGCGCAGGCGTCGAACGACCAGCTCGAGAAGATCCTCAGCTACATCGACATCGGCACGCAGGGCGGTGCGCGCCTGCTCACCGGCGGCGAGCGGGTCGACCTCGGCGGCGACCTCAGCGAGGGATACTACGTCGCTCCGACCGTCTTCGAGGGCACGAACGACATGCGCATCTTCCAGGAGGAGATCTTCGGCCCGGTGCTCTCGGTCACGAGCTTCGACGGGTTCGACGACGCGATCTCCATCGCCAACGACACCCTGTACGGCCTCGGCGCCGGCGTCTGGAG
This sequence comes from uncultured Actinomycetota bacterium, assembly GCA_963769005.1. Taxonomy (GTDB): domain Bacteria; phylum Actinomycetota; class Actinomycetes; order Actinomycetales; family Microbacteriaceae; genus Microbacterium. The sequence continues at coordinate 131,964 of CAVYKC010000001.1, read as the reverse complement.
CCGCAGCGGCGACACCGCGTACCGTGCGGGCCGGGCGATCGAGGCGGGCCGGTGTGGACCAACACGTACCACCAGTACCCGGCGCATGCCGCGTTCGGCGGGTACAAGCAGTCCGGCATCGGTCGCGAGAACCACAAGATGATGCTCGATCATTACCAGCAGACGAAGAACCTCCTCGTCTCGTACGCCGAGGGCCCGATGGGCTTCTTCTGAATCGCAGGATCCGGCGGGCGCTCCGGCGTCCGCCGGGACCCGACACGAGAAAGGGGGCGACATGGCCGGCAGCGAAAAGGAACGGGTCGCCGTGACGGATGCCGCCGCATCCCTCGTCCGCGAGCTCTCGATGCAGCACGGACCGTTGATGTTCCATCAATCCGGTGGATGCTGCGACGGCTCGTCGCCCATGTGCTACCCGGTGGGGATGTTCCTCACCGGTCCGAGCGATGTGCTGCTGGGCGCACTCGATGTGGGCTTGGATGCACGCGTCGAGGTCTTCATGTCGCAATCGCAGTTCGAGTACTGGAAGTACACGCACCTCACCATCGACGTCGTGCCCGGACGCGGTGCCGGCTTCAGCGTGGAGGGGCCGACGGGGATGCGCTTCCTCATTCGCTCCCGCATGCTGAGCGGGACCGAACTGGAGTATCACGGCCTCGCGCCGTATGCAGGAGCATGAATGCAACCGCTCGCAGCGCCGGCAGGTATACGTTTTCCGAGCGCGCCGTGCAGCGTCCGTCCCCAACTGGTTCAGCGCAGCTGCACCCAGAACCAGAGCAGGCCGAACGCGGCCATGACCACGATCGGCACCCAGGTGAAGCGCCGCTTCAGGCGACGCCCCTGCGCCGCGACGCCCGGGGGAGGCGTGAGCATTCCGGCTGGAGCCGCGAACGGCAGGGCCTGATGGGTACCCGGTGCGGATGCCGCGACACCGGGGTTCTCCAGCAGCAGCCGCTCATCGCGCCATCGCGCCCATTGGTCGAACTTCGTGATCAGCGCGCCGACGGCTCCGAACAGCCACGCCCAGGTCGCCGCATCCAGTGTGGTGACCTGGCGCTTCGTGTACAGGAACAGCCAGTCGTCGACGATCTCGACGTCGAGCTGCGCGGCGTTGTCGATGAAGCGCGCCATGATGTCGGGCGTGAAGAGGTAGAGAGCGTCGCGCTCGTAGCCGGCCGGGCAGTACAGCGTGAAGTACCTGTCGAAGTCGCCCTCGAGGGAGAGGCGCTGCTCCTTGTGGAACGACGCCGGCAGGTTGGACCCGAACACGGAGTTGTTGCCCTCGGCGTCGAGCACGATGTTCGGCAGCGGCACATCGAGCTTCACGGCGACGTAGCCCCAGGTGTAGGTGGTCGAGTTCTTTCCCGACTTCACCGTGTACTGGTAGTTGCCGAACTCGACGAACCGCGGTGCGGTGCCGCGCACCAGATCCTTCGCGACGCGTCCGCCCCCGATGCTGAAGATCATGCCCGGCAGCGGCGGGTCGTCGATCTTCGCCTCGTAGCTCATTCCGTTCGCCTGAGCGAAGCGGTTGAGGCGGTAGCGCCGCTCGCGCGCTCCGCGATAGCCGAACCATGCCAGCACGCCGCCGCCGATGAGAATCGCGGCGAGGATGACCAGCGGGATGGCAGCGATCCAGGGCGATCTACTGGACGCGCTCATCGCGAGGGCGATCGTCGATGCGACGGGAATGAACACCATCCCGGCGATGACCAGCGCGACGACGGCGATGACAGTCGACGTCGACGCCCCGGATGAGCGTCGTGCCCGCAGCTCGGCAGCGAAGGCGCTCACCGCCCGCGCGTCGACCGCCTCGGTGAGCGGGCGGGCGTCGAAGGCCACTGACGGCTGCGGAGCGGTCACGCGTTCACCTCATCGCCGTTACCGGCCCGGTCGCCGACGCTCGGGTTCGCGATCCACTCCATGCGACCCACGCTACCCGCAGCGCCCGCGCCCTGAATCCGAACGTCGAGAAGATGGCATTCTGCCCCGTCGGCGCTCTCGTCCTCCCCCCGCGTCGTCTCCGCCCTCGTGGTCCTCGTACCCTTCGTGGTGCGGGCGACCATCCCTGGCGATCGGGTCACCCGGTGTTCACCCGGGCGTCGCCATCCGGCAAGGGGGGAGTGCCATCATGCCGGATACCTGTCCAGCCCCGGGAGTTCTGTGCGCACGCCATCGGTCACCGTCATCCTTCCCGCGAAGGACGCCGGAGCGTTCATCGGTACGACACTGGAGACCCTGCTGCGGCAGTTCGACGATCCGGCCGCGCTGAAGCTCGTCGCCATCGACGACGGATCGAGCGACGACACCGGGGCCCAGATGCGCCGGTACGCCGAGCGCTTCGCGCACGCCGAGGTGCTCGTCAATCCCCGCCCCGTCGGGCTCGCCACCGCCCGCAATCAGGGACTGGCGCACGTGGAAGGCGAGGCGTTCTGCTTCGTCGACGGGGACGACTGGATGCAGCCGCAGCGCCTGCAGGTGATCGCCGAGCGACTGCGGGAGCTGGACTGCGACTTCGTGCGCACGGATCACGTGCGCGTGACCGGCACGGAGCGTGTGCTCGTGCGCGCGCCGTTCGCCTGGCGCGAGGTGGTGGCCTCGCCGCGGGAGGCCATCCTCCCCGCCGACGACACGACGATGGTGGACTATCCGTACGCCTGGGCGGGGATGCTCCACCGGCGCCTCATCGATCGTGGGCTCGCCGGGTTTCCCGACGGCCTGTTCACGGCCGAGGACCGGCCGTGGATCTGGCGCCTGCATCTGCAGGCCGAGACCTTCGCCGTCGTCGATGCCCCCGCACTCCTCTATAGACGGGGCGTCTCCACTTCGCTCACCCGGGTGCGCGATCGCCGCCAGCTCGACTTCGCGCGCTCGCTGGGTCAGGTGATCGACATCGTCGAGCAGGATGCCGAGGCGGAGCGCTTCCTGCCGAAAGCCGTGTGGACGGCGCTCGCCCTGAGTTCGCACCACCTCGTCCGCTCCCGGCAGATGACACCCCGATTGCGCGCGGAGATGAGCAGCGGCATCCGTGAGCTGCTGCGCCGCCTGCCCGTGACCGAGGTCGCCGCAGCCCTGGACGACTTCGCGGGGTCGCGGCGGAGGGTGCTCGCCCGGTCGCTGCGCGGGGCAGGACGAGCCTCATGACGCAGCTCTTCGCCCTGCACAGCGCCTACGGTCTCGCCACCGCCGCGGCCGCCATCGACGAGGGCGTGTTCGACGGAGGAGGGCCGCGCATTCTCGTGCCGTTCAACTCGGCCAGGGTGCCCGAGACGACGCGCGGCATCGACGAGCTCCCGAACCTCGCTCCGTTGCGGGCGCGCTTCGATCGGATCGAGTCGCTGGACGCGCTGCTCACACCGCTGCATCCGAGCGCCTGGGACCCGTCCGACGGGGAACTGCTCGTACTGCGCCGCCTGCTCACCCGTGCCTGGCAGCTCGACGGGGAGCTGGAGCTGTGCGTGCAGAGCCCCCAGGTGGCGCCGGCGCGCACCCTGCTCTCCCTCTTCCCCGATGCCCGGCTGACCATCATCGGCGACGGGCTGATGACGTACTCGCCGATCCGCGTCGCGCTGCCTCGCACGGTCGTCGAGCGCATCGGACGCGTCGTCTACGCCGATGTCGTGCCGGGGATCGAGCCGCTCGTGTTCGCGGAGGCGGGCGCCGCCCGGGTGCCGGTCGCAGCGGGGAGTTTCGGGCGCGTGCTCGCCGAGACGGCGGCATCCGACCCCGAGCTGGATGCCCTCGCCGACGGCACTCCCACAGCACTCGTGCTCGGGCAGTACCTCGCCGCCCTCGGTCTCGTCGCACCGGCCGAGGAGATCGCGATGCAGGCGGAGATGGTCGATCGCGCGGCCGGGTGGGCGCCGGGCCGCATCGTCTTCAAGCCGCATCCGGCCGCCCCGCCGCAGCTCGTCGAGGCGCTGCGCGAGCGCGCGCTCAGCCACGGCATGGAGTTCGCGGTGTACGACGGGCCGGAGTCCGCAGAACTGGTCGCGGAGCGGCTGGATGCCGTCGGCGTCGTCGCCGGCTTCTCGACCGCACTTCCCACGGTGCAGGCGCTGTCCGGCCGGCCGATCGCGGCCGCAGGCACGGCGGCGGTGCTGCGTCGGCTGGCCCCGTACGAGAACAGCAACCGGGTGCCGGCGACGATCGTGGATGCGCTGACGAGACCGGCATCGCCCTACCGCGAGCCCGGTCGCCTTCAGCTGCTCGTCGACGCCGTCGGCTACGCGATGCAACCCGTCATCGCGGCGCATCTGCGGCCGCGCGCGGAAGAGCTGCTGCGCACGATCAGCGCCACGGAGCGCGAGCGGTACTTCTCCGCGAAGCGGCTCGCCGAGCTGCGCCTACCGGGCGCACCGCGGGAGGGGCTCGCCCGTCGGATGCTGCGCTCGGCCGGGGGCGTCGGACGCGTCGAGGAACTCCGACTGACCGTCGCGGGAGCGCGCAAGCGCGCCGCACGAGCATGGAAGGTGGTGCGGGGCCGATGACCCGAGTCGCCGCGATCATCCCCGCCCGAGGCGGATCCAAGCAGGTTCCGCGGAAGAATCTCAGCAGGGTCGGTGGTGTGCCGCTCATCGTGCGGGCGGTGCGCGCCGCTGCAGCAGCCGACGGCGTCGACGTGGTCGTCGTCACCACCGACGACGACGAGATCGCGGCGGTGAGCGCCGCCGCCGGCGCGCACGTCGTCCGCCGCCCGGCCGAGCTGTCCGGCGACACGGCGTCGTCGGAGAGCGCGCTCCTGCACGCGCTGGATGCCCTGGAGGGCGAGCAGATGCCCGTCGACCTCGTCGTCTTCGTGCAGGCCACGTCGCCGTTCATCCCGAGCGAGGGGATCAGCGAGGCCATCGAGCTGGTCCGCTCGGGAAGGTGCGACAGCGTCTTCTCGGCGCACGAAACTTACGGGTTCCTCTGGGCGCGGGGCGAGGACGGAGCGGCCGTCGCCGTGAACCACGACGCCGCGCACCGCCCGCGGCGTCAGGACCGCGAGCCGCACCACCTCGAGACCGGGGCGTTCTACGCGTTCACGGCCGACGGCTTCCGGCGGGCCGGGCACCGCTTCTTCGGCCGGATCGGGATCGTCGAGGTGCCGGAGTGGACCGCGGTCGAGATCGACGATGCACAGCACCTCGCCGTGGCATCCGCCGTCGCCGGCCTCGTGAGCGGATCCGAGGCGATCGACGTGCGCGCCGTGGTGACCGACTTCGACGGGGTGCACACCGACGACACGGCTCTCGTCGACAGTGAAGGCCGCGAGTTCGTGCGCGTGAGCCGAGAGGACGGCATGGGGGTGTCGCTGCTGCGGCGCGCCGGCATCCCGATGCTCATCCTCTCCACCGAGACGAACCCCGTCGTGCGCGCTCGTGCCGAGAAGCTACGGGTTCCGGTGCTGCAGGGCATCGACGACAAGCAGGCGGCGCTGGCCGACTGGGCGGCCGAGAACGGCATCGCGCTCACGGACATCGCGTACCTCGGCAACGACGTCAACGACGTCTCCGCGATGCGTTCGGTCGGGTGGCCGGTGGCGGTCGCGGATGCGCATCCGATGGTGCGATCGGAGGCGCGCGTGGTCCTCCGAGCGGCCGGCGGACAGGGCGCGGTCCGCGAGCTGATCGAGCGCGTTCTGCAGGTCGACCGGCCCCGGTAACCCGCGATTCGCGCGATGTTCACCCCCGGCGCGTACCCAGGAAGCTGAGGCTACGACTGGAGGACGACATGACCGTCACAATCGGATCGCGTGTGATCGGAGGGGGCCGTCCCGCATACGTCATCGCGGAGATCGGCTTGAACCACAACGGCGACGTGGACATCGCCAAGCAGCTCATCGATGTGGCCGCCCGCGCCGGCGCCGATGCGGTGAAGTTCCAGAAGCGGACCCCGGAGATCTCGACGCCGGAGCACATGCGCGATGTGCTGCGTGAGACGCCGTGGGGCACGATGACCTATCTCGACTACCGTCGCCGCGTCGAGTTCGGCCGTGACGAGTACGTCGAGATCGGCGACCACGCCACGCTGCAGGGACTGGACTGGTTCGCCTCGCCGTGGGATGTGCCGAGCGTCGCGTTCCTCGAGGACCTCAACGTCGTCGCGCACAAGGTCGCCTCGGCCAGCCTCACCGACACCGAGCTGCTCGTCGCGCTCCGCGAGACCGGCAAGCCGATCATCCTCTCCACCGGCATGTCGACGATCGAGCAGATCGACCGGGCGCTCGACACCCTCGGCACCGACCGGGTCGTGCTCATGCATGCCACCTCGACGTATCCGATGGAGCCGGAGGAGGCCAATCTCCGGGTCATCAGCACGCTGCGGGACCGCTACCCCGGCGTGCCGATCGGCTACTCCGGGCATGAGCGCGGACTGCAGATCTCGCTCGCGGCGACCGCCCTCGGCGCGGTCGCCGTGGAGCGCCACATCACCCTCGACCGCACGATGTGGGGCTCGGATCACGCCGCCTCGCTCGAGCCGACCGGCCTCGCGCACCTGGTGCGCGACATCCGGGTCATCGAGACCGCCCTCGGCGACGGCGTGAAGCGCGTCTTCCCCGGCGAGCAGGCGCCGATGGCGAAGCTGCGTCGCGTACCGGCATGATGTCGGCCTCGCTCGGTGATCCGCTGCGGGTCGTCGCGATCGCCGACGCCGACTCGTTCGTGAAGTGGTCGGCGTCGCTGCTCGACGCCGTGCCGGGCATCCGCCGCCACCTGCTGATCGTGCGCACGCCACTGACCGTGAGCCCGGCGCAGCAGCGTTCGGCGCTCGCGGGCACGTCGTTCGCGGATGCCGGCGTGACGCGGGTCGGCTTCGACGAGCTCGACGGCTGGCTGGGCGGACACCGCCCCGATGTGGTCGTGCTCGCCGGCCGAGGACCCTTCGTGCGTCTCGCCGCCCGGCGCATCGACCGGATGCGGCGGCGCCCCGTCGTCGTCAGCGGACTGCCCGGGATGTCGATCCCCGCCCAGCGCGGGGCGCTCGAGTACCGACGCGAGAGCGATCTCCTCGTGCTGCACTCGCATCGGGAGGAACGGGCGTTCGCCGAACTCGGCCGGCAGATCGGCGTGACGATGCCGACGGCCCTGGCCACGCTGCCCTTCGCGCGGCCAGTCGCGATCGAGAGCACGCGGGCGGATGCCTCGGCGCGCGTCTCCGCGCAGGTTCGCGCCGGCGCCCGCGGACACTCGACCGGAAGGATCGCCGTCGCCGAGCGCCCCGCGCCCCGACCGTCGGGCACCGATCTGGTGTTCGCGGCGCAGGCCCTGGTGCCGGCCGAACGGCAGGAGCGCGCACACCTCGCCCGTCTGCTCCGCCAGGCGGCGGAGGCCGATCCGACTCGGCGCGTGGTCGTGAAGCTGCGTTCGCGGCCGGGGGAGGCCGAGACGCACCTCGAGCGCGACGCCTACGCCGATCTGCTCGGCGCGCGGCCGGCGAACCTGGTGTTCTCGCATCAGCCGATGGCGGCGGCCCTCGAGAACGCAGAAGGACTGGTCACCGTCAGTTCGACCGCGATCGTGGAGGCGATCGCGCGCGACATCCCCGTGATCGCCCTCGACGTGTTCGGCGTGAGCAAGCCGCTGCTGAACACCGTCTTCGTCGGCAGCGGGCTGCTGGGCGGAGCGGAGGAGGTCGTGGGGCGGCGGTTCCGGCATCCGCATCCGCAGTGGTTGCGCGACAACTACTTCCACTCCGATGCGGAATCAACGTGGTGGGCGCAGGTCGAGCAGCTGGTCGCGCTGCGTCGCGAAGGCCGGCTGCGTGCGAAGCCCGTGCCGGTCGGGCGTGGCGGAGCGCTGCACGCCGCGTGGCACCGCGCGAGCGTGCTCGGCGCCGAGGATCGCACCCTCACCGGACGCGTCGCGCTGGGCATCGGCAGTCCGCTGGTACGCGGCATCGTCGCGCTGAGACGCTCGCGCGGTCGTGCGGGGGCGGACACCTGGGCGGATGCCGGCACCGACTACACGCTCGAACCGACCCCGCACCGCGATCCGATCCGGCGCTGATCCGGCGTCCGGCGGAGGACCCCGCCCCCGGCATTCGCGACACGCCCGGATCTCCGCTAGACTGCCAAGGTTGTCTGCTCGATTCCGGGATCTCCGGAAGACGGCCGGCACGTTCACACACCCTCCTGCTTCCGGGAAAGCCCCGGAAGCCGTTCTAGTCCGAAGGAGGTGGGTAAGTGACGCACCAGTACGAACTCATGGTCATTCTGACCCCCGAGATCGACGAGCGCCAGGTCGCCCCTACGCTCGACAAGTTCCTGAAGGTCATCACCAACGATGGTGGCTCGATTGACAAGGTCGACATCTGGGGCAAGCGCCGTCTTGCATACGAGATCCAGAAGAAGAACGAGGGCATCTACGCCGTCGTCAACTTCACCGCTACCAGCGAAGCCACGCAGGAGCTCGATCGTCAGCTGAAGCTGAACGAGCAGATCATGCGCACCAAGGTGCTGCGGTCTGAAGAGGCTCAGGCGATGGTCATCGCAGAGGCGAAGCGCTCCGACGAGAAGGCAGCCCGCAAGGCCGCCAAGGCTGCGAAGGCCTAAGTCTCATGGCCGGCGAAACCGTCATCACCGTTGTGGGAAACCTCACGGCCGACCCCGAGCTGCGCTACACGCAGAACGGGCTGCCGGTGGCGAACTTCACCATCGCATCGACGCCGCGCAACTTCGACCGTGCCGCGAATGAGTGGAAGGACGGCGATGCGCTGTTCCTCCGTGCATCCGTCTGGCGCGAGTTCGCCGAGCACGTGGCTGGTTCGCTGACGAAGGGCATGCGCGTCATCGCGCAGGGTCGCCTGCGTCAGCGCTCCTACCAGGACCGCGAAGGCAACCAGCGCACCGCGATCGAGCTGGAGGTCGACGAGATCGGCCCCTCGCTGCGATACGCGACCGCGCAGGTCACCCGTGCGGCCTCGACCGGCGGCGCCGGTGGCGGTGGCGGTGGACAGTCTCGTCCCGCGCAGCAGCAGGTGTCGGAGGAGCCGTGGTCGACGCCCGGTTCGTCGACCAGCGCAGATGCCTGGAGCACTCCGGGCAGCTTCGGCGACGACACCCCGTTTTAACAGGATTCCGGATGCCTCGGCATCCGCTCATCAATAAGGAATAACTATGGCTGGAAAGTCGAGCGGCGACCGCCGCAAGCCGCGGAAGGGTGGCAAGCCCACCGCTCCCGCGAAGTCCATCCGGGTTGGCGTCATTGACTACAAGGACGTCGCAACCCTTCGCAAGTTCGTCTCGGAGCGCGGCAAGATCCGTGCCCGTCGTATCACCGGTGTCTCGGTGCAGGAGCAGCGTCTGATCGCCACGGCGGTCAAGAACGCGCGCGAAATGGCGCTCCTGCCTTACGCCGGCGCTGGCCGCTGAGGGGTAGAGACATGGCAAAGCTGATTCTCAAGAACGAGGTCGCCGGGCTCGGTAGTGCCGGTGACGTGGTCGAGGTCAAGAACGGGTTCGCCCGTAACTACCTCATCCCCCAGGGCTTCGCTACGGCGTGGACCCGTGGTGGCGAAAAGCAGGTCGCATCGATCCAGGCCGCGCGTCAGGCACGCGCGATCCACGACCGTGACGACGCTGTGGCACTGAAGAACGCCCTCGAGGGCACCAAGGTCCGCCTCGCCGTCAAGGCGGGTGGCGAAGGTCGCCTCTTCGGTTCGGTCAAGACCGAGCACATCGCGGATGCTGTCGCAGCCGCGGGTCTCGGCGCGATCGACAAGCGCAAGGTGCACATCACGTCGCCGATCAAGACGACCGGTGAGCACGAAGCCACCGTTCGCCTGCACGACGACGTGACCGCAGTCATCACGCTGCAGGTCGTCGCCGCCAAGTAGTCGATTCCTCGATGGGCCACTGAGCCCGTCGAAGTGCGAATGCCCCTGTCCTTCGGGACGGGGGCATTCGTCGTTCTCGAGTGTTCTCACTCTTCGCCCGTGCCACGCGAGAGGCGGTCGGCGAGTGGCAGTCGAATCGATGCTCCGATCGGGCGCAGATCGCTAGAGAGTACTCCTGTGATCCACCCTTTGTCCATGGGACTTCCGGATGGGAGGGGTGGACATCCGGCGAGGCGCGCCCGGGACACTTCCGGCTTGACTTTCCCCAGGTTCTGCACATCTCCCCCCTCGGATGCGTAACCTTCAATCACGCATTGAAGTCGATTCCCATCCACAGGCTGGGGAAACAGGAAACCCCTGGTCCCGCGCGAAAAAGAGAACCAACTCGCACGGCAGTCCACGGGGTTATCCACAGGCGTTGTGCACAGACACTCCGGCGTTGTCCGCACGCTTTCCACATAGTTATCCACAGGCGGTGTTGCGTGAGGATTCAGCCGCTCCTAACGTGGTCGAGCGACCGAATGTCGGGGGTTCCTGGTTCGCTGTGCGAAGGGGTGGGGACTCACCGTCATCGCAGGCAATCAGCCCGGGCAGCAGCCGAAGCAATCACGTCGCATCGAAGGGGGCAGTGTGTCGATCGCCGACATCTCGGAGGAGCGACTCGGGGGAAAGCGCACGCCGGAGCGCGTGCCGCCGCACGACCTACTCGCGGAGCAGAGCGCGCTCGGCGGCATGCTGCTGTCGAAGGATGCGGTCGCCGATGTGATCGAGACGCTCAGGGGCGCCGACTTCTACATCCCCAAGCACGAGCTCATCTTCGAGGCGATCCTCTCGCTCTACTCCCACGGCGAGCCGACCGACGTCGTCGCGGTCACCGATGAGCTCATCAAGACCGGTGAGCTCGGGCGGGCCGGCGGCGCCGACTACCTGCACACGCTGACCTCGATCGTCCCCACCGCGGCGAACGCCGGCTACTACGCGGGCATCGTGTCGGAGCGGGCGATCCTGCGTCGGCTGGTCGATGCCGGCACCCGCATCGTGCAGCTCGGCTACGACGGCCAGGGCGACGCGACGGACATCGTCAACAACGCGCAGGCCGAGATCTACTCGATCACCGGTTCCGAGACGGCCGAAGACTACGTTCCGCTGCAGGTCGCAGTCGACGCCGCGCTCGAAGAGATCGAAGCCGCGAGCGGCCGCGACGGATCGATGACCGGCGTTCCGACGGGCTTCAAGGAGCTCGACGAACTGACCAACGGCCTGCACGGCGGGCAGATGATCGTCGTCGCCGCCCGACCCGCCATGGGTAAGTCGACGCTCGCGCTCGACTTCGCGCGCTCGGCATCCATCGGCAACAACATCCCCTCCGTCTTCTTCTCGCTCGAGATGGGCAAGAGCGAGATCGCGATGCGTCTGCTCAGCGCCGAGGGTGCGATCCCCCTGCAGAATCTGCGCAAGGGAAACCTCGATCCTCGGGACTGGACCACGGTCGCCGCGACCCGCGGGCGCATCAACGATGCGCCGCTCTACATCGACGACAGCCCGAACATGACGCTCGTCGAGATCCGCGCGAAGTGCCGTCGCCTGAAGCAGCGAGAGGGTCTTCGCATGGTCATCATCGACTACCTCCAGCTGATGACCTCGGGCAAGCGCGTCGAGTCACGCCAGCAGGAAGTCTCCGAGTTCTCCCGTAGCCTCAAGCTCATCGCGAAGGAGCTGCAGGTTCCGGTCATCGCGCTCTCGCAGCTGAACCGTGGTCCCGAGCAGCGCACCGACAAGAAGCCCGCGATCAGCGACCTTCGCGAGTCGGGCTCGATCGAGCAGGACGCCGACATGGTGATCCTGCTGCACCGCGACTCGGTCTACGACAAGGACATCCGCCCCGGTGAGGCCGACCTCATCGTGGCCAAGCACCGTAACGGCCCGACCGCGACGATCACCGTCGCCTTCCAGGGGCACTACTCCCGGTTCCGCGACATGGCGCCGGGTGGGGACTTCGCGTAGTTGTAGGGTCCGCAGCAACTTGTCATAATCCGCTCCCGGTGTTCGGTGATGAACCGGATCATCTCGGTCAGGGGCGGTCGAGTTCCTTCGCGAAGAACAATGTCAAGCTGAGTTGAGACCGGTCGGTCACTCTGAACTGGGACCACCCTGCCGATGACTCGGCGCAGGCGCAGGCGCAGTGTCACGTGGCGAGGTAGCGTTCAGGTTGCTGCTAGCTTGGGCTCACAGAACTGAAAGGGAATGTCCAGTGCGAACAACCTTCGGAATAGTCCGAGTCCTTGGGTCCCTGGCGATCATCGCCGCGATTATCGGACAGGGAATCAACACAGCCGCCTTCTTCGGCTCGAACGGCAAAGGCGACAACGCGGTTGCGCACTCCCTCTTCAACTTCGTCAGTTTCTTCACTATCGAGTCCAACATCATCGCCGCAGTGACCTTCGGGATCGGTGCCGGGGTGCTGCTGTTGACAAAAGGCGACGGGCCGGCATGGTTTGCCACTCTGCGCTTGGGCGCTGTCACCTATATGACGATCACCGGCCTGGTCTATAACCTTCTGTTGCGCGGCTACCCGCTGCCGCAGGGCCGCACTCTCGAATGGGCCAACGAGGTATTCCATGTCGTTATGCCGATCGTGGTGCTGCTGGATTGGCTTCTTGCTCCCGGTCGGGGTCGCCTCGATTACAAGAAGATCTGGGTCGTCATCGCCTTCCCGATCGTGTGGTGTGCGTACACTCTGATTCGAGCGCCGTTCGCCGTGGACCCGAGCCTCGGCACGACGCCGTGGTACCCCTACCCGTTCCTCGACCCGCAGCTCTCCCACAACGGATACGTCTCCGTGGCGTTCTATATCATCGTTATTGCGCTCGTCATCTGCTCGATCGCCGCCGGAGCCATCTGGGTCAGCCATCGCCGCGACCGCTGGCCGCTCCCCACCCGGACTGCCTGAATCGCGGCCTCAGGAGTCCCCGATGTGATCGAGCTTCGGCTATGCGACGTTATCGGCGTTGCCTCGGCACTCCGAAGGGCTCGGGATCTCGTGCCCATATATTGCCAGTGTGGGAGTGCCGTCAACCGTCGATGCCCCCGCGGGGCTGGTCGTCAGGAACCGTCTCGGAGATCAGCGGGAGCTCCGCTGGTGAAGCAAATGTGGTCGAAGCGCGCATCGCACTTCTCGCCCATCGGTGCCTGCGCGAGGAATCCGACGATGACGGCGGCTTCGGTGTGCAACCGGAACAGGCGAACGAAGTCCCAGCGGTGCCCGTCGGAAGAGGAGTGGAATGCGTACGCCTGACCAGAGCGGGACACTCGGAGGTACACGGCCGAGTCCGTGACGAGAGTGGAGTTGCAATCGTCTGAGAAGTCGTTTGTCACCACACTCACCACCATGGGCTGGGAGGCGGGAGAGTTCTCAAAACAGAGCTTTGCCCAATGATGGTCATCGACCCAGAGGCCAAGCGCCGCTGCGTCGAAAACGGTACGGGCATTGGTCACGCGAACGCGAGCGCTGAGCGTGAAATCGCCGTCCGGGGAGAATCCGAGCATGCTGGCTTCATGCTGGCTCGGGCCGCCGAGAGCGTCGTTGCTCCAGTCCACGCCAGCGGCAGCCCGGAGACCGAGTTCGCCAGTTCCGGCGTCGTACTCGGCGTCTCCTGGACCATTCACCCACACCAGTGGCGGCAGCCCTGTTACGTGCATGTAAGGCATTCCTGTCTACTCGTGCCTATGAACATCAGCGCATGTTCAACTCACCACACACTGACGAAAGCCCAACTGCCGGTCCGCCTCTACCCCGCACGGACAGAAGCTTCGCCCCTGGATCGAGCGGCCGGAGGATCTCCGCGTTGCGGAGGCGGCAAGCTCACGCTTGGCCGGAGACCTCTACGACGTCGATGTAGAGGTCGTGCACGCTGGCCCCACCGTCTCGGCGGTAGCCAACGTCGAGCTTTCGTCCACCGAGCTCGATCCCGTTTTCAGCAGCCCAGTCGTAGATGTCGCGGAACCCATCCGCAATGTTCTCCTCGGCTCCCGCGAACTGCACATGCGCATACCTGCCAGCGGGAACGACGGCTGCCGCGAATCCGCGAGGTATCTGGAGGCCCCCAACTGCGCGCACGCAACCAACAACCTCGTGATACACCCCTCCTGGAAGCTCAAAGCTGGCTTCCGCGTACGAACTGCTCTCGGTCGACAACGAGGCATCCGCAAAAACGCGAGCCCAGGCATCGGGCACCTGCACAGCCAGATCACTGAACTTCGCCACCACTGGGGCACCGACTACCGCAGTATCTGACAATTGAACAATCCTCATCAGCGCGTTCTCCCTTTCCGCACACAGCCTAGATTTCCGCACCCAGCCTAGGGCGTACCTCGTAGATCGATCGCTTGAGGCGTGCCGCGAAACCGGCTCGCCCCTGCGATGCCGCGCTCGCGCAGCCAGGCGCGGTTGGCTGTGGAGAGTCGGCTCGGCACGACAAGCTGGGAGAGCCCAATGCTGGAGATCGGAGCGGTCGACGTCTGGCAAACTTGGGACGTGTCCTCGTCTACCGCGCTCCTGGTGATTGACCTGCAAGTCGGCGTCGTCGAGGAGTGCTTCGACGCTCAGGGAGTTCTCGCGCGTACAGCGGCGCTTGTTGGCCGAGCCCGTTCGTCCAACGTACCCGTCGTGTGGGTGCAGGATCACGGTGGGTTCGCTGAGGGAACGCCCGCCTGGGAGCTCGCCGCTCCTCTGTCGCGCCATCCGGATGAGCCGCTTGTCCGGAAAGCATTCAGAGACTCCTTCGTCGAGACGAACCTCGTCGATGTGCTCGGCGTACTGGATGTGTCTCGCCTGGTCGTGGCGGGAGCACAAAGCGACTACTGCATCCGCACCACAACGCAAGCGGCTGCCGTCGCCGGGTTCGATGTGACATTGGTGTCCGACGCACACACGACCACGGAGGCCGAGCACGCGGGAGTACACATCCCCGCACAGCAGATCATCGCGCACACCAACATGTACTTCCAGGGCCTGCGCTACCCCGGCCAGAGATTCGGCATCGAGACCCATCGCGACGTCGAGCTGTGACGGCAGGATTCGTAGACGTGGCCCCCGCCCATACCGGCATGCATCTCATCCTGACGAGGTCCCAAGCGGCGGACACCGCATCCCGCCGATAGCGCGCGTGCTCGATCAGCTTCGCGAGCACGGCCTGACGGCGGAAGCGCAGGCGCTTCTGGACGAGCGGCTCTCCGACCTCAGCCGCCGCAGCGTCGCGCTGCTCGGGGCCTCAGGAGATCTTCACGCCCTGCTGAACGATCGATGACGGTATTGACACGCCCGCGAGTGCCGGTCATACTTTGGATGACGTTATCCACCGCGAGCGTTCCCGAACGAGTCCGCGTGGAAAACCGTCGTCCGCAGCACCATGTACATCATTGACGAGTACGTCACAAAGGAGTGAATCTATGCGATCAGTACAACGGGGTACCTTCACCCTGACCGCCGGCCTGGCCGCGGTCGCCCTCCTCGCCGGCTGCGCCGGCGGCGGGGCTCCGGCCGAAACAAAGCCGGATGCATCAGAGCCTGTCACAATCGACGTGTGGGGCTGGGATGCGGAAGTCGCCCAGCAGGTCGTCGACGCCTTCAACGAGAGCCAGGACGAGATCACCGTGAACTACGTGCTGCAGGCGAGTAACGTCGCCACGCAGACGAACTTCCGCAACGTCATGGAGTCGAAGCAGGGGGTCCCGTGCCTCGTCCCGGGTTTCACTCCGCTCTCGACGTCGCTCGTCAACGGCTGGGCGCAGGACGTCACCGAATACGTCGAGCCGGTGGCCGACCGGTACAGCCCCGGCGCACTGGCCAGCGCGAGGATGGGCGACAAATACTACGGAGTGCCGGCGGGTCCCTCGGCGCAGTTCATGATGGTCAACTCGAAGACCCTCGCCGAGCACGGCGCAGAAGCGCCCGCGACGTGGGAAGAACTCGTCGAGACCGGGAAGACACTCGCTCCCTCGGGCGTCAAGATCATCAACTTCGCCGGTGAGGACCCCTCGTCGCTGATCAATCTTTCCCAGCAGGCGGGCGCCGAGTGGTTCAAGATCGACGGCGACAGCTGGACCGTCAACCTCCACGACAAGTCCACGCTCAAGGCGGCGGGCATCATCCAGGAGATCGTCGACAACGACCTCAACTCCACGCAGACCTACCAGGACCGCCCGGCCCTCTACTCGTACTTCGACAGCGGTCAGCTCGCGGCTCTCCCCACGCAATGGTGGTCGCTGACCGGACTGCAGACCAACCTTGTGAACTCCCTCGGCCAGTGGGAGGCAGTGCCCCTTCCCCAGTTCGCCGGTGTGAAGGAGCACGTCACGTCCGGCCTGGCGAACCCCGGCATCGTGCCCGTCGGCTGCGAGCACCCGGAAGCAGCCGTCGCCTTCGCCACGTTCGCAGCCGTCGATCCTGACGGTATCGCCGCCAGCAAGCACTCCGAGACCGGAGCCATCGGTGTCCCGACCGCCCTCAAAGACGTCTCGGACTACACCGAAGCGGTTGTGCCCGAGAAGCTGTTCGACCAGTCTCCCGCCGAGGTCGGCTCGGTGATCGCCGAGGCTCAGGCCGAAACGATCGGCAAGTTCGAGCAGGGGCCGAACTACGACGCATGGTTCCCCGAGCTGCAGGATCAGTGGGGCAAGTTCATCGCCAAGCAGATCACCCTCGAGGAAGTGCTCGACAACGTCGAGGCGTACATCGCGAGTGATCTGGAGAGCAAGGGCATCGACTACACGGTCGCAGACTAGGCGGCGCTCCGGCGCACCGTATGGTGCGCCGGAGTCGGCATCGAAGGAAAGGAGACGCGGATGTCTTCCACAGCAACGCTCCGTGATCCAGAGATCAGGACCGGATCCCCATCCGAACCGGCCGGCCGGCCGGACGCCCGCGTCTCCTCGCCTGTCGTGGCGCACCCTCCAGCGACTCAAGGGCGCCTCCTTCACGTGGCCGTTCTTCATCGGCTTCGCCTTCTTCACGGTCATCCCCGTCGTCCTGGCACTCGGCCAGAGCCTCTTCTCATCGAAGTCCTCCGGTCTCGGGTTCGGCGAGCCGGAGATCAGCTTCTCCGGCTTCGAGAACTTCGCCCGCGTCTTCGTCGACGCCGTCTTCTGGGAGTCGATGCTGCGAGTGGCGATCTATGCGGCGATCGTCGTTCCGGTCACCCAGATCGTGAGCCTCACGCTCGCCCTCCTCGTCGACGCCGTCACCCGCAGAATGGCCGGCCGCTTCCGGCTCTCGCTGCTCATCCCCTACATGATCCCTGGCATCGTGGCGACGATGATCTGGATCTACCTGTACAGCCCGGTGGTCGGTCCGTTCCAGCCGATCTTCGACGCGCTCGGTCTCGACATCAACTTCTTCTCCGGTTCGCTGGTCTGGTTCTCGATCGGCAACCTCGCGCTGTGGGGGAGCATCGGCTTCAACATGCTCATCCTGTACGGCGCGCTGCAGGCGGTCCCGCGCGAGATCTTCGATGCCGCACGCGTCGACGGAGCATCCGACTTCCGCGTCGCCCTGTCGATCAAGGTTCCCTACGTCCGCGGATCTCTCGTGCTGACCGGCGTGCTCTCGATCATCGGAACGCTGCAGATCTTCGCGGAGCCGACGCTCTTCCGTGCCGTGTCTCCGGAGACCATCACCAAGGACTTCACCCCGGCGATGGTGATCTTCAACCAGGCGTTCCAAGTCGGAAACCTCAACTATGCGGCCGCCCTGTCGATCATCCTGGCCGCCGTCGTCGGCATCGCGTCGGCCGTCATCTACCGCTTCACGAACAAGGCTGAGCAATGACCCTGACAGATCTCGATCGCGCGACCCTGGAAACGACCGACGACGTGAAGAAGGTCGAGCGGGCGGCGATGCGTGCCGCGCGTCGCAGCCGACGACGCGCAGAAGAAGGCGATCACTCCGGCCTCGCCTCCGCCCGCGGCGGTTCGAAGTGGTTCGTGCTCGCGGGCCTGATCCTCTTCACGATCTACTCCGTCGGCCCCGCATGGTGGCTCATCGTCTCGGCGACCAAGTCCAAGGAGCAGCTGTATACGACCAACGGCCTCTGGTTCGCTGACTTCCGGCTCTTCGAGAACCTCGCGTCGCTGTTCACCTACCAGGACGGCGTCTTCGGGCTCTGGATGTGGAATTCCACGGTCTACGCGCTGGCCGGAGCGGTCGGCCAGACGATCGTCGCGCTCGCCGCCGGCTACGGCCTGGCGATGTATCAGTACCGCGGCAAGGGGATCTCGATGGGGTTCATCATCGGGTCCTTCCTGATACCCGGCGCCCTTCTGACGATCCCGTCGTATCTGCTCTTCGTGCAGGTGGGTCTCTACGACTCGGCCTGGGCCATGATCCTTCCGGCGTTCTTCGGTTCGTTCTCGGTCTACCTGGCGAAGGTCTACGCCGAGGGCGCCATGCCCCCGGAGCTGATGGAAGCCGCTCGGATCGACGGAGCCGGCGAGTACCGCATCTTCTTCAGCATCGGCCTGCGCCTGCTGACCACGGCCGGAGCGACGATCTTCCTGCTCCACTTCGTCGCGATCTGGAACGCGTTCTTCGGACCGCTCGTCTTCCTCCGCTCCGCGGAGCGATGGCCGGTGATGCTCGGGCTCTACTCGTGGCTGCAGCGCGGAGCGGACTCCACGGTCGACCTCACCAGTCTGGTCATCACGGGGTCGCTGGTGGCGACCATCCCGATGGTGCTGCTCATGCTCGCGATGCAGCGGTACTGGAAGGCCGGCGTCACGATGGGAAGCCTCAAGTAGCGGATGCCGGCCCGCCCGCGATCAACGGGGTGAGGTGAGCCAGCCGGCGAGTCGCGCCAGGAGCGCGCGATGGCCGGCGGATGCGTAGGACTCCTCGTCGTGACCCAGAGTGTCGACGGCGATCCTCGATGCGCCGTGCTGCCGCACCCAGGCGGTGGGTTCGACGGCACCGTCGACGACGATGCGTCGCCACGACCTGCCTCTCGCCGAGTTGCTGCAGACGTGCGTATCGCTCATCGAAGACCGCGAACCCCTCGATCGTCGGTCCGGACGGCAGCTCGCCCCCGGTGACGTCGGCGATGTCTGCGGGCGGATGCCACGACAGGCCGGGCACCCACATGCCGCCGATCGCCGGCGCCCATTCCGGATAGTCGCGCAGTGACGACAGGGCGCTGTGCACGGCGAGAACGCCGATGCCGCGCTCGAGGGCGGCGGCGAACCCCGACGTCGATGCCCGAGGTGCCGCGCCGGTCGAATCGGCGGAGCGCCACGGATCACCGGCGTTCACGACGACGAGGTCCACTCCCTGCAGGTTCGCCATCGCGTGATCGACATCGTCATCGATCTCGACATCGAACCCCGCCGGCTCGAGCACGCGCGCGAGCAGCGGACTCGTCCTGTCGAACGGATGCCACGGGTCGGCGTAGCGCCCCGAGCCGCTGGCGATGACTGCCCGCATGTCGTCCTCTCTCCGGAGCAGCTCACGGTCTCGAGCGCCCTCGATGTCCATCATGACATCACCTCTGATACGCTGATGGATAACGACATCCACTCGATGCGAACATCGATGCTTGCACCAGGACAGAGGAGTCCACCATCGCCGAGGAACTGCTTCTGTCGCCGACGGCCGCTGTGGCCGCGAGGCTCGAACCGAGCGCCGTCGCGGACCTTCACTGGTCTCCGCAGCAGCCGGCATCGTTGTCGTCGTTCGATGGATCGAACCTCATCGGACGCGACGGCGTCGCGCTCATCGAGGTGTTCACCGCGGCCGAGCAGCGCGCGCGATCGAGCCAGGCCTATGTGCGGTCCGCGGTCGGCGAGCGGCTCCGGGTGAGATCGGCGCAGGAGACCCGGGATGCCGATGCCGATCTGCTGACGATCGAGCAGTACGACGAGGTCAGCGGCCTCGTCGTGCGCACGACGGTGACCCGTCCCTCGGGGCTCGGCGTGATGCGGTTCGAGACGGTCATCCGCAACGACTCCGACGAGCCGGTCATCCTCACCGCGATCTCCAGCGCGTCCTTCGGCTTCGGCAAACCGCAAACGGAGTCGCTGAGCGGACTCGCCCTCGGCGTCGCCGCCAGCGAATGGCTGGCGGAGAACCGCTGGCGGGAGCATCCGCTCACCGACGTCCTGCCCGCCCTCGACCTCGCCCTGCACGGCCAGGACGGCCGCGGGCATCACAGCCTGACCAGCCGCGGCGGGTGGTCGAGCGGAGAGCACCTCCCGACCGGCTATCTTCTCGACCACGAAACCGGCGAGGCCATCGCCTGGCAGATCGAGACCAGCGCCGGCTGGCACGTCGACCTCGCCGCCGCGCGCGACGGGGCGACGCTGTCGCTCCTCGGCCCCGCCGATCTCGAGCATCAGTTCGCTCACGAGCTGCAGCCCGGAGCATCGTTCGAGGCCGTTCCCGTGGCCGTGGCCGTGTCTGCAGACGGGCCGGACGGCGCGATCGCGCAGCTGACGGCCTATCGCCGATGGCTCCGCCGAGATGTCGCCACGCCGGATCTGCCGATCGTCTACAACGACTTCATGAACACGCTGATGGGGCAGCCGAGCACGGAAGCCCTCCTCCCGCTGATCCGGGAGGCGGCCGCGGCCGGGGCCGAGGTGTTCTGCATCGACGCCGGCTGGTTCGCCGATCCCGAGATCGGCGACTGGTGGGACACCGTCGGGGAGTGGTCCGAGGCACCGGATCGGTTCACGCTCGGTCTACGCAGCGTCTTCGACGAGATCCACCGACTCGGGATGAGGTCGGGAATCTGGCTCGAGCCCGAGGTCGTCGGCGTGAACAGCCCCATCGCGGAACTCCTTCCCGAGGAGGCGTTCTTCCGTCGGTTCGGAACGCGCGTGCGAGAGCACGACAGGTACCACCTCGATTTCCGGCATCCGGCGGTGCGCAGCCGGATGGATGCGGTCGTCGACCGCCTCATCGCCGATTACGGGGTCTCGTTCTTCAAACTCGACTACAACATCAATCCCGGTGCGGGCACGCAGTGGCAGGCGGCGGGAGCCGGCGACGGCCTGCTCGGGCACACCCGGGCGTTCCGCGACTGGCTGATCGGGATCCACGAGCGACACCCCGCGGTGCTGGTCGAGAACTGCAGCTCGGGCGCGATGCGGGCCGACTACTCGCTCCTCGCGGTCACCCACCTGCAGTCGACGAGCGATCAGCAGGATCTTCTTCTCTATCCGCCGATCGCCGCCTCCGCCCCGGCGCACATCCTGCCCGAGCAGAGCGGCAACTGGTCCTATCCTGCTGCCGCGATGACGGCCGAGGAGATCGCCTTCACGATGGTCACCGGCCTGAGCGGCCGGCTGTATCTCTCCGGCTTCCTCGATGCGCTCGACGACGAGCAGCGCGCGCTCGTGCACGAGGCCGTGCGCCTGCAGCTGAGCGACCGTCACCTGCTCAGAACGGCCATCCCGTTCTGGCCGCTGGGGCTTCCCGGCTGGGATGACGACGTCGTCTGCCTCGGCTATCGCCGCGCCGAAGACATCGTGCTGTTCATCTGGAACCGGGGGGAGGCGCCGGCCGAGATCCTGATCCCCGGGGTGCACGGAACGGCGAGCGTCGCCTACCCGAGCGCGTCTTCCGGCTGGTCCACCGTGTCAGGATCGGAGGAACTCATCGTGACGACGACGCCGGGACCGACGGCGCGCATGATCACGGTGGCGGGAGGAGTGCGATGAAGGCGGCGTTCGCCATGGCGGCCGAGACCCTGCCGTTCGTGTTCGGCGAAGAGGAGCTGCGGCGACTTCACGAGCTCCTCGACATCGACACGGAGCGCACGTTCGGATCGATCGATGCCCTGAGCGATGAGGATATCGACGGACTCGAGCTCCTGATCACCGGATGGGGTGCGCCGATGATCGGCGAACGCGAGCTCGCACGCCTCGCCACGCTGCGCGCGGTGGTGCACTGGGGCGGCGGGATCGGGTTCATCGACCCGAGCGCGACCGAGCGCGGTCTCGCCGTCTCGTCTGCGCGATCCGCCAACGCCGTACCCGTCGCCGAGTTCACGATCGCGATGATCACTCTCGCGGCCAAGGACGCGTTCTGGGCATCGCAGCGCTACCGCACCGAACAGCGCGAGATCTTTCGCGAGATCGAACTGCCGCACACGGGCCTGTACCGACGGACGATCGGGCTGGTCGGCGCGTCGACGATCGGCCGGCTGGTCATCGAGCAGCTCCGGGACCGCGATGTGGACGTGCTCGTGTACGACCCGTACCTCACGCCCGACGATGCCGTACGGCTCGGGGTCGAGCGTATGGAAGACCTCGAAGCGCTCGCGCGGCGCAGCACCATCCTCTCCCTGCACGCGCCCGCCTTCGCGCGGACAGACGGCATGATCTCCCGGGCGGTTCTCGCCGCGATGCCCGACGGCGCGACGCTCGTGAACACCGCGCGTGGCTCACTCGTCGATCAGGACGCACTCGTCGAGGAACTGACGAAGGGACGGCTGCGGGCGATCCTCGACGTCACCGACCCCGAAGTGCTGCCGGTCGGCCACCCGCTCTACTCCCTTCCCAACGTCTTCCTCACGCCGCATCTGGCCGGATCGACCGGCAACGAACTGCGGCGGCTCGGACACGCCGCTCTGGCCGAGGTCGAGCGCTTCGTGTCCGGCCAGCCCTTCGAGCATCCGTTCCCGCTGTCGCAGTGACCCGCTCCATGACTCCACGCACCGAGTACGCGGGGTATCTGTACGTCCATTTCAAACGCGAGTCGGCGGACGGGGAGCAGATCCACTTCGCGTTGAGCGACGGCAACGACCCGCTGCACTTCGACGACCTCAACGGCGGTCGGCCGGTGCTCTACTCCCGGTCGGGAGAGCGCGGCGTGCGTGACCCCCACATCGTCCGGACCCCGGACGACGGCCGGTACTACATGGTCGCGACGGATCTGCGCCTTTTCGGCAACCTCGACTGGGACCGGCACGTGCGGTGGGGCAGCCGCTCGATCATGATCTGGGAGTCGGATGATCTGGTGCACTGGGGGGACGGGCGCCTCGTCGAGGTCGCACCGGCGGAGGCCGGCAACACCTGGGCGCCCGAATCGGTCTGGGACCCCGAGCAGATGCCTTCGTCGTGCACTGGTCGTCGACGCTCTACGACGACGAGCGGCACGAAGGCCAGAGCCACAACCGCATCATGTACGCGACGACGCGGGACTTCCGAGAGTTCTCCGAGGCGCGCGTGTGGATCGACCGGGGCTGGCAGACGATCGACGCCACGGTGATCCATCACGAAGGTCTGTACTACCGGTTCCTGAAAGACGAACGCGCGCGGGGCGGTGCGGCTCCGCACGGCAAATCGGTGTTCTCCGAGACTGCCGCATCGCTGACGGCGGGCGAGTGGACGCCTCTGGCCGAGGGCATCGGTCTCGACGTGATCAGTCGGGGTGAGGGGCCGCTCGTGTACAGGTCGAACACGGAGGACAGATGGTTCCTCTGGATCGACGAGTTCACGGCCGAGCGCCGCTACGTGCCGTTCGAGACGACCGATCTGGCCGGTGGTGCCTGGACTGCTGTCGAGGACTACCGTCTGCCGGTCGACCCCTGTCACGGTGTGGTGCTGCCGGTGACCGCCGAGGAGTACGAGCGGCTCCGCACCGCCTGGGACAGCTGACCCGGCTGGTCGCGCCAGGCCCTCCGAAACGCACGACGCCCCCTCCCGAGATCACAGGGAGGGGGCGTCGTGCGCGAGGGTCAGTTCAGCGTGAACGTGACCGTCTGCGTGTTCCCGGCGACGTCGTAGACGATCAGCGTGTTCTCACCCTGGACCGCCCCGAACACACCAGGAGCGACGAAGTTGATGTCGGACCAGTCGTTGTTGCTGAGATCCTTCACGACGCCGTTGAGCTCGACCTTGTCGATCTTGCCCGCGTCATGGAGCTTGAAGCTCACCTTGTCATAGGTCTGACCGGTCGCCACCGTGAACTCGGAGCCCTCCTTCACCGTCGCCGTCGGCGCGGTCGCATCGATCGTGAACTCGAATATGCCCGTAGCCGACACGTTCCCGCCCACATCGTGCGCGTTGTACCGAAGCGTGTACGCGCCATCCGGCAACGGCACATTCGCGGCGTGGCTACCGCTGAGCGCACCGTCGGCGATCTCCGACTGCGTGTTCTCGATCAGAGTGTCGCCCTTGTACACGTTCGCGACGATCTGGGACAGGCCACGATCGTCCGTCGCATCCACCTGCAGATCCAGCGACGAGAACGGACCCGCCGCGGTCGGCGCAGCCAGCGACGCCTCGGGCTTCACGGTGTCCGCATCGATCGCAGCGGCGAGGACGATCAGCGGCGGCATCCACCTCGTCCTGGGTGGCGCCCTTGTCGTCGGCGACGGCGAGGGCGGCGTCGCGTGCGCTGACGAGAGCTGCCCAGGAATCGGCGCTCCCGCTCCACTCCTCCTCGGTCAGCGCGGCGGCGTCATCGATCCTGACCGCGAGGCCGGACTTGTCGATCACCTCGACGATGAACTGGAGTTCGGCCACATTGCAGAAGCCGTTGCCGCCGTTGATGCGCAGAGCTCCGTACTGGACGGGTTCGGCCAGGGCGCGCGTGTTCCAGCCCGCGGACCGGGGTGCCCGTGTTCGCGAACTCCGTCCAGGTGGTGCCGCCGTCGTCGGAACCCTGGATGCTGAGACCGGTCGCCCGCAGGGGTGCACTGTCTCGGGGGAAGTACTTCACACCGACCACGCGGAAGGTGCTCCCATCCGCCGGAAGCACGGTGTTCGTGCAGGACTTCGTGGTCGTGTCGGTGAACGTGGCCGTATTGCCGTCGAACATGCGCCAGCCGTTCGCCGCGGCATTCGCCGTGCCGTCTCCGGTCGCGGTGTTCGCCGTGACCCAGGACGGATCGAACGTCGCCGGCGCCTCGGTCGCCGACACCTCCAGGAGATCCCACGCGTCGACGACACGCTGTGCCAGCGCCTGCACGTCGGCGCCCGATTCGGCGAGTGCCGTGCGGACGGCGGCGATCTCACGGGGGAACAGCAGTCGTGAACCGCGTGTGTAGGTGCTCAGATCCACGGCGTCGGCCCGTTCGAGGAGCGGCTCGATGTCGTATGTCGCCGTGCCGAGGAGCCGGAGCTCCGCGATGTGGATCAGCATGCCGTTCTTGACACGCAGGTACCGGTAGGCGCCGTCGTCCATGGCGGCAAGGTTCTGCCACGTCAGCGTCTTGAACGTCGGAGCGGTGAGCGTGGCCCAGGTCGACAGGTCGTTCGAGCCTTCGAACACCAGGCCGTCCATCTGCCGCACGCCCTCGTTGTCCTGGCGCGCCAGGTAGTCCAGCCGGTCCACGGCGACCCGGGTGCCTTCTCCGAAGTCCCAGACCAGGTCGGCCTGGCCGTCGACGGTGGCGATGTTGCTGAAGGTCGTCGCCTTCGCGTCGAACATCTTCGCCGCTTCGCCGGCCTTCGCCGCATCGGCCGAACCGTCCGCTGCGATCACCGCGGCGGACGAGAGATCGATGAGATCCCGCTCATCCGCGCCGTACAGCGCGGTGCCGTCGGTCGCGCCGTGGATTGTCGCGGCCGCTTCCGCGTCCTCCGTCGTGTGGTCGATGGTGACATCGAGGCGACCGCCGCCGGTGAGGTCGCCGAGTGTGCCGGTGGCCTTCCATGAGAGGGAGTCCTCGCTCGTCGCGGCGAGCTCCTGGCCGCCGACCTTCACCGTCGCGGCGCTGATCGGCTTCGCGCTGGTGAACGTGACATCGACGCGGTCGCCGGCGATCACCCTGCTCGCCTCGGCGTCGGGCGAAGCCACCGAGACGCTGGTGATGTCTCCGGGGACTTCGGAGCGCTCGCCGAAGACATGGAACTCGGAGACGGACCACAGACCCGGGTACGCGGGGTCGATCGGCGGGCCCGGCTCGTCGAGCTGGAGCTTCAGGTAGCGGAACTCCTCGCCGCGGTGTTCGGCGATGACGGGGATGGTCTCCATCTCATTGGTGGCGCCGCTCGGCCGCTCGGAGAGGAGCACCCAGGTGATGCCGTCGTTGGAACCGTAGACGTTCGTACCCTGTGAGCGCATCGGGAACGAGAAGCGTGCCCGGAGGCCGAACTCTTCGGCCGATACGCGATATCGGGTGCCGTAGTCGAGCGTGACGAACGCCACGCGCAGATCGCCGAAGTGACTCTCGTTGCTGCCGTCGGCGAGGGCCCGGGCCTGGTCGATGGTCATGTTCACCGGCGTGACCGCTTTTCGATAGTCGAGAGAGCCGTCCGCCAGCCGCGGATTGAGCAGTTCGAGCGCCTCGATGGCGTCGAGCAGGGCTTGGAACGCGGCACGGAACTCCTCGTCGTTGCCGTTCTCGGATGCCTCCTTCGCGTCGGCCAGTGCGGCCTGAAACGGCTCGTCGGACGCCGAGGTGTAGACGGCGCCTTCCTCGGTGCCGTCGGCGATGGCGGCGGCGATCATCTTGGGCCGGTTCTTGGCCATGACGAGTTCGAACGTGCGCGCCGAGACGACATCACCGTCGTCGGCGACGAGCTGGACCTCATGGGTGCCGCGATCGCCGGAGTTCGGCCGCCAGGTGACGGTGCCGGTTGCGGCGTCGAGCTGCGCGCCCTCGGGCAGGCCGGTGGCCGTGTGGGCAGGTGCACCGCCCGCGTCAGTCGCACCGAGTGCGAAGGTGGAGGTCGCGTCCGGCCACAGGTAGTAGCGGCTGCGTGCCTGCTCGAAGGCGGGCGGTGTGAGGTTCTTCTGGGCATCGAACATGATGCTGTCGATGTCGACGGCGGAGCCATCGCCCGTGATCCTGAAGAAGTGGGTGTTCGGTCCGCCGGCGGGATAGGTGATGTACCGCCATTCGCCGTGTGTGTCCGGCAGTTCGATCCGTGCCATGACGCCCGGCTCCCGATCGAGCGTGTTGCGCGGGTCGGGCTCCTCCTTGTCGAGCACCTCCAGAACGGCGGGGCCGTCCGTGCGTACGAGGAGGCCTATCTTGCTGTTACCCGGGTACATCACGCGGCTGACGACGCCCACCGTGCCATCGGCATCGGCGGTCGCGCGGGCGAAGGTGCGATCGTCCTCGGTGACGATCTCGGTGCCCTCGTCGAGCGGGATGCCGTAGTTGCCGAGGGTGAGTGCGGTGTCAACCACCGGGGTCGGTTCGGTGCCGGCGATCTCCGGCGGAAAGGCCACCCAGTACTCGATGCTCTTGTCGCCGGGGCTCCAGAAGTTGTTGACGCCGGTGCCGTACTTGTAGAGCGGGCCGTCCATGCGCTCGTGCAGCAGAGCGACGTTCGGGGCTTCTGCTTCCACATCGATGCCCTCGACGTACTTGTACTGGTAGTACAGCTCGTTCAGCGGATTGAACATCCGGCCGCGGTAGGCCGGGGAGATGATGCCGCCGGTGCCGCGGTCGTCGATGTACGGTGTCGGCTGACCCATCATGTATCCGTCGAAGGCGTTCGCGCCCGCCAGGAGCCGGTTGCCGAGGAACCCGTAGGCGGAGACGGCGTCATCCGCGGTGGAGACCGTGCCGTCCTCGGGGTCGACTTTGGTGCCCTGGACGTGGAGGAAGCGGGCCATGGCCGCGAGGTTGTCGATGTTGCACTCGGCGTGCGCCTGGTCTCGGCCCATCTCCCGGAGCTGCACGAAGTCTTCGCCGTACGGGTTGGCGGGGTCATCGGCATCGATGAGCGGGATCTGCTGCGCGATCGATCCGTTGATGTAGTCATCGAACGAAGCGTTCACGGTGGTCCACTCGACGCCCGTGGCGTAGGCCTCGGCGTCGTCGGCGTAGATCGCGGTGGCGATGCGGCCGTAGAGCCCGAAGTTGTGCTGGTTCATCCATCGACCGTTCGAGTACAGGAACTTCTCGACGACAGGGTTGGCGAAGTTGGTGAGCAGACGTTCGTCGTCTGCGGCGCTCCAGACGACGTCGTAGCCGTCCTGAGTGCCTGGGGTGTCGTCGGCGAGCGGGTCGGTCGCGCGGATGATCTCGGCGGCCATGAGGAACTGCGACAGCGGCTTGCCGGTGTGGATGTGCGCGTCGGCGAAGTACACGAAGCCGTCGGGATTCATGCTCGCCCAGGTGCGCAGCGCCTGGATCGCGTTCTTGCGGTAGACCTCGTTGCCGGTCATGACCCACATGAGGGACTGGGTGAGCGCGCCGAAGGAGTCGTTGGTCTGCCTGCCGCGCAGGCTGCCGTGGTTGAAGTTCGGATCGAGAGCGACATCGCGTTCGGCGGCGGACTTGGAGTTGGATGCCCGGTACCCGGTACCTGCGGCTCCGGTGGTCGACATGGCGCTGAAGTAGGAAGCCCAGGGCTCCTGGCCGGTGCGCACCATCTCCTGAGCGTTGCGCAGGTCTTCTGCCGAGAGGCCCACGCCGGGGTGGACGAATCCGGCGTCGCTGATGGTCTCGTTGATCGCGACGACGTTGTCGGTGATGAGGTCTTCGTCGACAGCCGCTCTCGCGGGCGATGCCGCCACGAGGAGGCCGGCCACGACAGCCATGGCGGCAGCCACGGCTGTCATGCGTGATCGTGTGCGGTTTCGGGCTTGCGTCATTGCATGCTTCCTTCCCTGGGCTCCGCGTCACGCGGCGGCCACTCTCGGCCGCACCGCCGTCGAAGCATGGATATCGATATCCTTCGACCCGAAGGCTATCGAGAGCACGTGCGAGAATCAATACCTCGGCACAATCGTTTGTGCGGCGGCCGAGTCATCGTCCCAGCCACAGTGAGTCGGGCAGGCGCACCAGTAGGCGGAAGATGTGCAGGTCCGTGCCGCAGATCCCGTTGTGGTCCAGGCGATCTGCTCCTCGCCTGGACCAGGTCTTCGTTTCCGCTTCGGTCATGAGCGCCAACGCATCCAGGCCGATTCGAGTCGTTCGTCGACGGTGCGGCGCATCCCGTTGGCGTGAGAGGCGAAGTCGAAACCGGGCGCTGGTCCGCCGTCTGCGGCCAAACCGTGCCGCACCCCCGACCAGCCGAGCTCGAACAGCTGAACAGCGCAGGTCATCCGCTCCACATCCTCGACGGAGGTGATTTCGACGTTCGAACCGGCACCGCCGAACAACGCGAGCAACCGAGCGGTCGGGATGCGTGCGGAGTCGACTGACAGACGTATCGTGGCCAAGTCGTAGAGCGGGTCGGAGAGCCCGGAGAATTCCCAATCGACGAGGCGCAGCCGGTGCCCGTCGTCGAGCGTGTTGTTCGGCCAGAGGTCGTTGTGCCCGACGACCTCCTGCACCCCCGTAGCACTTCTGTGTGTCTCGGTCTCGTGCAACCAGTCCTCGTACCGCTGGATCGACCCCTCGAGACCACCGAGTTCGACAGCCGCGGCCAGCAGGCCACGGATGCGTTCGAAGATGCCACGCGGAGTGCAAACCGTCGTGCGGAGTGCCTGCAGTGTGCGCACCGCAGTCCCCAAGCGCATCAGCGCCGCGATGCCGCCGCGATTCGGTACCCACGGTGCGCCCTCGATGAGCTGAGTGAGCAGCAGGCCGCTTGCGGGGTCGGCCGCGAGCACCGTGGGTCCGATGCCCGCATCGGCGGCGGCGCGGGCGATACGCTCTTCCTCGACGCGGTCGATGCCGAGCCAGGGGTCGCACGTGACGTCCGCGATCCGGAGCACGGCTTGCACGCCCTGTGTGGGCTCCCGTGTCACCCAGTTCCGGTTGTTCAGCGACTGGACCACGTCGAACGGCTCCAGCTGAACGTCGGGATCCATAGAACCGGCGAGTCGGAGGAGCAGCCCTCGAGCGCGCTCGGCTTCGGCCTGCGCCGCGGCCTTGAGCTCAGTAGGCACGGATCTCCTCCACGTCTGCCGGCGGTGTAGCCGTTGTCGTCATGCCGTGATTTCGGTGGTGAGGCCGGGTCATTGGTGCAGGAA
Source organism: uncultured Actinomycetota bacterium (assembly GCA_963769005.1). GTDB lineage: Bacteria > Actinomycetota > Actinomycetes > Actinomycetales > Microbacteriaceae > Microbacterium. The sequence goes on along the minus strand of CAVYKC010000001.1, from coordinate 102,272 downwards.
GTCCGTGCGCGGCGAGATGGTCTCCGGTTCGAGGAACAGCTTGACGACGGCGGCGCGAGAGGTCCGGACGATGAGTTCGCCGGGTGTCTGCTCCCAGGCGACGGGACCCGATTCGCCGAGGATGGTGACATCCTTGATCCGGCGAGTGAGAAGGCCCGCCCCGCGGCCGAAGGCACGGATGCGCAGCTCGTCGTTCTCGGGTTCTGCCAGGGGGATCGCGTAGACGTAGTCGCCGGTCACGTGGGTGCGGGAGGTGAAACGGAAGTCGGATGCGGTGAAGCTCCGTGACTCCGAGTCGACGAACGAGCCGACGGCCACCTGCGTCGGCCCCTCACCGGAGATGACCCACGGCCGGGTGCCGTAGATCGCCTCGCCATTGGCGGAGAGCCAGTCACCCATCGACAGAAGGAGTTCCTGCTCTGCGGCGGGAATGGTGCCGTCCGGTTTCGGGCCGATGTTCAGCAGCAGGATGCCGTTCTTGGAGACGACATCGGCGAGCTCGACGATCAGGTCGTCGGCGCTCTTGTACTGGTGGTTCTGCACCCATGACCATGCGGTCTTCGACACGGACGTGTCGTTCTGCCACACCGCCGGACGGATGCCTCCCATCGTGCCGCGCTCGATGTCGTACACGGCGGAGCCCTCGGCGAAGGCGTCCCACTTGTAGTTGATCACGACCTCGCGGCCCCACGCCGCTGCGCGGTTGTAGTAGTACGCGGCGAGCTTCGCCACGTACGGCGTGAACGCCGGGTGCTCGATCCACCAGTCGAACCACAGGACCTGCGGGCGGTAGCGGTCGATGATCTCGACGGTGCGCAGCAGCCAGTCCTCCAGGAAACGCTCGTTCGGCGCTGTCTCCTCACGCTGCGCCGGACCGTAGAAGTCCAGGGTCTGCGCGGCGAGCACGTCGGAGTCGAACTTCGCTCCACCGTTCATGAAGAACCAGTGCTCGGCACGGTGCGAGGACGCCCCGCGCACCATCCATGCCCGGTCGGTGGCGGCGCTCAGGTCGCCGAACACGTCACGCTCGGGCCCCATCCGCGCGGCGCTCCACCGAGAACGCTGCGTGTCGTACATCGCGAAACCGTCGTGATGCTCAGCGACCGGCACGACGAACTGCGCACCCGCCCGCCGGAACAGCTCCGCCCACTCATCGGGGTCGAACCGATCCATCGTGAACGAGGGGATGAAATCCTTGTAGCCGAACTCACGATGGTCACCATAGGTCGCGACGTGATGCTCGAACTCCGCGGTGCCCTCGCGGTACATGTTGCGCGAATACCACTCGTTGTTGAACGCCGGGACGGAGTACACGCCCCAGTGGATGAAGATGCCGAGCTTCGCATCCTCGTACCACTCCGGTGGCGTATAGCCGCGGAGGGACTCCCAGGTCGTCGATGTAGGGGCCGGCGTCGATCACGGCCTGTACGTCGGAAAGTGCTCGGGTGTTGTCCGAGACGTCGACCGGGTCGGGCAGTGCGGCAAGGTCGAGTGGTGGCAGAGACTCGGTCACGAGCGTTCCTTTCGAGTGGGAGATGCGTTCATCGGTTGGGTCCAGTCTTGCGGGATCGTTCGACGGATGCTGCGGCGACGGGTGGTCGGTTCGCGGTCAGTAGGCGCGGATCTCCTCGACGTCCACGGGGCTGTGCGGAAAGGTCAGCCGCACGACCGAGGCGAGCCTCGGCTCGAACTCGAGCCGGAACGACAGCTCCTCCCCGCCCGAGCCGCCCTCATGCAGCGGTTCGAACGCGCGCGCGTCCGCACTGGTCTCGACCCGCCACGGCTGCTTCGGCACCTCGGCGAACACGATGACGATCCGGCTGATCTCGATAGGGGAATTCCAGGTTCGCCGCGATCCACTCACCTGGTCCGGCTCGAGGCCGCCCTCCAGAACATGCCGCTGCCGAGCGCGGTCACATGGCTGCCCTCGTAACCGGGCAGAGCGCTGCTCGCGGTGACCGGTCGCGACGCGGTCAACGAGACCTCACCGGTGCCGGCGGGCGATTCGCTGACCCACGGAGCCGCCGGCGCGAGCCGCCGGATGCGCGGCGGCTTGGCGGGCCCCGTCGCGACCAGCGTCAGTTCGGCGGACGACAGGCCGTCCGCGCTCGCGCGGACGCGCTGCGTGCCGGGAACATAGGAGCGGAATTCGATCGCCCCGGCACCGCCCCACAGGCTGTCGGTCTCGGGAGACAGCGTGATGCTGCGACCCGAGGGGAACAGCCCCTCGCCTTCGGCGACGGTGAGGGTCACCGCCCGTTCGTCGGCGACGCGGACGCCATACTCGTCGACGAGCTCCACGAGGAGCCGCACATCCCCCGTACCGTCCGTCGGCATCGTCTCGGCGTCAGCGCTCAGGCGCAGCGCGACCGCGGTGCCGGGTTCGGGAAATACCGGCGGGGCGATGCCGCGCAGCTTCTCGCGGTACCAGTAGTACGGTCGCCGTGGCATGCGGAAGTAGTCGATGAGACCTCCGAGCCCGGCGCCTTCGGCGATCGTCTTGTAATGGTAGGCGCACCACAGGATCTTGCCCGAGCGCCACCGGTGGTCGACCTCGACGCCGTGCTCCCACGTCACCTGGTACTCGCCCGCGCCCCGGCCGCCGGCGCCGTGGTACTCCGAGACGAGGTTCGGCACGCCGGGGTCGTGGAAGATCTCCGCGCCGTCGCCGTTGTACCCGGCGATGTCGCCGAGGACGTCGAAGCCCTTGCGCTGCGCGCCTCCCACAGCGACGGGACGGCTCGGGTCGAGCATCCTGGCGAGTTGCACCAGCTCGCTCGTCAGCGCTTTGGCCTTGCCGACCACGTGGTCGTCGCTGAAGAAGGCCTCGTTGCCGATGCTCCAGGTGATGATGCTCGGATGGTTGCGGTGGGTACGGATCATCTCGCGCAGCGCACGGCGAAGGCTCTCCTCGAACTCCTTCTCGTCCGCCGGTTGAACCGGGTAGGCGCTCGCGAACCAGTAGCCTTCGACGTTCTCGCCGCCGATGCCCCAGAAGTGCAGCTCCGACCAGAACAGCAGACCCTGACGGTCGCATTCCTCGGCGAAGTACGGGTGGTGCGGGTAGTGGGAGCCGCGGATGATGTTCATGCCGAGGTCCTTGACCATGGCGATGTCCCGGCGGATCCCGGAGCGCGTGCCCGCATCGCCCCATCCACCCCGGTTCTGGTGCACGTTGGCACCGTGCAGATCGAGGTGCTCGCCGTTCAGGAAGAACCCGCGGTCGGCGGTGAATTCGAACCAGCGGATGCCGAACGCAGTGGTCTGCACATCACGCAGCGTGCCGTCGACGAGGACCGACACCGTCAGCGTGTAGCGGTGCGGATGATCCGGGTGCCACAACAGCGGCTGTTCGACCGCCCCCGCGAGCTCTACCGCCGCGACCTCACCAGCGCCGATCGTACGGTTCTCGCCCGCGAACTCCGCGACTGTCCGCCCGGAGCCGTCGGAGACGACCGCTGTGACGGTCGCATCGACCGGCCAGGGTTCGTCGTTGACGATCTCGACCGAGGCGTTCACGTCCGCCCGATCAGCGTCGACGAACGGGGTGGTCACGCCGATTCCGTACCAGTCGACGTGAACCCGGTCGGCGACGATCAGGCTGACGTCGCGGTAGATGCCCCCCGCGAAGCTGTAGTCCCCGGCCCGTGGTGCCAGGCGCGGGTTCCAGTGGTTGTCGACGCGGACGAAGACATCGTTCGTACCGGCGGCCACAGCGTCGGAGATGTCGACGACGAACGGCGTGTATCCGCCCTCGTGGCGCCCGACCAGGCGACCGCCGACGAACACTTCGGCGACCTGGAACACGCCGAGGAACTCCAGTGCGATCCAGCTGCCGAGCCACGCCTCAGGCACTTCGAGGCGTCGGCGGTAGCATCCGTGCCCGACGTAGAAGCGGGATTCCCGGAAATCCGGCAGGTCGAACGAATGGGGCAGGCCCACGTCATACCACTCGGGGTCGGGGGTTTCGTGCTCGGCGCCGGGGTGCTCGCCGTAGTCGAATGTCCAGTCGTCGTTGATGAAGTGGTGCTCGCGGATCATGCTTCGGGTTTTCCTTCTCGGATGCGGTGAGCGGGCCGCCCACGGATGGACGGCCCGCGCTGTGGCCTCTCGCGACTACTTCGAGTCGTCCCAGGCTTCCTGGTAGATCTCTACGTAGCGCTCGGCGCCGAGATCGGCGAGGTTCCGCTGGAACTCGGCCCAGGCTTCATCGCTCTCGATGTCGCGCACACCGGTGACGAACTCCGCGGCTGTCCGTACGACGAACCCCTCGACGTTGGTCTGGATCGTCCCGAGCTCCCTCGCGGTGTCGCCGGTCACCGAGACGTCCCAGTAGGGGAACGCGTCATCGGACTCGTGGCCCTCGTAGAGCTTGGTGGCTTCGAACAGGCGGCGCTCGTAGCCCTCCGGCTTGTAGAGCTCCGTGGAGTAGACCTGCCGTTCGCGGAACTCCGCGTCGCTGAAGAACTGCGCCACCGCGCCCCACGCGTTGTTCACGCCTTCGCCTTCGGCAGGCCTCAGGGTCTTGAACAGCGGCTCGAGGGTCTCGTCGAGGGCGACGTCGCCTTCCTCGGGCCGAGTCCAGTTGACGCCCTCGACACCGTACTCGCCCTGCATGTGACCCTCGTACGAGAACATGAAGTCGATGATCTGCATGAGCGTGCGTTGCTTGGCTTCGCTGGCGCGGTTGGTGATGACGAAGGCCGCACCGCCCGCGCTGCCGTCGCCACTGAAGAAGGTGTGGTCTCCGCCCGGTCCGGTGAGCGGCGGAACGGCGTCGTACTGCGTGTAGCGTCCGTCGGGGTTATCGGCTCTGACGAATCCCGGGTGCATGACCGCGACTGATCCGAGGACCACGGCGTCGGCGTTGTTGCCCTTGGCGCTCAGTGCCTCGCCGTTCTGAGTGAAGGCGGCTTCGTCGATCAGGCCGTCCTGATACAGCGAGGCGACATAGGAGATCGCCTTTCGCCATTCGTCCTGAGTCGGCTGCAACACCACATCGTCGCCTTGGGCTCCGAGGGAGTGCGGGTAGGCGCCCTCGGCGTTTCCGCTCGCGGTATACAGGAACGGGTTCATCAGGTACGGGAGGACCGAGCTGCCGACGTCCCCGGACAAGGGGATCTCGTCTGCCTTGCCGTTGCCGTTGGGGTCCTGCGTCTTGAATGCTTCGAGCACCGTTCGCAGCTCCTCGGGGGTGCCGGGCTGCTCGAGGCCGAGGGTCTCGAGCCACGCGGAGTTCATCCACAGCTTCGCAGGGTACGAGCAGTGGAAGCAGTCGTTCCATTGGGGAAGCCCCCAGATGGTGCCGTCCGAAGCCGTCGCCATCGTCTTGAAGTCGGGCTCCTTCTCGAACGCTGCGGTGATGTTCGGGGTGTCCTCGCCGATCAGATCGTCGAGCGGCAGGATGACACCCTGGCTGCCCAGCTTCACCAGCTCCTCGTTGGAGAACTGGTCGACCCACGGAATGAGCATGTACGCGTCGGGGTAGTCGCCGCTGGCGAGCGAGACCTGGCGCTTCTCGCCGGCGGCCGCTCCGTCATAAGTGGTCGTCTCGAACTTCAGGTCGACGTCGAACTTCTCTTCGAGCACCTTGGTGAACCCGTTGTCGTCGAGCTTCCCGTCACCGCCCTGCGGGATGAAGATCGTGATCACGTCGTCGGGGGTGGTCTCGGCTCCGGAGGAGCAGGCGGAGAGCGCGGCTACGGATACGGCCAATGCCGCTCCGGCCGCCGCCGCGCGGGCGATTCTGCTGGTCATCTTTGACTGCCTTTCAGTGAGAAACTGCTGCAATTGCGGGGGATGGTCGAGCGCGCGGGTCAGCCCTTGACGGAGCCGATCATGACGCCCTTGGTGAAGTGCCGTGCGACGAAGGGGTACACGAGCATGACGGGGACGGTGGAGACGACGATGAGCGAGAACTTCATGAGGTCGGCGAGCTGCTGCCGCTCCAGCTGGTCGGTGAGGTTCGTCCCGCCGGAGTTGTTGTTGAGCACGAGGATGTTGCGCAGCACGAGCTGAAGTGGATACAGATCCTCGCTGCGCAGGTAGATCAGCGCGCTGAAGTACTGGTTCCACTGGCCGATGCCGTACATGAGGGCGATGACGGCGAGCAGCGGCTTCGACAGCGGCAGCACCACCGACCACAGGAACCTCAGGTCGCTGGCGCCGTCGAGCTGCGCGGCCTCGTAGAGCTCCTCCGGGATCGACGAACGGAAGTAGGTCATGGCGATCAGCACCTGCCAGGCCCCGATGGCTCCGGGGATGATCATCGCCCATGGGGTGTCCAGCATCCCGAACGACTTCACGACCATGTAGGTCGGGATCAGCCCGCCGCTGAACAGCATCGTGAAGAGGACGCCGCCGATCAGCCATCGTGTGCCCACGAGGCCGGAGCGGGACAGCGGGTACGCGATCATGACGGTCAGGGCGAGGCTGATCAGGGTCCCGGCGACCACGTAGAACAGCGAGTTGCGGAACCCCGTGATGATGGTGGGATTGCTCATCACCGCTTCGTATCCCCGAAGGGTGAAGTCGACCGGCCAGAGGAACACCTGTCCGCTCGAGACCGCACCTGGGCTCGAGAACGAACTGGCGACGATGTTGACCAGCGGGATGAGGACGATGAGCAGGAATGTCGTCAGAAGGATGTACACGCCGGCCATGAACACCCGGTCGATGCCGGTGTCCTTGATGTGACTGGGGCGGTGGCGCGGGCGAGTCCTGCGCCGTCGTGCATCCGGCTGGGTGATGAGCGTCTCGGTGGCGGTCGCGTTCTCAAGGATCATCGCATTTCCTTCTTTCACCACAGTCCGTTGCCGGTCACGCGCTTGGAGACCGTGTTGACGACGAGAAGCAGCACGAGGTTGATGACGGAGTTGAACAGGCCGATCGCCGTGGCGAGGCTGAAGTCGGCGCTGAGCAGTCCGACCTTGTAGGTGTAGGTCGCGATGATCTCGGACTGCGAGAGGTTCAGCGGGTTCTGCAGCAGGAAGGCCTTCTCGAACCCGACGGCCATGATGCCGCCGACGCTCAGGATCATCACGACGACGATCGTGGGTGCGATGCCGGGCAGGTCGATGTGCCAGATCTTCTGCATGCGATTGGCGCCGTCGAGGCGGGCGGCCTCGTACAGGCTCGGATCGATACCGGCGAGAGCGGCCATGAAGATGATCGCCGAGTACCCGGCGGTCTGCCAGATGTCGCTCCACACGTAGACGTGCCGGAAGGTGTCGGGATCGGCGAGGATGTTCGTGGATGCGCCGAAGAAGCCGAGGAAGTCGGCCATGAAGCCGATCCGCGGCGAGAAGATCAGGATGAGCATCGAGACGACGATCACCGTCGACAGGAAATACGGTGCGTAGGTGACCAGCTGGACTGTGCGCTTGAAGAAGCGGAGGCGCACCTCGTTGAGCGCCAGGGCCAGGAGGACCGGGATCGGGAATCCCGCCAGGAATCCGTAGAAGCTCAACAACAGCGTGTTGCTGATCAGGTCCCAGGCGACAGGGTTGGCGAAGAATCGTTCGAAGTGCTCGAAGCCGACCCAGGGACTGCCCCAGATCCCGTCGACCACGTTGTACTCCTTGAACGCGATCACGTTGTTCGCCATCGGGACGTAGCTGAAGATGATGAAATGCGCGACGGGGAGGATGAGCAGCAGGTACAGCTGCCAATGCCGGCGCAGACTGCGCGCGGTTCGCCGCCGGCCGGTCATCCGCGGGCGTTCCGGCACGCTGGCGGATTCCGTTGCGGGGCGATCGAGCACGGCCGTCATGTGAGCGTGTCCTCTGCGATCATCGTCGCTCCTTCGCGATCCGCGGATATCGATATCCTTGGGAGCGACCATACGCGCAAACGTTTGTTCACGCAATATCCTCCATACTGGAGACGTGGTCAGCCTCAGTGATGTCGCCGGGCGCGCAGGCGTTTCGGTATCCGTCGCATCGCGCGCGCTCTCGGGCGATCCTTCGGCTCGGCTGAGCGAGATCACCAGGAAACGCATCCATGCCGCCGCCGCAGATCTCGGGTACCGGCCGAATCACGCCGCACGATCCCTGCGTCGAGCTCGCACCGACGTCGTCGCCCTGATCGTGCCGGACGTGACGAACGCGCTGTTCGCGGAACTCACACGGGGGGCGGATGCTGAGGCCGTCGCCCGGGGACTCACCGTCCTGCTGGGTCGCGGGGATGACACTGCGACCGGTGTGGCTCTCGCGGGAAGGCTGCTGGCGGAGGGTCGCGTCGACGGCGTGATGCTCCAGCCGCATGACGGGACCGATCCGAGAGAGCTCGCCGCGCTGGCGGCATCCGGCGCCCCCATCGTCATCGTGCACGACGAGATCCCCGGAGCGAGCGCGATCCTTCTCGACGATGCCGGGGCGGCGGTGGTCGCGGTCGAGCATCTGTTGGCGATCGGGCGCACGCGCCTGGCGCTCATCGGTGGGATGCCGTCATCGTCGAGCGCTCGCCGCCGCGAAGACGGCTTCCGTTCGGCACTCGCCCGGCACGGCATCCCGGCACGCGAGGAGTGGATCACGCGTATCGGGTACGGGCCGGAGGATGGCCGTGAGGCGATGAGGCGACTGCTGGTCACCGAAGATCGTCCCGATGCGGTGGTCGTGTCGAACGTGAACGCCGGCTTCGGTGCTCTCGCCGAGGCCACGCGGCTCGGAGTCGCCGTGCCGGAGTCTCTCGCCGTCGCGGCGATCCACGATTCATGGCCGGCGGCATACTCGGCGCCTGCACTCACCTGCATCCGCACGCCGCTCTACGAACTCGGCCGCGCCGCGGTGGCAGCGCTGTCCGACCGCATCGGGGGAGGCGGCCCCGAGGTCATCCGGATCTCCTCGCCCGCTCCGGTGATCCTGGCTCGGGCCTCGACTCGGGTCTGATCGACGCGGAGTGACATCGCCTACATCGTGCACTACAGTGAACAAACGTTTGCGCACGTCGGGTGTTCGTCCGGTGCCGCAGCCGATCAGATTCACACCGGCATCGCCGGCCGAAACCGGGAGTGCAGATGTCGACCATCACGTCCATCGAAACCTATGACATCCGTTTCCCCACCTCGCAGAGCCTGGACGGCTCCGACGCGATGAACAAGGACGGCGACTACTCCGCGGCCTATGTGATCCTCCGCACTGACGACCCGGAGCTCGCTGGCTACGGTTTCACCTTCACCATCGGGCGCGGGAACGACATCGTCACGATGGCTGCTGCGCAGCGGGCGCTTCCTCTCGTCGGCCGGAGCGTGACCGAGATCGTCGGTGATCCCGGCAGCATCTATCGGGAACTGCAGTCGGACTCGCAGCTTCGCTGGCTCGGTCCGGAGAAGGGGGTCATCCACATCGCGCTGGCCGCCGTGATGAACGCCGTGTGGGATCTCGCCGCACGCGTCGCCGGAGTGCCGCTGTGGCGGCTGCTGGTCGAGATGAGTCCCGAGGAGCTGGTGGACGCTGCGGATCTGCGCTATCTCTCCGACGCTCTCACCCGCGAGGAGGCCCTCGCCCTGCTGCGTGAACAGGAGCCGTCACGCAGCGCGCGGATCGCCGAGCTCGAAGCCCGTGGCGGCTATCCCTGTTACACGACCAGCGCCGGATGGCTCGGTTACAGCGACGACAAGTTGCGTCGTCTCCTGCAGGAGGCGGTCGACGAGGGGTACCGGCACATCAAGCTCAAGGTCGGCGCGAATCTCGAAGACGACGTGCGACGGCTGCGCATCGCGCGCGAGACGATCGGCTGGGATGCCCGGCTGATGATCGACGCCAACCAGGTCTGGGATGTCCCCGAGGCCATCGACTGGGTCGGTGCGCTCGCCGAGTTCCGCCCCCACTGGATCGAGGAGCCGACCAGTCCCGACGACGTCCTCGGCCATGCCGCGATTCGCAAGGCGGTCGCCCCCATCGGCGTCGCCACCGGTGAGCACGGCATGAACCGAGTGCTGTTCAAGCAGTTCCTCCAGGCGGAGGCCATCGACTATCTGCAGCTCGATTCCGCGCGACTGGGGAGCGTGAACGAGATCATCGCCGTCTACCTCCTGGCGGCGAAGTTCGGGGTCCCGGTCTGCCCGCACGCAGGCGGTGTCGGACTCTGCGAACTCGTCCAGCACCTGTCGATCTTCGACTTCGTCGCCGTGTCCGGGTCGCTCGAGGATCGGGTGACCGAGTACGTCGACCACCTTCACGAGCACTTCGTCGACCCCTGCATCGTCGAGCGGGGAAACTATCTGCTGCCCTCGCGGCCGGGCTACTCCGCACAGATGCACGAGGATTCGATCTCCGCGCATACGTTCCCCCTCGGAACGTACTGGGCCAGTCGCTGACGAGAACCGACCAAGAGGAACGACCATGGACATGACGGACGACCTGGGGACAGACCCGGGCGCGCTGATCGCCCGCGAGCCGGCCGAGCGATTCACCGATGCATTCCTGCTGGGCAACGGCTCGCTGGGGGCGACCGTCTACGGCGGGCGCGGCATCGAGACCTTCGATCTCAACCTCGACACGATCTGGTCCGGTGGTCCCCTCTCCACCGAGGAGACGACGGTCGATCCGTCGCTGATCACCGATCTGCGCCGTGCGATCGCCGACGAGGATCACGAGCGTGCAGACGCGCTCGCGGTGCGCATCCAGTCCGATCGCTACACCCAGTCCTATCAACCGGTCGGACGAATCCAGTGGGTCTGGGGCGAGGCATCGCGCGACGGCGACTACCGCAGGAGCCTGGACCTGAACACGGCGGAGGCGACTGTCGTCCATGCCGGAGAGGCGATGACCGCCTTCGTCAGCGCACCAGACGGCGTCTTGGTCGCCCACACGACCGGCGCACCGGGCGCGGGCCCCGCCGAATTCAGCAGCCCGCACCCCGTGCTGCGCGAGGAACGGTTCACGACGAACGCCGTCGAATGGATCCTCGCCGCCGGCCGCGTTCCGACGCATGTCGCGCCGAACTACGTGACCTCGACCGACCCCGTCGTGTACGGCGACGAGGAGGTCGGCACCGGAGCCACGGCGCCGGCAGGCATGGGATGGGCCGTCGCGGTGGCGGTCGTCCGTGAGGCTGATGGCGGTTCCCGCCTGATCGCTGCGGTGACCAGCGGATTCCGGGGCTATCGCGAACCCGTCAGCATCGATCTCGATCAGCTCATCGCAGATGCACGCGCACGGGTCGAGTCAGCCCTTGAGGTCCCCGCCGGCGAGCTGAACGATCGGCATCGCGCCGACTACAGCACGTTCTTCCAGCGCAGCGGGATCGACCTGGCGGCGTCGGAGAACGCATCGGCCGTCGCCGCTCAGCGCTACTTCGATCTGGGGCGCTACCTGCTCATCTCCTCGTCGCGTCCCGGCACGCAGGCCGCCAATCTGCAGGGGATCTGGAACGTCGATGTGCGACCGGGCTGGAGCTCGAACTACACCAGCAACATCAACGTGCAGATGAACTACTGGGGCGCCGAGGCAGCCGGCCTCGGCGATCTCGCGCAGCCTCTGCACGCGCTCGTGGAAGACCTCGCCGAGGCCGGTCGACGCACCGCCGAGCTCCGCTACGCGTCTCGCGGCGCCGTGGTGCATCACAACACCGACATCTGGCGGTTCAGCGACCCGGTCAAGGGTGAACCGCAGTGGTCGAACTGGAGCATGGGGCTGGCCTGGATGTGCGCCCACCTCGGAGACCGGCTCGACTACCGGTGGTCGGAGGACTTCGCTCGACGCGTCGCGGAACCGGCCACGCGTTCAGCAGCTGAGTTCGTGCTCGACCAGCTGGTGGAAGACGGCGATCGGCGTCTGCGGGTGAGCCCGTCGAGCTCGCCCGAGCACCGATTCACGCATGGCGGCGCGGTCGCCAGCGTCACGGCCGGAGCGACCATGGATCAGGAACTCGCCCATGAGGTCCTGTCGCGTCACGTCCGGCTCGCCGGCGCACTGGGGCTCGACGACGCGCTCGCCGCGGAGGCGGCATCCGCCGTCGCCGCCCTGCGGCTGCCCGGCATCGACGCCGAGGGACGAACGGAGGAATGGGGACCGGGGTTCTCGGCCACCGAGCTCGACCATCGGCACCTGTCGCACCTGTACGGCGCGTTCCCCGGATCGCGGATCACGGCCACGCGCGACCCGGAGATGTTCGAGAGCGTGCGCCAGGCCTTGACGTCGCGACTCGCCCACGGCGGCGGGTACACGGGCTGGAGTCAGGCCTGGGTCCTCTGCCTCGCTGCGCGGCTGGGCGAGACGGAGCTGACCGAGCTGGCGCTGTCCCGGCTGCTCGGAGACCTGAGCTCCGCGTCGCTGCTCGACCTGCATCCGCACGGCGGATGGCCCGGCGGGTACATCTTCCAGATCGACGGCAACTTCGGGGCGATCGCGGGGATCGTCGAACTCCTGCTGCAGAGTCACGACGGTGCGGTGTCGCTTCTGCCGACCCTTCCGCCGAGTTGGGGGAGCGGTTCTGCGCGCGGTCTGCGCGCACGGGGCGGCATCGGCGTCGACATCTCCTGGGCAGATGGCGAGTTGCGAACAGCGGAGTTGCAGATCTCGGCGCCGGGCATGATCGTGGTCGAACTGCCGGAGACCGTCGACATCGGGTTGTTCGATGTGCACGGAGCGCCCGTGCGGTTCGTGCCGATGGCGAGCGTGGCAGGACGCCGCCGCATCGGGTGGTCTGCGACGACCCTCGGCCGGTACCGGCTCGCGCGGCAGGTCGAGTCGGATGCTGCGCCCGCGTCGGCGGAGCGATAGCGAGTCGCAGGTCAGGCGACGTTTCGGATTAGGATAACGTTTGCACACCAGATGCACGGAGAGGAGCCCGGTTTGCCTGCGGAGAAGCCGCCGACGTTGACGGATGTCGCCCGCCTCGCCGGCGTGTCGGTTCCCACGGCTTCTCGTGCGCTCAATCCCGGCGTGCGCGGTGAGCAGAGCGGATCCCCGGTGCTGAGACGGCGCGTTCTGGATGCCGCGCGCGCGCTCGGCTACTCCGTGAACCCGGCTGCCCAGGCGACCAAGGGCGGGCGCTCGCGCACCGTCGCGCTCGTGGTGAGCGACATCGAGGACTTCGGCTCAGCGACGATGATCTCCGGGGTCATGCACGCGGCCGAGAAGCGCGGCGTCTCCGTCGCCGTCCGGACGACCCTGGACGATCCGCTTCGCGAGCTGGAGTTGCTGACGACGCTTCGCGGGGAGCGGCATCGCGCCGTCGTGATCGCGACCGGCCGCACGACGGATGAGCATCGCGAGCGGGCCCTGGGTGCGCAGCTGAAGACCCTTGCGGAACACGGAACGCGGATCGTGATCGTCGGCGACAGCTCGCTCGGCTTTCCGTCTGTCACCGTCGACAATCACGAGGCGGCGCGTCTGCTGGCCGACGCCCTGGCCAAGGCCGGCAAGAAGCGGTTCGCCGTTCTGTCCGCACCGGAGATCGAGATCACCTCAAGAGACCGCGTCCTGGGCTTTCTCGACGGGCTCGCCGCCAACGACATCGTGGTCCGGCCGGAGGACATCGTCCACCGCGCGTTCTCGCGAGACGGCGGGTACGCGGCGATCGATCAGCTCAAGGACCGCATCGCGGACCTCGACGTGATCGCCGCGATGAGCGATGCGATGGCGGTCGGCGCCATCGCACGTCTGCGTGAACTCGGCGTCGAGACTCCGCGAGACGTAGAGGTCACCGGGTTCGACCACGTCCCGATGCTGGGAGACGTGCTTCCGCGGTTCAGCACCGTCGAGGTTCCGCTCGAGGCGTTCGGAGAGGCCGCATTGTCGCTGGCTCTGGACAACGACGAGACCGAGGCGGATGCTCACATCGCCCTGCGGGCGACGCCCATCGTGCACGGCGCGCCGATCGACCGCTGACCGCTGACCGTCGGCGGACGGTCACATTCCCGGAATCCCTGGCAAACGATATCCAATTGCGGGTACGATCTGAGACATCGTCAGCGGCACAGAACTCATAGGAGAGCAGATGGACAGCGCAATCGAGGTCGTCACCGACGGAGCGGTCATCCGTCCCGGAACCGTCTTCCGGGACGACCGCGGTCGGGTCGCCCAACTGCACGGCATCGGCATCCAGCGCGTCGGGGAGACTTGGTACGCCTGGGGCGAGGACAAGGCCGCCGGAGGCACGTTCACTGCTGTCGCCTGCTACTCGTCGCCTGATCTCGTCACCTGGCGTTTCGAGGGCAACTCCCTCAGCATCGGAGACGGAGATCTCGCGGCCGAGCGCGTGATCGAACGCCCCAAGGCGCTTCGTCGTCCGGACGGCGCCTGGGTGATGCTCCTCCACGTCGAGACGGCGGACTACTCCTACGCCCGCGTCGGATACGCGATCTCCGACACACCGGCAGGGCCCTATCGGTACCTGCACAGCGAGCGGCCGATGGGCAACATCAGCCGCGACATCGGGGTGTACCAGGAGAACGGCGTCGGCTACCTCCTCTCCGAGGACCGCGACAACGGACTGCACATCTATCGTCTCCGGCCCGACTACCTGGGCGTCGAGAGCATCGTCGCCACGCTCCGACAGCAGGCGCGACCGGAGATCGGCTACGAATCGCCCACGCTCGTGCGACACGAGGGCCTGTACTACCTCTTCGGCTCCGACCTGACCGGGTGGAGCACGAACGACAACATGTACGCCACTGCGCCGTCGCTCGAGGGTCCCTGGAGCCCATGGCGCCCTTTCGCCCCCGAGCGCTCTGCGACGTTCGACTCCCAGGTGAGCGTCGTCGTGCCCGTCGGAACCGGTCACCTGTACATCGGCGACCGGTGGCAGAAGGACGCGCTCGACACCTCGCCGGCCGTATGGCTGCCGATCTCGCTGGCGGACGGCGCGGCGACACTCGAGTGGCACGATGCGTGGAACCCGGAGGACGCCTTCGGATGAGCGTCTCACCCGACCGGACGCCGCGCGTGGTGAGCATCCAGAATCCGGTCCTGCGGGGGTTCAACCCCGACCCCTCATTCCTCCGTGTGGGCGATGACTATTACCTCGCCACCAGCACGTTCGAGTACCACCCCGCCGTCCGCCTGCACCACTCGACCGATCTGGTGCACTGGGAGACGATCGGCCACGCGCTCGACGACGGATTCGACCTGAAGGGCATCCCGGACTCGGGTGGAGTCTGGGCCCCGAGTCTCTCGCACGCCGACGGCGTGTTCTGGCTCGCGTACTCGGTCGTGCGGAGCACGGACGGCGACGACAAGGACATCGACAACTATCTCGTCACGGCGACCGACATCGGCGGCCCGTGGAGCGCGCCGGTGCACCTCGGCTCCCGCGGGTTCGACTTCTCGTTCTTCCACGACCCCGACGGCTCGCACTGGATCGTCGGCGTGCAATGGGATCAGCGGCCGGAGCATCCGTCGTTCAGCGGGCTGGTGATCGAGCAGTACCTGCCGGAAGAGCGACGGTGCGCGGGCGAGGCGAGAGTGATCTACTCGGAGGATTCGCTCGTCGAAGGGCCCAATCTCTACGTCGTCGACGGCTGGTACCGCCTGCTCATCGCGGCCGGCGGTACCGGCTGGAACCACGGCATCACCTCGGCGCGTTCTCGCTCGCTGTTCGGCCCCTACGAGCGCGATCCGCGCCCCGCCGTGCTCACGACGCGGGATGCGCCGGGCGAACCGCTTCAGAAGGCGGGCCACGGCGAGCTCGTGCAGACCCCGGCCGGCGGCTGGCTGCTCGCCCATCTCGCCAGCCGGCCCACCATGCACCTCGGGGAGCGGTACTCGACGCTCGGTCGTGAGACGTGCCTGCAGGCGGTTCGCTTCGATGAGGACGGATGGTTGCGGCTGCGCGACGGCGGACATCATCCGCAGACGGTCGTGGCGATCGAGGCCGTCGGCCCCGACGCCTCACGCGCCGCCGGATCGCCGGTGCACCGCGGATTCGCCGATGAGTTCGACCAGCCGGAACTCGATCGCCGACGGTGGTCGACCCTTCGCTCGGCAGTGCCCGGCGACGTCGCCGACCTCCGCGCCCGGACCGGCTGGCTCCGGCTCCGAGGCGGCCATTCACCCTCGTCGGTCTTCGATCAGTCGATGCTCGTCACCCGGATCGAAGAGCACGAGAGCACGGTCGAGATCGTGCTCGACGCCGCCCCGACATCGCCGCGCGAGGCGGCGGGTCTCATCGCCTGGTACGACCGCAGTGGGTGGATCTGGCTCCAGCTGACGTTCGACGCAGAGCACGGTCGCCACCTCAGAGTGGTTCAGCGCGACGGCACGCGTACGACGCGCTCCGAGCCGGTCGCGGTGCCGGCCGGCCCGCTCCGGCTCCGCGCCGAGCTCAGCGGTCCGGAGCTGCGATTCGCGGTGGCCGGCACCGCGTCGGAGTGGTCCGCGGTGCCGGGCGTCTGGCCGGCGTGGACTCTGTCCGACGATCATGGCGATCGCCTCCGATTCACCGGGCTCTTCTTCGGAGTCCGTGCCGACGATCTCGACGGCCGCGGCTGGGCGGCGGACTTCGACCGGTTCGAGATCGGCTTCGTGGACTCCAGATCTGCATCCTCATCGTGATGAGCTGATCGGCGAGGTCACCTGTCGGACTTTGGCCGCGTGCTTCGGCTACTGGTTGGTTGCAGGGAACAGCGGGGTCAGGAACCGGCGTTCGTATCGCCGGATGCACCGGGTTCGCTGGGCGTAGAGATACGCCTCCACGCAATCCGGGTCGTTCGCAGAGTCCTGACGATAGCGCTCGTACGACGCGAGGGAATCGAACGTGAAAAGAGCGAACGCCTCGTCGCTGTCGCCTTCGCTGGGAAGGAAGTAACCGTGGTGGCGTCCGCCGAAGCGTTCCACGAGAGCGATCCAGAGCCGTCCGTACTCACGGAACTCGTCCAGTTTGTCCGGGTCGATCTCATATCGGAGGTGGATGGAAATCATGGCGTCCTTTCGGGTCGTGCAGGGCTCTTGCCGCGCTGACAACTATTCCAGGGTCCAGCGCCCGTCCGTTCGGCCTCTCCTCGCCGATGAGGCGCGGGCGCGACCGCATCTTCGACGGCTACCCGATGTGCGGCTGGATCCCGTCGAGACCCGCACCTTCGACATGACCATCCAGCTGCTCGAGTACATCCCGGCCGTGCTGGACGGCCCTCCCTCCTAGGCTGGAGGCATGACCAAGAACAGCCTCTGGACAGTCGTCGGCGTCATCGTCGCCGTGGTGATCGCCTGGTGGATCGTCGGAGCGCTGTTCTCACTGCTCTGGTTCATCGCGAAGCTGGCGATCGTCGCCGTGGTGGCCGTCGTCGTGTTCTTCGTGCTGCGAAACCTGTTCCGCTCCGACGGCGACTGACAGCGCAGGATGCTGCGCGCGAAGTGCGACCCTGTGTCCGAGGCATCGTCTAGCGTGATGGCGTGACTGTGCGACTCGAGGGAATCACCGTGCTGGCCGACGATGTGGCGGCGCTGACGGCGTTCTTCCGTGATGCGCTCGGACTGCGACCGGCCGTGGTCGAGGAGCACTACGCGGCTTTCGAAGGCGACGGGGTGCGGTTCGCGGTGTTCTCGCGCCAGGGCATGGGGGCGAACACGCATGATCACCCCGGCTACCGGAAGCCGACTTCGGGTCAGGCGTTCGAGCTGAACTTCGAGTGCGATGATGCCGCAGCGGTGGATGGCCGGATCGCGCACATCAGGAGCCTCGGCGGCCTCGTGATCGCCGAGCCCGTGCGCACGGACTGGGGTCACTACTCCGCGTTCTTCGCGGATCCGGAGGGGAACATCCACTCGTTGTTCGCGGTGCTTCGCGACTGACGGCCGCGATGCCGAGGTCCGGTCTCAGGACGCGGACGGCTTCAACGGCAGTCGCGGGCCATGGTTCCACGCCAGGATCGCCGGCTGCTCGCGGTCGAAGCCCAGCACCGAGACCGACCCGGCGTCGAGCGTGATCTGCGCGGCGAATCTCGGGGCAGCGCGCAGGAACACCGCCGCGAGGATGCGCAGGTAGTGGCCGTGCGCGATCAGCGCGACGTCGCCCTCGGCCATTGCGGGGAGCACGCGGGTGAGCACCCGGGAGGCGCGCGCAGCGACCTCCTCGACGGTCTCGCCAGGCGTGTCGCCTCTGATCACGCCGTGCGCGAAGGCGGTCCAGTCGTAGCCGAGCTCGGCGCGGATCTCTGAGGTCGTGCGCCCTTCGTAGCCGCCGTAATCCCACTCGATGAGCAGCGGGTCGACCTCGGCATCCAACCCGGCCAGTTCCGCCGTCCGCCGCGCACGCTCCAGCGGCGAGCTGAGGATGAGCCGGAAGTCGTAGTCGCGCACGAGCTCACCGGCCGCGCGAGCGAGCTCCTCACCGCGCGCGGTGAGCGGGATGTCGGTGCGGCCGGTGTGCTTGCCACTCCTCGACCACTCCGTCTCGCCGTGCCGGAGCAGCACGAGTTTGCCCTGCGGGTTGTCGGGGGCCGGGTGATCGGGCAGCGGGTCGGATGCATCCACACGGCCACCGTACTCCGCCGAGCGTGCTCTGCGCGGTCAGGGACGAACGCGGACCGTGCGTCCCTCGAAAGTCACGAGGTCGCCGTCGTGCAGCTGGCGCCCGCGTCGGCGGTCCACCTCGCCGTTCACCGTGACGTACCCGTCGATGATGACCTCTTTCGCGTTCCCGCCGGAGTCGAGCAGGCCGGAGAACTTGAGGAACTGACCGAGGCGGATGACGTCGCCGCCGATGGCGACATCGTTGATCGGGCCGGGCTTCGTCATCCTTGAATGCTAGCCGCCACGTACTCAGAGCACGATGTCGTGGGGCTCGTCGAGAGCGAGCCACGTGCCGGGACGGGCGGTCCGTCCGGGCAGTACATCGGCATCCGCCAACGGGCCCAGGTCGATACCCGTGATGCCGGCGATGTCGGCCACCGGCACCTGGAACGTGCGGAAGGCTCCAAGCGGCGGCGCGGCCAGCAGGCCCTCGGGGGTGTCGACGAGTTCGGACTGGTCCAGCAGGAAGCCGGCCGCCGCGAGACCTTCCGGGCCCTGCCAGGCCGCGACCTTCCAGAATCGGAGCGGAATGCGGATGCCGCGATACGGCGG
Organism: uncultured Actinomycetota bacterium; assembly: GCA_963769005.1. Classification (GTDB taxonomy): domain Bacteria; phylum Actinomycetota; class Actinomycetes; order Actinomycetales; family Microbacteriaceae; genus Microbacterium. Next base: position 83,265 of record CAVYKC010000001.1, on the reverse strand, counting down.
ATCCTCGTCGTCGAGAACCGGAGCGGTGAAGACCGACATGCGCTGGTCGGTCGCCTCGGCGTACTCGAGCACGTGGTCCTCGAGACCGAGCCACAACTCCTTCGACTGGTTGAAGCCGGAGGCCTGCGGGGCGGCGTTCGGGTAGAAGAACGTCGCCTCGGTCGCCTCGCGTGCATCATCGGTGTCACCCCAACCAGGATCGCGCCGCCGCACCAGGTGGCCGCGGTCGAGGTCGTTGCGGGCGTAGACGTCTGGGCCGGTCTGCTCGTCGGCGTCGGTGCGCGGGTCGAGGCGCCACTCGCCGGTGCGCGGGAGTTCGCGCAGTCGCGCGCCGTCGATGTTCACCGCGGTGACGGCGGCGAGTCGCCGCTCGGGGTCGAGCAGTACGGAGAACCGCGGATAGGGGAGCGTGCGGGTCGCGCGTGCCGGGCTCGGCATCGGCAGCGGGGTGGCGAGGAACTGTGCGTCGTAGCCGTCGATCATATCCTCCATCGTGCCGGATGCCTCCGACGTCACCGCCTGATCGAGCGGCCGGGTTTCAGCGTGGTTCCCCCTCGGCGTGCCGCGGGCTCGGATCGGGCGGGATGATCACCACAGGCGGGGCGGATGCCGCGTGCGCTCGCCACCAGACCACGAAGCCGACCGCGGTGAAGACGCCGTAGAAGACGTACATGAAACCGGTGGCGTAGTACCCCGAGCCGAAAAGCAGCGGCACCCCCACCACATCCACCGCGATCCAGATCAGCCAGAACTCGGTCCAGCCTTTGGCCATGCCGTAGGTGGCCAGCAGCGACCCGACGAAGGTCCAGGCATCCGCCCAAACCGGCTCCCAGGAACCGAGGGCGCGGAACAGCGGGGTCAGCGCGACGGTGCCGATGATCATCACGAGGACGAGCCCGATGCGCGCACCTGTCGGCGCCCACCGCGGCGTCAGCCGACCGCCGCCGGACGACGCCTGCCGCCATCGGACCCAGCCGTAGATCGCGACCGCGATGAACATCACCTGACGCCCGGCCTGTCCGAGCAGATGCGGGAGCGAGTGGTCGGGACTGAGGATCGAGCCGAGGAAGACGGTGAGCAGCAGCACGTTCCCGATGATCCCGACCGGCCAGGCCCAGATCCTGCGACGCATACCGCCGAGCGCGCTCGCGAGCCCGAAGGCGTTGCCCACGACCTCGCGCACGAGGAGCACCTGCCCTCCGGGCAGCGTCCAGTACGAGTTGAAGCCGTCGATCAGCCACTGCAGCGCGTTCATCGTTTCCCGCATCCGCGCCTTCGGGAGCGCATCGCCGACGCTAGCAGGAGCGGCGACCAGCACCGAGCGCGCGTCAACCGCCGATGTAACTCATCTCGATGCGCTGGCGCGCCTCGCGCAGCTCAGGGGTGAGGCTCGCCCGCACCTCGGAGTAGCGATCGTCGCGCGCTCCCCAGATCGATGCCATCGCGACCGCGAGCTGCTCGTCGTCGGCGCCACCGCGCAGCAGCGCGCGCAGATCGTGCCCCTCGGTGGCGAACAGGCAGGTGAACAGCTTGCCCTCGGTCGAGATCCGTGCCCGGTTGCACGTACCGCAGAACGTGTTCGTCACTGACGAGATCACGCCGATCTCGCCCCCGCCGTCGGTGTACCGCCATCGCTTCGCGGTCTCTCCTGTCGACACGGCGCCCACCGGCTCGAGCGGGAAGAGCGTGCCGATGCGCTCGACGATCTCCGCCGAGGGCACCACTTCGTCGAGCGACCAGCCGTTGGAGGTGCCCACATCCATGTATTCGATGAACCGGAGTACGTAGGGGGTTCCCTTGAACCGCGTCGCCATCGCCTCGATCTCGCCGTCGTTCAGCCCGCGTTTGACGACCATGTTCAGCTTGATCGGCCCGAGGCCCACGGCGTGCGCCGCGTCGATGCCGTCGAGCACGCGAGCGACCGGGAAGTTCACGTCGTTCATCCGCCGGAACAACTCGTCGTCAAGCGAGTCGATCGAGACGGTCAGGCGGTCGAGCCCGGCATCCTTCAGCGCCTGCGCCTTGAGGGTCAGCGCCGAGCCGTTCGTGGTCAGGGCGATCTCGAGCCGCTTGCCGTCGGGTGTGCGCAGAGCGGCCAGGCGGGTGATCAGGTCTTCGATGCCGCGGCGCAGCAGCGGTTCGCCACCGGTCAGCCGCAGTTTGCGGACACCGTGGGCGGCCGCGACCCGTGCGATCCGTTCGATCTCCTCGAAGCTGAGCAGTTCGTCGCGGTCGAGGAACGCGTAGTCCCGACCGAAGACCGTCTTGGGCATGCAGTAGACGCAGCGGAAGTTGCAGCGGTCGGTCACCGAGATGCGCAGGTCGCGCATCGGACGGTCGTACTGGTCGAGCAGGTTGCCCGTCGAGGGCAGGCGCGACGCCCCGGTGGCCCGCGGATGCGCAGCGGGAGCTGGAGTGGTCGACATCGCCTGTCCCCTTCCAGTCGCTACGGTAGCACCGCTGCGGACGAGCGGCGCATCGAGACATCGTCGTCAGCGACCCAGAAGCCGAGCTGCGCTCCTGGTCGGGCGCCGCCGGCGAGCGCGCTCGATGACGGGCAATCGACGGCAATATCCGGATGCTCGGCGGTGAAGAGTCGGATGCCGCCGGGGATCGGCTCCATCAGCGCCACCGTCCCCGTCCACGCATTGGCGACATCCGCGGTCGCCGACGCAGGGCGAATTCGCACCGAGCCGGGCGCGAACACCGCGGTGCCGGAGTCTCCTGGGCTCAGCCGGTCGCCGTGCCCCGCCCATCGCAGTCCGGATTCGCCGCGCAGGACGCCGTCGGCATCGGCCGTGCCCGCCAGGAGGTTCACGCCGGCGACGGCCGCCACGAACGGCGAATTCGGATGGCCGAACACGTCAGTCGTCGTGCCCTGCTGCGCCACGCGTCCGTCGTACAGCACCACCGTCCGCGCGGCCAGCACGACGGCATCCAACGGGTCGTGAGTGACCAGCACGATCGGGATGCCGACGCGGTCGCGCAGTTCGGAGACGAGACGCCGGGCCTGACCGGCCGTCTGGGCGTCGAGGGCGGCGAACGGCTCGTCCAGCAGCAGCGCATCAGGGGCGGCGGTCAGCGCGCGGGCCAGGGCGACGCGCTGCTGCTGCCCGCCGGACAACTCCGCCGGGCGCCGCTGTGCCAGATCGTCGAGGCCCACGTCGGCGAGTTGGGCGTGCGCGACCGCGTGGGCCTCGCCGCGTGGGAGCCCCTGCGCGCGCGGTCCGAACGCGACGTTCTCCAGAGCGGTGAGATGCGGGAACAGCATCGGGCGCTGGCCGAGCAGGCCGATCCGGCGCCGTTCCGGCGGCACCGAGCGATCCAGTGTTCGCCCGCCCAGGGTGATCCGGCCGTCGACCGCGCTGTGGTGCCCGGCGATCGCACCGAGGAGAGTCGATTTGCCCGAGCCGTTCGGCCCGATCACCGCGAGCACTTCGCCGGCGCGCGCCGTGATCGCCGCCTCCAGCATGAACGCACCGACACGGGCGCGGATATCGACCTCGAGCGTCATCGGATCGCATCCGCTCGCCAGCCGCGCATGAGCACGAGCACTCCGATCGCGACGATGATGAGCATGAGCGACAGGGCGATCGCGGTGTCCTCCCGAACGCCCGCGCCGTTGAACGCCGTGTAGATCGCGAGCGGCATGGTGCGGGTGACGCCGGGTGCGTTGCCGGCGAACAGCGCCGTCGCGCCGAACTCGCCGAGGGCGCGGGCGAAGCAGAGCACCGAACCTGCCACCAGCCCCGGCGCGACGAGCGGCAGCGTCACCCGGCGGAAGACGGTGAAGCGGCCGGCGCCGAGCGTCGCGGCGACCAGCTCATGCCCCGTTCCCGCAGTGCGCAACGCGCCCTCGACCGAGATCACCAGGAAGGGCAGCGCCACGAACACCTGCGCGATCACGACCGCGGCGGTCGTGAACGGGATCTGCACGCCGGCAGCGGTCAGGGCGCCGCCGAGGATGCCGCCGCGGCCGAGCAGCGAGAGCAGGGCGATGCCGCCCACGAGCGGCGGCAGCACGAGCGGCAGCGTCGCGAGCGTGCGCAGGATCGACGCCAGCCAGTGCGGGCTGCGCGCGATCACGAGCGCCAGCGGGATGCCGAGGACGGCGCAGATCAAGGTCGCGATCGTCGCGGTCGACAGCGACAGACCGAGTGCCTGCATCGCCTCGGGCGAGGTGATCGTCGCGGGGACGCCTGCCCAATCGAGGCGCAGGAGCAGTGCGACGAACGGCAGCACGAGAAGCAGGGTCGCCAGGGCAGCCGGGATCGCGATCCACACCGGCAGTCGGGCCATCCGGCCGCCCTGCGGCGGTGGCAGCGTGCTCATGGCGCACCGAAACCGAAGTCGGCGAGCACCTGCCGGCCGGCGTCGGACAGCACGAACGCGACGAACGCGTCCGCCGCGTCCGGGTTCGCGGCGTCTTCGAGCGAAACCAGGGGGTACACGTTGGTCGCACGTTCGGCTCCGGCGATGTCGATGCCGGCGACATCGCCGCCGGCTGCCAGGATGTCGGTGCGATAGACCAGCCCCGCGTCGGCCTCGCCCGATTTCACCGTGCTGAGCACGGCGGTGACGTTCTGCTCTTCGCTCGCAGGCGTGAGCGCCACGCCGGCGGCATCGAGGAGAGTATGCGCGGCGGTGCCGCACGGCACCTCGGGCGCACAGAGCACGACGGTGAGGCCGTCCTCTGCGAGCGCATCGAGCGAGTGGATGGACTCGGGGTTGCCGGGTGCCACCGCGATCTGCAGGGTGTTGGTCGCGAACGTCTCCGGATCGACCGCGAGACCCGCATCGACCACCTTGGTCATGTTCTTCTCGTCGGCCGCGGCGAACACGTCGGCGGACGCGCCTTCGAGCAGCTGGACGGCCAGCACGGAGGAGCCGTCGTAGCTGATCGGGCGGACGTCGACCCCGGGGTGCAGATCCTCGAAGTCCGCCGCCAGTCGGTCGAAGGCGCCGGAGAGCGAGGCGGCCGCGAAGATCGTGAGCTCACCGTCGAGGCGCGGTCCGCCTACGGCATCCGATCTGCCGGGCTCGGCGGGGAGCGCCGAGCATCCGACGGCACCGAGGGTGCCGATCAGAGCAGTAGCGGCGAGCGCGCGGCGAAGACGGGGAGCGGTCACTGCGCGGCATCCCGTTCCGTCTCGAGGATCACCATGGTCGCCTTGACCACGGCGACGGCCTTCGACCCGACCTCGAGCTTCATCTCCCGTGCGGCCTCCGACGACATCAGCGTGATCACCCGATGCGGACCGCACTGCAGCTCGACCTGAGCCATGAGTCCGTCGATCTCGAGGTGCGTCACGAGTCCGGTGAAACGGTTGCGCGCGCTGCGGCGCACGTCGCCGACGTCGCTGGCCTCGGTCGCCATCGCCTTGGCGCGCGCTGCCAACTCCGATCCGTCGACCACCTGGCGGCCGGAAGCGTCATGACCCAGCGTGAGGATGCCGTCGGCGACCCATCGACGCAGTGTGTCGTCGCTCACGCCGAGCAGGGAAGCAGCCTCACCGATCCGAAAATGCGTCATAGCCTGAACATTAGCGCCGCATCTGAGGAAGTGCAATCTGCAATATCGCATAGTGGAATAGGAATTCCAAAAAAGGTGGACGTGGGGTGGTTTCGCTGTTACTGTCGGAGAGCCCCGCCGAGCTCCCCCGAGGTCCACGGTCCGGCGAAGAAATCACAGGCAGCGGATCGATGAGGATCACGCCCGAACGCGTGAATCCTCCAGCATCCGCATCGAACGCAAGGAAGTTCTCACATCATGGACTCCACCGGTACCACCATGTCGATCGCCACGGACCCAGCATCCGCCCCGCCCACCCCGGCCGACTACCTGGCGCGAGCCGTCGACCTCGCCACCGAGAACGTCCGGAACCAGGGCGGCCCGTTCGGCGCCATCGTCGTCTCTGCCGACGGGCGCGTGTTCGAAGGCGTCAACCGCGTCACCGCGAACCTCGACCCGTCGGCCCACGCCGAGGTCACCGCCATCCGCAACGCCTGCCAGGGCCTGGGCACCTTCGATCTCAGCGGCGCCGTGCTGTACACCAGTTGCGAGCCCTGCCCGATGTGCCTCGCGACCTCTCTCTGGGCTCGGATCGAGAAGGTCTACTTCGCCGCGAACCGCGACGACGCCGCCGACGCCGGCTTCGATGACGCTGTCTTCTACCGCTACTTCGAGGGCGGCGAGGATGACCGGGCGATCATGCCCGTCGTGCAGGAGCCCCTCCCGCCCACCCAGCGGGTCGCCGCCTTCACCGAGTGGAGCCGAACGGCCACTCGCATCGACTACTGATCCCGATCCCCCGCTTCACCCACCCGAGCAGGAGAGTACTTTCATGACTCAGACCGCCGATGTCCGCAATGGCGCGGACGCCCCGGACGAACAGCCGCGTGTGAGCGCGCTCGACCGATTCTTCGAGATCACCAAACGCGGCTCGAGCATCCCGCAGGAGGTCCGCGGCGGCCTCGTCACGTTCTTCGCGATGGCGTACATCGTCATCCTCAACCCGATCATCCTCAGCAGCGGCGAAGACGTCACCGGAACGGCGCTCGACTTCGCGCAGGTCGGCGCCGTCACCGGCCTCACCGCCGGTGTGATGACCGTGCTGATGGGCCTGTTCGCCCGCGTGCCGTTCGCGCTCGCCGCAGGCCTCGGGATCAACTCCTTCCTCGCCGTCTCCGTGGTCGGCGACGTCAGCTGGCCCGAGGCGATGGGGCTCGTGATGATCAACGGCGTGCTCATCGTGCTGCTCGGCGCCACCGGCATCCGGACGGCGATCTTCCATGCCGTTCCGCAGGCGCTGAAGGCGGCGATCACCGTCGGCATCGGCCTGTTCATCGCGTTCATCGGCTTCGTCGACGCCGGATTCGTCAACCGCACGCCCGCCGGTCCTCCGGTGCAACTGGGAGACAACGGATCGCTCACATCGATCCCGACCCTCATCTTCGTCGGGACCCTGGCACTGATGGGCATCCTCATCGCCCGCAAGGTGCCGGGCGCGATCCTCATCGGCATCGTCGCCGGCACGATCACGTCGATCATCGTCGAGGCGACGATGAAGATCGGGCCGATGTTCGGCGAGAACGGCGAGAACCCGGGTGGCTGGCATATGTCGGTACCGGGCATCCCGGCGCAGTGGCTGAGCATCCCGGACTTCTCGCTGATCGGGCAGTTCGACCTGCTCGGATCCTTCGGCCGGATCGGCGTGCTGTCGGCGGTCATGCTCGTCTTCACGCTGCTGTTCACGAACTTCTTCGACGCGATGGGCGCGATGACGGGCCTTGCGAGGGAGGCGGGCATCGCCCGGAAGGACTCCACCTTCCCGCGGCTCCGCAGCGCCTTCGTGGTGGAGGGCGCAGGCGCCGTGATGGGCGGCGGTACCTCGAGCTCGTCGGCCACCGTCTTCATCGACAGTGCGGCCGGCATCGCCGAGGGCGCCCGCACCGGCCTCGCCGCCCTGATCACCGGCGGGCTCTTCCTGCTGTCCATGTTCTTCACGCCGCTGACGGCGATCGTGCCGATCGAGGTGGGGGCGGCGGCCCTCGTCATCGTGGGCGCGCTGATGATGTCGCAGATCCGCGAGATCAAGTTCGACAAGTTCGCCGTCGCGATGCCGGCATTCCTCACGATCGTGACGATGCCGCTGACCTACTCGATCGCGAACGGCATCGGCGCCGGGTTCATCGCCTGGGCCGTCGTCAACACCCTCGCGGGACGTGCCCGCAAGGTGCACTGGCTGCTGTGGATCGTCGCCATCGGATTCGCGGTGTACTTCGTGCGCGGACCGATCGAGACGATGCTCGCCGGCTGAGCCGCCGCATCCGCCGGATGAGGTCGTCCCCCCACGGGGGCGGCCGCATCCGCGTGCGTGACCGGAACGGCGACGGGTGCCGGCGGTGCCGAACACGATCGGTTCGTCGGCTCAGAATCCCGGATGCCGGTCAGAACGGGCCGTTTCGACCGACAGAGCGCACTCCGGGCCGACAAAGTGAAAGTGCGCAGTGCGCAGGGCGCGGATGCTGCGGGGAGCGGCCGCGTGTCGGGCGGGCCGGTGCGGATGCCGGGCGGATCAGCCGCGGTCGACGTCGACCGGCGCTGCCTCATCGATGAGCTGCAGCATCCGGGCGGCGACGCTGACGGCGATGGCCGCCGGCTGCTTGCCCGGCACCTCGGGGATGCCGATGGGAGTGGTCACCCGCGCGAGGTCGCTCTCGGTCTGGCCGAGCTCGAGGAGCTTCTTGCGGAAGCGCGACCACTTCGACGCCGACCCGATGAGCCCGATCGACGCGATGCCGTCGGTGCGGAGCGACTGGTCGATGACCGCGAGGTCTTCGACGTGGTCGTGCGTCATCACGAGCACGTGCGCGCCCGGCGGGAGCGCGGTCAGGGCGGCCTCCGGCACCGGGGCGTTCGTGATGTGCACGCGCGCGACGCTGCCGGTGAAGATGCCGGATGCGTCTCCGACCCGGTCGGGTGCGAGCATCTCGGGGCGGGAATCGATGAGGTGCAGGTCGAGTTCGTGCCGGGAGAGGATGCGGGCCAGCTCCAGCCCGACATGTCCGACCCCGAAGATCGCGACCGCCGGCTTCACCCGCAACGGCTCGAGCATCATCGTGACCTCTCCTCCGCAGCATTGAACGCCGTACTCCGTGACGGCCTTGTCGCTCAGCGTGAGCGTCAGCAGTTCCGGCTCTGCGGATCCCGCCGCCAGAATCTCGCGCGCCCGGTCGATCGCCGTCGCCTCGAGGTTGCCCCCGCCGACGGTGCCGAAGACCTCGCCGGGGGAGACCACCATCTTCGCGCCGCCGTTGCGCGGCGCGTGGCCGCGCACCAGGACCAGGGTCACGACGACCGCGGGCGTGCGCCGAGAGCGCAGGTCCTGCAGAGCGTCGATCCAGTCCATCGCGGGCTCCGGATCAGTGCGCGGCCGCGAGTTCGGGCTCGGGCTCGGCGCGGTCGGCGCGCGGATCGGCGGCAGGATCGGCCGCCTGCTGCGCCGAGCGGACTGCCCAGAACACGGCCTCCGGAGTGGCCGGGGAACCGAGCTCGACCGTGCGCCCTGCCGGGCCGAATGCGGCGACCGCTTCACGCAGCGCCTCGCGGGCACTGAACGCGAGCATGAACGGGGGTTCGCCGACGGCTTTCGAGCCGTACACGGCGCCGTCTTCTCGGGCGTTCTCGAACAGGCGCACGTGGAACTGCTCGGGCATCTCCGAGAAGCTGGGCAGCTTGTACGTCGACGCGGACTGGGTCTGCAGGCGGCCGCGGTTCGGGCCGTCGCCGGTGTCCCAGCGCAGCTCCTCCAACGTCAGCCAGCCGGCGCCCTGCACGTACGCGCCCTCGATCTGGCCGATGTCGAGCATCGGAGAGAGCGAGTCGCCGACGTCGTGCACGATGTCGACCCGGCGCAGCGTATACGCGCCGGTGAAGCCGTCGACTTCGACCTCGGTCGCGGCCGCTCCGTAGGCGAAGTACTTGAACGGCGAGCCCTGCATGATCTCGGGATTCCAATGCAGGCCCTCGGTGCGGTAGTACCCGGCTGCGAAAAGCTGCACCCGCTGCAGGTAGGCGGCGTTGGCGACCTCGCCGAAGGTCAGGCGCTGAGCGCGGTTGCCGAGGCCGGTCACGAAGCCGCCTTCGAACTGCACGTCGCGGGTGTCGACGTTCAGCAGGCGCCCGGCGACACTCGCCATCCGTTCGCGGATCTGCTCGCACGCGTTCTTCACGGCTCCGCCGTTGAGATCGGCGCCAGACGATGCCGCCGTGGCCGAGGTGTTGGGCACCTTGTCGGTGCGCGTGGGGGCCAGACGCACCTGGTGCAGCTCCAGCCCGAGCGCGGTCGCCGCGACCTGCATCATCTTCGTGTGCAGGCCCTGGCCCATCTCGGTGCCGCCGTGGTTGATGAGGACGGAGCCGTCCTTGTACACGTGAACGAGGGCGCCGGCCTGGTTGAAGGCGGCGAAGTTGAACGAGATGCCGAACTTGACCGGGGTCATCGCGAGCGCCCGCTTCACATGCGGGCTGGCGGCGTTGAACGCCGTGATCTCGGCGCGGCGGGCCTCGACATCCGCCTCGCCGTGCAGCTGATCCCAGATCGTCGTCATCCGGTCGGCATCCTTCACCAGCTGCCCGTACGGCGTCGACTGACCCGGCCGGTAGAAGTTCTTCCGGCGCAGCTCGAGCGGATCGATGCCGAGGGCAGGGGCGACCCGGCCCAGGATGTCCTCGATGAGGAACACGCCCTGCGGGCCGCCGAATCCGCGGAACGCGGTGTTCGAGGCCTTGTTGGTCTTCACGATCCGTCCGTGGGCGTGCACGTTCGGGATCCAGTAGGCGTTGTCGAGGTGGCAGAGCGCGCGCCCGAGCACAGGCTCGGACAGGTCGAGGCTCCATCCGCCGTCGCACGTGAGCACGGCATCCAGTCCCTGCAGTCGGCCGTCGGCGTCGAAGCCGACCTTCCATTCGATGAGGAAGGGATGCCGTTTGCCGGTCATCGTGATGTCCTGCGTGCGGTTCAGGCGCAGGCGCACCGGGCGGCCGGTGAGCTTCGCGCCCAGCGCGGCGATCGCGGCGAAGCCGTGCGGCTGCATCTCCTTGCCGCCGAACGCGCCCCCCATGCGCAGCGACTGCACCGTGACCTCGCTGGCCGAGATCCCGAGCACGTGCGCGACGATGTCCTGCGTCTCGGACGGATGCTGCGTCGAGCACTGTATGAAGTACTGGCCCTCGGAATCGCGAAGCGCCAGCGAGGCGTTCGTCTCGAGGTAGAAGTGCTCCTGGCCGCCGAACTCGGTGACGCCCTCGAAGACGTGGGCTGCGGATGCCAGTGCGCTCGCCGCATCCCCCTCTCGACCGTGCGCGCGATGCCCTGATACGACCCGGCCTCGATGGCCTCCCGCACGGTGATCAGCGACGGCAGCGGTTCGTACTCGACGGTGACACGTTCGGCACCGAGGCGGGCGGCCTCCTGAGTCTCGCCGAGCACCCAGACGAGGGCGTGTCCGTAGAACATCGCCTCGTTGGGGAAGAGCGGCTCATCGTGTTTGATGCCGGCGTCGTTGATTCCGGGCACGTCGGCGGCGGTGAGCACCCGCACGACGCCGGGAACCTCGTAGGCGCCGGAGACGTCGACGGTGACCTTCGCGTGCGCGTTCGTGGACTGCACCGGCCAGGCGGTGAGCACGCCGGCGGTGTGCGCGGCGAGGTCATCCGTGTACATGGCCGCCCCGGTGACGTGGAGGGCTGCGCTCTCATGCGGCGCGCGGATTCCGACGACGGGGTTGACAGGGCGATCGGCGAGGGCGCTCATGCCGGCACCTCCTTCGATTCGATGCTCTCGGTGCGAGGGCGCGGTGTGGTGCTGTACAGCTTCAGCAGCGCGGTGTTCAGCATGAGCGAGCGGTATCCCGCGCTCGCGCGATGGTCGGACATCGGGGTGCCTTCACCGCCGAGGACTTCGGATGCCGCGCGCACGGTGGCGATGCTCCACGGCCGGCCGATCAGGGCATCCTCGGTCGCGCGGGCGCGCAGCGGCGTGGCCGCGACGCCGCCCAGCCCGATTCTGGCGGCGGTGACGATCCCGTCCTCGATGTCGAGCGCGAACGCGATGGCGACGCTGGAGATGTCGTCGAAGCGCCGCTTGGCGATCTTCTGGAAAGACGTCACCGGTGCCAGCGGTCGCGGGATGCGGATGGCGCGGATCAGCTCGTCTGGGCGCCGCACGGTCTGGCGGTAGCCGGTGAAATACTCGGCGAGGTCGACCTCGCGCTCGACGACCCCGGATGCGCCTGTTCCCGGGGCGGACGCCAGGACGAGGCGCGCCCCGAGAGCGAGGAGGGCCGGGGGCGTGTCTCCGATCGGGGAGCCGGTGCCCAGGTTGCCGCCGAGCGTCCCGCGGTTGCGGATCAGCCGGGAGGCGAACTGGGGGAACAGCTGCGCGAGCAGGGGTACCGCGCCGTCCAGTCGCTGTTCGATCTCGGACAGCGAGAGGGCCGCGCCGATCTCGATATAGCCTTCAGCGCCCGAGGCGGCCTCGTCGGTGACGGTCAGGGTGCGCAGCTCATCGAGCTGTTCGATCGCGATGACGAGCGGTGCACGGCGGCCGCGGATGTTGACCTCGACTCCCCAGTCGGTGGAACCGGCGACCAGCAGGGCGTCCGGTTCGTCGCGCAGCATCCGCAGCGCATCGTCGAGCGAGGCGGGGCGGACGAAGCGGGCGCCGTCGATCTCGGCGTCCGTGGGCACGGCGCGGGGCGCCGGTTCCGCGAGGCGCTGCTGCAGGGGGTCGTCCTGCTCCGGCGAGCCCAGCGTGTACGCGGCGTCTCGGATCGGGCGATATCCGGTGCAGCGGCAGAGATTGCCGCTGAGCGCGTGCAGGTCGAAGCCGTTCGGCCCGTGTTCGGCGTCGTGCTCACAGTCGCTGGGTCCCTGAGCCTGTCGTTCGCTGGGTCCCTGAACCTGTCGGAGGGCGTGCTCGTCGACCGCCCGGGGTGTGCGGTCGCTGCGGTAGAACTCGCCCGCCATGCTGCAGGCGAAACCGGGCGTGCAGTATCCGCACTGCGATCCGCCGGCCTCGGCCAGCTTCTCCTGGACCGGGTGCAGTGCCTCTGTGGTTCCCAGGCCTTCGGCCGTGACGATCTCCTGCCCGTTCAGGGCGTAGGCCGGAACGAGGCAGGCGTTCACCGGCGTCCATGCCGTGCCTCCGTCGGGGGTCGGCGTGGCCAGCAGCATCGCGCAGGCGCCGCATTCGCCCTCGGCGCAACCCTCCTTGCTTCCGGAGAGCCCGGAGTCGCGCAACCAGTCGAGGGCGGTCGTGTGAGCAGCGGTGCCGGCGAGCGGGCGGCGCCTGCCATTGACGTTGACGGCGATGTCATTCATGGAAGATCTCCTCAGATCCGGCGGTGGTGCGGGGAGCAGCTGCCGGATGCCGACTCGAGTGATGCGAGTCTATGCTTCCGGCCGTCCCTTCTCCATCGCGAGTTCAGCTCGCACTATTCCATGATTCGGAAATGCGATTCTGAACTATGGAAAGAATATGCCGGTCTGAGGATGTGGTCAAGTGGCGAGGGCGGAGATCTCCGCGACGATCTCACGGAGCACGGGTACCGAACGCTCAGCGAAGCTCTCATCGACGCGTGCGACCGGGCCGGACACCGACACCGCGGTCGGCACCGGCATGTCGGGAACGGACATCGCGTAGCAGCGCACGCCGATCTCCTGCTCGCCGTCGTCGATCGCGTATCCCCGCTCCCGGGTCAGCGCGAGGTCGGCCAGCAGGGCCTCGATGGAGTCGAGGGAGCGCTCGGTGGCGCGCGGCATGCCGGTGCGGGCGATGATCTCGCGGACGGCGTCGTCGCCGAGTTGCGCGAGGATCGCCTTGCCCACGCCGGTCGAGTGCAGGAACGAGCGGCGGCCGACCTCGGTGAACATCCGCATCGCGTGCGGCGACGGAGCCTGGGACACGTAGATCACGCGATCGCCGTCGATCGTGGCGAGGTTCGCCGTCTCGCCGAGGCGTTCGACGAGGTCCTTCAGCTGCGGCATCGCGATCTGCCCGAACTTGCGGTTCGCCACTTCGCCCAGGCGCACGAGCTTCGGGCCGAGCGCATAGCGGCGGTTCGCGAGCTGACGGGCGTATCCGAGCGAGACGAGCGTGCGGAGCAGCCGGTGGATCGTCGGCAGCGGCAGGTTCGCGGATGTCGACAGCTCGCTCAGGGTGACATCACCGCCGGCGTCGGCGATGAGCTCGAGCAGGTCGAAGACTCGGGCGACGGACTTGACGCCATCGGTTGCGCCTGCGGGCATGCGGGGACCTCTTGTCTGCGGCAACTATCCGCATCGTGGAAATGATCTGTCGAACAGGCTATCCCATCGCCGGATTGCAGAGCAGAGGGAGCGGGGCGCCTCAGCTGGAGGCGGGCGCCGCTCTTGAAATTCCGTATAGTGGAGGTTAATATCCACATAACGAACTATCGACTCGAGCTCGCGCCAACGAAGGAGGAGCGGTCGCATGACCATCCAGATCACCCGTGAATGCCGCATCGACGGCGCGGAAGACATCCTCACCGCGGATGCACTCGCCTTCGTCGAAGAGCTGCATCGCCGTTTCGACGTCCGTCGGCTCGACCTGCTCGACGCCCGTCGCAAGCGCCGCGATGACGTCATCCGCACCGGTCGCCTCGACTTCCTGCCGGAGACCGCCCACATCCGCGAATCGGACTGGCAGGTCGCCTCCGCACCCGAGGCGTTGCAGGACCGACGGGTCGAGATCACGGGACCGGCGGCCCCGCCCAAGATGGCGATCAACGCCCTCAACTCGCAGGCGCGGATCTGGCTCGCCGACCTGGAGGATGCGTCCAGCCCCACCTGGGAGAACGTCGTCGGCGGCGTGAAGAACCTGCGAGACGCCGCCCGCGGCACGCTCGCGTACACCTCACCGGCGGGCAAGGCCTATGCGCTGCGCACCGACGTGCATCGCCCCACCGTCGTCGCCCGTCCGCGCGGCTGGCACCTGCCGGAGCGGCATGTGCTGATCGACGGCGAACCGGGTAGCGGTGCGCTGGTCGACTTCGGGCTGCACTTCTTCCACACCGCCCGTCAGCTGATCGCCAACGGCCACGGCCCGTACTACTACCTCCCGAAGATGGAGAGCCATCTCGAAGCGCGGCTCTGGAACGACATCTTCGTGCACGCGCAGAACGCCCTCGGCATCCCGCAGGGCACGATCCGCGCCACGGTGCTGATCGAGACGATCCCGGCGGCGTTCGAGATGGACGAGATCCTCTACGAGCTCCGCGATCACGCCTCCGGCCTCAACGCCGGTCGTTGGGACTATCTGTTCAGTCTGATCAAGGTGTTCCGCGACCAGGGCGAGGCGTTCACGCTGCCCGACCGCGCAGACGTCGCGATGACCGCACCGTTCATGCGCGCCTACACCGAGCTCCTCGTCAAGACGTGTCACCGCCGCGGCGCATTCGCCATGGGCGGGATGGCCGCCTTCGTTCCCAACCGCACCGACCTCGATGCGACCAGAGCGGCGTTCGAGAAGGTGCGCGCCGACAAGACGCGGGAGGCGAACGACGGCTTCGACGGGTCCTGGGTCGCACATCCCGACCTCGTCCCGGTCTGCAGAGAGGTCTTCGACGAGGTCCTGGGCGAGCGGCCCAACCAGCTCGATCGCCAACGTCCCGAGGTGTCGGTCACAGCCGATCAGCTTCTGGATGTGGCATCCGCATCCGGAAGCGTCACCGAGACCGGCCTGCGCACCAATCTCGCCGTCGCCGTCACCTACACGGCGGTGTGGCTCTCCGGGAACGGCGCCGTCGCGATCAACAACCTCATGGAGGACGCGGCGACCGCCGAAATCTCCCGGTCGCAGGTCTGGCAGCAGCTCCGCAACGGGGTGCGGCTCGCCGATACGGGGGAGCAGGTGACGCCGGCTCTGGTCGAGCGTCTGCTCGCCGAGGAGGTCACGACGCTGCGCGCCGGGGTGCCGGATGCCGAGTTCACGGCGTTCTACGAGCCGGCGACTCGACTCGTCTCAGCGATCTGCCTCGACGACGACTATGTCGACTTCCTCACGCTGCCCGCCTACGACCTGCTGGTGCACGTCGAGCAGGAGGCGATCGCGTGAGGACCGTCCTCGGTGCCGCTGATCTGCTGCGCGTGGAGCAGCGACTCGCAGCGACCGACGAGTTGCTCGAGACGGCGTACCCGGGTGACGGCGGATCACGCCAGCCGGTGCACACCGTCTACGTGCCGGCCGACCTGTTCGCCCCCGACCTCGCCACGCAGTGGGGCGCGCAGGCTCTCGCCTCAGTCGATGGCGCCGGGGGCATGACACGGCTCGCCGAACTCGTCGGGGTCGCGCCGTCGCTCGTCGAGCGCGTCGCGGCACGGGTGGTCGCGAAGCTGATCGCCGAGCCGATCGAAGACCTCCGGCTGGACTTCGAAGACGGCTACGGCGACCGCGGCATCGCGGAGGACGCGGATGCCGAGCGGGCCGCCGCCCTGGTGTCGGCCGACGTCGCGGCGGGGAGCGCGCCGCCCTTCATCGGCATCCGCTTCAAGTGCTTCGAGAAGCCGACGCGCGCACGGGCGCTGCGCACGCTCGACATCTTCGTCGGCGGGCTGGTCGACGCCGGCGGACTGCCGGACGGACTGATCCTCACGCTGCCGAAGGTGACGACGACGGCGCAGGCCGAGGCGATGGCCGACGTCGCCGAGACGCTGGAGCGGGCGCACGGTCTGGCACCGGGTCGCATCCGCTTCGAAGTGCAGGTGGAGACGCCGCAGCTCGTGCTCGGGGCAGATGGGCGCTCGCCGCTGGCGCAGCTGCCGATGGTCGCACCGGGGCGCATCTCGGGACTGCACTACGGCACGTACGACTACAGCGCATCGCTCGGTATCGCCGCGCACTGCCAATCCATGGAGCATCCGGTCGCGGACCTGGCGAAGGAGATCATGCAGCTCGCGGTCGCCGGCACCGGCATCCGCCTCTCCGACGGCTCGACGAACATCCTCCCCCTCGGTGAGAACGCCGACGCGGCGTGGAAGCTGCATGCGCGACTCGTCAGGAGATCGCTCGAACGCGGCTTCTATCAAGGATGGGACCTGCACCCTCACCAGTTGCCGACCCGATACCTGGCGACCTACGCGTTCTACCTCGAGGGCTACTCCGAGGTTGCGGAGCGGCTTCACGCCTATCTCGCGCAGACGCGGGGAGCGGTGCTCGACGAGCCGGCGACGGCCCGCGCGCTCGCCTGGTTCGTGCTGCGCGGCGTGCAGTGCGGCGCGATCGACGCGGCCGAGGTGCGCGCCGACATCGACATCGACATCGACGGCCTCACCGCCCTCGCCCACCCCCGGCTCGCGCACGTCTGACGAGCGAACGACAACCCACACCCGAGGAGAATCATGGGCTACTACACGCCGGCCGGCGGACTTCCCGGCCAGAGCGAGCTGCTCACCGACCGTGCCATCGTCAAAGAGGCGTACACCGTCATCCCGAAGGGGGTGATGCGCGACATCGTCACGAGCAATCTGCCGGGCTTCACGCAGACGCGGTCGTGGATCATCGCCCGCCCGATCGCGGGCTTCGCCACGACGTTCTCGCAACTGATCGTCGAGATCCAGCCCGGAGGGGGCGCGGTCCATCCCGAACCGGAGGCCGGGGTCGAAGGGGTGGTCTTCGTCACCACCGGCGAGCTGACCCTGACCATCGCGGGGGAGCACCACGTGCTCGGCGAAGGGGGGTACGCGTACCTGGCGGCGGGCGAGAACTGGTCGCTGTCGAACGAGGGGTCGGCGCTGACCTCGTTCCACTGGGTGCGTAAGGCGTATGAGAAGGTGCACGGCATCGACGCGCCGCCGTCGTTCGTCACCCGCGACCAGGATGTCGAACCGCGCGAGATGCCGGACACCGACGGCGCCTGGGCGACGACGCGGTTCGTCGACCCCGATGATCTCGCGCACGACATGCACGTGAACATCGTCACGTTCCAGCCCGGCGGCACGATCCCGTTCGCGGAGACCCATGTGATGGAGCACGGGCTCTTCGTGCTCGAGGGCAAGGCGGTGTACCGGCTCAACGACGACTGGGTCGAGGTCGAGGCGGGCGACTTCATGTGGCTCCGCGCGTTCTGCCCGCAGGCCTGCTACGCGGGCGGGCCCGGCCCGTTCCGGTACCTGCTGTACAAGGACGTCAATCGACAGGTCATGCTCACCTCCGGCGGCGGCGGCGTGTAGTCGCGCAGCATCGGCAACACCCTCGAACGCCTCGCACTCCTCGGAGCGCGGGGCGTTCCTGCGTCGGTCGACGGCGCTCGCGAAGGTTTCGCGCATGGTTGACGCGATCCCGTCGGTCGCCTATAGTTTCATCTAGTAGAAATCTTCTTCCGTATCGTGAAAACGAAAACGTGAAAGCGAGTGAACAATGACGTACACGGTGAACTGCTCGATCCTCCTCACCGAGCTGCCCCTGCTCGAGCGCCCCGCCGCCGCGAAGACGGCCGGTTTCGACGCCGTCGAGTTCTGGTGGCCTTTCTCCACCTCGGTGCCGCTGGATGCCGAGGTCGACGCGTTCATCGCCGCCGTCCGCGACGCGGGGGTCCGGCTGAGCGGCCTGAACTTCAACGCCGGCGACATGCCGGGCGGCGACCGCGGCCTGCTGTCCTGGCCGGCGCGCGGCTCCGAATTCCGCGACAACCTCGCAGTCGTCGCCGGCATCGGCGACATCCTCGGCACGAAGGGTTTCAACGCGCTCTACGGCAACCGCATCGCCGGGGTCGACCCGGCGGCGCAGGATGCCGTCGCAGTGGAGAACCTCGCCGCGGCGGCGGCTGCCGTCGCTCCCATCGGCGGCACCGTCCTGGTCGAGCCGGTCAGTGGCGCCGACCGCTACCCGCTGCGCACAGCGGCACAGGCCATCGACGTCATCGACCATGTGCGCACCGCGACCGGCGCGCGCAACCTCGCCCTCCTCGCCGACTTCTACCATCTCGCCGTCAACGGCGACGACGTGCCGGCCGTCATCGAGGAGCACGCCGCCTCGTTCGGCCACATCCAGATCGCGGACAACCCCGGCCGCGGCGCTCCCGGCACCGGCACCCTCCCTATCGACGCCTGGATCGCCCGCAGTCACGAACTCGGATACGACGGCTACATCGGGCTCGAGTACAAGGCACCCATCGAGACCGCCTTCACCTGGGCGTCCGAGAGCATCAGCGCAACTCGCTGACCGCCACCCATCGACTCGGCGGCAGCATCCGCCTCCCCACTCCGTACAGAAGGAACATCATGAGCAGCATCGCAGTCATCGGCCTCGGAATCATGGGCCTGCCCATGGCCAGGAACCTCCTCGCCGCCGGCCACTCCGTCACCGGGTACAACCTCACCCAGGACCGCATCGACGCACTCGTCGCGGCCGGCGGACGAGGCGCCGGCAGCATCGCGGATGCCGTCGCCGACGCCGACATCATCATCACGATGGTTCCGGATTCGCCGGATGTCGCCGCCGCCGTCCGCGGTGAGGACGGCGTCTTCGCCAACGCCCGCCAGGGCGCGCTGTGGATCGACGCCTCCAGCATCCGCCCCGACGTCGCCAAGGAGCTCGCGGAAGAGGCGATCGCCGGCGGCCTGCACGCCGTCGACGCGCCGGTCTCCGGCGGAGAGCAGGGCGCGATCGACGCCGCCCTGTCGATCATGGTCGGCGGCACCGACGCCGACTTCGCCGCAGCGCTCCCCATCCTCGAGGCCGTCGGCAAGACCGTCGTCCACGTCGGCCCGGCCGGCGCCGGACAGACCGTCAAGGCCGCCAACCAGCTCATCGTCGCTGTGAACATCCAGGCGCTCGCCGAGGCGATCATCTTCCTCGAGGCGTACGGCGTCGACACCGATGCCGCCCTCAAAGTCCTCGGCGGCGGCCTCGCCGGCTCCAAGGTCCTCGACCAGAAGGGGCAGAAGATGCTCGACCGCGACTTCGCCCCGGGTTTCCGCCTCGCCCTGCACAACAAGGACATGGGCATCATCACCGCCGCCGCACGACAAGCCGGCATCACCATTCCGCTCGGAGCCCACGTGGCCCAGCTCGTCGGCTCGACCGTGCAGCAGGGCGACGGCGGCCTCGATCACTCCGGGCTGTTCAAGCTGACCGCCGCGTTCGCCGGCCGCAGCTGACCCGCAGGCAAAGCCCAGGGACCCGACTTTCTAAGGAGACTCTCATGACTCGTATGCGTGCGGTGGATGCCGCCGTGGCCATCCTGGTGAAGGAGGGCGCCACCGAGGCGTTCGGCCTTCCCGGGGCGGCGATCAACCCGTTCTACTCCGCGATGCGCGCCAACGGCGGCATCCGGCACACCCTCGCCCGTCACGTCGAGGGCGCCGCCCACATGGCCGACGGCTACACCCGTTCCGCCGACGGCAACATCGGCCTGTGCATCGGCACTTCCGGCCCCGCCGGAACCGACATGATCACCGGGCTCTACGCCGCGTGGGCGGATTCGCTGCCGATCCTCTGCATCACCGGCCAGGCGCCGGTGGCGAAGCTGCACAAGGAGGACTTCCAGGCGGTCGACATCGAGACCATCGCGAAGCCCCTCACGAAGATGGCGATGACCGTCCTCGAGGCGGCCCAGGTTCCCGGCGCGTTCCAGAAGGCGTTCCAGCTGATGCGCGAGGGGCGGCCGGGTCCGGTGCTCATCGACCTGCCGATCGATGTGCAGCAGACCGAGATCGAGTTCGACATCGACACCTACGAGCCGCTGCCGATCGCCCGCCCGGCCGCATCCCGCCGTCAGGCCGAGAAGGCGATCGACATGCTCACCGCGAGTGCGAGGCCGCTGATCGTCGCCGGCGGCGGCATCATCAACGCCGGTGCCTCGACGCAGCTCGTCGACCTGGCCGAGGTTCTCGGCGTTCCCGTCATCCCGACTCTGATGGGCTGGGGAACCATCCCCGACGACCACGAGCTGAACGCCGGGATGGTCGGCCTGCAGACCTCGCACCGGTACGGCAACGCGACGATGCTCGCCGCGGACTTCGTCATCGGCATCGGCAACCGCTGGGCCAACCGCCACACCGGAAGCGTCGAGAAGTACACCGAAGGACGCACCTTCGTGCACGTCGACATCGAGCCGACGCAGATCGGCCGGGTGTTCGCACCCGACTTCGGGATCGTGTCGGATGCCGGGGCCGCGTTGGACGCCTTCCTCGAGGTCGCACGGGAGCGTCGTGCTGCCGGCACCCTGCCGGACTACTCGGCGTGGGCGGCGGAGAGCCGCGAGCGCAAGGCGACGCTGCAGCGCAAGACGCACTTCGACAACGTGCCGATGAAACCGCAGCGCGTGTACGAGGAGATGAACCGCGCGTTCGGCAAGGACGTCACCTACGTCACCACCATCGGCCTCTCGCAGATCGCCGGCGCGCAGCTGCTGCACGTGTTCGGACCCCGCCGCTGGATCAACGCCGCGCAGGCGGGGCCCCTCGGCTGGACAGGGCCCGCCGCCCTCGGCGTCGTCCGCGGCAAGCCGGGCGAGACGGTGGTCGCGCTGTCCGGCGACTACGACTTCCAGTTCATGATCGAAGAGCTCGCCGTCGGCGCGCAGCACAATCTGCCGTACATCCACGTCGTGGTGAACAACAGCTACCTCGGCCTCATCCGGCAGTCGCAGCGCCCGTTCGACATGGATTTCCACGTGTCGCTCGCCTTCGACAACGTCAACTCGCCCCACGTCGAGGGCAGCACCGCGAACGGCTACGGCGTCGATCACATCAAGGTCGCCGAAGGCCTGGGCTGCAAGGCGATCCGCGTGGAGCGCCCGGAGGATCTGGCCGCGGCGTTCGCCGAGGCGCAGTCCCTCATCGATCAGTTCCAGGTGCCCGTCGTCGTCGAGGCGATCCTCGAGCGCGTGACCAACGTGCCGATGGGTGCCGAGATCGACAGCATCAACGAGTTCGAAGATCTTGCGATCACGCCGGAGGACGCGCCGACGGCGATCCTCTCCCTCACCAGGGTCTGACATGCGGCTGGTCATCGCTCCGGACAAGTTCAAGGGGTCGCTCACGGCTCCCGAGGTGGCCCGACGGGTCGCCTCGGGGGCTCGTCGCGCCGATCCCTCGATCGAGGTCGTCGCCGTCCCCGTCGCCGATGGCGGCGAGGGGACCCTGGATGCCGTGCTGGCAGCCGGGTTCGAGCAGCGCACCGCGGTGGTGGCCGGTCCGACGGGCGAGGAGGTCGACGCGGCGTTCGCCGTGCGTGGTGGCGAGGCGGTCATCGAGATGGCGAGGGCCTCCGGGCTGGACCTGCTGCCCGATGGACGCAAGAACGCACTCGGCGCGACGAGTCTCGGCACCGGGCAACTCGTGCGAGCGGCACTGGACGCCGGATGCCGGCGGATCGTGCTCGGCATCGGCGGCAGTGCCTCGACCGACGGCGGCGCGGGCCTCCTGCAGGCGCTCGGCGCGCGCTTCCTCGACGATGCGGGGCGCGAGCTCTCGCTCGGCGGCGGCGCCCTGATCGCCCTCGCCGACGTCGACCTGACGGACCTGGATCCGCGTCTGGGCGAGACGGAGATCACGCTGGCCAGCGACGTCGACAACGTGCTGGTCGGCCCGACCGGCGCCGCAGCGGTGTTCGCCCCGCAGAAGGGCGCCTCGCCGGACGATGTCGCCGTGCTGGATGCTGCACTCGCGCGTCTGGTGGAGGTGCTCGGCGCGACAACGGGCGGCCTGGCCCTTCCGGCTGGCGAGGCGGCGTCGGCCCCGGGTGCAGGGGCGGCCGGCGGTGTCGGCTTCGCAGCGATCGCGCTCGGCGCGAAGAGGCGGGCGGGTATCGACGTCGTCCTCGAGATGACACGTCTGGCCGATCGTCTGCGCGGGGCTGACGTCGTCATCACCGGAGAAGGCAGCCTCGACGAGCAGAGCCTGATGGGCAAGACCCCGGTCGGGGTCGCCCGCGCCGCAGCCGCCGCCGGTGTTCCCGTGTACGCGGTGTGCGGGCGCACCACGCTTTCCGACGCCGATCTGGCGGAGGCCGGGTTCGCCGGGGTGCGCGCGCTGTCGGAGCTGGAGCCCGATCCCGAACGCAGCATGGTAGCGGCGGGTGCGCTGCTCGAAGAGCTCGCGGAGAGTATGGTGCGGGCCATGCCGGTGCCACGCCACGACGTCGTCTTCCGCGGTCGCACGCTCATCGACGGGGCGTTCGCGGATGCGGAGATCGGCGTGCGCGCCGGTCGGATCGCACGCATCGCTCCGGCCGGAACCGGAATGCGCGCCGAGCTCATCGTCGAACTCGCAGCCGACGAGGTGCTGCTGCCGGGACTGGTCGACACGCACGTGCACGTGAACGAACCCGGCCGCACCGAGTGGGAGGGGTTCGAGTCCGCCACCCGCGCGGCTGCGGCGGGCGGCGTCACCACCATCGTCGACATGCCCCTGAACAGCATCCCGCCGACCGTTTCGGTCGCCGCCCTCGACGAGAAGCGTGCCGCAGCAGACGGACGCGTTTTCGTCGACGTCGGTTTCTGGGGCGGCGCCGTACCCGGAAACCTCGCCGACCTGGCGCCATTGCACGCCGAGGGCGTCTTCGGGTTCAAGTGCTTCCTGCTGCCCTCGGGCGTCGACGAGTTCCCCGACCTCTCGGTGGAGGAGATGCGGCAGACGATGGCGGTGCTGGCCGATCTCGGCTCGATGCTCATCGTGCACGCCGAAGACGCGCACATCATCGAGGAATCCATCCAGGCGGGCAGCCGCGACTACGCGCCGTTCCTGGCCTCCCGGCCTCGCTCCGCGGAGGACGCGGCGATCGCCGAGGTCATCCGCGGCGCGGTGGACACCGGCGTTCGGGCTCACATCCTGCACCTGTCCAACGCCGATTCGCTGGGCCGGATCGCCGCCGCCCGAGCCGACGGCGTCGATCTGAGCGTGGAGACGTGCCCGCACTACCTGACGCTCGCCGCCGAGGACATCCCGGCCGGGAACACCGCGTTCAAGTGCTGCCCGCCGATCCGCGAGGAAGGCAATCGCGACGAGCTTTGGCGCGGGATCGCGGACGGCACGATCGACTTCGTCGTCTCGGACCACTCGCCCTCGACGCCCGAGATGAAGTACGCCGGCGACGGCGACTTCGCGGTGGCCTGGGGCGGCATCGCATCGCTGCAGCTGGGACTTCCGCTGGTGTGGACCGAGGCGCGCAGACGAGGTCTCGCTCTCGAGCACGTCGTCGCACTGATGGCTGAGAAGCCGGCGGCTCGCGTCGGATTGGCCGACAAGGGCAGCATCCGCGAGGGCAACGCCGCCGACTTCGTCGTCTTCGCCCCCGCGGAGACCTTCACCGTGGATGCCGCCACGCTGGCGCACCGGCATCCGATCACCCCCTACGACGGTCGCGAGCTGAGCGGTGTCGTGCGGACGACCTACCTCGCCGGGTTGCCGGTGGAGCGGGATGTTCCGCGCGGACGGCTGCTGCGCCGCCGGACTATCGAGAATGGAGCACACGCATGATCAACTCCTCAGACGAACTGGAGGTCGGTCAGCCCGCCCCCGACTTCTCTCTGACCGACGCGACCGGCACGGTCCGTACCCTCGCAGAGCTGCGTGGCACGCCAGCGATCGTGTACTTCTACCCGGCCGCCTTCACCTCTGGCTGCACGAGCGAGGCATGCGATTTCCGTGACAACCTCGGCTCGTTCCAGGGCGCGGGATATGCGGTCATCGGGATCTCGCCGGATCCGGTCGCCAAACTCGCCGAGTTCGCCGAAGCCGAGCACCTCAGCTTCCCGCTGCTCTCCGACGAGGATTCCGAGGTCGCCAAGGCGTGGGGAGCGTGGGGGCAGAAGAAGCGCAACGGGCGCACCTTCGACGGGCTGATCCGGACGACCGCCGTCATCGACGCCGAGGGCGTCGTGTCGTCGATCGAGTACAACGTCGACCCGGCAGGGCATGTCGCCCGCCTTCGCGACTCGCTCGCGGTGCTGAGGGGAGTCTGACGGATGCTGCTCGACGAGTTCAACCACGCGGATCGGAGCGAGGCGATCGCCGTGCTCCGGCCGTGCGCGGACGTGACTCGGTGGTGCGAGGCCGTCGTCGACCGCCGGCCCTACGACAGCATCGACGACCTCGTGGTCGAGGCCGCCGCGGCGGCCGATCCCTTCACCGCGCAGGAGATCGAGGCCGCGCTGGCGCACCATCCGCGGATCGGCGAGCGCGCTGACGGCGACAGCCGGGAGGCGGCTCTGTCGCGCTCCGAGCAGACCGGAGTCGACCCCGTCGACGAGGAGGTCCAGCAGGCGCTTCGTGAGGGGAACCGCCGGTACGAGAATCAGTTCGGCCGGGTCTTCCTGATCCGTGCCGCCGGCCGCAGTGCACACGAGATCCTGACGATGCTGCGGGCTCGGCTGCAGAATGATGCCGTCGCCGAGGAGCGCATCGCCGCAGGGCAGCTGCGCGAGATCGCATTGCTCCGATTGAAGGGAACCGTGACCGCATGACCGCATCGCCGATGAACGTGTCGCACATCACCACGCATGTGCTCGATGCCGCCCAGGGGCTCCCCGCCCAGGGTGTGGCCGTGCAGCTGTCCGCGCTCCGCGAAGGGGAGTGGCAGCTCTTGGCCGAAGCCGTGACCGATGCCGATGGCCGCGCGAAGCGGCTCGGCCCGGAGGCGCTCCCGGCCGGCACCTATCGCCTCCGGTTCGACACCGGCGCGTACTTCGCGAGTCGAAGCACTCCGACCTTCTTTCCCGAGGCTCAGCTCACCTTCGTCATCGATGACGAGACGCGGCACTATCACGTGCCCCTGCTGCTGAGCCCCTTCGCCTATTCGACCTACCGAGGAAGCTGAACCATCATGACCGACACCCTGACTCGTTCGACGGAGACCGAGATGACGACCACGACCGACCGCATCGTCCTGGGCCACAACCAGTACGGAAAGGCGGAGGTGCGCGTCGTCAAGGTGACGCGCGACAGCGATCGGCACGAGATCGAAGACCTGAACGTCACGTCGCAGCTGCGCGGCGACTTCCAGGCCGCCCATCTGGCCGGCGACAACGCGCACGTCGTCGCCACCGACACGCAGAAGAACACGATCTTCGCGTTCGCGCGCGACGGCATCGGCTCGCCGGAGAGCTTCCTGCTGCGCCTCTCCGATCACTTCACGGGCGAGTTCGCCTGGGTCGACGGCGGACGCTGGCTCGCGGAGAGCTACGCCTGGGATCGCATCCGGGTCGACGGTGCCGAGCATGAGCACTCCTTCGTCCGCAACGGGCAGGTGACGCGCACCGCGGTCGTCGTCGCAGATGGCGCGCGGCGGCACATCATCGGAGGGCTCAAGGGCCTGACCGTGCTGAAGACCACGCAGTCGGGTTTCGTCGGCTACCCGAAGGATCGGTACACCTCGCTCCAGGAGACGACCGACCGCATCCTCGCGACCGATGTCACCGCTCGCTGGCGCTATGCGGAGGGCGAGGAGGCGCGAGAGCTCGACTTCACCGCGATCTACGACGACGTCAAGCGCCTGCTTCTCGAGGAGTTCACGCGCCGCTATTCGGCCGCCTTGCAGACCACTCTGTTCGACATGGGCCGTCTCGTGCTCCAAGCACATCCCGAAATCGCCGAGATCCGCCTGTCGATGCCGAACAAGCACCATTTCGTGGTGGATCTGTCCCCGTTCGGACTCGACAACCCGAACGAGGTCTTCTTCGCCTCGGACCGCTCGTACGGGCTGATCGAAGCGACCGTGACCCGCGAGGGACAGGCCGAGGTCCCGCAGGCGTGGGAGGCGGCGACCTCGTTCTGCTGAGTCGCGTGCCGCCGCCGCATCGGAGTATCGTGCCGACCGAGGGCTCTCGTGGGTGAGCCCTCGACGACGGAGACGGTGATGATGCGCCGCACAGACGAGACAGGGTTTCCGGCATGAGACCGGGTCAGGCCGGGTCGGTGTCGCGCCGGAGACTCTGTCTCGTCGTGGTCGGACGAAGCGCACGGTCACTCGCGGGCGGAGCCGGCGCACTCGCGATGGCGATCGCGCTCGGCGGTTGCGCGATGACGCCGCCTGCGCCGGCGGGACCGACGCCGACACCGACACCGACGGCGGCGTGCCCCCAGGTCGACGGTGTCGAACTGCCCCCGGATTGCGCACTCTATGACCCTGATCAATCGATGGCGCAGAACGAGCGTCACCGCGATCGGATGGAACTCTCCGAAGATGCGGCAGCAGCGATGGACGGGCACGTCGAGTCGTTGGGCACGGCGATGGAGGCGTTGCGTTCGTCGGGAACGTTCAGTGAGCAGACCGTAGCGCAGGTGATCTCGGACGCCGGGCTGCCCCACCCGCAGGTGCGCGAAGACGATGGAGACGTTCTCTTCGGGGTCGCGGGACCAGAGGGCGGTTGCCTGTTCGGCGCGGTCACACCTGAGGCGGTCTCGATCGAACTCGGCGGCTACATCATGGACGGCGGGTGCCTTCCGGCCCAGTGATCCCGTTCCGCGTCGGATGCCGTGCTGGAGCGATCTTCTCCGGCGACGCGGTCTGTCAGACGTGCACGTCCGCCGGGGACTCCTCGCCCTCGTGGAAGTTCGGCTGCTTGCCCAGCATCCGCGCGATCAGCAGCACCACTCCGACGATCGCGAGACCCAGCACGAGGCCGGCGATCGCGGAGAAGAGCGTGTCGCCGATCCAGACCACGACGGGTCCGAGCGGCTCGAGAGCATGCTCGATGCCGTGCAGGATGTCGGCACCGAAGTGCACTCCCACCTCGGCGAGGTTGACGAGCACGAGGTGACCGCCGACCCAGAGCATCGCGACGGTGCCGAGGATGCTGATGAAGCGGAACACGGCGGGCATCGAGTTCACGATCCGGTTGCCGGTGCGGACCACGTGCGCGGTGCCGCTCTGGGCCATCCGCAGGCCGATGTCGTCGATCTTCACCAGCAGTGCCACGGCGCCGTAGACGACGCCCGTCATCAGCAGGGCGATGACGGAGAGCACGGCGAGGGTCATCCAGATGCCCATGTCCGCGTCGAGACCGGCGAGCGAGATGAGCATGATCTCGGTCGAGAGGATGAGGTCGGTGCGCACGGCGCCGAGCACGAGCCGCTTCTCGTCGCGGGATTCCTCCTCGCCGTGCCCGTGCTGCACGCCGAACCACTCGAGCACCTTCTCGGCGCCTTCGAAGCACAGGTAGGCGCCACCGACGATGAGCAGGTACGGCAGCACGAACGGGGCGAATGCCGTGAGCAGGAGCGCCGCCGGGATGATGACGAGGAACTTGTTCGCGAGCGACCCGAGCGCGATCTTGCCGACGACGGGCAGTTCCCTGGCCGGCGTGATGCCCTGCACGTACTGCGGCGTGACCGCGGCGTCGTCGATGACGACACCCGCGGCTTTCGCGGATGCCTTGAGCGCTGCGCTCAGGATGTCGTCGACGACGGCGAGCAGACCAACCGACATGTGTCCCCCTGTGTGTGGATCCGGTTAGCAACTCTATCCACGTCGGATGGCACGGCGAACGCCTGGGAGTGCGCTTCGGCGCGCGAAGGACGAGACTGGTGATGCGGCGGGACCAAAACGAGGCATCCGTGCGTTGTACCCCATGGTGCCGCGAGCCGGCGGCATCGGACGCATCAGCATCGAGGAGCAGACACCATGAGCGACACCGGAAACATCACCCGCACCCCTGGCACCGAGACGGCGGTCCTCGCCGGCGGATGCTTCTGGGGCATGGAAGATCTGATCCGCCGTCAGCCGGGCGTGCTCGGCACGCGCGTCGGCTACACCGGCGGCTCGAACGATCACGCCACCTACCGGAATCACCCCGGGCATGCGGAGGCCGTCGAGATCGTCTTCGATCCCACGAAGACGACCTACCGCGACATCCTCGCGTTCTTCTTCCAGATCCACGATCCCTCGACGCTGAACCGTCAGGGCAACGACATCGGATCGAGCTACCGCTCGGCCATCTTCCCGCTCTCCACCGAGCAGGAGCAGGTCGCGCGCGACACCATCGCCGACGTCGACGCATCCGGTCTGTGGCCGGCGAAGGCCGTCACCGCGATCGAGTCGGAGGGCCCGTTCTGGGAAGCCGAGCCCGAGCACCAGGACTACCTGATCCGCTACCCGAACGGCTACACCTGCCACTTCCCGCGCGCGGGCTGGGTGCTGCCGCGGCGCGAGGAGGCCGCGACCGCCTGAGCGCTGCCGCACGAGGCGGCATCAACTGCACGAGGCGACACGTTCTCCGTGGTGTCTCATGCGGAACGTGTCGCCTCATGCGCGGAGTGGCGCTTCGCGGACGCCTCGGCGGGCGGGCGTCAGCCCTCCGCGAGGAACGCCAGCGCCGCCTCGCGGAACGCCCGCGAACCGGGAGCGTTGAAGTGGTTGCGGTCCGGGATCTCGAAGAAGCGTCCCTGCGGGGCGGCGGATGCGAGATTCCGAGAGCCTTCGATGATGGCGTCCTTCGACCCGGTCGCGAACAGGATCGGCTGCGGCGGAGCATCCGCCGGATCCGGATCGATGGTCCGCGACCTCCGCATCCCCTCCGCCAGAGCGACGAGCGCCTGCAGGTCATTGCCGGCGACGCGCTCGGTGAGGGCGATGTAGTTCTGCGTCGTGGGGTCCTGCACCGGCGTGCCGTCGGCGACGAACGCCCGCACCTGATCGAGATTCAGACGGGCCAGGGGGATGCCGTCCGGCACGCCGCCGAGCACCGCCCGGCCGATCCGCTGCGGAAGGTCGCGGACAACCTCCCAGCCGACGCGGGCGCCGAGGGAGTAGCCGACGTAGAGCGCATCGTCGACGAGATACGCATCCATCACCGCCTCGACATCGGTCGCGAGCGTGCGAATGGCGTAGTCCGCGGGCAGGTGCGGCTTCTGGCTCAGGCCGTGCCCGCGCTGATCGAGAGCGAGCACGCGGTACCCGGCGCGCGTGAGGTCGCGCACCCAGCCGGTGAGCACCCAGTTGTCGCGGGCGTTCGACGCGAAGCCGTGCACGGTCACGATCACCGGGGCATCGAGCTCGCCCCAGGTGTACGTCGCGAGCCTGACGCCGTCGCTCGCATACACGTGCTGCGGCGCCGGCATCGTGGTCAGGTCGGAGAGAGGAAGGGCCACATCATCCATCATGGCCCTTCCTGCCCGAATCGGGTTCGCCGATGTTCTCTCAGTCGGCCTTCTTGCCGCCGGCTTCGAGCACGTCGCCGGCCGGGAGCTCCTGGTGTCCGCCGAACTGCTGGCGCATCGCAGACAGCACCTGGTTGGCGAACTGATCCTCGTCGCGTGACGCGAAGCGCTCGAACAGCGATGCGGCGAGCACCGGAACCGGTACGCCGATGTCGACGGCGGCCTTGACGGTCCACCGGCCCTCGCCCGAGTCGGAGACGCGGCCGGCGAGTCCATCGAGGGCAGGGTTCGCGTGCAGCGCGGTGGCGGTGAGATCCAGCAGCCACGACGAGATGACCGAGCCGCGACGCCAGAGTTCCGAGACCTTCGCCGTGTCGATGTCGAACTGGTAGAACTCCGGCTCCTCCAGTGGCGCCACCTCGGCGGAGTGCTCGGCCTCGCGGATGCCGGCATCCGCGTTCTCGAGGATGTTGAGCCCCTCCGCGAACGCCGCCATGATCCCGTACTCGATGCCGTTGTGCACCATCTTCACGAAGTGCCCGGCGCCGGCGGGGCCGCAGTGCAGGTAGCCGAGTTCCTCGGGGGCGAGTTCGCCTTCGCGGCCGGGAGTGCGGGCGATCTCTCCTGAGCCGGGAGCGATGGTCCGCAGGAGCGGCTCGATCGTGGCGACGGCGGCGTCAGAACCACCGACCATGAGGCAGTAGCCGCGCTCGAGGCCGAACACCCCTCCGCTGGTTCCGACGTCGACGTAGTCGATGCCGCGCTCCCGGAGAGCCGCCGCCCGCCGCACGTCGTCACGGTAGTTGGAGTTGCCGCCGTCGATCAGGATGTCGCCGGGCTCGAGCAGGGTGGCGAGCTCGTCGACGGCGGCGCCGGTGAAGCCCGCCGGGATCATCAGCCAGATCGCGCGGGGTGCGCTCATCGACGAGACGAGGTCGGCGAGGCTCGCAGCGCCGGTCGCCCCGTCGGCGACGAGCGTCGCGACGGACTCCGGGTTCACGTCGTAGGCGACGCACTCGTGCCCGTCCCGCATGATGCGACGCGCGATGTTGGCGCCCATTCGGCCGAGACCGACCATTCCCAGTTGCATGACTGCTCCTTCGTCTCAGTCGGCCAGCAGGCCGTCTTCGTTGTACTCGGGTGCCGGCAGCGCCTCGAGGCGCAGTCGGCGCATGATCTCCTTGACCTCATCCTTCGGCCGGCGGCCGAGCTCGACGATGACGCCGTTCTCATCGTCCTCCAATGGCTCCAGCGTCGCGAACTGGGATCCGAGCAGGCTGGTCGGCATGAAATGGTCGAGACGGCTGTTCAGCCGCGCGGCGATCGCCTCGCGCGTTCCGTCCAGGTGCACGAATGCGACACCGGGCCCGCTCAGGCGGTCACGGTAGGCGCGGCGCAGCGCGGAGCAGGTGATGATTCCGGGAGTTCCGGATGCCGTGTGCAGGTGTATCCAGGCGGCGATCCGATCCAGCCAGGGCCACCGGTCTTCATCCGTGAGCGGCTCGCCGGAAGCCATCTTGGCGACGTTCTCCGCGGGGTGGAGGTCATCGCCCTCCTCGAGGTCCCAGCCGAGACGGCCCGCGAGCATCCCGGCCACGGTGGACTTGCCCGAGCCGGAGACGCCCATCACCACCAGCACGATCGGCGGATCGGGCCGGACGGCGTTCTCGGATGCCGATTCGACCATCGGTTCGTTCCTCTCCGTTGAGGGATGCAGCGAAAGGGACTGCGTCTCCACCTGATATTTGAAACCACGCTAGCTAAATAGTCCGACTATTTCAAGACATTCTTGTTAATAACGCGTTTATACATCGGAGAACCGCACGAATATCGATACTCTGACGGCATGGCCCAGACTCCGCTGCACGATGTGATCGTAGAGCGCTGGGGCGCCGACATCGGGGCCGCCCGTCGCCCGCCCGGCAGCCGGATCGTGATGGAGCAGGCCGTGCTCGAGTTCGGAGCATCCCGCAGTGCGATCCGTGAGGCGGTACGCGTGCTCGAGTCGCTGGGCATGGTGCAGTCCCGCCAGCGCGTGGGCATCACGGTGCTGCCTCCGCGGTCGTGGAGTCCCTACGACCCCCGTGTGCTGCGCTGGCGCCTGGATGGACCCGATCGCGTCGTGCTCCTACGCAGCCTCAACGAATTGCGCGGGGCCGTCGAGCCCGTGGCTGCGCGGCTCGCGGCCGAGCGCGCCACTCCGGAGCAGTGCGGAGCGCTCGCCGCCGCGGTGATCGGCATGGCCTCGACCGCTCGCGCGGCGAACGCCGACGAGTACCTCGGCCACGACATCGACTTCCATTCCGTGCTGCTGCAGGCATCGGACAACGTGATGCTCGCCAGCCTCGGATCCATCGTCATCGCGGTGCTCGAAGGGCGCACGCACCATGCTCTGATGCCGCCCGTCGCTGAAGCGGCGGCTCTCCAGCTGCATGCGGATGTCGCCGCCGCCGTGCAGTCCGGTGATGCGGCCGGGGCCGAACGGGCGATGCGCGCGATCGTCGCCGAGTCGACGGATGCCATGGTCGAGATGGCGGACGCCTCGCCGGAGAGCTGACCCGGGCCACGATACGGTTCGGGGGCCGACACGCCAGATGTCGGACGGAACCGTCGAAACGGTCCGCCATCTGGCGTGTCGGCCCCCGGAGTGGAACCGCCTGGGATCAGACCGTGGCGCGGAGGGACTCTCCGAGCGCGGCATCCACGTTCGTCCAGTACTGGAAGAAGCGCTCGCGGATCTCGGGGATCGTGATCGACCGGCCCTGACCGGTGAGCGTGTCGAGGAACCGGGCACGCTGCTCGTCGTCGAAGACCACGCGGTACAGGGTGCCCGCCTGACCGAAGTCGTCGTCGTCGAGGTGCAGGGTCGCCGCCGAGCGCATCAGCTCGCCGTCGGACTCCCAGCTCGCCTCGACGCCGGCTGCGGGATCGGCCACCGGACCGCCGGCGGCGCCGAACGAGTTCGGCGTGTAGACGCGGTGCTCGGCGGGGTTCGCCTTGTACTGCATCTGGCCCTCGTGCATGTAATTGCGCACCTCGGCCGCGTGCGGCTGGTTGACCGGCAGCTGGTTGTAGTTCGCGCCGATGCGGTAGCGCTGAGCATCCGCGTAGGCGAAGACGCGGGCCATCAGCATCTTGTCCGGCGAGATGCCGGTGCCTGGAACCTGGTTGCCGGGCGAGAAGGCGGCCTGCTCGATCTCGGCGAAGAAGTTCTGCGGGTTGCGGTTCAGCGTGAAGGTGCCGACCTTGATACGCGGGTAGTCCTTCTTCGACCAGGTCTTGGTGAGGTCGAACGGGTTGAAGCGGTACTCCTTGGCCTCCTCGTACGGCATGACCTGCACGTAGACGTCCCACGACGGGTGCTCGCCCCGGTCGATCGCGTCGAACAGATCGCGGCGGTAGAAGTCGGCGTCCGATCCGGCCAGCTGCTGGGCCTCGTCGGCGCCCATGCTCTCCACGCCCTGGTGGGAGAGGAAGTGATACTGCACCCAGAATCGCTCGCCTGCGGCGTTCACCCACTGGTACGTGTGCGAGCCGTAGCCGTTCATGTGCCGCCAGCTCCGGGGGAGGCCGCGGTCTCCCATGAGGTAGGTCACCTGATGGGCGGTCTCCGGGGAGAGCGTCCAGAAGTCCCACTGCATGTCGGAGTTGCGCAGCCCCGAGTCGCCGAGCCGCTTCTGCGAGTGGATGAAGTCAGGGAACTTCATCGCGTCGCGCAGGAAGAACGTCGGGGTGTTGTTGCCGACGATGTCGAGGTTGCCCTCGGGGGTGTAGAACCGCAGCGCGAAGCCGCGCACGTCGCGCCAGGTGTCGGGGGAGCCCTGCTCACCGGCGACCGAGGAGAAGCGCAGCAGCGTCTCGCTCACCGCTCCCGGCTGGAACGCCGCGGCGCGCGTGTACGCGGAGACGTCCTCCGTCACCGTGAACTCGCCGAAGGCGCCGCCGCCCTTGGCGTGCGGGTTGCGCTCCGGCACCCGCTCGCGGTTGAACGAGGCGAGCTTCTCGACGAGGTAGCGATCGTGCAGGACGGTGGGGCCGTCGGCCCCGACGGTCAGCGAGTGGGCATCGCTGGCGACCGGGGTGCCGGTCTGGGTGGTCGTGGACGGTTCGGTCATGTTCTTCTCCTTCTGCGCACGGGGCGACGAGCAGTCCGGGGATGGGACTGAGCGGGGGATGCTACCGCGCGGCGTTCTGGCAACTGGGACAGACGCCCCAGAAGGTGACTTCGGCTGTCTGGACGGTGAATCCCCCCGTTTCGGAGGGGGTGAGACACGGCGCCTCGCCGACCGCGCAGTCCACATCGCCGACCGCACCGCAACGGGTGCAGACGACGTGGTGGTGGTTGTCGCCGGTGCGCCGTTCGTAGAGCGCTGCGGAGCCCGCCGGTTCGATCCGTCGGATCAGCCCCGCCGTCGTCAGGTCCGCAAGGATGTTGTGCACCGACTGGATCGACGTCGTCGGAAGCACATCGGACACGGTGCGGTAGACCCGCTCCGCATCCGTGTGTGCCATGGAGTCCAGTACCTCGAGCACGGCGACCCGGCCCGCGGTCGCCCGAAGGCCGGCGTCGTGCAACACCGCGCCGAGGTCTGTCTCCATTCCCTCACGCTAACACCAGTTGTTTTGAATAGCTAAAAATACCTGGCCGGGCGCGAGTCCGGTTCAGACGAAGCGCACCGTCTGCTGCAGGCGGGTACGCACGTCGAAGAGCTCGTTGCCGCCGATCGCCCGCGCACCGGGTACGCCCTGGCGGAGCATCATGGCCAGCGCGCTGCGACGCACGACGACCACGGGCACTCCGCGGATGCTGCCCATCGGCGTGACCGCCTGGGCGAGGTCGTCGTCGGGGAGCACGACGATCGCGCCCCCGAAACGCACCTTCGCGGCGCGGGAGACCACGCGCAGCCGGGCCAGAAGTGTGGTGACCGGCGCCCGGTGGCCGAGGCTGGGGCCGGTGATCTCGCCGCGCCGGAAGCCGACGACCCCGCCGAAGTCCTCCGACATCACGCCGTACAGACCGGACGGACTGAGCACGACGTGGTCGAGCTTGTCCTCGAGATCCGTCCCCGCTGCGACGTCGTGCCAGACGGTGAAGCCCATGCCGAGGTCGGCCACCGTGCGGGCGGTCGCCTCTTCGGCGAGCGCGTCGGCGAGCAACCGGCGCAGCTCGCGCGGAGCCTGCCGAACCAGCGCGGGATCGTACGGGTCGGACACCTCGACTCCGTGGCCCGCCCATTCGCGGATGAGCGTGAGATAGCGCTCGCGGCGCCATCCGCCTGGGTGCCCGTACGAGCGGGCGCGCGGGCGCGTATCGGTGCGCGTGGCCGGCGGCCGCCATCCGCTCCACTCGCTCTTCTCGGCGAAGCCATGACCGCGGTCGTACGCGGCCCGCCCCTCCGGAGTGCCGACGAGCTCCCAGGCGTGCTGCACCTGGATGAACACCGCCGCATCACCGCCGGTGTCGGGGTGGGTCTGACGCATCCGCAGGCGGTATGCGCGCCGCAACTCGTCGTGGTCGACCGTGGGCGCGACGCCGAGCACCTCGTACGCCGAGGCGGAGAGCGGACTGTCGAACATCGCTCTCCTTCCGACCGCGGGATCCAGGATATCCCGGGAGACCGAGGCGAGAGCCGAGAGCGATCAGGCGGAAAGGGATCAATCGGCAAGAAAAGGGATGTCACTGTGCCGAATCGTTTCGATAAAGTGTCGGGAGGCACCCGCGCGATGCCCCGTCCTCGATCCGCATCCGAGTCCTGCGAGCCGCTCCCTCATGGCCACCTCCCTCACCACGGGCCGCCCGTGGCGTGTCATCCTGTCCTTCTCCGTACCACTGCTCATCGGCAACGTCGTCCAGCAGCTGTACCAGTTCGCCGACGCCATCGTCGTGGGCCGGCACCTCGGCGTGGACTCCCTCGCCGCCGTCGGCGCGACCGGCAGCCTGCTGTTCCTGCTGCTCGGCTTCGCCTGGGGTCTGACCAGCGGATTCGCCATCCCGATCGCCCAGGCCTTCGGCGCGGGCGATGAGACGGCGGTACGCCGATCCGTCGCGACGGGCGTGCTGCTCACGGGCATCACGAGCGTGGTGCTGACGATCATCGCGCCGCTGATCTCCGAGGCGACGCTGGTGCTGCTGCAGACGCCGGAGGACCTGCTCGCGGAGGCGACCGTCTTCACCCAGATCAGCTTCATCGGCGCGGGCGCGACGATGTTCTTCAACTTCCTGTCCGCGATCATCCGGGCGATCGGCGACTCGCGCACGCCACTGGTGTTCCTCACGGTGTCGTGCGCCCTGAACGTCGGCCTCGTCGTGCTGATGGTCGGTCCGCTCGGGTGGGGAGTGGCCGGGGCGGCACTGGCGACCGTCGTCGCGCAGGCCGTTTCGGTCCTGCTCTGCCTCGAGTTCGTTCGGCGCCGTCTGCCCATGCTGCACCTGCGGCGCGACGATTGGCGCATCACCCGCGCCGATGTCGCCGAGCACCTCCGGCTCGGGCTGCCCATGGGCTTCCAGGCGTCCATCATCGCGATCGGCACCCTCACCGTGCAGGTCGCGCTGAACACCCTCGGCACCGACGCGGTCGCCGCGTACACGACGGCCGCTCGCGTCGACAGCCTCGCGGTGGCCTTCCTCTCGTCGATCGGCCTCGCCATGTCGATGTACGCGGCGCAGAACCTCGGCGGTCGTCGTCCTGACCGCATCCGCCGAGGCGTGATCGAGGCCACGTGGATCGCCGTCGGCACGGGCGTTCTGCTCGGTGTGCTGCTCATCGCGTTCGGTGTGCCGATGGTGCGCCTGTTCATCGGGGACGGCTCCGACCAGGTCGTCGATCTCGCGCACTTCATGCTGATCGTCAACGGATGCGGCTACTGGGCGCTGGGCCTGCTCTTCGTGCTCCGCGGCGCCTTGCAGGGACTCGGGCATACGCTCGTTCCGACCGTCACCGGCGTGATCGAGCTCGTGATGCGCGTCGGAGCCGCCATCGTCCTCGGTGCGATCATCCAGTTCTCCGGCGTCGCGCTGAGCAATCCGCTGGCCTGGCTCGGCGCGATCGTGCTGCTCGTGCCCGCATACATCCGTGCGCATCGCGACCTCGGACGGATGGCGGTCGATCCCGTCGAGGCGACCGAGACCTCGGCGATCGCGATCGTCGGCCCCGTGGACGGATCGATGGTGGTGGATGCCGTCCTCACGCAGCCCACGCGTACCATTCGCCGATCGCGGCTGCGCCTTCTGAATCGCCGCTGAACAATCCATCACGGTTCAGGAACATCCCCCTTCAGGAGGATGCCGGAGTCGGTTGCAGTCCGTAGTCTGAGAGTGCGGAGATTCCGCTGACGGGGGGTCGTCATGACGTCATCGATGTGGGTCAATGACCTGGCGCAGGTACTGGTGCCGATCGGAGTGGCCGGAGCGGTGCTGGCCGGACTGTGCGCGATTATCGCGGCGTTCGCGATCGTGCGCGGTGCGGACGGGTTGTGCGCAGGAGCGGTGGGGGTGTGGATTCCGGGTGTCATCCTCAGCTCCACGTCGTCGTTCGCCGGCCTGTGGCTTCCGCTGCAGCTGTCCGTCGTCGCGCTGGCCGTGGGGCTGGTCGGCGGCGGGATCATCCGCGCGGTCGTGAACGCGACGGCTCCGCGGCGGGCTCTGGCGCGCGCAGCGCGTGCCGAGGTGCGGGATGCCGCGCAGGTCGCCGCGGATGCGCGGGTCGTCGCCGTCCCCGTGAAGTCTGCGGCCGGTGCGATCGCGGTGTCCCCGCTCGGCCAGCAGAGTCCGGCTCGCGTAGCCTGACGGCTCGACCGGAAGGCGCCCGGATGCGGCGCCGGGGCCGAGCGCGGATGCGGCGCGCGCCTGTGCCGTCGACTGCGAGAGCGTCGCCGTCGCGCTCGTCAAGCCCCTTGGCGCGAAGATCCTCCTCGAGGATGATGCCGATGGAACCGGAGAGGGATGCCGGGAGCGGTCGTCCGTTCCTAGCCTCGAAGGAGCGGAAGAGCCGTGGATCGGGGACCCCATGACGACATTGACTGTGGCGAATGCGCTGGCGGCGATTCTGGTGCCGCTCGGAATCGCCGGGGCTGCGATGGCGGCTGTCTGCGCGATCGTCGCCGGCATCGCCGTCGTGCGCGGGTCCGCGGAACTGTGTGCCGGAGGAGTCGCCGTCTGGATCCCCAGCGCGCTGCTCAGCAGTGCGGCCCTCTTCGCGCACCAGTGGTTGCCCCTGCTCGCCGCGGGCGCCGCTCTCGCCGTGGTGCTCGTGCTCGGCGGAGCGGTGCGAGCGATCGTGAACGCCGCTCGGCATCGGGCATCGGCCGCCGTCTCGGAGCGCGCGGTCTCGAACGCGCCGGCAACGATGACGCGTCCCGCCATCGCCACCGCCGCGCCCACGGCATCCACCGGCGCGATCGCACTGGGCCGCCCCGCAGCCGCATCCTGACCGGACTGCTCCGACAGCCCGCAGTCGGCTACCGCGGCAGCAGCCCGCTGCCATCACGCAACTCGAACACGAGCTGCGTCTCGGTGCCGCGCACGACCGGGTGGATCGTGATGTGCTCGAGAACGATGTCGCGCAGCGCCGCGGCATCCTGCACCGCCACATGCACCAGGAAGTCGTCGACGCCGGCGACGTGGAACACCTGCAGCACCCGCGGGATGCCCGCCAGCGCGTCGAACAGGGCGATGACCTTCGGGCCGGTGTGATTGGCGAGGCGCACCTTGATGATCGCCTGCAAGGGGAAACCGAGCGCCGCCTCGTCGACGCGGATGCGGGTGTCGCGGATGATGCCCCGAGTGCGGAGCGCGCGCACCCGGTGCGCGCAGGTCGACTCGGCGAGTCCGAGCCGGTGCGCCAGCGCCTTGTTCGTGATGTCCGCGTCACGAGTGAGCGCGGCGAGCAGCTCCAGGTCGATCTCGTCGAGGGCGCTTCCGGCCTCTTGCGATTTCATCAACTCGTGGTGCTCCGATCTCCTCGGTATTGCACAGAATAGCAATCTTGCAAACAGATCCAGCCAAGTCTGTCGATATGGCCCATTCTCATTGCGATTCCGGCAACGTGGAGGGATGACTGCACCGCTGCATCCCGACACCGTCGCCGTCCACAGCGGCCGCTCCGACCTCGAAGGCCTGGGCGTGCACGCGCTGCCGATCGATCTCTCCACGACCAATCCGCTCCCGGACGTCGAGCGGGGCGGCGATTCGTACGAGGCGATGGCGACCGGTGGCCGTCCGCCGGCCGACGGCAGCATGGTCTACGCCCGCCTCTGGAACCCGACGGTCGCGCGCTTCGAGGAAGCGCTCGCCGAGCTCGAGCACGCCGAGGCATCCGTGGCGTTCTCCTCCGGCATGGCTGCGATGACCGCGGTGATCCTTTCGCAGTGCGCAGTGACCGGCAACCGGCACGTCGTCGCGGTCCGCCCGCTCTACGGCGGCACCGATCATCTGCTCGGCTCCGGACTGCTGGGGGTGGAGACCACGTACTGCCGGCCGGACGAGGTCGCCGCATCCCTCCGACCCGACACCGGCCTCGTCGTCGTGGAGACGCCGGCGAATCCGACCCTCGAACTCACCGACGTCGCATCGGTCGTCGGGCAGGCGGGCGCGGTGCCGGTGGTCGTCGACAACACCTTCGCGACGCCGGTGCTGCAGAACCCGATCGACTTCGGTGCGGCGATGTCGCTGCACAGCGCGACGAAGTACCTGGGCGGGCACGGCGACGTCATCGCCGGCGTCGTCGCCTGCAGCGAGCAGACGGCCGAGGCGCTGCGCCGTGTGCGAGCGGTCACCGGCGGCCTTCTGCATCCGCTCGGCGCCTATCTGCTGCACCGCGGACTCACCACACTGCCGGTGCGGATGCGTCAGCAGCAGGAGAACGCACGGCAGATCGTGCA
Source organism: uncultured Actinomycetota bacterium (assembly GCA_963769005.1). Classification (GTDB taxonomy): domain Bacteria; phylum Actinomycetota; class Actinomycetes; order Actinomycetales; family Microbacteriaceae; genus Microbacterium. Next base: position 43,760 of record CAVYKC010000001.1, on the reverse strand, counting down.
GTGGCTGATCGACCGCCCCGAGGTCGCCGAGGTGTTCTATCCCGGCCTCGACGGCGACCCGCACGGGATCGTCGCGCGGCAGATGCGCGGCACCGGCGCGATGATCGCGTTGCGGCTCAGCGATGGATACGCGGCGGCGAGCGCCATCGCATCGGCGGTGGGGCTGTTCACCCACGCGGTCTCGCTCGGCGGCGTCGACTCGCTGATCCAGCATCCGGCCGCCCTCACGCACCGCCCGGTTCCGCCCGGAGGCGCGACCCGCCGCCGATGTGCTGCGCCTCTCGATCGGCCTGGAGAACGTCGACGACCTCATCGCCGATCTGCGTCAGGCGTTCGAGGCCGTCGCAGCAGGACGGGATGCCGAGTCATCCGTCCGAGTGGAGGAAATGCACACGACCCGCTGAACTTCGGGGGTCAGCGCCGCCGCGCGCGCACGAGGCGCTTGCCGATCACGCCCTGCCGCGGGCTGAAGAGGTAGACCAGACCGAAGACGACACCCTGCACGACGACGACCAGCCCGCCCGAGGCGGCGTCGATCCAGTAGCTGAGGTAGATGCCGATCACACTCGACACCGCCGACATGATCGGTGCGATCACCAGCATCCGTTCGAATCTGTCGGTGAGCAGGTAAGCCGTCGCTCCGGGGATGATGAGCATCGCCACGACCAGCACCACGCCGACGACCTGCAGCGCGACGACCGACGTGAGCGCCAGCACGCCGAGGAGGAGCGCGCCGAGGATCTTCGGGGAGAGGCCGATCGCGAAGGCGTGCGTGGGGTCGAACGCATAGAGGGTCAGGTCGCGCCGCTTCACGATGAGCACGGCGAACGCGATCGCCGCCAGGATGCTGATCTGCACGAGGTCTGCGACGGAGACCCCGAGGATGTTCCCGAAGATGATGTGGTTCAGGTCGGTCTGGCTCGGCGTGACCGAGATCAGCACCAGGCCCAGGGCGAACAGTGTCGTGAAGACGATGCCGATCGCGGCATCCTCCTTGATCCTGCTCGTGCCGCGGATGAGACCGATGAGCGCGACCGCGAGGAATCCGAAGACGAGGGCGCCGAGCGCGAACGGCGCGCCGAAGATGTAGGCGAGCACGACGCCCGGCAGTACGGAGTGCGAGACGGCATCGCCCATCAGCGACCAGCCCACGAGCACCAGCCAGCAGGACAGGAGCGCGCAGACGATCGCGGCGATCACCGTCGTCACGAGGGCGCGCACCATGAAGTCGTACTGGAGCGGTTCGAGGATGAGGTCGAGGATGCTCATGCGGCACCCTCTTCCGGATTCGACGTGTCGTCGAGTCCGAAGGCGCGGGCGAGATTCGCCGGCAGCAATGCCTCTTCCACGGAGCCGTGCATGATCACGCGATGCAGCAGAAGCACCGCCTCGTCGGCGAGCGACGGCAGCGCGTGCAGATCATGGGTGGAGACGAAGACCGTCTGGCCTGCGGAAGCCAGCTCCCGAAGCAGGCGCACGATCGTCGCCTCCGAGCGCTTGTCCACGCCCGCGAACGGCTCGTCGAGCAGCAGGATGCCGGCTTCCTGCGCGATGCCGCGGGCGACGAACGCGCGCTTGCGCTGCCCGCCGGAGAGCTGGCCGATCTGACGATCTGCCAGTGCCGTCAGCTCGACGCGCTCCAGTGCCTCGTCGACCGCGACGCGATCGGCCGGCCTCGTCCGGCGGGTGAACCCCTGGCGGCCGTAGCGCCCCATCATCACGACATCCCGGACCGAGACGGGGAAGGCCCAGTCGACGTCTTCGCTCTGCGGCACGTATCCGATCAGTCCGCGCCGGCGGGCGGTGGCCGCGTCGACGCCGTCGAGCAGCACGCTGCCGGTGCTGGGGCGGATCATGCCGACGATCGTCTTGAAGAGCGTGGACTTGCCGGATCCGTTCATGCCGATGAGTCCCGTGACGCGCCCGGCCGCGACCGTGAGCGAGACGTCGTCGAGGGCGAGCACGTCGCCGTAGCGGACGGTCGTGCCACGCACCTCGATCGCGGTGCTCACGGGGTGCCTCCGGTCAGGGCGTCGATGATGGTCTTCGCGTCGTGCCGGATCAGGTCGAGATAGGTCGGAACGGGGCCGTCGTGCTCGGAGAGCGAGTCGACGTAGAGAGTTCCGCCGAACTCGGCCCCCGTCGCCTCGACGACCTGTCGCATCGGTTTGTCCGACACCGTGGACTCGCAGAACACCGCGGGAACGTCGTTCTCCTTCACGAACTCGATCGTGCCGGCGATCTGCTGCGGCGTCGCCTGCTGCTCGGCGTTCACCGCCCAGATGTACGCCTCGGTGAGCCCGGCGTCACGCGCGAGGTACGAGAACGCCCCCTCGCAGGTCACCAGGGCGCGCTCGTTCGCCGGCAGCTGGGAGAGCTCGCTCACCAGCTGGTCCTGCACCTCCTGGAGTCGTGCCTTGTAGGCCTCGGCGTTGGCGGCGAAGTCGTCGGCGTGGGCAGGATCGAGTTCGCTGAAAGCCTCGGCCATGTTGTCGGCGTACAGCTGCACGTTCACCGGGCTCATCCAGGCGTGCGGGTTGGGCTTTCCCGCATAGCTGTCCTCGGTGATGTCGATCGGGTCGACGCCGTCGGACACGACCACGTGTGGCACATCGACGGAGTCGACGAACTGGGCGAACCACACCTCGAGGTTCAGTCCGTTGTCGAGGATGAGGTCGGCGTCGGTGGCTTTGCGGATGTCGCCGGGGGTCGGCTCGTAGCCGTGGATCTCCGCCCCCGGCTTGGTGATCGACTGCACGATGAGGTGGTCGCCGGCGATGTTCTCGGCGATGTCGGCGAGCACCGTGAAGGTCGTCAGGACGACGGGCCGGCCGTCGGGCGCGTCGGGCTCGCTGGTGCCGCAGCCCGCCAGGGCGAGAGCACCCAGGGCGGAGAGGGCTGCGATCAGTCGACGGGTAGAATTTTTAGGCACACCGAAAAGATACCAGTGGATGCTCCCGCATCGGGCGGACTGCCCAGAGCAGAACAGCTGAGAGCAGATCACGCCCCGCTCGCGCGTCGAACCGCGCACGATGAGGTCATGAGCGAAGAGAACCCCGTCCCGCAGTTCGGCCCCGAGGCCCGCCGCGCCCTGTTCCACGAGCGCGTGCTCGTGCTGGACGGAGCCCTCGACGACGACAACGGCACGCTGCTGATGACGCAGCTGCTCGCGCTCGCCGCTGAGGATGCCATGGCCGACATCGCCCTCTGGATCCACTCACCCGGCGGCTCGGTGCCGTCGATGCTGGCGATCCGCGACATCATGCGGCTCATCCCGAACGATGTCGCGACCCTCGCGCTCGGCCTCGCCTGCAGCGCCGGACAGTTCCTGCTCTCGGCGGGCACTCCGGGCAAGCGCCGGGCGCTGCCGCACGCACGCATCCTCATGCATCAGGGTTCGGCGGGCATCGGCGGATCCGCCGTGGAGATCGAGGCGCAGGCCGACGACCTCCGCCACATGCGCGACACCGTGCTGGGTCTCATCGCCGAAGACACCGGACAGCCGATCGAGCGCATCTTCGAGGACTCCCTGCACGATCGCTGGTACACGTCGGTCCAGGCGCAGGAGTACGGATTCATCGACGAGATCGTCACCTCGATCGAAGGCGTCATGCCGCGCAGACGCGCGCGGGTCGGGCTGGGAACGGATGCCGCGGCATCCGCCTCGAAGGGAGCGAAGTCATGAGCAGCTACACGATTCCGAACGTCATCGCCCAGCATCCGCGCGGCGAACGCATCATGGACGTCTACTCCCACCTGCTCGCCGAGCGTGTCATCTACCTCGGTACCGGCATCGACGCGGGCGTCGCGAACGCGCTGATCGCGCAGCTGCTGCATCTCGACGCCGACAGCCCGGAGTCGGGCATCCAGTTCTACATCAACAGCGAGGGTGGCGACCCGGGCGCAGCCCTCGCGATCTACGACACCATGCAGCACATCCGCCCTGCCATCGCGACGACGTGCGTCGGCCAGGCGATCGGGCCCGCGGCGCTGCTCGTCGCATCCGGCGCACCGGGTCAGCGGGCGGCCCTCGCACACGCCCGGATCGTGCTGCATCAGCCCGCCGGTCAGTCGCGCGGCGCGATCCCCGACCTCATCCTCGCGGCCGACGAGGTGGTGCGGGTGCGCGCCGACATGGAGGAGATCCTCGCCAGGCACAGCGGCCGTTCGCTCGCCGACTTGCGTGCCGACACCGATCGCGACCGCGTGTTCGCGGCATCCGCAGCACTCGAGTACGGACTGATCGACAGTGTGCTGGGGGAGCGGACTGCGTGACGGGGCCGGGCGCCGTGTGACGGGCGTGCGATTTGTCGGTCGAGAATCACGGATGCTGGCTGAGCCTGCCGATCTCGACCGACAAAGCGCCAGTCGGACCGACGAAGTGCGGACGCGGTGCTCAGGCCGCGAGGGCGAAGGCCGCTCGGCCGGCCGAGACGGCGACGGATGCGGTCCTCGCGCGCAGCTCGTCGGCCACGGCGCTGGTCAGCTCGATGAGCGAGGTCTCCAGCGCTCCGCTGATCGCGGCGATCATCTCGCTCGACGGCTCCTTCAATCCGCGCTCGACCTCGGAGAGGTACTGCGGCGAGACGCCGGCCTTCTCGGCGGTCTCGGTGAGCGTCTCTTCGCGGTCATGTCGACGACGGCGCAACTGGTCGCCGAGCAGCTGGCGCCACAGCGGCTCGGGGTCGGTCGCCTTCGGGCGGGGGTTGCGCGGGAGATGCAGGAGCTCGGCCATGCCCCACGGTAACTCCGCGCGCTTCGCGGTCTCCAGCGGTTCTGCTCAGAGCAGAACCCGGCTCCCGGCGGCTCAGGTCCGGCGCCTCCACAACTCCGGATATCCGTCTGGCTCCGCAGCGGCGGCCGGTGGGATTCCGCGGATTCCCGCCGGTCGTCGGAAGCGCAGCCCGCAGATCTCCGGAGTTGTGGCCGACCCTCCGTTCACAACTCCTCAACTTCCGGCGCCTCTCGCGCCGCGATCCACATCGTTCCGCGCGGCACCGACTCCGCGGCGGAGGTTCTTGAGGAGTTGTGGACGTGCGCGGCGACGCAGTCGCAGCTTCTCAGCTGAACGGGTGGCTCGGCGAGTCGTGTTCTGGGACTTCGACGGCACTCTCGCGCGGCGAGAAGGGCTCTTCGCGGGCCCTCTGATCGACGCATGGTCGCGTGTGGCGAGCCCGACGGCCACGAGCGAGGATCTGCGCCCCTTTCTCCGGAGCGGTTTTCCCTGACACACGCCGGAGATCGTGATCGAGCCGCTCGATTCCGCGCGGTGGTGGGATCGGATGCTCCCGGTCTTCGTCCGCGCATTCGTGGGCGCCGGAGCCAGTCGAGAGACGGCGGAGACTGCGGCCCTGCTCGTTCCCGCGGAGTTCTATCGGCTCGACGCCTGGGCGGTGATCTCCGGCGCAGAGCAGGCGCTTCACCTCACGCGAAGCGCGGGGGTATGACAACGTCATCCTCAGCGATCACGGTCCTGAGCTTCCCGAGCTGGTTGCGGCGCTCGGACGGGACCGATGGCTCGAACGCACGATCACCAGCGCGGTCATCGGCGCGGAGAAGCCGAACTCCATCATCTTCGAGCGACGTGACCGTGCTCGAGGCGGCCCGACAGATCGTGACCACCATCGCCGGTAGCCTCGCATCATGAGGAACTTCTTGAGCGTCGACGAGCTGATCGCAATGCAGACGCAGGGCGCCCCCGTGCGTGTGATCGATGTGCGGTGGCGGCTGGACCGCCCGGACGGGTACGAGGACTACCGCGCCGGACACCTCCCCGGCGCCGTCTATGTGCCGCTCGACACCGAGCTCTCCACCCATGGCCGCGCCGACGAGGGCCGGCATCCGTTGCCGTCGACCGCCACGCTGCAGGCCGCTGCGCGCCGCTGGGGCATCCATGCCGGAGACCTCGTCGTGGCGTACGACGATGCGAAGGGCATCTCCGCGGCACGCGCGTGGTGGCTGCTCCGCCAGGCGGGCGTCGAGGTCCGGGTGCTCGACGGGGGGCTCCGCGCCTGGACCGCGGCGGGACACGAACTCAGCACGGACGATGTGGTTCCCGAGACCGGTGACGTCGTGCTCGATGAGATCGGCGCCGGCGCGCTCTCGATCGACGATGCCGCCGCGTTCCCGGCATCCGGAGTGCTCCTCGACGTGCGTGCCGCTGAGCGCTATCGCGGTGAGATCGAGCCGCTCGACCCGCAGGCGGGACACATCCCCGGTGCCAGGAGCCTCCCGACGCTGCGCCATCTGGATGCCGAGGGCAAGGTGCTCGATGTCGAGACGCTCCGCACCACCCTCGCCGAGGCCGGCGTGACCGCGGGTACGCCGGTGGCCGCCTACTGCGGTTCCGGCGTCACGGCCGCGCACACGGCGCTGGTCCTCGCCGAGGCCGGCGTCGACGCGAAGGTGTTCCCGGGTTCGTGGAGCCAGTGGTCGAACACCCCGGGCCGCCCGGTCGCCACCGGATCCGAACCCGGCTGAGGGCCGGACTCACTCCCTCGGACCGTAGCCCCAGCGCAGCTCCACTGCTCCCGGCCCGAACGCGCGGTGCACCAGATGGACGGATCGTCCGCGGTCCACGAACACGGGAGTTTCCACCGATCCAGCGGGCGTCTCCACGCGCTCGTCGCACCAGTCCGGGAGCGCATCCGGATGGAAGCGGATCCAGAGAAGAAGCTCGCGGCACTGCCGGCTGACGGCATAACCGGATTCGCGGGTCGGTGGATACCCCGGCGGGTACGTGATCGACCATTCGACGATCGTCGTGTCGGGTGCTGTGATCGGCGCATCCAGTTCGAAGAGCCCGCCGTGCACCTGGCCGCTCGGGTGGGAGTAGAGCGCGCCGAGATGCCCGCCCGCCACCGCGGTGAAGCGGGGGGCCGGTGCGTCGATGCCCGGCGTCATCTCCAGGAAGGGGATCGCACGGGTGGTTCCCACTGTCGCCTGCACGATGCTCCGGATGCTGGACACGGCGACGTTCCCGTCGGATCCCACGTCGGTGACGGAATGCGTGGTCACCTCGCGGGAGGTGCTTGGATATGGGACGCCGAACGCGGCGTACGCGTCCGTGACCGCGCGCTCGACGTCGATCGCCCCCAGGGGGAAGCGGGCCGACCCCACCGGACCTGTCCGATGACTGCGTCCGAGCAGCCCAGTGAGCGCGCCGGCTTCGAGGTCGAGCAGCGACTCGATGTCGGAGAGCGCGGCGACGGACTGCGCTCCCTCGGGCCGCCGTGCGCCCGACCGCCAGTAGCTCAGCGTCGCCATCGACACGGTGTTCCCGCGTTCGCGGAGCCGCTCGTGCAGCCATGCCAGCGTCACGCGGCGCGCGTTGATGGCATCACGGAGAGCAGGTGCGATCCGCTCGGATCCGGGGCCGAGGTGATCCTCTTCGATCTTCATCACAGACCCCCTCCGGTATGTGAAGAACTCCCCTTTACAGTGAGCATACGACCGCATGGGCGCCTCTTGGGGATGAGGTGGCGAAGTGGGGTCACCAGGCTGCACCCGAAGCAGGGAGGGGCTCGATCCTGCGGAGGACCTCAGCCTGACGCAGTGAACCCCCACGCTGCGAAATCTGATTGAGGCCCGGCGGTGATTCTGGGGAGATCCGCCGGGCCTCATCACTCTCGTGAGGGGCAGGAGGGAGCACCCGCCGTCGCCCGCAGCGCGGTGCTCCGGGTTCGGCGCCCCGCGTAGACTGGGACGAACACCCCGGAGGATCCTGGATCGTCATGTCTGCCCCTGCTCGCACCTTCACCGTGCGCAACGTACAGCTGATTCGCGCTCTGTTCGCGGCGGCCGCAGCACTGATGATCACGTTCTCGCCGGACCACTCGGCAGCCGTGGGTCTCTCGGTCTTCAGCGGCTTCGCGTTCGTCAGCGCGTTCGTCCTCGTGCTCGCGGCCTGGCTCGCCGTGCCCGCCGGCTCCCGGTGGTCCTACCTGCTGCTGGCCGCACTCGGATTCGCTGCAGGGATGCTCAGCGGCATCCCACCCTGGCGCAGCGACGACCTGTTCTTCGCCGTGGTCAGCGCCTGGGCGCTGATCAGCGGCGGTATCGAACTGTTCGCAGGCATCCGCGCCCGCCGCACCGACGATCCGACCGCGCGTGATTCGATCACCGTCGGAGCCTTCGGCATCCTGCTCGGCATCCTGCTCCTGCTCGTCCCCGCCGGGCTCGTGCAGGAGTACTCGATCGAGAGCGCCGGAACGTTCGAACTCACCGGGATCATCCTCGGCGTCGGGATGCTCGGCGCCTACGCGGCCATCGTCGCGGTGTTCCTCGGCATCGCCGGGCTCAGTCCCCGCGGCCAGACCTCAGCGGTGGATGCCGACATCACCGAACCCGACACGAGCGCGGCCGCGACACCAGCGGACCGCGGAGGAGAGCGATGAGCGACGAGAAGCCCACCCGTCGGGACATCCTGCGACCGCTGCATCTGCTCGGCATCGCTCTCGCCTGCGGCATCTTCGCGATGGTCGTGACGCTCGTCTCGACCGGCGCCTTCACCGCACGGGTGAATGCGGCGATCGCCGCCGGCACCTATGACGGGCTCACCCCGATCGCGCTCGGCCTCGTCGTCGGCGGCGCCGCATTCATCGCCACCCTGCTGATCCTGGCGATGCTGATCCTCGCTGTCGACCCGGCCGAGGTCACGAAGACGGTCGATCGTCCTGTGCTCTTCGACAAGGAGCCGGCCGACGAGACGGGCGAGGCGAAGCCCGGCGACGGCACCCCGCGCGCCGAATAGCCCGCACGCATTCCGCGCACGGCTGCTCGTGCGAGATGCCTTTCGTCGGTTCCGGGCGCTGCGGACCGACGATGTCCATCCCGCGCCGCGATCCCGCCTGCAGAAAGTGTGAATCCCGCGTTGCGCGGCGCCTAACGGGCGAGGCGCTCCGCGATGCCGATATAGGTCGCGGGGGTGAGGGCGATGAGGCGCTGCTTCGCAGCATCCCCGATCTCCAGGCCCTCGACGAACGCGGCGAGCTCGGGGCCGCCGACACGGTGACCGCGGGTGAGCTCTTTCAGCAGCGCATACGGGTCGCTGATCGTGGAACGGCCGGCGACGACCTCGGCGCGGATGACCGTCTGAATGGCCTCGGCCAGCACTTCCCAGTTCACGTCGAGATCGGCGAGCAGTACGTCGCGGGACAGGGAGATCTCGTTCAGGCCGCGGCGCAGGTTGTCGAGCGCGAGCAGGGAGTGCCCGAACGCGACGCCGATGTTGCGCTGCGTCGTCGAGTCGGTGAGGTCGCGCTGCAGGCGGCTGGTGACGAGCGTCTGCGACAGCGAGCCGAGCAGGGCCGCCGACAGCTCGAGGTTGGCCTCGGCGTTCTCGAACCGGATCGGGTTGATCTTGTGCGGCATCGTCGACGAACCGGTGGCTCCGGCGACCGGGATCTGCGCGAAGTAGCCGAGCGAGATGTAAGTCCAGATGTCCGTCGCAAGATTGTGCAGGATGCCGCCGGCATGACGTACGCGGTCGTAGAGCTCGACCTGCCAGTCGTGCGATTCGATCTGCGTGGTGAGGATGTTGAAGCCGAGACCCAGCCCCTCGACGTACTCGCGGGCGATGGTCGGCCAGTCCGCATCCGGATCGGCGGCGAGGTGCGCCGACCAGGTGCCGGTCGCACCGGAGAACTTCGCCAGGTAGTCGGATGCCGCGATCTGCGCGCGCACCCGCTCGAGACGCCATGCGAAGACGGCGATCTCCTTGCCCATGGTCGACGGGGTCGCCGGCTGGCCATGGGTACGGGAGAGCATGGCGGCATCCGCGTGCTCGACGGAGAGCTCGCGGAGCTTGGAGATCACGAAATCCAGCGCCGGCAGCCAGACGATCTCGACCGCGCGCTTCACGGTGAGCGCGTACGAGACCGAGTTGATGTCCTCGCTGGTGCATGCGAAGTGCGTGAGCTCGGCGATCGCTTCCAGACCCAAAGACGACAGCCGGTCGCGCACCAGGTACTCGATGGCTTTCACGTCGTGACGGGTGACGGCTTCCTTCTCGGCGAGCCAATCGATCTCGGACTGCCCGAAGTCGCGGTAGAGCGCGCGCAGGCGTTCCTTGTCGGCATCCGGCAGCGGCGAGGTCTCGAACAGCGAACGGTCGGTGAGGGCGATCAGCCACTCGACCTCGACCTCGACCCTGGCGCGATTGAGGCCCGCCTCGGAGAGGAAGTCGGCGAGACCGGCGACGGCAGCGCGGTAGCGTCCGTCGAGCGGGCTCAGGGGCTGCGGCGGAAGCGAAGGCTGGAAAGTCAGGGGAGTCCTCCTGATCGGGCCCGTCAGAGGCGGGGAGTGCGGGGGAGACGCAGGGCGGGTTCGAGCTGGTGGAACAGGCCCCGGGTCGCCGTCTCAATCATACCGAGCACGGCATCGAACATGTCCGCGCCCGCGTAGTACGGGTCGGGGACGTCGAGGCTCTCGGCATCCGCATCGAACGAGAGCAAGAGGGTGATCTTCCCCTCCTCGTCCTCGCCGTTCGCCCACTCGCGGAGGATCCGCTCGTGCGCACGGTCGAGCGCGACGATCAGGTCGTTGTCGGCGAAGGACGCCGTGGTGAACTGTCGCGCCCGGTGCTGCGAGCCGTCGTATCCCCGCCGCGACAGCGAGTCGATCGTGCGGTGATCGGCGCGCTCACCCAGGTGCCAGTCGCCGGTGCTGGCGCTGCGGGATACGATCCTCGACCCGAGACCCTGTCGTTCGGCGAGATCACGGAACACGACTTCTGCCATCGGCGATCGGCAGATGTTCCCCGTGCAGACGAAGATCACGCGAAAGGGATCCGGGGATGTCACAGAGTCCATTCTGCCCGGCGGCGGCGCTTCTGCACAGCCGAATCCTCGCACTGGTTCTGCACGGAAGCGACTGCGCCCCGAACTCTCCACCCGTCGCGCGGATCGGCATCCCGGCGACGACGCGAATCACGGATGCTGGGCGCATGTACTCATTCGCGATCGCCGGGGCCGGCTCCTCGGAAGCACTGTGGGCCTGGGTCGCCGCCAGGCGCGAGATCGAGTCGGCGATCGCCGCTCTCGACGTCGCCGTCGCCGACCTCATGACACTCGCCGAGGACAGCGACTGGCAGTCGGACGGCGTGCGTGCGCTGCACGCGCTGCTCGCCGATCTCGGGTCGCGGGCCTCGGCAGAGATCGCGAGCCTCTTCGAACGCGAGCGTGAACTGGAGAGGATCGGGCCCGCATGAGTGATGACCTGGACATCCGCCATGGCGGTGCGATCGCCGTCGACACCCAGGTGCTGCGCGACGTGGGAGTGCGCGTCGCCGCCGTCGCCGCGCATTTCGCCGACGTCCAGGCGTCGATCCGCCGCGCGCACGGGATCATCGTCGACGCGCCGGGGTTCGGCGCTGTACTCGACACGGTCGCGCTGTGGGCGAGCGGTGATCGCGCGGGAGAACTGCAGGCCCGGTGCGAGGAGGCCAGCGTCGGTACGCTGCTGATGGCCGACGCCTACGAACTGGTCGAGCTGCGCGCCCGGGCGGATGCGCTCGCGCTCACGGATGCGGCGGCGGCGGATGCGCTGTACTCGCGGATCGAGCGTCTGGAGGCGTCCGATGACCGCTTGGGCGGTATGGCGGACATGCTCGTCGCCGGCTGGAAGGACGGGCGCTATGCGGGGCTCGCATCGCAGTTCGACCTCGGCGGCGTGATGGCGCCCCTGTTCGTGAGTGGCGGTCTGCTCGGATCGGCGCTGGGTCTGGGTAAAGTCCATCCGGGGAGCACGCTCAGCGGCAGGGCCGATCCCGTGACGGTGCGGCCGGTCGCGACGTCGAGGCCGGTGGGCACGCCGGCGAGCCTCGCCGACGCCTTTCGCCGCCTCCCGGGGGCGCCCGAAGCGCAGATCAGGATCGATCGCCTGACGATGAGCGATGGTTCGACCCAGTTCATCGCGTATATCAAGGGAACCCAGTCGCCGTTCTTCGGTGCGGGCGATCCGTGGGACATGAAGTCGAACGCCGAGCTCTACGCGGGCAAGACCTCGGCTTCCTATCAGGCTACGCTCGACGCGCTCGCGGTGGCGGGCGCCCGGCCGGGGGATCGAGTCGACCTGTTCGCGCACTCCCAGGCGGGAATGATCGCATCCCACCTCGCCATGGAGAGCGAGTTCGACGTGCAGGTGATGGTGACGGCGGGCAGCCCCACCGAGCCGACGCTGCGCGAGGACCAGCTGCTGGTGCAGCTGGTGCACTCCGACGACCTCGTCTCCTCGCTCGCCGGAGGAGGGTCCCCCGGGGGCACCGGGTCACCGGACAGCTTCACCGTGACCCGGGAGGGAGACCCGTCCGACGGTGTGCAGGACGTCTGGATGGACACCCACTGGATGCACTCGTACATCGAGACCGCGGAGATGGTCGATGCATCCGACGACCCGCGGGCCGTGGCACTCGACGACTACTGGAGGATGCTCGACGAGGCCGAGGTGATCGAGTCGACGCAATACCGCGCCGAGCGCACGGGCTGGGCGGCGCCCTGAAGCCCTCGCGGATGCAACGAGGGGCGTCGTCAGTCGCGGCGGGGTTGGCGCTTCTGCGGGCGAAGGATGAAACCGAAGATGCCGTTGATCACCGAGATGATGATCGCGGCGAGCACGCCCCACCAGAAGTGGCCCACGGTCAGGCCCCAGCCGAAGCCGCTGGTGATCCAGGCGGTCAGCCAGAGCAGGAAGCCGTTGATGACGAAGCCGATGAGGCCGAACGTGAGGATGTAGAGCGGAAATGCGACGATCTTCACGATCGTGCCGATGATCGTATTCACCAACGCGAAGATCGCGCCGACCGCGAGGAGCGTCAGCACGAGCTGCAGCGTCTCGCCCGGAGGGAAGGCGGTGATCGCCACCTGCAGCACGGGGATCAACGTCACCACCCACAGGGCGAAGGCGTTCACGATGACTCGGATGATGAAGCGCATGATCGTTTCAGTGTGGCACGATCGGCGCCCGATGTCAGCGGCTCACAGCGGCCCGGTTCGGATTCGGGCTGCTCGTGGGACGCGCGAGACGCACCCCGCTCGTAGACTCGGTTCGTGACCGAGCCGATCCTGCCCCGCATCCGCCCCGCCATCGCCGCGCTGGCACCATACCGGCAGGGCAAGCAGGCCGGGCCCGACGCGTTCAAGCTGTCCAGCAACGAGAACCCGTTCGATCCACTGCCCTCCGTCGTCGCAGCGCTGCAGCACACGACTCCGGTCAACCGCTACCCGGATGCCTCGGCGGGCCGGCTGCGCGAGCGCCTCGCCGTCCGCTACGGCGTCGACTCCGACCAGGTGCACGTCGCCGCCGGCTCCGTCTCGATCCTGCACCAGCTGATCCTCGCGACATCCTCGGTCGGCGACGAGGTCGTCTACGCCTGGCGCTCCTTCGAGGCGTACCCGAGCCTCCCCCTCGTGGCCGGCGCCACGGGCGTGCAGGTGCCCTTGACCGCCGATTCGCGCCACGACCTCGACGCGATGGCCGAAGCGGTCACCGAACGCACCCGCGCCGTCATCCTGTGCACCCCGAACAACCCGACCGGCCCGATCATCACGAGCGCCGAGTTCGCCGCCTTCATCGACCGGGTGCCGAACGACGTCCTGGTCGTCCTCGATGAGGCGTACGCCGAGTTCGTGACGGCCCCCGGAGCCGTCGACGGCCTGAAGGAGCGTTCCTTCGAGACGCACCCGAACGTGGTCGTGCTGCGCACCTTCTCCAAGGCGTACGGGCTCGCCGGCCTCCGCATCGGCTACGCGATCGGCAACAGCAAGGTGCTGGATGCCGCTCGCACCACCGGCATCCCGCTGTCCGTCACGTCCGCCGCCGAGAATGCGGCGATCGCGAGCCTCGAGGCCGAGGCCGAGCTCCTGGATCGTGTTGCGGTCATCGTGGAGCGTCGCACCCGGCTCCGCGACGGCCTGCGCGCCCAGGGCTGGGACGTGCCCGACGCGCAGGGCAACTTCATCTGGTTGCCGACGGGGGAGCGCACCGATCAGGTGGCTGCCGCGTTCGTCGCCGCCGACCTGATCGTCCGTCCGTTCAGCGGCGACGGCATCCGCATCTCCGCGGGGGAGGAGGCGTCGGTCTCCCGCGTGCTCGAAGTCGCGGCCGCCGCCCGCTGACCGGCCGTTTCTCCGGCTTCCCGGCAGATACGAGGGCGTCCTAGGTATGCGTGCCCCGACATGTCGGCGCGGGTAGCGTAAGAGCCGTGACTACCTTCGACACTCCCCTCGTGCGCGTCCTCGACGCGACCGGACGGTTCGCGCCGTCGGACGCCGCCGAGCAGTACCTGCCCCTGATCGATGCGATCACGGACGTGGAACTCGAGCAGTTCTACCGCGACATGGTCGTCATCCGCGCCATCGACGTACAGGCGACCAACCTGCAGCGACAGGGGCAGCTCGCCCTCTGGCCGCCGAGTCGCGGGCAGGAGGCCGCGCAGGTGGGCTCGGCGCGTGCCGCCCGCGCGCAGGACACGATTTTCCCCTCGTACCGCGAGCACGCGGTCACCCGCATCCGCGGCGTCGACCCGCTCGACATCATCAAGCTGATGCGCGGGGTCTCGCACGGCGGCTGGGATCCGAGCGATCCCAAGAACGGCAACACCCGCCTGTACACGCTGGTGCTCGGATCGCAGGCGCTGCACGCCACCGGCTACGCGATGGGCCTCTCGTTCGACGGCAAGTCCGGCACGGGAGACGTCGAGAGCGACCAGGCCGTCATCGTCTACTACGGCGACGGTGCCTCCAGCCAGGGCGACGTGCACGAGGCGATGGTCTTCGCGGCGAGTTACCAGACGCCCGAGGTCTTCTTCCTGCAGAACAACCACTGGGCGATCTCGGTCCCGGTCTCCACGCAGTCGCCGGTGCCGCTGGTGCAGCGCAGCGCCGGCTACGGCATCCCGAGCATCCGTGTCGACGGCAACGACGTGCTCGCCAGCTACGCGGTGTCCCGCGTCGCCCTCGACGAGGCGCGCAGCGGGCTCGGCCCGCGTGCGATCGAAGCCGTCACTTACCGTCTCGGCGCGCACACCACCAGCGACGATCCCACGAAGTACCGCAGCTCCGATGAGGAGCAGTCCTGGGCGGAGCGCGACCCGATCATCCGGATGCGCGCGTTCCTCGAGGGCCGCGGAGCGTCGGCCGCGTTCTTCGACGCCGTCGAGACCGAGGGGGCGGATGCCGCCGAGGATCTGCGCTCCCGCACCGTCGAGCTCGGACCGCCACCCGCCTCGAAGATCTTCGACCACGTCTACAGTGAGCCGCATCCGCTCATCGACGAGCAGCGAGCGTGGCGCGACCGCTACGAGGCCTCGTTCGAGGGAGGCGCGAAATGACTCTCGAGACGATGCCGTTCAGCAAGGCGCTCAACGCGGGACTGCGCAAGGCCATGGAAGACGACCCCCGCGTCCTCATGATGGGCGAGGACATCGGCAAGCTCGGCGGCGTGTTCCGCGTCACCGAGCACCTGCAGCGCGACTTCGGTGAGAAGCGGGTGCTCGACACCCCGCTCGCCGAATCCGGGATCGTCGGCACCGCGATCGGCCTGGCCATGACCGGCTTCCGTCCGGTCTGCGAGATCCAGTTCGACGGCTTCGTGTTCCCGGCGTTCGACCAGATCACGACGCAGCTCGCGAAGCTCACGAATCGTCACGAGGGCCGGCTCTCGCTGCCGATCGTCATCCGCATCCCGTACGGCGGCCACATCGGCGCCGTCGAGCACCACCAGGAGAGCCCGGAGGCGTACTTCGCGCACACCCCTGGTCTGCGGGTGGTCTCGCCGTCGACGCCGAACGATGCGTACTGGATGATCCAGGAGGCGATCGGCTCGAACGACCCCGTGATCTTCATGGAGCCGAAGAGCCGGTACTGGCAGAAGGGCGAGGTCGACCTCGAGTCATCCGCCGTCCCCCTGCATGCCTCACGAGTGGTGCGCACCGGCTCCGACGTCACGCTCGTCGGTCACGGCGCGATCGTCACCACGCTGCTGCAGGCCGCGGCCCTCGCCGAGGCGGAGGGCACGAGCTGCGAGGTCGTCGACGTGCGCTCACTGTCGCCGATCGACTACGAGCCGATCCTCGACTCGGTGCGCAAGACCGGTCGCATGGTCTACGCGCAGGAGGCGCAGGGCTTCACCAGCGTCGGCAGCGAAGTCGCCGCCACTGTCATGGAGCGTGCCTTCTACGCTCTCGAGGCGCCCGTGCTGCGCGTGTCCGGTTACGACACCCCGTTTCCGCCCGCGAAGCTCGAGGGCTCCTACCTCCCCGATGCCGACCGCATCCTCGAGGCCGTCGATCGTTCGCTGGCCTACTGACTCCACCGTCCGGAAGGACTCGCAATGAGCACGCAGAACTTCAACCTCCCCGACGTCGGCGAAGGCCTCACCGAGGCGGAGATCGTGACGTGGAAGGTCTCCCCGGGCGACACCGTCGCCATCAACGACGTCATCTGCGAGATCGAGACGGCCAAGTCGCTGGTCGAGCTGCCGTCGCCGCACGCCGGAGTCGTCGGCGAACTGCTCGTCGGTGAAGGTACGACCGTCGAGGTCGGGTCGCCGATCATCACCTTC
Organism: uncultured Actinomycetota bacterium; assembly: GCA_963769005.1. GTDB lineage: Bacteria > Actinomycetota > Actinomycetes > Actinomycetales > Microbacteriaceae > Microbacterium. The sequence continues at coordinate 27,200 of CAVYKC010000001.1, read as the reverse complement.
GTCACGGATGCGGTGGATGCCGCGCCCGCCGCGCCTGCTGCGCCTGCTGCGCCCGCGGCCGCCGCCGAGGAGGCCGGAGGCTCGGTGCTCGTCGGCTACGGCACAGGCGGGGGCGCCACCTCGCGCCGGCGCAAGCCGCCGGAGCGCCCGGTGCTCTCCTCGGTCGGTGTCATCGCGAAGCCACCGATCCGCAAGCTGGCCCGCGACCTCGGCGTCGACCTGACCTCGGTCACCGCCACCGGTGGCGGCGGCGAGGTGACGCGCGATGATGTGATGAACCACGCCGCGCAGGCCAGCGTCTTCCGCAACATCGAGACGCCCGAGTGGGGAGGTGTGCGCGAGGAGACCGTTCCGGCTCCGCACGCCGCCCCGGCCGGCATCGCCCGCGGCGTCGCGCCGTCCACGGCATCCGAGGACCGCACCGAATCCATTCCGGTGAAAGGCGTGCGCAAGGCCACCTCGTCGGCCATGGTGCAGAGCGCCTACTCGGCCCCGCATGTCACGGTGTGGAAGGAGATCGACGCCTCCCGCACGATGGAGCTCGTCAAGCGGCTGAAGGCGTCGCCGGACTACGCCGAGATCAGGGTCTCGCCGTTGCTGATCATGGCCCGCGCCGTCATCTGGGCCGCCCGCCGCACGCCGATGGTGAACGCCGCCTGGGTCGACAAGGAAGGCGGAGCCGAGATCGCCGTCCGCCGCTACGTGAACCTCGGCATCGCCGCGGCGACGCCGAGGGGTCTGCTCGTGCCGAACATCAAAGACGCACAGGACCTCGGCATGAAGGATCTCGCCCGCGCCCTGAACCGCCTGACGCTGACTGCTCGCGAAGGCAAGACGACGCCCGCCGATCAGCAGGGCGGCACGATCACGATCACGAACATCGGGGTCTTCGGGATGGATGCCGGCACGCCGATCATCAACCCCGGTGAGGCCGGGATCGTGGCGCTGGGAACGATCAGCCAGAAGCCGTGGGTCGTCGACGGTGAAGTGCGCCCCCGGTGGGTCACGACCGTCGCCGGCTCGTTCGACCACCGCGTGGTCGACGGCGACGGCATGAGCCGGTTCATCGCCGACGTCGCATCCATCCTCGAGGAGCCGGCGCTGCTCGTCGACTGACGCTGGCTGTCCCGATTCGGGGCGGGAGGGCGGGCGCGTCATGTCACGGATACTGCGGGTACGCGGCATCCGCACCGGCGTTTGCTGTGACGCGCGTTCGGCCCGCGGTGACGTAGGCGCGGCTCTGTGCCGGCGCGGAGATGGATGTCCCCGCCTCAGAGTGATCCAGCGCCGCACTGCGTCAGTTTGATAATGGTTCTCATTAGTGTTTAGAGTGGGACTATGAAGAAGCCCGTCGCCGCCCTCACTCTCGTATCCGTCGCCGCCTTCGCGCTCGCCGGATGCTCCGCCGCACCGGCCGCGGGCGGAGCGGATGACGGCAAGATCCAGGTCGTCGCGAGCACGAACGTCTACGGCTCGCTCGCCGAGCAGATCGGCGGCGATCGCGTCGAGGTGACCTCGATCATCTCGTCGGCGACCCAGGACCCGCACTCCTACGAGTCCAGCGCCCGCGATCGCCTCGCCGTGCAGAAGGCCGAACTCGTGATCGAGAACGGCGGCGGCTACGACTCGTTCATCGAGGAGCTCCTCGACGGGTCGGACCCCGAGGTCGTCACGGCCGTCGAGTACGCGCACGACTACCCCGGAGCCGACGAGCACGAGGGCGACGCCCATGCCGAGGACGAGCATGCCGAGGACGAGCATGCCGATGAGCATGCCGACGAGCACGCGGACGAAGGTCACGAGGGTCACGATCACGTCGAGGGGTTCAACGAGCACGTCTGGTTCGACCCGCACACGATGGTCGATGTCGTCGGGGCGATCGCCGACGAGCTGACCGAGCTCGACCCCGCGGGCAAGGCCGACTTCGCTGCGTCCGCCGCGAAGATCGTCGCCGATCTGGAGGGCTTCGAGGCCGACCTCGATGCGCTCAAGACCGAGGCGGCCGGCGCACCCGTCTTCATCACCGAACCGCTTCCTGGCTACATCGCCGCCGCGGCCGGCCTCACCGACGTCACCCCGGCCGGCTTCGCCGAAGCGGTCGAGGAGGGCGCGGACGTCGCACCCGCCACACTGCTCGAGGCGCTCGCCGTGATCGAGAACGGACAGGCGAAGGTGCTGCTCACCAACGCGCAGACCGGCGGCTCGGAGACCGAGCGCGTCGAGGAGCCGCCGAGGCCGCCGGCATCCCGGTCGTCGCCTTCACGGAACTGCTCGAGGACGGATCGTCGTACTCTGAGTGGATGCGCGATGCGATCCAGAACCTCGCCGACGCACTCCACTCGTGAGCGGCGGCGCTGACGCGCGCGCTCGCACCTCCGAACCGGCACCCATCCTCCAGATCACCGGCGCCGCTCTCCACCGCGGAAACCGCGAACTCTGGTCGGGGCTCGACCTGACCGTCGAGCCCGGCGAGTTCATCGCGGTGCTCGGTCCGTCGGGTTCCGGCAAGACCACGCTGCTGCGCAGCATCCTCGGCCTGCAGCCGCTCTCCGCCGGACGGATCCTCGTCGGCGGCGAGAAGGTCCAGCGGGGGAATCCTCGGATCGGCTACATCCCCCAGCAGCGGCCGATGGCTCCGGACACCAGCATGCGCGCACGCGATGTCGTCGCCCTCGGCGTGCAGGGCACCCGCTTCGGGTTCCCGGTTCCTCGCCGCGGCGACCGCGCCGCGCGTCGACGCCCTCCTCGACGGAGTCGGCGCAGCGCACTACGCCGAACGTCCGGTGGGGCTGCTCTCCGGCGGCGAGCAGCAGCGCCTGCGCGTCGGCCAGGCTCTCGCCGACGCAGCCGAGCCTGCTGCTGTGCGACGAGCCGCTGTCGAACCTCGACCTCGCCAACCAGCGCGGCATCACCGACATCATCGATCGCGCAGCGCCGTGAGCGCGGCGCCGCCGTGCTGTTCGTGACCCACGACATCAATCCGATCCTCGGCCGCGTCGACCGCATCCTCTACATCGCCGGCGGGCGCTTCGTGCTCGGAACTCCGGACGAGGTCCTGCAGAGCCGCGTGCTCACCGACCTCTACGGCACCCCGGTCTTCGTGCTCCGCGCCGGCGACCGGCTGGTCGTGGTGGGTGTGCCGGATGCCGAGCCGCACCACGATCACGGGCCGGAAGCGACGCCCCACGGAGGTGTCGCATGAGGTCCATCGTCGACTGGGGCGACGTCTTCTCCTTCCAGGACTACGGCGCCCTCGTGGCGCTGCTCGCCAACTCGATCATCGCGGGTGCCGTGCTCGGCATCGTCGGCGGTCTGATCGGCGTCTTCGTGATGCAGCGCGACCTCGCCTTCGCGGTGCACGGGGTGAGCGAGCTCTCGTTCGCCGGCGCCGCCGCAGCATTGCTGTTCGGCGGCAGCGTGGTCGCCGGCTCGATCGGCGGAGCCCTCGTGGCCGCGATCCTCATCGGCATCCTCGGAGCCAAAGCGAGGGACCGCAACTCGATCGTCGGCGTGCTGATGCCGTTCGGCCTCGGCCTCGGCATCCTGTTCCTCTCGCTCTACGAGGGCCGCAGCGCGAACCGGTTCAGCCTGCTCACCGGCCAGATCGTGTCGGTCTCGAACCCCGACCTCGGCTGGCTCCTCGGCATCAGCATCGTCGTGCTGCTGGGGCTGCTGCTGATGTGGAACCCGCTGCGCTTCGACTCCCTCGATCCCGAATCCGCCGCCGCGCGCGGAGTGCCCACCCGCTTCGTGAGCCTCGCGTTCATGGTGCTGCTCGGCCTCATCGTCGCGGTCAGCGTGCACATCATCGGGGCGCTGCTGGTGCTTGCGCTGCTGGTGACCCCGGCGGCAGCCGCGATGCGGGTGACCTCGGGTCCGGTGGCGGTGCCGCTGCTCGCGGCCCTCTTCGGCTTCGTCTCCGCCGTCGGCGGCATCCTGCTCGCGCTCGCCGGCACCCTTCCGGTCAGCCCGTACATCACGACGCTGTCGTTCCTCATCTACGCCGTGTGCTGGCTCGTGCACCGGGCGCGGGCGCGCGTGCGCCGCGTGGCGGCATGAACGCCTCCCAGCCGCGGGCAAGCCACGCCGTTTAGACTCTCGGTATGGCTCAGCGGAACACCTGGCAGCGCGAACGAGTGCGCGAAGCACTCTCCGGCGCGCGCGGATTCGTGTCTGCGCAGAGCCTTCACGCGACGCTTCGCGGCGAGAACACCGGCATCGGACTCGCCACCGTCTACCGCGCGCTGGCCGGACTCGCCGCCTCCGGAGACGCCGACTCGCTGCAGAGCCCCGAGGGTGAGGCGCTCTACCGCGCCTGCTCGACCCAGGAGCATCACCACCACCTCATCTGCCGGTCCTGCGGGCTGACCGTCGAGATCGAGGCGAAGGACGTCGAGCAGTGGGCGCATCGCACCGCCGCGTTGCACGGCTTCACGGATGCCGCGCACGTCGTCGACATCTTCGGCCTGTGCACGCCGTGCGCGAAGAAGCGCGACGCCGCGGGAGCGCCGATCGCGTGAGCGTGCTCACCCCGTCACGGCACCCTTCGACAGGCTCAGGGACCCAGCGGAGGGGCCGCTCGCCGCGTTCGGCCTGGGTGGGTGCCGGAGTCGGTGCGGGCGTCCTGCTCGCGCTGTTCCTCATCGACCGCTTCCTGCCGAGGTTGTTCACCGTCTCGCTGCCGACACGGGCGCAGGACGGCCTGACGCTCGCGCTGAGCGTGCTCATCGAGGCTCTGCCGTTCGTCATCCTCGGGGTCATCCTGTCGATCGTGGTGCAGGTGTGGCTGCCGGCGGACGTCATCCACCGCTGGCTGCCGAAGCGGGCATGGTCCCGCCGCGCCGTGCTGTCGCTGCTCGGGATGCTGATCCCGGTGTGCGAATGCGGCAACGTGCCCTTCGCCCGTGGTCTGATGATGCGCGGCCTCGCTCCCGCGGAGGCGCTGACGTTCCTGATCGCGGCGCCCATCGTCAACCCGATCGTGATCCTCACCACGCACGCGGCGTTCGGCTGGGACGGCGGCATCCTCGTCGCCCGCCTCGTCGGCGGCTACCTCATCGCCAACCTCATCGGCTGGATCTACAGCCGGCACCCGTCCCCGAACGCGCTCCTCACGGAACGCTTCATCGACACCTGCGACCGGGTGACGCACGAGCACGGCACGCCGGTGCGGCGGAGCCTCACCCAGTTCCTCGTCGAGCTGCGCGCAGTCATGCCGGCCCTGGTCATCGGGTCGGCGCTCGCCGGAGCCGTGCAGGTTCTCATCCCGCGTGACGTCCTCCTCGCGATCGGTTCGAACCCCGTGCTGTCCATCGTGGCGATGATGGTCCTGGCGATGACCGTCGCCATCTGCTCCAACGTCGACGCGTTCTTCGCACTGTCGTTCGCCTCGACGTTCTCCTCGGGTGCGCTCATCGCCTTCCTGCTGGTGGGTCCGCTCGTCGACATCAAGATGCTCGCGCTGATGCGCACCACCTTCACCGCCCGCACTCTCGCCGGCATCGTCGGGGTGGTCGTGCTCGCGGCGTTCGCGATCGGGATCGGGGTGAACGTCTTTGTCTGAGCACGCTCCTTCCCGCACGCAGGCCCTCGCCGCCCGCTGGCTCGGCGTCGGCCTCGCCGCCGTCATCGCCGTGGTCACCCTCGGACTCGGCATCGCCGGTCAGCTGACGCTGTACATCAGCCCGGAGACCGTGTGGTTCGCCTGCACGGCGGCGGTCGTGACGCTGGCTGGAGCGATCTGGTCGTGCACGCTTCCCATCGGCAGCGAGGGCGACCACGGACACGACCACGGTGCGGATGCTCCGGCGAGCGCTCCTCGTCGCACGCTCGCCCGAGCGGGTGCCGTCTCGGCCGGCGTCGTGGCGACCGGAGTCGTCGCTGCAGCGCTCCTCCTTCCTCCCGCCTCGCTCTCGGTGCAGCTCGCGATGTCCCGTGCCGGAGAGGCCGACCACCCTGTTCGCCGGTGCGGACGACGTCACGCTCGGCGTCGCCGACACCACGACGTTCGGCGTCGGGGAGTGGGCGAGCGTGTTCGCGACGGCGACGCGACCGGAGGCGTATGACGGAGCATCCGTCACCCTCACCGGGTTCGTGACGCCGGCCGGTTCCGGCTCCGACGAGGTGCAGCTCACCCGCATGGTGATCACGCATTGCGTCATCGACGCCCAGCCGGCCGCGGTGTCGGTCAGCGCCGATCCCGGCGCGTACGCGACGGGGCAGTGGGTCGAGGTCACCGGGACGGTGAAGGCGGATGCCGGCGGCGAACTGCGCATCGTGCCGACCTCGGTGGTCGAGATCGACGAGCCGGGTGACCCGTATGAGTACTGACGAGGAGCGGCCCGTCCCGCGGACCCGCGCCGAGATGCGCGCGGCGCGCGAGGCCGCGGAGGCCGCAGAGGCCGCGAGGCCGCGGCATCCGACGTCACGTCGGGGGCCGACACGCCAGATGTCGGACCGTTTGCCCCGGAGGTGCCGACATCTGGAGTGTCGGCCCCCACTGCTGCCGCCATGGACGGGTCTGCCCATGACGGGTCTGCCGTCTCCGCGCCCGCGTCTCGCCCCGAAGCCCCGGCGGATGCCCCCGCGGACGGACCCGCTTCTGCGTCTCGCCCCGCGGCACGGGGGAGGCCCCCGGCGACGCCCGGGTTCCGGCATCCGCGCCCGCGCCCGCGTCCAGCCCCGCCATTCTGTCGGCCGAAAATACAGTTGTCGGCCGAAACGCCGAGGTTTCGACCGACATTCGTGATCTGAGCCGACAAAGTGACGAGCTGCCGCCCGAGCCGGCCCCCTCCGCACCTTCCGCCCCATCAGCGTCGGCCCCCGTCGCGTCCGCATCCGGTCCGAACCGCCCGTTCCTGGTCGCCCTCGCCGCCGTCATCGGCATTCTGGTGCTCGCCGGCGCCGGCCTGGGCTTCGCGAGCCTCGTGCAGGGGCCGCGGCTGACCGGCACGCAGGTCAACGCGGCCGAGGCCATCGACTCCTCCGGCAGCCGGGTCATCCTCACGGCGAATCAGGCGCTCGGCGCGATCGACCCAGCGCAGGTCACGGTCGAGCCGGCCGTGCCGTTCACCGTCGACGCCGCCGGCCGCGGCGTCGGCATCCGGTTCACCGTTCCGCTGGACGACTCGACGAAGTACACGGTGACGGTGAGTGACGCGATCGGGGTCGGCGGCGGGCCGAGCGCCGATCTGACGACGACGTTCACGACCCCGGCATCCCACCTCTACCTGCTCCAGCGCGACGCGAACGGCAAGGACACGGATGTGATCTTCCGCACCGACCTCTCGGGCGAGAAGGCGGTGCCGGTGTTCTCGGACGAGCGCATCAACGACTTCCGGGCGACGTCGACGCAGCTCGTCGTCTCGGTCGCCGACGGTGAGGACGACACCTCCCGGCTGCTGGTGATGGACCGCAAGGGGGAGAATCAGCGCGAACTGCCGCTGCCCGGTGAGGGGTTCGTCGGCGCGATCCAGGTGTCCGAGCGCGGCGGACTCGTCGGCTACAGCTACTCCGACCGTGAGCTCAGCGACACCTCCGGGCGCGCCAGCGTGCTGGTGACGCAGTCCTTGAACGGCGACGACGAGCCGCAGATCGTCGAGGTCGGCGACAAGGAGGCGAGCATCTTCTCCTGGCAGTTCGTGCCGGACAGCGCCGCCGTGCTGTTCATCGACTTCGACGGCGCGCTCGCCCTCGTCGACCACTCCGGCGACGCGGGCGTGCAGTCGCTCGGCCTGGCGGCGACGATCCAGGGCATCTCCCGGGGCACCTACACGGCGGTCGTGGAACGCACCGACGGAACGGTCGTCGAACTGAACCTCGCCGACGGTTCGGAGGAGCCGCTCGCGGCATCCGACCCCGACTACGGCAAGGCGACGACCATCACCCCGTTCCCCGGCGGAACGCTGCGCCACGTCGTCGCCCGCGACGACATCGGGATGCCCACGGGGCAGGCCATCATCCGTGTGGACGAGGCGGGCGCCGCGGAACCGCTCGTCGAAGTCGGATCCAACGACTCGATCCTGCAGGCGTGCGCATCGCCGAGCGGGCAGTACGCCGCCGTCGTCATCGCGCCGGAACTCGTCGACAACCCCTACGACAACATGCTGCTGCCGCTTCCGCAGAACCTCGAGACCCACCTCATCGATCTCGCTTCGGGCAAGGAGCTCGTCGCCCTCACCGGGTTCGACGCCTCCTGGTGCCAGACGGCGCCCCGGTTCTGATGGGTACCGTGTTCTGATGGGCGACGGTGCGCTTCGGCTCGCCACCCGCGCCGAACTGTCCGATCTCCCTCTCGACGTCGCGCCACGGTTGCTCGGTGGCGAGCTGCGCACCGTCGTGACGATTCACGGAGTCGCCGAGGAGGTGCGTCTGCGGATCACCGAGACCGAGGCCTATCACGGGCACGGAACGGGTCCGGAGCCGGACCCCGGCTCGCACGCGCGGATGGGGCGCACTGCACGCAACGCGACGATGTGGGGCGAGCCCGGTCATCTGTACGTGTACCTCAGTCACGGCATCCACTCCTGCGTCAACGTCGTCTGCGGACCGGAAGGGCAGGCGGGCGGCGTGCTGCTGCGCGCGGGTGAGGTCGTCCTCGGAGCGGATGCCGCCGCGCGACGCCGAGGCGTCGCCGCCCCCCTGAGTCGAACGGCACTGCGCGATCTCGCGCGCGGACCGGGGCGGCTCGGGCAGGCGGTCGGGCTGCGGCATCCGCTGCACGACGGCATCGACGCGATCGCCGGGCCCGAACTGCACGGAGCCCGCGCCGAGCTCTGGCTGCGGGAGGGTCCGACAAGGCCGACGTCGGGTCCGCGCGTCGGTGTGGCCGGTGTCGCGGGGACTGCCGCGTTCCCGTGGCGGTTCTGGATCGGCGACGACCCCACGGTGTCGCCGTTCCGCTGGGGGCGCGGCGCGGCCGAGGCGGCCCGGTCTCTCGACTGATCGACTCCCTCTTCTGTGAAACGGGGGAGAGGGGTGAGCGAAACGTGAGTGAGGTGCGGACGATGCTCGATGCATCCGCCGTGCTAGACTGACTCTTTGTCTGCGCACACTCCTGTGCGCAGTTCGTGTGCTTCCCCTCCTGAACTCCGAGCGATCGGGCCAGGGGAGAGGTACGCAGACAAGGGATCTTGGGTGAGACCGTCCGGTCTCACGGTAATGAAGGAGTCACATCATGGCAGCAGTGTGCCAGGTGACCGGAGCTGTTCCCGGCTTCGGACACGCAATCTCGCACTCGCACCGCCGGACGAAGCGTCGCTTCGACCCGAACGTGCAGAAGAAGACCTATTTCGTCGCGTCGCTCGGTCGTAAGATCACGCTGAACGTGTCCGCCAAGGGCATCAAGGTGATCGACGTGCGCGGTATCGAGAACGTCGTCAAGGACCTCCAGGCGAAGGGTGTGAAGCTCTAATGGCCAAGAAGGCTCAGGACGTTCGTCCGATCATCAAGATGCGTTCGACCGCAGGCACGGGGTACACCTACGTGACCAAGAAGAACCGTCGCAACACCCCCGACCGCCTGGTGCTGAAGAAGTATGACCCGGTCATCCGTCGGCACGTCGAATTCCGCGAGGAGCGTTAATCATGGCGAAGAAGAGCAAGATCGCTCGTAACGAGCAGCGCAAGGTCATCGTCGAGCGTTACGCAGAGCGTCGCGCCGAGCTGAAGAAGACCCTCGTCGACCCGAACGCGACCGACGAGGCCCGCGAGGCCGCCCGCGTCGGCCTGCAGAAGCTGCCGCGCAACGCATCGCCGGCACGCGTCCGTTCGCGCGACGTCATCGACGGCCGCCCCCGTGGTGTCCTCACGAAGTTCGGCATCTCGCGTGTCCGCTTCCGTGACATGGCGCACCGCGGCGAGCTGCCCGGTGTGACCAAGTCCAGCTGGTAAGTCTCAGCAGTCGAAAGGGGCGAGGATCTTCGGATCCTCGCCCCTTTCGCGTACCCGGTATGCTCCACCCCAGCCCCGGAATCATGCGGATGGGTCCCGCGCGAACGCCCGAAAGCGACCGAATCGTGGTGCCAGAGTGACGAAAGTGACGCGACACGCCATGGAAATGCCCAAAACCCGCGAAATGACGCGGAAATAAGGCCAGTCGTTGGTACATTCAAGGCGGTCACTCGACCAGGGGCATCCGCTCCGACACCAACAACGATGCGACGGGATCCTCGTCGCTGGAGGATGACATGGCTGACAAGTCCATCACCAAGACCGAGCTCGTCGCGAGCATCGCTTCCGCCACCGGCCAGAGCCAGGCCACCGTCTCGGGTGTCCTCGACGCGCTCTTCGGCACCGTCTCCGACGCCGTTGCCAAGGGCAGCAAGGTCTCGATCCCGGGCTGGATCTCCTTCGAGCAGGTCGACACCGCAGCTCGCACGGGCCGCAACCCGCAGACCGGCGCCGAGATCAAGATCCCGGCCGGCAAGCGCGTCAAGGTGACCGCTGGTTCCAAGCTCAAGGCTGCCGTCAAGTAAGACCGCACCTCATCGAAGGCCGTCTCCGATCCGTCGGGGACGGCCTTCGGCGTTCGCGGGCACGTGTGAGCGGAGCGCATCACCTCGGTCGGGCGATCCGGAAGCGCGGCTTAGGCTTGATGCGTGAGTTCCCGTGCGCCGTCGACCCGAAGCAGTTCGGCGTATCGCGTCACGGGCATCGCGATTCTCGCGTCGGCGGCTCTCGTCGCGGTCGTGATCGCGCTGATCGCAGGCGGCGGCGCTGCGCCCCTTCTGCTCGGCGATCCCGGCCCGTTCGTGCGCTGGGCGACGCCGATCGCCAAGCTGATCATGAACCTCGGCGCCGCCGCCATGCTCGGCTCTCTCGTGCTGGCGCTGTTCGCACTGCGCAGCGAGGAGGAGCCCTTCGACTTCGCTCTGAACATCGCGTCGATCGGCGCCGCCGTGTTCACCGTCGCGTCCGGCCTCGCCGGCTTCCTCGCTTTCATGGCGGCGTTCAACCCGAAGATCTCCATCGAGCGCGAGTTCGGCACGCAACTCGGCCGCTTCCTGCTCGAACTTCCGCTCGGCCAGTCGTGGCTCATCACCACCATCATGGGCAGCGTCATCACGGTGCTCGCCTTCGCCTGGCGCACCTGGACGCCCACCCTCCTCACGGCGATCCTGGCCGCGGCATCCTTCCTCCCGCTCGCCTCGCAGGGCCACGCCGGAGACCTCGCCGGCCACAACGTCGCGGTCAACTCGATCCTGCTGCACACGATCGGCGCGGCGGTGTGGCTCGGAGGTCTCCTGCTCGTCGTGCTCCTGCGCGGCCGTCGCGGCATCGACATCACGGCGCTGGTGCGCCGCTACTCGAGTCTCGCCATCGCCTCGTTCGCCGTCGTCGCCGTCTCCGGGGTCGCCCGCTCGCTCGTCGCCATCGTCGAGTGGAGCCAGCTCTGGACGCCGTACGGCGCGATCCTGTTCGCGAAGGCCGCCGTGCTCCTGGGGATGGGCGCGCTCGGCGCCTGGTACCGCATCCGTCTCATCGCGAAGCTCGAGAGCGAGCGTCCCGCTCGGTGGTTCTGGATGCTGGTGCTCTGCGAGGTCGCACTGATGGGCGTCGCCTCGGGTGCGGCCGCGGCCCTCGCGCGTACGCCTCCGCCGGCCGGAGAGGAGTCGTTCGCCCAGACCCCCTCCGAGATCCTCACCCGCTCGCCGCTGCCTCCGGAGTTCACCCTCGATCGCTGGTTCACCGCCTGGGACCTCGACATCCTCTGGCTCGTCGTCGCCGGGTTCGGCCTCTTCCTCTACCTCGCCGGTGCCTGGCGCCTTCGCCGTCGGGGCGATCGATGGCCGATCCATCGCACTGTGTTCTGGGTGCTGGGGATGCTCATGCTCGTGTGGGTCACCGGGGGCCCGATCAACGCGTATCAGGAGTACCTGTTCAGCGTGCACATGCTCGGGCACATGATGCTCTCCATGGCGATCCCGCTGCTGCTCGTCTCGGGGGCGCCGATCACCCTCGCGCTGCGCGCGATCCGCAAGCGCGACGACGGCACCCGCGGCGGACGTGAGTGGATCATGTGGGCAGTGCACTCGCCCTTCGCCCGCGTCGTCACGCATCCGTTCGTCGCCGCAGCCCTCTTCATCGTCTCGCTGTGGGCCTTCTACTTCACCGATCTCGTCCGTTGGTCGATGTACGAGCACCTCGGCCACGAGTGGATGGTGATGCACTTCCTCGCGTCCGGCTACCTGTTCGTGATGAGCCTCGTCGGCGCCGACCCCGTCCCGTACCGGCTGCCGTACCCTGGGCGCCTCATCACGCTCATCGCCGTGATGGCGATGCACGCCTTCTTCGGTGTCGCCATCATGATGCAGGAGGGGCTGATGGTCGCCGACTGGTTCGGTGCGATGGGCCGCGACTGGGGGCCCGCGCCGATCGACGATCAGTACGTCGGCGGCGGCATCGCCTGGTCGATCGGCGAGATCCCCACGCTCATCCTGGCGATCACCGTCGCGATCCAGTGGAGCCGCAGCGACACGAAGCTGCAGCGCCGTCGTGACCGGCACGCCGACCGCACCGGTGAGGCCGAGCTGGAGGAGTACAACGCGAACCTGGTGGCGCTCGCCGAGCGCGACCGGCGCCGCGAGGAGCGCGCGGGCCGCTGAGCCCGCGGGAGCGGCTCAGCCGACGTCGGGCTGGTCGCCGGGCGACCCGACCTTGATCGAGGCCGACCCGTCGGGCAGTATCACGATCGTGCCGTTCACCTGGAAGGGCACGTCCTCGGAGATCGGGCTGACCGAGCCGTCGAAGAGCGACTTGACGTCGACGTCGATGTGGGCGACGGCGTCGGCCGCGGGGATCATCCATTGCGCGCCGTCCGGGGCGACCGTGACCACCGGCTGCGTGGTGATCGACCACTTCGGCGCGGACGCGATCCGGTTCGCGACCTCCATGCCGAACGGGCAGGCCGTCGGCTGCAGCACTTCCTGGGCCGTGCATTCGACGAGGAACTCCTCGACCCGCTTCTGCACCACCGCGACGAACTCCTCGGTCGGCTCGGTCTGCAGGTCGACGGGCGTCGTCGCCAAGGGGGCGTCGGCGAGCACGCTGACTCCGGCGGAGGTCGAGATCGCCGTATCGACCGTGACCGAGTACAGGCCGGGGGTGAACACGAGGAGGGGGAGCGGATCGAGCGGGGCAGCCTCTGTGCCGACGGCCGAGACCTGGCGCCGGTCGACTTCGAAGCCGTTCACGACGAACTGGTCGGCACCGCGTACGGTGAGTTCGATCGCGGCCAGCGGGCTGGTGGAGAAACGCCAGTTCGGGGTGACGCCCACCCAGCCGTCCTGCTCGACGGCGAACGTGGTGGACCCCTCGTGCTTCCCGGCCCGGTACGAGACGCTGACCGACGTCGCTCCGTCGACGGTCTTCTCCGAGTCGATCTCGACGTCCGTGAGAGGAGCGAGCGCCGACTGGCGCAGCAGCGCCTCAGATGCCGTCGCGTCGATGCCTGCCATCGTCAGCGTCTCGCGATCGAGGGCGACACCCGGCACATGCAGCGCATCGGCGGCCCGCCCGGAAGACAGGAGATCGAGGTAGCGCGCGACGAAGGCCGAAGGACCGTAGAACTGCTGGTACAGAGTGACTCCGCCGGCGCCGACGGCGGCGACGAGCATCACGCCGACCAGGGCGAGGAGTGCGAGGTCGACGCCGAGACGGGCGCGCCGAGGCGCTCTCGTCTCTGCCGAATTCATGGCGCCAGTCTAAGAGTGCGGCCTGGGACGATGCCGAGCGTCGCGGGTGTCGAGCGGATGCCGAGGCTCCAGCTCGCCGTAGCATGGGTGGGCATCCGCATCCGCCCGCTCCCCGTGAGAGATCCGTGTCCCTTCCCGCCCTGTCCGAGGAACAGCAAGAGCTGTTCCGTCTCATCGAGGACACCAACGAGCACGTCTTCATCACCGGACGCGCCGGCACCGGCAAGTCGACGCTGCTGCAGCACTTCGCGTGGAACACCAAGAAGCAGATCGCGATCTGCGCGCCGACCGGCGTGGCGGCTCTCAACGTCGAGGGGCAGACGATCCACTCGCTGTTCCGTCTGCCCATCGGGCTCATCGCCGGCGGCGACATCGACCAGAACGATGCCACCCGCCGCATCCTGAACGCGATCGAGACGCTCGTCATCGATGAGATCTCGATGGTGAACGCCGACCTCATGGACGCGATCGATCGTTCGCTGCGGCAGGCCAGAGGCCGCAGGGGTGAACCGTTCGGCGGAGTGCAGGTCGTCATGTTCGGAGACCCGTACCAGCTGGCTCCGGTGCCGCCGCGCGGCGACGAGCTGCGGTACATCCAGGACCACTACCGTTCGTTCTGGTTCTTCGACGCGAAGGTGTGGGCCGGGTCGTCGGATGCCGAGGGCGGCCTCTTCGACCTCGGTCGTCACGGTGCCGAGCTTCACGTCCGCGAGCTCGTGCAGATCCACCGCCAGTCCGATGACGGGTTCAAGGCGATGCTCAACGCGGTGCGCTACGGGCGCGTGACCGCGGAGATCGCCGGGGTGCTGAACGCGCAGGGCGCACGGACGCCGCCGGAGCCCGATCCGGGCGAGACGCCGATGATCACCCTCGCCACGCGCAACGACATCGTCAGCAGCATCAACGAACGCCACCTCGCGGCGCTGCCGGGCAAGGAGCAGACCGCACGCGCTGAGGTCTCCGGCGACTTCGGCCGGGGCGAGGCCGCGCTGCCGGCCGAGGCCGAGCTGAAGCTGAAGGTCGGCGCGCAGGTGATGTTCCTGCGCAACGACACGTCGATGTCGGGGGAGCCGCCACGCTGGGTGAACGGCACGATCGGAACGGTCACGCGCATCCTCGGCGGTTCGGTCCGCGTCGACATCGACGGCGAGGAGGTCGACGTCGAACCGGCCGTGTGGGAGAGATACCGCTACGCCTACGAGCCGTCGACCAAGAAGCTGAGCCGTGACGTGGTGGCCGAGTTCACGCAGTTCCCGCTGCGTCTGGCGTGGGCGGTCACCATCCACAAATCGCAGGGCAAGACCTACGAGCGCGCGATCATCGACCTCGGCTCCGGCGCGTTCGCACCGGGGCAGACCTACGTGGCGCTGAGCCGCCTCACCTCTCTGGACGGCCTGTACCTGTCACGGGCGCTGCGACCCAGCGACATCCGCGTCGACGAGGACGTGCGCCGGTTCATGCGGGAGGCGTACCTGGCGGCATCCACTCCCGAGCTCCCGAAGGGCTGAGGCCCCGGAGCGGATGCTCAGGCGGCCGCGCGAGCCCGGTCGAGATCTTCGAACAGCTCGGTGTTGAAGCGGTAGGCGAGGAGCACCTCGTCGATCACACGCTCGCGCTCGGCCTCGTCCCATGGGGCGGCGTCGAGCTGCTCGCGGTAGACATCCTTGAACGCGGACGGGTCGGCGATGTCATCGAAGAGGTAGAACCCGATGCCGTTGGTCTGGAATCCGAAGCGCCGCGCCATCACCCGGCCGATGAAGACGCCGCCGGAGAGGTCGCCGAGGTAGCGGGTGTAGTGGTGCGCGACGAAGCCGCCGGCCCAGGTTGCGCCGACCTGGCGGATGCGATCGACGTAGCGTCGGGTCGTCGGCAGCAGGGCGATCTGCTCGCGCCACTCGGGGCCGACGAGGAACTCGAGGTCGGCCTCGAGGGCAGGAAGCCGGGTGAGCTTGTCACTGAGGAAGACGGATGCGACGGGGTCCTGGCGCATCCGCTCCGCCGCGCTCTCGAGCGCCTCGTAGATGAAGTAGTGCTGCGCGACGAGCGCGGTGTAATCGTCGCGCGACGCGCTTCCGCTCAGGAGGTCGGCCATGAAGCCGGCGTGCTCGCTGGCGGAGTGCGACCCGGAGGAGCGCTCGCGCAGCGCCGCGGAGAAGGAGAGGAGCTCGGACATGGCATCAGTGTAAGGCTTGCCTTACTTCGACGGAAGCCCTGCGGAATCTTCCGGGGATCAGGCGTGCGGACGAGGCTCGATGCCCAGTCGCGCGCAGGCGGCGTCGTAGATCGCGACGACCTCGCGCCGTACGGCGGGCCGATCGGCGATGGGCCCGCTCGGCCACGCGACGCGCAACTCGCCCGACACGGCCTCGCGCGTGATCTCCCAGACGCCGCCGTCGCCGTCGAACCCGGTCATCACGGCGCCTGTCACTGCTCCGCCCTCGGGATCCGCGAACGCGCGAGCGATGAGCAGGTTGTCGGCGGCGTGATCGCCGTTCATGTGGCGGAGCACGGCGGTCACCACGTCGGCGTCGAAGATGTGCGGCACGTTCACACTGTACGGGGGAGCGCGGAGGAGCGTCCGATGCGGTCTTTCAGGATCCGCGTTCTAGACTCGGGGAACACGTCTCCGGGGGTTTCATCCATGCAGCTTCTCTCGTCGCGCAGCCGTCGTGCGGCCGCGGCCACTGCCGCAGTGCTCGCGCTCATCCTCACGGGCTGCGCGCCCGGCGACATCGACTTCTCCTACACGCCGCCGGCGCAGGTCGACGGCGACCTCCCCGAAGAGACCCTCGTGCCTCTGCAGGAGGCCGTGTCCGCCGCCATGACGGCGGCCGGAGCGTCCGGCGCCATCGTCGGGGTCTGGGTTCCGTGGAGCGGCAGCTGGGTGTCTGCGGTGGGAACTCAGGAGCCGGGCGGTGCCGAGGTCAGCACCGACATGTCGTTCCGGATCGCCGACGTCACCCGCCTGATGACCTGCGACGTGTTCTACGGCCTCGTCGACGACGGCATCGTCAAGACCACCGCCAAGGTCCCCGACTATGTCTCCGGCGTCGCCGACATGACGGACATCACGCTCCTCGATCTGTGCAACGGCACCAGCGGGGTGGGTTCCTCCGAGGAGATCGTGAAGTCGTCGTGGCTGAACACCCCTGAGCGGCACTGGGCGCCGCTCGAGCTCGCCAGCTACGGTCTGGGCCGAGCCAGGGTTCCAGCGCACACCACCTACCGCGACTCCGACGCGGGCTACCTTCTGCTGGGCCTCGCCCTGGAGCGCGCTTCCGGGATGAGCGCATCGGCGCTGATCGCCAAGTACGTCACCGGGCCCCTCGATCTCGAGAACACGTCGCTTCCCGGCGCGGCGGCGGCCCCGCCGTCGACCGGTCCGGTGCTGAATGGCCACTACCTCACCCCCGTCGAGGGCGGATACGACTGCACCGCGCCGGTGGACGTCACGAAGCTCTCCGCGAGCACGGGCTTCACCGACTCGGGTGCCGTCTCCACCATCAGCGACCTCGGACGCTACATGCAGGCCGAGGCGGCGCAGGTGCTTCGCTCGAAGGAGGAGCCCGGCCGTTTCGCCGCTCCACTCCCGGCGTATCAGGACGCGCCGTCCTGGTTGCAGGCGACGGGTGGTGCCTACCTCGTCGGCTCGATGGTCGGCCAGCACGGCTGGACCCCGGGCTACGCCACCGCGGCCTATTCGGATCCGGCGACGGGCTTCACGGTGGCTGTCGTCCTGAACGACTCCACGGCCGGCAACGCCGTCGTGACCGCTCTCGCCTGGGAACTCGCGGCGATCGCCTCGAAGGCGCCCGCCGCGTCGGGGCAGACCGCCCCCGAGTTCGGCCTCCCGTTCACCGCCGAGCAGTATCACGAGCAGATCGCGGCTGCAGCGCTGCCGTGCGTGGCACCGCCCGCGGCCGAACCCGAGGGGTAGGCGGTCCGGGCCGAGTGCCCGCCGCGGTGAAGGGAGAGGGTGGCACGATGGCGATCATCGACAACGCGATCTACGTCAACGGCGTCCGCACCGAGAACCCGCAGAGCCTGAGTGAGACGTTCGAGCGGATGCGTGAACGCGGCGGGTTGAGCTGGATCGGCCTGTATCGACCCAGCCCCGAGGAGATCCGCGCGGTGGCCGATGAGTTCGGCATCCACGAGCTCGTGGTGGAGGACGCCCTGGCGGGCCACCAGCGCGCAAAGCTCGAGCGGTACGGCGATGTGCTCTTCATGGTGCTCCGCCCCGCTCGCTACCTCGATGCCGCCGAAGAGGTGGAGTTCGGCGAGGTGCACGTGCTGGTCGGGCCCGACTTCGTCGTCACCATCCGGCACGCCGAGTCACCGGACCTCGGGCGGGTGCGCCAGCGGCTGGAGGGCGACCCCGAGCTTCTCGCGCGTGGACCGGAAGCGGTGCTCTACGCGATCCTCGATGAGGTCGTCGACGAGTACGCGCCGGTGCTCGCCGGTCTCGAGAACGACATCGACGAGATCGAGAGTCAGCTGTTCGAGGACGACGTCGACGCCACGCAGCGCATCTATGAGCTGGGTCGCGAGGTGATCGACTTCCAGCGTGCGACACAGCCGCTGTCCGGGATGCTGGATGCTCTGCTCCGCGGATCCGAGAAGTACCAGGTCGACGTGGAGTTGCAGCGATACTTGCGCGACGTGCTCGATCACACCCTGCGCGTCACCGACCGTGCGACCACGTTCCGCACGGTGCTCGACAACGCGCTCACCGTCGAATCGACGATCGTGGCGCGCCGCCAGAACGAGGAGATGCGGCGGATGACGGAGCTCAGCATCCGCCAGAACGACGAGGTCAAGAAGATCTCCGGCTGGGCCGCGATCCTGTTCGCCCCGACGCTGATCGGCGGCATCTACGGCATGAACTTCGACGTCATGCCGGAGCTGCACTGGGCGTGGGGGTACCCGATGGCCATCGGACTCATGCTCGCCATGGGGGTCGGGCTGTACGCCGTGTTCAAGCGCAAGGGCTGGCTGTAGGGCCGGACTGCCGGTTCGCTCAGAACAGTGGAGCGGGCAACGCGCCCTCGAGTTCGAGGAGGGCCCGCTTGGTGGCGAGGCCGGAGCCGTGGTCGCCGCCCGAGTATCCACCGAGGCCGTCGCTCGCCAGCACCCGGTGACACGGCACGACGATCGGGACGGGGTTCGCGCCCATGATCGCGCCGATGCCGCGGGCGGGTACACCGGTGCCGCTGCGGGCCGCAAGCTGACCATACGTCACCGATTCGCCGTAACCGACGTCCTCGTAGAGAGTCGTCAGCACGATGCGTGTCGATTCCGACTGCACGCCGAGGTCGACGGGGAGGGTGAACCGGCGCAGGTCGCCGGCGAAGTAGGCCTCCAGCTGCCGCAGTGCATCCGTGAGCAGCGGATCGTGATCGTCGACGGCATCCTTCGGACGCGTCGGCCGCCAGCCGACCTGGGTGATCGCCGCCCCGTCGGACACCACGCCGATCTCACCGACCGGCGACTGCAGCGTGCCGAAGAATCGCATGGGCCGAGCCTACGCGCGGCCGCAGACATGGGCGTCAGACCGCGGTCTCGTCCAGAGCCTCGGTCACGATCACGATTGCCATCACGATAAATCTGACGGTTCTTATCCCTGACTGACCGCATATCAGGACCATTTTCTTTCCTAGGCTCACCTCAAGTCCTTTCCCGAACCGAGGTCCCTCTGTGTCCACTGATCCCGTCCTGCCGCTCGGCGCGACCGCGGAGACCCGTGATGCCTTCTTCGTTTCGGACAGCACGGGCATCACGGCCGAGACGCTCGGAAACGCGTTGCTCGCGAACTTCCCCGGCGTGCGGTTCCGCCGCCACACGGTGCCGTTCGTCGACACGGTCGACGCGGCGCAGAACGTGATCGCCGACATCCGCTCCAGCGAAACGGCGGGCGGCGCCCCGATCGTCTTCACCACCGTGAAGTCGCGCGCAGATCCTCGCCGCGCTGACCGGAACAGGCGCGGTCATGATCGACCTTCTCGGCGGTCATCTGCGCGAACTCGAGGCGAGCCTGGGCAGCGCGGCATCCGAGCAGCTGGGCCAGTACCACGGGGTCGGCGACATCGAGCGCTACTTCGCCGGATGCGCGCCGTCGAGTACGCGATCGAGCACGACGACGGTCAGAGCATGCGCGCCCTCGACATCGCCGACGTGATCATCATCGCGCCGTCGCGATGCGGCAAGACGCCGACGACCATGTACCTGGCGCTGCAGTACGGGCTGCTCGTCGCGAACTACCCGCTCACCGACGACGACTTCCCCGCCGACGGTCTTCCTCGCCCCGTCGCGAAGTATGCGGCGAAGTGCTTCGGGCTGACCACCACGCCGCTCCGGCTCAGCCAGGTGCGTCATGAGCGCCGTCCGGACAGCACCTACTCGAGTCTCGCCCAGTGCACGCTCGAGATCCGCCGCGCCGAGGACCTCTATCGCCGCAACCGCGTTCCCTTCCTCAACTCCTCCACGAAATCCGTGGAGGAGATGTCGGCCGTGATCATGCAGTCCATGCGGCTGCGCAGCTGACGCCCTCCTCCCACCCGCGCACGACGCACACCCTTCAGGAGTCCTCATGACCAACATCCTCTGGTTCACGCAGATCGGCATGGCCGACGTCGCCCAGGTGGGAGGCAAGAACGCCTCGCTCGGCGAGATGGTCTCGAACCTGTCGGACGCCGGTGTCAGCGTGCCGGGCGGCTTCGCCACCACCGCCGACGCATACCGGGAGTTCCTCGCGGCGAACGGCCTGTACGACCGTATCCGCTCGACCGTCGAGGCGCTCGACGTCGACGACGTGGCCGAACTCGCCCGGGTGGGCGCGAACGTGCGCGAATGGATCGAGCAGCAGCCGCTTCCCGCCGCGTTCGAGGCCGACATCCGTGAGGCGTACGCGACGCTCGTCGCCGCCGACCCGCAACCGGATTCCGTCTCCTGGGCGGTCCGCTCGAGCGCGACCGCCGAGGATCTTCCTGACGCGTCGTTCGCGGGGCAGCAGGAGACGTTCCTGAACATCAGCGGGATCGACAACATCCTCGCCGCGATCCGCAGCGTCTTCGCCTCGCTCTACAACGACCGGGCGATCGCCTACCGGGTGCACCACGGCTTCGACCATCATGACGTCGCGCTGTCCGCCGGCATCCAGCGCATGGTGCGCTCCGATGTCGGGGCGTCCGGCGTGCTCTTCACCGTCGATACCGAGTCCGGGTTCGATCGGGCCGTGTTCATCACCAGCTCGTACGGTCTCGGCGAAGCCGTCGTGCAGGGAGCCGTGAACCCCGACGAGTTCTACGCCTACAAGCCGGCGCTGCGCGAGGGGCGACCGGCGATCCTCAAGCGCTCGGTCGGCGAGAAGGCCGTGAAGATGGTCTACGCCGACGGCACGCACGCGGGCGGCAGCACGGTGTTCACCGGCGTCGCGCCGGCGGAGCGCGCGCGGTTCAGCATCACGGATGCCGAGGTCGAAGAGCTCGGGCGGCAGGCGCTGATCATCGAGGCGCACTACGGACGACCGATGGACATCGAGTGGGGGAAGGACGGTGTCGACGGGAGGCTCTACATCCTGCAGGCCCGCCCGGAGACGGTCGTCTCACGCACCGACGGCAACGTCACGCGCCGCTTCGTCCTCGAGGAGGCGGGCACGGTGATCACCGTCGGCCGCGCGATCGGCCAGAAGATCGGCGCCGGTCCCGTCCGGGTGATGCGCTCGCTCGAGCAGATGGATGCGTTCCGGGTCGGCGACGTGCTCGTCGCCGACATGACCGACCCCGACTGGGAGCCGATCATGAAGCGCGCCTCCGCGATCGTCACGAACCGCGGCGGCCGCACCTGCCACGCGGCGATCATCGCGCGCGAGCTCGGCATCCCGGCCGTCGTCGGCGCGGGGGATGCGACGATCGCACTGCGCGGCGGCCAGGAGGTGACCGTCTCGTGCGCGGAGGGCGACAACGGCTTCGTCTACGAGGGCATCCTCGGCTTCGAAGAGGTCGTCACCCGGCTCGACGAGATGCCGGAGAGTCCGACGAAGATCATGCTCAACGTCGGCACGCCCGACCAGGCCTTCGCCTTCTCGAAGCTGCCCAACCGCGGTGTCGGGCTGGCGCGGCTGGAGTTCGTGATCAACCGTCAGATCGGCATCCATCCCCGTGCGCTGCTCGATCACGCGACCCTGCCCTCCGAGCTGCGGGCCGAGATCTCCGACCGCATCGCCGCCTACGACTCTCCTCGCGAGTACTTCGTGAAGCGCGTCGCGGAGGGCATCTCGATGATCGCTGCGGCCTTCGCGCCGGAGCCGGTGATCGTCCGGCTCAGCGACTTCAAGTCGAACGAGTACGCGAATCTCATCGGCGGCGACATCTACGAGCCGCACGAGGAGAACCCGATGCTCGGGTACCGCGGAGCATCCCGGTACATCTCGGCCGACTTCCGCGAGTGCTTCGACATGGAGTGCGAGGCGCTGAGGTTCGTGCGTGAGGAGATGGGACTCACCAACGTCGAGATCATGGTGCCGTTCGTGCGCACGATCGGCGAGGCGCACGCCGTGATCGAGCTGCTCGGCGAGAACGGGCTGCGCCGCGGCGAGAACGGGCTGCGGGTCATCATGATGTGCGAGCTGCCGTCGAACGCCGTACTCGCCGACGAGTTCCTCGAGTACTTCGACGGATTCTCGATCGGCTCCAACGACATGACCCAGCTCACCCTGGGCCTGGATCGCGACTCGGGCCTTGTGGCATCGACATTCGACGAGCGCGACCCGGCCGTGCTGCGGATGCTGTCGATGGCGATCGAGGCCTGCCGCCGTGCCGGCAAGTACGTCGGCATCTGCGGTCAGGGGCCCAGCGATCACCCCGACCTCGCCGAATGGCTCGTCGGTCAGGGCATCGAGTCGATGTCGCTGAACCCCGACACCGTGGTGGAGACGTGGCTGCGCCTCGCGAAGCTCGGAGTGCCGACGGCCTGACCCGCCCCTTCGAAGAGCGCAAACGGCTCTATCCGCGGTGCGGATAGAGCCATTTGCGCGACTCGAACGTCAACGTGGTCAGCTGATCTTCTTGCGGTAGATCGCGATCGCGAAGGCGTAGGCGACCACGAGGATGCCGACGCACCAGGCGAGGGCGACCCAGATGCTCGCTGCCGATCGGGCTGCTGCGCGAACAGCGCCCGGATCGGTGTTCACGATCGACGTGACCGGCTGGTTCTCGGCGAACCAGGCGACCGGCCCGGGCATCGAGTCGGTGGGCACGAACGCCGAGCTGATGAACGGCAGGAAGATCAGCGGGTAGCTGAACGCGCTCGCGCCGTCGACCGTCTTCGCCGACAGCCCGGCGATCACCGCGAGCCAGGTCAGGGCGAGGGTGAACAGCACCAGGATGCCGGCGACGGCGAGCCAGGCGCCGACGGATGCTCCGGTGCGGAACCCCATCAGCAGCGCCGACGCCGATGACGATCGCGACCGAGACGAGGTTCGCGACCAGAGAGGTGAGCACGTGTGCCCAGAGCACGCTGGATCGCGCGATCGGCATCGACTGGAACCGCTCGAAGATGCCGCCCTGCATGTCGAGGAACAGCCGGTACGCGGTGTACGCGATGCCGGAGGCGATCGTGATCAGCAGGATGCCGGGGAGCATGTAGTTGACGTACGACTCGTCGGATCCGGTGTTGATCGCACCGCCGAGCACGTACACGAACAGCAGCATCAGCGCGATCGGCGTGACCGCGGTGGTGATGATCGTGTCGGGGCTGCGGAGGATGTGGCGCAGCGACCGGCCGGTGAGGACGCCGGGTGTCGCTGAGGACGTGGGTGGTCATCGTCAGTTCCCTTCGTGCACTGCGTGCCGGTCTCGCCGACGAGGGCGAGGAAGACGTCCTCGAGGGAGGGCTGCTTCTCGACGTACTCGACCTTCGGCGGAGCGGGAGGAGCTGCTTGAGCTCGGCGAGGGTGCCGTTCTGGATGATCGTGCCCTTGTGCAGGATCGCGATGCGGTCGGCGAGCTGCTCGGCCTCGTCGAGGTACTGCGTGGTCAGCAGCACGGTGGTGCCGCCGTTCGGCGAGCTCCTTGATGGTCTGCCACACCTCGATGCGCGCCTGCGGGTCGAGGCCCGTGGTCGGCTCGTCGAGGAAGATGATCGGCGGGTTGCCGATCAGGCTCATCGCGATGTCGAGCCGGCGGCGCATGCCGCCGGAGTAGGTGCCGGCCTTGCGGCTGCCGGCGTCGGTGAGCGAGAAGCGGGCGAGCAGGTCGTCGGCGATCGCCCCGGGGTTCTTCAGGTGGCGCAGCTTCGCGACGAGCACGAGGTTCTCCCGACCGGTGAGCACCTCGTCGACGGCGGCGAACTGCCCGGTCAGGCTGATCGACTCGCGCACGTCGTTCGGCGCCGCGGCGACGTCGAAGCCGTGCACCGTCGCGGTGCCCGCATCCGCCTTCAGCAGTGTCGACAGGATCCGCACGAGCGTGGTCTTGCCGGCGCCGTTCGAGCCGAGGAGGGCGAAGATGCTGCCCCGTTCGACCTCGAAGTCGACGCCCCGCAGCACGTGCAGGTCCTTGAAGGACTTCGTCGATGCCCTGGACGCGGATGGCGGTTCCGGTGGTCATCGCTGCTCACCCTCGCTTCGCGTCGTCGATCGCCTTGATGAGGCGGGCGCGCTCCTTGTCGATCCACTGCTTTCCGCCGTAGGACTGCGCGAAGGTCTCGGCGAACTCGACGGGGTCGTCGCCGACGATGTCGCTGACCGGCGTGCCGTCGACGGCGGCGCGCTCCCAGAGATCGGCGAGGTCGGCGAACATCGTCACGAGCGTGTCGCCGTCGGTGATGCCGCCGTAGTACATGAAGTACCGGTGCATCGCCTTGCGCCGCCGTCGCATAAGGCTCCGGGCAGGCCGTCGATGCGGGCCTTGTCCTGCTTGTACTGCTTCTTCTGCTCGAGCGAGCCGGTGAGGGCTTCGATCCATTTCGCGGCCATGATCAGACTCCTTCGTTGTCGGTGTTGTTCGTGCTGTCGATGTTGCTCGTGTGGAGTTGTTCGATGCGTTCGGCGAGGAAGCTCCAGGTCCTCCAGAACTCCTCGAGCTGTTCGCCGCCCGTTCGCGTTGAGCGAGTACACCTTGCGCGGCGGCCCCTTCTCGGAGGGGACCTTCTCCACGTCCACGAGGCCCTTCTGCTCGATCCGCACGAGGAGCGCGTAGATGGTGCCCTCGACGATGTCGGCTGAAACCCTGGTCGCGCAGCTGTGCGGTGATCTCGTATCCGTACGCGGGGCGTCCGGCCAAGATCGCGAGGACGATGCCCTCCAGGGTGCCTTTCAGCATCTCCGTCATCTGGTTGCCCATTCGGATCACCTCCTTCTACTTAGTGTTGCTGGGTACCGGTAGACGGTAACACTAGGTACCGGTAGTTAGCAACACTGAATAGCTACTTCTTCAGAGATCTTCGGACACGCGAGAGCGTCGTGGCGTGATTCCGGAAACGTGACTGTAACGAACCGGACCTGGCTGCGAAACGACCGTGCGCCACTCTGAGAGTCACCCGACGCCTCCGTGCGTCCTCGGAGAGAGGCTCGACCGTCATGGATCAAGGCAATACCGCGTTCATTCTCATAGCTGCTGCACTCGTGCTGCTGATGACGCCAGGACTGGCGTTCTTCTACGGCGGCCTCGTGAAAGCCAAGAGCGTCATCAGCATGATGATGCTCAGCTTCGGGTCGCTCGGACTCATCGGCGTGCTCTGGGTGCTGTACGGATACGCCATCGCATTCCCCGGCGCTGAGGGCACGGTCGCGCCGTGGTCGATCGATGCCGCCGCTGCCGGATTGAACAGCCTGCTCGAGACTCCGGAGGGCGCGGCGTACCCGCCGCTCGCATTCGTCGCGTTCCAGGCGACCTTCGCCATCCTCACGGTGGCGCTCATCTCGGGAGCGATCGCCGACCGCGCGAAGTTCGGATCGTGGATGATCTTCGCCGCGATCTGGGCGACGGTCGTGTACTTCCCCGTCGCCAGCTGGGTGTTCAACTTCGGCCTCGCCGAGGACGGCAGCTTCGCCTACGGAGGCTGGATCACCCACGGTCTGCAGGAAGCGTTCGGCGTCGGCGCCATCGACTTCGCCGGCGGTACCGCCGTGCACATCAACGCCGGAGCGGCCGCCCTCGCGCTGGCCCTCGTGCTCGGTCGTCGCGTCGGGTTCCAGAAGGGCGCTCACGTGCCGCACAACCCGCCGTTCGTCCTGCTCGGCGCCGGACTGCTGTGGTTCGGATGGTTCGGGTTCAACGCCGGATCCGAGCTCGCCGCAGACGGCACCGCCGCACTGGCGTTCGTCAACACCATCGCCGCCCCTGCGGCCGCCCTGCTCGCGTGGCTCGTCGTCGAGAAGTTCAAGGACGGCAAGCCCACCTCGGTGGGTGCCGCATCCGGAGCCGTCGCCGGTCTCGTCGCGATCACGCCCGCCTGTGCATCGCTCCACCCGGTCTGGGCCATCCTTCTCGGCCTCATCGCCGGTGCGGCCTGTGCGCTCGCCGTCGAGCTCAAGTACAAGCTGGGCTTCGACGACTCGCTCGACGTCGTCGGCATCCACCTCATCGGTGGTGTCATCGGAACCCTGTACCTCGGATTCTTCGCCAACGGCACCGGCCTGTTCATGGGCGGTGACGGCACGCAGCTGCTCGTCCAGGCGATCGCCGCATTCAGCGTCATGATCTACTCGTTCGTGCTCGCCTGGATCATCGGATTCGCCATCCAGAAGACGATCGGATTCCGCGTGAAGAACGAGGACGAGGTCGCCGGAATCGACACCGTCGTGCACGGAGAAGAGGGCTACGTCCTCGACCCGATCCGCGCATAGCTGATCCGCGGTGTCACTGTGCTGGACGCCGCCGCGCGTCCAGCACAGTGACACTCTGCATTTGGCGGGAAAGCATCACACGGAACGATTCGCGAAAGGAGCGATTTCGCGATGAGACCGATCAGCGTTCGGCGGTTCACCGAAGCCCCCCGACACGCACTCGCCGTCGGCGCAGGAGGCGTTCGCGACCTGTGGGTCGGAACGGATGAGGCCTCAGGATCTCCTTGGCAGCTACAGCTCGTGGAACTACGAGGGCCGTATGGCCGCATCCAATTGCCGGACGGCATGAACCAGCTCGTCGTCGGGGTCTCGGGCGCTCAGGTGATCGTCCAAGCCGACAGCACGCGTCCGGCCCCGCTCCGGCGCGATCAGGCTCTCTTCACGCATGCGTCATTCGTCGACTTCCACCGACCGGGCATCCGCGGCATCGGCCTCAGCCGGGTGCTGGTCCTGAGCTCTGCCGCCTCCGTGCCCGCCGCGACGTTCGAAGCCACCGCGGCCGACGGTTTCCTCCAGGTGGCATCGACCACGCTCGCCCTCGTCGTCCTGCGCGGCGGCCTCAAGGTGGGCGCAGTGGCCGCCGGCCGGGAGTCGGCGATCATCGTCGGCGCGGATGCTCCGATGAGCGCCGTCGCCACGTCTGCCCAGGTGCTCAGCTTC